>NZ_JACYTP010000001.1 GCF_014841115.1 Photobacterium arenosum
CAACTGCTGATAATTCATGGTAGTACTGCTTGTTTCTTTGGCGAGAAGAGCGTACCACTTTTAGCAGTTGGCTTCCTCTTCTACACCTTCCCATGAATGTCGCACTTATTATCTGAAATCGGGTTTCATTTTATACATAGAGTCGTCTGTTGGCATGGAGATAATTTGTTATTTTCAAACCTTAGAGATTGATTTTAACAATCCGTAAACTTTCTGTTCCACGAGGGGAGCTGGAGTTGGAAGCGATTACCTCATGAAAGACACTGAAATCTCAGCCCGGCCATAATCAGGCCGGGCTGAGGAATATCTTACTGGTGGTAATTACTCTCCATCATCGGGATAGAAGCGACCTTCCGGGGTGTAAGGTTCTTTATCATCCACAATACTGCGCTGGCCACGAATTTCTCTCAGTTGGTGTTCAAGCATTCTTACCTGCTGATAATCTCCCTCCTGATAAGCGGCTGTGAGGCGTAGTTCAATGTCTTCAATGCGTTCTCGGATACTCATTGTGACCTCCGGCTCAATAGCTGTGACACAGTGCCAGTCAGTGTCTTCCTGACACGTTCCACTAACAAGCATACTGTAAAAAAGCCGACCTGTTTATTCCTATAAGAGGCAGGTTGTACTGTGTATTAGATGTATTAGAAATAAAGAAACCGGAAAGCCAGATTGGCTCCCCGGTTATTGAGATGAAAATGGAGTAGATTCAGCTTTATAGCTAAATGGCAGGCGACTAAACTGATGCCCGGACGGATTGAGATTACACCCCAAATTCCTGGAAGAGTCTGCGGCAAGCCAGGCCGTCGCGATGGAACAGGTGACAGCGATGCGCCGGAATACCAACTTTGAGCACCTGGCCTGCATCGACATCCAGTATGTCTGGCTGACGGTACACGAAATCGGCATCAACCCCTTTAAGGTTCAGATAAACCTGAGTTTCGTTGCCCAGCTTTTCTACCACCTGAATATCACCTTCTACTGTGGCGTCACCTTCATCACCTGAGAGCAGGTGTTCAGGACGAATGCCCAGCGACATGCGGTCCCCGCGGGTGACTGTGGTGCCATCAACAGGGATCCAGAAAGTGGTGCCGTTAGCAAGCTGAACCATCACGCGATCTTTTTCAACCTGCTCGACAAACACGCTGATGAAATTCATTTTAGGCGAACCAATGAAGCCGGCAACAAACCGGTTCTCTGGGTAATGGTATAACTCAAGAGGCTTACCAACCTGAGAGACGAAACCGCCATCAAGCACGACAATCTTATCAGCCATCGTCATGGCTTCTACCTGATCATGGGTCACGTAGATCATGGTGCAACCGAGTTGTTTATGCAGTTTGGCGATTTCAATCCGCATTTGGACACGAAGCGAAGCGTCGAGATTGGACAAAGGCTCATCGAGCAGGAAGACATTCGGTTGCGCGACCAGTGTACGGCCAATAGCGACACGCTGACGCTGACCGCCTGACAAAGACTTGGGCTTGCGGTCTAAAAGGTGGCCTAACTGAAGGATGTCGGCGGCGTTTTCTACCCGCTTACGAATTTCTGCTTTATCGGCTTTCGCCAGTTTCATTCCGAACGACATATTGTCGAACAGGTTCAGGTGCGGATACAGCGCATAAGACTGAAAGACCATACCCACACCGCGCTGGGCAGGTGGGATATCATTCATACGCTGTTCACCTATGTATAAATCACCTGAGGTAATGTCTTCCAGGCCAGCAATACAGCGCAACAGAGTGGATTTACCGCAGCCTGATGGCCCGACAAACACCACAAATTCTCCTTCAGCGATATCCAGATTGACGTTTTTTGAAATCAGGTTATCGCCATAAGCTTTACTAACATTGCGTAAAGTGACACTCGCCATCTGGCTTCCCTCTATATTTTGTCTCTGGCCCGCACAATGGTAGATGTCATTAGGCGTGCCAGTAAAGTCGGTGTAGAAAAAACAGGGTAGCGCCCAAAGTACAGCGGCATTGGAGTGGCTGCTACCCGTAAACTGCGAAAATGACTTCCCCAACATTCTCGCAGGTGTGACGATGCCAAGTGGTGGACATCAATGTTGCTTCATGCAGCAACAATCAACAATAAAAAGACAGTTTACCGTTGAACACGCTCAAGCCTTGTTGAGGTTGATGTCATTGTGCGGAAAACACCTTAATACAACATCCTCCCTGCACTATTCTTCTCAGGGGGATGAGTGGGGGAGGAGTATTCAGATCACATTTTCTCAGACGTCGTGCTGCCTGTTGAAATCATTGCAAGTAGTATGTGCTCTCTGTCACGAATGGTCGTTGTTTTTTGAACTTGGTCACCTCCGTAAATGATAAGGATCACGATTTCCACTCTGCGCTATGGGGGGCGTAGCGTCTGGGATGATGCTTCATAGGGATGACTGATAGATGATAGAGGCTGGAAAATGTGTTGCCGATTGAAAACGCAACGATAACCATCTGGAAGGATATAACAATGAAGAAAGTCCTCAGTACTGTCGCACTCTGTACCCTTGCCGCACTCAGTTCTGTTTCAGCGCATGCTGCTATTGAAGAAGGTCAGATCACTATCTGGATTAATGGTGATAAAGGCTATACTGGCCTGGCCGAAGTGGGCAAAAAGTTTGAAGCTGACACGGGCATCAAAGTCACGGTTGAACATCCTGATAAGTTGGAGGAGAAATTCCCTCAGCTGGCATCAACCGGTGATGGTCCGGATATCGTACTCTGGGCACACGACCGTTTTGGTGGCTACGCTCAGGCAGGCCTGCTGACAGAAGTGAAACCTTCTGATGCGTATCGTAGCAAGTTTGCTGATTTTACCTGGGATGCCGTGTCGTACAACGGTAAATACGTAGGTTATCCGGTTGCGGTAGAAGCATTATCATTGATTTATAACAAAGATTTACTGCCTGATCCGCCAAAGAACTGGGAAGACGTGGTTGCTCTGGATGCTGAGCTGAAAAAGCAAGGTAAACGCGCCATTATGTGGAACCTGCAAGAACCCTTCTTTACCTGGCCACTGCTTGCAGCTGACGGCGGTTATGCCTTTAAATTCACCGCTTCCGGCTATGACGCGAAAGATGTTGGCGTAAACAACGAGGGCGCAAAGCGTTCCATGAGCTTTGTGAAGAGCCTGGTTGATAAAGGTGTGATTGCCCCTGACGTCGATTATGCCATCGCTGAGGCTGGTTTTAACAAAGGTGATGTGGCTATGACAATCAATGGCCCCTGGTCTTGGGCGAACATTGATAAAGCGGGCATTAATTATGGCGTGGCCATGCTGCCTAAGTTGAATGGCAATCCGTCCAAGCCATTTGTTGGCGTACTGACTGCAGGTATCAGCTCTGCTTCGCCAAACAAAGATCTGGCCGTTGAGTTTATTGAGAACTATCTGCTGACTAACGATGGTCTGCGGACTGTCAACAATGACACCCCGCTGGGTGCGGTTGCGTTGAATTCGTTTCAGGAAGAGCTGAGCTCGGATGCCCGTATTTCTGCGACGATGGGGAATGCGATGAACGGTGAAGTCATGCCGAATATTCCTCAGATGTCTTCTTTCTGGTATGCAGAGAAAGCAGCGATTAACAATGTGGTTAACGGGCGTCAGTCTGTGGAAGACGCATTAAATACTGTTGCTGATCGAATGACCAAGTAAACTTACCTATCGGAGCAAGCACCTGCTTGCTCCTTCCTCAGACGTACTGCGAGGAACGCTGATGCAGTCTCATCATGTTGCCGAACTGGCCCTTGACGCTACCGATATGACAATGAACTCAAAAAACAAACCTGCCCTGCGAACCTGGCTCAAGTGGGCCGCGCTGGGCGGAGTGAGCGCCATTAACGGTTATGCCACCATACTTATGTATGCACGTGCTGAATATGCGTTTGCATTACTGACCCTTATTCTGACAGCTCTGGGCGTTTATGTGTTTGCCCGCAAGAGTACCTATGCGCATCGTTATATTTATCCGGGTGTCGCCGGGATGATTCTGTTTATCATCTTTCCTCTCGTGTATACCGTTGGCCTCTCCTTCACAAACTACAGCGGGAGCAACCAGCTTAGCTTTCAGCGCGCCCAGTCAGTGTTAATGGAACAGTCCTTTCAGACAGGTGAAAGCTATAGCTTTTCTCTGTATGGCGAGGAGGGGCGCTATCAGTTAGCACTCAATACTCAGGATGGCTGGTATCTGAGTGAACCCATTGACCTGAAGGCATTGCCTGAATCGTTAAGCTTGTCTCTGTCCCAACAGCCGTCGACAGATGCGGCGCCACTAAAAACAGTGATTCAGAACCGTCAGCAGTTGAGCGCTCTGGTCGTCAGCTTGCCAAACGGCGAAAAACTGACAATGTCAGGCTTGCGTAAGTTTGCCGCCAGCCAGTCGCTTTTTGCACTGCAGAATGATGGTGAAACGCTGATCAACCAACAGACCAAGCAGGTGTACAAACCCAATTGGGAAACGGGTTATTATCAGGAAGTCAACGAGGCAGGGCAGTTTATCGGCGAGTCGATGTCGCCGGGCTTTATCGTCAACAGCGGCTGGGACAACTTCACCCGGATATTTACCGATCCTGGTATTCAGGGGCCATTTGTCAGTATTTTTATCTGGACCATAGTGTTCTCGGCCCTGACTGTTGTGTTCACTCTGGCGGTTGGTGTCGTACTGGCACAGGTGGTGTCCTGGGAGGCATTGAAAGGACGTGGCCTTTACCGCGTGCTGCTCATTTTGCCTTATGCCGTACCTGCCTTTATTTCGATTCTTATATTCAAAGGCCTGTTTAATCAGAGTTTTGGCGAAATTAATCAGGTATTACAAGGTCTGTTTGGCTTGAGTCCATCATGGTTCACCGATCCGTTTCTGGCTAAAACCATGATTCTGATTGTGAACACCTGGCTGGGATACCCTTATATGATGATTCTGGCAATGGGCCTGCTGAAAGCCATTCCTGATGATTTGTATGAAGCTTCCGCCATGGATGGGGCTGGCCCGTTGGATAACTTCTTCCGCATTACGCTGCCCATGCTGGTGAAACCGATGGTGCCACTCTTGATTGCCAGTTTTGCCTTTAACTTTAATAACTTTGTATTGATTCAACTGCTGACAAACGGCGCGCCGGATATGCTGGGTACCAGCGTACCTGCCGGTCATACGGATCTTCTGGTGAGTTATACCTATCGCATTGCTTTTGAAGGTGCGGGCGGACAGGATTTTGGTTTGGCTGGTGCGATTGCCACATTGATATTCTTGCTGGTAGGCGGATTGTCGTTACTGAATATGAAATTCACAAAACTGGATGCTGAGTAAGGGGAAGACTCATGGCGATGGTACAACCAAAATCTTTGAAATATCGCGTTTGGGCGACGCATATAGCAATGTGGTGCTTTCTGGCGCTGATCATGCTGCCACTGTTGATGGTAGTCGCTATTTCCTTCCGTGAAGGGAATTATGCCTCTGGTGAACTTATCCCAAGTGATCCGTCGCTGGAACACTGGAAACTGGCGTTAGGGATTGCTGTCGAACATGCCGATGGCAGTAAAACAATGCCGCCGTTTCCGGTACTGACCTGGCTTTGGAATTCTGTGAAAGTTGCCGGGCTCACTGCCATCGGAATTGTGGCATTGTCCACAACTTGCGCTTACGCTTTTGCCAGAATGCGCTTTGCCGGTAAAAGCCAAATTCTGCGTGCTATGCTGATATTACAGATGTTTCCGCCAGTTTTGGCATTGGTAGCATTGTATGCATTGTTCGACCGCCTGGGAGCCTATGTTCCGTTTCTTGGCATGAATACTCACGGTGGTGTGATCTTTGCTTACATGGGAGGTATTGCTCTGCACGTGTGGACAATAAAAGGGTACTTTGAATCCATCGACAACTCACTGGAAGAAGCAGCAGCGTTAGATGGGGCAAGCCCATGGCAGGCATTCAGGCTGGTTTTGCTACCGTTATCTGTACCTATCCTGTCTGTAGTGTTTATTCTTTCGTTTATTGCCGCTGTAACCGAAGTTCCTGTTGCATCCTTGTTATTACGTGATGTAAATTCCTACACGTTAGCTGTTGGAATGCAGCAATATTTGTATCCGCAAAATTATCTATGGGGTGACTTCGCAGCCGCTGCTGTGTTGTCTGCATTACCGATTACTCTGGTATTTTTGCTGGCTCAGAAATTTCTTGTCGGTGGTCTGACTGCCGGAGGGGTAAAAGGATAATTATAAACAGGCCTGCTTTCACTTAGGTGCAGGCCACTCCCGAGATGAATACTTAGCTTTGGTTTGGCCGCCGATCTGTTAAGTCACTTCTCTCACATTATTGGCGTTGCTGCATAGCTGGACCTTCTCTCTGTTTTTATACAGACAGTGGTTTGATTGGTAACCATAGCCCGGTGTTTTCACCGGGCTTTTTATTATTGGAGCAATCAATACCATTACATTTCGAAGGGAGCTTCTGACGTTCGCTCATAGCCATTCCCATTAGTCCCGCCCACTTTTCCCTCTTTAAACGCCACCTGAAGAATGTGTCTTTTATTCATACAGTGAATCCTGGATATTGAACTTTTTTGCTTGCAATAATTTTACTTGTGTTTGTGGACAAAAATAATAATCTGATATGCGACTCGTTTTATTGTGAATGAGTTGGTACGGGTTAATCAGTGTTCGAAGTGCAGGGAGCAGGCAATGGATCCAATATTTTATATTGAGATTGAGGGGGTCATCTGGAAAGTGATGCCAGACGGAAGCTGGCAAAGACTGGCTCCGGATGAGCACATGGATCCAGCCATCACGCTGGTAGAAGATACCGCTCAGCTTGAGCAAGCCGTACAAGTTGGCGAGCAAGACTCCTCATCGTCGGTTCCGGCAGCTTCTGACATTGATACCCCTGCATCATCAACATCGACCTCTTCAGACGATAGCCAGGATCTCTCCAGCGACAGCGCAGGCTTTGTTACTTATATCTCGCCAGATTTACCTGAAGTGTTGCCGGAAGCCGGCTTCAACACCCAGCCGACTTCGTACCGGGCTGAAACGAATTCTCCGGCTGACGGTGTACTCAATCTGCTTAGTACAGAAGCCAGACTGACGGTACAGATTGATGACGGTGGTGATGGCTATGAAAATCGATTTGAAGTGCCTTCGGTAACGATCAGCGGTGATGCCTTTGAAATCCGGGACGGCTGGACCATTTCCGTGACTGTCACTGATGTAAACGGACAAACAGTGTCGCTGACAGCAAAAGTCAGGGATGAAAGGTACGAGATTGATAATGTTGATTTGAGCGGCCTTGCCGAAGGGCCACTGAACGTTTATGCCATTGCTACAGACGCACTGGATAATAGCGTTGATGCGACGGATGCCACCATTAAGGACACACTGGCCGAGCTCAGCGTGGACATAGACGGCAACGGCGATAACTATCTCAATCTGGCCGAAATCAGTCAGGATCAAACCAAAGTCACACTACAGCTGACTCATGTCGAAGATGGACAGGCCGTAAAAGTCGTCATTTCTGATTCTTCGGGTAACACTCTGGATTATGATGGTATCGTTTCAGGTGGCCAGGTTGTACTGGAGCAACTGGATCTGTCATCACTGTCTGATGGCCAGTTAACCGTTAGTGCTGTCACCAAAGATGTGGCGGGCAACCCGGCCTCTGGCACAGACACCATCATCAAAGATACTCAAGCTGCTATCACTGTGGGTGTATTTGGTAATGGTGATGATTACCTCAATAAAGAAGAGTCTCTGTCAAGCTGGGCTGGCGGAACCGTTACTCATGTAGAAAACGGGCAGTCTGTCTATGTCACTGTGACGGATTCAGCCGGTACAAGCATTCAGGTTGAAACCCAAGTCATCAACGGCAAGTGGCTCGCAACTGGTGATATCTCGTCGTTGGCGGACGGTGAGGTAACAGTAACGGCAGAAACCACGGATATTGCAGGTAATCCAGCGATCAGTACGGACACCATCATCAAAGATACTCAGGCCGCCGTCACAGTGGATATCGACGGGCAGGGTGATAATTTCCTCAATCAGTTTGAAGTTCCCGTCAGCGATATCACAGGCACAGTCGATAATGTCGAAGACGGCCAGACGGTGTTCGTCACCATTACAGACATCAATGGCGATACAGTGACCGCTCAAACCACGGTAGCCGGCGGAGCCTGGAGCCTGCCGGATCTGGATCTCAGCGGCTTGTCAGACGGCGAACTGAGGGTACAGGCGGACACCACAGACATCGCAGGCAACCCGGCTACCAATACAGACACCATCATTAAAGATACCCAGGCCGCTGTGACTGTCGGGGTGTTCGGTAATGGTGATAACGTTATCAACCAGGCCGAATCAGTCTCCAGCTGGGCCGGTGGTACAGTGACCCATGTTGAAGACGGTCAGACAGTGACGGTATCGGCCACTGATATCAACGGGCTGACTGTTCAGACGCAGACGACTGTGGTGGACGGTAAGTGGGTGGTGAACGGCGATGTGTCGTCGCTGGCGGACGGTGAGCTGACCATTAAAGTCGAGACAGTCGATGTGGCGGGTAACCCGGCTTCCAGCATCACCAGCATATTAAAAGATACGCAGGCGGCCATCACGGTAGATATTGACGGCAAAGGCGATAACTATCTCAACAAAGCCGAAGTTCCTGTCTCTGATATCACAGGGACAGTCAATCACGTTGAAGACGGCCAGAGCGTCACTGTCACCATCACAGACATTCATGGTGCGACTGTGACAACAGAAGCCACTGTTTCTGCAGGCGTCTGGTCTGTCGACGATCTGGATCTCAGCAGCCTGGCAGACGGCGAGCTGACGGTTCTGGCGGAAACCACAGACTTAGCAGGCAACCCGGCCTCAAACACAGATACCATCCTCAAAGACACGCAGGCGGGCCTCACAGTTACCATAGACGGCAAAGGGGATGACTTCCTCAATGCGGCTGAAGCCCCTGTCAGTGATCTTTCCGGTACGGTCGACAACGTAGAAGACGGTCAGATTGTGTCTGTCACTGTGACTGATGTTAACGGTGACACTGTCACCAAAGGCACCACAGTCTCGGGGGGTGTCTGGTCTGTCGACGATCTGGATCTCAGTAGCCTGGCGGACGGCGAGCTGACGGTGCTGGCAGAAACTACGGATATCGCAGGTAACCCGGCCGCCAATACCGATACTATCGTCAAAGATACACAGGCGGCCATTTCGGTTGAAATAGTAAGCCATGGTGATAACTATCTGAATAAGCAAGAGTCCGAGTCGAGCTGGGCTGGCGGTACGGTGTCCAATGTGGAAGACGGCCAGACTGTGCACATTACCGTCACGGATTCGTCAGGAAAGGTGGTGGAGCTGGAAACGACTGTCGTTGATGGCAAATGGACCATCAACGGCGATATCTCGTCACTGGCCGAAGGTGAACTGACAGTCAAAGCCGACACCACGGACCTGGCAGGCAACCCGGCCACATCAGCAGCCTCGGTGATAAAAGACACACTGGCCGCCGTCACAGTGGATATCGACGGGCAGGGCGATAATTTCCTCAATCAGTTTGAAGCTCCCGTCAGCGATATCACAGGCACAGTCGATAATGTCGAAGACGGCCAGACGGTGTTCGTCACCATCACAGACATCAATGGCGACACAGTGACCGCTCAAACCACGGTATCCGGCGGAGCCTGGAGCCTGCCGGATCTGGATCTCAGCGGCTTGTCAGACGGCGAACTGACGGTACAGGCGGACACCACAGACATCGCAGGCAACCCGGCCACCAACACAGACATCATCATCAAAGATACCCAGGCGACTATTACGGTTAATGTAGACAGTGGTTCTGATGGTTTTCTGAATCCGTCAGAACTGCCAGCCACGCGTTTGTCAGGCGCTGCAACTCATGTTGAAGATGGTCAGACGGTGACCATAGTCGTTACCGATAGTAATAATGTGTCGCAAAGCTTCACCGCCATTGTTAACCAGGGCATCTGGGAAACCACGCAAGATTTGTCAGCGCTGGCTGACGGCCCGCTGAGTGTCACGGTAGCCACCAGCGATCTAGCCGGTAACCCGGCCACTGCGACAGATAACACAGTGGTTATTGATACTCAGGTGACTATAGACATAGACACGCTTGACGGTCTGGGTATTTACAACTTCAAGGGCGGCAACCTGACCTCGCTACAAGGGACGACTACAGGGGCCGAAGAAGGCCAGGCCGTCACAGTGACTGTCTCTGATGGGGCGAACAGTGTGTTGCTTACCGGTCAGGTCGCGGCTGATGGCAGATGGCTGATTGAAAATATAGATATCAGCTCGCTGAACGCACAGGCAACCTGGACGATGGATGCCAGCGTGACCGATCTGGCTGGCAACCAGGCAATCGATGATATGCCGACACTGGTGCTGCCTGGCAGTGTCGTGCTGGAAGAATCTGAATTAGGTCCAAATGGTGATGGCACATCCGAAGCGGTGTCAGAGATTAATATTCAATTTGCTGAGTTCAGTATTCATGCGGATCAACCCTACCTCAATGCGCTGACGTCAAATGGCTTGTCAGCCAGTGCAGAATTGTCTGCTGATGGTCAGAGCCTGAACGTCATTCGCAGCGATGGCAAATTGATACTAAGTGCCGTGATTAACGGAGCAGGCGATGGGATAACCGTTACTTTGTATGCGCCCATCGATCAGGGGATTGGTACCGACACCACCCAAACGGCCATCATGATAGAAGGCACACAGCATGATGCGGACGGCACTACAGAAACCGTGCTCGCACCTGTTGTCACCTATATTCTCGATTCAGAGCCTGTTGCGACGGATGACTCTTTTGATGTTGTTGAAGCCTCGCTGAGTTCAGGCAATATCCTTGATAATGACTATGACCTGGATAAAGGGCTGGTGGTGCGTTTCATTCGTCACGATTTTGATGGCGATAACGTGATGCAGGATGCAGCAATTCCTGTTGGTGGAAGTGCTGTATTTACGACCGCACAGGGTGTGCTGACGATATTCAGTGATGGTCGGTGGACATTAGAGGCAGATCGTAACCTGGATAACAGTCAGGAACAGGCTGTGCGGTTTTCTTATCTGGCCGGTGACAGCGATATAGATTACGACATTGCAGATGTCGTCATCAATGTCCATGACGGCGCTGCAGGATCGATAAGCGATGATGCCGCGACGGCCACTGAAGGCAAAGTGTCAGACAGCCCCCAGTCTTTTGACGGCAGCATTCAGTTTATTGCCGGTTCTGATGATCCCGCTACAGCGACGTTTGCTTTCGACCCGGCGACGTTAGCATCATTAAATGCGCTTCAATTGACGACTGGTGCAGGTAATCAGTTTATCCAGTTTACCTTAAGCAGCGACGGCCGGGTGATCTCCGGGACCACGGCTGAGGGCGAGATCGTACTCAGTATGACAATGTCAGGCAAAGTGGTTGGCAGTGATATTGAAGGCAATATTCAGCTGACGCTGGCACGGCCGATTAATCACACGTCGTCGAATGATGCCATCACTCTGCCGGTGATCATTCTCGGTGAAGACTCGGACGGCACGACGATTCATGCCGGTGAATTTGTCTGGACGTTAAAAGATGGTGCTGATCCTCAGCTGACCTCTGTGTCAGGTGTCAACCTCAATGAAGATGATCTGGAATCCGGGGATGTTACCGGGCAGGGCAGTTTCAATCTCACTGTCGGCAGTGATGCCATTCAGAGCCTGGCATTTAATCTTGCTGATCAACCGGAATTAAGCAGCGGTGGAGAGCCGATTACCTACACGCTTTCAGCCGATGGCAGTCTGTTGACAGCCTGGGCCGGTGGTGAAGAAGTCTTTACTGTTCAATTGGGAAGCTTTCAGCCGGAAGCTGACGCCACAGTGACTTATGACATTACGCTGAAAAAAGCCATCGATCAGCTCAACGGAGATACTGCGCTGCCTCTTGTCGTGACGACGATTGACGATGACGGTGACAGTTCAACATTAACCCTTCCCATTAATGTTAATGACAGCCAGTCCGGTGGCATTACTTCCGGGGCCATATCAGTTACAGAATTACCTAAGGTTGAAGCGGCACTTGATGCAGACGCGACAGTCTCGCTCACTGTCACTGCGAACAAAGATCCGATTATCAAAATTGGCCTTCAGCTGAGCAATGGCGATCCTGTACTGGACAGTAACGGCCAGCCCGTCACCCATAATCATGAAGCCCTGATCTGGCGCGACAACGGCGATGGCAGTTACGATGCCGTTCTGCCAAATGGCCAAAGCGTGTTTACGGTTTCCTTGCCTGAAACAATCTCTGTTGCTTCAGGTACAGTGGCCAATGTTGATCTTAACTTCACTCTGCATCAGCCTGTCGACCACGGCAACTCTGGCCTGGAAGATACTCAGCTTGAGCTGAATTTACCTGTGGTAGTCACAGACAGTGATGGAACAGAGCAGCAAGCAGACACGACAGTGACCGTGTTTGACGGCAAAGATCCGGTGTTGTCTGTGGCAGGCTCCATCTCTGTGGATGAAGATGGGTTGCTGGGTGATGGCACAGAAGATGGCGTTTCTTCAACAACCCCTGTGATATCAGTCGCTAAAGGCAGTGACGACATCGCTGAAATTGTACCGGATGTGGATGCATTTAATGCCTTGGGCTATCAGAGTGGCGGCGAGGCTGTGTTACTGAGTGATAAAGATGCCAATGGCTGGTATATCGCTAAAACTCAGACATCGGGTGACGAGGTATTCAGGCTCAAACTCAACACCGATGGCACAACGGAGTTTGTGTTGGTTTCTTCACTGGATCACCCGACGGGTAACGGTGAAAACAACCTGCCGCTCAACTTTAACGTCCATGCCGTTGATATGGATGGCGACACGTCAGCCAGCGTGACGCTTACCGTGAATGTGCAGGATGCTGTGCCGGAAAGCACCGACAGTACGCTGGAACTGGTTGAGGGGGAAATCTTTTCGACCAATCTGCTTAGCGATGTTCGTATGGGCGCGGATGGCGGAGAGCTGAACCGTTTTATCTATAACGGTGTTGAATATAACTTCGAGACCGCGGGTGTGGATTATTTCGATGTCGATTTGGTCAACACTGAGAATAATGAAACCTATGGCTCATTTCGTTTGTACAAAGATGGCCGGCTGGATCTGACCACAAAGGGCTCGGTGCAGACAGATCCAACTGTAATTGATGATCTGACTTATGTGGTTCGTGATAACGACGGCGATGAAGCAACCAATACCGCAAACCTGATCCTTGGCGATAATGCCGGCAGTATAAGAACATTGAATACTGAAACGCTGGAAGATACCCAGACTGGCTCTCTGCATATCTTCGTAACCCCAGGCGATAACGATCAGGGCGAGCGGGTAGCATCAATTCAAATCAGTGAGGCGTCGTTACAGGGTGGCACCTTGTATCTCAATGGTCAGGCACTAACGGCAGAAAATGGTTATGTCACATTGACGGGCGACCAACTGAGCAGTCTTCCCGGCGAAGTGACTGTGTTTCCTAATGGTAGCCTGACGTATATCCCACCACAGAATCAGTCGAATACGACAACGACAATCTCGCTTGATGTCAGTGCTGTGATAAGCACAACGAATGGGGATAAGTTGATCGATGGCACCCTTGATGTTTCCGTCTTACCTGTCGCGGATGCCCCGGAATGGGCGGAGTCCACTTTTGCCTATGACCTGGTAGAAGATGACCCCAATGTAGTCAATGTAGACATCACAGCCAATCTGGTGGATCAGGACGGCTCAGAAAATCTGAGCTACAAACTCAGTGGCATTCCTGACGGCATTACCCTGATGCTTAACGGCAGTGTGGTTCAGGAAGGGAAAGCCTACACACAGGCGCAGTTGTCACAAATGACAATACGTACCGACGCCAACCTGGCAGGTGTTTTCACCTTCACCGTTATTGCCATTGCGACTGAGAGCGGCAATGTGTTTGCTGACAGCAGTGATAAAACAGCACAGATTACTCATGAAGTCACGGTCAATGTCAGTCCGGATGCCGATGTCCCTAAATTATCTGTTCAGGATTATAAAGGGCTTGAAGATCAAGCTATTAACCTGAATAACATTATTACGGGTCAGTTAACAGATAAAGACGGCTCAGAAACACTCTCTTACCGCATGGAAGTGCAGGACGGCTGGCTGATCGAAGGTGGTACGGCGCAGGAAATATCGACGGGTGTCTATATGGTATCCGCGGATGAAGTGGCGGCAGGGCAGATAAGATTAATTCCGAAGCAGGATATCAGCTCTGTGATGGAATCGCTGTCCATTAAAGTGACGGCAATTGCCACTGAGTCCTCGGCGGATGGGCTGGATCCGATTAATCAGACGGCAGAGAGCGATACCCAAACCATTACGATTGAACTCAAAGGTGTGGTGGATACCCCGGATGTAACAGATGGCGGGCAGGGACACTGGCAGTTTGATACTGGCACACAGGTGATCTCGGGCACCCAGTCGTTTGCCGAAGATAGCCTTATTCCTCTCGATTTCATTATCAGTACGTCGGACGATGATCAGTCTGAAGTGCTGAATTTGCTGTTAACCAATCTGCCTGATGGTTTTACCCTGGTTGACAGTGCGGGTAATCCCGTTGTGTTGCCAATTGCCAATGTCGACCCTGACACCGGTATCCAGTACCAGATATCCAGTGAACAATTACAGAATACCTACCTCAAGGCACCGCAGGATTTCAGCGGTGATATCCACCTGGATATTTTGGTGGTTTCAACAGAACCGGATGGCGACTCTGACACGTTCAATCTGGGGGTTGATATTAGCGTTTCTCCTGTGGTTGATGAACAGGATGGCACAATATTCACCGCTGACGGTATAGAGGACAGAGCCGCCAGTTTTGCCGTTTTGCCTGTTCCCGGCCAGGATGCGGATGGCAGTGAAACACTGACGGGATACAAGATTGATTCCCTTCCTGATCAGCTGACGCTCTTTTTTGATGGTGTTGAAATTCAGGTACCGGAAGGCGGGCTGGATATCAGCACGCTTGACCCGGACGCGACTCTGGCCGAACTGATCCAAAGCGGCCGGATGACTGTTCGTGCTTCGGAAGATTTGAGTGGTACCTTTACGCTACCGGTGTCTTATCAGGTCACGGACACCTCACCTGATAATGCCTCAGATACAGACGTCAAATGGATTCAGGCACAAGTGGATGTTCAGTTTCATGGTCGGGTTGAGTTGGATACGCATCTGGAATCAACGACAGAAGTGCTTGAAAGCACAGATGGCGGGCCAATAGATTTGTCAGATTCGGTCTGGTTTGTCGATGCGGATCTGGATGGTTCCGAATACCTGGATTATATCCTGATCAAGATGCCTCCCGGTTATAACTTTATTGTTGAGCATCCCAACGGGGCGACACAGGATGCCGAGGGGAACTGGGTGATCCCCGCCACAGGGCTGACCAGCGACTCCGTCAGGGAGCAGGCAGCTATGCTGCTCCAGCAGGCCACAATATCCAGTGCCTCAGATACAGACGTGGTCGAAATCATTGTCAGTGCCCGTGTCATCGACGATCAAGATGCGCGATTTATTGATACCTCATTGAATATACAAATAACGGGTCATTCAGGCGGCGGCACCTGTGATCCTGTCGGTCCACCGGACGATATTCGGGATAACAACGAGCCGGTTCATACCAAAGAAGGTGAACCGATTGATCTTTCCGGTTTACTCAATCCTGATGTTGCCAGCGATCCGGATAATGAGCTCTCCTTCTTCATTGATGCCTCAAGCTTACCTGAAGGCGTGACAATTCAGGGGCAGGGAGTGATCACTGAATACGATAACCAAGGCAATGTGATGGGTTACAGCATTCCGCCGGAAGGTTTATCAACGCTGCAGGTGGTGGGACTGGATGAAGACTGGGCGGGCAATCTGGTTCTGAATGTTGCAGTGATCGAAACCTCGGGCTGTAACGGTGACAGTGTCACGACCAATCAACAGGTCAACATAGTTGTTGAGCCGGTTGTCGATGATATTACGCTTACCGCAGATGCCACCAGCATCCAGGAAGATGTCGCAACGGATATCAATCTGGCCCTTATCCTGGGAGACAGTATTGAAACTGGCCAGAGCATAGAGGGAGAGGGGATCCCCGCTGAAGGGAAGGAAACGGTCAATACACTGACACTGACACTGACCCTGCCCGCTGACTGTGAACTGGTTGCCGATGATCCGGGACTGTTAGCTTATCAGGGCAATGGCGTATGGGTGATCAGTGATCCAGCCCGGCTTGATGAAATCACTTTAGTTCCGCCTGCTCATTTCAGTGGTGACATCACGATAACCGCGACCGCGAACATCACAGACGAAGCAACGGGCGTGGCTGTCACAGATACCGCAGACAAGTCTGCCACGATCACGATTAACGTTGCCCCCGTTACCGACTTGGCCCAACTGACGGCAGAGGATGTTGTTGGTGACGAAGACAGCTATATCGCGCTGTCTAATATCAGTGCATCTCTCATTGATACCGATGGTTCCGAGACCTTGTCCCTGTCAATTAAGGGCGTGCCTGATGGCGCGGTACTGGTGCTGAAACAGGGCGAAGAGTTCGTGCTATTACCAAACAATGGCTATGACGGAGGCACATTTAACGGCACACCGACAATGGCCTGGCAGGTGCAGCCTGATCAGTTGGCGAATATCTATATCTTACCGCCGCAGGATTTCAGTGGTGATTTACCGCTGTCGCTGGAGGCGATGACCCAAGAGATCGGCACCACAGATGTGAAATTTACCACTGAAGATTTTACCGTCGGCGTCAATCCGGTTGGTGATCATGCCCAGTTCTTTGGCGTGCCCGATACCCTGTCAGGTAGCGAAGGCGATCCGATTACTGTCCCGGTTAATATAACCAGCACTGAAACCAACAGTGATGAGTTCATTTCGTTGACAGTCACTGTAAATGCGGACTCTGACCCAACCGCCTTGATTGGGCTTGATCGCATCAAAGTCGGCGATCTTTTCGCTCGCTTCACTGTCAATGCCGATGGCAGTATGCAAGCGACTTTGATTGTCCAGGCCAATCAGATAGACAGCTTTGAGCTTTATGCCGGTGACGCATTTGGTGATCTGAACATCACTTTGACGGCCTCGACGGTTGATAACAATCAGGTGCTGGGCAATCCGGTAACAGATGTCGGCCCCGAGACCGCAGAAGACATGGTGATCTCGATAACGCCGGTTGTTGATGAGCCGGTTTTAACTGTTGAGTACCCCAGTATTATTGCTGAAGCCGATGGTCAGATACCGCTTGGATTGTCTTTGTCGCTGATTAATCCCGCCGGCAATGAGGAAGGAACACTGACCATTTCCGGATTACCGGACGGCCTGACGTTATCGGCTGGCACCAGGCAGGGCAGCGACTGGATTATTGATCAGAGCGATGTGGCCGGATTGAGTATTTCCGGTGGCTACAGCGGCAGCAGCGATTTTGAGCTGTCGATAACCCCTTCAGCAACTCTGGGTGGCGATACCGCAACCGGTATGCCGCAGAGCATTCAGGTCAGCCTGGTTGCCCCCGGCGATAACACTTTGACCGCAACCAGTGAAGCTGATCGTTTTGTTATGGATGGCGGTACAGCCGGTATTCCCTCAACCGACACTGTCATTAACTTTGATTATTCTGCCGACAGCGATGCCATTGATTTAAGTGGCATATTGGCTGGTCTGAACATCACCGACGGCGTGGCGGCAGATACTGTCATTGATTTCACGCAAAGCGCATCGGGTATCGAAATTCAGGTAAAACCGGATGAAAGCCAGATAGAGCAAATCATAGTGCTGGATAACGTCTCCCGTGATGATCTGTATGGTGGTAATGCATCGGGTGTGTCTGAAGCAGAATTGCTCCAGAAAATGATTGATGATCAAAACTTAATCGTAAATAGCTGAGCATGAAAATGTCTGAAAAACCGGGTAAAGATGAGTGGCTGGAAACGATCATCTGGTTCTGCTGTCATTACGGCCTTCGTTGTCACCCCCTGAAAGTGACAGCGGGCCTGCCATTGGAGCAAGGCCAGCTGACGGCTGAGCTGTTTATACGGGCGGCCGCACAGGTGCAACTGGAAAGTGGTGCGATAGACAAACGCCAATTAGGGCAAGCGACCTTGCCTGCTGTTGCTGTTTCGTTAACGGGCCAGCCAATGATTCTGGTTGCGAAAGAGCAAGGGCAGTACAGGGTGCACTTGCCGGGGCAAAGTATTGAAGATCAGTTATGGTCAGACACTCAGCTGTTGCAAATGATTCAGCCGGAAATCTGGCAGGTATCTGCAGTGCCGCAAAGCGACAGTCGGGTAGACGATGTCAAGCCAGCCAGACAGATGCATTGGTTTCGTGCCGTTATCAGGGAAGTGCGGCCCTGGTACAGGGATGTGTTTGTGGCATCGATTGTCATCAATTTGCTTGCTCTGGTCATGCCGCTGTTCACTATGAATGTGTATGACAGGGTTGTTCCTAATCAGGCATTTAACACACTCTGGGTGCTGTCTGTTGGTGTGCTGGTGGTGATTGTTTTTGACTGGTTGCTGCGTAGCGCCCGAAGCTCAGTTACAGATATGGCCAGCCGGTATCTGGATAACAAATTGTCGGCGCAGTTGTTTCAGCGAGTCCTGGGTATGCAACTGGAGCACAGGCCGCAGTCGGTGGGAGCGTTTGCCCGCCAGATCCAGGAGTTTGACAGCGTAAAAGACTTCTTTACGTCGATCACACTGGTTGCGCTGATCGACCTGCCTTTTACCGCCCTGTTTTTGTTGCTTATTGGCTGGCTGGGCGGGGCGATGATGTTTGTCCCGGTCACCGTCATGCTGGGTTTGCTGTTATTAAGCGCCGTGATGAAAAACAAAATAGCCGACACGTTTACGGAATCGGGCCGTTACTCAACTCAGCGTCAGGCGCAGCTGTTTGACAGCCTGAGTACTCTGACGGAAATCAAACAGAATAATGCCGAGGGGCTGGTACAAAAACGCTGGGAACAGACGGTTGTTGCACTGTCGGAATGGCAGACCCAGTCGAGATATTATTCAAATCTGGTATCGCATTCCATTATGAGCAGTCAGCAACTGGTTACCGTCTTTTTGATTGCACTGGGTGTGTATCAGATTGCGGAAGGTCACCTCAGCATGGGCGGGTTAATTGCCATTGTGATGTTAAGTGGACGAGCGGCAGGATCGGTCAATCAGTTATCTATGCTGCTCCTGCGTTATCAGCAAACCCGTTCAGCCATCGATGGCCTGAATCAGATCATGGCGTTACCACAGGAAGAGACGCCTCATCAGGTGATAGATCGCGGTGAATATAAAGGCAGTTTTGCACTGGATAATGTGAGCTTTCGGTATCCGGATTCAGAGCTGGACGTACTGGAAAATATTACATTCAGCGTAAAAGGCGGCGAGCGGATCGGTATTATTGGTAACGCAGGCTCAGGTAAATCCACACTGATGGCGCTGATCGCCAGGCAACTGCAACCGACGCACGGGCAAATGTACTATGAGCAGTTGGATGCCAATTTGTGGCCACCCAGTGTAGTACGGAATGCTGTCGGCTGGGTCGGGCAAACGCCAGGATTCATCTTTGGTACTGTTTACGAAAACATCACGTTTGGTAATGACGTCATTGATGAAAGCCGTCTGGCGAATGCGATTGAGCTATCCGGATTAAATGCCTACATGCCACGTTTGATACACGGTCTGGAAACCCAGGTAGGTGAAAACGGGCGACACCTTTCTGGCGGTCAGAAGCAGGCTGTGGCTATCGCAAGGGCATTTTATCGTCATCCTTCCCTGTTGCTGATGGATGAACCCACCACAGGTTTGGATAAACAGGCAACCACTCAGCTTTTCCAAAGTATACAAGGCTTGCCGAGGGATACTTCGATTGTCATCTGCTCGCATCAGTCGTCATTTTTGTCGCTCTGTGATCGGATATTGGTGCTGGATAAAGGCAAGCTGGTGGCCGATGGTAAGCCTCAGGACATCCTGTCACATCAGGAAGGCAGGCAAACCAGCCGAATTCGTTCGGTCAGCATAGTTAAAGGAGGCCAGCATGAGTAGTCAGATCATGTGGTCTAACAATCGGCAGGCTTACCGCTCCCGTAAGTTGATCTGGTTATGTGTGGCGTTGTGTGCGGCAACCCTGATTTGGGCCAGTTGGGCCAGGCTGGATGAAGTTGTGGTGGGTGAAGGTAAAGTTGTCCCTACCTTGTCGGTACAAAAGATACAAAGCCTCGAAGGCGGAATTATCAGGCAGGTGTTAGTGAATCAGGGCGACCGGGTGAGCAAAGGGCAGTCTTTAATGATACTGGACGATACCCGCTTTCGCGCGGCCTATCAGGAGGCTGGCCAGCAGGTACAGAGCTTGCTGGCGCAGGAGAAACGGCTGAAGGCCGAGCTGCACAGTGTAAAGGTCAATGCCAGGGCGGCAGACTGGCACCACCAGGTTACGATTGACATGCAGCCACTGGCGGTTGACCCGGCGATACCTGCGGAGCTGAATGCCAGAGCCAATTATGCTGAGCGGTTAGAGCAGCTTGCCTCCGAATTGGAACAAGCCAAGTTGCGCATCGATCAACAGGATCAGGCCTACCAGGACACGCAAAATACCATTGAGACACTCAAACGCAGTTTGGAAATCGTCGAAAAAGAGATCTCAATGCTTAGAGATGTCGTAGCAAGCGGTGCTGTGGCTGAAGTCGAACTGCTTAAATTGCGACGCGACTATGTGAAACTGATCGGGGATTTGGCCAGTGCCAACACTTTGGCACAAAAACAGAAAGCAACCTATTCCGAAGCGATTGTCGATTTTCGGGGCATTGCATTTGATTTTCGCTCCAAGGCACAAGGCCAGTTAAACGAAGTTGCAGCCAAACTGGCCCAGTTGAATGAAAGCCAGCAGGCGTTGGCCGATCAACTGAAAAGGACACAAATTTTATCCCCAGTGGAGGGCACAGTAAAAGATGTGCTTATCCGCTCGATTGGCGGCGTTGTTCGTCCGGGTGAACCCATTATGGAATTGGTGCCTTATAACAGTAGTTTGATTGTCGAGACCAAAATTTCGCCTCAGGATATCGCTTTTGTTCATGTGGGTCTCGAAGCAACGGTAAAGTTCTCCGCGTATGACTTTGTTATCTATGGCGGCAAGAAAGGAAAAGTGATCTATGTCAGTGCGGATGCATTGCAAACGGAAGAAGGGGATGCTTATTACCGGGCGCATATTCAGCTTGATGCGAACGAAGAAGTTCAGCCCTTCACCATCATTCCCGGCATGCAGACCGTTGTGGACATACTGACCGGACAGAAAACTGTTTTGAGTTACTGGCTCAAACCTTTGTTAAGAGCGAAAGAAGTTGCTCTGCGTGAACCCTAATAACAACAAGGACAGGATAGGTAATGCGATCCAAACTACTTTTGATGAGTTGTATGCTTGGTTTGACTCCGATGGGAATATCCTCAGCTTATGCGCTTTCTCTTGAAGAGTCGGTCGCTGCAGCAATTGATTACAGCCCGGACGTACTGGGGCAATATGCCAGATTCCAGTCTGTCGTCAGAGATCAGGATGAAGCCCAAGGCTTTTATTTACCCCAGGTTAACCTTTACGCCGCGGCCGGTTATGAAGAAACCCGCTACAGCAGCGGGAATAAAATTGCGCCGGATGACAGGGGGCTGACACGTACTGAAGTGGGCGTGAAAGTGTCACAGCTGATTTTCGATGGCTTGAAAACGTCCGCCAATATTGACCGGCTGGGTTATGAGGCTGAATCTGAGCGATTAACACTGATTGCCGACGCCGAAAATGTTGCACTGGATGTCGTGCGGGTCTATCTCGAATATCTGAAGTCGCAACAAATTCTTGAGTTAAGCAAACGGAATGTTATCGACCATGAAACCATTTATAACAATATTCTTGACAGGAAAAACAAAGGGCTGAGCAGTAACTCGGATCTGGCTCAAATCGCAGCCCGTGTGGCAACGGCAAAATCCACGCAGATTTCTGCCCAAAACAATCTGTACGATCAGGAAGCGCAGTTTATGCGATTGGTCGGGCTGCCAACTAAAGAGTTAGTCACGCCTGTATTTGATTACAGCTTATTGCCTCCCGATCTGGACATAGCGATTAACCAGGCTGTTGAAAATCACCCGGAAATACAGGCTGCCATTCTTGATATCAAAGCGGCCCGCGAAGAAGTCAGGCGCGAAAAAGGGGGTTATTACCCTGAGCTGAAACTGGAGGCTTATGGTAATAAAAATGAAAATATCGGGGGCGTAGAAGGGCCGGAGGAAGATGCTCGTGTCATGCTCACTTTAGATTATGACTTGTTTAACGGGGGAAGTACCAATACCCGCATCGAGTCGGCAGCATGGCGGGCAGAGCAAGCCAGATCAATCCGCTTAAGAGCTGAACGCCAGGTGCGGGAAGGTACAACACTGGCATGGAATGCCTACAACATGCTGGAGACTCAGAAGCAATTGTTGCAACAGAACGTCGATGCGGCCAAAGCAGCAGAGGATGGCTATGTGCAGCAGTTCAACGTCGGACGTCGCAGCCTGCTTGATGTACTTGATGCAAAAGTGGAAGTCTTTCTTGCCAGAAAGAACTACGTGAATGCGTCATACGATCACACCCTGGCTGCTTACCGAATGTTCAATGCTATGGGGATTCTGACTTATGCATTGCGTGTAGAGCATCCTGAAGAATGGCAGACAGAGAAGGAGAAACAAGGATGAGACATAGTCAGATTGGATTGATCACCCTGTCTTTATTAATACTGTCTGCCTGTGCTGACATGCCGGATACGGCAACAACACGTCATCAGATTGATGACCTGCGTGATGCCGATCAGGATGGTGTGATCAATCAAAGAGATATCTGTTTAGACACTCTCCGGGGCGCCCAGGTTGATGAGCATGGCTGTGCTTCCTGGCAGGTGTTTGAAAAATTAGATGTTTTATCTGTGTATTTTAACTTTGATGATGACCATATTCGGTTGGATCAGTCAGACTCATTTGATGAGCTTTTGACTATCATGAATGACAATCACGAAGCCAAAGTGATTTTAGTGGGGGATACCAGCCCGGAAGGTACCGATGAATATAATGATGCGTTGGCACAAAGGCGTACAGGTGTCATCAAAGATGCACTGGTGCTGAACGGTATTGCCCCGGAACGTATTTCTGAGCAGCGATATACGCAGATAACGTCGCTGACCCAGTTTTTAAAAGTACGTAAACGCCGCACTATTGCTGTTGTTACTAAGCAGGAAATGGCAGTGAAGCCGGCTTGGACAATTTTCAGTTCCGAGCAAACTCAGTGACAGGATAAATCACACCATGCGATTGATGACACACACCCTGATTGCAGCGGGGATCATGCTGGCCACCGGTTCAGTGCAAGCTGCGGTAGCCGTTGAAAAAGAGCTGAATGAAATGGTCAAAGAACTGGCCAATGCGCAAAATACTCCCGTTCAACTGATTGAGAAAGGCGATATTCAGGCAGCCATGATCGCCGATGAAGCCCGTCTGGGTATCAGCTCCCGCAAATGGCTGGATAGCGAAATAGCCTTGTTTGAGAACACATTCGGTTATCGTCCAGTACAGATATTTTTTACCTACGATGCGGTTTCTATTCTTGTTAATAAAGATAACCCCGTAAGAGCCATGTCGATGGGACAGCTGAAACAGATTTTTGGTTGCCAGGATACACCTCAGAAGCTGGACTGGCGTCAGCTGCCAGATCATCAGAATGACGACTTTTCTGAGGCTGTTCCTTATGCTGTCTCGGGTGAACTGGACACGCATTTAAACTTTTCTAAGCTGGTGGACTGCGGCAGTGAGCAATATCTGGCTACACAGTTTCTCCGCAGCCATGATGAAATGAATGATAAGATTCGCAGTGATATCAATGCGATTGGTTACTCGGTATTACCCGAGCTGCCTGATGAGCTGAAACGGATTGCAATTTTGGATGACAGAGGCAAAGCCTTCACCATAGATCCGGAAACCGTGCTGTCGGGGCGTTATCCATTGGCAAATGTCTATTTTCTGTCGTTGAACATCCCACCCAAGCAGCAAGGGCTGACAAGTGAGCAGCAGGTGCTGGTTGACTTAACGCTTGACCAGGAAAACCAGTCAATAATTGAAAAGCATGGTTTTCTGCCGCTGCCTGCAGAAGCGGTGCACAGAAATCAAGTCAAATTAAAGCAGGTATTGCCTATGGTTGTCGGCGGTTATAAATAGCCACTGGACAGAAAGAAATGTAACAGCCTTATCAATACGATAAGGCTGTTACGCTTTTAAACAGATTGCGAGCGACAGGTGTGTTACACAACCTGATTTCGGCCGTTTTGCTTAGCTTTATACAGTGCTTTGTCTGCCACTTTTAAAACGTTAGCGGTTCTGGAGTCTTCCAGGCTGTCTGCAACACCAATACTGACGGTAATTTGTACCACTTCGGATTGCTTGCTCTTTCCGCGTTTTCGCTTACCGTCTTCATCATCAGAAGGTCGCTTTTCGAAATCTCTGATGTGCATAGGGTAGCTGGCTATGGCTTCGCGTAATTCTTCAAGCGCATCAAGACACTGATTTTTGGTTTTTCCCTTAATTAAGATGGTGAACTCTTCGCCACCATAACGGTACACATCCGCTTTGATATTGATATTAAGGAGTAGCTGGGCAACTAAACGCAGTACATCATCGCCCGTCTTATGGCCGAATTTATCATTGAATTTCTTGAAGTGATCGACATCCAGCATTGCCAGTGTGTATGTGCGGCCAAGGTGCTTTAACTCAGTTTCCATTGCCCGGCGTCCGGGTATGCCCGTCAGCGGATCAATGAAAGCCAATTCATGCGAACAGGAAATCAGATTCAGTAAAAGCAAACTGGAAGCGGCTGTAAAGGCAACACTGGAAATATAGGGCTGCTGGAACTGAAATAGCGTTAGCCCGGTAAACAGCAGACAGATGAAGGTGGCCTGATCATAGCCTTGATTTCTTTTCAGAATAATAGAAGCGCTGGCACAAGCCAGGGCAACAATCATGATTATTAAGAGCAGAGGTAACGGTGAATACTCACCGATGGTATAAAAATACATCTGCCAGGTGGCGTTATAATGTTCAGGGTTTACATGATTGATCAGTAACCAGCCCCAGCAAAGCTGCAGGCCCAGCACGCTGAGGTAGATCAAACCAAAGCGCGAGAAAAGCCGCCTTTCAGGAATAAAGTGAAGTTGGAACAGGTTAAGTGGCAGCAGTACTGCCAGTAAAATATAGGTTACCCCGGTTTGCGACTGAGAAAGTGGCGCCTGCAGGTTTTGCTGAATCAGATAGTAGGCAAGTAGCATCAGCATTGCGCTGATTCCAGTTTTACTTTGGTTGAATGGCTGACACAACATCATTACCAGACTCAGCAGTATGTAGGGAAGCAGTAGCAAAACATCAACGTGTTGCGACATGATAGCAACGATGTCGCTATGAGCCGCAAAAGTGCCTGCCACAAGGGCCAAAGGCAGAGCGAAACGCATTTTGGCGTTTCTAAATACTGAAAATGAGAGTGTATGCATTACAATATTCCCTATCAAGGAGATATCATAGCTAACTTAATGCTTAATCCCAACACATTTGAATGTTTACACTCGATAAGGTTGGTCAATGAGTTCTTTTGATTCATAGGTCAGAGGTATGAAATTAATAAGCCCTGCATGGTTATCATTTAGGCTTTGCTAAATAAAAACGGGAAAAGACGGCGAATGTCTTTCTCGGACAATGCATTCATTTTTTCAATATTGCGCTCAGGTATTCCTTCAGGATCAGGATAGTGAGCCAGCACTTTTTCCATACTATCTTCACGAATGAGGTGAAAGATGGGGTACGGAGCCCGGTTTGTCAGGTTTTCAGCATCTTCTGGTCTAGTCCCGTAAAAATAATAATCGGGGTGAAAACTGGCAACCTGATAGATACCATCCCGGTCGCACTGTCTGATTAAGGCATCCACCATATCAAGAAACTGATTGTACTCGTCAAAATCCTGTAAAACGTTAGGGCAAACGATAAGGCTTGTATCAAGATCACACACTGGTGTCTCATCCAAACGTATTAACTCCTGATAGATACTTTCCATCAGTGTTTCGAGAGAATCCGTCTCATAAATTGCAATACGAATTTGTCCCTTTCTGCGCGGTTTTGCTGCAAACGGGCACAGATTCAAACCAATGACGACATTATCAAGCCATTGTTCAACGTTATGGAGATACGACATGGAATACCAGAGTGTGTGTATGACTATTCAGATTGGAGAGTGAAACCAGGTTGGAGAGTTCCAACCTGGTTCTTGGGATTATCACGCTTTTTCGGTTTCGGCCTGATTTTCTTCGGGTTCCTGAGCGTTAATCTCAGGGAATTGCTTAACAGGTTTGGCAACCAATTGACGTGTGGTTTCACGTACTTCTGTCAGGACAATGTCGAAGTGATCACCAAGCTGGAACTCGCGCACTTTATCGATATTAATGATGCCCAGATCACCGTTACATTCGATGCGTTGCTTATTGTCCAGAATCAGTGGCGCAGGAATAAAGGCCGAAGCACCGTTTTCAAGCAAGCGAACACGCATGCCGGCGCGATTGATATCGAACACTTCAGCGGTAAAGACTGTACCTTCCTGAACCGCGTCTTTTAGCAGGCGAACATATAGCCAGTCAGCTACATCACGTTCTGCCATACGGTGATTACGGCGATGGGTGGCAATTTCCTCACCAATATTGTCATCTGGCGTTTGAGTCGGCTCATTGCCGGAAATGACCGCTTTCAGCATCCGGTGATTGATCATATCGCCGTATTTACGAATCGGAGAAGTCCAGGTTGCGTAGACATCCAGGCCCATTGCGAAATGCGGAGCAGGCGTGTTGCCTACTTCACTGTAGGCCTGGAATTTGCGCAGTCGGTTATCCAGATAAGTGGTATCAAGCGTGTTCAGCCAACGGCGAAGGGCGCTAAAGCCTTCCAGCGTCAGCAACTGCTCTTTGTCGAATGGCGCTTCTGCATTGGTCAGGAAGTCCATGGCGGTATCGAGTTTTTCAGGATTGAAGCCAGCATGAGTGTTGTAAACACCTTTGCCGAATTTTTCCTGAAGCATACGTCCGGCACAGATATTCGCGGTGATCATGGCTTCTTCGATCATTCGGTTCGCAGTGCGACGAGGATCGGTATGTATTGCGATCACATCGTTGTCTTCGCTCAATTCGAAGCGGTAGTCCGGACGATCCGGGAACACCACGGCGTTTTTGCTGCGCCATTCGCTACGGGCATTGGCAAAAGCCTGCAGAGCCCGTACCTGCTCATCGATAACTGCAGAAGGAGACCAGTTTGCTGAGCTGCCATTTTCCAGGTAGTCGGAGACATCATCGTAGTTTAAACGGCCTTGTGAACGGATCCATGCGGCAAAGAAAGTAATGTCGTCGCCAATCACACCGTCTTTATCCACCGTTACGCGGCAACATAGGGCAGGGCGTTTTTCATTCTCCATCAGAGAACAAAGCTCATCGCTCAGCTCGCGCGGCAACATGGGGATGTTGCGGCCTGGCAGGTAGATTGTGAAGCCGCGCTCGCGAGCTTCCTTATCCATTTCATTGCCAACTTCGATGTAAGACGTCGGATCGGCAATCGCTATAGTGATTTCGAAGCTGCCATCTTCTTTCGCTACGGTATAAATGGCATCGTCCATGTCTTTGGTTGATTCGCCATCAATAGTAATGAAAGGTATTTCTGTCAGGTCTTCACGTGTCAGACCTTCGTCAAGCATGTTCCAGCTCTCTTGCGGAGCAGGTTCAGCATTAGGAAGATCATGGCGTGCCAGCGTGACCCACCATGGGGCAATTTTATCTTCGCTATCGGTAATTTTTTCTTTGATTTCACAGAAGAAAGTCTTGTTATCGCCAACAAGAGGATGGCGAGTCAGATGAGCGACAACCCAGTCACCTTCTTTCAGGGTTTCAGGGTTTAATCCCTTGACTGTACGAGCTTTGATAGCTTCTTTCAGCTGTGGATGATCCGGAACAACATTCAGGCGGTCTTTGATCAGTTTGACGCGGCCGATAAAGCGAGTCATGAACTGTTCAACCAACTCTTGCGGCTCAGCAACTTCACGCTCTTTTTCTGTACGAATAACAGCAATGACACGATCGCCGTGCATTACCTTTTTCATATAGTTAGGTGGAATGAAGATGCTTTCTTTTCCATCGACTTCCAGAAAACCAAAACCGCGGTCAGTGGCTTTGATTTGGCCTTCCTTCTTAGGAAGCGATTCTTGAATTTGTTTTTTCAATTGTGCTAAAAGCGGATTATCTTGAAACATTATGCCTGGTCCCGGATTATGAACCGTCACACTATACGTATTAACAGGCTCAAAACCAAGGGTAATCCGACTTTTCCGGCTTTCACTGTCAAGAAGGGCAGTGAGTGCTGTTGATAAAGCTATTCATTCAGCAGAAATTCTGGTTATCCAGATCTGGGTAATCATTTGTCGGAAAAGTGTCAGAACGACTTAATATACAATGATATACCTATCAATAGTCGGATAAACGCCTCTGGCGGAATAACGGACATTAATTGTTCATATTAATGATTGGTCACAAATGTTGCAGAAAGTTATCCTTCAATTTTCGAAGTGTGCATCTGAGGTCGTTATTATTTTCAATCTGGAGTATTTTGTTCTCTGTTCTACCCACGATGAAGTGATAAGACAGATAATCGCGTAAGGAAAAGCATGCCGTTTAAACTCAACGATGAGTTGGATAAACTCGTTGATACGCTTGCCCGTCAGGCAAACATGGAGCGTTGGTGCCATCGTTTGCTTTCAACGCTGCATCATATGCTGGATTTAACCTATCTGACATTGCTAGTTGAGCATGAAGGCCAATCGAAAGTGCTAGCTAGCTGGATGGGTAATGAAGAGTTTAAGTATTACCTGCATCCTTTACCCTTGTCGAACTACAATGGTGTACCAGCAGATTTACTTTTAGAATCCAAACAATCCCGTAAGGCCGTTTCTGCCCAGTCTGCAACGCCGTTCAAAGCCATCTGGACAGAACAGACAGGCGATTGGCGCCGGGTGATTTTTCCGATCATAATGCACGAAAAAGTCGTTGCCTATTTATACGCAGAAACGCCAATCCCAGAACGTCTGGATGACAACCTGAAAGCCTTCGAGCGAGTACTGTTATTGATAGCGTCTGATATCAGTGTACATATGCTGCGTGAAGAAGCACTGACACATAATATCAGCCGGCGCAGTGTTGAGGCTGAACTGGAAGTTCGTAACTACTCGCTCAGAGAATACTTATCTTTACTAAAGCAGTTACATGAGGTCACGCTGGCACTTGCAGAATCCAACGATCTGGATTGTCTGTACAGAACCGCGATAGAGCTGGGTCGGCAAAAGCTGGGGATTGATCGGTTAGCTATCTTTCTGACCGATATGCAGCAGTACACCATGCAGGGGACGTACGGTACTGATCCTCAGGGCAATGTTGTGTCTCGCCGCACTTTTGTTAACGATATTCCTGATCATCCGCTGGTCCATGAAGCACTCAGTCGCAAAGACGTGGTAGTGGTTAAGGAAAATGCGCCTCTTTATTATGGTACGCAGCAGGTCGGTACAGGCTGGAATGCCATGATATCAATGTGGAACAGTGACAACTGTATTGGCTGGATTGCAGCGGATAACCTGATCAGCCAGCGAAGCCTGACTGATCACCAGAAAGAAATCATGAAATTATTTGGCGCGGCGCTGGGCCAGCAAATCGTGATTAAGCAAAGTCATGAAGCATTAACCAAGCTGAATGCTGAACTCGAACAGCGCGTGCATTTACGCACCCAGGAATTACAGCAGACCAATAAGGCATTAGAAGACGCTAACCGGCGGCTGGAAGCCTGGTCCATGCAGGATGGCCTGACCGGCGTGGCGAACAGACGGTTTTTTGATCTGACGTTGAAGCGTTATTGGCAGGTGGCCAAACGCAAACAGTTACCGCTAAGCATTATTATTCTGGATGTGGATCATTTTAAGTCTTTTAATGATACCTATGGGCATCAGAGAGGCGATGTGTGTCTTAAGCAGGTCGCGGTGACATTAGACAATATAGTGAACCGGTATGAGAAAGCGGTATTCAGCCGTTATGGCGGTGAAGAGTTTGTCTGTCTTGTACCGGAAATGGATGCTGAGACGCTCCGGCTACTGGCAGAGGAAATGCTTGATGCCGTCAATCAGTTAAAGATCCCGCATTCTGGTACGCGTCAAGGGGTTATCAGTATCAGTATGGGGCTGTATTCCAGAATGCCGACGGAAAACATTCAGGAAGAGGTGCTGTTAGCAGGTGCTGATCAGGGGTTATATCTCGCGAAACAAGGTGGCAGGAATCAATATTTTCAATGGGATGAGAATCAGTATGCCTAGAAAACTTGTCAGAATGTACATATCGCAAGCTGTTTGAATAATAAATAATTGCTTAAGTTATAATTTGTGACAGCAATCAATTTTTTCTGGTAATTTCGACTTGAATAGCGCACAATGCGCGCCTTAGTCGAGGCCCATGCTTGTGGATACAGTTGCTGAACCGTGTTAAAGGCAAAGGGGCCCCGTTTACGTTCGATTACCTATTGGGATCCCAATGCAAGAATCTGTTACAGAATTTCGCCAGTTAGAACTGGCCGACACTCTTTTATCCGCACTTGATGCGATGGGCTTCGTGGCACCTACTCCAATTCAGGCTGCTTCCATTCCACTTCTTTTAACCGGCACCGATGCGCTGGGTCAGGCTCAGACTGGTACAGGTAAAACTGCTGCATTCTCTCTGCCTCTGCTGAACAAAATTAACCTGAAGCAACATAAGCCTCAGGCAATTGTTATGGCTCCTACTCGTGAGCTGGCTATTCAGGTTGCTGCTGAAATTAAGAACCTGGGTAAAAATATCCAGGGTCTGAAAGTATTAGAAATCTACGGCGGTGCGTCTATCGTCGATCAAATGCGTGTGCTTAAGACTGGCGCTCACATTGTTGTTGGTACCCCTGGTCGTGTGAAAGATCTGATCAGCCGTGATCGCCTGCACCTGGATGAAGTCCATACTTTCATTCTGGATGAAGCCGATGAAATGCTGAAAATGGGTTTCGTTGACGACGTTACCTGGATTCTGGAGCAAGCGCCAGAGTCAGCACAACGCGTACTTTTCTCTGCAACTATGCCACCTATGGTGAAGGAAATCGTTGACCGATTCCTGCGCGATCCTGCACGCATTGATGTTGCGGGTGAAAACCGTACCGTAGCGAAAGTAGAACAGCAATTCTGGGTCGTAAAAGGCGTAGAGAAAGACGAAGCTATGATTCGTATGCTGGAAACTGAAGAAACCGATGCATCAATCGTTTTCGTCCGTACCCGTCAGGATACTGAGCGACTGGCTGATTGGCTGTCTTCACGTGGCTTTAAAGCGGCTGCACTTCACGGTGATATTCCTCAGTCTCTGCGTGAGCGTACAGTTGATCACATCAAACGTGGCGTTATCGATATTCTGGTAGCCACTGACGTTGTTGCTCGTGGTCTTGATGTACCACGTATTACGCACGTATTTAACTACGACATCCCGTTCGATGTTGAATCTTATATCCACCGTATTGGTCGTACTGGCCGTGCAGGACGCAAAGGTAAAGCGATTCTTCTGGTTCGCACTAACCAGATCCGCATGCTGCGTACCATTGAGCGTGTAACGAAATCCCGTATGGAAGAGATTCAGCTTCCTATGCGTGATGACGTAGCTCTGGCGCGTTTGGATCGTCTGGGTAAAGAGCTGGAAGAGCAGAAAGAAAGCGCAAGCCTGGAAGCATTTGTAGAGCTGGTTGAGAAACTGCAAGGTTCAGTGGATGTTGATGCGACCACTTTGGCAGCCATTCTGCTGAAACGTCAGCAAGGTAATCGTCCTTTGTTCTATAAAGGTCCGGACCCTATGATTGCTGCGATCGAGCGTGAGAAACAACGTCGTGATCGTCGTGGTGATCGCCCTGAACGTGGCGAGCGCAGTGAACGAGGCGAGCGTCGTGAGCGCCGTCAGTCCAACAATGCCGATTGGGATACTTACCAGTTGCAAGTTGGCCGTGAACAAGGTGTTCAGGTTAAAGACATCGTTGGTGCTATCGCGAACGAGCTGGGTCTGAGCAAAGACTATATCGGTGCTATCAAACTGGCTCCTGAGCATACTTATGTTCAGTTACCTAAGAAGATGACCCCGGAAATCATCGCTCAGCTGAAGAAACTGCGTATTCGTCAGAATGACGTGAAAGCCGTGGTTGTTGAAGACAATGTTCTTCGTGAACACCGTCGTGGCGGCCGTGATGGCGCACCACGTGATGGTGCACCGCGCGGTGGACGTGATGGAAACCGTGGCCGTCGTGAAGGCGAGCGCCGTTTTGATCGCAACCGTGGTGGCGATCATCGTGGCAGCTTCCGTGGCGAGCGTAACCACGCTCCACGTCAGGAACGCAGTAAGCCAAGCGCTGAGTAATTGCTGACTGAAATGCCATGAAAGAAAAACCGGGGTTTCCCCGGTTTTTTTATGCCTGAAATTCACCGGGAACACTATGGCAGAAAATATATGACAGATTTATCCTGTTACTCGTATTCTGATGGGGTCGGGTAACCCCAGGGCTTTTTTATTTATTCTGTCCATTTCCTCAACGCGTTCAACTAAATAGTCTTTAAAATTAACACAACGTACAGGCATATACTTACGGGGTTTAAAGTAAAGATTAAGTTCAAACTGGCTACTGACATAATTTTTGAGAACAGCTTGAAGCCGGCCGTTATTTAATTCTTCACTGACAAGACTGTAAGGCAGATAAGCGATACCACCTCCGGCAAGCGCAATATTCTTCAGTATTTCGCTGTCGTCAGCTTCAACGGTTTGGGCTATTTCTACGGAATTGTACTCACCATGTTGCTCAAAAATCCATTTATTGCCACCGACCAGTGTCGTAGCGTAAAGACAAAAATGCTGCTTTAACTGTTCGGGGAGGCGCGGCTCACCGTACTGTGCGATATATTTGGGTGAACAACAGGCGATAAGTGGTTCACGGATGAGCGATCGTTTTACCAGCAGACTGTCTTTATCCTGAAAACCTCTGTAGGTTGCGTTTGCACGGATAGCGAAGTCAACTTCATGAACATGATCGACTTCAAATGCTGTTTCAAGAACAACAAAATTGATAGACGGATGGAGCTGGACATATTCACCAATAATCTGGCTGAGGTAATGCTTAGCAAACAAAGGCGTGCTGGCTATGCGTATCTGGCCTTTATCTTCATTACTCAGATTCTGAACTTCATTGAATACATCATTAATCTCACCGTTTATCAGGTTAAACCTGTCATACAAACGCTGTCCTGCCTGGGTCGGTGATATTTTCCGTGTCGTCCTTTTTAACAGGCAGACCCCCATGCTTTCTTCCAGCTCATTGAGCCAGCGGCTGCCGGCAGACGCAGAAATCCCGTATTGCTTTGCAGCTTCACTTAACGAGCCATTTCGCACTACGTGTAGAAAAAAAACTACTTTATCAAGCATGTCTGCATCTGATCCTTGCGCACTTCCCTGATACATTTATAGCAAATGCCGTCTTCATTACCAGTGAAGAGTTCATGACGAGGGAATGATAACGACTAATCCTCTGTTTTATATGGAATAGTACAGGTGACTCAAGGGAGAAATGCGGCGTGTGTAATTTAATGTCATATTGGTAACAAACTGTCTTGATAAGGTTGTGATTATCGCCCAGGTATTCAGCAGGGCGATTTGATTAATAGATTCATTAGAGTGGTCGCAAAGGTGAATTGCAGCATTGAGGGTAATCTTTTGATTTGTTTCATCTAAAATCAACATGATGGAAGTGAGCGGTGAAGCAGTGTGCCCGCACTGGATTCGATTTTCGCTTCAGTTTTTTGAACTAAGAGGGAATTAAGTATGTTGAACAATAAAGTTTGCATCGTTACGGGAGGCGCACAAGGCATAGGCCGTTGTATTGTCGAGACCTTTGCTAACCAGCAGGCTGAAGTTGTCTATGCCTGTGATATGAATGCAGCAGCAATGGCTGAACTGGAGAAAACTTACAAAAATGTAAAAGCCATTGAGTTGAATGTCTGTGACCGGGAGTCGGTTAGTCGCTTTGTTGACAACATTGTAAAAGATTATGGTCGTGTAGATGTGCTGGTAAATAATGCGGGGATCACCAGAGATAATCTGATTGATAAAATGACGGAAAATGAGTGGGATATGGTATTGGACGTGAACCTGAAAGGGGTGTTCAATATGACGCAGGCAGTGGCACCTGTGATGATGGCGTCCGGCGCAGGATCAATCATTACTATGTCATCTGTGGTAGGTACCGATGGTAATATTGGACAAAGCAATTATGCCGCCACTAAAGGCGGAGTGATAGCGATGACTAAGGGCTGGGCTAAAGAATTTTCACGAAAAGGTGCTCAGGTGCGAGCTAACTGTATCGCTCCTGGCTTTGTGGAAACGCCGCTGACCGTTAACCTGCCTGAAAAAATCCTGGAGTATATGAAATCGAAAACACCATTGCAGCGTATGGGTAAGCCAGAAGATATTGCAAACGGTGCGTTGTTTTTAGCCAGTGATAATTCCACGTTTATCACTGGGCAGACACTGAAAATTGATGGTGGCCTTGTCATTTAATTCTCAGGTTTCTGCCGTTGCTTTGTTCACAGAAGCCTTGAGAAATCGAGGCTTTTTTGTTTTTAAGTCTTTCAAGTGAGATCTCAGTCCAAAGATGCATTTATGGTCATTTGTCCTAATAATTATGCCACTCTGAGTGAATGTAAATGTGTATAAATCATCTTTAAATATTCCGTATAACACCGTATTATTCCGGTCATTGGCATATTTTTGAGGTGAGTGAGTGCTTTTGGGTTATATTGCACCAAGTTTGCTGCTTATCGTTGTAGGGTGTTTGTTCACACTTGCAATGGCATTACATAAGCAATGGCTATGGCTGACTCGTCTCTCGCTGATTGGTTTGCTGCTGGCAGCCGCGATGGTTGTTAAGTATCAATATCAGGATCTGCAGTCAGTAGGTTCCTGTCTTCATCGCCTTGAGAATCCTCGTTCTGTGCAGCATGGCTGCATACGGATGGATTAATCCCGTAACAAATAAGAAGCTTGTTTTTCATCACAGCATGCTCTGAGAGTATTTCCCTGCTCGCCATTGTCATCTTGTTGTTAACTTTCGTTGCGGATAATGCTTTGACTGCAATAACTCGTTAAGCTTGCTCAAAAAGCGAGTGGAGCAGTCAAATGAAAAAATTAATGATAGCCGCTACGGTAAGTATGCTATTGGCAGGTTGTGGCTCAGATTCAGATGACCAGTCGACGGGAAAACTTTCCCTGGCTATGTCTGACGCCCCGGTTGATGGTTTAAAGCAAGTCTGTGTGGCATTTGACAATATCACGGTTCATCACACAGGGGGCAGTGAAGCGTCTTGGGGAACAACGTCTTTTGCCGCTGCTCAAAGCTCGGCATCGTGCGTGCCAGATGGACTTTCTATTCCTGAAGATGCGAACGGGAATCCTGAGTTCATGGTGATTGACCTGCTTGATTACCAAGGTGCAAATGCCCTTCAGGTGCTGAGCGATGAAGTATTACTTGCCGGTCAATATACTCAGATGCGCCTCTCTGTATTAGAAAAGGGCACATATACTGACGGCACACCTTATTCGCATGTTGTTACTGAAAGTGATGCTGTGGAAAGTATTCGCGTCCCGAGCGGTGAACTGAAACTTGATGGATTTACTGTCGAGGCTGATTCAACCCAGGCTTATACCATTGAATTTGACTTGCGCAAAAGTATGGTACTTAATGCCAACGGCTACCAGCTGAAACCTCGTGGTGTCCGTGTGGTTGATAATACAGCAGTCGCTGCCATTGACGGCACGGTAAGCGCATCGTTGTGTAGTGGCGACTTGTCTGATGCATTTGTCTATGTGTATTCAATAGCCAATGGCGGTCAGTTTGGTGACTTAGGTTCTGACAATGAACCTGTGTCATCAGCAGCTGTTGATCCTGTCACTGGTCAGTATGAGATTGGTTACTTGCCATTAGATACTTATGACCTGAATCTCGTTTGTAACGGTAATGAAGATAATCCGGAGCAAGCCGGTGATACCCTGATTGTTGATATCACACTACTGGATCAAATACTTGGCACCGATGGTTTGACAGTGAATTTCTAATCGGTCCACTTAATAAATTAACCGCCGCAAGGCGGTTAATTTACACCTGGTTATTCCTTTGCGCCCAGCTGCCAAGAAAGATGAAAGTCCCCACTATTACGGTAAACAGCCATACATTACTCATCCCGCTCAACTGCCTGGCTAACCAGGGTGCGGCAGCAATGATCATAAAGCCATAGCCGAATGCATTCACAAAAATGAAGGCACAGGTGCGCAGGATAAAGTTCGTCCCCGACAGATAACGCCGCAGTATCATATTGATATCTGAGCCAAATACCACGAGCAGGCATGCCATCATGGCCGTTGCGATGTCGCTGATCCAAGGGCGTAAAAACTGGCCAGATTCTGCGATATACCCCAGTAAAATATTCATAACTGACTGTTGTAAAACATAATGATTGTTGATGACGACAGGATACGCTCACTCAAGGATACGATGAATCCCCCCGCAGGCGAGATGCAGAGCAGATCACATATTGAAGGTGTTATCAGCCTGGGTAATTTGGCTTTTCACTGGCATTTCATGCTTCAGGCCCAGATAATACCAGTAGGGAAGTCCAAACGATTAAGTGGTTATGTTGCAGATATCGAACACAGTACAAATAGCAGACTGGGAAATAGAAATTACCGCCATTCGCGCTCAGGGAGCGGGAGGGCAGAATGTCAATAAAGTCTCTAGTGCCATACACTTGCGTTTTGATATTAAGCGCTCCACTTTGCCTGATTTTTATAAAGAAAAGCTGTTGCAGCTCTCTGATCAGCGGATAACCAAAGAGGGTGTGATTATCATCAAGGCTCAGCAGTTCAGAACTCAGGAGCAGAATAAAGAAGATGCGCTGCAGAGGCTGCAGGCCTTGATTCAGTCAGCAACCAGGCAAGAGAAAAAACGCCAGCCCACAAAGCCGACCAAATCCTCTCAGCGGCGGCGGGTAGATAAGAAAACCCAGCGTGGGCAGGTCAAATCAATGAGAGGCAAGGTAACGCATTAAGCGTTTGAATAAATTTGCCTTGAATGCGCCTGTTTATTCGTTTGTTTGCCGCAAAGAAGGCTGGCATACTGAGATTCTCTTCAAGTTTTCTGATAATCCAAGTGGTGATGATAAGGATGAAAAGCATTAATTCTGTAGCCGTTGTGGGCGGTACTCACGGTAATGAATTCAGCGGTATTTATTTGCTGCGCAAATGGCAACAAGATGCCAGTCGCATTACCCGAGAGAGCTTCACTACGCAGACTCTGTTTGCTAATCCCAAAGCGCATGAAGAGAATAAACGCTACCTTGACAGCGATCTGAACCGTCAGTTTGCGGTAGAAGATCTGGCCAACCCTGAGCTGGCGAACTACGAGCAAAGCAGGGCAAAGGTCATGAATGCGGTTTTGGGGCCAAAAGGGGATGCCAAAACAGATTTCATCATTGATTTACACAATACAACCAGCAACATGGGGCCTACGTTAATAGTGCTGCAATCGGATGATTTCAATATTCGAATGGGCGCGTATGTTAAAGCGCAGATGCCTGAAGCTGTAGTGGTCTTTGAAGATCAAATTCCACTGGCTGAGCATAAGTTTGTCTGCTCTATTGCAGAGCAGGGTGTGATTGTTGAGATTGGCCCTCAGCCGCAATCTGTCATTCGCCAGGATGTGCTGGATTGGATGGAGACAATGACAGGTCATATCCTGGATTATGTCGATCTGTATAACAAAGGCCAATTGCCGGAACTGCCCCCGACCTATGAAGCATTCCGTTACACAGAAACCTTAAAACTGCCAGAAAACGCGCAAGGCGAGCGAATCGGCATGGTGCATAAAAATGTACAGGATAACGATTTCAGACCTCTGCATGGCGGCGATCCTATCTTTACCCTGTTTGACGGCAGTGAGATTTGCTGGGACGGCGATTATGAAGCTTACCCGCATTTCATTAATGAAGCGGCGTACTACGACAATAACCTGGCTATGTCTCTGGCGGAAAAGATTGCCGTTGAGCTGTAAAAATCTCTGTGTGCACGGGTAATTGTTTACCCAGCCAGCGAGCATGAATTGTGTGATCATTGAGCTCATTTTCTGATACCGGGTGGATCAGTACAGACAGACCTTCTCTGTGCTGATCCAGCCAATCAATAAAGCCTGTCTGGTTATCGGCAAAATGCATTTCAAACATCGGTTTGTCGTGTGGGCCTACCAAGCGTGGCACCAGCGGGTAAATCGCCAGAATATCGGCTTTTCTTTCTGTAATGATGCGCTGGCGCACCTGCTCAGCTAAATCCAATTGTGGTAAATCAAAATACACGTGAGCGTGAAACATACTGACTCCCCTTCTTGCAGCGAATGCCTTTCCCGTGCCTTCATCTTACTTTGACCATGGCGCAGTACCAGAGTGCCGAAGTGAATAGATCGTTCGAAAAAGTTGAACTAGCCGGAGGTTAATAGCGACATCAGGATTGTTAATTTATGGGTTTAACTGCATATTGTGCATTTGTTGACTGACTATCACTGACATTCTCTCCACCACACAATAATGTAAGGACACACGATGAAAACAGCCGTTCTGGTTATCGACGTACAGCGTATCTGCTTTGAACCTGAGCCTCAGCCATTTGAAGCTGATGCCGTGGTTGCACGGATTAATCAGCTCACCACATGGGCCAGAGAGAAAGCCTTGCCTGTGATTGTTGTTCAGCATGAAGAGCCTGATACTGAGATAGCCTATCAGAGCGAAGGCTGGCAGTTGCATACCGATCTGATCACCGCACAAGGCGATGTTTTTGTGCGTAAAACGACGCCGGACGCCTTCCATGATACGGTACTGAAAACCACCTTGGATCGCCTTGAAATCGAACAACTTGTCGTCTGCGGTTACGCGACGGATTTTTGTGTGGATACCACCACGCGGCGTGCGGCAGTGCTGGGTTATGAGATTGAATTAGTGTCTGATGCGCATACAACCCATGACAAGCCGTATGCTTCCGGCGAGTTGATCCGGCAGCATCATACCTTTGTGCTGCCGGCAGCCGATAGTTTTCCAACCAAGATTAAGGCGGTCACGACAGCAGATCTGCTTGAACGCTGATTGTCTGCAAAAAGAGCCGGGGATGAGTTGTGGGGGAGGAGAGCCTCCCCCTGTTTAATACCTGAGTATCAAGATGCCTGGTAACCCATCAGGCTAAGCAGTTCCTGAGCGGTTTCAATGGCTTCGCTGCGGTTAGCGATGTTGAGCTTCTGATACAGATTACGAATGTGCGTTTTTATCGTCGTAGCGGCCACGTCCAGTTCAGAAGCAATCTGCTCGTTGCTGTAACCGGTATAAATTAATCCCAGCACCTGCCATTCCCTTTGTGTCAGCGGACTGGTTCTAATCAGCTCGGGCAAGTCAGGTAAATTGAGCAACTTTTCCACAAAGGCTTCATCAAAATGGACCAGCCGATGGCGCTCTTTACTGTTCATTTCACGCAGTAACTGACGTGCCCTGTGTTGCGACAACTCGTTTAATAGTTTTTCATCAATCAGTTCTTGCAGTAAGTCCTGAATGTCTTCGGCTGCAATCAGGAAGTTGCCGACCATGCCTGTGCTGTTGGTCAGCCGTAGTGCTTCGGCAAGGTGGGTTAACGCGGCGTTGCGATCACCGGCTTTTTTCCTGATCACGGCCTGAAGGATCAGGTTACGGTTTCTGTCGGTTATCAAATGATGCTTATCGCAACTGTCCAGCAGCATGCTGAGAATATGCTGGGCCTCGTCAATCTGCCCCAGCATCAGGTGCGCCATGGCCAGATTTCGCCATTGTTGCTGCTGGAAATGGTTGCAGGCGCCTTCCGGCTGTTCTGCCTGTGATAACCAGTGGCGGACACTCTCCAGCTCTTTGGTTTGCTGCCAGTAAAGCAGATTGGCGACATCAGTATTAGCGCGCCAGTCTATGTGGAAATCCGCGGTTTCCATGAGGTCATTACAGCGTTGCAGATAACGGGCGGCTTTGTCCTGTTCACCCCGGGTGATAGCAATTCTGGCTAGCATTGAGTAAGCCTGCAGGGATTTAGTGTCATCATAGGGGGCCAGCACATCCAGGCTTTTCAGTGCTGCTTCTTCTGCTTCATCAAGCCGGTTCCAGCACCAGAGTATCTGCGACTTCAGACGCAGCAGAAATTCATGCATGGGGACTTGCTGTAATTGCTGCTCCCGGACTAACTTGAATCCTTGCTCCAGCAGCTCAAAGGCGGGCTGTACTGAGCCCTGCGCCAGCAGTATTTCACTTTGCTGCAACAAGGCCCAGAGTGCCTGATGATACACATGGTATTGGCGAGCCATTTTTTCAGTCTGCTGCATCATAGGAAGCGCACGGCTCAGATTGCCGAGGCAGTGATGGACTTCACCCACCACAGAGGTGGCGACGATGCGGCTGCGATAGGTGTTGGCCGGCAATTGTCCCAGAGCCTGCTCAGAGAGCAATAAGGCTTCCTCAGGTTTGCTTTGATTAATCGCAACCTGCGCACGTAGCGCATTGAATTCGCCCTGAAGGGCATCATTGAAACTGATGTTATTACTTTGCATTTCAGCTTCAGATTCCGCAATCAGATCGCCCACTTCGTTATACCTGTGCTGGCTTTGAACCAGCCAGAGTCTGAGCAGGATAAGGCGCGGGCTGCTAAAGAGCATGCTGCGATCTAACGTTGCTATGCATTCTTCCAGCAGTTTGAGTTCTCCGTGGTGAAACATACTCCAGCCATGATCGCTGAGAATAGAGACCATCATCGGCTGATTGTTGCTTTTTCGCACATGGTAAAGCGCTTGCTGCGGGCTGCTTTGATTCAGCCAGGCTTTCGCCGCTTTGTTATGCAAATCCTTCCGCTGTTCAGGAATATGCGAGTGACGTTTGTGGCGCAGAAATTCAGCAAAGAGGTGATGGAATCTGTACCAGTTATCTGCCCCTTCCAGCGGGGTGATAAAGAGTCCGTAGCGGTTCAGGTACTCCAGCTTCACCAGTGCATCGCTGCGCCCGGTTAAATCAATCACCAGTTCAGCGTTAAACATATCCAGCACAGAGCATTGCAGCAGGAAGGATCTCGTGTCTTCATCGAGTAAATCAAAGACCTCTTCAGCCAGATAGTCCCAAAGGTGGCTGCGATTAAAGTTGGCCAGAGACAGCGCCGATTCAATCAGATGGTTCGGCTTTTGCTGCGCATGCAGGGCAATCAGCTGCAAGGCAGAGGGCCAGCCTTCCACCTGAGCACGAAGACTGCTGAGTGCACTGGTTTCGATCTCATTGGCAACACGTTTGCTGAAAAATCGCGTGGTTTCTTCTTCATCAAAGGCCAGCCATTCATGATCGACTTCGATCAGCAGATCTCTGACCCTCAGGTTTGCTGTCCCCAATGGCGGCAGGCTGCGGCTAGTGACGACCAGAGTCAGTTCATCCGGCATGTTTTTCAGGAAGAAACGCATACCGTCATGTATGTCTTCGTTATTGATGACATGATAGTCATCCAGAACCAGATAGGTCTGGTGCGGATAATCCTGCAGTTCGGCAAATAATTCACTGAACAGGGTATTCAGACAGGCGAATTGCCGGCGCTCGGCCATCGCCCTGGTTTTCAGACAGGCGTCTTTTGTGGCTTTATTGAGGGCCTGTAACAGGTAATTCGCAAAGCGGAAGGTGTCATTATCACTGTCATCAAGGTTAATCCAGCCAGTATGCGGATGTTCATTCAGCCATTGAGAAGCCATGGTGGTTTTGCCATAGCCCGCCGGCGAACGGAAAAGCACCAGGCGGTATGAGGGGGCCTGGTGCAACAGGTCCAGCAGTCTGGGACGCATAATCGCATTGTGTAACCGTCCGGGACGGGTAAGCTTTGAAGGTATCCACATAATTCTGATTAATCTTTATTGTGATGAATGATTGTGCAGGCGTATTTATCATTACCCGAGTTACTCACTAAATCATCAGTTGTTATACCTCTCATCCCCATAAATAAGGGGTCGGTCACATTTCCATAACCTGTACAGTTATTTTTATTACTTCCCTGTACAAGCGCATTGCCAGCGATATTTGTGATAAACATCGGAACCGCAGCGGTGAAGCACCCGAAAAGTCAGCGGCTTGTCACACTATTCTCGCGAACTGATCACTACGCCCTCGTGCTCCTCCCTCTGCCTCCACAGCATGGGATGATGTTTTTCAAGTACCGCGCAGGCAGCATTAGCCTCAACAGTTTTTCCTTTTCTACAATTACAACCCGACAGCGAGAAACGAATGATGCAAACGCAAACCAAGGTGCCTACCTTTGATAAGGCGGCTTTTCAGGCTTCGGTTGAGCAACATCTTCTGGTTACCTATGCGCAGACACCAGCGACAGCGACGTCACGCCATTGGTATCTGGCCATGAGCCGTGCACTGGCAGACATAAGCACAGGCAACCTCATTGAAACCGAGCAGCAGTTATCTGACCAATCCTGCCGTAGCGTGAATTACCTCTCACTGGAATTTTTGATTGGTCGTCTGACCGGTAACAATCTGATCAGCCTGGGCTTGTATGAGCAGGTTTCCGGCGCCATGGCTGCGCTTGGTCAGAACCTGACAGATTTGCTGGAAGAAGAGCGCGATCCTGCGCTTGGTAATGGCGGACTGGGCCGGTTGGCGGCATGTTTTATGGACTCACTGGCCGCGCAGGAGTTTCCGGCTGTGGGTTATGGTTTGCACTATGAGTACGGGTTGTTCAGGCAATCCTTTGATCATGGCCGCCAGATGGAAGCCCCGGATGCATGGCGAGGTCAGGAAGGCTATCCCTGGGAAGTTTTGCGTCCGGAGCTGAACCAGAAAGTTGGCTTGTATGGTCATGTCGAGGTGTACACCGATGACGCTGGCGCTGAACGTCGCCGCTGGGTGCCTGGCATGCAAGTCGACGGGAACGCCTGGGATCTGCCGATTATCGGTTATCAGAATAACAGTGTGTATCCTCTGCGTTTATGGGAATGCCGTGCGCCGGCACCGTTTGATCTGGCGCTGTTTAACGACGGCGATTACATCGCGGCGCAGCAGGCGGCGATTCAGGCCGGTAGTGTCACGAAAGTGCTGTACCCGAATGACAATCATGAGCAGGGTAAAACCTTGCGTCTGATGCAGCAGTATTTCCACTGCGCCTGCTCGGTGGCCGATATTCTGCGTCGTCATCTGGCCGCAGGCCATGCGATTGAAGATCTGGCCAAGCTGGAAACCATTCAGCTGAATGACACCCACCCGACAATCGCGATTCCCGAACTGATGCGCATTCTGCTCGATGAGCATTTCATGAGCTGGGACGATGCCTGGTCTGTCTGTAATTCAGTCTTTGCCTATACCAACCATACCTTGCTGCCGGAAGCTCTGGAGACCTGGAGCGAATCACTGATCGCCAATCTGTTACCGCGTCACTTAGAAATCATCTTTGAGATCAACCACAGATTCATGGATCTGGTCGAGGCAAAATGGCCGGGCAATGATGAGGTGAAGCGCAAACTGTCTGTCATTCAGGAAGGCAACCAGCGAATGGTGCGCATGGCAAACCTGTGTGTGATTGGCGGTTATGCAGTGAACGGGGTGGCAGCGCTGCACTCGGAGCTGGTTAAACGTGATCTTTTCCCTGAGTTCGACGCACTGTATCCGGGTAAATTGCAGAATGTTACTAATGGTGTGACCCCGCGTCGCTGGCTGAAATTCTGTAACCCGGCACTGAGCGCACTGATAGATGAAAAAATCGGCACAGACTGGCCGGCTAAACTGGAACAGCTGTCGTCATTGGCTGACTTTGCTGATGACGCCGAGTTCCAGCACGCTTTCATGGCAGTGAAGAAGGCCAACAAACAGCGTCTGGCCGATTGGGTAGCCGACAACATGGGGATTACGCTTAACACAGATGCCATCTTCGATGTGCAGATCAAGCGACTCCATGAATATAAGCGCCAGCACCTGAACCTGGTGCATATTTTGTCGCTCTATCACCGTCTGCTCAATGATCCTAAGTTTGATATGCAGCCGCGCGTGTTCATTTTCGCGGCCAAAGCCGCGCCGGGTTACGCGCTGGCGAAAGACATCATTTTTGCCATCAACAAAGTGGCAGACAAAGTGAACAATGATTCGCGTCTTGCCGGCAAGTTGAAAGTGGTCTTCATTCCTGATTATCGTGTCAGTCTGGCGGAGATCATCATCCCGGCTGCGGATGTGTCGGAGCAAATCTCGACCGCCGGTAAAGAAGCCTCCGGCACCGGAAATATGAAACTGGCCCTGAACGGTGCGCTGACTGTCGGCACCATGGACGGCGCCAATGTTGAGATCCGTGAAGAAGTCGGTGATGACAATATCTTCATCTTTGGCTTGCTGGTGGATGAAGTCATGGAACTTGTCCAGACAGGCTATCAGCCAACCCGTTACTACGAGTCTGACAGTCTGCTGAAAGCCTCGCTGGATCTGCTGCTGGGCGATACCTTTACACCGGGTGAGCCTGACGCACTGGCAGGTATTCGACACAACCTGCTGGAAGGGGGCGATCCGTATCTGGTGCTGGCCGATTTCGCGGATTACGTTACGGCGCAGGAACGCATTGACCACGCTTACCGGGATAAAGCCGGTTGGGCGCGAAAAGCGATACTCAATACCGCGCTGGTCGGCAAGTTCAGCTCGGACCGCAGTATTCGCGATTATGTAGAGAACATTTGGCAACTAAAAGCGGTAAAACGCTGATGTTTTTGCCGGGGCTGTGTAGTCCCGGCGTTATTGTAAGTAGTGACATAGGCTGAATTTGTGGGAGAGACAGTCAGCCTTAACCGTGTCACGGAGAAGAAGAATGAGAACAGAAAAGGTTGTGAAAGAGATTGCCAGACAGGCCGGGCTGGCTGACAGCTACATCAGTGCCTGGGGGGCGGAAACATCTGTAAGTACTGAGACACTGAGCCGGTTACTGAGCGCACTGGGTTACGATACCAGCAGTGATCAGGCGCTGGAATCCTCAGCGGCCAGATTACAGCCGAGAGAAGTGCTGGCCCCGGTGAAAGTCGTCCACCGCGGTGAACCTGTGCATATCGAACTGACTTTGGGACGCAGTGCCCGTATCAGCGATTTTAGCTGGCGGCTGGAAACGGAACAGGGCGACGTCATGGAAGGCTGGCTGCAGTCGCAGTTGGTGACAGATGACCGTGAGCAGGGCGGCGGTATGACGTTTGCGCTGCCTGACCTTGCGCTGGGCTATCACAGGCTTGAGATTTTCCGTAAACGCCGTCAGTCACCCTATGAGATGACACTGATTGTCACCCCCACGGCTTGTTATAAGCAGCCGGCACTGGATAAGGGCAAGAAGCTCTGGGGCGCCAGTGTCCAGTTGTATTCAGTGCGGACCGGTCATAACTGGGGGATCGGCGATTTTGGCGATCTCAAGCATCTGGTGTCTGATATTGCCTCTCGTGGCGGCGATTTTGTCGGCCTGAACCCGATCCATTCTTTGTTTCCGGCCAATCCGGAAGGTGCCAGCCCGTACAGTCCGTCTTCCCGCCGCTGGCTGAACATTATCTACATTGATGTGTGTTCCGTCCCGGAATTTGCCCAGTGTGATGAGGCGTTGCAATTAGTGGGCAGTGACGAATTCCAGCAGCGCCTGGTGGCGGCCCGTGACAGTAACTGGGTCAATTACAGTGAAGTGGCCTGCCTGAAAATGACTGTGTTGCCAATGCTGTTTCACACCTTTCAGCAGCGTCATCTGGAATCACTGACCGCCCGTGGCCGACAGTTTCTTGATTTCGTCGAAACAGGCGGGGAGAGCCTGTTGCATCAGGCCGCGTTTGATGCACTTCACGCTGATCTGAAAAATCAGCACGATCAAACCTGGGGCTGGCCGGTTTTCCCGGAGCAGTATCGTCACTTCGATAACGCCGCGGTAAAACAGTTTATCGCTGCGCATCCAGAGCAGGTTCAGCTGTATATGTACCTCCAGTGGCTGGCAGATACCCAACTGGCTGAAGCGCAGCAACTTGCCGAAGAGAAAGGCATGGTCATGGGACTTTACCGGGATCTGGCCGTCGGCGTTTGCGATTCCGGCGCCGAAACCTGGGCAGATCATGATGCGTTGTGCCAGGGTGTCAGTGTTGGCGCGCCGCCAGATATCCTGGGCCCGCTGGGGCAGAACTGGGGTTTACCACCGTTTAACCCTCAGGCCTTGCGCAAAACCGCCTATCAGCCGTTCATTGCACTGCTGCGTGCCAATATGCGCCATTGCGGTGCGCTGCGTATCGATCATGTACTGGGACTGCTTCGCTTGTGGTGGATTCCAAAAGGCGAATCGGCCAAGCAAGGCGCGTATATGTACTATCCGGTCGATGATCTGATGGCGATTCTCGCGCTGGAAAGTCACCGTCATCAATGCACCGTGATTGGTGAAGACCTGGGTACAGTGCCTGATGAAATTGTCGATAGACTGGCGAGCGCCGGTATTCACTCTTATAAGGTATTTTTCTTCGAAACCGCTGAAGACGGTGGCTATTATTCGCCGTCGCATTATACCGCTCAGTCTATGTCGGCCCTGTGTACCCACGATATGCCGACCTTAAGAGGCTTCTGGCATTGTGACGATCTCAAGCTCGGGCGTGATCTGGGTTTGTACCCGGATGAGCAGCAACTGCAGGGATTGTTCGACAGCCGTGCCGAGAGCAAACAGCGCATTCTGGACAGCGTCAACTGGCATGGCTTCCTGCCGCACAATGTCGGCCGTGATGCTCAGTATGTGCCTATGGACCGTACTCTGGCCGAAGCGCTGCAGTTGCATCTTGCCGCGGGTTCCAGCGCATTGCTCAGCCTGCAGCTGGAAGACTGGCTGGAAATGGATAAGCCGGTCAATATTCCGGGCACGGTAGATGAGTATCCGAACTGGCGCCGCAAGCTGTCGGTGAATCTTGAAGACTTGTTTAACCGTCAGGACATCATGGATCTGACTAAGCGGTTGACGGATGTACGCCGCCAGGCTGCCGAGAAGCAGGAGTAAATCGTGAGCGCCGGACATGTAAAGATCAAAGACTGGTTGCCGGATCTGGCTGAACTGGCTCACCCCTCAAGCCAGTATCACCATATGGGTGCACAACTGTTAACGCTTGAAACCGGCGGCTCACCGATCTCCGGCGTACGTTTTCTGGTGTATGCGCCTAATGCCTCGGCGGTGAGCGTGGTGGGCGATTTTAATCACTGGGACAGTCGCAGCCACCCTTTATCCGCGCTGGAGCAAGGATACTGGGGCTGTTTTGTCGACGGTCTGGCAGCCGGTGAACGCTATAAATTTGCACTGTGCGATCAGGCGGGTAACAGCCTGCCTCACAAGGCCGATCCCTGGGGCTATCAGGCCGAGCAGTATCCGTCATTTGCATCCAGAGTCTATGATCACAGCCGTTATCACTGGCAGGACTCATCATGGCAGCAGCGTCAGGTGACAGCTAAGCATGAGCAACCGCTTTCTATTTATGAACTGCATCTGGGCTCGTGGCGGCGGCAGGTATCCGGTGAAAGCCTGAGTTACCGGCAGTTGGCGGCAGAGCTGATCCCGTACCTGACGGATATGGGATACACCCATGTTGAGCTGATGCCAGTGGCGGAACATCCCTTTTACGGCTCCTGGGGCTATCAGCCGGTGGGGCTGTTTGCCCCGACCAGCCGCTATGGCTCGCCCGATGATTTCAAGTATTTCGTCGACCAGTGCCATCAGGCCGGGTTAGGCGTGATTCTTGACTGGGTGCCGGCACATTTCCCTGCCGATGATCACGGCCTGGCCTTTTTTGACGGCACCGCCTTGTTTCACGACCCGGATCCGCGCCGCGGCTGGCATCAGGACTGGCAAAGCTATATCTACGACTATGGCCGAGAGCACGTGCGCCGTTTTCTGGTCGCCAATGCCCTGTACTGGTTTGAGCATTTTCATATCGACGGCCTGCGGGTCGATGCTGTCGCATCTATGTTGTATCTGGATTACTCCCGACAACCAGGGGAGTGGATACCCAATGCCGAAGGCGGCAATATCAACCATGACGCGGTCAGTTTATTGCGCTGGATGAATGAAGAAGTCTACCGCCTGTATCCCAATGCGATGACGATTGCGGAAGAGTCGACCAGTTTTCCCGGCGTCTCCAAGCCAACTTATGAAGGCGGGCTGGGGTTTGGGTTCAAATGGAACATGGGCTGGATGCACGACAGCCTGAGTTATATCCGGCAAGATCCGATTTACCGGCAGCACCATCACGATACGCTGACGTTTCCCTTGGTGTATGCCTTTAGCGAGAATTACGTGCTCTCGCTGTCCCACGATGAAGTCGTCTATGGCAAAGGTTCGCTGCTGAATAAAATGCCGGGCGATGAGTGGCAGCAAACGGCCAATCTGCGTGCCTACATGGCGTATATGTATGGCCAGCCCGGTAAAAAGCTGAACTTTATGGGAGCCGAGATCGCCCAGAGTGCGGAGTGGAATCACGACGGGGTGCTGGAGTGGCATTACCTGCAGTATGACCGCCATACCGGCGTACAGCGTTTAGTGCGGGCGTTAAATGCCCTGTATCAGTCAACCCCGGCTTTGTATGAACTGGATTGTGATACTTCCGGCTTTGCCTGGTGTGTGCAGAATGATGCGTCCCGCAGTGTGATCGCGCATGAGCGTTTCGCCCGCAATGGCGACAAGGTGCTGGTGGTCAGTAACTTCACCCCTGTGCCCCGGCAACGCTATCTCATTCCTGTCCCTCAGGCGGGTCAGTATCGGTTAGTGCTCAATAGTGATGACAGTCATTACTGGGGCAGCGGGATGCCGGTAGAACAAACGGTGAACACCGTCTGGGACGAGGCATCGGGTAGTGAAGTGCTGATGATTGATTTGCCGCCGCTGTCGACCTTGTTCTGGCAATGTATGCCGGGTTAAACCGCGCGACGCGTTTTTCAGAGAGTACTGCACCCCAGAGGGGGCAGATTTGACGGTTGCGATGAAACAGCAAGGGCCAGTTTATGGCCCTTTTTTACGTCAAGCGCAGCCTTTGACGGCCAGCTTGTTTTTGTTGTCACGGTTCGAGACGATTTGCTGATGATCATCAATCGTCCCCAGTGTTTTGGCTAGTCTGTCATACAAGACTACATTGACCGTTGCTGCCAGATTCATGCAGCCATTGGTAGGCACATACACAACATGATGGGCTTTATCGACCACCTCTTGTGGCAGTGAGCTGTCCTCTGGGCCAAACACATACACAGCGTTTTCCGGATGGGTAAAGCGAGGCAATGCCGTTGCGCCAACCACTAATTCAACACAGACAATTTCTACATCATCAGCTAACCCGGCCGTTAGCTCGTCCATCTCAACCAATTCAATGCGCTCATGGCTGTTATGGGTATCGGTGTGGAATTTTGCCGCGCGGTTATAGCGGGTACCGTTATAGCGCACTTCTGTCGCGTCGTAGCAGCCTGCGGCACGCATCACTGCGCCAACATTCGTCGGGCTTTTGGGGTTGTACAGTCCAATAATGACCGTTGACTGTGTTGTCATTGTGTTTGATCTACTTTTGTATTCTTTAAGGGTTGAGTGTGGGGGATTATCGCCCTAATGCAGCAGAAGTGCTATTGCGGGGTAACATTTTTTGGGATTCGGTGAGTATGTCGCGCTTGAGTTTGGTGGTTCTTTTGGCATGGTGTGATGCGCGCCAGGTACTCTTTGTTGGGGCAAAGAGTACCCAGAAACCCCTTTTTGTTCTTTGGTGTGGTCCGGGTCGGTTGTAGGCGCTCCCGGCGCCGACAACCTAAAAATTCGTCCTGAATTTTTCCCTGATTTTGTACCATCAATGTACATTATCAAGCTGTCATTCCCGCGACAGGCGGGAATCCATAAAGCGAGTGCATTTTTGGTGGCTGGGTGGGTATGTCGCGCATTGGGTTCTGTGTCTCATTGATCTGATCCAATACTTTTGGACACCGCGTTAAGTGAGTAAAATGACTTATCGAGGTGAATATGACAACCAAAAAGACCCGCAAGACCTATACCGCTGAATTCAAAACTGAAGCCCTGAAACTGGCTGAACGTGTTGGCGTTGCTGAAGCAGCCAGGCAGCTCAAAATTTATGAATCGCAAATCTATAACTGGCGTACTGCCGTTGAGAAAAAGTCCAATACCAGCCAACGGGAAGCTGAATTGGCCGCTGAAGTTGCAAAGCTCAAACGCCAACTGGCTGATCAAGCAGAGGATTTAGCCATACTAAAAAAGGCGGCCACCTACTTCGCGAAGAATCAAAAGTAAGCCGATTCAAATTCATGCTTGAGCACCAACGCCAGTTCCGCCTGAAATCCATGGCATTGGTGCTTGGTGTTACGCGAAGTGGGTATTACGCCTGGCGTAAATCAGGGAAAGCACCAAGCAAACGGCTGAAGAGCCAGCGTTGCCGAGATGAACAAATCAAAGCCGTTTTTGATACGAGCAAAGAGCGTTACGGCGCTCGCCGTATCCAGGTCGAGCTGGCAAAAAAGGGTGAAAGCGCTGACGTGAAAACCATAATAAACAGCATGACACGGCAGGATTTAGTCGCCAAAGCAGCGCGTAAATTTAAGGTCACAACCGACAGCAATCATCAGCTGCCTGTGGCTCCAAACCTACTGGAACAGAACTTTAACGCGACAGGACCGAACCAGAAATGGGTCGGTGATATCACGTATTTGATGACCAGCGAAGGTTGGCTTTATTTGGCTGTGATCATTGATTTGTACTCGCATGCCGTGGTTGGCTGGTCGATGAGCAATCGAATGACTGCCCAACTTGCTTGCGATGCCCTGAACATGGCGCTGTTCCGCCGCGGTTTTCCAAAAAACGTGATAGTTCACAGTGACAGGGGCAGCCAATATTGTTCGTATGCGTATAGAGATCTGATTGAAAAACATCAACTTACTCAAAGCATGAGCCGTAAAGCCTGCTGCTGGGACAACGCCTGTGCGGAAAGCTTTTTCCATTCACTGAAGGTTGAAGCCATCCAGTACGAGCCAATCATGGACAGGGAAACCATGCGTCAGACCGTTTTTGAATACATTGAAGTTGATTACAACAAAACCAGAAGGCATAGTTCGCTTGGCTATCTCAGCCCTGAGAATTTTGAATTGAAGAACAGTGCTTAGCTAAGTGTCCAGAGTTAGTGGATCAGATCAAACAGCTTGCCTTGGTGATCTTCACCGTGGATACTGAAGCTATGTTTGGCTAAATCAATGCCATAGACAAATGCGACTTGGTGGCCTCCGGTAATTTCGTAGTCAGACTTACCAAGTGTGGCAAAGCCTGACGAGGGAGAGCTATGTTATTCGTTATGTTTCAGGATGCATCATGGAGATAATTGTAGACTGGAAGAAAGTCGAGAGAGAAGAAGATTTCTACAACATTTTTCTCATTCAAGTAAAAGCGCCAGAGTGGCACGGTAGAAACCTTGACGCTCTTGCAGATAGCGTGGTTACTGGGGGTATAAACTCCATAGAACCTCCATATACGATCCATAGTATCAACTCAGGTAGTGTTCCTGGATATTTGGCTGAATTTCAGCAAAAAGTTCTTTCCATCTTCAATGAAGGTGTGGCAGAAAACAGAGGTATTAGAATTGTCCCAGAGTAAAAACATAACAAGCAAAGGCAGCATCGCCCAACGGGCTGGACGGGATAACGCGCACAGCTGCTTTGGGCGTTAAGAGGTAACCATGATTCCTGCATATTGGCGTAGTTTTATTTCTGTTAATGACATAATTGGTTGTGACTTTGAAGTGTCGGAAGAAGACGACTTGTCTCAGCTTGGTGCTGATATGAGAATCATGAGCATTGAGCAATGCATATCCGAAGCAACTGAATGCTATCCAGGAATCGTAGCGTTAAAAGAGGGTTATGTACCGGTTGCGATGTGTTTAGCGGGTAGTGGTGATTATTACTATATAAAAACCACCGAAGGCGAAAACGGATCGCTTTACCGTGTTTATCATGACGCGGTTGATGGAAACCATATTGCAAGCAGCGGTATTGAAAAGGTACTTAATCGCTATGTCTCCTTGCTCTAAATTCGGTCTGTTTATTGGCATTGATGACTTGATCCTAATGACACGATGCGGTTACGGTTCTTCATTCATTAAAAGGCGCTAAACATGCCCGCCGCATTCTCAGAGCATCACAGATAAGGAATATTGGTGAAACTAAAGCAAGTGAGTAAGGAATACTGTCTCGATCTCCTCTCAATTTTTATTGAGCTTGAAAAGTATTATTTCGGGGATAAAGCTGCGTCAGAGAGTGAATTGGTTAACTACTTAAGCCAGCAAGTGTTTTCTGAGCACTCTGGTGTGAAAGTGGTTGCGGCCTTTGATAACGATAAGGTTGTTGGATTCGCGACCTATGCGATGATGTTTCCCGCCCCAAAACTCTCTGGCCAGATGTATATGAAAGACCTGTTTGTTTCTGCTTCAGCGCGGGGTAAAGGTGTTGGTTTGACGTTGATGAGGCACTTGGCTTCAATTGCAGTGAGCCATGATTGTCAGCGTCTGGATTGGACTGCAGAGCGTACGAATCCGACAGCAGGCAAATTCTATGTATCTATTGGGGCCAGTTTGGTCCAGGAGAAAGAGTATTTCCGTTTTGAAGGCAAAGCGTTACGTGACTTTGCACAGTCTTTATAACAACCGGCTTCGCGGGATTGTGAAACTGTGGCATTTTCAGGATATGATTTATTAATATGCTATACAAATCATACCTTTAAATAGGTTTCGTCATGACGGGTTCCTCTAATTTCAGTATCAGGCTTGGCTGTTTTGGCAAAGACTGCTGAGGGCAGGGCATGTCATTCATCCGCCAGTATGGAGCTTGCTATACTCTAAGTGATAGAATAGTATCACTTTTGCTTTTTCTTGGAGTGGTTCGAATGAAAGTAGAACTGGTGACATCACTGAAGCGTCAAGCGACTAAGATCCTTGCTGATCTTCATGAAACAAAAGAGCCAGTGCTGATTACTGAGCACGGTAAGCCGTCAGCTTATCTCGTTGATGTTGATGATTATGAATTTATGCAAAATCGTTTAGCAATCCTTGAAGGGATCGCTCGTGGTGAGCGCGCATTAGCGGACGGTAAGACTGTGAGTCATGAAGGAGCGAAGGACAGAATGTCAAAATGGCTGAAATAATCTGGACGGAACCAGCGTTATCTGATCTTAACGAGATTGCTGAATATATAGCCCTTGAAAATACTGATGCTGCCAAAGAACTTGTTCAAACCATTTTTGCAAAAGTTGGACGCCTGGAAACCTTCCCGGAATCAGGACGTGTACCGCCTGAACTGGATTATTTAAATTACCGTGAAGTTGTGATTAATCCCTGCCGCATTTTTTACAAGTATGAGGCTGAAAAAGTGTATATCTTGTTTGTCATGCGAGTAGAAAGAGACTTACGCCGTTTCTTATTAAGAAAGTAATATCAGGAAGGAAACTGTATTGACTAGGCTGTCAGGATTACTCTGCTGGTTGACAGAGCCTGATGTGGGAGGAATCCATGTCATCTGTTAGCCGTTTTGGGAGGTTTTTTGAATAATCGGGTCGTTTTTACGGGTGGTCCTGGCTCAGGGAAAACCTCAGTGATCAAGTTTTTAGAGCAATTGGGATACCCAAGTGCGACAGAAGTTGGCCGTAAAGTTATTCAAACACAGGTTGAGCGGAATGGGGGCGCTTTACCCTGGAAAGATAAAGTGGCATTTCGTGATGCAATGGTTCTTGAAGAACTGAACAACTACAAAGTAAACGATAATACAGTTTTGACCTTCTTTGATCGGAGTATCATCGATTCATATGGTTATAGTCAGCTTGAACAAATAGCCGTTTCAGAGCTCTTGTTAAGAAGTTGTCGCGAACTGACTTATCACAAAAATGTGTTTATTTTCCCACCTTTGGAAACAATCTATAAAAATGATATCGAGCGTAAACAAGATTTTAATGAAGCGGTTGCGACATATCATGAAATGGTGAACGCATACAAAAAGTTCGGTTATGAACTGATTGAGGTTCCAAAGCTTTCTATTCGAGAAAGGGCTGAATTTATCCTTGAGGTTTGTTCTCATAGCGTTCAGAAGCCAATTTGAGTCTGGTGTTCATCTTTGTGTCATTTTGGCACGCAAACGACCAAAACTTCATGCTTCAATTAATTAAATTGAATCTGAGAGATTCGGCACAAGATATTTAAATAGTGTCTACCTAACAACGAGTTAGAAATACAATTTTTTGAAAAACGAGGGGAAAATTCAGGACGAATTTTCAGGTTGTCGGCGCCGGGAGCGCCTACAACCGTCCCGGGCCACACCACAGAACAAAAAGGGGCTTTCTGGGCACTCTTTGGCCCAACAAAGAGTGTCTGGCGCGCGTCACACAATGCTGAGAGATACACCAAACTCAAGCGCGACATACATTCAGCTTTACCGGAAATCGCTTATTTATCGTCTGCGCCAAATTGACGTAATCCCCAACCCCAGAGAAAAACTCAGATCAAACCTCAAGCCGCCGGTACTGGCGGCGCTTTCAGATCCAGCGTTTCTAACGGGTTAGGGCAATACTGCCGGGTCTTCTCCATCACCTGTTTTTGCAAGGCTTTATCAGCCTCGATCTCAGGGTACTGTTTCCTGAGATCTTCCATGCACGTCTGCGTGGCTTCCATCATCTTAGTGAGCTCGTCTTTGGAATTCATCAGGCCGGAAAGGTCATTGCCTTTATCTGTTTTCACCGCCTGTAAGGCTTTTTCAAGTTCGGCATAAGGCTGGGCGAGGCAGCCGCAGACATCTTTTGCGGCCTGGTCCAGATCATCGCCCTGAACAGGAAAAGCCGTCAGGGAGGCGATAAACAAGGGGGCTATCAGGAATTTCATCTCTACCTCCTGGCATGTCCATAAAAAAAGAAAAAGTTTGGTGCTATGCATCAGGTATAGTGTCAGAAAAGTAAATAGCCTGACTTCAACGAGTTGCTCAAGGATCCTGTACCCATTACATACTGAGGCGTAATACTTCGAATCGCAAAAAAATCGTAGTGTTATTTTTGAGACGCTGCTCAAAATTTCACCTCCCTATACTCAAGAGGAAAGCACTTGTGACGATGTATTAGATACGTCTAATGAAGGCGTGCGGATAACATAAAGCGTGTAGTTTAGGGGGCTGTATGAAGAGCGCACATCGGTGTCGCGGTGTCGGGTTGTCTGTCGTGGTTGTGGCAGTCACTTTACCATCACTTACATGGGCAGACAGCGATAAATTCAGCTTTGTCAGTTCGGTATCTGATGAGGTGATCGACTCTTTATCGTCAATGGCCAGCGACGTCAGAGTAGATAAACGCAGCAAGAAAGAATCCCTTCACCCAGCCGCCAGTCTCAATACTTCATCTTTTGCTTTATATCCCGGTGATGTCAGTACACGAACAAGCAGTGTCAGGGAAGATAACCGTCTTCGCACATTCAGTTCTTCATACTTTGGCAGTGATTACGCTAATTCATCCTATTTCGAAAATTCGCAGAGCGGTTTGGGCACCTATATGCGAGTCGATCGCTCGCAGCCGCAGCTTCATTTCAAATCGTCGCCGGTTGATCGCACTGTGCCTGTTAATGATGGTTACTCATTGACCATGGGCGGTGACTATCTGCTGAATAATAATTACCTGTTTGGTTTAGCGCTGGGTATGCCGTCGTACCGAACATCCGGTACTGAAAATGAAAGCAGCAGTGGCGTTGAAGGCTTAGTGGCATCTGGCTATTTCAGCTATTTTGAGAACGAGTGGTTTCTCGATTTTTCCGCCAGCTATGCACTGATAGACAAAGACATGAAACGTCAGGTCAATATGTATACCGATCCTGTGGTCAGCAGCATGGATGATGCCGATTCTGACGTGTGGGTATTTACTCTGGGCGGCGGCTATGTGGTTGACTATCCCTATGCGACCATTGCATTAGAAAGTTCGGTGCAGTACACCTTGTCCGATCAGGACAGGTACAACGAAAGGTTGTCGAAAGGCAATTCAAACTATGTGATTTCACAGGTTGATGATGTCAATAACTTGGAAGGGACCACCTTTATTACTGGTGCATCGATTTCAAAACCCTTCCGAACCAGCTTAGGACTTTTCCAGCCCTATGTGAAAAGCTATCTGCATTATGACTATCAGTTCGATTCAGAGCGTATTATCAGCCAGTTTAAATCTGCCTATAGCAGCAGTAATTTGCCTGTGATTACTCAGTCGGACGATCAATTTTACGGTCGGTTTCACGCCGGTGTGTCTGGTGCATTTAATGACAAATGGATCGGCTACGCTGAAGCGAGTACGCTGGTTGGGTTAAATGATATGAACCCCACTTTATACAGCATGGGCGTGATTATCCCGTTTAAATAAACTGGGATCTTCAGCTTCGCTGAAAACTGTTTCATCCTCCGGGTATTCTTGTCACCTGCAGGCTATCGCATTGATAGTCGTATCGGTTTCGCGCTACCAACTTTCAGGCAGATGGGTGCTCAGGTAATCGAGAAACAGACTGAGTTTACGGGATCGCTTACTTTTCTCCGCCGATACCAATGCTACGATATTGGCTTTAGGTAACTGATAGTCAGTCAGCACCGGGGCCAGCAGACCGGCATCAATTTCCTTCCTGACATCCCATTCAGAACGCTGAATAATTCCGTAGCCATCCAGAGCCCATTGCTTGGCAACCTGACCGACATTGCAGGATAACTTGGGTTCGATCCGAATACTGATAGTTTGCTTCGACGGAAGATTGAATTTCCACATGGTGACATCTTCGTCATTCTCTTTCAGTGCAATACACGAATGATGGTGAAGGTCTTCCGGTGTTTTCAGCGGTGGCGCGGAAGCCAGGTAACCGGGCGACGCGAGAAGAAAGCGTTTGTTCTCAACCAGGTGAATACATCGCAGCGATGAATCTTTTAGTCGCCCGATATAGATCATGGCATCCGGCTTGATAGGGTGCGACCAGCTCGGTTTGTCGGTGAGCGTTAAATCAATAATCAGATTGGGGTACTGATTCTGAAACCTGGCGATGAGTGGCGCAATGTGGGTTGTGCCAAATCCCAGCGGGGCAAGGACATTCAGTCTGCCTTCGATCATTGACTGGTTCGACAGGAGATCATTTTGAAGTGCTTCGAGTGCCAGCAGTATCTCTCTGCCTTCTCGGGCAAGCTTTTTTCCTTCCTGCGTCAGCTTGGTGGTTCTCAGATTTCTGTCTACCAAAGTGACGGACATTTTACGCTCTAATCCCTGTAGACGCTGGGTGACACTGGGTGGTGTCACATTGAGTTTTCTGGCGGCAGCCGCCAGAGAGGGACTGTCTGCAATCACACTGAAAAATTCAATATCCTGAGAATTTATCATTAATCTCTATCTTAATATGGCAATAAATAATGATTAATTTAACTTAATATGCAACCTTGTTACAACTATGTCCGCTCCTTCTAACTGATTAAGAGTGGAATAATTACAATGACTCGTCTTGACGCAACAATTGCTTCATTGGCTAGTGAAGCGAAGCCCCTGGCTCCAAGCTTTGGTTTGGAGTTTACCAACAAGCAACTCGCTACTTTAGTATCAGAGCAGTTCGACGAACTGTACTCGACATTGGTCCGGCATAAGTTACTCATTTTTCGCAAGCAGGACACATCGTCTCAGCAGCTGATGCAGATTGCGGAGCAGCTCGGTAACGTGCAACGCTATCCATTTTCGAGCGGCATTGAAGGCTTCCCGGAAATTGTCGAAATCCGTAAAGAGCCGGATCAGAAAAATGTGTTCAGTGGTGTGTGGCATATCGACTCCACTTATCTGGAATCTCCGCCCGATTTCACTCTGCTGGCGGCTAAACAGACACCGGAAGTTGGCGGAGATACGGTATTTTCAGATTCTCAGAAAGCGTTTGCCGCTTTGTCGGAAGGGATGCAGAAATTTCTGCTGTCGGAAAAAGCGGAATTCATTTCAAATAAAATTCAGGAAGCCGGTAATAAAGCCCCGCATCTGGTGAATTTTACAGATATCGCAATGGCTAATACCTTCTTTAGTGCCTCACATTTTGCTGCCAAGCGACATGAAGAATCAGGGATCCCTGGGATCTACGTGAACGCTGAGCACACCAGTCGCTTTACCTCTATGTCAGCAGAAGAGAGTGCGCCTATCCTGGAATATCTCTTTAGCCATATTACCCGTGATGAGTTCACGGCCAGAGTGCGGTGGGAAAACGATACGATTGTATTGTGGGATAACCGTGGCCTTCAGCACCATGCCGTAAACGACTATTACGGCCAGTTGCGTGTGATGCACCGTATTATTGTCCGTTCGGCAATGCGTTAAACAACATACATGTACAGCGCCCGACAATTTGTTGCAGCGCTGTACATGTGGTTGATGAATGAAGTAGTTGAAAAAGAAAGGAAAAAATATGTTGGAATCCATAACCTTTGTTCCCTCAGACAGTGTATTAATTATGCTGTTCTGTGCGGCATTTATTGCCGGTATTGTCGATGCTATTGCTGGTGGTGGCGGTTTAATTACGGTTCCGAGTCTCTTGCTGGCAGGTGTGCCGCCGCTGACGGCTCTCGGTACTAACCGCTTACAGGCCGTTATTGGTGAACTGACGTCTTTTGTGACCTATTTGTGGCACAGAGAAGTGAACCTCTCCGGCCTGTTGCTTGGCATGATAGCGACGGCAATAGGAGCAACGGCGGGTTCTTTTGCCGTCAGCTTGTTCCCGGCTGATATTCTGAGGGCGCTGCTGCCCATACTGATGGTGGCTATCACTGTTTATTCCATTTTGTCTAAACGTCTGAAAAATGTCGTTGCTGAACAGGCGAAGGTGTCTTCCCGAACTTTCATGCTGTCTATGGGGCTGATCATTGGTTTCTATAATGGTTTCTTCGGGCCGGGCACAGGTGCGATCTGGATGATCGCGTTTGCAATCTTGCTGGGATACACGATCAAACAGGCCAGTATTGCCACTAAACCATTAAATCTGATGGGTAATCTGGTTTCGCTGATTTTCTTTATCTCAATCAGCAGCGTGAATTATCAGATCGGACTGGTCATGGGCGTCGCTCAGGTGCTGGGGGCTGTGCTGGGCAGCAAAGTGGTGATTCGCAATGGCGACAGAGTCGTGCGGCCGATATTCATCACGGTCACTTTATTGATGACGGTTAAACTGATTTACGAAACAGGTACAGGGCCAGTGCTTGCTTTCGTTGCCGGACACTGAGCGTCTAACGGCAATATGTCCTGAAAAAAACGGACCGTCATAGTTAATGACGGTCCGTTTTTCTTGTCTACGGTCTGATGGCTAAGCCAACAGCCAACAGCCAACAGCCAACAGCCAACAGTCAGCAATCAACAATCAGCGTAAAGCTCTGGCCCGGTAAGAGCGGCTTTTGATTTTATCGCTGGTGATTTTAGCGAGCGCTTTTTTCATGACTTTTCTGTCAACGGCAACATAAGCACGAAAATCGGTAATGTGAATTTTTCCGACTTGCGTACCTTCAATACCGTTATTGCTTGTGAGTGCGCCCAGAATGTCACCAGGACGCAGTTTTTGCTTCTTGCCGCCATCAATCTGGATAGTGACCATGGCAGGCGCCGTAGGTGTATTATTCAGTAACGTCGTTGGCGGCAAGGGATCGCTGGTGATCTCGCGCTCGAAATGATCAGCAAGCAATGCCATTTTGTAGCCATCTTTTTCGCCATAGAAGGTATACGCGTTACCCTGGCTGCCGGCACGGCCTGTTCGGCCGATACGGTGAATATACACTTCGGTATCGTGGGCCATGTGGTAGTTAAAGACAGCGTCCAGAGCATCAATATCCAGTCCGCGGGCGGCAACGTCTGTAGCAACCAAAATACAGGCACTTTTGTTGGCAAATTGCAGCAGCGTCTGATCTCTGTCTCTTTGTTCCAGATCGCCGTGCAGCGCTAACACACTGAAGCCTGAATCGGCCAGCTCATCTGCGACTTGCTGTGTTTCGCGCTTGGTATTACAGAACACCACGGCACTTTCCGGTTGTTTATCCAGCAGCAGCAGACGCAGCGCCTGCATGCGTTCTTTGTTGTCTTCCAGACGGAAAAAGGACTGGGCAATGGTGCTTTTTTCATGCGTCGAGGCGACTTTCACCATCACAGGTTTGTGAAGGATTTGTTCCGCGACAGACTGGATCTGTTTGGGAAACGTTGCACTGAACAGCAGGGTTTGTCGCTGTTGCGGGGCCTGTTCAATGATGGCATCCAGTGCGGGCTGGAAACCCATTTCCAGCATGCGATCGGCTTCATCAAGCACCAGCATATTCAGATGGCTTAAGCTTAAACGGCCGCGCTCTAAGTGATCGAGCACGCGGCCAGGCGTGCCGACGATAATATGGGCACCGTGTTCAAGAGAGCCGATTTGACGGCCCATAGGCACACCGCCGCACAATGTCAGCACCTTGATATTGTGAATACCACGAGCCAGAGTACGGATGTCCTGCGCGACCTGATCGGCCAGTTCGCGGGTAGGGCACAGCACCAGCGACTGCACTCGAAAACGTTTTACATCCAGTTTGTTCAGCAGACCCAATCCAAAAGCGGCGGTCTTACCTGAACCGGTTTTACCCTGGCCGATAACATCGCTACCGTTCAGAATTGACGGCAGGCTTTGTGCCTGAATCGGCGTCATAGAAGTAAAACCTATAGTGGCGAGGTTTTCCAACAGTTCAGGCTTCAATGACAGTGCTGAAAAAAGCAGCGGGTTATCGTTCGACGGAGTCGAAGCAATGTCGGCATGGCTCAAGGTATGTGTCCTGTAATAGGTGGTTAATATGACTAACCACGAAGAAATAGGGGGTTAGCACGATCTGCCATTAAAGTTAGCTGTGTTCATGATAAACGCCGAACCGTGCTTATAGGCATAATGGCCGCTATTGTACCAACCCAGACTGTGCTTCGCCTTAACTATTCGTTCTGGTACTGATTTGTTACACACTGGCTTTGTGTGGTTTACCCTGCCGTAACATCAGGGTCGGGGAATGCTGCGGTAAAGCTGATTAAATTGCCGGTTTTTGGTGAAATACAGTTCTATTTCGGCCAGAAGGCCAGGGTTGGCTTTATAGTCGAACTCTTCCTGGAAGTTGATAGTTGGTGTTAATTTCATATACAGCCAGTTTTTATGCAGCCGTCGTTGCCAGCTGAAAGCAAGCCAGGCGTTTTCAACCGCGAGATCAGGCCGGCTGTTGGCACTTACGCCTATGGTGTAAGTGAACAGATTACGGCTGCTGACTCTGTCATAAATCTCTGCAAGGTTAACGAATTGCCAGTTATTGTCATCATCGAGAAATTGTGCGCTGGTGCCGGCTCTGAGAATGGTCAGCTCTGTGGGATCGACAGTGTAATAGAAGTCAGCAGAAGTGACGCTGCCGGGGCCTCGGCTGTGGAAATAAAAAAACTCCTGCTGCAGTAAGGCTGTCCAGCCTTCGCCCAGTTTGTCTACGCGCCGGAAATGTGCCCGGGTAAAAGGATCTAACGGTAAACGCAGTTTCAGACCGATATCAAAATCGGCATACCACTCGCCAATCTGACGGCTTTCAAGCCGCACGCCGCCAATGGCACCCCGATTGCCGGTTCGGGTTGTTTCCACCAGTCCCCGCTCTTTGTCTTCGAGACTTTCGAAGTCTTCAGGATCCGTTTCAAAGATCAGTTTCCAGTTTTTTTCGGTGTGGGGAAGATCCATCCGCAGCGATATGCTTGAATCAAATTCAAAGTATTCCCTGTGCGAGTAGTTAGGCTGAATGCGAATCCGCAGGTAGCTTTCATTGATCATAGGCTCTTCATCGTCTTCCAGACTGAGGAAGTGGTCAATATTTGAGCTCATGTCGATAATGGTTTCTGACAGCGATGTTTGAGTTTCTTCCAGCCAGCCTGAAAAAATAATGTCTTCCGGACCGTCTTCAGGAAGCAGCCGGGGATCTGTCTCTGGCGGATCATCTGCCAGGCATACCACAGGCAATGCAAGCCAGATGGCAGGTATCAGTAGGGTGCTGAAAAGTAGCAGACATCTCATGTAAGCCCTCGAAACCGAATGCTAACAAATTGAAACTCAAGCCAATTGAGTATAGCTATCAGGGATAGGGTGTAGCCATTTAATATTGAGAATAAAAAATTCGAAGGTGATCTAAGTTTTGTAAGCAACAAATGAAATTAACTAGTGGGCACGTAATCAGGATGTGCGGAAAACGCTTTTGCCGCGGTGAGTTATCGCAAATAGGAATGATTTACGAATATTTTGCCCTTCAATCGGCAACTTTATTGTCACAGAACTGGGCTACACTAATCTGGATTAGAAAATCTATACATGCCTGTATGGGTTATTGTGGTGAGGTGTAAGATGGATATGTCAGATTTTGATGGAATCAAACGTGATATCTCACTAAAAGTAGAACATATTTTCGAAGTCTACGAAAAAGAACATTATTGCATGCCGACAATGGAAGAATTTCGGACCATGTTTAATGAACATATTGATCAGTATGTCGGGCCTGATGATTCGCTGAAAGGCGCCGGGTTGAACATATCATCTGATACCAAGCAACGACGTGAGCAGAAGGTATGGCGAGTGGTGAATGAGCTGGAAGCAGAACAGCGATTTTTGCGTTCTGACTGACGTTTTCACCGGAGTAGAAAACATGACCAGTAATAAGGCTGGTCATGTTTTTTTATAAGCTATCTGTTATCTGTCTGAGTCGCCTGTTAAAAGTGCCAATGCTGTATTTGAAGCAGGGGGTTTGCCCAATTGCTTGCAAATGAACTCACCCGCCTGAGCCAGCTTCATGAGATCGATCCCCGTCGATATTCCGGATTGCTCACAAAGGTAAACCACATCTTCGGTGGCTACATTACCGCTTGCGCCCGGAGCATAAGGGCAACCACCGAGACCGGCGACACTGGCATCCACAGTGCTGATCCCCATCAAAAGCGCCTGATAAATATTCGTCAATGCCTGTCCCCAGGTGTTATGACAATGCACCGCCAGTGCATCGGCAGGGATATGGGAGAGGCAGGCGTCCAGCATACGTGCAAAGCGCAGCGGCGTGGCTTTGCCGACCGTATCACCCAGTGACACTTCATAACAGCCCATCTGGTACAGCAGTCTGGCGACATTGGCAACTTGCTCAGGCGTTGTCTGCCCGTCGTAAGGGCAATCGGTGACGCAGGACAGATAACCACGTACACGAAGTTGATGCTCTCTGGCTCTCAGTAACACAGGCTCGAACCGAACCAGGCTTTGGGCAATACTGCAGTTGATATTCTTCTGGCTGAAGCCTTCCGACGCTGAAGCAAAAATGGCAATTTCGTCAGCGCCGGCCGCAATGGCGAGATCAACACCTCTGGCATTGGGGGTCAGGGCTGAATAAACAATTCCCGGCGCTCTGTGAATGCGCTGGAACACTTCGCTTGAGTCGGCCATCTGTGGCACCCATTTCGGTGAGACGAAAGAGCCGGACTCAATGTGCGTCAGCCCAGTTGCTGACAGCATATCAATTAGCTGAATTTTATCGCTGAGGCTGACATTGGCTTCATTCTGAAGGCCGTCTCGCGGGCCGACCTCGACGATTTTTACCCGACTCGGCAGATCGCTGGTGGCAGGAAAAAAAGCTGTCATTATTTACACACTCTGGTTTCAATCGGCTGAATCGGTGGCCGGGCTGAGCTGAACCAGCTCCTGGCCATGCTGTACCTGATCACCTGTGCTCGCCAATACGGACAACACCTGGCCTTGATGGGGGGCGCGCACTGTGTATTCCATCTTCATGGCTTCAATCACAATCAGTCCCTGATCTTTGTTTACCTTGTCTCCCGGCTGGCACAGCACGTCAACCACTATGCCATTTAACGGCGCCGTCGGACTGTCTTTAGCGCCGGACTCATGCGGGCCAAAGGTCGGCCGAAGCTGATAAGCGTACTGTTCCTGTCCGGTGAAGGTCAATACAGTCTGTGCAGCACTATCGAATACCAGACGGACATGTTCGCGCTTTCCATCGATCTCAAGCGTGACGTCCGTGACATGCTGAACGGATCTTGTCGACAGCAAACGCAGGGACAGCGGGGATAACACCAGTTCTTCACTGTCAGTATGCTGCGTTCGGGCCACTGAACAGCGGGTAAGTAATACATGATGGTGATCGTCTTTGTCTGTGACGAAGCTGAAAGTGTTGGCCGCCATTTCTGTATCATACAGAGTGATCAGCTGTTGTGCTGCTTGGTTTAGCCGCCAGCCGGACTGGTGGTCCGTATCGTTCTGAATCACGCACAGACTGGCGGCACTGAGCACCAGATTCCGGGGTAACTGATATTCAGCGCCGTCCGGTGTTTGTACATTGATAACGCTGGCAGCCGCTGTCTGCAGGGAATCCTGATAATGCTCGATGAAATGTGTGGTCAGTTGGCCCTGAGTGAAAGAAGGGTGGGCCAGAATCCGCTGCAGATACTGGATATTGGTGGCAACACCGCCAATCTGGTACTGAGACAAGACCGACTGTAACTGATGGATAGCAGAAGCCCTGTCTTCACCCCAGGCGATGACTTTTGCCAGCATAGGATCGTAATAGGTAGTGACGGTGTCACCTTGCGCGATACCACTGTCGATACGTGAGCGGATCGCTTGCGCTTTACCGACAGAAAACGCGCCTGATTCCGGCTCGCTGAGAAAGTGAACCTGACCTGAGGCCGGCAGAAAGTCTTGCTGCGTGTCTTCAGCATACAGCCTGGCTTCCACGGCATGACCCTGATGACGGATCTCAGACTGGGTAAGCGGCAAAGGCCTGCCTTCGGCTACCCGGATCTGCCATTGCACCAAATCCTGCCCTGTGATCATCTCAGTAACCGGATGCTCAACCTGCAGCCGGGTGTTCATCTCCATGAAGAAATAGGTTTGCTGTCGGGCGTCATACAGAAATTCGACAGTACCGGCTCCGACATAGTCGATGGCTTGTGCGGCCTGAACCGCTGCTTCGCCCATCTGCTGGCGCAGTGAGTCGCTGAGGCCGGGTGCTGGGGCTTCCTCAATAATTTTCTGGTGGCGTCGCTGGACAGAGCAGTCACGATCTGAGAGATAAACACAGTGGCCATGCTGATCGGCAAAAATCTGGACTTCGATATGACGGGGCTCGGTCAGGTATTTTTCTAACAGTAATCTGTCATCGCCAAAAGCGGATTTTGCCTCCCGTTGCGCTGACAGCACAGCCTCGGCGAGATCGCTCTGCTGGCGCACGATTTTCATCCCTTTACCACCACCGCCCAGCGCCGGTTTGAGGATGACAGGAAAACCTATGCGTGCTGCCTCGGTGGTTAAATTTTCAAGGCTGTCGTCATCGCCATGGTATCCGGGTAACAGGGGGACGCCAGCCGTTTCCATGATGGCTTTAGCATCTGATTTTGAGCTCATGGCCGCCATAGCATCCGGGCCTGGCCCGACAAAGATAATGCCATGCTGCTGGCAGGCCTTGGCAAACGCCACATTTTCCGAGAGAAAGCCGTAGCCCGGATGAACAGCGTCAGCCTGAGTGGCTGAAGCGGCTTTGATCAGTTTATCAATGGCCAGATAGGAATCCAGCGCAGGGGATGGGCCGAGATATATCGCCTCGTCCGCCATATTGACATGTTTGGCATGGCGATCGGCATCAGAATATACCGCGATAGTGGTTATCCCCATTAACTTGGCGGAGTGAATTACCCGACAGGCAATTTCTCCCCGATTGGCAATCAGCAAGCGACGAATGGGGGTCTGCGCGCTGTCCATTTCGCTTACAGCAGTGTGCTGGGCGTGTAGAGCCGGATGCTCGGAAACGGGGTGCAGCAAATCGCCTAGTTTACTCATTGTGCTCTCCTTGCCCTGAGGTGTTGTGTTTCACCCAGGCTGGGCGACGTTTATCAAAAAAAGCGTTCAGTCCTTCCTGTCCCTGAGAGGAAACGCGAATATCGGCGATCATTTCGCTGGTTTGCCGGATAAGGGCTGCATCAATTGGTCGCTGTTCGCAAAGCTTGCACAGGGTCTTGACCTGAGTCATCGCCGCCGGACTGTTTGCCAGCAAGCGGTTGAGGGTCAGTTGCAGCAGGTTTTCCAAGGTTCCAGAGCCGGTAGAGTTATCCGTGTCTGCGCCACTGTCATTGGCACTGACATTACGACTGACCTCATGAAGTATGCCAAGCTGATGCGCCATGTCAGCATTCATGGTTTCAGCGGTCAGCATCAGCCGTCTGGCATGCCGTTGTCCTATGGTGCGGCAGACATAGGGAGCAATGGTTGCCGGGATGAGTCCGAGTTTTACTTCGCTGAGGGAAAAGCGCGCATCCTGACTGCCCAGGGCAATGTCGCAACAGCAGATCAGGCCCAGAGCGCCGCCAAACGCTGAGCCCTGCACCAGAGCAATGGTCGGATGGGGAAAGGTATCCAGCTCATGCATCAAAAAGGCCAGTGCCTGCGCGTCGTTCAGGTTGTCATGGCGTTTTTTCCGGGCCATGGCTTTCATCCAGCGCAAATCAGCACCGGCCGAGAAATGTTTGCCCGCTGCGCGCAACACCAGCACGGAGACCTCTGAATGACTCGCCAATTGCTGAATATAATGCCGGATTGCCGCAATCAGCTGATCATCAAAGGCGTTCGCTTTATCCGGGCGATTCAGTGTGAGTGTGGCAATCCCCTGACGGCTGATAGTACAGAGCACAGGGTCACTGGCTGTCGCATGGAGAATTTCTGCGGTATCGCTGTATTGAAATACCGGGGTAATTTTAGAGGTCATGATCCATCCTCACAGTCGTCGGCTGTTACATTCGGAATATGCCAAATTTCGTGCTTTCAACAGGCGCATTGGCTGCCGCTTGCAATGCCATACCGAGTACATCCCGGGTTTGCGCGGGATCGATAATGCCGTCATCCCACAGGCGTGCACTGGCAAAATACGGTGATCCTTCTGTTTCATACCGTGCTTTAATCGGGGCTTTGAAGGCTTCTTCCTCTTCAGCCGACCATGTCTCGCCATGACGCTGTTTGCTGTCCCGCGTGACCTGAGCCAGTACACCGGCTGCCTGCTCACCGCCCATCACGGATATCCGGGCGTTTGGCCACATCCAAATCATAGTGGGATCATAAGCACGGCCGCACATGCCATAGTTACCTGCGCCGTATGACCCTCCGATGATGACAGTGAATTTCGGCACATTGGCACAGGCAACCGCCATCACCATTTTGGCACCATGCTTGGCGATTCCCTCAGCTTCATATTTTTTTCCGACCATAAATCCAGTGATGTTTTGCAGAAATAACAAAGGGATGTTGCGCTGGCTACAAAGCTGAATGAAGTGCGCCCCTTTTTGCGCGGATTCAGAAAACAGAATGCCGTTGTTGGCAACAATGCCGATGGGGTATCCGTGTAATCGTGCAAAACCGCAGACCAGTGTTTCGCCGTACAGGGCTTTGAACTCATCAAAATCTGACCCATCAACCAGTCGGGCGATGACTTCTCGGACATCAATTTGTTTGCGCAGATCGGTGCCGACAATGCCGTAGAGTTCGCTGGCAGGATATCGGGGAGGCAGAACAGAGGTTGGTTGCTCAGCCACTGACGCAGGGCGGTGACAACTGGCGACAGCCTGTCTGGCTAATGCCAGAGCGTGGCGCTCATCATCGGCGTAATAATCAGCAACGCCGGATGTTTTACAGTGAACATCGGCCCCACCCAGTTCTTCCGCGCTGACATCTTCACCGGTGGCTGCTTTTACCAATGGCGGACCTGCCAGAAAAATGGTGCCCTGATTTTTTACCATAATGGCGACATCGGCCATGGCAGGCACATAAGCACCGCCTGCGGTACATAAGCCAAGGACGATGGCAATCTGGGGAATTCCTTTGGCCGACATTCTGGCCTGATTAAAGAAGATCCGCCCGAAGTGTTCTTTGTCCGGAAAGACCTCAGCCTGATGGGGAAGGTTAGCGCCGCCCGAGTCCACCAGATATAGACAGGGCAAGTGGCAGCGTTCGGCAATTTCCTGTGCCCGTAAATGCTTTTTCACGGTAATCGGGTAATAGGTGCCCCCTTTAACGCTCGGGTCGTTGGCAATGATCATCACATCTGCGCCGGACACGCGACCAATACCAGCGACAACGCCCGCGCAGGGTATGGCCTCATCATAGACTTCCCAGGCCGCAAACTGGCCGATTTCAAGAAAGGGGCTGCCTGAATCCAGCAAATTGTCGATACGTTCTCTGACGGGGAGTTTGCCTTTTTTGCGTTGTCTGGCCTGCGCGTTCTGGCCGCCGCCCTGCAACTGAAGAGCAAGGCGAGTGTGAAGCTCATCAACCAGCTCAGCCATGGCTTGCTGGTTGTTCTGGAATTGTGAGTCATGTGTCTGGATATGACTGTCTATGATTGCCATGATGCCGTGTCCCTGTTAACTGTCTTATGGTGACTGTGTTCTGGCGGCTGTCTTCTGCAATAGTCGTTAAAATCCTGTTTAACGGCTTTGCTCAAATAACTCCCGGCCGATCAGCATGCGACGAATTTCCGATGTACCTGCACCAATTTCATACAGCTTGGCGTCCCGCAGCAGGCGACCAGCAGGAAACTCGTTGATATAGCCGTTTCCGCCCAGCAGTTGTATCGCATCCAGCGCCATCTGAGTGGCCAGTTCAGCGCAGTAAAGAATGACGCCCGCGGCATCCTGGCGAGTGGTTTCTCCGCGATCACAGGCCGCAGCCACAGTGTAAACATAGGCACGGGCTGCGTTCATACGCGTGTACATATCCGCGATTTTGGCTTGTACCAGCTGGAATTCCCCGATGGATTTTCCGAATTGTTTTCTGTCGTGGATATAGGGCAGGCAGACATCCAGACAGGCTCGCATAATACCCAGCGGCCCGGCAGCCAGCACCACGCGTTCGTAGTCCAGGCCGCTCATCAGCACTTCGACGCCTTTATTGAGCGGGCCCAGCAGGTTCTCCGCCGGTACTTCGCAGTCGGTAAACACCAGCTCACAGGTGTTGGAGCCGCGCATGCCTAATTTGTCGAGCTTCTGGGCGCGGGTGAAACCGGGAAAGTCACGTTCAATGATAAAGGCGCTGATACCTTTCGACCCTGCCTTGGGATCGGTTTTTGCGTACACGACAAAGGTATGGGCATCCGGTCCATTGGTGATCCACATTTTGTTGCCGTTCAGAATGTAGCGATCGTCTTTTTGGTCTGCCCTGAGCTGCATGCTGACCACATCGGAACCCGCGTTGGCTTCACTCATAGCCAGCGCGCCGACCTGCTCACCACTGATGAGGCCAGGCAGATATTTTTCTTTCTGCGTCTGGGTGCCATTGCGGAAAATCTGATTCACACACAGGTTGGAATGTGCGCCGTAACTGAGCCCGACCGAGGCCGAAGCCCGGCTGATTTCCTCCATGGCGACCACATGCGCCAGATAGCCCATACCAGCCCCGCCAAATTCTTCACTGACAGTCACCCCCAGCAAACCCATTTCACCCAGCGCAGCCCATAAGTGGGAGGGAAACTGGTTGTCTTTGTCAATTTGTCCGGCAATGGGAGCAATGGCATCGGCGGCGAAGTGGTTGACGTGATCGCGTAGCATATCCAGTGTTTCACCGAGGCCAAAGTTGAGCGGGGTAAACAGGTCTTTCATAGGATCTCCTTTATCCGGTAACCGGACTGGTCCTGAGAAACGGCTGTATTCTCAACAAGATGTCGTGATACTCAGTTGGCGATTAGCCAACGGGCTATTTTTCTTTCGCTTTACCGTTCAGTGCCAGTTTACATCGGCTTTTGGCGGCGTTCAGTTCTTCCATGACAACCCTAATGTCGTCTAACTGGCGTTGAAGTTTGTGCTGTTTTTCGTCGATCATTGTGATCATTTGCCGCAATTGCCCGTCACTTTGGTTGGTATCGTACAGGTCAAACAGCTCGCGGATTTCGGCCAGCGAAAAACCCAGTCGCTTTCCGCGTAGAATTAATTTCAGCCGTGTTTTGTCCCGCCGCTGATAGATGCGTATGGCACCTTCTCTGTCTGGCTGGAGCAGCCCCACATCTTCATAAAAACGAATGCTGCGGGTGGTGATACCAAACTCTTTGGCAAGTTCACTGATCTTAAAGGTGTTCACCACGCTGCTGTCCTCTCGTTGCGGATTAAGCGGGACTGAATAACCGACTGTCACAGAGTGGAGTCAGAACGCTGGCCAGGCCGGCATCATGGCAACAATTCTGTACGCCTATCAACCAAATAGAAGTGATACTGTTGTTGTTTTGTTTCTTAACGTTTACGTAAATGTTAGTGCTATGCTTACGTAAACGTCAAGAAAAGTGGAGCCGGGTAATGGAAACCACCACCAAGACAGCCGCACCCCAACGCGGCGAGTCTCAGCAACCGGAAAAGGAAGTCTGGATAGTGTCTGCCAAGCGAACTCCTCTGGGCAGTTTTCAGGGGCAGTTTTCTTCTTTGTCGGCAACAACACTGGGGGCGTATGCGATAAAAGGCGCACTGGAAAGCATTGGTATTTTCGCCGATGAATTAGCCCCCGATCAGCCCGATGGTCTGAACATTGACGAAGTGCTGATGGGCTGTGTACTGCCGGCCGGCTGTGGTCAGGCGCCGGCCCGTCAGGCGGCACTGAATGCCGGTTTACCCATTTCTACAGGCTGCGTGACAGTAAATAAAGTGTGCGGATCCGGGATGAAAACCGTGATGCTGGCTGCGGATATGATCCGTGCCGGCAGTATTCACACTGCGGTGGCCGGAGGCATGGAAAGCATGACCAATGCACCGTATCTTCTTCGGCAGGCAAGGGGCGGTTTTCGCCTCGGGCATCAGACAACGGAAGACCACATTTTTCTGGATGGTTTACAGGATGCTTACGAAGGCGAACTGATGGGCGTGTATGCACAGCAGATTGCCGATGCGATGCAATTCAGCCGCGAAGACATGGATGACTGGGCTGCAATGTCAGTAGAGCGGGCGCGTCTGGCGATAGAGCATGGCTGGTTTGATCAGGAAACCTGCCCGGTGGTGGTGGCGGATCGTCGCGGGGAGCATCTGGTGAAAACCGATGAGCACCCCAATGAAGTCGATCCGGCAAAGATCCCGCAGCTTAAGCCGGTATTTGCCAAAGACGGCACAGTGACTGCCGCTAATTCCAGCTCCATTGCCGATGGCGCAGCCGCGTTGCTGATGATGGACAGTGAAACTGCCCGCCATCATGGTTTATCGCCCATAGCGATCATTCGCGGTCAGACAACCCATGCACGCCTGCCGTCTGAATTTACCCTGGCACCGGTAGACGCCATCCGTCAGTTGCTGGATCGTCTGAACTGGTCAGTCGATGAGGTGGATCTGTGGGAAATCAATGAAGCGTTTGCGGTCGTTACGCAAATTGCGGTGCGTGAACTGCATTTAAATGCCGACAAGGTCAATATTCATGGTGGCGCCTGCGCCCTGGGGCATCCGATAGGGGCCAGTGGCGCACGAATCATCGTCAGCCTGATACATGCCCTTCGTCGACAACAGCAGGAAGACGGCGCCGTCTGCAAAGGTATTGCCTCGTTATGTATTGGTGGCGGGGAAGCCACAGCAATCGCTATCGAATTACCGGCTCAGTAATTATTCGTGCCTGGCAGCGGTGACGCCAGCTATGGAAAGACAGGTGAGAGGACGTGAAAATGATTGAGAAAGTACCTCTGTTTATTGAAGGAAAATTTTGCCAGTCGCAGTCAGATGAATGGATTGATGTGACTAACCCCGCGACCAACGAGGTCATCGCCCATCTGCCTTGCGCGCTGACATCCGAGATCGATAAAGCCATCGCCAGTGCCAAAGCCACCTTTGAGAAATGGAAAACTGTGCCCGTGCCTGAACGGGCCAGACTGATGCTGAGTTACCAGCAACTGCTCAAAGCACACCATGATGAATTGGCCTGTTTGCTCTCCAGTGAAACCGGCAAAATTCTGGCCGACGCCAAAGGGGATGTCTGGCGCGGAATTGAAGTGGTTGAACAGGCGGCAAACATTGCCAGCCTGATGATGGGTGAAACCACTGAAAATGTCGCCACTAACATCGATACTTACTCGCTGATTCAGCCACTGGGTGTTTGCAGCGGTATTACGCCGTTCAACTTCCCGGCCATGATCCCGCTTTGGATGTTCCCTTTGGCTATCGCTGCCGGTAATACCTTCATACTTAAACCTTCCGATCAGGTGCCTCTGACATCAGTCAGGCTGGCTGAATTGTTCGAACAAGCCGGTGCGCCTCCCGGTGTGCTGCAGGTCGTACATGGCCGCAAAGCCCAGGTTGATCATCTGCTGGAACATCCGGATATCCGTACTGTGTCTTTTGTCGGCTCAGTGCCGGTCGCACGCTATATCTATCAAACCGGTACACACAATCTGAAACGTGTTCAGGCGTTCGCGGGTGCGAAGAACCATCTGGTTGTCATGCCTGATGCGAACAAAGAACAGGTGATCAACAATCTGGTGGGGGCGTCCGTCGGGGCGGCTGGTCAACGTTGTATGGCAATTTCGGTTGCCGTGTTTGTTGACGGTGCAAAAGCCTGGATTCCCGAACTGAAAGAAGCCATGGCAGCCATGAAGCCCGGCGGCTGGGATGAGGAAGATGCCGCTTACGGTCCTCTGATCAGCGCGGAGGCCAAAACGCGGGTACTGCGACTGATTCAGGAAGGCAAAGCGCAAGGGGCGGTGTGCGAGCTGGATGGTACTGAATGCACAGTGAAAGATTACCCGAATGGTAACTGGGTCGGGCCGACGTTATTCAGTGGCGTCACCCCGGAAATGAGCATTTACCGCGAGGAAATTTTTGGTCCTGTGCTGGTCTGTGTCGAAGCGGCTTCGCTTGAAGAAGCGATTGCACTCATCAATAACAACCCTTACGGAAACGGGACGTCTATTTTCACCGCCAACGGCGCGGCGGCGCGCAAGTTTCAGCATGAGATTCAGGTTGGTCAGGTGGGTATCAATGTGCCGATTCCTGTGCCATTGCCTTTCTTTTCATTCACGGGCTGGCGCGGCAGTTTCTATGGTGACTTACATGCTTATGGCAAGCAGGCCGTCCGTTTTTACACCGAGACCAAAACGGTGACAGCGCGGTGGTTTGATGACGACATCCCGAAAGGCCCTAACCTGACCATAAATATGGATCATTGATGATTACCTGTGCCGGAGTAAGCGATGGATTTTGAACTCAATGAAGATCAGCGTGCCTTTGAAGAAGCAGCACGTCAGTTTGCCAGGGAGCAGTTATTACCTATGGCTGCCAGCTGGGACGAAACCTCTACTTTCCCCAAGGATGTGTTGCGTCAGGCCGGTGAAATGGGATTTCTCAGCCTGTATACACCGCCGGAGCAAGGTGGCATGGGGCTGAATCGGCTGGATGCCTCCGTCATCTTTGAACAATTGGCGATGGGCTGCACCTCAACCACAGCGTTTATGACGATACACAATATGGTGAGCTGGATGGTTGCCAGTTTCGCGACCGATCAGGCCAGAACTGAATGCTGCCCGAAACTGAGCTGCGGTGAATGGCTCGGATCTTATTGTCTGACTGAAGCTAACGCAGGTTCTGATGCGGCATCGCTGACGACCAAGGCGGTGCGTATAGGGGATCATTATGAGATCTCTGGCGCTAAAGCCTTTATTTCCGGTGCCGGAGATACGGACTTGCTGATTGTGATGGCCCGAACCGGTGAAGCCGGGCCTGACGGCATCTCGGCGTTCATAGTGCCGGCCGGTGCTGAGGGCATCAGCTATGGCCGCAAAGAGCCTAAGCTGGGCTGGCACAGCCAGCCAACACGCGCGGTGACATTCGATAAAGTCCGGATTCCGGCTTATTACCTGTTAGGTGAAGAAGGCCAGGGATTCAGATTCGCCATGAAAGGCCTGGATGGCGGCCGGATCAACATAGCAACCTGCTCCGTGGGTACCGCGCAGCAGGCGCTGAATCTGGCCCGCCAGTACATGACAGAGCGCAAACAGTTTGGCAAACCGCTGGCTCACTTTCAGGCCCTGCAATTCAAACTGGCCGATATGGCGACTGAACTGGTGGCGGCCCGTCAGTTGGTGCGATATGCCGCCAGCAAGCTGGATCGCGGCGATCCGGAAGCGACGGCGTATTGCGCTATGGCAAAACGCTTTGCAACCGATGTGGGTTTTGCGGTCTGTGATCAGGCGTTGCAGCTCTATGGCGGCTATGGCTATATCCAGGAATATCCGATTGAACGCCATTTCCGCGATGTGCGGGTACATCAGATTCTGGAAGGAACCAATGAAATCATGCGCTTGATCATCGCGCGCCGGTTATTGAACGACGATACTGCACTGCTTTGAATCGTTGTGCTCAGTCCACAGGCAAGAAGTTACCCAAACTACGTAATCACAGAGTACGCAATTAAAGATAAAGAGGGCGGGATGATGCACCCACTGACACAAACAAACGGCCCGATTGAAGTGACGATTGATGGCCATGTTGCAGTACTGACCATGAATAATCCGCCAGCTAACACCTGGACGGCAGACAGTCTTCATCAGCTGAAATCTCTGGTCGAAGCACTGAATGCAGACAAATCCATTTATGCCTTGGTGCTGACGGGAAAAGGTGAGAAATTCTTTTCTGCCGGTGCCGATCTCAAACTCTTTGCCAGCGGCGATAAAGGCGTGGCAACTGACATGGCGTATTGCTTCGGTCAGGCCTTTGAAACATTGTCGTCGTACCGGGGTGTCTCGATTGCTGCGATTAACGGTTATGCAATGGGCGGTGGCCTTGAAGTGGCGTTAGCCTGCGACATCCGCATTGCTGAGGCCCATGCGGTGATGGCATTGCCGGAAGCCAGTGTTGGCCTGCTTCCTTGCGCTGGTGGTACGCAGAATCTGGCCTGGCTGGTGGGTGAAGGCTGGGCAAAACGTATGATTTTGTGTGGTGAGCGGGTGGGCGCCTCGCAGGCGCTGGACATCCGTCTGGTTGAAGAAGTGGTGGCGTCAGGGCAAGGGCTGGAGACGGCAATGAAACTGGCGGCGGAAGTGGCTAACCAGTCCCCGACAGCGGTCACAGCCTGTAAGGCATTGATACAGCAAGCAAGGTTTGCGCCTTTACATCAGGGGCTCATTCAGGAAAGGGAGCGTTTTGTCCGCCTGTTTGATACAGCCGATCAACAAGAAGGCGTGAATGCGTTTCTGGAGAAACGTGCACCTGTCTGGAAAAACGAATAATACAGAAAGACTGGATGTCGTGTCCGCCACAATGGTTCTGGCAGACACGCAGGATGGAAAGATCATGAATGGAGAATTCATGAATGGAGAGATCATGACAGGAACAATGAAATTTAACGAGCTGGAATGTGCAGACGGCTCCCGTATTGGTGTCGCGGCACTGGAAAACCCCGCAGCACTGAATGCACTGACACTGCCAATGCTCAAGCAGTTAAGCACTCAACTGGCTGACTGGGAAAATGACAGCAATATCGCGTGTGTTTTTCTTCACAGCGAGCACAGCAAAGCCTTTTGCGCCGGCGGTGACGTGCGCGCCATGTACCATGCCATGATTGAAGCCGATGCCCACAAGCAGGCCGGCGAAAGCGGCGCATCGCCTGAAGCTTTTCTGACTGAGTATTTCAGTGTTGAGTATCGCTGTGATTATCAGATTCATCAGTACAAAAAACCGCTCATCGTATGGGGTGAAGGCATTGTGATGGGCGGCGGAATCGGCCTGTATATGGGGGCGAGCCACAGGGTAGTGACGCCGACCAGCCTACTGGCGATGCCGGAAGTCACGATTGGCTTGTATCCGGATGTTGGTGGCACCTGGTTTCTGAATCAGTTACCTCCCGGCATTGGCCTGTTTTTGGGGCTGACGGGGGCACGTGTGAATGCCAGCGATGCCCTCGATCTGAAAATGGCGGATTACATTTTATTGTCTGAGCACAAACAGGCCGTGCTTTCCGGTTTGCAGGCGATTGACTGGCAGCAGGCTGGGGAATCAGACCTGGCGGTCACAGCGTGTTTGGGCCAATTAGCGGAAGCCGCGAAACCAGCATGGCCGCCCAGCCAGATGATCCCGTACTTTCCTCAGATTCAGGCTGCCAGCGTAGGGCGAGACCTGAACGAAATCTGTCAGCAAATTCAGGCCATTGACGGCTTAGGTACCTGGCTGGAAACCGCGAAATCAACCCTGAAACAGGGCAGTCCGGTTACGGCGCATATTTGCTACCGGCAAATGACGGACTACAAAGCCCTTTCTCTGGCTGATTGTTTCCGCCTTGAGCTTGGTTTATCTGTTCGCTGCGGCATGCTGGGCGAGTTTCAGGAAGGCGTCCGGGCACGATTGATTGATAAGTGCGGCGAACCGAAATGGATTTTCTCCAATGTGTCGGCAGTAGATAGCAGCGTGATTGATGATCTCTTTGCACCCATGTGGAGTGATGATGATCACCCGCTGCGCAACTTAGGCGCAGAGTAATACCTGCACCCAACGCATAGAGCCGTGCTTACAGAGTCTGAACAGGAGTGTGTTATGGCAGCAATAGCATTTATTGGATTAGGCAACATGGGCAGCCCGATGGCGAGGAATTTACTCAGCGCGGGTTATCACGTCAATGTTTACGATATCAATACTGATGCGGCTCGTAAGCTGGAAAAAGAGGGGGCTAAGGTGGCGTCCTCTTTAAAAGAAGCAGTGGCCGGAGCGGATACCGTGATCACCATGCTGCCGGCAGGTCAGCATGTCCATGATGTCTATCTGGGGCCAAAAGGACAGCCTGAAGCCGGCCTGTTCAATCTGGTTTCATCCGGCACTTTTCTGATTGACTCTTCCACTATTGATCCCGCAACGGCAAAAGAAGTGGCCAGCCATGCCCAGCAGCATCAGCTGGAGTTTGTTGATGCTCCTGTCTCTGGCGGTGTTGCCGGTGCAGAAGCCGGTACGCTGACATTCATCGTCGGTGGAACGGATTCAGCTTTTCATCGCGCCGAAGCGGTTCTGCAGCATGTGGGAAAAAATATTTTCCATGCGGGACCGGCCGGTGCCGGGCAGATGGCAAAAATCTGTAATAACCTGATGCTGGCCGTTCAAATGGCGGGTGCCTGTGAAGCGATTAATCTGGGCATGGAAAACGGATTGGATCCCAAGGTGCTGTCGGACATCATGCTGCAAAGCTCCGGCCGTAACTGGGTACTGGAGCTTTACAACCCTTGTCCTGGGGTGATGGACAAGGCACCTGCCAGTAAAGGTTATCAGCCTGGGTTTATGAGTAAACTGATGCTCAAAGATTTGGGATTAGGCATGGATGCTGCACTGCAAAGTCAGACGTCGGTGCCAATGGGAGCACTGGCTCGCAATCTGTATGCGTTTCATAATGCGAACGGCAATGAACAGCGCGATTTTTCCAGCCTGTTTGAGTTTTATCACGGTGAAGTAAAACAACATTAAAGTGAAAGGAGATCAGTATGGATCTACGAAATGCTGTGATTGCAATCACCGGTGCTGGTCAGGGATTAGGGCAAATGATGGCCGTGACGCTGGCTCAGGCCGGTGCTGACCTGGCCTTGATAGATCTCAATCAGGAAGGCCTCGCGCAGACGCGAACTCAATGCCAGATGTTAAGCAGCAAAGCGTTGACCTATGCAGCGGATGTCACTCAGGAAAGCCAGGTTGAGCGGGCATTCGATCAGATCATTGACGATTTTGGTCAGTTGGACGGCTTAGTGAACAATGCCGGTATTCTGCGTGACGGCTTGCTGGTAAAAGTGAAAGAGGGCGAAGTAACAAAAATGTCCCTTGAGCAGTTCAATGCCGTGATGACAGTCAACAGTACAGGGACTTTTCTCTGTGGGCGTGAAGCTGCTGCCCGTATGATCCAGACGCAACGGCCTGGGGTGATTATTAATATTTCCAGTGTCGCCAGAGCCGGAAATTTTGGTCAGTCCAACTATGCTGCTTCCAAAGCCGCAGTAGCTACTATGGCTGTTTGCTGGGCAAAAGAGTTGGGACGTTATGGCATTCGCGCCGCGGCTATCGCGCCGGGAGTCGTCAGAACGGCAATGGCTGATCAAATGCCGCAGGAAGCGATAGACAGGCTTGAGAAAATGATCCCGTTAAAGCGTGTTGGTCAGGCCAAAGAAATTGCTCATGCGGTGAAATTTATTCTGGAAAATGACTATTTTACCGGGCGGGTGCTGGAAGTGGATGGCGGCATGAGAATGTAGTCAGCGTTGCTCTGTTTGATCAGAATTCAGGTAATACGGGCCAGTTATGGCCCGTCAATTATTGGTCCGTAAAGTATGTCGATAAACTAGGGGCCGTACACGATGGCGTACAAGGCGAGCCCGCCACCAATGACCAGCATCAGCAGCGACAGGTAGACAGTGATTTTAGTCAGTAGTGACATCCATTTAGGCTGGGTATCGGGCATAGTTTTAATATCTTCGGGTTAGTGCGTATGACATTTTTCTGTCGCGGGACAATGCCACAAAATAAACCGGCAGGCGAGTGCTATTCACATTTGATTGCAGTTTTCATCATTGTGATTCCGTGAGGTTTGTCCATCGGCTGTGAATCACATGGAATCACGGGCGGATTGCGTTGAAACGCATGGCTGATCGACTTTGCATACTGGGCCGTCAGCCGGGACTGTGACCGGGATGCCAGTGCCAGCACGATATCAATATTCGGCAGCGATGGCAGCCAATCGGCATGCAGAACCCGTAAATCTGGCGACATACTGCTTCGTGCCATTGCCCCGATGGCCAGTCCGGCCCGCACCATACCGCGTTGTGCTGTTGCACTGCTGCTGCAACTGATCAGATCAAAGCTGATTTCCTGTTTCATCAAACCATCCAGCGCCGCCGCATGAAATTTACAATCTGCCTGGAAAAGAGCAATGGGCAGTGGACGACGATGAAGTAAATCGGTTTGCGATGTGCCGTACCACACTCCCTGATCATGCATCAGAAAGTGGCCTTCTTCCGAGTCTGGATGGCGTGTCAGCATGGCGGCATCTAATTCGCCTTTATCCATCAGTTGCCTTAAACGCACGCTGGATGCACAGGTGACATGTATCTGAACCGGACCAAGTTGTTCGCGAATCAGGAAAACAAGGTGCGGCAGCAAGGTTTCAGCATAATCATCCGGGCAACCGATCAGCAAAGGTTGGGTGTCTGTATTCGATTTCAGGCTGGATACTGCCTCGTCATGCAGGCTTAACAAGCGGCGGGCATAGCTTGCTAATTGTTGCCCCTCGTGAGTCAGCACCAATTGACGACCTTCACGCTGAAACAGGCATTTATCTAGTTCCTGTTCCAGTTTTTTCATCTGCATACTGATAGCAGACTGTGTTCTGAAAGTCTGTTTTGCTGCCCGGGTGAAGCTCCCAGTATCGATAAAAGCGAGAAAGCTGCGCAGCGCATCAATATCCATAAGCGTCCCTGACGAAAATCCATCTACATGTAAGAGTCAGGCAAGCATACAGCGAGTGTGGCCAGAATGTCACTAAGCCAAAAGCAGCAAAAACACAGGCAGCCATGAGGGCTGCCTGTGATCGTGACAGGGAGGGATAGAGTTGAGAGACAGACTATTACAGCTTTTCGGATGCAGTATCGGCAGTTTCCGTTGAAGGTGAACTTGCAATGTTATGAGGCGTTTCTTGTTCAAAATAAGAGAGATCACGGACATTTTTCTGAGTCACAATTGCACTGAACAGCGCGAGAACAAATGCAATGGCAAAAAAGCCTTTTTCATTCAGGGCCAGTGTATCGGCGTTCCACAGACCAATGACCATTAACGCACAGGCGATAGCCACACAGGCAATCACCAGCATTTTATATGCGCTGGTGACTTTAATGCCTTCCATTTCATCCCGTACCGTCTTTTGTAAAGTGATCACACTGAACAGGCCAAAGAGCATGACAACAAGATAGTAGCCTTTTTCATTGAGCTGAAGACCGGCATTCAGTAATCCGATGGCATAGGCACATAGTGCAATCGCGAGTGCCGCCCACGATGTGAACACGAACGCTTTGGTTGGCTTTAAAGATGAGTTCATTTTGTACCTTTAAGTAAGAAAACAAGATCGTGACGAAACGGTTAATACTGTAATCAGCTCTTTCAGATAGGCGACTGCATAATGGATGAATGTTTAATGGAATTTTTATCTATTATAAGCGCTATGTAAGCTTTTATTTGTCATACGGCGAACCAGGAAACGGAGTATCGGAGGCTTCGCCAGTGCCGTCGAAGAGTAATACGATCTGAGTGGCATCATTTGACTGATGAATAACCCATCCATTGGGGTCAGCATTTTCTTTCGGGCTGCAGTCCATACGATAAGAAAAGCAATTCATAGTGTAATACAGTCTAACGCGTGGGCCGTCTACAATTAAGTGTAGTGTTGTATTAAATGTCTTATGGTTTTTGTAGTAATTACGCAGTGCTTCAATTTTTTGCTTGGCCAGATTGCTGTCAATGGGTGAAGAGATGCGATAAAAATTAATCAATTCATCTTCGTCAGCATGATATTTGGCCCAATACCCGTCAATGTATTTAGGAATTCCAATACTGCCGATATCTGCACTAGCTCCCGAATAGCTACTTACTGCACCATGAGCAAAACTGGCTCCCCCACCTTGTGTATCTTTTATGTACATCCTTTTGATGCTGTGATCGCCGGATGTACTGCCTGCCGTGCCAATCGAGGCAATTGGTGCTGAGGTATTTGAACAGCCTGTAAACAGGCTGCAAATAATGGGTATGATGAAGCGTTTGCTATTCATTTATCGTAAGGTGAGCCAGGAAACGGAGTATCGGAGGCTTCGCCAGTGCCGTCGAAGAGTAATACGAGCTGAGTGGCATCATTTGACTGATGAATAACCCAGCCATTGGGGTCAGCATTTTCTTTCGGGCTGCAGTCCATACGATAAGAAAAGCAATTCATTGTGTAATACAGTCTAACACGTGGACCATCAACAATCAGATGCATACTGGTGTTAAAAGTTTTATGGTTTTTGTAGTAATTACGCAGTGTTTCAATTTTTTGCTTTGCCAGATTACTGTCAATAGTTTTACTAATACGATAAAAAGCCGCAAAACCATCTTTATCCGCATTATATTTAGCCCAATAACCGTCTACATACATAGGTATACCAATGCTTCCGATATCTGCACTTTTACCTGGATAACTGCTTACTGCACCATATCCAAAGCCAGCATTTGCACCTGTCGTATCTTTTACATTCATTACTCTAATACTGTGGTAACCAGTGGTGCTGCCTGCATTACCAATTTTGGCTATTGTTGTCGTTGCTTCAGAATATGAGCAACCGAATAAAGTAGCTACAAAGGTATATGTAATCAAGAGTTTAAGCATTGTCAAAAACCTGTCTTTCAATTTCGTCATCGTCATTCCTGCTGGGTCGATTCACCAGCCATTCATAGCTTGAATTCCAGCCCGGGTTGATCATCGTATCGTGTGGACGATGGATTAAAACATGTCCATTTTGTTCAATTTCATGTAGCCAATCAGCAGGTTGAATTGTACCTAAAGGTTTTAGCCGTAATTTATTCCAAAGCTTCTTCACATTGTTATCAGTTTGAAAATCAGCAGGCTGAATATAATCAAGCTCTTCCCATTGAATTCCGGAAAGTGCTGCTTGCTGTTTCATTCTTTCTTGAGTCAAACCAGACAGTGCATTGTTTACTGGTTGTAGCCGATAGTAATACAGTACGGCCTTATCTCTTTTAATAGCTCCATACTGTCCATATTTCGTCATACAATGTGTTTTCCAGTCCTTTTCCCTTTGTGTTCTGACATATTCAATGTGAGCGACCATGCTGGCATCAGGATGTTTTCGGATCTCGGTATAACCCTTATTGGTATGAATATATTTTCCTTCAAATGATTCTGATTTTACAAGCTCACGATTAAATGTGGTATCGACAGGCAGACCATAGCGTTCATGTAACCCTTGCTTTCCATACTGTTCAATCGATGAGTAGCCTCCGCCAACATCAGAATGCGCACCAGGGAAGACTTCCTCATAAAAGTTATCTGGTAGTGTACCGCTGGTTTTCAGTGTCGTTAATGGAAAATTCACTCTGTATTCATGATGTGCGCACAACTGCACAACCCGCTGTGCAGAGTCAAGTGTTAGCCGGAGTTGAAATTCGCCTTCATCTTCATTACCTGGCCAGTAAAAGGAGCCGACGGTGTCAAACAGTCCAAGAAAACGAACGCTTACACTACGTGAAAGATCGATTTCATATCCTGTGTTTTCGTCGAATTTTTCTGCTTTTTCTGTTCCTAACAAATTAGGGGTGATGGTAACTGGATTACCGTTAACTCTTTTACGTGAGTAGTCTGGGAAGCCTGCTTTTAATGCATTAACGAAATGACGTGATAAAGCGGCCCCTCTACTGAAACCAAAGACGTCAAACTCTAAGTGTGTAATATCAACATAGATGTTTTTAGTGTTTAACTGGTCAACTATAGATGCTAATTGAGATATCATGCTTTGCCACTTGCTTAGTGCGCCTGTTTTATGCCAGACCCCTAATCCCATGCCGATACCTGATTCGTCGTCACCAGTATCAATTAGAGTTGGATCTTGATGCGCACCATCGACCGTTCCCACACCTGAGACATAAATAGCATAAGATTTACCTTCTTCTTGCGGATAAGCCTCATACAACCGCCCAATATTCGAACGGGACTTGTTGCCATAGGTCTCTTTATACAAGTCATTGTCTTTGTTCTGGCCGGTGCCGTCGAAGAATACGCCGATTCGCAGGATGCGCTGTTTTACCTGCGTAGTATTGACGACAGGTGTATGGGCGAGAATTTTACTGTTCGCCTGAATATGCAGCAGGTCCGGCATCATGTAGCGCTGGTTGTAGGTGCCCCACACATTACCAAAAGGATAAGCTTTTCCTGTTTCTATGTCGGTGAGTGGAGAGGGGGCATCGGGTTGTTTGGGCTGCGTGTTACTGCTCAGCTCGGTGATTTGTAAAGTATCGCCGATTTGTAATTTAAGGGGATCATCGTTGTACTGAGGGTTCAGATCCAGTAATTGCTTGGCAGTAAGACCGTATTGTTCTGCAATATCCGGCCAGCTTTCACGTTGTCGGGTATCAGACCGCATTTTGACTGTGTGATGTGTTTTCGCGGCGGCGTTTTCTGACGGTGCGGTTTCCTGAGTGCTGCGCTCAAGTAGTGGCTGCGTGCGGCTGGCGACAATACTCTGCATATCCAGCGCAACGGCATGCTCTTGCAGCCAGGCCGGTGAGAGTTTGGCAAACTCGTCGTCAGAGAGCTTTTGTTTGCGAAACAGTATGTACTGGTCTGAGACGGGCTGCCCTTCGATTTTATAAGGCAGCAGCAGGCTGCTGTAATGATGATCAGACAATAATTCGTCGGTCAGTGTTGTGGCGTCAGAGCGGGTAAATTGAAAGCTCCACCTGTCATCACCGGTCAGTTTACATTCTTTAGCCAGCTTGCTGTCGCAAAAATAATAGAAGTAGCCAAGGGTGGGCCAACCAAGCCATTTTTCCAATTGCACGGCTAACTTTACCGGTACAAATTCTGCGTTAATGTGGCCGGTGTTTATTGGCTGAGGCTGAATGGTATAAGAGGAGGCTAAGCCCGCCTGCTGGAAAACCTCGTGCAAAAGGTGTTTTTCTTCCTGTTCAATACAGTAAGCAGTCAGTACGCTGTGTCCACTCTTTCCCGGTGACTTTTCCCAGCTCGTCACCGCCTTTTCTGTGGCGGTACGTTTCAGGAGCCAGCAGCCAACCTGCAAGCTGCTGAGTTCATCGAGAGAACAATAAATCAGCAGGTTACATGCGTACTCAGCGACAGGTTGCTGAGTCTTATTAGATGCAGTGACTGATGGTTTGTTCGACGAGCTATAATCTTCCAGTGGTTTATAACCCGCTTTTACAAACCTTTTGGGTTTATTGTTAATAAGCGACATAGTGTTTTTATCGAAGAGACCAAAGAATGTCTGGCGATTGTACAGGTGTAACTTATTGATGTGAATGGCTTATTTTTAGGTTAAGTGTCGTTTTCCCCTGTCATTTTCACTCTTTTTGCAGGTATTTTTTAAACTGCAGAGCGGTTCGCAAAAAGATTAAATGTTAAGTGTGAAAATGCGCTCAAGGTCATAAACATTCTGGTATACGAGGTATGAGTTGAGTGTATGCGTTCATAACGGCATAAAAATGGATGAATATACATTCTGAATCCTGATATGTGCTATCAGAATTATGCGTTAGTCACTATGCCAAGAAAGGCGTAGGGTGTACTGAAATGTTTAGACGCTATTCAGTATGAGGGCAAGATATGCAATTGATTATCGGCAATAAAAACTATTCAAGCTGGTCTTTTCGTGGCTGGCTGATGCTGGTTCAGAATGGTATACCTTTTAATGAAAATAAGCTCACGCTGTTTACCGACAATTTTTACCGAACGCTGGAAGTTTACTCGCCGGCCGCGAAAGTACCTGTGCTAATTGATGGTGATGTCACGGTTTGGGATTCGCTGGCGATATGTGAATACGTAAATGAAACTTATTGTCAGGGACGTGCCTGGCCGCAGGGTAACGCAGAACGAGCGAAAGCGCGGGCAATCAGTTGTGAGATGCACTCAGGCTTTACTGCACTGCGCAATGAAATGCCGATGAACTGCCGTGCCCGACGGCATGTTGAGTTGTCTGAGGCGGCGCAGAATGATGTCGCCCGGATTGATCAGATCTGGCGTGAACAGATGCTGAAATACAGTGACAATGGTGGCTGGCTGTTTGGTGAGTGGAGTATCGCTGATTGTATGTTTGCGCCTGTCGTACTTCGCTTTAAAACCTATGGCATTGAAGTGTCCGATCTCAGCAAGCTCTATATGGATAAAGTGTTGCAGTCGGCATCGGTGAAAGCCTGGCTGAAAGAAGCATTGCTGGAAACCGATATTGTGCCGGAAGATGAAGCGGGTACAGACGTTGCACAGAGGGTTTGATTTAGCCTCGGTTTCCCTCTCAATGTTTAGAGAGGGAGATCGGAAGATAATTCTTCTCACTGGTAAGCAGACTCCGTGGTAAACTCCCGCGCTTGATGTAGGGGCAGCTCTACTTTTACCGCGTTCAGATCAACCAGGGGCGATACATGCCATTTTCTACTCTCGGACTTAGTGCACCACTGAATAAAGCAGTGGCCGAACTGGGTTACACAAAACCGACAACGATTCAGGCGAAAGCCATTCCTGTGATACTGGAAGGGCAGAATCTTATTGCTGCCGCCCAGACAGGTACAGGTAAAACAGCCAGTTTTGTGTTGCCAATACTGGAAAGACTGAGTCAAGGTCAGACCCAGCGTAAAAAGCGCGTTCGTGCCCTAATTCTGGTGCCAACCCGCGAGCTGGCGATGCAGGTGGAAGAAAAGGTCACCCATTACGGTAAGCACCTTGGTTTAACGTCGCTGGCGATGTACGGCGGTGTCGATGAGCAGCAGCAAAAGCAACGTCTGATCGACGGTGTGGATGTGCTGGTAGCCACTCCGGGCCGTTTAATTGATATGTATGGTCAGCGTGCCGTGTATTTCGAAGAAATCGAGATGGTGGTGCTGGATGAAGCGGACCGGATGCTGGATATGGGCTTTATTGAAGCCATCAACAAGATCCTGGATCGTCTGCCAGACAATAGTCAGTTTTTGCTGTTTTCTGCCACCTTGTCGAACAAGGTGCGGGATCTGGCAAAATCGGTTGTCAATAACCCGTATGAAATAAGCATCGCGGCCAATCAGGCATCAAAAGCGAATATTTCACAATGGTTAATAACGGTTGATAAAGACAAAAAATCTGCGCTCCTGAGTCATTTGATTCAGGAGAATCAGTGGGATCAGGCATTGATCTTCATAGAAACCAAGCACGGCGCAGCGAAACTGGCCTCTCAACTGGAAAAGCGCGGTATTGAAGCCGAAGCGTTTCACAGTGGCCGCAGCCAGGCTATACGTGCTCAATTGCTGGCGGATTTTAAAGCAGGCAAGATCAAATACCTGATAGCGACTGGCGTCGGCGCCCGTGGTATCGACATTGAAGAATTATCACGTGTGGTCAATTACGATTTGCCATTCCCGGCAGATGAGTATGTACACCGTATTGGCCGAACCGGCCGTGTAGATGCGACAGGTGAAGCGATCTCTTTTGTGTCAAAAGATAACTTCAAAAACCTGTGCATGATCGAAAGTCGTCTTGGACATTTGATTGAGCGTCGGGAAGTCGAAGGTTTTGCGCCGAAAAAACCTGTGCCGGTGACTGTGCTCAATTACGTCCCGAAAAACAAACGCCCCCAAAAAGACTGATGCAAGGCTGATATTGTTGTCACTTCTTATTTATTAGCGATACGCCCTGGCCGGACAGTCAGGGCGTATTGCTATTCACTCTCGCTGGGTTACTGAACTGGCGTGACTGATTGAGTCTCCCGGATAGATTCCAGAGCTTGAACACGGCGGATCTGGCTGGCAGTAAATGTGGTCTGCCTGAGGTCATTCAGCGCCTGCTGCTCTTCCTCCTTCGCCAGGTTGTTATCCGCTAAAATTGCATCCCGCTGCTGAAAATAGTGCTCCAGCTTGGTTTGAAATGCTTCCCGTGCTTTGCGCAAAGTTACCAGTCTGTCAGCGGCTTCAGGCCCCACTAATGCTTGCTGTTTCAGGTATCTGTCCTGTTCCTCTAGCGAGTTTGTAGCTTGCAGCTGCGACAACACGGCGGCATTTCGGTAGCTCTGCTGCATGACAGGTGGAAGGGTATTGATTTCCTGCTCCCAGGCATTGTAGTAATCGTCCTGATTGATTATGTGATCTTTTAATTCAAGCTGCCGTAAGGCGAGTTGGCGCTGCATATTTTCTTCGCCAAACAGCCTTTGCTGTTCTTCGATACTGAAAAATGCAGACTGGATTTGCATCACCTGCTCGTTCAATCGCTGCAGGCTTTCAGTATTTAATGGATGCCTGTTGTCAGGGTTAAGATTGCTCAGTGCCGCCCGATATTGAATGAATCGCTCGAACAAGTCGTTGTCCAGCTGATAAGCCTCCGGCTGTCCGGTATTGTAAGTGTTGAAATGTGTCTTTAGTGTTTCTAGATCTGCCTCGCCAAGTCCCGACAGAAAATAATCAAAAGTATCGCGAGATGAATAAGTGTCTACCTTTGTGTCTTGCTGGGAAGGCACTTGCATAACGGGTGTATCGGAGGTCGTTGGGTAGTAGAAACAGACCGCACTCGCTGCTGCAACTACACCTATGAGTGAAAGTACGGTCTTTTTCATTATTTATAAGCCTTGTAGCTGTAAACGGTTCGCATGCTGGCGGTAAAGTGTGGTGGGCGCGGTTTCGAACAAATGCGTAATGCCCAGCAAACCGTTGATTTCATCGAGATGATTCATCTTATAATCATCACGTATCACTTTGCCCAGGTGCGAACTGCAACGGCCTACCAGACCATCATTCGGTTCGTCAAATGCCAGACCTAATACAGCCATTGCGGCATCGGTCGGGTCCAGCGCATTGGTGAAGTTACCTGTACCGCTCCACGAGAAGTAATACACGCCATTGTCAGCGATATAGTCTCCTTCACCGCATCGGGTGGTGGGGATACCTTCCGGATACTTCTGGTTAAATGCCAGCGAGCCTTCAGTGGTGAGAGCAGCCAGTGATTCAAGCGGATCTTGCGGTAATTCACTGCCGCCGGATAGAAGGTTGATCAAGGTGACCAGTCCCTGTGCCAGTTTAACGGCGATGCCTTCCGGCAGGGAGTTTTCCGGTATCGTGCCCCGGACAATATCAGCAATGCGCGAACCTTTATTCACACCGCCGATACTGGTTACAGAAGCAACCAGTTCAGGTGCAACTGAAGCGACGTAGCGGGCGGTCGGGCCCCCGTGGCTGTGTCCGATCAGGTTCACTTTTTCAGCGCCGCTGATGGCCAGCACGTCTTCCACTTGCGCCAATAGCTGCTCACCGCGTAATTCGCTACTGTTTGTGGCAGAGACCTGGGCAACATAGACGGTCGCGCCGTCTTTATTGAGCGCATGTGGAATACCGTAGAAATAATCAATTCCAGCCAGGGAATCAAAACCAAACAAACCATGAACCAGTACGATGGGGTATTGGGTTTCTGTGTAGCCTTTTTCTGACACACCAGCAGTACTGGTACCTGCCTGACTGGTAAAGGTTGCGATACAGCAGATGAATAAGCTGATTAACTGTTTCATTGTCACACTCCTTGTTAGACCTCCGATGAGTTGGAATCATAGTGGCAAATTTCAGCCCCGCCTCATGGGTGTTTCTCATTTGTGATCATTGTTTTATTTTTGTTGCATATTTGTGTCTTTGTAAGAGGCTGCTTTTCATCTGTCATCACTCCACTTAGAATCACTTTGCTCAGTAAACTCTTCGTTGTCTTTAGTTACCAAAAGGAAGCCGCAATGACTCCCAATGATGTGGAAAAGCTTAAGGCTGATTACCCATTGCTTAATCAATTGATCGCTTTGGAGGAAGTGTGCTGGTTTAATCCGGCTGTCACCAGTGTGAGTGAAGCCTTACCTTACGTAGGCTTAGATGCTCAGGATATTCAGGATGCCAGTGACAGGTTGGCGAGATTTGCGCCATTTCTGGCAACTGTATTTCCTGAAACGGCAAAGACAAACGGTTTGATTGAGTCTGAGTTGGTTGATATTCCTGCGATGAAGCAGTGTCTTGAGGCTTGTTACGGCACTGAGATTACGGGTCGTTTGATGCTGAAAAAAGACAGCCATCTGCCTATTTCCGGCTCGATCAAAGCGCGGGGCGGTATTTATGAAGTCCTGACACACGCTGAAAAACTGGCGACACAAGCCGGGCTGCTGTCTGTGTCGGATGATTACAGTAAATTGCATTCGGATGCTTTCAGGGATTTTTTCAGCCAGTACAGTATTGCGGTCGGCTCGACAGGTAATCTGGGGATGTCGATTGGCATTATGAGTGCCAAACTGGGCTTCTCTGTGTCGGTTCACATGTCAGCGGATGCCAGGGAGTGGAAAAAGCAGAAGCTCAGAGACCATGGCGTGAATGTGGTGGAGTATGAACAGGATTATGGCGTTGCGGTAGAAAAAGGGCGCAAAGAATCAGAGAAAGATCCGCGCTGCTTTTTTATTGATGATGAAAATTCCCGTACCTTGTTTCTTGGTTATTCAGTGGCCGGTGAACGTCTGAAAAAGCAATTCGAAGAGCAGGGGATTGTTGTTGATCATGCACACCCGCTGTTTGTTTATCTGCCATGCGGCGTCGGGGGCGGGCCGGGTGGCGTTGCCTTTGGATTAAAAATGGCGTTTGGCGATCACGTTCACTGTATTTTTGCTGAACCCACTCATTCACCCTGCATGTTACTGGGGGTGCATACAGGTTTGCATGATGCGATCTCTGTACAGGATATTGGCCTGGATAATTTAACGGCAGCCGATGGGCTTGCAGTGGGCCGGGCGTCTGGTTTTGTCGGTCGGGCTATGGAGAGAATGCTGGACGGGTATTTCACGCTGTCGGATGAGCACATGTACCGTTTGTTGGGGCAGTTAGCCCAAAGCGAGGGCATTGAACTGGAGCCGTCTGCCTTGGCGGGTATGCCCGGTCCCGTGCATGTCAGCCGGGATCATGACTATGTCGCTAGCATGCTGTTAGATCACCAGAAAATGAAAAATGCGACTCATCTTGTCTGGGCAACGGGCGGTGGCATGGTACCACCGGAAGAAATGGCGTCATACTTAGCTAAATCTGGTGTTGATACTGTGTCTTAAGTGGATGAAATCTGAAACGTCAGGGGGCTGGACTCAGCCCCCGGTTGACCACCCGTCATAGTAATATCAATGCTGGTCTTATCGTGAATATCGAAGCTTGTCAGACTCACGTTCATATTGATGGGGTGTATGAGGTTACCTTGTGATGTCCGCAGATCTGCTGCGATAAAAAACTTGTCACTCAGCAGAAACGAAGTCTGAAAGCCATTACTCAATGCGTTATTCGCAATGACGCGATTGTTCTTCAGTAACTGAATACCTGTATATTTATTATCAGTGGTTTTCATCGCACTGAGAATATTACTGTCTTGAGTAATGAGCAGGCCATGTTCATCGTGGTGGGGGAGTTTCTCCAGGGATACATTTCTGGCAACACTGTAATTACCATGGTTATCACAGAGCCGGTAACTGTAACTTGTCTCTACTCTGAACGGGTGACGCCATCGGAATTGGCAATACGGAATGACTTTCCATGCGATGCATCTTGTTTCTTCATCCAGATGATTGTGCTGAAAGATGGTGACACTCGGTAAATGAGTGTTCAATGATAAATTGCGAAAGCAGATATCCGTTTGCATACTTCCCCCACTTAATTGAACGATTGAATATCTCAGTCGGCACTTTGTAATAAAGCACTGAAGCCCATAATGTAACCGAGTTCTTCTTTCTGAAAGGGGTCGAGACCGTACATAAAATGCACCCTCAGAAAAATATCCATGGTATTACTTTCCAGAGCAATCCATCCTTTAACGGTAAAATCGTTGCGTTTGTTACCACTTGAATCCAATTGTACATCCTGGCTATTTTCCGGCTCAGCGCTGGTTTGGTCTGACGTGGCCTCTACCGTTGTTGTATTGCTGCTATCAGGCGCAGTAGCTGATTCTGGATCTGAATGTGTCGTTTCATTGCTTTTGCCAGAGTCAGCGGAATCTGTCGGAGCTTCAGGTACAGGAATGTCCATTTGTCCTTGAGCGATCGTTAATGCCTGAATGTCACTGCTGATGCCAGCCGGATCATTCGTATAATCTGTAATGGTAATGGCCGCTGAAATAAATGTGCCATTATCACTATATTGCGGATTGCCGGTGATCTGAATGCCATTGTACGGAGCCTGAATGTTGGCTTTTTCTTTCCAGTCGCCAGACTGCCAGGTATGTGGAGCCGGGCTTGTTTGATTATCAGTCATAATAGTGTCTCTTCGCAGAAAAATGGATTGAAGCAGGTGTTACAGGCACAGCTGTAACACCTGGGTTATTCAGTCTTATTTGTTGATGTTTTCCAGATGGAATTCAAAAGGTGAGGCGGTTGGCCCTGAACCACCACCGGTCATAACAAGATCGGCACTTTGAATACCGAACAGGTTAATTTCAGTGTTGACTTGCTGGATAATCGCTGAATTCATCACTTCGCCTTCAACCACCTGTGAAACAACCCCGACGAAAATGCTTGGATGGAATTGGAAGACCCCTTTCTGACCCGGTGAAACATTGGTTTTAGCAGCCAGTAGCTTTCCGTCACGATAGATATTGGCATTAATCGAACCACTGCTCAGGTTATTACGTACTTCAACTTCTTGTTGAGATACGGCGGGTGTACTGGCAAGCCGCAGTACATCACCGGATGTATCTTTTACCATTTCATAGGCCTGCCCGTCGTAAGCTGTCATCTGTGGTGTGTAGTTACCGAAGGAATCACTTGCACAGACTTCGAATTTCAAAGGATAAACGAAAGGATGGTTATCATTACGCCCGCAGTTTTGGATAACACGCCAGGCAATGGCTATTTCGTCAAAACTCTCGGCGACATTTTTCTGGAAAATAACCACTTCGCTGTTGTTGACATCATTAGAGCGGTTAATGAAGTTTAAGTTGATTTGTGACTGTGACATGTTCTTTTCCTCATAGATTAACTGACGTTTGTGTTCGTTGATTTTGGTGCTTGAGTTGTTCAGGCACAGGTTAAAGATAACGGTATTTTCTACTATTAACCTTTGTTTAATACCTTAATTTCTTTCCGATATCATTATTTTTGATTTTTAATGTGATGAACTTTATTTTTAAAATAAGAAAGCCCATAAAATGGGCTTTCTGTTTGTGCGGGAGACGGATTGATTATGGCGCTGTACCTGTAACCTGATAGCTTGCAGCATTATCAAAGCTTTGATTCAGTGCTGATTGCACTTTTCTTAATACCCCCTGCTGGTTGGGCTGATCGTTAGTCATTGTTTCTTCAGAAACATTGACGTGAGCAACAGTGCTGTTACCATTCACACCATTGACCTGAACCTGAAGGTTATGAAAACGATAGTTACCTTGCATAAAGGTTCCCTGCATATCCAGACGCATGGTTTGGTTTTGGACAATCGTTCCTGCGTTGTTACGGTAGATATCTGCATAGGTCAGTTGTCCTATAACATTATAAACTGCTTCTTTCTGATTGTTATTAAACACATTAGGTGAGCCAGGGTATATATTGTTGATAGCTCCTGTTTGTTGTACGTTAACTGTCATGATAAAGCTCCTTCTCTGACGTTGTAGTAGATAGTTCTATATATTGTTCTTTGGTCCGGCCTTTACTTGGTCAAGAACAACTTAATGTTATGTCATGCTGATTTATTTTCCTTTCATGAAATCATCTATAACTTTGAGTTAAGCATGATTCATGGCCGTTTGAGCCAGAATTTAACTTTGCATAGAGGATTTAAATTGTTTTCTAAACTGGCTAGGGCAGTTATGGTAAATACGCTTAAATGCCGTTGAAAAATTATTTGAGTCCATGTATCCCACTTTTTCTGCGATCTGAACAATGTTGAGAGAGGATGTTTCCAGTAATTCTGCTGCTTTATGCATTCTCTGTTTTCTTAACCATTCAAAGACAGTCATACCTAAGTGATCCTTAAATACTTGATTGAGCTTGTTTCTGTTTGTTCCAAGTATCCGGCAAAGCGTTTCTAGCCTGACATCTTCTGATATCGCACCATTGAGGTGTTTTATGCATTTCTCAATTAAAATAAGTTGTGAATCCATGGAATCCCGGTTGTTGTTTATTTGTTCAGGTAGGGATTCATTACTTTGGTGTGTGTTGTTTGTTTTTTCATTGGAATGCAGTATATGCATTATTCTGTAGTTAATTTCTTTGCTAATGAATGGGCAGCTAATGTAATCAGTGATACCTATGTCAAATAATTGCTTCTTGTGATTGTATTCACTGTTAATGATTGCAATGAAGTCAGGTGGTGTTGTTTGTTGCAGTAGAAAGCGAATTGTTAGCGCATTTTTTGTGATCTTTATGAGTTCGAAATCATTGTTGATAGCATCAATGATGATCAAGTCAGGTGTGTCTCTAAATTGTAACTGTGATATGTTTTTTATGTTTTTATGAGAGAAAATAATATTTCCTTTAAATAAGTTCTCTTGCAATTCTATGGAGTAAGTTGGTTTTACACTCAGTACCCATGCCAATGAAAAGTATTTTTTTTACAGTTTGTTATATTCATTTTGATATTCCTTTATTAACTTTCTTATATTGGCGTACTGTTAAGTAACGCTCTGACGTTGTATGTGTTAGTAATTTAATTACTGTCACAGTCGTAACTGTAAGAGAGTTCTCTCTATATTGCCTTTGAAAAAATCACTAACAGCTTTGTATTATGCACTAGGATTCTGTTGTCTATAAGTTTGAGAGATTTATAAACATTGCGATTGGTATTTTCTTGTCTAATGATGGCTTATGGCAAGGCTGAGATAGATTTAATTGATGGCTGCTAACACCGATTAACGTGTCTGCTATAGAGGTAAGTAGGAGTTTATTTAACATTTTAAATTGAAATATACAGCGTGATATCCTGCTTAAAAATGGTATGTTAACACATGTTATTGTTTCAGGTGAATTACTCGAACTTACGTTTTTTTTCGTGCCGATACGACTTTGCACTATAGCTGGATACCATGGTTTCAGAAACTGACTTACCTATGGAGGTTTTTAGCCCTTCCATTAACAATATTTCATCTGATCGATCTAAATAGTCTGTGATGCCTTGTGCCAGCTCTTCAATGATCTTATCGGCCTGCCGAATTCTGAAACTTGTGGACTCTGCCAGTTTTAACAGATGGTGTTTATCCGGGAAGACTTTGCTGTTCGCCATTTTGAGTGCCATTTTATTGTCAATGGTGTCGTAAATCAGAGTGTGGGTGATATCAAAAGGCGGGGAGACAAATATGTGTTGCATGTCTTGTGTGTATTGCAATGCGAAGTTTTTCAGATGTGCATCACCGTTGCCGATCAGGCAGTTAAAGACAATGTACTTATACATTTTCTCCACCTCAGCCAAATTATTGGTGTACAGGTGGGTTGCTTTGAGCAGAGTTTCGTAGCTGCCGGTATATTTGGCGTCCGGGTTGTTGGGTTTTTTCAATAAGGTGGTGAAGTCCTCATATCCCAGTAACTGGTCATCTGGTTTGTCAAAACGTTCGACAATAAAGGTTTCCATATTGCCGGACAGATAGGTGGCTGGCGGCGCTAAGCCGCAATGGCGTGCCGCTTCCATACAGACATATTCATTGACCGTCAGTAACGGAAACTCCGTATCGAAAGATTTAACGATCAGATCTTTTTGTTCAACCGTTCGGTCTGTTTTGGGAATGCTGACCTTAGGCTGCACACCGGCCAGCGCATTGTGCAGGTAATATTTCTCGAGCAGTTGCGGAAACAAAGGCGTGCTACCCTGATAAGTCAGAATGTCAGTCAGGGATACCGAGTCGGCTTCCGGAAGCTGCAATTCGCTCTGGTAGCTGAGCATACCTATGCTGTGTTTGCCCTGCAGTGCGAGCAGATACATGTCATTGACTCGGGCATATCTTGCCAGTTTTTCAGCAATGAACCGGCGATTGAAGCCTTCGGGCAGATTCTGCGCGAAAATAGGGTGTAATGCACCGGAGGAATAGCCATCCAGATTAGGCTTTGTCATGGTAAGAGAGACATGGCGCGGAGTTTGTATCGGCTGATAATGATGAACGAAACCATGTGTTAACACGCCTAATTCGTCTTCATCCAGGCACACCGTTATCTTTTCTATTTTGGCGGGCAGGTGATCAAGAGCCATGCTCAGCCCTCATCAAACAGTGTGTCGATATCATCCCAGTCTGGCAACTGATGTTGCTTGGGTGATACTTGCAATTGCAAGTCAACGGCATCCAGGTAGCGCTCGAAAATGTCCAGGGAACCGGTAAAGCGACCGTTTTCAATTTCTGACAAGGTGGTTTTGTTAATGCCTGTCTGTTCTGCCATGGCTTTCTGTGTCGCACCTCTGGCTTTTCTTGCTGCGGCTATTGCTTTACCTATGCTCTCTCTGTTGGCCATGTTGAAATCCTATTAGCTATATAGCAAACAGTGTAGTTGATTGTTTGTAAGTTATCTATATAGCTAACTTACAGGTGAATTGTAAAGTTAGCTATATGGCTAATATTGATGATGTGAAATACAAAAATTGTGGCTTGTTGTCAGATCAGGCCCATGACCTGTAATTTCAGAAAGACCGCCAGTGTTTTGGCATCCTGAATCTCATTGCTGGCCACCTTTTGGATGAAAGTATCAACAGTCATAGTCACGACCTCGAGGATTTCATCTGCATCAAGATCACCTTCAGCCGGTGAAAGTTCTTTAGCCAGAAATACATGCTGAACCTCATCACAAAAACCGGGAACCGGCAGGAGTTCACCCAGAGCCAGCCACTCACTGGCGGCGAGTTGTGTTTCCTCCGCCAGCTCTCGCTTCGCGCAATATGCTATCTCTTCACCTTTTTCCAGAGTGCCTGCGGGGAATTCCAGAATCCAGCGTCCGATTGCTGGACGGTATTGTCGTAACAGAACCAGTTCCCCATGCGTCGTGACAGGCACAATGACCACCGCGCCCGGATGGCGGACTGTGGTAAAAGTGATGTCGCGTCCATCCGGCAATTGGTGTGTCCCTTGTTCTACGGAAAAGCCTTTCCATTGACACAGGGTCTGTGATTTCATATTGCCTCTATGTGTTTTCATAACTTAATGTGTCAGCCAGTGTAACACTGAAGGCTGGGCAGAGTGTTTATCGCTGCAATAATGCCGGGTATGGATTATAAAGAAATTCTCGATTTGTGGGCCACGAGCGAAGCGCCACAAGCCATGCGTCAGATGACGGTTGAAGATTCTCTGATATACTCAGCATCTGCAGCATAATGAAGAACTAAAAAACAAGGAGATTGTATGCGCGTACTGGTCACGGGCGGTATGGGGTATATTGGCAGTCATACCTGCGTACAAATGATAGAAGCGGGAATGACTCCAATCATTGTCGACAACCTGTATAACAGCAAGAAGACTGTGTTGGAGCGAATTGAAAAACTGACCGGCGTCAGACCGGCGTTTTTTGAAGGTGATATTCGTGATCGCGTATTTCTGGATAAAGTATTTCGTGAGAATGATGTTGAATCAGTGATTCACTTTGCAGGTCTGAAAGCTGTGGGTGAATCGGTTGCCAAGCCACTGGAATACTATGACAACAATGTTCACGGAACGCTTGTGTTGGTTGAAGCAATGCGTGAAGCCGGTGTGAACAGCATCATCTTCAGCTCTTCGGCCACAGTATACGGCGATCCGGCGAGTGTGCCTATTCTTGAATCCTTCCCGACCAGCGCGACCAACCCTTACGGCCGCAGTAAGCTGATGGTAGAAGAGTGCCTGACGGATATTCAGCATGCTCATCCTCAAATGAGCATCACACTGCTGCGATACTTTAACCCGGTAGGGGCGCATGAGTCTGGAGAAATGGGAGAAGATCCTCAGGGGATTCCCAACAACCTCATGCCTTTCATTGCTCAGGTCGCTGTGGGTCGTCGAGAGTTTTTGTCTGTGTTCGGCGATGATTACCCAACGGTTGATGGTACGGGTGTACGCGATTATATCCATGTTGTCGATCTGGCGGATGGCCATGTGGCAGCACTGACGCACAAAGGGAAAGAAGCCGGTCTGCATATTTATAATCTGGGGACTGGCAATGGTCTGAGCGTCTTACAAATGGTTGAAGCCTTTGCAAAAGCCTCAGAGAAAGCGGTGCCTTACCAGATTGCACCACGACGTCCCGGTGATATAGCAGAATGCTGGGCAGATCCAGGCAAAGCAAAGAAAGAATTGCATTGGGCAGCATCCCGTACTGTCGATCAAATGACGCAGGACACCTGGCGCTGGCAGTCGCAGAACCCGCAAGGCTACCCGGACAGCCACTGACAGTAGCGATATGTATTGCAAAAGCGGCCCGACACAGGCCGTTTTTTTATTGTCACCCCTAAACCACCGCCGAAGGCGGCTTTTGACTTGCGCAATACGATTAACTCACTGCTTTTCAATGCCTTTTCATCGTTAAGACACATAATCTTCATGAGTTTGTAAGATTTAGTGCATATGCTCCGCTCGTTAAACCTATTTGGATATGCGAAGAATAATAAGGAGCATACAATGTGGAAGCGTGATGAGCAGGACTCGCAACTAACTAACATGATTGAGGCGAGATTATCGCGCCGTCATTTCCTGACTGGAACCGCTGCTGCAGGTGCAGGGGCATTTCTGGCATTAAACCCGGTAGCCAACGCAGTGGCTGCTTCACCTACATCCTCCCTGCTGAATTTTGAAGCCGTACCCGCTTCTACCGCAGATACCGTAGTGGTACCAAAAGGTTACAAGGCAAGCCCGCTGATGTCATGGGGCGATCCTATCTTTCCCGGTGCGCCTGAATTTGACCAAAGCGGAAAACAGGATTCACATGCACAAGAGCGTCAGTTCGGTGATAACACAGATGGCATGAGCTTTTTTGCAATCAGTGAAGATCGCGGCGTTCTGGCTATCAATAATGAATACACCAACTACGAGTATTTATTTGATCACCAGGGCGACAACATGACGGCGGATGATGTGCGTAAGGCACAGGCAGCCATCGGTGTGACTATCGTTGAAGTCGTGCGCAAAAACGGACAGTGGGTTGTTGATCAGAGCGGTAAACGAAATCGCCGTATTACTGCGAATACGCCTATGATGCTCACAGGGCCGGCCGCGGGTCATGAACTGATGAAAACCAAGGCGGATCCGGCAGGAATTAAACCATTGGGTACATTCAATAACTGTGCAAACGGCCTAACGCCCTGGGGAACGTATCTGACTTGTGAAGAAAACTTTGACGACTTCTTCGGCAGTGATGCAAAGGGGGATGTTAACGCGAATCAGGCCCGTTATGGCATTTCAGCGTCACCCAGTGATTACAAATGGCATCAGCATGATGAACGTTTTGATGTACTGAAAAATCCGAATGAAGCCAACCGCTTTGGTTGGATCGTCGAGATCGATCCAAATGATCCACAGTCAACGCCAATGAAGCGTACGGCATTAGGCCGTTTTAAACACGAAAATGCCGAATTGACGCTGAATAAAGATGGTCATGTTGTGGTGTATCTGGGCGATGATGAACGCGGTGAGCACCTGTACAAATTTGTTTCTAAGCACCGTTTTCAGCAAGGTAACGATGCCGCTAACCGCAAATTGCTGGAAGAAGGCACTTTGTATGTTGCCCAGTTCGGTATGAATGACGATCAGCTGAAAGGTCAGGGGAAGTGGCTCGAACTGACGTTCGGTAAGCATGGTTTAACACCGGAAAATGGGTTTAATGATCAGGCTGAAGTGCTGATTTTTGCTCGTCGGGCTGCCACTCAGGTAGGTGCAACAACTATGGATCGTCCTGAGTGGGTGGCTGTGCATCCGGACAATAAGCATGTGTTTTGTACACTGACAAATAATAAGAACCGTGGAAAAGAAGGGCAGCCCGTTGGTGGGCCGAATCCACGGGCTAAGAACAACTATGGTCAGATTTTGCGCTGGATGCCATTAAATGGCGATCACACCAGTGAAGGTTTTGTCTGGGATTTGTATCTGATTGCGGGCAATCCTTCGATTCATAATGGTGACTTGTACGCCGGCAGCGACAATATCAATGCCGGTAACATGTTTAACAGCCCGGATGGCATCGGGTTCGACAGCGCAGGCCGCTTGTGGATTCAGACTGACGGTAACTATTCGAACAAAGGCGATTTTGCCGGGCAGGGCAATAATCAGATGCTGTGCGGTGACCCTATGACGGGTGAAGTGCGCCGTTTCATGACCGGGCCGGTCGCTTGTGAAATTACGGGGCTGGCATTCTCGCCGGATAACAAAACCATGTTCGTGGGCGTTCAGCACCCAGGCGAAGAAGACGCGCCATCGCATTTCCCTTACGGTGGTAACACCAAACCGCGTTCGACTATCATGATGATTACCCGGGAGGACGGGGGCGTGATTGGTGCATGATGGCGCGTGATAGCGAAACATTAACAGCGTACTACTAACCAAAACGAAAATGGCCTCAGTGATGACTGGGGCCATTTTGTTTCAGGCTTTACTGTCTCTGATTACGGTTTAACACAGTAGCGATGATCAGAATATGTTGTACGGTGCTCTGTTATCTTGTCGTGGTTAATCAGGATAACTATGGTATAATCCGCCGCTAAATTTTCTTCCGGCTGTGAGCCAGGTCACAAGCAATCAGCGGGAAATTTTCTTGTTTTAGAGCGTTTTACCGGAGCAATACTTTGCACTTTAAAGATCTTGGTCTTGATCAGCGACTGTTGAAAAAATTGAATCATATGGCCTTCTCGCAGGCGACAGAAATCCAGCAGCAAGCCATTCCTGTTGCTATTGCTGGAAAAGATTTGCTGGCTTCCTCGAAAACCGGTTCCGGTAAAACTCTGGCATTTTTGCTGCCGGCCATGCAGCGCATGTACCGCGGTAAACCTTTTACCAAACGTGACCCGCGAGTGGTCATTCTGACACCGACCCGTGAGCTGGCAAAGCAGGTTTATGCACAGCTACGCACCCTGAATGCCGGTACACCTTATGACAGCACGCTGATCGTAGGTGGTGAAAACTTTAATGATCAGGTAAAAGCGCTGCGCAATGACCCAATGTTTGTGGTGGCAACACCTGGCCGCTTAGCGGACCATCTGGAGCACCGCAGCACGCATCTGAACGGTCTGGAAATGCTGATCATGGATGAAGCGGATCGCATGCTGGATCTGGGGTTTGCGCCGGAGTTGCGTAAAATTCACCAGGCCGCTGATCACAGACGCCGTCAGACCCTGATGTTTTCCGCCACGCTAGATGATCCGGAAGTCATTGATATCGCATCTGAAATGCTGAATGAACCTAAGCGTATTGCTGTTGGTCATGCGGCACAGGATCATGGTGATATTGAGCAACGTTTTATCTTGTGCGATCACCTGGATCATAAGCAGGCTATTTTGGATCGCTTGCTGGAGCAGGAAAATTATGACCAGGTCATTATTTTTACCGCGACACGAGAAGACACGAACCGCCTGACTGAATTGCTCAATGAACGCAAACTCAAAGCGGTGGCCCTGAGTGGTAATCTGAATCAAACGCAACGTAATAACATCATGAGCCAGTTTGAGCGTAATGTTCACAAGATTCTGGTGACGACGGATATTGCATCGCGTGGTTTGGATATCAGTAAAGTCTCACACGTTATTAACTTTGACATGCCCAAGCACGCTGAAGAATATGTTCACCGTATCGGACGAACTGGCCGGGCCGGTAACAAAGGTGATGCAGTGTCGCTGGTGGGGCCGAAAGACTGGAAAAGCTTTAAGAATGTGGAAGTTTTCCTGCAGAAACAAATCAGTTTCACCGCTCTGGAAGGGCTGGAAGGCAAGTTTAAAGGGCTGAAACCTGCACCTAAGAAAACCTATCAACCGAAGAAAAATACCAAGGCGAAACCTCAACAGGATAAAGCCAAAACGGCGTCTAAACCGAAGAAGAAGCTGGATAAACGCTTCTACGACAACATGGCCGTTGGGGATAATGTCTTTATGCCGAAGAAGAGAAAACCGGCAGAGCCGTCAGCAGATGACGAATAACTGAAGAAAAACAGGCCAGCTTTGCACTGGCCTGTTTTTTATGCGTTAACCATGCGGTTTTGACAGGTGTTGAACAAGGGCTCTCACAAACCGAGCGGCTTCGCCCCCTGTACAGGCCCTGTGATCAAAGGTCACTGACAATGGCATGGCTTTTACAGAAAGCGGTTTGTTATCTTTCATCACGAGTTTATCAATGAGCCGGCCAGCTCCCACTATGGCCACCTGTGGCGGAGTGACTACCGGCGTTGCATAAATGCCCGCAATCGCACCGAAGTTAGACAGTGTGATAGTGGCATGCTGAAATTCTTCCCGGCCAATTTTTCTGGCCCTGATACCTTCTGCTGTTTCGTTTATCCAGCGTCGGATGGCTTTGGGATTCAGACTGCCCGCATCCCTGAGTACCGGAACATACAGACCATGCGGACTGTCTACCGCGATACCGATGTTGACTTTATGGTGTACGCAGCGCGTCATGGTTTCGGCATCAAACCAGGCATTCAAAGCTGATTCCTGTTCACAGGCAGAGACAATGGCCTGAATAATACGGGTGGTGATGTCTTCGTCTTTCGGCCATTTGTCCAACAGTGCTTCTTCTGTGATGGTAACAGCGGCGACCTGCTGATGGGCTTCTGTCATGCTGCCGACCATAGTGCGGCGAGCACCTTTTAGCACTTCAGTGCCCGGCAGTTGCTGATCGCAGGCCCGGTAGACATCGGCTTCGACAATGACGCCATTGGGCCCGCTTCCGTTGATCTGCTTAAGGTTAACCCCCAGTTTCTGAGCCAACAGCCGGGCGGCAGGTAAGGCGCTGATATGTTCAGAGGATGGTTTTACCTGACTACCAACCCAGAACTCATCAACGCTGACGCTCTGTGCATGGTGGGAGACGTTGCCTACCACTGTGGCTGCATCGGCACGTTGTTTTTTTTCCGATTGGCTGGCTTCTTTGACATCGGTATCGGTAGAATTTGTTTCGTCGATCTCCAGCAGCAGACTGCCGATAGAGATGACATCACCTTCACTTCCGTGACGGCTTACAATGGTGCCACTGTATGGCGCAGGCACTTCAACAGTGGCTTTTGCAGTTTCAACGGTTAGCACGACCTGGTCAACTTCCACGGTATCACCGACACTGACATGCCATTCAATAATTTCAGATTCGGCGAGTCCTTCGCCCAGATCCGGCAAGGAAAACGTCTTCATTTCCACCCCTCCACAAGTTGTTTGGCCGCAATGACAATGTCGTCTTTATTAATCATGAAATACTCTTCATTGCGGTAATAAGGCATGACAGTATCCATACCTGTTACCCGAATTGGTGGCGCTTTTAACAGGCACATTGCTTTCTCAGAGACTTGCGCCAGTAATTCGGCACCGACACCGCAGGTTTTACTGGCTTCATGTACCACCAGTAATCGGCCGGTTTTTTCCAGCGAGGCAATAATGGTGTTGATGTCGATGGGTTTTATTGAGGCCAGATCAATGACTTCTGCTTCAATGCCCATTTTGGATAATTCGTTCACAGCGTCCAGGCTTTCGACAACGCAGGCTCCCCAGGTAACTAATGTCAAATCTCGTCCTTTTCGCAGTGTGAAGCAGGTATCCAGCGGAAGGGCTTCACCGTTGTCGATGACATCAGATTTCACCGTCCGGTAGATGCGTTTGGGTTCGAAGAACATAACAGGGTCATTGCTGCGGATAGCCGCGAGCAACAGGCCATAGGCACGTTTCGGCGATGAAGGGATAACCACTTTCAAACCCGGAGTATGGGCAAAGATCGCTTCAACACTTTCGGAGTGGTGCTCCGGGGCATGAATTCCCCCTCCGAAGGGAGCGCGGAAAACGGCAGGGCAGGTGAGTCGCCCCCGGGTGCGGTTACGCCAGCGAGCCGCATGACAGATCAGATGCTCAAGTGCAGGGAAGACAAAACCCTGAAATTGAAATTCAGCGACCGGGCGAAGCCCCTGGCTTGCCATTCCTATGGTGACACCGCCAATCAGAGATTCAGCTAACGGTGTGTCTATCACACGCTTCAAACCGAATTCTTGCTTCAGGCCAACAGTGGCACGAAATACACCGCCGTTATCACCCACATCTTCACCCAGTATGACCACATTAGGATCTCTGGCCATTTCGTGATGCAGAGCGAGGTTGACGGCTTCCAGCATGGTAATCTCAGCCATGGCGGCCTCCCTGCATGCGCATTGCTTTATTGATAATGGCATCCCGTTGGGGATGCATGTCATCAGTTGGTTGTTCATACAGATAATCGAAAGCTGCCTCTGGGGGCTGAGGAGCAATGGCAAGATAGCGCTCTACTGCTTCTTCCACGACTTTACGGCAGTGAGCCAGCCAGTGTTTTTCATCGTCTTCAGACCAGGCGCTTTGCGACATGAGAAACGCTTTCAGGCGTTTTACTGGTTCATACTGCCAGGCTTGCTGCAGCTCATCTTCACTCCGGTAACGGCTGGCATCATCAGCAGTTGTGTGATCACCTAAGCGATAACTGACGGCTTCAATTAAGGTGGCACCTTTGCCTTTTCGCGCTCGGTCCAGACTTTTCATAATGATGTCATACATGGCAATGATGTCATTACCGTCGACGGTTATGCCGGGCATGCCTGCGCCTTTGGCTTTATCGGACAAAAATTCGGCGCCGCACTGCAACTTGCGGGGCACAGAGATCGCCCACTGGTTATTGTTAATGACAAAAACTAACGGGATGTTCCAGGCGCCCGCGCAATTGATGGATTCCAAGAAATCACCTTTAGAGGTTGCGCCATCACCACAGGTGACGAGCGCAGCATGATGGCCTCCCTGGATTTTCAGTGCAGCTGCAACGCCAACGGCATGCGTGCATTGCGTGGCAATCGGCACACAAAAAGGAAGATCACGACAGGGTTGATCGTTAAACGCAAAATCGCTGCCTCGCTCGTCACCGCCCCAGTATTGGAGATTTTTTTCCATTGCTATTCCGCGCGCCCACATTGCAGGCATGTCGCGGTAGTAAGGCACAAAGACATCGTCTTGCCTGAGGGCGCGACCAACAGCAATACCTATGGCCTCGGATCCTAAATGGGATGGGTAGGTCCCAAGTTTACCTGTACGCTGAAGCGCGACAGCTTTGTTGTCATAAACTCTGGTTAGCACCATGTCACGGTAAAAGCCTTGCAGCGTTTGGATATCCGCCCATGCTGGCAGAGGCGAGAGTAACTGCCCCTGATAATCCAAGTAGCGGTGCATGCTTGTGGCTTGAACATTCATATCAAGCTCCTTCTGTCACTGCCCGAAACCATTAGGGCAGAAAAGTCACTATTGTTAATTGTGTATTGCTAACCCTGGCTATCCCCTTCATCCTTGGTGTTGCAATTAGTTTCGCTTCAACCTGGCATTTTTGGGTATAGTAGGTGCTTTACATACATGGAGTGGTGAACACTTCTAATTGTAATCAAAGTGTTAAAAAATGCGCTGGTAGCACATTGCTAACTTAGTAAAGAATTCGGTACAGCAGGTGATTTACCAGTGTTAAATGCTGTATTTTGATGAGTGTTAGGGAGATGTTTGGATGAAGTTGATTGGAATTGCCAGACGCAAAGCGTCACGTGCTGTTATGGAAGAATTAAATCAAGTCAATGTAACCTGTGAAAGCGGTGTAGAAGATGACTTTCGTGGTAAACCCGGTAAGCGACAGGTGACAGTATTGTCCCTTGATTCCTGGCAAGATGCCTGTGATGAAGTGGGGGAGACATTGCCCTGGACCATTCGTCGAGCCAATCTGCTGGTGGAAGGGGTACGTTTTTCTGAGCGCAATGTCGGCGACATCATCGCGATTGGCAGCTTGCAGCTTCAGATTACAAGAGAAACCGATCCCTGCCCCCGTATGGATGAGCAATTTCAGGGAATGACTCAGGCACTCAGGTCGGAATGGCGTGGCGGAGTATGCTGCCGTGTGTTGTCTGACGGAGATATTCAACTGGGAAACAGTGTTCAGCTTGTCACACAGGTTGAGTCCTAAGTTTCTCAGTCCAGTTTTCTCAATAGATAACCAGGTGTCTCAGTGCTAAGAAATCGCGGTCTTTGCACATGTTGAAAAAGGTATTTCACGCATACTTTTCTATATATTGAAGGGCAGCATTCTGCTGACGCTGCCCGGATTCAGGAACGGGAAGTGTGTAAAATGAAGTTGTATTTTATTGTCTTTATTGCCTGCTTTACTGCATCTGCCTGCTCTTCTCAACGTGGCAGCGATAATGTCTATGCCCAGCAAGAGAGATATGTGCAGCAGGCATGTTACAGCCATTCAGCAATAGACAGCTATGCTGAGAACTTCAACATATTTCTGACTGAGCGCAAAAAGGAATTGAAAGTTCTTCGCCCAGAGTTGAGTTCGGAGAATTATCAGCAGTTGGATACAGCGTTGAATCATTTTGCCGACTATTGGAAAACGCTGAACGATGAGAGGGATCTTGCGTGTGAAGAGCAGGCTGCCTGCGAGTTCATGCAGCTGAAATCGCCCCAGATAAAAATAGTCGATTCTGAAATGTGTGATGGTTCAGAGTTCATGTACAGTGTCAGCCGGGCCAAGATCATCTCATTTTTTAGTGATATTGAACGGCTCCAGTTACAGCGCACTGATTTTTGAATTTGACGGCAGAAGCAGCGACTTGTCCCACTCTGTGATATCGAGTTAAGTTAACGGGGCTGGGACTTGCCGTTATCCTGGTTTTTTATAAGTTGTGGTATACTGGCGAAAATTTGTATCAGACGGCCTGTCTGAATAACAAAGAACAGGCTGGGGAAATAGGGAAAACATGCCAAGTTTTACTGTGAGCTGTCCGCATTGTCACAAGGCAGTGTCTCTGCAGACCACGTCATTATCCAATACCGTTTCTTGTGTACATTGTTCTAAAGCCGTATTGGATGGCAGCCCGGTTGAGGCAGACAGTAAGAACTTTGCTATGCTGATTCAAAGTCCCAAACCTGTGATAGTGACGTTTTGGGGTAATAATTGTGCTCCCTGTCAGGCTTTTAAGCCAGTGGTTGAGCAAGTTGCTAAACAGAAAAAGCAATACCGTTTTGTCAGGGTGAATGTTAATCAGCATCCGGATCTGGCAAAGCGCTACAGAGTAAGAGGTGTTCCGACTGTTCTGGTTTTCAGAAAAGGGCGCCAACAGGCGACCTTGAACACCGCATTACGAAAACCTGCGTTTTTGCAATGGCTTGAAGATACACTCGACTGAGTGCCGGCCACCAAAGCGAGTTTCGCAGGTTCATTAAATCGTCATGCTTCAATGGTTGACTGGCTATAGGTCAACAGTTTAAAGCTGATACTAATATCAACACTTTGGGAAAAATGAGGAGGAATTTATGGCTATCAGCCGTAAAATTAGTAAGGAACGTCTGGCACTGAAAATGTCTCTTGCCGGTACGGTCCTGCTTGCCACTATGGGTATAGGTTATGGGCTGTATGTGGGATCTAGTGCGATTCTGCTCGACGGTATGTTCTCTTTTCTGAGTATGGGTATGACAGGCCTGAGTCTGTATACCGCCTACCTGGTCTCAAGACCGGACGATAACCACTTTCAGTTTGGTTACGCCCACATCGAACCTTTGATCAATGTCGTCAATGGCTTGCTCATCTTGGTAACCTGTCTGTTTGCATTCGCTAGTGGTGTGCAAACCATTGTCAACGGTGGCCATGAAGTTGTGCTGGAGCATGCAATGGTATACGCAGTGTTGTCTACCATCAGCTGTTTTGGCATCTATTTCACGGAAACTCACATTGCCCGTAAGGTAGACTCGGAACTTGTTCGGGTCGACTCACAGGAATGGTTGGTCGATGGCATCTTGAGTGCTGCAATTTTAGTTGGTTTCATGCTGGTAATGGTGTTCGACAAAATAGGCTATTCGCATTGGAATGCTTATGTCGATCCCATTCTAGTGTCTGCAATGGCGATTGCTGCGTCGGTTCTGCCGATTAAGGTATTACGCCGTAACTTGCGTGAGGTGCTATTGGTCGCTCCTCATGACCAGGTGCAGAACCGGGTGGATAGTGTGATTGAAGATCTGTCTAAACAGTACAACTTCGATGACTATACTCACCATTTCGCTAAAACAGGCCGTCAGTACGATCTGGAAATCAACATCCTTGTAAAAGACGATAAATACTGGACTACAAAACGTCAGGATAAGATTCGTCAATTATTGTGGGATAAATTGAAAGGCGAGCTGGGTGATACATGGCTGTCTGTCACATTTACCGGTCAAAAACGCTGGCTGTAATGCGTCAGGCAGAGAGCTGAATGAAATGCGGCCCGTTCGGGCCGCATTTTTTATTAGTTAAACTTATATCAAGTTCAAAGAATCGTAAGGCAAATTTTGCTGGAAATTTGTGCAAATAAAGCGCAGAATACGCGTGGCTAAAAACTAGTCGCCGGGATGTTATAGCAAACTTTCAGTTGGAAAGCCGGATTTGAACCTTTTTCTCAGTATGCTATTGATACTGAGTCCCTTTCGGATATGCTGCCTGAACTGATAACCGCCAAACCGGAGACGGAAAAACTACTTTTATGTAGATTTTAGCTGCTCTGTTTATTTTTTCTTGGCTGGTCGTTTAAGACTGCAGTGATTATCTGAATTTGGGGAAAGTTATGTTCGAGACACTACTGGTAATGGCGTTTATTGTTGGCGGGATTGTGGTTGTATTAAAAGAAAAGAAAACCTGCAAGAACATTAACTACTCCAGTAAATCACTGTAAGTTAGCACAAAGATTCACTCGCGCATGGCGGCTTAAGCACGCCTACTTACACATCAATCCCTGAGCACTGCTCGGGGATTTTTTTTACACATTATAAGGCATTAAAGCAGGCAATTAACTGTACGAAAATTCATCTGTCTGGTTACAAATGTTTGTCAGTGAGAAGCTCTGGGCTGGTAAGTGTGGGCATGCAGACCAAAAGTGAAACACTGGAGTTTATGTAATGAAGTGTTTTCGATATTATTGCCATGAATGCAAACTTTTACTTTTCATAAACATCAAGGATAAGTCGAGATGGCAGCTAGTTCTCGAAAAACAACAAAGGGAGAGCTTACCCGACAAAAAATCATTGAAGCAACATTGGATTTGATTGCGACGACAGGCTTAAACAGTTTGTCACACCGGAATATTGCCAATGCTGCTCAGGTTCGGTTATCACTTACCAGTTATTACTTTGAAAGCATGGATCATTTGATTCTGAGCGCATTTGAAGAGTTTGCCCAGCGAGAAGTGAAACAGATTGAATGGATTCAGGAACAGGTGGACACGATACTCAGGGAATACCTGATAAAGGGAGCTTCCGGGGATCGTGAGTCATGTGTTCTGCAGCTAACCGAATTGTTAACACAGTACATTTCGACGGAGTTGACAGATGAGACGCGCAGAAAGCAGCTGACAATTCGCTGCCATTTCCTGTTTGCTCTCGGGCAGTCTGAGATGCTGGTCAAGCGAGTCAGTGAGTATAAATTACAAGTGCTGAGCCTGATCAAAAAGACGGCTGAACTGATAGGCAGTCCGTATCCGGAAATTGATGCCAATCTGGTCATTTTTACCTTCAGGGAGTTTGAGTTTGCTTTGGTCAGTGGTGATCAAAACTTCAATCAGGAAATTGTTTCTAAAACCCTAAAGCGATTATTGTCGACACTTATTGCTACTGAATAACTCTAACTTTTGAACTGATTTTTTTCATTTCCTTTACCTTCTTCTTTTTCGTAGCTTGACCTATAACAGCCGCTGTGTGTGACAACACAGCGGCTTCTTCGCTGAACTCCGCATTGTTACTGGCTTCATCAATCTGAATTGTTTGAATCATAGTCACATCTCGTTGAGATGATTTTGTGATCAATCAGTACTTATTTAAAATAATCGGACGTATGACCTATTTTGTGTGGACGTTCAGCTTTGATTCAGATAACCTCGTTTCGAAACAAAATAATAACGAAGTGTTAACAATGTTGTTGAGAACTTCGAAGATGAAACGACAACGGATGTCTCGTCTCACCGGAAATAGATAGCAGGGTTGTTGCTAACCGTTTTTGCTCATGACTGCCTTAAGAGCAGTTCAAGCAGGTTAGCAATAGGGGGAATAACCCTTGTTATCACACTGTGGTGAGCACGGGTTCACATGTAGAGGTATTCGAACAATGAAGCTGAAGTATCAATCAATACTCATCGCAATTTTGTCAGCAACGAGCTTTTATTCTCATGGTGCGGCCTATGAGTTTGGACGCTATAGCTACAGTAATTTGTACAGCCCCGATGATAAGGTGGCGGCGTCGTATTCCTATTTTAACTATGACATTCAGGGTAACCACCCTACCTTTGGTAGCACTGGTGATATCTTCAACGATACTCACTATGTCCAGGGTGCAGTAAATTACTTTTTTACTGATAACTTTTCAGGAAATGCGCAGTATTATCTTTCAAATAATATTGATACTCAGCACACGAGCGGTTTTTGGCAAGGCTCTAGCGCTAATGTAAAAACCCGGACCGTAGCCTTAACGGGCAAGTACCAAATTACCCCTTCATTTTCAGCTTTCGCTGGCCCTACCATCAATCAAACTGAAATTAATGCGAAGTTTAACACCAACATGAATGGTGGTTTTGGTGGTTTAGATTTGGATCTGGGTGATGACATAGGTTTCGGTTATACAGTGGGTGCGTCTTACCACATCCCTAAAATCGCGTTACGCGCTACTGTAGCGTATCAGTCAGCGGTTGAGCACTCGTTTGATACGACCGAATCCGGTGCCTTAATTGTGAATAAAACAGGGGGTAAGGCAAGCTCAGTATCAAGCCAGGCGGAAATTGAACTACCAGAAACCATAGATTTTGATTTCCAGACGGGGGTTGCCGAGAATACATTACTGACTTTTTCTACTCACTGGCGCAGATGGAGCGAGCATGTGATAAAAACTCAGGTGCGCGGAGAAGTCGTTACCTTTGATCGCGACAGTGTCACTTATGCGCTGGGACTGGCTCGCCAATTTACGCCATCCTTTGGTGGTGGTATCGAACTGAATTATGCCGAAGGAGCCGGTGAGGGTAATCTGAATCCTCTGGCGCCAGGAAACGGTGCAAAGGGTGTGCAGGTAGGAGGCAAGTATTCCTTTGGCAACACCTCGCTGTTTGGGGCTGCTCAGTACAAAATGGTCAAAGACGGTAAAGATATTTCCGGCACTATCTATCAAGATAACAGCCTTTATGGCCTGACAGTCGGGGTTGAACACAAGTTTTAACTCAGCGGCATGTCCTGTCGCGATAACAACGCCCGGTCTTCCGGGCGTTTGTGTTCAGGTAAGCGGAATGGGACGCCAGACAGTTAAAAAAACCACTAGTGCGATTTTTCCTGCCATTCTTGTTGCAGTCGACGAATGGCTTCAGAGCGCTGCTTCCATTCAGCCGTTCTTACCATCTCTGCATACTGTGCAAATGGCTTTTTGAGTAAGTTATTAAGCACGGGAGCCTGGGTTTGCGGCAATGCTTCAAGTGCCTCGATTGCTCCGCTGCGGTTATTACATAACATCACCATATCGCAGCCAGCTTGCAGAGAAGCAACAGCACGATCGCCGTAGGAGCCCAGTACATCAGCACCTTTCATGTTCAGATCATCTGAAAAGACAACCCCTTTAAAATTAAGCTGTTGCCGAAGCACCTTCTTTAACCAGTATTCAGAGCCGCTGGCGGGTTTATCGTCGTAGGAAGGATAAATCACATGGGCTGGCATCATGGCATCCAGTAATTGTTCCTCGATTAATGCTTTGAATACCGACATATCACGAACGGCAATATCATGGCGCTGATCAACAGGGGTTTCATGATGCGAATCTGCGATAACGCCACCGTGTCCGGGGAAATGTTTACCTGTTGCCGCCATTCCCGCCTCTTTCATACCGCGTATAAACTCACTGGCAAATTGAATGATTTGTTCGGGCTGATCTGAAAACGCACGGTCTCCAATGGCTTTACAGTCAAAGCCGATATCCAATACAGGTGCCAGGCTGAGATCGATATCCATAGCCAGTAATTCTGCAGCCATCAACCAACCCCCCTGACGGGCAAGGTTGACGCCATTGTCGGCCGCTGCAAATGCCCGGGCAGGAGGCAGTAAAGTAAAACCCTCACGAAAGCGTTGGACTCGTCCGCCTTCCTGATCCACCGCAATGATCAAAGGACGTTTTGCTGCCTGACGAATGGATTGTGTCAGAGCAAACAGTTGCTCTCTGTCGTGGTAGTTGCGGGCGAAAAAAATGACTCCGCCTACTGTGGGGTGTTGAAGAATTTCACGCTCTTCGGCATCAAGTTCGAAACCTGACACATCTAGCATTAAAGGCCCCATGGTGGCACTCCGTTTTGACTGCATCTCAGAAGAAACATAGGTTTTAGAAAGCATTAAGTTATCACAAGCTGATCAGAGTCAAAACCGCATTTTGCTGATTGAATCTGGCGTCAGTTAGCTGATTACTGTGTCATTGTTCACTGTGCAAAACATTGTGTTTCATTTATTTCATTTAATGTGTGATTTTCGTCAATTTATTGAACGAGCAGAGTGATTAGACTTCTTCCTTCATTGCATCGAAGATATCACGTTAGCGTTTTCAGAGGTCTTAACATGTCAGCATTAATCGCTATAGCAATAACAACCGGTTTGTTATCTGGTCTGTGGGGCTGGGTAGCTGTTTCACTTGGATTGTTGAGCTGGGGCGGATTTCTGGGGTGTACCACTTATTTTGCGGCACCTCAGGATGGCTTAAAGGGCATGGGCATCAGTATGGCGACCAATTTGAGTGGTGTCGCCTGGGCAATGCTGATCATTCACGGCTCAACATGGATAGGAATGGAGCTGTTCGGCTATATTGCAACCGGTATTGTTTCATTTCTGATGTGTGTGCAGGCAAAGCGCGAGTGGCTGAGCTTTATTCCGGGGACATTTATCGGCTGTTGTGCGACATTTGCTGCGGCGGGTAACTGGCAACTGGTCATCCCTTCGCTGATGCTCGGGGTAGTGTTTGGTTATGCGATGAAAACATCCGGTTTGTGGTTGAAGGCGCAAAGTGAAAAACGCGCGCAGAAGGCAGCGTTTAAGTCTGAACTTACACCCGCCGCTGCCTCTACAAAATAAATGGTTACAGTGAGGGAAGTACCTCCCCCTTGTGCTGCTGACAAAAAGCAGAAAGTGATGCAGAAGTCCTTCCTTTTCTGACCAGAATACAGACGCGCACAGCCTGGCTGAGCAGGGCATCCGCTTTTTGTAACAGATTCTCCTCACTGCAAGCTTCGCGATCAGCATCTCTGCGGCAAAGATCAATGAAACCAGCCTGACTCGCTTCATCGGTGTAAAGCACCATTTCGGCCTGCTGCATCAGTCGCAACGCTTTCAATGTCAGCATTTCAACATCTGTGCCGGTTTCTACAACACATACCGTCCCTGTTGCCTGATTGTTTTGAGCCAGTAACTGGACAAAAGCCGCTTCAAGTACCTCAACTGACTGGGCATTTTCTACCTGAGGCAAGCGGAAAAATTGCTCCCAAAAGTGTCTTCGTTTATCGACGGTATCGTAATGTAGTTTCAGGCGGTTTCTTTGTTTTCCAGCGAAATCTGCCAGAAGAGACAAGTTTTGCGCGAGCTGGGTTTCCAGCTTTTCTCTGAGGTAACGTACGAGTACCGGTGAAGCGCCACCACTGGATATGGCCACCTGAATGGGGGAACGATCTATCATGGATGGGGTAATGAAATCGCAGTGGGCAGGATCGTCGACGGCATTGACCCAAATTTTCTTCTGTTGGGCATCACGAAAGATACGCTTATTCAGCTCGCGATCGTCTGTCGTTGTCCACACCTGATAATAGCCCCCCAGACTTCCCGGCTGGTAAGACTCTGCCAGCCAGCGCAGTTTTTGCTGGCTGGCCAGTTTTTGTAAGGCAGGATGCAGGCGTGGTGATATCAGTGTGATTGCCGCTCCGGCCCGTAATAAAAGATCGACTTTACGGCAGGCAACTTCTCCGCCACCTATGACCAGTACTGGTTTGTTATGTAATTGGGTGAAGACCGGGAAATAGTCCATATTCGCGTCCTTGCAATAAATCAGAAAAGTGCTGGCACCGAGTTCAGGGACATTAACCCGATGAACAATCGGATTCAAGATCAGCCTGCTTGTGTTTGCTGTGGCAAGTGGCTGGATTACAGAGAAAAAGGTTTAGTCTGGCCGTATAACCTGCTATCACTATCACAATATAAAGTTGATAACCGAAATGACTGTGATGAATATGGTTATCTGGTTTAACACAAACAGCTGAATTTCATAGGGATAGGTGATTAGGGTATGACAAAGAATTCATTACCGTCGTCTGTTGTCAGTGCTGACTGGTTGCTGGAACATGCCGATGCGGGAAATATCGTGATACTGGATGCGAGCTGGTTCATGCCGGGCAGTGGCCGTGATGCCAGGGCTGAGTGGGAGAGTGAACGCATTCCAGGTGCTGTTTTTTTCGATTTCGATAAAGAGATATGCGATAAGGCATCCAGCCTGCCGCATATGTTACCCGGTGCAGAGCAGTTTGCCAGCCAAGTGTCGGAATTAGGCATCAGCAACAAAGACACTCTCGTTGTTTATGATTCTCACGGACTGTTCTCATCTCCGCGCGTATGGTGGATGTTTAAAGTGATGGGGCATGACAAGGTCGCGGTGCTGGATGGCGGATTACCCGCCTGGAAATCGGTTGGAGGCTCGTTAGAATCGGGTGTTGTAACTGAAGTGCCTGAAAAAGGGCAATTTTTTGCCAATCTCAGATCTGAATGGGTGATTGATGCCCAGGCATTGATGGAAAAATTAGCCGACCCTCAGGTTGTGGTGCTGGATGCACGCCCGGCAGCGCGTTTTTATGCCCAGCAGCCAGAGCCGAGAGAAGGCATACGCAGTGGTCATATGCCAAATGCTAAAAGCCTCCCGTTTGGTCAGTTGGTGAAAGACGGTAGGTTAGCGTCGCAATCAATACTGAAACAACGTTTTGATGCATTCTCAGAACAAGATCAACAACTGATTTTCAGTTGTGGGTCTGGGGTTACGGCATGCATTCTTGCTCTTGCAGCTGATGTAGCAGGCCGGAAAAATCTGACTGTCTATGACGGTTCCTGGACGGAATGGGGCGCAGGCATGAAATACCCGGTGGTGTCCTGATCGAGCTTTGGCTTACCTGAGTGATCAGGTAAGCCAGAGAGTGTGTATTGTTTAATGCACAACGGGAATGTAACCGCGATCATGCAGTAATTTCTGGCTGTTTTCAGACAGGAGATAATTGAGGAAGTCACGACCATCTGATGTGAGCTTTTTGCTTTTATAAAGCATGATGAAAGGTCGGGAGATTTGATACTGTCCAGACTCCAGGTTTGTCAGGCTGGGTGATACACCTTCGAAATCCAGTGGTTTTACTGAATCATCAACTGAGCCAAGTGACAGATAGCCAATGGCGTGTCTGTTTCTGGCAATCAGGCTTTTCACCATGCCATTGGTGTTAACCACCAGCGCTTTCGCATTGATATCTGAGACGCTTTTATCACCGATAGTACGTGTCAGACCCATAAAATCTTCGAAAGAAAATCGTGAACCAGAAGCGTTCTCTCTGCTGACAACTGCAATGGGGAGGTCATCGCCACCAACTTGTTTCCAGTTGGTGATAGTCCCCTGATAAATCCCCATAACCTGTTCTTTGGTCAGGGTGTCAATCGGGTTGTTTTTGTTGACGACCAGTGCGATACCATCATGAGCAATTAATGTGGTCGATACATCCGGACGTATTTCATCCTCCTTTAGAAATCGCGAACTCATTCCAAGCTCAGCGGCCTCTTGTTTGACGGCAGAAATACCCGCAGATGACCCAGTCCCTTGCACAGCAATGGAAGCATCGGAATGTTGCTGCTCATATTGTTCAGCTAATACTTCAAGTATATGACTGACAGAAGTCGAACCGGATACGGTAACGGTTTTGGCATTAGCCTGAATGGGGAATAGGGCGATAACGGCTAATAAAGAAGCCAGGCGAAGCAACATTGCGTCTCTCCAAATTTGAACTACAGGGGTAGCCGCTATGGTATGACGAGGATATGACAAAATTGTGAATCTGAATCGAAGTTACTCGACACGACTTTTTTGTTCTTTTTCCTGATACATGGCGGTATCTGCTTTAGCGAGCAGTAAGTCAGGATCGCTGAGGTTACCAGGATGAAACGGAACAAGGCCGACACTGATGCCTAATTTGAACGTATCTCTAAGATCTTGAGTTTGCTCATAGAGCTGGTCAAGCCATTCCTGGCTTTGACATTGGTCTTCGCTGGGCAATAGAACAATGAATTCATCACCCCCTATGCGATATACCTGACTACCGGTAGGCGAATGCCTGAAGATAATGTTGGCTATTTCAATCAGTACCAGATCTCCCTGGCGGTGACCAAGACGGTCATTAACCTGTTTGAAGTTGTCTATATCAATGTAAGCCATAATGCCGCGATTAAGGTTAATCGCCATATGATCAAATCGTCTGAAAAGTGAGCGCCTGTTCTGCAGTCTGGTCAGATCGTCTTGCAAGGCCTGTCGGCTGAGTTCCAGTTCCAGTTGACGGGATTTAGCAATTTGCTGCCTGAGTTTTTGTATTAACTCGCGGCGTTGATGTAAGAGTTTAATGAAACAGAAACACAGTAAAAAAACACCAATATTGCTGAATACATCATCGGTGCGTGTCAGCAACCAATGATTTGCAAGTTCCGGAATATCATCAAGAAGATCTGCAATTACACCAATCCCGTAGGTACAGGCAGACAGAAGTAATAAAAACTTCATTTCTTTACTGGCGACTTCGCGAACCAGCAGGATAATCAGCACCAATGTCAGGCTTGAAGTAACGGCATCCAGGTTACCTTGCATGGGGATAAAGGTGGTTATCAGCACCCCAAAACATACAAAAATTGTCAGCCTGACAGGCAATTGAGAGATCTTTTTCATAATTGACTAAAATATTATCACGATGATTTGTGTTGAGGTAGCGCTATGTAGTAACAAATCGAGACATAGTCCGCATCCCTCAACATGCATCGCAATCCATTACATTCTGTGATCTTGTGCTCATTCTGAGTGCATCAAAAGTGAAATCAATGATTGATCTATGTTGGTTGCCTACCCAGTTTGATATACCCTGTTTGTAACAAAGTATGTATGTTAACATACTTGTAACAATGTGTTTTTTACGGCTATTCTGTGGCTAGAATGAGATTTTTCAGCTCCACCCATTTCATTTCTACATCAGACCTTTTTGCCTCGAGGAAATGACCAATATGCTATCTATGGCGGCCAATAGTCTACCCAATAAAGCGCTGCTTGCTGAGCGGGTAGAAAAACTTATCCAGGCTCTGTCAAACGGGGTCTATGAAAGAGAGCATACCATTCGACTCTGTTTGTTGGCGGCACTGTCTGGTGAGAGTGTCTTCCTGCTTGGCCCTCCCGGAATAGCAAAGAGCCTGATTGCTAAGCGACTGATTGAAGCCTTTGATGGCAGCCGCTTCTTTGACTATCTGATGACACGTTTTTCGACCCCGGAAGAAGTGTTCGGACCTCTATCGATTCAGGAACTGAAAGACCACGGTAAATATGTTCGTTTGGTTGATGGCTACTTACCCACAGCGGAAGTCGTTTTCCTGGATGAAATCTGGAAAGCGGGCCCTGCCATTTTGAATACATTACTGACTGTTGTTAACGAACGGACATTTAAAAATGGTCAGGACACGCTGAACGTACCAATGCGTTTGCTGATTACGGCATCCAACGAATTACCGGATGAAGACAGCGGTCTGGAAGCTTTGTACGACCGTATGCTGGTTCGTGTTTTCGTCAATCGCATACAGGAAAAACAAAATTTCAAAGCCATGTTACTGGGTGAAGGCCCAGAGATGGCGAGTTTGCCTGCCGAGCTCAAAATCAAGGAAGAAGAATATCAGCAATGGCAGACATTGATCGATCATATCCAGCTTGATGAGGCGACATTCGAAACCATTTACCAGCTGAAATCCATGATCGAGGAGAAAGTCGAATCGGGCAGCAGCGAGCTTTACATCTCAGACCGGCGATGGAAGAAATCGGTCAGGCTGCTCAAAGCCAGTGCTTTCTTTAATGGCCGTGACAGTATTAATCCGCTTGATTTGCTGTTGCTGCAGGAGTGTTTGTGGCACAGCCCGGAATCCAGACAGGATATCCGGGAGCTTTTACGCGACTTTGCCGTCAACCAGGTTTTCGGACAGCAAGCAGCAACTCAGCAGGCTGATACGGCGCAGCACCAGATAGAGGAAGTCCACCAGGCTGTTGCCGGCAAGCTTTGTGTGATATTCGGACATGACACGCTGATGGGCAAGGAAAGATACAAGTACGATTTTTCCGGCGCCAAGCGGTACACGGTCAACAACAATCCGCGCATGATCAAGCTGGTGATGCTGCAGCATAATCCTTCCGTTTCTGAACAGGAAACCGGCGATAGCCGCTGGGTGTATGTGGATGGGGATGAGTTCGAGAAAAAGATCAAAGCAGGGCAGTGCGATATCTATGGTTTTGTTAATAAGAATACGCATTTATGCCGGCTGCATTTTGAGATTGATGCCACAGACCGCCTGGTGATCAAAGATATTGCGAACCGGAATGTGCTGGTCGGCATGGCCGGAGATTACGGCGTCAGCCAGGAACAGTTGGTTGGCTGGCAGCAGAAAGTCGAGCAAGCTACGGATGCGATCAGCGAGGCGGCGCATTTACTGAAACTGGCACGGAGCCGTTTTCACGGGGCATTGCCGCACAACTTCGTTGACCCTGAATTTCCGGTGCTGATCGAACAAAGTCTGGCTACTGCAAGTGATGAGATTGCGACAATTCAGCGGCATTTAGACAAAAGTGCCATGCGTTTAACCCGCCTGACTGAATACTTCGCATAACTGGGAGGAGACGATGCCAGTCACCGAAGGTATTAACCTGGCTCTGATGCTGACTGAGTCGGGTATCATTGAAAATGCAGTGAACGAGCTGATGACCCGGCCACAGCTGATGATGGCTGCGGACTCCAGTCCGGGAATTAAGTCGTCTATGAAGTTGCAGGTCGGTAAGTGGCGCAGCTATGTACAGCATCGCATCGCAAAAGTGGATGTGGCCGATCGGTTCAGTCAGGAACTGGCCTTATACCAAAAGGTTCGGCAATGGTCTGCGGACACTTTTATGGACAATGCTGAACAGGTAGTCAGTGAACTTGAAACGACGTCCGGCTTTTATTTTAAAGCGCGCCGATTGCTCGACCATGATCAGAAGAAACATAACCCTATGTTCCACAGCTACTTTTGTCATCAGTGGTATGAACATTTGCAGGTAGCACTCAAGAAAGCGCAGGAATCTGAGTTAGAGCATCATAAAGAAGCACTGTTGAAAGACCTGTATCAGCGCATTGAAACCATGCAGCAAATGGAAAAAGTCGATGAAGCAGGCGACGAAAAACGCGCTGGCCGGCTTTGGGATATGGCGAAAGCCAAACTGACCAAAACGGATGTGGAGCGGTTAAAATCTATCGCAAGATTTCTTCAAAAAAATAATGAAATTCAGGAGATTGCCGACAAGCTAGGCCGGATGGCTAACGAGGTCGATGATCCGAGTCAGGCCAGAGTTCAGACGGAAGAGCTGAAAATGGTCGAAGAGAAGAGTGACAACGTCACCGATGATATTGTCGGCGTGCATCCCAGTGATGATCTGGCGCGCTTACTGCCTAACGAGGCAATGTTTCTAGCCTATCCTGAGCTGGAGGTGGTGTTCTACAAACACCTTGTTGATAAGCGTTTAATGAATTACAGAATGCAGGGTGCCCAGCGCAAACTGCGTAAAGTGAAAGCCTACAGGAAGCAAAGTAAACAAGTCGAACAGGACAAAGGGCCGTTTATTGTTTGCATTGATGCTTCTGGCTCAATGTCCGGCTACCCTGAACAGTGCGCGAAAGCGTTGGCTTACGGATTGATGCAGATTGCACTTGCCGATGACAGAGACTGTTATGTCATGCTGTTTTCTACCCAGCACATCACGTATGAGCTGACCCGGCAGGATGGTTTGAGTGAAGTGTTAAATTTCCTTTCTTATTCTTTTCATGGCGGCACAGATTTAACGCCTGTGTTGGATCAGTCCTTGATGCTGATGAGTGGCGATAAGTATAAAAATGCGGATCTCATTGTGCTGTCCGATTTTATTGCGCCGTCGCAATCGCCGGAGATGCAGGAGCGGGTAGCTAAACTGAAAGAGCATAAGAATCGATTCCATGCCGTTTGTCTGTCACGGTATGGCAACCCGGCTTTGATGGACATGTTTGATACGCACTGGTCTCACCATCCCTCGGCGCTTGGCCGACTATTCTCTCGTCATATTCCCTGAGTCGCCCGCCGCTGTGCAGGGTGTCATGGCTCTGTACAGCGATCAATCCTGCACCGAATTCTGTGCGCTATGCTTAAGGTGGTGGATAACCAACGCCTAAGAGTTCAGGTTTTCCTATCTGGTTCAGTCTGGTACACCTACTGGGAGCATGCGTCATGAAGCTGTTTTCCATTCTGACATTATGGCTGGCTGCGCTTTGGCCAATGTGTTCTCAGGCATCCGATGTATGGTTAATTGATATCAACGGCGGGATCGGACCTGCAGTCAGTGATTTTGTCTCGCGTGAAATTAATCATGCTCAGGAAGAACAGGCTGCGCTTATCGTGCTAAAGATGGACACACCTGGCGGTTTAGATACCTCTATGCGGGAAATCATTCGCGCTATCACAACATCTCCGGTTGCAGTGGCAACCTGGGTTGGCCCATCGGGTGCCAGAGCGGCGAGCGCCGGAACCTATATTCTCTATGCCAGTCATATTGCTGCGATGGCACCGGGCACAAACCTTGGTGCAGCTACCCCAGTATCTCTGACCGGTGGGTCGCCAGGCGGGAAAAAAGACAATCCTTTTGATGACTCTGATGAACAGGAACCGGCTGGAAAAGCTGACGCGGCTAAACAGTCTGAAGAGGGTACACAGTCAGGTAAGGAAGTAAAAGCCGAAACAGCCATGGAGAAGAAAGTCATCAATGATGCGGCTGCGTATATCACCAGCCTGGCTAAATTGCATGGCAGAAATGAAGTCTGGGCAGAGAAAGCCGTTCGGGAAGCGGCAAGTTTAGATGCCGAAGGGGCATTGCAAGAAAATGTCATCGATTTTATGGCAACAGATCTTGATGATCTGGTTAGTCAGATTAATGGCCGTACCGTGCTTATAAACGGGGTACAACAGACTTTATCACTTGAGAATGTTGCATATGTAGAGCGTGAACAGGACTGGCGGTTTAAGTTTCTGGCGGTCATTACCAATCCGAACGTGGCCTACATACTCATGCTGATAGGCATCTATGGCTTATTGTTAGAATTTTACAACCCCGGGGTTGGGTTACCTGGCGTACTCGGCGGTATTTGTCTGATTCTGGCTATGTATTCGCTGCAACTCTTGCCTGTCAGTTATGCGGGGCTGGGATTGATTATCCTGGGGATCATTCTGATGGTGGCAGAAGGCTTTAGCCCCAGCTTTGGCATATTGGGTCTGGGCGGTATCGTTTCTTTTGTTATAGGGTCAGTCATGTTAATGGATACCGAAGAACCAGGGTATCAAATTGCCGTCCCTTTGATCGTGGGTCTGACAGCCACTTCCGCGCTGTTTACCTTTGTCATTCTTACCTTATTGCTAAAAACCCGCCGTAAACCTGTTTCAACCGGGGTAGAAATGCTCCTTGGCGATCACGGTAAAGTGGTCAGTGGCTTTCCCGGAGAGGGGCGGGTGCTGGTAGAAGGCGAAATCTGGCAAGCCCGCAGTGATACGCCGTTGCGGGTGGGTCAGGAAATTGTCGTTAAGCAAGTCGAAGGCTTGTGTTTGCATGTTGCGGCCAAAGAGAAGGAATAAACCATGATTACGTATTCCCTGGCAACCATCGTTGTGCTGGTACTCGTGCTGATTATCAGCATGTTCAGAGTGCTGCGTGAGTATGAGCGTGCCGTCGTCTTTCTGTTGGGGCGCTTTTATGAAGTAAAAGGGCCTGGGTTGATCATCATTATCCCAATCATTCAACAAATGGTTCGGGTTGACCTGAGAACAATTGTGCTTGATGTGCCAACTCAGGATCTGATCACCAAAGACAATGTATCGGTTAAGGTCAATGCTGTGGTTTACTTTCGGGTTATTGACCCCAAAATGGCGATCATCAATGTCGAAAATTATCTTGAAGCCACCAGCCAGCTGTCCCAGACAACATTACGATCAGTACTTGGTCAGCATGAGTTAGATGAATTACTGTCGGCAAGAGATGAACTGAATAAAGATTTGCAGGGCATTCTTGATATGCACACCGATAACTGGGGCATAAAGATAGCCAATGTTGAAATCAAGCATGTTGATCTGGATGACAGCATGGTGCGTGCATTAGCTCGTCAGGCAGAGGCCGAACGTTCACGTCGTGCAAAAGTTATTCATGCTACGGGTGAGCTGGAAGCCTCTAAAAAGTTGATGGAGGCCGCCGAAGTGCTGAATAAAGCCCCGAATGCGATTCAACTTCGTTACCTGCAGACATTGACTGAGATTGCCAATGACAGGACATCAACCATAGTATTCCCTTTACCTATCGACTTAGTCGATAAAGTTAAAAATATTGTTAATAGGAATAATGAGTGAGTTTCTGAACAATAATAACGATATTGCGTTAAGCGACTTCGCCCAGATTGGTTATTTTTAACTCAACTAAAATGGGCGGGTTTTTTAAAAAGTGGATTTTGAGCTAAGAAAATGTAAACAAATAACTTTTTGCCCTGTATAAATTGAAATATAGCTTTAAGTTGTTATGATTTTGGACGCATAAAAATGATGCAAGCAATTTGTGTTAATTAAGTCTAAGGAATAACAATGAAAAAAGTATTTGCAGTGGCAGTTTTCGCGGGCATGATGCCTTTCTCTCAAGCAATGGCTGACCAAGATATCGGTTGTGGTCTGGGCTCTATGGTATTTGCTGGTCAAGAAGGCAAAGTATTTAAAGTACTGGGTGCGACAACGAACGGTACTTCAGGTAACCAAACTTTCGGTATCACTTTCGGCACACTGGGTTGTGACGGCAACGGCGTGATTACTTCTCAAGAAAAACTGGCTATGTTTATCGACGGTAACATGGACAATCTGGCTCGTGATATCGCACGTGGCGAAGGTGAAACGCTGGCAACTCTGACTGACGTTTGGGGCATGAGCGATGAAGCAAAAGCGGAATTTAACGCAACTGCTCGTAACAACTATGCGTCTATCTTCGCTTCTGAAAATGTTACTTCTACAGATGTTCTGGCTAACCTGAACACTATGGTTGCTGATCAGAATACGCTGGCCGCTTACGCACTGTAATTTATTACAGGTGTGAACCGCTCAGATACAGCGCCAAAAGGCGCTGTATCTTTTTCTAATCTGGTGCTTTGTTTATTCAATGTGCTTGACTGAACCTATTTGATCCCATCGATGATTTCATGAAGTTCTGGCTATCTCTGCTTCCTCTCAGCGTTTTCAGCAGCACCGCTTTTGCGTATACCCAGCAAGATCTGGTGCATCTTTCCACCTCTGATTATTGGCATACCCTGGGGCATTATCAGCCCGGACTGACCGGCTCGTTCACAAGCCTGGTCGATTCGCCTTCTTTCTTTGTCAGTCCGCAGGGAAAAGATGATCCTCTGGCCGAGCTTAATGCCACCGTCGAAGGATTTGAACGCGAAGCGAAACAGTCCGATAGCTCACCCAATGACCAGAGTTTGAGCTGCCGGTATCCGGCCCGTTTCCATTGGTTAAAACAAAAATTACATACAGATTGGCCAGTAGCCGTCTGCCCTGAGCAGACTCTCTGGAAGCAGGCGCTGAATCCCAAGGGGCTGACACTGGTCTTCCCGACAGCATTTATGAACAGCCCATCGTCTATGTTCGGGCATACTTTGCTGCGTGTTGATGCTAAAGATCAGAATCGAAACCGCGAATTAGTGGCCTTTGCAATCAATTTTGCCGCCACGCCGGAGAGTAATGACAATGCGTTTCTGTACGCAGCAAAAGGGCTGTTCGGGAATTACCCCGGCACGTTCAGTGTCATGCCGTATTACAGAAAAGTACGTGAGTACAACGATTTAGAATCAAGAGATATTTGGGAGTATGCGTTAAATCTGGATGAGGAAGAAGTTCAGCAGGTGCTGCGCCATCTCTGGGAAATGAACGGTGTTGAATTTGACTACTATTTCATCGATGAGAATTGTTCCTATCAGCTGCTGGCACTGCTTGAAGCGGGCAGGGAAGGGCTGGATCTGACATCCGGTTTTGATTACCGGGCAATTCCATCAGACACAGTCAAAGTGCTCAGAGAGAACGGACTGATTGAGGTTCCCAAATACCGGGCTTCTTTTGGTACACGTTTAATGCACTATGCTGAGCAATTGGATGATCAACAACTGTTGGCCGCGCGGGCTGCCATGACGGGCCAGTATCCGACTGAAGGATCATTGAGCGAACGGGCTGCCATTCTGGAAATGGCCTATGAGTGGCTCAACTTTGAGTTTTATGATCAGGCGCTCGCCCGGGAAGACACTGCGCCTCATCTACAAAAATTGTTGATTGCCAGAAGCAAGCTGAATACCTCATCGCCATTTTCTGAACCCGCAAAACCTGCCATGTCGCCTGATGAAGGCCACAATTCAAGCCGGTTAGGATTGGGATATCGTTACAGCAATCATAACGCCGATCAGGCGTTGCTGGAATGGCGAGTGGCCTATCATGATTTACTGGATAACGCTGGCGGTTACATTCCGGGGGCACAGATCAGCTTTTTCGACCTGCAATTAGGGGTTGATCAAGATGGCGATGTGGATCTTAACCAGCTTTACCTGCTCGATGCCATGTCACTGGCGCCTGATTATCGGGTATTTGACTCCTTATCCTGGAATATCCGTGCCGGCTATGATCGACAGCCAGATACTCGCGGTTTGACTGGCCGATACTTCATGCAGGGCGGGTACGGTAAATCCTGGGGAGATGCTAACCGTTTACACGCTTATGCGTTACTCTCTTCTGAGCTGAATTATTTTGATGCTCAGGGTGAAAACCTGTCGTTGGGTTTGGGGATGGAGTCGGGCTTGGTCTGGCAGGCTAACGAAGAGCACAAACTGGCCTTGTCCGCACAGGGGCTGTACCAGTGGGATGCTATGCGCTGGCGTACGGAATCACAGGCAAGTTGGCACTGGGCGCTTAGCCAGCAGTTGGGATTACGCACCGAAGTTACCTATCAGCAGTGGCAACGTGATGAACTGTCCTCCACATTGCGGTTCTTTGTCTATCTGTGATTGCCTTTCGTGATGATGCCTTGCGGTTGTTTGCCGCAGGGTGTTTTACGGGCAGTCAGATCGTTCTTCTTTGATTGATTCACCGCATGTTTCTGCACTCGGTATGCGGTGAGCCGGACTGTGAGATTTATCAGTGTAATGTGATAATTTTGCTACCATAAAACACGTAAACCCATTATTCTTGGCGCCGCTTGATTCCCGTGTTACTGAATGCGTTCGTATAACCTGTTTTTTACTCATTTTTGAACGTTATTTTCTGTTAAACATTGGGATGTACATACACATGATCACCGCATCAATAGCCATATTGTTGGGCTTTGCTCTTTTAGTCTGGAGTGCAGATAAATTTGTCGACGGGGCTGCTGCCAGTGCCGGCTATCTGGGGATGCCACCACTGTTAATCGGTATGGTTATTGTGGGCTTCGGTACTTCCGCACCAGAAATGGTTGTATCGGCTATGGCATCCATCGACGGTAAACCTGAGCTGGCTTTGGGTAATGCTCTTGGATCCAATATTGTCAATATCGGGCTTATTCTGGGTATTACGGCAATCATTGCGCCTATCGCCGTCCAGTCGAACATCATCAGAAAAGAGCTTCCACTACTTATACTTATCGGTATCCTTGCAGGTATTTTGCTCTGGGATGGCGAGTTAACACGCGTTGAAGCGGTTGTCTTGCTGATTGGATTTTTTGGCTTGATTGGCTGGTCTATTTATTCTGCTCTGAAAGGTAAAGGCGATACGCTGGAGTCAGAGACGGCAAACGAGCTGAAAGCCAACAACATGCCTTTAAAGAAAGCCGTGATGTGGCTGCTTATTGGTCTGGTGCTTTTGGTGGTGAGTTCCCGAATTCTGGTTTGGGGCGCGGTGACCATTGCTCAGTCACTTGGTGTCAGTGATCTTATTATTGGTCTGACTATTGTTGCTCTTGGCACTTCACTGCCAGAACTGGCGGCTTCTGTGGCTGCTGCACGTAAAGGTGAACACGATATCGCTATTGGTAATGTTGTCGGTTCAAATATGTTCAATATACTGGCAGTTATTGGTATCGCTGGTGTTATTTCTCCGATCAGCGGCATTGGCGTTGAAGTGTTTGCTCGCGACTGGGCCGTCATGATGGGACTGACCGTAGCCCTGGTTGTGATGTGCATGGGCTTCCGGGGGCCGGGCCGCATCAACCGCTTTGAAGGTTTGTTGCTACTGATTGCCATCGTCGCCTATAACTTATTTTTATTCAGCACTGTAGCTGGCTGATTATTTTACAGGTAGCAAAAAGAGAGGGGGCGATTAAGCCCCCTTGGTTTTTCTTCTATCGACTTTCCCGTCAAAAGTGATCTTTCTTCGGTCTTTCTGCATTGATTTTGTATGCGCTACTCTGAAAATGAGAGTTCACAGAGGATTGTATTCAATACTCTTTTGTCTTATTTATCATTACTTAAAAAGTCGTCCATGATTGGTTTGGATAATTTTCTATCTGAACCAAGTAAGTATCTCTTTGGGAAAATCTTCATTTGAGAGAATAAGGACGCTAACAATGCGAAAAACCCTCATTCATACAGCAATTGCATTGGTATTGGTGAGCCCAGTATCGGCCTATGCGATTGACTGTACAGCTTTTCCAGTCTGGGCAAGTGGAACTCCGTATAATGGAGGGGCACAAGTACAGCATCTTAATAACGCCTATCAGGCAAATTGGTGGAACCAGAATAAGGATCCTGTTCAGTATTCTGATCCTTACGAAGAATGGTCTTTGCTGGGTGTGTGTGATGCTCCTGGCGGTAATCAGCCCCCGACAGTGACTTTGACGTCACCATTGAATAATGCTCAGTTTGGTGTCAATGAAGCCATTTCTTTGACCGCCAATGCGGCGGACAGTGATGGGCAGTTGGTTGACGTCACGTTTAAAGTGGACGGCAATACTGTGGGTATTGATGATACCGCCCCGTATTCAGTGCCGTGGATTACGGTTGAAGGTAGTCATTCTGTCACTGTAGTGGCGACTGATGATAAAGGGGCGAGCCGAACCGATTCCGTGACTATCACTGTGGTGGCAGAAGGTAACAACCAGCCCCCAAGTGTGGCATTGACGAATCCGACGACTGTATCACAAATCAAAGAAGGTGACGTTGTCACCCTTAGTGCTGATGCAACGGATCAGGACGGTACAGTGGCTTCCGTTGAGTTTTATGTTGATGACCAACTGGTGGGAACTGCAACTTCCTCACCTTTTGAGTCTGTCTGGTCTGCCACCGCGGGCAGCCACGAATTTAAGTCAAAAGCCACAGACGATAATGGTGCGGTAACCTGGAGCTCAGTCGTTACTGTCGCGGTTTCAGGTGCTACTGGTGGCGGATGTGCTGGCGTACCTGTTTATCAGGCTGGCACCAGTTACCAGGTAGGTGATCTGGTCCAAAGTGCAAATTACAAATATAGCTGTGATGTGGCTGGCTGGTGTTCGTCTGAATCGGCCTGGGCATACGAACCGGGAACCGGTCTTTATTGGACCGACGCCTGGACTGAGCAGGGGATATGTGCGGTTGTGCCGACAGTCACCTTTAGCTCTCCGGCCGACAATGCAACAGTGTTAAATAGTGACGTTGTCACGCTGGCGGTGGATGCAACAGATGCTGACGGCTCCGTGTCGCAAGTGGAATTTTTTGCGGCTGGACAAAGCTTAGGCATCGATACCTCAGCGCCCTACAGTGTTACTTGGACTGCGACGGGAACAGGGGCTGTCAGTTTGTCGGCTGTGGCAACAGATAATGAAGGCAATCAGGGCAGTGCGGGCGTTTTGGTCAATGTCAGTGACGAGCCATTGGTTGTCACCCTGACGTCACCGGCATCCGGCACTTCTGTTGGCTTAGGTAAGGCTGTTGTTGTGTCTGCAGATGCGGCATCACTGAACAGCACAGTGAACAGTGTTGATTTCCTGGTTAATGGTGCAGTGATCGCCACGGACTCTACCTCACCATACAGCACCCACTGGACGCCAGGCGCTGTGGGTAATTACACAGTCTCTGCGAGGGCAACAGATGCAACCGGACTGGCCGTTACATCTGCCGCCTCTACCGTCAAGGTGCTTCAGCAGTCTGTAAAAACCCATAAGCTGATTGGTTATTGGCATAACTTTGTCAATGGCGCGGGTTGTCCTATCAACCTTAGCGAGATGTCAGACGCATGGGATATCATCGATATTGCCTTTGCGGAGAACGATCGCAACAGTACGGGCACTGTCCATTTCAATTTGTACAGTGGTGATATTCACAGCAGCTGCCCGGCACTGGATCCCCAGAAATTCAAGCAGGATATGGCCGTACTTCAGGCCCAGGGTAAGAAATTCGTCTTGTCTCTTGGTGGCGCCGAAGGAACCATCACCCTCAATACGGATTCTGATGAACAGCATTTTGTCAGCAGTCTGACTGCGTTGATCAACGAATGGGGATTTGACGGGCTGGACATTGACCTTGAGAGCGGATCCAATCTGGTTCACGGCTCTCAGATTCAGGCCCGTCTGCCTCGCGCGCTGAAGCAGATTGAAGTGAATATGGGCGGTGATATGTACCTGACCATGGCTCCTGAACATCCGTATGTTCAGGGAGGTATGGTGGCGTATTCCGGTATCTGGGGCGCTTACATTCCACTGATTAATGCACTGCGAGATACCTTGGATCTTCTGCATGTGCAGTTATATAACAATGGTGGTTTGCCGAACCCATATCTGCCAGGTGCGGCACCAGAAGGCTCAGTGGACATGATGGTGGCACAGTCCAAAATGCTGATCGAGGGATTCACGTTAGCCAATGGCGAGCAGTTTGCGCCACTGCGTGATGATCAGGTCGCCATCGGTCTGCCGTCCGGTCCCAGCTCTGCTAACTCAGGCCAGGCACCGACTCAGAACATTCTGGATGCGTTAGACTGCCTGACCATCGGTACGCATTGCCAGACTGTGGTTCCGGCGTTTAATTACAGTAATTATGCCGGGGTCATGACCTGGTCAATTAACTGGGATAAACACGACGGTTATAACTTCTCCGGTCCGGTTGGTGCGAAACTGGATGCGATGAACGCGCAGTAAAAAGCTTTTTATAACCATTAAGACATACGGGTTGCCGCTGGCAGCCCGTATTTTTTTGTCATACCTGAATCGTTCTCCATACCGGCAATGCTTGCTTAGTAGGCTTTTACGTCTGTCACAAACCCCTTGGGCTTGAGGGCAAGAATGGAGCATTTAGTATTCTGGATGATGTCTTCGGCAGTATTTCCCATGATAAAACCGGGTATGCCAGATCTGGCAACTGTTCCCATAATCAATAACTCAATGCCTTCGCTTTCAATGATGCCGGGGATGCACTTCTGAGGAAGACCTTTGGGGTGGAATTCTTTCACTGGCCCGCCAATGCCAGATAGCGTGATCAGTGCTTTCAGTCCATTAATATGTTTTTGTTCCGCTTCTTTGATGGATTGCTGAAGTTCTTGCTCAGGGACATGAATAAACGGGTTACCGGCAATTTCTTCGTACGGGAAATCCCAGCAGGAAATGATATTCAGACTTCCGTCACAACTGTCTGCCAGTGATCGGGACAACTGAAGCAGCATCAGATCAAGATCTGTCTCTTCCCTGCTATCGTTTTCAGCATCAATCGCAACGGCAACATGGACCTTCTTCTGCGCATGCGTAATGGGACGGCATAGCCAGACCGGACAGGGGCATTGCCTGAGTAGTTCCATATCAATGGCTTTCAACCCAGTCTCGCTTTGATTGAAATTGGCGGATTTCAGCACCAGATCGTAACTGTCTCTGAGCACATGTTGAATGACGAGTGTGGAGGGCGTTTTGCTGCTTTCCGCCAGAATGACGGGCATAACAGATTGTTCAGACAGAGACAGCGCTGACGTCGTCTGCGCAATCTGCAGTTTGGTACTTTCAATGAGTGCTTGTTCCCAATTGGCCTGGTAACTCCCCAGCGTTTCAGGTAGCTCAGGGTAAATAATCAACACGGTGAGGTTACAGTGGTGATTATTTGACAGGCTCAATGCCTGTTTTAATCCATCTGATTCATCCTGCACACCATCACTGATAAAGAGCAAGTTTTCAAATCGACGCATAAGCATGATCTCCGGTGCTTACAGAGGTGTATTGTTAGCCTAGACCAAAGTGCCGGGGTTGAGTGCATCAGGTTGATAATAACCAGCGGTATAAAAATCGTGCTTTAACTACTTACGGTTATAACGAAACCTGCTTTCTTAGTGTGATTAGGTATTTTTATCTGCAGTGGTGCTTAAACAATAATGAGCATCAGGAAAGATAAAAGTAGTAATGACTTAGATGGATAAGACAAAGAAATGGGTAGCTCTGGTGTTGCTGCTGACATTAGGCGCAACAATGACGACAGGTGGTTGGAGCGCTTTGCTGAGTCTGATGGCTTTTTCGCTGCTTTTTTATCTGGTTGCCAGAAGAGCCTGGACTGTGAAAAGCCAAAGCAGCGAACAAGAGACGGCACCGCAATGGGATACCGACTAAGCCATTCAGGCCGCCCCGAGCAATATAGCAAGTAATGAACCCAGGCCAATAATTAACCACAGCAACATACCCAGTAACAGCGGTTTAAAGCCTGCCGCACGCAGTTTTTGTACCGTAATTCCCGCCCCAATCATAAATAAACACACCACCAACAGGCGTTTCGAGAGTGCGAAGATCCCCTGATACAGCTCAGAGAATTGGGGGAGCCAGTGTGCCGTCAGCATAGCGACACAATAGAAGATGATGAACATTGGCACGGTTAGCTTTTTCTCTTTCCCCCGAAATATCAGAGCACTGAGAAACGCGAGCGGGATAATCCACAAGGCTCTGGCTAACTTAAGCGTGGTGGCTGTTTTTAACGCTTCGTCGCCATAAGCCCCTGCCGCACCAACCACTGAAGAGGTGTCATGAATGGCAATGGCAGCCCAGACACCAAACTCATGTTGCGTCATATCCAGCAGATGGCCAACAGAGGGAAACAAGAAGAGAGCTGCTGAGTTCAGTATAAAAACCGTCGCCAGTGCCAGCGAGGTCTGATGGCTGTTAGCGCTGATTGCCGGAGAAACAGCCGCGATTGCGCTACCGCCGCAAATGGCTGTTCCGGATGCAATCAGATGACCGGTTTTGCTGTCTATCTTCAGCCATCGGGTGAGTAACCATCCCATGACTAAAGTCACGACAATGGAAGCCACAATGAGCCCTAAACCTGCTTTGCTCGCTGCAATGGCGACATCAAGCTGAATGCCAAATCCCAGACCGATGATCGCCAATGACAGCAATTTCTTTGTGATGGTGGCGACAGGAATATCTGCAGGGACAAACCCTAAGGTAGCGAGCGAGAAACCCAGAATCAGCGCCACAGGGGAGTTAATGAATGGCATCAGGCAAATCAGCGCACCCAGCCAGAATAGAGGATAGCGCGTTAACTGTTGTTTCAGTAAGGCATGTTGGAACAGCATCTTTCTACAGCACACAGAAAATGAGAGCTGAAGTATACCTCTTCTTGGTAGTGAATATGACTGAAAATTTCAGTCGTTAAGACGTGTTATCTCTGGATGGTGACTGAATGGCGAGCAGAAAATATGTTTACTTTTTGACCCACAGGCCACTTGGGCTCTGATAAAAATGGCCGCTTTCGGTTTTTTCTATCGCTTTTTTGTACGCGAGTCGGCTTACTTCGGGCAATGTCAGCCCGTGTGATACGGCGATACGCTGGTAACTTTCTTTTCGTTCACTGTTAACAATTTGAATCAGCTGGCGTACTTCTGCTGAAGGTGACGGTGCCAAAGCGGCTATGTAGCCATTGTTGGCTTCACCGACTAAGCCTTGTGCTTTTGCTTGTTGTAAATCGAGAGCAAAAGCATGTGCACAAAACAGCAACATAGCCAGGTAAGTCAGTATGCGTTTCATAACAGGCGCTCCGCCTTGTCAGAAGACATCATCGTCACTGAAAAGATCATCGATTTCCTTATCCACTTTAATCCTGATTTCATGTTCAATTTTCACGTTCAGATTGACTTCTATAGGCTTGTCAGATGCGGCAACCTGTACAGTAGGTGTACATCCGACCAAACCAGAAGTCATTAATAAGAATATCACTGCTAAACAGCCTGTCATACAGTAATACTTAAACTGAATATCCATGGGCGTCGACCTTTTCAAGTCATTTGCAATAAATTCAGCGCAAAAGTCTAATTTTCAAGACCAAGCTGCTTCACAAAAATCCGCTCAAACTGAGAAGTATTTATCGTGTTGAGCGTTTTGATCAGTGCTGGTATATCGTCTTCAATGTTCAGATTGATGTTGACCGGTCTTCCATTCTGAAAGTGAGGATTCCGGCCTTTGAACCTGGCACTAGCATTTAATTGACCCTCTTTGGAATAGTCTATATCAACCGCAAGAGAGTCGTATTGATAATTTCTGAGAATCCTGGTGATCACTTTGAGGCTGTTTTCGCCTCCGGCTCTGACATTTTCATCGATATTTGCCCCTTCTTTATATCTCAGAACGCCACCCGGACTTCTTGAAAATAAAGCACCTTTTTCAATGACGGGATTTCCATTCACAATGCGGATGGGGAGTAATCCATCCAGTGTTCCTGTTAACTCAACATCTTCAGGGTTAAATAAATCCATTAATTTCTTAAGATTGAGACTCTGGATGCGCAAGGGAATCACGTCAATATTGGTCAAAGAGTGGCTCACTACGTTGCGGGTGCTTAATTGACCACCAAGCACTTTGGCGGTTGCTCTGTGCAGCGTATAGAGAGGCTCATCTGTGTCGAAATGAAAGCTGGCCGTGACGTCCTGAAATAAGGTGCCGAAGTGTAGCCAACTGGCGTGAACCGTCAGCGGCTGACGGCTGCGTATCGTATTGTTAGTTACCAGGCTGGTCAATGACACATTGAGATCGGCAAAGTGGGTGTCTTTAATATTTCCGCTTAAATGGGTTGTGAAGATGTCCAGCGAGCCTGACCAGAGAGCATTCTTAAATTTCAGATCGGCTCGGAGACTCACACTGCCATTATGCAGATCAGCGCTAACAGGTAGTGGCGCGAGATAGTACTTTTGTAAGCTCTGTTTTGCGGAAAAAGAAATGGGTTTCTGTGCTATCTGAATGCGGCTGATCCGGCTTTTCCATTCCTGAGTGAATGAAAAATCTAACCATGGCTGACTTTGCGCGGTACTTAACAAACCCGTTATTGCCAGTGTGTCTGCATTGAGTGTCAGTTTTCCCTGATTGCGGATGACAGGCAGCACCTGATTATTCACACTGAGCGCCAGTTGTGTCGAATAATCGCTGCTAAGCTTCCATGCCTGAGTGTTTTTTACTGCCCTCAAGCTGTTTAACGTGATCGCGAGATTACCCTCAAATTGTTGTGCAGGGAGAGAGCTTTGATTCTTTCTCGATTCAGTGTCTGTAGTCATAGTGCGTAAACTGCTGAATGCCGCATTCAGTGTGGCCGGTGATTCCCCGACATTGACTAACCATACTTGTGGTGACGCTGGCGCTGATGAAAAGAGATTGTCCAGTTGAATGCCAGTGTCGGGTATATCTATGCGTACCTGACTTAAGTTGTTTTGCTTTTGATCAGCATAGTCAGGTAAGGCAACTGTTCGTGCGCTGATCCGGGTGCTGTCCAGATTCAGTTTGAGTACGTTGCCAGTGCTTTGTATGTCGATACGCTGTGACAGCTGCAGATTACTGATTGTCAGTGGGTCGATTTCAAGAACTGCTGCCTGCGCGGTAAGCGAATTAGTACTGCGGCATTGAGACCGGGCCAGTATTGTTAGCGGCACATGGCAAGAGAGAGTGTTTATAACAATTTTTCCCTGCGCAGCAGGGTTTTTAACGCCAATGTCTAACTGTTTCGGAGTGGTTAATCTGAACTGTGCCTGTTGCTGATCAAACGACAGTGCCCATCGCCAGATACCGTCATGGTTTAACGCTACGGCACTATAATCGTCTGGCCCGCTGTGTTGGTGTGAGTGGGGTAATCTGAATTGAATGCTGCCGGGCGCTCTTATCTCAATCGCATAGTGCCATACCGGCGAGAGCGAATCTGGCTCAGAGGCTGAATCAGACTGGTGGTCTTTATTCTTTGGTTGCTTTTTCTCAGATTGCTTTTTTTTGGGTTGATTAGTTTCTGTTAGTTTTGCCACAAAGGTAGCTTGTTGTTGATTCGGATCAGGGAGCGATATGGATTGGATGGCGAAGTAATCCAGCACTTTGGTGACATTGTCACTTTTACAGTTGAGAGATTGCGGCATGTCTGACGTAAATTGCCAGCTGGCATGACAGCTTACTAAATCAACGCCAGAAAGACTTGCCTGATCAGCATCAGTGAGCTGTACAGTAAAAACGGCCGGTTTGTTTTCAGAAGCCAGAAAGTGGCTGGTGACAGGTAATAACGTATTGTTGGCTGTTTGTACCTTTCCCTCTAATTCAAACCGTGTGTTTTCTGTCCCTCGCTGAAATAAAAATCTGGCCTGGGATAAGTAATCGACGATTGCCATCGATGCGATTTCAATGTGTTTAACCGGAGCCTGAAACAACAGGCGGGTGATTTGTCCGAGGTGGGGAAGGTCGGTTGATGTTGAGGTCTGTTCTTGAGACAGGAATGGCGCAGGATCCCAGCGTAACCTGCTGATGCTCAGTTCAAGTGAGCTCAGCGGCGATAATAAATCGACAGACAGAGATAACTGGCGAATCCCATCCTGTTCAGATTGATCTGAAGATGCTGTTACTGGCGCAATGTGATCAACAGAGACCGAAAGGGGCTGCGTGCCATCCTCTGGTGGTAACAATGCAAATGAAAGTGACCTGAACGTGACGGGGTAACTATTTTGGGGGTGATCAGCGTTGCGGAACTTGTCTCCATGCTTGTCATCTTTGATGAAAGCCGCCAACGGCGGCTGAAAATCGCCGCGCCCGACCGTACCACTGAGCTGTAGTTTTGGTGTTGTTGAAACGCCAATACTGATGTCATGTAATGCCTGCTGATAATCTGTTTTCGATGATGGCGTAGCCAGTATTGCTTCGGCAAAAGCAGCGGTAATAATGAACCGTCCTTCGGTCAGTGCTCCCTGCGTCATCAGTTTTACTTTGTTGAAAGTAACGATGTCAGCGCTGAGCCCATTTTCAAATAGAGCCCTGCGAACTACCGGTGGGATCACCACTGTCAGCTTGTCGGCCTTAACTAGCCAGCCGGCAGCAAGAGAGTTTTGAGGGGAGTCTGGCATGTTCGGCTGTTGATCCCCAGCGTAGCGGTGCAACAGCAAAACGTTATTCAGCACAAACTCATTGTCTTTGATCTTGATACTCAGTTTTTTAACTGAGATGCCTTGTTGCGACAGGCTGATGCCAGAGACAGATCCTAATTGAATACCTTCACCGGCTAACCAGAAAGTCACACCTACAGCTAAAGTGGCTAAGGCGCAGGTGACGAATATAAAACCCCATAGCAGTCCCCGCCGAATCCGGCGAAGGATACCTGATGAAGAGGAAGCTTGCGCGCTGTCATTGTGTTTAGCTGTTGGCATAAAGGCTCAAGCGAGTATGAAAAACCTATGGTGCTTTCTTTACAAGCATAAGCCTAAGCGAGTGGGAGTGTGGAATATTTGGGGTAAATCATGATTTTATAGGGAGTAGGCATATTCTCAGTGCCGTCAAGGAATGGTGTACAGGAGTTATGAAATAGGCATATTTTTTTATCGTTTTTTTAACATGATTCCTAATATTTACTGATGAAAATAATATCAGGAGTAGAGACATGTGCTTGGTATCGCCACTTTATAGTGTTTCACTCTGAATTCAGTCTGACCAGGGGATTGCACAACTGATTTAAACCTGAGACAAAGAAGCTCATTACTATAAAAAACTACATAGGACGTATTGAATGTCAGACACAGTATCTATCCCGCCGAAATCTAGACAGGGAAGTGGCATCAAGCAATTAATCAAATCGTTAGGTCCCGGGATCATGATGGCGTCGGCCGCGGTTGGCGGGTCACACTTGGTTGCATCAACCAAAGCCGGGGCCATATACGGCTGGCAACTGGCCGCGATCATTTTGCTGGTAAACCTTTTTAAATACCCATTTTTCAGGGCTGGTATTCAATACACTATGGGAACAGGCAAAAGCCTGGTCGAAGGCTACGACCAATTAGGACGTGGCTATCTTTGGGTATTTTCAGGGCTTAACCTGTTATCCGGTATTGTGAACACAGCAGCGCTGTTGCTGTTCAGTGCAAGCCTGCTGGGTTATTTTATGCCGGGCAATTTACCTCTGCCGGTTCTCTCTGCCATTGTGCTTGTAGCTTGTCTGGCTATACTGATGGCTGGTCACTATAAAGCGCTGGATGGATTGTCAAAAGTTATTATGTCAGTGTTGGTTATCGCGACCATTTCTGCGGTTGTGATAGCCGCAAGTAATGGCAGTGCCGCGCCCGCCGACTATCAGGGGCCTTCTGCCTGGACTCTGGCGTCTTTCGGGTTCATTGTCGTGATGATGGGTTGGATGCCAGCTCCGATTGAAATTTCTTGCCTGACATCACTCTGGCTGAAAAGTCAGCGTAAAGAGCAAACAGTGACAACACGTTCGGCACTGTTTGATTTCAATGTAGGCTATATTGGCACGGCAATTCTGGCGGTTGTGTTTCTTTCACTGGGTGCCTTGGTGCTGTATGGAACGGGTACCGAACTGAAAGCGTCAGGAATCGGGTTCTCTCATCAGTTAGTCAGCATGTATGCGTCTACCATAGGTGAGTGGTCTCGTTACCTGATCGCAGTGATCGCTTTCTTCTGTATTTTTGGCAGTACGATTACCGTTATTGATGGTTACTCGCGCGCGCTTGCTGAAGCACAACTGGTTATTCAGAAAAAACCACTGGAGCAAAACCGCTATATTAATGCGTGGATGATTGTTGTCAGTGTGTTTGCGATGGCGATCATTTTGTTCTTTACCTCAGCGCTAATGCCAATGATGGACTTTGCCATGATACTGGCCTTCATGACGACACCTGTTTTTGCCTATTTGAACTATCGCCTGGTGTCCACGGCATCATTGCCAGAAGATTTGAAACTGACCAAATCAATGAAACTTCTGTCATGGGCGGGTTTAACTTATCTTTACGGTTTTCTCGCCATCTTTATCTGGTGGAAATGGTTGATGTAAGCCACATTCTTAGAATCAAGTATCAAAGCCCTCAACCGAGGGCTTTTTCTTTTGTTATGCTTTTAAAACAATATCTTGTGATCTACATGTAAATAAATATTTCTTTGAAGCTTGTCAAATAGAGTATTTGCTCTAACATGGGCAATCATTCTTGAGGTCATTAAGGATATATGATGAATGTAAGGCCGACTCTGGCTAAACCCATCTCCCTGGCACTACTGATAAGTTCCGTGTGTTTTCCTGTGAAAGCGGCGACAGTCAGTTTTGACGATGCGTGGCGAATTGTCCGAAACAATAGCGATGAACTGGCGGCAGAAAAAAGCAACGTAGAAAAGGCCGCATACCTGCAAGAGGCGTCGAAAGCACTGTCGTTACCCAGAGTGACAGTATCAGCCAATTATACCTATCTGGACGGTCCTATTGAGATTGCGCCTTCGGATTTGATTGCGAGTACCCCAGCCGGGCGCAGTCAGGCAAACAGTTTAGGTGGTCTGGCCCAGCTCATGGGAATGACACCGGGGCAATTCGACAAAATGTTTACCTCGCAACTTACCGACAGAGATATTCTGACCAGTTCAGTTCGTGCTATCTGGCCGGTATTTCTCGGGGGAAGAGTGATGGCGGCTCAGGACATCGCGAAAGGAAAAACCCAGGAAGCCAGATATATGCTTGAGATGAAAGAGCATGCCAAGTTTGAAGATCTGTCGACCTATTATTTTGGTGTGGTGTTAGCGCAGCAAGTGCTGGACACACGTCAGGAGGCGGAACGTGGGTTGGAAAAGCATTATAAAAATGCCCTGAAGTTAGAATCGCAAGGGCAGATAGCCAAAGTCGAACGTTTGCAGGCACAGTCGTCTTTTGATAAAGCCCGTGTTGAGCGTCTTAAAGCCCAGCGCGATCTGGAAATTGCGCAAGTTGCCCTGACAAGGCTACTTAAATTACAAACCCCCGCATTGCCTTCAACGTCCTTGTTCGTTAATGAAGGGTTACCGGCAATGACCACCTTTATTGATAAAACCCTTAGTGATTACCCCGGTCTTCATATTCTTGATGCCAAGAAAACGCAGGCCAATGGCGTGTTAGATGCAGAAAAGGGCAAATATTACCCTGAGGTTTTTCTTTACGGTAATTACAACCTTTATGAAGAAGACACGCTCGCAGCGAAAACAACGCCAGACTGGGCTGTGGGTGTTGGTGTCAGTATACCGCTACTCGACTCTTCAGGCCGTTCAGACAAGGTAAAAGCGGCTCACAGTGCAATGACACAGGTGAATTACCTGCGCGCACAGGCTGAGCAGGATCTGAGCGTGTTGGTGGAGAAAACATACCGTGAAGCTTCTCAGGCACTGGAAGAATATGACGGGTTGGCTTCCAATATTGCACTGGCCGAGGAAAGTGTGGTGTTACGTGAGAAAGCCTTTAGTCAGGGCCTGTCGACCTCTCTGGATGTGGTCGATGCCGAATTGTATCTGGCGAGTGTAAAAACGCAGCGCCTGGCAGCGGCTTATCACTATGTCACAGCATTGTCGCGATTACTGGCTGTCAGCGGTGATATCAATACCTTCAACCAATATGAAAATTACAAAGGACTTAAGGTTAACTGAAATGAGTAAGCTAAAAACTCTTGCCGTCGCATTACCGGCTGTTGTGCTGGTCGCTTGGTTGGGATACCGGTTCTGGAACGCCTATCAGCCGAATGCTGAGCGATTACAGGGCCAGGTTGAAGCTCAGCAATATAATATCTCCTCAAAAGTCGCCGGTCGTATCGATCAGGTACTGGTGCGAAAAGGGGATAAAATCACCGAAGGGCAATTGATCTTTACCTTACTGAGCCCTGAAATTGATGCCAAGCTCGAGCAGGCAAAAGCCAGTCAACAGGCGGCCGGGGCACTGGCTGACGAAGCACAAAATGGCGCACGTGCTCAGGAAGTTGCGGCGGCCAGCGATCAGTGGCAAAAAGCCAAAGCGGCATCGGCGTTGGGTGAAAAAACCTATCGACGGATAAATAATCTCTATCGCGACGGCGTTGTAGCTGAGCAGAAAAGGGATGAAGCCTATACGCAATGGCAGGCGGCCCGTTATACAGAGCAAGCGGCTTATCAGATGTTTGAAATGGCCAAAGAAGGGGCGCGGGAAGAAACCAAACGCGCTGCGCAGGAAAAAGAGCGTATGGCTGCCGGGGCTGTCGCAGAAGTCGAAGCCTATGCGGCGGATACCAGAATCTCCAGCTGGCATGATGGCGAGGTCAGCCAGATCCTGCTTCATGGTGGCGAATTGGCACCACAGGGGTTTCCAGTTGTCAGCATCATAGATATGGACGATGCCTGGGCGGTGTTTCATGTCCGTGAAGACAGGCTGGCCGATTTTGCCAAAGGCACTCAATTTGAAGCTAAGGTGCCGGCATTGGGAGATCAAACGTTCCCGTTTACTGTGACGCATGTTTCCGTCATGGGAGATTTTGCGACATGGCGGGCAACGGATACCCAGCAAGGATTCGATATGCGCACTTTTGAAGTTGAAGCGCGTCCGTTGCAGCCCGTTGATGGATTGCGTGTCGGTATGAGTGTGTTGGTAGAGCGCTGATATGTGGTTAAACACAATGCAGCGAGAGTGGCGGCTCATACGTCAGGAACCCTGGCTGAAGGCGATGCTGTTCTTTTTGCCTTTAAGTCTGTTTCTCCTGTTGTGGTGGATATTCTCGCAAGGGATCGCCCGCGATCTGCCCGTCGGTGTAGTCGATCTGGATCACAGCCGCCTGTCCCGCGGATTGATCCGATACTACGATGCCAGCCCGACCCTGTCGGTTGCCCGACAATTGAGCGAGGTGGAAGAAGGCACAGCGTTAATGCGGAGCGGTGAGATTTATGCGCTGGTGGTGATTCCTGATTCTCTGGAAAAAGACACATTGCTCGGGCGATCTCCGTCTGTGACAGTGTTTTATAACGCCCAGTTTATTTTGATTGCCAAGCTGATAAACAGTGCTTTCGTGTCGGCGCAGACTACCTATGCCGCCAGTATAGATACGGTAAGTAATATGGTGTCTGGCACGCCAGTACCGCTACAGGCGCTGGGGCAGGCCTTGCCAGTCCGCAATCAGATAACCCCGTTATTTAACAGTAACTCGCACTATGGGCAGTTTCTGGTCTCGGCGGCTATTCCTGCCATGTGGCAGATATTTATCATTGCCACGACTGTCATGGCACTGGCGGCAGAGCAGCGGCGGCAAGGATTACTGGCCTGGCTGGGGCAACACCCGGTGAAGCAACTCGTCAGCAAGCTTATACCTTATGCGGCGGTTTTTATTCTGCAAGGTGTGTTGTTTCTGTGGGGCATGTATTCGCTGCTGGGCTGGCCTATGCACGGTAGCTGGAGCATTTTGCTGGTGGCACAATGTTTAATGGTGATTGCTTGCCAGAGTGTGGCTGTGCTGTTCTTTTTCCTTGCAATGGATGTTACCCGGGCAATGAGCTTCGTGGCCGGGTTTTCAGCGCCGGCGTTTGCTTTTATGGGGATAACCTTTCCTGCGACAGATATGCCAGCCATTGCGACAGGCTGGCGGGCGCTGTTGCCTGTCAGTCATTACATTGAAATTCAGGTTCAGCAGGTTAACTATGGGACGGGTTTACAGCAAGCTATGCCTCAGATGATGGCGCTTGCGGTGTTTCTGCTGGCAATGGCACTGGCTATGCTGAAAATGCTGGTCTGGCGCAAACGCCAGCTGGAGGGCGGTGTATGAGCTGGCGTCAATTGTTTCTGAGTGAATTGAAAGCGGTGTTCACCAACCCTGCGATTATCTTCACCGTGTTTGGCGGCGTTTTAATGTATTCGCTTATTTACCCGCTGCCTTATTCAAACCAGCTTCCTCGCGAACAGCAGATTGCAGTTGTTAATCTGGATAACAGTGCAGTTAGTAGGGCACTGATACGCATGGTTGATGCGACACCTCAGGTGGCCGTGACGAAAACAGCCGCAAGTATTGAAGAAGCAAAAAACTGGATTCAGGCACAAGAGGTGAAAGGGATACTAGTGATCCCTGAGCACTTTTACCGGGATCTCCTGCTTGGTACCAGCCCGACAGTCTCTTTCGCCGGTGATGCGGCGCTGTTTCTTGTTTACGGTACTGTTGTTGAAGGGCTGGCGACAGCCACAGGAACGCTCAGCGCTGAAGCAAAAGTGGCCCGTATGATTTTTGAAGGCGAGAACCTGGCGTTAGCTTCCGAACAGTACGCGTCGCTGAAACTGAATATGCGTCCGGTATTCAACCCGACAATGGGTTACATCAATTATGTTGTCCCTGCTGTGTTCGTACTGATACTCCATCAGACACTGTTGATTGGCTCTGCATTAGTAGGGGCGGCTCAGAATGAAATGCATCGTTCCGGCGTGTCGGGTTACTGGCACACCTGCTCACCCTGGCGAATGATTTTCACACGTATCTGCTTGTTTTCCGTGATCTATCTGCCTCTGTCTGCTTACTACTTTGGACTGAGTTTTGAGTATTACGGCATCGGTCGGCAGGCTTTAATCGGCGACATGCTGATGCTGACAGTGCCGTTTCTGATCTCAGTAACTGCGTTAGGTATAGTCATCGGTGAGCTGATCCCCCGTAAGGAACTGGCTACGGTCATCGTGCTGCTCAGTTCACTGCCTTTGGTGTTCTCGGCTGGTTTCGTATGGCCCGTATCCGCACTGCCAGCTCCGGTTTATTGGCTGGCACAATGGGTGCCTTCTACGCCAGCGATTAACGGATTCCTGCGGTTAAATCAGATGGGAGCGAGTTTTAGCCAGATTAGCGCCTGGTGGTTTCAGCTTTGGGGGCTGGCTGTTCTGTATTCACTGGTCGCTTTAGGCTTGGTATACAGAAATCGCCGTCGTCGAGGACAGCTTTCGCAGGCCTCGGCAACAGTTTGAACCTGATGCATTGAGCGTTATTGTACAGATAGGCATTTTAAGATGAATGTGTTAAAACAGCCTCATAATAAATGGCTGTATTGGCACAGGGATTGAAAGTGAACCGGTTATTATCCTTTGAAGCATTGATGGTTTTAGATGCTATTGAGCGTCGCGGCAGTTTTGCTGCAGCCTCAGAAGAACTCGGCCGAGCGCCATCTTCCCTGAGTTACCAGGTTCAGAAACTGGAACAAGATCTGGATCTGGTTATCTTCGACCGTTCCGGTCATAAAGCCGCGTTTACCAAAGCTGGCCGGCTGTTGCTGGACAGGGGGCGGTTATTATTATCCGCGGCGGATGAAATGGTCTCGGATGCAACAGCGCTGGCACACGGCTGGGAATTAGATCTCACGATTGCCTACGACGGTTTGATTAAGCTCGATCTGATGTTTCCGCTTGTTGATGCATTGGCAAAGAAAAGTAAGACCCGTCTGAAGTTTCGTGAAGAAATTCTGGCCGGATGCTGGGAAGCGCTCGCACAGGACAGAGCCGATATTCTGATTGCTCCTCCGCCCAGTGTCGCGCCACCGGAAGTGAAAATTCAGCCTCTCGGCAAAATGGATATCGTTTGGGTTGCTCACCCGGATCACCCGATTCATAAACATGATAACCCGCTCGATCCTGTCATTCGTCAGCAATACCGAGGCATAGCAGTTGCAGATACCGCACGAAATCTGCCGCCGATAACGCACAATATTCTTGAAGAGCAGCCGTTACTTACAGTTTCCAGCATGAATGACAAGTTGAATGCCTTACGTGCCGGCCTTGGTGTTGCGACAATCCCCAGTTTTTTCATTCAGGATGATTTAGCAACAGGCAAGCTGGCCATGGTGGGGGATAATCCTGTCAGAGAGTTTGAACTGGTCCTGGCCTGGAATCGCAGCCGCATGGGCAAGGCAAAAGCCTGGGCGATCAAACACCTTGAGCAGTTATGGAAAAAGCATCTGAACTGACGTATGTTTGTGTCGATATTTTTCGACCCGCTTGGTCACTCAGTATGCCATGAAAAAGCAGGCTGACCTTTGGCATATGGTCAGCCTTTTTATTGTCACTTCTAAACCACCGACTATGGCAGTGGTGATTATTTAACCGTGGTCAGACTGGCTGTCTTCTTGTAACGCCAACAGAAGCTCCGCCGTTTTGTCTTCAAAATGAATCTCTACCTGAAAGCCACTCTTTCTGGCAAGTGACAGCATTCCCTGGTTATTGGGCATGGTTATCCCGGTCAACCGCTGTAAACCCCGCTGCTTACAATATTGAATTATGGTATTGAGCAAGATGCTCCCCAGCCCTTGCCCTTTGAGATCAGAGCGAACCAACACCGCAAACTCCGCTTCTTCGTTGGTAGGATCGGAGACCGCACGACTGACACCAATAATGTCGGTTTCGGTGTGTGAATCAGGCGCAAGCCGCACCGCAATAAAGGCCATTTCACGGTCGTAATCAATCTGAGTGAGATTCGCCAATGCTTCATGATTGAATTCACCGACTTCAGAGAAAAAACGGCTGTACAGGTCATCATGTGAAACCTGCGCAATGAAAGCTTTGTGGCCGGGTTCATCTTCCGGGCGAATCGGGCGAAGTAATATCGGCGAACCGTCTTTCAGTGAAGTGTAAATTTCCAGCTCTTTTGGATAAGGCCGAATAGCCAGCCTTTGTTGTGTGTCACCATTAAAGGGGTGAATGGTCATGGAAGCATCGATCACTGTCATGTCTTCACCCGCCGCCAGTAAGGGGTGTATATCCAGTTCAATGATTTCCGGGCAATCAATGATCAGCTGTGAAAGCTTAACCAGTAGTTTGCAGAGTGCAGGGATGTCCAATCGATCCGGCAAACTGCGCTGTTTAATTTTTCCTGTTTTCAGGGCATTGATGACAAGGTATCGCGCCAGCGCCATATTAAGTGGTGGAATAGCAACGGCGGCATCACGATGGATATCCCACTCTGCAGCTTCATCACCAATAAGAATAACAGGCCCGAACACGGGATCGGTGTGAACAGCAATGCGTAATTCCTGTGCACCGGAACGGTTGGCCATGCGCTGCACCAGCAAGCCGTCAATACGGGCTTTCGGGAAGTTGTAGGAAACACGATCCAGAATCGCCTGAGAGGCATTGGCAACCTCTGCTGCCGTTCGCAGATGCAGCATGACACCATGTACTTCTGATTTATGGCGAATATCAGGAGAGCGCAATTTGACGGCAACCGGATAGCCAATCTGCTCGGCAATATGTGCGGCTTCAGCGGGCTCTGACGCAATCCAGGTCGGCAGAGTATGAAAACCATAACTTTCCAGCACAGGGCGTACTTCGTGCGTTTCCAGATGATAGATTTTCTGATCGAGTAACTGATCCAATAATTGATGAACCAACCCCGGGTTGCTCTGGGTCTCACCGAATGAGGACGGGGTTTCCATCAGCTGTTTCTGGTTGCGCCGGTACTCCACCAGGTGCATGAAGGCGGTGACAGCACTTTCCGGTGTTCGGTACGCTGGAAAGCCGGACTGTGTGAAAACCTGCCTGGCTTTCAACGCCTGATTTTCTCCGGCCCAGTTACTGAGGATGTTGAAATGCAGGGTACGGGGGTGCTGTTGCAATACTTTGACCATGTGCTCAGCGGTCTCTTTGCTCGGTGCAATGGCAGAAGGAGAGTGCATAATGAGCAGGGCATCGAAATCGTCGCTGTCTAACAGAATCTTGGTTGCCGCCTCATAACGAGCGATATCGGCATCCCCGACGATATCAATCGGGTTAGATTGAGACCAGCAGGCCGGCAATACAGCAGAAAGTTTAGCGATAGTCTCCTGGCTTAGTGTCGCGAGCTTTCCGCCACGTTCACTGAGGGCATCAACGGCCATAATCGCAGGCCCGCCACCATTGGTTAGTATTGCTAAACGTTCGCCTCGCAAAGGCACAGCGTGAGCCAGTGTTTCTACTGCCGCAAACAGATCGTGGGTATTATGCACCCGCAGCATCCCCGAGCGTTTGATGGCGGCATCATAGACAGCATCCAGACCGATTTCTCCTCCGGTGTGAAGATGGGCAGCAGCACTGCCAATTTTTGTCCGGCCACTTTTCAGCACCAGTATTCGCCGGGTCCGAGCCGCTGCTCGTGCAGCTGACATGAAGCGTCTGGCATCACGTATTGAGTCGATATACAGCAAGATAGCCTGTGTTTTGCTGTCACGGCACAAGGTATCTAACAGTTCATCAAAACCAATATCGCAGGTATCTCCCAACGATATAAAGGTCGAAAAGCCAATATTCTTGTTCTTGGCCCAGTCCAGAATCGTGGTACAGACTGCCGCAGACTGTGAAATGAAAGCAATATTGCCTTTGTTGGCGGAAACCGGTGAGAAAGACGCATTGAGATTATGCCAGGGTAAGATCATCCCCATGCTGTTTGGCCCGATAAGTCGCATTCCGTATTGTCTGGCGGTTTCATACATGCGCACATCTTCTGTGACACCGTCACTGTCGGGCTCTGCGTTCATTCCTGCCGCTAATACTACGGCCAGTTTGACGCCTTTGCGGCCTAATTGATCGATAATACTGACGTTTCTGACACTATTGGTACATAAAACAGCCAGATCTGGAACACGAGGCAGACTCTCGATGTCTGGATAGGCTAATACCCCTGCAACTGCGTCATATTTGGGGGTCACTGGCATGATGGGCCCATGAAAGTTAGCGGACAGCAGGTTTTTGATAACCACATAACCGGCACGCTTGGGGTTATCCGATGCGCCGATAATGGCGACAGAACGTGGCTTCAGTAGTGACTCGAGTCCTTTCATGGCATTTTCTCTCAGTATTTCGTAAAGAATTAACACTCAACGACAGACAATCATTTTTCTTAGCTTGGTTGTATGATTGAGCTGCTGATTATTCACTGCTGTGAGTGTAATGGAACCCATTCGACATTGTTTGAAAAAGAAGAAGGTGCTGCGCTTCATTCTTTGTATTTTTATATTGCACAATTTTATTTAAAACTGGAATTCACATAAAAAATCAATCTATTATTGATATAACGTTGAACCTGTGACATAACGCCAATTCTATCGCATACAGAGTGATGCAGGCTTGATTGGCATCAGGTCGGGGTGCAAAATCTTTTTAAAGACAAATTTGATCAGGCACGATGATAATGAAAAAAATTGCCTTAATGGTTGCAATTACATCAGCTTTAACAGGCTGTGCGCTAGATAATGAGCGTCAGACAATGAATGGCACTGTGGTTCCAACATTGGATGAACAGGAACAAGCGGCAATGGCCGTAGAACAGGGAGCAACGGCTGAACCGATGGCGGTTGAGCAGTTAAATGAACCGATTCCACCTCTGAACCCTGTTGATATAGCAATCACAGATGAAGTTGTCCCACTTGATCAGGAGATTGCCCCCGTAGACGCACCAGCAGCGGCTGAGGGAACATCCGTGGCTCTAATCGCAGAGCCTGAGCCAATGGCTGACTCTGTCGCGGCAGCTTCGAAGAACAATGAGTCACAAACGGCGAAAGCCAGCTATGAATATGTGACGGAACCTGTATCGGGATTCACTGTTCAGGTGCTGGGTGTAAGTAAAAATAGTGGTTTTGCCTCATACATTGCTAAGTTGCCAGGACAGCAACCGGTGTGGGTGAATCAGAAAACTTTCCACGAAAAGCCTTGGTACACTTTACTTTACGGACACTTTGATACTGTTCAGGAAGCCCAGGCTGCCATCAAAGATTTGCCTGCAGAGATCCGTTCGTTCGGCCCCTTTGTTCGTAGTCTGGCCAAGATTCATCAGTCACCTGAGCCTAAGCTGACCAAGATACATTAATCCTCCCGATAAGCTCTTCCCTGGAAGAGCTTATTTTTTGCATCGTTGACCGCTTTCACTGCAGGGAATCAGGCCAATAGCTTGATGCCTGGTAGATAAGATGCAATAGTTGATGCCCTGAAGGCTGCCGGGGGTACTTCGTAATATCATCCTTCAGAACAGATGAAACCCGGTGGTACAAACAAATTTTGGCCTGCCATGATCGGCAGGTTACGTTTTACAAGGGATCAAGATGAATCCAATTCACGTTTTACTTCTTTGTGGCGGTGGCAGCGCAGAACACGAAGTGTCTTTGGTTTCTGCCAATTTCATAGAACAAAACCTACAAGCGATTGATGGCATTCGCTATATCCGCATAGAAATGCAAAAAGACGGCTGGTTTGACAGAGAAGGTCAGCGCTGGCAGTTGAACCTGGATCGCAGTATCCAGTCTGAGTCTGGTGAGAAGCTCCCCGTTGATTACGTCATTCCGTGTGTCCACGGCTACCCCGGAGAAACAGGCGATTTGCAATCTTTACTTGAAATAGCCGCTGTGCCTTACTTCGGTTGTGGCCCTCAGGCCAGCACAAATTGTTTCAACAAGATCACGACCAAACTGTGGTTTGATGCGCTGGGTATTCCTAACACACCTTATGTGTTTCTCAGCGAGCAAGACGAAGAATCGTTACGTACTGCCCAAGATGCATTAGCCCGTTGGGGATGTGTTTTTGTTAAAGCGGCCTGCCAAGGGTCATCAGTGGGCTGTTATAAAGCGACAGATCAGGAAAGCCTGATCGAATCGCTGAACAAGGCGTTTACCTTTTCAGAACAGGTTTTGGTTGAAAAAGCCATCAAGCCCAGAGAGTTAGAAGTCGCTGCTTATCAGTATGGCGATGAGTTGATTGTCACCAAGCCAGGGGAAGTGACCTGTCCGGATGGTAAATTCTACACCTACGAAGAAAAATACAGCACAGAAAGCCATTCGACCACCTCTGTTGAAGCGTCTGGTATTACAGACGAACAGATTGAAGCCATTCGCAGTTATGCCAGAAAAGCGTTTGTCCATATGAAGTTAAAAGATCTGTCACGGATTGATTTCTTCCTGAGTGAAGAGGGTGACATTCTTCTTAATGAAATCAATACTTTCCCTGGCATGACACCGATATCTATGTTTCCTCAGATGCTGGCTCATCATGGACACACGTTTACGGCTTATCTTGAGAAAGCTATCAAAAGTGCTGTTCATCCATTCAACCAGTGATTTTACAGTTTTAAAAACGCCAGCCTGACTGGCGTTTTTTTCATTGGCTGCAATACTGACGATGAGACTGAAAAAGAACCCTATGCTGACGAACAAACAGAAAGCTGCGCGTTTTAAAGCTATGCAGAACAAGAACTACAGAGCCAGTTTAAAGCTGGAGGGCTTTGAATTAGATGGGGCGCCAGGTACAGAGTCGCCACATGAACCACCCGTGTCCGAATATGAACAAATCGCTCGGTTAAAGAAGCATTATGCGAGATAAATATGGTGTTCAGCAGGATCCTGATTGCTACCCCGGTTCGGCTGTTCTTATCAACTTACTGAATATCAACGATGAAGAAGAGCTCGCTCTGGCTGAGCGGGATTTCACACGGGTCCGGGCAGAGCACTTTGTACCTGAGTTTGACCGATTTGATTTAGCCTATCTGAGACAAATACATTTCACTCTGTTTCAGGATTTATATCCCTGGGCCGGTGACATACGAGGTGTTGACATCACCAAAGGCCAGAGTCGTTTTTGTCATGCCAGGAATATTGAAAGAGAGGCGACTCGTCTTTTTGCTTCACTGGCTGATGAGTCACATCTTTGTGGGCTGGACTTTGATCATTTTATTCGCCGCATTGCCCATTATTACTGTGAATTGAATGTCATACACCCGTTCAGGGAAGGGAATGGGCGCGTCCAACGTATTTTCTTTGAAATTCTGGCCCTCAATGCCGGATTCGAAATCTGTTGGGAAGGCATTAACCTTAAAGAGTGGGTCGAAGCGAATCAGGCGGGTTACTTTGGCATTATGGCTCCTTTGGAAGGCTTGTTCGAACGAATCACTCAACCTGTCCATGCTGTCGTTCAACCTCAGTGGGCATCCGGTCCGGGCGCTTAAATCGACACTACTTTTCCCAATCTTTTTTCTTCACGTATTTCGCAATTTCCGTATCGTGTTTATCTTTATGGCCTACATACTGTGCCGGCATTGCAGGGCTCTTCCAGCGGCCCTGGGATTGGATGTCCGGAATGGATACGCCAGCATCGGATAAATCTTTGGCGGCGCCTACTCTGGGCGACTGGCCTGAAAAAATATTGTCCTGACTGAGCCCGAGCTCTTCACCGGCACGGCGAAACACCCGGTAGATGGATGAGTGGTCAAGCGGTTGCTCGCCAATATTGCCATGTCGATCAATTCTTCGAAAGACAACACCTGATTCAATCATGCCTACCGTTAGCCAACGCTGCATACTACGAGATGCAATGGTACTCAATGCAATTGTGTGATCCTGGATATGCAGACTGATAAGTCCAGACGCGTCAATCGAGATATTTTCAATGGTCAGTGCTGCCAGTTCACTTCGCTTGAGCATTGCTTCAAACATGACAGCCCAAATCGCCAGATCGCGAATGTCTTTGGGTTTGGTAGAGAGTGAGAAAACATCAACCAGCTGTTGCAAGTGATCATCTCTGAAGGCGTTCGCGTTTTTATAGTCGTCTTTTTTTTCTACACAATATTTATTCAGTACCAGCCTGACTTCAGTATGACGGCAAGGATCGGGGAGGGCATGACAGCGGTGAACCAGCCCGATTGTGACAATGTAACGCTTAAGACTTGCCAGCTTGCGTTTCTTGGCCATCGTATCAATAAAGTTATGTACCGTTTTCACCGTTGCCGGCAAAGGAATGGCCTGTTTGTCCAGGCAGTATTGAAGGAAGTTATTCCAGTCATTTTTGAAAGCAAGCAATGTGTTTGGTGAATACTGCTTATGCGTTAAAACTTCCCAGATTTCAATATCTTCTATAGGGAGTGTGAAGACCTTGATACTGTCTTTTTTCTTATTTTCATCAGCAATGGGAGGAATTTTCTTCATTTAATGCACTATAACTTATTTATTGATAAAAAATACTATATACTAAGCCGCCTCATAAACAAGACGGCATGTAACAAACATTAAATAGCTAACTAATACAGAAGGTTAATCGTCTTCATCTGATTTTTCTACATCAACCAAATAGTCGCCCATCAGCCAGTTTCTGCCGAGCAACAGTTTGTATTCCAGCTTACTACGGTTTCGCAAGTTTACTGTGACTTGTTTATGCTCACCGTTCCAGCTTAAATCCATTTTTACTGCATAACGGCGTTCAACACCTTGAGCATTACGGATTTTACTGACTTTAACTATTTTGGCTTTGTGGGTGGTTGTTTCACCTTTTTCATTTTTTGTCTTGAATTCCACCATATTGCCTAGATTTTCACGCATATCCTCGCTTTTATCACCTAATATACGGATATCGTAAGCATTGATCGAAGACGTGTTCGCGCCAGTATCAATTCGGGCTTTATATTCAAGTTCTAAATCCTGGACGTTGATAGTTTCAACCTGACCAACAATGGATTTTTTTTCGAGAGGTCGACTGTCAGCCAAGGAAGAGGGGCTGTTAAATGCAAATACAACTAACATTAACGGAATCAATGCTTTTTTCACGGAACCTCCAAAAAAGTGCCAATCGTAAATATGATCACTATAAACATAAGTTACGTATGTTTGTTCAGCTTAAAGTTAAAGGTCTGATGAGGTAAGCTTAGGTTCAGCTAATCAACCTTTAGTCTCAATGCTGAGCGAATCTGTTGATAACAAGCAGGTGTGGGTGAAAAACGAATGGCTGTTATGCCCAACTTTCTGGCCGCAAGCACATTGTCTTCATTGTCATCGATAAAATACGTATCTTCTGGACTAAACGCGTATTTTAACATAAGTGATTGGAATATTTCAGGTTCTGGCTTCATCAATAGCTCTTTAGCAGAAACCAGACCACCATTGAACAATGAAATGAAATCATGCTTATCGTTGAGCGTGTCAAAAAAGGCGCTACTCATGTTCGTGAGATAGTACAGGTTAAAATCTTGTTCCAGTAAGTCTTCAAGTAAGTTTTTCGACGCATCGATCACAGTCAGACTGTTTTGAATGTGATCGATGAAATCTTCCATTCTTGCCTCTGGAAAACCGGTACGAGCAGCAAATTTAGGGATAACCTCGGCCATCAACATTGTACCGCGATCCAAAGCCAACCAGTCAGGGTGCTGAAGTACATGTGTCAGTAGTATGTCTTGTTCGTAAGTTGACTGAGTGAAAGTAGAGACGATTTTGTGCGGGTTCCAATCAAACAGCACAGCACCAAAGTCAAAAACTATATTATGAATCATATGCGTTTCCGTTAGAGGCCTATTTATTGATAATATTCGGGCTTAGCCTGGTCGCAAGCTTCTATATTCAACCTGATGGCCAGGTCACACTTTTAAAGCAGTTATTGGGGTCAATTTCATGAGTGATAACAGCCGATTAGTCTATTCAACAGATGCAGGCAGAATTAAAGAAGAGAAAACAGTCCCGGAACGTCTGAAAGGCGATGGCGTGGTACGAATTCAGCGCCAGACAAAAGGCCGTAAAGGAAAGGGAGTCTGTATTGTCACAGGGTTGGATATGAATGATGCTGAGCTCAAGCTTTTGGCCGCTGAGTTAAAAAAAGTCTGTGGCTGCGGCGGTTCTGTAAAAGATGGAACCATAGAAATTCAGGGTGATAAACGCGATCTCATCAAAACCACCCTTGAGAAAAAGGGACACACGGTAAAATTAGCCGGTGGCTGAGAGACTTACATCAGTCTGGCAATCCTGGTTTCAGCAGCCAACCAGGATCTAATCAGCGCAACCTGAATTCACAACGTATACACGCCGACAAGATTGCCTGCGCACTTTAAGAGATCCCGACGAACTCATTGGCGTTCGTTGGTCTTAGGTAATTCCGCCTGACATTGAAGAGCCAGGCAAACTGACAATTTGCAGCAGGACTTAAATACAAGTGTGAATTACCTATTTTATGGTAAATCACCGTTATGGTTAAATTGCGTGAACCTGTCTGGTGAGGCCGTCATATAGAAGGGAGCAGAGAGCCCAATGAGTTAGACTCTCACACCTTTAATTTAACATAATCTATGTTATGCGCACTAATGTTGGTGTCGCAAAGCTAAAGTGTCTATTTTCTGCAAAGTATAAATGTCGAGTTAACTTATCACTGCCCGTGATATTTCTATTGCCTCTGTCATGGCCTATGACGTTGATTAAGCAAGGTTATACCAGCACTACAAATGATGCTTAACACTTTGCCATTGGTATTTCGTCCAGCATAGTTGTCCATCGGTTGGATCGGAAGGCTTGCCGCATGTGCCAATTGCTGGTTGCGATAACGGATGCCGGTTTAAGGCCATTCTTATAGCGCGTATTGAGCCTGTCGGTGATGAGCATGAGATCGCGGCGTTTGCTTTCTTGCAGCGCATCTCCGCTAAACATGTCTAGCTGAAGTTTGTTCTGACTCACAGGGCTAAGCTCATTCAGCATGACGCCAATTTTTTGATATGAATAACCAGGACGATACATTTTAGCCAGCTGCGCTTGTGCAGAAATGATCAGTTTTTGTGTATCCTGAGTCGGACAAACCAAGGATTCCATACTGCTTTTATTGTGTTGAGGTAACTGTTTATAGCGATTTGTTCGTATATAAACCCCAACAGAGGACGCTTGACTCCCCTGTTTTCTCAGTTTTTCACCTGCACGATGGCAATGGAAAGCAAGAGCTGATTGTAATTCTTGTTGATCCGTAATGCCTACACCAAAGCTCCGGCTCGAGAGAATTTGTTTTTTCGTTACATCAATATCTCCTGGATCAATGCAACTGATTCCCTGGAGCTCTAATACTGTACGAGTTAGGCCTACATTCCAGAGTTGACGCATAAACGCAACATCCTGATTTGCTAATTGCCACGCTGTTGTTATACCACTGGTTTTCAGTCGGGTGGCCAATCGTGTTCCAATCCCCCACACTTCCTGAACATCCATTCTTTCCAGCAACCACTGTCTTTGCCGTTCTGTTTGAATATGAAGCACGCCATGCACTCTGTTTTCGTAGCGTTTGGCTGCATTGTTTGCAAGTTTCGCCAATGTCGGTGAAGTACCAATGCCAACACGAACAGCTAAACCAAGCCTGTTACTGATTACTTCTACAATACTTTTTCCATAACTTGTCAGTGTTTCAGTTGCTAAACCGTCTAAGCGTATAAACGCTTCATCAATGGAGTATTGCTCAACCTGAGGAGAAAACTGCCTCAACTCGTCGATAAAACGCTGGCTCATATCAGCATACAGACTGTAATTTGAACTGCGTACCTCAACACCTGCGTGTTTAGCTTCTCGCTCAATTTTGTACCATACTGCCCCACGTTTTATCCCTGCCGCTTTTGCTTGTGCATTAATAGCAACACAGCAGCCATCGTTATTTGAAAGCACCACAACAGGCTTGTTTGCTAGTTTGGGGTCAAATAATTGCTCGCAGGCTGTATAAAAACTCTGAACATCAACCAGCGCCCAAACCTGATCCTTGTTTCCTGATACTGTTTGAGTCATTAGCGCTCCAGCAAGTTATGAATATTACGTGTAACCACGCCAAAAATTTCAGAGTCCTCCGGCATAGGAAATGGCTTCATCGCCGGGTTTTCAGCTTTTAACCACCAGGTATTGTTATGTCGAATGAGACGCTTACATGTGAACTCATCGAAGATACGGGCAATGACAATCCGGCCCGGCAGCACAGCTTCAGCACGGTCCACAACTAATAAATCGCCATCGTAAATGCCGGCCCCCGTCATAGACTCACCAGACGCTTTCAGTACAAAAGTGGCATTGGGATGGCGAATGAGATAATCCATCAGTTCCAGTGATTCTTCATGCCCTTCAGCTGGTGAGGGAAAGCCGCACCGAACAGATTCAATAAACAAAGGTAATACAGCCATTGTTACCCTCTCAACTCATACTGTATATAAAAACAGTATAAAAGGTTATTGGCGTACTGAACAGAGAAAAAATGCGGCATGGCTCTGAAAAGTTCAGAGTGTTTCTAATGCACTGAAATACCGAAATAAAATGTATAAATCTTTGTCTTACACTGAAGCGATGTTGATGGTACTGTTTTTATATACAGTACCATGGTATTCTTGCACTCATAGCACTCATGCTGCTACATATTTGCAAAAAAACGGGCAAGTCTGCTTTAAAAAACAACAAACTCAACGCTAATTTAGGGATTTATCCGATCACCAGTTTATCTTATTGCTAAACTGGCCGCCTGTTGGTGACAGGGATTGGAATTGGAGAATGAAAATGCGAAAAATCATCATGATTTTAGCACTGGTCGTGCTCAGTGGCTGTGCTTTACAGCCTGACCAGCAGTATCACACTGGGCAGTGCGTCGGAAAAATGACAACAGAAGAAGCGTATGGGCATTTAGACCCTAATCGTTACACTATTCAGGTGCTGGCTCTGAGTGAAGAAAGAGATATTCGCGGTTATCTGCGGGAAATCCCAGGGCAGGATCCAATTTGGGTTAACTGGAAACATAGTTTAGGTAAGAGCTGGTACGCTGTTATTTATGGCGATTTTGCCACTAAACAAGAAGCGAAGCAGCGTATTCAAACATTGTCGCCTCGTATATTGGCACAAGGTCCGTTCGTCCGCAGTTTTGCGGAAGTGCAAAGTGATAAGCAAACTGACGTTTTTCGTATGCGTTAAAGAAATGCGCTCAGACTGTCTGGGCGCACTTCTGACCCTTCACATTAAAGCTTTTCGATGAGTTCAGGTAAGATCTCAAACAAGTCACCGACTAACCCATAGTCAGCTATATCAAAGATTGGAGCATCAGGATCTTTGTTGATGGCGACAATCACTTTCGCATCTTTCATCCCAGCCAAGTGCTGTATTGCTCCTGAAATACCAACAGCAATATACAGCTCTGGCGCAACAATTTTACCGGTCTGCCCAACTTGTAGATCGTTTGACACAAAGCCCGCATCGACAGCCGCTCGGGAAGCCCCCACAGCGCCGCCAAGTTTATCCGCCAGCGTTTCTATCATTGCGAAATGTGCTTTATCTCCAAGCCCCCGGCCACCGGAAACCACCACACGCGCAGCTGGCAATTCTGGGCGGCTACTTTGCGTAATTTCACTGGACACATATTCAGAGTTCGGTGATTCGATCACTTTTTCTAGTTCGACAATTGGGGCCGCTGCCCCGCTTGTTGCTGAAGAGGTAAATGCTGAAGCACGCACAGTAATCAGCTTTTTACTATCTAGCGACTTCACTTTGGCTAGTGCATTCCCTGCATATATCGGTCGGATTACGGTATCGGCAGACTCGATGCTGACGACATCGGCCAGTAATCCAACATCCAGAAGACCGGCAACACGCGGTAATATGTTTTTTCCGGTTGTCGTTGCTGCCATCAGTAAGTGAGAATAATCGGCTGATAGTTCGGCGATAACCGCTGACATATTTTCAGCCAGCCAATGCGTGTACACAGGATGATCGGCCAGAAGTACTTTACTCACACCCGCAATGCCAGCGGCTTGCTCTGCAACAGCCTGGCATTGATAACCCGCTACCAATACCTGACAGTCGCTCTCCAGTGACTGACTTGCAGTTATCACCTTGGATGTTTCAGGTGACAACGTATGATTGTCGTGTTCTGCAATGATAAGTACACTCATGAGATCACCTTGGCTTCATTTTTTAGTTTATCAACCAATTCAGAGACTGAACTTACTTTTGTGCCCCCCTGGCGAGCAGGTGGTGATGAAACTGCCAGTAATTCCTGGTTTTGTGACAGCGTCACACCAAGGCCATCCAAGCTGATAACATCTAACGGTTTTTGCTTCGCTTTCATGATATTGGGTAATGAGGCATATCTGGGCTCATTCAACCGGAGATCTGTACTGACTACCGCAGGCAGCCGTAACTTGACGGTTTCCAAGCCGCCATCAATTTCTCGTGTTACTTTGATGAAACCGTTATCTACTTCAATCTTTGAGGCAAAAGTCCCCTGAGGAAAGCCAGACATGGCTGCTAACATTTGAGCGACTTGATTATTATCTGAATCAATTGACTGCTTGCCCATAATCACCAGATCAGGCGATTCACTTTTTACAAGGGCGTGAAGAATGCGTGCAATATTCAGAGGCTCAGCTTGTGCGGCACTATCAATGTGAATTGCTCTGTCTGCGCCAAGTGCCAAAGCAGTACGGAGCTGTTCCTGGCAGCTCGTTTCACCCACGCTGACTACAACCACCTCACTGGCCGAGCCGGATTCTTTCATGCGAACCGCTTCTTCTATGGCAATTTCGCAAAAAGGATTAATGGCCATTTTAACATTATGCTGTTCAACGCCTGAGCCGTCGGATTTAACACGAATCTTCACATACGGGTCTATCACCCTTTTGATTGCGACTAACACTTTCACTGGCGGCTCCTTTGCAAATCAATATGTTAATGAAGAAGTACGGCAAGATACCTGATTGAAAAGTTCCCAATCGGGCATTCAAAAGCCGAGAGATGTCTTTTGCATTGAGTGTGGTTCGGGTTTACGTTTACGTCAACTGGACTACAGTTACTCATAGTCTTAATACAAAGGGACATGGGGCATGGAAAGAGAAAGCATGGCGTTTGATGTGATCATTGTCGGAGCCGGTCCAGCGGGGTTGTCAGCGGCATGTCGGCTGATGCAACTGGCTAAGGAGAGTGGAAAGGAGTTATCGGTTTGTGTGATCGAAAAAGGGGCGGAAGTTGGCTCGCACATCATATCCGGTGCCTTGTTTGAACCCAGACCATTAAATGAGTTGTTTCCTGATTGGCAAAGCCGCGAGGCACCACTTTATACCCGGGTTCAGGATGATAAGGTGTATTGGCTCTCCAATCAGTACAATCAGTTCTGTATCCCTTCAGTACTTGTTCCTTCCCCCCTTCAGAATGATGGGAACTTCATTATCAGTCTGGGCGAATTATGTCGCTGGCTGGCTCAACAGGCAGAAGCGCTGGGAGTATCCATTTTTCCGGGATTTGCTGCAGCTGAATTATTTTTTAACGACTCTGGTGCCGTGGCTGGGATCATGACGACTGATATGGGACGCGACAAGCAAGGTAATGAAAAACCAGGTTTTCAGCCAGGTATCTTACTTGAAGCAAAATATACGCTTATTGCTGAAGGTTCTCGCGGGCACTTAGGAAAAGCCGTCATAGATCGTTTCGAACTGGATAAAGATAAAGCGCCCCAGCATTACGCAATTGGCTTTAAAGAACTGTGGGAAATTCCGGCAGAACAACACCGGGCTGGGCTTGTCGTACATACTTCCGGTTGGCCACTCAGCCAGACCCAAACCTCAGGTGGGGGCTTTATGTACCATATTGGCGATAACCTTGTGTCTGTCGGATTAGTGATCGACCTGAATTATCAGCACCCTTATCTCAGCCCTTTTGATGAGTTTCAGCAAATGAAACACCATCCGGTTTTCGCCTCTGTGTTAAACGGCGGGGAGCGTATTTCTTACGGGGCACGTGCTATTACAAAGGGCGGACTGCATGCCCTGCCAGAGCAAAGCTTTCCTGGCGGATTACTGATTGGGTGTGATGCTGGGACGCTAAACAGTGCAAAAATCAAAGGCTCTCATACTGCAATGAAATCTGGCATGCTCGCTGCTGAGGCGGTTTTTTCGGAGCTAGCCGTTAACCACTCGCACACATCACCCGATTATTCTTCGCTGTTCGAGGACTCATGGCTGAAAGAGGAGCTCTTTGAAGCCAGAAACTTCACCTCTCAGGTGCATCGCTTAGGCACATTAGTTGGTGGAGCCATCGCAACGTTAGAATTTAATATTCTGAAAAAAAGCCTGTTTTCATTTCGGGATGATAAACAAGACTATCAAACCCTGAAAATGACCAATCAGACTGAACCGCTTTTATACCCTAAACCGGACGGAAAACTCAGTTTTGACCGAACTTCATCTGTTTTTCTATCAACTGTTAAACATGATGAAAACCAGCCATGCCACTTGATACTGCAAGATAAAGAGTTGCCGATAAAAATGCACCTGGACAAGTATGCCGAGCCTAGCCAGCGATACTGTCCGGCGGGCGTGTATGAAATTGTAGAAAATAACGGACAGAAACGATTTCAAATCAATGCCGGAAACTGCATTCATTGTAAAACATGCGATATAAAAGATCCGTCCCAGAACATTATCTGGACTCCACCAGAAGGCGGTAGCGGGCCCAATTATCGCTCGATGTGAATGTGATCAGCTCAAGGGTGCGTCTCTACGCGCACCCAATCGAGATAGGCCTGATAACCGGCTTCAATGGGTAGGCAAATGATTTCCGGCGTTTCATAGTTATGATTCGCCAGGATATCGGCTTCGACTTCTGAATACCTGTCTTGAGTTGTTTTAATGACAACCAGTTTTTCTTTGTCAGACTGGATTTTGCCTTTCCAGTGGTAATAACTGTCAATACTCTGCACCTGAACGCAGGCAGCCAGATGTTTGTTCAGCAGAGAATGGATAATTGCCTCACCCACCTTATCATCTGAAAAAGTGGTCAGAACGACACAGTATCCTTTCTTTAACATCTTCCCACCTTAATATTCAGGATTGATCAACGCTGCGTCAGTGCCACTTTGGCACTTAAGGCAACCAGTAAACCACCAGAAACACCCTCAATCGCTTTCGCATAACCTGACATTTTAGGGTTACCAAAAACAAAACTACCCAACATGGCGTAAAGTAAGTTAATACAAGTGGCTAAAACACTGAACAGTAAGCCAAGGGTCAAAAGTTGTATTGTGACCTGGCCAGCGCTGACATCAATAAATTGAGGCAGAAAAGACAGAAAAAACAAGGCAACTTTAGGATTCAGAACGCTAACAATCACGCCTTGCATAAACACATTCGATGTTGATTTTACTGGTGCGGAAGCTGTCAGTTGACTCTTACCACGGATACTGTTTCGAATCGACGAAATACCCAAATAGAGTAAATACGCTGCCCCTAAGTATTTTATTACGCTAAATAAGAAAGCTGAGCTGAGTATAATCGTTGAAAGCCCAAGCACAGCAGCCAGCGTATGTCCCAAGTACCCTATTCCTAGTCCCAGAGCCGCTTGAATGCCCAATTGCATCTTTCCACGCATAGCGTTCGACACAATATAGATAACATCTGGCCCCGGTACTAAGTTAAGGCTGATTGAGGCCAGAGCAAAAAGTAAAAGTGTTTGAAACTCCATTTTTATCTTCACCTTAAAGTTGTGAGCACTTGATTTTTTACAAGAAGACCATAACAAAACAAAGGTTAATCAGGGGTAATTTTATCTGATTAACGACTGAAATCACACCGAGCGTAAGAGAATATAAAGCATCAAATTTCATAAAAAATCAAGAATTTCGCATCTCGTGCTGAAATTAGCGACGGGAATGAATATTGACACTCAGGTTAATTATTCCTTTTAAGAACAAAAGCGATGAAATTCAAATCGCCTAATAACAAATAAGTATACCTTTATGGCAACTTTGTGTTTCCTGTGAATAGATTGTGTAACATCTGTGTGTTAGTGTTTTCTGGTACTGCAATAAAAACACGAAAAAATAGTTAGCTTGCTCAAACCTTGTAGAGGGGACCAGATATGGATGTCAATACACAGGAAGTAAGTAGCTTTGATACTGATGTTATTCATTTGTATTTGCAGGAAATCTCGCATAAATCACTACTCAGTAAAGAAGAAGAAGTTCAATACAGTCGTAAAAGTCTGGCTGGCGACCCACACGCAAAATCTGTCATGATTGAGAGTAATTTGCGTTTGGTGGTCAGTATCGCTAAGAAATATCGCGGCAGCACGATGCAGCTTAGCGACTTAATTGATGAAGGCAATATTGGTTTAATTACTGCTGTTGAAAAATTTGATCCTGAACGTGGGTTCCGTTTTTCGACGTACGCTACTTGGTGGATTAAGCAAACCATTGAACGTGCGATCCACAACCAGGGAAGAACCATCCGCTTGCCTGTTCACGTATCAAAGGAAATCAATACCATACTTCGTACGCACAAACAGCTGATGAAAAACAGTAATCAGGAACCTACTCACGAGCAGGTTGCTGAAAAAATGCAAAAATCTGTAGATGAAATTTCAGAAGTCCTGTCCTACGACACCCCTGTGGTTTCTATCGATCAATCTTTGTCGGACGACAGCAACTCAAATTCCATCGCTGCTTTCATCGCTGATACCAACATGACCGCTCCGGATGCCTCGATGGATCAATCAGACATCCATGCTCTCGCTCTGACTATGCTGAAGAGCCTGAATGAACGAGACAGAGAAATACTGTGTCGTCGCTTCGGGTTACTTGGCTATGAAGCGCAGACTCTTCAGGAGGTGGCAGAGGAAGTGGGTCTTACCCGTGAACGTATCCGACAGCTGCAGGTAAGCTCGTTGAATAAGTTGAAAAATGCCCTTCAGCGTGAGAATTACAGCCTGGAGATGTTATTTTCCGAAATAGCGTAATTGACTGTTTTTACACCAATAAAGCCTGGTAATACACCAGGCTTTTCTCATTTCACGGCATTTGACAAAACTCTGACACCTTATCCTAACCATAAAGCAAAAATCCTTACTGCCAAATTGCTTGGCAGACATTTGTATTTTACTCATAATTTGGGTTAACCCATTCAGTTAGCAGTGTAGAGATCATGATATTCAGAAAACTGTGTTTCCTCGCTTCTGTCGTTTTACTGACTTCTTGTGCCAGTTATAGTATTACGGAACAAGAAGTACAGAATTACCTTGATAAACAAGCACGTGTAGAGCAAAAGGTAGGGTTTGGCGGCTTCGTTCAGGCTCATGTTCTGTTTAACGACATCAAAGTAGGCATCGGTCGTTCGGCATCGGATCGTATTAATCTCGAAGCAAAATCTAAAGCAGATATCAGTATCAAGGGTCAACCGCAGCAAAAAGTGGCTATCAATGTCAACTTCAGTGCGATCCCCTATTACGACAAAAGTGAAGGGGCTGTTTACCTGAATAATTTGAAAGTAGAATCTCTGGATATTACCCCAAATACGCTAGGTCCCTTTGCCAGTAGCCAGGTACTTTCTCCTCTCATTGAGATCGTGGGACAATATCTATTGAAGATACCTGTCTACAAACTCCAGGAAGACGACTTTAAGCAATCGCTTCTGAAAACTGCCAGACCAGAACTCAAAATCAAGAATCATTCTCTGGTGATTCAAATTTGATAAGCCGGTCTTTAGGTAATAAAAGCACTGTGCAATGTGTGTTGTATCAGTGCTTTTATTTTAATGCACACAGATAAGTTATAGTGCACTAAAGGATCATAATGAAATCCACAGCGACTTCAGAAAAAATGTTAAATAACAAAACTATAGCCAATAAATATCATCGCCAGACACCATACTGGTAGCTGTCTTTTCAGTAAACCGAAACCGATAACAATCACCAATATGTCCCAGCCGCTCGTTATTGAAGATGTAATAACCGGGTCGACCCAAGCCGCCGCTAACAACCCGACGACAGAAGCTGTAATTGTTTTAACTGAAAGACGTAAACGGGGATGTTGCAATAATGATTGCCACGCCGGTAAAAAGGCAAAAAGAAGCAAACTGCCCGGTAAAAAAATCGCCAGCGTTGCCAGAACACTTCCCCAAACAGGAGTTTCAGGTAAAGTCGCTACGCCCAGATAACTCGCCATGGTAAACATTGGGCCTGGAACAAGCTGAGCAGATGCATAAGCGCTCAGAAATGTATTTGCATCAATCCATTGCTGGACTAAAGGCTCCAGTAAGGGAAGAACGACGTGCCCTCCTCCGAAGACAAAACTGCCCGCCTGATAGAAATTGTTAAACACTGCCCACTCTTTTGAGAGAACAGCCAGATATGGCAGCCCCAGCAAAAGTACCAGGAAAACAGCAAGAATGACGAAATTTGGCTTTCCCGGGGAAGATCGAGGCATCGTTTTGTCCGTCGGTTCTTTTTGCATGAGGGACAGGAGGAACCCCGTGGCTGCAGCCAGCAGTATCGGTAACAACTGGCCGCTTAATCCATTAGTAAAAAAGACACTGATTGCTGCTAATACTGCAATACAAACGGTCAGTTTATCTGTCAGGCTTTTCTTAATCATGCTGAACAAAGCATCAGCGACAACCACAACCGCAAGCAGTTTCGCCGCCTGAATAACCTGATATACCCATTCTGGTTGGTAGTCTCTGTTCTCCAGAACGGCGAGCACTGTTAACAAAGCTGCAGAGGGCAAAGTAAAACCGATAAATGCCGCCAGCGCGCCCACATAACCGGCCTTACGATACCCAATAAACATGCCTAGCTGGCTGCTTGCAGGTCCAGGTAAGAACTGGCATAGCGCCGTAGCCTGGGAAAATTCAGAATCTGATAGCCACTGTTTCTTCTGTACAAATGATCGCTGGAAATAGCCGATATGAGCAACTGGCCCACCAAAACTGCCTAACCCTAAAATAAGAAATGAACAGAACACCTGCAATACGGGTTCAAGTGAAGAAACTAATCTTCTTTTAAATGAATCTTGGATCATAACTACCGAATCAAATTGTGATTGTTTACACTAGCAAACAGTGAGACTAAATATGACAATTTTATCTCTTCTTTATGTATGAAATATTACAGGTAAACCCTTGATGTTAGAAAATTTGCAACAAATGGTGATCCTGGCCACTGTCAGTCACGAACAGAACTTCACACGTGCCGCTGAACGCCTTGGCATTTCTAAATCACAAGTCAGCAAGCAAATTCGATTCCTTGAGGAACGCCTGGGTTGTCAATTAGTTCAGCGCAGCACACGCACTGTTGCCCTTACGGATATTGGCTTGCAATATGCTGAATTTGGACAGCAACTGCTTGATACCGTAAAAGAAGCAGAGGCTTTGGTTGCCGGGTACAGAAATGAAATAAAAGGCGTACTCAGAATAGGTGTCGCCCAGTCATTTGGGAACACCAATATCACCCCCGCAATGGTCGCTTTTCAGCGAGCTCATCCTGAACTTGAGCTGGAAATCAGTCTTTTTGATCATCGTCCTAACCTGCTGGAAGAAGGCTTTGATTGCTGGCTGGCTATTCACGAGCACCCGCCTGAAGGCATGGTTGCGAAAAAACTTGTCGATTGCGAATTCATCGTTGTCGCTTCTCCGGACTATATCGCCCTGCACAGCGAACCCAAAACTCCTGCTGATTTACGCAAGCACAATTGCATCACCTATGAAAGCCGGGATCGAAAATATGTCCAGTGGGACTTTTCAAAAGAAGGCGTAAAAGAGTCAGTCAGGGTCACTGGCAGCTACCGAATCAATAATGCGCCCGCTGTTTTAGAAGCAACAAAAGCAGGAGCAGGTATCGCCTATCTGGCCACCTACCTGATCCACGATGAATTAGAAACTCAGCTGTTAACCCAGCTGTTAGCAGACTGGAAGCCAGAATTAGCGCTTCCCATGTACGCTGTCTATCCGCGTCACAAGTACCTGGCCCCAAAAGTAAGAGCCTTTATCGACTTTATGGCAGAATGGATGACCAGCCATCCTTTCCAACCTCGCCAGTAGTCTCTGTGCTGCCACGTCTTAGAACTGCAGTTGAGGAACCTGACTTACTGTTCTACACCTATAGGTAGTTCTTACAGGTGAGCAGCCATGTTAACTCTTTCAGCCTACATTCGAGAAAAACCTCTTCACATCATACTTTTATCAGGGGTACTGATCATGGCTGGCTGTGCCACTCAGGAAGAAACTGAACCGTCTCCGGCAGTAACCAGTACGCCGGCAACGGTTGAAGAGGTTGCAGAACCGCCGCCACCACCAAAAGCAATCCTTACAGAAATTCCTGAAGTCAGTGACACCGTCTTTTTTGACAAAGGCAGCTTTGAAATTCCGCAACGCGAACAGCTGAAAATCGATCCCATTGCAGTCAGACTCAGGCAGCATCCTGACAGTAACGTAATCATCATTGGTCACAGTTCAGAGAGTGAGAACGAAGAAGATAATATGGCGTTATCGTATGAACGGGCGTTCAGTGTAGCCATTTATATTGCATCTGTATTTGGGATTGAAGAAGAACGCATACAGGTTGTTGCCCAAGGCAACGGCGATCCGGCAACATCCGGGTCGAACAGCCGGGTTGAAGTCATTTCGCCAGAGACTGTGGTCAGAACATTAAATGCCTCTAATGAGGACGGCAAGTTCTGAACCACAGCTCCATACAGAAAAAAAGGTGAATTTATCCCTGTTTTTTCAACGCCGGGAATGCATACATTTTCTTGATGATGTCTGCCACGCCTTCCGGTTGAGAAACCAGCTTGCTGTTAAACTTCGCTTCTTCACTTTCGGTGACTGAGTCGTCTTTAATACCGGCAGCAATATAATTTGCAGGGAACAAGTGGTAAATACCCGTTATCTGACGGTCGATTTCATCAGCCAGTTGCTCTGGGGTTTCAAACGGTTGCTCTATCACATCGCCAAAGCTCACATGAACACGTCGTTTTTCTCCGACTATGCCCTGTACAATGCTTTCGATATCTTCAAACTCGCCTTTCTCATAGCTACCCGTTGTCTGCTTGGCATTCAGTTCGTTTGCCTTAGCTAAATCGCAGGGATCATTCTCATAAGAAATGGCCACAGGCACAATATTAAGCTGAGTCATGAATTCGGCAAAAGACAGTTTCCGTTTGCGTCCTTCCATGTAAAACATTTTCAGCAACGCTGGATCAGTCTTATCGTTTCCGTCTTTTGCTCGCCCTTCTTTCTGAGCAATCCAGATCGAGTGACCAGTTTCGATAGAATTGGCAATATAATCTGACAGCAGACCCAGTGCTTTCATCATTTCACGCGGCGCTTTCACTGAACGTTTCACAATAAAGCTTTTGTTTAAACGCATCAGTTCTGTCGCACAGGGCTTCTTCAGAAGATTGTCGCCAATAGCGATACGGACTGTGTTCAGGTTATTGTGGTAAAGACACCAGTTCACCATTGCCGGATCCATGGCGATATCTCTGTGATTGGAGATGAACAGATACGCTTTATTAGGATCCAGTTTGTCTAACCCAGAATGGGTGACGCCGTCACAAGAGTGTTCAATCGTCGCAGCCATGTACTTGGCCACTTGCAGCTGAACGTCTTCTACTGTCTTAACACTTGACCATTTACGGACAAGAAAGCGTTTAATCAATGGGCGCAACAGCCAGCCAAACACACCAGATAGCTGTGCAAACCGGTAGTTGAGGATAGCGTTGATGAATTCGTCATCATTGATTAAGCGTTGAATCGCCCCACTGACTTCATCGTCATTGTAGGGGCGTATATCTTTATAAATATCGTTATTTGTTTGCACTATGTTGCTTCATCTAATTTTAAAATCGCGCCATTCTACGCAGATTTGATTGATTACCCAATGATCGGCCCCAAACAGTTTAATGGTTGGAGGTCTGACCAACAAACTTTCTTCCTACTGAGCCCGACTCAGACCATCTTGACCCCGAAGGTAAAACCGAACACTATGTGCGGGCTTTGACTCAGAGGAACAACATGAACCAGGCAATTGAATATACAAAGGCTGAACAGTCCCTGCTGGCCGTGGGCGCTCGCAGAAAAAATGTTACCGCATACCTGATTACCGTCAATGCAGGCGTCGCTCTGTTACGGCTGGGCAAACATGAATTCGCATTAACCGCGGGTAGCGGATTTTGGGTACCCTTTGAGTGTCTTCATGCTTTAACCGTATTACCGGGCTGTCGCTATAGCATGATTCATTTCTCTGCCCGCCTCCAGCAACCGCTGTGTCAGCAAGCAGGCTTTGTGACTGTAACACCACTTCTGGACGCTTTACTGCAAGAGCTGAGCCAAACTAAAGAGCAGTCTCAAACCAATCATAGCCCTATAGGACGGATACTCGCAGTCATAGTTGATCAAACGGCGAAGTTTTCACCTGTTACGCAGCAACTTTGCCCTACTCTTACTGACAAACAGCAATCTGTACTGAGAAACTTGCTTCAAAGGCGCTCACCCGCTTCTGATGAAGACCTATCATCAATCGAAGCCATTCTGGGGATGAGCGTACGTGAACTTGAAGCCTGTCTTGTCGTCCGTGAAGCTATCAGACTCTCCCGTTCCGGAAGAAATGCAGAGCAAATAGCCAGCGAACTTGAGTGCCAATTAGACCATTTACAAGCACTTGGTCAAACTCTTGCTAACTACCCATTCTAAAGCTTCGGCTTAGCTTCACAAAAAACACCCAGCTACCTGGTACAGGTAGCTGGTTACAGATAACCGGGCGAGTATAAAAAGCGATTGTTACTTAAGCGGTATATCTACCTGCAGCATGACGCCATCCCGCTCATCTTCATGCCACATGTAATCGATTCGGTATTTAGTGGATTGGCCGTCTTCTGAACCCAGTCCAAAACTCATCATGACACCGTGTTTCATGACCCATTCTTTGGCATCTTGCAGCGTCATGATATCCAGACCTTCATATTTTTTGGGAAGCCACAAGCCCAGACCATAGAAAGCGGACGATGAGTTATCTTTCAGCATTGGACCACTGGAGCCAGATTGCCAGTCATCCCAAAAAGATGCGTCGTTCTCATGGTGATTTTCAGCTTCATCCCAGCGCATATTGTCCCCGGCTGAGGGCAGAGCCTGAGTGGAATAAGCTCCCCCTTTCCCTACCGTTAAGGGTTGAAAACAGGTCAGCAAGTAGGCCCCTCTGTCGTCTTCAGACAAACTTTTAAGCTGTTTCTGACTATAAAAGTGGCAAGGTAAAGCGAATGCAGAATACGAAAAAGACAACAGCCCGATCTGCAATAGAGCAACATGCAATTTTCGAATAACCCGATTCACGAAACACCCTTAATAAATTTTTCGGACTTTAAACGTATAGGCGACAGAAATACTGACTGGTTTATTTTTAACCATCACTGGCAACATAAAAATGCTCTGACGTTATTATTCTAACCACACCCGGAGTTGTTAAATGTGAAATTGGCCTGTTTTTGACAATATTATCACGAATGTCAGTACTCCGAATGGGAAGCGTTTCAGGACAGCTGAGAATCTGCCAATGACTTAAGATGTCTTTAGCCCGATAAAAGTTTGAAAAATTTAAAAAATTATCTGGTCCGACAATAAAAGTCAGCTCTGCGCTCTGATGTTCATTTTGCAGGGAACGCATAACATCATAGGTCGTCACTGGTTTATCATTTTGTGAGATTGCTTCCTCTATTCGACAAAGAGATAAATTGGCAAAATTTAAATCTGCGATAAAAGCGGCAACCATAGTGCAACGAGAGTCATAGTTAAGCATGACTTTTCCCCAGGCATGAGAATAACTGGGAACCAGTAAAACTTGATCAAAATGGGATAGCCGTTCCAGCACAGATTTATGCCCTAAGCTGGGGGGATTAAATGCGCTGCCAAATACTGCAATCTTTTTTGTCATACTTCTGTTGCCTCATTCCCCTCTGAACAAAATAAAAATACCAATTTCTTTCTCAATCAGCATTGATCCTACTTAAGAGTTATCGCATGATTTCGTAAAAGGTTTAATACATTTTACCGCTTTCACCAGTATTCGGCATCGAATGTCCAGAAATTGGTCTAAGCACAGAGGATCCATGTCATGGAACAGCTTATCCGTGCAGAAATGCAGGTACTCCCAGTGATAGACGCTGAGTTTGAAGTTCAGCGTCGCGTTGCTTTCATTCAACACAAGCTTAAACAAGCGCATTGCCGGTCTTTAGTGCTGGGCATCAGTGGTGGGGTTGATTCCACTACCTGCGGCCGGTTGGCTCAACTGGCGGTAGATGGTCTTAATGCTGAGTCCGCATCTCAAAACTATCAGTTCATCGCTGTTCGTTTACCTTATGGGCAGCAACAGGATGAAGATGAAGCCCAGCAGGCCTTACAATTCATCCGCCCTACTCATTCAGTGTCGGTCAATATTAAGCCTGGCGTCGATGGAACGCATGCCGCCACACTGGATGCGCTGAGCGGTACCGGCGTGATTCCACAAGATGATGCCAAAGTCGATTTTGTTAAAGGGAATGTTAAAGCGCGTACCCGTATGGTGGCACAGTATGAGATCGCCGGCCTGGTTGGCGGACTTGTCCTGGGGACCGACCACTCGGCTGAGAATATTACTGGCTTTTATACCAAATGGGGCGACGGCGCTTGCGATTTAGCACCACTGTTTGGTCTGAGCAAACGGCAGGTACGTCAAATTGCAGATTTCCTTGGTGCGCCGCAAGCACTTGTTCACAAAGTGCCAACTGCCGATCTTGAATGCCTGACACCCCAAAAGACGGACGAAGAGGCGCTACAGCTGACTTACGATGAAATCGATGATTTTCTTGAAGGAAAAACAGTCAGTAATTCAGTGAAGGAGAAGCTGATCAGCATTTATAACGCCACTCAGCATAAACGACAACCAATCCCGACTATCTACGACCAGGATTAAGCGAACCGTCGCTGAAAAGCAAAAGGGCTTTGCGTTATTGCAAAGCCCTTTTTGTGAGTCTGACTGTAATGGTTACTGACTCTTATCCGCACTTTTACTCTGGCGAATCTGTTCAGCAACAATTTGAATCGCCTCTCCACTGCTGATACCTTGCGCCATCAGCTCATGAATTCGCTCTGCCGCTTCTTGCTGTTCTTCGTGAGTTAAAGAAATTGACGAATCACCAAACATAACGAATCCTGTACACTTCTTGAAAGGGAAGCCATTCTAACGACTCTTCATCAGCCTGTCATTGATAATTCAAAAGCCCTAGCCCGGATGCCCGTCAGCACGAGCCTGAGTGAGTATCGGCCAGAACACAATACAAAATAGCCCAAAGGCCACCGCCCACAGTAATGCGGATAGTATGTAGGCGTGTTGCGTCAGCCCCGGAAACATCACTATCAGTAACGTTCTGACTAACACAGCCATCAGCAAAGTGACAAAAGCAGCAAAAATCAGCTTCCCTGTCTGCAGTGCCCTTCCGGTATGACCTAATGAGACCCTGACAACCATCGCCAGTATCATGCCCCCTATACCACCGACTGTTATGACATGCAGTGAGATACTGTAGGCTAATTGCTGAGGAAACACCTGACTGACACCTAACAAAAACACACCCACAACAGTAAAGTAATAGGCTAAATGAAGCATCCACAATAATGGAATTCTAAACGTGCTGCCTGTTCGCCAACGCGCCAGACGCGGAATTTGTGCCAATGCTGCAAACATACACAAGACACCAAACCACATTGAGGGGTGCTCTGGCGGGAGCAGTAATAATGACAGGAAAACAGCCCACATGGGCCACAAGGCTAAGTATTCACGCCAGGGTATACGTGTGATGGGTTCAGTTTGTGTGCCACGCGCCGTAAAAAATGGGATAACACGGCCCCCCATGACAGTCATCAGCACAGCAATTAACAAGGTAGTTTGCAATGCCACAGTGCTCAGCGGAACATGGCTCCAACCCAGTACGATTCCATGCATACGAGTATTCAGAAACAACAACAGAAACAACACTGGCAGAAAAAGGACATTTCGCCACTGGCGATTTCTGATTATAGGTATCGCCAGAAAAAGGAGTGCCATAGCCAGCCAAAGCAGATCAAGTATCATCCAGACTGCATGGGGAGCCATAACAAGCAGCGCAACTCTCGCAATCAACCATATTGCAAACACCAGCCCCAGCTTCCAGCCGCTGATACCAGGAACACCCGTCCAGTTTTGTACTGCAGTCAGCAGAAATCCAACAATCACAGCACCGGTAAATCCAAACAGCATTTCGTGGCTGTGCCACCACACTGGATTTCCGTACATAGGGAACAGCATGAAGCCGGACCAAAAGCCCGCCCAGATCAACATTGTGATCACGGAGAACAGACCAGCAGCCAGAAAAAAGGGCCGAAACGCCAAACGTAAAAACGGGGGGATCCTCAGCGCGGAAGCTTTATCAACAATTTGCATGTGCTTTTCACTATTTACAGTAAAAAAGACATAATAGACAATTATGGAAGAGACAGGTTGATGTAAAACAATAAACCAAGACACTGTGGTCTTGGTTGCAGGTGGTCAAACCTGCGCTACCGTTTCAGAATCATCCAGCGGGTTTTTACTCTGCTTTCGCTGTTAAAAATCAGGATAATCAACAGGCCGGGTTATTCGTTGAATATCCAAAATAGAGATGTCTCCCTGCCAGCGGCTTTCAACCAGTCCGACACTCAGCCAGTAGCGGCCATCAGGTACATCAATCGCCGGCAAACTTGTCGGTAGTTTTCCATCAACATCCTGAGTCCAGATCGGGCTCCAGTTTGTGTCGTTCAAGTCAAACAAATTCATCGACAATACAGGCGATGGACACGTTGAATTGGGTAAGACTTCACGCTCAATACGCCAGTTTTTACTGTCTTTCCAGCCAATTTTCTGTTTAGGATCCGGCTTGGTCAGTATTACCCAGGAATTCCAGCTACGCTCCTTGCCTGCCGTAATTTTCAACTGATAAAGGCCTGCAGCTAAGGGCTCATCTAAACGGCGAGATTCCGTGACAAACTGACCATTCTCAGAAATTAAGGCCGCAGGCATGCTGAATTGAGTGTCTGGCCAACGGGAAAATGTGACCTCAAGCTGCTTAGCCTGAGTAATTCCCGTAACAGACAACCTCAGTAATACCTGGTTCAGGTTCTGGATCACTTCACGTCGAACAGCCACTTTAGACAGCCACTCAGGCAGACTTCGCTGTTTCAAACTGAAACCGCAATCTTCTGTAATGGCAAGCTCAAGTAAATCATTCAGGTTAGCCTGCTGCTCCTCTGAAGGAAGCTGCTGCCAGGCCTGAACCATAGTCTCGAAACTGGCTGCTGTGTTCCCTTCCAGTAATCGCTGGTGCGCAACAGTGTAGAGATCCTTACCCACAAACCATTTAGCCGACGCCTGAGGGATCATGAACAGACATGTCATGATCCCAAAGGCAGGTGTTACCCACAGCGATTTCATTCTTGCGGTGCTTTCATCCGATAGCCAACACCGCGCAGAGTTTCGATCTCAATACCAGGCAGCTTTTGACGTAACTGCAGGATATGGGTATCGACAGTACGTGTTGTCGGATAATGGTTATAGCCCCACACCTGATCAAGCAGCTCATCCCGGGTGAAAACTCGGCCTGAATGTTTTGCAAGGAAAACAAGCAGCTCAAATTCCGTACGAGTGAGAGTGACAGAGTCCCCTTTTTGCTTCACTTCACGACTTTCCAGATTAATCAGTGTTTCACCGATAGCAATCAGGTTTGCATTTTGCGATTCAGACTCACCATTTCTCAAGTGAACACGAATACGCGCCAGCAGTTCTTCTTCAGCAAAAGGTTTAGTCAGGTAATCTTTGGCGCCTGAGTCAAGGCCAATCACCTTGTCATTCACAGACACCATTGCTGTAAGCAGAATCACGGGAACCGATTTAAGCTTTAACCAACCTTCAAGGTAAGTCAGCGAGTCTCCTTCGGGTAGCTGGCGGTCAAGAACAACCAGATCGGCTTGCGCCCACAGATTTTCAACATTGGTTGCACAGTCAGCATACAGGCACTCATAGCCTGCTTCTTTCAAACATTCGAGCAAACCATCAGCAAGGTTGCGGTCATCTTCAACCAGTAGCAGAGTTTGATTCACACGGTATCTCCAAAATAAAAGTGGTTGGCGGACCTATTAATTTCATCCGCCCACCCATTCGACGGATCATCGATTCAACGATTGTCAGTCCCAACCCTAAGCCCTTTTCACTCACAAAGGGTTTTCTCAGTCGGGTCCAATCCTTACTACCTAAATTTCCCTGGTCTTTTACTTTGACAATCAATTTTCCATCTTTGAACGATGATGTTAATTCAATCGGTGCCTGGCCATATTTGTGAGCATTGGACAGCAAGTTATCAATACAGGTTCCAAGCCAGTACATATTGACCTTGACGCTACGGTCCTCAGCAAGTGACAATGTCACATCATAGGGTTCTGCAATAAATTCAATCCATTCATTAAAGGACTCCAGATTCTGAACACTCAATTCTTGATGATTCGCCTGCAGGTAATCCTTGCTGGCCTCAGCCAACTGCCTTAATCGGCGTGAATCTTCGGTCAATCGTCTGAACTCATCATATAGGGTTTCAGGCAAAGCATCAAAGTGACGACGAAAACCTTCCACCGTCATGCTCAAACTTGCGATTGGTGTACGTAGCTCGTGAGTCAAGATTTGCAGGACTAACATTCTTTCCTGCATCGCGCGTCGGCGAATTCGCCAGCGATACATCACCCAACCCATGAGTAAGCCAATATTGACAACCAGCAATCCTGCAAGCAAATATGTCGTCAGGTACGACTTGTCTTCTTCTTGCCAGCAAATGTTGCCACTTTTGACTAAGCAGAAGTCAGTGGCAACCAAACGCGTGAAGTGCAGATCATGCTTTGCCAGTGCCTGCGCCCATGTAGGCTGATCATAGACATGGTATTCATTCCCATTCCGGATCCAAAGTTCGCCATTGGATATAAAAGCTTCCGCACCGGCAATAAACACTCGGATTTCTTCACTGCTCATCCGCTGTAATCGTCCCAGCACAGTGCCTGTCGCAGCTAAATCACGCTCCTGAATGTGTAAGTAGTTTTCCAGTTCTTTATTGCGATTTGGAAACTTTTCCAGATAACGTGCAGCATAGCTCCCACCGCCTGGATGAATATAGCCAGAACGTACAAACCAGCCTCTTGGTAACACAACGCTGTTACACATCGCGCGAGTAAAAACCACAGGATGTGTTACCAAAGGGCTGACTGGCCATGGGCCCTTACAAGTTTCCGCATTTTGATAAAGGTGCCGCAGCGCCGATAGCGGGTACTTGGCTGACTGCGGCAACAAACTGGATGGCAGCAGTAACGGTGTCGGGTAACGACTTTGTAACTGTCGAAAATCGTATGTAGCCAGAGGTTTACTGGAAAGCAATTCAGCACGAGCCGCTGACATACGATCAGGTAAACTTTCCGTCTCCGCTTTAAGGGAGCCTGTAAACAGAATAGAAATAATTAGCACATACTTTTTCATAGCGCGGAAGTTTAACATTCACCGGTTCAGTATTGTCAGAAAATTGTCATTAGATCAGATAACTATAAAGGGATTAGGCATTCTCGCCACCCTAACAGGTCAATCAGGCCCAGATAACAGACTACTCATTCATTTTTCTGTTGAAGCTTTGCATCAGGCATCAAAAATAGGAAAAGAAAAACGCCGCTCAATAAGCGGCGTTTAATTAGTGGTTTACTGTATTACTTACAAAAAACGGGCAATGTTCTCAACACTCTCTTTGGCATCGCCAAACAGCATCTGGGTGTTTTCTTTGAAGAACAATGGGTTTTGCACACCTGCATAACCGGTATTCATTGAGCGCTTAAATACGATAACGTGTTTCGCGTTCCACACTTCCAGAACTGGCATACCGGCAATCGGGCTACCTGGGTCTTCCATTGCCGCCGGGTTAACCGTATCGTTAGCACCGATCACCAGTACAACGTCTGTCTCTGAGAAGTCCTCATTAATCTCGTCCATTTCCAGGACAATATCGTAGGGCACTCTCGCTTCAGCCAGCAGTACATTCATGTGGCCAGGCAAACGACCGGCAACCGGGTGAATACCAAATCTGACATCCACCCCTTTTGCCCGTAGTTTCTCTGTTATTTCGTGTACCGGATACTGCGCTTGCGCAACCGCCATTCCGTATCCTGGTGTGATGATCACAGAGCGAGCATCTTTCAGCATCTCTGCCACTTCTTCCGCAGAGGATTCGTGGTACTCGCCCACTTCTTCATCACCGGTAGAAACTGAGCCATCTGTACCAAAACCACCTGCAATGACACTGACAAATGAACGATTCATTGCCTTACACATGATGTAAGACAGTATCGCACCTGAAGAGCCAACCAAAGCACCAGTCACAATCAGCAGATCATTGGCCAGCATAAAGCCAGCCGCTGCGGCGGCCCATCCTGAATATGAGTTCAGCATTGACACGACAACCGGCATATCCGCACCACCGATCGATGCGACCAAATGATAACCGAATGCTAAAGCGATAATTGTCACAACAATGAGTGGGAATATCGAAGGATCCGGATCCACAAACACTGTCAGTAAAACAAGAGAAACCAGCACAGCCAGCAAGTTCAGTTTATGGCGATGAGGCAGCATCAAAGGCTTGGATGACATTGAACCGCGAAGTTTACCAAAAGCCACCACGGAGCCTGTAAAGGTTACAGCACCGATGAAGACACCGATAAAAATTTCAACCAAATGAATGGTTAACATCGCACCAGTCAGTGCTTCACCATGGTCAAGGAAAGTATTGAAACCGACCAGCACGGCAGCCATACCCACAAAACTGTGAAGAATAGCAACCAGCTCTGGCATCTGAGTCATTTCAACTTTCTTGGCATAGTAAATACCAATCGCACCACCCACAATCATGGCCAGAATAATCCAGCCAGTTCCTGCTGATTCCGGGCCAAAAATAGTAGCAATCAGTGCTATGGCCATTCCTGCCATACCAAAGTAGTTACCTGACTTTGCGGATTCCTGTTTAGAGAGTCCTGCCAGCGACATTATAAAAAGGACAGCAGCAATAATGTAGGCCGCTTGAACAATTCCTGCAGACATTGATAACAACTCCCTTACTTATCTTTACGGAACATTTCAAGCATCCGCTTAGTGACGGTAAAGCCACCAAAAATATTGATACTTGCGATCAAAACAGCAATAAAGGCAAAGAAGGACACAACGCCAACCCCCTGACCAATCTGCAATAAGGCACCGACAATAATGATACCGGATATAGCATTGGTCACTGACATCAGAGGTGTGTGCAATGCATGCGTAACGTTCCATACGACGTAGTAGCCCACCACACAGGCCAGAACAAAAACCGTGAAGTGAGAAAGGAATTCAGCAGGAGCATAATTCGCGACCCAGCCAAACAATAACGCCCCTGCTGCCATCAGACCATACTTTCTCGCTGGCGGCATTGGCTCTTTGACTGCTTTAGTAACAGGTGCGGCAACTGCTTTTTCTTGCTGCGGAGCAGCGGATACTTTAATGGGTGGTGCTGGCCAGGTGAGTTCACCTTCTTTAACCACAGTTAAACCGCGCAGTACTTCATCATCAAAGTTGATATCTATGTTGCCGTCTTTTTCTTTACACAGCAGCTTCATCAAATTGACCAGGTTGGTGGCATAAAGCTGGGACGACTGATTCGGCAGACGGCTGACCATATCGGTGTAACCGATAATTTTCACACCGTTAGGTGTAGTGATAACTTTATCGGCTTCGGTATAGGCACAGTTTCCGCCATTGGCAGCAGCAAGGTCGACAATAACGCTGCCGGGCTTCATAGAATCAACCATTTCCTGGGTAATCAGGCGAGGAGCCGGGCGGCCGGGAATCAGCGCAGTAGTAATAATGATGTCAACGTCTTTCGCCTGCTCTGCGTACAAACGCTCAGCAGCCTTGTTAAATTCGTCTGACATTTCTTTCGCGTAGCCATCACCTGTGCTGGTATCTTCCTTGAAATCGACTTCAAGGAACTCAGCACCCATAGACTGCACTTGCTCTTTGACTTCAGGACGCACATCGAAGGCGCGAACAATGGCACCCAGGCTGCCCGCAGCACCGATAGCGGCCAATCCAGCAACCCCCGCACCTGCAACCAGCACTTTTGCTGGCGGTACTTTACCAGCAGCAGTAATCTGCCCGGTAAAGAAACGTCCAAATTCGTGGGCAGCTTCAACGACAGCACGATAACCGGCAATGTTTGCCATAGAACTCAATGCATCCAGGGCTTGTGCTCGTGAGATACGCGGCACCGAATCCATAGCCATTACGTTGATATTTTTACTGGACAGTTTCTTCAGCAATTCTGGATTCTGCGCCGGCCAGATAAAGCTGACCAAGCTTGCCCCCTCTTTCAGGAGAGCAATCTCATCATCACTGGGGGCATTCACTTTAAAAATCAGGTCTGACTGCCACACTTCTTCCGTAGACACGACACTAGCGCCTGCAGCTTCAAAAGCAGCGTCATCAAAACTTGCGTGAATACCAGCGTCATGTTCAACAGCAACACTGAACCCCATTTTTAATAACTGCTCGACCGTTTTCGGCGTCGCAGCCACTCGCGTTTCATTCGCGAGTATTTCTTTAGGCACACCTATCTGCATCGTTATTCCCTGAACAGTAGCAAAATGTACACATTTAGTATCCAGTTCCCAGTATCGCAACGGCTGAGAATGGAACCAATACAACACTCTTTACTTGAGATTAAACAACGGATGTTTTTGACTTACTTGAAGTTAATAACACCAACAATGTAGGGCAAACTCAGGCTCTGTAGTCCGTTTCACTGATCAGCCAAAAAACTGAAAGAGAATGAACTACACACCCACGATTTGCCGTTTTCTCCCAACAACATTCAGGGTTTCCCACCAGCTATGCAAAAAATAGAATGTGCAATAACCGGGGTCCGGTTCCCTGATAAAAAGCACCGGCCTCTAAGCATTCATGTCAGCGCAGCGTCTTTACTCCCTCAGACAATGCACTGAATTTACCGGAACATGGCTTCGCCGGTCTGATCGATGAACATCTTGGCTTTATTCACCATAAATGTTGTCGCATCCGCTTTGCTTGCCAGCAAATCTGACCGTATGAAAGTGTGTGTTTTCAACTCACCTTCACATTCTTTGCAAATCCTGCCAGCAATCCGAAACTGCCCGCCTTCGGAAATAGGTTCAGGGTAAATGAGATACCCTTTATATTCCTCAGGTGTCACTTCAAGCGTTTTCGAATCTGCCGTTTCTCTTCCAAAGAGCTTTGACCAGAAACCCACGAAAGCACTCCTTTCCGATATATTTAATGACACTATCATGCCATATGCTTATGTAAAATAAACCCAAACAGATTAAAAACTGATAATTATGATGAAAATGTTCTAACTCCGTTTTATCCACCATTGTCTTACACTATATTCACATAAGAAAAATTAACAAAAAAACGCCGGCTTCAGGGCCGGCGCTTATGTTGTCTTGCAAGTGATATGCTTACCGAATCAGACCAATGTCTTTCTGCAAGTGAACTGGCAGATGAGAAACCTGATAAGTCTTAACGGATACCTGCTGACGGGGTAACAAAATATCCAGTGCGTGTGCAATCAATCCTTTGATGTTCAGCGAATAGGCTTTCTTCTCCATGACGTCCTGATTTGTGATGGTGTCGAAGTGCATTGCCTGTGCCATGATTGCCTCATTTTTGGTGGGTTTAATGTTGTTCTACAGGACAAATACTAACCGGTTGATTTTTGAACTAAAAATGACATTTTTTTCCAATGACCCATAAAAAAATCTAATCTGTTACGTAAAGGTTTCAATTTGAGTGACAGCAAAAAATATATACGCTGAAGAGATGAATAATCTGTCACGAAATGGTATCAATTAATGCCTAAATAGCGTGTTATCAGATTAGGCTCAACCAAAGTTCACAACCAATTAACAATCACACAGGATTAAAGATGTTATCCCTGCTTGCGAGACACTCTTCAATACTTTTATTACTTGCAGCTGTCATTGGATTTTCCTTTCCAGCGATATCTACTGCAGTTTTCCCTTATTTGCCTTACATTCTGTTCTTTTTAATGTTGTTTACTTTGATTGGGATGAAACAAAACGCCTTAATCAGCCTTTTATTTCAGCCTAAAATCTGGGTATACGCCTTTTATCATGCCGCATTGCTGTCAATACTCTCAACCTTCATTGCCTCTGTGTTGGGGGCTTCCGCGTCACTGATCCTGGCTATTTCAGCGGTTGCGGCAACCGGATCATTATTTGCCACACCAGCCATAGCACGCTCAGTTGGGCTGGATGTGATGACCGCGATGGCGATGACTATTGCCACCACGCTGCTGATGCCCGTTGTGCTTTGTATCAATCTCTACCTTTTCCAGCATGACAGCTTCGGTCTTGATCTGATGACATATTTCCAGCGACTGGTTATTTTCATTTTTGGTCCTATGCTGCTATCAGACCTGTGTCACCGCTACGTTCCTTCCCACATTCTTCAGCGGACGCACAGTAAAATTGCACAAGTAACTATTTTGCTGGTTCCGGCATTTCCGCTGGGGCTGATGGCTGACTTTCGTACATTTGTCGATCAGTCATGGCAGCAAGGATTACTTTACTTTGGTTACGGTATCGCAATATGCCTGCTCTTCTTTATTACTGGCTTTCTGCTGTTTATGCGGAAAAATGTTCAGAATGGTCTTCTTGCAGGCATCACTTCCGCCAATCGGAATGTCTTGCTGACTTATACCGTCGCCGGAACCGCATTAGGCCCAGACTATCTCATTCTTGTTGGTGCACTTCAGCTTCCAATCTATGCCATGCCGTTAGTGGTAAAATGGATGAGCAACTTACTCAACAGCAAGAACCCAACGCAAACGCCCTCTGTGAACTGATTCCGTGAGCAGAAAACAAGCAGTTGTGCTGATTGAACAGATAAATATCCTTTAACGTGATGACAGTCTTGCTCTTCGCGCAGTGATTTCATTATTATCGACTGGAATTCTCAGGGCGGGGTGAAATTCCCCACCGGCGGTAACTGACAGAAACAGGCTGATAAAGTCATGCCTTTTTCGACAGAAGCCCGCGAGCGCTTCATCGTAATCACACTCAGTGTGGATGAAGGTCAGCAGATCTGGTGAAACTGTATTCTCTACTGAATGCAGCGAGTCCAGAGCCGACGGTTATAGTCCGGATGGAAGAGAATCAGCGGATTTGTTTCTTGCTTTTACATTATGTTCAGCGAGCCTGTGGCTTGCCTGCTAACACCTACCTGTAAAGCTATTTCAGCCTGGCTGAAACGCTGTTTTTTTGCGCCCTGATTCTGGTAACGTTAATGTTAATAATGGAGTACATACCATGAATCAGTCTCTGCTTTCCCCTTTTGGTACCGCTTTCGAGCGCGTTGAAACCGGCATCCGCGCTATTCGTGAAGGTCGTGGTGTTTTGGTGGTTGACGACGAAGATCGTGAAAACGAAGGTGATATCATTTATGCCGCCGATTCGCTCACGACTGAGCAAATGGCACTGATGATTCGCGAGTGCTCAGGCATTGTCTGCTTGTGCTTACCCCAAGATCGGGTAGAGCAACTCGCGTTACCCATGATGGTCGACAATAATACCAGCGTAAATCAAACCGGTTTTACGGTAACCATCGAGGCTGCAAAGGGAGTTACTACAGGCGTTTCTGCCGCTGATCGTGTCACCACCATCAAAGCAGCAACTGCCGATGACGCACAGCCCGGAGATTTGCACAGGCCTGGCCATGTTTTTCCGCTCAAAGCAAATTCTGAAGGTGTGCTGGGTCGTCGTGGTCATACAGAGGCAACCATAGATCTCATGCGCTTAGCTGGCAAAAAGCCGTTCGGCGTGCTTTGTGAACTGACCAACCCCGATGGCACCATGGCCCGTTTGCCTGAAGTAATATCATTCGGCAAGCGTCATGATATGCCGGTTTTAACCATTGAAGATCTTGCTGCCTACCGATTAGCGCACCTGTCATCGCAGACAGGTGAAGGCAACACGGCTTCCGAAGCCGCATTCGCTTAAACGCTTCTGACGCGTAAAGAGGTATTCTGCTGAATACCTCTTCCTTATTTCAGTTAATCAGATGCCTGACACTGGTACCCAGTATGTCAGTGCACTCCAGGCCACAATCCAAACACTGATTAAAATTGCATCCAGCCAATCCCGATTCATACCCGACTCTTGCTTAATCACCTTATCAGTAATCAGTCGACCGAAGGGCTAGCATCATTAAATGGAAAATACAGATAAAAAAGCCTGACGTATTGCCAGGCCTGACGGTGAGTTGCCAACAACTGATGCTGAGCTTTACGCCGCACCATGTTCGTGATCAACATGCTCGCACTCACAGGGAATGTAAGTGATCAGATCATCTTTCGGTGCAGAAAGCTGTTGCTGATAACGCGCATAATTTTCAAACGCTTCAGCCATTGTACAATCGAGTGATAAAGGCGCCATTTCACAGTCCAGCAGCGCCTGATAGCCTTCTTTGCCTGTCGCCGTATAACCGGACGACACTGAGGTATAAACAGCGTCGTCTTCCAGAGGCAACCAGTCCCCTTCTTTGAAATAAGCCAGTTTTTCTATCCGCTGACCTTTCGGCAGGCAACAGCGATAAGTAAAACGCAGATGGGCCGTATAAGGGAAACTGCCGGTACCCGTGCCTTCAACTCCGTTATCAACAGCATTATCTATCGCACCTTCCAGCGCTTCACGCACTTTGGCGCCTCTGACTTTATAGACCATCAGCCCAATGGCGAAAGGTAATAAGCGCCCGGCAATATCTGCAGAACTGATAGGCCCTGGGTTCAGCGAGGTTCTGACACCACCAGCATTGTGAATGCCAAAATCAACCTCAAAGCCCATCTGTCTGCCATGATGAACAAAACTTTCAACCACCAGAGGGGCAATAGCACTCGCACCATGGCTATCAGGCACTCTGACATGACGGAGTGATTCAGTAACCTCCGCCACTTTATTGGTCTGTCGCTCTCGAACCGCAGGACGATAATCCAGATTCAGAATATTCTCTACAACCGGATCCTTAGCGCACATAGTGATATTGGGTTGCTGCTGAAGATAGTGTTTTACCACTTCATGGCAATCCGGGTCTAAATGCTCATTGCGAGTGGCATCCAGAGTAAATTGACGGCCAAGCAGCAACTGATTACCGCCTGACACCTGTTCAACACTACCATCAGCCGCGAAATCGATCGAAACCTGTCCCAGCGCCAGTGCATTACAACCGGCCTGCACCACACAAGTACCGTTAATATTGACGGCATACTGGTCTTTTTTGCCGTATCCGACATTGGTGAAATCCCCTTGCATGGTATGGGTATGGCCGCCAATGATAACGGCGATCCCTTCCACTTTTTCAGCCAGTTCAAGATCACGTTCATAGCCAAGATGACTGAGAAGCACGATTTTGTTCACGCCGTGACGGTGTAACTCAGCAATGGTCTTTTCAGCAACGGAAACTACCGACCGGAAAGAGGTATCCGGGTCCGGGTTGGCAATTTTATCCATATTTTCAATGGTCAGGCCAAAGAGCGCGACAGGTTCTCCCTGCACGTCTTTCAGCATATAACGTGCGCAACCCGTCTCATTGTTATAGGCCAGCAGGTTTGACTTGGGTCTCAGCGGGTTACGCTTGGATTGATCTTCCTGACTCAGATCCCAGTTACCGGCCAGCATTGGAAAATCGACCTGATCCAGAAAATCGGCAACCAGGGTGTTACCCATATCCAGTTCATGATTGCCCAGCGCCATAGCTTCTACGCCAATCGCATTAAGCAGTCTGGCATTAGCCTCACCTTTGAACAGAGAAAAATACAATGTGCCCTGAAAGCAGTCGCCGGCATGCACAAACATAAACTCACGGCCATTTAAATACGCTTGCTTTCTTGCCTCTTTCACCGCCGTCAATACCCGTGCAAACCCGCCACAACTGGCATACACAGTCGTCTCATGCTCATTCCCGGTAACAGACTGGCCTGGTGTTTGAATTAACACATGTTCGGGCAAAGTCAGTTTGATTGCAGAGGGTTCAAAGTGAGAGTGCGTATCGTTGATATGGGCGATGGTGATTCGGGCTTGAGTGTGTCGGGTCATAAAGGCTTTCTGTTCTCCGTGAAATATTTCAATCAGATATGATTTTTATCACATTGTGCATATCATCATACAGGAAAGGCCCGTATCCAGGGATGAATATCTCATCTGTCACAAAAATATCACCATAAACAGGCAACTGAAAGTCAGAAAAGGCAGCGTTAATGCTGCCTTCTGATACATTCACAGGTTCATACGTAAAACGTATTACTGATAGTGTCCATGCCGCTGCAGGACTTCAATTTTATAGCCATCCGGGTCTAAAACAAAAAAGAAGCGTGCCAGTAACTGACCATCGCGAGAAAACTCTTTAATATCCAGTGGCGCATACCCCAGAGAGTGCAGCTTCTCGTGTTCAGCATCCAAGTCATCCACAGCCACGGCAATGTGACCGTAGCCGCTGCCGTGAGTATAGGGCTCAGCACCTTTATTCCAGGTCAGCTCCAGCTCCATATCATTCTCATCATTGCGCAGATAGACCAGGCTGAAGTCATCAAAATCCAAGCGGTGAGCAACATCTAATTCCAGCGCCTGTTTATAAAAGACGAGGGACTTCTCCAGATCATGCACTCGCACCATGGTATGAATAATTTTTGCCATCAGCCAACTCCTGAAAATTTGGGTTCGTTTTACCCAATAGGTGTTTGATCATCCTGAGCCATTGCCCGGATTGTTGTCTGGTCTGGACTATAACAACCCCATCCCTTCATCACAAGCAGCCGTCCGGGCTCAATTTCAATCACGATGAAAATCAACAGCTTCTGCCAATTTTGTGAGCATATACATGAACACACTGTCTGTTAATGCTATAGGCTTACAGTAAGCAAACACTGTGGGCAGGTGAAGAATGCATTTAAGCAGAATCGAAATTGCCGGTTTCAGAGGTATCAAGCGCTTGTCTCTGACACTGAATGAACTGACGGTACTCATAGGTGAAAACACCTGGGGTAAATCTTCCCTACTGGATGCACTCAGTATCGCACTCTCACCGGACGCCAAATTCCATAACTTTCATTTTTCTGACTTTCATGTTGACTACTCACTGGGCCATACTCAGGTCTCTCAGCTGCAAATCGTCCTGAACTGGGTTGAAGATTATCCGGGCGAGCACAAAGCGCGACGCTACCGCTCCTTCAAGCCCGTGTGGGTCAGGAACGGCAAAGATGGTAAGCAGTTTTACTATCAGATAAGCAGCGAACGTGAAGACGACAAAGTGATCACAGAACGCCATTTTCTTGATGCCGGTGGCAATATCATTGACTGCCCGGATAGCAACAAGCTGGCTAGGCAACTGATGGTTTTACATCCCATAGTGCGGATCCGCGATGCGAGGCAACTGCGGCTTGACGCAGAGCAGCAGGAAGAGCTCGATCAGGAACAACGCAATGCCCTCAACACCCGAATAGAGCGCCGGCTGGATAACACTTGCCGCCGCCTGCTGACCCGTCCCGGCCATGTCAGCAGCGATGAAATCAAAAGTAGTATCCGGGCATTGCGGACGCTGGTTGATCATTATTTTGCGTTTACACCGCACCATAAAACGCCCCACAGGGGCCACCGGCATTTCCCTGAACGCAGTCACTATTCCCCTAACCCTCTGGAAATGCTGGCCCGCCCGGAAATGACCAAGCAAAACAAACTGGTACTGATGGGGCTCATCAATGCCTACATCCGCGCACGGGGGCCGGTAGAACTGAAGCGTATATCACGCCCCATCATGATCCTTGAAGACCCGGAAGGCAGACTTCACCCCATCATTCTTCATCAGGCCTGGGCTTTTGTCGTTAATATGCCGATGCAGAAAATTCTTACCACCAACAGCCCGGAACTGGCCTCTGTTGTCCCGTTGAACAGTATAAAGAAACTCAACAGAGAACCCGATAAAACCCGAGTCTACAGCCTTGACAGCCACAGCCTGAGCCGGGATGAACTGCGCAGAGTCGGCTTTCATGTGCGGTTACATCGCCCCGGCGCACTGTATGCCCGGGCCTGGTTGCTCGTGGAAGGGGAAACAGAAGTCTGGCTGTTAAATGAATTTGGTTACCGGTGCGGCTACAACTTTGCTTCAGAAGGCGTGCAGGTGATTGAATTTGCACAAAGTGGCCTGAGGCCTATCATCAAAATTGCGAAATTGATGGGAATAGAATGGCATGTCGTGACAGATGGTGATGCCGCAGGTAAGAAGTACGCAGAAACGGTGCGGCACATGCTTGGCAGCGAATCAGACAAACACAGGTTAACTGTCTTACCCGATCTCGATATCGAACATTTCCTGTTTCACCACGGCTATGAACCCCTGTTTCGTAAGCTGGCACGAGTGTCGGATGACCACCCTGCGCCACCCAAAAAGATCATACAAAAAGCGCTCAAACATCATGCGAAACCGGATGTCGCTCTGGCCATGGTGGAGTTTACAGACAGTGAGGAAATTGACCACATACCGACCTTGCTGCGCTGGCTGCTCAAACGTATAGTCGCACTGGCTCGCGCTTCAACCACTTGAATCAGAACCTCACATAACATGTGACAACGTCACTTACCCGGTTTTTCAAAAAAGAGCATCACAGTGCCAGGGTGAACGCGCCATTTACTCATAACAAGTTCGCGACCTTGATCTTTCATGATGTGGCTTTTGCCTGTTTAAATGCCTCAATGGCATGTAACCTCGCCAACTTGTGATCCACCATAGGCGTGGGATACTCAAGGCTGGCTGCGCCTGACCATTCATGGGGGGTGTGAATATACTTGTCAGGCACGTTTTCGAGCTCTTTTACCCATATACGTATGAACTCACCATTTGGATCAAACTTTTTTCCCTGCGTAGTCGGATTGAATACCCGAAAATAGGGCTGAGCATCGGTGCCGGTAGATGCCGCCCATTGCCAGCCACCGTTATTCGATGCCAAATCCCCGTCGATCAGATGAGACATGAACCACTGCTCGCCCGCCTGCCAGTGGATCAGCAAATCTTTGGTTAAGAAGCTGGCGGTAATCATCCGCAGTCGGTTGTGCATCCAGCCGGTGGCTTTCAGCTGGCGCATGGCGGCATCGACGATGGGAAAACCGGTTTCTCCCTGTTGCCAACGTGCCAGTGCTGCTTTGTCGGAATGCCAGGTCACTTGTCTTGTCCAGCCGACAAATGGCTGGGCTCGGCTGACTTTCGGGTAAGCCTCAATGAGATGACGGTAAAACTCACGCCAGATAATTTCATTGAGCCAGACAAAAGGCCCTGCGTCCTGCTTCTCAATTGCGTGCGGGTACTCATGTAAAATCGCAGAGACGCATTGCCGGGCCGACAAGGCACCAATAGCCAGATACGGTGATAATTTGCTGGTGCCCTCTACGGCAGGAAAATCCCGCTGCTCGCCGTAGTCCGCAATATGCTCGATACAAAAGCGCATCAGCGCATCGCGGATAGAGTTTTCTTCCACTGGCCAGCGACTGCTGTCTGCCATCGGATAGTTCATCCATGACGGTTCGAAGTTGGTCTCAATCACGGAGCCAAAACGGTCGGCACAGTCATAGGGTGATACAGGTTGCGGCACAGGTTGCGCCAGCGCCGGGCTTTGCTGGAACAGACGTAACCATTCGCGGCGAAAAGGCGTATATACTCTGAAAGACTCGCCCTGACGAGTCAGAACACTGCCGGCAGGCAGCACACAGGTATCTTCCAGAGCGCTGAATTTGATCCCCGCCTCTGCCAGCGCATGACCCGCAGCCATGTCACGTTGGCGCTCATTCCATTCATACTGCTTGTTACAGAACACATGCTCTGCCTGCCAGTCGTGAGCCAATGTTGTCAGGCAGTCAGGGACAGCGTTAAAGTCAGCAACTGCCTCTATGCGCAGTGGAATATTAAGTTCAGCCAGCTGAGACTGGAGCACAGCTAACCGACGGCGCATAAAATCGATCTGGATGGGAGCCACATCGTGACTCGCCCACTGCTCAGGCGTGGCAATGAACACCGCCAGCACAGAATGGTACTTCTGGCATGCCTGAATCAGGGCCGTGTTATCGACCGTTCTCAAATCTGCCCGAAACCACATCAGGCATCGATTGCTGCTATTGGTCGCGGTCATGGCATCAGGCTCCTTTTAACTGCTGCACCCAGTCAGCATGGATAGCGGCGATACTGCCTTTCAGCGAGACCGGACACTGACACTCGCTGTCTACACGCGCAAGTTGCTTTAAAATCGCCGGAGGAAGCTTGCTTTCCCCAATCACAACCACAGATTCAAATGCCTGTTGTGAGACTGCCGCTTCCAGACCGTGTAATTTGCTGTTAAACGGCAGATTACCCAGCAGAGTGACACTGTAACCTTCATTGCTCAGTGACAGAGCGGTGAGCCAGATGTAATGCGTAATGCCATCCTGGGCCGGTTCAAAGCTCAGCAGCATGGCTTTGCGGCTGCTCCGTTTACGTGTTTTGGCTACCAGGCTGGCGCATTGCTCTATCAGAGTGGATTGCCACAGTGCTTGCTGAATCGCCCGCAGCGGATTAGCCGGATCGTTTACCTGGGTGTCTACAGGCACTACCACTTTTTCGACAAACATTGGCAGCGGGTATTCTTTCATCAGCTGGCTCAGTAACTGTTCGAGTTTTTCGCGCCGGCAATCTGATAAAGCGCCCAGTATCGGTGCTATCCCATCACTGCCTTTTTCCTGACCGCTGGCGTCACTCACCTGGCCTTCGAGTAACGGCCTTACCTTGCTGATAGCGACGCCTTTCTCAAGCCAGGACAGGATCAAACGGATCTTTTCAATATCCGCCTGTGTATATAAACGGTGCCCTTTTTCTGTGCGCTGTGGCTTGAGCAGCCCGTACCGGCGTTGCCATGCGCGTAAAGTGACGGAATTCACCCCCGTCATTTCAGACACTTCTCTAATAGCGAATAACATAACTTCAGAGGCCATAACGTAATTTCAACTCCTCCGGATACGGATTAAGAAAGGTCTGCAACTGCAGATACGGATCCGGGTATTCTTTCAGGTAATGTTTGATCAAGACCAGAGGGGCCAGAATAGGCTGATGACCCAGGCGGTAGCTTTCAATCAGGTCCAGCAATTCCTGCTTTTGTTCGCCGGTCAGGTTGCGTTTGAAATAACCCTGTAAATGCATTAGCACATTGGTGTTGTTGCTTCGGCGAGCATGTTTGCTCAGGGCATCCATGAACTGCTGACGGTATTCAACGAAAAATTCCGCCAGATCCCAGTCTTTGATGCCGGCCACTAGCCGCCCCAACTCTCTGTACGCTGTCGGGCTGTGTGCCATCAGGACGTATTTATAGCGTGAATGAAATTTAACGAACGCATCCATGCTCAAGCCACTGCCCATGTTTTGATAAAAATCATGTAAGGCATAAATACGAAACACAAAGTTTTCACGCAGCGCTGGGTCATGCAACCGCCCGTCCTCTTCGACGGGTAACCAGGGCATAGCTGCCATCAATTTTCGGGTAAACACCCCCACTGTGCCCCCCGGTACTGTGTTACCGTTCGGGATATACAGCTTCACCCTTTCCATGCCACAAGTGGGTGATTTGGCACATACTACAAAGCCACACAGAGATTGAATGCCGCTGATGTGCTTATCAGCAAACGCCTTCATTTTTTCGGTGACATCCAGCTCACCGCCTTTGCTATCGACCAGGCGCTCACCATTTTCCTGCTGTACCAGCCGTATTGTTGGGCGTGGAACAGGCAGGCCGATTGCCATTTCAGGGCAAACCGGGCGAAACTGTACAAATTTTGCCAGTTCGTCCGTCACAAAGCGGTTTCTTTTGTGTCCGCCATCAAAGCGCACTTTCTCGCCAAGTACACATGCACTAATACCTACCGGGATACTCATCTCACACCTGTACAAAAAATCATCTTGTACAATGATGCTAGTTAAGCTTAACGAGTTGTACAAGAAAATAAAATGTATAACTTTGTAACTACCACTGTCTCAGACACAAAAAAGCTGCCTGATATCCACTGGCAGCTTTTTTGACTTTGAAATAAAAGGAAATTATTCGTTTTTAACGTCTGGCTGTTCTGTACCTGTCGAGGCATTTCCTGCTCGCCAGGCTTCATAATCATCCAGATCCTGTTGTACAAGCTTGAGACAGACGGCCAGAATCAGCGCGTCATCCGTCAGCCCCAGGAAGGGAATCACATCCGGCAGAACATCCAATGGGTTAAACACATAAAGTAAGGCCGTAACGATGGCAGCAACAGTAAACCAGGGAATTTCCCGGTACTCGCCTTTCCAGTAAGCCTTAACCAGGCCATACATGGATTTCACTACGTTGAAATACTTACGCAGCGTGCCACTTTTCTGCACTTTGTCTTCAATGACTTGCTCTTTTTCTAACACACGCTGAATGTCTTTATCCGTGACTTTTCTAGACGAGCTTTCCAGCTTTTCTTTGGCTTCCTGTTCATTCATTGACTGACTCATCCTCTCGCCTTAGTGGGCCATTTCTTCTTAAGTTAACTATGGCTTTTCGCCTCTCATTTGTCATTAAGGGAAAAAGCCCGCATCTCCGTAGTGAGGTTTTCAAAGTACCCTCGCGATCCGACGCTGAATATCGTTGGCAGTTGTTCTAGCTCGATATTTATAACCATTACTTTGCTGTTTTTTAGCCCCGCAAACCGAGTGTAAAGCCTTCAAGGATTAATAAACTGAGAATATCGTTAAATCTTCAGTCTCAGATTTGCTCCGACTTCTTGGATCAGACTTTCAGGGACACCGTTATCTTGAGCTCTCGATCGCCAGGTAGAGACATGCTCTATGGTTGAGTCCAGAATGCTATCAACTTTCTCCCTGGTGAATAACGGGCTCAGTTTACGGAACTGATGGAAATCCTCACGGGTGAAATTGTCCCGCTTTCCGTTGAGACTCATCCAGTGGCTGTTTACCCACTTACTTCCTTTCTTGTAGGAGTAGGCAAGGTCATAGGCAGGCGCCAATGTCCACTCCCCCTTCTCTGACATCATAAAACTCCAGTTCTTGGAATGATCGTCGTGGTTTCTGGCCACAACGTTAAACACCATTCGGCGAAATAGTTGTTCAGCGTCAAAAGCCTTGAGTTTAAGCCTCCGGGCAATGGCAAAAAGCTCTTCATAGGAATACTCACCGACCCGCTTAAAGTTCACATGAGCAATACCGTTGAGTGTCTGCGTGTGGACACGCTTATTCTGGACCCGGTCAAACCGCTGTGTCACAAAATGACGGCGATCACCTTCTTGCAGTAAACGAGTGGGCATCATCTCAATACCACATAACTCACTGGCAATCTGGTAATAGGTGAATTCTCCAGCACCGTAACCAAGTGGATCACCAAACGTTTCTCTGTCTTTATTGTGCTCACTGACTCCGTCGAATTTCAGTAACCAATGAGTGAAACCTTCCGGGGCATCTGTCTGGCCGGAACGAGCCTCTGTGAATTCCTTGTTGAATGCCAGCACAGCTTTAGGCCGTGCCCCGCCCGCGCTCATGCCTACTGACATCAGGGCCAGCATGGCCTCTTTGTCCTCATCACCATGGCCGTTTAGATCAACGCCAAACTGAGTACGCTCATCAAGAATTTCCTGAGCAATGGACACCAATTCCTGAACTTCGACAGGATTGGAGCTGTTGAGTTTGTTCATTCTCTTTGCCGGTGAATAGGTCAATGCCCCCATTCCCCGCTCTCCAGTGTACTGGAGGCGTTGCAGAGGCGTGATATCACCCGGTTGTTTACCGTTACGGGCAACCCAACTGTTTAACACCGCATTCCCGAAGTCATCAGGGAGCGAGTCCGCCAACAGGCCGGACATACCGCGGAAGGTGTCCCAGTCAAGATTGGGAAACTGATATATCTGAGTGCCCAGAGGCATCATCAGGGGGGATAGCTCCAGACCTGAATCAATAAATGAGCGGTCGTATTCGAAGGAACTGCGCTTTGTCTGCGTGTCAAAGGTGGCAGCACCGACATCCCGGCCCTGATATTTCACCACAACATATTCTTTTACCATCCCAAGTCTTCCTTATTGCCATCATCTGCTTTGTCTTCCGGGGACTTTGTCTTGTTGCTTGGTTTCCGTCTGTTGGAGGCCCGAACCCGCTGGTAACCTTTCATCTTTGCCAGTTGGATTGGGGATAAATCTATAGGCGGGAGGAAGCTGTCGAGATGATCTACGATTCCCAGCGCCAACATCGTCGCCATGAGTGTTTCCACTTTGCAGCGTCCGCTTTCTACGTTTTTAATCGTGGTGCGATTGAGACCCGTGATCTCGGCGATCTCTTGCTGGGTCATGTTCGCGTTTAAACGATAGGTTTGAATGCGCTCGCCGATGAGCTCTGCGAGCGCCATTGGCGTCAAATCATGGTAATTCATGCAAAACCTCATAGCCAATAGTGATAGCTAAACTCATCATAAAATACATCTATACCTCATTATGGCGAGTTTAATCATCATTAACACATACTTCAAGTAATGATGTATATAGCGATCACTAAATCAATATAAGGCCTTTAATGATGGCTATAGGCATCATTAGCAATCATAGCCAAAAAGAGAGCCTTGGTGTGATGCGATTCGTGTCCGTTATTGGTGGTCTGCTAACGAAAACTCACCCGTTCGAAATGGGGGTTCGGACGGGCCGCTTCCATTGTGGTCAACTGGTCAAGCACAACAATCTGTAACCCGAAGGAAGTTTTCAGTGACATACACTCTTGTTTTTCTTCATTGCGAAGTGTGTCCTGGGCTATACCCTCAATCTCACTTCCGTCTGTCAGACACAGTTTTACCGGCAACTTATACAAGCAGGCAATTTCGATATAGTCATATTGCTGACATGAAATCATCTTCAAACCTCCTTCGCGGTACGTCATGTTCGCGATACGTCACGATTGTCGTTTACTACTTTTTCACCCAGTACATGCCTTCCGAGTTTGGCCGGGACAATTTAAAACCAAACTTTTCATACAATTCAGGAACGTCTGCCATCAGCGACACATAAGAGCGGGGAAAGGCAGCGTTGTCGAGATAAGCCATGATATATTCCATGATTTGACGCCCGAGGCCCTTTCCTTGATGGTCGGGATCAACAGCAACATCCACAATATCAAAATTAATGGCTCCGTCGCCCACCACTCTCCCCATGGCAACAGGTATACCGTCATAAAGAATATGTACGCCGTAAAGGCTGTTTGGCAAGCCTTTCACTGCCGCTTCATAAGAACGGGACGATAATCCAGAGATTTCGCGTAAACGTAAAAAATCTTCAGGGCCAACCACTTGCTCAATAACCTGGTACATCAATATTCCTTTCTATCATCAATACATTTGCAGTAAATCCGAATCGCGTAAGCCAGCAAAAACGCTATCTTAGTGATTCGCGTCGGATCTTACTTTGATATTCAATTTATTTGATATGTCATTAGAAGAATCGTGATCGTCTTCAATGGAAATAAAGGCTGGTGGTTTGGATGTAAGGATAGACGAATAAAAAACCCGCAATATATGCGGGTTGGGTGACGATCAGGCCTGTTCTTCCTGTAATGGCTGTGAAGAAGCTTGTTCACGGGTGATCCACCAGCACAGTACAGAAGCAACACTCACCATCACAACACCTTGCCAGAAGGTTGCCGTTAACGTCAGTCCCAGCAACTGCGCAGACAAAAAGGTTGAAAACACAGGTACGAAATAAGACAAGGTTGCCAGCAGTACCATGTTGCCGCGCAGGATCCCGATATTCCATAATGCATAGCCGCCACCCATGGCAAGACCAGCCAATAGCAAATCCCTGATCACCGGGAGATCAAACTGCATTGGCGGTTCATTGGTGAACATAAACTTCAGCCAAAGCGCGACTGCTGTTGCTGCAAAAAACCAGGTAATGGCGTTTTTACCACTGGCCATGATCCGGGTAACATTGCAATAAATTGCCCAGATGAACGCCCCACTCAGCGCGAGCGTGTAACTGAGCGGGTTACTTTGTACATTGTCGGTTAACCGGGACACAGACAGTCCGCTATCACCCGCTACTGTCCAGGCAACACCAAAGAAAGACAGTAATAAGCAAGGATACAACATCCAACTGACTGACCGTCGTGAGAAAATCACCGCAAACAGTACCGTCAGACACGGCCAGAGGTAGTTTATCAATCCCATTTCAACCGCTTGCAGTCGATCATTTGCCATCCCCAGAGACAACGCCAGACACATTTCATAGCTGACAAACAGCAGACCGCCGATCAAAAGGTATTTCCGGGAAAATGAAGACAGCTTAGGCAAGCCAACGGTCAGAATGAGAATGAAAGCGCTGACGCTGTAAATCATGGCAGCACCGCCTACAGGGCCAAGCTGCTCGGTCACATTCCGAATAAGCGCAACCACACTGCTGAAAAGACAGATTGCGCCGCACCCGGCCAGAGTAAATTGATGACTGCGTACCACGGTTAACCCTTGTATATAAACATCTGAGAATCCACAACACTGCCTGAGAATTACCGCGAAAACAACCTGAAACCCCCTTGTTTATGGCCCAGATGCATATCTCAACAGCATGACATCCCGATTCAGCCTTTTGGCATCCAGCAACATCAATCTTTGCCATACCTTGGCACCATCAAAAGCTTGCTTGCCACTGGTACTGACAAAAGGCTCCAGTAAGAACTGATACTCATTAATTAAACTTGCATCAGCCAGTGAGGCAGCCAAAGCAGGACTGCCAAACAGAACAACATTGCCGCTTATTTCAGACAAGAATTGCCGGGTATTCTCAATATCTGGTCCTTTCAGAGCCTCAGTATTTTGCCAGGGAAACTCAAGAGGCCGTGTTGTGACCACACGCTTGGGAATGGACTGCAACTCCATCGCCAGATACTGCATAAATTTAGGTAAATCCTTCCTCGTTGCTGCTTCAGGCCAGAAAGCCGCAAAAAGATCATACGTATGGCGTCCCAGAATTAATGCTTCTGAGCCATGAAGTAATTCAAGGGCGTATTCATGATGCTCCTGATCCACTACGGCATCTTCATGATGGCAGTGGCCATTCAATGTCATGTTTAACGAGTAAATCAGGTATGCCATAACAAATCCTCTTTTACGTAAAGCGCACGCAGAGCCCCTCTGCAATACTGGTTTCATGAGTATTTGCAGAGAGGCCGGGATTTGCCAGTTTTAGTATCAGAAAAGAGGTGTCAATGCGCTTGTTTATTGTTGATAAATCAATAACTACTGCTCAGCACATGCTATTAACCCCCCATTGAGATAAACAGAGAGCCAAAAACCCGATTTAACGCATCCATGGTCGACGGGCTGATCAGATAAAGCTTCGCGACACTAAATACAATACGGGCGACAAAAAAGTAAGCCCAAGAGAAAGTGCCATACTGAGTCCTTCAAACGACAAAATGAATACAGAATCATACGAATAACGCCTCTTCATCTTGCGGGCAAGGACTGTTATTAACATAAAACATTGCTGTAATCAGATTGGACAAGTTACCTATCTTCAGCGAGTGAGTTTGAGAGAAATATCGTTGCAAACTAAACTCAGTAGCGTAGCTGCAACCTTTGAGCACTGAAGGCAAGCAATTTTGCGTTCTGAGTGCTTGATTCTCAGTCTTGAAAAGTGCCTCAGCCACTCATCTTGTTGATCCGGATGAACGTTAGATTGGTCACATATGTTGAACCAGAGGCGCCTGTTAGTTGACTTGATAAGGTGCGAATTATGGCTAAAGACAAGAAAAATACACCTCAAGGTATCTTCGAGTTCTACGAGAAAAACCCGGATTCAGCGGACAAAAACGTCTTTGGCCGAGTCAGCTTTCCGGACAGACGTGGTTTCTTGAAAGGCGCAGGCTTAGCAACAATGGCTGCTGTGCTTGGCGGTGCGATTCCTTTTCACCGTAACATGCCCGCAGGCTTGATCCCCGCCGCTTTCGCGGAAGGCCTGGATGATGTGGTGATAGAAGGTAAAGATGGTCTGACGGTACTGAACGACAGGCCAATGAACGCAGAAACTCCGCCCCACCTTCTCAATGACGACATCACACCCACCTCGCGGCATTTTATTCGAAATAACGGTATCCCGCCGACTGATGTTAACCCGGACGCCTGGAAATTAACGATTGACGGCCTGGTCGACAACCCCATGACATTAACCATTGAAGAGCTGAAGAAAAACTTCGATGTCGTAGAACAGCAACTGGTGTTGGAGTGCGGTGGGAATGGCCGCGCATTCTTCGAACCCAAAGCCACCGGGAATCAGTGGACCTACGGCGCCGTGGGTTGTTCAGCCTGGACAGGCGTGCGACTCGCCGATGTGCTGAAAGCCGCCGGTGTGAAAGATAACGCCGTTTATACCGCGCATTACGGTGCGGATAAAGACCTGTCCGGCAAGGAAGGAAAAATACCCATTTCCCGCGGTGTACCCATAATCAAAGCCATGAGCAGCGAAAACCTGATTGCCTTTGCTCAGAACGGCGAAGCACTGCACCCAATGAATGGTGCCCCGATACGGCTGATCATTCCCGGCTGGCCCGGCTCCTGCTCGCAAAAATGGCTGACACGTATTCAAATCCGGGATCAAATTCATGACGGCCCCAAAATGACCGGTACGTCTTACCGCGTGCCCAACCGCCCTGTTGCACCAGGAGAGAAAGTGGATGAAAAAGATTTTGAGATCATCGAACGAATGCCGGTGAAATCTCTGATTACCTCACCACAAACCAACACCACAGTGTCTGGCAGTGAAACTTCGGTCCGGGGACATGCCTGGTCTGGCGATCGCAAGATAGAGAAAGTACAGGTTTCCATCGACTTTGGTGCAACCTGGATGGATGCTGATCTTTCCGCCCCAGCCAATGAAGGTGCCTGGCAAACCTTCACCACTAAGGTGAAATTCCCTCAGCCCGGATATTATGAAATCTGGGCCAAAGCCACAGACGACAAAGGCATCAGCCAGCCTTTTGCCATTGCGTGGAATCCCAAAGGCTATCTTAACAACACCTTCCACCGTGTCGCGCTGGTCGTTAACGGATAACCTCATGAGTAGGATAACTTTTATCGAGCGGGTATTCCCGCTCTCATTTTCTCTGCTTCTGTTTGTCAGCCTGCCGCTTTCGGCCAATGAAACCCTGATTGCCGCAGGCGAACAACAAGCTTTAGTGTGCAAAGCCTGTCATCAGATGGAACCAAATGGGGTGGCAGCCATCGGGCCGCCGCTCTGGGGCTTAGCCGAGCGTCACATCGCCAGTTTCAAAGGCTTCAATTACAGCGATGCCTTAAAGCAGCAGCAGGGACAATGGGATGCCGCAAAACTTGATGCGTTTTTAGCCTCCCCCTCAGACTTTGCCCCCGGCACCAAGATGGTTTTTCCCGGCGTGAAAGACCCGGGGACACGGGCAGCCATTATTGCCTGGCTGGCAACCAAAAACCCGACACCGCCGGATTGGATCACTGAATCGGCTGGCGAACCGGTAAAATCACCCGGTGAAGGTATCCTGGCACCGGGAAAAAACATGGCGCTGGTGGCTTCTGCTTGTTCCGCCTGCCATTCGCTTTATCTCGTTACACAGCAAGGACTCAGCAAAGAAAGATGGGATGAGTTATTAACATGGATGGTTGATGAGCAAGGGATGGATGAATTGGATCTGGATGATCGCGAAGCGATCCTTGTTTATCTTTCGACGTATTACGGAATGTAGTGGCATCAGAATAACCAACACAAAAAGAAATTCCGGAGTTATCTTTATATTATCCGCACCAATAATGTGAACCAACTCAATTGTAGGGCCCATTCCCAACCGCATAATCAGTTCGGCTTCAATCAAAATAGCCGTGTACCCTACAATTCAGATGGAACCGAATATGAAAAAAGTCATTCACAGACCAATCCTAGCGACACTGGTAGCAACGCTCCTGGGCACATCCTCCTATGCGATTGCCGAAGTGCACCATGTCACGCTGTTGCACACCAATGACATTGAAAGTGTCTATGAACCCGTTGATGCATTCTGGAACCCGGATATCACCCGTATCGGTGGCATCCCTTATCTTGCAACACTCATCAAAGAAACAAGAGCAAAAGAAGAGACCAGCTTCCTCCTTGATGCTGGCGACATTTTCACCGGCTCACTCGCAAAAAAATCCAAAGGTAAACTCTCTTTCGATTTATATAGCGCCATGGGTTATGACGTAATCACGCTAGGCAACCACGAGTTTGAATACGGTTGGGAAACGCTCAAGCAAACAATGCCCAGAGCCGCTTACCCGGTACTGAATGCGAACATCAAGTTTGAGCAAAATGACGCACCTTTCGCTCAGCCTTATACCATTCTTGAGCAAGATGGAGTTCGAGTGGGTGTCATTGGCGTGATGGGGATTGATGCCTTCTATAACACGATGTGGAAAGGCAACAGAAAAGGCTTAACCATTGATGACCCCATTGCAGTCACTCAATACTGGGTGGACAAAATTCGTGATGACGTTGATATGATTGTGGTTCTGACTCACCAAAATAAAACCGCCCCAATGCAAACCGATAAAGAAGCCGATCCGGAAGTCCAACGTGGATTCGATGAAGACTATGACATGGCAGGTAAACTGACAGGCGTTGATGTTATTTTTGGTGGCCACTCAGATCATGGTTTGTGGAAACCTGTTGTTCATCCTAAAACAGGCACAGTCATTGGTTTAACTTTCGGGCAAGGCAAATACCTGGGCTACACAAAATTTGCAGTCGATACCGATAAACACAGTGTAAAACTGCTTGAAGGTAAACTGATTCCGGTTGAGTCAGACAAACTGAAACGAGATGAGAAAACCAGTCAGTTAATTGAAACCGCGCGCAGCAAACATCCGGAACTGACTCAAACATTAGCCACGCTGGACAAAACCGCTTACCGCAGCTATTACCGAGAATCGAATGTGGGTAATTTGGTTGCCGACATAATGCGAACGGCGGCGAACGCAGACATCAGTATGATCAGCTCTGGCAGTATACGTGTCGACCTGAACAAAGGCCCGGTGACCATGGAAAATATCATGGATCTATTCCCTTTCACCGATAAGCTCTCTTTGGTTGAGCTGACAGGAAAACAAGTAAAAGAGCTACTTGAATACAGCTACACTCTCCCTTATGGATTAGCACAATTCTCGGGTATCGAGGCGCAATACGACAGTCAGAAACCAGAAGGAAACCGTTTACTGACGCTAAAAGTCAATGGCAGCGCGGTAGAAAACGACCAGGTTTACAAGGTCGCTACCTATTCTTATGCCGCAAGTGGTGGTGACGGATATAAAGTGTTTTCTGAGGGTGAAATACTGACAGAAACCGGTTCAATCACTCAGGTGCTCATTGAGCAGCTTAAAGCACAGAAAAACATTCAGGTACCAGCTTTAGGCCGTCAAATCGACGTATCCAAACAATAATACCCTGTGGAGGGTAAGCAGCAGTGCCTTTCAGAGAAAATTACAATGGCTGCAAGACTTATGGTTGCCCAAATTGCGGCAACCCCGAACAGTCACTCTACTCGCGCTCAGACAGGCTCGGTTACGATGCTTGGTATTGCTCTGAATGCGGTGCTTACCCACCCGTATTATTGAATCAGCCTATCCTTGCACTGGCGGAGCAAATTCGCACCCGCCAGTGTGATAACTCCCTCTTTCGTCACTGCGCGTGTCGGCAGCCAACATTTCAGCGTTATGGTTTTACCGCAAGCGGCAGTCAACGCGTACAATGCACGCAATGTCACCAAGTGGTGACCTTACTCAATGCCAGAAAGCTGGCGAACAGACTTCAGCCAATTATGGATGCCCTGACCCACCGGGTCCGTCCCGGAGCAATCCAAAAAGCATGCCATCTGAGCGGAAAAGAGTTCGCAACACGTCTGCCTCTCCTCGCCCAGCTACTCACACAAGTAAGCCGTGGCTGGGAAAAAGAAATCGACTTCGCTTTGATCCAAACCCGCACGACGCGACAAGTCTGTCGCTCTGGTTTACAGCACGGTAATAACAAACAATATGAAACCCGTCTTTGGACACTTTCGAGTGCAGATTCCCAATCCGGCTATCTGTTGTTATTCAATGACAACGCTTTATATGACGACGTTTCGCTCACCTCAGCAGTGCTGGCACAGAGTCTCTATCACCTTGATCACGTCGAGCCTGATTTAGATAGTAATATCGATGTGCTGAATAAAGCCGAGCACACTTACAGCAAGATTTTAGCCCGCAGCCAGTTCGATAAACTAGCGTACAGCCTCCAGCGTCATGCTAAATCAAAAGAAGCACAGTTATTGCGTCCTGTCTACGCCGCCCATGCTCACTTCCAAAACCTGTACAGGATGACACATTGCGTACCGCCATCCGCGATTATTCTTGAGCATGAAAGCTTCTTGCGCGGTGCTTCTATTACGGCTTTTAGCCACGAAATAGGCAAAGGCCACACCGATCTCTATTATTGCCATTTAACCCAGAAAATTGACACATTGATGCCACCAGTAATCAGCAAGAATATGAGCTGGTGGAATGAGAAATGGTATCGCCTGTCAATTGAAAACAAGCATGGTAACTGGCAGGCTGGTATCGGCGTACTAACCAATGAACACAGCAAAATTCGCCAAATATTGCCTTCACATCCTGACTGGAATCAGTATTTCTGGCATGGGTTTAACCACTGGCTCACCCCTGAATACGCCAGACGTATTAGCCTGAAGCGCCTCCACCAGTGGCAAGCCGTCTATCGGTATTTGTACAACCTTGTCTTTACCGACCGGTTAAACATTAAAGCAACGCATGGCATTGAACCAACACAGATAAGCGCAATCGCAGATTTCATAAACCAAGAAAAGCTCAACTCGCGCAAACTGTGAATGCAGCGATTGCTTAAGGCTTCTGAGTGAGAGTCCATGTCGCCTGCAATATGGAGTGCCCGCCTGTCTTCAGAACGAGTGAAATCGGGCATGAACGCCGTGCCCGATCGTCTGGAAGTTATGCTCTGCCACAGCAGGACGCTAGGAGATTACCCCGCGGCCAGCGCATCAATCATAATATCAAGCTTAACCGTCCCAAGGCGGCGCTCAATGCTCAATCTGTCATGAAAGGCGATATGACCAGAGTTAAGACCCTGAGTCATTTCAATAAACCCGGCGATGGCTGCTGATGAAAATCCTTGGCCAGCTATTGACTGTGCCCAGTCTGATTCCGGTATTGAGAAAGGCTGTATCGCTTCTCCAAGTTTAAGGGATACGAGCTCCGCGACATCATTCGGGGAATACCTATCGGGACCTTCCAGATCAATGATTCGTACGCCGCGCCAGTCTTCACAAAGAACTTCAGCCGCGATGCGGCCAATATCTGGTGTTGCGATCATCGGGAACTTTTGATTCAACGGCGAAAGAAAACTGGGTAATTGGCGCTGGAGTATAGCCATCTTAACAAGCGGCCTCCAGTTTTCCATAAAGTAAGCTGCGCGAAGGAATACTACAGGCAATCCTGTGTCGATGATACAAGCCTCAAGCATACGATTCATGGCTATCCAGCCGGTTCCCTCGGCTTGTTCAGCACCGATTGATGAGAGAGCAACAATCTTGGCTAACTTCGCCTCTTTTGCTGCCGCTGCAATGGTGTGAGCCATCTCTCTAGCCTGTGAAAATAGATCCTCGGACGAATACTGAGGAGGGCTGACGATGTACGCACCGTCCGCACCAGAAAAGGCCCTGCAAAGGGCAAAGCCATCTGAGAAATCAGCCACAGCGACTTCCGCCCCAAGTGTCGTCCACACATCCCCCGCTGGCTCATCTCGCACCACAACCCGCACACGTTTACCGGCATCGAGTAATGTTTTTGCGACAGCAGATCCTGTGCGGCCTGTAGCGCCTGTTACAACATACAATTCGTTAGTGCTCATCAATCATCTCCTCGTTCAGAACCATAATGGATTCGATGTGAGGAATGCTATACTGCCCACCAACATATGAAAAATGCATGAAGGCTATATCGAGAATGCAAAAAGTGGATATCGGTGGGGTCGATCTCAATCTTCTCAAGTTGTTTGACGCCTTACTGAAAGAAGGCAGTGTGACAGGTGCGGGCGCACGGTTAGGGCTGAGCCAGCCTGCGGCAAGTCGAGGTTTAGCACGCTTACGCCGATTATTGAACGACCGGATTCTGGTACGAACAACCAACGGATGGGAGTTTACACAAAGAGCACTCGCATTATCGGCACCGGTGACCAAATTATTGGATGATGCTCGCGCAATCGTCGCACCGTCGGAGTTTCATCCAAGCACCGCATCAGGGCAATTTACTGTTGCCACCGCAGATCATTTAGCCCTCTTATTAATGCCTGAGCTGGTCGCTAAATTTGCCTCGTTGGCACCCGGGATTGATCTCGTTATGCCAGCAACAGCCGGCGACAACGTTGATTTGATTGCTCAGGGTAGCGCCGATCTGGCAATTGGCTCTTTCGAAGGGCTTCCTGCAAGGTTTTACAGCAGGCGACTCTATGATGAAGATTTTGTCTGTGTGGTACGCCAAGATCATCCGATCATCGACGAAGAGTTGACGCTCGAAAAATTTGTCTCGTTATCGCATCTTTCGGTGATTATCACCGGCCAGGGAAGGAGTACCGTGGATGAAGCGCTAGCGCAACACGGGCTCACCAGAAGAATTGCGGTACGAACCCCTCACTTCTTGGTTGCTCCCATGATAGTGGCCGAAAGTGACTTGATTCTGTGCATTCCGCGAAGATTGGCCCATCGACTTGCCAAGTCGGTTGCTATAGAAGTACTTGAACTCCCGGTAGAAATACCGTCATTCACCCCATCAATTATCTGGCATGAAAGGCAACATGATGATCCTGCCCACATATGGCTTCGCAACCTGATTGTAGAAATCGCCCGGAAACTGTGAACAAAAGCTGTCGTTGTGTTTAGCTTGGTTGACTAGCATCAATCTTGTTGATTGTTCCAAGAGAAACCGCAACCAGTTTTTCTTCGTTATCTGTTTTGGCGTATACCTTGCACTCACAGGTAGCTTGACGCTTTCCAGAGTATAAAACTGTTGACCTGGCAATCAATCTGTCTCCGATCGCTGGCCTGACGTAGTTCACTTTATATTCTGAAGTGACACAGCTTCCCAGTACTGATGCTCCAGCAAAGGTAATACAGTTATCAGCCAAATAGCTAACGACACCACCATGTGCAAAACCATTGTTTTGCTTGAGATCATCTCTCATCTCAAGGCTCAATTCAGCAGTGCCGGCCTCAAAAACGTCCAGCTTTGTCCCCAAAAGCAAACTGAAAGACTGCTGTGCCAGGATCTCTTTCCCTTTCTCTAACATATTGCTCAATTTTCATCTCCTTACCGATATTCCGAAAATCTCATGCTCAACCCGCCGCGCATGCGTTTGTTAGGCGTCTACCTCTACTTTCCACCATTTAGGTCTTTTGGATATATAGGAATGCCCTTCTGGAGCAAAAGCATTAAGGTTAGGATATCGTCTGGTGACACACTCAATAGAAGCCTGTGGAACCTCTCATGATTAGGCCAGGAACTGGCTAAGCTTTTTCTATAATCATGCGCTTCGGGCTTGTCCCCCCCGGATAAAGTGTCGGCTGGGAGACATTTATCCTGACCTGTCATGTGTAATTTTTTATATATCTTTCAACTAACTGAGTCGGTTTGAACCTTGAGCTAACAGGAAGGACAAGATTAAGTTTTTCAACTTCTGTCGCCTCCGGACCATTGATGGACTCGAATTCATCCCAGCATATTTCGGTCACCTTTTGAACAATAGTATGACTCAATAAAAGTTGAGAAAATGCCTTTGGGCTAAATCCTTTGGGCTCAGCAATAAAGTGCTGTTTCTGGAAGAATCCCTCTTGCACCAATAACAAATAGTATCTCGCAATGTCAACAACATGAATATATTGGTTAAAACCTACAGAGGGTACTGCCACATTTATTGTGTGATCAGACAGAGACTCAACAATTCGTTTCAGCTGACAGTTTTCCCCGCCATAAACCAAGCTAGGGCAATAAACAATATTCCAGTTTTTCCTCAACGCTAGCTGTATTGTGTATACATCGGGCTTAACTGCTTCCAAGGGCTTTAGAATGAAGTTTTGCAAATCTTCAGGTGACGACTTACCAAAGAGCCAAACACCTGATGTATGGATTTTTATCGCACCCTCAGTAGCAAATTTATCGAGATGTTCTAGTAGTCCTTGTTCAATAACAGCGATTTCGTCAGGTGAATATTCAGACCAATGCGGGCGAGCACAATTAATAACCACATCAAAGGAACCTGTAAAATCAGAACTATCGGGGCCGATTATTCCTGTCTTGGGAACACCTGCCTTGTCTCTGCTATATACGAATACTTCAAAACGATGTTCACGAAATAGATTCGTTACGTGATGACCAATGTAACCATTAGCCCCAGCAATGAGTACCTTCATTCTTCCTCTGAATTCAATATTACACATAACACGTGACATGCATTCTGTAGCCACATTCAGGGGTGGATACCGCTGAAACCAAAATTCCGCAGACCACTTTCATCACAAAAGTCACCGCATACCAAAATACGACGAGGCATGAATCCCTCTTGACGCTTTAATATGCCTGTGCCAACGTTTTCAATGAACTCGGGACAATCAGCTTGTGAATTGGAGCAACAAAAAACATGTACACTTTGCCAAAAAAATTATGTACATGTACTACCGTTGTTGCGTGAACCCTGACTTTGTCACCTTCTACGTCCAATAGAAACGACACTCTTACATCAAGGTGTCTATCACTGTCCTCTAAGACTATTTCGGTATCACTGTTACTCTGTAATGTAAAAATGCCAATTCGCTCACCAACTTTGATGCTTGCCATGTTTTTCTCAGAACCCGCATCCTGAAGTCGGCCTAAATGTTTTAACCCAAACATTGATACAATGCGATTTCTCATTGCCATTAAGAAAGAAACCCACGCTGGCGTTTGTTTCGCTATTTCAAGATAAACATCAAGTGCGGTCTGATTATTGTTGGGAATTTCGCGTGAAAAGCTATCAGAGAAATAAGCCCCTTTCGCATAATCAAACAACTTAGAATGTTTTGGAATTGTCATGTATTTCTCCCAAAGGCATAACGAATGCCATGAAGTTCCGCTCATCAGGCCCAGCCACACTTGGAAAGACTAAACACAACATCACTAGACACCACCATTACACTATCTGTCTATGGCATTGATTATGCCAAACCAGTTGCAGTATCCACGCAGAAGATCACCGATGCAAGGTGTTGATCCACGAACCACTTTAAAAGAACATCAATTCTTGCTGATCATATGTCGCACTTGAGTTCGGTGTTTTTCTCAGCACCGCTGGATGCACGCCAGTTACTCTTTGCTGGCGCAAAGCGTAACCAGAAATGCCTTTAGGTTATCTATAACACGTCTCAATTTATGCGCCTAAAAATTAATTGGCATCTTTTGGGTGGTGGATACCATCGTAGATCTTTACTGGCTCTAACTCATACGGGTTAACACCCTCTAGGCACGCAACATTAATTGCATATTGGTGCGGGTTAGAACGCCTTTGGTGGTGAGTGTATATACCACAAGTTTTACAAAAAAAGTGTTTTGCTGTCATGGTGTTAAATTGATAGAGAGTTAAATTATCTTCACCTTTAACAATTTTTAGGTTTTCTAGTAGAACTGAAGCTGCAATTGCCCCACGCTTTCTGCACATAGAACATGAACAGCGACGGGGATCTTCTAAACCGTTTGGTAATGTAAGCTCAAGCTCAACTGTACCACAGTGACATTTTGCTTTATGTACCTTGTTAATTTTCATATTAGTGCTTCCTTGCTAGCTCAGGGGCTTATTCAACATCTGGATAAAGTGTCGACAGCGCAACACTTATCCTTATTTATTATGCGGTTTCCTAATACGGTAACTCATCAGCTTCAATACCAACATGATCGGGAGCTAAATATTGAGGGAATCTTACTGCTCGGATTGTATCGTGACCAAGTAACATAGCTTTACACACTCTGTGCATACCATCCATTACCCTACCTTTATTACACAGGATAATTGGGTATGATAAATCAGCTTTTTGGATGAGTTTCGTGTGCTCTATAATGTTTCTACACGTTGGTTTTGTACCACCTAGCTCGAACCAGAATTCTTCATCTAACTCTCTGATGTCAGCTAGCGAGATTTCGATAATTGGCAAACCTTTAGCTAGTTCAATTAGCCGGAAAACATCCCACGATAGCAGCCCTTCATCAGAGCTTCGAAAATGATACTGTTGTCTCATAATTCTCCTTGCTGCATAACGAATGACATGAACTCCCCCTCATTAGGCTCTGCCACAGTAGGTAAGTCTGATGACCTAATCAAAATAGACCACCATGTCAGATTCTATTTATGGCATTGATTTTGCCAAACATGGTTTAAGTATCCACGGTGAAGATCATCAAGGCAAGGTGTTGATTCAAAAATAATATCAAGTTCAAAAGCTCTCTCGACATTTGCCAATATCCCAACAGCCATTATCGTGACTATCAACGACTTCTGGCTAAAAGAAAACCGAAAAAAGTAGCCATCATTGCATGCGTCAGGAAGATGGTTTGTAGTGGTCAATGAAAATTGGCCACAGTTTTGGATTCTTGCCTGTTCAACGGCTTTGCAGAGCGTTAGCACAGCCACAGCTCACCCTGATTAAATTTAATGCCGATGGTCCCACATACTGGCTTTGTAACCCTACTCGTAATGTCATGATTTTCCGTATTCACATAACGCCCACTTAAGTAATGGGCAACGCTACCACTCTACCTAAACAATTGTGCCGTAAACACTAAATATTATTCCAACCGAAAATGCCAAGCGTTGCGAATCTGCTTAAATTGATTGTTGAACCAAGCCGCTGCGCGGCAGAGCTACAGCAGCCCACATACTGATCTCTGAACCCTGCCATCCGGGCAGCGGACTGGAGACCGTATCATGAATACTCAACAGCAGCGCCATTTCGACGCGCTATACCAGCAACACCTTGATAATCTTATCCTACAAGGCAAGCGACCGGCGACCGTTGATGCCTACAGCCGTGCGGTACGTCGTGTTTCTGCCTTTTTCGACTGCCCGCCTGACACCCTGACAACCGAGCAGCTACGTGCCTACTTCCGCCAACTCATCCACACCCACTCATGGAGCACCGTCAAACTCGACCGCAACAGCCTGCAGTTCTTCTACCGCTATACCCTCAACAAACAGTGGACATGGCTCAATATAGTCAACTGCCGTGCGGTCGGACGGGGGTTGCCGGCATTGTAATACCTGTCGCGCTACCTCTACCGGGGCGTCTTGCCCGACCAGGATATTCTCCGGATCAATGACCATCAGGTGACCTTCCGTTATACCGACAGCCAGACCCGGCAACCGGCAACACGTACCCTGCCGGTCGTGCAGTTCCTGTGGCTGATCTTGCAGCATGTGCTGCCAAAAGGGTTGCAACGGGTGCGGGACTACGGCTTGCTGCATGGCAGCGCACGAACACTGCGGCTCACCATCCAACAGATGTTGTTCAGCTTGCCAACATGGCAGCAGCCTGTGAAAACCGAGCCACTGAAAGCAACACGGGACTGCCCATGCTGCCAGCATGCAATGCACTGCGTCGGCATCACCCGACCGGGATAGCCGGAAGGCAAACACAATAAGGAGAATGGCGTAGCATCATCAACGAGGAGAAAGCCAACGCAAGACCGAATTCAGGTAACCCATTGAAGTGAAACACACCGTGGTCACTTCCCGGCTGCGCTCGTCTTGACGAAACCCGCGGGCGCCCCCCCACCAAATGCCAACCGAGCAATTTGCTTAATAAGGCTGTCCGGGCTTGTTCAACACCCGGATAGAAATATCGGCTGCGCGACACGTATCCTTATTTGTTAAGTGACTTTAATCTGCTTCAAGAGCTAAAGAATTACGATACTCACTCTCTAACTTATCGTAATGTGGCATAAAGTTTAACTCGAAGAAACCGACCATCTCAGAGAGCATTTTGTATGCCGACTCAGGGTACTCTGGTTTAACGCTACCGGTGATTGTTATAGGAAACAATTTCTCTGGTTGAAAGTTACTGATCAGATTAATATTTATGAGCCTTTCCATTGCTAATAGAAAATCGCTAGTAGATCCTGCCATATCTTTAGAAAGTAGTGCCGAATTCGACTTAATAACTCTCATTGTTTCTTGGTGCTTAACCATATAGTCTTTAAACATCAAAGGTGTCACGGAATTTGCCGCGAACCCTTCGAGAAGCCGTCCATCGTCTAGCTCATTATAAATACTTTTTTCCAGGTCATATTTAATGAAGTTATGTAGATTTGACAATGCAACCATGTTTTCTTTTGTTGCTTCAACGCGCGCTTGCCAAACAACACTAGCCTTGGAGTTTTGTAACTCTACTTTCTTCAAGTCCCTTTCAACATTCCAAGTAATTGAAACAACTAAAGCTGCAGCAACGATACCAGCCACTAAGTTTGATATTAAAGGTAACCAAAATGTGTTTTTTACACTCTGTTTATCCGATTCCTTCAAATACGCCAACAGTGCTAGATTCTCATCCGTAGCTTTGATTTTATATTTCATTACTTTCTTTCCAACATAGTCAGTCACTTAACATTTTATTCAACGACATGGTTTCACATAATTCTGTCGTGTAACCCTTTCAGACAAAACTAACCTAACCACTTGATTTCATTCAATTAAGTGCACATATCATATAAACCCATCAGTTAAACATACGACACCATGTCGTGTATCCTACTCAATCTACTTCTGCTAACCAACTGATATTCCATACTTTTCTTGTATTTTATGACTTACCCCAAAAATCAGCGACGCATACGCTTGTGAGAAAAGCGACATCGGTCACTTACCCAGTACAGAGAAGCCATAGAATTGCACTTGCCGCATGGATTCCCGCCTGCGCGGGAATGACAGTAAGACATTGAATTACAATTAGTTTAAATAGATTTTGGCGTGTGTTATAAAAGCAGAAATGAGAAGTTCGAGGCTGCCTCTCCCCCAGGGAAAAATTCAGGACGAATTTTTAGGTTGTCGGCGCCGGGAGCGCCTACAACCGCCCCGAACAGCACCAAAGAATAAAAAGGCATTTCTGGGTACTCTTTTTGCCTTAAAAGAGTACCTGGCGCGCATCAAGCAATGTCAAATGAGACACAAAACCAAATGCGCGACATACCAGCTAAACTTCAGAAATTGCACTCGCCACATGGATTCCCGCCTGCGCGGGAATGACAGTAAGGCGTTGAATTATAACTAATTTAAATAGACTTTGGCGTGCGCTATAAAGCAGAAATGAGAAGATCGAAGCTTGCCTCTCCCTCAGGGGAAAATTCAGGACGAATTTTTAGGTTGTCGGCACCGGGAGCGCCTACAACCGCCCCGGCCAACACCAGAGAACAAAAAGGCATTTCTGGGTACTCTTTTTGCCTTAAAAGAGTACCTGGCGCGCATCAACCAATGTCAAATAAGCCACAGAACCCAATGCGCGACATACCAGCTAAACTTCAGAAATTGCACTCGCCACATGGATTCCCGCCTACGCGGGAATGAAAGTAAGATATTGAATCATAGTCAATTTCAATGGATTTTGGCATGTACTTTAAAAGCAGAAATGAGAAGTTCGAGGCCTGCCTCTCCCCCAGGGAAAAATTCAGGACGAATTTTTAGGTTGTCGGCGCCGGGAGCGACTACAACCGACCCGGACCACACCAAAGAACAACAAGGCATTTCTGGGTACTCTTTTTGCCTTAAAAGAGTACCTGGCGCGCATCAAACAATGTCAAATGAGACACATAACCCAATGCGCGACATACTCACCCAGCCACCAAAAACTAACTCGCTTTATGGATTCCCGCCTGTCGCGGGAATGACAGCTTGATAATGTACATTGATGGTACAAAATCAGGGAAAAAATTCAGGACGAATTTTTAGGTTGTCGGTGCCGGGAGCGCCTACAACCGCCCCGGCCAACACCAGAGAACAAAAAGGCATTTCTGGGTACTCTTTTTGCCTTAAAAGAGTACCTGGCGCGCATCAAACAATGTCAAATGAGACACAGAACCAAATGCGCGACATACCAGCTAAACTTCAGAAATTGCAATCGCCACATGGATTCCCACCTGCGCGGGAATGACGGTAAGGCATTGAATCATAGTCAATTTCAATGGATTTTGGCGTGTACTTTAAAAGCAGAAATAGGAAGTACGATGCAAACCTCTGCCCAGGGAAAAATTCAGGACGAATTTTTAGGTTGTCGGCGCCGGGAGCGACTACAACCGACCCGGACCACACCAAAGAACAACAAGGCATTTCTGGGTACTCTTTTTGCCTTAAAAGAGTACCTGGCGCGCTGAGTGGGATATTAAGGGATACTTCAGACTCAAGCGCGACAAACAAACTCCCTCAAAAGAAGTCATAAAAACTCAAGTACGATACAGCACCTTAATCACATGATACCCAAACTTGGTCTTCACCGGGCCGATAGGCTCAAGCACTTTACCGGTGAATACGGCTTTATCGAATGCCGGTACCATCATGCCCTTGCGAAATTCGCCCAGATCGCCACCGCGCTTGCCGGATGGACAGGTTGAATATTTCTTTGCCAGGGTCTGAAATTTTGCGCCTTTTTTCAGCTGCTGCAAAATATCGTCAGCTTGTTCTTTATGCTTCACCAGAATGTGCAGTGCCGCTGCGGTAGAGGCCATAATACCCGCCTTTATTGTCAGAATCTTGATGGGCGGCAAGTGTGCGACAAATCACATCAACTGGCAAGTTTTCGCTTAATTCTGTGCTCTCAGCAGCACCACGATTATGGCCAGAAAATCAGGTTTACCATTCTGAGCACAATAGCCAATATCACGGCAGCCACACCTGAACGGTAAAACTTGAACTCGATGGTTGTCATGCTGACGCGCTTGTAGAACATCGTCATTACCCCGCCCCAGTTGCGGGTGCGGCGTCCGTATTGCACCATACTGGTCAAGATCAGGATCACGCCGCTGAGCAGCAATAGCCATTCGGCCGACTTTGATGCCATTTCCAACATACTGACTCCTTGAATAGCGTGGAAAGTGTCTTTTCTCATCACAGTGACGAAAACCCGGTACGCTAACAATTAGACTAAGGTTTGAATGCCTGATAAGCGGGAGCTGGATCACCGAATAACATGCACATAACTGTGCTTTGGTGTACACTCCTGCCCCCAATGTTTATTGCCAGTGATATCGAGTGACCATGGACTTACTAGAAGCCAGACTCAAAAAAATTGACCGTCGTAATTATCGCAGCTATTCCAGCCTGCGTGGTCAGTATAACTTTGTTGATTACGATTTCTTTATCGATATCCCTCAGTCGGATCCTTTCGCGCCTGCGACACGCGTTCGCGCACGGCGCCAGTGGTCACTCACGGATCTGGCCTGGCTGAAAAACCAGTCGGCAGACTATCAGCGCGCAGCGCGTGATTTTATCGCCCGTCAGTTTGCGGATCTGGCCAGAGAAGTGAACGAGATTCAGATTGATCGTCCGGGTCAGGCCGTTTTGGACCGCACTGCTGTCGTTTTCGATGACGATGCCATTGAACTGCGTTTCCGTGTCGATCTGCCTGCTGATGGCCGTACCATCATTGCCAAGAAAGCGCTCAACCTGCTGACCTTCACGCTGCCGAAAATCATTCGTCGTGCGACGATTGCGCGTGAACTGCCAATGGACGATCTGCGCCGCCATTGTGAAGCGGTCGAAGATCAGGTGGCACTGCGTTCGCAGCTCAAAGAGAAGAAGCTGATTGCCTTCGTGGCCGATCACAGTGTGTTACCACGCCTTGCCGGTAACAGCGAGCAGCCAATGCCTGACGCTGTGCCATTCATCAGCCCGGACAGCCTGGCTGTTGAATTAGACGCACCTCACGCGGGTAAACTGCGCGGTATGGGTATCCCTACCGGCATTACCATGATTGTCGGTGGTGGTTTTCACGGCAAATCGACCCTGCTGAATGCGGTCGAGAATGCTGTGTATGATCATGTCCCGGGTGATGGCCGCGAATATGTGGTTGCCGATGAAACTGCCAGCAAAATTCGTGCAGAAGATGGCCGCTGTGTCCACAGCGTCGATTTGTCGCCTTACATCAATAATCTGCCTATGGGTAAAGACACCACCTGCTTTAGCACACAAAATGCCTCAGGCTCGACGTCGCAGGCAGCCTGGTTGCAAGAGTCGCTGGAAGCCGGTGCCCAAACCCTGTTGATCGATGAAGATACCTCAGCGTCGAACTTTATGATCCGTGACGAGCGCATGCAGGCACTGATTGCGAAAGAAGATGAACCTATCACCCCATTGGTCGATCGTATTGCTTTGCTGCGCAATCACCTGAACGTCTCTGTCATGCTGGTGATGGGCGGTTCCGGTGACTATCTGGATGTTGCTGATACAGTGATTCAGATGCACAACTATGAAGCTGTTGATGTCACCGCTAAAGCAAAAACTGTCGTGCAGTCGCATCCAACTCAGCGCCAGCCGGAAGGCAGCGATACCATTGAGCAACCGCGTGTTCGCCAACTGAACCGCTCCGGGCTTCAGGCACAACTGGAAGAAGGTAAATTCCGTATCCAGGTCAAAAACAAACAAAGTCTGCGTTTTGGTCGTGAGTTCGTGGATCTGCAGGCCTTAGAGCAAATTGCCGATGCCAGCCAGCTTCATACTATTGGTTGGTTATGGTGTCAGCTGGCGCAGCTCAAAGGCTGGGAAAAGCAACCCGTCACCGCCTTCCAGAAAATGCTGCAGGATGAATGGTTCCGCACCATGCCAAACTATGGTGATTTAGCTAAACCTCGTGTTGTCGATGTCATGGCCGTCTTGAACCGGATGCGCAAATCCGAGTTTAAATAAATCACGCTTGTTCAACCGCAACACACTGTTTTCATAAGGCATACTCAGGTATGCCTGTTTTTTTATTCAACGCTGACAACCCTTTCAGTCCATTCTGGTGAGCTGTTCTTGCTCCCCTTTTTATTCAATGATTCTGAGAAAGATTTCTGTGAGCCTATAAAAGGCGGCTTTTAGGAGAAAGCATATTCTTACCCTGTGCGTGTTCATAGCACTGAACCAATAAGTCAGAATGAACCGCTTTCCATTCAATTATCAGGAAGGGTAAATCATGAATAACCAAAATTTAGCTTATATGATTCTCAATGATTCAGCACGAATCACAGAAGCCATTACAACCGGTGCTGCCTGGGAAATATGGATGCAAGTCGAACTGATTCTTCTTTTCCGTCAGGCAGGGATACAAGCCACTCGTGAAGTGCCTTATCCGCCGCCGAATGGAAACTGGCGCTTAGATGCACTGGCTCAGGATAATGATGGGAGGTATGCGATTGAACTTAAAGTTGAAAGTGCAACGAACGCAGGTGCCGTCCTCCTTGCCTCGGCTCAGCAGGACATGAATAAAATCGTACATTATCCGGCGCCGAACCCCGGCTCAAGATGGGTTGTCGCGATCGGATATAGCGCGACGGCAAGACATGCCCTTCAGGACTATGCTAATGACCCGGCTCACCACTCGATTTATCACGAACAAAACGCCATTGGTGTATTGGTGACCGCAGTCTAACGTATTCAGCCATGTGTCTGAATCATCAAAAATAAACAATGGAATACGACAGATTCAATTTAAAAAATAAAGGGCATCACATCGTATGCCCTTTTATTTTTTGTGCAGCTGGCATCCATGAAACCAGTACTGAACCTCGTTTTTAAACCAAGGCTGCCAGTGCTTTTTTCACTTTCTCGATGCCTTCGGCAAGGATCTCATCTTCAATCGTCAGGGCAGGCAGGAAACGGATAACGTTCCCTTTCACACCACAAGACAACAGAATAACACCTTCTTCCCGCGCCTGAGCCACCAGCGATTTGGTCAGATCAGCCATTGGGGCACCGGACTGAGGATCGACAAACTCGACGGCGATCATCGCGCCCAGATTACGTACCTCGCCAATCACAGGGAAATCAGACTGAAGCGCACGGAAATGGCTGGTCATCACTTCGCCAATTTTCAGGGCTTTCTCACACAGCTGCTCTTCATCAATGATCTTCAGCACTTCCAAACCTGCGGCACAACCCAGAGGTGAACCGGCATAAGTCCCGCCCAAACCACCGGGGCCAGCAGCGTCCATGATATTGGCTTTACCCACCAGGGCTGAGATTGGGAAACCACCGGCAATCCCTTTCGCCATGGTCATCATGTCCGGTTCAATACCTAAGTACTCAGTAGCGAACATTTTGCCGGTACGGGCAAAACCGGTTTGAATTTCATCGGCAATCAGCAGGATACCGTGTTTGTCACACAGTTCACGCAGCGCCTGAGCAAACGCAGGCGGCGCCTGATAAAAACCCCCTTCACCCTGAACCGGCTCAAAAATAATGGCGGCAACACGTGACGGTTCAATGTCACAGGCGAACAGATCGTCAATCGCCTGCAGACTGTCTTCAATGCTGATGCCGTGGAACGCATTCGGATAAGGGGCATGATAGATTTCGCCCGGGAAGGGACCGAAACCCGCTTTGTAAGGTGCCACTTTACCGGTCAGCCCCATGGTCATATTGGTCCGACCGTGGAAACCGCCTTTAAACGCAATCACGCCACTGCGTTTGGTGTGCGCACGGGCAACTTTGATGGCGTTTTCGACCGCTTCTGCACCTGTGGTCAGAAAGACGGCTTTTTTCGCTGTGTTACCAGGGGCGCGTGCTGTCAGTTGTTCCGCCAGTTCCACGAAGGACGTATACGGCGTCACCATGGCACAGGTATGGGAAAAATTATCCAGCTGCGCTTTCACCGCTTCGACAATACGCGGGTGCGAATGGCCTGTGTTGTTCACCGCGATACCCGAACCAAAATCAATATAGCGATTACCTTCGATATCCCAGATTTCGGCATTCTTTGCAGTTTCTACATACAGCGGATTCAGGTTGCCCATTCCCTGTGCGATAACTTGTTGCTTACGTGCTTGCCATACTTGATTGCTCATCACTTCCCTTCCTTATGCTTGAATGCCGCCAAAACAGAGGTATTTAATGTCCATGTATTCGTCGATGCCTTGCTTGGCACCTTCACGTCCGATACCGGATTGTTTCACCCCGCCAAACGGGGCCACTTCGGTTGAAATCATGCCTTCGTTGATCCCCACCATGCCGTATTCCAGCGCTTCCGCCACTTTCCAGATCCGGTTGATGTTCTGGCTGTAGAAGTAAGAAGCGAGGCCATAAATCGTGTCGTTGGCCATGTCGATCAGCTCGTCATCAGTGCTGAACCGGATGACAGGTGCAATCGGGCCAAAGATTTCCTCCTGCACGATATCCATGTCGTGCGTGACATCCGCCAGAATCGTCGGCTGGACAAACAGGCCGTCAAGCTGCTGTCCACCCGTCACCAGTCTTGCGCCCTGAGCAACGGTGTGATCCGTTAAGTGCATGATCTTCTCTTTGGCCGACGCATCGATCACAGGACCGATAGTCACGCCTTCATCCAGCCCGTTGCCCACTTTCAGCTTTTCAACTTCCGCTTTGAATTTGGCAACGAAGTCATCGTAAACACCGTCTTGCACGTAGAAGCGGTTGGCACACACGCAGGTTTGGCCGGCATTACGGAATTTAGAGGCCAGCGCGCCTTTCACTGCCAGATCGATATCGGCATCATCAAACACGATGAATGGCGCGTTGCCGCCCAGCTCCATCGAAGTCCGCTTAATGCTGTCGGCGCATTGCGCCATCAGCAGCCGTCCTACACCGGTAGAACCGGTAAAAGACAACTTACGGATCAGCGAACTGCCGGTGAACACCTTGCCCACCATGCTGGACGAGGCATTCACGACCAATTGAAGCGCGTCGCGCGGGATACCGGCCTGATAGCCTAATTCAGCCACCGCATAGGCTGACAAAGGCGTCTGATTGGCGGGTTTGCAGATAAAGGTACAGCCCGCCGCCAGTGCAGGCGCAGCTTTACGGGTGATCATCGCAATCGGGAAGTTCCAGGGAGTGATGGCACAGGCCACACCGATGGGCTGCTTGATCGTCACGATGCGTTTATCTGTCGTCGGGCCAGGAATGGAATCGCCATAGGTACGTTTCGCTTCTTCCGAGAACCACTCAATAAAGCTGGCACCGTAGGCCACTTCGCCTTTGGCTTCGGCCAGCGGCTTGCCCTGTTCCAGGGTCATCAGACGGCCGAGATCGTCCTGGTTTTGCATAATCAGATCAAACCAGCGACGCAGGATCACCGCACGCTCTTTGGCACTGGTTTTCGCCCAGGCTTTTTGCGCGGTATTGGCGCGTTCAATGGCAGAAGCAATTTCCGCTTCATTCTGAGTCGGAATATGACACAACACTTCACCGTCAGCCGGATTGGTCACAGCCAGAGAGGTGTCGGATGGCTCGCACACAAAGGCGAGCAAAGTGCGGTTCTTAATTTGCTGCATAATAAAACCTTTTCATTTGACCAGACCTGTCAGCCCTGTTTGCAGGCAAGTGCGTCAGGGATCTGCTGAGTAATACAATGGATATTGCCGCCGCCAAGCAGCACTTCCCGGGTCGGTATACCGATAATCTGATAGTCCGGCAGCGCCGCTTGCAGAATATCCATGGCTTGCTGATCACTGGCTGAGTCCAGCAAGGGTAAAAACACGTTTTTGTTACACATCAGGAAGTTGGCATATGAGCCGCCCAAACGTTCGCCCGCTTCGCGTTTCATTCCACCTGATGGCTCAATACCGGCCGCTTCCTCTTGTGTTAAATATAGCGGACCGGGGATCGGCAGCTTGTGCACCCTGATACGCCGGCCTTTCGCATCGGTGCTGTTCTCCAGCACATCCAGTGCCCGGCGGGAAATCGCATACTGCGGATCGTCAGGATCATCACACCAGCTTAAGATCACTTCACCTGGCGCAATCACGTGCAGCAGATTATCGACATGACCATTGGTCTCATCATTAAACAAGCCATCCGGCAGCCAGATCACCTTGCTTATTGACAGGTAATCGGCCAGATACGCTTCGATCTCTGCTTTGCTGAGATGCGGATTACGCCCGGCAGACAGCAGGCATTCTTCCGTGGTATACAGGGTGCCTTCACCGTCAGTGTGAATCGCTCCCCCTTCCAGTACAAAAGGTGCGCGATAGTAATCCAGCCCGAGGTGTTCGCAAATTGTCGCCGCCACCTGATCGTCGTCATTCCAGGGGGCATACAAGCCATCAACTTCTCCGCCCCATGCATTGAACTGCCAGCTGATGCCACGACGATCACCGCTATCGTTCACCACGACTGTCGGGCCGATGTCTCTCATCCAGGCGTCATTGAGCGGCATTTCAACGATCTCAATCTCTTCTGGCAACATGAGCGTTGCCGTCAGGTACTGATTGGGGCTGACAGCCACACAGACCTTAATATGTTGGCTGATGGCCGTCGCAACCTGAGTAAAAGCGTGCTGCGCTGGCTTCGCAGTCTCACGCCAGTTATCAGGCCGCTCCGGCCATGCCAGCCAAACCTGTTCCTGCGGAGCAAACTCCGCAGGGAAATAATAGCCGTGCTCTGAAGGGGTGCCCTGTCGTTCCATGGCAGTCTTCCTTTCTATGTTCCGAGTGTATTACTTACCCGTCAGGGAGTTGATGCGTGTGTACAAATCAGGACGTCGGTCACGGAACAGACCCCAGCTGTAACGCGCTTTGGCTGTTGCTTCCAAATCTATAGCAGCATAAATGATGGTTTCTTCATCACGGCCCGCTTCAGCCAGTTTCTTGCCGGTATGATCGGTAATAAACGACGAGCCATAGAAGGTGGTTTCAATGCCATCGTCGGTTTCTACACCGGTGCGGTTGGCGGCGATCACAGGGATCAGGTTGGCAGCAGAATGCCCCTGCATAGTGCGCTGCCAGTGATCGCGTGAGTCCAGCGTTGGATCCTGAGGCTCAGAGCCAATGGCAGTCGGATAGAAAATCGCTTCTGCGCCCGCCAGCGCCAGACAGCGTGCCAGCTCCGGGAACCACTGATCCCAGCAGATCCCAACCCCAAACTTGCCAAACCGGGTTTGCCAGACTTTGAAGCCGGTATCACCAGGGCTGAAGTAGAATTTCTCGCTATAACCCGGACCATCAGGAATGTGTGACTTACGGTAGTTGTCCATCACAGTGCCGTCAGCGTCGATCATCACCAGAGAGTTAAAAAAGCTGTTGCCTGAACGCTCAAAGTAACTCACCGGTATCACAACATTGAATTCACGCGCCAGCTGGCTCATGTGATCAATCAACGGGCTGTTGTCGGTTTCTTCAGCCAGATCGAAATACTTGGCTACCTGTTCTTTACAGAAGTAAGGAGCAGCAAAGAGTTCTTGCAGCACCACAACGTTCGCGCCATTGTCAGCGGCTTCTTTCACCGCCTGGCTGATCTTTTTCAGGTTATTATCGATATCCCACGACATCGAAAGCTGCACTGAAGCAAAAGTCACTGTCTTTGACATTGTTCTCTTCCTTTTCCGATCCTTAGATAGCGAGCTTGTCGCGTAAGTTGTAGTAAGCGGCCCCAAGCGCCGTAAACGGCACCTGGAAATGGCGCCCGCCCGGGAAGGCGTAATGACGCAGAGACGCAAATGCATCAAAACGCTCAGCATGTCCGGTCAGCGCTTCAGCCAGCAGTTTGCCGGCAAGATGCGTACAGGTAATGCCATGGCCGCTGTATCCTTGCAGGTAGTAAATGTTGTCAGCAAAACTGCCAAATTGCGGCATACGTGAATAGGTCAGCAAGAAGTTACCGGTCCAGGCAAAGTCCAGCTTCACGCCTTTTAGCTGAGGGAAGACTTTCTCCATCTTCGGACGGATCAGTTTCTCTACGTTGGCCGGATCACGTGCGCCGTATACCACTCCGCCGCCAAACAGCATCCGGTTGTCGCCGGTAATACGGAAGTAATCCAGCAGGTAATTGCAGTCTTCTACGCAGTAACGTTGCGGCAGCAGCTCATCGCACAGTGCATCTGACAATTGTTCTGTCGTCACCACCTGTGTGCCGCATGGAATGGCTTTATTGCTGATATTCGGCGCCAGACCACCCAGATAAGCATTGCCGGCCAGTACCATATATTGCGCTTTGACTGAGCCCTGGCTGGTATGAGCAACAGGTTTGGCGCCTTTTTCAATCCGGGTAACGGCTGACTGTTCAAAAATCTGTCCGCCCATCTGAATAATGGCTTCGGCTTCGCCCAGCGCCAGGTTCAGTGAATGAATATGGCCGCCACGCATGTCCAGCAAACCGCCTTCGTAGACGTCAGTGCCCACCATAGTTTGCAGCTCAGCTTTATCGAGCAGTGTCATCTCTTTATTGCCGTAGCGCTCCCAGTTGGCTTTATGGTGTTTCAGCCCTTCTAACTGCTTGTTGTTCACCGCAGTAAACAGGCCGCCCTGACGATGATCACAGTCAATGTTAAATTCTTCTATCAGGCCGCGAATAATATCGCCACCTTCAAAAATCATGCTGCACAGCGCATCTGAGGTCTTTTTATCGTAACGTTTCTCGATGACATCGACATCGCGGCTGTAGCTGTTGACAATTTGTCCGCCGTTACGGCCCGTCGCGCCAAAGCCCACTTTGGCACTTTCGAGGACCACAACCTTAAAGCCTTTTTTCGCCAGGTGCAGCGCCGATGACAGACCGCTGAAACCCGCACCCACGATACATACATCGCACTCGATGTTATCGGTCAGGGTGCGAAACTCTCGCGTATAGTTCGCCGTAGCGGCGTAGAAAGAACCGGTATGATTAATCACAGTAAACTCCTTTTAGTACGACTCAAGACGAAGCCAAGTGGTTTTCACCTCTGTGAACTTCTCCAGGGCATGCAGTGATTTATCCCGACCATTGCCGCTTTGTTTAAAGCCGCCAAACGGAACTGTCATGTCACCTTCGTTGTAGTTATTAATCCAGACCGAACCCGCCTGAAGCTGACGGGCAACCCGGTGTGCACGGTCCAGATCGGACGTCCATAACGCGGCACCCAGCCCATAGGGGGAATCGTTGGCGATCGCAATCGCTTCTTCTTCTGTGCTGAACGGGATCACGCACAACACAGGACCAAAAATTTCTTCACGGGCAACAGCCATGTCATTGCTGACATCACCTAACACCACCGGGGCAACAAAGGCACCTTGCCCTACGACATCACCGCCGCACAGCACTTTGGCACCGGCCGCTTCCCCTTTGGCGACATAATCCAGCACTTTGGCTTTGTGATCCTGATCGATCAGTGCGCCCATTGACGAAGCAGGATCGAGCGGATCTTTCGGGGTAAAGGCATTTGATGCCGCAATGACTTTGGCGACAAACGCATCTTTGATGCTTTCGTGTACCAGCAAGCGGGTGGCTGCCACGCACACTTCGCCCTGGTTATAGAAACAGCCCGCTGCGGTTTCCGCCGCTGCCTTGTCCAGATTCTTGTAATCCGCGAACACGATATTGGCATTTTTACCGCCCGCTTCGGCCCAGACACGTTTCATATTGGATTCGCCCGAACACACCATCAGTTGACGGGCTACCCGGGTTGAACCGGTGAAGGTGATGCAATCCACATCATCATGACGCGCGAGCGCATCCCCCACTTCATGCCCGAATCCAGGCAATACCTGAAACACACCGTCTGGGATACCGGCCTGTTTGGCCAGTTTGCCAAGATGGATCGCGGTTAACGGTGACTTTTCAGAGGGTTTGAGAATCACACTGTTTCCGGCCGCCAGCGCTGGTCCTAATTTCCAGCATGCGAGCCATAGCGGAAAGTTCCAGGGCACTATGGCCGCAACGACACCAATGGGCTGATGCGTGATATAGGCATGCACATTGACTTCAGTGGGCGCTACTTCGCCATAGGTTTTATCAATCGCTTCGGCGTACCAGCGAATGGCCGCGGCAGCGCCGGGAATATCAGTACTGAAACTGTGACTGATAGGTTTACCGGTATCCAGGGTTTCCAGCAGGGCCAGGGTTTCCCGCTCCTGATCGATCAGGTCGGCAAACGCCAGTAACACTGCTTTTCTCTGTGCCGGGCTCTGATCCTGCCAGTCTCCGCGATTAAAGGCACTTCTGGCCATCTCAACAGCAATTGCTGCATCCTTTGCGTCACAGCGGGCAACATCAACAAGATGCTCGTCTGTCGCAGGGTTGATCACAGCAAAGGTGTTACCACTCTGGGCATGCTGGTATTCACCGTGAATGAATGCCCTGGCTTCAATTTCTATCTGCTGTTTTAGTGCTGTCCATTGCTGTTGAGTGTTCATACGCCTTCCTTTTGGGTGTGGACGTCAGAAACTAGCCGGGGTATGTGCGCTGACAATCCGGCAAAGTTTGTCCGTTCTGTTGGTAAACTTGTGAGGAATACTGGTATCAAACAGGTAACTTTCCCCTTCGCCGATAACATAGGTTTTGTCACCCAGCGCCAGTTCTATTTCACCTTCCAGTACCGTTCCGCTTTCCTCACCTTCGTGTTTAATGCTTATCAGTCCTGTGCTTGAATGAGGCTGGTATACCTCAATCAAAAAGCCCATTTGTCTGTCTTTACGGCCGTCGCAGACCAGTTTCATTGAAACTTGTTCGTTGCCCATTTCAATGAGCTGATCAGGCTTAATCACCACCGGACGCTCATCAAATGCCTGATCTTGTGTAAAAAACTCAGACAAGGACATATCGAACACTTTCACTATCTTGTGTAATGAACTGACCGACGGACTCACCTTGCTGTTCTCGATTGATGAGATAGCGCTGTGGGTGATATCGGCTTTTTCTGCCAGTTCACGCTGAGACAATTTGTATTCTTTTCTAAGCTGTGCGATTTTTTTACCAATTGAGTCAGTTTCCATCATGGAGGCTCCTTCGTTTTGAAGCCGATATCATAAACTGATCAAACAAAATTCGTGAAAAATGGTTTTCAGTCGCTTGCCATTCTGGGTGCCACTGCACACCAATAAAGAATGGATGCGCCTGTAAACTAAAGGCTTCAATCAAACCATCCGGTGCAACGGCTTCCACGGTAAGACCTGGTGCTAATTGATTAACACCCTGGCCGTGCAGAGAATTCACTTCAATGTTGTCCAGCGGCGCCAGCCAGTCGGCAAAGATGCCGTTGTCAGAAATATTTACCGGATGAGCCGGTGAATACTTGAGGACCATGTCATTAAGCGGGCTTTCCCTGTGATCGTTAAAGCCTTCAACTTCATGCACTTTCGGGTGCAGTGATCCACCAAGCGCAACATTCATTTCCTGAAATCCGCGGCAGATACCGAGAATAGGCACGTTCTCTTTGATACAGGTATCTATCAGTGCAAATGACAGAGCATCACGGCCTTCATCTTTTTTCGGTTCATCATGTTCTGCACCGTAACGGGCAGGCGCAACATTCGAATGGCTGCCGGTCAGCAGCACGCCGTCGACCAATCCAATCAGTTGCTTAATTTCTTCAGCCGTAGAGCCCGACGGGAACAGAACCGGGTTGGCACCAAACTGCTTTATCGCATGGAGATAGAACTCATTAACACTTTGAATGCCATAGCCTTCCAGTGATTTTTTACAGCATACAACGCCAATTACCGGTCCAGCTTTTGTTGAGTTCATCATGGTCTCTCCTGCCATCAGTGTTCGATTTATTGAACAAACCTAGCTTAGAGCACTAAGGGAAATCAACCTGCAATTTACAATAATGTTACTAAAATTTGATCAACGTTCGATATTTCGAACATTTTGAACACAATTATTGCCATTTGGCGTTCTTCTGTTAAATATAAGTTACAGGATGTATCCACACGAGGTGTTTCGTGAATGAACGGATTTAAAGAAGAAGTTAAAAATTTTAAACAAAAGTGGCCAGAGATCAGGTTCGTTGATTTGCTCTTTACCGACATCAACGCAACCCCGAGAGGCAAACGTATTCCAGTCGAAGCGGTTGAAAAAATAGAGAAAGGCGTTTACTTACCTCTCTCTACTATCTCGCTGAGCATTGAAGGGAATGTGGTTGAAGAAGCGGGACTCGGCGAGGCACTGGGTGAACCAGATCATATCTGTTACCCGGTTCCAGGCACATTGACCACCACCTTTAATCCTGAAGTCGGCCAGGTCATGCTGACCATGATGGATGAGTCAGGCAGCCAGCCGACAGACCTTTGTATCCGCTCTGTTCTGGTGAGCCTGCTTGAGCAGCTTCACCAACGCGAGCAGTTTCCGGTTGTCGCGATTGAGCTTGAGTTTTATCTGCTGGATAAAAACCGCGGGGTTAAGGGCGCTATCCAACCGCCTCTCAATCCCATCCACCATGACAGAGAGTACCGTTCAGATGTGTACAACGTAGAGAATCTTGATGATTATTCCGCGTTTTTACGCGATCTGAATGACGCTGCCGTTGCTCAGGAACTGAATACGTCAGGCGCACTGTCTGAATCGGCGCCTGGTCAGTTCGAGATCAACTTTAACCACCAGCAAGATGTTGTTAATGCTTGTGATCAGGTCATTCTGGCTAAGCGGTTAATTCGCCAGGTTGCTCAGGCCCATGATTTCGATGTCACTTTCATGGCTAAACCCTATGCTGACGAAGCCGGTAACGGCAAACACATGCATCTGAGCGTGGTAGATAAAGACGGCAAGAACCTGTTTTCCGATAAGGAAGGCGAAGCCAGCCCCTTCTATTACCAGACGCTGGCTGCCATGCTGGCCATGATGCCGGATTCCATGGCACTGCTTTGCCCTAACGTGAATTCATACCGCCGCTTCTCGGCTTCTATGTACACGCCCACCCATGCCAACTGGGGAGAAAACCACCGCGGGGTTGCACTCAGAATACCAATGAGTGACAGCCATAACCGCCGTATTGAACATCGTATCGCTGGAGCAGATGTCAACCCGTATGTGCTTGCTTCAGTGCTCTTGGCTGGCTTGCTTGCCAGCGAACGTTTTACTTTTGAGCAATGCCCACCACAACTGGCCGACAAGGCGGTAGAGTTACCTCTTCGCATGCCGGACGCACTAATAAAGCTTGCATCAAGCGAGCTAATGTCGATGTACCTACCGCAATCATTTATCTCGCTTTATCTAGCATGCAAGCAACGTGAACTGGCGGACTTTGAAAAAGCCGTCACGCCACTGGAAATTGAGTGGATGCTTCATTCAGCGTAACTGAAAGATAGGAAAGGAATTCTTGTATGACAGTGAAAACACCTGCATTAGATGCGCCGCAGAAGCCAAATGCGAAGAGCATGTCGGTTATTCTGGCAATTGCCGGGATCATCGGGACTTTTGCCATTATTGGTAACACCCATGAATCAGGAACGCCCTATGGCTGGTACAGTTTGTTACCGACCATTTTCGTTCTGGCCGTGGCGTTGTTAACTCACCGAACCGTCGAGGCCCTGTTCAGTGGCGCTATCGTCGGCCTGATTATGATAGATCCTCAGCAGATCGTCGGGAATGTCGTCGATGTGTCGATGACAGTCATGATGGATGAAACCATTGCCTGGCTGATTCTGGTCTGCGGCTTAATGGGCGGATTGATCACCATACTGGAAAAAGGCGGCAGTATCCTGAGTTTCAGTGAAGCTTTGGTCACTAAAGTCAAAAGCAAACGCCAGTCAATGGTACTGACTTTCGTGCTGGGTATTCTGGTCTTCATTGATGACTACCTGAATGCGATTGCGATTTCGTCATCGATGAAGCGCATTACAGACAGCTACAAAATCTCTCGTGAGAAACTGGCTTATCTGGTCGATTCCACCGCCGCACCGGTTTGTATCCTGCTGCCTATTTCCACCTGGGCTATATTCTTCAGCTCACTGCTGGAAGATAACGACATTGCCGCATCCGGCAAAGGGATCAGTGCCTATATTGATGCGATTCCCTATATGGCATACGGCTGGGTAACACTGCTGGTTGTGTTCCTGGTAGCCACTGGAAAAATCCCTGACCTGGGTGCGATGAAAGCGGCAGAGAAACGTGCACAGAATGGTCAGGTGCAGCCTGACGGTGGCGTTGACATTGCACTGGGTGAAGATGTGAAAGCGCATCCAAACTCAACCATTGGTGTACTGAACTTTGCCCTGCCTATGATAGTGCTGGTTGCCGCAAGCTGGTATTTCGATATTGATTTGCTGGCTGGTGTCTTCGTTGCCATGATTTTCACCATGTTCCTTTACGGCGTACAGCGTCTGATGCCGGTGAACACCATGTTTGAGGCTGTCTATGACGGTATCAAAATCATGATGTTACCTCTGGCAACTGTCATCGCCGGTTTCATGCTGAAAAACGTCAATGATCAGTTGGGTCTGACACAGTATGTTATTGAAACTGTTTCGCCTTACCTGTCGGCACAAATGTTCCCTGCAATCATCTTCCTTGTGATGGCCGCGCTGGTCTTTGCGACCGCCTCATCCTGGGGATTGTTTGCGGTAGCCATGCCGATTGTATTCCCGCTGGGTGCGCACCTGGGTGTACCAGTCTCTATCACTATCGGTGCGCTGTTGTCAGCGTCTGCGGCCGGCAGTCACTCATGCTTCTTCAGTGACTCCACGGTACTGTCTGCACAAGGCAGTGGCTGTACCGCTATGCAGCACGCCCTGACCCAAATCCCTTATGCACTGATTGGTATTGTTGCAACCGCAGTGTTCTTTCTGGTTATCGCCTGATAACCATGCAACACCCTAGCCCAAGAAAAACCGCCACCTTGAAAAAGGTGGCGGTTCTTTTTATGGTTCAGAACGGTACAGAACAGTTCAGATCGTTAACTGACTTTTTCCAGCGATTTCACCTCTTCATCATCAAGCATTGCTTCATCGATCAGATGCGGTGAATGCGTGCTTTTTGCTTTCTGTTTCTTACGCTGCTGACGATGCACGCCCAGCGCCAGCATACAAGGGGTTATCACCAGCGTCAGAACCGTTGCAAAGGCCAGCCCACCCGCCACGGCTGTGGCAAGTTGTGCCCACATTTGCGTAGACGGGGCGCCAAATTCCACTTTGCGCTGTATCAGATCCACATTCACCATCAGTACCATTGGCATCAAGCCTAAAATGGTGGTGACTGTGGTCATCATTACAGGACGTAAGCGCTGGGCGCCGGTGCGAAGAATCGCCTCAATCGGCTCCATGCCCTGGTTTCTGAGCACGTTATAGGTATCAATCAGAACGATATTGTTATTCACGACTATCCCGGCCAGCGAGATGATACCAATCCCTGACATCACTATGCCAAACGGCTGATTGAACACCAGCATCCCAAGCAGTACGCCGACCGTTGAGAACAGAACAGCTGTTAGGATCAGAAAAGCCTGATAGAAAGAATTAAACTGGGTGACCAGAATAATCGCCATCACAGCCATCGCAACCAGGAAGGCTTTACTCAGGAAAGCCGACGCTTTCTCCTGCTCTTCGTTTTCCCCTCGGAGCGTAATCTGGACCCTGGGATCCAGCCCCAGTTCGGGTAAACGCGCCATGACTTCAGGAATGACTTTACTCAGATTATAACCGGGCGCCATGTCAGCCGTTACCGACAGCGCCTGACGTCCATCCACTTTCTTGATGGTATCCAGCTTGTTGGCGGCTTCTAAAGTACTGAAGTTACTTAGCGGAATCTGCCCCTGCGCCGTTTTCAGCCGTAGCTCTTCAAGGCGGGTAATATGCCGGTACTGTTCCGGGAACCGCACACGGATATCCATTTCATCATCAACGTCATCAGCCCGGTATTCGCCGAGCGTTAACCCTGTTGTGACAAACTGGACATTATTTCCGACCAAAGTGGCATCTGCGCCAAACCGAGCGGCATCGGCCCGATCAACTTTTATCTGCCATTCGATACCCGGTTTAGGGCCGGTATCATCAATGTTGGTGAAGGCAGGGTTAGATTCCAGTTCCTTACGGACTTTCGCAACTGAGTCTTTCAGCAGTGCAGGAAAGCGTGAGCTTATTTGCAGGTTGACATCTTTATCGCCCGTTGGTGGCCCAGCCTGATCCTGCCGCACTTCAATTTCCAGCCCGGCAAGCCCGGCGGTGCGCTGCTTGATCTCTTCAATCGTTTCCGCCGCCGGACGTCTGTCTTGCCAGTCAATCAAGTTAACCCTAAGCATACCAATTCGGTCATCGCCTCCCGAGCGCGCATACAGGGTTTCTACCTCAGGTAGGTTCAATAGTTGGCGTTCCACCTCTTTGATCAGACGATCTTTCTCTTCAATAGATAAATCGCCCTGAGATCGAACAACGATATTAAACCCTTCCGGCTCCACCTCAGGGAAAAATTCCGTTCCGTTACCGGCTTTGCCATACAGCAGGATAACCGCCAGCGAAAACAACAACGCGCCGAATAATACCTTCCATGGCCGTTTGACCGCCGCTTTCAGTACCCGGACATAATGACCGGTGAAACCTGGCAGGTGCTCAATATCGCCCTCTTCGGCTTCAATCAGTTGCTGACGTTTTTCAGCAGAGATGGGCCGCGGCTTACCAAACAAGCCACCTAATGTCGGCACAAAAATCAATGCCATCGCCAAAGAGGCAACTAAGGTCATGATCAGCGTCAATGGCAGGAATTTCATGAACTCGCCCATGATACCCGGCCAGAAGAGTAAAGGGCCAAAAGCTGCCAGCGTCGTTGCTGTGGAGGCAATAATCGGCCAGGCCATACGCTTTGAGGCTTTTTTGTAGGCTTCATAGCGCGGCGTGCCTTCACTCATTTCGCGGTCGGCGTATTCAGTGACCACAATGGCACCGTCTACCAGCATACCAACGGCCATGATCAGAGCAAATAGCACTACCATGTTGACCGTATAACCCAGCACGGCCAATGCCAGAATCCCGGTGAGAAACGAGCCAGGGATGGCAATTCCCACCAGCAATGCCGTACGCGCACCAAGAATAGCGATAATCACAATGACCACCAGCAAAATGGCAGACAGCACGTTATTTTGCAGGTCGTTCAACATGGTTTTGACATGTTTTGACTGATCACCGGTGTAATCCACCGCGATGGTTGGCGGCCAGAATTCGCGCTCTTTTTCAATCAGTGCTTTCACACCTTCGACCGTCTGGATGATATTTTCACCAGGCCGCTTTTTGACTTCCAGCGATACCGCAGGCTTACCATTCACGCGCGCATAAGACTCAGCATCCTGAAACGTCCTGCGGACAGTAGCGACATCACCAAAGGTAATCACTTTATCGCCAGACACCTTAACCGGCATTTCCATGACATCTTTAATATTGTCGAAGACAGAAGGCAGCTTGATCGGAAAACGCCCCTGCCCGCTGTCGAGTGTACCTGCCGCCACAAGCCGGTTATTACGGGATATCAGGTTATAAATATCTTGCTGATCCAGGTCGTAGCTTTCCATCAGCAGCGGATCAACCAGAATCTCAATCATGTCTTCCCGATCCCCACCGATATCCACTTCCAGCACTTCCCGCATGCTTTCCAGCTTATCTTTAAGATCACGAGCGATGGTAATCAGTGCTCTTTCTGGCGCAGTGCCCGACAACATAACTGTGATGGCCGGGTTTTCAGAGGCCATAGTGACTTCATTAACCGTCGGCTCGTCTGTGCCGTCCGGCAATTTCGCCTTTGCCAGACTCACTTTCTCGCGCACATCCGCTAAGGCACTGTTGGTATCGGCCCCTGCCACAAATTCCAGTAACACCGAACCATGCCCTTCACTGGCGGTTGAGGTCATTTCTTTCACGCCATCTAAGCCGCGCAATTCCTTCTCCATGGGTCGCAGCAACAAGCGTTCAGCATCTTCCGGTGAAATACCGCTATGGGAAATCGAGACGTAAATAAAGGGAATGGTAATATCCGGTTCCGCTTCTTTAGGAATACTCTGGTAACTCATATACCCGGCAACCAAAAGAAGCAGCAGAATAAGGACAACGGTACGGGTACGATGCAATGCGGCATCTATCATCCCAAGCATTCTCAGTTCTCCATCCTGATAGCTTCAACACGATCACCCGGCCGGACGAAACCCTGACCAACGGTGATCACATCCACCACGCCTGAAAATCCGCCCAGCCAGGTACCGTCACCATCACTTTTCACGACACGCACCGGAGTAAAGACCACATGATCTTTCTCTACTGTTTTAACACCAAGATTCCCGGCCTCATCCAGAGCCAGTACGGCAGGCGTGACTTTAATGGCTTCCGTTTCTTCAATCGGTACCACCAGCTCAGCACTGGTCCCTGCCAGCAAGTGCAGCTCATCATTGTCGAAAGCGACCTCAATACGGAAAGTATTTGTGGTTTCATTTGCCACTTTCGAAAGGTAGCGAACCTTGCCTGTAGCAGCATGGTTTCCTGTCAATCTTGCCTCCGCTTCCTGGCCCAAACGAATATGCTGAATATCCGTTTCGGTGACATCAGCCCGGACAACCAGCGGATTGATATCCGCAATATTGCCGACCGGATCGCCCACCTGAACATAATCGCCTACTTCGACCATCCGCTCATTCAAGATACCGCTCAATGGTGCCCGGATGGTGGTTTTTTCCAGCTTCAGCGTCAAGGTTGCTATGGTCGTTTGCGCATCAACAAGGTCAGCTTCGGTTTGAGCTAACAGAACACGCCCCTGAAAGCCTTTTTCATTCAGTCGCTTCGCACCGTCGTATTCAATCTGCCGCTGTTTGAGCACGGCTTTCGCCCGCTTTAACTGCTCCGGCCAGTCATCCTGAGCCAGACGGGCAATGATTTGTCCTTCCTTCACTAACGAGCCACGCTGCGCAATCACATCAACGACTCGTCCAGCCACTTCGGCTTTGATTGTCGCCTGCCGGCTGGGTTCTGTTTTACCGTATAAGGTCAGACTACGAAATACCGGCTCGGCGGCGAAGGTGGTGATTCTGACTTTAGGTACCGGCGCCTTATCCTGAGACTGAACAGGCACACTGTTTTCATTACCCGGCGCCTGCATTGCTGTGCTGTCTTCCTGAGACTGACCACCAGATAGCATCCAGCCAAGAATCAGAACGGTAATACCAATGGCATATATATAAGGCCTGGCCGCCAACCACCGTAACACGGTGTGTAGTCCTCTCATCATATTCTCCTTTTTTATGACGAAACGTCACTAAACGCTACCACTCAAGTCTAATGCAATTTTTCTGGATTCATTTTGTTATTGGCCCATAAAATGAAACTGCAACTGTGAGCTTTAACATTTAAAAGTAACGAATAAATCAAGCTGAATTCTACTTATGTGTCTGTGAGATAAAAAGCAGAGCTTACTTGTTTCAACTGTATTGTTCTGAATATGTTAACTCTGATGAAAAACGGGATTTTTAACGTGTCTGCACTTAATGAATTAACCCATTTGCAATATACCTTATTCATAGTCGGTACACGCCTGTAGCAAGTCACATACCAAAAAATATTTATACTATAATTCAATAAGCTACAGAAAACCCAAACTCAGAGCATGGCGAGAACAACCAAAATCTGGCGAATTGTTTACTTTTTTATTCATGCTGTTATGCAATTCACCACATCAGCTGGGGTTAATTTATCTGTTGTTAACTCTATATATAAGCAGACTTTTCTCTGATACACTCCGCCGAAAATACAGGTGGTGCTTTAAGGAATAAAGCGATGATCGAATGGAGTAAAGATCGAATCTGGTATCAGGATATGCCGTGGAAACGTTATGGCGTGCCTGTTGGCTGCCGCATGACAGTGATACGGCTCAAAAATGATAATCTTCTTGTCCATTCCCCGGTTCAGCTCACTACTGATATTCAGCTCCGGTTAGCTAAACTTGGCCGTGTCACAGCCATAGTGACGCCTAACCTGAATCATCATCTCTTTTTGTCCGAGTGGTGGCTCGCCTACTCTCAGGCGACCTTTTTTGCCCCTCCGGGGCTTCAGTTCAAGCGCACAGATCTGGTTTTTGATGATGCACTGGGTGCTGAAACGCCTGCGCTGTGGCGAGGACAATTATTGCAGACGCTGTTAAGAGGCAGCGATCATGTTGAAGAAGTGGTGTTCTGCGATCCCGAATCACAAACACTGATCCTTGGCGATGCCATGGCCTGGCTGCGAAACAGCCACAACCCGGCCACCGTGGCCTTAGCCTTAGCCAATGGCTGCTATTTTCATCCGGCAATGCCACTCTACTGGCGTCATAGCTTCCACAACAAAACCCGGTTACGCCAGTCTTTACAGGAAATTCTGACCTGGCCATTTGACAGAATCCTGTTTGCCCATGGGCAAGTGATACCCGAGAACGGCAAACATATCTTTTCTCAGGCTTTTCGCTGGGCACTGGCCTAGAAAAATAACGCGCTCAGTTGCAATAAAGCTGTCAGCTTTTCACTCCACTATGAACCATGATAAGTGTATACCTAAACTACTTGATGATGCAGGTAGGCGGCAAGTGAATGAATGTAGCCAACACCGCTGCAGCTTCAAGTAGGACAGGTATAGTGATGATGAAAACAGGGATTCAATGTGACTATTACCGAGCGTTTGCCTGAACTGATACAACTTGAAGCACTGATTGAAAGCGAAGCGAAAATCAAGAACCGGATTAGCCTGCAAGCCAGTGAGTTAATCCGGTTACCTTTCCATGAGCAGCATCTCCCCATTTATGAGTGCCGTTTAGGCAATCCCGCCCCCGGCTTGCCCTGCCTGTTTCTGGTTGGCGGAGTGCATGGCCTTGAGCGCATTGGGACTCAGGTTTTGCTCTCTCTGCTGACCAGCCTGTGTCAGCGTCTGGCTTGGGATAATAACCTGCAACGCACGCTTGAGAACATGCAGATAGTGGCGATTCCGCTGCTTAATCCGGTGGGTATGGCCATGCAGCGCCGCTCGAACGCCAGACATGTTGATCTGATGCGCAATGCCCCTGTCGAAAGCCAGGAGCGTACAGCATGGCTGGTCGGTGGCCACAGAATCAGCCCTTGTCTGCCGTGGTACCGCGGTCCGGCAGGGCGTCCAATGGAAGCGGAAGCACAGCTGCTGGTTGATCAGGTGCTAAAGCAGACCCGGCAAAGCCCGTTTACCATGGCGCTGGATTGCCATTCTGGCTTCGGGCTCAGAGACAGAATCTGGTTCCCTTATGCCAAAAGTACCCGGCAGCCAGTCTCACGACTCGGCAGTCTGTTTCGGGTGCGGGAAATGTTTTTTCAGGCTTACCCTCATCAAAACTATGTGTTCGAGCCACAGACAAAACACTACACCTGCCACGGCGACTTGTGGGACTTTTTGTATGATGAAGCTGAAGCTCAGGGAAATCCGCTGCTACCGCTCACGCTGGAAATGGGCTCCTGGCTTTGGGTGAGAAAAAACCCGTTACAACTCTGGCATCCACTGGGGTTATTCCATCCCATTAAAAAGCACAGAGTACAACGGACACTCCGCAAGCATCTCGTTCTGTTAGACTTTCTGATAAATGCAACCGAAGCTTATACCAACTGGTTCAGTCACAACCAAGAGATGGCCGACTGGCACCAGGCAATGTTGCTCTGGTATTCATCAAACCTTCAGGATAACTGCTCATGACTCACTGCCAACGACCTATTATCCTTTTGCGGGGATTACTTCGCGAGCAAAGGCACTGGGGCAATTTCACCCAACAGCTAAGGTCGCATTTTCCTTTCCGAAAGGTGATCGCTTTGGATCTGGCCGGTAACGGTCAACGGTTTCTGGAGACATCACCCTCCACCGTCAGTGCCATGGTTGATGACCTCCATCAGCAGTTACATTTTTTGCATGCCCGCGAACTCGACACGGAAAATAAAATAGAAGCAGGTACCTATGATCTGCTGGCGATTTCTATGGGAGGGATGATTGCGCTTGAGTGGGCAAGATTGTACCCGGAGGAAGTGAAGTCGCTGGTACTGCTCAATACCAGTGATGGCAAACAATCCCCCTTTTATAAACGATTACGGTGGCGGCAGTACCCCAATATCATCAGGTTGCTGATGAGCAAACCCAAAGAGCAGGAAAAACACATTCTTCATATGACCTCAAACATGTACCCCGGAGATCCTGACATACTGAAAACATGGATTCGATGGCGCAAAGAGTGTCCTATCCAAAGGAGTAATCTGTTCCGGCAACTGAACGCCGCAATGACTTTCAGATATAAAGATGTTCCGGATAAACCCGTATTACTGCTTGCTTCGCAACATGACGAGCTGGTCGATGTTTCTTGCAGCCGAACGCTTGCCCACCACTGGCAGTGCCCTATACACATTCACCCCAGTGCCGGCCATGACTTACCACTTGATGACCCCGACTGGGTGTGCCGTTACTCACTGGCATTCTGGCAGAATGCAAAATGAAACCAGATTGCATAAAGCCAGCTTGATTGCGAAGTTTACTCAGCAGCCAGTTTGTTCAGCTCATTGTAAAGCCACACACTTCTTGGTTGTAACAAGAAGAAGTCCGTGACGTCTCAGTGTTGATACGTCACAAAAGAAGCGTTACCGATATTCTCAAAGATGACATTGCATACGTTGAGATTTATGCAGGTGCATAATCATCGTAGGAGAATTTTCATGTCTTACAATCGCAGTATTTTCATCACATCTGTTACCGCTCTGAGCCTGGTATTACTGCAGGGCTGCAGTTCCGGTGACGACGAAACCAGCACACAAGCCCCCACCGCCTCGCCCATCGATAAAACGATGAACATCTATTTACCGGCAAGAACGGATAAAAAACCCAACACTAAAAATCCGGTTTTCCAGTTCACCAATGTGGCCTATTTCCGCGAAAATTTAGAGTATGACAACCCGGCTCAGTTTACGATTTTTGATGATGGCACTTGGGAATATTATGCCGAGCGTATTATCAACAACAAAGTGACAGGCGGCGAAGACAATTCTGGTGGCGCATGGATCCAGACTTTTTATGTGAAATACTACAGTGACTGGGATCAGTATAAAAAAACCTGTGCCGGTTCTATTCTTCATTCCAACAACTATGATTTAGCCACAGCCAAATACAATGTTGAGCTAAGAAATTATAAACAAAGCGGCTTGGATAATGTGCTAAAACAAAAACTTCCTCAGATTCGCTGTATTGATGCTTATCAGCAATGGCATCAATAACATCCTCTGATAGCGCTAAACTTTGCCCGGCAACCACCAGGCAAAGTTTGGCTTAAGCTCTGAGCTTACTTAGGCGAGGCAAACACCTGGGTCCAGTAAATGCCGTAGGTACTGCCTGAGTTGGTATCAGAAGCTGCGCCCATCTGCGTGAAACTGCCGTTCATGATATTTCTGCAATGCCCAGGACTTTCTAACCAGCCTTGCATCACAGCAGATACCGTCTTCTGGCCTGCCGCAATATTCTCACCTACGGTTTTCCAGCTGTAACCCTGTGCTGTTACACGCTGACTCGGTGATGAGCCATCCAAACCGGTATGACTGAAATAGTCATAATTGGCCATATCGCTCGAGTGCAGGAATGCCGTTTGTTCTAAAGTGGAATCCCATGTCAGAGGAGCAACTGCCGGCATCCAGGTTCCGCCACAGTCCTGGCCCTGTGCCCGTGCAGCATTCACCGCTGCCAGCATTTCATCAGCCATAGATTGATTTGAGCTGCCAGAGCCGGTTTGATCTGAGCCGCCTGTATTTGAGCCAGTGCCGGTTCCGTCGGAGCCAGAGCCTGTGCTTCCGCCTGTCGTTTGATCACCACCGCCGGTCGTTGGTCGCTCAGAAGAGCCACCATTAGATACTGAAGAGCCGTTATGAGAAGTAGAGCTGTCACCTGAACCGCCGTCTGAACCGCCACACCCGACAAGGGCAAACATAGATAAAATCAATACTGTAAGAATTCGCATGGGTACATCCACTTAATAATAATAAGATCCTGATTTATAACGCAGAGGCCAGAACAATCAGTAGCCAGGGATAAGTCTCTGCAATGTGCAACCTTTACAGCTGCAAAGATAAAATCAGCCAACAACGGGAGAGGAATATACTGACTGCAAACATCTGCTAGCAATAGCTGACGTTTAAAAAATGCGCATCCTGACAATCATTTGACACAAAAATTTGCCAGTTTTTGAGCACAAGGCAGAACTTAATCTCAACGAAACAAGCAGATAAACCACCCGTACATTGTTCAAAATTCACACAGAAGGATTAGGTTGTTTTTTGTTCGATTTTAACAAAAATCACACACAGTGACATTGATGCAAGCAAGATATCAACAAGGAGAATGAGAAGAAGGTTAGGACACCAAGGATCTGGCCACTCAGGCCAAATCCTGCTGGCTGAGGCTTACGCCTTTGATTTGCGCATACAGGTTATCGCCGACATGGAGGTGCAGTTCATCTGCTGCCCAGGGCGTGATATTGGCCGTCAGGATTGACGTGCCAACAGCTAAACGGAGCACCACGATATCAGAGTGATATTTATGCTGCTCTATGCCTTCGACGGTCGCGGGCAACACATTCCGTATACTGGTCTGCGCGGGTTTGATTCGGGTGACGGAAATGTCATTCGCGTGAATTCTCACCCTGACCATTTCCCCGACTGGCCGGCGCACTCTGCTGACCCACAACGGCAGATCTGGCCCGATACAAAGCTGGGTCAACGGATAGGAAGGATGGTGTTCAGTTACTTTTAGCTGCAACACTGAGCTTTGTTCTCTGGCGCTGAGCCAGGGACGCATCACAGAGGAGGCCCACACATCTGTCAGTGCGCCATTTCCAATCACTTTCCCCTGATCCAGCACCACCATGTGATCTGCCAGGCGAAGTATCTCATCCAGGCTGTGACTGACATAAAGCACAGGAATACTGACACTTTTAGCTAACGATTCCAGATAAGGCATCAGCTCTTGCTTGCGCGGTAAATCCAGCGAGGCTAAGGGCTCATCCATCAACAACATATCGGGTTTACTCAGTAACGCGCGGCCAATGGCAACACGCTGCTTCTCTCCGCCAGATAAACTGGCAGGATAACGACCTAATAAATGCGATATATCCAGAAGTTGAACGACTTCACTGAACAGTTCCGGGTCTGGTTTGCTGTGGTTTCCGTAAAGCAGATTACCTCTCACCTTATAATGCGGAAACAATCTGGCATCCTGAAAAACATACCCAATACGGCGCTTTTCCGGTGGTAAATCAATGCCCTGCCAAGTATCACAAAGCACATGCTTGCCAAATGCGATGTGGCCTTCATCCGGCTTACTTAACCCGCTGACGATATTAATAAAAGAGGTTTTTCCTGCACCAGAACGGCCAAAAATGGCAATGATACCCGATTCGGGTAAGCGCAAGTCGACATCCAGTCGCATTTGTCCAAGTTGCTTGACAAAGTTCAACTCTAACATCAGTTACCCAGCCTGTTTCGCGCTATACGAGCCAGCCACTCTGCGATTACCAGAGACAGCAAAGCAATAATAATGGCAATCACGCACAAGCGGGCAGCTTCCACTTCGGCCCCCGGTGTCTCTATGAATGAAAACATAGCCAGAGGGATAGTTTGCGTTTCGCCCGGTATATTCGAGACAAAGGTGATGGTTGCGCCGAATTCGCCCAACGCCCGGGCGAAGGCAAGTACGGTACCGGTAAGTATACCGGGTAACATAAGCGGTAATGTGATGGTAAAAAAGACTTTAACCGGACTGGCCCCGAGCGTGCGGGCCGCCTGCTCCAGTTTAGGATCAACATTTTCCAGCGCAAGCCGTATTGCTCTTACCATTAACGGAAAAGCCACCACAGCGACAGCCAGAACAGCACCACGCCAGCTAAACCCAAACGTGATGCCAAACCAATCGTACAGATAAGCGCCAATCATACCCTGGCGCCCCATCATGACTAACAGCAAGTAGCCGACCACGACAGGAGGAAGAACCAGCGGCAAATGTACCAGGCCATCTAACAGGGATTTGCCCCAAAACTGCCCTCTTGCCAGCAACCAGGCACAGCCAATTCCTGCCGGCAGACTGACAATCACAGCAGTGAATGCGACTTTCAAACTCAGCTGCAGTGCGGTGACTTCGTAGTCGGTTAAGGTAAAGGTATCCATGGGAAAATTCAGAATGACACACTTCCCGTTGGTTAATTGACTGAAAAGCCGTAGCGTTCGAACACTTCGGTTGCATCAGACGACTGCAGGTAATCATAAAATCCCTGTGCCGCTTTCGATGGGGCCTGCCGGGTTAGCGCAACCGGATAGGTGATGGGCTGATGGCTTCGCTCAGGGAACTGGGCAACAATTTTGACGTCTTGTGCTACCTGAGCATCTGTCTGGTAAACAATACCAAACTTCGCTTCCTGTCTTTCCACCAACAAAAGCGCAGCACGAACATTGTTTGCTCTCGCCAGCAAAGGTTCTGCCCGCTGCCAGAGCCCCAGAGACTCCAGGGCCTCTTTGGCATAAATGCCTGCCGGTACATGATTCGGATCGCCAACAACCAGTCGGCTGCCATTCAATGTCTTCGTGATGTCCCACGAGGCATTTAGCGGTACTGAATTCACCGATTCAGATTTATGCGTAACCAAGACTAATCGATTATGTAGTAAATCTTTGCGTGATTCGCTATTGATCACTTTCTGCTCTGCCGCATAATCCATCCATTTTGTATTTGCTGATAAATACAAATCTGCTGGTGCACCTTGAGCTAACTGGCGGGCAAGCGTTGACGACGAGGCAAACGAGAGTACAACCTCATTGCCACTGGCATGCTCATAACTTTCCGCCAATTCATTCAACGCATTGGTGAGCGAAGACGCAGCAAAAACCAGCACTTTTTCCTGTGCAGTAGCCTGAGGCAGGTTAAACAGACACAGAGAAAATAACACGAACCAAAGCTTTTTCATTACCAGACTCCATTCCAATCAATGAGTCAGAGATAGTAAATTGCAAGACTATACCTGACAATTATTTTCTGACCTTTAAGTCAGAAAATAAAAAATTACCAAAAAAAGAGCCCTGGGCAATCATGCTTACACTAAGCAGCGATTGGCCAGGACTCTCGCCCGCCGTGTTTTGCTTTGCGCTGAAAACTGCCTTTGCCTTTTCGGGCTTTTTCAACTCTGCTGCGGAAAACTTTACTGGTGACGACGGCTTTAAGGGCATTGTCCATGATTGTTCCGCGACCATGATCAGTTTCAAAACCAGTATTTGTGGCCTGCTCTGTGTGCTGGCAGCACTTTTTCTTTGCCATTATATGCTCCTTGGTTAATCAGTAATTACCGGCAAATTTCAAGCGAAGTGTACGCCTGACAGTTAAAAATACAAGAGATTGCCAAGATAAATTTTAGTCATCAGATTTCAAAAAAGCGCTTTAATTTCCTGACGTTGCTACTTCACCGCCAGAAACACCGGGGTCAATATACTGTTTATACAAATCCAGGAATTCTAATACGACTTCTCTTGCCACGTCTGTTTCGCAATTGGTCAAAAAAACCATGCCTGTCTGAGTGATCGGGTTAAAAACCATTTCTGTTCTTATCCCTTTGACCCAGCCACCGTGATGAACAAAGCCGGTAATCCCCTGATAGTCAAATGTTCGCCACCCTAAACCGTAATACACATTACTCAGCTTCGCCCGGTACCGATACTGATTAGCCCTTATCAATGGCTTATGTAACAAAGTTAGGTTGTCTTCACTGAGGACTTCAGGATATTGGCCAAACTGAGCCAGCATCCACTGCGCAAGATCCTGTGCGCTGGCATTGACACCAGCCGCCGCTGGTACGCCATAATAGTAAGGAGCAGGTTTAACTGCCGCATAGCCTGACTTGGTTCTGACATGCGGGACAACCCTGTCATCGGCATTCAGAAAGCGCTCCAGGCCAAAGGTTGCACTGTGCATATGAAGCGGAATAAAAATATGCTCTGTCACAAACTGGCTGTATTCCATGCCAGATGCCAGTGAAATCATGTCAGCACTCAGGTTATAAACAATGTTCTGGTAGCCGTAACATTCACCGGGATCGCAAACAAACTTTACCCGGTTTAATATCGAAAGAATCCGCTGATAACTCACATCATTTTCAAGCAGATCAGAGTACGCCTGAGGCACCAGACCTGTGGTATGCGACAAGACATTTCGCAACGTGACGACTTTACCTAAATCCGGATCGCTGAATTTAACATCTTCAAGATACGGGATAACATGTGTATCCCATTCAATCAAACCACGGTCAACCAGCAGCGCCGTTGCGGCTGAAGCAAAAGTTTTAGAAATGGATGCCAGAGGAAACACAGTGGCAGAATCTATTTTTTTAGCGCCCCCCACCTTCGTGACACCGTAACCACGTAATAAGCGGATCTCACCATTGACGAGTACAGCCAGTGACGCGCCAGGGATTGAGCTTGTCACGGCTTGATTCACAAATTTATCCAGCGCAAAAACAATTTCATCACCAGGGGCTGCACATGCACCCCGAATGCCTAAGACGAAAATACAGCACCACAACCAGGTTCGACAGCACACAATCCCACCTGACACCCTCTCCCCTGCACAAGCAGGTAATAGGGTAGGTATAATCTAAGAAGTTAAAAACAGGTATCAATCGCACACTATTCACTTCTTTTTCCTGCGACAATCTATAATCACAGGTATGACGAAAGGGCTGTTACCATCAGCCAGATTAACTGTCACTGAGCAATCGACACCAGAAGCTGTAGCCATGAAGTTAGCTGTACTCAAGACGTATCTTCACATCGCAACAAGGTGACCAATATCACACTTTGATGGTAAAGTATGATTTGACGCACACTTTACAGTGACGGCATCAATTTGATTTATAATAATGAGCACTCATCCGATGAGTTATTTGGGATCAAGGGCACATTTTAATCCTGCTGCTGCTAAGCCAGGATTCAATATGCCGCCTCAATCATACTAAGAAAAAACGATAAAGGTTGGTAAGCATGAAAGTGGTCGACTTTCTCAAACAGAAAAGTGAAATCTTGGCCAAGCACCCATTTGAGCTGAAAGACTGGCTGTCGCCGTCAATTCGTGACTATTGGATTGAATTCCTGAACAAGGCACATGTCACAGGTTGGGCTAAAGCTGAGAATATTGCCTCAAATGGCGAATCTGTACAGAAAACGGCAGCTATCGAGATCCATCCTGAAGCCGCCAAACTAATGGAAGAACTGCTCGCATCGCTGGGTGAAGAGATTCACGTGGGTAACTGGCTGATTGTCGATCAGGATCGTATTAACCGATTTGCCGATGTCACGGATGATCATCAGTGGATCCACACGGATCCGGAACGCGCTGAGCTTGAGTCACCTTTTAAAACAACAATTGCGCACGGATTTCTTACGCTGTCGCTGCTCTCTGTGCTGACAGATAGCGTCGATCCCAACAACCAGAAATTTCCTACCGCAAAAATGACCGTTAACTACGGTTTAAATCAGGTACGTTTCCCCTACCCGGTTAAAGAAGGTAGCCGGGTGCGAGCCCGTACAAAAATCCAGTCTGTCACGCCTGTAAAACGTGGATTGGAAATTGTGCAGGAAATTTCCGTAGAAATCGAAGGATGCCGCCGCCCTGGCTGCGTAGCAGAATCAGTCGTTCGGCTGTATTTCTGATCGATATCTCATGCCTTAACGCTCAAACTTTCACTCAGTTTGAGCGGTAAGGCACAAGACCGCCGTTTTTCCTTTCAGAAGCCAACGCCAGACAGTGACAAGGCCGCAATGCGGACAGTACCCCCTGCTTACATTGACACATGCCTATTTCGTATATTCCCTTAATATCAGGGGCTTTTTGTTGTCCAAGATCCCAACCTTAAACTCTATCAGTTTAATTCACGTGCTATTTCCAGTTTGATGTTCGTCAGTTTGTTTGGCTATTCACGTATGAATGGCATCCCATATTGGGACTGATTTTTAGGGAGAGTCACTATGATTAAATCCAACCCGTTTACTGACACTGACAGGGATCGCGCTGCTATCTGGGATATGCTTGTCACGCGTGACATCAAAGCTTACTGCGAGGCAGACTGGTCACAAGTGGCCGAAGACTTCATTGAAGATGAGTTTTATGCCATCAATGCCAACAAGTCAGATAACCCGGCAGCGTGGACTTTCGCTTTTTCCTCTCTGGCAGACTACCAGGAAGAGTGGCTGCGTCAGGCAATGCTCGCGCAGGAAACTGTGTACAGCGAACCGTTAGAGCTGGCGGTTCATGCTGCAACCAGCTTGAATGAAATTACCATAGAGAATGGACGAGCGATTGCCCGTAAACAATTTTGCGGCAGTATCCAGCGTGCTGATGGCGGTGCTGATGAACTGCTATGGCAGTCACTCTACTACCTTAAACGCACAAATACAGGCTGGAAAATCTGTGGCTTTACCGGTTACCTGCCGTATTCCGCATAATTTATCCCCCAGCGCTTTAGCTGCCCGCTGCGAAGCGGGTAGCTTCTCAGTTAAATACCGATAATAAAATGCAGGCAAATAAAGGAAATAGTCCCGATAAAAAGAAGGTAAAGCCAAAATGGTAGTTTGCTTTAATGTCTCTTTGCTTACCTGCTTCTATCTCATGATCCGACAACATTGATGCCGCTTTGATAGCAGCTCGATCACCATCAAAAGATTGGCTCTCTTTGCCACCATTCCAGACAATGCCAGCCAGTGCCCATTGAAGTGCGAACATATAAAACAGAACATCACCACTAACACTGAATGGCTGCTCGAAAAATTTATGGCCAACCCATACCGCACCAGCTGCCAGTAAATTACTCAGCAATACGTATTTCAGAAAATTCAGCATCTTCTCATTAAATTATGCGACATAAAAAACGGTTTATTTCGTGCGAGCCCACTTTAATGACTTTGTATTAATATGCAAGTACACACATTTGAGTTGGACTGAATTTCAGATGCTCAGCAACAAAAAACGACGCAATGCGCCGTTTCATCTCTGCGGTCATTGCTTGAACTTAACTTTCCATATCACGCAATTGATTCAGATACTTAATCCAGCTTTGTGAAGCCTTTGACGATTGTAAATTATCTGCTTTCTTCGCATGCACAATCGCCTGTTCAAGGTTTTGTAATTTGTAATAGGCGCGCACTTTAGCCAGCTCAATATCCGCTTGCTTACCTTTGATCTGTAATTTATCCAGTTCATTGAGCGCAAGTTGATAGTGGCCTTCCTGTAATAAAAGCGTCGAAAGCTGCCAGCGATACTGCGCATCTAACTCAACGACTTTTCGCCACGTTTCTATCGCCTGCTCCCACTCTTTCGCCATTTGCCAGTAGGTTGCCTGAGAAATCAATAAATCAAGATTACTGTCGCTGTTTTCCAATGAAGCAAAAATGCGAGCAGCTTTCTCAGGAATCCCCTCCTGGGCGTAAAGCTGGCCCAGAGTTTTCAGATCCTGCTGAGATAAGGCGACTCCCTGGCGTTTTGCCAACGCTAACGTTTCAATCGCCTGTTTTCTTCTCTCCAACCGCATTTCAATGCCCGCCAGTTGTCGCCACCACACGACTTTTTGCGGCTCCAGTGTAATAAGGCTATTTAAGGTTGGGAGCGCTGACTTATACTGCTGGAGCTGTAACTGAGCACCCAACTTTAGTGATAAGGGTTGCACTTCTTTTTGTTTATGAACACGCTCATACTGCTGAATAGCTGACAGCACCGAACGCCATTCTTCAAGCTGATAATTGGCCTGGGCGATTCTCAGCCAGAGCTCATCGGCTTTTTCAGTTGCGGGAATCGACTTACTGAGTTGATAGTAATAGTTGAGTGCTTTTTGATATTGCGCCTGGGATAACAATATATCGGCCAGCATACGTTGTGTGGATCTCAGATACTCGTCATCAAGCTGCCCGCTTTCAATGGCCTGAGCCAACCGCTGAATAGATAAAGCCGGCTTGCCGTCCTGCCAGTAATACACACCCAGCATACGGTTAACAAACGCTTTATCATAGGCACGGGAAATATCCATCTCCCTGAGCAAGACAATGGCTGCACTGACCTTGTCTTCCAATTGAAGCTTCTGTGCCTGCTGCACTTTGCCGGCGGTATACTGAGACAGTTGTGCCGACAGCGCGACAGGCGCAAACAAGATCGCCACTATAAAAGCTAATGTTTTCATCACTTACTCAGATTAAATTCCACTTTTACTTGCTGACCATGCTGGGATAGCGCTTTACCACCTTCAATCTTTGGTTGGTATTTCCAATTCTTTAAAGCACGTATCGCTTCACGGTCAAATACACGATTAGGCTGCGCGTCAACAATCTTGATATCTGTTGGCCTGCCTTGCGGGTCAATCGTAAACGACAGCACCACATACCCTTCAATGCTTCTTTTTAAAGCCCGGGCAGGATATTTGGGCTCAACGCGATAGAGCGGCATGGCCTGCTGATCCCGTCCCACATCTGAAACGGCCGGCAAGCTGATTGCCAGGCCTTTCACGGAAGCATCCATAGCAATTGATGGCATAGTAGGTGAAACCAAAGGCGTCACGGCGCTTGCCTGGGCACTTTTCGGTATGGCCTGCGGTGGCGGCTCAGGTGTTTCCGGTTTCTCAGGTACTGTGCGTTGCCGACGCTGCGCTTCACGCTCCTGCTCAACCATCACCATGTTAAACGCCAGCGATTCTTTTGCTTCCGGCAACTGACTGTTACCGTCATCAACCATCCAGGCCATAAAAGTAAACAAGCCACCCGTAATCAGCAGTGCTAACGGAGCAGCTACTATGAGCCTGAACATCAGCGCTTCTCCGCCGCCAAGGCAATATTTTTGACTCCGGCGCCTTTGGCTGCATCCATGACTTTTACCACAGTACCACTGTAGGCGTGCTCATCAGCCTGAATAACCAGAGAGGCATCAGGCTGATCGAGCAGCAAGGTTTCCAGTGTTGCCTGTACGCGTTCAACATCCACAACACGCTTATCGATATACACATCGTTTGCCGAAGTAATCGCCACAAAGATGCCTGCATCTTTCTGACTGACCACATTGCTGGCTTGGGGACGATTCACTTCAACGCCGGACTCACGAACAAAAGAGCTGGTCACGATGAAAAAAATCAACATGATAAACACGATATCCAGCATAGAAGTCAGATCAATCTGGGCTTCTTCCCGAGCGACGGATGGGCGACTTAACCTCATCGTTGACTCCTCATCAATTTTTCTAGTTTTTGCTCTCGCATCTTGCACGCTTTTGCAAGACGGGCATGAATAAACATGCCTGCCAGTGCGGCAACCATACCCGCCATTGTTGGCAATGTAGCGAGCGAGATACCCGAAGCCATCAGTTTTGGCTGGCTGCTGCCCTGGTTGGCCATGACATCAAATACTGAGATCATTCCGGTCACTGTTCCCAGCAGTCCCAGCATCGGACAAATAGCCACCAGGACTTTAATCACATTCAGATTCTGAGATAAGGCAAGATGCGCTTCACTGAGCCAGCCGGATCGTATGGCATGAGCATACCAGGAGGTTTGATCTTCTCTGGCGTACCACATTGCCAGCCACCGCTGCTTTTGCTTGGGATAAGTGAACACCAGATACAGCAGACGCTCAGCGACCAGCAACCAGGAGAACAACACCACAACGGCAAGCCACCACAGTATTTGTCCTCCCTGTTGCATGAACTGCTGCAGGGAGATCCACCAGGTTTCGGCAAATTCGCTACTGAACAGTGTCACATCCATTACGCAGTGCTTCCTGTTTTCTCAGCTTCTGCTGCGACAAGACTGATCCCCTGCTTCTCAAGAATGCTTCGGATCGCATCTGCCTGCGCACTCAGCAGATTATGTGCAAGCAGTAAAGGCATTGCTGATACCAGGCCCAATACGGTTGTCACCAGTGCCATGGATATCCCTCCCGCCATCACTTTAGGATCGCCATTACCAAACTGAGTAATCACCTGGAAGGTTTCAATCATACCGGTGACTGTTCCTAGCAGGCCCAGCATAGGTGCCAGCGCCGCGAGAAGTTTCAGCATGGATAAACCACGTTCCAGCCCCTGCTGTTCATCGACAATGGTTTCCAGTAGTCGCAATTCCAAGGCTTCAACAGAGCGTTTTTGATCGGTGTCGTAAACACTCAGAACACGACCAAGTGGATTGTTGCCCGGGTTTTCTGGTTTCTTCAGCTGGGCATTAATTTGCTGGCGGATCCAGATCAACTTGCAGCCACGGTACAGAGCGATGATGATGCCGATCGCCAACAGTCCAAGAATAATTTTACCCACCACCCCGCCCTGGGAGAGGCGTTCTGTCAGGGAGGGGGCATGCGCCAACTGCTCCAGCATTTTGCCGCGAGACGGGTCAACAACAGCCATTTGCAAACCTGCTTGCTGTAACGACGCTATCTGACTGGCTACCGGGCCATTTTCTGGCTGCTTCAAATACGGTGTCGCCACTTGGCGAATGCCATTCCAGGCCAGATAACCCTGTTCACCAATCAAACCAATGCTGCCAAGACGGTAAGCATCCACAGTGGATTGATACCCTTCTCCATTGATATAAGAGACAGAGACTTTGCGCATTTCCGAGCTGGCCAAGATTTGCTCGTTCATTCCCTGCCACAGCCCGTTCAGCTGCTTAAGCGAAGGCAGTGCCTTAGCGTCAACGATATCGTTTACAACAGCGGTATACTGATGACGATCAGCGCTGGTGACTGACGTTTCCAGCTCCGCTTGCAAGTCTTTGGCCGTCTGGCGAACCACGCCAAACAATTCGCCCAAACTGCCAGACTCAAGCCTTAACTCTTCTTCCAGTTGAGCCAGCGATTTTTCATTTGTACTAAAAGTGCTGCTCAGGTTATCAATCTCTGTATTCAGCGATTCACGCGTTGCCAACAGCGCATCTTTTTGTGCACGTATTTCTGCTTCTGTTTGCTTAAACCCAGCTTCGCGGGTTTGATTGTGGGCTTGCTCGGATTTTTGTTCCTGCCGGGTCTTTTCCACCAGGCCATCAACAGCCAGTACGGAAGTCGACACTGAAAACAGGGTAAGCGCGAGTGCTAACGTTTTAAGTTTCATATCAGTTAGCCTCCAGATTGACAGATACAGGAAGAGAGATCAGACCGGGAGCGATTTGTTTCGACGCCATTGCAAAGGCTTTATCCAACTCAGTACCAGCCTGAGGCTCTAATGATTGCCATTGATGAGCACCGTCATTCCAGGCCCAGTAGCGCTGACCGTCGAGGCTACGCGCCACAAAAGCCACACGCCCGAGATACAGCAGATCGGCTTCAATATTTTCCGTGGTACTCAGGGCCAATTTACCCTGATAGACACCGAGCTTAGTACCGTAGTCCATTTCAATCTGGTAAGCCTCCAAAATACGACGATACTTTTCGGCATCACTGATATCGGCCTGAGCCATCATGAACTCCAGTTTGGCAATCCGTGCCAACCGTTGATCACGTTTGATAGGTTTGTCATCTTCAACCACAGATTTCAGACCATCTATCATCTTATACATCAATGGCACTACACCCTGGCGAGTTTCTTTAATGCCTGAAATCTGTTCACTTAAGCTGCTTTTTTCTGATTCCTGACTATCAACCAAGCGAGCCAGATGATCCCGATAGACAAGGAGGTTTTTCACTTCTTCCTGAAGGGCTTCAATTTCAGCCTTCATTGAAAGCGTTGCATCTGCACTTTTATCAATCTTATTCTGGCTTTGTTCGGCAGACTGATTGATTTTGCTCTCAATATTGCGGGCCGCATCGAGTGTACTGGCCCCCGCATTTATGCTCAGGCCGAGTGCAATCACGGCCAGACTGGATTTCATCATGTTCATCTTGGAGCAGTTACCTTAAGTATCTGTTCAAAAAGCAAGCCATTGAGCCAACTTCCCATAACTAGTCAATTACGCATTAAGCTGAGTGACTGGTCACACATCTTAGTTGAAAACAAATCTCATTTAAACTATAAAATCCGGAAATTTTGCTTCCGCTAAGCCCATAGCAGCACGGATCAGATCAAGCCGAATCATGCATTAAAGACAATCCGAATCGAAGACAGTGACCTGAAGAAACGAGGAAGATATAATGCGCCGGATTATCAGTTATTCGGAAAGTAAAGTGTCCAATCTCTCCATTGAATCGATTCAACAACAACTGTCTGACTTAGGCTTCCGCCCGGAAGGGATCAGAATCGTGACGGTTTCAGCAATGACCTCAGAGTTATTAGAAACTTGCACAACCCAAGAAAACGAATGTTTTTATAACTCTTACATGAATGTCATTTATGGTAAGGGAGAGCGCTACGTGCTTGGATTTCGCTGTGAAGATCCAATCGTTGATCATGCGATCATTCGCTCAGGGGATCTGTATTTCGACCCAACGTTACAGGCAAACGGCAACTTCACTTCCTATCAGTTTGCGATACTCACTGAGTTCACTGTCTTCGACATGATGAACCATGCAAAGTCTAATAAAGACTTTCCGCCAGATGTTGACTATCTCTTCAGTAAAGCAAGCAAGTTCAAAAACGTTATCGCTGCCAAATAGTATAACGGGTTGGCCTGCTCTGGTGCCTTTCCCTCTTCAGTGAATATTCAGTAAAACTTTGAGCTAATGCTCAAAGTTTTATTATTCACCTGACTTTTTAACGTTAATCCATGAGATTTTGTGCGTTGTGTGGCATAAATGTGCTTTGTGGCTCAGTTTATCTGCATCTGCGTATAGGCTAGTTTTTAGATATTTATCAACTGTTAACGATTAATAGGAAGGAATAAAGCATGAAGCCTTTGGTTTACAGTCTGATCGGTTTGTCCCTGGCTGGATGTAGCAAGGGCGTACTGGTATCTATTCCTGAAAACTTACAATCTAGCGAATTGCCGGATACCGGTTTCTTAATGGGTAGCATTGGCGCATCAACTATCTGGCCGTCTACAGGTGAAAACTTAAAAACAACACTGTATTTTAGTCGAGCCGACACAGAGCAAGATATCACTGTTTCTAACAACAATGATTCCAGTGATTTTCGCAGCCCCACGACGACAAGCTCTTTATTTTCTATCCCCCTGCCGTCAGGAAACTATCTGCTACATACAATTACCTTTATTGGCACTGACGGCCGAAAAACTATCCATACCCAAACCGATAAACGACTGGACTTAACGTTTTCTATCCAGCCAGGTGAAGTCACTTACCTGGGTGAGTTTATTGCCAGCAGTAAAGTGTCCAGAAGTTCACTCTGGAACACTGATTATCCCAACGGAAGGGGTTATCTTACGCATAGCTATGCAATAGAAAGAGACCGTCACTTTTTCTACGAGCGTCACCCTGAACTCTCCGGAAAGCATTTCAACACTGTGACTTTAAAAGTAAGCCATTCTCAACTCTTAAAATTTCAGCCGCAGTCCGGGCCAGAAAGCTAAACCTTACTTGTAACCTCTTTCCTTTTTAAACAATTATTACCTTTAAATACAATAGGTTACTTGCAGCCCTTTACTCATATTCAGGACAAAAAATTACCACAAAAAAACCACATTGAATGCTTGACATTGTCCAAGACGATACAGGTTCTGGGGTCCGGCCATTTCCCACAGAGTTATGCACAGCTTTTGTGGATAACGATTCGAGATTTAAACATCAAGCGTTTACAGTGTGTACTTTCAAAGCAAACTGGTACAAAAAGGCCAGACGTCGTGTCTGGCCTTCGTGTTCATTATCCGCAATTGGGTTTATTCAATTGCTGAGCATTCTGCATCTTCAATGCTCAAATTCGAGTTCAGACCAAATTGATCAAGATACTGCACTGCTGTTGGGTAGAAACCGGCATTGATTGCATCTTCAATACTGCTTAAATCAATTTTATATGTTTTCAGGCCAATCTCTGTAAGCTCAGTGGGAAGGCAACTGGATGTATCGCCTTCTTTAAAGCAAACTCCCGATGTTTCCGGAATTTTTGCGCAGCCTGAATCAGTCACAGATCCAACAGCATTGACCAGATCATCACGAGTGCCAAAAGGTGCATTCGCAGGTAAATCTACATTGAGATCTTGCAGTTCTGCCCATGTGTGGTAACCATCAGGTACACCGGTCAGGTTGGTCGTGCTGGCACTATGAATCGTAAAGACTTCGACCTTGCCCTCTACCAAATTTTCAATTGTTTCTTCATCACAGCCAGCCAGGGCCAGTAATGAGCATAAAAGTACTGCTGCTCTTGTCATTTTATTATCCTTTGTCGTATCAGGTTGTTGCCGGGAGAGTATCTTCTACAGATGAGCGGAAATCCACTTCTAATCGCGAAACTGATAGCTGGCTGCCATTTTTACAAGGCGATTGATTTGTTACCTGAATGGATTTAAATGTTACCTGTAAGTTGTCGCTTTTATTAACCGCATCTTGCTAGTACCATAGTGAAACCATAGTGAAATGGCTGTCTAATACATTTCGCCAAACGTCAGAGTCGTTATATATCTCCGAATATCATGATGATTTTGCCGAAAGTTTGTACCATTTTATGTGCCAGCATGATTACTCTGTTGAATGAATCTCTTATCAGTTTGATACAAGCGAGTAATATTTTATGGCGCGCAATAACCACTCATCACACTGATATTTCAACTGCCAGAAATGCCCTGCCGAAACAGTCAATAGCTCCCGCTCCGCTTGAAATAAAATCTCCATCACGAATGGCTGTTTAATTTATGTACAAAAAGTATGCTTTATTAGGCATTGCTGCCAGTTTTACTATCTTTTTTTGAATTAACCACTATTGATATTTTTATCTGTCAGATCTTATGGTTAGGCTAGAAATTGTTTATTTCGCTCATCAAAAAAAGGAACCTAAGATGATAAAAACGTCAGTATTAGCACTTGCATTGTCAGCTGTATTTGCTGCACCTGCGATGGCTATTCCTGCTGCAGACCTGGACCAGCTTGGCCAGGGATTGGATGTGACTTACACCGTTTTGGATAACACTCAGGATGACTGGGTCACTTTCCGCGCTAAAATCGATTTCACAAACCAGAGCAGTAAAACATTACCAGCGACAGGTTGGTCAATTTACTTCAGCCATATCCGTATGGTTGAAAGTGTCTTAACCGACCAGGTGAAAATCAGCCATGTCAATGGTGATATGTTTAAGATCGAGCCAACCGCAAACTTTGTGCCTCTGGCGCCTGGACAATCGCTTGCCATTGAGTTTGACGCTGCAAACTGGCAGGTAGCAAAAACTGACGTTATGCCGAACTGGTATTTTGTGTCTGAAGATCAGGGACAGAACATCACATCACTGATCACCAGCACCAGTAACCGTGTTAATGGTCTGGTACCCACCAAGCCATCAGAAGAACTCCCATTCGTGGCTGATTTTTCAACGCCACAGCAATGGAAACGTTATGGAAGTGCTGCCATAACCGACTTTTACGATCCTTTTACCGCACAAGACAGATACCAGCGTAATGCTGATCTCAATGTCATCAACAATGCCAGCGGCGTTATTCCTACTCCAGCCGAACTGACGCTTGGCATCGGTGATGTCACACTGGATTCGACCTGGGTTATCGTCTACGGCAATGGATATGAAGATCAGGCCATGTTCCTGGCCAGTCAGTTAGGTGTAACTGCAGTACCCTGGTCGCCCACGACGCAAAAACGTATCAATATGGGCTGGAGCCAGATCAACATCAATGGCGTGCAAAAATGGGAAGAGGCTTACAGCCTTAACGTCGACGCCGCGAACGAGATCATCACCATAGGGGCGGCGGATACAGCAGGTGCATTGTATGCTTCCCAGTCTTTATTGCAGTTAGTCGACGGTAATAAAGTCCCTGAGGTGCAGATTACTGATGCGCCTCGTTTTGCTTACCGTGGTTTTTCCGTTGATGCCGTCCGAAATTTCCGTACTAAAGATGCGATTATCCAGTTGCTCGATCAAATGGCCGCATTCAAACTGAACAAACTCCATCTGCGTCTGGCTGACGACGAAGGCTGGCGCATAGAAATTGCTGGCCTGCCTGAACTGACAGATGTTGGCGCAACACGCTGCCATGATCCGGAAGAGAAAGCCTGTATTTTACCTTTCCTGGGTGCCGGTCCGGATGGTTCACCTGAATCCAACGGCTATTACACTGCCACGGACTATCAGGACATTCTTAGTCATGCCGCAGCCCTGAATATTGAAGTCGTGCCTGAGATCGACATTCCCGGCCATGCACACGCCGCAATCAAGGCGATGGAAGCCCGCTATGATCACTACGCGGCTCAGGGGAACATGGCAGAAGCGAACAAATACCTCCTGACCGACTTTAACGATACCACTCAGTATCTGTCGGTTCAGATGTTCACAGACAACGCCATCAATGTGTGTATGGAATCGTCTTATAACTTTGTTGATGCAGTGGTTAGCGGCCTCGTCAGCCTGCATCAGGGAGTTCAGCCACTCAAAACGTTCCACTTCGGCGGTGACGAGATTGCAGGAGCATGGATTAACTCCCCGGCCTGTCAGGATTTCATTGCCAATAATACTGATGGAGTCAACAGCGTATCGGATCTGAGCCGTTACTTTGTCGAACGTATTTCTGTGATAACTGCCAACTATGGTCTGGATATGGCTGGCTGGGAAGACGGGCTGATGCACGATGGTCAGGTTTACCCTCGCTCACAAATGGCAAACAACCAGCTTTGGGGTAACGCATGGCAGAATATCTGGGAATGGGGTGTCGCGGATCGCGCATATAATCTGGCCAATAACGACTATAAGGTCGTCTATAACCATGCAACACACCTGTACTTTGACCACCCGTATGAGCCCGATCCAAACGAGCGCGGCTACTACTGGGCACCACGTTTTACCGACACTCGTAAAACCTTTGGTTTCATGCCTGACGACGTCTTCGCCAATGCTGACTTCACTCGCGCCGGTGCACCAATCACCAAAGCAGAAGTGGTTGCTTCTGCGGGTGTGAAAAAGCTGCTCAAGCCTGAGAATGTTCTGGGCCTTCAGGGATCGCTCTGGGCCGAAACAGTCCGTACCGAAGACCAGTTTGAAGGAATGATCTTCCCTCGCGTGCTGGGTTTGGCTGAACGCGCATGGCACACTGCGACATGGGAAGCTAATGACAACGCAGGCATTGCACTGGATGAAACCGGACGCAACGCCGATTACAACCATTTCGCCAACCTGCTGGGTCAGAAAGTACTGCCTAAACTGGAGCAAGCTGGTATCGCGTTTAACCTGCCGGTTCCAGGCGGTGTTATTGAGAATGGTGTACTTCAAGCTAATTCGACTTTCCCGGGTCTGACTATTGAGTACTCTACAGATCAAGGCACGAGCTGGCAGTCGTACGACCATCTCAACCCACCCGCTGTCGCGGCAGGTGTCCAGCTGAGAACCGTTTCAGGTCAGCGAACCAGCCGGGTAACAACGGTTAACTAAGGCCATACAACCGACACACAGAGCTCCTTCGGGAGCTCTGTTTCATTTTAATGCTGACGATCTGGCTCTAATCTTATTCTGACCATACCGCCAGTTCATTACCGCTTGGTTCAGTGAAGTGAAAACGCCTGCCGCCCGGAAAAGAAAAAACAGGTTTCACAATCACCCCACCCGCAGCGATCACAGCCTGTTCGGTGGCTTCTAAATTATCGCTGTAAATAACAATCAGCGCGGCACCTTTCTCAACCTGAGAAGACAATGGCGCGGCATAAAATCCCCCATCCAGCCCCTGTTCTGAAAATGCGGCGTATTCATCACCATAATCCATGAATGACCAGCCAAAAACGCGCTCAAAAAATGCCTTTGTATTGGGTATATGACTGGCTGGAAATTCAACATAGTTGATTTGATGGTGCTTTTTCACTGGCTTTGCTCCTTTATAGCTGATTTCAATATACATAATCTACAACGAAATCTTAGCTGAGTTTGCATCGGTCAACTCGCTTGTCATCAAATTGGTGTAATTCTTTTGCTTTCTGAGAAACAACAAGGTTAGAATGACCAGCGCGAAAAAGTGCTTAAATGTATAGCTTCAGCACATCGCATCAGATTTAGAGATACGTTAGTCGGGGAGCCGTAAGGCTGAGACCACACTGTGGGACCCGTTGAACCTGATCCAGTTAATACTGGCGTAGGGAACTAGCAGAATTGCCTGTCACCTTCTCATCCTGACCAGGATGCTCGCGAAGTGAAATCCGGCGACTGTTCGTCACCCCTGCGTAATCAAGCGAAGATTTTGATAGCAAGGGATGCCGATGAACACGTCCACAATAACCAAACTTTCTCAGTCAGATAATCCTGCACGTACCCCAATTACACTGACCATTGCCGGTTCAGACAGCGGTGGCGGAGCGGGCATTCAGGCAGACATTAAAGCGATTTCAGCAACAGGTGGCTATGCCTGTTCCGTCATTACTGCGCTGACGGCGCAAAATACACTGGGTGTATCCGGCATCTTTCCTGTCAGTCCAGCGTTCGTTGAACAGCAATTAGATGCCGTTTTCAGTGATCTCGACATCCGGGCCGTCAAAATAGGTATGCTGAGCGATGCTGGCATCATTCGGGCAGTCGCAAACAAACTTCGCCAGTACCAGCCTGAATTTATCGTGCTGGATCCTGTCATGGTGGCCACCAGCGGGGATCTTTTACTGGAAGAAGACGCTATCAGCACACTGAAAAATGAACTGATACCTTTAGCCACTCTGATAACCCCCAACCTCCCAGAAGCCGTCACACTCACCCGCTCAACAGGCCAGCATATCAACACATCAGCCCTGCAGCATACCGATAAAGAACTGCTTATCGAGCAGCTCAAAACCATCAGCAGCAATGCTGTATTGCTGAAAGGCGGACACTGGGAACAGGACTCATTCAGTACCGATTATTTGATCACAACCAGTGACACCGTCACTATCTCAGCCAAGCGCATCGCGACCCGAAACACCCATGGAACAGGGTGCACTTTATCCGCCGCTATCGCCTCCTACCTCGCACAAGGCTGCCCCCTCTCTGAAGCCGTCCATAAAGGTAAAGAGTACCTAACCCAAGCACTGTGCCATGCCGATCAGCTCAGCATTGGTCAGGGACATGGGCCAGTCCATCACTTCTACGCACTTCATCCGTCAAGGAATAAATGATGAATACAGCGAAGCCCTCACCTGACACTCAGCCTCATTGCCTGGGTGTCAGGGTAAAACAGCTGACATTGTCTTTTTCAGGTCAAACTGCCCCTTTATTCAGTCAGCTGGATTTAACACTTCAGGCCGGAGAATGGCATTGTATTCTTGGGCGGAGTGGCTGCGGTAAAACCACACTACTGCGGCTTCTCGCCGATCTGTTACCTCAAGATGTGGCATGGCAGGGCGAACTCTTCACATCAGATGCCCGGAGTATGAGTGATCGCGTCGCCTATATGGCGCAACAGGATCTGCTGCTGCCCTGGTTAAATGTACTCGATAATGTCTGTTTCAGTTTCAGGCTCAAACAAGGTAAAGCCAGTGAAGCCGTGCAGGAGCGTGCAATCCAGCTTCTCCAGCAGGTCGGGTTAGGTGAAAAGCTGCACGCCCGTCCATCACAACTGTCAGGGGGAATGCGACAACGCGTCGCGCTTGTACGCACCTTAATTCAGGACAAGCCACTGGTTCTAATGGATGAGCCGTTTTCCGCCCTGGACGCCGTGACAAGATATAAACTCCAGGATCTCGCCGCTGAGTTGCTGGCTCAGCGTACTGTGCTGCTTATTACCCATGACCCTCAGGAAGCACTAAGGCTGGGTCATCACCTCTTTTTAATGCAAGGTAAACCGGGCCGGTTAACGCGCTTGTCCGTTCCCGAAGGCACACCGCCGAGAGCAATCAATGCAGAGTTGGCTGTAAAACAACAGGCCATTATCGAGCAACTTTCCGGTCTGGGTGAGCGCTATGTCTAAAGAACTCGCAGAGAAACCTGCTGTAGCAAGGATGAATATCCGCCCCTTTTTTCATCATTCCCTGAGCCGTCTGGCAATCAGCTCTGTGTTTCTGATCGGTTTCTGGCAAGGTATTGTCAGCCTGTTTCAGCTTCCCGGCTTTATTCTTCCTGAACCGCTCGCCGTATTTCGCAAATTAATTCAGCGCCATGATGTTCTGCTCAGCCATGCCAGTGTCACTATCAGCGAAATTATCCTGGGGTTAGCTTTCGGGCTTGGCATTGGTCTTGTCTGCGCGCTATTGATGCTTCTTTTTAATCCGGTTAAACGCTGGCTGTTACCTCTGCTGATCGCCAGTCAGGCCATTCCCGTTTTTGCTATCGCCCCTATTCTTATGCTCTGGCTGGGCTATGGCATTGCATCCAAAGTGGTGATGGCAGCCATTATTATTTTCTTTCCGGTTACAACTTGTTGTTACGACGGCTTGCGACACACACCTCAGGGCTACTTAGATCTCGCGAAAACAATGAATGCCACAACATGGCAAATGTTGTGGCATATCAGGCTGCCGGCGGCTCTGCCTGCCCTGGCATCGGGTATACGGGTTGCCGTGGTGGTTGCCCCCATTGGCGCTGTTGTCGGTGAATGGGTTGGCGCCAGCGAAGGACTCGGCTACCTGATGCTGCAAGCCAACGCCCGCATGATGATTGATGAAATGTTTGCCGCCTTGCTGATTTTAGCCGGGCTCTCTGTGTCGCTGTATTTTGCGACAGATTACCTGCTTAAACGCGCTATCCCCTGGCTGCCAGAGAATGGCCAGTCACAATAAATTTCGCATTAGATAAGGAAAAAATTAATGACCAACTTACCTGCCCGAAGTGCAATTGCGCTCGCCATTGCCAGTTTTGCCAGCCAGGCTCAGGCAAAAGAAATGACCTTAATGCTGGACTGGTTTGTCAACCCGAATCACGGCCCTATCATTATTGCGCAAAAAAACGGTTTGTTTGAAGAGCAAGGTTTAAACATTAAGATTCAGGAACCCGCAGACCCTTCCATGCCGGCCAAACTGGTCGCAGCAGGAAAAGTGGATTTGGCGATATCTTACCAAACCAGCCTGACGATTGATGTGGCTGCAGGGCTGCCGCTAATCAGAGCGTCAACGTTAATCGCAACGCCGCTGAACACTTTGATGGTACTTGATAATAACAAGATCAATACCATGGCTGATTTGAAAGGGAAAACGATTGGTATCGCCATTGCCGGTAATGAAGAGGCAACCGTCGGCACTATGCTGAAAACAGCAGGCGTCAACTTCACTGACGTTAAAATCGTTAACGTCGGATGGGCACTTTCCTCATCGCTCGCCTCCGGTAAAGTTGACGCTATATGGGGCGGATTACGCAATTTTGAATCTAACCAGCTGGCACTGGAAGGATATAAAGCCAAATCTTTCTTCCCGGAAGAACATGGTGTACCTCCCTACGACGAACTGGTGGTGGTTGCCAATAAAAACCAGTACAACGCAGAAGATCTGAAAAAGTTTAATCTCGCCATAGAGAAAGCCACACAATATCTCATCAACCACCCTGATAAAGCCTGGAAAACTTTCATTTCCTATTCTCCTGACACACTGAATAACGAGTTAAACAAACTGGCCTGGCGCGATACGTTACCTCGCTTTGCTCTCCGCCCTGCTGCCGTGGATCAGGAGCGCTACAACCAGTTCTCCGCGTTTATGTATAAACACAAAATTATCGACAATGCACCGGCAGCAAAAGACTTTGTGCCCGCCTTTTGATTCAGCCTTTACCCGGACTTATTGACAGGGATGGAATAACAGATGAAATATCAAGATTTAATTCAAGCCTGCCAGGATGACTGGCAAGCATACACTCACCACCACTTCGTGGCACAACTGGCACAAGGGTCGTTAGATTCGGTGGCCTATTTACATTATTTGAAACAGGACTTCCTGTTCCTGAAACATTATGCCCGTGCTTATGCCCTTGCCATTTATAAAGCAACGACACTGGAAGAAATGCGCCGTCCTCTGCCCAGTTTACAGGCGCTTATCGGCAGTGAAATGCATCACCATGTGACCTATTGCCAGCAGTGGGGGTTAACTGAGTCTGACATGGAAGCCGAAGCTGAAGATGTAGGAACAGTGGCCTACACACGGTATGTATTAGACACAGGTATGGCCGGTGATCTTACAGATTTATTTACTGCGCTGGCCCCGTGCGCGATCGGCTATGCCATGATTGGCGAAAGGCTGATACAAGATCCAGACACCCGTATTCAGGACAACCCATACGCCAGCTGGATTCAGTTATATGGTGGCGATAGCTTCCAGCAAGATGTGCAAACCAGTATCCGGCACCTGAACAACCTGCTTGAGCCAGTACCACTGTCAAGTCCTCGAGGCCAGCAACTCATCAACATTTTCCGAACGGCCACCCGGATGGAAATTGCTTTCTGGCAACAAGGTCTGGACGCCGTCTAACTCAGTTTGTGGAAGGGATTGGTATCGATCCCTTTTTCATGCACTCGTGTGAAGGATATTCGGTTTCACAACAATTTCTCTTTTAAATTCAGATTACAAGACGGCTGGATTCACAGATCTGGCCTATCTTGTATACATGCTTTGTTTCCGTGAACACACTATTTGCAGGGCAGCAGCATGGCAGCAGAAAGTAAGCAAGTCGCAGTCATCGGACTAGGCCGGTTTGGTATGGCGCTTTGCTATGAACTCAATCAGCAAGGTGCTGAAGTTCTGGCTATCGACATTAATGAAGATCTCGTGCGTAAAGCCGCTGATCATGTCACTCAAGCTATCGTCGCCGATTGCTCTAATGAAGATACAGTTTCTGAGCTCAAACTGGATGATTACGATATCGCTATGGTGGCGATTGGAGATAACGTTAACGCCAGTATTCTGACGACTCTGATTTTGAAAGAATCTGGCGTTAAGCTGGTTTGGGTCAAAGCGAAAGACAGGTATCACGCAAAAATTCTGCATAAGATTGGCGCAGACCGTGTCGTTATGCCGGAAACAGAAATGGGGCAACGCATTGCCCGTATAATGCTTGATACCCGTATTTTCCATTACCTCGAACTGGGCAGCGGACTGGCCATTGCCGAAGTTGTGGTGCTAACCACTATGATGGGACATCCGCTTTCTTCCCACCCCTGCTGCCAGGGACAACACACTCACCTTTTGGCATTAAAACGAGGACCAGAACTTCGCCCTCAGCCTGAGAAAGACACCAGAATGGAAATCGGCGATATTCTGATCATCGCTGGTCCTGAATCAGAACTCAGCGAATTGTTTAAACGCATATGAAGGGCTTTGCTGGCAAAGGCGGGATATTTCACCTTAAAACACCGCATAAGCAATCACCCTGGTCTGAACCTAGAATAATTATTGTCAGCTTTCTTTCTATCCTGCTGCCTGCCTCGGTATTGCTGACATTACCCCTCTTTTCTCAGACAGGATTAAGTTTTGTCGATGCGCTGTTTACCGCAACGTCAGCCATCAGTGTCACAGGGTTAGGCGTTGTCGATACCGGTACGCATTTCACGCACAGTGGAAAAGTGCTGCTGATGATTCTGATGCAGATCGGGGGACTGGGACAAATGACCTTGTCAGCCGTGTTGCTTTACCTGTTCGGCGCGCGACTCAGTCTCAAACAGCAAGCTGTCACTAAAGGCGCTTTAGGACAAGAAAGCTCGATCAATATTCGTCGTCTGGTCATCCTCATCATACTTTTTACGTTAGTTGCTGAAACGGTAGGAACCCTCATTCTGGCTATCAGATGGGTGCCTGAATTTGGTTGGTCCGAAGGGCTTTTTACTGCTGTATTTCATGCCATTTCTGCGTTTAACAATGCCGGCTTTTCACTGTTTCCTGACAGCATGACAAGGTATCAGAACGATACCCTGCTTCTGATGACTGTCTCTCTGCTGTTTATCTGTGGTGGCCTGGGTTTCACTGTGGTTGCTGACTTGTTCAGGTGGTCAAAAACACGACATCACAAACTGCGTTTGCATTCTAAACTCATGCTGGTTGCGACCCCGACTCTGCTTTTGTCCGGTACAATGTTGTTCTGGCTACTTGAAAAGAATAATCCCGCCACACTGGGTCACTTACCAACCGGTTTGCAGTGGATGAATGCATTCTTCCAGTCAGCGACTGCCAGGACAGCCGGCTTTAACTCTGTGGACATCTCGCACTTTTCGCAACCAGCACTTTTGGTCATGATGGCCTTGATGTTGATTGGCGCCGGGTCGACATCAACAGGCGGGGGGATCAAAGTATCCACTTTCGTCGTGGCTATAGTGGCAACGATCACCTTTCTGCGTCAGCAGAACAATGTTGTACTGTTTAAACGAACAATTGCCTGGAGCACAGTACTCAAATGCCTGGCGATCATTGTTGTCAGCGGCTTAATACTCATACTTGCCATGTTTTTACTAATGCTGACTGAGAAGGCTTCCTTTGATCGGGTAATGTTTGAAACAATTTCTGCTTTCTCAACCGCGGGGTTAAGCGCAGGATTAAGCGGATCACTGTCGGAACCGGGAAAGGTCATTATGGTTGTTGTGATGATAACTGGCCGTATCGGTCCGCTTACGCTGGCTTATCTGCTTGCAAGACCGACGACAACACAACTGAAATACCCGGAAGATAACGTCTATGCGGGTTAATGGTATTTGTTACCTGCCTGATTCTGCAATGTCAGCAGACCAAGCAGCACACTGACGCCGTTATCAACCAGCTCATACTGACGGGCTTTCCCCAATACACGGATACCCTGCATTTGCATCACCAGAAAATGGCTGAATTGCTTCGCATCTGTGTTCATGCTCCATTCGCCCTGTTCCTGCGCGTTTTGAATGGCAGTCTGAAACCGCCCGGCTAGTGTGTTAAACAAGACTCCGCCCGTTGCCAGTACAGTCTCATCGCAGTGCGCGCGTTCCAGTAAAGCATTTTGCAGAAAGCAACCGCAAGTCTGCTCGCGCTGCAATGACGCAAATCGCTTCAGATAAGCCACAATGTCCTCATACCCTGCATTTTCATGCAGCAGTTTTTGAAGTGGAGGAAATGACACTTTCTTCAGGTAATATTCTAATGCTTCACTGAATAAACTCGCTTTATCTGTATAAGTGTTGTAGAGACTGAACCGGTTAATTCCCAGACACTCAACCAGATCCGATACGGATGTATCCGCATAGCCTTTCAGCCAAAAAAGCTCCATGGCCTGAATAAGCTTCTCTTCTCTATCAAAATTTTTGGTCCTAGCCATCTTCTTATCTCTCAGGGTGCTATTTTTGTACTGTCACACTTGACGTAAAGCACTTCAATAACTTAGATTCTATTCTAACTGATCATTCCGTTAAAGGAAAAACCATGAAAATCTATGAACTAGCCCCATCGCCAAGTGCTCGCCGTGTCAGTATTTTCCTTGCGGAAATGGGCATTGACGTTGAACGGATTTCAATTGATATTCGCGGCGGTGAAAACTTATCGGACGCTTTTCATGCTAAGAGTCAGAATGGACTGATACCTGTTCTTGAACTCGATGACGGCACCACGATTAGCGAGTCTGTCGCCATTTGCCGGTACTTCGATGAAACTCATCCCAGCGAAAATTCCTTGTTTGGCAATACCCCGCTGGAAAAAGCGCAAGTGGAAATGTGGCAAAGAATCGTGGAATTGAAGGGCTTGTTTGTTGCCCTGCAAGCTTTCAGAAATATTACCGGCGTCTACAAGGACAGAGAGACCTGTGTGGAATCATGGGGAGAGGTATCACGTCAGCGGTTAATCGCATTTCTGCCTGTACTGGATAAACGGCTGTCTGAGTCGGCGTTTGTTGCCGGAGAGAGATTTTCCATTGCTGACATTACGGCATTCGTTATGTGTCACTTCATGGAAAAATTACATATAACCGTGGATGGTTCCCTACCGCACATTCAGGCCTGGTTGCAGGCAGTGAGCCAGCGGCCTTCTGTGAGCCAGCAATAAGAGACGGATATCATTGGGCTTTCTGCCGCCAGCACAACTAACGTACAAGTCAGCATCACTTGGAAAGAGTTGAAATCGACGTGTGAGAACGTACCTGTTCTTATGCCAAGCAATGAGTGGCGAAGTGCCACTCATTGCTCGTCAGCAGGTTCATTCTCCGCGCTGCCACCACTGCGGTACTATTGTACAGTTGGCTGTTTCACTCGACAGCCAGCAGTGCTCACCTTCGATGGTTAGCTGGAGCTGCATGGTTCGTTCTACCATGCCTTCCAGGCATTCGAGTACATCATCTTCAATGAAAACCACGGATACATTTTTTAATTGGGCCGCCTTGGATTTCATCGACTGCCACCAGACAGGGGCAGCGTTATCACCATAAGCGTAAATCACAACTTGATCTGCTTTCTGCGAGGCACGGCGAAGCCTTTTTTCATCAGGCAACCCGAGTTCGAGCCAAAGCTCAATGCCGTCATGCAGGTTTTTTACCCATAGATCGGGTTCATCTGTTTCACATAAGCCTTTTGTAAAAACCAACGCCTCATCGGCATGTAAACCCCACGCCACTAAACGCAGCATTAAGCGTTGCAACGTTTCTGAAGGATGGCAGGCCAGCGTATGCGAACCGTCGAGATAACGACCCCGATCGAGATCGGCGACATTGATATGTGCTTTGTAAATGGTGGCTTTCAGAGCCATATTTGGGCTTCTCAGTAAAAATCAAAATGAAATATTCAGTATCGCAATGCTGCAAAGCGTTGATTCATCGCTTCAAGCGCATTGGCAACCTGTTGACATTCCAATGTTACACGTTCATCAGAGAATTCACTAAACCCATTTACATAATATTCTTGCGAATTGGCCAGTTTCGATTGCCAGGCAATCAAATCGACTTTAGGTAGTTGCTTTTTCACTACTAATCGCCCGGCCTGAATATATTCTAAGGCAAGGCGGGAATATTCAATGTATTGATGATTAACCTGCGTTCGCGTTTGTTCCATGCTCCGAGTGCATGCTTGCAACACTGCGTCTTTTAACATAAAAGTCGTGTACAAATTGATTAAACGTTGTGCATTTTCGCTCAGTGGCTGGCCAGGTACCGGATGTGCGGTAATGCCCGCCGCATAGGAAGGAACAGTAATGGTTGCCGTCAGCAGGCTGACGCCCAGCAATCTATGATAAATCCATGATGATTTCACGAAAATCCCCTACTTCTACGCAATGACAATAATCTCGGCACGCTCTTTTAATCAGAGCGCACCAACAAAGTAGTCGGGGAATAGCTCAGCAATGGCGATTTTTTCAGCAGCCAGCGCCTCTTTCGTCGATTTAGGCAATTGCTTTATTTTATATTCAAGCTGCATCGCATTGCGTTTATCCCCAACCCGTGAGTACCAGGCAAGTGTCAAGGGGCCTTTTCCTTTAAGGAAACGCGCCCCTTTCTTACCGGATTGGTGTTCGGAGTAACGACGGAAAACATCCGTCGTTACTCCACAATATAGGCGATTATAGCGTGTACGTATTAAATAGACAGACCAGATTGGTGCAGGATCACGCTTATTCACATAACTCTCTGATTTTATCTTTCAGTGCTGATACTTCTTCTCTCAATGCGACAACTTCGCTCTCCAGCAGCGCTAGCCTGTCTTCTACAACATCACTGCATGAACTGTCCGACACATGATCAACGCTGTCTGCGACATCGGAAGAGACACCCACAAAGTCATCACCACTAAACAGGTGCATGTAGCGGCTATCGCGCTTCCCGGCTTCACGTGGCAACCTGTGTACAAAAGGCCCTTTACCACCTTCAGCCAGCGCAGTAAGCACATTCTCAGCTTCCTTCACATCAGCAAAGTGGCATAAGCGATTAGTGCGGGTGCGAATTTCTCCTGCCGTCTGCGTACCTCTCAACAGCAACACACAGATAATGCCCTTTTCTTGTTCAGAGAACTGCAGTGTGCTGAATTCAGTATTGCAAAATCGGTGCTGGTATTTAGCCACACGGCTGCCAAACCCTGTTATTTCCTGAATTAAACGCTTTGATTTCAGACTCTCAAGCGTGTCCATGACCACTGCTTCATCAAGCGACATGACAGGGTCACGATTGCTTTTTTGATTGCAGGCAGTCGTAAGCGCATTCAGGGTTAATGGATACTGATCCGGTGTTGTGACTTCTTTTTCCAGCAGACAGCCAATCACTCGGGTTTCAATGTGGGTAAGAGACATATCCATACTTTTTATCCTTTCTTCTTATCAATATCTGGCAACTATGCCGACAGGCATGATGTGAAGAGAGATTAGCATGGTCAAATAATCCGACAAGCGGAAACGTCGCCATCAGGTCAGATGGTGACCAGAGTCAATGTGTTAGCCGTTGCATGATCAGGTAAATTCAGCGGCAATGTAACAATTTCGGCCTTGCTCTTTTGCCTGATAAAGCACTTTATCAACAATTTGATAAACATATTCAGGTGACTCCAGCCCGGTTGGCGTCCAGGAAGCCATACCCTGGCTGACTGTGATTATCTTTGCTGTCGGGGAATACTGATGCGGAATTTCCAAACTTTCTATACATTGTTTCAGCCGTTCGCATTCTTTCACTGCCCGAGACTGCTCACAATGACTCAATAAAACAACAAACTCTTCACCGCCATAACGGGCAACCAGCTCACCTGCCCGGCTAAAGTTGTCTTTAAGCTCTTTCGCAACTAACTGCAGACAGCGATCACCTTCTAAATGCCCATAGTGGTCGTTATAAGATTTGAAGTGATCGACATCGATCATAATCATGGTCAGCGCTTGATTATTTCGGCCATGCAGCGCAATAAATTCGGCCAGTTTCTGATCGAGGTACCGGCGATTAGCAATCTTAGTCAGCCCGTCTTCATTAACTTGTTCAGACAGTTTTTCATTTGCCAGCCTGAGTTGTTCAGACGCTGATTTCAACTGATGCCGCATATTCGCAATACGTTGCATCGCTTTGAGTTTCGAGACCAGTACGGTTTTATCGACTGGCTTCACCAAGTAATCATCCCCCCCCATGTCAATGGCTTTTGCAATCATTTCAGGTTCTTCATGACCACTCAAAAAAATAATCGGCACCCATTCGGTATGCTGAATACGAAGCTGCCTGACAACCTCCACCCCATCCATATCGGGCATGCTGATATCCATCAGTACCAGATCAGGTTCAAAAGCTGGATAGCGCGCAATCGCTTCGACACCAGACCCAACGGCTTCCACGCTATGGCCAAGTCGTTGCAAACGTATTGCCAATTGCAGGCGCTCAACCTGAACATCATCCACCAGCAATATCCGCATTGCGTCCATCAGGTTATCCTATTGAATTTATTTAGCATTGGCTTTATCCATTTATAGCACACAGAGTTGGCTGCGTGATTTATCATTACTCAACACCGGTCACAACCTCTCAATTTACTTCCGCATCTGTGCTTGCCAGTTTTGGCCTGAACATCACATTGTAAATACCTTGGTCAGTATCTCTACATCCAACAGGAAAAAGTCATCTATATTGACTTTTGGTGCCATGTCATTAGGATTCGCTTCCTTTACTTTTTACATGCTTAGGAATTTGTATGTCTGAGATTGAAAAACAAGACCTGGATCAGGTTGAAAACACAGAATATACACTGGACGATTGTTCACCTGAACTGCGCCAGGTTGTTGAATTCGAAAAAGTGCCTGACGAACTGCTCAACATGCTGATCAATGTGTATAAAGTCTCAGAGACGACATCACGTGAAGCGTGGGATGAGCTGCCTGGCAGCGCGCAAAATATTTTAGACAACTTTGAACAATTTCATGCGCTTGTTGCATTAAGCCAAAGCTATGCCGGTGTTGATTTTCTGACCGAAATGCAAGAAACACAGTTGCCGGATCACATGAGCGAAGAAGAGCAAAGTGAATACAAAGCAGTGCTTCTTGATAAAGTGCTGCGCAATTGTGTTAAAGACCTGTGCAAGCAATTAAAACAGGCTCGCCGTCATCCGCCAATGAAGAAAGAGTTCCAAGCTATTTTCAATCAGTAACATTCAGGGAGCATCATGCTCCCTGCCCTTTCCTGTTCTCCCAGAAAGTGCAAAACTGACGGCCATCAACAGCCTTATCAATCGAACGTTGTTTATATGAGTTCTTGAGATAACCGACTCTTTGCTTATACTTATTGCTTTTATGGCAGATATTTATCTCATATGACTGTTCATTTATCCAAACTGACTCGACGTCCGTTGTTACTTCTCCTGGGGTTGATCGTATCCGGTTGTGCAACCTATGCCGGGTTTAATCTCGACCAGATGTACGGCAAGCCTGCGCCTCAGAAAAGAATTCTGCCTGCTGAAACAAGCCTGGCTCAACGGTATCTCAATGAAGTCAAACCTTTGGTGGAGAATCGCTGCGTAGTTTGCCATGCCTGCTACGATGCGCCCTGCCAGTTAAAAATGTCCTCCGCCGAAGGCATAGACAGAGGGGCAAACAAAGAAAAAGTCTATCAGGGCACCCGTCTGATTGCTGCTAACACAACCCGTATGTTCGTGGACGCCCACAGCACTGAAGAATGGCGCAGGAAAGGATTTACAGCAGTACTTAACGAAAGAGTGCAAAGCTCAGAGGCCAATACGCAGCTCAGTGTAATCTCCAGAATGTTAATGCTGAAACAAACCCATCCCCTGCCTGATGAGCAGGTACTGTCTGGCAACTGGGATTTCTCCCTGGACAGAAATGAGCAATGTCCGACCATTGAAGAAATGTCAGCTTACGAGCAGAGTTATCCTCTATGGGGCATGCCGTACGGGCTGCCTAAGCTAGCAGATGATGAAAACCAGATTCTTATGGACTGGATTGCTGCCGGTGCGCCGATGGCAACGCAATATGAGACGCCTCAGGCAGTAAAACCTCAAATAACGGAGTGGGAAGCTTTTCTCAATGCAGATGATTTAAAACATCAGCTTACCGCGCGCTATCTGTATGAGCACTGGTTTGTTTCGCATCTCTATTTTCCCGATGCTGAGCAATCAGCTGAGCACCCCCCATTTTTCAGGATTGTACGTTCACGCACAGCACCAGGAAAACCGGTAGATATCATTGCCACCCGTCGTCCCTTTGATGATCCTGGCGTTAAGCGCGTTTATTATCGAATCCTGCCGGTTCGGGAAACCATTATAGACAAAACCCATATGCCATTTGCCCTTACCGGCGAACGTATGGCTCGCCTGAAAGCACACTTCATTAAACCAGACTATACAGTGAGCGCCTTGCCCGGTTATACCCCGGAGCTTGCTGCTAACCCCTTGCTCGCCTTTGAGCAGTTGCCTGTTGGTGCCCGTTACCGGTATATGATCGACAATGCTCAGCACACTATCATGGGGTTTATCAAAGGTCCTGTCTGTCGGGGTCAATTAGCACTGAATGTCATCAATGACAGGTTCTGGGTTGTCTTCGTCGATCCAGATATCGCTGACTCACCGCAAGTGGCAGCCTTTTATGCCACTCAGGCCGATAATCTTCGCTTGCCGGCAGAGAAAAACAGCACCACCCTGCCACTGCATAATTGGGTGACATACTCAAAGCAACAAGGACGGTTTCTTAAGGCAAAAAATGCCTATCTCAATGATGCTTTGAAAAATGGCCAGCATCTGACGACCGATTTGATCTGGGATGGAGATGGCACCAACGACAACGCTGCCCTTACTATTTTCCGCCATTTTGACAGCGCAACCGTAGTTAAAGGCTTGGTGGGTGAACAACCCAAAACCGCTTGGGTGCTTGACTATTCACTGATTGAGCGTATCCATTATCTTCTCGTTGCCGGGTTTGATGTGTACGGCAATTTTGGCCACCAGTTACTGACCAGGATGTATATGGATTTCCTGCGTATGGAAGGTGAGTCAAACTTCCTGTCGCTCCTCCCTCCTACAACGCGTCGTGCGGAACTTGCCACCTGGTATCAGGATTCGAACCAGAGCCTGTTGCATTATCTTGAAGGTGATATCAACGACTTCTCACAGCCGTCGGGTATTGAGTATAAAACGTCAAATCCCAAAGCCGAGCTGTTGGGAATGCTGCAGACCAAGCTCAAAGATGTCGATCAGAATAACACCCGTTATTCACTGGACAATGTGCAACTCAGTAAAGCGAGTCTCAATCAGTTACGTGCTTTAGCCCGGATACAAGGTCGCCAGGCCACGCTGTTTCCTGAACTGACCTTTATCATGATTGAGCCAGCAGAGCCAAATACACCACCGCAGTTGCTGACCCTTGTGCGTAACAGCGCGCACAAAAACATTTCAAGTCTGTTCGACGAGGAGAAAAACCGATTACCGTCTAACGATAATCTGACACTGGTTAACGGTTTGCTTGGCAGTTATCCAAGCGCTTTCTGGCATATCAGAGAAACTGATCTGCCGGATATTGTTTCGCAAGCGAAGAGAATCTACAGTGAGCAGGATTACCGGGCACTGTTGAATAACGTCGCCGTACGTCGAACTAATCCTGCCTTCTGGGCATTCAGCGATAAGTTAAATCAAATCAATCGCCAGTACAGGCCAATTGAAAGTGGCTTGCTGGACTATAACCGCCTGGAAAACCGTTAATTCAATACGGTTTCTGAAACGGCCCAAGTGAAGCGCCCTAACGTTGATCCACAACGCTGCAGGCTCACTTCACCTGGGCCGGTTTTTCTTGTTGAAGCCTGAAATGGTACACTCACCCTACAGGGGCAAAGATCCCATATTAAGCAATGTAAGCAGAGAATTATCATGCAAGGTACATTAAGTAAAATGCGTTCATCGCTTGGCGATGTCGTCAGTTATCAACTGCTGGTTGGAGACCAAACCCTCGATCTGAACCCGTTGATTGGTCAACACCTGCAACTCACGTTCAGCGGCAATATTTTCTGTGATGCCTGCGGAAGAAAAACGAAAAAGAGCTATTCGCAAGGCCATTGCTTTCCGTGTATGAAAAAACTGGCTCGCTGTGACATGTGTGTAATGAAGCCTGAAACCTGCCACTATGCGCAAGGTACATGCCGGGAGCCTGAATGGGGTGATTCACACTGTATGGTGCCTCACTATGTTTACCTGTCCAATACTTCAGGCCTTAAAGTTGGGATCACCCGTCATAGCCAAATTCCGACCCGTTGGATTGATCAGGGGGCCACACAGGCTTTACCTATACTAAAAGTGAAAAACCGTCATCTTTCCGGGTTAGCTGAAGTTGCCTTAGCTGAATTTATTGCCGATAAAACCAACTGGCGAGCAATGCTGAAAGGAGATGCAGCGTCGATCGATTTGACCGCGGAAGCAGAAAAACTGCTGCCAGCGATTGAGGAAAAGCTACAGGATTTGTTACTGCATTTTGGAGCAGATTCCATTGAACGTCTTAATCAGGACATAGTCGAGATTGCTTACCCGGTGAGCTTGTATCCAAAGAAAATACAGTCGCACAATTTCGACAAAGAACCTGTTGTTGAAGGGATTTTACTTGGTATCAAAGGGCAATATCTGATATTCGACACTGGTGTTATCAATGTGCGTAAATTCACCAGCTATGAAGTCTCAGTTCAGACAAGATCTGCGTAATCGCACTGAGCCAGGCAGTTTATGGTATGGCTGCCTGGCTCACTGTCATCAAGACTGTGTCTTGCCGCGCATCTTCATTTCTTCTTTTTAGGCTGAACAAAGTCACGGGTTGAATCGACAATCGCCACGTCTTTTGTGAAATTCTCACCAAGCACAACATCTTTGCCTTCCACTAATGCAAAATCGGTTAGTGCGTTAAGATCACCCAGAATGGTTCTTACCTGGACAATGGCTGATTTAGTGTCCTCTTTTCCCGACCACCGGGTCACGGGTAATTCGAAGTCCATACCGCGAGCAGTAAATTTGACCCATTCATTACCATCACGCTCGAAAGGAACCAGTGAGGTCACACCAAGAGTCGATGCTTTTTGTTCCTGGTTAATCCGTACTTTCACGAACTGCTTTGCCGGACTCAGCCACACCCACTCGTGCTGACCCAGGATCAACTTGCCATCGCGCGTTTTCACTTTCTTTGGCTGCGCCTTAACGGCAGGGGGCTGAGTGTTAGCTGTTTGAGGCGTGGTTTCCGCAGGCGTGACAACAACCGGTGCGGACGGAACCACCTTAGCTGATTCAGATTGCTTCTCCGGCACTGACGTTATGGATTTATCAGTTTGAGCCACGTCCACACTCTGATCTGAGGTCTGAGTCGAAGGAGAAGACACACAACCCGACAGAAGAGATATTACAAACAAAAAGAGCAATTTTTTCATACGGCTGCCACTAAAGGTCGAGAATACGCGCATATTGTAAACAATTTGGCGACATCTCTCAAAATATCCTGCCAGTCCTTTTAGATAAGACATGGTATTCCTGCAGTTTATACATGAAGCTTTGCTCATCATACCAGCCGATATTTGATGCATGTTTTGCATCGTCCCAGAGGCTTAAATACCAGCGCCGCATTTCATAACCTTCGGCAAGGGGATATTTCGCCACATAACGAGCAATGAGATCCAATTCAGGACGAATATCATTTAAATGGAACACATCAAACTCCCGATGCTTTATGCCGGCATCGGCAGGATCAAGAATTGCCGCCACTTTAAACGTCTTTGCATCAAAAAGGACATTCGCTAAATGACAATCATCATGCACAAAAGATGGCTTTTCATTCATGGGTTCCAATACATGCTGACGGTCATCCCAGAGTTTTTCGAAATGATTTTTCAGCTCCGCTGAGAAAGGGGATTCTCTGTCTAATACGTACTGAAATACCGGGTCCATCCATATTTCAAATGCAGGTATTATCTGGGAATCATACTTATTCTCTGCTATTTCAAACCCCTCATCATGGGGTTGATTGTGCATATTAATAAGAATGTCTGTAAAATGTTCAGAAAATACCTTCAGTGCATGTGCTTCATTCGGTAGTTCATTTGCCGGGACACCCTCCACCCACTCCATAACAATAAATTCATGCCCTTCTTCACAGCCAAAAAATAAAATTTCAGGCACTTTACAATCGACCATTGATCTTAAGCGATTAAGAGAATTAATTTCCTGACTCAGCCGGCCAGCCTGCCGGCAAAATTTGATAACCACTCGTCGTTTCTCTGTAGCAAGAAATGCAACCCAACCATAAAAAGTAGATTGCAGGTTACAAAAATCAGGGCAACTGCTAAACAGAGCACGAAAAGCGTTAACCGCAATTCTGTTAAGTTGAGGTTCTTGCATAGATATCCTTTCTTATAGCCACATCAATAAATAGCTAATCTGCAAGCTCTAAATACATCGAAAAATCAAATGTAATCATTCGATTTTGTAGAAAAATGATCAGATATAAAAGCCATTAAGCTTAACTTCGCGATATATCCCCCAAAAAAGGTAAAAGTATGGCTAATAATTATAAAAAGGAAATAATCTCTAATTACGATGAGAATCAATGGCAATACCCATACAATCTGACAGGGCTTTAAGTTGTGCATCATCATCCAAATGTATTGACCATTGCACGCCACTCCCTGTTGCTGTAATGATATTTGGTTGTCTTAGCAACCGGATATCATCGGCCCTTGCCTGCAAAGTCACTTTACCCGTCCCTTCAAGACGAATAACCAACTCATGCTGATTAGCTACAATCCTACCCTGGCTGAATGTCAGAATCATGCTTCGTCCTTCTTTTTATGTTTTAGTACCGCCATAGTTAACCGGCTTGTACACACAAGATTATCCCGCTCATCGGTGATAGTAATTTGCCAGACTTGAGTCGTTGCCCCTAGGTGTACAGGGCTGGCCGTTCCTTTAACAAAGCCAGTACGAACAACACGTACATGATTGGCATTGATATCAAGACCCACACAGTACTTATTGTCACTGACACACATGTTAGCAGCAATCGACCCCAGAGTTTCAGCCAGAACGACCGATGCTCCACCATGCAACATACCAAAAGGCTGGTGAGTTCTTGAATCTACTGGCATTATTGCCGTCAAGCTATTGTCATCAAAGGCACTGTATTCGATGCCGAGGTGTTGAACCAGGGTGTTCACTGAGGTTTGATTTAAGTCGTTAAGATCAAATTTCTTTTGCCAAATCGACATTGCGATTCCTTATAACAAGCTAGACTGCGCCAGCATAACATCTATATAAATGGCTGATAAGCGATGTACAGGATGGCATATACTAAAAAGCGAGGAGTGAGAACTATGATTGCATTTCGCCATTTACCCGTTACCAGTTTGCTGGCAAGTGCGTTACTGCTGGCTGCTTGCAGTAATTCACCCACTGGCCGGCAACAGGTACTGCTATTCTCTGAACAGGACATGTCGCAACTGGGCGCACAGTCATTTGAAGAGATGAAAACAAAGGAAAAGATCAATACTGATCCTCAGGTTAACACCTATGTTCAGTGTGTCACTCGCGCTTTAACTGCATCGCTTGGCCGCCAGCCAGAAGCACCAAGCTGGGAAGTGGTGGTATTCGACAGTGATCAGGTGAACGCCTTCGCGCTGCCCGGCGGAAAAATCGGCGTGTATACCGGCCTGCTGAAAGTCGCAAAGAATCAGGATCAACTCGCAACAGTTATCGGCCATGAGATTGGTCACGTCCTTGCCAAACACAGCAATGAGCGCTTGTCCCGCTCACAGTTAGCCAACCTTGGTTTGCAAATTTCCAGTGTCGCCCTCGGTGGCACTGAGTATCAGGAAATGGCCATGGCCGGGCTCGGGCTTGGTGTACAGTACGGCATTCTGATGCCTTATGGCCGTGCGCAGGAATCGGAGTCCGATATCATTGGGCTGCGAATGATGTCACAAGCCGGTTTCGATCCGAATCAGAGCGTGGCGCTTTGGCAAAACATGAGCAAAGCCAGCGGCGGCGGGCAACCTCCGGAAATACTGTCAACCCACCCTTCCCATGCATCACGTATTGATGATTTACGGCGTGAAATCGGCCGTTTGCCCGTTTCAACAGCAACACATCCCAACTGTAAAGCACCAGGCTAACTATCAAGGCATCGCAAATAGCGATGCCTTTCTGTACTGACGGCTTACAGATATCAACAATCAGCAATTATTTTCTTAAAGTGCGTTCCATGCATCGCCTGCTGCCCAACCCGTGCCAGGAGCATACGGTCCCCCTGAATTACACCAGTTGCTGTTCGGGTAGGGCCGGCACTGATATCTCATCCCATCGGTCCCCAAAACAATAGTGCCTGCACCATATTGGCCCAGCCCCTCAGGATAAGCGTAATCGTAACTGCCTCCGTTCTGGCTGCCATCAGCGCTGAGTACAGATGCCTGGACCACCGCCTCAATTGCGGATTGAGAGTGATGAGCAATAAGAGACAACGTCACTTTCGCATTTCCGGGTGTACCCGCCCCGAATTCTACCAGCACACTACAGCTTTGGTGCTGATTCAAAGAAGCCGAGGAACAAGTATCACTGACAATAACAGCTTGCTCAGCAACCCCCGCCTCCAATATATTCACACGTGTAATGTTTGCTTGGGCCAAGCCTGTATTTTTAAATGTAAAAGCATGGCTTACCCGCTCGCCTACAGTGAAATCAGCCAAGTTTGTAATTGCATCATAAGCCAGTGAAGGGGTATCAACCTGACCGCCAATCACACTGTCAACCCACTCTCTTAGCGCAGCAATATCAGTATAAACACCATACTGACCTGGTCTCGCACATCCAATCCCCCAACTAACAATTCCCAATTGAATTATTTGATTATTGTGTTTCACAATAATGGGACCGCCACTGTCGCCCTGGCATGAATCTTTTTGGCCTTGCGGATAGCCGGCACAAAAGTTGTCGATGCCGACATTCTGATAACTGCCCCCACTTTGTTGGCAAACGTGATCACTGACGAGAGGCACTGTCACTTCTTGCAAGATTGTCGGGCTGATGCCGCCTTCCGAGAGCCGTCCGACGCCAGCAACTCTCAAATCATCACCTTCAATCACATATTGATGCAAACTGCCCGTAGCAATATCAACCGCAGGCGCATTCACATCATTATCCAGCTTAAGCACTGCGATATCATAGCTTAATGTACTGCGAACGTACTGAGGATGAATATGAATCTGGCTGACATTAGCACGAAGTCCATCCGTGCCATTATATTGATGTGCCCCAACTTTTACCGCTAAATCCCCCGGCAAATCGCCATCAACGCAATGCGCCGCCGTTAATACGTATCCGCCACCTAAATAACTTGCCCCGCAAAATGATCTGTTACTAAAGCGACTAGTTATCTGCGTAAAGAAGCGCCAGTCCTGGCTGATTGCATCAACGCCCCCTACAATTCTCGGTTCATATACTCGCTCAGAACCAGGATCGACAGCGGCAGAATATGCAGGAAACACCGTAAAAGCGTATAACGCTGTTAGTGTGAAAGTGACTTTCCATTTGTTCATAAGTAATCCTCAATTTACGTTTTTCACCAAAAAGCGTACCAAGTTGCATACAGTGATGACGTTGATGGATTACAGCATTTAATGCTTGTGCCTTATTGCACTTCTGGAATTGATGTTCAAGCTAAAATGTAATTGAGCGATAATGCACTAATTTATTTCCTTCATTAATCACATTACTTTTCCCATTTAAAGAAAAAGCCTTCGGCTAGCGAAGGCTTTCAATGGAAATAATTTATTTAACTATTTGGCACTACTGGCTGACATACCAGGCATATAAGCTTCTACCCGCCGGTTTTGCGCTCGTCCTTCTTCAGTGTTGTTCGTTGCAATAGGATCCCGCTCGCCAAATCCTTTAATCTCAATTCTGTCCATACCAATACTGAAGTAGCCCGCCAGATAGCCAGCGACTGCTGCTGCCCGTTCTTCAGACAGTTTCTGATTATAAGCCGGTGTACCTGAAGCATCTGTGTGGCCAATTACCTGAAGTTTACTGTCAGGATAATTCACTAAACGATCGGCAATGGGTTGCAGGCGCGTGATATCTTCTTGCGTTAACTGACTACTGTCAAAGTTAAACGGCAATGCCACCCGAAGTGGCTGGATAGTCGCAGCAGGTAAAGGCGCGGGCTCTGGCAGCGGAGCCGCCTCTTCAACAACTGCCGCGGCCGCTGGTGCTCCCCAGTGATAAACCAGGCTCAAACCGTAGAAATGAATATCTGCCTTACCAGGCTCACTGCGCCCAACCTGATTGTAATATTGATATTCTAAGCGTGTTGATACGTTGGGATTCATATAAAACTCAGCCCCAACCCCTGCAGTGCCCGATGTACCACTATCATCTGCACCATTTACCGTGTTATCGACATTAAAGAAAAAACCGCCCGCTTTAGCATACAGATCAACAACATCTGTTACAGGCCATGTCAGCTTGGCAACTAAATCCAAACCATAAGCTTCAAAGCCACCACTGCCTAAATCATAATCGGCTTCACCAAGGTAGGTGTAACCACCCTCTAAACCAACCGAAGGAGAGAACTGATATCCCAGAAAAACGCCTCCACCCCAGTCATCTTGCCCGTAATCACTTTTCTGGCCATCAATAGCACCATCAAAATTGTTGAAATGTGTGCCACCCACTCGGGCGCCGAAATACCACGGATTCTCTGTCGCGGCGACAACTGAACCAGACAAAAAAATCGCCAACGGAACAAATTTGATTATTCGAATCATAAAATTTTCCTTGTTATTAGTTCACCACTACCTCTAAGGGTTTAGTCAGGAATATCAATTTTGGCAAGGTTATAAGCAGGTTATAGCGCGCCGATATCTTTATTAAGACATTCAGCTGAAGCGATTTTTAAGCATAATCTGTGACAAAAACCCTAAAATGGGTCTTTCTTGGTCATTCAAGTCAAAAAAATACCACTGACAGCAGGTAAATCCGCAAGGTGTCGGGTCAGGCTTTTATCAATCATGCAGATTGGCAACTTAACCCTGAATGTGCACCTACACGCACAATGTTTACATTGTAAATTCACACTGACAGAAAAATGAACAATCAATGAGTTTGTTTATGTTCACTGTTTCAAACGGAGCGCCAGACAAGTAAAATGTCCGGCATGAGAACTAATTACAAAAATGTTGAATTTACCGCTGATGACAACTGAAACTGGCACAAACAAACCTTTTAGCCATCTGAAAATTGGGGTTATTGGCGGCGGAATGGCAGGTTCTACCATTGCACTTCGGCTTGCCGAGCAAGGTTTCTCTGTCAATCTTTTCGAGGAAGGGCCAAGCCTGGTTAATGGTCCTCCTATCTGCCACTTACACGCAGGTGGCAATCTGTATCGTGACATTTCAGATGAGCAGTGTCTCCAACTGCTGACACAGTCTGTCGATACGTTAAGAGTCTATAAACACAGCGCTAATATTCGCCCCACAGTCATCGCGGTTCCGAAACAGGATCCCGGCCATCCCGACTTATTGCTTCCCCGGCTGACTTTGCTTGAACAACACTATAAAGCCTTGGTTCAGATTGATGCAGCAAATGCGGTATTGGGCGAGCCGGATGATTATTTCCGTCTCTATTATCGCGAAGATCTGGAAAGACTGGCTCAACGTGAAATGCCCGACCGTGCGACAGCGCCTGACGATTGGATGGTTCCGGTCGCAAAACACCTTGACCTGGATAATTTCAAATTCCCCATCGTACTTGTTCAGGAGTACGGCGTAAGTGTTTTTCGTTTAGCCGCCACTGTCACTCTGGGACTGGATGCGCTTCCCAGCAGCCAGGTCAGAACACATACCAAAGTCACCCATATAGAGCAGGATAGTCAGACCCATAAATGGCAAATTACTTACCGTTCTCTGGGTGAAGACAGTAGCGTTTACAACAGCCACAAAGAGGAAGTGGACTATCTGATCAATGCGTGCGGTTACCGAACCGGTACCTTAGACGATATGGCGCATTATAAACGTAAACGTTTAGTCGAATTTAAAGCGGCCTATGTTACCCGGTGGGAAGACAGCAAAGCAGAATGGCCTGAAATTATTTTCCATGGTCAGCGTGGCACCCCGCTGGGAATGGCTCAGCTTACTCCCTACCCGGACGGCTACTTCCAATTACACGGCATGACAGAAGACATCACGCTCTTCAAAGACGGCCTGGTCAGCAGCACTGAACACAGTGCTCAACCTGTTTTAAATCCGCTATACAAAAATATGCTGAGAAACGGCTGGCAGCCCAGTGATATAGAGCAACGAACGCACAGGGCCATCGCGCATATTGCCAAACATCTGCCAGCGTATAAAACAGCCAGTGTCGGCGGCCCGCCACTGTTTGGGGCGCAACAGATTCCGGGAGACGATCCCTCTCTTCGCGCTGCCGATGTCTCGTTTGATGGATACCGCTATGCCCGCACCGAGATCGTTAAAGCGTCCTCTGCATTAACCGCCGCAGAGATCATCATTAAAAAGCTGGTAGAAGACGGATTGATTACCGCTGAACAAAGCGGCCTGACATTGCCTCTGGAAGCTCGCTTTACAGTGACGCAGCAGCTTAGCGCTGCCACTATCACCAAAAAAGCCGAGGTATTAGCGAGCGCTCGTCAGTTTCCAGTTGCTCTAGCTTTGCCGGTTGGCTAAACCTTATCTGGCGGCACAGTGAAAACCAGACAACAACAGCTCCGGTGTCTTCTTGATGCCGGTTTTATTCAGGCAGAATTGACAGGTCATTGTAGTCAGGCGGAAAAAATACGGCCAGCCAAATGGTATTCGCGCCGGGAGCCGTCCAGCTGACCCGGTGACGGCAGTGTGCAGGAAGGTAGATACTCTGGCCTTCACGTAACCGAACGGGCAAACGGCCATCATCGAATGCCAGCTCGGCGGCACCCTGAATGACCATCACCCATTCATCTTCATTTTGATCGTACCACTCGTCAGGTGGTGTTTGGTGGCCATGGGAGATGATTCGCTCAATACGTACATCAGACGTATTAATCAGAGTCTGAAACAGCTCTTCCGGCAGGTTATCTGGTATGTCTGAAAACACATCCTGAATGCTCAGGTTGCCAGGTTGACACTTGTTGATCGTCATGAACATCACTCATCTTTTGGCAATGTAACATTGATTTTCTCATTCAGTTCATCAAGTTCGTTCTGAAGTGCCGTTCGTTCCACTTCAGCTTCAGCCACTTTAGATAATTTTGCTTCATAGCGATCACAATCAGCCTGAGAAACCCAGTTCCAGCTTTTGCCGGATTTAAACTCGTCGCACGGCTTTTTGAACTCCTCGGCAACACGCCGCGCTTGTTTGACATTAGCCTCCACCTGGCTGAGCTGTTTTTGCAGCCCTAGCTGCTGCTGGTACAACGCTTTAGAGTTGGACAGTACAGTCTGCTGTTTTTGGGTTGCTTCAGTCAGCGTCTCTACTTTGGTGTCTAATTGTTTTTTTGTCACAACCAGCTGCTTTTTCTGTTGCTTAAGGGCCGCCATTTGTTTTGCGTGCTCTTCACGTACTGAAGATAGTTCCAGCGTTCTTTGCTCAAGTTGCTGCTGTAACTCTTCAAATTCAATCGCTTTTTGAGTTTCCATTGACGCCATCGCTTCTAACCGCGTGCTCAGGCTTTGTATTTGCTCCGCCTGCTCAGTGTTTATCTCACGAAGGTTGTCCATTTCCGCAACCGTTGGCTGATGCTGAATGTGCCCTATTGCCGATGCCAGTAGCATTCCTGCGATTAAACCGGCAACCAGAGTCACTTTCCAGTTCGACATCAACTCCATTCCTTTCTCCTAACAAACTACCCAGTTCAATACATGATTACGCATCGATAACCAGCCCAATATACCCAAATGACGGCAAGAGCCCTGGGTAGCTAAGTGGCATAGACACAAATTACCACAATCGATGCGAACCGATGTCAGAACTATATCAAGCTTCATTGAGGCTTCATTGAGGCTTCATTCGCAAAGTCTATGATAGCGATAGAAAATTAGCTATTCAGAATCACATTCCTGCCGCACTCTGTCGCTTTTCCCCTCGGAATAAAATCTGGATATGACAGTGTCCGGTTACTTTTTACCCTTGTAGCCCCCGGAGGAAACTAACATGAAGCAATCTGAGTTGGCGATGATCATCACCTTAATGCTGAGCCCAATCAGTTATGCCAAAGAAACAGTAACAATGAGAGCAACTTCGGCTGTCTGGCAGGATGACTCGTTTCTGCTCCCTTTGGGTACAAGAATCACCGATTATTGGGTCAGCGAGAAATTAGATGGCATACGCGCTCACTGGAATGGCCAGCAGCTACAAACCCGGACAGGGCACGTTATTCATGCACCACAGTGGTTCACGGCTGGTTTGCCTGATGATGTGTTAGAAGGTGAATTATGGGCCGGAAGAGGCGCTTTTCATCTGGTGTCACAAACAGTGCTGGACGCATCGCCAAACCGTGAGCAATGGGAAAAGATCCGATTCATGGTCTTTGATGCCCCCGCATATCCTGGTTCATTTGATGAACGCTGGCGCCATGTAACCACACTGGTCAATGCATCCAATCATCCATACATCAACATCATAGAGCAGCGAAAACTGGCCTCAATAGCCATGGTGAAGAACTGGCTAGCAGAGATAGAAGCCGATGGCGGTGAAGGAATAATGTTACACCATGCTTCTCAACCCTATGTCGCAGGCCGGTCAGACAGCTTAGTAAAAATAAAACGCTTCGAAGATGCGGAAGCCATCGTTGTTGGCTACGAGCCAGGGAAAGGGAAATATCAGGGGTTAATGGGGGCACTTTGGGTAAAGATGGATACTTTGCCGCCCTTTAAAATCGGTACGGGTTTTTCAGATGCAGATCGTGCCGTTCCCCCTGAAATCGGAAGTATAGTCACCATCAGATATAACGGATTTACACATAACCAGATCCCTCGTTTTGCCCGATATCTGCGTACAAGACCGTCATCGACTCTGTGATACACAAATGTAAAAAGGGCTTACTCAGTGGTAAGCCCTTGGCGGTATTACTGCATCTTGAAAATCTGGTTAGCTTCAAGATTGGTCATGCGCCGGATAGAGCGCCAGACATAATAAAAGATACCGAACATCATCAGCATGGACGGAATCGCGATCATCGGATAACTCAGCAGCGTCATTTCACCCAGCTCCTCATTAAAGGCTTCTGACCCTGCCGGGCTGGTTACTATGGTGGTGGCCAGTACGTAATTCATTATAGAGGAAAACACAAACGTACTGGCAAACAAATAATTAGACTGTGCCAGACACTTATTGAATTCGGTTAGTTTGCCATTTTGTGTCAATTTCTCTTTAATCAGCGAGAGATTCAGGACGGCATCGTTGAAAATCATTTTGGTTACAACAGGGTACTTAGTGAATGTAGAGACAAACACCACAAGCCCAATTAAACCAGGAATCAACGCTTCTTTAATTGCAAGCCATTGATTATCAAGTTCAAGTAAACCTATTCCACCGGTCAGTAGTACACTGACAAAGCCCAATAACGAAATGAAGTTAAACTTCTTGTGCTTGATCAGTTCATAGCCACCCAGCACAATCGGGAAAGCCAGTGCCAGTATCAATGCATTAACAGGGCCCAGTTGTTCCTGGCCACTCAGCTTCATCAGTACCACAGACGGTACGATGACATTGAAGATAAGATCAGTAAGAGGATTCGATTTTTTTTCAGTCATGGTTTTTCAGGTACGTTTCAATATCGGGTCATTGTTCCGTCATTTACCCGCAATGTAAAGATGAAACAAGTTACAAGGCTTTTCGCTTTGGTCGGCTTCACCAAACTATTTTAGCTTAAGGGGCAGACAAAATACCAAACCGACTTGACTTTATGGTCAGATAGAACCATGTTCTGCCCTATAACCACAGAGCAATCACCGCTAAACTTTTCATGTAAAAGCACATAACGGTGAATTTAAGATAAGGACATTCCTATGCTGGATCGCAATAAAACCGCGCTGGTGATCGTTGATGTTCAGGGAAAGCTGGCCAGCCTGATGTCAGACAGTGATACCCTCTATCAAAACCTGTCAGTCATGACTCAAGGGGCAAAAGCCCTTCAATTACCTGTCATCTGGTTAGAGCAGTTACCCGATAAGCTTGGGCCCACTATTCCGCAGATTGCTGAGCACCTCACTGATCAGACGCCCATTGCCAAAAATTGTTTCAGCGGTTGCCAGTCGATCGACTTTATGGACGCTTTAGTTTCCACTGGTTGCAAGAACGTGCTGCTGGTCGGGATAGAAGCGCACATTTGTGTCTATCAAACCGCCATGGATTTACTTCGAAAAGGCTACCACGTAGAAGTCATTTCTGATGCTGTCTCTTCACGGAATGCGGCGAACAAAACAGTCGCCCTGAATCGTATGCAACAAGCAGGTGCCTCAATCTCGTGCACAGAAATGGTACTTTTTGAGTTACAAGGCGTCGCTGAAGGCGAAAGCTTCAGGCAGATCTTAAACCTCATCAAATAATTAAGTCACAAAGTTGACATTAATTGCACGGATAAATTGATCCCGGATTCAATGCAGGCTATCTTATTTTCATAAAAAAAATAAGATAGCCATAGGTTAATCTCCTCCTCTGCATTCTCGGAGTCCGGCCCATGTACGCCATAACCCACATCAGCGTGTTTGATGGCAGCACGATTGCTGAAGATCAAGCCATTTTTATTGACAGAGATACCATCTCTGCCGTCATGCCCATGTCGCAAGCCAAGTCCCGGCAATTACTCCCGACCGACTGTCTGGACGGGACTGGTTTACTGGCCACCGCAGGCTTCATAGACATTCAGCTAAACGGTTGTGGCGGCGTCTTGCTAAACACAGACATTGCCAAATCCACCCTGGATACCATGAATGCCACTAACCTTCGCTACGGTACCACCCAATATCTTCCCACTTTTATTACCAGTGAAGCCGAACCGCTTAACGCAGTCATTCAGTTGATTGAAAGCATTGATACCCCGGAATCTGAAGGAGTGCTGGGGCTGCATTTAGAAGGCCCTTTCATCAACCGCCAAAAGAAAGGGGCCCATCAGGAACAATGCATCAGGGATCTTGATGAAGAAACTGCTGAGTATCTCATTCGCCATGCCCACTGCATAAAAGTGATCACACTGGCGCCTGAGTCTTGTGATCAATCAGTGATTAACCAGCTGACAGAGGCGAACATTATAGTGTCTATGGGCCATACCAATGGCCGGTACACCGACTACACAGCCAAACACGGCATCAGTATGGCCACACATCTGTTTAATGCGATGAGTCCACTGGATTCTCGTGAGCCAGGTGCTGTCGGCTATATCTTTGATCGCAAACCCCATGCCGGCATTATTGTTGATGGCATTCATGTGAATTACGCCTCAATCAGAATCGCCCACCAGCTTCTGGGAGAGAAACTTTTTATGGTTACCGATGCTGTGACACCAGCGGGTACTGACCTCAAAGAGTACGATATGGCTGGCACCAAGGCCTATGTCACTGACGGTAAATGCCATTATGCCGATGGCACCATTGCCGGCGCGGCCATTACCATGATTGAAGGTGTGCATAATCTGATTAATCATGTGGGTGTCAGCAAAGAAGAGGCATTGCGGATGGCAAGCCTGTACCCGGCCAAAGCTCTGGGACTGGATGCACACTATGGAAGAGTCAGAACAGGATATAAAGCCAATCTGGCATTACTGACTGCGGATCTGCAAGTAAAAGGCACGGTTCAGATGGGGTTACGGCATCACGTTTAAAGCGATGGCATGTAATGTTCGCGGAGTGACAAGACAAAGGGCCACTTGTCTGTGGCCCTTTCTGCATTATGCGTTGGCAAATTTGAGCGTTTCAAGCCGGGTAAGTTGATATTCACGCAACTTGAAGTAGCCGTAAGTCGCCACAATAGAAAAGAAAAGGTATGACAGAGCAAATACCAGAGGTGAATTAATCACCTGATTTTCCAGTCCCCACATTACCCCAGCGACAGTAACACCCATTTTCGCCATTAACCCGGTTAGCAGCAGCATGAATGCCAATTGAGGATAACGTGTTGCCCGGAATGCCAGCCAGTAGGTCGCACCTACCGCCAGAGACGCTATACCAAAGCCGGCCATAAATGAATGAAGATGCTCCCCTGAGAAAACACCGGCAACAACCGATATAGCCAGAATGATCAAGAACTTCATAAGAACCTCACTCATAAACCCGACGTTAATGACAATGGGCGCCAATTCTTTCACCGGATCGCCCTTTTGCGGCTATTGTTTCAGGTTTCACAGAGGTTTAACAGTGGTCGTTCCTCTAAGCATTGTTACTAAAATGTTTCATCTTCAGCCGGTTACATTCTGAAACATTATAAACACCTAACAGAAAACAACTTCCCGCCAAAAGTTACAAAATAGTTAACAACTCAAGCAGCAGCAGGATATCGCTGCAAAGGCCATATCTTAAAAATAAAATTCAGAATTTGAGTAATACTGCCATGAAAGATCAATATCATACCGCCGTCTTTCACATGAAAAGCAGCATCTAATACTGAATTTTCACTTCAGAGCCCAACAAAGTGAAAAGTGTGACAAACCTTAAGTACGAACAGCCAGCAACGGTAAAAAACAAGATTGATGCGCTTTTCTTTTGACGCATTCACTATGAAACTGGGATGTTGCTCTTACCTTTGTAACCTTCGTTAGGAATATTGGCTTCCTCTCTCTATAATTTGCTGAAATTCAGAACAAAAACCACATTTACGGGCATTTTATGACGACCATTCTTGATGCAGTCGATCTTCGTACACAGCTTGTTGGAGAGAACCGCCTTGAATTGCTGATTTTCCGGCTTCATTCTGCTCAATTATTTGCGATTAACGTGTTCAAAGTGCGTGAAATCGTCAAACAACCTCACCTGCACTCGCTGCCAGGCAGCCATTCCAGTGTCTGTGGCGTCGCCAACATTCGCGGACAATCGATTCCAATCATTGATTTACGAAAAGCTATTGGTGTAAGAGCAACGGAAGAGAGCACTGAAACCAACCTTATCATTACTGAATACAATCGAAGCGTTCAGGGCTTTCTCGTCGGACAGGTCATGAACATTGCCAATATGACCTGGCAGGACATTCAGCCGCCACCCAGCCAAGTCGGTAAAAACAATTATCTTACCGCCATTACAAGAATTAAAAGAGAAGGTGTTGAGAGGCTGGTCAGCATCGTCGATGTCGAAAAGGTGCTGGCTCAGATCGTGTCATACAACACAGACATTTCTGACGATATTCTCGATCAGCATTTAGTCAGTCAGTTTCATGGACGCAAGATTCTGATTGTTGACGATTCCTCAACCGCGAGAGCACAAATCAGGGACACCCTTTCGCAACTTGGTCTGGAAATCATTGAAGCCATTAATGGGCAAAAAGCATTGGATATTCTCAAAGGCTGGTGTGATGAAGGAAAAGAGGTAAGCCACGAGATCCTGATGATGTTCACCGATGCCGAAATGCCGGAAATGGATGGTTATCGCCTGACTCACGAAATCCGCAGTGATGAGAGGATGAAAGACCTGTTCATTGCACTAAACACTTCGCTCAGCGGAAGCTTTAATCAGGCAATGGTCGATAAAGTTGGCTGCGACCGTTTCATTTCTAAATTCCAGCCGGATCTTTTGGTTGAAGTCGTCCAGGACAGACTGAGAGCAGCTTTAAAGCAGCCCGTGTAATTCGCCACGGGCTTACTCACGACGTTTGGCAGACAAAGGTTAAAAGGCGCGTAGTCTTATCAGCAATACACCAGACTAAAATGCAGTAATGTCAGCTTCAGCAGTGCTCTCGGCCAGGAGCCAGGGGTCAGTTCAACCCGACTCCCCTGACACTCAGCCAAATTACTGATTAGGTGAAAGACTATCCATATCTTGCCAGATACCATCACTGAAACCCTTCGCCTCGATCTGATGACTGACTGACAATGTGCGATCATCGCTTTTCATTGCCAGCTGCATAGTAAATAACACCAGAACCGCTATCGGTATTAAGCAACTGCTGAGCGTAAACTGAGCTGTCGATGCCATACATCCCCCTTAATGCGACTGCGCTGTCTGAACCGGTCCCTGCTGGCTACGCAAAGTGACGCGGCGGTCAAAAAAGTCGTACTCCCAGCTTTCATCCATTTTAAGCGGCTCTTCTTCGCCATAAGCAATGGTGACAATTTGCAATGGGTTCGCGCCCCGAGATTCCAGGTAATCCCTAACGGCAGTCGCACGCTCTTCAGAAAGAACCTGGTTACGCTCCGACCCGCCACGGCGGTCTGCATAGCCTGATAATTCCCAATTGATTTCTGGCGATTGCTTCATCAGTTCTGCAATTTCATCCAGCTGAGCCTGAAAATGGGGCTCAATCACTGCCGAACCGGTCCGAAAATGTACGTTCATTGCCAATGCCATATCATGCTTCTGCTGTGTCTCGCGCAAGCTGGCCATTTCATGCTGCATTTCCTGGTAGCTGTCCAGAACAGGCTCCAGCTCGGCATTACGCTCATTCAAAGCAAAAATGGTTTTCTGCTGCTCACTCAAACGCGCTGTCTGGCTGGCGATATAACCTTCCTGGCCAACGGCTGTCCCCATAATCCCGCCGACCATTGCACCAATAACAGCACCGACCGGACCACCAACCAGACCGCCGACAGCGGCACCGGAACCCATACCAATCCATTGTTCTTGCTGGGCAACCGGCTCAGTGTTTGCCGTGCTCTGCTGGCCCGCATGGACCTGAGTGCTGACACCCATCACAGCTGTAGCAACCAAAAGGGAAAGAGCCTGTTTTTTCATCATGTTGTTCATCTGATTTTCCTCATCATTTCTGTGTTATCCGAACAAGCATCTGAGGCCGTTAATGCAGCTCTCGTTTGCCGATGAGAGAATTAAAACAAAGTGTTCAGGCAATAAGAGGGAGAGAAAAAGGCAATGTGCTGATCAAATGTGGCAACATTATGGCAATTGGCTTTGAAGGCGGATTTGCACTTTTTTAGCCTGCCAGTTCAGGTATAGTCAGTTTTCTCCAAGGTGAATGATGAAGCAATCAATGAAACATATAGCCATTGTTGAAGACGAAGCGGCAATTCGGGAAAACTACATGGATGTGCTGAGAAAGCACGGTTACAAAGTGCAGGGTTACGCAGACCGCCAGCAAGCCCAGCAGGCGTTCGAACTCAAACTGCCCGATCTGGCCATCATTGATATCGGCTTAGGCCATGAAATCGATGGTGGATTCGCACTTTGTCAGTCGTTACGCGCCCTGTCTCCCACTGTACCCATCATTTTTCTGACTGCACGTGACAGCGACTTCGATACGGTGTGCGGACTGCGGATGGGGGCAGATGACTATCTCACTAAAGACATCAGCCTGCCCCATTTAATGGCAAGAATTGCCGCGCTATTCCGGCGAAGTGAGCTGATGTCTGCCCCCGCCACAGAAGAGACACTGCTGCACAGGGGAGCTTTGACCATTGACCAGAACAAAATGCAGATCTTCTGGCAGGAGCAACACATTGATTTGACTGTGACAGAGTTCTGGATGGTGTACGCGCTGGCGAAACGTCCGGGCCATGTCAGAAGTCGTCAGGATTTGATGGAGGATGCCCACGTCGTGGTCGATGACAGTACCATCACGTCTCATATCAAGCGGATACGCAAAAAGTTTGCCCAGCATGATGCCGACTTTGATCATATTCATACTGTCTACGGAATGGGATACCGATGGGGAGCCTGACCGCACGACTCACCGCAGGTCTTCGCGTAAAGATAGTTATCATCGCCAGCCTGTTGCTCACCCTGCCCTGGTTCGGGTATCGGTTTGTTCTCGAAATGGAAAAACTGCTCCGTCAGGGGCAAGAGCAAACTCTGATTGGCACAGCCAGAGCCATTGCCACCGCGCTGAACGAACGGCCTGCGCTGTTCAGCCAGCAAGCCAGTTTTCTGCCTCGTGTTCAGCATGGCCGCGATTTATACGTCTATGATTTGCCCGGTTCAATTACCATTGACGGAAGCCTGGCAGACTGGCCAGAGGATCTTGATGCCAAGATGCATTACTACGGACGTCAGTATGTCCGATTCAGCCAGCGCCCTTACCAGCAGGGGCAAACCGATTTCTATCTGATTGCCGGGCGACACAGCCAGCAATTTTATGCCGCCATGAAAGTGAAGGACAGGCACACCGTTTTGCGCCGTGCCAACAGTCATCAGGTCGACAGGAACGATCATCTGATATTGGCACTGACAACCCCACAGGGTGAGTTCGAACGTTATCTGATTGCACTTGAACAAGATGGCCAGACTTCTGCCTGGATGATCACCGATGAGCTTGACGAACCAAACCTGATCTCTGCCACGAACCTGATTACAGCGCAGTGGCAACCAAGGCAGGATGGCTACTCACTGGAAATCAGCATGCCCTTGTCACAGCTCGGCCAACGGCTGTCGGTGTCTGTTTATGATGTTAACCACGATACCCACCGTGATGTTGAGACCATCATAGGCACAGCCAACAGCAAAACGGCGGCAAATTTGGGTACAGTGCTGCTGCCCTCACCGGAAATTGAGCGCATAGTCAAAGGCATGGGGCACAGCAGTTCGCGTATCTGGGTATTGGACAGACATCAGCGTGTGTTAGCGCAATCTGGCGACATTCAGCATTCAGACGGGGTGTGGGCAACATCTGTTCGTTATGATGAAGAGGAATATGGTTTAGGCTCCTGGCTGGATCAACACCTACTGCGCCCGCTTTATTACACCTTTCTCTTATCAGAGCCCGCCCCGTTCGACGACAAGCCCGCCGATCCCGCACTGATCACAGGCGTCAATGTTGATCAAGCCTTGCAGGGACGCGGTTACGCCCACTGGCGGCCATCAAGTGACGGCAAAGCAATGATTCTGTCCGCCGCCTACCCCATCTGGCTGGATGACAAAGTGATGGGAGCCGTGGTCGCCGAAGAGTCAACCCAGGGAGTTCAGACCCTGAAAAACCGGGCTCTGGAACAACTCTTCAACGTGTTACTGGCGATCATCATCATCGCTGCCATTATTCTTTTCCTGTTTGCCTCAAGCCTCTCAGGCCGTATCCGGCGGTTACGCGATCAGGCAGAGCAATCGATAGATGCTCAGGGCCGGATTCGCGAAGCAATCACTGCGTCATCGTCAAAAGATGAAGTTGGTGATTTATCCCGCAGCCTGGCAAGCATGGTTAACCGGCTCGGACAATACAATCATTACCTGGAAAACCTGTCTTCGCGGCTGTCACACGAGCTGCGCACACCCGTTGCCGTCGTCCGCTCTTCACTGGATAACCTTTCTATGTCCAGCCTCAATCATAATGAACAGCGCTATATCGAACGGGCGCAGGAAGGTATCAGAAGACTGAGCACGATTTTATCGAGCATGACAGAAGCAACCCGTATCGAACAGAGCCTGCAGGGTGCAGACATGGAAGAGTTTACGCTAAATGACTTGATCAGCGGCTGTATGCAAGGTTATCAGTTCGCCTTTGCTGAGCAAGACTTCCAGGTGCAGGTGCCGGACACCCCGGTCCGTATCACAGGTGCCCCCGACTTTCTGGCTCAGCTGCTGGATAAACTGATAGCTAACGCTGTTGAATTCAGCCAACCGAACAGCCAGATTGACGTCACGCTGTCACAAACTGACAAGCACGCCACACTGACTGTCAGCAACCAGGGGCCGCTATTACCGGATGATATGGCCGACCAACTGTTACATTCAATGGTCTCGGTACGCAGTCAGGCACATCAGGACAAACCACATCTCGGTCTGGGTCTGTATATTGCACGGTTGATCGTGGATTATCACGCAGGGCAAATCGCAATCAAAAACCGCCATGATTGTTTGGGTGTCACTGTCGCCGTTACTCTGCCATTGAATGCGGCAACGAATACCTGAGTTTATTCCGGCTACTCGGTATCAGTCTCAGGTACAGATGATTGTGGTTCTGAAGAATCTGAAGAGGGAGCAGTGCCCGGCACTTGTGTCTCAGCTTGCGCTGTGACCTCTTCATCTTTGGCATACATAGTCAGATACTGATTTTCGCAGACACTGATGGTTATCCTGTCGGAGCCATATGTTTCGGTGCACCGCTCCATATATTCGTCATAAGACATCAGTAAACTCTCCGACTGAACATTCGCGACGAATACTCCAGAAACCACCAGCGCCGATAACATCACACTGTTCCATTTCATCTTGCTCACCTTTGTTCAAATATGAACCGCACAGGCCCATACTTTAGAGTTAAGCAAATTAGCAGCAAATAATGATCGAATCTTGAGACAATTTACCAATTGCTGGCAGTGACAGACTTCAGGCAGGCTCATCAGCCGTTACATTTTCCGCTTGAACTCAACAAAGTGCTCATACCGTTTTGACACTAAGTCGGTATAATGCCTTCACTTTCATAACAACTATACCTGAATCAAATGAGTAACGTTTTTACATTTCTTAAGGGATTAGCGATGGGCGCAGCAGACGTCGTTCCCGGCGTTTCCGGCGGTACAATCGCTTTTATAACCGGTATTTACGATACACTGCTGGAAAGCATCAGACGCATCAACCCCAGCCTGATCCCGCTGTGGCGCAAACAGGGAATCCGCGCAGTTCTCACCCACATTAACGCGGGTTTTCTGATTGTGCTTCTCACTGGTATTCTCACCAGTATTCTCACCCTGGCTCGTGTAATCACCTGGATGCTGCATACGTATCCGATCCCGCTGTGGTCCTTTTTCTTTGGCCTGATCCTGATTTCTGCTGTTCATATGTTTAAACAAGTTCAGCACTGGAGAGCGACTCGGATTCTGTGCATTATTGCCGGTACAGCATTTGCGTACGGTATTACGGTTGTTCACCCTATTGATATGGCACCGACCAGTATCAACATAGTATTAGCAGGATCCATTGCTATTTGCGCGATGATTCTGCCGGGCATCTCTGGCAGCTTTATTTTGCTGCTGCTGGGTATGTACGGCCCTATCCTCGCGGCGGCTAAATCGCTGCAGCTGGGTACTCTGGGACTGTTTGCGACGGGTTGTGTGATCGGCCTGCTGTGCTTTTCTCATGTTCTGTCTTGGCTACTTCGTCATTACCGCGATTTAACGCTGACCTTCCTGACAGGCCTGATGCTCGGCACACTGAACAAAGTCTGGCCCTGGAAAGAAACCATCAGCTGGCGCACCAATTCCAGCGGTGAACAAGTCCCCCTGCTGGAGCACAACCTGTCACCCTTTAGCTTTGAGCAGGTTACCGGCCAGCCAGCGCTCCTTAGCTATGCAGTGATTGCCATGCTACTCGGGATAGTGCTGGTGTGGGGACTGGAGAAATTTGCAGCAGACTAGCCGCTGAGTGAATGCTGAGGCTGCCATCTGGCAGCCTTTCTTTATCGCAACTGCGACCGCCACAAAAAGCGTGATACCATAGCGCAGTTAACTGATAACAAAATATTTACGCGAGAAACCGATGTCCCATAAGCTTTTCTCAATGCATTGGTCAATGCCAGTAAAGCTCATTCTGGCATTCTGCCTGGGCTTTGCCGCCATTGAGTGGCTGCCGGCATTCATCCGCTCAGAACCCATCTATGACAGCGCACAGGCCTGTGAGTTGAGTCAGGCAAGCTGCCTTCAGAACAATGTCAGCATCATGCTGAGCGACAATATTGTCCACCCGCTGCAACCTACCACAATGACCATTCGCTGGCCTGAGCTGCCGAAAGAGACAGCAACCCTCCTTCTTACCCTGGAAGGTCATGAAATGATGATGGGACAATATCAGCTACAATTAACCCGGCAACCGGATGACAGCTTTTCTGGTGAACTCATGCTGCCTTTCTGTACACAGGACGCTATGACCTGGCAAGGCAAGATCACCTCAGATTCCGGCTCCCTTACACCTCTCTACGTTTCCTTAAGGATGACACAGTGAAATTTCAATGGATAATTCTGGCCGTAGCCTTGATTGCTGGCCTGGCCACCCGTTACCTCGTAGACAGCCATGACGACAGCGTCGCAGAAGCTCAGCAGTCAAGCGGCCAGCTCGAGAGTGGCAAAGAGTCTGTCGACTTGTTCAATACCAATGATAACCGCCTGCGCGTTGTCTACTTTGGTTTCACGCATTGCCCGGATGTCTGTCCTACATCACTGGCTATTCTGGGGGCCGCTTTGAAAGCCATCTCCCAGGATGAATTAAATAAAGTCTGGCCTGTCTTTATTACTTTGGATCCAGAAAGGGATACACCTGAAAAAAGTGCTCAATACGCGCAATATTTCCATAAAGATATTACAGGCATGACGGGGACTATGGAACAAACCCAATTACTGGCGAAGAAGTATGGCGTCCTCTTTATGAAAACCAAGCAGGAAGATTCAGCATTAGAATATTCCGTCGATCACAGTTCGTACTTTTATCTTTTAAAACCCGACGGCACCCTGTTAGAAAAGGTGCCTCACACTTTAAATCCCAATATCCTGGTAGACGCTATTGACAGGAATGAACGTCTCCTGATTGAGAAATAATGAAGAAGATTTGACATATCATTCACATAGCGTGCATTGACTCAAACGGCGAAAGGCCGCATTCTTGCTGTCGTTCACGGGCTTTTTCTCGTCTTTGAGAGAATTTTTTTTGGGAAAAAAGCTTCTTGGATGAGCAATTTGAATAACATATGCCATACTAATTCTGCCGACTGATAAATTTTTACACTCGGTCTGTAGTGGCAAAACAAAGGAGAAGAAAGAAAAATGAACCGTTCATTATCTATCCTTACTGGTATCATTCTGAGTGCAACTTTGATTGGCTGTTCCAGCTCAGATGAAGTAGATCAGATGCAACAACTAACCAATAAAGTAGACATGCTTTCTGACCAAGTGGGTGCACTGCAAAGTCAGCAAGATCAGATGGCCGGCGCCGTTAACGACGCTCGTGCTTCTGCAGATGCTGCTTACCAGGAAGCAATGCGTGCTAACCAGCGTATTGACAACATGGCTAGTTCGTATCGTAAGTAATACAAACGACAAAAAGAGTGGAGCTATTAGCTCCACTCTTTTTTTATGTCTGAATTTTGGTTTCAGTAAAACAGGTACAGTATCGAGATATATCACACAAGCTGCCCGGCAGCCCGTGTGACCATGTTATTAATCAATCGCGATAGGTACGCCTTCTTGCGATTGTAAAGCCTGAGACAGACGCGAAATAGCTTGTTTATCACTTTCGACAGCATTAACAAGCGCACGACTTGGTTTCACAACTTTAGCCTGACCCGCCTCAGATTCCGATTTCGACAATGGCTGATGTACCTCAACATACAAGCTACCATCCGGTTCACGGGTTTCTTTCAATGGTTGATTGATTACCCGCACTTTGGTGCCTTTAGGAATCTGCGGGAACAGCCACTCAATATCCCACGGGTTCATACGAATACAACCTGAGCTGACACGCATACCAATACCAAAGTCTTTATTGGTACCGTGTATCAGATATTCACCGCGGCTGTGAGCAAGTCGCATAGCGTACTCACCTAATGGGTTATCCGGGCCAGCCGGAATAACTGCCGGCAGTTCGATACCGCGCTCTTCACGGTATTCTTTACGAATATTCGCCGTAGGTGTCCAGGTCGGGCCGACAATTTTCTGACTGATCGACGTTGTCATCACAGGTGTTTCCCGGCCGATACGGCCGATACCGATTGGGAACACATAGACAGAATCTTTACCCGGCGGGAAATAGTATAAACGTAATTCAGCAAGGTTGATCACTATGCCTTCATGTGCAACATCAGGCAATATCAGCCTGGTCGGTATGGTCAGCATTGTACCGGGTTCAGGCAGAAAAGGGTCAACCCCCTTGTTCGCTTCCATCACGGCTAAAAAACCCACGTCAAAGTGGTTAGCGATATCAGCGATACTCTCTTTTTCATTCTCGGGAACCTGGTAATACTCCACAGCTCCGACGAGCTTACTGCCGTCAGAAGGGAGTTGGTATTCAATAGCATTCGCACCCATTGAAGCCAGGCCAATCAGAGTACAAAGTAATGAGCGATACACGAAAGCCTCCAGATCGATGAAGTCTGTTGACATAAGCAACTGAGAGTCAGTTGATATTCCACCCAAAAAATTTGGCAACAGAACCTTAATTATTATGGCAAAGTTTGATCTTTACTCAGTAAGTGACTGTGATTTTCTTATATATGACACAAAATGTAGCTTTGATCACTTTCTGAGTTTGACTGTCAGTGTACCCAGCTCCTGCAACTACCAGGTCAGGTTCACGTCAATAAAGTGGCGGTGGGTTGTAAGCAATGGGACTCATGTAGAATTATGCATACAAAAAAAGCGGGCATTGCCCGCTTTTCTGCTCACTCAATCCAGGCTCAGGCATATTGCGCTGTTAGTAATTTCCAGTCACGGCGCTGTTGTTCCAGCCGGGCCTTTATTTCCTGATATTGCTTCACAATATCCAGATTGTCGTACTGTTCGCGAAGCGCCTGCCTTTTCACCTCAAGCAATTGTTTTCGGGTTGCATAGTACTCTGAAATTTTCTGTATCAGCACGTCATACTCGGCTTCCACTTTTTGCAGCACAACCCTGCTATCCGGCCCGGTGCTCAGGCGGGACTGAATGCGTTTAAGCACCATAGTCGCCTTCGCCTTTTCAATTTTATCTTCCGGGCAAGTACGCAGGTTGCTGGCAAGACCTAACCAGGACAGACTTCTTATAAGCCACTTAGTCGGGTCAAACTGCCACCAGCGAATCCCGTTCCGGTAGTCATTTTCAAAGATGTGATGGTAGTTATGATACCCCTCACCAAAGGTCAGGAAAGCCAGAAAGCCATTGTCCCGCGCCGTATTTTTATCCGTATAAGGTTGCGAACCCCAGATGTGAGCCAGAGAATTGATAAAGAAGGTGGTGTGGTGACTGAGCACCAGACGAACAACCCCGACCAGCAGCAACGCTCCCCAGATGTCGCCGTGTAAAAAGCCAAACAGCAGTGGTATGCCTACATTCGTCGCCACAGCCAGCGGTACGTAATACTTGTGCTGCCACATAACGATCTTATCTTTTTGTAAATCGCGGCAATTTGAGTAATCCGTGTAGCGATGCGCCTGATACTCACGAAGCATCCAGCCGATATGGCTGTAGAAAAAACCACGTTTGGCGGAATACGGATCGACATCGTTATTATCCACATGGCGATGGTGAATCCGGTGATCAGATGACCAGTGCAGAATGCTGTTTTGCAGCGCGAATGCGCCGCCAACCGCATAGATAAAACGCACAGCGGCATTTGCTTCATACGCCTTATGCGACCAGAGGCGGTGATAACCCGCCGTAATAGACAGCCCGCAATAACTGAACGCTGCCAGCAGCATCAGCCCTTGCTGCCAGTCAAACCCGATAAAATAAGCATAAAGGGGTGCACCAATCGCAGCGATGGAAAAGGTAACGGTAAAGATAATCAAATTTAGCCAGATGATTGGCGGCTTAGGATGTGACATGTCATTCTCTGTCTTTCGGCGTACAAGTGTTCGCTAGAATAGCAAGCATCCCGCTCAGGTCAATCGTAAAAGTCTGAGATTTACTGCTTTACATCACAGCTTGACATCTTGAATGCAAAAATATGCATTTAAAAATACTGCCAGTCGCCGTCAGCCGTCAGGATACGAGATACGCTCAGCAAGCTTTCCGGCTGCAGTGAATTAACTACACTATAGGAAGCAGCCTAAAGCTTACACATGGAGACGCAACCATGAGGCCCAGCTCCGAGGCTCCCTTTGAGCCGATTAACATGAAGCGTGATAAACGAGTGGTGATCAATACCCAGGCACAGCACTGGATGGCATCCCCGGCAGCAGGCGTGTGGCGTATTCCACTGGAACGGGAGGCGAAAGAGTCGGGTGAAGTCACCAGCCTTGTCCGTTATGAACCCAACACGCACTTTTCAGCCCACTACCATCCAAACGGCGAAGAAATCTTTGTCGTCAGCGGTATCTTTCAGGACGAGTTTGGCCACTACCCGGCTGGTACCTATATCCGTAACCCGGCAAAAACCCGCCATGCGCCAGCCAGCGACAGCGGCTGTACCTTGTATGTCAAACTGAACATGTTTCCGGAAGGCGATAGGGAACCGCTCAGGATTGATACCCACAACGCCAGATGGCAGCCCGGCCATTATCCCGGCCAGTCAGTGCTCCCGCTGCATGGCTTTGGTTCAGATCGCACTGTCATCATGCAATGGCACGCGGGGTCAACGCTACCGCCACAAAGTTACGACGGCGGCCTGGAAGTCTATATCCTTGCTGGCAGTTTTTATGATGAATGGGGAGAGTATGGTGAAGGCTTCTGGCTGCGAACTCCGCCGGGCAGCTCTCATCAGCCAGCAACCAAAGATGGCTGTCTGCTGCTAGTAAAAACTGGCCATATCACTCAATAACAGTCCGGCGGTTCTTGCAAACACCGGCAACCTGGCTTTCTAACTATTAACATCCGTGCGGATGAAATTTTTCAGATTGATTCAGGTCTCTTGTAACACGTCAGTATATTTATACCGCTCAAAGGGATGCACATGCGTATTAAATCAACCCCGCCCTGGCAACTGAAGGAAAGTGATGTCACACCAGAGTCGGTTTATCACCAACGCCGCGACATTCTCAAAAAGCTGGGGATTACCCTGGCAACACTGCCATTAGCCACGCAAGCCCAGGCCAACATCTTTGATATTTTTGGTGATGACGAAAAAACACCGGATCGCCGACGGGCGCTCAACGCCCCCGACTCCACACGTTTTCACCCGGACCTGTCTTTAACACCTGAAGACAAAATACTGAAATATAATAATTTTTATGAGTTCGGTACCGATAAGTCCGATCCTGCCCGCCGGGCAGCCAATTTTGTGACCGACCCATGGAAAGTGGATGTCAGCGGCATGGTTGCCCGTCCTTTCACACTGGATTATGACGACATATTTAAACGCTTCCCGATTGAAGAGCGCATCTATCGGCTACGTTGTGTCGAAGCCTGGTCGATGAACGTGCCTTGGATCGGCTTCCCGCTGGCGTCACTGCTGAGATATGCGCAGCCAACCAGTAACGCAAAATATGTCGCTTTCGAGACATTGTATGACCCGAAACAGATGCCGGGACAGGCATCTCGCCGGCTGGGTGGCGGGATAGATTACCCGTATGTTGAAGGCCTGCGAATGGACGAGGCGATGCACCCATTGACCCTGATTGCTGTCGGCTTATACGGAAAAACGCTGGCACCGCAGAACGGTGCACCGCTGCGCTTGGTGGTGCCATGGAAATACGGCTTCAAAAGCATCAAGTCTATCGTCAAAATTACCCTGACGGATAAGCAACCGCCAACTACCTGGAACCTGCTCGCTTCTAATGAGTACGGTTTCTACGCCAACGTGAATCCACAAGTGGATCACCCAAGATGGAGCCAGGCAAGTGAACGCTTTATTGGCGAGGGCAACCTGTTCAGCAGCCGTCGGCAACCGACCCTGCCATTCAATGGTTATGGCTCTGAAGTCGCGGGGCTTTATAAAGGAATGGATTTGAGGAAATTCTTTTAATGCAGAAACTGGCGCGCACCTTGCAAAGTATCCGGCTTAAGCCCGCTCACATTACTGCGTTAAAAACGCTGATTCATCTGGTGTCGATGGGCTTTCTGGCGATGCTGACTTTTCAGCTTCTGAACGGCCGGCTCGGAGCAGACCCTGTTCAGGGCCTGAGTCACTTTACGGGTAAAGCGGCGCTCAATACACTCTTTATCACTCTGCTGGTCTCCCCGCTTGCAAAACTATTGAAGCAAGGCGCGTTAGTCAAAGTGCGTCGGGTGCTCGGCCTTTACTGCTTTTCCTGGGCAGCCTTGCATCTTTTAGTCTACGTGCTGCTGGATCTGAATCTGGACTGGTCCTTGCTGGCCAGCGAAATAGTCGAGCGCCCCTATCTGACCATAGGCGCAATATGCTGGTTAATTCTCTTTGCCCTTGCCATTACTTCCACCCAGAGGATGCAGAAAAAACTAGGCAAACGCTGGCAACAATTGCACTACTGGGTGTATCTGGTCGCCGTGCTTGCACCAGTTCATTACTACTGGTCGGTGAAATCCGGTATTGTGGAACCGGCACTCTATATTGCCGGGGCTTTGATGCTATTGAGTTTCAGGCGAAAAACCTTAAAACGGTGGTTGCCTAAGTTTCCTCAGCATACGCCTTCTGAAGAGAGATAACATCGTTCTGGCCGCTGACTGGCAGCCAGATCTGCGACCTTTACTCAACATTTAGTCACCACACGCTTGTCTGTTTCGACGCGGTGAGCACAGTAGAACACAGGATCACTCCCACAACTCTTCCTGCTTCAGGCTATTCAATGCCGAAAAACGGATATAATTTCAAACTAAACGCATAAGTTTGATACAGGTTCAGATTATTCAGGCACATAACCCTTTTCTGCTATGCGCTCTGGCAATATCATAGAGCGGTATACCCATTATCAATGTCGAGTCCGATCACGTGAGGTTAAGCTGTTTTTGATCAGTGAGTTAGTTGCCGTCAGTATCGAACAGTTTCAGGCTGACTGTTTACAGCTGTGTACCCAACATTACCCCACGGTGCATAACCGAGGCATGCGCGATCGCCATTTAGGCAGGCTGATGTGTCGGCGTATTCTGGCGACACTGGAAAAGGAGGGCATGACAGCCACGCTTGAACAAGTGGAATGCGATGATGTGATTATGCCTCCTGTCTTTCGGATACGGACCCGAGAAACAACCCTGTGGGTTATCGCGCACCGCCTTCAAAGCGCTAATCTGGCGCGGCGTTCAACGCTTTTCCAGGCTATCGGCCTGACGCTGGGGCAACTGACGCCAACCGGTGATCATCACTTACTGTTATTGTCTGATCATTGGTTTGACCGAAGCAAAGCCAGTAAACAACTTCCGTCCTGGTGGCTTGGTCAGATGCCGGCTAATATTCAGGGCTATCTGCAGGACGGCATCAAGCTGCTGCCCAGCGAATTGTCTTTAACAGGACAACTGCAGACTCAGTTTGATCTTTCTCAAGGTATTACTCAACTTCACCACCCACTCAAACGACTGCACACGAATACACCCTTGCATCGCTACGCGGTAATGACAGCCTACTACCCCAACATCCATACAATGAAAACTGGCTGATCAAATATTCGCCTCAACCGCAGATGTGTCAGACAAAAACGCCAGCTCACTGAGCTGGCGTTTTTTGATTAGGGTGACCGAATTAAATCAGGCCCAGCTCTTTCAGACGCTCCATCAGGTAGCTGTCGGCGGTATGGCGCTCTGATAAGACAACGTCAGGTTTCGGGTGCAAGAAAAGTGGCAGAGAAATACGCGATTTCGTTTTATCTGCTCCTTCAGGATTGATCACACGGTGAGTCGTTGACGGGAAGTAACCGCCCGACGCTTCCTGAAGCATGTCACCAATGTTAATGATCAGGTTACCGAATTCACACGGCACATCCAGCCACTCGCCTGTTTTCGCTTTTACCTGAAGACCGGGCTCGTTGGCAGCGGGAAGCACAGTCAGCAAATTAATGTCTTCATGAGCACCGGCACGGATAGCGCCCAGCTCTTCCTCCCCTTTCAGAGGCGGGTAATGCAGAACACGGAGCAAAGTTTTGTCGCTGTTTTCAATCATGCTGGATAGCGACTGCGAATACAGTGCAGATACGTCAGCCGGTGAGTGCTTTTCCACCCAGGACAGCAAGGTCGCCGCCAGCGCATTGGCCTGGGCATAATAATTCTGCAATTCGTCTTTCAGCGTGTCAGGGCACTGGCCCCAAGGGTAATAATGAAAGAATTCTTTGATATCTCTTTGATTATGGCCTTTCGCGGTTTCAGAGACCTCCGACGGAAAGAATCCATCTTGCGTTTCAGCGTTGAAGCGAAAATCGTATTTATCTTCAGAGTCAAAAAATGCTTGCCAATTATGATAGATGGCGCTGACCAGCTCTTGCTGTAAGGGGTGATTTTTCAGGACACCAAAACCCGTTTCGCGCAGTGATTCAACGAAACGCTCTTGAGCATCGTCAGCAGTAAAGTCAATGGCTTCTAATTTCATTATGTTCTTCTTTTACGGTAGGGCGTAGATTTATGCGTTATTCGCATCTTGTGACAAGGATTTTAGACCTTCAATACCGCCTGAACAACCCACAAGCCAAAGCCCGTAAGAAACAGAGTGTTGACTGAAAGAAACGATTGCCCAACCGATTGCGTTTAACTCAACGCTTTCATGAGCCGCAGAACGAAAAACCCTGCCGAAGCAGGGCTTGTTTCGCAGAATTCGATGCTGATAATTCGTCATAGATCACGCATTAGCAACTCAAACTCATCCTCAGCAAGTTCGATCAGTTTAGCTAGCTCCCGGGCATCATCACTCGCTAAATCCACTTGCCAGCGTACACATTCACCACCGACATGATCTCGACAAACTAACTCCGTTTTTTTGCCATTTGACAGAAACGAAAGTTCTTCAAACTCAGCCAAAAACTTATCGTGCTCTTCCATGATTTCAACTTCAAGAAAACCAGTAGGTATAACCTTCACATCCAAATGGTATCCTTTACCGCCTGGTAACAGGTACTGCCGGTGTTCAGCTAACATCCTCCTTTCCTCCACTCAGTTGACTCGCAACTAAAAGTGTAGTCAAAAATTCTGTTACGCGAGTAAATTCTTCCCAAATCAGTTCTAACCTAAACTTAGGAAAAGTAATACTTTTTTCTTATACAGCCAGAAAAGGATCAATCATTATAATCACGATAATCGGCTGAATCTGCCATTCGTTTTAAGTCATCATCTGCTCACTCAATACTTTGTCATCAGGCATCAGTTACTTATTCAAAATCATTATCAGCGGTACATCCGCCATCTTATTGTTGTACACGTTTCGATGATCGACTGTCATCGTTTCTTCATATGAGTGAAGCTTGCCTTTCATAAAACAGCTGTCTCAATGTTTGGACTAATTGGTGATGTGTTGAATAATGGTAATATCCAATATGGTTATGCCGTGAATAGATAAGCGACTGAATCAGTACACCCATAACTGCCAGGTACCTGACTTTGAACAAAATCAGGAAAATGACACGCACAGCAGATTCCTGTTTCTTTCCCATGCTATAGTCATTTCTCTGGAAAAATCGCTTTCTGAGCGCACAATTAATGGAAGAAAATAAATGACCGAGAGCCTTTCCAACCCATCTGAACAATACCTTGATTTTCGTTCTGATACCGTCACCCGTCCTTCAGCAGCGATGCGTCAGGCAATGGCCAATGCTGCCGTTGGTGATGATGTTTACGGGGATGATCCGACAGTCAATGAACTGGAACTCTGGGCTGCAGAGCGACATGGTTTTGAAGCCGCCCTTTTTTGCAGCTCCGGCACCCAGGCTAACTTACTGGGATTGATGGCTCACTGCGAACGCGGGGATGAATACCTGTGCGGACAGCAGGCGCACAACTACAAGTTTGAAGGCGGCGGTGCAGCGGTGCTGGGCTCAATTCAGCCGCAACCGGTCGAGAACCTGCCAGACGGAACACTGCCTTTTGATAAGCTGGCTGCTGCGATCAAGCCGGACGACAACCACTTCGCACGTACCAGGCTGCTCAGTCTGGAAAATACGATTAACGGCAAGGTGCTTCCGCTGTCCTATCTGGCTGAAGCCAGATCTTTTGTGGATCAACACGGCCTCTCGCTGCACTTGGATGGTGCCCGGGTTTACAACGCTGTGGCAGCGCTGGATGTTGATATCACCGAAATAGTCAAATACTTCGATTCGTTCACGATTTGCCTGTCGAAAGGACTGGGCGCACCTGTAGGTTCGCTGTTACTTGGCAATAAAGAGTTCATCAAAAAAGCCAGACGCTGGCGCAAAGTGCTGGGTGGCGGCATGCGCCAGGCAGGTATTCTGGCCGCAGCGGGTAAAATCGCACTTCAGGAAAATGCGGCCCGCCTGAAAGAAGACCATGACAATGCCCGTTATTTAGCGGAGCAGTTGAACACTGTGAAAGGATTCAGCACTAAGCCAGAATGGGTACAAACCAATATTCTGTTCGCTAAAGTGGACGATGGCATTAATCAGACGCAATTACTTTCAACACTGAAAGAAAAAGGGATTCTCCTGAGTAAGGGAAATCCAATGCGTTTGGTTACCCATTTAGATGTCAGCCGTGATGATATTGATCGCTTGATTGCAGAGCTTAAATCCGCATTGTAAACCTCTGCCTGCCACCGCATTGTTGTTGGGGGGCAGGCACAATATCTTCAATCAGGTCGTCGCCGTATCGGTTATTGACCTGTCACCGACGTATGATCGGAATCGAGATTTTCACCCGAGTGCCCTATCGTTCTCAGTACCCTGTTGGCCTAACCAAACTCAGCTGTATTGAGTATCAGATGCACCACAATACTCAATACATACCCCAGTGCAATAACCGGTGCCCATTTGAGATGACCAAAGAAGGTGTACTTACCGTGAGCTGCGCCCATCAGGGCAACACCGGCGGCAGAACCAATCGACAGCAAACTGCCACCAACGCCAGCGGTTAACGTTACCAGCAACCAGTTGCCAATCGACATATCCGGGTTCATTGTCAGCACTGCAAACATGACCGGAATATTATCAATCACAGCAGAAAGGACACCAACAATAATGTTGGCCCACATTGGATCCCATTGTGTATACATAAGGTGCGAGGCCACACTCAGATATCCCAGCAGGCTCAGACCCCCGACACACATCACCACGCCATAGAAAAACAACAGGGTATCCCACTCCGCCATTGATACCCGTCTGAATACATCAAAGGGTACCACTGAGCCAAGACGCTCCAACGCAGCATTATCGTTATTGGCCATGGCTATTGCCCGCTTTTTCTCCAGTGAACGCGGCAAGGTTTTTTGCAGATAGAAACCAAACAAAGAAAGATAAGCCAGCCCCATCATCATCCCCATTACCGGCGGGAAGTGCAGATAAGCATGAAAGCCAACCGCCGTCAGTATCGTCAGCAAGAACAGAATCACGATACGCCGCGCACCTCGTTTCAATTCCACATACTCGCTGATCGTTTCAGGTTTGGTGCGGGGAACAAAGAAAGACATAATGAGTGCAGGGACCAGATAATTCACCAGCGAAGGAACAAATAGCTCAAAAAACTGGGTGAACCGAACCAGACCAGCCTGCCAGACCATCAGGGTTGTGATATCACCAAACGGACTGAACGCACCGCCGGCATTGGCAGCCACGACAATATTGATACAGGCAAGATTGATAAAACGGGTATTCTCCCCGCCCACTTTCATCACCACGGCACACATCAGTAACGCTGTGGTCAGGTTGTCGGCAACCGGAGAGATAAAAAATGCCAGAAACCCCGTCAGCCAGAACAGCGCTCTAAAGTTAAACCCTTTACTGACCATCCAGCTTTGTAGGGCATCAAACAAGCGTCGCTCTTCCATGGCGCTGATGTACGTCATTGCCACCAGCAAAAACAGCATCAGTTCAGCGTATTCCAGTAAGTTATGCTCAAGCGCCATCTGTGCTGTCTCAATCGCGCCCTGCTCTTTATAAGCAAAACCAATCATGATCCAGATAACACCTGCCGCCAGCAGCATAGGTTTTGACTTGCGAAGCTGCAGATACTCTTCCGCCATTACCAACCCATAAGCCACAACAAATATCAGAATGGCGATATAGCCAATAGCTGTCCGGGTCAAATCCAAGCTCATACCATCGGCACTGGCACTGGCTAAAAAGGGGCATCCAAGCAAGATCAGAAAAAGAACAAAGTAAGACACTTTTTTACGCATTCTCTACTCCATGAGACAACACACTCAACAAACAATACACTGTTGCATTGTTTATATTGTGGTTCAGCACAGCAATAATGCGATGAAATGACTCAAAAATTTGTGGTGCTTCACTTTCGCAGAGACAACCGGTCAATGAGAAAAAAGAAAGGGACCCAAACGGGTCCCTGACTGAGAGGTGCTTACTGGCCCCATATTTCTGTCACAAATTCCGGATAATCGACAAACGGGTTGCGGTTGCCCTGGAATTTGTAAGCGTCTTCGTTGCGTTCTAATTCTTTCTGGCTGACCGGATCTTCCTGATGCCATTGCAGTAACATTGTCAGAAACCACTCTTCAAACACCTGATCATGAGTTCCGTTCAACACTGCGTCGCCGTATGTGTTATTCGATTCCCAGCCGGAAATCACGTTTTGATAGCGGGTGGCCATATAAAAATAAGCCCGGGCAATGTCACCTTTAAAGGCATCTACAGGCTCAAACACTGTCCCCGAATAACTCAGGCCTGATGCAGTCGATCCCAACTTTGAACCATTATCAGAAATGTAAGTCGCACTGCCAACTTCACCGTAGGGATAACTGCTTCGTCTGCCATTCACATAACCATCTGTCGGGAACACATGATGCACATCGGTATTCATCGGTGCGACGGCCCCGCCGAACCAGCTCCGAGGGAAAGAATGCTCGCGGTTGTAACAATCGCCTTCACCACTGTAGGAGCCACATTGATCGTTGCCTGGAGTAAAGGTATAGCTATCGGTTCCCGAGGAATTTTCTGAATAAATGTCCAGAATGGAACCGTCATTTTCATAGCTTTCATCCAGTTCATACTCGCTATAAAACGTCCACAGATCGCTATAGCTCTGAGCACTGTGATCCTTGATGATATTGTACAATGCTGTTTTCAGTGTATATCCGGTCAATCCTTCAGCCGTTTGGTAGTAACTCGACAAATCACTCAGTCCGCCACCTGAGCCTGTTCCTCCTGAACTGCCGCCTTCGCTGCCGGTGGGTTCAAACCGATCCACATAAACGACTTCAGAGCCATCAAAGCCCGGCTGATCATAGAAACGTAGCCCTACCTCAATACTGGTGGTACTCCCAGCTGTATAGCTATACCTGAGCTGCTGCCACTGACCGGTAGTGGCAGGAGTGGAATATTCCAGATAACCATCAACATACAAGCGTGCGGCCACCCCTCCCTCAGTGTGGTAAATCCAGACACTGAACTCATAAGTTTCGCCATCAATCACACTGACAGTCTGACGAAAATCCGTTGAACTTTGCGTTCCAGTATTAACAGTTATTGCCGCAGCACTGCTCCCTGAGTAAACCTGACTACTGGTTACATCTACACTGATCCCTGAATCAATGGTTGTCCAATGTTCCGGACTCCCATTACTCCAGCTTTCAAAGTCGCCGTTACTGACCTGAGCGACTGCCACGCCCTGCACTCCGAATGTTAAAAGTCCCAGCAGAGTTAATGCTCGTTTCATGTAAATTCCCGCGATATTTGTTAACTAAGTGTTAAGAGTTCAAAGTTGCACACAAATCTCGATTTATGAACAAAATTATGAATGAGCTATCACCTTTTTGATAACTACATCAAATTAACAACATAATATGAAACAAACATGAAGAGGTTCGTTGACAGCGTCATTGGCAAACAATACAGCCAGGCGGTAAAAAATATCCTCACGAACAGAGTTTTTACTAAGCTGGAAGTAGTACCAATCAGAAACTGTGTATGGTCAGATTTTTCATGAAGAATAGCAGCCAGTGATAAAGCGAAAACTAACCTAACTCGTGACAATAAATACAAAAACTCCATCTCAATCACGGGTTGTCGGACCGGAAAATAAGCAGACCTGTATTCTGGTTGGTATCACTCGGCGTCATCTGAATAGGGGCACTGGACTATGATAAAAACACTGTTTAGACCCGCGTTGTTATGCTTTACAACCGGCCTGTACCTTTCTTTGATTCCCCCTGTATCAGCAGAGGATCCGCTGATACCCAGCCCTCCTGAGATAGCCGCCGACGCTTGGGTTCTGATGAGCTATCAGTCAGGGCAAGTGATCGCAGGCAGTAATGAGCACAAAGCGCATGCCCCCGCCAGCCTGGTCAAAATTATGACAAGTTATGTGGTCGGAACTGAGCTGAAAGCCGGTCATATTCACGATGACGACAAAGTGGTGATCAGCGAAAATGCCTGGAGTCAAAAATTTCCGGGTTCTTCGGTTATGTTTATCAAAGTGGGCGATGAAGTCTCCGTTGATGACCTCAATCATGGCGTAATCATTTCTTCCGGTAACGATGCCACTGTTGCTCTTGCCGAGCATGTTGCCGGGCATACTTCAGCATTTATCGAAATGATGAACCGCCAGGCTGAAAACCTAGGCATGAATAATACCTATTTTGCCAACCCGCATGGTTTAGACAATGATCAGCAAGCGACAACGGCTTATGATATGGCGCTGCTGACGCGAGCCTTTATTCGTGACCTGCCTGAAATGTATGAACTGTTCAAAATCAAATCATTCACTTTCAACAACATTAAACAAGGCAACCGTAATCCACTTCTCTGGGACACCAGCCTTAATGCCGATGGCGTGAAAACAGGATATACCAAAGATGCAGGCTATAGCCTGGTTTCATCCGCTTCCCAAGGGGATTTCAGGCTGATAGCCGTGGTACTGGGAACAGAAAACGTCAATGCCCGCCGTAACGAAAGCAAAAAATTACTAACCTGGGGCTTTCGTTTTTATCAGGATCTCAAACCTGATTTTGACAATAACACACTGAAAAAAGCCAAAGTCTGGTATGGCTCTCCGTCAAATGTTCAGGTTGAAGTGGGCGATGGCGGCGTTCTTACCGTACCGCGCCGTCAGCGGAAAAGTCTGGAGCACAAGGTATTCTACAACTCCAATCTGGAAGCCCCTGTTACCAAAGGCCAGCAGGTTGGCAAAGTCGAATGGTATCTCGACAAGCATTTACTGACAGTTCAACCGATTCTTGCGGCGGAAACTTCAGAAAAAGCGCCGTGGTACAAATCCATGATAGATACCGTCTGGCGGCCTATTGGGCGCTGGTTCAGTGATCAGGATTGGGATCCGAGAACAGATAAAGCAATCGCCGAAACCACGCAATAAACAGCATACGCTACCGGGTCTACTCCAGACCCGGTTTCAGCCAGACGGATTTAAAATCAAACCATCCCATAGAATTGGGTTCCATACCTTGTACCGGACCGGCGCTGTACACCCCTAACCAGGCATGAAATAAAGGGATCACTTGTCCTGATTTGACCAGATTCGCACCTATGTCATGACTGGGGCACGTACGGCCGCTCTCTGAACGCCATGCCATAACACGCTGATTCAGTGAATCAAATTCATTTTCAGGCATAGCCCGTGAAATATGGTCGAAACTGTAAAACCAGGTCAGAAGAGCATCATCTCTGTGATTACTCAGGCTCATACCATTTAGCCAGATATCGATCTTATCCGCGTACTTCCCCATCAATACGTCTGTGTTGCTCAGCTCCATCACTTTGAGTCTCAGTCCATCTTCAGCCAGAACACTGTCGATCGCCCGGGCAAGCTCATGGTAAACCGGATGATGTTGCGGGAACGCCAGCGTCACCATGCGTTTAGCAGGCAGAGCAGCTTTTATCGGTAGCGGATTAAGATCTGTCCAGCCAGGTAACAATCCAAAGGCATTGATCAGACGGATATCGCCTATCTCTGCCGGGTTCATCCTCGACAGCAATTGCATTGGCCCAAGCCGGCTCTGAAAATACGCCTGCCACTCAGGATCGCTGGCAAGCCCATTGACTCTGTTTAGCAACAGATAGCTGCATCCTTCATCCAGGGTTAACTGATCGTTCACGTCCTTAATCTGCTCAACAACCCTATCCGTTCCGGGTTGCAAATAGCAGGCGGTGACACCGGTTAAAATCCAGATCTCGACCACATCTATCAGAGCCCGGAATCCAAAATAGTGATCGAACGCTTCCAGTGTCAAACGCTGTCTGTCATTTTGCGTGACTTTATAAGGCCCGGTGCCCACAGGAAACAAATCCGCCTCCTTTTCACTGTCCAGCTCGGCAGGCTGAATCACCGCCATGATGTTGGCCAGCAAATCAGGCAAACGATAATCATCATGGCTAAGACGAATATCAACGGTATTAGGGAAGGGTGAAGAAATATGGCTGAGGTGACAGAATAATTTATGTTCTTTCAGCCGCTCGAGACTCTTCACTACATCCTGGCTGTCCAGCAGACTGCCGTCGTGAAACCGAACAGCAGGACGCAGATAGAACCGCCAGTGACGAGCAGAAAAGGCCTCCCAATGATGAGCCAGATCGCCTTCGGTTTCCTCTTTTTCCTCATTAATCCGCGTCAGTCCGTTGAAAATCTGCCGAACGAGGTGCTGCTCAGAACGCCGGAGCGGACGAAGCGGATTGAGATTGGTAAACGCGCGGTAATACGGGACGCGAACGATCTGACGTCCTTTTTGCGTAGTCAGCCCAAGCTGTTCCTGTATTAACTGTGCCAGCTTGTTGGCATCGTGCCCCAGCGCTTCCAGAGCGGGTTCCAGTTTGCCATCGGCGACCAGCTTGCGGGCGTGATTGTACTGCAGCTCAGTATCCGTACTATGAAAGACTAACCGTGACTGTTTGCCACGACCGATAGCCGGTTCCCAGTCTATCCATCCCTTCTCGACCATCTTATTGATGACCATACGTACATTGCGGCGCGTACAAAACAGCACATCAGACATGTCTTGCAAGTTTGTATCGCTGTCCTGACCGGAAAAATGGCTATAAAGACGCTGGAATTGCGTTTTCAGACGCTGACCACTCATAGAAAAGGGGAACCTTTTAAATTGGGATTTTCAATTTTTTGTTTCCCTATTTTAGTCTACATTGCTGTTACATGAAACCGCAGCATTCAGCTTCTGCCCTTTATTCTTATACAGAATGAAGCACTTAGCTGGCTGGTTTCATTTTATGGCAGCCGGACAAAACGAAGACCTCCCCCAGTCTTCGGCGCCTGAGTGTTTGTCCGGTTGCCTTTTCCCTGTCCGATCAAAAAAGCGCCTTTCGGCGCTTGATGTACACGGCATTCGGTTGACCCGTTTTTCAGGACACGTCTGATGATTTGGTTTGTGATGCTTTAGTTTGTGACATCTGCTGGGATTGCAATTCTTTTAGTTGCTTTTTCAGCGCATCATTCTCATTTTGCAGCGTTTTCTGCCCGGCAAGCAATTCTGTTTGCTCTTTATTAGCCAGCTTGTTTGCTGCAGCCAGTTCCGCTTTTACCGAACGGAGTTCCTCATTCAGCGATGCCACTTTCGCCGCGCTGGCGTCAAGCTCGGTTTTCACTTTACGCTGGTTACGCTGTGCCGTTTGCTTGGCTTTCTGCGCTTTTTCACACTCTGCCGTCATAAGCGCTAACGCTTGTTCCAGCTCAGCCATTTGTTGTGAATTGTCTGCAGCAGCGCTTTCCTGACCTGTCATCGCCAACCAACCCGATAGCATATTCTCACTGGCCAACTGCATCATATCGAACGGAAACACCAGTCCTTGCTCTTTGGTTTGCTGCACTTTTTCATTCAATACCTTGTCGGCTTGTTCGAACTGCCGGATGGTATTGTCATAGCTGTCGTGTGTTGCCCAGGTAAACTGCTTCGCCGCAATCGCTTCCCATGCACGGTGAACCTGCATCCAGGTTTCAACGTGAGAAAAGTACAGGCTAGGGTCAAACACCGGTGAAGACCATTGTTGTTGCAAAGCCTTTTGTAAACCATTTTCCATCAGTCATTCTCCTAAAGTTGGCTTCAATTTAGCAATTGTCCTTGTGATTCCCTTTCGGGATATGCCCTAAACAACATGGCACACTGTGCGCACAATGCCAGATGCGCATAGTTTACCTACCCAAAATGACAGCATAAAGAACAAAAAACAAGCAGCGCTATGCTTTGATCATTGAATTAGTGAATGTTAAGAGAAACTTGAGATAAACGTTACACCAAAATGTAACTGTCATATTGTCATGAATTTGCGATGTTAACCCGCTAGCCTCAGGGGAGTCATCACACACAGAAGCACCAATTTGCCGACTGTATGAAGAAACTTAAACGCTATCAGTACGAACGCTACGCCATTTTATGCCGACAGGCTTATCCGGCTGACTTTGACCATACCCAGTATGGCTTTGACCCGGCAGGCCGGCGAGATATTACCGACAGATGGGGGCGAACCATTATCCGGGTACTCTGGGGAGAGCAGAATGAAGCCATAGTCGTGTTCAAAGGATCGCAAAACCTGTGGGACTGGCTTCTCAACTTTGCGTGTTTTCCGCAAAAGCTGCCAGGAAGACATAAGCCTTATCATGTCCACTGGGGCTATCACTCTCTTCTGGAACAGAAAAGTAAAATAGACACAAATCGGTACGCAGAGGCGTTCTCCTCCATGTCGGCTTCACAAGAAATTGATTATCTGCAAGCCGCCGATGCTGAGCATTTCCAGGATGAATCGCTCTACCAGCAGATTCGCTCAACCCTGTTACCCTTAATCAGCAACGGAAAAAGAGTGTCTTTCACTGGCCATTCCTCTGGTGGCGCCATGGCGGTACTGACAGTGGAAAGGCTGGGCAAAGAGTTTCCTGATGCTATCAAACGGGTTGTGACTTTCGGGCAACCGGCGGCCGGTTTCTGGAGCTTCAAAAAAGCCTACAGTTACCATCACTGCACCTACCGGATTTGCTGCGATCTGGACATTGTCACCTTTCTGCCAGCCATCCCTCTGATGCACTGGCATGTAGGGAAAATGCTCTGGCTGCATAACGAGAAGATCTACGACAACATCTCTACACCAGTCAGACTCTACAAATCACTGGTGAGCTGGATATTACGCCCTATTACCTACCACTATATGCACAAATACATCAGGAATAAGGACTACTTTGATAAGCACTGATTCCTGACTCACGCTGAATCAGCGGAATTGTAAAAATTTAACATACCTTCTTTTGCCTGTTTCATGTATCGTTGAGGCTGAATCCAGCAGAAATCGACGATATGCATTCTCAAATCACACAGTTGCTCGCACAAAAAAATGTCTGGATGGCCAGTCATATTACGGACGCTGAGTTTCCCACAGCACTCAGCAAACAGGGTCTCGCCCTTTACAACACCGCGCATAACGAACTGACAGCCAATTCGGTTCAAGCCTCTGATTTCGCTTCGCCTTCAGATCTGTTGAGTGTCTACCCTGTCGATTGCCACCCTCTCACTATCCGATTTTCTTTGGTTCATGCCAGCCAATGGCAAGATGAAGAGTCTGAAGCTGTCATAGAGTTTCTGACGCAAATCATGCTGGAAACCGACGGGCCGGCTCAACTGTTCGTGGGTTTCTATCAAGGTAAACCTGCAGCCTGCGGTATGCTGTTTACTAACCCGGACACCCCGAACGACACCTTAATCAGCGATATCTGTGCGCTTCCGCTGCCAAATCATGATGAACTTGTCGCTGCCATGACAAGTTGGCTCATTCAGCAAGCGTCTGATAAGTCGGAAAGTTTGTGGTTATGTTAAGCCCGTCAGTCTGTGCTTTCCTTGCCGGTACAGACTGATCCACCGCGCCATTGCTGTTTACCCTTCTACACCTGGTGCCAACCAGATTTCAGCCCAGTAATTACTGCTGGCTAAATTTCATTTTTTCGAGTTATTTCTCAAATATTCTTATTTTTCTGCTGGTTAGCGTTAACTTTCATCTTAAAGCAACAACTCCTTAACATAACTGTACCTATTATTTCATCGGGAGAATGATTCTCTTTAATTAATCAACAAGGACACTTTCGATGAAAAAAACGATAGGAACAACTTTATTATTGTTGTCATCCTTCACTCAGGCAGAATCGTTAAACGTCATGGCGTACAACACGCTGCTACTGTCTTTCGGCGATTGGGATCAGACCAATCGCGCCCAGCGGATACCCGCTGCGATTTCTGCCCTGGAGAACATTCCCGATGTGCTGATCATCAATGAAGCTTTCAACCCAGATTCCGAAGTCATGCTTAATGAACTGGCGTCGCTTTATCCATATCAAACACCGGTTGTGGGCTTAGATTGCAGCGGTCGGGGATGGGATGCATTAACAGGCGATTGTTCCAACTCTATTGTGGTTGTGCGTGGCGGCGTCTCTATTTTGTCCCGCTACCCCATTGTGAGCCAGAAAGCACATGTTTATCACGCCAGCGACAACAGCACCTGGGATTATTATTCCAACAAAGGTTTTGCCTACGTCGAAATTGACAAGAATGGTCAGCGCTTCCATCTGCTTGGTACACATCTGCAATCCAGTACTGACAACCCGGATAAAGAACACCCGGTGCGTATGGCCCAACTGACTGAAATGCAGAATTTCATTTCAGCACAAGCTATTCCGACCTCAGAGCCCGTTATTATTGCAGGCGATCTGAATGTGGAATGGAGCCGCCAGGATCAGATTGCAGACATGCTGGCAACGACACAAAGCCATCTGTTCTTTCCCGAACCGAGCACCGGCAGCTTCTCTGCCAAATACAATTGGGTCACAAAATCAGGTGCGTACAGGGACGGTTACTCACTCAACTACAACGATACTCTGGATTATGTACTCTGGCACCAACACTATCTGCAACCTACAGTACCGGCGGCGATGAAAGTGGTGAAGCTGCAAGCTGATGAACAATGGTACTGGCATTACCTGAAAGGTAAATGGCCACTGCCGGAAGGTGAATATTGGCATAATGGCTATTACAGCGATCTGTCAGATCATTACCCAGTCCAGGCTGAGTTTGTGTTTCCTGATCAATAAAAAACCTGTCTTTGAAACCCTGCCGTTGAAACTATGCTGTTGAAACCATCGCTATCGCGGCTGGCACTGGTTCAGAGGAGACATCAAAAAGGAGCACCTGAGTGCTCCTTCTGCCTGTCTGCCTGAGTTAAGTTTTGACGAGCCGATCAGCGGCTGACACTCAGTAACGCTTTTGCCAGGTAATCCAGTTTCTGCTCCTGCAAACCCGCAATGTTAATCCGGCCGTCACCAACAGCATATATACCGAATTCATTACGTAACTGAATAATTTGCTCCTGACTTAAACCTGTGACGGAAAACATCCCTTTATGCTTTTCAATGAAATCAAACGCATCGGAGCCATTGTCCCGCACCGCCTGAGTTAAACCCGCACGCAGACGCCGCAGACGCTGGTTCATGTCCGTCAGCTCGCTTTTCCAGGTGGCGGTCAGAGAATCATCATTGAGGACAGTCGCCACCAGAGCTGCACCATGATCAGGTGGCATAGTATAAGAAGCACGCGCCAGCTGCAGAATTCTGCCCTTGGCCTTCTGAGCTTCTTTCAGGGAATCACTGATGATAATCGCCGCGCCTGTACGTTCACGGTACAAACCAAAATTCTTTGAGCAGGAAGTGGCAACAATCATTTCTTCCACATTGTCAGCCAGATGGCGTAAACCGGCAGCATCCTGCTCCAGCCCGTCACCAAATCCCTGATAAGCGATATCAACAAAAGGCAGGAAACCATTTTTATTTGCCAGCTCAGTGATTGCCTTCCAGTCATCAAATGAAATGTCCGCACCGGTCGGGTTATGGCAGCAACCATGCAGCAATACCACATCTTTAGGGCCGGCTTTCGCCAGCTCTGCCAGCATAGCTTCGCTGTTAACTTGTTTGGTTGCGGTATCGAAGTACGGATAGAACTTCACTTTCAGGCCAGCCGCTTCCATTACCGGTTTGTGGTTGACATAACTGGGGTTTGAAATCCACACGGTTGTGTCTGGTTGAGCCAGATACATCAGATCGGCCAGCATACGCAGTGCGCCACTGGCGCCCGGGGTCTGTACCGCAGCAGCACGCTGATAAGCAGAGGTATCTTTAATGAGTAAATCCATCATTGCCTGATTGAAGACTTCATCGCCCGCTAACCCAACATACGCTTTGGTTTTCTGTGTTTCCAACAGACGCTGCTCAGCCTGAAATACCGCCTGCATAATTGGCGTTTCACCTTGGCTGTTGCGGTATACACCGATGCCCAAATCCATCTTCTCAGAACGGGCATCCTCGCGGAACATTTGTGTCAGGGATAAAATTGGATCGAGTTGTGCTTCAGTAAGCTGCTTGAACATCTGTGAAATTCCGTTTTGTTATTGCGACTTTCCTCAAATTATCATGCACCTTATCGAAGGTCACTACCCCAGCTCAGAAATAGTCCTGCCAGTGTTTATCCAGATTAACAGCACCATGTAATGAAATTGTTACAACCTGAATTGATCTGGATTAATCAAACACCAATAAAGCTTGCAAGGGTTGACCAAGCACCTAAATTTAAAGCATGAGGGGTACATCCAACCGGAGGCCATCATGAAAAACAGCGTTGATGTTCGCGCCTTACTAACCGCCTATGAAAAGATAAAAACGCTGGGAACACCCGTCGAAAACGGCAAACAACTCGATGATATTACCTGTACAGAGAGTTACGACGGTTACAGCGTCAGCCTGTCAGACGGTAATGTCAGTGTTGATGTTAACTTTCACAACACTTATCACTTCCATACCCTGAATGAAGATCCAGACACAGTCATTAACCAGACAACGACAGATTTTCACCACAACAACGAAACCCAGATTCAGGCATTTTTGAATAAGTTGCACGATTTAAATACACGTTATTAATGTGTTACCTAAAGTCGCTCTGCCGGCTTTAGGTTTTACCTTTTCCTGACATTATCCCGCCACAGCTTGATTAAGCTGGAAACATAGACACAGTTGAAAGGTCTAGTTAACCGGAAAAGCTGTAACGAACTTTGTGCCCCATCCAGTAACAAAGTGCATCCACAGCGTTTTCTGTCAATGACTCACTAACCACATGTGGCGAACCAGTCATCACTCAAAACAAAAAAAAGAAAGAGAGAAAAGAATGAACGCTGAAATATTGAATAAGCAAGAACAGGAACGTGTGATTGCTGCTTTGAATGAATGTTACCGTCGATTGGAAGCTGCTGAACTGACCCCGCAGGAAATTTCGCAAGAGGGCTTCAGCCTGATGTTTACCTCAGCCTACAAAATGATTGATGGCTGAGATTGAGCGCTAAACGTCCTCAGTTCCCCCTGCTGATGTTTACGAAATGAAAAAAGGAGCGCATTGCGCTCCTTTTTTCATTTTTATCAACAGGCTTCACTGCTGACAGCAACCATTAACCACGGTAATAACGCTGTGGTACGAACGGCATTTTCTCCACTGTCATTGGCAGTTTCTTCCCGCGAACTTCAGCGAAAATCTCAGTACCAATCGTGGCGAGCTCAGTTTTTACATAAGCCATAGCAACCGGGGCTTCTTTCGTTGGCCCAAACGTACCGCTGGTCACAATGCCAATTTCGTTATCGTCAGCATCAAACAGCTTGCTGCCTTCACGTACTGGCGCTTTCGACTGACCAATCAAACCAACACGTTTGCGGGCTACATCTTTAGTCGCAATCTGATTCAGAATCAGTTCTGCGCCGGGGAATCCCCCCGCACGTTCACCATCAGCACGGCGAGGCTTACTGATACCCCATAACAAGCTGGCTTCTACCGGCGTAGTAGTGGTATCAATGTCATGGCCATACAGGCACAGGCCACACTCAAGGCGCAGTGAATCTCGTGCACCCAGACCAATCCACTCAACTTCTCCGTAGGCAAGCAATGTACGCGCCAGCTCTTCCGCCTTATCTGACGGCACGGAAATTTCGTAACCGTCTTCACCTGTGTATCCAGAACGGCTGATATAGCATTCTGCGCCCAGCAGTTCCAGTTTAGTGGCGTCCATAAACAGCATATCGCTGACGGCAGGATTCAGACGCGCCAGCACCTCGGCCGCTTTCGGACCTTGCAGAGCAAGCAACGCACGATCGTCAATAATTTCCAGCGTCACATCAGCAGGAAGGTGCGCCTGAATGTGTGTAATGTCTTGATCTTTACACGCCGCATTGACCACAACAAACAAATGATCACCGAAATTGGTCACCATCAGATCATCTAAAATGCCACCGTTTTCGTTAGTAAAGAAAGCATAACGCTGCTTGCCATCCGGCAGATCGATGATGTCGACAGGGACCAGTGTTTCCAGGGCTTTCGCCGCATTTTCGCCATGTAAACGCAGCTGACCCATGTGGGAAACATCAAACAAACCGGCTGATTCACGGCAATGGATATGCTCTTTACGCACGCCCAGCGCGTATTGCACTGGCATGTCGTAACCTGCAAACGGAACCATTTTGGCACCCATCTCAATGTGAAGGGCATGCAAAGGTGTAACAAGAAGATCCTGAGACATTGATATTTACTCCATTCACCGCACAGCGGCTGTTGCATCAATTTCTGTGGCAGATTGACTTAACCTGTCACGTGTAGATGTTGCTAGCAGGCAGATAAACTGTATCTCTGTTTCCAATAGTAGATAAAGTTTCTTATCTCTCAACCTAGCCGTTCTCAAAGTGCGACAGAGGCTGTGTTTCATCCCTCTGTCATTGTGTCTGTTACCGCGATAACGCGACGGTTATGACGCTGTCACCCAAAGAATAAGTGCGTCTTCATCACTGACCGAAACCAGCATGTGCCCCATGGTGGCATCGTAGTACACTGAATCACCTTCACTCAGGCGTACCGGTTCATAGAACTCAGAAAAAAAAGTAATTTTGCCGGACAGCACAAGTAAAAACTCTTCGCCGTCATGCCGGATCCAGTCGGAATAATCGTCAAAATGACGAGCACGAACCCGCGACTTAAAGGGCATCATTTTCTTATTGCGTAACTGGGTCGCCAGCAATTCATGCTCATAGGTCGTAGTGGGATGTGGCTTGCCTTCGCCCTGTCGAGTAATATCTCTCCGCCCGGTTGCAACCAGCTGCTTGGGCGGCGCAAACAATTGCGGAATATCTATCTGTAATCCGGTGGCCAATTTCTGCATCGCCTGGAAGGTCGGCGAGATTTGTTCATTCTCAATCTTAGACAAGGTTGAACGCGCCAAACCGGTACGCTTGCTGGCCTCTTCCAATGTCAGACCATGAGCCATACGTATGTCTTTCAACCGCTTGCCTAACTGCAACGGTTCAATATTCTCTGACTCCCGTTCCCTGGCGACAGTCAGTGATGGGTACGGATCCACTTGCTGTTCATCACTACTCATTTTGCCCTCCGAGGCACGTCTTTCAGTCATTCTTACACAAGCCGTTAACAAGTGGGAAGCCAGTCAAAGACAAAACCATGACCTATACAACATATTTGAAATAAAGTTTCCAATAGGAAACACAAGGTAAAGTCTGACGCTTTTCCTAATAACAGACACTCAGATTTTCCACCGCTGATATCATTACAATGACAACGTAAAAAGCAGCACAATCGGCCACTAGAGTGCATTACCACTGGTGTCAGCCACTAAAAAGAATTAGAGCTGACACACATTTCTGCCAGATAAATACCGAAAAGATGGTCCCTATCATAGAAATTTACATGACAAGAAGCAAACGTTTGCGTAAGATTGCGACCACTAAAATGAACAATAATCCACTATTGGAAATTCTGGTTTGATCCGTTATCAATAGAAACGTATGTAACGCACTTGTTAGGCAAATGCACTTCTGTGCTTCGCTTAAGCCAGGGAAGCGATAACAACGAGACATAACGACATATACCGCTCTGCGTACCGATATACCGAACAGCACGAACCGGTTCAGAGCGCGAATTGAGGATAACGTGAAATGAAAGCTTCATACCAAAACCACGACTTGGAAATGTTCTTCTCAACCAACCTTGCCGAGGTTGATGGCGCAGTGAATGCCGGTATTGCCGCAGAGCTGAACCGCCAGAATCAGCAAATTGAGCTGATTGCCTCTGAGAACATCGTCTCCAAAGCCGTCATGCAAGCTCAGGGCACCTGCCTGACCAACAAATACGCCGAAGGCTACGCAGGACGCCGTTACTACGGTGGCTGTGAGCATGTTGATGAAGTTGAGCGTATTGCCATTGCGCGCGCCAGACAGCTTTTCCAGTGTGAATACGTCAACGTTCAACCGCACTCGGGCGCACAGGCAAACGGCGCTGTCATGTTGGCACTGCTGCAGCCGGGCGATACCATTCTGGGGATGTCTCTGGATGCCGGCGGTCACCTGACTCACGGTGCGCGCCCTGCCCTGTCGGGCAAATGGTTCAACGCCGTTCAGTACGGCGTACGTCAGGGCAGTTGCGATATTGATTACGATCAGGTGCGCGAGCTGGCACTTGAGCACAAACCCAAAATGATCATTGCCGGCGGTTCTGCAATTCCGCGTCAGGTGGATTTCGAGAAATTCCGCGCCATTGCCGATGAAGTCGGAGCCTATCTGATGGTAGATATGGCGCACATCGCAGGCTTGATTGCAGCCGGTGAACACCCGTCACCCCTGCCGCACGCGCATGTTGTCACCACAACAACGCACAAAACACTGCGTGGCCCTCGTGGCGGTATGATTCTGACCAACCACGAAGACATTAATAAGAAGATCAATTCTGCCGTGTTCCCAGGCCTTCAGGGCGGCCCGCTGATGCATGTCATTGCCGGTAAAGCTGTTGCTCTGGGTGAAGCGCTGGAACCCGAATTCAAGCTGTACATCAAAAATGTGATCAACAATGCCAAGGTGCTGGCAGAGACGCTGCAGACACACGGTTGTGACATTGTCACCGGTGGTACTGATACCCATCTGATGCTGGTTGACCTGCGTCCGAAAGGTCTGAAGGGCAATCAGGTGGAAGAAGCACTGGAACGCGCCGGTATCACCTGTAATAAGAACGGTATCCCGTTTGATCCTGAAAAGCCGATGGTGACATCAGGTATCCGCCTCGGTACACCGGCTGGAACCAGCCGTGGCTTTGGCGAAGCCGAATTCAAGCAAATCGGTGAGTGGATCGGCGATGTGCTGGATGGCCTGGCAGCCAGTCCGGACAATAACAACGAAACAGAACAACGCGTGAAGCAGCAGGTACAGAAACTGTGCAGCCGCTTCCCGCTGTACCAGTAACTTCATTTTAATATGAAAGAAAATGGTCGGCAGGCAGTTTCGATTCCCGCCTGCCCTCACAAATAACAAAGATGCAGAAACATTGCGCGAGGAGATTTAAATGAGCAACCTAAAGTTTACTAAAAGCCACGAGTGGGTACGCGACAACGGCGACGGTACTATCACCATGGGTATCACTGACCACGCTCAGGGCCTGCTGGGTGACGTGGTTTTCGTAGACCTGCCAGACGTTGGCGACAGCACCGAAGCCGGTGAGTCTTTCTCTCTGGTTGAATCTGTGAAAGCGGCCTCTGACATCTATGCCCCGGTAACAGGCGAAATCGTTGAGATCAACGAAGAACTGAGTGACAGCCCGGAACTGATCAATGAAGCACCGTTCGAAGGCGGCTGGATTGCTAAAATCAAGATTGCTGACGTTGAAGAACTGAGCAAACTGATCGATGCTGACCAATATCAGGCGGCTATCGAAGAGTAATGGAACACCGCGGCTTTCAACACGAAAGCCGTTTTTCCACCCAAGAGAATTCTCGCCATTGCCCAGATATTCACTGGCAATGTGTAGTAACTGTTCAGGAAAGAACCATGACCGACATGAACCTTTTACATGCACTCAGTGACGACAAAGCTTTCGCTGCCCGTCACAACGGCCCAAATGACGCACAGCAGACAAAAATGCTGCAGACCATTGGCGCCGACAGCATCGACAAGTTGATTGAAGAAACTGTACCGGCTTCCATCCGTCTGAAAGAGGCGATGAAGCTGGATCAGCCGCAAAGCGAAGCAGACATGCTGTCTGCGCTGAAGACTGTTGCCCGTAAGAACGTCATCAACCGCAGTTTCATCGGTCAGGGTTACTACAACACCTTAACGCCGAATGTCATTCTGCGTAACGTGCTGGAAAATCCGGGCTGGTATACGGCTTACACACCGTATCAGCCAGAAATTTCTCAGGGCCGCCTGGAATCACTGCTGAACTACCAGCAGATGATCATGGATCTGACCGGCATGGAACTGGCGAATGCCTCCCTGCTGGACGAAGCCACTGCAGCCGCAGAAGCCATGACCCTGTGTCAGCGTGCCAGCAAGAGCAAGAGCAAAGCCTTCTTCATCTCTACCGACCTGCACCCGCAAACCATCGACGTGGTCGTGACCCGTGCAGAATACATAGGTATTGAGATCATCCGTGGCAAAGCTGAAGAGCTGGACAACCACGACGTATTCGGTGCGCTGGTTCAATACCCGGGCACAACAGGTGCTATTACCGATCTGACTGACATCATTGAAAAAGCACACGCCAAGAAAACACTGGTTGCGGTTGCTTCCGATCTGCTGGCGCTGACTATCCTGAAAGCGCCGGGCGAAATGGGTGCTGACGTTGTTATCGGTAGTGCACAACGCTTCGGCGTACCAATGGGCTTTGGTGGTCCGCATGCCGGTTTCATGGCAACCAAAGATCAGCACAAACGTACCATGCCAGGCCGTGTCATCGGTGTTTCAAAAGATGCCAAAGGCAATCAGGCGCTGCGGATGGCAATGCAGACACGTGAGCAGCATATCCGCCGCGAAAAAGCGACTTCTAACATCTGTACCGCTCAGGCGCTGCTGGCCAATATGGCAGCCTTCTATGCGCTGTACCATGGCCCGGAAGGTCTGCGTAAAATCGGTCGCCGCGTTCATCACCTGACGGCAATTCTGGCTGCTGGTCTGCGTAACGCTGGTCTGGAACTGGTTAACGATACCTTCTTCGATACTGTGACCATCAACTCAGGCAAACAAACCGACGCTATCTACAAGAAAGCACTGGCTGCCGGTATCAATCTGCGCCAATACAACGACAAACTGGGTGTCAGTCTGGATGAAACCACCAAAGTCACTGACGTCGAAGAACTGCTGGAGGTCTTCACCGGTCAGGCACTGAAAGCCACTGCTTTCACAGACGATATTGCCGCTGACGAATTTGCCGCTATTCCGCAAAGCTGTCGCCGCACCACAGAGTTCCTGACTCACCCTGTGTTTAACCAGTACCACAGTGAAACGCAAATGATGCGTTACATGAAGAAACTGGAAAACAAAGACTATTCTCTGACCCACGGTATGATCCCGCTGGGCAGCTGCACCATGAAGCTCAATGCCGCAGCAGAAATGATCCCTGTTACCTGGCCTGAATTTGGCGGCTTGCACCCGTTTGCACCGGCCGATCAGACTCAGGGTTATCAGGAACTGGCGAGCAAGCTGTCTGAAATGCTGTGTGAAATCACCGGCTACGATGCCTTCTCCCTGCAGCCTAACTCTGGCGCACAGGGTGAATACGCCGGTCTTATTGCCATTCAACGCTACCATGCTGCCAATGGCGACAGCCACCGTAACGTGTGTCTGATTCCAAGTTCGGCGCACGGTACTAACCCGGCTTCTGCTGCCATGGTGTCGATGAAAGTTGTGGTGGTTGGCTGTGATGCCAACGGCAACATCGATGTCGAAGATCTGAAAGCGAAAATTGAAAAACACCGCGACAATCTGTCGTGCATCATGATTACTTACCCGTCGACGCACGGTGTGTATGAAGAAGCGGTGCGCGAAGTGTGCGAACTGGTTCACGCCGCAGGCGGTCAGGTGTATCTGGACGGTGCCAATATGAACGCACAGGTTGGCCTGACCAACCCTGGCTTTATCGGTTCGGACGTTTCTCACCTGAACCTGCACAAAACCTTCTGTATCCCGCATGGCGGCGGTGGTCCGGGCATGGGACCTATCGGTGTGAAATCACACCTGGCACCATTCCTGCCAGGCCACGTTGAATCAGTGAAAGCAACCGAAGGTGCTCAGTACGCCGTTTCTGCTGCCGAGCTGGGTTCAGCGTCTATCCTGCCTATCTCATATGCCTACATCGCGATGATGGGATCGGAAGGACTGACTCAGGCTACTAAGCTGGCCATTCTGAACGCTAACTACGTGATGGAACGCCTGCGTGATCACTACCCTGTGCTGTACCGCGGTACTCAAGGCCGTATTGCACACGAATGCATTATCGACATCCGTCCGCTGAAAGAAGCCTCTGGTATCTCGGAAGAAGACGTCGCGAAGCGTTTGATGGACTATGGTTTCCACGCGCCGACCATGTCTTTCCCAGTCGCCGGCACCCTGATGATTGAACCGACCGAGTCGGAAGATCTGACCGAGCTGGATCGCTTCTGTGACGCCATGATTGCCATCCGTCAGGAAATCGCCCGTGTTCAGGCTGGTGAGTGGACGCTGGAAGACAACCCGCTGGTCAATGCACCGCATACTCAGGTTGATCTGATGGATGCCGAATGGATCCACGCTTACAGCCGCGAGCTGGCTTGCTACCCATCCGCGCACAGTAAAGGCGCCAAATACTGGCCAACCGTCAACCGTGTCGATAACGTCTTCGGTGACCGTAACCTGATCTGTTCTTGCCCTGGCATTGAGAACTACATCGAGGATTGATCAATCCTGATGACGAAGTAAAACGAAGCGAGGCTTATGGCCTCGCTTTTTTGTTTATAACCCTCAGAAAGATTCTTCACGCTTCTCTGCTTCATACCGGTTAGCTTTGTGAAGTGAGCAACAACCTGATCCCAAACACACCAAATAAGCTAGCGGTGACTCTGGACAGCCACTTCTTAGTCGTGATGCTAACGGACAATTTATTGCTGAGTGAAGACGATGCCCAGGCAATCAGATGGCACCATAACATGCCGTTCACGTTAAAAATTAGTCCCAGCACAATGAATGCCAATGCCTTATTATCGCTGGATGCAGAGATGAACTGCGGCATAAATGCCAGAAAGAAAACAGCAATTTTGGGGTTAAACAGGTTGGTGATGAATCCCTGATAGTAAATGCGCTTTAGCGATGCCTGTGGCTTTTGCATTACCTCAGTGTTGCCGGCCGCACTGCTGCTTCTGAACATACTGATTGCCATATAAATAAGGTATGCCCCACCCAGCACCTTAACCACAGTAAACGCGGTCGCAGAGGTGGCCAGCACAGCCGACAAACCCAGGGCGGCGGCGATAATGTGGATCAGCGTCCCGGAACCAATCCCGAGCGCAGCTGCAGAGCCCGCTTTAAATCCCTGTGTCGCGGCGCGCCCTGCAATAAGCAACGAATCAGGTCCGGGAATCAGATTCAGTAACAAGCCGGAGACAACAAACAGCCATACATTTTCAATACCCAACACTTTCTCTTCTCTCCTTGCTTTGCGCCAGGGAAGCTCACCTCAGTGACCTGGCTTAATCGCTGCAAATCACTGACCCAATTGAAAAACATCTTGCATCACTGACAAAAGCAGCAAACTGGTTAGTTGACGCACAATATACGTAAATCAAAACATAGAAAAAAGCAGAATAAACAGAAGCGCGCATTTAAAAAAGGTGTGGTTCGCGGTGTTATCGCTTTAGCATTAAGAAAAACGGCATTCTGACGATGATCGTGACATAAAAATACTGTCATTATAGGAAACAGATCGCATAATTATTCATTCACACCGTCTACAATCTCTCCAGCCATATGAATGGAGAAGATTATGCCTGGTGCATTTGCTCATATATCAGCAGTCAATAAAGCCTCTGAGAATACTGCGCTCAGAAAGCTGAACGTTCCGAAACACGTGAAGAAAACGCTGTCTCAATACAAAGCGTTTTTAGAATTTGGGTGTGTCAGCCCAGATTACCCCTACCTTGCAGTCGGAAATCATGCTCAAAATAAATGGGCAGATGAGATGCACTACAACAAGGTAGGTAAATTCATTGCTACCCTGATTGATCTCACCAAAAGACTGGACGAGCGCAACCAAGAAAAAGCATTTGCTTGGTTATGTGGATTTATTGCTCATGTCGCTGCGGATATCACCATCCACCCGGTTGTTGAGCTGAAGGTTGGCCCTTACAGTGAGAACGCCAAAGATCACCGGATATGCGAAATGCATCAGGATACTTATATTTGGTATAAGGTCATGAATTTAGGGAACATTGGCCTCGCAGACCGAGTGAAAGAAAATATTGGTAGCTGCGTGGATGATAGCAATGAAGATTCCATCGATCTGATCATTCATGATGTCTGGCAGACTGCCCTGGTCGCGGTTTACCCTCACTACGCTCAAGAGTGTCCACCAGACATTAACCGCTGGCATCACGGTTTTCAATTCGTGGTTAATAACGCAGAAGAATCCCACAAACTTTTTGCCTGGGCTCGACATGTTGCCTCTTCGCAAGGCCTGACTTACCCGCTTTCAGAAGAAGTAAATCGTGAATTCATCGCAGAATTACAAACCCCGCATGGCATCCAACACTATGACGAGGTATTTGAGCGGGCCGTGTCGACCATCCAATTGTTTTGGGAGAAAACGGCTGAGGCTGTCTTTAAAAATGGGCCCACAGACTTCTTTAAGGACTGGAACCTTGATACTGGCCAATGTGAAAACGGTGTATTAACCGCATGGGAAAAATTATGAAACTGTTAATCAAGCTCGCTTTGTTGATGGCAATAACGTCATGCTCCGCTCAGGCAGAGTATTCCGACGAAGCAATGTACGACCTGGCGTCAATCCTAAAAGATGTCGCGCAAGCAGTAGATGGAGAAATTAAGTTTGGCGAAATAAACAATCTGGCGGATGAACAAATCATCGCAAACGCCATGTCTTCAGCACCCGACAAACTGGCTAAACTCAACGAGTATCAGATGATATTAGACATTCAGGGCGATCATGCCGTGATGTTGTTGTGCGACGGTGATGTGGCATTGATGGAAGATGCCGGCTGCAACGCTGCTTTTGACAATCGTTACTGGCATCAGCCTCAGCACAACACATGTAAAGTTTCACTCAATGCCAGTTCTGTCTGCACAGAGTAGATGCCCCTGAACGTGTCTCTCCGGCGCACGACCGGAAGTGAATACCATCAGAAACCGCCCAACGGTGAGCGGTTCTGATGTGGCTTCTTTTATAACACCACTGACTTCCGTGCTTATTTTACTTGAATCGTTACAGCATCAGACTCCGGCCATTCAATCTCGGTATCATTCAGATAACGGTCAAAGAAAGTCCCCACACTTTGTTTCACAATCGCGTGCATCAGATCGCCCTCAATTCCTGATCGATAGCCAACCACCCAGCGGTTTTGATCCATAAAATCCCGGTGATTCGTATTGGCGACAGTCAGCAGGTATGTCTCATGTCCATTGTCTTCAAACGCCTGAGCAAGCACTTGTTTTGGGGTTTGCAACAGCAATAAAGGTTTATTGAGTGGCTGTGTACGAACATCCCCCAGCAGCAGACCATCCATGTTGACACTGGCCACACAGTCCGGCATTTCGGCGCAGCTGTTCATGGCAGCCGATCCGCCCAGACTGTAACCCAGAGTCCCGATACGGCTTTCATCCAACTGATCATCAAACCGTTCAGTATGTCTGGACAACCACTGATAGACAGAGATAACGTCATGTGTAATCTGCGGTGCAACAACCTGATCAAAATACGCAAAGCCTTTATCCGTTCCCACGTCTTTAGCATCAGAGGGCAAATAAGTGCCCTCTGAGCTGCCATCCTGAAAACTGGCGACTCCCGAAATGTAGGTATGATTAATGGATACAACAACATAACCACGACTGGCGAGATCTTCCAAAAGCTCAGTGTTATCAACCTCAAATAAAAACGCGCCATGAGAATAGAAGAGTATCGGCCAGCCACTTCCCGATGCCGCCGGTGCAATCGCAACATTAGCTTGCGACCAGGAAGCGAGTTCGTCCAATTTAAATTGGTTGGGATGAACAGGCACGTCTTTCGGCCGTACCCGGTCAAGGTAGCCGACCTGATGGCCCCATCTATCGAAGTAAGATTGATATGTTCCGTTTTCTTGTTTCGTTGGGTAATACACTTTGATGGGCAGGCGACGCGTTTGATTCGGGATCGGGCTCATACTGTCCAATCCGGCATCCAACACATCACAGGCTGCCACCCCGACCCGATAAGGACCATCTGGCGCAGGATAAACATGAGTATACGCCGTATTTTTACTGTCATTATCGTCTGAATTACAACCCGTCAGCCCCGCTAACACAGTAATAAAGCCTGTCTTGCAAAGTAGTTTTAACATCATGACTTTCTCCTTTTTCTGGACCTCCAGAATAAGAAGATTGGAGAATAAAGCGTCCGGATACGGGAATCAGACGTCCGAATTGGCTAATTCGCACCTTTAAGCCGAGTCCTGTACTGCGATGGCGTACACTGCTGATATTTTCTAAATGCCGCGTTAAATGTAGATTTCGAGTTAAAACCAGATTCAAATGCCAGTTCCAGCACTGCGCTTGAAGGGCGTTTTTCCATCAGTGCACAAACATGTGTAATACGTCGCTGGTTGACCAGATCATAAAACTTGATCCCCATTGTCTGATTCAACACCTGTGTCAGCAAATAAGGTTTCACACCCATTTCCCCGGCCAACGACGACAGGCTTATCTCCGGCTTCAGATAGTAGTGTTTTTCATCCATCAGCATCAGGACCGTCTGACTCAGGGCCGCCATTACACCATCAGGTTGGCTATCCGCTTCCTCGTCAGGCAATTCCACCATCACGTCAAAATTCATCAGCTTTGGTTGGATAAGCAGGCAACAGGTAATGACGAACAGAAGCAAAGACACTGTCAGATAAGGTAAAGGCAAATGCGTATCCAATATAACCTGTGGTATCACCATGACCAGAGCCAAAATCAGACTGGCGCATATCCCCCACAACACAAGCAAATTTGCGTTGGATAGCTTAGCCTGAAACAGTGGTTGCCGTGACTGATAACGCCACACAAACCGGATACTTGCCAGGCAATAGCCCAGGTAGAAAACAATCAGCAGGATGCCAGAGAAATGATGCCTAGCCGTGAGCACAGTCTCACCTGGCGCAAAAAGCAAGTCCGCACATAACAAGCTAAGCGCAGCTAGCGGTAACAAATGCACCGTATCCCGGCGAGTGAGCGGTCTTTGGGTTAAACACAGACGAATAAAAAGGAAAAACAGCACTGGATAGAGCAGCGGCCACATCATATTCATGCGGGATGTCAGCCAGATTTGATGCCAGGCAAGGTTTAGAGAAAGATCCAGCGCAAAGCAAAAATGGATGCCCGCCAGCAACCAAAACACATGCTGCTCTTTACTTTTCATTGCTAAATAAACGCCGAGCACAATACTCTGAATAATTCCTGCCAGCAGAATCGATGCTACCATGACACTCTCACTTCACTTTATCCATTCTCTATTTTGTTATGAATAAAATATCATGAATCATCAATGACCTACACGTAGAAAATCAGTAGTGGCACATATACCTATGATTAATGGTAATCACTCTGTCAACCCACTTTTACATTGGCCTTAACAGCAATTATTTGCTCTCTCACACTGTAACCTGTGAGTCCAGGGAGTAAATAACCCCACCATTGAGAAAGAGCAAAATCATCAGTTCAGAGACACCAATCCACCAATAAACACGGTCAACCTTTCATGTAAGCTGATCATGATCACACGGTTGCATATATAAGTACCGCAGTGATTCCATTTCAGCGTTGAATGAGCAAGTATCCCTGCTGAGCATACAGATTGATGAACCACAGAAATATTATTTATTGGTTATTGAATCTATTTGATTGCTATAAATGAAAACAATTAAATCAACAAACAGGTGATGCAACAGAGGATTGTTATGTCGGCTCTCATTTTATCCAGTAAAAAATTTATATTGTCTATTCAGCGCCGCATCCGGGAAACGTATTTTCAGGGTGACAGCATCTTAATCACAGAACAGTTATCTGCAGAAAACAGAAGTGAACTGACATCTCAATTTGGTGTGATCATCGAATTGGATCACTATTTTTCCCATCCAGCGACTGCGCTTTTACAGCAATTAACCGATAATGGGGTGCTGCCTGTTATTGAAACTGTCATCGCCTTATCCGAAGGAGACATACTCAGAGCAGCACACATCCGCGAAATTCTTGATATTCCCGGACAGCGTTTTGACCAAGCCATACTGTTCAGAGATAAAATCCTGATGAAACAGCACGCCGCCCGTTATGGCGTGGTCACCGCAATGCCACAGGATGCCAATCAGGTTGCCAATTGGCAGTCGTTACCTTACCCGGTCGTGATAAAGCCGAAATCTGGCCGCGGCTCCCAGCAAACGCTCAAAGTCACCTCTTGCGAACATTGGGCTGAAATCGGTACTGAAATTGACCCTACGGATATGATCATTGAACCCTTCATTGAAGGGGAAGTCTTTCACGTCGACGGTCTGGTAGTAAACGGAAAAATGTCTGTATGCAGCCCTGCCAAATATGTGGGGAACTGTATGGATTTCGTTGGTGGACAAAGCCTCGGCTCGTACACTCTGTCTGAATCAAACCCTCTTTATCGCCCTTTGACTGAATTCAGCAGATATTTACTCGAACATGTCTTCCCAACTCCTGAGCACTCCCTATTCCATATTGAATGCTTCGTGGGAAACAATCAGCAAATCACCCTGTGTGAGATTGCCTGCCGGTTAGGAGGTAACGATCTTGTCACTGAAGTTGAACTGGCTTACGGCGTGAATGTCGTTGAAGCCTATTTGCATGCCGAATTCCACTCAGAGTCACTTTGCCCACAAGCCATGGTTCCGGGGCAGCTCGGAGGCCGATTCCAGCTTCCGCCACAGACAGGCCGTTTGATCTGTTCCGGACATCCCCCCTTCAGACATGAGGGTATCGTCAGATTTCAATCCAGAGCAGTTTCCGGACTGCACTACAATGCCATGACTATGTCAAACGATGCTCTGATTCACGTAATTGTCAAAGCTGATAGCGAAGCACGTATGGAAAAGATTTTCCGCGACATTGCGCAATGGGCTGCCAGCGAATTCATCTGGTCTACAGAGACTGAGGAGGTGACATCATGCATGCAGAGTTAATTGCTGTGGCAAGAAATCCGAAGTACCGCCATTTCTGGCTGGCGAACATCATGAGTAACGGCGCAATTTGGATTCAGAATACAACGTCTTCAATCGCTTTAACGCATTTGTCGACCTCCCCTGCCGTCAACTCGCTGGTACAGGTCGCAGCAACCTTACCCTTCTTGTTGTTTGGCATTCTGGCGGGTCAGATTGGCGACAGATTCAGCAAACCTCTGGTTCTGACTGTCGCTCAGCTCAGCCTTGGACTGGTTTCGTTAACCCTAGCAGCCGCAACCTGGCAGGGGCTGCTTTCCCCGGCATTGCTGGTTGGGGTTACAGCTGCATTCTCTGTCGCAACCGTCTTCCGCATGCCCGTTGCACAGGCAGGCATTGCGCTGACCGTGCCCGGCGACCAGATCAGACATGCGGCTGTCCTCAACAATCTGGGTTTCAATATTGCCCGTGCTGTCGGCCCTGCCGTTGCAGGAACATTGCTGCTTGTACTGGCTTACTATCAGGTTTACTTAGTCACGGCGGCTATGCTGCTTGCCGTTTCAGCCTATTTTTTCCGGGGGTTTTACAACGAACGGACAACCAGTACCGACCAGCCAGCTTTTGTATCCATACGTAATGCGTGGCAACAAATTTCTGCCTCCGGACTGTTTCGCCGCTGCACATTCGATGCCTGCGTTTTGTTCTTTGCTGGCAGTGTGATCTGGTCAATGATGCCTTATATCGCCAAGTATCACTTAAACCAGAGCACGGCCGGACAAGGCACCTTAATGGGAGCCACAGGTCTGGGTGCACTGTTAACGGTTATTGTATTACCGGCTGTGCTGAAACTTCGCCACAATCACCAGGGTTACTGGTTGTGTTATAGCCTGATGATCTCGTCGATTGCCACCATCTGGCTAAGCAGTAATCTGACTGTCATTTTCGCTGCTCTCATGGTTTTTGGGCTGAGTTGGAGCATGGCAGTCACCTTGCTCAATGGTGAGATTCAATCTTCTTTTCCACGGCAAATCCTCTCGCGTGTTATCGCGATATACCTGATTGTCATGTATCTGGCTCAGGCAACCGGTTCGTTCTGGGCTGGCCTTATCAGTCAGTTCTTTGATACCGATACGGCCTTGCTTTTCTCGGTTGCTGTTTTAGTGCTGGGGCTGGGGTTACGAAGCTTACTTTTTACTTCCACTGATGCATGTGAGGAATAGAATGATGAAACGAATCACCTTAACCCTTGTCGGCGGCGGAGCGTCATCACTGGCCTTTCTTGATGCTTTTACTCGTCACTGGAACTGTCAACCCAATCAGGATGTTGTGATTTTTGTCGTTGAGAAAAAAAGTGTCTGGGGTGTGGGTAATGCTTATACAGAGGATAGTCATTCCAACCTTCTTAATACACAGGCAGGTGTGATTTCCGGACTGCCCGATCTACCCGGTGACTTCATGCACTGGCTCAAAGCGCACGAGTCAAAATGGCAACCGGATTATCCAGATTTCACCATTGAATCATCCAGCTATGCTCCCAGAGCGTTATTTGGCCGCTATATGCAAGATCGGTTTTACCGGGTTATCCGGCAAGCGGCCGAAAAAAACATCTTCATTTTGACGGTTGCAGCAGCCGTTTCCTCCATTGAGGTTTGTTCCGACTCTACCGGATATAGCATTTCCACAGAGTGCGGACATCAATTAAACAGTGATGCTGTGATTCTTGCTTGCGGCACACATAATAAAATCATGGAGCATAAACAGCACTCAGCGAAAGTCTTTACAAGCCCGTATCCCGTGCGTTCAGTGACCCGTGCCATTGACCTTAATGATGATGTTGTCATCGTCGGCGCCCGGCTCAGCGCTATCGACGTCGCCATTGGACTACTTGAACGCGGCCATAAAGGAAAGATCCAGTTCCGATCACGAGGTGGTTTTTTCCCAAGTGTTCGGGGAACGCAAGGGACACATCGAAATCGATTTTTATCCCCGGGATATATTGAGCAGAACTTCGGAACATTAACGCTTGCTGATTTAGCTCGGTTATTCCAGCAAGAACTCAACCACTACCGAAAACATAATGAAGATACACTGGAATCGCTGCAGTTCCCTACACCACCAGTGGCCAATTTTCACCACTTTCTCAGCACAGAAATTGAACTCGCCAACGGGCCAAGAGGCTGGCAAGCGATTCTTTACAGCGCCAATGCTGCATTAGATATTATCTGGCGCAAACTGATCGAGGAAGATAAACAGCGTTTCTTCACTGATAGCTGGTCTAATGCCATGGCACTACGGGTATCTATTCCGAAAGAGAATGCAATAAAATTGTTGAACGCTGTTAAGTCCGGGCAATTAAGCTATCAGGTTGGCGTCGCGACTAATCCACAGACTGATGCCATTGTGTATGCAACCGGGAACGCACGGGATCTGACTCAGGCAGACTCCCCGCTATTACATCACCTTTTTAACTCTGGACTTGCCGCCAGCCATCCCCATGGCGGGTTACAAATACTCAATAAAACCTATCAGGTTCTTGATAACAGAGGATTCGCACATGCCAACATTTTTGCCTTGGGTGAAATCACTAACGGCAACTTCTTATTTACCAGCGCTCTGGATCTAATTGTTGAACATGGATCACGATGCGCCACTTCTGTGATTGCTTCACTAACGCAACCTGAACCGCCTGTAGAAGAACTCCCCAGGAAACAGGAAATCAGCAATAAAGTATGCTGAAACCGTTTATTCAGCGATAGAACACACATGAACACTGTCTTTGACTTCCAAAGCTGGATGAGTGGCCTTCGCGACAAATCCTTTCATTGAAAAAACAGGCGGCTTGAAAAAAGCCGCCTGTGAATCACAATTTTCAATACTCAAATGTTAATACCACTCAATGTGGCATTAACATTCACGACTCAACAGTTATTGAAATAAGAGAAATTCTTCTGCAAAACTGATTTATATTTATTAACCCACCTTGCCAAGATAGTTAATTTACATCCTTTCCAAAAAAGCCATTAAAAATAAAATATTACCATTACTTAATCTTGCTCCTAAAAAGTTTAATAAATAACTGAGCTTATACTCCGGAAACTGATATATGAAAAACGGCCCAAAAACTGTAACAACACCAATAAAAAAACCGAAAATAACAATGCTTTAACGTGTTATTTATTATCGACCGATTGACTTGCTTTCAAAGAGTATAAAACCCAAACTGTAATAACTGATAATACGATATAGCCTTCAAGTGGAGAGATAAAACTGAAGATAAACCCAGCCCCTACAGTGAGATAGGATGCTGACGTTTATAATATTAAAATGATAACACAGCACTGAATTATGATGAGTATTGGAACATCAAGGCGCGAAGCGATGTTAACAACCTTGCCCCCTGCATTATTGAACGACTAATCAGTAAAATTAAACCCATCGATTACCTTTGACACACTAATCCACCAAATCCCTTTTTTCTTAAAGCTTTAACCTTGAGTAAATATTTTAATGACATTAATGTCATTTAAAAATCATTCAGAAACAGCTAAAAGCTTAACCAAATAAGTTTGAAGAACACTAAAGTCTGAACTAATGTCGAAATACCAAAAAGTAACTTTTTGTTTACATCACATTAACAGGGAGAGGGCTGTACCCTTTGTCAACAAGGATAAGTCATGTCTGACATGCCACCGCGCGTCATGCGCGATTATTTATACGATGCGCTCAATCAACTCAACATTCGCCAAATTTTTGGCGTTCCTGGCACCAATGAAATCCCCATTATCGACGGCACCTCCTACGCCGAAAATAATGTCGAATATGTCGAATGTTTACACGAAAACATTGCTATGGGTGCAGCTATGGGCGCTGCACGCATGACAGGTGAACCCGGGGTACTGGTGGTTCACATCACCCCGGGTATCGCCCACGGTATTGGCAACCTGTTCAACGCTTATCGCTCTCATACACCACTGGTTATTCTTTGCTGCCAGCAACAAAACGAGCTGGTCACACAAGAACCCCTGCTTTCATCCAATATCAAAGAGCTAGCCAGTCAGTATTGTAAGTGGTCGCACGAACTGCGCACACCTTACGAATTCCCGCTGGTGCTGCAAAGGGCCTTCAAAGAAGCCAAAGCCCCTGCTTGTGGCCCGGTCTTCATATCTATTCCCTGGGAATTCATGATGGCAAAACCCTTACCAAGCCTGCCTGAAAAGCTGTCGGGTATTACTCGTATTCCGACCAATTTCGCCGGTGATCCGGATGAAATCAGTCGTTTGGCTGAGCGCTTTGCACAGGCCAAAAACCCTATCATCATTGCCGGTGATGGTGTCGGGTACGACAACGCCTCGGAACAGTTGCAGGTATTAGCGCAAACCGTTGGTGCACCTGTGGCGTTGCAAACCTTCAGTAGTTTGGCGAACTTCCCGAACGATGATTATCACTGGCAAGGAGAGCTGCCGGGTAATCAGGCCATGCTGCAAGCCATCTATCAGCAACATGATGTGGCTTTTCTGGTGGGCTACAGTAATCAGGCTCAGGTTACTGTGTTTAATTATGCTGATGGCCCCTTAATCCCGGAATCCGTAGATATTTTATACCTGTCGAATAACACCTGGGACATAGGTAAAAACTACTATGGCAGCCATGCCGTGCTGGGTGGGATCAGAGCCAGTCTGGAAAAACTGAACCAAGTCATGGCCGAATTGCCGGTTTCCGATGACATTCAGCGCGAAAGAGACGCTCGCAATCAGTTATTAAGCAAACTCAGCGAGCAACGCCGCGGTGACTGGGATGCGTATTTACTCCAGGCCGAGCAAGACGCTTCAGGCACCATTAACCCGGCACTGATCCCGCACTATTTATCTCAGGCCATTACACAACAAGGGCTGGCGAACGAGTTTGTCTATGTGCATGAGGCCGTGTCTGACAGTCCAAGCTTTCAGTACCTGATGCCGCTTAATCAGGAAATGAGCAAGCCGGTAAGCTACTACTGCGTATCCGGCGGCTCACTCGGCTGGTCAATGCCCGCTTCGCTGGGAATTAAAATTCAGCCCACCGCAATTCAGGGGGTCACACCCAAACTGGTGATCAATGCGGTCGGTGATGGTTCGTCCCTGTTCTACCCGCAAGTGTGGTGGAGTGCCGCCAAATATCAGCTCGCCGTGTTGTACATCATCACCAATAACCGGGAATACCATACCTTGCAAAATGGCCTCGAAGAAGTGATTGGCTCTTATGGCTGGGAGCCAAAGAAAAAGCCGGTAGAACCCGACCCTACCGACCCAACCAGTTACCACAACTACGACGTTGATTATCTGTCGCTGCAGCATCCTCAGCTCAATTTCCATCAGATTGCCAATGCAATGGGTGCGGACATTCAGGGGCAAGTGGTAGAAAAATCCACTGATCTGAATGCCGCTTTACAACAAGCGATTCACTACGTGCTGAATGAAAACAAACCTTACGTGCTGGACATCCGAACTGAACGCGATCCAGCCGCAGTGCAACAAAGCGGAGGTGCGATAAAAACGTCACCAGCGTATCGACGTCCACCCCTGAATTATTTCCACAAGCAGCTTCTTGATGAAATCAACCCGGATCATGTCAACACATTAGCCTGATCCACCACATTCTATCTACAAGGAAAAGTAATATGAGTGAACATTATGATGTTGCCATTATTGGTGCTGGCGTATCGGGCGTTTACAGCGCCTGGCAGTTAAAAAAGAATTTCCCCGGTAAGCGCATTGCTGTTTTTGAAGGCAGCGATCGCGTCGGTGGCCGTTTATTATCCGTCAAGGCGCCAGATGTCAATAACATGGTCGCAGAGCTGGGTGGCATGCGTATTCTGGATGCAACACGACAACCACTCGTCCACGCATTACTGGATGAGATCAACCAATTTGCTTCACTGCCAGATCCAATAGAAACCTACCATTTCCCGGTCGATACGCCGGCCAATATCGCCTATTTACGCGATGTACGGCTCCGGCTCAGTGACTATCAAGATAATCCGCATGCTGTGCCATACAACTACAGTCCTGACGCTTTCGGCAAAACACCCGGCGCTTTGGTTATTGAGGCATTCGATAAAATCGTTCCCGGCATTACCGCCATTGATCTCACTGAACAACAGCGCCGTGAAATGGCAATGAACACTGAATTCAATGGCAAAATGCTGTACGAACAGGGCTTTTGGAATGTTCTGCAAGTTGTCATGAGCAGCGAAGACTACAGCTACTGCCGCGATGCCGGTGGCTACAATTCTACCTTGTCGAACTGGAATGCCGCCGATGCCATCCCTTGGTTTCTGACCGATTTCGGTGATGGCGTCGAATACCTCGGATTTAAACAGGGTTTCCAGTCAGTACCATTAGCGCTGGCCAGAGAACTTCAGGCGATTGGTGGCGAGCTGTTACTCGGCCACAAACTGAATAGTTTTGAACAGGTTAACGGTGTATTTAGCCTCAATTTCACCAGTGAATTAGCGATCACGGCGTACAATGATATCCAGTGTACAGCCACGCATATCGTGCTTGCGATGCCACGGCGTTCCATCGATTTGCTGGAGCAAAATTGTCCTGTTTTACAGCAACCAGAAGTGAAAGCTTTAACTGGTACTGTCACACCAAGGCCGTTGTTTAAATTGTTTACCACTTACGCGTCCCCCTGGTGGGTTGATCAATCCGGCATCAGGGAAGGACGCAGCGTGACTGACATGCCTGTCAGGCAAACCTATTACTGGCCAACCAACGAGGGGGGACCTGCGTTACAAGGCCCGGCAATTCTGATGGCCAGTTACGATGACGGTGTCAACGTAGGGTTCTGGGATGGCTACAGACAAAAACGTGGCCTGGCATGGAAACAACAGCTGGAAGTCCTACCCTTACCAGAACACAAGGCATTTACCGGACGTCTGTTGAAACAGCAAAATGTCGATCCGCAATGGGAAGCGCATCAGGCGCCTGAATCTATGATGACGGAAGTCACCCGCCAGGTTAACCTGATGCATGATGTGTCTGCCGCGGAAGTCACTCCAACGCTGCCGCTTCAGGCTGCATTTCGTGACTGGGGTGATGACCCTTTTGGCGGCGGTTGGAACAGCTGGAATATTGGTGTGCAAAGTGATGATGTGGCCAATAACATCGTCCAGCCATTAGCAAATACCCACCTCTATATCTGTGGTGAAGCATACTCCCACAGTCAGGGATGGGTGGAAGGAGCACTGCAGACCGCCCACCTCATGCTGGCGAAACTGGAAGTTCAGCTCAAGGCGTAAGGGAGTTAATCACAGGCCAGGTATTATCTGGCCTGTGATGTGAATGACTGACAAAGCAGTGTCTGCTTATGAGAGAAGTACCGTCCCGAAAAAATTTGAGCTCTCCTGCAAATTCCATTCTCTCTTCCTGTCATTTTGAAGTAACAATATCAAACACTTTGCTTTCACTGGATAGTGGCCCCTCTGGCGAGTAAACTGCAATACAGTGATTATGGAAACACTTAACCGGAGCGTTAGAAATCATGTTAGACACTCGCCACGCATCAGCCATTCAGGAACGCATAGATAACAAAACCAAGCCTTTGGGCGCGTTGGGGCAACTCGAAACCACAGCCCACCAGCTTGCTTTATTGCAAAGTCAGGGACAGAAAGAGGCGGTTTCCCAAATTACCTTAACTCAACCCACCATGCTGCTGTTCGCTGGTGATCATGGTATTGCCAAAGAAGGCGTCAGTATTGCCCCCAGCGAAGTAACCCAGCAAATGGTGCTCAATTTCCTCGCTGGCGGTGCAGCTATCAATCAGTTTTGCCGCATTAACAACATTGACCTGAAAGTCATTGATTGTGGCATTATGCTACCGGTTGAAACCGATAACCCTGATTTCATCGTACAGCGATTGGGTGCCGGAACACATAACCTTGCCCAGAAAGCCGCCATGAGTCAGCAGCAAGTTGCCGAGGGGTTGGAATTAGGCGGTTCAATTGCCAAACAGACTATCGAAGCTGGCTGTAATCTGCTGATGTTCGGAGAAATGGGCATTGCCAATACCAGCAGTTCTTCCGCCCTGCTGTCGGCGCTCAGTATTACTGACGCGGCCTATTGCGTCGGTAAAGGCACAGGGATCAGCGATGCGCAGCTGGGTAACAAGATCAGTCTGATTCGTCAGGGTGTTGCCAGATACAGTGAAAGCGGTAAACCAGGTCCATTACGTGCACTCGCAGAGCTGGGTGGCTTTGAAATCGTTCAAATGGTCGGCGCGTTTCTGGCCGCGAGTGACCAACGCGTGCCTGTTCTGGTGGATGGCTTTATCGTTTCGATCGCGGCTTATATTGCCACATTGCTCAAGCCGGAAGCTCGTGATGTGATGATTTTTGCGCACCGTTCTGAAGAGCAAGGGCATCAAAAAGTGTTAGCTCTTCTCGAAGCTCAGCCTATGCTGGATTTAGGCTTACGCCTGGGCGAAGGAACTGGTGCGGCACTGGCCTACCCCCTGCTTCGTGCCAGTGCTGAATTTTACAACAACATGGCCAGCTTCGCCGATGCCGGGGTCACGGTGTAAATGTTCAACCTTCGTTATCAGTATCAGTTGTTTTGTCTGGCGGTGTCTTTTTTCAGCCGCCTACCCATTCCAGCGTCAACCCCTTATTCCGACGAACGTATGAATCGGGCCGGGCGTTACTTTGCGCTGGTTGGGCTTATACTGGGGGCGTTGTGTGCCATTACTTACAGTATAACAGCAGCCTGGTTGCCACCACAGTTCGCCGTCTTTATCACTATGGTGTTCAGCCTGCTGCTGACCGGGGCATTTCATGAAGATGGCCTGACCGACATGGCTGACGGCATTGGCGGTGGCCTGACGACAGAACGCCGTCTGGTCATAATGAAAGACAGTCGGATCGGCACTTACGGTGCTGCCACCCTGATCATGGCCTTGCTGGGTAAATTTATCATGCTCAGCTATCTGGCTGAGCATACTGAACTGGCCCTGGTTCTGATTGTCGCCTACACACTCAGCCGCACAGTCGCGGCCTCACTGATTTTCGACATGCACTATGTCAGCGACTCCAGTACCAGCAAGAGCAAACCTCTGGCCAATGCCCAGACCGTCCCTGAGTTACTCTTTTTAGTGGCGACCGGCACCCTCGTCTGCCTGTTACTGGTGCCCGATCTGTCACTGGTGCTGATAGTGGCGGCTGTTCTGTTTCGGAGTGGTTTCAAAGCCTGGCTGAATGCGCGGCTTGGCGGATTTACCGGTGATTGTCTGGGCGCGGCTCAGCAACTCATGGAACTTTTGATCTACCTGATCCTTATCGCCTCAGTTCACAACCAGTGAGGATAAAATGACGATTCAAACGACATTGAGCCTGATACTTGGTGGTGCACGATCCGGCAAGTCACGCTTTGCCGAGCAGCAGGCCAAAGAAAACGCCACACAGGGTAAGAGGCTGCATTATATCGCCACTGCTACACCATTTGATGATGAAATGCGCATGCGGATCAAACACCATCAGCAGCAACGTGGGGATAACTGGGCTGAACACGAATGTGCTTTGGAACTGGCAAACCTGTTAACTCAGTTTACCGCGAACGATGTGGTGTTGGTTGAGTGTTTAACTCTCTGGCTGAATAACGTTATTTATTCACTGGGAGAGGCTTGCAGCAATGAAGCGCTGGAAGCACGTATTACCGATCTGGTACAGGCAGCGAAAAACAGCCAGGCCCGATTGATCTTTGTCTCGAACGAAGTTGGCATGGGGGTGGTGCCGCTCGGCGAAGTGAGCCGCTATTTTGTCGACAACGCCGGCCGCATGAATCAGCAGTTCGCCGCCATTGCCGATGAGGTGACTCTGGTGACAGCCGGTTTACCACTCCAATTAAAAGGGATCGCCAGGTGAAAACCTTCACCGTCACATTAGTCCGCCACGGAAAAGTTAATGGCGCCTCCGCTTTGTACGGCTCAACCGATGTAGAGGTCAGCCCCGAGACCAATCAGGCTATCTGTAACTCGCTTGCCAACGCTGATATTCACTATAAAACCGTTATCAGCTCTCCTTTGCGCCGCTGCTTATCGCTAGCTGAATTACTGGCAGGTGAACACCTTCTGGTCTGCGAACCGGCATTAAAAGAAATGTACTTTGGTCAGTTAGACGGTACACCTTTTGAGGAAATAACCAGCGTGAGCGAAGAGTGGCAACAGCTTGAGCAATTCTGGCACAACCCAGCCAGCTCAGGATTACCTGATGCCGAATCACTGGAAAACTTCAGTAGGCGGGTGACGGCCTGTTGGACCAGGATAGTCAGCGAGCTGCAACACGATGTCCTGATAATTACGCATGGCGGCGTGATTCGTGCCATAGTTGCAGATGTACTTGGCCTCGACTGGAAGAATCCTAAATGGTATTCAAATTTAACGATTCGCAATGGCAGCATCACACAAATTCAAGTCACGATGGCAGATAACGAGCCCTATTTTTCCGTGAAACAAATTGGCTCGACACACTGATCAGTTTGGCCTGACTGTTGGCCAGTTCAAGCCTGAAGCACAGTTACTTTCGATTTGAATTCGATCCGAACAAACCGGAAACCCCTTTGTGGTTTCCGGTTCTTTTCATCTAGCTACAGATAGTTACACCCCGGTATCAGCTTTTCTGACAGAGACCTGAACATCTTTCAGGCCAGCATCTTCAAGTTGATCCTGAATGCTTTTCTCCATTGAGGCCGTATTTGAATCACCCTGAGGAAGGGCAATCTCTTCAAAATACAGCTCGCCGGTGAACTGATCTTCTGCGTAAAACTGGCCTTTGACGCGTGCTTTCTTAGGCGCCAGTACTTTGCCCAGCCAATAACGGGTGTCATAAGAACCCGCCGTTTGCGCGATCCAGTTCCAGTCCCAGGTTTTATTCATGCCTGTAATATCACGGTGATCCCACTGGAATTCCAGACTCTTTTCATTGCCGGCGAAGCGGCCGATAGCAAAGTTACTTGTAAAGTCTGGTCTGTCTTTCGGATGCCACAGCAATCCGTTCCCACCCCAGCGCATGAAACCATCAAAACCCAGTTCATACGATACGTCCGCGTCAAAGACGTAAGGATAAGAGATATCAGCCCGGTACACATTCAACAGCACTTTCAGTGCACTATTCGCAGGTACTACCGGTCTTGCCTGAATTGTCACTCTGTTACTTTCTTCACCGCCACTGGTGCTTCCCCATGCCTGAGTGGCACCAAAAGTCACGGATATTGATTTTTCAACACCGCCAGTGACTTCAGGGCTCTTAAAAGTGCTGGAAACCTCAATACTTTCACTGAAGCTGTAATCATTACTTTGTGACCAACTGGTTGACGTGTTGTAACTGATATCAATGACGTATTGCTGCTGAATGCTGGTTTTATTGACCGCCGTCGAGGAGATCGTATTCACCAGCTGACTATTTGAATTCACGATAGAACCGTCAATTTTAAATGAAGCCGGATCCATGGTGTAAGCAAAGTTTTTCGCCTTTATGGTTGTCATATCCTGGCAACGGTATCCGTCACACGGACCGTCATTACCCCGAATATTCCAGGCACTTTCGTTACTGTCCCACCAGACTTTCATGTCATCGCCAACCTGGCTTCCTTTCGGACCACCCACCCAGGCATAGCCCATGTGGTGAGCCAGGTACGCGGCAGGTTTTACAAAATCGTCTTGATCACTGAGCAATGTCCATTCAACACGCTCTTTAGATCCTTCATCAATGGAAATAGCAGGGAAAGATAAAATATTTGTGTCTGCATTCAGAGGATAACAAGCAGTATGGCTGGCGGTTCCCTGTTTAATTTCACCCATGTAACCGGGCCCCATAATGACCCAGCCATCGGCTAAACTAACATAAGACCACTTTCCGATTTTGTTCATTATCGAATCTCGAAAGCGCAATGCTTCAGAACGCGTAACTGGCCGGAAATCAGCGTTACACGTTTCAGGGCCGAGATTGTAATGAATTTCGACTTCCTCTGGATAAAAAGCACTGGTTTCCAGTGCAGACACGGACGCTATATGACCAAAAGGTAATATAATTAACAAAGGCGTTATTTGTTTTTTCATTGAAACCTTCTTATAGAAATGTTGGCTTGCATAAATGCAAAAACATATGTGACTAATAAAAACATCCCTCTCATATGCAACGCCGTTATATCAATGCATTTAATAAAAAGTCAATGAATTATTTTCACACTCCCTTTATTTACCCAATTAAATATCCCGGATGAAAAAAGACAAATAACATATCAGTAAATCGCTATATTATAAGATATAAAGTCTTACCATAATATAATAATTATTATACAAAACAACAAGATGAAAACAAACCATAAAATGTAATCGATAACAATAAGTCAAAATACGCTTTCATCGGCAGGCTGTTATTGATAATAAAGACTTTAACTTTACCTTTTTGTTAAAGCGACGCATCACTTTATATTGATTAAGCAACATAGATAATAATGTAATAAAATTATCTATAACGTTTAGCTGAGCAGTTTCAATGCTCAACTATAGAATATTTACTCTAATTAAAAATACAAAATACTGTTCACAGTGTTTTTTTGCTTTAACTTATAATCTCTTTTTTGATGGATTAACTTCAATGGTCTCCTTGTTTCTTAAGTGTCTGCTGGGTGCGCTAGCTGTACTGCTGATTGCGATACTTTCCAAAAGTAAAAGTTTTTTCATTGCAGGTTTAGTGCCCTTATTTCCAACTTTTGCCTTAATTGCCCACTATATTATTGGCACAGAGCGAACCATGTCGGATTTGAGAGTGACCGCTCTGTTCAGTCTGTATTCATTAGTTCCCTATGCCGCTTATCTGGTGGCCGTATACTACTTCAGTTATCGGTTTAGCTTATTCTGGACACTGGGTCTGGCAACTCTGGTATGGGTCGGTTTCGCGGCTGGCCTGCTGCTCGGCTGGAGCCGCTTGTATACCGGCATCGCCTGACAGCGAATGGCTTACCACTATTCAACATACTGTTGATATGGTTAAATTACGAGCAGCATCAAAGACAAACCCTCAATCTGGGTTAACCATTATCAAGGAAGAAGCATGAAACTAGCGCAACTGAACATCGCCCTTGCCAAATACCCAATGGATGCACCTGAAATTAAAGATTTTGCCGATAATCTGGATCCTGTGAATGCCATTGCTGAAAGCAGTGAAGGCTTCATATGGCGGCTTCAGGATGAATCCGGCGATGCAACCAGTATTCAGGCATTCGACGCCCCCAATATGCTTATCAACATGTCTGTCTGGGAATCGGTAGATACGCTTAAAAACTTTATGTTTCGAACCCATCACCGCGACTTCATGCGCCGTAAGGCTGAATGGTTTCATCGTTCAGCGGAAGATACTTATGTGCTGTGGTGGGTAGAAGATGATCATATCCCGACCATTGCGGAAGCCAAAGAACGTCTTGATTACCTGAGAAATAAAGGTGACAGCCCATTTGCTTTCACGTTTAAGAGCAATTTTACACCCGACGATGCGCTGGCGTATGAGCTTGAAGCCTGATGACGTTCAGGACACATCTCAGGCCACATCATAGATATCTGCTATCTTTTTTGCATGTGTTCCCACCGTTTTGATATCCATGCAAAGAAAGGATTCAACATGACGCGAAAACAGCCGCAACACCTCGCCAGCAGCTCTATCCGGCTGAAAAACGATGCAAGTATTGAGCTTCTTGAGATGAATGACACTTTCTGGCCGCGGTTAATGGCCGGGGAGCTTGGTGATTTTCATCATGAATATCTGGTCAGCTTGCACGATTTTAGCTCTGACTGGTCTGGCAGCGAAGCACATCCCCAAGGCGATGAAATTGTCATACTGCTAGCTGGATCGGCAACATTTCAATTGGAAATGCCGGAAGGGATACACGAGGTCAGGTTGGAGTCCCCAGGATCATACGTGTTTGTACCTAAAGGCGTATGGCACACGGCAAAAATAAAGCACTCGGCACGTATGCTGTTTATCACCGCCGGTGAGGGTACCCAGCACAGACAGCATGACAGCTAAAATCTCGCGAATAAATCAGGGCACTCAATGAGTGCCCTGATTATCTTAGTAACAGTCTCGCGTGTCGCTTAAGGTGTCACTATGTTGAACCAGAAATCGAAATTATCGAGATAAGATAACAACTCAGTCAGCTTCTCTTGATCTCCGGTGATCTTTATATCACCTTTTTCAAGGGCATCTTCCAGTGTCACTTGTTTGAGCATTAAGGCATCAAGCGTAGTGCGAGCCAATGAAACAGATGCATTCGCCTCTTTGTCTTCGGCGCCCAACGTATGATTCAATACGCCATTTTCCATCTCAAGCAGATACTTTTCTTTCTGGTCGGTGAAATCAAAGTTCAGAACGATTTTCTTACCATCTGCTTTTTCACTGTCCAGGCGCATTGCCAGATAATCAAAGAACAGCTCTAAGCTCATCGCTTTCACTGTATCCGGGCTGGCCGTATCAGGAACAGGTAACTTGTTCACCCCTTCTCGCAGTTCTTTTGCCCCCGTCAGGTAAAAGTTACGCCAGGGGCCGCTTTCCGCCTGATAACCCAATTGTTCAAGTGCATCGGCCTGCATGTTTTTCGCTGCCTGATTGGAAGGGTCAGCAAAAACCGCGTGATTCACCACTTCAGCCACCCAACGGTATTCCCCTTTGTCGTAATACTCTTTTGCTTTCTTAAGTAGCGCATCCGTACCGCCCATCATATCTACATAGCGTTTTGCCGCATCAACAGGCGGTAAGGTGTGCAATGTCGCAGGGTTACCAATAAACCAGCCAAGATACAGCACATACGTTGCCTTAACATTGTGATTGATAGAGCCATAGTAGCCACGGTTTGAGAAATACGTATTCAATGCGTCTGGTAACTTAAAGTCTTCGGCAATTTCAACCATGGTTTTACCCTGGTTCGCCATACGCAAAGTTTCGTCATTAATGAAGCGATACAAATCGCGCTGCGATTTAAGGTGTTTGACAATTTCACCTTTCCCCCACACTGGCCAGTGGTGCATGGCAAACATGACGTCAGCATCATCGCCCCACATATGAATGGCTTCATTCAAATACTTAGACCAGGCCAATGGATCACGGATTTTCGCGCCGCGCAGAGAATAGGTATTGTGTAAAGTGTGAGTCGAATCTTCGGCAGTGTTAATGGCTTTTTTCTCTTTAATATAGAAAAGCATTTCCGATGGTGCTTCAGACCCAGGTGCATACATAAACTCGTAGGTAAGTCCGTCAATGACCTTTGTTTCACCCGTTTTGGTAATGATATCAGTTGGTGGGATCAGGGTGACTGTACCTGCAGACGTGGTTGTCCCCAAGCCGGCTCCAACTTGCCCCGTCGCACTTGGCGGCAGCAGGTTACCATACATATAAGATGCACGACGGCTCATTGCTGTACCAGCCATTACGTTCTCAGCAACCGCGGCTTCCATAAAGCCGACTGGCGCATAGATTTTCACTTTACCGGATTTCACATCAGCTTCATCAACAACACCTCGCACACCGCCATAGTGATCAACATGGCTGTGTGTATAAATGACGGCGACAACCGGCTTTTTCGGACGGTGCTGGAAATAAAGATCTAAAGCAACTTTGGCTGTTTCTGTAGAAATGAGCGGATCAAAAATCGTGATCCCCTCTTTACCTTCCACAATTGTCATGTTCGACAAATCCTGATTACGGACCTGATATATGCCATCAGTTACCTGAAACAGACCTGAAATGTTAATAAGCTGAGACTGACGCCATAAGCTTGGGTTAACCGTATCGGGTGCAGCTTGGTCTTCTTTAATGAAACCATACTTCGCAGGATCCCACACCAGGTTCCCTTGCTCGCCTTTTATCTGTTCCTGTGGCAAGGGAGCGATAAAGCCTTTGTGCGCCAGTTCGAACCCGGTTTTATCATCAAAAGGCAACTCTTTCATCAGTGCCTGATTAGCCGATTTGGTTGCATCCGTAGCCGGTTTGGCTTCATCAGCCGCCATTGAAACCGGCGCCAGCAATACACCTGAAATGAACAAGGAAACGACTGACAAAGACTTGCTTTTTGTGCGAATCCTGCCGGAAGAAGACGTTGCATCAGAGCAACTTTCCTGTCTAAAAGAATTAAAACTTCTCATAACGTGTAGCACTCCATGGTTTTTGATCTTCATGTTGTTGTCATACTCGGTGATGAACGTTAAACAAAACAACCTCAGCCTGGGAACACAAATAACCTGCACAAAACGCCATTTCCAGACGATGAATTTTAAGAAACTCAGCCAATTATGACCATAGATTTATATCATTAAGTTGAGTATCAGTGTAGTCGCAACAATCGCTTACATTTCATTGCAAGAAAACGAAAATCGAATCACAAAAAATTCAGTAAATCATAAGGAAACCGAATGCTCCCCCATAAAATCAGCTTGTTAACCAGTGATAGTTCGGCATTAATTAAGAAATTGCATGTTGAATCCTAAGAAAACCTGCCAGTCTGGATAACCAGGGCCGTCATCAGCAACTGAAAATTGCGGTTCGACAAAAAGGTTATACACAGTCTTGCCTTTTTTGATGACCTGACCAGCACCTATGCCTAATGGCACGCTATAACTGTCGTTTTCAAAGTTATAAACCCAGATTGGCGCTGCTCTCAAATAGGTGCCTCCTCCCAATTGATAAAATGCAAAAGGCTGGAAAGCAGCAACATTGACATCCTGACGAGCATCTTCTCCGGCAAAACTTTCCTGCCAGGTAAGTAAATAGCCGTACTGGAACACGGGTGAACTGGCGTTAAACAGCACATTCGCCAAACCGGCAGACCATTTTTCGCTGCCGAGTTCGTCTTCGGTCGCTGTCGGTGCAGTAAGCTGAGGACCAACACCGAAACTCACAGCCGGATTTCCGGTATCAATCAGGTAAGCGGCAAAAATGTTGAAGTCACCAATACCGGTTTCATGACCACCGGTAGGCGATGTGGGGTAGGTGTTCACTGGCAAAGATGCACGCATGATCCAGTTTGTTTCACCGACTGAAACAGGTTTCGCAAATCGTACCCAAAACTGATTAGCGTATTCGTCAGACTCAGTGACCTCTCCAATGTAGTAATTTTGAAAGTTAAGAGCTGTCATGTTTGCCAGAGGGTTATTCGCTTGAGCGGCAGAGTTATCTGCGGCAAGCCCCCCAGCGGCGTGCAGTATACCGCCCAATGCTACCCAACATTTTAACCACTTGAATTTCATACCATTTCCTTTTGGCTGATTGCTAATAAAAGACAAATGATGTCTGACAAACTCCGGGACACCAATGCACTGACATACCGTCTGTCACTATGGCTGCTTTTTCTTACAGCGGTGAGAACAAAAGTAAACAGATAAGAATAAAATTAGCATAGAGATTAAATTCTGCATCTTCCTGTTACCGCACAGGATTTACCTGCGCTTCCAACAATTGTCTGTTATAGGGTTGACGCTTTATCAGCAGATATGCATATTGTTTTGTTTGTTGCGAAACAGAAGAACAGCGTAAACAGTGCTGATAGATATTGAGAGAAAAAGGAAACGTATCAATGGGCTTGCCGAACGAAGATCAAAAACGCTTTATCGCAGTATTAAGCAAAAAAATGGATGCAGGCCGAACACTGAATGTGCTGGGACACCTGAGTGCAGGGCTGTCTCATCTGGTCGATCAGCAAGGAGCTGAATACATTGATTATCATGATGCTGATGGCAACTGCCATCCGAGTCTGTCTCACTTTCCGTTTATTGTTCTGAAAGCAGATAACTCGAACAAAATCCGCAAAGTCAGAGAGGAAGCCATCAGGCATCAAATTCCTTTTACCGATTTCACACACACCATGACTGAAGGTGGCTCCATTGCCCAGCAAGCGTGGACCAAAGAAACCCCGGAAAGTGAATTAGAGTACCTGGGAATCTGTCTGTTCGGCGACACTGAAACTCTGAAATCATTTACCGGTAAATTCAGTTTGTACCGCTGAACCTGGAGCAGGAAAGATGCAATCGTACGTGTTTCTTTTACCCATTTTGGCCTTGCTGACACTGGGCGCAATGACGCCCGGTCCCTCTTTTCTGTTAGTTGCTCAAACGGCTATGTCTCATTCCAGAACACAGGCATTTTCTGTTGCACTGGGAATGGGAACTGGCGCCCTTATCTTTGCCTTACTCGCATCATTTGGCTTAGTGACATTATTCGAAACGGTACCTGAGTTGTACCTGACCTTTAAACTACTTGGTGGCTTATATCTGTGCGTGTTGGCATGTCGAATCTGGAAACAAGGGGAGCAACCACGTGTTCAGGCAGTAGCGGCAGGTAAAACGCAAAGTGTGCATTCATCCTTTTTCTATGGTTTAACAACCCAGCTCAGTAACCCCAAAACAGCCATGGTTTTCAGCAGTGTTTTTGCCGCTTTGCTGCCCGCAGAGGTACCTTCCCTCACTCCGGTATTGTTAAGCCTGGGTGTTTTCCTGACAAATTTTGGCTGGTATGCCATAGTCGCTGTGCTGCTTTCAACAGAACGCGCGCAAAACTTGTATCTAAAGGCCAAAAAAGGATTTTGCCGTGTTGCTGGCACTCTGCTGGGTTTATTCGGCGCTAAGTTGCTGATGTCAACGTCAGCCGATCTATAACGGCATCATCAAGATGCCGTTATGTTTTAATCAGCCTTTGAGTGACGTTAAGGCGTGGTCAGTGAAAGCTGTACATTATCAATATGAACATCTGCCATGCTGCCTGCTTTTTTCACTGCGCGCAGTGTCAGTTTCACCTCCCGGGTCGCCACTGGTAACAACAGGGTTGAGGCATTATTCAGCCACGCTTGTTTCTTACTCTCGGTTTTAACCACAGTTGGCTGACCAATGGCGTTTCCGTTATTGTCTATAGGTTGTAGCGTCACTACGGCATGATCGCCGTCGCCCCAGCCATTGCTGCTAAAACTGAATCGAACGAATGCGGAAGATTGATCAATCACACTGCTGAACGCACTGACATCCAAAGTCTGGCTTAGATCATCATAGGCAGCGTTACCAGCAGCGGAATCATTCGGACGGGCGCTGAAGTAATAATCCCCTTCTGCGGCCGTGATGTTGTCGATCTCTTGCAGCACTCGCCAGTAGCCCTGCCCGACTGTCCAGCCTGAAAGATCCTGCGCTTCCGCGCCGCCATTCTGAACAGGTAACGCGGTTGTCGTCCCGGCATCAATGGCTAATGTCGCCGTGTCACTCCAATCAGACCAGCCCAGATTGTCATTACGCACTCTGGCACGCCAGTACCAGGTATCTCCCGGAAATAATGTCAGTACCGGTGCTGAGCTGCCGTTGAACGGGTCACGGTACGAATCATGGGAATGCTCTGATGATCGTTTCTGCCATTTGTAGATTTCATCATTGCCCATTTTGAGCTGGCCTGAAAAGTCAGCAAGATTGATTGTAGTCAGATCAACCCCCGCCTGCGTATCTGTCGGCATCCCCTGAATACTGCCATCTTGCATCGGCCAGATGTTGTGGGCCCGGGTTTGATTCCCCCAGATATCAAAAATCTCTGAATCAAACTGACTGGCTTTGCTCAGTTGCCATTGCACTTCATAAATGGTGCCAGGATCAGGATGGCTGATAGCCAGATTCAGCTGATTAAAAGCGTGATTACCGTTACCGGCCAGAACTTGTGGCGCCTCTGGCACAACCGGACTGGCATTCATGGTCAGGGTATCGGACACAGTAAAGGTATCATCCAGGCTGGCAAAACCGCCCCCTTTCGAGGCCACAGTGGCAGTGTAGCGGGTCAGCTGCATGGAAGGTGAACTCTGCTGATTGAACGTCAGCAGGTTAAAGCCGAACTCACTCTGACTAATGGCAAAGGTATCGTAATCGCGGGTATCTGTCTGATAGTAGTTATCATCGTTAATTTTTTCACGATAGCCTGCTGCCGTTGCGGCATTGAGCCAAAGGTGCCTGGTATCCATGGATTGTCCGCGGGAATACGCGTGGGTATGCCCAAATAAATGGCCTGTTATCTTGCCGCTTGATCGGGAAAAATCTTCCATCTCAGCCACCATCTCGCAACTGCCGATACTTTCGCCCGATAGCCAGAGTTCAGACAGACACGGATGATGGAACATGCTCAGGACATAATCGACATTATTATCCGCTTGGGTGTTGATCAGCAACTCGCGCAGCCACTGACGCTGTATCCCCAGAATCTCCGCGTTAAATTTACCGTGGTTCTTGGAAATCGGATAACTGTTAAGCCCGACCAAACGTAAGTTGCCGTAATCCAGTGCATACCATTGCTCCTCATAACCCGCCGAACCATTTTCAGGCTGCTGGAAGAAATGACGGTAATTGGTCAGCTCAGCATTGCCGTAAAAATCATGATTACCGGGAACGGCCACCAGCGGAACATAAGGGGTAATGGCTTTCATCTGGTCAAAAAAATCACGACGCCACTGCAACATGCTGTCGCCACTGTTGACTATGTCGCCGGAAATCGTAATCGCCGCGATCTCTGACGCACATTGCTCCGGCTGACTGTGACATACCGTTGGAATAATGCCTTTGGTAATGAGATCGTTCAGCGCCCCCAGGGTGCTGTTATTTTGAGTATCACTGATGGCTACCACATTAAAAGGGGCAGGTGTCATCCCGGCTGCCGGATAGGTTTTGAACACATAGCGTTCAGAAACAGCCGACACGCCAGACGGACTGCCATCGCCGCTGACCACGTAATACTCATAGCGCGTATCTGTACTTAATCCGGTGATCGCTGCGCTGTATAAATACGTGTTGTCCACGGCAACAGGCTCAACAACAGTAAATTCATCTTGCGTTTCTGCCGGCCTGACCCAAACCGTCGGAGACGTGTCATTAGTTTCAAACAACACAGCCATGCTATTGGCTGTAGGTTGCTGCAGATACGGATGAATAGTAAACGTAACCTGCGTTAATGCAGTCGGAGGCGGAATAACCAGCTCCTTTCCAATCTGGCCTACACCAGCATTGCCTTTTTTATCATCCTGATCCGTTTCCGAGTGCTCATTACACCCCGCTAACAGAGTACTTGTCAGCAAGATAGCCGTGACACTGGCCAGATGCCTGTTTTTGATCGACATGTTTAATCCTTTTTTATCTCTATTCCATGGCGTTAACTGGACTAGTCCAATATTCAGCTGATGATGCTAATTGGTCTGTGTGACAGAGAATCTAAATATGGATGACACTTATCTATCAGTTTATTGACAATGAAATATTGATCTTAGCCTTTGTACTGTCGCTAGCTTAACTGTTCGGATCTTTCTGTTGCCGGGCTCACATTGAGCATGGCGTCTCAGCTCAGGAAGCGACAAACTGGCTTGCTTTACCGTTTTGGCATGATATGTTCTGAACTTCGACTCAATGCAGCTAAACAAATGACAAAATATCAATCACTTGCTAATGATCTAATGCAACAGATCCGCCAGAAGATCTGGCGCTCCGGTGAAAAAATCCCGTCTGTGCGAGCGAGCAGCCAGCAAACTGGCTACAGCACGGCGACTGTGTTGCAGGCATATCAATTGCTGGAAAGTGAAGGATGGCTGGTGGCTAAACCGCAGTCCGGGTATTTTGTCGCTCCCAACATCCAAGCACTACAGGCTTCGCGGCCGGAATCCCCTCAGTCTCCGGTCAACATTAATGATTTACTTTTTGATGTCCTACAGCGAACCAAAGACAGCGATGTCGTGCCTTTCAGCTCGGCGTTTCCCGACTCCAGCCTGTTTCCGCAGCAGGAGCTGGTCCGCAGTCTGTCCAGTGCCTCGCGCAAAATGGACAACAGAAGTGCATTAACGCACCTGCCGCCCGGCAACCATGACTTGCGCCGGATCATTGCGCAAAGGTACGTACAACAAGGGCTGCAGATTGGGCCGGATGACATAGTGATCACCTCCGGCGGCTTGGATGCACTGAATCTCAGCTTACAGTTTGCCACCCAGCCCGGTGATTATGTCGCGGTTGAATCGACCACTTTTTATGGGGCACTTCAGGCAATAGAGCGTTTGAAGTTGATACCGGTAGAGATAAAGGCCAGCGCTGACGGCGGCCTGGATTTGAAAGACTTCACTGAAAAGTTATCCGCTTATCCGATAAAAGCCTGCTGGCTGATGACCAATGTCCAGCACCCGCTTGGCTACACTCTCAGTCAAGAGCGCAAGCAGACACTGGTAGACATTCTGCGCCAGCATAAGGTGTTTCTGGTAGAAGACGATGTGTATGCAGAACTGTATTATTCAGCGGAAAAGCCAGTACCGGCCAAAGCTTTCGATCAGCAGGATCTGGTGTTGCTGTGTGGTTCATTCTCCAAATGTCTGTCACCAGGATTTCGCATTGGCTGGGTAGTGGCAGGAAAACACAGCGAAGCCATTCAGAAACAGCAATTTTTATCGACCATATCAAGCAGTGTGCCTGTGCAGCTCGGGATCAGCCATTACCTGCTTCATGGCGGGTATGACAACCATTTGCGCAAGCTGCGCAGTACATTGCAAGACAGAAAGAACGCAATGATACACGCAATACGGCGCTTTTTCCCGGACAGTACAGCTGTAACTGATCCCGCAGGGGGCTACTTCTTGTGGCTGACGTTTCCAGCTCCGTTCGATAGTCATGCATTTTATGAGCAAGCCCTTGAGAAGCGTATCGCAGTGGCACCCGGGACGTTATTTAACATCCGGCAAGACGATCTCAGGCATATCAGGCTCAACTATTCGTACGAGATGAATGAAGAAAACCTGGCTGCGATGGCCACACTTGGTCAACTAGCAAAAGCGTGCCTAAGTGACTGAAGTGAGCCACAAAGTGACTGTTCGGTAAAATACTGTATCAACTGTATCAACAGGAATAACCGCAGCCGTGATGAAATAGTGGCTCTTGCTTGTTAAAGGGTCACAACATGGAAAGAACCACTAAGGTTAAAGACGAAGTCAAATTCATATACATCGCCATTATCTGCGTCTTCCTGGTCGTGTTAGGCCATTTCATTTTGATGAAAAATGTCGCCTATTTTGCCTGGGCTGAAGCTACCGCAGCGGCTATCCCCTTTCTGCTCATCGGGCTGGGTGTGGCAGCTGTTCGCCGGGCAGTAAACATTGATAAGAAAAATACCCCGGCAGAATGAATAATACTGCGCTCTCCTGTATCGATTCAGGGGAGCGCAGTTTGTCAGCCAGTGCTAGTCATGAGCGGCTTCGATCTCATTCGATTTCAGGTATGACGGATGGGTCACCAGCTGCTGTGCATACGCGGCAATGTGCGGAAAATGCGCGAGTGCGCCACTGGTATGCAGGATTTCTACAATGAACGACATCATGATATCTGCCCCTGTCAGCGAATCTCCCACCAGATAACGCTTTCCTGCCAGTGACTGATCGACATAAGCCATGACCTTGGCAATTTCCCCTTCGGCATAACCGGCGAGAAAGTTAGTTTCACAGCCGTCTTTGTCGACGAACATCTTCAACAACAAAGGAAGAATGGCCGAGCTTTCCGCAAAATGCATCCATTGTAAGTAAGCAACATAATCTGCAGTGCCGCGCTCAGGTGCCAGTTTACCCTCGCCATACTTATCAATCAGGTACTCAGTAATAGCCCCGGATTCAGTGACGATCAATCCATCATCCTCAATCACCGGAGATTTACCCAAAGGATGAACCGCTTTCAGCTCTGGTGGCGCAAGGAATGTTGCGCTGTCACGTTGGTAAGGGACGATCTGATAGTCCACACCCAGCTCTTCCAGCAACCAGATAATCCGCTTGGATCGTGATTTGTTCAGGTGATGCAGTGTGATCATAATGCTGTTGCCTCATTGATCTGATTGAACTTAATAGTCTGTTTATTAAACAATTTCTTTGCAAACATCTTCCAGACTAAACCATATCTGTGTCTGTCACCATCACCGCTTATAAACTTTCCAACGCTTTTAGCCGCTTCCGCTGGCCACAAAAAAGCCCGGACGGCGATTTGCACATCCGGGCTTTACTGGTTTTATTGCGACTAGTTAGTAGGAATCAGTCTGGTTTCTGCTGTAACTTTTCTGGGTTACGCAGCCAGTGGATAAGCGTCAGGCTGCACACCAGAATGATAATAGTGGCCGGTAATCCACCGAGGTTAGACAACTGCTTCACGCCATCCACACCCACTGTGCTGACCATTATCCAGGCCACCAGACCAATAATTACCCCCCAGAGTACTTTTATTGGCAGGGCTGCGCCTTCATCAGAGTCCGATTTAAAATCCTTGGTACACAAATCGCCAATGGCATCAGTGCTGGAATCGGCAGCCGTGACATAGGAAATAAATGCGATCATCACCAGAAAGAACGATGTCAGTCCACCCAATGGCAGTTCACCGAAAATATGGTATAGCAACTGTTCAATGCCCCCTTCATTCAACACGGCGTATAAACTTCCGTCTGTGTGCAAGTCCATGTACACCGCCGTACCGGCAAAAACAGAAACCCATAACAGAATGAACAAACTCGGATAAACAACGTTGACCTGAATAAACTCGCGAACCGTATACCCACGGGCAATTTTCCCCAGGAACATGGCCGTGATCGGTGCCCAGGCAAACCACACCGCCCAGTAAAATACACTCCAGTACTGAGGCCATGGATCACTAGCCGCCTGGCCGGTAAACAAGCTCAGCCGGAAGAAATCTTGCAGGTAGGCGCCGACCCCTTCCACACCGATAGCCAGAATATAGACAGTCGGGCCGCAGAGAAAGACAAAGATAAACAGTGCAATCAGCATCCAAAAGTTGGTTGCCGATAAACGCGCTATCCCTTTGGTTAAACCGCTGGCAGCCGAGATCACAAAGGTAGCAACAATCAGGCTGATGAAAATACCCAGTGTCAGGGCATTACGTTCCATGGGAATAAACTGGCTCACCCCGCCCAGCAAGGTCAGCGCCCCTGTTCCCAGCGATGACGCCATACCAACCACCAGCGAATACAGTGCCAGCGCATCAATGACATCGGCCATTTTCCCCGTGACATATTTACCCAGAACAGGGCGCATGGCGCTGGTGATCGAAAAAGGCATTTTCAGGTTGTAGAACGCCAGCGCAAAGATCAACGCAGGTACGGCATAAATCGCATATGGCGTTGGCCCCCAATGGAGAAACATCGCTGAAAATGCAAACAACGCGGCATCAGCACTGCCCGCTTCAATACCAAAACTCGCCGGCGGCGAATGCAGGTGATAGATAGGTTCTGCCGTTGTCCAGAACAGCACCCCGACCGCCAGCGTGGTACAGAGTACAATCATAAACCAGCGGGGTTTGCTGATTCTTGGTGTACTGTGATCGCCACCAATTCGGATATTTCCCAGCTTAGAGAAATAGGTAAGCGCAATTAACACCAGCAGGTAAAAGCTGCCCAAACTGAACAACCAGGAGAAATTGGACAGAATCACTCCGTTCAGCGATTTGGTATAGCCAATGAAAGCGTCCAGATCAACCAGACTGAATACCAAAGCACCAACCAAAATAAGAAAGGTTGGAAAAAACACCAAAGGTCGTAACGATTTCAACATTGTATTTTCCCTAATTTATTGTTTTACATGTAGTTACGTTTAATCTTCTCGTCAAAGCCCTTTTCAAAGATCAACATACCTTCATGAAACGCTTCCCAGCGCGCTTTAATATAAAAATACTCATGATCACAGGTCATATGATAATGACTGTGAATCTTTGTCCACCAACCGTCCCGGCCCATTTCCACGGTCAGATCAATCTCGTTTTCAGCACTGAGCGGATCATCGGGATGAATCCGCATTTCCTGCCCTATCTTGAAATCTATCTCTGTATGACAAGAGTTGTAATACTGGCGGCCAAAATCTTCATAGGTTTCCAGCGTTACCAAACCGGTTTTGTAATCGCGGTGTGTAACGCGTTTGCTGTCGCTCGGGCGCAGTGTTTTCCCTGCAAACGTCACAGGCTGATCGTACGCTTTCAGCGGATTAGCCGTGCTGAATGAAGATTTACGGGGGATCTCGATCACACTGTCTTTGGGCAAGATAGTCAGGGTAGCGTTATCGGCAGAAGGCCAGATAAGTGGCCAGTATGCCGTCGAGATGGCAATACGCAGTTTGTGTCCTTTCGGTACTGTGTAGGCAATATGGTTAACCGGCACCTCGACTTCATAAATTTCACCCGGATTAAGCGCTTCAGGAAATTCATGGCTGTTGCGATGGGTCAGGTTCAGTATACCGTGACTTATTTTGGTCACTTGTCCGTCTGGATGCACATCGGAAACACGGACAATGACATTCGCCGACGGTGAGTCAGATACCAGTGCCAGCTTTGCCATAACCTGTCCGACGATAGCAAAATCGTCCTCCAGCACTTCGGAGTCAAACACCAGAGACCCGGCGTCATCAATGCGCTGATCCCCCGGGTGCTCCATGTCCAGACGAATGCCGACGCAGAATCGGCCACCGTCCAGCCCGACTGTCTCAGGTGAACACACAGCGTAAGACGTGACGTGCTCATTCAGAGATTCAGATAACCCGTGTTTACCCAGATAAAACGCGTGCGGGCGGATATCTGAAGATGGCCAGCCAGGCTCAGACATCCACTCTCCGGGGCGACACTCATAGTCCGTTTGCGGCCGTACGCTCTCCTGCAAATAATAATGCAGCGCAGGTTCATCCATCATGCCGTTGTCGTTGCCTTTTAACCAGTGATCCCACCAGCGGACAGACTCAGACACATAGTCAACCTTTGGGTTCGGGTAGGCAATATTCGGGTATTTGTGTGCCCAGGGGCCAACCAGGCCCTTGCAAGGCACACTGAGGTTTTCCAGCATGGTAAATACGGTATTACGATAGCCATCTGCCCAGCCGCTCATGGCATAAACGGGTACTTTAATATCATCGTAGTTTTCGCAGACCGAGCCGTGTTTCCAGTAATCCGAACGGGTTTGCTCAGTCAGCCAGGGTTTGGCCAGAAAAGGCATAGCCTGCAAACGATCCAACCAGACCGATTTCCACTTTTCCCCGATCAGCGCAGGATCCGGCGAGCGGGCCTGAGCGTATGCCCAGAAAAATGCTGCCCAGTCCATGTTGTCATTCAGCAGGCATCCTCCGCTGAAATGAATGTCGTCCCGATAACGATCATCCGTCGAACACTGCGTAATAATGGCTTTCAGCGCAGGCGGGTTCATCGCCGCGACCTGAAGCGCGTTGAACCCGCCCCAGGAGATACCGACCATGCCGACATTGCCGTCGCACCATGGTTGTTTTGTCAGCCAGTCAATGACATCGTAACCATCCTGTAGCTCTTGCTGAGAATACTCATCCGTCATGAAACCCTCAGATTCACCGCAACCACGCAGATCAACGCGAACACAAGCGTAACCATGTGCAGCCGTCTGGGCCATGGTGATTTCATCACGGATGATAGTACCGTCGTTTTTACGATATGGCAGGAATTCGAGAATAGCGGGAACCGGGACTGACTCTGCATTGACGGGTAACCACGCCCGGTAGGCCAGTTGAGTACCATCCGGCAGCGTCAGCATGTCATGATGGATTTCACGTATCATTTGCATAATGTCCTTGAGTCGATGACGTCGGACAACCCATATTAAAGACAGCCGTTTGTGAGTAAATCGCTATTTTGTTAACCTAATATGAACTAAAAGTTAAAGATAACCAGCCCTGATGCCTATTAACAACAAAGCCATACCGCCGATAAGTAACCTGATCTCTTTTGAAGCATCAGCCCGGTCAGGCAGTTTCACAAAAGCCGCCACTGAGCTCTGCGTTTCCACAACAGCCATCAGTAAGCAAATCAAACAGCTTGAAACGTTTTTGCAAACCAGCCTGTTTATCCGGCGGAAAACCGGTCTGGAACTGACTGATAACGGAAAAAACTATCTGGCAACCGTCACCAGTGTGCTTGAGATCCTTGCGCGTGAAACGGTAAAACTGAATAACAGCAATCAGACAGCACCGCTGACAATTGAAATCGGGGCCTGCTTTTCACACTTCTGGTTAATTCCCCGGCTGGATGGTTTTCGCGAGCGCTACCCGGATATACCTCTCAATCTGATTATCAACAATGAAAGGCACATTGGCGATAACGATGATTACGACATCGCTTTCTTCTACTCCGCGATAGATACGCTCAACAAAAATAACCATTTGCTCTTTGCCGAACGCATGCTGCTGGTTTGTAGCCCAGCATTTCTCGCAAAGCGCCCGGAGTGCAAAGATATCCAAACCATTTGGCAACAACCCATTCTTATGCTGAAGGATGCCAAGTCCTTTTGGGAAGGCTGGCAAACCTGGGCAAATCGTTATGGTATCCCCTACCAGGAGCCGACTAATGTCATTCAGATGGAAGAGCAGGTCTCTATCATTCAGGGCGCGCTCAGCGATGCGGGTATTGCTCTGGCCTGGGACTGGCATGTCCGCACTTTAATAGAAGAAGGAAAACTGATCGCACTGACTGAACCAGTGGAGTGCGACAGTAATGCATTTTTTCTCAGTATTTCTGAAACAAGCCAGCACTCCAATGCCAGAACCTTCGTCAGTTGGGTTTTAGAACAGGAAATGCAGATAAGCGGATTCGATTGATCTGCATCAAGCCATCTTTTGCCATACCAGATACAGTGGAGCTCTCCATGTTTTTGGGAAATGCATGTGTACGTTTGCCCCTGACTTGCAGGGGCTTTTTTTCACTCTGGCCCTGCCCTGCTCACTCGCCTTTTCTGTCTCTTCTCTCCGGTACGGCAATGCACTGTGGTTCCAGCTATATTTATGTCAATACTGGCTGCCGCAAAAGCACCGGATGAATGATTTAGCTGTTGTTCTGAAAAGAATATCTTCCGCAGCCAGATGATTGAACACGCGCTTCAGGAGGAGTAAGCTTCTGACGCCTGAAAACACATCATTAAATAAGGACAGCTATGAGCAGTAAGCGTACCTACCCGATTGGCACTCCTGGCCAGAAATGGACCATGAAAGAGAAGGCAGAGTGGCTGGCCCGGCTCACCATCAAGCGTTCCTATCTGGACGAAGTGGTCACTAAGATCGACGCACTGAAAGATCGCTTTGATGTCGCTCAGTATGGCGCTCTGTCGTATGACACAGAAAAGTACCCGCTGTTCGTCATCAAACCCCGTCACTGGAATGCGCAAAAGCCGACCATTCTGATCACAGGTGGCGTACATGGCTATGAGACCAGCGGTGTTCATGGTGCGCTGCAGTTTGTCGATGAAAAAGCGCAGCACTATAGCCAGTATTTCAATATTCTGGTTGCCCCTTGTGTCAGCCCCTGGGGTTACGAGACGATTAATCGCTGGAACCCGCATGCGATCGATCCGAACCGTTCCTTTTACGACAACAGCCCGGCGGAAGAATCGGCGGCGCTGATGAAAATGGTTAAAGATCAAGGCGCAGAGATCCTGGCTCACATCGATCTGCATGAAACCACAGATACCGACGAAACCGAGTTCCGTCCGGCTTTAGCGGCGCGTGATGGTATTGAGTATAAACCCGGCAGCATTCCTGACGGTTTTTACGTGGTGGGCGACACCAACAATCCGCATGATGCCTTCCAGAAAGCCATCATAGATGAAGTGCGTAAAGTCACCCATATTGCCCCGCCTGATGACGAAGGAAACATCATAGGTTCTCCGGTTTCTCAGGAAGGCGTGATTGATTATCCGCTGAAGAAACTCGGCCTGTGTGCCGGTCTGTCAGACTGTCAGTACAGCTCCACCACGGAAGTGTACCCGGACAGCCCGCTCGTCACGCCAAGCGAATGCAACAACGCACAAGTCGCGGCAATTGTAGGGGCACTGGAGTATATTCTGAAACAGCAATAATCCGCTGCTCCAGCCTGTGTGGCAGCCCTTCAGCTGCCACAATATATAAGGTGCGCTCGCAGTGATTCACTGAGATTGCCAGATAATAACCTTAGGAGACTTACCGTTAGCCTGCGATATCTCTGCCCGGATACTCATGGCGGGCAATGTCACAAGCTGACTGTCTACGCGAACTTGAGTCACATTGTGGCTGAAATTTGCCACTATCTGACTGCCATCGCTGAATCTTGTTCTTTGCAAAGAGCCATCACTATTCAGCCAGTCAAATCCCACTAATGCCTTATCCCACAATGCCTGATGCAATGGCATGAATCCCCGCTGATAATCTTGTAATGCTTTGATTCTGGGCGAAGTCGCAGAGGCTGCTTCATCACGGGTTAAATGCACCATGGGTGGCGTGTTATAAAGCATACTGGTCAGATCCCGGATGCCTTTCACATCAGAAAACTTCAGGCTATCCATATGCCAGTGATGGTTATTGATCAGCTCATCATGAAACACCGCCTGGTATAAGGGCACTTTAAAAGCCGGCGAGAAGAACAGGGTTCGGTACGGCTCCTTCACTGTTGCCGGCTTAAAAAAGAAGGCCGGCTTATTATCCGGGTACCAGGCACCAAGGTAATAGGGCGACTGACGGTTATGTTTCATCTCTTTATCCGTCCAGCCAAACCCCGTGGTTTCCATGCCATGGGCAAACACCACACCTCGGGTGGTGATACTGTTGCCATCTTCCGAGCCCAGCAGCACCCCTTGCCCGCTCACCCACTCTAGCCGGTCGTTGAATGCCTTCGCCATTGCCCGCTGAGACATACCGCCGGTCGCAGCACTTTCATTCCCGGATGCAGCCAAGCGGCTTTTATCGGAATAATCTTCACGCACCATTCCTGTTGCATCAACGTCCAAAAACAGGCTGTTAAACTGCCCCAGCTCCAGAATGCGTGAGATTCGCTGTTTGGCATAGTCAGTTTCACAGCCGGGGTTGAGGTAATTGCCTTGCCCGCGAAACCCCGCCTGATTCTGCCCATCGGCGCGTTCAATAGCGCAACGCGTTCTGATTGCTGCCGGAATGTGCGCTGTTAACCAGCTCTCGTTATCCGTTTTATCGATAGCCGTATTATAAGAATCATAAGTCGCGACCAGATATCCCGCCGCTTTTGCCTGTTCAACCACCTCGGGCTGATAAAAAGCAGGTAACCAGTTGTCCAGCCCCAGCCACAATTTCTGCAGTCCTGCTTGCTTGAGTGTTTCAAGTACAGGCGAAGACAGGCTTTGTCCCCATTTGTCAGAAGCAAGCAGAAATGGCGCCGCATGGCTTGCTAAATACGCTTTCCTTTTATGAATCGCAGCAAACTGGTCGGTAATTTGCTCCCATGGGCCCGCATTTTCGCTAAAAGGAAAAAGCGCGGACAAAGAGTGATTAACAGACTCGACCAAAAGACGTTGTTGATAGCGATCCAAGCTGACAGGCTGATTAGCTGTTGTCAGTGGCAGCAATTGTGTCTGGACTTCACGGCTCGCGAAGGCGCTCAGCTCTGACTGATGAAAGTACCATTTCAGCAACCCAGTCCAGTCGGTCACATCACTTTGCGAGATACCGTCACTACCGAACAAGTACACATGACTCGCGCCGATGATTTTGCTGACATCCGGATTGCGGGCAGCCTTATCCCGCAAGCTTTCTCTCTCGCCCTGCTCGTCTCGCCAGCGCCGGTACCGGATGGCGCCAGACAGCCTGTCTTGCCCGCTATGGATCAAGACCTGAAAAGGCTGATTCCAGTTCAGAGGGGTAAAAGAGTGGCTGGAGACCATATCAACAGCAGGTGAGGTTTCAGCCGCCTTTGCCGTTACCTCTTTGAATGCCAATGCATTGTTAAATGGATTGACTAACAGATAAGAAAAATATCTGGCCGGATTATCAGGCTCATTTTCGTAGTCTGTGTTCACCTGACTGTCAGCGCGTTGCCGGACCTTCTGAGTCCAGAACGGCATTTTCAGATCCTGCGTGGAATTGCTGCCTGAATATTCATCCTGCAAATACCTCGCCCAAAGCCTGTGATGAACAGGTACTCTGATCCCTTCATTAAACGGTAACAACAGCTCGGTAGTGGAGGTTTCCGGCAAATCAAACCAGTTCAAGACCATGGGGTGACTGCGAGTGATACTGGCACCAGAAAGCAACTGAAACTGGAGCGTCAGGTCGCCTGATTCTAATTGCGCTGTCACCTTGATATTACTGGGTTGCCACAGCCATGACGCATTATCACGCTGAGACTTCTGCCGTTGGCTGACACTTTGTTTTTCGTTATTTACCCTGGCACCCGCCTGGTTCAGATCGTAAATCAGGCTGTCGGTATGCCAGGTAATAGCGAGCGATTCGGGATCAATCTCGACTCGCTGATGGTTGTCACGTAATGAAATAGTATCGGCAGCCACTTTGCCACAAGGCATTAGCAAAATAGCTGAAAGTAATATCGCTTTACATGGCTGCAAGTGCGTTCGCTGGCCCGTCACAGGGGCTGCTTTCAATAACATGGGGGTCTTCATCCTAATACCTTGGGTTAATAAACACCGGTATTACACATGGTGCCGGACACCAAATTGTCACCCCTATGTATTCATTCGCACAGGTGGACAGGTGGACAGATGGACAGGATGAGTGATTAGTCTGTCAGCATGTACCTGACAGGCACTGTCAGCCGATGCACGTTTTCAATTTTAATCGCCCCTTGAAAATAACTGTCTGCCACTACCGCACTTAACCAATTCGCGTTATCAGGTTTGTCACGGGGCGGCACGCCATGCCCCTGAGCATCCAATACTAGGGTTTCAGCAGGAGATGCCAGTTGATAGTCACTGTCGAACCATTGCCACTGCAATCTCTGCCTCTGACAGGCATTTCGATCCGCAAAGAGATCCGGTGAAAACACGAAAACTCCGGCTGTACTCTTTTCTGCCTGCTGTAATTGAATCGCTGAAGCCCTTTCTGTTTCCTGCAGTGAAGTCAGAATCAACGGATAATGTTTCTCCCCAACACTCAGCTGATAGTATCCATCAGGCACGGATTGAAACCATTCTCTGCTTTCCAGTTCGCTGTAGCCCTCTACCGGCGTTGAGCTTGCCCCCGATAGCCATTGATTGCCCCGCGAATCCGTCAGGCTCACTTCCATTGCATGTCCGGCGCCATCAATCGAGAGTTTAAGCTGATACACCCTCTGGCTGAGATTTACTTTATCCTGTATCGACAGCGAAATTCGGGGTTGGTCAACCCAATCTGACAGTGCTCCCGGATACTCAGTCAGCCTGCGTCCACAATCTGACTGATTAATCAGCTGCTGAAAAACAGGTTGCCATAAGTCCGGGGTAACCGGTTCTGTACTCTGCTGCAAAACGACCTGTAACTCTTGCCACGCCAGCAGCATATTGTGATCGGCCAGAGCCTGATAAACCCGCTGTAATGGCGTGGGCATAAACCAGCCACCGGCTGCGGTACTCCCGGCCTGCACCTGATCTGAGGCTAATGCAGGACGACATACACAAGCGGCAAGCAACAGGGAAAATACCATGGCTTTAGTGCTAATAAATCGCATGATTACTCCTTTCTTAGCCGGTAGCCAACGCTGCGGACAGTATCGATTGCCAAAGAGGGAAATTTCTGCCGCAGATGCAGAACATGATTGTCGACTGTCCGGGTAGAGGGAAATGCCTGATATCCCCACACCTTATTCAAAAGTTCATCCCGGTGATAAACCCGTCCCGGATTCTGAACCAGCAACGCAAGCAACTGAAATTCTTTAGGTTTCAGAGGAATATTTTGCTGATCCATCATGACAGTCTGATAAGACAGATTCACCACAAGGTTTCTATATTGGAACTCGACTTCCCCTAACGGGCGAAGTTGGGCCTGAATCCGGGCTAGCAGCTCCTGATGTGAAAACGGTTTGATGACATAATCTTTCGCGCCGGCACTTAACCCTTCAATACGGTGATCGACATCGGTTTTCGCCGTTAAAATGATCACCGGGAGCGCTTTCACTGACAGCCAGCCAGGCAGCCATTTCACACTGTCACCTTCAGGTAACTGGCGATCCAGCACAACCAGATCGGCCTGAATCCAATGTTTTTCCACATCCGATATTTTTTTGATCCAATCACAGCGATAACCGTTTTTGGCCAGATACATCGAAAGACCTTCACCCAGTAACACATCGTCCTCAACCAGCAAAACCCGGCTCATAGTGGCAACTCCAGAATGTACCTGGTTGGATGCCGTAAGTGAGTCATGCGCCCGCCAATCCGGCGCATGATACGGTTGACTATCATCAGCCCAATCCCCATACCGTCCCCTTTCTCAGTTAGTAACCACTTTTCCCAGCGTGCAGGCGATGTCCCTTGATCCCTCACCTCAATAACCAGGCTGTCAGAGATTTGAGCATCAAGGTATATCGGTTGCTTGCCATGTAAAACGGCATTACGCAGCAGATTATCCAAGCACACGCCCAGCCAGTAATAAGGCAGCGACACCCTACGATCTCCGTCGATATGGCAGTGCAAGTCATACTGGCTGGCTATGCTCTCCAGCCACTCTGAAAACTGAGCGTCTTGCTTATCTAGCCCTTCTTCCCGGCGTCCACTGAGAAACCCTTTGCTGGTTTCTGTCAGCCGGTAGAGGCGCTGGTAGTCGCCCAGCAGCCGGTAAAACGCATGCTGACTTTGCTCGTTCAAGTGATCATATTCATCTCTGAACTGCTCCACCGTAAAACCAAGGCTGGTAATGGGTGTTCGCAATTCGTGCGTCAGCAATTGCAGGATAAACTGCCGCTCTTTCATTTCCCGTCGTCGCTCCAGCCCCAGCCTGAAAATCAGCCCAAGAATAATGACAAGTAAAATAAGCATGCCGCCCTGCCACCAAAGCGCATTGGTACGACGAAGCTCAATACATAAGTTACTGTACTGAAAACGACAACTCTCGCTGACCTGGTCACTAGACCGGGTGATCCTGATACCCGCCTTGTCTGCTATCGGTTGCCATTGCTCCGGGCTTAACACATCAATGCCAGTCAGCGTGTTGCGCCACAAGCGGCCACTTTTCGTCAGAAAATACCGCGAGCCGCCCAGAATAGCCGACTGACCCGTATCAGAAAGCGAGGCAAATATACCGTGTAACGGATGCAGCGGATGGGCAAGAGTCAGACTGTTGGCATGCTGTTGAAGAAATGCATTCGCGTCACTTCCATCATGATGATCTCTCAGGTAGTTCACATACCTGTCTGCATAGCTGCCACCGGCAGGGTGCCTCTCGGACAGGTGCTGACTCCATTGCGATGGAAGTTTACCTTCGCGGCACAAGATCAGTTCAAATTGCACCGCTCTGCGCCAATCCGCACTGTCACTCAACACATTGTCGTCTTCAGAGCAGTGGGTATGAATGTGGTAAAGTGTTTCTATCTGCGCCCAGCTGAACCGCTTTAAATCTGGGTACTGACTGACAGGTAACAGCAATTCCTGCGGATACTGATTCAACGACTGCTGACTGATTTGATCTTCACCCTGCACTGTTGCAATACGATCAGAAAATGCCTGCCATTGTTGATGGGCCAGATGTGTTTCCGGCTGCCCGCATACAGGCAAGGCCACTAATAACAGCGGAAGCAATGCATTCCTGACCATTTAACTCTCTCAGAAAAAATAATGCGCGATCATACACAATGCTTGTCGTGACATTGTCTCCGCAATGTCACTGTTTGGCATTTTATAAGCGCCGTTCCATGTGGTTATTCGTCAGTGATTGCCCTGTTAACCACTGCAATCAATGTGTCCAGCGCGCATTTGGCTGCGTTATCCGGCTCTCCCGGTTCGGGCAGCGCGTAGCCGATATTAATTCGCAGGCTGTCCCGGTACAGATCCCGCAGAGTGAAACACTCACCCAGCCTGATATCCAGCTTAGCCCCAATCAGCAAAGACTTAATTTTTGCCTCATCCATGCCTGGTATCTGTAACCAAAGTACTAACCCGCCAGCAGGATCACTGATACGAACTGTTTCCGGCAGATGCTGCTGCAAATATTCTCGGTAGCGCCGCTTATGGAGCAACAAATCAAACCTTTGTGTTTTCAAATGACGCGCATACTGGCCACTATCGATAAAATCAGCGACGGCCAACTGTATCGGCAGCGATACACCAAAGCAGCCAGCCGCATGTTTGCTCAGATACTGATTCAGATAACGTCCCGGCAAACACCAGCCAAGGCGATAGCTGGCGGCCAATGTTTTGGATACGGAACCGCACCAGAGTATATATCCGCTTTTGTCGTAATATTTTGCTGGTAATGGCACTGTATTGCCGTGGGGTAATTCCATGTACACATCATCTTCAATCACAGGAATTTCATAACGGGATGCCATCTTTGCCAGTCGCTGCTTTTGTGACGGTGACATCGTAATACCCTGCGGATTCATATGAGTCGTACAAAAGAGACCGGCTTGAACCGTCCCCTGCTGCATATGATGATCTAACTGGTCCAGATCTATGCCGCTGTCCACAGACGGAATCTCCACGATATTGCGCGACATTTCCCGCAATAAGGTTAACAGTCCGTTGAAACATGGCGAGCTGACAGCAATGGCATCGTCAGGTTGAGTACAGACTTCAATGGCCGTGCGTATGGCATCCATGCAGCCGTTTGTGATGGCCAATTGCTCAGCGGTGAAATGAAAACTGTAATTCGCAAAATGTGCAGACAAGACACTGCGCAACATAGCCTCACCCTGTCGGGTGGGATAAAAGTTCAACCTTTCACCAAGGCGCCGGTTTGTACGCCGGAAGCTCTGTTCCATCTGACTGGTCAGTTTATGAGTGACTTCAAAGCGGGAATAACCCAGCGGCCCGGCGAACTGACTGTCAGGCGCATTTCCCTTGTCCAGCGAATAGTCAGATGCCAATGCCAGCTGACTTTCAAACTGCGCCAGATCCGGTAAGCGCAGGGTTGATCGCTGTGCTACGTAATAACCGGATTGCGGTTTAGCGACAATCCAGCCCTGAGATTCCAGATGCTGATAACAATTCAAGGTAGTGGTCATGCTTACCTGATGTAATTGTGCAAACTGGCGCAATGAGGGCATGCGGACTTGAGCAGCCAGCAGACCTGATTGAATATCGGCAATATACTGCTCAGCTAATTGTTTATACCTCATGGCGTACCCTTTTCAGCTTGAAACACAAACTGTGCTCTTTTTATTGTTAAAAATTGTATCTGCACCTTTCTGCGACGGTAATCCACAATGTTGGTTAAATCAACAATGGAGTACAACGCATGACATTTAAAGATGCCTGCCTGGGCTTATTCGTGATGTTCATTTGGGGCATCAATTTCTCTGTGATCAAACTGGGCGTCAGTCAGGCTGATCCTCTGCTGATGACTGCAATTCGATTCACACTTGCGACAATGCCACTGATCTTCTTTGTTCGTAAACCGGATGTTGCCTGGCGCTACCTGGTGAGTTACGGCGTGCTGTTTGGAGTGGGTGTATGGGGCATGGCATCCTGGTCAATCACCGCCGGACTGTCTGCGGGAATGACATCAGTGTTACTGCAGACCAATGTCATTTTTGGTCTGTTCATTGGTTATCTGGTTTTTCGCGACAGATTCACAATACACAAAGTCATTGGCGCCCTGTTTGCGTTTACCGGGTTGGCTTTATCCCTGATGGCCACTGACGGCACCATCACAATAAAAGGTGTGGCTTTAGTGATGATATCTGCATTGTCCTGGAGCCTGGTCAGCACCCTGGTGAAGAAATCAGGCACCCGACAACCCTTTGCCTTCAGTATCTGGGGCATGGCATTTGCGCCTCTGCCATTGCTGCTCTTTGCACTCTCGCTAAATGGTACAGATATCATCACCACCACGATTAACAGCTGGAATGGCTACACCACTTTCTCAGTCCTATTTCAGGCCTATCCGACCACGGTATTTGGCTACTGGGTATGGAATCGTATGCTGGTGAAGTATCCGCTCAGTACGGTCGCACCGGTCAATCTGATGGTGTCAGTATTCGGCTTGCTCGGCGGCTATCTCTTTTACGGTGAGCATGTCGGTGCTTTACAGGTCATATCTGCAGCAATGATTCTGGCGGGTGTGCTCATTATTCTGCTCAAACCCGGCAACACTTTTTTGGCTGCCAGACTGGCTCAATGGCGTGTAAGGAAAGTCTCTGATCAGAAAGTCTGATTGTCTAAGCCACCTGGTGACAGGTGGCTTTTCATGTCAGAACCCAATTATTGCATCAGGAGAGCCTCACCGACTGGGCCATCAGATGTCTGTAGCCATGCTCAGCGAATGCCCAGATCTCGGTTTGCCAGTGATCGCGCCAGGTTTTCAGCCTCTGCATACGCCGCTTTCAGCGACGCCTGATGGCGGCTATCACCAAATTCCTGGTAGCCGGCACTTATTTCATAGGTCTGTTCCACCCCCAAATAGTGACTCATAACACGAATATGCGGACCAAGGTGATTCATCGCTTCGCGGACTCCTCCGGCTTCGAAACCAAATTCACCAGTAGAGGTAATGAGCACCAGTGTTTTCCCGGTTAACATCGGCGACAAAGGAAAATCACCCCGTTCCAGATCAAATGAAAAAGTTTTATTGATGCGTATTACCTGGTCAAACCAAGCTTTCAGCGCAGCAGGCAGACCATAGTTGTACATTGGTGTCGAGATGACTATCGTATCCGCCGCCATGACTTCCTCAATGAATTCATCAGACAGTGCCAGCACTTTCCTTTGGGCAGCGGTCCGATTCACCTCCTGAGTAAAAGCCGCTGCAATCCAGTCCTGACTAATGAACTCTGGCGGGTTAATACCAATATCCCTATGTATCACAGCGGTTTTCGGAGCAATAGTCAGCCATACATCCATAAAAGAAGCCGCTATTTGTTTAGAAATTGAATTATGGCCTGAAACGAGATTATCAGTCCTGCGTACACTGGCATCTAAATGTAAAATTGTCATCCGCTTATCCTTCTGTTCCAAAGTAAGTTGTGGTCAGAGAATATTGTCTGCCTGAGTGACAGTAATGACAAAAGGGATATACTTCCACATAGATGAAAAAAACTCACCTTTAGGTATATTAAATGTTCGCCCGTCTCCCCTCACTCAACAGCTTTCGCGCGTTTGAAGCCGCCGCCCGTCTGAAAAGCTTTAAAGACGCCGCTGCTGAGCTTTATGTTACGCCAACCGCTATTTCTCATCAGATTCGTCAACTGGAAGCGCAGATGGGTACCCAGCTATTTGAACGAAAAACCCGATCTGTTGTGTTAACCCTGGAAGGAGAAGAATTACTGCTTTGCACACACCAGGCGCTTAAACAGCTGCAATCAGGGGTGAATAACATACGTCGTCAGGCCAGCACGATTACCGTGAGCACGACTTCTGCCTTCGCCAGTTTGTGGCTGGTACCAAGGCTGGAACGGTTCCGACAACAGCATCCTGAACTGGATGTCGTTCTGAAAACCGGTGAGAGTAAAGAAGATGTCGAACACGACAGACGATTTGATGTGGCTATCCGTTATGGCCATTGCCCGGCTTCGGACCCACAATCTATCCTGCTGACAAAAGAAACATTATGTTGCGTAGCCTCACCTTCGTATTGTGAGCAGGTAAAAACAGCAGCAAACGCCACTGTTTTTACCACCCGATGGCAAAATACCGATTTACCTGCCATTGAACCTTCACTTGAAAGTTTAACTCCGGCCGCTGCTGCGTCTGTGAGTATCCGGTACTTTGATCAGGAAAATCATGCGGTACAGGCTGCATTAGCAAGCCAGGGCGTGGCTTTTATCAGTACGTTACTGGTACAGCAACCCCTGAGTGAAGCATGGCTGATACCGCACCCTGCCTTTGCGTCATTGCAAAAAACAGGGCTTGAATATTACGCAGTCATCCCTAGCCGACACAAACAAACTGCCGCGGTTCAGCAGTTTGTTTCCTGGCTTCAGCAGACACTCACCTAGATGCTGTCACCCTCACTCACGGCGTGACTCAGCCACCAGTGCATCCAAAAAGCTGAACAGGGCGCGGTTCATTTCACCGTAATCGGCTTTGCGCAGCTGATCAGCCGTCTGAATGAAGGGCTTATTTTCGTAATTGTTGAGATCGTCGCCAGAGTATCTGATGAGACCTTCCACCGAGTCGCGGGTAAATTCGGGGTGGCACTGAAAGCCATAGGCTAACGAGGTATAACGCACAATCTGGCGCGGACAGCCCAGACTGGTTGCCAGCACCTGGCATTCAGGTGTCAGCCCCGGCATGTCATTATGCCAGTGACCAACAACCAGCTCTGGCGGAAACCCTTCAAACTTGCGGTCCAGCCTTGCGTGTTTGTTAAGCACGATGGGAAAGCAGCCCACTTCCGGCTCCAGACTCCGGCAATGCGGCGCACCTAACGCTTCCCCGAGAAGTTGTGCCCCCAGGCAGAACCCGACAACCGGTGTTTTGCTTGAGACAGCTTTTTTGATCAGCGTAATTTCCGCTGCAGCATCAAAATGCGGGCACTCTTCTCTGGTGGTTGCCGGACTTTGCGGGCCACCCAATACAATCAGCAGATCCATATCATTACCACGTTCTGGTAACACCTCGCCCAGATAAACACGCGAATATGACGTCGAATAATTACGCTGATCAATCCACTGTAATAAAGCGCCTGGTCCTTCAAACGCTTCATGCATAACAAAATGTACTTTCATTGCTTTTCCTTTGCGTTTTGTATTTGAGTTTCGATAACACAACCCATACTATGCGCGAAACAATCCGGTCAGGTAGCGACAATATGACAAAAAATATCGATAAAAAGACATATGCAACACCTGACGGTAATACACTGATCGCGACCTATTCATGCCAACCTCTTCTGATCAATACCCTGAACATGGCTAAAGGCTTTCACGACAAACCGCATCAGCACGCGTGGCATCAGATTATTTTTCCATCCAGGGGATTATTGAAATGCAGCACTGACACGCATCAGTTCTGTATTCCACACCACAGGGCATTGTTTATCCCGGCACACACATGGCACGAGTCCAGGGCGCAACAGGACACCACATTTATCGCCGTGTACCTGAACCCAGCGTCCTTAACCCACTTACCGGCGTCCAGCCAGCCGATTGAAGTGACGCCGTTTTTCCGCGAACTGATCCTGAAACTCAGGCAATCCGTTGTGCGCGATCAAGAACAGCCACCTGGTATTTTACGCCTGCTGGCGGTACTGGAAGACGAGTTAAGCACAGACAAAGACAGTTCACTGGAGCTGCCCATGCCGCAAGACCGCCGGCTTATACCTATAGCCGATGAGTTACTGAGTCATCCCGGCAGCACAAAAACCCTGGCACAATGGGCTCGTCAGACCGGAGCAACCGAACGGACATTGTCCCGGGTGTTTCAGAAAGAAATACAACTGACGTTTCCGCAATGGCGGCAGCGCCTGCGGCTCATGACGGCAATGACGCTGCTTGAGCAAGGTTTACCTGTGCAGGATGTGGCCCATGAGATTGGCTACCAGTCTGTTTCCGCTTTCATTGAAGCATTCCGGCTGGCCTTCAAACTGACCCCGCAGCAGTTCAAACATCAGCGCACTATTGAGTAACAGCACGTCGCTGAGCTACTGATTGCCTTTTTCAATTAAGGCTTCATCCGTGATATGCACTATCTGTTGCTCTTCTTCAGTCAGGCGGGTCTTTTTCCATGTTCCTCGCTTAAACCAGCAAAACGCAAAAACAGCGACCACCACATTGGTAACAGCAAAAGACCACCAGATACCGTTATCCTGCAACGCCGTATGTTTTGACAACACATAGGCCAGCGGAAATTGCACCACCCATTGCGACACCAGTGCAACCATCATGGCGTTCTGCATATTACCTGACGCCCGAAACGCGGAAACGACGCAAAGCTGTACCCCAATACCGCCCCATGTCAGGCACATAGTACGCAAAAAGTGGGCACCTTCTTTGATCACCTCAGGATCATCGGGAATAAACACAGCGATCAAATGAGGGGCGAAAACATAGAATAGGATGCCGATCACCGTCAGACCGAGAAAGCCCCACAGCGTGCCCAGCAAGGTGATTTTTTCAGCCCGCTCAATCTGGTTCGCCCCTATGTTCTGCCCCACCAAGGTCGATACTGCCATCGACAGCCCCATGGCCGGAATCATCACAAACTGCAGCAGGTTGGAACCCACGCCATAAGAGGCAATCGTTACTGTTCCGAAACTCGCCACCAGAAACGACAGAATGATCATCCCCAATGCACGGGCAGACAGCTCTACTGAGCCAGGGACACCCAGAAAAAACGCTTTTTTAATATAGGCAAAATCGGGCTTGAAGTTGTGCCATTCCAGCTGGATGCCATGTCTGCCCCGCATGAACACCATCAGGCCCAGTATTGCAGCAATTGACTGGGTGACCAGTGTCGCCAGCGCCGCCCCCATGACACCCAGTCCTTCAAAACTGCCAAGGCCAAAAATAAACAAGGGGTCCAGAAAAAAGTTGAGGATCACAGTACCGAAGACAATCATCAGCGGGATCTTGATCTGCCCGATCCCCCGCATCAGAGACTGAAACATGGCAAATAAAAAGACAAAAATCACCCCGATAAACGACACGTGCATGAACTTGAGCGCATCGCCATAGACCTTTTCGCTCACGCCCAGTAACGTCAGGAAATAGGGCGATAGCAAATAGCCAGTGAATCCCAGCACCACGGATGTAACCGCGACCATCAGCATGGTCTGAGCCGCCACATGGTTCACTTTGTCCCGGCGCCCTGCCCCCATGTATTGTGCAGATAGCGTTGCGCCCGCCATGGCTAACCCTGAACCTAACGCAATCACCAGAAAGGTAACGGGCATGCTGACAGACACAGCCGCCACTTCAGATGCGCCCAAGCGCCCCACCCAGAATGCATCTGTCAGCTGATAGGCCGACTGCAGAATATTGGTCAAAATAATGGGAACCGCTAACGAGATAAGTACTTTGTTGATGGGACCTTCGAGAAACCGGTTTTGCCTGTCTGTCATCGCCATGCCTTATGCAGTGATCGTTATAAATACGTTTTGAAAATGCGGATACTTTAGTCAATATAGTTAGTCAGGCCACTATAATCATTCGTTTTTGTGGTCTTTCTGCATGGCCTTTTTGCATGGCCTTTTGCAGGTTGACAAATGATTAGCTGCTGCTGGCATGGCTTGTTACAGCAAGGTTAGCTGCTATTGGCAGTGCCGATAACAAACAATCCATGCAGGATATTACATTGAGTGCCGTTCTTCTTAGCTCCACCTCTTATATTCCTCTCACCCAGAGATACATTGACGTCCATACTCCTCGCCAGATCATAATGCAGCCATGACTAATAAACAGCATACTGTACTATTAGTTCGATAAAACCCAGACCCAAGAATATTCAGTTACCACTCGAATCCTCACTGAACAACTAACACAACATAAATAACAATAGCAACTATTATCAACAGCGTTATTGGCACGATTAAAAATAAAGCATATTTATCCCCTTCCTATTGACGCAGTCAATATAAATTACAACAGGGATAAAGTATAAAGCTTCGAATCCTTCCTTAGTTTTTCCATCTCTTTATTAGTTACCCGCAGAAACAAACCAACACTTTAAAAACCATAATTTTTATTCTTAATGAAAATAAAAACATACCGTAATGACTAGCTTTAACGACATAGCAAACATTGCATCAAATTAACTGTCAGAAAAAATTACACCATAAAAACAAACGCGACAGGAATTAAATGAAAATAAATTTAAATCAACAAGTTAAACCACCGAACAAAAACGGCATGAATTTGGCATGAATTCGTCGTGAGATAATTAAATACTAATAAAGCAGGGGGTATATCATGAAAATCTCATCTACATTTCGAACTGTTCGCACTGGTTTATATGTCTCAGGTCTCTTGTTATCATCAACCTCACAAGCAGGACTGGTAGACATATTTGCGTTTTCAAGTTATTTTTCTCCTGACAATACAAATGTTTATGTAGATACACCACTCGACAACTACGGCATTGGCTACAGTGACATCCCCTACGAGTTTGTCACCTCTTTCACATCTGCGCTTGATAGTGATAACTACGGTACATTACAGTGGCAGATCAAAAATAACTCCGGCAGTAGCTTTACGGATGTTCACATTGTGGGTGTATTAGATGCAGTCATTGATTTTTACGGTGATGATGATTATGCCTATAATGCCGGCAACAGTGCCGATAGTTGGGAGATTAATGACAGCTATGATCTTTCCGGAAACTTTTACTACTATGGTTTAGCCCTCAATAATTCAGTGACTCCAGCTTTCTTTTCACATGGCCTCGCGCTGGGTTTTAACATCGATGAGTTCTCACACGGCTCTATTTTATCCTTCACCTATACCCTCAAAGACTATGGTCCTGGGTTGCATTTAACCGACAACTATTACACCGATTTATATTTCGACGGTACGTATCAAGTTCCGGAACCCGGCTCTCTGCTTCTGTTCACTACTATTTTATTTGGGGCAAGTGTGTCACTTAGAAGACGTCTTAAAATTAACTCATAGATTTGTTTAACATTAACCAATAATAAAATCTCTGAAGTTAGCATTGATTGCTGTTTATTAATGCGAGGGAATAATAATGGAAAAAAGTAGAAAAGCAATGCGCTTTGGTGCACTAGGTTGCACCATTGCTTGTTTTAGCTTGGGGGCTGTATTTTTTGCACAATCTGAAATACCTGCCGAAGAACCTGAACCAATAGAAAGTTTGATTCCTGAAGCACTCACGAACCTTCAAGTACCTCTACCTGATTTAACCGGTATTGTAAGAGACAAAAACATCGCCATAAAACTTGGCAAAGCCTTCTTTTGGGATCAGCAGGTCGGCAGTGACGGGCAAGCCTGTGCCAGCTGCCACTTCAAAGCGGGTGCTGATGGCAGGATCACCAATATTCTTACTCCCGGCCTGTTGCGGGTCGATGCCAATGGCAATCCCGACCCTGATACTGAGTTTGGTGGCACCGTACCACCCAGCCCGATGGCAACCGATGGCTTTACCGCCAGTAACCAAGTGGCCCGGGCCAATATCACACTCACCCCGGATGATTTTCCATTTCACCAGCTGGTTGATAAAGATGACCGCAATTCAGCCATTGTATACTCCACCAATGACTCCGCTACATCACCGGGAACCTTCGATGGTTCATTCGGCACTGTGATTCCCAGAGATCTGAATGAGTACTGTGGTGACCCGGAAGGCAGCATTTTCCATACTCAGTCCAACCTGGCTACCCGAAAAGTCGAACCGAGGAACACCCCAACGGTCATCAATGCTGCATTTAACTTCAGAAACTTTTGGGATGGTCGTGCCAACAATATCTTTAACGGTACCGACCCGTTCGGACGACGTAATGAGCAAGCGAGGGTGATGATCCTTAACGGCCGTACTCCCGAACTTGCCCGGATCGATCTCAACAACGCCAGTCTGGCTTCTCAGGCTGTCGGGCCAACATTGAGTGATTTCGAAATGTCCTGTGCAGGCAGACAGTTTGCCGATGTCGGTCGACGCATCGTTAGCCTGAGACCACTGGCACAGCAAGATATCGCTAACAATGACAGCCACCTGTCCGATTTGGTCCATCCCAGCGGCAAAGGCTTGCGAACCAGCTACGCTCAGTTAATACGAATGGCTTTCGAGCCGCAATACTGGGCAGCCCGTGGCAACTTTGTTATTGATAACAGCGGCAGCGAACCAATGCTGGTTAGTGACAGCCAGGGCTATACCCAAACCGAGATCAATTTCTCTCTGTTCTGGGGCATTGCCATCATGCTCTACGAAGCTGAACTCATTTCCGATGATACTGCGTTTGACCGCTTCAGAGGATGCCATGAACCCTCTTGTTCACCGGCCATTGAACCCAATGAAAATGCGCTGTCTGAGCAGGAAAAACAAGGGCTTATGGTATTCGTTGATAAAGGAAAATGTGTGAACTGTCACAAAGGTCCAGAGTTCACCTCTGCCGCCATTCACCTGCAAGCTGAAAATCAGGAAGAAGGCCTTGTTGAGCGAATGATCATGGGTGACAACCAGGTTGCACTCTACGATAACGGTTTCTACAACATCGGAGTGAAACCAACCAAAGAGGATCTGGGTGTCGGTGCTGTTGACCCCTGGGGCAACCCGTTGTCTTTTACCCGCCAGTATTTTGATATTTTGCTCGGCAATAACGCGCCCGATCCGTTTGAAGTCGATCCCTGCACCTTTGAGGTTCCTGTACTTAATGATTTCCCTTGTAACTCCGCGCAGCAGACCAATGCGCTACGAGATAGGGTCATCGCAGGTCTGGAACGCGATGCTGTTGACGGTGCCTTTAAAACGCCCGGGTTGCGGAACATCGCGTTAACAGCGCCGTATTTCCACAATGGCGGTGCCGCGACGCTCGAACAGGTTGTCGAATTCTACAACCGGGGAGGAAACCGCAGAGGTTCTGAGTCAAACAATAACTCTGGCTTTGGTAATAATGATTCCAATCTGGATCCTGATATCAGACCACTGGGCTTAACCTCTCAGGAACAAGCCGATTTAGTGGCTTTCCTGAAAACGTTAACCGATGAGCGGGTGCGTTGTGCCCAAGCACCGTTCGACCACCCGAGCTTAACGGTTTCCAATGGACATCTTGATCAGGACAGCAACAATGATAATCGCGCCGATGACATTCTGATCACCCTACCGGCAGTCGGAGCGTCCGGTTTACCCTTCAGTAAATGCTGGGCAAACTCAGGCGATTTGTTCAATCAGGGAGGACCGCTGTAACGGTACGGCAATCAAGAGCAATAGCACCAGTCAAGGCCAATACCGTTTGGCCTTGACTGGCACAGAACCAGCATAAGATTCGCAACAATTATCTTGCTTTCGGCAGACTATACTTTATTCGTTACCTGCTCAGCACCGTCATTCGACTAAGGATAACGGTATGAAATTTGCCAGATATCTGCCTCTGGTAGTGCTTGTTACAGCAGGGCTCCCTGCTATCGTCAATGCCGATGACAAACAAGCAATGCTGGATGATGCATTGAGTGCAGCTCCCCCCACACTCAGAGATAAAGTCACCGTAATGGACTGGGATAACAATGTCTTACAAAAAGGCTCCAATGACTATACATGCTTTCCAACACCTCCTCAGCTGGAAGGGACAGCTCCTATGTGCATGGATGGTCCGTGGATGGCATGGGCACAAGCCTGGATGAAAAAAGAACCCGTTGAAACGAAAACCATAGGTATTTCTTACATGCTGGCTGGTGACGGCGGCGCGAGCAATATCGACCCTTATGCGGAAGGTGAAACTGCAGACAATCAATGGGTGGTTGAAGGACCACATTTAATGATTATCACACCAGACAAAACCTTACTCGATTCGCTTCCCACCGATCCCAATAACGGCGGGCCATATGTGATGTGGAAAGGCACCCCCTATGAACACATCATGGTGCCAGTAGGACCCAGAAAGTAAGACAAAATAAAGAAGAAAAAAGCGAGATAATCATCTCGCTTTTCTTTTTATTTGTAGTTTTATTTTTTGCCTTTTTTCGGCGGGTTACTGGTGCTTTTATAGGGTTTCGGTGGTTCCACAGTCGTGGTGTCCGTGAGCGTTTTCATATAAGCAACGAGCGCCGCTTCTTCGTGAGCCGTTAACCCCAGATCACCTGTTACAGCACCAATAGTTAATAGCGGTGCATCGGGCACTTCAGGTGCAGGCCAGCAATTATTGGCAAGCGCTTCTTTTTCGGTCACGATACTTGCAGGGCAACGTATCACACCAAAATCTGCCGCGGTCTGACCATCAACATCTGAGGTATTGTAGAAATGCACAATACTTTCCAGACTCTTAAACCAGCCATTGTGGGCATACGCTTTGGTAAATCCTTTTCCCGGACGTTTATCAACATTGCGCAGTGTTGGAGTTTTGTGGGCACCAATAAAGGCATTCTGAACATTAAACGGAGGGAAGGGTAAATTGGCATTGGGATTTAATCCCAGATCTAACAGTGTGGGATGTAATCCGATATCCGGTAATGGAGAACCCGGTAGCTCATAGTTTCTTGGCACACCAATCGCGTGATAGCTGTCATCGGTATAACGTTCAAGGGGATGCGTCCCATTGGCACCATTGCTGTTATGACAAATAACACACCCAGCCTGGCCATAAAACAGGTCATGCCCTTCGTTTTCCAGATCGGTGAATCCAGCTAACGGGAATTGTTGATTGTCGTCTTCTGCAAGAGCAATATCCCGTTTTGAGTTAAAGCGATTGTTATCTTCAGACATTTGCCATGCCGCCAGAGCAACAGAAAAGCGCGCAAAGGCCGTGGCCGATTCCGCTGCAGACTGGCAAGATAAACCCACGCCCCATGACAGGTAATACAGCTCTTTACCCCATTTGGTAGATTCTACTTGGCTACACACATCTTCTTTGCTCTTGTGGTTTTGCTCGACAGGGTTCAAAAATGGGCTTGCAAAGGCCTGATCAGCAAGGGAACCGAGGTATTTAGCGTAAAGCGTTTTTTTCTGCCAGCTGGCATCGTTAACATCAAAAACCAGATTAGTATTTTCGACAATGTCTCCATTCGCGCGTCCATTCCAAAACGCACCGCCACAAGGAAAAATACCACACGGCCCCTGCCCCGCAAGCTGGAGTTTTTGCAGACCTTTTGCTACACCGTCATACAGAAAGCTGACATATTGATTTGTCGGCGGCTTCAGACCACCAGCATTTTTCACCGTCGTTTTTTCTTGTCCCTCTTCTAAATCTTGTGGTCTCAAATGAGGCCTTGCCCCGGTCACGGCGACCTGATGTAAATTCACACCGGATACATTGTACGTGCCACCCGTGTTTGGCGCGTGGCAAGTCGCACAAGACATTCGATTAGGATCGGAGATGTTTTCAAAAAATAATCTTTTTCCTAATTCCTCTATGGGTTGTAAATCATAGTCATTCTCATTGTTGTTTTTAGCTTGTGAGCTAAATGAAAACAGCATTGAAATAACCAGAACGGATGTTCCGATTATTTGCATCGGTTTTAAATATGCACTGACATTATCAGGCTGTCTGCCTTTTGATGCTTGCATGGTCATGGTTAACCTCTTCTTTTTTCCGCGCACAAGTCAGCCACCCGTAAAGTCGGGCAGCACTGAGAGCGTTAAGGCTTGATTAACCAACTATAACTTAAGTTTATAAATCCGAATTTCTCATAAAAGAGAAAACTTTTTAAATCAACAATATAAGCAACAAATTCTCATTTTATAGAAAATGACACGCAAAAAAACACCACCATACTTATCACAGCCGTTAATAAAACATTCTTTGTTTTCAAAGCGATTATAATCGCAACAATTGCGCCAACTAAATATGGGTTACTATACGTAACATCAACAGTATTTTTATCAGGCAAAAAAACAATAGGCGCCCAAATTGCCGTCAACACTGCCGGGCTCGAGTAATTTAAAAAACGCTGAGTTTGATAGTTCAGTTTTACAGGCAATCGGGGTTCTAAAAATAGATAGCGACTGGCGAAAATAATCAGCGTCATTGTCAATATAGTTAGCCAGATCATCATTTGTCTTCCTGCTGTTTTTCTGTTATTTCACTGTAAATCGATTTATTTCCCATCAAGCGTTCAGATATATATCCGCCTGACATCGCGGTTAAGCTGGCTATCATCAACCCGCCTTCTATGTTCAGAGCTGCCATTAATACCGACATCACCAAGGCAATCAGTACTGCGATCAACACCGGCCAACGCTGAATACTGGGTACGACAATAGCGATGAAAGTGGCGGCGATGGCAAAATCCAAACCCAGGCTGTCCAGATTCGGGATAAACTTTCCCGCGAAAATGCCTGCTAATGTGGCGATGTTCCAGCTGATGTAAAACCAAAGCCCGGCTCCCAGCGCATACCAGGGCTGAAAACGCTTCGGGGACTGGTTACCACACAAGGCAAAAAGCTCATCGGTAAGAAGGAAGCCCAAACCCAGCCGCCAGCGAAGCGGAAGCGGGCTGATCACGTTTCGCATCGTAATGCTGTACAGCAGGTGCCTTGAGGTAATGAAAAAGGTGGTCAGTAAAATAGTCACAATACCGACCCCGGCTTTCAGTAGCCCGGTCGCTACCAGTTGCGCCGCGCCGGCAAACACTATCGCTGACATGGCCACACTCTGAAACACGTCCAGCCCTGCATCAATAGCAAAGGAACCCGCAAGTAACCCCCAGGGGATCACCGCAACACATAAAGGCATCACTGCGAGAGCGCCTTGTTTAAACAACCGTCGTTTCTCCTTGCCAGTCAGCAAAACGGCTGACGCTGCCATGAATATTTCCTTTTCTTTCATTGCCTACCACTATCCGCGCTTCGAAAACAGTCACTTTACGCCAATACAAGGCTTCAATCTTGTACAAACTTGTCTTAAACAATGATAAGAACATCAGCTCATAAGGTGATCACTATTTATTGATATTGTGTTGATTATTAGCACTTACTAACGCCAGAATGGTTTACTCTTCCTGACCGACAGGATAATGTGAGCGCCCATTGACATAAAAATACAACACTAATTTAACCTAACTGGTTATCTCGCATCAGATGGCGGATGGCTGGTCTTTGATGAATCATGATTGCAGAACTATTTTCGCGTTTTTTTATCTCCGACAGCACAGACCCAAGCCTTCTGGTCACTGGTGAATATAACTATTCACTGATTGCTATCTCTTTGCTTATCTCTGTGGGTGCCTCTTTACTGGCGCTTTCTTTAGCTGAATCGGCTAAACAGAGCCGTAGTCGATTACTTCGCCGCCTCCATATACTGACAGGCGCAGCTTCGTTAGGGGTGGGTGTATGGGCCATGCATTTCATTGGTATGCTGGCGTTCGAGCTGTGTACCACGGTGAACTACAACATCAGCACTACCCTGCTTTCCGCTATACCCAGCTTTCTTGCTTCCTGGGTAACGCTCCATTTGCTGACGAAACGGGCTGTCAGTAATGCACGACTGATCCTATGTGGTATAACCGTCGGGCTGGGCATAGGCTCAATGCACTACATTGGCATGGCGGCGATGGTACTGGGGCCTGCGCTAAAATATGACCCGGCCTTATTCGCACTCTCCATTTTTGTCGCTGCCTCGTTAGCCACACTGGCCTTATGGATCAGTTTTGGTCTGCGCAAGCATCGCTCAATGCCTGGCTACCAGATCCAGCTGATTGCCAGTGTTGTTATGGGACTGGCCATTGCAGGTATGCATTATACTGCCATGGAAGCAACCCGGTTTGTCGGTCAGCCCGATCCAGCATTTATCCCTGGCAGCCAGCGTCATTACTTACTCGCCATTACCATTTCAATTGTCACCGTATCCCTGAGCCTGATCATTGCTGCGGTCAACGCCCTGACCCGCTACCGCTCATTACTGCAGCACAGTGAAGAAACCGCTGCTGAGCTGAAAGCCACCATAGATACCGCCGTAGACGGTATTATTAAAATGTCACAACGCGGTATTATCCTGTCATTTAATGCCTCTGCAGAACGTATTTTTGGTTATCACGAAAGTGAAGTCATTGGCAGGAACATCGGCATGCTGATGCCAGAGCCCTATCAAAGTGCGCACGATTCCTATCTGGAGAATTACCGCAAAACCGGAACAGCACGTATTATCGGCATTGGCAGAGAAGTCACCGCGCTGCATAAAAACGGCCTGATGAAACCGATTCGTTTATCTATTGGCGAATCCAAGCTCAATGGCATCAGCACCTTTGTCGGTGTGATCACTGACATCAGCAAGCAGAAACAAATGGAAGCCGATCTGCGCCGCTCCAAAGAAGAAGCAGAAATCGCGGCTCAGGCAAAAAGCACCTTTCTGGCCAATATGAGTCATGAATTGCGAACACCAATGAATGCCATTATCGGTTTTTCTGAACTCATGCTGGACGGAAAAATGAGCACCGAACAGCAAAGACACCTTGGCATTATCCGGCAATCTGCGAAAACCCTGCTCAACCTGCTTAACGATGTGCTGGATTCTGCCAAGCTTGAAAGCGGGACCACACAGCTTGAATCCCGCCATTTCTCTCTTCGTCAAATCTGTGAGCAATTGATCGCAACTCAATCGTTGTTGGCCAACAAAAAAGGCATAGAGCTGACAATGCGCTATGACCCGCAGCTCAGTGAATATTTCCAGGGTGATCCGCTCCGCGTTCAGCAAATTATCCTGAACTTACTGAGTAACGCTGTAAAGTTCACCGAGCGGGGTTATGTCAGACTGGACATCACTTCCAGCCGTACCAAAGGCATCACCATTCTGGTCGAAGACACGGGAATTGGCATTGCGCCAGACAGACTGGAGAGCATCTTCGCCCCTTTCTCTCAGGCAGACAGCACTATGTCGCGCCGTTTTGGCGGCACAGGCCTGGGAACGACCATAGCCAAACAGCTGGTTGAACTGATGGACGGCAAAATCGCTGTCTACAGCCAGCCAGGTCAGGGCTCGACCTTCCGTGTTGATTTGCCGTTACCGGCAGGACAGTCCGCTCAGATTGATGACAACATAACAGACAATGTTCATCTACCGCCTATGACCATATTGGTGGCAGACGATGTCGAGCAAAATCTGGAGCTGATGACAGGATTATTAAAAAGAGATAACCATCAGTTAGTCACGGCCAGAACCGGAACAGAAGCCATAAAACAATATAAATCCAGGCACATTGATATCATTCTCATGGATGTTCAAATGCCTGAGATGAATGGTCTGGAAGCCAGTAAAGCCATCCGGGCTTACGAAAAAGAACAGCAGTTAAAAGAAGTACCTATTATTGCTTTGACGGCAAGCGTACTTGAAAAAGACAGGCGTAACGCACTCGCCGCCGGCATGAATGGATTTGCCGTCAAGCCGATCGATATCTATGCGCTGAAAGCAGAAATTGCTTACCTGAAAGGGATTATCGCCCAGGTTCCGGTTCACCCTGAGAAACAAGACGACAATCAGGACACCCTTATCGATCTGGAGAAAGGGCGCCTGCTCTGGGGCAATGAACAATCGCAGCTCACCGCTATACAGAAGTTCATCAGCCAGCCACAGCATCACCCTGATTTTCTGGCTCGCTTGCTCAGTGGCAGCCAGACAAAAGCCCTGTCGCATGTGCATCGCCTGAAAGGTGTGACTGGCAACCTGTGCATGCCGGGTATCCATCACTGCATGAAAAAACTGGAACAAGCATTACAGCGTGACGAAAATACGGTTCCACTGTTTACTCAATACCGCGAGATGTTTAATGCCATTACGCTGCTGCTCACTTCGGTAGAAGATTTCTCTGCTGAACCTGAGCATCAAACAGCGACAACCCTCAACCATGACGATATAAGGAAAATCATTCAGCAACTGGAACAGGGCGAGATGCCGGACTGCGCTTTTTCAGCGGTTAAATCCCAGCTCCCTGCAGAACTGGCAATGGATGTGGAATCGGCCATGAGCGATTTTGAATTGGATCGAGCAGCCACGCTGCTAAATAACTATCTCGTCAGCCAGCAGGCAGTGGAGGCATAACATGGATGAACGTAAAACCCTTCTGGTTGTGGATGATGAACCCGCCAATTTACAGGTGCTGAAAAACATTCTGGCATCGGATTACCGCCTGCTATTCGCCAGAGACGGCAGCCGCGCCATTACACTTGCCAACACAGAAAAACCCGATTTGATCCTGCTGGATATTATGATGCCAGGCCTGTCCGGCTATGAGGTTATTCAACAGCTTTCTGCCGCACCGGACACCAAACACATTCCAGTGATCTTCGTGACCGCGCTGTCAGACACTAAAGATGAAACACAAGGTTTTGAGTTGGGCGCGGTCGATTTCATCACCAAACCCGTCAGCCCGCCCATTGTCCGGGCCCGTGTGAAAAATCAGCTGTCGCTGGTCAAAATGGATGAGCTGAAATCAACACGGCTTGCCGTGGTTCAGAAACTGAGCAGAGCAACAGAATACAAAGATAACGAAACAGGCCATCACGTTATTCGCATGAGCCATTACGCATATACCATTGCAAGGGCCGCAGGTTACAGCCCGGCGTGGTCGGAAACCCTGCTGCATGCAGCACCCATGCATGATATCGGCAAAATTGGTATCCCGGATCATATTCTGCAAAAGAAAGGGGCGCTGTCTGGTGAAGAATGGAAAATCATGCAGCGCCACACCCTGATAGGGGCAGAAATTTTGGGCAATGACACCTCAGAACTGATGCAAATGGCCAAAAACATCGCCGTTTATCACCATGAAAAGTGGGACGGCACAGGCTACCCTTACGGTTTACAGACAGACGCCATTCCCATTGAAGCACGTATAACAGCCATTGCCGATGTATTTGATGCTCTGACAAGTCAACGTCCTTACAAGCCGGCCTGGAGCATTGAAGATGCTTCTGACTATATCTGTAAAAATAGTGGCACTCACTTCGACCCGATTCTTGTCGAGGCCTTTAACCGTTGCCTGCCAGAATTACTTGATTTTAAAAAGAAGTGGCCAGAATAATATCCGCAGAGAAAATGATTCATCAAACCTGTCCGATGCATTCTTTGATAAAAGAAAAGCAGTATCATGCTATGCCATTACACATGAAAAAAGGCAAATAATATATTGCCGACAGTTGCCACATATAAATTAGGCTACCCTAATTTATATAAGCCTTAAATTTCATAACCTTATGTAACGGTACATTTGATTCACCAAAATGAGACTCCCACAGCATTTTCATCATTTCGAACACCATAAAAGCGAAAAACTGACATTCAAATGTTAAAGAACACGGCATTATATGAAATTATAATTGTTAGGAAATGTTGTTAACTGATGAAGCTTTGCATCTGTGAATTTGTAACTACAGCTATCGCAATGAAATGCGATGCGATAAACAGGCAAGTGGTGCGTAAATAATGTACTGCGTACAATGCGGTGTTCGAACACTGGATAAACCTGACGGTACTCCGGTAGAAATGTGTAAAAAATGTACTGAGGGCGAACAATCGCAGTCTCACGACTCGCGACGCTCGAAATACTCACTCAAATTCAGGCTGGCAATAGGTTTTCATGCCCTTTACGCGATTATCTGGCTGATATGGGGCATCGTTTCAGGTTTTCAGGCCGCCATCGACGGCATCATGAACATTGAAACCAACAATTTCTCTATGGTGCTGCTGGCTGTGTTGATGATAGTGCTTCATCTCACTGCCGGATACGGACTATTAATCCGCCATCCCTGGGCTGAAAAAGCCACTATGTTGTTTGGCTGCATACTCTTTTTCTTCTACCCATGGGGAACAGTGGCCGGTTCTACCTTAATATATTCGCTGATCCAACTCCGTTACGACTACACGCTCACGTCAAAGTTCTTCCGTAAGCTTTATCGCTAGAAGCTGTTCTGCGAGATGGAATGCAATTCTCACGGTCAGTGCTTCCTTTTCTTGTCTTAGGCCGAAATTTTCGTACACTGGTCGGCTTTTTAGTTGTCAGGAGGAAGTATGTACATAGGTTTCGACTACGGCACAGCCAACTGCGCTGTTGCTGTTATGGAGAATGGTCAGCCAAGGTTGCTTCCCCTTGAAGGCGACAGCTTTTTCATTCCTTCAACGCTTGCGGCACCAAGCCGCGAGGCCGTCAGCGAGGCGCTATTTCGTCACTATGACATCAAACCCGCTGATAAGATTGGAGAGCAATTACTGCGTCGTTCGATCTCTGCCAACAAAGACGACGACATCATCGTTGATGCGCATGCCTTACAGTTTGGTCAGCAGGCGCTGGACACCTACCTCAATGATCCTGATGAAGTGTATTACGTCAAATCACCAAAATCCTTTCTTGGTGCTTCCGGTTTACATGACATCCAGCTGAGTCTGTTTGAAGATCTGGTCTGTGCCATGATGGCAAATATCAAACACCGCAGTGAAAACCAGTGCGGTGAGAGTATTACGCAGGCTGTTATCGGTCGCCCTGTCAACTTTCAGGGTACAGGCGGAAGTAAGGCTAACCAGCAGGCCGAGAGTATTCTGCGCCGGGCGGCAACGCGTGCTGGCTTCAAAGCGATAGAATTCCAGTTCGAGCCTGTGGCTGCCGGTCTGGAATACGAGAGCCAGTTGCAAGAAGACAAAACCGTACTGGTGGTCGATATAGGTGGTGGTACCACCGACTGCTCCGTGCTGCAAATGGGGCCGGGCTGGTTAAATAAAGAAGACAGAACAGAAGGATTACTGGCTCACAGTGGCAGCCGCGTTGGCGGAAACGATCTGGATATCGCCCTCGCCTTCGAGCGTATCATGCCTTTGTTTGGCAAGCACAGCACCAACCAGCGCGGACTGGCAGCGCCGATCAGCCAATTCTGGAACCCGGTGGCGATCAACAATGTGGCCGCACAAAGTGATTTTTACGCCAGCGCGAACTTAGCCGTGCTGCAACAGCTCGTGCGGGATTCCGCAGAACCTGCTTTGCTGCAAAGACTGCTGCAGGTCTACCACCATACTTTAGGTCATCAATTAGTGCGTGAAGCCGAACTGCTGAAAATCGCGTTGTCCGAATCATCCAGTGCCAGTACCGAGATCCGCATCAGACAGGAAACACTGCCGATCAGCTGTACCAGCCATGAACTGGCAGAGGCGGTCAGCAGCAACGCGGATAAAATCAGCAGTCTGATCAATGAAGCTTTGTCTCAGGCGGAATGCGCACCGGACGTTATCTTTATGACAGGTGGCAGTGCCCGCTCTCCCATGTTACGCCAGCTTATCGAGCAACGCCTGCCCGGTGTGCCGATCGTGGCCGGTGATTATTTTGGTTCGGTCACCGCTGGCCTGAGTCGCTGGGCGGAGTTCTGCTTTCGGTGATCAGCAATTATCAGACCGGCAATTAACAAAAAGAAAACGGATGCAAATCAGACAAGCTACTGAGTCCGAGATGAACTCAGTGTATATGATGGGCTACTCAGCCTGGGGCGATGAAATGCCCCAGGCTGAGTATCTGACCGCCTGCAAACGCAGCCGGAAATACACCGCTGGCCAATGGTACGTGCTGCCAGAAGCTGATATGCCTGTCGCTTCTCTGATTCTGTACCGTCATCAGTTTGGTCTGGAAGACGGGCAAGCAGGAATAGGTTCGATAGCAACGTCGCCAGCGCATCGCCGGCAAGGCTATGCCAGTCAGCTAATTCTCGACATTGTCCGTCATCTTTTCTCAAGCACAACGACAACAACGGTTTTTCTTCACAGCGACATCGACACCACCTTTTATGAAGCACTCGGCTTTGAGCGGATCAACAGCCAAAGCGATTGCCTGTTCATCACCCGTTCGCCAGACATTACCCTGCACACTTACCCAAGCTACTTCTGAATCGCCGCCCTTTGCATGTGCAATAAACACCAACTTGTGTACAATGAACTATCTTATAATCCATATATCCACCTCCATATCATGTACACATATTGTGTGAACATTGATAACAGAGACATGCAATAAAGGAAAAGGGGTAAGCAATGACCTGGAATGTCTATCTTTCTGGTGAAATCCACACCGACTGGCGGGAACAAATCATTAAAGGCTGTGAGGCAAGAGATCTCAATGTTGTGTTTACTTCAGCCGTTACAGATCACGACAGCAGTGACGCTGCAGGTGATGGTTTAGGGGCTGAATCTAACAGCTTCTGGCGCGACCATAAATCGGCCAAGGTTAATGCGATTCGGATACAGAAACTGATCAAACAATGTGACGTGGCCGTCATCCGTTTCGGTGATAAATACAAGCAGTGGAATGCCGCGTTTGATGCCGGATATTGTGCCGCACTGGATAAACCCTACATCACACTGCACAGCGAAGACATTGTCCACCCGCTTAAAGAAGTGGATGCCAGTGCCAATGCATGGGCAACAAATCCAGCACAAGTAGTTGATATTTTAGATTATTTACTGAATCAAAAATAAAGCCTGCACCCGACACAATCACACCGATTGTGTCGGGTAAATTGCTTTACTAGCGCAGGCGCTGGCCAGAAATGGCAGGATGATAAATAGGCTGAACGACATTACCGGCCGGATCGGTACAATGAAAACTGCGCGCACCATCACTGTGATCGTGCGGTGTGTCCAGTAACGGCACGCCTTTGGCTTTGAGAAACACGAACCAGGCTTGCAATTCTTCTTTGCTGTCCACTATGAACCCGAAATGATCAAGGGACTGATTGTGATTCTCCTGCGGTTCATACGCCCTGCTCAGCGACAAGTTGTCATTACCGCAACTGAGGTAAATCAGGTTATCGCTCGCTTTTCTTAGCACTTCCATACCCAGTATTTCGGTATAGAAACGGATACACTCCTCAAAGGGATATACCGCTAGTGCTAAATGTCGTAATCCGTTCAAAGGTTTTGGTCTCTCAGCCATATTCAGCCACTCCGTGTGCAATAGTTTTACTCATTGTATACAATAAGGGGCCAGATATTCAAACGAAGAACAAGTTGTTCCTCAAACCGACAAAAAAGGAAGTGCGCTTTATGTTTTGTATTGTTGTGAAAAATTCAGTCAAAGCAGGGTTTCGAGACCAGTATCTCTCGATCATGAAGGAAAACGCCAAGGCTTCGGTAGAGAATGAAGAAGGCTGCCTGGTGTTCGATGTGCTGTCAGCTCAGGACAACGACCACTGCTTCTACCTGTATGAAATCTACACCAGTGAAGACGCACTTGCAGCGCACAAACTGACACCGCATTACCTGGAAAGCCGCAAGCACTTAGCCGGGTTAATCGACGACCAATCTGTCATCCGCTGCGATGTGGAGCATCGCAATTTCCAGCGGTAAACACCTACATAGCTGTGCCCGTTATCCTGTGAGCACGAATTGATGAAGGCAGGTAGGTAAAACACCTGTCTTCATCAATACAATGAAGCTCAAATCCGCACCATCCGGAAAAACCTGCATACTGTCCTCTCTTTGGTCGCCTTAGTAACACACCCCATGAACAGACTCATTACTAAAAGAAGCAAGGTGGATTATGAAAGGCGTTACCTGTTTATCCCTCACCCTGATGTGTGGCTTTATGGTATCGGCAGCAGCGAACGCGGGCTGTGGTAAAATGCAAGCCCAGTGCATTGTGTTCGAGCACGGTGAAACAACGCCGGTCAGTTGCTCCATTTCGGTCTGTGCCAATACCAGCGAGTTTGATACCTATTGGACACTCAGCAACGGTTCTGAGATCTCCCATCACATCAACGCAAACACGGCCACCATTAAGGTAAACGGTCAAACCGGATTTGCATTACCTTCAGCCATATTACAAGACAATCTGAGTTGCTACAGCGCCCCCGGCATCAGCAGCATTTATTGTGCGAAAGACATGTTACTTTAGCCTGAGCTATCTAAGACGCACTGAGGAAACATTCAATGCTTTGTATAGTGACCTGCCTATACAATTGACAGTCATCTGTCTGCCGTTCATACCGTTTGTTGCCTGCCGCTTTTAGCCTGACCAGAGTGCGCTTATACCGATTCCCCGCTTAAACCTTCTGCTTACCTGCCATTTTGCAATAACCAGTTAATGACACACAGCGTTCTGACGCCATTAAATACTGTCATTGGTTGGGGGTTTCTGACCCCTTTTCATCATTATAAGAATCAAGGTGAGTATGAAAAAGGCACTATCTATTATTCTTCTCTCATCGTTATCAGGCTGTGCATCTATGGGCCAGCCAGATCCTGAGATCGGGTTTGAGTCTACAGTTAACCTGAATGGCTACTATTTTTCAGAGAGCAACGGCAATGTTCTGGAAAATGGGCAGCTGGTCAAAAAGAAAACTTATGCCTATATAAAATTCAATAGCTTAGAAGAAAATCAGCTGACGTACATCGTTGCCACGTCTCCGGCTGTAAACGGCATTGTCCGGGGCGATGCGATCAGTACCCGAGTAACCAGTAATTACAGTGTGGATAATAACCACAGCGATCAAGGTTACCGAATCAGCTTCTACCAGCAAAAAGGGAACATGCACCTTGATTACGTGCTGAATGCAGACATCAATGGCGTTATTGAAGATTTTACTTTCCAGCCGCTGTGATCTGACACACTGACAACTTACTGCTGATAATGTAATCAACATTTTTCGTTTAATGGACTAGATATGACGTTGGGGAATTATGCGCACTATTAAATTTTCAGCCCTGTTTGCCGCTGTGTATTTACTGATGACCACTCATGCTCATGGACAGTCCGTTTCAACCTCTGTCGCGCCCTCTTTGCTGGGAAAGCGAACCGTTGATGACGTATTAGCGACTTACGGCCACTTGTCTGAAATGCGGTTGAAATACAGATTTCGCCAGGCCAATGTGAGCTATCCGCCTGAGAAAATTGCGCTGCTTGGCCTGAAAGAAGAAAAAGTCCTGGAGCTATGGGCGTTTGATCAGCAGGGTCGTCGCCATTTTATCTACAGTTACCCTGTCACAGCGGCGAGCGGCAAAGCAGGGCCAAAACTCAAAGAAGGCGACCGTCAGGTGCCGGAAGGTATCTACAAAATCATCGGCCTCAATCCGAACAGCCGTTTCCACTTGTCGATGAAGCTTAACTATCCCAACAACTTCGATCTCAAATACGCCGCGCTAGAAGGCCGGCAATCACCGGGTTCCAATATTTTCATTCATGGCAAAGCCGACTCCATTGGTTGTCTTGCTATCGGCGACAGCGCGGTGGAAGAATTGTTTACCCTGGTGGGGAAAATCGGCAAAGACAATGTCGAAGTGGTGATTGCCCCGCATGATCCACGGAAAAACCCGATCCGCCCTGTACCCGACACCTCCCCGGCCTGGATCTCAGAGTTGTATGCATCTATTGAAAGCGAATTTTCCCGCTTTGAATATTAAGCAGGCAAATAAGACTCCCAGAGCGGATCGCTATCATAACTGCCAATGAAATCTGTTGCGCACTGGAATAAGCCACCATAAACTCCTGGCGACAAATTAAAATTAAGTGGCTTATTTCAAGGATTATTATGAGCACGGAATTACGCTCTCATTGCACTCTGTCTGTCCCCGGCAACCGTGAAATGTCTCCGGCCGACATCTTCCTGCAAATGGCAAACTGGTGTCAGAGCAATCAGATCAAACATGATATTTACGGTCAGGGCGATGATCTGCAGCAGTTTGAAACCAAAGTTGCCGATCTTCTGGGCTACGAAGCCGGCCTGTTCGTTATCTCGGGTACAATGACCCAACCTACTGCGCTGCAACTGGCCTGTATGGCACGCAAAAAACCTATTGTGGCCATGCATCCCTCCAGTCATATTTACCTGCATGAAGCGCAAGGCTATCTGCTGCAGCAACGCTTTACCGTTCTGCCTGTCGGTAACCCTTATCAAACCTGGTCTTTGGCCGATTTGCAGGAATGGCCGGACGATATTGCTGCCGTGCTGTATGAACTTCCCATGCGCGAAATTGGCGGTCAGCTGCCGGAATGGGATGATTTAAACGCTATCAAAGCCCATTGTCGCGAGCAGGGTATTCATCTGCACATGGACGGCGCCAGATTGTGGGAAGCCAAAGCCTGGTATGGCCGTGAGTACAGCGAGATTGCTCAAGGTTTCGATTCAGCCTATGTCTCTTTATATAAAGGCATTGGCGGATTAGGCGGCTCTATGTTGCTGGGCGATCAAGCATTGATTGAAAAAGCTCGCCTCTGGATGCAACGCCAGGGCGGTAATGTATATCGCCGCACACCGTATTCGGTTTCCGCGGCGATGCAGTTCGATCAGCGCCTGGCGCTGATGCCAGCCTTGTTCGATCGTACTCAGCAGCTCTACCGCATACTGAAAGATTACCCGCTGTTAACGCCAAACCCGACTGCGCCACAGGCCAATATGCTGCATCTGTATCTGCCCGTCAGTGCCGAAAAAGCCAGTGTCATTCGCGACAGGCTGGCGACAGAGCAGAAAATCTGGCTGGGAAATCCGCAACAAGCGGCCTTACCTGAGCAATCATTCCTCGAATGGTATGTCGGCGACAATTTGCTTAACCTAAGCGATGACAAGTTGCGCGAAATCTTAAGCTGGCTATCCGGCGAATTAGTCAGCTAATTGAAAAGCGGCTCCCTGCGCTGCATAATCAGCGCAGGGAGCCACTTGGCCATAGTGAAATTATGCCTTGCTATTAGCGGATGATTTTTCGCTTTGGAGGTAATCCAGTGTCATTCGGGTTAAACGCTGCTTCTCTTCCTCGCAGATAAAACTGGCCTGAATCGCATTGAGGGTAAACTGCGCGATCTCTTCCTGCGTCATAGGATGTGCATCGGCCACCGCCTGAAAATTATCTGTCATATACCCACCAAAATACGCCGGATCGTCAGAATTGATGGTGACACGCAGGCCTTTGCGCAGCAGCTCGACGATATTGTGATCTTTCATGTCTTCGAACACCTTGAGTTTTAAGTTCGACAGCGGGCACACGGTTAACGGCACCTGCTCCCGCACTAAACGCTCAACCAGAGCTGCATCTTCAACACAACGAATGCCGTGATCCACCCGGGTCGCCCCCAGCAGATCCAGGGTATTGGTAATATTTTCCGGTGGCCCTTCCTCACCGGCATGGGCTACGGTCAGAAAACCTTCTGTCAGTGCTTGCTGAAAGACCGCATTGAATTTCTCCGGCGGATTGCCCTGCTCTGAAGAATCCAAACCCACTCCCACTATTTTGTCTTTATGCGACAACCCCTGACTGAGCGTGGCAAAAGCAGAGTCCTGATCGAGATGGCGCAGGAAACACATGATCAGCTGGCTGGAAATACCCAGTGTTTCCCTGCCCTGCTCCAGTGCGCGGTGAATGCCCTTCACCACAATATCGAAGGCAATACCCCGCTCGGTATGGGTTTGCGGATCAAAGAAGATCTCTGTGTGTACCACGTTATCGGCTTTACAGCGCAACAGGTAGGCCCAGGTTAAATCGTAAAAATCCTGCTCGTGGATCAGTACGTTTGCGCCCTGGTAATAAATATCCAGAAAAGACTGCAGGTTGTGGAACTGGTACGCCGCACGCACTTCATCAGGTGAATGAAACGGAATCGCAATCTGGTTTCTTTCGGCCAGTGCAAACATCAGCTCAGGTTCCAGCGAGCCTTCAATATGCAGGTGTAATTCCACTTTCGGTAAACCAGTAATAAAAGATGTCATAAGGTGCTCTTAATCAGGTTCTCAATACGTTGACTGGGATGATTAACAGCTTTTCTGCAGCAAAGGAGAATGGGTATTCCGACCATGACAAAGAGAAAAGCGATTAATCGACTTAACTCTTCGTAATCAGAATTTTACGGATTCTGGTAGAGACCCCCACACCCTATCAGTGGGGTTATACGAAGCGGGTTGTATCGGTTTACGCTAAACCGATGACCACAACGGGACAAACTTTCTCATATCATCTGCCGGCTTGCAAGCCGCGCCAGCCAACACCCGATCTGCAAACCCATACAGGAAGGCAACTTATTACAGGTTCTGCTTACTGGTTTCTGGCAAAAATGACGGGGAAAACGTCACAATGGAAAATGCGCCCCGTTCGCAGAGGCGCAGCGGTAATATTACTCTTTCTCTTCTTTAGAAAATTCTTCGCTGGCTTTTTGCCAGGCTTCACTCAGGCTGTCATAGGCACCGGAAAAGCCTTCTTTGACATGATCCCAGGCGCCAGCTGAGCTGCTTTTCATACTGCCATACCATTCAGCCAGTTTCACTCGCTGTTCCTGCATAGATTTGAGACTTTCTCTGGATTTCTCACGGGCTGCCTTATCCATATCATCCCAGTCGTCTTCTATCTGTGTCTGCAACTGCTCAATATGTTTATCCAGGCTGTCGATGCCCTCTTTCGTCGCCTTCATGGCTTCGTCTTTTTGCTCTGCAGAGTAGTTTTTCAGTGACTCCAGCAAATCCTTCGTTTCTTTGTTCACCTGCTCAGCTGATGTCACTGCTTCTGCTTCTTCTTTTTCGTGATGGGCCGCAGTGACTACACCAGGCAACAGCCCGATAGACACCACTAGTGCACATACTGAGGCATAACGACGAACTACACTCACTTTCATATTTCCTCCAAGCGTCGTGATATGAATGAAGAATCAGACCTAAAGTATGGTTGATCCCGAATAACATTGTGTTCATTCACTGTCAGGATACGGTTCACTGGCGAATCCTAACGGATGTTCCATACTTTATAGCACTGGTTTCAACAATGAAAAACAATAAGTTATGGATGAGAACAATAGCACTTTATTGAATCTGCGCACCATTGAGCCTTCTGACTTTAAGCAACTTGCTGCATTGGAAGATCTGGTTTTTCCTGATGTGGGCGGTGCCTGGCCAAAATCTACCATTCAAGGGCTGGTCAAACATTTTCCCGACGGGCAAATCTGCATTGAGGACAAGGGGAAAATCATTGCCGCAGCACTGACCATTAAAGTCAGCTACAACCGCTATTCCCTGAACCACACGTATCTGGATATAGTCGATGCCAACAATGTGGCCTGTCACAACCCGAGCGGAGATGCGTTGTATGGACTGGACGTATTTGTCCATCCGGATTATCGCGGCCTTCGCTTAGGGCGTCGCTTATACGAAGCCCGTAAGGAGCTCTGCCGGGCCAACAACCTCAAAGCCATTCTTGCCGGCGGACGCATTCCGGGTTATCACAAGTATGCGGATGAAATGCATGTTTCTGAGTATATTGCCAAGGTCAAACGCCGTGAAATTCATGACCCGATACTCTCGTTTCAGCTTGCCAATGATTTCGATGTAAAACGCCTGATGAACCGTTATCTCCCTGAAGATGCGAAGTCCAAAGGCTATGCCACACTGCTTGAATGGGACAACATTTTCTACGAAGAAGATATCTCGATCCATCAAACCGAAAAAACACTGATAAGGTTGGGCATAGTGCAGTGGCACATGCGTCGGGTCGTGTCGGTCGACGACCTGATGAACCAGGCCGAGTTTTTTGTTTCTTCTTTATCCAAATATCAGTCCGATTTTGCATTGTTCCCTGAGTTTTTTAATGCGCCGCTGATGGGGTTAGCCAGAGACAAAGACTCGGTTGAGGCCATTCGCTATCTCAGCCAGTTCACTGAAGAAATCCGTCAGCGATTTTCTCAGCTGGCTGTCACGTATAACATCAACATCATTGCCGGCAGTATGCCTTACCTGAAAGGTGACAAGCTATATAACGTCTCATACCTGCTGCACAGAGACGGGGACATTGACGAGCAATATAAAATTCACATCACGCCGCACGAAGTCAGAGACTGGGTCATAGACGGAGGCGATAAAGTCAAAGTCTTCGACACCGATGCCGGGCGGATTGGTATTCTGATTTGCTACGATGTCGAGTTTCCCGAACTGGGCAGGCTGCTGGCCGATCAGGGAGTCCAGATTCTGTTTGTCCCTTTCTGGACAGATACTAAAAACGGCTATCTGCGGGTACGTATATGTGGTCAGGCGAGGGCGATTGAAAACGAGTGTTATGTCGCGCTGGGTGGCAGCGTCGGCAACCTTCCCCGGGTCGATAATGTTGACATCCAATATGCCCAGTCTGCAGTGTTTTCTCCCTCCGATGTGTATTTCCCGCACGATGCGATCATTACGGAAGCCAATGCCAATACCGAAATGATTATTTTCGCCGATGTCGACTTGTCAAAATTAAAACTGTTGCACAACGAAGGCTCTGTCACTAACCTAAAGCATCGGCGCTTGGATCTTTATAAAATGAAGACAAAAAAGCGTAACAAAAAGAAACATTAACCAATGTTTTTCACAGGAAGTGGCCATGTTACGAACTATTCGACAGACAGTGCTCATTCTTGGAGCACTGTCTGCTTTTTCCGTTTCAGCTCAGAGTGCTGTCAAACCCGGCTTGTCAGGTAATGTCAGTATAAACCTAGGCTGGTTTAAGAACGACTCCCACCTGAGTACCGAGCAGTCTTCCGTACTCAGTTCACTGGACGAATCCGGCACGGACGAAGAAAAAAATCTGCCCCTGCCCATGTGGGATTTACAGCTGGGTGTCACACCAAATACTGCGCTGTATTTCAAATCAGCACTGGGGGGTATGGCGAGCAGTTTTTATATGCAGGCTGGCCTTACTCAGTATTTGAGCGACGGCTCCAGCTTAGGCATTGGCGTTATTCCCGGCTTTTTTGACAACGAAGTGTGGGATGACCCTTTTCTGACCGGAACACCAAGACAGGAAACCAAGCGCTCAATCCGGGGCGCAGTGCTGGACTATAACCGCATTGCGGGAACCAATGTGTCACTGGAGCTGGCTGCGGGTAAACGAAAAATCGACGATGAGCGCAGCGGAACCAGCTATAGCTCGGCGACACAAGACGCGCTGGTTCGTGAAGGCGATCTTTTCTATGCCGCACTGAGTCAAAAACTGGATTTAAATCGTCAGTTTGGTATCGACTGGAAAATTCACTACATCGATGACAGCGCGGAAGGTAGTGCGATAGCGAACAATCGCTATGGTGTTGAGCTGACAGCCCGGCAACGGATCGATCGCTATATTGTGATGCTGGGTGCCAGTGCGGCATGGATTGACTATGACGAGGCCCATCCCATTTTTAACCAGATCCGGGATGACAACCAATACGGTTTTTCCGCAACCTTGATCTACCTGGCCCCGTTTAACTGGCGAAACGCCAGTGCTATTGCCCGGGCTGGATTCGATAACCTGACGTCCAATATTGATTTTTATGAAGAAACTCAGAATCTGTACAGTATAGGGCTGGCCTATTCGTTTTAATCACATTACACACGATGGCAGCCTGCGCTGCCATCGTGTGATTCATAACCGGCTAGCTTTTTTTCGCAAACCACCCTTTCATTACCGACTTAGCGTTTGCCCATTTAAGCTTATCCTTGATGTCATTCAGTGTGGTCAGTTCATTCTGATAGGCAACCGCAATCGGCCAGCGCTGGCCTTCCACTTCCAGAACCAGTGAAGGAAAGCCCGACACACCCAATGCTGCCGCGTGTTCTATGTCTTTCTGAAGTAATGCGTCAACCTCAGCACCGGTAATGTCTGTCATGAAACGCGCAACGTCCAAACCCAGCTCAGCTGCCAGTCTGGCGTGGGTCTGGTAGTCAGAAGGATTCATTGCTCTCAGGTAATAGGCCTGCTGAATCGCCTCTGTCATTGCATACTCCTGTCCCTGTTTTTTTGCGGCAAGAACAGCCCGACAGGCAGGGTACGTCGACCGGCGCGGCTGGCACTGTATCCAGAATTCATGATTAAATTCCGTCCCCAGCTGGCTGGTTATCCGACGCCAGGTCAGCTGCAACATTTGCTGCATCTCTTCTGGCATGGGCTGATCACTGTCAGGAGCCAGGCCACCCAACACACAGCGGATTTCCACACCAGCCGGTAACTGATCTTTGAGCCGCTGAAAAGCAGGACGATAACCCCAGCACCAGCTACACATAGGATCATGAACGTAATACAAAATAGCGCTCACACATTTCTCCTGACTGAGGCTTATAATAAAATTTCTAACCGTTCATTCTAAAGATATCATGGCTATACGCCAGCTTTATCTGGAATCATACCGCTCTGCTTTGATTGCTTCTGCTTATCGGCGATTACTGCTTCTGACGTATCTTAGCCATTTGATGTGAATACAAGGTTGCAGCATCCTGTTCTGTTAACTGTAAATTAAACTGCGTGGTCAGAAGCTGATATAACATGGTGCCGTCACTGATATCGACAGTTCTCTCTTGCCCTGTCTTATCTTCATATTCAAAGTAGGTCAGGTTTCGGATCAGATACCGCCGATTCTCAAGAATCCGCGATACCACCAGATGATTCACAAATACGGCGTCAGGGGCTTGATGACTGTAAAAATGGCTGATTGTGCAATCCGATTCCAGGTATTCTGCAAAATCAAAGCGATACAGTGTTACTACTTCATCTGAGTTTGTGGCCATCACCAGCATGCCGCCACGGTTGTCTGATTCCACGCTGTACTGGTATCTGACATCAGGCTGAGGCAGGTTGGTATCCAGGGAAATAATCTGTCTTGGGTTCATTATCCCGAAGCCGGCATCAATCAGATACTGCTTATCGCGCAGGGTGAGTAAGGTTAAGCGATGAGAACGACCATTGTCCGGGTTACCGTTGAGCATCACACGACCAATCAGAGGGCGGACATCAAAGCCCAGCTGTTTCAGCACCAAAAATAAGACCTTGTTGTGCTCGAAACAATACCCGCCGCGGCGTTGCACTACCAAACGATGAAACAAAGCGTCTGGTTCCAGGCTTAAATCATGCTTCAGAATAACATTCGTACTGGAAAACGGATAACGAGCCAAATGGGCAGCTAGCAGAGATTGCAGCCATTCCAGGCTGATTTGCGGCTCATTAATACCCAGGCTTTGCAGATATTGATCGATGAGGTTTTTCATTTAATCGCTCCGTTGAATCAGATTTGATAACGCCACGATAAAACCTCAGGTTAACTTGAGGTCAAGCATTAATTTATTGCGAAGACCTCTGGTGCCGCTCTTCACAAACCCGCTGAATCAGTGCACTGCCCGGTTTTTGTATCACTTGATATCGACAGGTAACTGCTCCAGCACATGCCGTTTCCTATCGTCAACGCGATCACTGAACTGACTCAGTAAAATGCTGAGTTTCGGACTGATACGCATCTGACAAAAAGGTTTCTGCGGATTGCTGTAAAAATAATTCTGGATTTCATGCCGTGATGGCTGAAACGCATCAAAGCGCAGGGCCTGCGTTAAGATAGGCTGTTCGAATTCCGGTTGAAGAGCTTTGAGACAAACCTGTGCGGCACGTTGCTGGTCAGGACTGAACGCATAAACAGCCGAGCGGTATCTGTGGCGCAAGGCATGGTTCGACGTACAGCTGTGAGTATAAAGGTGAATCTGAATCAGGGTATAAAGATCGATCCTGGCAGGATCAAAGCGTAATAAAATCCCTTCAGACATCTCTTCGTGTCCCTGAGCTGACAACCAGCCCTGATCGACTTCGCCAACGCCTTTCAGCGACCGAAACACAGCCTCCGTACACCAATGGCAACTTCCGCCCAGACCGACAGTTTCCATCCAGTGCCTCCTGCTTTATCCATTCGACTTTGGTAATTGGACTCCTTCAGGCAGGAAATGGTTTCACCGACAGCAGCATCTTGCCGATTTCTCTGCGCAATTTATGTAATCAAATGTTGCACTCGCTGCGACAGCCAGCCATTTTTCGCCGATAGAACAACACAGCAGCAGGCCGAAATGACTCTGGCGGGAAGCAATCAACAACCGTCTCTGAAACGGTTAGCAGGCTGGAAAGTAAAGAGGTTTCAGCACTGTGCTCTATTGGCCGGATGAGCACTTTATGGTCTGACGGACTACAGGAAGGCTGTCCCCGGGCAAGGCTGCCCGGGGATGTGTTCTTTTCTAATGCAGTTAACGCTGTTCGCGCTGCTGTTTCTTGCGTGTCAGCTTTTCCTGCCGACGGGCTTCGATAATATTTTTAGCATCACCGCCAACGTGTTGTTCACCACGCTGTGCTGCCAGCTGAACCTGCTTCTCACGCTCGCGAAAACGGGCTTTCTGCTCGTCAGAATGTTTATCAAAACATTTCGGGCAGCTTACGCCTTTTTCAAATTGCACACTCTGCATATCCTGCTCTGTGATCGGTAAACGGCAGGCGTTACACATGTCATAAGAGCCTTTTTCCAACTGGTGATTTACCGTGACACGGCCATCAAAGACATAGCACTCGCCTTCCCACAAACTCTCTTCGGCAGGCACCTCTTCCAGGTATTTCAGGATACCGCCTTCCAGGTGATAAACCTCATCAAAACCCTGCTCTTTCAGGTAAGCGGTGGATTTTTCGCAGCGGATACCCCCGGTACAGAACATCGCCACTTTCTTGTGTTTAGCCGGGTCCAGGTTCTCTTTCACGTACTCCGGGAACTCGCGGAAAGTCTCTGTCTTCGGGTTGACAGCGCGTTTGAAAGTGCCTACTTCGATTTCATAGTCATTACGGGTATCGACGACGAAAACGTCCGGGTCAGCAATCAGCTCGTTCCAGTCTTTTGGCTTCACATAGGTGCCGACAACATGGCGAGGATCAATACCCTCTACACCCATGGTCACTATCTCTTTCTTCAACTTAACTTTTGAGCGGTTGAACGGTTGATGATCGTCGAATGACTCTTTGTACACTATGTCTGTTAAGCGAGAGTCCGTCTTAAACCAGGCCTGCAGAGCGTCAATGTTTTCGCGCTTGCCGGCAACTGTGCCGTTAATACCCTCTTTAGCAAGCAGTAACGTACCGCGAACCTGATTCTCTTCCATCAGGTTCTGTAATGGCTCACGAAGGGCTTCAAAATCTTCCAGTGCAACAAACTTATACAGTGCACAAACTACATATTGGGACATCGTTTTTCCTCAGTGCGGACTGGATCGTAAATCCAGAGCATTGTTCTATACATCAACGGGTAGCGTTTGCTGACCCTGCTACTTGTTCTCGCAGCAATACCCAGCCAACCAGTTTCAGGCTGATACCGGTTGGCCAAAAGACTCGTCATTCACAGTTTTACTATGACTGCACCTACAGACAGCATACAAAAGTGAATAAGCGCGGCATTATAGCCAAGTCTGTCCGCATAAAACACACATTTAGAATATGGTTAATTTATACGGTTATCTCGGGTCTATACCTTTGAGGGCGCTTTTCTTGAAATTCTTGAACTATGGCCCTATCTATAAAACCACATCTAGTTAGTTGGAGAACGACATGCTCACTTGGGAAAAAGTTATTGAACACGCAACCAAAGGCGATATCGTGCCTCCCCGCCGCGTTGAAAAGGCCGAAGAGGAATGGCGCCAGCAACTGACTGACGATGAATACTACATTACGCGCCAGAAAGGTACGGAAAGACCGTTTAAGTCAGAAATGTGTGAATTGTTCGAGCCGGGGGAATACGCCTGTGTCTGTTGCGGCAATATGCTGTTTGACGCCGGGGAAAAATTTGACTCCGGTTCAGGCTGGCCATCTTTCACACAACCGGTAAGCGTCAATGCTATCAATTATCTGATGGACACCTCGCACGGCATGCAGCGAATTGAAACCGTCTGTGCTGTCTGCGATGCTCATCTCGGTCATGTCTTTCCTGACGGCCCGGCACCCAGCGGACTGCGGTACTGCATGAATGCCGTTGCCCTGAAGAAAGTCAGTCTGTAACTACACTTGCCCGATACCAGTCGGGCAAGTTATTTATATTTATCCCAGGCCGCCCTGAACGCTTTTTTCATTGAATCAAACGCTTCTTCAGCACCCTGCCGTAATTCTCCCCATGCCTCTTCGCTGGCATGTTTCACTTCGTCCAGTTTCTTTTCCGCTTCTGCTTTTCTGGTTTTCAGTTGTTGAATTTCATCACGATATTTTTCTTTCAGCTCTGCGCCTGAGTGCTGAGCTTTTGCTTCCAATTTGTCGATTTCTGCATTGATCTCTTTCATTTGTGCGCTGAGCTTTTCTACAAATGCTTTTCTGTCCATCTCATACTCTCTCAAAGTGGGTGGCTCACAGTTGCGGCCAGTGAATCGTAGATAAATGAATTGCAGATATAAGCATAGTTGCTTAACAGCGTTCTGTTAGTGTCATTCCGGAATATAAAAGGGGAACACTTGCAGTACATGTCTGATAGCGCTATAACCCCTCCATAGACGACTCAGGGAGAACAAGGATGATCATCGCGCAGTTAGGCAATCCGATACTACGCCAGCAGGCGAAAGCCCTGTCGACTGAACAATGGAAAGAATACGCCCCCTTTTTTACTGACTTAGCATCTCTGATGCTCAGCCACCAGGGAGTAGGTATTGCAGCCCCGCAGGTCAGTGAATCGCTGCGTGCTTTTATCGTTGCCTCTTCTCCGAATGCCCGTTACCCGAATGCGCCGACTATGACGCCAACGCTGATGCTCAACCCTGAGATTTACTGGATGAGCGAGGAGATAGAAAAAGACTGGGAAGGTTGCCTGAGTATCCCCGGTATTCGCGCGCTGGTACCGCGTTCCACCAGAATAAGTGTTGGTTACGAACAGCTTGATGGGCAAAAAGTCCGCTGTGAGTTATCTGGCTTCATCGCGCGGATATTCCAGCATGAGTTAGACCACTTAAACGGTATCGTTTTTCTTGATCGTGCAGACTCGCACGATTACGCCACTGAAGACGAGTACCGTCGGCAACTGGGACTGAACTGAAAGAAGCGGCCTGAGCCGCTTCTTATTCATGATCTGCTATCTTCTCGCCTGGTTTTTCCGTATTTGTCTATTGCTGCCTGACAGAAGCCGAAGGATTATTCTGCTGGTGACTCGCTTTCTTCTGGCCTGGCTTTTCTTGTTGACCATCCAGTGCCGAAGCAGTAATCCGGGTTGGTTTGGCGGGTTTCTTCATGAATAGCAATGCCATCAGGATCAAACTAATTCCCGCCCATTGCAAGAGCCCAAGGCTTTCTCCGACCAGTCCAATACCCAGCAAGACAGCAGTAACCGGGTTTATCAATGAGAACATCGACATCACGTTCGGACCGAGTTTTTTCACTGAACGTACCCAGGCCCAGTAACCAAATGCAGTGTTCAGTAATACCAGCCATAACAGACCGGGTATCGCATCCACAGGCAGCGCAACCGGCGCGCCGGCCACGAACCAAGCGAAGGGAATCAGCATCATGCCACCAAGAACGAGCTGCCAGGCGGCAAAGCTCAGCGCATCGTTAACCGGCCATCGTTTCATCCAGATAGCGGACTGCGAGACCAGAGCTGTGCCAGCCAGAGCGGCCAGGGTGCCAATCGGATCCAAATCTGCAGACGGGTTCAGCAATAAGCCCACTCCAATTAAACCCAGTATCGCTAACACCACTGAGCGAGGGTCCGGTTTTTTACCTTCCCCTATCCACTGCAGTAGCATCATCTGCAACGGCATCGTTGCCCCCAACGTGCCGGCGACAGAGCCAGGCAAGCGGTAAGCAGCGATAAAAAGTAACACAAAGAATGCGGCAATATTGCAAAAGCTCAGCAAGGTCATGCGACTCCAGCTCAGCGGCGGCAGCTTTGGTCGTAGCAAAAGCAACACCAGTCCGGCAGGTAAAGCCCGCCACACAGCCACCCAATATGGAGACATATCTTGCAGAAACAGGCTGACGGCAGCATAGGTGCTACCCCACAGCATTGGCACTAATAACGCGAGCAGATAGTTCATTTCACTTCCCTTTAAGAATCTTTACATCAAATATCTTTGTATGAAGATAAATTAGTGGCTATTTGCCTTTTAATCAAGTATCTTTTTCGAAAAGTTAATGACATATTTTTGACTCAATGAAGAACGGACAAACACAACCCTATGCAAGATCATGTCGATAAACTATTGATTCAATGGCAGGAACACCGGCCAGACTTGGATTGCTCTCCTATGGGGATCATTGGCCGCATGTATCGGGCCCACAGAATAATGACGGACAGCATCAATGACGTGTTCAAAGGCTACGGGCTGAGCCAGGTTGAGTTTGATATTCTGGCCTCGCTGCGCAGAGCTGGCGAACCCCTTACGCCAACCCAGCTTTATCACACCGTGATGCTGTCTTCCGGGGCGATGACAGCCCGGCTGGATAAACTGACCGACAGAGGGCTGATCTACCGGCAGCCGAGTGACGATGACAGACGCAGCTGTAAGGTGTCGTTAACAGAAGCAGGACAGGCTCTGGTCGACAAAGCCGTCACAGCCCATGTTGCCAATGAGCATCAGATGCTGACGGCCTTAGACAAAGATGAGCAGGCCCAGCTAGCGGGATTATTGCGAAAATGGCTGTTGGCTAACGAGTCAGCATTGAAATAACCTCAATCAGCATTGACGCATTTCATCCTGTATCGCCTGAAACCGCTGTTCAATGTCTGCCAGATCCTGTGGTTCATTCAGGCAATCCTGACTGGAGCGCAGGATCATTTCGGCCTGACGACAAACGGCACTTTGCTGCTCACGCGTTCTGCAGTAACTGGCAATCCGGCCAAGGCTTTCAAGCAAACGGATGGTAACCGCCGTATCGGATTTGCCGTGCTGGCGGATCTGATCAAAAGCGGCGTTGAGTATCCCGGTAAAAGTCAGAGGCGGTTCTTCCAGCCGCAGCTGGCCGTCATCGCCATACCAGCGCGCGGGATGAAATGACCGGCCAGTCAGGGTGCAAAGTACTGCACTGAGTCTGTCAACGCTGGTCATGGCAGTAAAAGGATCATTGATACCCGGTGATAATGCTCTGACGGCCACTTCCACCAACTGATGAACAGCGAATTCAGGATCTTGTTCCGGGGTACGCAATTTCCCGACAATCATGCAATCAAGAAGCTGTGAATCCAGACCGTCTTCCGGCTCAGTGTCAGACCGCACGACAGCGATTGAGCTACCTTTTACGACAAATGCCCCGGCTCTGTAACCCAATTCAATCCGGCAATCAAACTGCTGGGCAAGCTGACATAAGCACTGTCTGTCTACGGCTTGCAGGTAACCTTCACTGTCCGCCGCGACCACATGATGAAACATGCCGGTTGGATTGCGATCACTCTGAAAAGGTTCAGGATCAGACTCACCGAGTTCATCAGGGAAAAAATGCTCAATGTACTGATTCAGCTCCTCATACACACCATTGACGACGTTATCCGCCTGAATCGAAGTCGCCACATGGTGAATGAAATAAATCAGAACCGCGACATTGAACAGGGCCAGTAACAAAGCCAGATTGACCGCAATGCGAGGCACGAACACATCACCGTTGGAATGGGTCACACTGCTTAATACCAGCAGACAATAGATGAACGTCGCGATAAAGGTGCCAAGCACGTACTGATTACCCGGATCGCGCATGAAATTTCGCAGTAAACGGGGACCAAACTGAGAGGAAGCCAGCGTTAATGCCACTATGGTGATAGAGAAAGCCACCCCGGCCACCGTTACCATGGAACCTGCAATCGTAGAAAGGACACTGCGTGCTCCCTCTGCACCTCCCGTGAAGCCGATATCAGGCAAAACCAGAGAGAAGTGCACCAGTTGATGATCCAGAGTAACTACAATCCGGGCCAGCCCGACGGCAATAATCACCATCATGGCAGGGACGAACCAGAAACTGCTCCTTACCGCTTCCCAACGATTAAACCAGTGTGTTTTCATGCCTGCCCTGCCGTGAAGTGAAATCACCTGACTTGCCAGACAGCCTCGTGCGTGTATCAGCAACAACCCTGGAGATCAGCTGGCAAAAATGGCGGGCACATACGTCTGCCCGCTGAGATAAAGATAGCAGAGCAGAAAAGCAAACCACTGATATCAGCCTTGATGTCAGCGCGGCTTACGGCTGTTCGTTGCATAGATCAGGCAGGTTTCGCCCAAACGGTTCGAAAATGTTCCAGCACCAGCACAGTGTCTTCGCTCATCTCAATAGCCAGCTCTTCGCACTCGGTGCTGAAAAACTGCCAGTGGGCATCCCGCCACCAGCGCAGCGACTTATCACCTTCTCCTTCAGCCGCCGCGAACTCAGCGGTCACATCTTTAAACCGGGCTTCTGCCACCCGGGTAATTTGCGTGATCGCGACCGGAACGCCCTCCCAGTCAGTGACCACCTGCAAATGGCCGACCTGCGGCATTGGCTCCGGCCCTTCCTCACCGCCTATCTGATACCAGTATTTCATACTGCAGCTGGCTTGCTTTTCTCCTTTTCGTACCAGTTCGGCACAAATGTCTGCATTGTCTTTGTCTGCACAGAAATAATCTGCGCTGACACTTGAAATAGCCGGTATTTCAGCTTCCGGTAAGGTCACCAGATAAGCCGACAGGCAGTCTGCCGCCTGGGGAGAAAGCTGAAACTGTTCCGCTAATGTTGCCGGTGCAAAGTTGTTAAAAATCATGATGTCCCTGTCGTTGTTAACTGTGTGCTCGGTACAGGCTTATCGTCCGGCGAGTGCCGCCGCTAATCCCATCTGATAGCCGGTGTCTAAGCGTTTTTTGTCTGTGGTAATACGGCCGACATCAAACTCTGCCGGCGGTGCTATAACATGAATGCGGCAGTCTTGAGGCGGGTTCTCAATAAACTCAATGGCGCTATTGTAATTGTCGGCACGCTTCATCATCACCCGCGCCAGCTCAGGGGTATCTGCCAGCATACGGCGGAGGAACCAGCTCGTTTTGCTGGTTTTCTTCCGGTAGCCCAGCGGGCGTGACAAAATCACCGTGATTTCTCTGGCACCCATTTGATAGGCTTTGATGACGGGAATGGAATCGGCGACCCCACCGTCGGTCATGGCGTCGCCATTCAGCAGCGGATAATCCCGGTACGCGACCGGCACAGAGCAAGAAGCTTTAAGCAATTGTTCAAGATTATCTGCCGTGGCTTGGGTATAAACGGCCTCTCCGCTAGAGACTTGGGTGGTGACCACGTACAAAGGAATGGGTTGTGCGTCGAAAGCATCCAGATCCAAGCGTATTTCATCAATAGTGATCTGCCACAACCAGTCGAGATCCAGCCAGTGCCCGCCGCGAATAAATTTACGTAAACTGATAAATTCCGGGCGGCAGGAATAATCCGTGATCACTTTGTAATTACGGCCATGCTGATTCGCCAGCCAGGCTGCAAGATTGGTGGAACCCGCCGAGACACCGATGCAGAAATCAAATGGTCGGTAATGTTGCTCAAGAAAGCCATCCAGCACACCGGCGGCAAAAATACCGCGCATCGCGCCGCCTTCGACAACCAGAGCTTGTGATTCTGCCACTGCCATCCCTCTCTCCTTTCAAGCCAGATCTGATTAAGCGACTGGCCATTATGCAGCCAGTGCTTATGCCACAGGTTCAGATTAACCCTTGTCCTTGATGAACAAATAGAAACCAAATCCCATAGTGTCGCGGCCAAACTGGTGGTAATACGCGTTCCACTCGCGAACCGCATCACGCTTTTGACACGCTTTGCCATCCTCTGGATTGGCCATCACAGCACGTTCTGCTTTCAGGCGAAAGCAACCTTCAAAATGATCCCACTCGTCCTGATTACTGGTGGCCGCATACACAGTGGCCAGGCCGTGAGACTCGGCGACCGACATGTTGCCCTGGTGATCGTAATAAATACCAATCGGCTCACCAATGAAGTCCTGATACGCCTGGGCCGGTGGCTGCTTCCAATAACCTTCGCCAATCAGCAGTTGACCATGGGGTTTCAGCCATTGCTGCATTTGAGTCAGTGCTGCCGGATAACCCGCATCCCCTTCACCAAACGCATGGGTCGATCCCATACAGATAGCCACGTCATACAGTGTCGCGAACGGATAGTCGTTGGCATCAGCCACTTCGAATTTCACGCGATCGGCCAAGCCCAAGGCTTCTGCTTTCGCATTCGCGGCGGCAATACAGGTCTCAGAAATATCCAGTCCGAGACAGTGTGCCCCTGTCGCACTGGCAAGACGCAGTAAAAATTCCCCTTCCCCGCAACCAATATCAATAACATGGCTGTCAGTGTGGAGATTCAGTAGGTCGATCAGTCGATGTGCTTTTTCGAGGCTGAGTGGGCTATTAAATAACATCCAATGTCCTTATCTCACGATTTACCCTGCAACAGGCTGTTTCGGGGTATCCAGTATCAGCTGGTAGAAATCCAGATCCAACCAGCGTTCAAATTTATAGGCTGCTTGCTTTATCGTGCCGGAATATTCGAACCCCAGCTTTTTGTGCAAGGCAATGCTGCCAGTGTTTGTCGAATCTATACCGCCAACCAGCACATGGTAATTCTGCTCTCGGGCCGCCTGAATCAGGGCATCCATCAGCTTTCGCCCCAAGCCTTTACCCTGGTGCTGCGGATGAATGTACACAGAGTGTTCAACAGAATATTTAAACGCAGCCCATGCGCGGAAGGTGCCGTAACTGGCAAACCCCATCAGCTCACCGGCATCATTTTCAATACCAATCACAGGAAACTGATTGGCCGTTTTGGTGGCAAACCAGGTTTGCATGATGTCCATCGTACGGGGCTGATATTCGTAAAGTGCGGTGGTGTTAAGAATGGCATCATTGAAAATTGCCAGAATGGCTTCGCCATGTTTTTCATAGGTACAATGAACAAACTGCATCATCCCTCCTGATGCTCACAATACTCGGCAATCATTGCCTTCAGTCAGGCAAATACTTTACCACTAACTTTTCCAGCGTTAAGCGAAAATTTCAGCAAAATAGCCAAGTTGCAGGCAAAAGCCATGGATTAAACTGCAGCAACCAGATAATTGGCCGCCAATAAAAGCAGTAAAGAGATCGCAATTAACCAGGCTGAGAATACAATCTCATGGTAAGCCTTAGTCAGCAGCGCGTTTTTATGCTGATTGCTCTGATGTAACAACTGCCAGGTTTCGTAACAGCGAACCACGGCCAGGTGAAGATTGTCATTTGCACCTTGTTGCTTCATTCCTTCCAGCCAGTTGTTGGGTAAATGCACACCATACACATCGGCTGGCCTGAGCAGGCGAAACAGAAAACTCCAGGCAGATATCAAACCCAGATAGGTCACGGTCACGGCGATAACTGCCAGCCAGGCGATGGCATGCTGTGGCGGGACAAACAATGAAGAAGCAATAAATACCAGAACGGTAAACCCTGCGATGACAGCGGAATGCAACCCAAGCAGACGGGCCGCTTTTTCTTCAAGATACCGGGCGCGGCACTGTTCGTCTGATAAAGCCGTGCGAACATGGTGATACAGCACGGCCATGTTGTCTTCTCTCATAGCATCAAGGCTTACCTGTTGGCAGTAAATCCGTTCCTGAGAGTATAGACGCTACGGCAAGCCACGAAGTATCAGTCACTTGCCATTCTTCTGGATCAGCTTAATGTCTGATGAACCCAAGCCTGTCCTTCAGCTACATGAATCTCTGCAACAGCACCGTTCATTAATGGCATATTGGGTGCCAGATGGCCGATGTCAGCGTTCAGGATGACAGGTACTGAAAGATCGCCCAGCACTTGCTGAATAACCTGAGAATGTGACAGTGATTTTCCGTGACTCAGCGGCGAACCATCCCTACCGAAAATGACCCCGTTGACGGCATCAAACACACCATTGAATTTCATTGCCATCAGCACGCGGGCCATCGCGGTTGGCGATAACTCGGCGTTTTCCAGAAACAGAATCAGGCCGTCCTGAGCATACTGCATTTTCATCTGCGGCAGATTCAGGTACTCGGTACCTGATATCAGGCCCATGGTATCGAGGCAGCCACCGATCAGACGGCCCGAAAACGCTACCGGTTCTGCTGCATCGTTTGCCGATAACACCGTCCATTGCGTTGGCTGAGTGAAAGCGAATTGTGCCTCGGGATCCTTGCCATAATTGGCCGAGGCCAGCTCATAGCAGGACGATTGCTGTAACCTGACAGATTCACCGACAGTCAGGCTCAGCAAAGAAAATATTGCGCTATTGAGCGGATCCGTCACAGCAGGATGAAGCTGCATCAGATTCGCACAATGCAGGCTGGCCCAACCGCAGCGAGCCGTTAAGACAGACGAGATAGTGCTGATATCTGAAAAGCCAATCAGCCATTTAGGTTTGGCGTGACGCAGTAAGTCCAGATCCAGCAATGGCAACAGTTCCATCGCCAGTTCACCTCCCCAGGGCGGCAGGATGGCATCAACGCGATCATCCAGCAAAAACGCCATCAATTCTCTGGCCCGCATTGGCGCCGGAGCACTGACATGGCCGGCATTTTCCCGTAAGCAGTGCCCTTCCAGCACCTTAAAGCCTCTGTCCCGCAACCCCTGGATAACCAGATCGAGACGTGCATGACAATCTTCAGGCACACCTGCCGATAATGCTGTTACTGCTATTGTACAACCGGGAACCAGTGGGGAAGGATAACGCATGGGACCTCTCTTAACCGCATATAACAAAAGCCCACACACTACGCCGGAAGGAAATTAAATCAAGTTAATTCAATAAGTAACAGATGACATAATAACATTTGCTCAACGTTGTGCTGATCGCAGATCAATAAAAAGCAAGTGTTCACTTATCCCGGCATCACTGAGTGTGCCGGTCAAACAAGTATTATGGGAGGTCATGGGCCGGCGTTATCCGCGTTTGAGACAGGTAGGCTGACAGGCTGTTGACCGGCTCGAAATCCGGGCTGATCGGCACGCTCACATTCATGGTTTCTACTTCCAGTACCTCTTCGCCGTATTGTTTGAGAAAGCTTGGCAATGACAAGCACTTCACCCCCTCCGCCCAACCGTATTCCACCAGCATGTCAGCCAGGTTTTCAGGGCTGTAGCGCTTTTCCTCAGCCAGAAAATAAAACGGCGCCAGCGTGTCCTTCTCAATTAAGGTCACGTGAAAAGCCGCCAGATCATCAAGATGAGCGGCATAATACAGGCCGTAAGACGGGATCAGGACAGGAATGCGAAGGCTTTCGCGACGATTCAGTGAAGTATGAATCGGGCATTCGTGACCACCGTACACCAGAGTAGGCACAAAAACGGGTGTCCAGCCCAGTTCTATGGCTTTCTTCAGCACCGGAACCTCTTTTTCTGCCGCAGTCAGGGACTCAAACTGGAGTTCATCGGGTGAACATTCATCGGCGCACCCAAACACTTCGATACCTGATGTATACAGCTTTCTGGCATTCGGTTTCGCAAAGCGCTCTATGCTGTCCATCAATACCGAAAAATCCGGTGCCTGCTTTTCCTGCGCATAAGGTGCCATAACAGGTCTGGCACAGCAGATCACGGCATCAAATTTCCCTGCCATGTGTTCATCCTGCAAAGCAAGCGGGATAGCCAGCGGGTTATCCTGCTCAGGATGCTGACTGAGCGCAAAGACCTGATAACCGTGATCTATCAAGTGCCGGACCACATAGCATCCGAGCACCGAATTGCCCCCTGCGACTAAGACCTTCATTTCTCCTCCTTGTCTGTTCGGTATGCCAAACATGCCTGTTTGCACACGCTAAAAAACGTTCTGTTTTCCTGTCCTTAAGTTATAAGCATAGTCGGTTGAGGTAAAGGCTTTGGCTTTGGGGGGAATAGGAGGATTTCTCTGGATCTGATGATCTGTCTGAGTTTTGCAGGTATGTCGCGCTTGAGTCCGGTGCTTATCTCACCATTATCTGACGCGCGCCAGTTACTCTTTGTGGGTGCAAAGAGTAACCAGAAAACACCTTTTATTCTTTGGCGTTGGCCGGGCCGGTTGTAGGCGCTCACGGCGCCGACAACCTAAAAATTCGTCCTGAATTTTTCCCTGAGATTGTGCCAGCCATGTACATTTTCAACCCGTTATTTCCGCGACAAGCGGGAATCCATACAGCGAGTATGATTTCTAAGGCTGGGTAAGTATGTCGCGTTTGAGTCCGGCGCTTCTCTCGCCATTGTCTGACGCGCGCCAGTTACTCTTTGTTGGTGCAAAGAGTAACCAGAAAACACCTTTTATTCTTTGGTGTTGGCCGGGCCGGTTGTAGGCGCTCCCGGCGCCGACAACCTAAAAATACATCCATGTATTTTTTCCCTGAGGTTGTGCCAGCCAAGTACATTCTCAATCCGTCATTTCCGCGACAAGCTGAAATCCATACAGCGAGTACGATTTCTAAGGCTGGGTAAGTATGTCGCGTTTGAGTCCGGCGCTTCTCTCGCCATTGTCTGACGCGCGCCAGTTACTCTTTGTTGGTGCAAAGAGTAACCAGAAAACACCTTTTTTTATTCTTTGCTGTGGGCCGGGTTGCTTCGACATTAACCCTGCCTCTTTCATCAGGTTACGCACCTTGAAACGACCAACCTGATATCCCAACTCCTGCATCATTAACTTTAGCGATCGGCTACCAGCGGAACCACGGCTCGCCTTGAACAAGCGACGAAGTTCACTTCGAAGCTTCAGTCGCTCGCAATCGACATTACGAATTCGAGCCTTATACTCATAAAAACAGGACGTGGAAATATTGAAAGCGGAGCAGACCAGTTCAGTGGATTCTTGCTCTCTTAACTGGTCTATCAGGGCGTACGTTCGAACTCGTCCGCCATCAAGAGAGCTGTGGCCTTTTTTAAAATCGCTTTTTCGCGTTCTAGCCGGTTGATGCGAGCTTCAAGCTCTTGGATCTTCTGCTGCTCAGGAGTCAAAGCCTTGTTGCTGGGAGTCTTACCACCACGCTCAGCCTGGAGTTAACTGACCCACCGGCAGAGCACTGTTTCCCCAACATCTAAAGAGCGGCTGGCTTTAGCGACCGAATAGCCTTGATCCAATACCAGACATGCAGCTTCCAGTTTGAACTCAGCAGTAAATGAGCGACGCTTTCTTGTCATTAAACACCTCTTTCTTTGGTGGCTACTTTACCACCTAAAATGGTGTCCGGGTTCATTAAACCACTACATATCCTTATTTGTTAGATGCCAGGTCGCTGAACCTTATTTAGTAGTGGTAACGACACGAAATTATCGTTATCGCTTGATCATCGACTGCATAAACAAGCCTGTTAGTGTCATCAATACGACGAGACCAAAAACCAGATAAGTTCTCTTTTAACGGCTCTGGTTTACCGATGCCCTCAAATGGGGAGCGCTTAACTTCATTGATGAGTTTATTGATGCGCTTGAGTGTTTTCTTGTCTTGAGTTTGCCAATACAGGTAGTCATCCCAAGCGTCATCAGTCCACGATAGTAAATGTTGACTACTACTCATCAATTAACTCTCGTGCAGTTGTTTTACCTGCACGGTACTGTGCTATCGAACGGTTTAGGTGTTCAGCGTTTTGAGGAGAGCGTAGTAAGTGAACTGTCTCCATAAGGCTATTGTAGTAGTCTAAAGACATAACTACAGCATCTTCAGAATCACGGCGTGTAATAACTGTTGTATCAGCGTCATTAACTACACCGTCCAAAACAGCTTTGAGACCATTTCTAGCTTCAGTAAAAGATACGATTCTCATAAGAACCTCCACATGTACATTTAATGGGACAAGTATAGTCTTCATCAATCTACTTGTACAGTAAATTGAACATGCGATATTGATAAGGCACATAACATTTTATTCAACGACACCATGTCGTATAACTCTTTTAATCAGAAGCCACTGTAGTGTTTGATCATATTAAACTAACTGCGCATTACCATATAAATATATCAGCAAGATACACGACAGCATGTCGTATATCTTACTCAAACTACTTATGCCACCCTATTGATATTCTTTACTTTTTTGTATTTCATGACTTACCCCAAACAATCAGTGTTTATACACTTGTAACTCAGAGACATCAGTCACTTTCTCCGTGCAAAGATGCCGCAGACATGCGAATACCCACCCAGCCTTAAAAATCGCACTCGCTGTATGGATTCCCGCCTGCGCGGGAATGACAGTAAGGCATTGAATTATAATTAATTTAACTATGTTTGGCGTGTGTTTTAAAAGCAGAAATGAGAAGTTTGAGGTTTGCCTCTCCCCCAGGGAAAAATTCAGGACGAATTTTTAGGTTGTCGGCGCCGGGAGCGCCTACAATCGGCCCGGACCACACCAAAGAACAAAAGGCATTTCTGGGTACTCTTTTTGCCTTTAAAGAGTACCTGGCGCGCATCTGACAATGTCAAATAAGCCACAGAATCAAATACGCGACAAACTCACCCAACCCCAGCGCAAAAAAATCCGAAGCAACCGCTTCGGATTTTTCAGAGAGTAAACGGAAACCCTTACTCACCGTAAATATCAAACTTAAAGTACTTACCGGCAATACGGTCATAGGTACCATTTTCACGGATAGCCTGAATCGCTTTGTTGAATTTATCCGCCAGTGCTTTGTCTGTTTTACGCAATGCCAGGGCTGTTCCCTCGCCAATATAAGCTTTGTCTGTTACTGCTTCACCGACAAACTCGAAATTCTGGCCTTGCTCTTTTTCCAGAAAAGCCAGCGCAAGCTGATCCGAGTTACCAAAGGCGGCATCGAGACGGCCGGTAGTTAAATCCAGATACACTTCGTCTTGCCCTGTGTAACGCTGAATTTTCGCTACATCGCCATACATGTCAGTGACATAACGGTCATGAATAGTGCCCAGCTGAACACCGATCTTTTTCCCTTCCAGGCCGGCTTTATCTATGCTGATACCAGCATCGCTACGAGCAACAAACCGGGCCGGAGTCTGATAATACTTGTCGGTAAACAATACCCGCTGCTTACGTTCCTCTGTGATACGCATAGATGCCATGATTGCATCTGACTTACGGGCTAACAGCGACGGAATCAAACCGTCCCAGCTCTGCGTTACCCAAACGCAGTCCAGTTTCGCTTCCTGGCAGAGTGCATCGGCAATTTCAATATCAAACCCTTTCGGGGTGCCATTCGCGTCTTTGTAGTTAAATGGCGGGTAAGTAAAATCGGATGCTAAACGTACCGGTTTATCCGCAGCCTGAACATTCGCCATCATTGCTGTTGCCAGGATCAGACCCAGACCTAGTTGCTTTTTCATTGTTGTCCCCTCTTACACTGTCGTGTTTATTCTTTAATTTAATGGATACTCTTTTAACGCATCCAGTGTTTCCTGCATGCTGTTTCGGGTACCGATAGAAATACGGACACAGCGAGCCAATCGCGGATCATGAGCCTGATTACGGGTCACTATGCCTTTTTGCAGCAGGTACTGATAGAGGCAATCGTCGGTACTGAATTTAATCAGAACAAAATTGGTGGAAGACGGATACACCTTCTCGACGAAAGCCAGCCCTGCCACTTCCTCAGCAAACCAGTTTCGAATGGACACCAGCTCATCCGCCTGACGACGCATGGCCTCAAGTCCTTCTTCCTGGAGTGCTTTTTTGGCGACCAGCGCACTTGGATCCGCTATCGGATAAGGAGGAATCAAGCGTGCAACATAATCCATCACACTCGTGTCAGCCAGTAAAAACCCTACTCGGATCGAGGCCAGTCCGAACGCTTTGGACAGGGTGCGAATCACAACAAGATGCGGATACTCGGCTATCAGATTCACCACACTGGTGTGCGGCGCAAACTCAATATAGGCCTCATCAACCACCACCAGAGTGGAGTCTTTGCTCGCTTCAAGCAAAGCCACAATTTGCTCGTGAGGGATAACGTTACCTGTCGGATTATTAGGCGAACATAAAAACAGAATTTTACTGTCTTTCAGATAAGGGGTAATCGCCTCCACATTCAGACTGAAGTCCTCTGCCAAAGGCACTTTCACTGTGTTCACTGCAATTGAATCGGCACAGAACTCATACATTGCATAAGTGGGAGGGCAAACAATGATTTGATCATTACCCGGCTGGCAAAACGTCCGAATCAATAAATCGATCCCCTCATCGGCCCCGCGAACCGCCAGCGATTGACATTGCAGCGCTGCGCCACCTAAGACATTTTCGCTGTATTCCAGATACGCTTTTTCAATAACGTGCGGAAGAAAATCAGGGTAGCGATTGTAACTCTCTGATTCGCCGTAACGCTCACTCTGCTCCAGCTCGTTGGCGTTAAGCCAGATATGTCCTTTCCCGCCAATGCGGCGAGCAGACTGATAGGGTATGAGGTTTTTTACTACCTCTGGAACTAATTTCGTAGCTAGCGACGTCACAACACACCTCTTCGCAATGCATGAATAACAAAATTAAGCCCAGATTTATGATTAAACATTCAACCTGAGAATCTTTATATTTTCCGTTTACATAAATTAAACAAATAAATTTGAAATAAGAATCGAAAAGTAGGCATACTAGCCATGAGAAAAACGCATGGCTTGAGAGGTTTGATTCACTGATGCGACTTCCTTCTACCCGAGAGCTTCAGGCTTTCCTGATAACCGCTGAACACTTAAATTTTACGATGGCAGCTAAACACCTGAATGTCACTCAAGGCGCTGTTAGCCGCCAGATTCTGGCTTTGGAAGAACAGTTGAAAGTCAGACTGTTTCAACGCCATGCCCGCGGGCTGACGCTGACAACCAAAGGGCATGCATTTTTACCCATGGTGCAGCATGTCATGACCCAACTGCAAAAGGCAGTCGATCAGGTGTCGAATGAGAAACAGCAAATCAAGTTAAAAGCCCCCAGCTGTATTACCTCCTGGCTGCTGCCAAAACTGATGTCATTTCAGCAGGCCCACCCTGATATTGATGTCGAGTTAACCTCTGCCATCATGCACAGCGTGAATTTCTCGTCCGAACCTTTTGATGCGGCGATTTGCTATGACGAGCAACCTCCCCATAAAGAAGTAAAAACATTTCGTCTGTTTGATGAATACTTGTCACCCATGTGCTCACCAGTGTTATTTCAACACTCTCAACTGCCCGTTTCGCCGGAGCAGCTCAGTCAGCATACCTGGCTGCATGCAACGCCACAGCATACCGACTGGCGGTTATGGCTGACACATATGGGTTATGTGGGTAAACACGCCATCCAGAACCAGCGGTTTGCCACTCTGGATTTAACAGTAAGTGCGGCTATTCAGGGCTTTGGTATCGCGGTGGGGGATGTTGAACTGGCCAAGCAAGACTTAGATGCCGGCCGGTTAATCATGCCCTGCCCGCAAAGTGTGCCTTCGGGTAAACGATATTATCTGGTTCGGCCAAACGTGACTCCGAATGCATCCTTGTCCCTGCTGTTTGACTGGATTCTCAGTGACATTCCGCCCGCCTCAGTCTGAGGCGGCCGATTGCAAAAACTGCATGCGTTGCTGCTCTTCTGGTGTGGGGGTATACGGTTCATCACTCAACAGAGACACGTCTATGGTGCCCAAGGGCCAGACAGGTTTCTGGCTGATACCATATTCCGTTTCTTCACCGGGAAAGCCCGACATTTTCTCTACCTGAAACGTTCTCAGTTCATAGTCATCTGTGTCAGACAGGACACTATTGTGCGCTTTCAATGTGACCGTCTGTTCACCTGCAAAAAGCGATTGCCTGGCGCTCAGAACGGCGACAGGCTTCCCACTCTGGGTATAAAGGTTGGCTCTGACACGGTATATCCCATCACGCTTAACCGACAAAGTGACCGGAATACTCATATCAGCACGCTCGGAAACTGGCTGAGCGACTGCAACAACTTCTGCCACCGGTATGTAATAGCGAAAATCAGCGGTAAGTATGTCGGAGCCTGTTGTGAAGTAAATGTTTGCTCTGGCTCGTATTTCTGACGGCCAGCTCTCGTCAGACTCAAAGAAAACCTGATTGCCCAGTGATTGTTCAGCGGCCAGCTTTTGATATGTATTGACATCAATCAGCTCAACAGATATCGACTCAACCGGCAAACTGCTCTGCACCGTCAGGCTCACAGGATCAGGATAAAAATGCCGAAAGGAATCAAGAAATAACGACGCAGTATGATTACCGTCCATGACGGGAGCCTGCACCGCGACAAACCGGTTCGGCTCAAGCCACTGGGTATCCTGAACCGATAGTGGCCTGGAGTAAGACGGATAAGCCAGTTCTGCAGCGTATACACTTGAAATCACAGCAAATTGATCTGCCATATCAACAGGAAGCGTTATCTCCTTCTGCTCAGGTGCAGTTTTTCTGTCATCTGAAACCGATAAGTGGGGTGTCACTATTGCTGGCTGGGTCGCCACCAAAGCGGCTTTATTGCTGGTACTAACAGTTTCTCTGGCTGCAACCTGCACAGATTCCGTATCCGTGTGCTGAGTTGGCCAAATGCTATAGATGGCAAACATCAACACAGCAGTGCCTGAAAGCCCGACGACTATTATCCTTTTCTTTTTCATATCCAACCTGCTGAGGATGGCTTTGGCCTGCGCCAAAGCCATAACGAGATCATAAGAAAGAATGCACCACTTCAGACATAGTCAGGGTGTCCGAACCATCGACATAACGGTAATAGGCGCCATTTAGCCAGTACCATTCATCGGTAGAATTCACGCGGACAAGGTTTCCATCCAGCAAACTGACCTGCTCCGCGGCCGTTGTAACTTGTCCTTCATGCTTATTATGGATCAGGCCGCTGTGGCTGTAGCCTTCCCCCATCAGTAATGGGTAATGATAAGGCATGAACTGGCTGACACCTCGAGATTGTGTTGTAAGCTTACCGTTATAGCCCACATTCACCGAGCAGCTGGTAAAGTCTCCCGCGTTACTGGCACCGCAAGTGGAATGACTGGCCACTACCCCGTCATCGTTACCGGGCAAATACCCTGAGGTAACCCCCAGATAATCACTGCTGTCGCCGGTAAAACGGATTCTGGGAACACGGCTGTCCGGCAAGGCAGCAAGCTGGCGCGCATTGGCAACACGAAGATCGTTCAATACGCCCGTATTGTTTTTGCTGGGCATCTCTCCCAGCCACAAGGACACTGCGTATTTCAGCATGCTGTTCCATGTTCCGCTGCCTTCAGCAACATTCACTGCCATGTCACCTAATTCAGACCCGCCACCGGCACCCGCAAAATCAAATGTCGCAATAATATTGAGTGGCTGCAGGCCGGCATTTTCCAGCCAGTTTGCCTGGTTATCGATCAGATAGCGCGTCACCAGATCACCGGTTGAATGGGTGACAAACACGCAACCTGGATGACATAAACCTTGCTCCGAAAACGCTTTCAGCTTAGGCCACACGTAATCTGTCGATATTTTTCCCGTAATCCGTTCGTGAGATGGCCAGTCGATACGGGCATCAGCACGGGATTGCCAATAATCTTGCCAGTACGAGGCCCCGTCCAGATTAACCTGACTACTGTCGGGTTTTGATTGCAACTGCCCAGGCTGGAAGCCATGAACCAGGACGACTTTGTAATCGCTCAACGCGGCCTGAGCAGAACCCGCCGCAAGGAGTGTTGCTAAGGTGAGGTAGGTCGAAAGTGTCTTCATAGTCATTCTTCTTCGTTATCAACATTATTCTTTCATGTGGCGCAACAGTCACTTCAGTTGCACTGCATCTAGTATTTGCGACTACGAGCATTTTTTATCTTCTTAATGTTAAAAATTTGATCTAAACCATAACTTTTTTATCACAAAGAAGACGAAAAAACGCATAAAAATGCGCACTTTCGAAAGTGAAAATGTTTGATAATTTTTAAATTTGATTTATTTTTCAGAAGACTAAAGAGATAGGGCTGATTTAAACAAGGCTGCGCTGGTCATTATTCACAGCAGAGAAAAGGAGAAACGAGTTACTTCACTCGCATGACACTATGATGGCTATCGCCTAATGTAAACTCAAGCACCTGAGAGCGCTTCATGCTCTCTACTTCACTCAGCATCGCTTCACTGTAACCTTTCTTGCTCATCCACTGGAGCGGTGTTGTAAAGCTGTCTTCACTCACTATGAATGATTCATCCTGGAAACGGCTTTCACGGACATTGACGACCCAGATCCTCTGCTGAAAGTCCATCACGGACTGAAAAGCCGTCAGCAATCGCTGCCATCCGCTGTTTTTGGGTCTGTTCAAGCGCCCTCCTACAATTAAAGTGTCTATCAATAACTGCCACACGTTAAAGCTTGTCTGTCGGATTGCAAGACTTTGTGCATCAATTCTTACTGCATGCCAAATAAACCTGGTGAATGTCTCGCAATGTTGCGATAAGACGTTAGAATTTATCAACATACAGCTTTAAATAGCCTCTCGGCTGTGGCTGGTTCACACGACAGGATTCACTTATGCTCCGCCCAATGACTAAACACCTGATTCTAGCGACTGCTATTGCCACTGCGTCAGCGACTTTCACTACAGTGCAAGCCGCTGAACCTGAATGTCCGCCATTGTTAAACCATGAGTTCACTAAACTTAACAGTGCTGATTCCGTGAATTTATGCCAGCAATTTCAAGGTCAGGTTCTGCTGGTAGTCAATACCGCAAGCCAGTGCGGTTTCACCCCTCAGTATGAAGGTCTCGAAACCTTGTATCAGACTTACAAAGACCAGGGGTTTGCCGTTATCGGTTTCCCGTCCAATGACTTCTTCCAGGACAGAGGCAATGAAGAAAACACGGCAAAAGTCTGCTACCTGGATTACGGCGTAACGTTTCCCATGATGAATCGCAGCGCTGTTCGCGGCAGCGACGCCAACCCTGTGTTTAAGCAACTGACTAACGACTCGGGTATCACGCCCAAATGGAACTTCTACAAATATCTGGTCGATCGCAATGGCAAAGTACTCACCGTTTTTGCCAGTACCACCAAGCCGAACGATCCTAAACTGACGCAAAGTATCGAACAATTACTGACGCAAGCTCAGTAACCAGACTCCCTGTTTTTGGCCTGCTGCGACTTTTTTCTATGACCCGAATCGCATCAGGCCAATGCTTTGCAATTTTCCTGCTTATTTTTGATTTCACCCCTTGTTCTTTCACGAACAACCTGCGATCTTATCGCCATTCATTACGTTCCATCACACCTTAACCATGTCAGGACACACCATCAAAGGCATCCCTTTAATTCAGGCTTCAGCCCTGTCTCTTATTACGCTTTCCGTTATTTACCCGTTATCAGCCTTGGCTGGCGATCGCCCAGAACTCAGTACTGAACAAATGTGTTCACAAGTGGGTCATATCGAGCTGGCAGCATTAACGCCGGCAGACCGCGAGGCTTATCTGCTGGCACAGGCTGATAACACACTGTACCAAGTGTGGGAAATAGCAGAGAAGGTCTCAACAGGTTCCACTTACCCCCTGACAGAAAAGAATCAGCTTACGCTACAGCTCATCTGCGAAGGCGGATTCGCGCCTGCAGAAGAGAAGTATGCCGTACAGGATGCGTTTGATCATTGGCAACATAATCAGCCATTCACATTTGATTTGTGCCAATACATCACTAGCGGTGTTGGCTCGGCTTTCTGTGCCAATCGGTTTGCCGGTGAACAGCATATTGAAAGAAAACAGCGACAGGATACCGCTATCCAACAGTTGCCTGTTTCTCAGCAGCAAACCATTAAAAACGCGGTCAGAATGGCAGAAGACTTCTTTGAGCACAGAGCAATACATGAAGAACTTCACGGTGGCAGCAGCCATACGGCCTTTCGCATTGAATCGGTATCTAACCAAAACGACAGATATCTGTCGCAAATTCTGGACACGTTAGCGGGTAACCAGCCAGAAGACATTCCATCGTTAGATGAAGCCGATTCTACATTAAGCCAGACTTATGACAGCCTGATTCAGCGCCTGAAAATGGGGCCGATTGAAGACTTTAACCTGGAAGTCACTGCTCGGGATGTTGAAAGCGTACAGAGAGCCTGGCTGATTTACAGAGAACAAACCGCAATGATGCTGGCTTCTCTGAACACTACCCTGACCATGCAGGACTGGCTGGGAATACTCACGGCTGAACGCAACCGGCAATTGTCTGAAATGCTGGAATACATGGATTTAGATAAACGCTAATTTGTTCTGATTTCTGGTATACCGTTATCCGGTTACAGCCACCAGCCCCCGACATTTCACCTGGGTTGGTGGCTGCGATACCAACAGTAGTTCCCTACTTAACCGGAATGCAGAAACTGGTGTCACAAATATCATTTGCTTCATCCACACTGTGGTACAACTCAAAACACGGTCGCTCATCATCGAACTGCATTTTGGTCTCTTCCGCTATCTCCTGATGCAGCTGTTGCCAGTACCTCCCGTATTGCGTCTTATCTGTTACTTGTTTACGTAACGTTGCGTAATCGCCACCCGGTAAATGAGTCAGCGCAATCGGGCCTTCTACCTGAGTGCTTTCAGGCACAGTGATGCCGACACGGGTGCGGCATTCTTGCGGTGGTGTTTTTTCCACATCATCAAGGTAGACGAAAATACACCGCCCTCCCTGCAGCCCTTGCTGTGCCGCCCAGCCAAACAGGGTGCTTAATGCCGGATCATAATTCTCACCGTATGGTCCCTGTACTTCGACATAAGCAAGCCAGTTCGCAGACAATTTTTCCTTTTGCATTATCATTCTCCAGTTAATGAACAACAAAAAAAGCACTGTATAAATATACAAGTCCATTCTGACCTGTCAATATACCGAGCTGGTATATTTCTGCATTGATGCGTATTGTTTAATCAGCGCCACACAAAGCAAATTACTGACTAACGCAATAATTAAAAAGGAAAACACCATGGGCCTACTGGATAAACTACTGGGCAATGCCGGAGAAATGGCGATTTCTGAAGCGACGGAAGAGCTTCAGATCATTCTGGGGCCTAATGAAAAGATTGAGCTGGCCTACAAGCTGATAAGAGACATGCTGATCCTGACCGACTGCCGTTTATTGCTGATAGACAAACAAGGTATGACAGGGCGAAAAGTGGAATATCGTTCAATACCTTATAAGTCGATTACCATGTTTCTTGTGGAATCGACTGGCAATTTTGACTTAGACGCAGAGTTAAAAATCTGGATTTCAGGCCAGCATGATCCAATCGGTATGGAATTTGGCAGCAAAACCAATATCTACCAGCTGCAAGGATTACTTGCCAGTAAAATTGCCGGGAAATAGTCCCGGCTCAGTCGGGTTAATAACAGGCCGGGCGAAAGAGCGAGGTTAATTATCGATATTTAAGGTGTGCTTCAGCCAGTCTGCAATATCTTTAACCTGTTGCATGCACACCTGATGTTCCATGGGGTAAACCCGCCACTGGGGATGAAAGCCGAGCTCCTGTAAATCTTCTACTGCCGATTTACCCATGGATGGCAGCACGACAGGATCAAAGCTGCCATGCATCACTTCGATAGGCAGTTGGCGATTATCAGGTGCCACATCAATGCTTTTAGCGGTCGGAAAATAGGTGGACAGCGCCAGTAAACCGGCCAATGGATGCGGATAGGTTAACGCGGCCTGATAAGCCACTGCCCCTCCCTGAGAGAAACCGGCCAGAATGATCCGATCACTCGCAATGCCCCGCCCACGTTCACGGTCAATCAGATCCGCCACTTTGTCGGCAGATTCCAGCAACTGTTCTTTGTCCAATTTCCGGCCGATACCCATTTCGAGAATATCGTACCAGGCTGGCATCACCATTCCGCCATTAACTGTCACAGGCAACGACGGTGCATGAGGAAAAATAAAGCGCACAGGGGAATTAGCAGGTAACTTTAATTCAGGGAGAATGGCTTCGAAATCATGGCCATTCGATCCCAATCCGTGCAACCAGATAACAGAAGCAGTGGGTTTGACCTTAGGATTGACTTCAACGCAGTCTAATTGAGGCATGATAAATTCCTTATCAATCAGTTCTGTGGTCCATGTTACGCAAGTTAACGAATGCTGACCAGCACGCATTTACCATGTACAATCAGACGCACATAAATAAGTAGGGAAAGCAATGAAAATAGACAAGAATGATTCAACCATTGACGATTTTCCTTTTTATAACGACAAACCTGCTGCCTTCAGCCCCCGCCAGTGGCTACTCCTTGTGGTACTAGTCTTTGCTGGGTTTGCGGTATTGATTACTCCCATCCCACTCTTTGCCACCCCATTTGGACAATTCATTCCCGCCATCCTGTTTTTTGCCATTCCTCTTTTCTATCTTGCCCGGATAGCTCCCTTCCACTGGCGCGCAATCTTTCGCCCGATGTCATTCAATCATCTCAAATGGATGATAGGTATTGGTCTGTTAAATCTAGTAATCAGCGTCTTGCTCGGTTTACTGGTCGTCAAACTTTTTGGTGCCAACCCTAATCATGCTTTGGCACAGTTGTCAGACATGACGACCGTAGAAAAAGTATTGTTTTTTCTCAAGACCTTGCCACAGCTGTTTGGCGAAGAAATTTTCACTATTCTGCCTTTCCTGGCGCTGATGCATGTTTTCTATTCCCACTGCCACTTTTCAAGAACGCGCTCGATTATTCTGGCATGGGTGATCACCGCCGTCATTTTTGGCCTGGCGCATTTACCCACCTATGGCTGGAACCTCTTACAATGTCTGTTAGTCATAGGAACCGCCCGGCTGGTGTTATCCCTTGCTTACCTCAAGACCAAAAGTATCTGGGTTTCTACCGGCGCCCATATTATCAATGACTGGATAATGTTCAGCATGGCACTGTTTGTTGGTGTACCCACCACATAATTAGACGCTATAGGTTCAGGAGACCGCATAAATGAAGCATGACATCTTGATTTTTGATCTGGACGGCACCATCAGTGACCCCAAAGAGGGGATCGTTAAATCATTCAATTACGCCCTCGCCCATGGCGGGCTGCCCGAATTGCCCGAGCAGAAGATAGCCAAATACATTGGACCACCACTGGACAAGACGTTTATCGCGTTAACGGGCAATCATGACCCACAATTCATCGCCGATCTGGTGGCCCGCTACCGTGAGCGATACGCAGACATAGGTTATTCTGAAAACAGGCTTTATGACGGTGTAAAAGACACCTTGCTTACCCTGCACAATCAGAAAATACACATGGGTATCTGCACGTCAAAGCCTGCTGTCTTTGCCAAACAGATTCTGACGCTGTTCGGCCTGGACGGCCTGTTCGAATTTATCAATGGTGGCGATGTCGGGATTGAAAAGTGGCAGCAACTGCAAGACTTGCGGCAGCGGTTCACGATCAGCCAGCATTCACTCATGATTGGCGACAGAGCGGTTGACCTGACAGCGGCCCGCAAGAATGGCCTGCAATCTGCCGGTGTGCTCTGGGGCTATGGTTCAAGCAAAGAGCTGGAAACTGAGCATCCCGCTTATATGTTTGAAACGCCAGCACAATGGCTGCAACTGATTCAATAACCGGTAATCGTATCACTAAATGCAAGGAATCATCTGCTATGACAGGGAATACAGAACGCTTTTCAGACCGGGTCGATGACTATCTGAAATATCGCCCCGGCTACCCGCTCGCCTTGATCGAGACGTTAGTGTCTCAAACCCATCTCGATAGTCAGTCACAGATTGCCGATATCGGCGCGGGTACCGGCATACTGACAAAATTGCTGCTCGATAAAGGGCTTCAGGTGAGCGCCATTGAACCCAATGACGCCATGCGGTTTGCTGCTGATCAGCAACTGGCAGAATACTCTGGCTATACCAGTTCGGCCGCACCTGCTGAACGCACAGGTTTAGCTGATGCGTCGGTTGATCTGATCACCGCCGCCCAGTCTTTTCATTGGTTTTGCAATGAGCAAACCCGTCGCGAGTTTCAGCGCATTGCCAGACCAGGCGCGCATCTCGCGTTAATCTGGAATCAGCGCAAGCTCTGCACACCGATTCAACAGCAGTATGATGACCTGTTGGCCCAGTACGGCACGGATTACACCAGCGTCAATCACATGAATCTGACCGACGGCGATCTCAGTCATTTCTTTGCCGATGGCCAAATGCAAAAACTGGCCTTTGAATACCGGCAATATTTCGACTTAGACGGTTTTATCGGCAGAGTACGTTCAGCGTCTTATTGCCCGCCGCAAGACAGCGCCGCTTACCATGCGCTCACTGATGCCCTGACGACTTTATTTCATACTCACCAGATCGACGGACAGTTGACCTTCGACTACGACACCTACCTCTATCTGGGTAAAATTCACAAACCATAAATCATCCACAGACAGCGGGTACTCTATCCGCTGTCTGCCCTGACCACTTTCTGACCGCTTTATCCGAGCCGCGCACCAACGGGGATATCCTGATCCGGCACAGCCAGCACGACAGAGCCATCTTCGCGATAGAATCCGGTCACCAGGCATTCCGACATAAAGGGGCCGATCTGTTTGGCCGGAAAGTTGACCACTGCCATCACCTTTTTACCGACCAGCGTTGTTGCGTCATATAAGTCGGTAATTTGCGCGCTGCTTTTACGCTGGCCTATGTCCTCACCAAAATCCAGCCAGAGCTTAAACGCCGGCCGCCTTGCTTCCGGAAATGCTTCGACGGCAATGATCTGTCCGATTCTGAGATCCACTTTTTCGAAATCCTGCCAGCAAATATCCATACTCTTTCCTGCCTCACTGATTAAAAGAGGTTAGAAATTAGCGCAGAATTATTCCGCCGTTTTTGCTGAAAAGCCGGTTTTGTATTGCCAGAAGCCGAACTCTCACCGCTGGCGTATCTGTCGGGGCGTTTCCCCCCAGTACACCGAAAAACGACGGCTGAATGCTGACACATCCGTAAAGCCTACCCGCTCGGCAATCAGGGAAACAGGTAAATCTGAATGCGCCAGCAGCGCTTTGGCTTTTGTCATACGCTGAGTGAGCAAGTACTGCCCCGTCGTCATCCCCATATGCTGCTTGAACAGCGTCTTGAACTGGCTGAGACTGAGGCAGGCCCGTACCGCCAGTTCACCAAGAGACGGTGTTCGACTGATGTCTTCATTAAGAAAACGTACGGCTTCACTTATCCGGCCATCACGACAAGCGGGAATGACCTGATTCTGCAATAAGTGATAAAACAGCGCTGACATTGACTCTATCAAACCGGGCTGTGCCGACTGTGTCAGTTGAAGTTCCAGAAACTGACAATAGGCGACCAGTTCAGGCGAAGTCGCAAATACAGGTCGGGGTAACTGCTGCATGCTCTCTGGCAAGTTGTCCAGATCAGCAACCAGAAAACGGCATTTTTCATCCGCTTTAAACTCATGCATCATCTCAGCCCGGATAACCACACACTGCCCAGGTCCGACCTTTCCAGAGTAACCAGGCAATGTCATGGTTATATTGCCATGCAGGGGCAGCACTAACTGATGATACGTATGTAAATGAGCACGCATTACCAGAGAATAACTTCGAATCGATAGTCTGACCGTCATGTAAGCGATATCTCTGTCTCAGGGCTGCCATACCATAGAGAAAATATTACCTCTGGTCTGGCAGGATTTTTTTGGATAACCAGTTAAACAACTATGCTTTACGTTAGGTTGAGCAATTTAAAGTGTGACAGGATGACAGAAGCCCTTGCCCCAGACAAACAGCGTGGAATCAGTATTGTGATCCCCTTATTTCCAGAGTTTTGCCTGCTGGATGTCAGTGGCCCGCTGACGCTGCTGAACGCGCTCGAAGAAGAGATTACAGTGACTCTGGTCTCTGAGAACGCCTCAGCCGTTATCAGTGAGCAGGGTGTCAGCCTGATGACCGAGGCCGACTTTAATGACGATCTGTTCTGCGATTTGTTACTGGTACCTGGTGGTAAAGGCGTCAAAGCCAGCCTGAACAACCCTCAGCTGCTTCAATGGATAAGCCGCCAGGGCCGCAAAGCCAGAATTTGCTGTGCCGTTTGTACCGGATCGGCACTGCTGGCTCAGGCCGGACTGCTGGATCACAAAGCCGCAACCACCAGCAAACACCAGTATCATTGGGTCAGTGAGCTCAACCATAACGTGCAATGGCAGCCTGTTGCCAGATGGGTTCAGGATGCAAACACCTTTACCGCATCCGGCACTGCCGCAGGGCTGGATATGTCGCTTGGTCTCATTGCCTTTTTAATGGGGGAGGAAGCAGCACGTAAGGTTGCCATTGACGCAGAATACCTGTGGCGCAACGATCCGGACGACGATCCTTTTGCACCACTTCATCTGGTCGAGTGAATCAGTTGTCTGATTCCCACATCACCACGACCTCATCCGCGATGGCAGATTCCAGCATCTCAATCAGCGGTCTGGCTCTTGTCATCATACTGATCTGTGGCTCTTGATCTTCCCAGGGATCCTCTTCCGCTTCTGTTTCAGCCTGCTGAACCGCTTCTTGTTTTTCTGCTTCTGCCAGTTTACTTTGCAGATTCGACAACGCTTGCGGCACGTCATCGACATCAATGATACCGGGAATATTTTCGCAGTATCCCATCATATGAATCAGTTGTTTTGCCACATCGCCAAACATGGTGATGTTGGCACTGGCTTGGGAGTGAAAGGTAATTAACATGCGTCATCCTCTTATTGTTCAACATTTGCTATGGCTTTGGCTTTATCCCGCCGGGCGAACACATAGCCGGCCATCACACCGGCCAGCGCGCCGGACAAATGACTTTCGTAGCTTATCCAGCTATGCGCGGGAATGATCCCCGTCAGCATCGGGCCGTAAAAAAACATCACAATCAAAGCAATCGCCATCGACTTGATACTACGTCTGAGCACGGCATAAACCAATAGATACGCCCAGAGTCCGTAGATAATACCGCTTAAGCCAATATGGTAATGCATGCGGCCAAATAACCACACGCCTGCCCCGCTGACCGCCCAACTGATCATAAAGACAGAGATCAATCTGGCCGTCCCTGAGCGTGACACCAGATAAGCCAGGGCTGAAAATGACACCATATTACTGAATAGGTGTGCCCACGAGCCATGAATAAACGGATAGGCTAACAGGCCTATCGCATGGTTAAGGTGTCTTGGCAGCAAGCCAAAATCCAGCAGGTAGCCATTCAGCAGTACATTGACAACCTGTACGACAAAACAAACCACAACGACTGCGCCAATAAAACAGATGGCGTCTTTGTCACTTTGATCCAACAGGCTCTCCTCCAGCGGGGTCTTTAGAAAGTATAAGCCTGCTGAACAGATAAGCCCATGGATTTGTTACCAAAATGACTGGCGTTGCCGATAGGGTTTATCCGCTTTGTTACGCTGCCTGTATCCGGCGATGTGAAAATTCTTCCCCAGAATCAATCTCAGCTGGCTGATGGTTTCTCTGGCCAGCAAATACCGTTCGCTGCGAGACCAGCTGCTGGTTGTGGTTGATTTGATGGCAGCAATCGCATCTGGCGACGCCTGACAAAACTGCTGAGCCAGCACTTGCGCGGCTTGGCGTGGGTTATCATGAATTTCCGTGACCAGGCCAAGTTGCTGCGCGCGAGAGCCGGATACGATTTCGCCGGTCATCGTGAGCTTCATCGCCACATCTTTTGCCACCAACTCGCGCAGTGACAGTAAGCCCGCCATATCTGGCACCAGGCCCCAGCGTATCTCCATGATAGACAGTTCAGATTCCGGTGTGGCAAAACGAAAATCGGCCCCCAGCACTATCTGCATGCCACCGCCATAACAACGCCCTTCTATCGCAGCAATCACTGGCACGGGAATACGGCGCCAGTTGCGCGATACCCGCTGGGCGAGATTGGCATTGCCCGGCATCCATTTTTTGAGCACTCCCAACACCTTGCTCGGTGAGGTCGCTACACTCTTAACATCCAGGCCACTGCTGAAGTTACCGCCCTCACCGGTTAAAATAATGGCACGAATATCTTTTCGCTTACGCAAAGACTGGCTGACGCTATCCAGTTCTTTGAATAACCTGATATCCAGCGCATTCAGTTTCTCAGGCCGATTTAAAGAGACGGTAACAATACCCTCTTCTTCTGTTACCAAAAGCCGTTGCCAGTTTGACATGCTACATCCTTGTTTGTTATCTGGTCAGTCCAGATAAGTGTACCTGACTGATTGATAAAATCAGCTAGCAGATGATGAAACTCTGCCCGGTGCCACACAGGAGCTACTTCTTTACAGCCTGATACCCCATGACATCAGCAAATCGCTGCCAGTCGGCAGAGTCCGGGCTGGTAAGCGGCTGATAAACATGTACAACCGCTGTTTCTCCTGCCGGGGTGCACGTTTCCCCCATCAGGGCAATGGAGGCACTAAAGAGTGGTACATCTGCTGCCTGGCACCACTCCCCTTCCATTCGACCCTTTTGACGACGACAAAACGCCTGAATGCGCGCTTGGTAGTCTTTAACTGAAAAATCACCGGACAGGCACCAAATACGCTCATACTCCACATAGCCGTCTAGCGGATGAAAAAGAAGGCCGTGTATCTCTGTCTTATCTGCTCGCTCTGCTTTGTCTGACTGGGCATCGCTCACTCTGGTCTGGTCGATGAAATGAACCGACAGGCTGACAATGTCTGTCTCGGCCCCCTGCGCCGCAGGGTTTTCCGCCAACAGACGACTACCAGCAGCAACGAAAATGATTAGCACAGCAAAACAACCACCTGCGACTTTCATTCTTGCTCCCGGATGAAAAATGTCACTCTCAGATGTATTGATTATAGAAGCCACCAAAACGCTATACTCAAAGCAACCGCGATCCCATCAGCTAGCGAGGGTAGATGGCATGAGAGCTTTACTACTGATATTTATTCCCAGTGTCCTGATTTTGCTGAGCGGGTGCAGCGCCAAGGTCTCCACTGACTACAATGCCAACGTCGACTTCAGCCAGTACAAAACCTTCCAGTTTGCTGAACCTGGAAAATCGTCGATTGTCAGTCTTGATAAAGCGCGGCTGGAAGACACTATCAAACGGGAATTAAGATATAAAGGTCTGCAACCGGTACTGGAAGCAGAGCCAAAGGCTGATATCACGGTTCACCCCTATATCCGGGAAATGACAGATTTTGACTCTTACGGCACCTCAGTCGGATTCGGAGTTGGTTACGGTTATAGCAGCATTGCCTATTCAGCCCCTGTCAGATTCCGTGAATACACCTATGGCAAGCTGATCGTTGAATTAATTGATAACAAAACCAATAAAGTTATCTGGCGTTCTATTTCCCGTCGCCAACTGACAGAAAGCATGACCCCGACAGCCAGAGACAACTTCATACAGGAACAGGTCAGTGAAATGTTCACACAGTACCCGCCCGGTCAGGGCGGCTGATATCACCTCAAGCGCCATACCTGAATACAAAAAAAAGCGAGAGCCCGGTCAGACTCTCGCTTTTTCAATCATCGCTGGCGCTGAGTGGCCGCGCCGATATCAGATCATGACTTCTGACGACGCTGTTCGACTTTATCTGCCAGCTCACGCAACACGTTTTCAGTGTCTTCCCAACCAATACAGGCATCCGTGATGCTCTGGCCGTAAGTAGCAACCTTGCCATCGACAATATCCTGACGACCTTCAACCAGATGACTTTCAATCATCACCCCGAAGATAGCTTTGTTACCGCTGGCAATCTGCTGACCCACATCTTCAGCAACCAGAACCTGGCGCTTATACTGCTTCAGGCTGTTGGCGTGGCTGAAGTCGATCATCACTTTCTGACGATGACCCGCATTTTCGAGTTGATCAACCACAGCATTCACATGCTCCGCGCTATAATTCGGCTCTTTACCGCCACGCAGAATGATATGGCAGTCTTCATTACCCGCCGTTGATACAATCGCGGAATGACCGAACTTGGTTACGGAAAGGAAATGGTGTGGCGCACTGGCGGAACCGATAGCATCAGTGGCAATTTTGATATTGCCGTCTGTACCGTTTTTAAATCCCACCGGACAAGACAAACCAGAGGCCAGTTCACGGTGAACCTGGGACTCAGTGGTACGCGCACCGATTGCGCCCCAACTGATGAGATCACCCATGTACTGTGGTGTGATCATGTCCAGGAATTCACCGGCTGTCGGCATGCCCATATCGGTCAAATCCAGCAGCAGTTTACGACCCATACGCAAGCCGTCATTTAACTGAAAGCTGTCATCCATATACGGGTCGTTAATCAAACCTTTCCAGCCAACTGTAGTACGTGGCTTTTCAAAGTAGACACGCATAACAATTTCCAGACGATCTTTCAGTTCGTCACGCAATGTTTTCAGGCGGGCTCCATACTCAATAGCCGCTTTCGTATCGTGAATGGAGCAAGGGCCAACCACTACCAGCAAGCGATCATCTTCATCATTTAAAATGTTATGAATGGCTTTACGCGCTTCATAGACAGTTTCAGATGCGTTTTCAGTGGCCGGAAACTTTTCCAGCACGGCTACCGGCGGCAATAATTCTTTAATTTCTTTAATTCTTACGTCGTCTGTTTTGTGCATACTGCTTACTTCCAATTACATATCGTGGCCTGATATGGTCAGTACCAGGCCGATCATCTACTCCAACAGGCATTTAACTTATCGCCTTCATCCTGTATGTGCAAACGCTAATTGAAAATGAATGACAAACGCTATTCTTATACTTTCAGCCTGATTTTCATGCCATTCGCCAACACAGACCTGTAAGACGATATTTACAGGCATTTTTCCTGTATCACCTTAAAATACTCTGCCTATTAATTATTAGGCAGCAGATTGAGTTACCAGAAAAAATTATACCTTTTGAAACAAATGCTTCCATTCAGGCCAAAGCGCAGCCAGATCGAGATGCTTTTCGATTTCATCAGCCAGCCGTTCAATGTTTTCCGCTTTGATTTGTTCCATGTCTGGCGTCTGGCAGTCCGATAAACCGGCCCAGCTCAGAATAGCGCTGCAGGCTGAGGGTTTATCAAACACGCCGTGTAAATAAGTACCGAACACCTGATCATCAACACCGATTGCACCATCAGCAAGATTCCCGCTGTCTGTGTGCAAATGAACCGGTGCTGAGTCCAGCGTCACACCCGATGTCACCCCGGCGTGAATTTCGTAACCACTGACCTCAACCGACGGCATGCCTGGCAGACGTAATGTGCCCTGAGAGCGTTTAAGCTGCTTTTCGGGCTCCAAAACCGTCGTAATTGGCAAGTAACCTAAACCCGGACTTTGACCCGGTTCCCCTTCCAGGCCATGCGGATCGGATACCCATTCGCCCAGCATCTGGTAACCGCCGCAAATACCCATGACCTTGCCGCCAAGGCGAAGGTGCCGGGCAATCTGCTTATCCCAGCCCTGTTCACGCAGGTAAGCTAAATCGCTGCGCACGCTTTTGCTACCGGGCAGAATAATCAGATCGGCAGCAGGCAATGGCTCCCCTTTACCTGTCAGGTGAACATTGACCTGAGGATGCATCCGCAATGCATCGAAATCGGTGTGATTACTGATTCGGGTTAATACAGGCACCGCAACCTGCAAGGGTTTGTCTACTTTTTCCACCTGTTGAACAGAAATCGCATCTTCCGCTTCGAGCATCAGGCCATGCAGATACGGCAATACACCCAGTACAGGTTTGCCTGTTTTCTGCTCCAGCCAGTCAAGCCCGGATTGCAATAAGGTGATATCGCCGCGAAATCGGTTAATGACAAAGCCTTTTACTCTGGCCTGCTCCGACTCAGACAATAAGGCAAGCGTGCCGTACAGATGCGCAAAAACACCGCCGCGATCTATGTCGGCCACAATGATAACCGGCACATCGGCAGGTTCGGCAAAGCCCATATTGGCGACATCGTTTTCGCGCAGATTGACTTCAGCCGGACTACCGGCCCCTTCAATCACCACAGTGTCGTAGCGCTGCTGCAGGCGGGCGAAAGATGCCAGAATTGAAGGCAACACAAATTGCTTGTAACCCTGAAAGCCAATGGCATCCATGTCCTCGACAGCCCTGCCCTGCACGATCACCTGGGCGGCAGTGTCCGTGTTCGGTTTGAGCAATACCGGGTTCATATCTACTGTTGGCTCAATACCGCAGGCGAAAGCCTGAACTGCCTGAGCGCGACCAATCTCACCGCCATCAGCGGTAACCGCACTGTTCAGTGCCATGTTTTGCGGTTTGAACGGCGCGACCTGAATGCCTTTTCTTGCCAGCACCCGACACAATCCGGCAACCAGCACACTTTTTCCTGCATCAGATGTAGTCCCCTGAACCATCAGGGCACGAACTGTTGATTGCATGTCTTCTCTCGTTGAATATCAGTGACACTGTAACGAACTATTTTGGCGTTGTGTCAGATTAAGTCAGAAAGGCAGCTTAATGAAAAAAGCAGCCAGTGATGATAACTGACTGCTTTTTACTCTTCCCTGTCGGTTCAGCTTGCTAACGGATCCACACTTTGAGCCGGGTTTTTTTTAGACCAGTACGCCGCCAGCATTGAACCTGAAATGTTATGCCAGATTGAAAACAGCGTACCGGGTATCGCCGCAACCGGGGAAAAGAATTTCATCGCCAGCGCCGTCGCCAGACCGGAATTTTGCAGGCCAACTTCAATGGCAATGGTACGGCAGACTGTCTCATTGAATCCCAACAGACGGCAGGAAAAATACCCAGCAGCCAGGCCAATACCATTATGAAGAATAACCGCCAGCGCGATCACCGGCCCGATTTGCGTCAGGCTTTCAGCATTGAGCGCCACGACAATCGCAATGATAATGACAATGGCAACCACAGACAGCAAAGGCAAAACAGGGGCAAGCCGACGCGTGAAGCCTGCAACAAAATGATTAATCAGCACCCCGCCCAGCACAGGTAGCAAGACCATTTTTACCAGACTGGAGAGCATCGCCATCATAGGGACTTCGACACTCAGCCCCGCCAGGGAGCCGGTCAGCAGCGGTGTCAGAAACACGCCGAGTAAGGTCGACATTGCCGTCATGGTAATGGATAACGCAACATCCCCTTTGGCGAGATAGCAAATCACATTAGATGCCGTACCACCGGCAACGCTGCCCACCAACACCATACCAACGGTTTGCTCAGGGTTAAACCCCAATGCCAGACTGAGCACTATGGCCACCAGAGGCATGACGGTAAACTGTAGCAGTACACCGACACTCACCGCTCGTTTGTTCTGTACTGCCGCCAGAAAATCCGTCATTTTCAGCGTCAGCCCCATTGTTAACATCACAAATGTCAGCAAAGGTACGATAGCGGCTTTCAACTCAACAAAAAAAGCCGGTTGCACATAGGCATAACCGGATAGCAGCACAGCCCACAGCGGAAAAAGTCTGATCACAATCCCTAGCATCTTATTCCCTCAATTATTCTAATGTCATTCCATGGTGTGCCGGAAAAATGGCAGCAAATGGCCTGTGACTTCTTCCGGTTGCTCCAGGGGTGTTAAATGGCCCGCCTCTGCAATCAGCTCAAGACGGCTTCCTGTCACACCATCCAGCATCAGGTGCGATTCCAGCACAGAACGAACTCTGTCTTGCACCCCCACTAGCAGCAGGCATGGGAGAGCAAAGTTTTCTGCATCTTCAAAACTGTCACGGCGACCAAACCACATACGCCCGGCCTGGGTCAGCGCACTGACCGCACCGCCCTGATATTGCGCTAAACGGGTACGAAACTGCGCAGCCAGTTCAGGCTGACGCCGTTCTGCATTCTGGCCGAACTGCAAAGGGGTAAAGAAATCGATAAATGCCTGGCTGAAACACTGAGCAGATTCAGCCTCACGTAACAGCGCCTGATATTTCAGGTTAACCACTTCAGGCTCTAATCCGGCAAAGCTGTCCAGCAGCGCCAGAGCTTTCACTTTAGCAGGGGCAAGCACACCCAGTTCAATCGCCCAGCTTCCACCCAGCGAATGACCAACAACACCCACTTGATCCAGGCCAAGGTGTTCCAGTAATTCATTGATCAAACTGGCATAATCAGCCAGTGTTGCGCTGGCGGACGGCGCGGCATCAGATTCGCCGTGCCCCCAGAAGTCCGGCACGATACAACGAAAATGCTGACTGAGCGCTGCTGTCTGATGTTGCCACATAGTGCTGTCCCACAGGTAAGCATGGCCCAGAAGGATCACCGGACCCTGCCCAATGTCCTGATAACTGATGCTCTTAAATCGATGCCTTTGCTGCGGGGAAATACGGTTCATTGTTTCTCCAAGTCTTCTTTTGTACTTATACCAACCTACATAAGTCTTTGATCATTCTTGCTGGTTAAAACTGATAACCACTGCGTTATGGATTTTGTCGTTAGAACCGCTCGCGAGCTGCACGCCATACCTTGTTCTGAGCGATTTTTCCTGCGCATTGATTGAACACTGACTTATCCAGATTGGTATTAATTCTGCTCTGCCATAGTCGCAGGTGTGAATTTCGCGACCACTTTATGCATGCCTTGCTGGAAACACAGCCAGGCCATCAATCCGGCGGCAAGATTACCAAACATCGCCCCGATAAACAGGCCTTTTATTCCGCCAAAGTGCGCGCCCAGCCAGATCAACGGAAGAAAACAGGCAAATAACCTTAAACAGGAAATCACCAATGCCCGCATCGGCATCCCCAGCGCATTACTCACCGAAACCATCAGCATACACACCCCAAGCGGGCCAAGGCTGACGGGCACCCAGCGAAGATGAACAGAAAGAAGCTGGCTGACGGATGGATCGCTGCTTAACACGGACGGCAGCCATACAGACAACATCAGCAAAATCGCAGCGATCGCAAACTGCCAGACCATGATAAATTTCACCGCCAGCCGGATTAATGCCGTGATTGATGCCATGTCTTTTTGTCCCAGACAACGGCCCACCATAGGCGGCATAGACATAGTGAGCGCCAGCACTACCACAATAGAGAAAAATTCCAGTCTGGATCCTAACGCCCAGGCAGCGACGGCAGCAGCACCGAAGCCGGCAACCAGTTTTGTTGCCAGCATGGAAGCCAGCGGCGGCATCAGCTGGCTGAGCATGGCGGGCGCCATAATGTTCAGGAGCTCTTTTATCGATGCCATGACATGCAGGCCCTGCCAGTTCAACGACATCCAATGCCGTTTGATAACAACAGGAAACATCACCAGCATGCCGATGGCAAATGCCACTATGGTTGCCATTGCAGCACCGACAAGCCCCAGATCCAGCGTGAAAATAAAGAGCGGATCCAACACCATGTTCAGCACGCTGGTTACCACCATCATGATACCGGGTAGCACTGTATTGCCATTGGCCCGGCACAAACTGTAGGCAAAATAGACCATGGCACCCAGCCAGGCACTGCACAGCCAGTACGGCCAATAAGCATCAATGAGTGGCCGGACGTTATCCGGCGCGCTCAGCAATGAAAGGATTGGTCCTCTCAATAACCAGATGGCAATCCCGACAACAACGACTATCAGAGCACCGGTCAGAACAACCAGTCCACCTAACTGCTTGGCACGCCGCTCGTCACCACTGCCGAGCACCCGTGAGATCACCGCCGTCGTGGCAATACCCAGTCCAACCTGAAGACCGATAATGATCATCTGTATCGGTAGCGTGAAGCCCTGGGCAGCAAGAGGCAACACACCCAATTGTCCGATAAAGGCACTGTCGACCAGTTGAAAGCTCATCAACGAAAGTACACCGAACATCATCGGCCAGGTCATAGAAAACAGCTGTCGCGACAGCGAACCTGCATGGGTGGAATCAGTGGCATTAGATCGGGGCATAATCAGCAATTCGTCAGAAAAAAGAAAAGTGTAAAGGGCTGGTACGTCAGTACGAAGACAGTGAGTGAAAGTAGTCGGAAAAATCCCCGCCTATGTGGCAGGGATCAAGCGATGATGAAACTCAGAAATTAGTTAGTTACTAATGTCACCAGATCGGCGGGACGATAATACACAGATTTCAGGACTTTCCCTTTGCGTATGACTTTGTCTTCCAACTCAACATCTTTGGCACATTTAGCAATGATGTAATCGCCTTTCTGGTTACCTGTAATCTCTACGCCCTGCTTGGCATAAAACGCCTGTGTTTCCGAAAATTCCTGCTCGTTACGGCACACCTTGCTCATATTGCTGGCATGCACTTCGTCCCAGCAGGGAACGAAATCGATATTGAGTCGTTTGGCAATTTGCAGTAACAGGTCAATCATATAACTGATACCCAAGTTGCCCTGAACCTTGCTGTCACCCAGGTGCACCAACCGTCCCATCAGCACATAAACAGTGTCGACAATGGCATCGGCCTGCTCAACCAGAGAATCAGCTTCCGCCAGTTCTGTCAGTTCTTCTACTGCCAGCGAGGTATGTAACTGGTCCATTTGCTCATTCAGCGTCGATGGATTCTCAATGTCCAGATCAAACGTAGTACGAAACTCTCTAATGTCACGATACAAGTGGTCAAACAATGCCTGATCCAGCACAGTCAGTTTCATACTAAATTCCTCATCAATCTATCGTCATCGTGCGAAGCGGAAAGTCGCTGCATCCCTCAGTTATTAAGGTGGCGGCATCAGCTACACGGTTAAAAGTCGGCGAATGGTAACACACTCATTCCGAGCTTTCATTTTTCTTCTCCGAACACAAAAGCAAGATTTCACCTTCATTTGACTGACATTTAGGCAATATTCAACTTATGCATTACACCCTGCCGCATATGCAATAGTGATTTGTGACGTAAATCACTGAATTGATTAACTTGTCGAATACAATACGCCCACGATTTCATAGAAAAAAAGCACGATTATGTGTCCACATTGCAAAAGCAAGAGTGTTCCTCTGCGTATTCGCCGAACGATGTTAGATAAAATCATTAACAAAAATAGTCATAAGTTCCAGTGCAGCCGTTGCAGCAAACACTATTTCATCAAACTCGGCAGCTATGTGGGGGCAGCGACAACGAATCGCTGAACAATACCTGGACGTTTACCGTCATTGAACTGTTATAATCCTGAGGCATATCAGATACAGTCGTTACCTGTCTCATTTTTCTTGATGGTACTGATCACACATGATTTCCGGACATCGCGGAGCCGCTGCACTGGCTCCTGAAAACACCCTGGCAGGCTTGCAGGAAGCCGCTAAACATCAGATTCAGTGGGTTGAAATGGATACCCAACTCTGTGCGGATTTTATCCCGGTAATATTTCACGACAAAAAAGTGAACCGCTGCACCAACGGACGGGGTTATGTACGTGAACTGAATCTGGCTGAATTGAAAGCACTTGACGCCGGTAGCTGGTTTAGCACCAACTTTACCAATGAACGCATTCTGACGCTGGAAGAAGCACTCACTGCCTGCCGTGCATACCAACTTAAGCTCAATCTGGAAATCAAGATTCATGATGAAGCAGACACCGAGCAACTGATCAGTAAGGTTGCAGACACCATTGCGGCCAATGGTTTCCCTGCGGAATCGCTGATATTGTCGAGCTTTTCCGTTAACGCTGTCGCCTGTTGCCAGCAGGTGATGCCTCATATCCGCCGAGGGTTGATCTGCGACAGCGTGCCGGAAGATCTGATGGGATTGTCAGAGAAACTTGAACTGTTCAGTGTCCATATGGACTATCGGTTACTGAACGAAACACTGGCGAGCACGATCAAACAGGCCGGGTTGGATCTTCATATCTGGACCATGAATAAACCGGAACTGGTTGCACAATTTTACCAGTGGGGCGTCGATATCATTATTACTGACAACCCGCCACTTCTGCTCTCTCCTCTTTCCTGAAATAAGCCGGGCTTATTTCAGGCCGGATATCCGCCTTTATTGCGTAATTTTTCAGCTAAAGCTCAAATCATCTGCCACAGGCTATGATTATTGCTCTATAATCCGTGGTTTTGGTCAGTCATACCAAACGGAATCCTCAGCTTAGCGTTTCGTTCGGTATACCGTCTGTAGGAATGTAACATGTCATTTGCTTCACAAAATTTTGCTCCGGAAATTGTTCGCGCTTTGGATGAATGTGGTTATGAAAAAATGACGCCCATTCAGCAAAAAGCGATACCTGCTGCTCGTCGTGGTGAGGACATTGTGGCAAATGCCCAGACTGGTACGGGCAAAACAGCCGCTTTTTCGCTGCCGATCATTCAGAAAATTGCCGACACCCCCAAGCCGAGAAAAAGTTATACGACGCGCGCGCTGATCCTGGCGCCGACACGTGAACTGGCAGAGCAGATTGCACGTAATATTTCAGATTACAGCCAGTATCTGGAATTACGTGTTGCTGCTGTTTTCGGCGGAAAGAAAATGTCGAGTCAGGAAAAGCAGCTTGAAAGTGGCGTCGACATTCTGGTTGCAACACCAGGCCGCTTAATTGAGCACCTGGATTTAGGTAATCTGTCGTTAACGAACCTGGAATTTCTGGTGTTTGACGAAGCTGACCGTATGTTAGACATGGGCTTCATTAGCGATATCCGCACTATTATGAGTGGCATTCAGGGCCATCCGCAAACCATGCTGTTCTCTGCCACATTCTCCAGCCTGATGAACAAACTGGCTGGCGACATCACAAATAAGCCAAAGCGTATTTCTGTCACACCTGAAAACTCCACGGCAGAAACCGTGGCGCATGTGGTTTACCCTGTTGATGAAGATCGCAAACGCGAGCTGCTTTCTGAGCTGATTGGTAAAAAGAACTGGCAGCAGGTACTGGTGTTTGTGAATTACAAAGAAACCGCCAATGACCTGGTGACAGAGCTGAAACTCGACGGTATCAAAGCCGTTCTTTGTCATGGTGATAAAGCACAAAGTGCGCGTCGCCGTGCGCTGGAAGAGTTTACGACAGGGAAAGCCCGGGTGATGGTTGCGACGGAAGTTGCTGCACGCGGACTGGATATTCAAGGCTTACCGCATGTTGTGAACTATGACATGCCATTTCTTGCCGAAGATTATGTACACCGCATTGGCCGTACCGGTCGTGCCGGTCAGCAAGGCCATGCCATTTCCTTTGTCAGCCGCGAAGAAGAACTGACCTTGCTGCAAGTTGAAAAACTCATCAAGCAACGCATTCGCCGGGTCATTCTTGAAGGTTATGAGCCTGCTAAACGTGACGCACTGATTGAGAAACTGAACACCAAAGCCTCATACCGTGATCGCAAAGGCCGTACCAATAATCCGGATCAATCTGCTGCAGAGCGCCGGATGCGATTACAAAAAGCGATCCGTAGCCGCAGTGCTGCACCAAAAACATTGAAAAAATAATTATTATAGGACACAACACCCTCCAGCCTCAGCAGCTGGAGGGTGTTTTAAAGCCATCAGGATTGCATTTTACTGAGATACATTCTTGAGTCCGCTTTCGCCAGAATCTCGTCCAGGTTCATCACTTTACCTGCCGGCAAGCTGTAGACGCCGGCACTGAAAGATAACTGATACGGGCGGTTTTGCCGGGTATTGAACACATCGACCGTCTTTTGAAAACGCTCTATAGTCTGCCGCGTTTCCTCTTCCGTTATCCCTGAATACAGTACGACAAACTCATCCCCGCCAACTCTGGCAAATAAATCGGAATAGCGAAAACTCTGGCTGATCAGCAAGGCAAAATCTTTCAGCGCATTATCACCGGCCTGGTGGCCAAATTGATCATTAATGTCTTTGAATTTATTGAGATCGAAAAATGCCAGTGAAAACGGCGTGCCATGAAGATGGCTGTTTTCCAGGCTCTTGGTCGCCAGTTTGATGAAACCGCGGCGGTTGGATATCTGAGTCAATTCATCAATGGTTGCATCATGCAGGGCAGACAACTCCTGCTCGGCCATCTTGGCCAGATCAACCAGATCCCTGATTTCATCTTTGCTCATCGAGTGGGGCTGATGGTCGAAGATACACAAGGTGCCCAGCTTGTATTTATTGTCGTAAACCAAAGAGACACCCGCATAAAAGCGGATATGGGGAGGGCCGGAAACCAAAGGGTTATCATGAAACCGTTTGTCCTGAGATGCATCAGAAACAATAAAAGGGCCATCAGCCAGGATTGCGTGTCCGCAAAATGACACTTCCCGGCTGGTTTCTATCAGTTCAGCACCGCAGCAGGATTTAAACCACTGTCTGTCATCACCAACCAGCGTCACTGTTGCAACCGGCACATTGAAAAGCCGCCTGGCAAGACGCGTTATCCGGTCGAACCTTTCTTCCCGATCCGTATCCAGCAAAGACAAGGAACGCAAGCATTGCAAACGCTCAACTTCGTTTCTGGGGTTCTCTGGTGCTAGCATAGTGACCGATCCTACGATTCAACAACTTCTCATTCAGCTAAGGCAAAATATATCATCTTGTCTTAGCTGAATGCCATTGGCTACTCGTTGCAACACAGGTAATCAGGAGGGGTAAACATTTTTTGGCTGTTCATCAACAATGCCTGTCTCTGCGGCCAGAACAAGCCTTCGAGGCAAATTCCCTGAACCGTTTTCAGGCAAGAAAACGCTCGCTGTCAAAGAGTTAAAGGCTGCTCAGCAACAGACCGACAGCGTTATACCCACTCCCGGTGCTGCCTGTAGCATTAAAGCCCACAAGGTTTTAACACGTTAATTGTTTATAAAAAAATACCGTTGCATCGAACTGACCTGACGCACTCAGGGCAAAATCAGGGATTCTTCCCGCTTCTGTATAGCCCAGCTTACGATAGAGGGATGAAGCAACATCCCCTTCCCGGGTATCCAGCACAATCAGGCTGCGCTGCAATTGCTGACAGCATAATTCAGCTGTGGTCATCAATGCTTTTCCTACCCCTTTGCCGCGGGCAGCCGTGTTAACCATCAGTTTTTCCACTTCAGCCCTGTGGCACCCGTTACGTTTTGACGTCAAAGCAAGCTGCACTGTGCCAATGACTGCATCCCCTTCACAGGCGACAAACAATTTACGCCCGTCACCTATGTCATTCGCCACCCCAAGCCAGTAAGCCTCGGCTTCCTCATCGCTTAACGGTGGCAAAAAACCTATTGAAGCACCGTCATCCACGCAGTTTTGCAACAGCGGAATTAACTGCGCCTTAAAAGGTGAAACGTCCTGAATCTCAATCACATCCATATTAGTTACCCTACAATCAAAATACTCTTTTACCTGCTAAATACTGTCTCTAGACAAGCGTGATCAAGGAGTCTGAATCACGCAGATCGGGAAATCACCCGGGTTTCTGCCGCCGCCCATATCCAAACACACATCTTCATAGCGAAAACGTTCAAATTGCATACCTGCCCAGAAAACAGCCAGCAGTATGGCCAGAGCAGCAACGACTTGCATCACTTTTTTCATAACAACCTCTCTCAGGCAAACTGAACCTCAGCCTGAACATACAGACCTCACCTGGCACAATCCGCTCAGGTGAGGCTATTTCCACATCCGGGTGCAGCGAAAGACAGCCCCGTTTTTTTCCAGCGGTGAAGATCCATTTCCATAGTGACAGCGTCCCACCAGCGCCCTTTAAAGTAACGGTGGGAATGCAGCCTTTCGGTTTCGATCATACCAAGACGACGACAAAGTGCTATTGCCGCTTTATTGGCCGCCAACGTTTCTGCATACACTCGGTGAAGACCTAAATCTTCAAAACCAAAGTTGACTAACCCTATCATTGCTTCTTCAGCAATGCCCTGCCCATGACAGGCTCGCAGCAAACCGCAGCCAACCGACGCATCACCGCTGTTATCTATGCGTAATCCCGCAGTACCGATCAAAGGAGACACTGGCTCCTTGCCTTGTGCCAGACGGATCGCTAACTGATATTTTGCCCGGGGGCGTTCTCTGGCCTGCTCAACAAACAGAGTGACCAGATCACGCATAGCCTTCTCATTGCAATCTTGTTCACTGTAAAAACGCTGATACTTTTCATCTTGTGCCATCGCCAGATACGCATCTGTATCTGACGGCAGGAAATCCGTTAAGGCTAACCGTGGTGTAGGTAGTACAAACATGCGGGCGATCCTTGAATCTTTTAATGATTATCTATAAAGCGGCCCTGACGTAAAAATGCCATGGTCTGAGCAATAACTTCATGATTGTTCATGATAAAGGTATGGCTGACCGGCAGGACCAGATGCGATTTCATCCCCTCGACCTGGGTACTGACGACCGACACTTTACCGTCATGAGGCAAAGGCAACAGCCAGGAGGTCAGCAGGCTGATACTGTAATTGCCGGCAATCACGCCCAGCTCAAACTGAACTGGTCCGAGCGTATTAGGCACACTGACCTTATCCGTGCCCAACTGTTGTCCCGCCGGGCCGTAAATCCACTGATACAGTGTTAAATCACGCATGGCATCCACAATTTCACTGCCTTTGTTAGGCGGAGCGAGCATCACGACCCTGCCAAGGCCTGCTATGCGATTTGCCGACAGATACTGCCGGACTAAGATGCCGCCCATTGAGTGTGTAACAAAATGAACCGGTTCAATGTGCTGGCACTGAGACAGAGCTGCTGGAATGACGGACGCCGCAAGGGACTCAATACTTGCCGTTGTCGACGGGTAATCCATATTCACAGTCTGATACCCTGCCAGCTCCAGTGCCATTGTCATGGTATCCATCGCGTTTGCTGTTCTGGCAAGACCATGCAACAGGATCACACATCCCGGCGGCTGTGATGGCGCAGCCTTAACAGCGACAGATACCACAGTCATAACAAGCAGCAGAACAACCTTCACACCTTCATTTCTCATTCGCTATCAATCCTGACGGTGACCCCGGCCAACCTGGAAGACGCTTCAAAACATCCTTTAAAAATCAGAGATCTATTATGCATCAGGGTGAATTTTAATGGAATCTTCGTCAGGGAAAGTCGCGAAAAAATGTATCGAAGGGAAGAGATTGAAAGAAAGATATCAAAGGAAATCACAACGAAAAACCCGCAGTCAGACTGCGGGTTGATAAAGGGTTAGGACACCGTGACATCAAATGCCAATCTCTCCGCCATCATTACGACGAATCACTACAGTGGCGGCACGAGGGCGAACCGTCTGGCCCGACGGGGTTTCTGTCGTCGCGTTATCAGAATACGGCCAATTGTCCGGATGCTGAATATTAATAAAGACAGACTTATAGTCAGGACTGATAGCAAAGCCCGTCACTTCACAACCGTTAGGGCCGACAAAAAAACGTTTCAGCTGGCTTTGGTTTGCGCCGGTGACCGCTTGCTGCTGACCCTGACTGTCCACCATAGCTGAGGGTACAATCGCCAGCATCTGATCGTTGGTGTAACTGGTGACATCCGCCGCGCCGTTATCCGTCTGCACCCACAGGATACCGCGCTCATCAAATGCCAGGCCATCCGGGCTGGCAAACATATTGAGATCAGTCAGGCCAGACAGATTAGTGTCGGCGTCTGCACTGGCGGGTGAGCCAAACAGGAAAATGTCCCAGCTGAACGAGGTCATATCGCTGCCTTCGTCCCAGCGGATAATATGACCAAAGTAGTTGTTCAGGCGCGGGTTTGCGACGTTGGCTTCTGTGCGGCTCGAATTGTTGGTCAGCGTCATATACACAGTACCGGTGAAGGGATCTATCGAAGCCCATTCCGGTCTATCCATTGGCGTTGCACCCACAAGATCAGCCGCCCCGGCGGTATTGAGCAAAATAGCGGCCAATGAATCGAACGTATCGCCGAGCACACCACCGCCTGTAGTCGGGCTGTTCATCGTCAGTGGTAACCAGCTACCTGCACCGTCTTCTGAAAACTTCGCCACATACAGGGTGCCGTGATCCATATACTTATCGCCCGCAACGCGGCGGTTTGACGGATTGGCATCTGCCGGGTCCCATACCGCGTCAGAGACAAATTTATAGATGTATTCGAATTTAGAGTCATGCCCCGAGTAAAAAACAATCGGCTTTCCTTCCTCCAGCTTGCCGAAGGCGCAGCCTTCATGACGGAAACGGCCCAAAGCGGTACGTTTTACCGCACGGGCATTCTGGCTGTACGGATCGATTTCAACGATATAACCAAAGCCATTGGCTTCGTTGCGGTAATCGGCGGCGGCACTTGCTGCGGTTGGCGTAACATTAAAACGCGTGAATTCATCAAGGCGCTCATCGGCATCACCGGCCAGATCATCCCAGCCATAACGTGTAGCCGAGCCTGATACACCGATGCGATTCTGCTCTTCGGTCTTGGTACCTTTATTGACAAAATAACCCGGCCAGTTCTCTTCACACGTCAGATAGGTGCCCCAGGGGGTATAGCCGTTACCGCAGTTGTTCAGTGTGCCACGGGTCTGGCTGCCATCGGGTGAAAAGCGGGTTTCGAGGTAAGAGGTGTACGCCAGCGGGCCTGCCATATCCATCACAGTAGCCGCCGTAAAACGTCGGTTAAGCGGATCGTTATCGACAATCGCCCACTGATTCCCATTCAATTTTACGCGAACCACACTGACGCCGTGAGCGTTGATCTCTTTGCGGATTTCTTCAACACTGGTGCGCAGATTGGTGCCAGAATCTTTACTCGGGCCGTGAGGGTGCAGCGCATTCGAATCGATGTACTCATGGTTGATACACAGTAAACCGTCATCGGCGGCGTCGTTAAGCGGGAAAAAGTGCATGCCGTCATGATGCATCCCCATCGCGTTTGCCTGGTCCTCTGCTGAGTTATTGCCTGTGTTATCCCAGGCGCTGGCTTTATTATTCAGAGGTGTGCCCCAGGGCACCAACACCTGGGCGGAATAACCGGCCGGTACTGCTACGGCGTCCAGTAAAGAGCCGGGAATGGAATCAAAATTCAGCACGGCTGTGCTTCGGTTTGGCACTTCAGGATTTGTCCCCGAGCCGCCGTTAGATTTACCAGAGTTACTGTCGCTGCCACAGCCGGCCAGACCAAAAGTGCTCAAGGCAGTCAGTGCACCCAGACCAAGCGTGCTTTTCAGTGCGGTACGGCGGGAAAGGTGCTTATCAAGCACCTGTTGAAACGTTTCATTGCCACTTTTGTTATAACATGTTGGATCAAATGTTGCCTTGCTCATCAGACTTCCCCAGTTAAGTGCATTATCAGTTTTTATGTATGAACGGGCACACATACTGAGCGCATAGTGTTACAACTGGGCGTAATCTTAATGACGCTTCGATTTCATTATCTTTAAAAACATGATCTTACAATGAGCGAATTCAAACTGGCTTCAGGCTGCTTCTGCTTAGTCGCTCAGCTCAGTGTGAATGATGCCTGACTCCTGAAACACGCTTTTTGCCACTGTCATGCCGTTAATCGCGGCCGGAAAACCGGCATAGACGGCCATCTGCAATATCACTTCGACAATCTGCTGAGGCTGGCAGCCAATATGGAGTGCCCCTTTGATATGACTGGCCAGTTGCGGCTGGCAGTTGCCCATCGCCGTTAACGCCGAAATGGTCGCCAGCTCGCGGGTCTGGAAATCCAGCCCGTCTCTGGAAAGCACGTCACCAAACGGAAAGCTGATAATAAAATCGGCCAGCTCTGGACAAATTGCCTGAAAGGTTTCCTTCAAATGCTGCTCTGCATCCGGGTCGAGTTCGTTGAGCCTCGCCAGCCCGGCCTGATAACGTTTTGAATCCATAAATCGCCTGCTTTTATAAAAAATAGCGCCAAAAAAACCGCCTGCCGGCGGTTTTCACTGTATATTCGAAGGGGATTACAGGTACTGTTTAGCCACTTCCTGCGGCTCCATTTCAGCACCTTCCAGTTCCTGGTTCCAGTTCAGACCAACCAGTACTCCTTCTTCAGAAAGTGTGATCATCCAGTCCTGCACAAACACGTCTAACGGCAGCTGAGATGGCTGAAATTCAGCCCATTCTTCCACACAATGAAATTTTGCATCCGCTTCAGTGGACCAGAACGGCATGACTTCCGACTCTTCAAACTCGCTTGAGTCAACTGACAACCAATCCCCTTCTTCATTACACAGGCCGTACACCACATGCGTCTCTTTAGACTCAGTGAAGAACAATTCAGCATTCGCCTGTACGTCTGCAGTTAATTTCGTCATGATGATTTCTCTCTTGAGTGGGGGCTCGCTGGTTCGCGGGCTTGTTGGCGCAAATAGTAGCAAAGTTTGTGCGCAATGTAAGATCAAATTCTTGATGCGGCACAACGGCTTTACCTCTGTCCGTCTGCCGGGGCCATTGATTACTGGTCTGAGAATTCGCAAGCAGAGGATGAACAGAGATTGTCGCTGTGTCTAACTATTGAACGCTGGCTTCAGCACGCACCGCTTATACTTGAAATGACCACGAAGTGAGCATTATCGAGGTATACATGGCCACAATAGACTGGCAAACCTATCTTTTTCCATCCTCTCTGCAAGCGCCCCGTACGCACTTGGTTGAAGCGCATCAATTACTGGGTGAGCGACTCAGAGGGAAAGTGGCGGTTGACTGCGGGTGCGGCCATGGCAGAGATACCTTCTATCTGTTAGAACAGCGTTATCGCGTGTATGCCTTTGACAGTAATCTGGAGAGCCTGAGGCAGTTATCCACACACCCTCTTGCTGCCTCCAACCCGCTACTGGATCTGCAGCACTGCTCTTTCAGCGAATACCGCTTCCCTAAAGCCCATCTGGTGAATGCCAGTGCATCTTTGTTCTTCTGTCCGCGCGCCGATTTTTATGGTGTATGGCAGAAAATTGTACAGTGCGTCAATCCGGGGGGCATCTTCTGTGGTCACTTTCTGGGCATGAATGGTGATGATTCCGACTTTTCAGACAAGATAATGACGCACAGCAAGCCTGAGCTGGAGCGGCTGTTCAGCCAGTTCTACGTCGTGTCCTGGCAGCAACGCCATGAAGTCTCTTCGCAGCTGACGGGCGAAAAGCGCCAATGGCACATTCATACTTTCATTGCGATGAAAAAGTAGCAGCCATTGACTGTCATGCCTGGTTCGGATCAACGAAAAGCGGGGCTGTTGATTGGGTCGGCACTGTTGCTCATTGTTGTGACCCTGTACTGGGCACCGATTACCCAGCCAGCCAGTTTTTACGATTATGCCGATAACCACCAGAGATTGGGTATCAACAACTTCACCAACGTCATGTCCAACCTGCCGTTTGCCGTGGTCGGGTTGCTGGGTATCAGGCTACTCAGCCAGATCCCGTCGCGACAGGCTGATCAGGTTATCGAACCTGAAATATCCAGCGCGTATTTTCTGTTTTTTCAGGCCCTGTTAGCCACCAGCCTTGGCTCAGCGTTTTACCATCTCTCGCCCGATCCGTTCGGATTAATGTTAGATCGCATTCCGATCAGCCTGGCTTTTGTTAACTTGTATTGCATTGTTTTAAGCGAGTACATTTCGCCGAGGTTAGGACAGCGATTGCTGTTCCCATTGAATGTCTACGGGCTGCTTGCCGTTGTGTACTGGTATTTGATGACGACCACTCAGGGAGATGCAGCGGATTTAAGTGCGTATATTCTGATTCAGTTGCTGCCCATTGTGCATTTGCCACTGATTCTGATGCTGTATAAAGAAAGGCGCCCCGGTAGCAGATATTATCTGGCGGCACTGGTGACATATGGATTCGCCAAGATTGCGGAGCTGCAAGACACAGGTATATTTATGCTGACTGAAGGGTGGATAAGCGGCCACAGCATCAAGCATTTGTTGGCCGCTCTGGCAGGTTGGTGGATTTACCGCTTACTGCAATTGCGTACAGCAAAAAGATAAATTATTTTTCACCAATTCCGCGATGTTGTTTCGGTGCCAGCGTTATTTTGCCGAACCCCAGCTTACGGAAATGGCTGTCACGAAAATCTCTTACTGCCTTCTCGCCGCTGGACACAGCTTCTACCTGCTGTTCCATTTTCAGATATCCTGTTAAATCAATCCCTTCTGCGGCGGCAACCGCCTCATGAATGGAGCGAAACTGGCTGTAGGAAAAACTGATGTGCTTTTCCTGATCCTTATAGGTGTAAATAATTGTTCGTGACATAGCAGGACTCGAGTCGTTCTTGGTTTGTATCGGGTGGCGAAGTGTATCGAAATTTCCCCGCTAAGCCCAGCACTGGTCGGTGTTTTAACCATGGGTTTATCCACCTCTGTATTATTCATGCACTATGTTTTCCCACAGTTATACACAGAAACAGTGGATAACTTTAGCAGTTATCAGTAAAACCCATGAAAATTGAATGGGTTAATATCCGAACTGTTGATAATTATTCATTTCTACCCATACACCTGACGGCCCGGCTTTGCGCAATACCCGCTGGTTGCTGCTGCCCCGCCAGATAAGTGACGCATGATGTAATGCCTGAATAAACGGGCCATCAATCATCACGTCAATATAAGATGTCACCCGCCTTTGCTCTGCGGTCAGGTTTTCCATCAGGTACCCGGTCCACAGCCAGATATCTTTATCCGGGCATTCCTGTCTGACCCGTTTCACTAATTGACTGATGCTGACCAGATTAGCCGGATGAAGCGGATCGCCACCAGACAGCGACAAGCCCCGGCGTAAAATACGCGTGTCCTGCAAATCAGCGATGATGGCATCTTCCATTTGCTGATCGAAATACCTGCCGCTGCTAACCGGCCAGGTCGCTTGGTTATAGCAACCCCGGCACTGGTGCTCACAACCTGAGACAAACAAGGTACAGCGTGTGCCCGGGCCGTTGACCACATCGCAGTTATAGTATTGATGAAAGTTCACTCTCACTCCCGGCGTTACATATGTTTGACACGACGACGGACTTCTTCCTGCTTTCCGGTATTGAAAGGCCGGGCATCCGGGCTGCCAAGATAACCGCAGACCCGTCGAATAACAGACACTCTGGCAGGCTCTCCATTGCCGCATGCAGGGCAGGTAAACCCCTTGCTGGTGCAGCAAAACTCCCCCGAAAAGCCACACTCGTAGCATTCATCGATAGGGGTATTTGTCCCGTAATAAGGTACCCGGGCATAGCTGTAATCCCACACATTCTCAAGCGCTTCCAGGTTATGCTGCAGATTCGGATACTCGCCGTAGCAGATGAATCCCCCGCTGGACACTGCGGGGTAAGCCATTTCAAAGTCAATTTTGTCGTAAGGATTCACTTTCTTTTCGACATCCAGATGAAAACTGTTGGTGTAGTAACCTTTATCCGTTACCCCTTTAATTTCACCGAACTGTTTTCTGTCCAGCGCGCAAAAACGGCTGCACAGGTTTTCACTGGGTGTGGCATACAAACTGAAACCGTAACCGGTTTCCTGCTTCCAGCTGTCCACGGCTTGTCGCAGAAAACGAACGATGGCCAGCGCTTTTTCCTGCCTGCTCTGGCTATCAAAAATATGCACATCACTGCCATACAGTGCATTGACTGTTTCATGTAGGCCAATATAACCCAGCGAAATTGATGCCCGGCCGTGGCGAAATAAATCGCTGACATCATCTTCAGGGCCAAGCCGTACGCCGCAGGCACCTTCCATGTACAAAATGGGCGCCACTTTGGCTTTCACACCGTTTAACGATGATATTCGGTACGCCAGTGCGTCTCTGGCGAGCTGTAACCGCACTGACAGTAACCGGTAGAAGACCTCTTCCTGACCATGGGCTTCCAGCGCAATACGCGGTAAATTCAGGCTGACGACGCCCAGATTACACCGCCCTTCATGCACGATCTTGCCATCGGCTTCAAAACGATCCAGAAAACTGCGGCACCCCATGGGCGTTTTGAACGAGCCCGTCACCGATTCTACCTGTTCGACATTCAGAATATCGGGGTACATGCGTTTTGACGCACACGCCAGCGCAAGCTGCTTGATATCATAATTGCCGTCCTCCGGTTTATGGTTGATGCCGTCTTTAATGGCAAACACCAGTTTGGGGAACACGGCGGTTTTTCTGTTTTTTCCCAGGCCGGCAATGCGGTTTTTCAGCATGGATTCCTGGATAAGACGTGATTCCCAGGACGTGCCAAGACCAAAACCAAAAGTGACAAAAGGCGTCTGCCCATTAGCGGTATGCAAGGTATTCACTTCATATTCCAGCGACTGAAAGGCATCAAAGCATTCTTTTTCCGTCCTCTGCCGGGCATATGCTCTGGCATCGGGGATCTCCCATTCCCGGGCAATGTCCAGGTGCTTTTGATAACTTCTGGTGACATAGGGTGCCAATACTTCATCAATACGGTTCACCGTTGTGCCGCCATAAATATGGCTGGCGACCTGGGCGATGATCTGAGCAGTCACCGCTGTTGCCGTTAAGATAGAGCGAGGCGTTGCGATATCGGCATTCCCCATCTTGAAACCCTGGGTCAGCATGGTTTCAAGATCGATCAGCATGCAGTTAAACATGGGGAAGAAAGGGGCATAATCCAGATCATGAAAGTGCAGATCGCCACTGTCGTGCGCATCGGCAATATCCTGAGGCAACAAAAATTGACGAGCATAGTGCTTTGCCACTATCCCCGCCAATAAATCCCGCTGAGTAGGAATGACTCTGCTGTCTTTATTCGCGTTTTCATTCAGCAGTTCAGCATGGGTTTGCCCCATCAGTCCGCGAATATCTTGCAACATCGCTTCCAGCCTGTTGTCGCTGTCCTTGTTCACTGTCACCACACACCCCACAAACACAAAATAAGCACACTGTTTTTAGCACAAGACACAATATGTTGTGCATTAAGCGACAGATGCCGCAGCTTTGCTTTGATCTGAATCAGGAATGCTTAAATGTCGGTTACACTTTGATATGTGTTTCATTTCAGTGCAGGAGAGCGTCTGATGGCGGCAAGGTTAACAAGGGTAAACAGAATTCGGCCAGACGTTGGAATGACGTTCATCCTGATCCTCTGTGTCAGTTTTTTCAGTATATTCAGCTATGCATCAGACAGCCAGTCCTCTTTTGGCCGCGAACAGCCACAACGGCAATCACTGACTGTTATGAGCTGGAATCTGGAATGGTTTGGTACGCCCCGGGTACCCCGCACCGATGCCGATTATGCCTATTTTACTGATGTGATCCGCCGGGTCTCACCGGACATTATTGCGTTTCAGGAAGCAGACAGTAAGGAAGCCGTTGAGCGAATCCTGCCCAAAGATCAGTACTCGCTGTATCTTTCCGACCGGCACGGCAAAGCCAGCGAAAGCTTCAGAGACGGCAATCAGTACACTGGCTTTGCTATCCGGCAATCCCTGCCCGTCAGTGACCCGCAAGATATCGCCAGTCTGAATATCCGCACCGCGCCCAAATCAGGCGAACGAGCCAGAAAAGGCCGCCTTCGCTACGGAACGTATGTGATTGTTCATCCTCAGTCAGGCACGCCCATACATCTGCTGAGCGTACATTTAAAATCGGGCTGCTACACCAGCAAGATCAACAGACAGTCTGCGTCCTGCCGTGTCCTGAGCTATCAGGCTGGCGTACTGAAAAACTGGATTGATCAACGTCTGGCAGCTAAAGAATCGTTTTTGATCAGTGGCGACTTTAATCACCGGATGGCAGACAGCGGTGACTGGTTGTATCGTTCCCTGAGCGCCCCTTCTTCAGATCGTCATTCTGTCCATCTGCTGACAAAAGACGTGAACGCCTCGTGCTATGTTCGTCTGAACCGCTCCAAACGCAAGGCAGAATACCGGCGATACACCGCTTTGATCGATCACTTTGTGGCGTCTGCCGACATTGCTGATGTCCTCAGGCAGGGAAAGGTCTATCAGTATCCGTTTTCCCAAAAAGATGTCAGCCGCTTAACGCTGTCGGATCACTGCCCGCTGGTACTGGACATCCCTTTGCTGCCGGGCTCCGGCCTTTAAATAAAGCGGATACTAAGGTCTCGGGCTGATTTGTGGGCGATTGATTTATAGGCGACGAATTTGTGAACAAGAGTCAATGATAGCCAAGCGACTCTGCACATCGCCGCATTGTCATGTTAATGTCATCTCAAACACATAGTGTTTCTGGCAGACAAAAACAGAAACCATGATTAGTAGTAAACGATAAGCAGTAAGGAACACAAATGGACAGTATCAACCTGGCAACACTCGTTGTGCCAACCATGGATGAGCTTATGGTTGACCAGCCAGAGTGTGTCTACACCAATACAGATTCAGATGAGCACAACGAAATCATTTTGTTGTCTCACTAAGAACTCATCTCGTTCAAACCGTATATAAACAAACACCCCGCACTTTGGTGCGGGGTGTTTCACTTCCTGCTTACGGATTATTCACGCATAAACGACGAGTTATAGTGACGTACATCAGGCACAATATTGTGCTTGTTCAGTAACCGGTACATGGTTGCACGTGACACACCTAAATCTTTGGCTGCCGAAGCAACCTGACCCCGGTGTGTTTCCAGTACCGCCACCAACACGTCTTTCTCTGCTTCATCCTTAATATTACGCAAGCTTTGCTTGAAATTAGCCTTGCTGGGCAAATCAAAATGCTCAGCCCTTACTTCGTTCCCCTCCGCCAGCAACGCTGCCCGTTTGACCTGATTAATCAGCTCACGGACATTGCCCGGCCAACTGTAGCGCAGCAAGAGTTGCTTGGAGTCTTCCGAGAAACTCGATGCCATGGTGCTGTATTCCTTGGCAAACTTCTGCAAAAAGGTTTCTGCTAACAAGAAAATGTCAGAACCACGCTCTCGCAAGGTCGGTACTTTTATGTGGAAGACATTCAGACGATAAAACAATTCTTTGCTGAATTCCCCTTTAGCTACCAAGGCGTCCAGATCTGCGCTGGTTGCCGCAATAATGCGAACATCGCAGGCTGAATCGCCGTCCAGAGAATCATTGCCAGGAGCCTGAATGAAGGACAAGAGTAATTCCTGAAATTCTTTGGTTAACTCTTCCACATTATCCAGCATAATGGTGCCGTTAAAGCCTGTGCCTTCCTCATCAGGCTTTGACACATGCCTGAGGAAGTTCAGCTTTTCATCATCTTTGCTGAGTGCCCCGCAATTAATCGTCACAAAGGGGGCATGTTTGCGTTTGGACAGGTTATGAACAGACTTGGCTATCAGCTCTTTGCCCGTGCCATTCTCCCCGGTAAGAAACACGTTAACTTCTGTTAACGCCACACGACGAACCATGTCACGTAATTGTTTGATCGTTTTTGACTCACCAAACAAGCCCATCTCGTGCTGGGTGGTAATCTCATGCCAGGAACTGGATTCAATATCCAGCATGCCTAGCTGATGACCAACAGTATCCAGCAGATGGCTGCCTGGTACGGGTACAGTGAAATAGTCGACACAAAAGTTATTGATAAACTGACATATTGCATCTGTTTTCAATTGCTCTTTTTTAATCAGAGCAATCCATCTCACTTGTTTGGTTTTATTTGCCCTCAAAGATATGCTGTTTAAGCTAAAATCATTATTGCTTAAATCAACGATACAAATACATGGGCTGAACTCTTCCAGGATTGAATCAACCGTTCTTAAATCATAACAGCACTGGGTTTTCCAACCTGACTGTTCGAGAAGCGCTATCCAAGGCTCGTAGTTACATCCTATTGCCACTAGTCTGCCATTTAGTGCTTTATTTTGACATTGACCTACCATCAGAAGTCACCTTCATTTCAATGCACATTTATTATTAATGTTCATTGAAAATATAGGCAAGAAACCACTGATACGCGCGGTATCAATAGTAAGAATTGTCTTAATAAGCGTCTTCTCACAACATAATAGGCCAATATTCAACCATTTAAGATTCGAGGCATTTCTGGAACTTTTTACGATCGTATACCTGGCTGGATAAAACTGCATACAAAAAAGGTACAGCAGCCTGCTGTACCTTGACACTAACAACACAAATTGGAAGGAAACAACTATCAATACCCTGTATGCAAAATCGCATTCTCAAGTCGGCTTTTCATTACACTATGCTGGATGTATCCGTTAATATCAGCATCAATGTCTATGTTTCTCTCAATACGAATATTGCTGCCATCCAGGCTGTTTTGCACCACCTGCATGATGCTGTTGGGCAATAAACTGGGCCGTTCAAAAGAGTTGTTATCCCCCACCTGCTTCAAAGTGAGCATTTCGCCACTTGAATAGGCTGACCCTGCGGTAGTGGTGAGCATCCCGTTGCTGATGGTGAAATTGGCAATATGCGAGCGTAATATCTCTTCGCCGTTAAGGGCCGTGATAATACTCAGCCCGATGCTTATCAGCGAACCTTCCGCCGAGAACCCCCCTCGTATTGCAGACATTTCCGATTGTGTCATGGCAATCATGCCCGAATCATTCAATACCAACAAACTCGATGGCTTGGTGAATGCGTTCGCGGAAGTATTTGCCATGACAGCAGCACCTCCCAGGGTGGCTGCTACAACATAGTAAGATAGCTTGTTCATACTAGCCTCTGCCTTTTAGTAATCGTTTGTACCCGGCAATGTAATACTGAACGTTGACAGCGAGTCCCTTGCGACAGCATCAGATACTGGTGAAGGGTTGTACACACTGTAGTTTTCTTGGGTAATGAAACTTTCGCGCCCCTCTTTCACTTTATTTTTCACCAGCAATACCGAGCCGCGATAATAAGGTTTAAATTCACTGAGCTTCATCACCATAGTGCCACGCGACGGATCGCCCAGAATAATCTGTTCACTGTTGATACCTTTAATCACCACAAAGTGCATATAGCCATCGAAATTGACAATGGTTATGGCGGGCACCCCGAGTGTTTTAAATTTCTCAAGCGGAAGACGATAACCATTGGCATCCAGGCCAACAGACTGCATGTAAGCCTTCATATCGAACATGGAAAATCCCTGTTTCTCTATTTTTTCAGGATCACCATTTGCAAACATCGACTTGAATACCGTATTTTCATTGGTCTCAATGCCGTAGTGATAGGTCATCAGTGAAGCCACCGCCGCAGAGCCGCAACTAAAGTCGTACTGCTGGCGCATGACATCACCAAAGAGCTTCTCCTGATAACTTTGCACTTTTACATTGTATGCGCCTCGGCTTGGGAAATAGTCCAGAGCACTCACGGTTGTGCTGACCATTAATCCTGCCAATGCCAGGGTTGCCAGTTTTATTTTCATCACCACACCCTTCGCTGTTATTAACCTGACGCCGCTCTTATTGTCGTCAGGCAGGAAATCATTCTTATCTATCGGAGATTCTCAAGGCTATTGAAAGGCTCCATAGGTAAAAACAATGAAAGGGCCGCCTTGCGACGGCCCGGTTTGGTTAGTAACTAGCAGAGCCAGACAGTGTAGCGTTGGTGCTGGTAGATTGCTGAACCATAGAGTTATTACCTGCGTTCTGACCAGCAATGCTGATACCAGACGCATCACTAAACGAGTTGACCATAGTGTTATAGTGTTCAACATCAACAGTACCGGCTTTACCATCACAGCAAGCACCGCCATAGGTCACTTCGTTTCTAATCACTTCACCATCAATTTCCGAATCAGCGAGTACTTTATCCATGCTGTATGATTTTTTGAAAGTTTTGTCGATTTCTACATCAGACACTTTCTTCACAACCCAGGAATTATCGCTGTTATCTTTAATGGTTTTGGATTTATCATTACCGATATCACGCATATAAAGATCATCGTTATCTTCATTGAAAGAATAATCGATTTCTTTTGATTTGCTGATATCGACAGTCAATGTTTTCTCAACAGTATCATTGAAGCTGCCTTCGATGTTATCTGCATCTGGATAACCATTTGCAAACGCCATAGGCGATGCAATAATCGCTGCTAATAACAACACGTTTGATTTACGCATGATGTTACTCCAATTATGTTCCCCATAACGCATGAGATTTAAATAAATCTCATGCTGGGTAAATGTTATAGATGTTGAAGCAATGATGTTAGCCCTGCGAAACCAAATATCAATTACTAGTAATTTAACATTTAGTTTTATTCCCGGATTAAATAATCCAGCTTAGATACACTAACAGTGTTACTTCAATGTCAGGTTAACCACGGTCGCATTTTGAATTAACACATTATTACCGGTGTTTTGGACTACGTTGAATACCCCTGATGATCCGCTGAAGGCTCCGCCATCAATTACGTTATTACCAGTTGTATTGCCATACGCGCCATTACCCACGACATCACCGTACATATCCGAATCGGCTTGCATGTAGTCAATGTTGAGCTCGTACTGCCCACCTCGAGTCTCATACATTGAACTATCACTCAACGTATCGGAACTTGTTAGAATATCCAACTCATCAGCAACTGCACCCCAAGATAACAGTACAGCTACGGTCAGCGTTAAATATCTCATGACGTCCTCCTGAGAGCTGTCTCTGACACCCCTCAGCTAATGTGTTATTGGCCCAGAAGTACAGCGTTAGTGCTAGCACTTTGTTGAACCAGCGAGTTGTTACCGGCGTTTTGACCTGCCAGGCTGATACCTGAAGCACCGGCAAAGGCACCAGACATATCATTCACATGGGTCACTGTCAGCGAACCGGCATTACCACCGCCGTGATTGCCACCATTACCGTAACCACTGTTACCATAACCACCATGGCCCCAGTCTTTATCATCACAGCAAGCACCGCCGTATGTGACGTCATTAGCAATGACTTCACCTTTCAGGTCAGATTTTGCCATGTAGAAGTTTTTATCAATATCGATTTTCCAGGTTTCAGTGTGCTTAAAGTTACTTTCGAAGTGGAACTTTTTGCTGTTATCACTGTTATCTGTGTACTTAAAGCTTTTATCGTTATTGATGTCCTTCATTTTCAGCGTATCGTTGTCCTCATTGAAGCTATCTGTAATGGTTTTATCACTGTCATAAGTCAGCGTGGCTGTCTTAGTGATATCATCATTAAATGAATCAACGATGGATGAATCATTATCACCATAACCACCATTATGACCACCGTAACCACCACCGCCGTAGCTAGGTGCTTGAGGATAGCCACTAGCCAGAGCCAGTGGAGATGCAACTACGACTGCCACTAACAGCGCGAGATTAGATTTACGCATGATTAAGACTCCAAATATGTTGAGTTTTTATTTTATTGCTCTCCCGTGTTGCCACGAGAGATAACTTAATACTAGTTTTCGCCACTTTTTAGTTTGTATTATTTTTAATAAAAACGATGGCAATAAAAAACATGCGCATTCCTTTATTCACCTTGCCTGAGCGTGCTTATTTCTAAGAATGGATTCACCATTCTCATTACTAATAATTGTATTGAGATTAATACTGTTTTTATCAGGATTCAGAAGTAAGACAAAAATAACCTTTTATTGATCACTTTTTATCGGATGCTTGACTATTCTTATGACAAGTCAGTGCAACTGACTGCCATTTTTGGGGTGACCTTTGCAAACAAAGTGAGGATATCGTGAGAAAGTTTAACACACACAGCCTTTTAGCGCTGATAGCGATCTTTTCAACCACGGTTGCTGCAGAGGAATCTACAACAACCCAACAAAAGTCGCGTCAGGTTCAGACAGTTACAGACATTCTGGAAAGGCCAGGGGTACTGACACCGAAAGGGTCTTTCGTTCTTGATTCTTCCTTAACCTATACCCAGAACTCCTCCAATACCGTCTCGGTGGTAGGTTATACCGTACTGCCATCACTCATTGTTGGCCTGATACGGGCCAGTGATATTGACAGAACCACCATGACCTTTGGCCTCACCGGGCGTTACGGGATCACCAACCGGTTAGAAGTCGAAGCCAGAATTCCCTGGGTTTACCGTAACGATTCCATTTCTGAGCGGGATATCAATGGACCTTCCAACAGTCCCACCACTAAAACAGTTGAAGGTAACGATCTGGGTGATATAGAAGCAGCATTTAAGTACCAGTTCAATATGCTCGAAGCTCCCTATTGGATAGGTAGTCTTCGCTTCAAAAGTACCACAGGGAGCTCACCCTATGATGTACCTATTGATAGCACCAATGATTTCAAAGAGTTACCTACAGGCTCAGGCTTTCCAAGCATAGAGCCGGGCGTCACTATGATCATGCCACTTGACCCTGCCGTGCTGTTTCTTAATGCCAGCTATATCTGGAACATTAAAGATGACGTCAGCATTCAAATTCCTGCTACGGATGAAGCCCCAAGTACGCAAATCAATACCATTGACTTGGGGGACACCATCTCACTGGGTGCAGGTATGGGTTTTGCCGTCAACCCCAAATTCTCATTCAGCATTGGCCTGAACCACAAAACCATACTGAAATCGAAAGTGAACGGAGGGTATCCTGACGATGCGAAATTACTGCAACTGGATACTATTTCGTTCGGTGCCAACTATGCTGTAAACAGAGAAACCACCATCAACGTAGGCGCAGCAGCAGGGTTAACGGCTGATGCTCCTGATTTCCAATTGACAGTCCGGATACCTTATACGCTGAAATAACTTCAGACTTCTCATCAGAAATGCCAGTCTCTGCTGGCATTTTTTTCGCCAGGCCTTCCCCCCTTTCTTCCCATCCCGCTTTCCACTATGCTTAGAGCAGTTGATTCTGGGCGATCTATAGGGCCGTTTTTCTGAATGTTGCCAATAGCTCCGCCAAGTCAACTGATCATAATAATCAACATCCGAAAACAGGGTCCAACTATGTCCACCACCCCTTTATCCACCGAACAAATTGACACTATTTTGCAGTACGATGCGGAAAAAAGATGTCAATACCTGCTGAAAGAAGTGACCAGTCAGGGGCAGATCTGGATTCTGACCGACGAACACGGCTGTGTCATGTTAAACAGCGAGGATGAAGACTGTGTGCCAATTTGGCCAAATCAGGAGTTCGCACAAGCCTGGGCGACAGGAGACTGGGCCGAATGCAAGCCTGAATCGATTTCAATTAATAAATGGCACAGCCGCTGGACGCCAGGCTTGGAAGACGACGAACTGGCGATTGTCGTGTTTCCAAACCTGGAGCAGGAAGGCATTATCCTGTACCCGGAAGAGCTGGACGACGCGCTAAGACAACAGTCCAAAAAATCAGGTAAACGTTAAGCAATACAACAATAAGCCTGAATTCACTAATAGCTTTTGCATATCCGACGCATGATGCCGGTTATGCAGGGCTGATACGGGGGGATTCCCCCCGTTTTCCCCCATATAACTGAAGCAGGAGAACAGATGGATACGCTGCTCGCAACCATCAAGGAATCACCCACGAGCGTTATTTTCGACAACGTTCTGAGTGTCATTGACCAGCACTACGATTACAGGCCGACAGCATTCAGCAACGGTCTGGGCAATGAAACGCTTGCCAACGAAGCGGGCAGCAATGAAGGCTCGTGCCGTATTTTCGCCTTTGCCCAGCAACACAAACTCTCTGAACAGGAAACACTTGCCTGTTTTGGACACCACTATTTTGATGCTGTACTGAATAACCCTGATGGCACAGATCATATGAATATACGGACATTCATGAAATATGGTTGGCGCGGTATTCGCTTTGCCGGCCAGCCGTTAATGCCTAAGCATTCCATTGCGGATTGTTAGTCACCAGAACCAAAACAGGGAGCGCATAGCTCCCTGTTTTATGACCAGATGCCTTATCAGCACCATCGCCTGACATGCTGGCAATACTCCTGATATTGCTGGCCAAAAGCGTGTTTCAGTACCCTTTCCTCTGCCGCAATCTGCACATAATTCATGTAAATGGCAAACACAGGAATCATTATCAGGCTGGAAAAGGCTGACAAATTAAGAAAAACCGCTATCAGTAACAATAGCAACCCCAGGTAAATCGGATTTCTTGATATCCGATAGACGCCAGACGTCACCAGCCGTGTTGTTTTTCTTGGGCTTAGTGCCGTCTTCGCGCGGGCAAAAGCCATGATACCTGCCAGCCCGAAACCAACAGCCAATAAACTGAACACCCATTCTAATAAAATCTTGCCGGGAAAACTGAAACGCCATACCGGAAAATACTGAGCCAGCAAATACATTGCAGCCAGGGTAATTAAAAACACTAAAGGGGGCGTAAGTCTGAATCTCATCTTATATCCCTTAATCACAGTCAACAGCTTGATATGAAAAGTATAAGCACATTTATACGCAAGCAGAAAAGATTGTTTAAAAAATGTTAAACCCCTTAACCTTTCTCTTGTTTCACCCAAATGCTACACAGCGAAACCCGGTAAAAATTCAGCTTCTCGCAGTGATTATCACTGACAGCCTGTCTTATCTTGGCTTACAATAGCCGCCATAGTCATTATTCGAGATATACCATGAAAATTTTTGCCGTTGAGCTGAAAGGTAAAGAAGCTAACCTTTGTCTGCTGTCACTGAAACAAGGGATGTTTTCAATTCCTGACTGCCGATCGCAGAAACTGGTGCTTAGCGATGCCTTTGACAACCAACAGATGCGTCAATTTCAGAAAAGCTTCAAAAAACTGGTCGAAGACTACCAGGTGGAGCACATCGTCATTAAAACCCGTGAAACACGTGGCAAGCACGCGGGAAGCGCTGAAAGCTTCAAAATGGAAACCGCTATTCAGCTGATTGACGATCTGGATGTCACTTTCATCAGCAATGCCGAAATCAAAGAGAAGCTGAAAAGAAGTCCGTTGTCAGTAGATTTCCGCGGCACAGGATTGCGCCAGTTTCAGGAAAATGCTTTTGTGGCAGGCTACGCCTTTCTGAGCCAGTAAACACAACAGGGAGCCAGACGGCTCCCTGTTAATTTCTGATAGCTGATGTTGATCAAGCCTGAGCATCCAGGCGAAAACCTTTCAATGGCCTGATAACCTCTTCTAACCCTTCAATTTTCATTTCAAGCGTTATCGCCAGCAATCGACCAAGCTCGCCATCCGGGAAACCCTGCTTGGCAAACCAAAGCAGATAAGGTTCAGGTAAATCGATAAGTACCCGACCACTGTACTTACCAAATGGCATTTTCATATTGGCCAGTTTGACTAAATCACGTTTTTCGAACATGGATGCGTACCGCTTTGTGTTAACTTGTCTTCAGCTGAAATAGGTGTCAGTCCTTTGCTGTCCAGCCAAAACTGACCAGCTCTTCCTGATTACAGGTTAATGCACCAAGAAAGTCTTGCCCGGCTATCACCTGACCAACTCCTTCGGGTGTCCCGGTCATTACCACGTCGCCATCCTCAAGCGGAATGACCTTCTGCACTTCAGCCAGGATAACTTCCGGTGAGTAAAGCATGAATGTTGTGTCGCTCTTCTGAACCAGGGTGTCATCTATGTGCAGCGATAATCCAAGCGGGGAATCCGAATCAGGTAAAGCGACAAACTCACTGAACAATGCGGCTCCTTCAAACACCTTGCTGCGCTCCCACGGCAAGCCTTTAGCTTTCAGCTTAGACTGCAAATCACGCTTGGTAAGATCCAACCCAAGAGCGGCTGCGCTGAACTGGCCGCCATGATAGAGATACGCAATCTCGGCTTCATAATGCAGCACTTCACCACCATGAGTCGCGTGTAATTCATCTCCAATCGCCGTGTTAGGCTTCATGAAAATGACCATCTCTTCGGGCATTTCATTACCTAGCTCTTCTATATGGGCGGCATAATTTCGCCCTATGCAGATCACTTTTCCCGGCTGAATTTGCTTACCACTGACCGTCACGCTCTTCATAACCACTCCCTGTATTCAATGTGAATATGGCAGAGCATAATGAGCGTGACCGCCAAGGTCAAAATAATTCAGAGGGTTATGATTCAGGCACAAATGCCAGATTCACAAAGACTGGGACACTTGGCAATATTCCATTCAAATTCGCGACTTCTTGTAACGCGGTAATTCCCTTTTCTAAGCCGAATGCTTTAGCATCAATGATAATCGGGCTCTGGCTGCTGACCATCAGCGTGCCGTCAACCAGACGTGTAATTCGTAAATCCGCATTCACCGGATTGATAGCACCATGAAGATTGAGCTTAAGAGACACTTGCTGAGTCAGGGTTTCTCCCGGCTTAAGATCCGCCAGCCCGGTAATGTCAACCTCGCCTTCCAGCATTGCTTTGGGGAAGTCCGACACCTTGAACAGCATCGCTTTCATACGTTCATCACGGATAGGGATTTGCGTGTCCACGCTGGATAAGTCCAGCATCACCTGCACTTCCCCCTGATCAGTGATAGAGCCGTCCAGCTCTTTGAAAGCATGTTGCTCAATGACGCTGTTATTTTTCACCGACAGGAAACGCAACTGCGATTGGCTGTTATCCAGCTTCCAGGCAGCTGATGCACAGAGAGGAAATACCGCCAGAGCGACAAAAATAATGTTGCGAACTGATAAAGCCATAACTATCTCCAAAAATACGATTACTTGGATATAATCATAGGCAGTTTCCGTCCATTCCGCGTGTAAAATAACGATGAAGTTACCATTTATCGAGCGAATTCACTTTTTGTCTTGGTTAATGCAATCAATTACTTGCTTGCTTTAGAATGACACCAAAGTCAGGCATTCTCAGTCACAGTTAGCAGCTCATCGCGGATACATTTAAGCAAAAACAGCTCGCGCTCCACAGACAGCCCTTTTTTATCGTTTTTAGCAACCGTTTCTTCGTTGTGAGCAATCGCGTCATGGATATTCATCCAGACAGGTTTCATGCCATTCTGGATTTCATACGATTCCAATTGCGTTTCACCTAACTGACTGTCAATACGGCAAGTGAAGCAGAATGATTTCATATGCATGATATCAAACTCAGGTTTATACCATGGCCGGTACTCTTCGTAGAGACCAAAAGGGACAATGTCACGGATATTGCGGGCGCCGGTTTCTTCTTGCAGCTCGCGAACCAACCCGGCCTCAATATCTTCCCCTTCATCAATACCACCACCGGGTAAGGTGTAGTCGTGATACCTTGCGGTGTACAGCATCAGAATATTGTCACCGTCCAGGATTATTGCTCTGGCTGCTTCACGGTAAAACATCGAACCACTTAAATCAGAGACATCAGGATGAACCGTACGCTTGAGAAGCCGCATAAAAGAGTACTCTTCAGATATAAAAACGGGTCGGCATTGTAACCGACCCGCTGATGATTTCCAGTCACTGCTACCAATTAAAGATCGAGCGAATAATGGTAGAGACTTTATTTTCACAGCCTTGCGACTGACGGCCGTCTTTGTCCCAGACAGGCAACTCAACCTGGCCGATGCAGGCCTGTGTCAAACCGCCTTGCTGGTTAACCTGATAGGCAACATCCGTAATATTCTTCGGTTCCTGCAGCTTGACCGGTTCAGGATCACGACGCTGGATGTAATCCGCATACAGACGCAGCGGGCCTGAGGAGCCTGTCAGTTTGACATTTTTATTGTCATCCCTGCCCATCCACACTGTCACAACTTCACGGCCATCAACGCCTACATACCAGGAGTCCCGGCCTTCATCAGAGGTACCGGTTTTACCGGCCAGCTTCAGTGACGGAAGAATCGAGTCCAGATAACGGGCTGTGCCTTCAGAGACCACTTTCTGCATTGCATACATGGTCAGCCAGGCAGATTGCTTGGAGACCACCTGTTTCGCGGTCGGCAATGCCTGATAAATCATCTCACCATCGCTGTCAGTCACAGCACTCAAGGCTGTCAGTTCGCTGCGACGGCCTTCATTGGCAATGGTCTGGTACATTTGCGTTACTTCATACGGCGACAAAGTAAAGGCGCCCAGTAAGATTGCCGGTACCTGAGGGATCTGACCACGATCAACGCCAAGATCAACCAGAGTATCCACCACGTTGTCTAAACCAACCGACATCCCCAGATTCACTGTAGGTATGTTATAGGAGCGTGCCAGTGCCTGAACCAAAGGCACTTCACCACGAAACTGGCGATCATAATTACGGGGAGACCAGGTTTTCCCTTTTTCATCGGTAAGCGTAAGCGGTTTGTCATCCAGATTACTGGCCAGAGTGAATCGCTCTGGTCGTGCCAACGCCGACAAGTAAACCGCTGGTTTCACAACCGAACCGATCTGACGGCGGGCATCAAGTGCGCGGTTGAACCCTTCAAATTCAGGACGGCTGCCGCCGACCATGGCGCGGATTTCACCGGTCTGGCGATCTGCAACTACCATAGCGGTTTCAAGCTGTTTGCCGTGCTGCTTCTTGAGAGCCGACATTTTTGCCCGCACAACGCCCTCAGCACTGGCCTGGGAAATAGGATCCAGTGTGGTATAAACGCGTAAACCCAGACCCGGTTTGTAACCCTGGCTGACACGTTTGTTCAGCTCTTGCTTCAATAAGCTAAAGAATGCTGGCTGCCTGCCGGCGACATGTCCTTTTGGCTGTAAGTCTAAATCTTGCTTGATGGCTTTTTTATACGTCTCATCATCAATCTTCTGAGTATCGTGCAGCAGGCTGAGCACCAGATCCCGGCGCTCTTTCGCACGCTCCGGATAACGCCAGGGATTATAATAAGACGGGCCTTTCACCATGCCGACCAACAGTGCCTGCTGATCAATTCGCAGTTCTGACAGCGGCAAACCAAAGTAGAAACGGGCACCCAGAGCAAAACCGTGCACCGCATCCGAGCCACTTTGTGCCAGATAAACCTGATTCAGATAGGCATCGAGGATTTCATCTTTGTTGTAGCGATAATCAATGATTAACGCCATATAAGCTTCTTTAAACTTCCGCCACAGACTGCGTTCGCTGGATAGAAACAGGTTTTTCGCCAACTGCTGAGTTAGCGTACTGCCGCCCTGCACGGTGCGTCCCGCTTTCATGTTCGCCAGAAACGCGCGCCCGATAGCAACCACAGACACACCGTCATGGGTATAAAAATCACGGTCTTCCGTTGCGAGCAGTGCATCAATCAGCGTAGAAGGCAACTCTGATTTCGGTTTATACAAACGCAGCTCGTTAGAGTCCGTTTCCAGCATACCCAACATTTGCGGTTCAACAGAAAAAATACCGTATTCACGATGCGTGTTCGCATCGGCAACACGTTTAACCGAACTGTAGTTAAACTCAGCAATCACATGACGTGCTTGTTGGGGACCACTGCGTGACTGAAAGGGACGACGAATGAATTCCACTTTCAGGCGGCTGGTGCTGTACTCACCCACCCGGGTCGGCTTGCTGACTTTGCGGTAGTTCAAGGCTTTCAGCTCTTTCACTAAATCTTCATATCGCACCTGTGCTCCAGGTTCCAGCACCAACTCGCGGGCATATACCACAGAGGGTAGCTGCCAAAGCTGACCGGCAAATTTATCCGCTATCTGTTTATTAAGCGTCCAGCCCAGCCCACCTAAGGCAATCAGGCTGCCAACCAGAATAAGGGCAAGCAGAATTTTCCACTTGCTGCGGCGTGGTGGCTCGCCCCCATCAGAATTCTTACCCGGCAAATATCGGGCTGAAGTATGGGCAGATTGTTGTTCAGACTCTGTCATTACCTTCATCTTCGCTAACTGCTGAATATGCACACTCAGCATAATTTGATTACTTTGTGGCATGCAAGATAGCTAAATTTTGCTCATTTTTTGTCAATCCTGTGTCAACTAAATGACGCCAGACCGCATGTATAAAGGGCTTCACGGCTGTAACTGAATGACAGCGGTAGTAATTCTTCACATCATCACGCAAAATACAGGCCATTAGACATTGCAGCCTTACCGGAGAAAGAGAGCGATGCAACGGGATTACACATTAAACTGTCTGCTCACTATGCCCCGCCACGAATTGGAAGAGTTCAGCCAACGCATCCTCAGCCGTATGGTCCCTGAGGATGTCATGGAAGAGTTGTTCACCTTTGAGCCGGAGGAAACCCAGACTGCTGACCGCCAGCGTGCTGCCCAGTTTGACGCCATGCTCCGAATGTCAGCGATAGCTTTAGGGGAAGTGTCTTCCGCCTTTTCCGGCTCTGAACAGGCAAAACAGAATACCGAGAGAATGACACGGCTGCTGCTCTGGCATTTTTATGCCATGGCTTTCCAGATGGAAGAAGTCGTCACTCTGGAGCAACATTGCCAGGAAGTAGAGAAACTGCTGAAGAACGCACCGTCAGACACCTTCGGCTGGATTACAGCACTGACAGAGCTGCTGCACCGTTATGCCAGCCTGAGCGGACACGCGTCAGACTCATAGCCTGCCAGGCCAGTCATTGGCGTAAGCAGCACCTGTATCGCACCTTGCTTTGTGCCACAGCTATCAATAAAAACGCCAGCGGCAAAGCTGGCGTTCTTCCATCCAGACAGCAGCAAATAATTACCTGTCGGTCAGACCCGTCAAGCTGTTCTGATGACGATGCACCAGTTCGTCCATACTGCTTTGAGCACGCTGATAGGCATGCTCCAGAGTGTCGATCTGATCAATGACCTCAACCACCTCGTAGTAGCATTTCAGCTTAGGCTCTGTTCCTGAAGGGCGGACGACCACTCTGGAATCATCTTCCAGGAAATAAATCAGCACATCACTGGCGGGCAAATCGATCGTCTCAACTGAACCATCGGCGTTATAACGTGTGGAGGATTTCAGATCATCAATACGCACAACATTGCGCCCGGCAATTTCCTCAGGCGGTTGCTGACGCAGGGTGTCGCCGATTGGCGGGGAATTCGGTGACAGAGCAATGCTGACCTGTGAATTGAGATACAGACCGTGTTCGCGATAAATGGCTTCGAGCTGATCCCACACGGTGCGACCTTGTAAAGCCAATTCAGCCGTCATTTGTGCAAACGCCAGCATCGCGGATAAACCGTCTTTATCCCACACCATATCGCCCACGGTATAACCGAGTGCTTCTTCATACGCAAACAAGAAACAGCTGTCTTCACGCTGCTTCTCCATCGCAATATTGGTCAGCCATTTAAAGCCAGTGAGTGTCTGGTAGTAATCAGCACCGACACGCGACGCCACTTTTTGCAACAGGCTGGAAGAGACAATAGTGGTGCCGACAAGGCTTGTTTCAGGATTCGCTCTGGTCAGCAGATAGTGCCCCAGTAAGACACCAACCTGATCGCCGGTCAGCATTTTATACTGACCTTCAGAGGTGCGAACCGCCACCGCAAAACGATCAGCGTCCGGATCGTTAGCACATGCGAGCGTCGCTTGGTGTTTCTCCGCTTCCGCAATAACCAGATCCATGGCGCCCGGCTCTTCTGGGTTAGGAAAATTTACCGTCGGGAACGTCCCGTCCGGCTCTCGCTGAGCGGCGACACTGTATACGTGAGTAAATCCGGCGTCCGCGAGCAGAGTTTCTGCCATTTGTGCGCCCACGCCATGCATCGCAGTGTAAGCGATGCTGACCGCATCAGGTTTGGCATGATTTTGCAGTAATGCACTTTGTTTAATCGATGCTCTGTAATCGTTATAAAATTCATCACCCAGCCAAACCAGTAACCCTTGATTGCCGGCGTCATTGAGATCCATCAGATCAAGTGGCTGCAGCGCTGCTTGGTCGATGGCGGCAGCAATCCCTTTATCGTGAGGGGGAATAATCTGTGCGCCATTGCCCCAGTACACTTTAAACCCGTTGTAAGCCGGCGGGTTATGGCTGGCTGTCACGACAATACCTGCGGCCGCCTTTAAAGCTGTGACACCGTAAGCCACCAGCGGGGTTGGCGCGACCGTGACCGTCAGGTAAACCTTGATGCCCTGCGCCGTTAATACTGATGCAGCATCATGGGCAAAGGTTTTTGAATCTGGCCGGCCATCATAACCAATAACAACGCCTTGCTGGGTCGCCTGAGGCACGGTTTGCTGTAAATACTGCCCCAGCCCGGTCGCCGTTTCCTGAATAACCAACCTGTTCATCCGGTTGGGGCCCGCACCCACTATGCCCCTTAAACCCGCGGTACCAAAGGCGAGACGACCAGAGAAGCGTTCGGTCAGTTCCTGTTCATTACCGGCATCAATCAGGTTCTGTAACTCGTCCCGGGTGGCAGGGTCCGGATCTCTTTTTAACCAGCGTGTTATCAACTCTTTCATTCTCTGTCTTCCTAATTGCAGGGTCTGAAAACAAAATATCACAAATGATAGTTATTCGCATTTTAACTGCTTTTGATGTTAACTGTCTGCGCGATATTCATACCGTCCCGGCATCAAAAAGATAGCATCGCCATGGTGAAGAATAACCAGGAAATAGTCGGAATGGCATCACTCTGTCTGACAAGTATAGAGGGATACACAGCTGATGGTGTCAGATTTAAGCGAATGATAAAAAAGAAAAAAGCGGCAGCCTGAATGGCATACCGCTTTAGCTTGGAGAAAACACTTTAACTGAAGCTTAGCGCTGGAACGGGTAAACCGATCCCAAAGCCAGAATCTGGGTCAGTTCATCCAGTGCAGCACGGGATTCATCCAGTAACTGAGGATCAGCCAGATCAGCTTCAACCATCTGATCACGATAATGCTTGTCAACCCACTGATTCAGTCGGCCGTATAAACCATCATTCATCAGGGTTGAAGGATTCACTGCACGTACTTCCTGATCATTAAGCACAACACGTAAACGCAAGCACGCAGGGCCACCGCCGTTAGCCATACTTTGTTTCAGGTCATACACTTTTACCTGATCAATACCGCGTTGGTCTGCCATCAACTGCTCGACATAACGCCAGACATTATCGTTCTTGCGACATTCTTCCGGCAGAACCAACAGAGTTTCACCGTTAGGTGTTTCGATCAGCTGAGAGTTAAACAGGTAACTGGTTACAGCATCATCAACAGACACAGCGCTGGTAGGGACTTCAATAATGTTGAAGCCTTCGCCCATTTTCTCTTTCAGAGAGCGGTAAGTGCCCTGCTGATCTAAAAATGCCTGCTGGTGGCAGAACAGGATATTCTTGTTACCCACTGCGATCACGTCGTTGTGGAATACACCCTGGTCGATCACATCCGGGTTTTGCTGCGCTATCACCACTTTAGCCGGATCCAGCTGATGCAAACGGGCAACCGCTTCGCACGCTTCAAACGTATGGCGGGCCGGGAACACTTTTGGTGCCGGGTGGCGGGTATCGAAAGCGTGACGGCCAAAGACGAAAAACTCAACGCCGTGCTCACCGTATTCATTGCAGAAACGGGTATGGTTCGCCGCACCTTCATCACCAAAGTGTTCTACCGCTGGCAGTGCCGAGTGGTGAGAGAAGTATTCAGGATCGGCAAAGGTGCTGCGCAAAATGCGGCCTGTTACTTCATGCTCAATGGAGCGGTGAAACTTATTGGTCAGGTTTGCCGGTGTGAAATGGATCTTGCCGTCGGCGGTATCTGCCGATGGCGACACAGTGGCTGCATTTGCGGTCCACATACTGGACGCCGAACAACACGCAGCCAGCACTTTAGGCGCTTGTTTCGCAGCCTGTTCAATAATTGACTTGTCGCTGCCTGTGAAACCCAGGCGGCGCAGAGTGTGGACGTCTGGACGCTCTTGCGGTGCCAGCACACCCTGCAACATACCCATGTCGGCCAGGGCCTTCATTTTGTCCAGGCCTTGCTTGGCAGCTTGTTTCGGATTAGATGGCGCCGCCTGATTTTTGGCAGACGCAACATTACCATACGACAGACCACTGTAGTTGTGCGTAGGCCCTACCAATCCGTCAAAATTCGCTTCACGTGCTTTCATAGACTTTCCATCTCAGTTTATCTCGGGCTAAAGATAACAAAGCTTTTACATTAGCAACAAGATCCAGATAAATGTCTAACCAAATGTTATAAATTAGATATTATCACCAATTTGCAGCATGGCTATTCATCGCTCTGGCGTCGTTTGGTGCTGTGAAAGCCCCGGTAAACAGACGCAGCGTTTACAGCCGGTGTGTCTGTACTTTGCAGGTACTTTTCAGATGACAATGAAATGGGATCAGGTAAAACAGGGCGTGCAATCACTTACCCGGCTCAACTTCCCCCTCTGTGAGCAGCCCCCCTTAAGCGACAACCGTTTTCACGTGATCCATGTACAAAACTGGCGCAAATCCATACGGTCAGCCGTTCATTGCTTTAAAAGCATAGACTGTCTGTGGCTGGACAGCATTCAGCCACAAGCCATCTTGCTGGGGCAGGAAAAAAACAGCTTCAGGCCACTGCATATCGAATACATAATTACGCACTTTCCACTGGTGAAAAGTGCGATATTTTTCTTATTCTTTCTTTTGATTTTGTGTGGCTGATCAGGTTTATCAGCCCGGCCAGCCATGCAGATTGATACCACTAAGCAACAAATGCCATGTGATAGCGGATTATCAGTGTGCTAAAGACTTGGAAAATACATTGATGATGAGTGTGCCGGCCATGATAAATGCAATGCCGAGCAAGGCGTACAGATCCAGTTTTTGTCCGTACCACAACCAGCTGATCAGGGCGACCAGAACAATTCCGGCACCACACCAAATGGCATAGGCCACACCAATGGGAACAACTTTTACCGTCACTGAAAGCAAAAAGAATGCAGCACCATACCCGGTTAATACCACTACGGTGGGCACAAGTTGAGTAAATTGCTGCGTTTTAGGCAGCATAGAGGTTGCGATCACCTCACAGACAATCGCCATAAATAATGCCAGCATAGGTGGCAACGCAGAAATCATATGTAGCATGATCAACTCACTTTAATAAAAATCAGCCCATTCTACACACGAATTACCTGCGTTCCATGACATTACAAAAAAATGTTTTGCCTGGCCATCACTGGTACCAGAGCGATAGCACAAGTGTCGTTAACTTTCCCATTCAACCACATGGCCATCGTCATATACACCATCACTGTAAGCCGGGGTGTAATTGATGAAAATGTTGTTCTGCGCAATCGGCAGGGTACGTGACAGACTGCTGGCTATCAGCTCCAGCATGGCTGCAATTTGCGCTTCGGTATTGAAATTGGGGGCAACCATATCCACAAGAACAGGATGCGAATTTGATGGTTGCTGATTCGCCAGTTGCCCGCCATGTACGAAATGGCCCGCAGGTATGTACTCCCACACAATCATAATGTGCTGCTGGGGAATCTGGGTGGCGTCGGCAATGGCCTGGGATAAAATACCCAAGGCAACGTTTACTTCAACATCGCCCGCAAAGGGTAATGATTTTATACGAATAAGCGGCATACATCCCCCGGTATCTCATTAGCCAGTCTGCTACCAACCAGCCGTGAAGGTTCAAAAAAAGCCAAATATACAGCCGGTTAGATGACACGCATATTCGGTATTTTCATTTTAAGCCTAGTGAGATCACTGCAGTAAAAGAGAATCACAAATGAGACGGGAAGATAAAAAAGTACCAAAAGGCTCAAGGAGCGGCGCCCTCAGCGATCTGGTTTCTTCTTCTGCTGATGAAGCTGTTCGTCCAGCGAGCACGGGTTCACCAGTCTCTCTTCACAGGTATATGGTTCAATATGAATCACCACATCAATGACATTGTCCATCTTGGTGATAACGCTCTGCTTGAACCGCTCGCTTATCGCATGGGCATTCTCAATCGACATCTCTGGATCCACCAGAATATGGCAATCCAGTAACAAGCTCCCCCCCGTCTGGCGGCTGCGGATCGCGTGGATTTCACGAATATCTTTGTCTTCTTCAGCCATGTGTACCAAGCGTTTTTCCACTTCTTCACTGCCTCGGGCATCGGTCAGTTCATTAAAAGCCGGCCAGATGATCTCGAATGCCGCTTTCAGAATCATCCCCGTCACCAGCAATGCCGCAATTTGGTCCAGATATTTCAGAGAAGGGAAAATGGCATTGGTAATCACAGCGACAGCAACAGGTACAGAGCTGAGCGCATCACTGCGATGATGCCAGGCATTTGCCCTTAAAACCGCACTATGGATGTGCTTCGCTTCACGCATTGTCCAGCGGTACAGGAGTTCTTTCATCACAATCGCAGCAACAGCAGCATAAAATGCCAGCATTCCTGGCGCTGGTGGAGGTGTGTCGCTGAGCGTTTCAATTGAGTCCCAACCAATACCAATTCCAACCAGTGCCAGCATTAGCCCGATAAAAACATTAGCCAGGGTTTCAAATTTACCATGGCCGTAGGGATGACCGCTGTCTGCTGGTGCCATCCAATATCGGGAGCCCAGCAAAATGACAGCATCTGTTAGTAAATCAGAAAAGCTGTGTACCCCATCCGCTACAAGTGCCTGGCTGCCCGCAAACTTACCTATGCCAATCTTTAATACCGCCAGAAAAACATTCAGAATCGCGCCCACCAGGGTCACGGTCCGAATGGTTTTTCCCTTATCATGATGCTGATCTGAAGGCTCTGGCATACTCATTCCTGCTGCTGACTCCGCACAACCACTTTATTGTCTGTCCTGTCTTTTCATTGACATCGAGAATAAGAAGACGCATTGGATGCTTGTTTTACTGGGTGTTGCTGTTGGCTGCTGCTCCCTGGCTCATGACGGCGCGCTCGTAACAATAGCAGTCAACCAGATGATCATTCACCATACCTACCGCTTGCATGAAAGCATAACAAATGGTCTCACCGACAAACTTAAAGCCTCGCTTTTTGAGAAACTTGCTCATGGCTTTTGATTGCTCACTACTCGCAGGCACCTGATCAATACTCTCCCAGCGATTATTGATCGGCACGCCATCCACAAACTGCCACAATGCAGCCGACAAACTGCCAAACTCTTTTTGTAACGCCAGCGCGGCGTTAGCATTGGTAAAGACAGAATTGACCTTGCCCCTGTGCTTAATAATGTCAAACCCGGTAAGAATTGCTTCTGCTTCTTCATCGCCCCATTCTGCTAACTGCTTAATGTCAAAATCGGCAAAAGCCTGCCGGTATGCCTCTCGCCGTTTTAGTATGGTATACCAGCTTAAACCAGCCTGAGCACCTTCCAACGTAATGAATTCAAACAAGATTTTGTCATCCGTTACAACCAGCCCCCACTCTGTATCATGGTATTCCCGCTCAAGAGGCTGATGCATGGCCCATGCGCATACTTTCGATTCCTCGATCATTAAATATACCCCTTGGCAATAAAAATGAACATGTGATTAAAACAACAACTGAGAAGATAACCGTTATACATCCAAGCACCGAATTCTTTATTCGTTATTATGATTGTATTAAAAAATCAATAAAAGCGATATTTCTTAGCAAGATACGTTTAAAGAACACTCAATAAGAAACACTGTACATATCACTTTCTATACCGATGACAAAATAGGGCAACAAAATTTCACAAAAATATCGCTTAAGTCACAATATCAAATAAATCCCATCAAAGAATTTGAATTTCATTGTGGGTATTTCATAATAGTCGCGTCAATATTCAGATATTGACTCGACAATAAGGACTGGAAATGAAACACATCGTTGATTTCATCGAGCAACTTGAAAGAGACGAACACTCTTTCACCATTTGGGTGTATGCCCGAAATGGAAAATTTAGTCCATTTGCCGAAAAAGGAAAAACATCCACAACAAGAGCGCTTCAGAAAGCAATTGATCAGAATTTACAAGTCGTTGTAGAGCTGCATACACCAGCTGAACACAGCAGTTACTTAATTCTGACTGAAGTACACATTGTTGTGCCGGTGCTGTTCCACCAAGGACAAGTCCATTCAATGGGTAAATCCTTAGCGGCATAAACGCACCAGAATTGTGGAAAAACAAAAAGAAGAACTTGGGCTAGGTTTATTTCTTATCCACATTATTCCCGATGCGTTCTAAAACAGACCGAAAGGTCTGTTTTTTTGCCCCATATCTAACCAAACGGTAAGATATATATTTCACTCAAACAAAAAACTTAGGTAATAAATTTATTACTAACGGTACGTAACGGCAACAATGTATATAAACCATTACTTTACTCTCCTGTGACAGGAAACAATCCGAGAGATGTCCCTGTTTCCGTCACATAAAGTTAATATGTATTTTCCTTTGCCGCTTTAGGTTCACCTGCCAATATGTGGCTACTTTCCATGAGCCGTCGCTGGCCATCATCACACGCCGTTTTACCGTCATCCCAACCTTCGTTATAGCGGGTATCAGAATTATTCAGAGCAATATCTTTCATATATTCAGTATCAACCACACCTTTCAGACTTAATGCACTTTCACAGCCTTGGTTAAACCCAAAGTGATAAATGCTGTCATAAGGTTCTTCATTAACATAAGCCTTAGGGAAAAGTGTGTACTCACCTACACCATATTCTGAATCCATGCTGGTACAACCCGCCAGTACCCATGTCCCAAACAATACTAGAGATAATTTTTTCATGGCCTTTCTCCTTTTCGTTCAGCCACAAGTGACCCAATCAGGTCGTCTGAATAAATTTTAGCCTATTTCAGAAACTTACCTAAAATGTGTTCAGTATTTCTCAACAGCCAGAGACAGAAAAGGCCACATCAAGTGGCCTGTCATCATGAAGGTGAGGAATCTTACTCAGCCGTCAGAACTGCGTTCAGCCTTTCGAATCCTTTTTCCAGATCCCGAATAAGATCATCGCAATCTTCTAATCCGATATGAAGACGTAAAATCGGACCTGCAAAAGCTTTTTTCTTCGCGGTACGCAGTTTATTAACATCTTCACTGGCCAGGATCAGACTTTCGAAGCCACCCCAGGAATAGCCCATACTGAAATGTTCCATGCCATCCAGCAATGCTGTCAGTGCTTCGGTATTGCCCCGGTTAAGCACGACAGAAAATAATCCGTTACACCCTTTAAAGTCCCGAAGATAAAATTCATGCCCTTCACAACTCGGCAGTGCCGGATGGCGTACATGATCAACTTCTGGTCGTTCAGCCAGCCAACGGGCCACTTTCAGGCTGCTCTCCTGATGCTGACGCAGACGCACGCCCAAAGTACGCAGTCCCCGCATCGCCAGATACACGTCATCGGGAGAGGTACACTGTCCCATCAGATAGCTGTGTTCACGTAACTGATCCCAGCAACGTTCATTGGCCGTTGCTGTACCTAACATCACATCTGAGTGCCCGACGATATACTTAGTCGCAGCCTGAATGGAGATATCAACACCATGTTCAAACGGCTGAAAATTGATAGGCGAAGCCCAGGTATTATCCAGCATGACAACAATATCGTGCTCATGGGCGATACGCGCAAGTGTAGGGACATCCTGCACTTCCATGGTGATGGAACAAGGCGACTCTAAAAACAACACTGTAGTATTCGGGCGGATTAAGTCCCGGATTCCTTCGCCAATTACAGGGTCATAATAGGTGGTTTCGACGCCCATTTTCGCAAGCACTTTGTCGCAAAAATCCCGCGTTGGCTCATAAGCGCCATCGACCATCAGAACATGATCGCCCGTTTTTACAAATGACAGAATGGCATTAGAAATTGCAGCTGTACCACAAGGATATAACGCACAACCCACACCGCCTTCCAGCTCAACCATGGCATCCTGAAAAGCAAAATGCGTATTGGTGCCGCGGCGGCCATAAAAAAGCGCTTTATTCGCCCTGTTGGCGGTGGCGTGCTTCATCTCTGCGACGGAATCAAACACTATGGTGGAAGCGCGGCTAACCGGGGGGTTCACTAATTGCTGAGTCCACTTTTTCGAGCGGCCGGCGGTGATGATTTTAGTATCTAATGCTTTCTTTTCTGCCATGCTGTTCCCAATGCCTGTCATTCATCCATTTAACCGATAAAGCCATTGCAATCGCAATGGCTTCTTACATCACATGACGTTATCACACTTGCCTTGTGTTTGGGTACAGCGCAGTGACTGTGTCAGTTATCTTATTGCCGCATAAGATATATCATTCGCGATTGGCGCTGGCGCAGTCTGCGGGCGCGGCTGAGGTTTAGGTTGAGGCATCACCACAGCCTCTGGATCCACCATCTCAAGATGTGCACGATAATTCAGGCATTCGCGCATCACTTCTTGTTCATCAGCCACTTTCGCTGTCAGTACTGTCAACAACACGGCTTTATAGGCAAAGTGTCGATGTAACTCTATGGCCAGATTGGCAGAACAGGGTTTGTCGCCTAACGGACGCAGAACCTGCAACGCCTGCCGCTTCGGGTAAAGCTGAAAAACATTGTGATTGATGCCATTTGCTTCCCTGATCTGGTTTCTGATCTCGCATCGCGACACCGGACTGTAATACCCGTAGTCTTCTTCACCGGCCACACGCTTAAGATAGGCGTAATGCAGATGGGTCATGGTGCCATGCAAGGCGGGCAGGCTGAGAAAGATAATGTCTTCATAGTCTTCACCCAGGGTTTGAAAAATCCCCCGTGTTTGCGGCACAAAGCCATGGTTGAGCAAACAGGTGATAGACTTCAGGCCTGCCATATATTGCGTCAGCACCGCCAGCATAGCCGTATAAAGTTCAGGTGGTTCAGTGATATTTTCGCGGATATTTTCGTGAAGTGTCTGAAGTTTGTACTCCAGAAACTGTACAATCTGATGGTTCAGCTTCATCTCTGCGTCATACATAGCGCCGCCCCCATTTCTGTTATTGTCCGGATCATACCGACCCGTGATACGCCACATTGCTTTACCGGTATTCCTCTTCCTGTCAAATCGCAAAACCAGGACAAGAATGTGATCTTTATCATGCAAATAAAGTGCCGGGTAACGGTTACGGGGAAGCGAGCCTGTTTCAGGTGTGAGCTGTAAATTTTTGTGACTTGCGTCGCATTTTGCAAGGCGAAATGCAAAACACGGTCCAGGCAGGAGCATCAGAGGTACAGCAAGACTTTCTATTCGCGCAGTGTGGATCAAGATGCCTGCTGAATCGGTACACAGACAACTTCGGACAAAAATTCAGCACACCAAAATGTCAATAAACCTGACACAGCAAAACCGTACAACCTGTAGCATAAAACAAAAAAAGCGCCGGCAATCCGGCGCTTAGCGCTTATTCATTACTCACTGACGTGTTTTGCGAATCAATAAGGTGTTTAATTTTCAAACAGACGATCTGTTTTCGCGGCACAGATAAAGTCGTTTTTATGCAGCCCTTTAATTGAGTGACTCCACCAGTTTACCGTCACTTTACCCCACTCAAGTGTAATGGTTGGGTGATGGAATTCTTCTTCAGCCATCTCTGCCACCTGATTGGCAAACGCCCAGGCCAGCTTAAAATTCTTAAACTTATACGCCCTTTCCAGTTGTTTGATACCCTCAACATTGAGCACCTCCCACTCTGGAATCGCTTTCGTCAGCTCAACCATTTCATGGTCTGTCACCATAGGGGCGTCAATTTGACAGGCTTCACACTTCAATTCAGTTAAATCAGACATATTCCCCAACTTGCTCCTTGTTCTTCGGCGGGTACAAAGGTGCATGCAAACCCAAAGACTGGGCCTGATGAACCATACTCATGATGTCTTGATGTGCCAGCTCAAACAGTTGCTGTATACCATCAATCTCAAAATAAATCGGTTGCATGATGTCAATACGATACGGTGTGCGTAACACATCAACAGGATCAAACACTTTGTAAATCGGCTTATCGCTGGTCATCGCATATTCGGTTTCGCCCGGTGAAGACAGAATACCGCCACCGTAAATCCGGCGCTCACCGTGCTGGCGCATCAGACCAAATTCGACCGTAAACCAGTACAAACGCGCAAGATAGACCCGCTCTTCCTTGGAAGCAGCAAAGCCTAAACGACCATAGGTATGAGTAAATTCTGCAAAGGCCGGATTAGTCAACATGGCGCAGTGACCGAACACTTCATGGAAAAAGTCAGGTTCCTGCAGGTAATCAAATTCTTCACGACTACGCAGGAATGTGGCCACTGGAAACTGTTTATTTGCCAGCAGCTTGAAGAAGCGGTCAAAATTAATCAGCGCCGGCACTTCAACACACTGCCAGCCTGTGCTTTTCATCAGCACCTTATTCACTTCCGCCAGTTGCGGTACACGATCAGCAGGCAGATTCAGCAGTTCCAGCCCTTGAATATATTCGTCACAGGCCCGGCCTTTTATACAGCTAAGCTGTCTTGTCACCAAATCGTGCCAGATTTGGTGCTCATCGTCAGACCAGTGAATGAAGCCGTTTTCATCCGGCTGTTTCGATACATACTTTGTCGCTTTGCCCATAAAACAACCTTCTATGTCTCTCTGCCTTGCCTTGGCAATCATCAGCTCAACGGTCTGTTTCTCCGGCTCAACCATTGGCGAGCTGCGAATAAACAACAGATAAGTCTGGAGCTGTCCCTTCTCGTTTAAGGGTAGGCGTTTTAGGGATCGCAATGGAACCACCTGAGTGGAATCGCACAACCCATACAGTGTAACAATAATTTTACATACCCCTGATTGCTCAGCTCCTGTCAGGCCAGATTGAAAAAACGAAGCAGAGCACCGACTTAGACCATCAATAAGAACATACAGTTATGTAAAAAAAACCGCACACTTTGCAAAAGTGAATATTGCTTGAGGGGTTGCTTGTTAAGTCGCTCTCAACCAGAGTTAAAGCAGAAGGTTAACACTATGTTAAGCCAGATATGCCGATACTCGGCCATCAGAGTTTTCAGGGCGTCTGGCACACAAGGATAGGGACAGTGGGTTTGTCGCTGCAGACAAACGCAGGCTGTCATCGTCAATGAGGACCCAAAGATGCGTCACTGGTTTCAATTTCCGATTATAGAAGGTAAAGCCTCACGTCAGGCCCACTGCGACTTGCCGGAAGGTACGTATGAACGTGAATGCGGTAAAGAAGGCTTCTTTGGCCCTGCAAGCCACATGTATCACAGCAATCCGCCTACAGGCTGGGTAGAGTGGGACGGCCCCTTGCGCCCCCGCGCCATAGACACGACCCGCCTTGAGCAGCCGGGTGAATCGCCCTGGGATGCCTCTTTGGTACTGTTCAACAACCAGTTGAAACTCAGAGTCTGGAATACCACCCAAAGCATGAACCATCTGGTCCGTAATGGTGATGGCGATGAAGTGCTTTTCATTCATCAGGGCAGCGGCCAACTGTATTGTGATTATGGCCACCTGACCTTCACAGAAGGTGACTATATCACCATTCCCCGCGCCACCAGCTGGCGCATAGAGGTCGACGAACCTGTCTCGATGCTGTTGATTGAAGCGACCAACGGCGGATACCAGATGCCGGATCGCGGTCTGGCAGGCCAGCATGCCGTGTATGACCCGGCGGTACTGGAATACGCACGCATTGATGACGCCTTTCTCGCACAGCAAAATAATGATCAGCGCTGGCAGGTCAGGCTCAAAGCCCGCGATCAGATGAATACCATCACCTACCCGTACAACCCTCTTGATGCGCAAGGCTGGAAAGGGAATCTGACCGTCTTCAAACTGAACTGGCGTGATATTCGCCCGCTGATGAGCCATCGCTATCACCTGCCGCCGTCAGCACATACCACATTCGTCGCGAATGGTTTCGTCATCTGTACTTTCGTGCCTCGTCCGATCGAGTCTGATCCGGGCGCATTGAAAGTACCTTTCTATCATAACAATGACGACTACGATGAAGTGCTGTTCTACCACAAGGGTAACTTTTTCAGCCGCGACAACATTGAAGCCGGCATGATCACCCACCACCCCTGCGGCTTCTCGCACGGCCCGCACCCGAAGGCTCTGGCGGCCAGCCAGTCGCAGCCGAAAAAAGAAACCGATGAAGTGGCGGTGATGATCGACACCCGATATCCGCTGGAAGTCGCGGATCTGCCGGAAGGCGTTGAAAACAAAGATTATGTCTATTCCTGGATCAACCGTAAGTGATCAACAGGCGAAAAAACAAGCATTAGATTTACATTGTAAAGTAAGGAGTAAAACGTGAAATTAGCTTCTTTAAACCAAGGCCGTGACGGACAACTGATTATCGTTTCACGTGATCTCACTCAAGCCGTACATGCACACGACATCGCGCCGACGCTGCAATTTGCTCTGGATAACTGGGATCAGGTCGAAGCGGATCTGCAACATCTGTATCGCAATTTGAATGACGGCATTGCCAATGATGTCTTCCCGTTTAACCCGGCACATTGTGCCTCTCCGCTGCCACGGGCTTTTCAATGGGCGGACGGCAGTGCCTATGTCAACCATGTGGAATTAGTCCGCAAGGCACGCGGCGCAGAAATGCCGGAAAGCTTCTGGACCGATCCCCTGATGTATCAGGGCATGTCAGATGGTTTTCTTGGCCCGCGTCAGGACATTGAAATGGCCGATGAAAGCTGGGGAATCGATTTTGAAGGTGAGATTGCGGTTATCACCAATGATGTACCAATGGGAACACGCACTGAAGAAGTACACGGCCACATCAAATTGCTGATGCTGGTCAATGATGTGTCGCTGCGCAATCTGATCCCCGCGGAGCTGAGCAAAGGCTTTGGTTTCTTTCAGTCCAAACCGGCTTCGGCCTTCTCTCCTGTGGCTGTCACACCGGATGAACTGGGCGAAAGCTGGCATGACTACAAAGTGCATCAGCGTCTGAGCGTACACCTGAATGATGAGCTGTTCGGTGAACCCAATGCTGGTGTGGACATGACCTTCAACTTCGCAGAGCTGGTGCAACACGTGGCGAAATCCCGTCATATCTGCGCGGGCACCATTATCGGTTCCGGGACTGTTTCTAACGTTGATCGCTCCAGCGGATCCTGCTGTCTGGCCGAACGCCGTATGCTGGAAATTATCGATCAGGGACAAGCCGTTACGCCTTTCATGAAGTTTGGCGACAAAGTCAAAATTGAAATGTTTGACGACAACGGTGACTCCATCTTTGGCGCGATTGAACAGACAGTGGTGAAATACCAGCATCAGTACGATCCTGCCGATCTGAACCACCACCAGCCAGTTTAACCAGGAGGCCGGATGACGCTTTATGACTATTTCCGCTCATCCGCCGCCTACCGGGTGCGTATTGCGCTCAACCTGAAAGGGTTGAGCTATACCAGCCACCCGGTGTCTCTGGTGGATAAAGCGCAACAATCACCGGCTTATCAGGCCATCAATCCGTCTCAGCTGGTGCCGACACTGGATACGGAGACTGGCCAGCTCAGCCAATCACTGGCCATTATAGAATGGCTGGAAGACACCCATCCTGAGCCTGCTCTTCTGCCCCGCGATCCGTGGCAAAAAGCACAATGCCGCGAACTGGCACTGAGTATCGCGTGTGATATTCACCCGGTTAACAACTTGCGCATCCTCAACTATTTAACGCAGGACTTGGGTGTGAGCCAGGAAGATAAGCTAACCTGGTATCACCATTGGCTGCACCAGGGCTTGTCTGCGCTGGAAGCCAGAGTAGCGGCAAGACAAACTCACCAGCCCAGTACCTTCTGTTGTGGCGACACGCCCTCGCTGGCCGATATTTGTCTGGTGCCTCAGCTTTATAATGCGCGCCGGTTCGAGCTTGACTTGTCCCCCTACCCGACGCTGGTCAGAATCGATGCTGCCTGCCAAAAACTGGCTCCTTTTGAGCAGGCTCACCCGGATAATACGCCACAATAAAAGCATCAAGGCGGCATGCAGGACGCCAGGTCTGCGATAAAGACGTAAGCCATCACGATAAGGACGATAACGATGAGCATGCAAGACCATCATCTGGAAGAAGATCAAGCGCCAATTCTCTGGCAGCCGACCAAAGACAGTATTCATGACAGCTTGCTGTACCAGTTCATGGTGAATCTGAGCGAGCAGGAAGACACCCTTTTTCACGACTATCAGCAGCTTCACCATTGGTCTGTCACGCACAGTGAACAGTTCTGGGATCGTCTGTGGGACTTCTGCGGCGTCATTGGTGACAAAGGCAGCAGAGTGACAGACTGCCCCCCAGGCAGCACAGAGCCGGCTAAAGACACCCTCTGGTTCCCGGATGCCCGCCTGAATTTTGCTGAAAACCTGCTGGCCTACGCCAAACAGGCACCGGAAACAGCGGCTATTGTGTTTCATTGTGAAGGACAGGCAGAACAACGCCAGCAGCTAAGCTGGCAGAACTTGTACGATCAGGTCTCCCAACTCAGCCAGTATCTGCGCCAGCAAGGCATCTCACAAGGTGATGTCGTGGCCGGTTATCTGCCTAACCTGCCACAAACGCTGATAGCCATGCTCGCCACCAGCGCAATTGGGGCGATCTGGACTTCTACCTCGCCGGACTTTGGGGTAGATAGCGTGGTTGAGCGCTTCGGCCAGACATGCCCGAAACTCTTGTTCGCGGCCGATGGCTATTTTTACAATGGTAAAAGTCACAGCTGCATCGACAAAGTCAATGCCATGCTGACAGAACTGCACAGCGTAGAGAAAGTGGTGCTGATTCCATTTACTGACATGCCGCCGCCTGCTGCAGAGCCGTTAACTGAACGCTATCAATACTGGGATGACGTGCTAGCCACGTGTCAGCCAGCGGCAATCCTGTATGAACAGGTTGAGTTTAATCATCCGCTTTACATACTCTATTCTTCCGGCACCACGGGAAAGCCCAAGTGTATTGTTCACAGTGTCGGTGGCATTTTGCTGAATCATCTGAAAGAACACATGCTGCACAGCAATGTCAATAAAGGGGATCGCCTGTTCTATTTCACCACCTGTGGCTGGATGATGTGGAACTGGATGGCCAGCGGGCTGGCGGCTGGTGCGACCCTGGTGCTCTACGAAGGTTCTCCTTTCTATCCGGACGGTAATGTGCTGTGGGATATGGCCGATCAGGAAGGCGTTACCCTGTTTGGCACTTCAGCCAAATATCTCGAAGCACTTGAGAAAAAAGGCTACCAGCCTAACCAGACCCATCGGCTGTCTGGCCTGCGAACCCTATGCTCTACCGGCTCTGTGTTAGCGCCGGAACAGTTCGACTATGTGTATCGTGCTGTCAAATCTGACTTGCAGTTAGCCTCTATTGCCGGTGGTACTGACATTTGTGGCTGCTTTGCGATTGGTAACCCTCTCAGCCCTGTGTACCGCGGAGAATGCCAGGGTCGTGCATTAGGCATGGATGTACAGGTTTATGATGACAACGGAAAGCCGGTGATTGACGCTCAGGGCGAACTGGTGTGCTGTAACAGCTTTCCGCATCAGCCTGTCGGATTCTGGAACGACGAAGCGGGTAAACGCTACCACAGTGCGTACTGGGAGGTTTATGCCAACACCTGGCACCACGGTGATTTTGTTCAGCTGACCCGTCACGGCGGCTTAGTCTTCTTTGGCCGGTCCGATGCGGTGCTCAATCCGGGCGGTGTGCGCATCGGGACAGCGGAAATCTACCGTCAGGTCAATCCGATGGACGAGATTACCGACTCCATTGTGATCGGACAAAACTGGCAGAATGACGTCCGTGTAGTGCTCTTTGTTCAGCTTGCCGAAGGACAACAGCTCGACGACACGCTGCAGGCCCGGATTCGTCAGCGCATCAAAGAGCATTGCTCGCCACGTCATGTCCCGGCGGTGATTCTGGCTGTCACCGACATTCCGCGCACTAAATCAGGCAAGCTGGTTGAACTGGCGGTGCGTAATGTGGTGCATCAGCAGCCGGTGAAAAACGTCGGCGCGCTGGCCAACCCGGAGGCGCTGGAACAGTACAAAAATCGTCCAGAGCTGATGCTGTGATCACCCCTGAACATCACTCTGGAAACAAAAAACACGCCTGTAAACCGGGCGTGTTTTTTTATCATCAACCAGTGAACCTGGTTTACTAAAGTAGCAACGCATCATCAATGGGAACGAATGTACTGGCTTCGTTAATCAAAGAGGCTGCCGTCAAGTCAGGCACACCAAACAGCTCAACCTGCTTACCTTTATCAACTCGCAGTTTATTCAGCAACAGATCAAAATCGCCATCACCGGATACCAGCACCACCACATCGGCCATGCCCGTGAGCTCCAGTGCATCAATGGTGATGCCAACGTCCCAATCACCTTTTGCCGAGCCGTCAGAGCGCTGAATAAAAGGCTTCAGTTTAACCTCAAAACCAATGGCCCGCAGGATGTTCTGAAACTCTTGCTGCTTACGATCACCACGGTCAATGGCATACGCGAACGCGGCAACCACTTCCCGGTCTTTGGTCACTTTGGCCCAGAAGGCGTTGTAGTCAAAGTTTCGCTGATAACTCTGCCGGGATGTGTAATATACGTTTTGCACATCCACAAATATGGCCACTTTTTCCATTCAGTTACGTCCTGATTAATGAAAGTTCGCTGCCTGAATCAGCAGCGTTTGGGCAATACTACCTTGTAAGGAAGTCAAGGCATAGCAAACCGCCTGATCAGGGTACGCTGAAAACGTACCCAGCAGTGGCTCGCGCTGTCATCAGGCCTTAGTTGCGGCCGGTCAGCAGATAACGGGCATGAAAGCGCAGATGATCTTCAATGAAGCTGGCAATGAAGTAGTAACTGTGGTCATAACCGGGCTGCATGCGCAGTTCCAGCGCGGAATCATGCAATGCGGCGGCGGCTTGTAACGCCTCAGGGTGCAGCTGCTCTGCCAGGAAGTTGTCTGCATCGCCCTGATCAACCAGCATAGGCAGCGAAGCCTGTCCCTGACGTAACAGCTCACAGGCATCATACTGACGCCAGTCTTCTTTATTGTTGCCCAGATACGCCTGAAAGGCTTTTTGCCCCCAGGGGCACACCATAGGATGGCTGATTGGACTGAACGCCGATATCGAACAGTACTTATCGGCATTTTTCAGCCCTATAGTCAGGGCGCCATGCCCCCCCATACTGTGACCCGATATCGACTTCAGGCTAGATACGGGAAAATGGGCCTCAATGAGCTCAGGCAACTCCTCCACTATGTAATCGTACATCCGGTAATGCTTGTCCCATGGCGCCTGAGTCGCATTCAGATAAAAACCCGCGCCTTTACCCAAATCATAGTTATCATCATCCGCCACATCGTCACCGCGCGGGCTGGTGTCCGGTGCAATCAGGGCAATGCCTAATGCTTCCGCTACACGGAACGCTCCTGCTTTGTGCATAAAGTTTTCATCGCTGCAGGTCAGGCCGGATAACCAGTACAGTGCCGGCACCTTATTGGATGCACTGGCCGACGATGGCAGGTACACAGCAAAACGCATCTGGCAATTCAGCGACGATGATCTGTGAGTATATTGCTTATGCCAACCGCCAAACACTTTGTTCTGACTGAGATTGTCGAGGCTCATAGGTGAATCTCTCCGTATTGGTATCACCGCACCTTGCCGTGCGGTGTGATCGTTAACTTAGAGTAGCAACAGCAATTATTTATCCATATGGACGACACTGCGAATACTCTTGCCTTCATGCATCAGGTCAAACGCCTCATTGATTTCATCCAGTCCCATGGTATGGGTGATGAACTCCTGCAGGCCAAATTCACCCGCCAGATACTGTTCAACAATGCCCGGCAATTGCGAGCGACCTTTCACACCACCAAAGGCAGAACCGCGCCAGACCCGGCCAGTCACCAGCTGGAACGGACGGGTAGAGATTTCCTGTCCGGCACCAGCCACACCAATGATCACCGATTCGCCCCAGCCCTTGTGGCAGCATTCCAGCGCCTGACGCATCACATTCACGTTACCGATACACTCGAACGAGAAATCCACGCCGCCGTCTGTCATTTCAACAATCACTTCCTGAATCGGTTTGTCAAAATGCTGCGGGTTGATCACATCCGTCGCACCCAGTTGCTGTGCCAGCCCGAACTTACTTTCATTGATATCAATGCCGATAATACGGCTGGCGCCGGCCATGCGCGCACCGATAATGGCCGATAAGCCAATGCCACCCAGACCGAAAATTGCAACCGTATCGCCTGCTTTGACTTTCGCCGTATTGAGCACAGCGCCCATACCTGTGGTCACACCACAGCCCAGCAGGCACACTTCTTCCAGCGGTGCCGCTTTGTTCACTTTCGCCAGAGAAATCTCGGGCAGCACAGTGTATTCCGAGAACGTGGAGCAACCCATATAGTGATAAACCGGCTCCCCATTGATAGAGAAACGCGTGGTGCCGTCCGGCATCAGACCTTTGCCCTGGGTTTCACGCACGGCCTGACACAGGTTGGTTTTGCCCGAGGTACAAAATTTACACTCACCGCACTCAGCAGTGTACAGCGGGATCACATGATCACCCACGGCGACGCTGGTCACGCCTTCACCCACCATTTCAACAATACCACCGCCTTCGTGGCCCAGAATCGCCGGGAAAATCCCTTCCGGATCATCACCTGATAACGTAAAGGCATCCGTGTGGCAAACACCTGTCGCCACAATGCGAACCAGCACTTCACCGGCTTTCGGTAACTGGACGTCGACTTCTTCCATTTTCAGCGGTTCACCCGCAGCCCAGGCGACAGCCGCTTTTGATTTGATTGAGGTTTGACCGGGTTTCAGTTCCAGCGTCATGAAATCTTCCTTATTGTTGAATGAGATACACAGCTTTCATTCAGTATATCTCTGAACATCCCAGAAATAATTACCGATTCTGGCAAATCATTTTTACGGTTGTGTAATAATCAACACTTTGGAATCAAGCACGGAATACACCATGGCAAACTGGGAAGGCGTCAGTGAATTCGTCGCCGTGGCAGAATCGAGCAGTTTCACACTGGCCGCCAGAGAACTGTCCACCTCGGTGGCTCAGGTCAGCCGCCGCGTCGCGGCGTTGGAAGATCGGCTCGCCGTCAAACTGCTCAACCGCACCACACGTAAAGTGACGCTGACGGAAGCCGGAATGCTGTATTTTCAGCAATGCAAACATTTGGTGGACGGACTGGAACAGGCAGAGCTGGCTGTCACGCAGATGCAAACCACTCCAAAAGGCTTGGTGCGCGTAACCGCCCCCGTCACCTACGGCGAGCTACACCTCGCGCCCCTGATCAATCAGTTTTTAGAACAATACCCGCAGGTCGACGTCGAGTTGGTGCTTACCAACCAGAAACTCGATCTCATTGAATCCGGCGTTGATCTGGCCATACGCTTAGGGCGGCTGGAAGATTCCACGCTGCTGGCCCGCAGGCTGTCGACCCGGCAATCTTACGTCTGTGCCAGCCGCGATTACCTCGACAGGCACGGCGAACCCCATACTCTGTCGGAGCTGAGTAAACACCAGTGTTTAGTTGGCTCAGTGGATGTCTGGCGCTTCAAAGACAAACAACAATCCAGAGCACTGCGTATTTCAGGCCGGCTCAAGTGCAACAGCGGCTTTGCCCTGCGTGATGCCGCGAAACGGGGGCTGGGCTTAATCCAGTTGCCCGATTATTACATCCAGCAGGATCTGGAATCCGGCGAGCTGATTGAAGTGCTGGCCCAGTACCGCGATGACAAAGAAGGCATCTGGGCATTGTTTCCGTCCAGCGTCCGGCTGTCACCGAAAGTAAGGCTGTTGGTGGATTTTCTGGTGAAGGGCTTGAGTAAAGGCTCATCACCCGATAGCCTTTCACAACACTGAAGTCGGATTGCACTGCGCCTGACAACAGTATCATTGAACTGCATCGGTCAGGTTGGGAATGTCTGGCAGCTTGTCATGAAAAGCTCCCTTAGCCGCCATAAAGCCAAAGGTATAAGGGGCAACTTTCAGACCTTCCCGGGCCCTGACATCCTGACTTTCGCGCAGCTTATTGAACATCCAATCGTCTAACTTATGCATGACTTCCAAAAACTCATCGTGCGTCAGCTCTGCTTTTAACGTCATCAGAAAGGCCTGATTGTCTTCAGCAGGGAGATCAATCACCCGCGCCTGAAGGCGGTTCAGCACCGTTCGGGTGAAATAGATAGGAAACCGGGCCCCTTTTTCAAAAGACGTGTGGCTCGGGACTAATAACTGACAGGTTCGGTTCGCTTTGATCTCAATCAGCTGAATGGATTCCAGTTTTCTCAGATACAGATGAATTGAGGGCTCATTCAGGCCATAGCGTTCAGCAATCTCACTCACTGTCCGGTGTTCAGTTAACTCAGACCAGAAAGTAAATAACGCCGGACATTCATAAAAGGCCTGATCCTGCGCAGGCGTGAAAACGGGAATGGTGTAGATATTTTTTTCTGCTTCTTCAAGCAACTTCGACAATGGGAAGTTCAGCAAACGACTGATACGAATCAGCCGCTGCATCGACAGGGGCTGCGCGTGATTCAGCAGTCGCTTCACACTCACTTCAGAAATTTCCAATGCATCTGCTAAGTGCTGATAGGATATTTTCCTTTTCCTGAGCTCCTTTTTCAGCAAAGCGCACACTTCTTGCGACAACCTGTCATCCATTTGGTGTTCTCCGAATCACATCCCGACACTCAAAGCATCATAATACGACCCTTCATGAGATTACATTGAAACAATGAATCAATATGAGATTCTTTGCGAACATTCAGCATCACAGAGAACATCAGCATGAGCAAAAAAGGACTGACACGCCGATTCGGGATTCAACAATGCCTCCACTGGACGATTGTGGGCATCATGATTCCGGTACTGATACTGATTTTCCAGTCGAGAGGACTCAGCCTGATGGATATCGGGATCGTCATGGCGGTCTGGATTGGCAGCACCGCCCTGCTTGAAATCCCTCTGGGCGGCGTCGCAGATACCTACGGGCGCAGGAAGACTTACCTTATCTCGCTGCTGGTCAACATTCTGGGCTGCATCGTGCTGTACTTTGCAGACGGCCTGCCCTTCATTCTGATTGCAGCCATGCTGCTGGGAACAGCAAAAGCCGTCTATTCCGGTACGCTTGACGCTTGGTTTTACGACAGCTTCCGGCGCCAACCCGGCCAGCAATCTTTTCATTCCGCGATTGCAACCATTCATGTGTTCGTCACGCTCGGACTGGCGGCTGGCTCCCTGATCGGTGGCTGGCTGCCCGACTTTGCATCTCGCTCATTCCCGCCGCCATCAAGGTTCTCAGGGTTAAATATGTATGATCTGAATATCGTATTGGTTGCCATCGCCAGTCTGGTTCTGATAGTGATCACGCTGGCACTGATTCTTGAAGAGGATCAACCTGTGCCTTCACCCGCAGATCAGCATCAAACCGATGCTTTCCAGACAAGTTTGCAAGCCATCAAAACCGCTTTCCGCCATGCGGTGCTTCGCCGGCTGATGCAGACCACGCTGGTGTTTGGCATGGTCTTGAGCGGGATTGAAAACTACTGGCAACCTTATCTGTCAGAACTCATCCATGGCACAGATTATGGGGTCACCTTTTTCGGATGCCTCTCTGCCCTTTACTTTCTGATGTCTGCCGGTTCGTCAATTTTGTCTGTCCGATTACTCAAAATTCTGAAAGGATCACACAAAACCCTGATGTTCTCGACCCGTGTCGCCGCGGGCATCGCGTTCATTGCCCTGGCCAATACCTCGCAGCCCATTAGCTTTGCTTTGTGTTACCTGGTGTTCTTCTTCCTCTTCACTGCTGGTAATAATTCTGAGCGCGTCTTGCTACATGAACAGACAGAAACGCGTGTCCGATCAACCATGTTGTCCATCAGCTCTTTTATGATCACTTGTGGCGGCGTGCTCGCATCGCTGTTTTTCGGAATGATTTCAGAGCATTACGGCATTTCTGCCAGTTGGACCCTTGGTGGTCTGCTGCTTGTCGCGTCTTCTGCGCTGTTTCTCTTCATGCCAGAGAAACTGGCGACTGAAGTGGCATAGGGACAGCGAGTACATGTCTAAACATTGTGCGGGTATGTCGCGCTTGAGTTCAGTGGCAAATTCAGCATTTTTCGAATGCTCGCCGGATACGTTTTGCTGGCACAATGTATGGTCCGCCCCGTTTTTGTTCTTTGGCGTGATCCGGGTCGGTTGTCGGCACTTCCGGCGCCGACAACCTGAAAATTCGTTCTGAATTTTCCCCTCGAATTTTAAACATTTGGGGTTCTGGTTCATTATTGGACAGACACGATTTGAAACTCTTGTGTCAAATCTTTCAGATAAAATTAAAAAATTGAAGCTTTGAACGTTTGTTAGCAGTTTTCTATCATAGTGGCATAGGGTGCAGTTCAGCGTGATCTGTAGTAATTTTTATCCCTTTATCGACTTTGATGATCACACCATCACCTACTACTAATGTCGTCTCATCTAGTTCTACCTTCACACTACCCGTTACAACCGAAGCTGTGTCTGTCCCCCAAAGTTCATCAGATTCGACTTCAAAAGTGATCCCTTCCGGCACAAATATTTCTACATTACCGCTATATAGTTGATAGTTATTTTCATCAGAGCTTTCTATATGATCAGCACTAATTTCTATATCAAAAGCCATTGTAGGCTGCACAATAAACAATATACCACTGACAAAAATGACAATAATTAAAGACCACATTGCAGCCAGTTTCGTTTTGATATTTATCTCGAATGAATTTCTCTTGGTCTCTTCGTGTACAAGTAGTTCATTGGCGTCTAATTCAAAACAAGCCGCTAATGCCTTCACTGTTTCAGGTGAACCTGTACCTTCTTTCTCAACTCGTTGAATTGTTCTTAAACTTAAAGCACTTACATCAGCTAAATGTTGTTGACTCCATGCCCTTGATTTACGTTCATTTAATATTTTTTTAGTATTAACCTTCATCACACATCCATCCAACATCTCATTTTGAGGCCACAGCGTATAATAACTCAAAATTTCATATACGACAGTTTAATGCCAATAATACGTCAAGGGTGTGACAAGCTGCTAACGCCGCACTCAGCCGCAGCTTGCTTTACGCACTGGACAATGCCTGCTTGATACACCGAACCCTGGATTGTGTGAGGATTGGGCCTCAAATTCATGCTTCAAATGCCTCTCTAAATAACCAAGGAGATTCGAATTGCAATCTTTTCACGCAGGTAATGTGGTTTTATTGTAAGTCTGAGAAATACCATTATTGGTTGTTTCGAAGTTTTTTTGTGCAGCGATTATAGACCCACTGAGGAATTACGATAAATAACATCGCATCCCTCGAATGTAGAAATCAAAATAAATCACCGCCCCTTTCTCAAAGAAACCATAACCTGAGCCAGCCCGACCAAAATAGCCGAAATCAGAAACGTAACCCCAAAAGCAGTGGCAGGTTGATTCTGAGTTGCCGGAAAAAAAGTTGATGTAAAAAGGTAGAGCCATCCCATGACCGAAGCCCCAGCCATCAGGCCGAGATTCCGGGAAAAATGAAGCAATGCTGACGTCACTCCTTTTTGCCCTTCCTTAACTTCTGTCATTACAGCCGTATTATTGGCGGCCTGAAACATGGCATAGCCAGCGGTAACCAGAATTAAAGCAAATAGATAGACAGGGACAGAAGTCCAGAATGCGCTGGCGGAAATCAGGAGGCAGCCCAAAAGCATAATCCAGAGGCTGACACGAACCACAGTTCCTGACCCCAGATGATCCGTGAGCTTTCCAGCGGGAGCACCAGTAAGAGCAGAAACAATCGGTCCGACCGACAAAATAGCGCCAATTTGCGCTGGTGAAAGCTGCAGGCCATCAGTGAAGTAAAACGGGCTCACAACCATGGTTGACATAATGATGGCCGAAACGCAGACATTCGCAGTCAGGCTGCCTGCCAATGCCGGATTTTCAGAGAACTGAGCCAGAAAACGTCCTGACTTCACCAATTTGAAGGGCACAGGCGCATTGTCTGGTAACTGCCGGGCCAGTAACAACAAAGCAAAAATACAAAATGGCACGCTGACATAGAACAGCGCATGCCAGTCAAAATGCGAGATCAAATAGCCGCCCAAGACCGGCCCGAGTGCCGTCCCGATTGCAGAGGTTGTGCCTAAAATCCCCATCGCGGTCCCGGTTTTGGTTGCAGGAATAAAGTCACTAACAAAGGTCATCGCCAGGCTGATAAATATCGCGGCCCCAATCCCCTGGACCAAACGCGCCGCGATCAGCTGTGTCAGGCTTTCCGACACAATGCAGGCAATGAGACCGCAGAAAAAGAGGCCGATACCAAAAAGAAACAGTCGCTTCCGGCCAAAGCGATCACCCCATATGCCGGCAATTGGCATAAAGCATGTCATCGCCAGCAGATAAACCACAACCAGCCATTGCACCTCAGACATTGGCACTGAAAAACTGCTGGCCAGCCTGGGCAAAGCCACATTGACGATACTGATATTTAACGAAGAAAGTAGCACAGCAACGGCTAACCCCAGCAGTGAGAACCAGTTTGTCATCGACAGATTCTCTGCCTTTTCTGCCTGTGAAATTTCCGCTTTCATGAAGAACACTCCAATTTGAGACCCGAGATAAAAGCCATCTTAAAATCTGACCTTGTTTTGCGGAAGACGCATCATTTACACTCATTGAATGCATAGAACGCTATAGGTAGACAAATGAAAGCGATCGACTTGAATCTGATTCCGGCCCTGAATGTCCTGTTAGAGGAACGCAACGTTGCCCGCGCAGCAAAACGGATGAATTTAAGTCAGTCTGCAATGAGCAGAACGCTGGCACGATTGCGCATCACCATGGACGATCCGGTGTTAGTCCGGGCCGGACGTCATCTGGTCCCTTCTCCCAGAGCGCTGGAAATTCAGGCGCAGGTCAGCCAGCTGACCATGGATGTCAGAGCCATTCTGACCCCTGCTGTGCCCGTCAACATTGCCAGTCTGGCGCGAACGTTTACGCTGTTCGCCAGCGATGGATTTGTGGAAAGTCTGGGTGGGGCGCTGGTGAAACGCATGACAGAAGAAGCACCACGGAGCCGTGTTCGTTTCATCAGCCAGTCTTCACCACAAGGCGCGGGGCTGCGGGATGGCAGCATAGATATTGAAATCGGAAAACTAAGGGAAACCACCCATCCGGAACTCAGAGTACGACGATTATTTGAAGATCACTTCATCGGTGTGGTGGCCGCACAACACCCCCTCAGCCAGCGTCAGGTAACCGCTGAGCAATACTTCAGCGCCGACCATATTGGCGTGACCAGAATGGACGCAGACAAAAGCCACCTCGAAACCCTGTTGAACGAATCCGGACAACGGCTCAACATCCGTGCCTCCGTCAGCAGTTACACCAGTGCCGTCACGTTAGCCAGCGCCACCGCCTTAGTTGCCACTGTCCCCGCCAAGCACACACAAAGCTTCCGGCAGGGGATGCATTGTTTTCAACTGCCATTCACCGTGCCGCCGATTCCAATATCCATGCTCTGGCACCCCAGAATGAATGCCGATCAGGCCCACGGCTGGCTGAGAAAAACAATCGTCGACATCAGTCATGAGCTCTGAATCTGAGCACCATCACCACGCCGCCCAAACCTCATTCAGATCAAAGCGGTATTTATACGCCATCACCACATTGTGGCCCTGAAAATCGTAATCTTTTTTCGCTGAGTATCGGGCTGAAGTGGCGTAGGGAGATTTTTATTTACACTTGTTCAGCTGAGAGATCCTAAGAGCAATTTGATACCTGAGCCGCGGCTCTATGGGTATTTTCGCCTATGCAACACTCACAGCTTGGCGTTATTTACAAGATCAGGAACGATTAAAAATAATTTACTCTTTGTTAGCATAAAGTATCACCTATCTAAATATTCATATTATCAACTAAGGAGATCGCTTTAGGGACAGCGCATTCACTGGTAAGCGGATCGTGCGTGCCATCTATTCGAACGAATTTCAAATCTGTAATACCAATATATTGAAACGCATATTTTATATAAGGTGTAAACTGATCATGGCTGACAAGCGGTCCATATGAAAAGATGCTTCCGCTTGCCACTACGATATATACCGTTTTATTTGGAACCAACCCCACCTTACTGCCCGCTGCGTCTGTAAACTTGAAGGTCCGCCCTGCCCGAGTGATATGATCAAACCAAGCTTTCAATACTGATGGCAATCCCAAATTCCAGATCGGTGACGATATGACTATCAAATCACTTTCGAACAAGTTATCAATCATTCGATCCGAAAGTTCTACGGCTTTTGTTTGTCTCTCTTTCCGTTCATCTGGTTTTGTTAAGAATGCTTCAACTGTACAAGCATCCAGATGCGGCAAAGGTTCTTGAGACAGGTCAATAATTTTTTCATCTATACCTGGGTATTTCTTTTTCAGCCTGTCGACGAGATAGTCGGAAACTTTTCTCGACGCCGAACCGTCAATATTTGGGCTTACTTTAATGTGTAGTAAATTCATGTACTTATCCTTTGCAATTCAGAACTCAACTGTAGTTGTTGTTCACACATACTTTTGTGCTGACTGCACTTTATTCGGATAACAAGATAAGCTATTCATGAAGGTAATTATTGAATATTTCCGACATCCACCGATTCGGATGTTTAGGGTATGGGGCACATCAATCGACGCTGTAGACTAAATCAGCGTATACTTTTCTTACGGCCAGCTCACTGCTCCTAGAACATGACTCAAGACTACATCAGTGAAAAAAGAGAGCGACACAAGCGGTTCTCTTTTCACTACATAACCGGAACGAAAAGCCGTCTCCGTATCTGGCCTTGGTAAATTTTTACAACGCCAAATGCAACAGCGGATAAGGCTTGCCCTGCCCGTCCACTGATGAACGCCCCGTTATTGAAAAACCCATATGCAGGTAAAAACCCAGTGCCTGCTTATTTTGTTCATTCACGTCAACCTTCGAAGCTCCCTGCACTTTGATTGCATGGGCCACTAACAAAGCACCAATGCCTTTTCCGCGTACATCAGGTGAGATGAACAACATTTCAATATTGCCATCATACACACCGCAGAACCCCAGTATTTCACCCTTGCCATTTCTAGCGCACTTTAAATCAACAGCATCAAAGTATTGATCCAGAATTAACGGTTTTAACTCCTGCAGATCTTCCTCCAACAAAAAATCATGGGTTGCTCTCACTGACGCCTCCCAGATGTCTATCAAACTAAGGTGATCTGCTTTTTCTACGATCTCTATTTTCATCATTAAACCCAGTTACACATTTCACGCTAAAATAAGCGACATCTGATCCCACAGGGCCGAAAAACCAATCAATCAATCAACCAACCAATCATCAATAGCAGGAGCTTTAACTTAGCCCCACCAAAACCGATAAAAAACCGATAGCTTCAATCGTAAATCCACCAGAGAACGCACTACTGGATGTCTGGATTTTTCATTCTCGGAATGTCGCACTCTGTTAGATTAATTCTGCTTCTTACCTGTCAGGCACTCCGCTACGTTGAGCTCATAGGTTGTGAACCTATCGCCTATCATTTCCGTTGGGAACACGCTTTGGGATATTTTACGTAAGAACTCATATTCAGGGCGAGTGTGCAATAAGTGGATATAAACGACTTCATGGCCAAAATCATGAGCCCATGAGATTAGCGATCTAAAAACCATTTTCCCTATGCCCCAACTGCGGTCATCAACGACTATAGCTATCTCATGCCCAAGCTCTGATAATTGAATTCCACACCAACCGACTAGCTCGTCATCGACGATGATGGCTCTTACTATACAACCTTCAAGATCATCAATTTCGATCTTGTCGCAAATCCACTTTTCTGCAAGATCGGAATCAAACTCATCATGGGTAATGAGGTGCTTTCTGGTACTCGCTTTATTGAGTATGGGAATGAACTTGTCTGATTCTATTTCATCAAGAGACACGTACTGAAGATTACTCATTAGTCACCATTTCGCCTAAAGAATGACACCACCGTCTCATCTGCTTTGCCACACACTCGTAAAGCCAGATAAAAGCAGTCGGCTGCGCGACACTTATCATTATCTGTTAACCGCTTATGTCAACGATAACCCACCATCTACGACCAGCGTATGCCCCACAATGTAGCTGGCTTTCTCAGATAATAAAAATTCGATAGCATTGACGATTTCGTCAGTATTGGCAAAACGCTGAATCGGCACAACGTTGGACACATCTGCCCGGATATTGGGAGCATCAATCTGCCGCTCCTCCCAACGAGGCGTCCATGTTACACCGGGAGCAACGGCATTAATACGAATGCCTGAGCTTATATTTTCCAAAGCCAATGAACGAGTTAGCCCTTCAAGTGCGTGTTTGGCTGCACTGTACATTGAAGCATTCGGCGTTGGTCTCAATCCATTTACTGAGCTGACATTGACAATAGAAGCTCCCGTATTCATCAGACTGATTTCGTGCTTTAAACACAAAGCCTGCGACCAGAAATCTACCGACAGCGTTTCTCTTAACAATGAGGTATCAACTTCATGGAAATTTCCTCTTGAGGAAAGAGCGGGTGATGCATTATTCACCGCAACATCCAATACGCCGTACTCAGCACTGATATGACGGAACAAATTTTCAAGATCGGACTCAACGGATATATCTGATTGTTGATGATCAACAACGCTCAACTCAGGAAATATTTCGAGTACAGTTGCCCAGGTTTCTTGTGAACGAGAACATGTAATCACCTTATACTCTGACTCGACCAGTCGCCTGACGGTCTGAAGCCCAATTCCCTTTGTACCTCCTGTTACTAAAGCAATTTTCATTTTTGAATTCCTTTTCATATATTTCGATTAACGGCTAACACCTTATCAGGCGTTGCTACACACTCGTAAAGCCAGCTGAAAACAGTCAACTGCGCGACTCTAATCTTTAACTGTTACGAGATAACGGTCGACTGCGCTGAAATGAGCTGCCACTTGTTGTTTTGCTTTAGCCAAACGCGAGAGAAAGCAAAAACACCATTGGCCTTAGCACCATCATATTTCCCTTTAATGTCTGCGTTTACATGAACCAAAGCGATATTTCCTTGTGGTACTACCTGAAAATCACGTAATTCGATTGATTCAATGCTTAACAAACCAGAACGGTGCAAGGCGATATCATCTTGCTTTGATACCCGTTGGCCAAAGTGATTAATGAATATCAGGGCATCTGATAGCAAATCGGTTAATGCAACAGTATCTGAGCTGAGCATTGAAGCCTTTAGTTTTTCCTCAACAGCAAAAATTTCCTGAACTATGTCACTTTCCATACGAACTACGTCCTATTCATTTCTTTGTATCACACAGCCAGCACGCGTGGCTTTGTAGTGAAGACGATGATGCGCCGAGCCTGTTAATTCGAACTCATTCGGCATATCTACCCGTCCCTTAATCAAGTTCCAGAATGCATAAGCTTTAGCTGTAAGTGTGTATTGAGCAACATGCCGGTTCACGCCGCTGCCAGACTGATCATGTCCGCACACCATGTGCACATAATAGAATATTTTCAGTGAGTAATTCACTGAAACAGACAATCTCTGTCTCGTTAATACCAGACTATTGAATATTAATTAAAGTAATCCCCCAAATCAGGGAAAAATTCAGGACGAATTTTAGGTTGTCGGCGCCGGGAGCGCCTACAACCGACCCGGACAACACCAGAGAACCCAAAGGCATTTCTGGATACATTTGTGCCGGCAAAGAGTATCTGGCGCGCATCCGAAAATGGTGAGACTCTCTCCAAAACAAAGCGCGACATACCAACGCGATTCAATATTTGCACTCTTTCAACTGGCTGGCTGCCGACAGAAAAGGCAGTGAATAGAATAAGAAAGAAAACACGAAACATCGGCGTATTGGATCAGCCAGAATATGACAACACAATCACCTTACCAGACATTAATTACCGCTCTTGTTACCTCCCATACCGCTCTGAAGATCAACCATCGACTGCTGACTCACCTTAATCAGGCCATTTTGAGGCCGGTTGAGATCAACCACCAGCGTGACGAGGACCGCGAAAGCAAGCAGTAACGGGATCACCGCAATCAACCGTCGCTTACCGGAGTAACCCACTTGCGTGCCCAGCGCAATCATCGCAAGCGCTGTAATGGCCGCCAGCGCTACCCAGATACTGGCAGGAATCCGGCTTCGCAATGCCCCTGTTACTCTTTTTTCATGCATATCGATCAGATCATTGGTCGCCTGAACCATCAGCGAACTCAATGGGCTTGGATTTGCAATGGCAGCAGTTGAAACTGCATCCCAAAGCTGGCGATGGATTGCGAGTGATTCTCTCAATGCTTCATTGATATCACTTCCGCTGGCCGCTGCGAGTCGAATCTCGACATAAGATTTGAGCAAATCTTTCACAATACTTTCAGATGACTCATCCAACAGATCAGCCCGAAGATAGGCAGTGCCGATCACATTGGCTTCCTCAAGCACATTGTTGCGTCGAATTTCGTGCTGAGAGGAGGCAATGGAAAACGTAAACGCGAGCACGAACGCCAGCATCCCAAGCAGCCCTCCAACCATAGACCCAAGCGGACCGGGAACTTCCTTATCTTTCCGGGCAAAAGCATGACGGCCAAACTGAAAGCCAATTTCGCAGAACAGCAACATCAGCAAAGCAATGCCGACAAAGATCAGAGTGATCGGCAGGGATTCAAACAGCTCGCCATTCATGGGCCACTCCTGACGCGGGTGCGACTGAATACCGCAGCCGGGGCAACTGAATTTGCCACCGGCTGTTCTATCATCATTATTGATTAAGCATATGTCGCAAATTCCAAAGGTAGCAAAAGGATTTCACCCGGGGTGACCGGCACACAAACACACTGACCGACCGTCCATTTTTGCTTCACTCAGCAGACAGGATTGACCCAAAGCCTAAGAAACCCACACAGTTTCCTTCAATTCACGGCCTGCCATACAGTATGATGACCAGTAACTTAGTTATGCGGTAAGACGGATTCTCAATGACTATCAGCAAACCTATTCCGACCAATATCATCACTGGCTTTCTGGGAGCCGGTAAAACCACAGCCATTTTATCGCTGCTGGCGCGTAAACCTGCCGATGAGAAATGGGCCATTTTGATCAATGAGTTTGGTAACGTAGGTGTCGATGGAGCCATGCTCGACCAGCAGGGTGCCATCGTCAAAGAAGTACCGGGCGGCTGTATGTGCTGTGTCGCCGGACTGCCGATGTCGGTGGGCATCAATGCCCTGCTGGCCCAAAAGCCGGATCGCCTGCTGCTGGAACCCACCGGTCTGGGCCATCCGAAAGAGATCATCAATAAACTGACCTCCGACAGCTATGCCAAATACATCGATCTGAAAGCGACGATCACTCTGGTTGATCCGCGTCAGTTTTCAGACAGCTTATATACCGATAACCAGAATTTTCAGGATCAGATTGCGCTGGCCGATGTGCTGGTTGCTAACAAAATCGATGCCTGTAGCGATTACGATCTGCTGATGTTTGAGCAGTACGCCAGCGAGTGCGAACCAGCCAAACAGATGATCACTCAGGTTGAGCAAGGGCAACTTGATCTGTCTCTGCTGGAACAGCCTCGCATTGCACGTCAGGCTGCACACAGTCATCACCATCATCATGACGATGCGGCCGCGCCCCTGCCGGGCTTAGAGCTGGCCCCCGGTGAAACCTTCATCCGTAAAGAAAACCATGGTCAGGGCTATCACAGTTGCGGCTGGTTCTTTGCGACTGACCTGCACTTTGATTTTTCCCAGCTGTTTACCCTGTTTACTAACCTGAATGCCCAGCGCGTGAAAGCCGTGGTTAACACCGAACGCGGATGTTTTGCTTTTAATGTGGTCAATCGGGTAGTCTCGGTGAATGAACTCACTCTGGAAGGGTTTGAGTCCCGCATTGAAGTCATTGATAAGGACATACTGCCTTGGGATGAATTAGAAGAGATTCTTGTCTCTTTGACAAAAAAAGCCTGATACCGACTATTATTCATCAATGCTTTGGGATCAACTTGCCACCTGAATTTACGCAAGGAGCAATTATGCTAAACCCATCAACGGCGAAAGCCGTCATCGACCATGCGCTGTTTCTCGGCGCAGACTTTGCCGAACTTTTCGTCGAGCACCACCAGTCGGGCTCTGTCGAGTTCAATGCTGGTGATGTCGATAAAATCAACGGCGGTATCGATTTTGGCATCGGTATCCGACTCTTCTTTGGTCACAAAGTGCTGTACGGTTACACCAACAGCACTGAAGAAGAAGAACTGAAACGCGTCACCAGCCTGCTGGCTGCCAAAGATAACCGCGATCAAATCATGCAGGCATCCGCACTGAATTTCAGCCGGCTGACAGACAGACATCCAGTGCGCCAGCCTTTGTCGCAGGACGCCAATCTGGAAGCCAAAATCGCCTTCCTGCGTGCCACCGACAAAGCGGCCCGTGCAGAAAACGACAAAATTGCCCAGTTCATCGGCCGTATTCTGCAGCGTCAGCAGCAGGTAGAAATTTTTAACTCCAATGGCCTGCACACCGGTGATACCCGCCATTACACCCGCATTGCTGCTACCGCTGTTGCGCAAGATGGTAGCGAGCAGTCTACGGGTTTTGAAGCACCGGGGGCACTGACCGGCTGGGAATTTAACTCCCGCATCGATCCCACATCTCTGGGCCAGCAAGTAGCAAAACAGGCGATGATCAAGTTGACGGCAGATAACTGCCCGTCTGGTGAAATGCCGGTGATCATAGGTAATGGCTTTGGTGGCGTGATTTTCCATGAAGCCTGCGGACACCTGCTTGAAACCACCTCGGTAGCCAAAAAAGCCTCGGTTTTCCATGACCAGATGGGCGAAATGATTGCTAACCCTGTGGTCAGCGCCGTGGATGACGGCACCATGGAAAATGAATGGGGTTCCATCAACATTGATGACGAAGGCATGGCAACCCAGCGTACTCAGTTGATCAAAGACGGTAAGCTCACCAGCTTTATGGTCGACCAGATGGGCGCCAAGAAAACCGGTTTTGCGCCAACGGGTTCCGGCCGCCGTGAATCGTATAAGTTCGCGCCTACCTCCCGCATGCGTAACACCTTCATCGAGCCGGGCGACAGCAGTCTGGAGGCGATGATCGCCAGCGTCGAAAAAGGCATTTTCGCCAAGAAAATGGGCGGCGGTTCCGTTCAGCCTGGCACTGGGGAATTCAACTTCGCGGTGCAGGAAGCCTATTTGATCGAAGACGGCAAAATCACCCGTCCACTGAAATCAGCGACGCTGATCAGCACAGGGCCGAAAGTTCTGAAGGAAATCAGCATGGTCGGCCAGGATTTCGAACTGGCAGCCGGTATGTGTGGCTCGGTCAGCGGCTCAGTGCCGACGACAGTTGGTCAGCCAGCACTTAAAGTAGACAATATTCTGGTGGGAGGTAACTAATGGCGGATCAACAAACCCTGCAACACGCCATGGAACAGGTACTGGATCTGGCCACCTCTGCGGGTGCCGAAGCGGATGTCCTTGCCAGCAGCAGCCATAACCTGTCACTGAAAGCCAATAACGGCGAACTGGATGAATACAAAGTCACCTCCGGCCAGGTGATTGGCGTACGCGTTGTCAAAGACGACAAAGTCGCCACCAGCTACTCGGAATCCCTGCATCCGGACAGCCTGAAACTCATGGTTGAGCAAGCACTGCAAAGCGCGCAATTCACCAAAGCAGACTCCCACCAGCGGATCCAGGCAAAGAACAGCCGCTTAACCACTGACTCGCCTGAAATTTATCAGCAAGACGATGTGGATATCGAACAGAAAATCGCTCTATCGCTGGCGCTGGAAAAAGGCGTGATCGAAAAAGGAGCCAAAAGTGCGCCTTACAATGGTTTTGGTGAATCAGACAGCCTGAGTATGCTGGCCAATACCCATGGCGCATTCTGTCAGCATCAGGAGCGTTCCACTTTCTGTTACACCTATGCCCTGATTGATCAGGATGGCAAACAAGCCATGCATGGTGGCATGTCATCCGGACGTCGCTTTGCCGAGCTCGACCCTGACTATTGCATCAATCACGGTGTCGACACGGCGCTGGCACTGCTGGACGGCGGCCCTATAGCGACCGGCAAGTATGCGGTGATCTTTAATCTGAGTGAACTGAGCAGCCTGTTTGGCGCCTTTGGCATGTGTCTGTCCGGCCAGTCGGCCATGAAAGGCATTAACCCGTGGCGCGACACCCTGCATAAGCAGGTCGCCAGCTCACTGCTGACGGTCAGTGACATGGCCTATGTAAAGGGCGGCTCTGCCATCAAAGCCTTCGACAGCGAGGGATTTGCCACCCAGGACACGATTCTGATCGGTGAAGGCCAACTACAAAGCCTGCTGCATAACAGCCACACCGCCAGCTATTTCGACATTACCAACACAGCAAACGCTGCCCGTTCGGCCAAAGGTGGCCTGGGTGTTGCTTCGCGCCATCTGGTGATTGCCGAAGGCCAGAGCAATGACGCCGAAGTGACCGCAGGTGAATACCTGGAACTGGTTGAGCTGCAAGGCGTACACTCAGGCGCCGATGCCATCAGCGGCGACTTTTCTTTCGGTGCCAGTGGCTTTCTGTGCCGCGACGGCAAGCGCATCCAGCCTGTGCGCGGCATCACAGTTGCCGGTAACTTTTACCAGATGATCAAAGCCATCGACGCCGTCGGTAATCAGCTTGAAAATGACTACGAGCGCGATTTCTTCGCACCCAAAATTCGTTTCAGCGGATTGAGTATTGCGGGTAAATAATCAGACTGGTTAAACCGTAGGCTTATTAAAATGACCTCATCAAATGGATGAGGTCATTTTTTATGCTCAACCAGCTTTCCTGTTTCCTCAAAGCCAGTGCTTACCTGGCCCAGTTTTACCTGACCCAGAGTTTACCTGACATATAGCGGGGCTGCGCTTCAGACCATACGCGCCGCCATACTGACAGCTGCCAAAAACATAATGACCCCCGCCCCTTTAAACAGCCAGCTCTGTGCCTGAGAGCTGGCGAGAAAACGCCGGATTTTCAGCGCACCAACGATAAATACCGCGCCGACAAAGACAAGAACCAGTATGGTCAGCGGCACTAAAAGCAAACCCCAGGTTTGGAACGACACAGTATCCAGCGTGATAACCAGCGGCAGAATGGCCAGATAGAATGCGATAGTTTTCGGGTTACCCAGAGTAATCGTTAAGCCGGATAGCCAGGCTGCCGTCAATTCCCGCTTGTTTGTCTGTTTATCTATGTTGATGGCTTCCGGGTTGTGATTCCAGAATTGCCAGGATAACCACGCCAGATAGAGGGATGCACACCAACTGACTGCTGTGAACAAGCCGCCGTAACTATGGGCAACAACAGCAAGGCCAAACACGGCAAAGGACAGGTAAATTAAATCCCCCAGAATTAACCCGCTCAGCATGGTAAACCCGGTGACCGCACCGCCACGTACACTGTGCGCAACCAAGGCTGTCATGCCGGGGCCTGGAATCGCTGCCGCCAGCATAAGCGCTGACATGTATGCCAGGATTTGTGTTGTCTCTAACATGAAAATATCCTTTAAATCAATTGTCTTTGTGTTTATACAGCTTCTGGGATCTGCTGAACTCTGCTTAATAATCCTGCGTGACTCGCGACGCAATAAGCCGCCTCTCTGTCCGGTCATTCACACAGAGTGAAATAGTATGCATTTTATAATAAGAAATGTGTTACCTATATCGCTTAACATTCGGGCTTAAAAAGGTAGAGTCTTGCTTAATACACACATTTAGAGAAAGAAAATGGCAGACTGGATGCTGAATCGGACAGATATTAAAATTCTGACACTTTTGCAAGACGATGCGCGCATCACCAATCAGGCGCTGGCAGATAAAATCGGGCTGTCGCCTTCTCCCTGCTGGCGCAAAGTCCGTAAGCTGGAAGACGATGACATTATTCAGGGATACAGGGCTGTTCTGGACCGGAGGAAGATTGGCCTGGGTGTGATGGTATTCGTTCGGGTGGCAATTGACAGTCACAGCGAATCGGAAGCCAGAAAGTTTGAGGAAGAAGTAACCGCACTGGACGATGTCGTTGCCTGTTACAGCATAGGCGGCGATGCCGACTTTCTGATTCAGGTTGTTTCCCCCGATCTCGATTCCTACGCCGACTTCGCGATGTCAACCATACGGCGTTTACCTGGAATTAAAGAAATGCAGAGTATGTTTGTACTAAAAGAGATTAAGCCGTTTAGCGCATTTCCAATTAAAAATGTTCAAAACGCAACAGGATAGACGCTGTTACCAGTCGGCTTCCGCTTCTGTCCGCTGTTCTTCTTTCAATAGACGGGAACAACAGAGGATTTTTTGAAGTAAGCCGCAAAAATGCCGGAACAAAATAGAAACCAAGTTTCATATGATTCATTGTTCTCAGTGTTTCACGTTAATTGTTCTTTCTTTTTAAGAAAGTTACCAACAACGCTCTGATTATTTGTGATGAAATCAAAATAATCCACTACATTGAGGTGATTTATGGAAAGCTTACTCTCTCTTTTCTTTCGGGGCTATCTGATACTTGGCGCTGCTGCAACACTGTATGTCATCGTTTACTTTTTTCTGTCCGGTTTAACCCTCTTCGATCAGGGTAAAAAACGACCGATGCCATTACGCTATCAGTGCAGCTACATCTTTATTATGTGCCTGATGATGCCGGTGTTTTATCTGATCTTTATTGAAGAGATTTTGTCACTGCCGAGACACTATCAGGCACAGAAACAAAAAACAGCTAAATCGTACCTGTAATCAGGCTGATGATGCCATCCTGCCTGATTCCTCTGAGCGCAATACAATGGTCAGTTTACGACTCGAAGTACACTTTTTCGTACCACCAGCGTCGGTTCCAGCCGCACTACTTGCGGCTCGGTAATTTCTTTATTGATCCGCTTGAGCAAGGTCTCAACAGCCGCCTGACCTAAGCGGTATTTCGGTTGATGAATAGTGGTCAGTGATGGCGTCATAAATTTTGCGATATGTATGTCATCGTACCCGATGAGCGAGAGATCCTCCGGGATACGAATTCCTTTTTCATGGGCGGCATTAATGACCCCCATCGCCATCATATCGTTAGACGCAAAAATAGCGCTGGGCAATGAACCGCTGGCAACAATCTTGTTGAAAGCAGAGTAACCGCCTTCACATTCAAAATCTGACTCCACAATCCAATCGCGCTGAACCGCCAGCCCGGCTTCATTCAGTGCATGCTTAAAACCCTCATAGCGGAACTGTGCCTGATGTTTCATCAATGGCCCGGTAATACAGCCGATCTCACGGTGTCCGCAATCAATCAGATAGCGGGCGGCCAGATAACCGCCCTGGTAAGAGTTGTCCTGAATTTTATCACTGGTAAAGGACATTGGCCCCCAGTCCATCACCACCACAGGAATATCAGGATAGCGTTCAAAAACGTCTATCTGCTCACCTTCCAGTGTCGAACACATTAACAGAAGTCCATCGACCCGCTTTTGCAGCAGCGTATCTATAGAAGCCTTCATGCGCTCACTGTCTCCTTCTGTGTTACACAAAATCAGGTTATAGCCTTTCTGATAACAGCTGCGTTCCACCCCTTTGACCACTTCGCCGAAGAATGGATTGGTGGAGGTCGTCACCAGCATGCCGATAGTTTGGGTGCGATTAACTTTGAGACTGCGGGCCAGCGCAGAAGGTGCATAGTTAAGTTCTTTAGCAGCCCGGTTCACGCGCTCTGCGATTTCGTCGCTGACAAAACGGGATTTGTTGATCACATGGCTCACAGTTGAAGTCGACACGCCTGCCAGTCTTGCAATATCTTTCATTGTGGCCATGTATTTTTCCTGTGTGATTAATCAATGACGGCGAAGCGCTCTGCCAGAAAAGCATCTACCTCTGCACGCGTCGGAATTGACGTCTGGGCACCAAAGCGGGTGACTGAAATGGCAGCAGCAGCGTGTGCAAAGCGAATAGCTGATTCTAAAGACATGTTTTCCAATAAACCAGTCACCAAGGCACCGTTAAAGGTATCTCCGGCCGCCGTTGTATCCACAGCATCCACCCTGTACCCCGGAATGAGCTGACCACGGCCTTTCTGGCTCAGCCAGACTCCCTTAGCACCCAGAGTTATCAGCACAATGTCGATGCCTTTAAGATGCAGCTCGTCCGCCGCAAGCTGAGCAGTCTGATCATCCGTGACTGGGATACCAGTCAATACTTCTGCTTCTGTCTCATTCGGGGTGATCACATCGATACAGGACAACAAACTGTCTGACAATATTCGTGCAGGTGCGGGATTTAAAATGACATTGGTTTGATGGGCCTTTGCTTCACGCGCTGCCCGTTCAATGCCCTCAAGCGGTGTTTCCAGTTGCATCAGCACAAACCGCGCTTCACGAATCCGCACCATATCTGGTTCAATCAGATCAGCCGTCAGGCATTCATTGGCTTCAGGTGACAGACAGATCGTATTTTCACCACTGGCGGATACCTGAATCATGGCAATGCCGGTCGGACAATTCGGTTGTATTTTTACCCCGGCGACATTGATGCCGTCATGCTCAAAGCTTTGCCGGATAGCAATGCCAAAGGCATCATCGCCAACGCAAGCAATGAAGCCAGTATCCGCATTCAGCCGCGCCGCCGCAACCGCCTGGTTTGCCCCCTTCCCACCGGGAATGACCTGATAATCACGGCCATGTAACGTCTCACCCGGACGCGGAAAATCGGGCACCCGCAATACATGGTCAGCATTGACACTGCCTAAAACCACTAGTTTATTCATAGAATTATCCTTGGCCGCTCATAAACCCACTAGAACTCTTACTTTGTTCCTCCCCTTTTCAAGAGGAACATCAAAACTGCTTTTTAGTCCCTCCCCCTTTTCAAAGAGAAGGCTAGGAGGGGTTACTCGGGCACAAAATTCAAACCTGTGCACATTTCACGAACCCCACCCTAACCCTCCCCTTGCCAAGAGGAGGGAATATTCACTGCTGCAACACGCTCATGACCATCCCTCCGCGCTTCATAAAGGGAGGAAAACACGTTATTGCTTCACGACCACTTTCAGCGGCACCGGAATGTATTGCTCAACCGACTCGCCTTTCAGCACTTTCACCGCCGTTTCCACCCCCAGTGCGCCAATTTGATCCGGCTGCTGGGCGATGGTAGCCGCCAGCTTGCCGCGGTTCACCGCCGCAATGCCGTCGTCTGTACCGTCAAAACCGACAATCATCACTTGCTTGCCGGACGCCTGCACGGCGCGCAGCGCACCCAGCGCCATTTCATCGTTCTGCGCAAACACAGCCTGCACATCCGGGTTCGCTGCCAGCAGATTTTCCATTACGTTCAGACCTTTGGTCCGGTCGAAATCCGCAGGCTGGCTGGCCAGCAAATCCATCTGGCTGCTTTTCACCGCTTTCATGAAACCTTCACCCCGCTCGCGGGCTGCAGACGTACCGGCAATCCCTTCCAGCTGAATGACTTTGGCCTGCTCACCCACTTTCTCCATGATGTATTTGCCTGCCATTTCACCACCGGCTACGTTGTCCGAAGCAATATGACTGACCACCTCACCCCGGCTGGCACCGCGATCCAGCGTCAGGACAGGGATCTTGGAACGGTTTGCCATACGAATCGCATTCGATACGGCATCAGAATCTGTCGGGTTGATCAGAATGGCTTTCACACCGCGAATAGTCAGATCTTCCACATTCGACAGCTCTTTACTCGGATCATTTTGCGAGTCCAGCACAATCAGGTCGTAACCCAGAGCTTTTGCCTTGGCTTCCGCGCCGTCTTTCATGGTCACAAAGAAGGGGTTATTCAAGGTCGAGACCACAATCGCCAGCGTGTCCTGTGCCTGTGCAGACACAGAAACGGTGGATGTCAGAAGTGCTGCAGAGATTAACGTTACCAGTTTTTTCATCATGATTATCCTTCGTGTAGGGGGAGCCGGTACACGTCATCCGACTCTCTTGTTGTCCGTAAATCCTCTGGATTTACTTGTTTTTATTGTCCACCAGCACAGCCAGCAAAATCACAACTGCTTTGGCAATCATCTGGTAGTAAGAAGACACATCGAGCAGGTTCAGGGCGTTGTTCAAAAAGCCGATGATCAACGCACCAATCAGGGTGCCCATAATCCGGCCCTTACCGCCCATCAGGCTGGTGCCGCCCAGCACTACAGCCGCAATGGCGTCGAGTTCGTATCCCATGCCTGCCGTCGGCTGTGCTGACGACAAGCGGGAAGTCACGATAATGCCCGCCAGTGCCGCCAGCAGACCACAAATCGCGTATACGCCGATTTTCACCCGGTCCACATTAATACCGGACAGACGCGTGGCCGATTCATTACCCCCCAGCGCATAAACATAACGGCCGAAACGGGTGTGATTGAGCAGGTACCAGACGGCAGCAAAAACCACCACCATCAGCCACACCGGCACTGGGATGCCCAGCACATAGCCAGTGCCGAACCAAGCAAATGCATCCGCGGTGTCCGTAAAGCCGGTCGAAACCGGACGGCCATCGGTATACACCATGGTGACACCGCGCAGCAGCGTCATGGTCACCAGCGTGGCAATAAACGCCTGCACTTTGCCTTTAGCAATAATGATACCGCTGATAGCCCCGAGCGCCGCACCGGCCAATAAAGCAGTAGGTACCGCAATCAATACCGGCACTTCAATAGCGATCAAGCTGGCTGCAAAGGCACCACAAAGCGCGAGGACTGAACCGACGCTCAAGTCGATCCCCGCCGTCAGAATCACCAGGGTCATACCCACAGCGATAATGGCGTTCACCGAGGTCTGGCGCAGAATGTTGAGAATATTATCTGCGGTGAAAAAGTTCGGATTCAGAAAGGACACCACAGCAATCAGTAACAGCAGGGCAATCAGCGATTTCTGCTCAATCAGCCAGGCTTTACTGAACCACTTTTTCTCGCGGGCTTCGGTGGGTTGACTCAAGGTTTTGGTACTCATGCTGCTTCCCCGTTGATAGATTTGCCGACAGCACAGGCCAGCAGTTTTTCCTGATCGGCATCTTTAGCATCAAATTCGCCGCTGATCCGGCCTTCGTGCATCACCAGAATCCGGTCACTCATTCCCAGCACTTCCGGCATTTCGGAAGACACCAGAATGATGCTCATGCCTTCAGCTTTGAACTGATTGATCAGCTGATAGATTTCTTTTTTAGCGCCAACATCGACGCCCCGTGTCGGCTCATCCAGGATCAAAACTTTTGGCCGGGTCATCAGGCCTTTGGCTATTGCCACTTTCTGCTGATTCCCACCCGACAGGTTACCGATGATCTGATCCCGGCCCGGCGTTTTAATGTTGAACAAGCGGATAAAATCCTCCACAGCGATAGCTTCATCGCCATGCTGAATCTGAACGCCTTTACTCAGTTGTGCCAGCGCGCACAGGGACATGTTCTCCTTCACCGACAGGCCCAGAACCAGACCATCGCCTTTGCGATCTTCCGAGATGTAAGCGATGCCATTGGCCAGTCCGTCCTGTGGGCTGACAGGATTAATGGTTTTGCCGTTCAGGTTGATCACGCCCCGCTCGCTGGGCAAGGCACCGTAAATCACCTTCATCAGTTCGGTTCGGCCAGCCCCCATCAAACCAGAAATGCCCAGAATCTCACCGCGTTTGAGGGTAAAACTCACCTCATGTACGCCCGAGCCAGTCAGGCCGATCACTTCAAGACAGGTTTCGCCATGCTTCACATCAATGCGCGGATACTGCTCTTCCAGTTTTCGGCCGACCATCATTTCAATCAGGCCGTTTTCGTTGGTGTCGGCTACCTGACATTCCCCGATGAATTTGCCGTCCCGCAGTACGGTGATGTCGTCGCAGATTTCGAAGATTTCTTTCAGGCGGTGCGAGATATACACAATGCCGCAGCCTTGCGCGCGCAGCTCACGGATCACCGCGAACAGAGAGGCGGTTTCGGTATCCGTCAGCGCGTCGGTCGGCTCATCCATAATGATGACTTTCGACTCGAATGACAGCGCCTTGGCAATCTCAACCATCTGCTGCTCACCCAGACTCAGATCACCCAGTAAGGTTTTCGAACTGTGTTTCACATTCAGCCGGGCCAGCAGCCGGTTTGCTTCAGCGTACATCCGGCCCCACTGAATCCGGCCCAGCGGACCCGTGAATTCACGGCCGAGAAAGATATTCTCGGCAATCGTCAGTTCAGGGATCAGGTTGAGTTCCTGATGGATAATACTGATGCCCGCCTGCTGGGAATCCCGTGGCCCTTTGAACGCTGCAGTCTGGCCCTGATAGTGAACGCTGCCCGCATCTTTGCTGTAGATACCGGTCAGCACTTTCATCAGGGTCGATTTCCCGGCACCGTTTTCTCCCATCAGCGCCATCACCCGTCCCGGATAGACATTCAGGCTGGCTTTATCCAGCGCCTTCACACCCGGAAAGGCTTTTTCAATCTCACTGAGTTGTAAAATGGCTTGCGTCATACGACGTCCTCAATGGTTACTGTGGTCAGAACACCACACCGGCCTGAAAAATCACGTTTGCATACGGGGTGCATTCACCCGTCCGGACCACAGCCCGGCTGTTATGCGTTCGCTGCTTGAACACTTCGTGAGGCAGATAAGTCACCGTAATGTCTCGGCCAATGCGCGCCTGTTCTTCCTGAAGCAATCCCAGCAGCGACGCATGAAGTGCCGGACTCACTTGCCTGAACTCTTCGGCCATCACCACACCTTCAATTTGCGACTCAGACAAGAAGGTTCGAACGGTTTCAATGAAACCGGGCACACCATGAGTGAGTGCCAGATCGATCCGCTGAACGGATGCCGGAACAGGTAGTCCTGCATCACAAATCGTCACTTCATCGGTATGTCCCAACGTCGCAACCAGATAGGACAGTTCCGCGTGCAGTAGAGTGCTTTTTTTCATTCTTCATCACCCTGGCTTGGCAAGCACTGGCTTAAAATCATCAAATAGCGATAAAAATCGCCTAACGTCGTCAAAAATTCGGTTTATCTATCTCAACACAGGCAATAATGCATTTTCGATATTCCGGCATTTTTATGGTTGGTAAAAAGCTATCGAAACGTTTCGATGAATTCTAATCAAGTTTGACTTCTTTGCAGCAGGCGAAAAGATGAACTGTGATTAGGATCGTCAGAATTATCAGTAAGAGACACTGAAAAGGTGATCTACATCGCGGTAGGATGGGGAATAAAGGATAAACAAAACAGCCAAAAGCAGAGACATCCGGTGCCTCTGTGCTTATAGACAACTGATATTATATGGTATCAACGAAGTATTCAGAGGACGGTACTGGCACTCTCTGGCTCGACGATTTTTTTATTGCTGCGGCTGAAACGCTTTTCAACCGATTGCAGTCTCGGGATCGAGCAGGTAATACACGGTAGCGGATGCGGAGCCCAGTTCAGGCTCAAGATAGTTCTGCACACTTTCAATCGAATCCGCCTCCCAGATACAGCGACAGCAGTGATCGTCTCTATCCAGTAATACCGTTTGTAAACGCATGCCCGCAGGGGGCTGCCCCAGTGCCGGGCCGGCTTTTTGCGAAAACGTGTCCAGATCCGTGATCCTGTGCTCTGTCGCAATAAACATAAAAGACTCCTTATTCGCCCTACTTCTGATTATAGAGGCTGAATAAGGCGTCTTTCGTTTCATTCAAAGTCATTGGTCAGATCAGGCGCTTGCCGGTAATTCCTTACGCGCTTCGATGGCTTCGATGGTGTCTCGGAGTTTAGGAGAGATTTTGGCTTTGCTGTTGTTTTTGAAATCAAACATCACAACCTGGGCTGTACCACGGGTCGTAATCGCCCCCATTTTCTTACTGAAAATTTCGTACTCCATAGTAAAACGGTCATCTTCAATTTTGCTGACGCGGGAGCCGACCAGCAAAGTATCAGGATAAGTAACAGGCAGGCGATAACGGGCGCTGGTGTCACTCAGTACCGGGCCGATACCGGTGTCTTTGATGTCGTCCATCAGCGCGGCTTCTTTGAAGTAATCCAGACGGGCGGTTTCAAAGTAACGAAAATAAACCACATTATTGACGTGATTCAGGGCGTCCATCTCCCCCCAGGCAACCGGAATTTCAGTAACCACAGGGTACTGTTGAAGAATTGCGTCCATGATGGCTCCTCAAAGGCAAAATACGTTGTGTTAGAGCATTTAATCTAACTGTTTTGCAACATTACCACAACATCGAACCACAGAAATGAGAAGTAGACAATAGTGCTTCACTGGCCTTATCGGTTGCCGCGATCGGCATGACCCCTCCCCTTGAAAAGAGGAAGGGATCGTACTGAGTGTGCTAAAGCAGCGAATATTCCCTCCCCTATACGAAGGAGAGCGAGAGGATCAGGCTGGAGCTGTTCAGAACGCCGTATTCACAATCAGAGAAAATCCATGCCGTAGAGAATGTCGCCACAATGCCGGCATCTGAACTTATACACCGCCGGGTTACCGCCTTTTTCATAGGTATCCAGGATGTCCTGCCATAAATTCGCTTTAAGCATGTGACGGCTCAAAAATGCCTTTAGTGCCTGTCCGCTTAATGCTTTGAGTTCATCATGCTCGGCAAAACCGTGGAATTCGCAGGCATCACCACAATGATCAAGCCAGACTTCCTGACGCCAGGACTGATAACCAGGCGTGCGCTGGCAAACCTCAGCAATCACTTCCCGCTTCAGGCCAGCGCCGTCCAGCGGAAAATCATCAGAATACGAGGCTTTGAATTCTCTGGCTGCCGAGCCATCAGCGATGCACCATGGGCACAGCCATTCAACATCCCGCTGGGAATAAATACTGCCGCTGTACAGATAGCCTCGCGCCTCGCCACAGCAATCGCACACTTTCATGCTTTTCACTACAGCACCAGTCGCCAGCGGATCGGGGTGATAGGTGAATTTCGGAAGAGTCACTATTTGTATTCCTTTGTCTTAACCGATGGTTTTGTAGCCATTCTTGTCATACACACCAAAGTGAAGAGCCACTCTGGCATCAATCTTATGCGGCAAGATCAGGTTAAGATTTAGCGACAAAGTAAGGTTCAGGCCCTGCGAAGCACCATTTCCGAAGCACGATCACTTTTTGAGCAACGCAGCAATAAAGCCCTGAACGCTGAGATGAACAAGCTTTCACCAGTTATGACAGCGCTGTGCAAATTTCCGGCTCAAGGCACGCGCAACCCCCTTTTTCATGCCGCGTGACCCGGATTTTCCGGTATCCTACCCCGCTAATTAATCACTCTCTTTTTGGGCTGTAAGCCCTGCCGGCATTAAAACACTATTATGGTTTCAGACAACGCTCTACCCGGGACAGGCACTGTTCGCTTTCCGAAAGGCCGGTTCGCCATGTGGACGGTATACAGCTTTACCAGCGCTTCCATTCTGGCTTCCATCATTTTTTCACTGTTGCTATTTTTGTCTATCGACGACAACCCTGTGATGCAGATCCTCTTTGGCGGTCTGGCGGTTATTTTCGAACTGGGTAAATTCTTCGCCTGGTATGAATTTGGCGAACGCCGCGCCAGACGCAGCTACTCAGGGGCCACCTGCGCGTTGGCTTTTTATTCTGTACTGGCGGCGATTTCCATCGGCGGTTCAGTCGGCGGCATTCAAAGTGCCACTAATCAGGCTCAGAGCCATGTCACAGTACAGCAGAGCAAAATCAACGCTTACAACATGCAGATTGACGCCATTGAAAAGCAGATCGATCTGAACAATGAGGCGGCGCAGAAGTACATCAGAATGGAGCGTATCGCCACGGGTGTCACCCGTATTCAGCGAGAAAACAGCAAGCTGCGCGAGCAGCAGCAAGCGCTGGCAATGGAGCGGGACAACCTGCCTGTGGTCAGCCAGGGCTCAGTGCTGGGTTTAATTGACGGTCTGGCAAAAACCCTCAAAGTCAGCAATGAAGCAGCGCAGCTCGGGCTGGTGATCTTTCTCTCTGTTCTGCTGGATTTCTTTGCCGCTTTCTTTGTCGGATTGATCGGTGAAGAGCTGCGTTTTCGTCAGCAATTTAACCAACGCCATGCCATTTATGTCTCAAACACGACTGTCAGGCAATCTGCCGCAGGGTCCAACCCGCCAGGACCTGAAAATAGCCCAGCAAGTGATTATACAGGCACAGCCAGTATGGCAACCTTAGCCATTGAAGCGGCCCGCGAATCTCAGTCTGCAAGCGCCGAAGAAGCGCCCTCCCTGTCGCCCTACGATCGCGTGGTAGATGCACTCACGTCTGATTCCGTCAGCTGCTCAAAACGGGCCATTATACGGGCGCTGAAGCTCTCAGCGGATGACGTCGATGAGGTGTTCCACCGCATGATGGGGGAAGGCCTGGTCAGTAAGAAGCCAAACCACCATTTCCAGTGGCACGGGCTACAGGCTCAAACGGACACTGACGGTCAGCAGGCCTAGTGTCTCAATTGGCAGTCGGACCAACCGCTAGCCAGAGATTCTGTCACCCAAAGTATCAGTTAATAGAGCGGGCGCCCAGGTGCCCGCTTTCTGTTTCGCCAGCACAGATCAGCCACTCTGTACACATCAGATACTCTTACTGCCACCGGCGATCAGCTAAGGTTGCTTAAACAGGGTCTCAAGCAGAAAAGGTTCATCAAAATGACGCTTGCCGATAAACGCGGTCGCATGATGGCCCAGCTGACGCTGAGTCCCCGGCGATTTAACCCCGAGCGGCCAGAGATAAAACCGCTCTGCGCGTACACTGGCCGGTAACATCGCCTGCGAATTGAACAGGCTCTTATTGTGGCTTGTTGCTGCAGGTAAACTGCGCAATTGATCGTAAGGCAATACAGTCAATACGCGTGCCCGGACATCATGCCGCAGCCATTGCACATCTTTCACCATATGCTCGCCAGAGGATAAGGTCACCCCCAGCTTGTCTGTCTGATGCCCGGCATAGACTTGCAGGGTAACAGGCCATTCCGCTTTGTTGCCCGGCGGAGCAAAAGTGAGAGCCGGTGACAGGGCAAACACCATGTGATAACAGCCGCAATGGTGAATACTGTCCAGAATGTAAGGTTGTCCGTCAGCATCCAGCGTTAGCCTCAGCAACACCCCATCAAACTGACCTGCATACGGATCAACCCCTGAGCGTGCGGTGCGGTTGGCGAACCACAGCGTGTAGTTCAGCTGCATCAGGGTCTGTCCATAAAAGCGGGTATAGCTGACATGGGTATACAGGGTCGGCTTCTGGGGAACGACCCCAGGCTGACTGGGGGTGACATAACGGACCTGACCGGGAAAGTCATCCCGCGAGCGGGTTTCAACCTGAAAAACCGGCGCGTAAAAGCTAAGCAGACTTTGCTGCTGCTCTGCGCTTAGCAGCGGCCATGACAGTGCCGACCTCTCCCTTGCCTGACGAAACCACGCCTGTATCTGCAAGCGGTTAAGGGATGGCCTGTCATCTGGCGCGTAACGGATCGCATAACCCTCAACAGGTTGGATAAAATGGCTGATCAGACGCCGCTTTTCTTTGTCCATCGAAGGTCTGGCAAAATGTTGTGTGACCGGGTACAGCCCCAGTACCCGTTGCCAGGTCGCGTAGCCGGATGGCAACTGAGGCGGCTCTGTGATGAGCGCTGACCACAGAGCGGGCTGATACAAGCTGCGGCCGACCAGCTGCTCTGCACACAGATCGAGCGGCTTTAACCCATAAGCGGTGTTATCTGGCAGGTTCTGATATTCCGCCTGCCGCTGTACGGCGGCCTGATGTGACACATAGTCCAGCCATTGGCGTTTGCTTTCGCGATCAGTCAGCTCAAATAGCCAGGACAGACTGAAACGGTCGAAAGCCAGGTGCGGAAATCTCGGGTCCCATGTCAGCTGCGCATCTTGTACGCCCTGTTGCTGAACAGTACGCTTAAAGTCCGTGAGCAGATCAACACAGTCGGCTTGTGAGCGTGTGTAGATTTGCTGCTGGGCAGGAATAGAATCCGGGATCGGCTCGGGCAGGGATGTACAGGCTGTCATCAACAGGAAAGACAACAGAGTCAGCACACGCATCATATCCCCTCTCCTGATAATCCCAGCGTCGATAAATAACTGAACCCGACTCCTGTAAGTGAAGCAGATAATCGCCTGGTTTGGTGTCTGCCGGCTATGAGAACAACGCAAGAAAACCAAAAGAAAAAAGCCCGCACCTGGCCGTGCGGGCTTGCTCATATCTTTGTTTGTGTCAGTGAGCGGATAAAGTTAAGCGTTATCCGGCACCTGAATTACACCACGGCGGATTTGATCCAGTTCAATCGATTCAAACAGCGCCTGGAAGTTACCTTCACCGAAGCCTTCGTTGCCTTTACGCTGAATAATTTCAAAGAACACAGGACCAATAACGGTATCGGTAAAGATCTGCAGCAAAATGCCGGTTTCATCACCATCAATCAGGATTTTCAGATCTTGAAGTTTCGCCAGATCTTCCTGATGACCAGGAATACGCTTATTCACCCCTTCATAGTAGGTATCAGGGGTATCCATGAAGGCCAGACCGTTCTTTTTCAGCCGTGTCACCGTCTCGAAAATATTGTCTGTGCTCAAAGCGATATGCTGGATGCCTTCGCCATTGTATTGATCCAGATACTCTGCAATCTGTGATTTATCGTCACTGGATTCATTGATTGGAATACGGATTTTTCCGCATGGCGCCGTCATAGCGCGAGACAGCAGGCCAGTGACTTTACCTTTGATGTCAAAGTGGCGGATTTCACGGAAGTTGGCAATACGCTCATAAAAGCCCGCCCACAGATCCATGTTCCCTTGCTTCACGTTGTGAGTCAGGTGATCCAGGGTATGTAAACCGGCATCCTGATTAGCCAGGCGTTCCTGATAATCCGGGTAATAGTCGAAGTCGATCTCATAGATATCGTGCTCACCATAACGATCGACCAGATAGATCAGAGATTCGCCGATACCGTACACGGCCGGAATATTCAGTTCCATCGGACCGGCCTGAGCTGGACAAGCTGTCGCCCCGTTGTCCACCGCGTGTTCCAGAGCCAGCGTCGAGTCTTTCACACGAAATGCCATCGCGTTAACGCTCGCACCGTGAACACCGGCAAAACCGGCAGCCTGAGAGTGCTGTTCACCGTTAATGATAAAGTTAATGTCACCCTGGCGGTATAGCCAGACTGATTTATGTTTATGCTTGGCAACTTCAGCGAAGCCCATCAGCCGGAACAGGTTTTTGAGATTGGCAATACCCTCTGGCGTCGGTGCGGTATACTCAACAAACTCGAAGCCGTCCGTGCCCATAGGATTTTTCATCATTTCACTCATCCGTATATCCTCACATATTGGTTACTTTGCTGACGCCTGTTCAGCGATTCCTTACCTATAGAATTAGCACCACAGAGAGGGGTTGAGAAGCCAGTTGTAAAACTAAGGTTAACGCAATGTAAAAATAGTTTGTAAAGCCAGCTTGCCAGCCATTTGAGCTCAATGAGCACCCCATCCATTACAGGTAATGAGAACAGCGTAAGAACCTGAGACACCATGAAATCAAGCCATTTCATAAAATTGAAAAATAGTGTAGAAAGCTTTACATAGGCGTATGCGCTGGAGTACTGCTCTGAAGTGATTGCGTAGCAACCTGCATAAGAGAAGCAACCAACTCTTCGCGGCAATCACAACCGCGAGACTGTGTTGCCGGCTCTGTCGAGATTCGAAAGATAAACAGCCCCTGACTATGGTTATGGAGGAGGTCATTGTAATGAGCGTAAATAAAAGGGATAAACTGCGTTTACCGCAGCGGAAAAAAACGTCAGTTGCCCTGAAAAAAGACAGCGCAATTTACTTGCCGACTTATCATTTTCTGAAAAGCGAATTTCAGCATGCCCGACGCCACGAGGCAGGGCTGATCCGCGATGACGATACAGAATTCCTGCACCAGTACCGTGTGTCACTCCGGCGCTGTCGTGCCTTGCTCAGCCTGCTCAGTGCCATTTTCCTGCCGCAGCAAAAACAGATGATTCAGAACGCCCTGAAAACCTTGATGCAGAAAACCAATGAACTGCGGGATCTGGATGTGTATTTAGGCAACATGGAACCTTATTTCGATGCGCTGGATCATGAGTATCATCAGGGGTTGATCCTGTTCTTTAACGACCTGCAGGACAGGCGGATAGTGTTGCAAAAGCAAATTAAAGAGTGGCTGAAATCTGCCGACTATCAGCAACAATGCGCCCAGATAGTCGGGTTACTGGATGAGCTGACCGTGAAACCGACAGATGCAGGAAAAAAGCCCAGCCTGCCGTTTGCAAAAAAATGTATCTGGAAACACTTCAATAAAACACAGAATGTCTGTCAGTCCATCGGTTACGCCAACCCGGACGAACACATTCACGAGCTCAGAATTTCCTGCAAAAAGCTCCGTTATCTTCTGGAGTATTTTGCCCCGATTTTTCCGCGCAAAGTCATGAAAGATCACATCAAGCAGCTGAAAGCGCTGCAGGATTCCCTTGGTTACTTTAACGACAGTGCGGTACAGATGGATTTTCTCAATCAGTATCTTGAGCAGCAAAAGCCAGGATCAAAACGCCATAACGCAATCTCGCGTTTACTGACATTCAGCCAAAAGCAGCATGCCGATCATAAAATCAGTGTTATCGATCATGTCAATCAGTATGCCTTTGCTGCTCCTCAAAAATCCTTTGAAAAGATATATAAACCCTGAACAGGACATCGGACGGGAGATTTTTTGCGGCATCATGCACATTTCATAAAAGCTTCATTAAACAGCAATACAAGCTGAGAGACCAATCACGCTTTATTTTCAGCGCTTTGCTATTAATGTATGAAACACAAATGAAAGGAAGTGCGTATGAAATCAATCAGAACAATAACACTGACTCTCTCCTCCCTGTTTGCACTGTCTGTAACCCCCCAGGCTGCAGCGGCCGATGCGCAGCAAGCCTTTATGAACGACTGCCTTCGCACTTATCAGAATGAGTCCTTATGTCTGGGTTACGCCCTGGGTGTTTTTAACACCATTTCAGCCATTCAATGCAGCCAGCCAGAGCAGCACCCTATTCATTCCTTAACTCAGCCCGGCACCATGCAGACGGAAGGTGCAAAGCGCGTTCGCCTGTCGATTGAAGCCATGCAACCGGCACTGAGCAAAATCAGCGACTGCCGGGCCAATGCGCCCGCTTCAAGCTGACCAGACAGTCTATAGCTGGCCTGAGAGCCTTTAGCGAATCAGAAAGCCTTTGCTAATCAGAAAACCTTGAGCGATGCCGGCCAGTTTGCTACTGGCCGGAATCAGTTTTCACAACAGACTGACGCGATCTTAGTCTCAGCCTCTGTCTCAGATATCCGCTTTGATGGCAGCTTTAATATCCGCTTCCAGCGCCTCTGGCTTAGTCAGTGGCGCGTAACGTTTAATCGGCTGGCCATCCCGGCCAATCAGGAACTTGGTGAAGTTCCATTTGATATTTTTTCCCAGCAGGCCAGGTAAAGCGCCGGTCAGATAGGCAAACAGCGGATGACTGGTCGCTCCTTTGACATCCACCTTTTCAAACATGGGAAAATCAACGCCATAGTTAATTTCGCAAAACTCACTGATGGCTTCGCTATTACCCGGTTCCTGCTGACCAAACTGATTGCAGGGAAAACCGAGGATCACCAAACCCTGCTCACGGTATGTCTTATAAAGCGACTGCAGGCCCTGATATTGCGGCGTAAAGCCACATTGACTGGCGGTATTCACCACCAACACAACTTTCCCTTTGTAAGTGCTTAATGGCAGTAGCTCGCCTTGCAGGCTGGTGACTGAAAAATCGTAAAATGCCGCCATAACTCTGTTCCTTACCTGTCATGCTTCAAGCATGGTGTCTTTGTGTGGCCAGTTTATCAGGCACAGCTGTTCAACTGGGAATTGTTCTTTAAAACCGTATACTGGCCCCCCACCACATCTGAAACGTAACTGCCAGGGAACCTCAGTGTCTTCATTTAGCCAGCAACTGACCGCTATGGGCCTCAGAAGCTTAGACTTTAACCAGGCTGAAAACGCAAGCTTAGACGTACTGCTCAGCCAGCTTGAAACAGAATTTTCCTCACTGCAGCAGCAACGGCCAAACAGCAAAGGCGACGATCTTTTACTGGGGATGATGACCAAAACGCATTTATCTGCACTTGAGCAATATCAGAGTACGGAGAGCCAAAGTCATGCAATGAATGATCTGTTCGTGCAGCAACTTGGCAAGGAACATGCGGCACGTTTCGACAACCAGCATCATGGCCATTTTCTGCTGGTCACACGCCTGTGGATGCTGGTACTCGGTTATCAGCAGATCGATCTCAGCTATGCGGCCGATCATGCGCTGTCCAGCGCTAGCCTGCTGTTTCCGGATGATGCCACAGGGCCAAGCCACAGCCGCGCTGAGCAAACCCGGCGCCGCTTTATGCAGGCCTATTATCAAGGTAAAGCATCAGCCCGCGACAATGCGAGGGGCACAGAGCAGAATACGTCCTCTGTCAGTTTCATAAACTCACTCAGAGGCTGGTTTCAGCGTATATTTCATCGGTGAAACTGAAAACATACGGCAGATCCCGAAAACCCGGTGTTTACGCTGAGATAAAAAAGTGAAAAAACAGCAAATAAATCATGTTAAATCATACAGCTAGCAGGCTGGCTGCTGTTTTTATGTCTTTGCTAATAAAAAAGTTATCCGCCTAATGTTTTGACAAGGTTGATGTTTAACATTTGACTATACATTTTTTACAAAAGTGATCGTTGCGCGTTTTTTAATCACCCCTATAATACCGCCTACGCTTTAACCAAGTATGTTGTTCCTTTAAAACTCCTGCAGCTAAGATGCCCTGAACGGAAAAAGCCGCCAGGGTCTTTAACGCAGTTTGAGTTGATTTATTTCCCCCGCCTGTCATGCCTTTGACAGGCGTTTTTTTTATCTGTTTTACAGTATCGGATGGAGCTGCACAGACAGGTAATGCTCCAGGCGCTCCTGCAACTGCGCTTTTTCTTCATCCGGCAAAAAGCTGGCCCGGATAGCGTTGGCGGTAAATAAAGCCATTTCTTCTTTTGTTACCTCAAACGCCTCGGCTACAGCCAGAAAATTGTCCGTCATGTAACCTCCAAAATAAGCCGGATCATCGGAATTGATCGTCACGCACACGCCTTTGCGCAGCAGCTCTATGATGTTGTGATCCGCCATGTGATCAAACACCCTGAGTTTAACGTTCGATAAAGGACAAACAGTCAAAGGCATCTGATTGCGGATCAGTTCATCCACCAGCGCCGGATCCTGACTACACTGCACGCCATGATCGATTCGGGACACCCGAAGCAGCGATATCGCATCACGAATATGACTGGCCGGCCCTTCTTCGCCGGCGTGGGCGACAGTCAAAAACCCGGCATCGTGCGCTTTTTCAAACACACGGCGGAATTTTTCCGGCGGATGGCCATTCTCAGAAGAATCCAGCCCAACACCAATAATGTATTCCTGATACGACATCGCCTGAGCCAGAGTTTCAAACGCCGCATCCTCACTGAGATGGCGCAGAAAGCACATGATGAGCCGGCTTGAAATCGACAATTTTTGCTCCCCGTCGGCCAATGCCCGGGTAATGCCGGCCATCACTGTCTGAAATGTCACGCCGCGCTCAGTGTGGGTTTGCGGATCAAAAAAGAGTTCGGTATGCATGACATGATCCTGCTGACAATGCAGCAGATACGCCCAGGTGAGATCGTAAAAGTCCTGCTCGGTCTGCAGGACAGCCGCACCGAGATAATACATATCCAGAAAAGACTGAAGATCATCAAACTGATAGGCGGCCCGGGCTTCTTCAACACTGGCATAGGGCAAAGGGATCTGGTTGCGTTGCGCCAGTTCAAACATCAGTTCTGGCTCTAATGTCCCTTCAATATGGACATGCAGTTCAACTTTCGGCAGGGTTCGGATGAAGCTTTCCATTGCACTGACCTCTTAACTCTCTACACAGGTAATTTGGGGATAGTGTTTAAAGTGTAGATTGCAAAATCAGTAAGATGGAGAAGAAGGGAGATTTTCCCTGCCGGTGTGACGCAGTGACCAACAGGGAAAACAGCGGCTTATTTCTGTTTTGGACGGAACACCTTAATCACGCTTTCATCGCTTTCCAGATAAGGCCCTTCCATCAGATCAATACAATACGGGATGGCCGGGAATACCGCGTCCAGACATTCACGGATAGACTTAGGTTTACCGGGAAGATTCACGATCAGCGTATCGTCGCGCAGTCCTGCCGTCTGGCGTGACAAAATAGCAGTTGGCACAAACTTCAGAGACTCGGCCCGCATCAGTTCACCAAAGCCAGGCATCATGCGATCGCACACAGCTTCTGTCGCTTCAGGGGTAACATCACGTTTTGCCGGGCCAGTTCCGCCGGTTGTGACTATCAGGCAGCACTCTTCTTCATCAGCCATGCGAATTAAGGTGGACTCAATGACATCACGCTCATCAGGAATCACTTCGTAGACAGGTTCCCACGGTGAAGTCAGATACGCTTTCAGCGTCTCAATAATCGCCTGCCCGGAAAGGTCTTCATAGACACCCGCACTCGCCCTGTCACTGACGGTGACAATCCCAATTTTCGCTGTTGTCATTTTTTCTCCTCAGGCCAAAGCCTTGTCATTGCGAACTGGCCACATCACGAACAGATAAGCGGCCCCTGCGCTAGTGTAAGCAATCTTTACCGTTCCGAAAACCTTTAGGGTAAGTCAAACACCAGAGCTGTGACCGAAACATCGCCCTGATTGGATACAATCAGCTCAGGCTGATGATCCACCTTCAGTCCGTCCCCTGGTGATAAGATCTCACCTTCTACCGTCAGCTGGCCTTTGATCTGATGCAGATAAAACCGGCGGCCGGCCTGCTGTGTCAGGATCAGAGATTCACCTGCCGCTAAAATCAGCTGGCTGAGCCGGGCATCCTGCTTAATGGACAACGTGCCGTTCTCACCGTCCGGCGTGATCACTGGGGTCAAGCCTTCACGCTGACCAAAGTCTTTCTGCTGGTAGCCCGGCTCGCCACCAAGCTGATCCGGCTGAATCCAGATTTGCAGAAATTTCAGTGTGTCTTGCTGCGACGCATTGAACTCGCTGTGGTATATCCCTTTACCGGCCGACATCAGCTGAAATTCACCCGCCGGTAAACGCTTGATGTTACCTGCGCTGTCTTTATGGGCAATTTCGCCTTCCAGCACATAGCTGATAATTTCCATGTCTTTATGACCATGGGTATCAAACCCGGCACCGGCGCGGACGGTATCATCATTTATCACCCGCAGCGCCGAATAGCCCATATGCTCAGGATCGTAATAATGACCGAACGAGAAGGTATGACGACTATCAAGCCATCCGAACGAGGCTCTGCCACGCTCTGCAGCACGTCTGATTTTCAGCATAATGTCACCTCTTAAATGATGTCGATAAAGGAATAGTCAGGCTGAGCGCGCCCTTAGCGGACGCGTTTTGCCAGCAGTGAGTCAGCCGACAATTTGCCTGCTCCAGAGAAAACCAGTGATACCGCGATTGCCAGCAGAGACAGACCAAACTCGTAGCCGCCGTTAGACATAAACAGGCCATTCGGTAAGTGAACGCTCACAATAGCCACCACCATAGTGATTGCCAGCACCAAAGCTGCCGGACGTGTCAGTAAACCGATCAGGATAAACAGACCGCCGAAGAACTCACCGCTACCGGCCAGAAACGCCATCAGCATGCCAGGCTCCAGACCTATAGAAGCCATCCACTGGCCCGTGCCTTCCAGACCATAGCCACCGAAAGCACCAAACAGTTTTTGTGCGCCATGGGCCATGAAAATGATACCGGCAGGCACACGCAGCGCCAGAGGGGCAACACTGTCTGAAGACGTTAACAGGCGTTTAATAAAAGAAGTATTCATAAGGGTTTCCTCAAAAAAGTTGAACAATAATAGATATTCAAAGCTGTCATCGTTAAAAGTGACAGAAGCTGTGCTGATTGCTCATGCACTGGCCTTAGCCCTGTCTTCCTCGATTGAAAGCAAGTGTAGTGGCAGTCAAAGCCAAACAACACCGGTTGAAATTGAGTAACTAATTCGAATAAATCGAACAATAGAATAATTTGCTGCCTGAATAGAAAAATTACAGACAAAAATCAGGGGCTATGACACTATGAACGGCTTGATAGTTCAAAGGAAAATCAACGACATGGAGTTGTCTCACGTACGCCGTTTTTCGGCACCTATCTGGGCCGTATTGATCGGCACTCTGCTGACCCGCGCCTCCTTTTTTATGGTCTGGCCCTATATGGCCGTGATGCTGCACCGGAAATTTGGCCTGTCTGAAATTGAAATTGGCACCATAATGAGTCTGGCGGCACTCGGCGGCGCCGTTGTCGCCCTGTATGTGGGCTATCTGTCTGATAAGCTTGGCAGGAAAAATTTACTGATCATCAGCTGCCTGGCCCATGTCGCGACATTTATTATTCTGGCCGAGGCAGATCAAAGCTGGCTGTATGCCGCCGGGGCGCTGATGGCAGGCATCAGCCGGGCTATGCTGGAACCGCCGGCACGGGCGATGATTTCGGACTTACTGCCTGAAATTCCCGTCAGAGAAATGGCGCACCAGGTCCGCTATTACTGCATCAATCTGGGTGCGGCTTTTGGGCCGCTAGTGGGCTTACAGCTTGGCTTTACCGGCGAACAGTCCTCTTTTTATCTGGTCGCGCTGGCTTACTTGATCTACAGCGTGTGTTTTATTCTGGCTTTCTGGCAGATCCGCAACACCCCGCAACCGCCCAAAAACGAGCAGAACTTCAGCCAGACACTGAAAGTATTAGCGCGAGACAAGGCATTCATGGTGCTGATTCTGGCCAACACCCTGGTGATGTACGCTTATCTGCATCAGGAAACTTCGCTGGTGCAGTATCTGAATGGTTTGGGCGATAAAGTCATAGCACTTTACACCAGCATGATTTTTGTCAATGCCAGTGTGATCGTGTTACTGCAATTTCCACTACTGAAACTGCTCAGTAGCTGGTCGCTGTATCGCCGTGTATACCTGGGCGTTGCCCTGTTTGCCAGCGCCTTTGTGCTGTACGCCAGTTTCCCGCTTGATGCCCCTGAGTGGTACTGGCTGCTGGCCACCTTTGTACTGAGTCTGGGCGAAGTGATTCTGTTCCCGACCTTCAATCTGCTGATTGACAGAGCGGCACCAGATCATCTGCGAGGGGCATACTTCGGGGCGGGAAATCTGACGTCTATCGGCGTGAGTTTATCGCCATTGGCTGGCGGTATTATCTTGTCGTTATACGGTGGCCCGGCGTTGTTCCTTTCCACCGCCTGTGTGCTGGTTCTGGCAGGCTATTTATACCGCTGCTCTGCCCGCTTACAACAGCAAAACAGCGATCCGGTACAAGCGACTCAGTCATAGCAGCTTGTACCGGCAGTACGCTTTCAATACCCGTTATTTCACCCAAACCTGCTTGGCATTCACAAACTCGTGAATGCCTTGCGGCCCCAGTTCCCGCCCGTAACCCGAGCGTTTAATGCCGCCACTCGGCAGGCGGGGATCTGTTTTCACAATACCGTTCACGGCAATCTGACCCGCCTGCAATTCGCGAATAAAACGCTGAGCCTGTGCCGGGTTAGCCGTCCAGACCCCGGCCCCCAGTCCGTACGCGGTATCGTTAGCCAGCCGCAGAGCATGTTCCGCATCATCCGCTTTTACCAGCACCATCACTGGGCCAAAGGTTTCTTCCCGAAACGCGCACATCTCAGGTGTCACGTCTGCCAACAAGGTCACCGGATAGAAATAACCCATCCCCGGTTCTGGCTGGCCGCCCATCAGGCACCGTGCACCTGCGTCTATTGTTGCCTGCACCTGACGATGCAGGTTCTGGCGCAGATCATCACGGGCAAGCGGCCCGATATCCGTGTCTGGCGAAGAGGGATCGCCGACTCTCAGCAGCGTCAGCCGTCTTTCCACCAGCTGGGTGAAAATGTCATACACAGGCGCTTCAACAATAATCCGTTTGGCCGCAATACAAGACTGACCGGCGTTGATAATGCGTGACAGTGTCGCGACATCAGCGGCCGTTTCCAGATCAGCATCAGCCAGTACCACCAGAGGATCGGAGCCGCCCAGCTCCAGCACTGCCGGTTTGATCTCACTGGCTGCAGTCGCGGCAACGTTCGCACCTGCGCGGTCTGAACCGGTAAACGAAACCGCCGCAATGTCGGGATGGCGGATCGCCTGCTCGGCAAGTTCATTGCCAACCGGCAGGTTGACCATGATATTGGCGGGCGCACCCGCCAGTGCAAACATTTCTGCGATCGCGCGGGCACAACCTGGTACATGCGGATCGTGCTTCATTACGCAGGTGTTTCCGGCCATCAGCGCCGGTGCCAGAAACCGGAAGGCCAGCCACAGCGGTGCATTCCAGGGCAAAATTCCTAACACAGTACCTAAAGGCTGATAGCAGACATAACTGTGGCTGGCATCAGACGGCAGGCTTTGATCTGCCAGATAGGATTCAGCATGCTCGGCATAATGCTCCGCACACCAGGCCGCTTTTTCCACCTCAGGACCGGCTTCCTTCACCGGCTTACCCATTTCCAGTGTCATCAGTTCGCCCAAGCGGGTTTTATGTTCCCTCAACTGTTCTGCAACGCGGCGCAATACTTCGCCGCGCGCGGCAAAGGTTAAGCGCTGCCAGTCAGGCTGCGCTGCTCTCGCCGCTTTAATCTGGCTGGCCAGCGCATCGGCATTCAGCGTCGGGAATTGCTCAATCAGTGTGCCATTGGCCGGATTGATCGCTTTTAAAGACATATCTCCCCCCTTAAACGGCTATCCGTTAGCCTGTTGCTGTTTGCCTTTACGGGCTTTATCTATGGATGTCGCTTTGTCAGACGACACGCTGGAAGTGGCGGTTTCAGGCTTGGCCGGTTTGCCCTGATCGGGCAACACAGTGAAGTCTTTCGGCAGAGTGAAAAAAGATTCACAGCCATCTGCGGTGATAACTATGGTATCGGAAATACCACAGGTCTTATCGCCATCCACTCCCCACATCCAGGGAATGATGTGGAACGTCATACCTTCTTGCAGCACAGTCGACTCCCCCTGTTTCAGGCTGACAATATAACCCTCGTCCCAGCTGGGCGGAAAAGCGATACCGATAGAATAGCCGGAGCGGGTGATCAATCTGGCCCCCACATCATTGTGTGAAATGATATTGCGGATCAGGTTATCCGCATCCGACACCGTCATACCGGGCTGGATATACGAATGCAGCGATTGCAGCGCCAGCTTCATGGTTTCCTGCGCTTTGTACATGGAATCGGTCAGTTCACCTAAAATCACAGTGCGCATCATAGCGGTGTGATAGCGACGATAGCAGCCTGCCACTTCAAGAAACACGTGCTCGCCCGGTTGCACTACCCGTCCTTCCCAGGTTGCATGACCTATCATGGTTCTGGGCCCGGATGTCACATACGGCATCACAGCAGGGGGCTCCCCGCCTGCTTTAAACATCGCCGAGCTGATGGCCGCTCCGATTTCGTTTTCTGTTACTCCAGCCTGACAGGCCGCAATGCCGGCTTTCATACCGGCTTCGGTGGCAATCGCCGCTCTGCGCATCAACTCGATTTCAACCGGCGATTTGCAGATACGCCCCTGCTCGACGATGCCGAAGCAGTCCAGCAGTTTTGCTTCCGTCAGTGTGGTGTGAATAGTGTCCTGCTGATAGGCCGGAAAGAAGTAGCTGTTTCTTTCGTAGCCGATACGTTTTCGCGACAGTCCGAATTCCCGCAACGCATCCACCAGCATCTGAATCGCATCTCCGGTATCGGGATAGGGCCGGGTCCGTTCAATCCAGGTCCGGGCAAAAATGTTCGACTCTTCCATCGCCCGGGTAATCATGAAGGGCTCATCTTCCAGCGGCACAACCAGCGCCTGAAAAAAGGAATAGCCGGTTGTCTGGTAATCGGTCAGGTACATGATGTTTTCCGGATCGGTGATCACCACCGCATCCAGGCGGCGCTGAGCAATACGTTGCCGCAACTCGCCCAGACGTCGCTCATATTCCTCAAAAGGAAACGTCATATCGTCGCGTCTTTTCATACCGCCTCCCGGAGCACGTTCTGCGTCACTTCCACCAGAATGGCCAGCCCTGACTGCAAGTCGGCTTCCGGCGTTGTCAGTGGCGGGATCAGCTTAATCACCCGGCCGCCGCTGCCGCAGGCTGAGACCAGCAGCCCTGCTTCGAAACAGCGCCCGACAATGGTTTTCGCCAGCTCGCCAAGACCCACATCCACGCCATACAACATGCCTTTGCCGCGCACTTCCACCCCAGCCAGATCCGCCAGCGGCGCCAGTGCCGCGTGCATCATCTCGCCTTTTTGCTGCACCTCTTCCATCAGGTGACTGTCTTCGAAATAACTCAGCGCTTCGCAGCCCGCCACAAAAGACAAACACTGCCCGCGGAAGGTGCCTGTGTGTTCACCCGGCGACCAGTGTTTATCCAGCTCGGGTTTCACCAGATTCATCGCAATCGGGGTGCCCATACCGCCCAACCCTTTTGCCAGACAAACGATATCAGGGTCGATGCCGTAATCATCGAAACTGAAAAACGAGCCGGTTCGCCCCATTCCGGCCTGAATATCGTCCACAATCAGCAATGCACCGACCGATTTCGCCAGCGATGCCAGCCGCTGCAGCCAGGCTTTATCGGCAATGTTCACGCCCCCTTCGGCCTGCACCACTTCGACCATAAACGCCGCCGGTGGCGTGACGCCGCTTGAACCGTCCTGATAGCTGTCTTCCAGCAATTCCAGCGCCTGCAGGGCTTGCTCTGCCGCTTTGCCTTGCGCGCCGAAAGCGGTATGTGACACATGAGTCAGCGGCACACCTGCCGCGCCCCGGAAGTACTGATTCGCCGTACAGGCCAGTGCACCTAAGGTCATGCCATGAAAACCACGATGAAAAGCGACGATCTCATGACGTCCTGTGACCCGTCGCGCCAGTTTCAGCGCCGCCTCGACGGCATTGGTGCCGGTTGGCCCCATAAACTGCATTTTGTGGGGCATGTTGCGCGGCTCAAGAATGACGTGATGGAACCGTTCCATGAACCGGCGTTTCGCGCTGGTATGCATATCCAGACTGTGTGTCACGCCATTACGCTGGAGATATTCGATCACCGCCTGTTTCATACGTTCGTTGTTATGTCCAAAGTTCAACACCCCTGCACCGGCAAAAAAGTCGATGTACTCTTTACCCTGCTCATCTGTCTGCCTGGCATTGAAAGCCGTATCAAACACAACTGGGTAGACCCGGCAGTAAGCCCGGATTTCGGATTCGCGCTGTTCAAAAATGCTCATCGTACATCTCCTTGTGCTTTAAAATCTCTGGTGTGAACAGGGCTGTTGCGCTGTGCTGATTCGCTCAGCCAGCCTTCAACAGCCCTTTGATTTTTTTTACCCTCTCTACCCTGTGTAGTTCGGTAATGGCGCCCCCGCAAGCCTTGCATACCAGCGAACGACTTTTTCGAGCAGTCGGTCATTAAAATCGTAGTGTGGGCTGTGGCAGGGATACTGATGGACAGGCTCGCCATCGTCGGCCCCGATCAGGGCAAACGCCCCGGGCACCTGCTGCAGGTAATAGCTGAAATCTTCCGAGGCCATCACAGGCAGTGAAATGGCATGATCAAGCTGCTGATCCTGATCTGCCAGCCAGGCCGTACGGGCTTTTTCGGCCTGTCTGGCATGATTGATCGTGGCACTGTAACGCGGCTGGATCGCCACCTCGCAGGCCACGCCATAACTCATGGCAGTGTGATGGCTGATCTCTTCGATCAACTGATTGATTCGGGTTTTAGTCTGATCGTCAGGCACCCGGATACTGCCACTCAGCACCGCCTGCTGTGGGATCACCGTCAGGCCACTGGCGGCCTCTATTGAGGTCACACTGACAACAGCGGCATGCTGAGGCGGTAAGCGGCGACTGATAATCTGCTGCAAATTGAGGGTAATTGCCGACGCCGCCAGCACAGGATCGGCGCAGAGTTCCGGCTGGCTGGCATGGCCGCCGCGCCCTTTTACTGTAATGGAAAAAGTAGCATTACCGCACATCACCAGCTGATCCGGGCAAATCATCTTGCCAAACGGGATCGCCGGCCAATTATGCCAGCCGAAAATTTCATCCACCCCTTCCAGTGCCCCGTCTGCAATCATTTCCCGAGCACCGTGCCCGCCTTCTTCCGCAGGCTGAAACAGAAAAGTAACGGGGCCAGGCAACGTCTCTTCATGCTGTTTCAGCCAGGCGACTGTTGCCATCAGGGCCGCCGTATGGCCATCGTGACCACAGGCATGCATACAGCCCTGCTGCTGTGATGACCAGGTGCGGCCGCTGTCTTCATCAATCGGTAAAGCATCAATATCGCCCCTCAGGGCAATGTGGCGACCGCCAGGATTGCCAGACGCAATATGCGCCAGCGTGCCCGTTTGTGCGCAAGGTCGCCAGTCGATACCCATTGCGGTCAGACGATCACGAATGGCAGCGGCCGTATGATGTTCCTGCCATCCCAGCTCAGGATGGCGGTGTAAATCCTGCCGAAAGGTTTTTGCCATCGACAGATTCTTTTGCCAGAAGTCGGACATAAAGATTCCTGCTTGAATACTGAAAAGACCAAAACAAATTTTATTTATTATTTCGGTACTTACCAGCAAGCCTAGTCAGGATGGCCCGGTTTCTCAATGTTGATGATTCTGGACTGCACACAGGCTTCACACGGTTATTCCCTGTACAGACGGCCTGATTTTCACCGCACACAGTTGTAAGCCTATTCACAATCTGTCATTCAATACGGTACAGGAAGCGATTTTTGATATCGTGTTTATCGCCAGTCTGGGACACTATGCGCCATAGCAAGATTTCACTGAACAGTGATCGACCAAAGAGCGGGAGAACAGGAATGACTCAGGAGTTGTATATCGGCGTCATGTCAGGCACCAGCATGGACGGCGTAGACACGGCATTAGTGTCTATAGACGGCGACCGCATTCAATTGCTGGCCCATGATGATTATCCCATGCCTGATCCGCTCAAACAGCGTTTGCTCAGTGTCTGCATCGGGCAGCAGACCACCCTGGTTGAAATCGGCGAGCTGGACCACCTGCTGGGCCATTTATTTGCCGATGCCGTCAATGCCCTGCTGAAAAAGTCCGGTTACCGGGCCGATCAGATCCGCGCTATCGGCAATCATGGCCAGACTGTGTACCACCAGCCCTTAGGCGATGCACCGTTCACGCTGCAAATTGGCGATGCCAATATCATCGCCGCGAAAACCGGTATTGATACCGTTGCGGATTTTCGCCGCAAAGACATGGCACTGGGCGGACAGGGCGCGCCACTGGTTCCGGCTTTCCACAGGACTATTTTCCAGTCGTCAGATTCCAGCGTGGTGGTGCTGAACATAGGTGGGATTGCCAATATTTCCGTGATTCGCCCCAACGAAAATGTCCTTGGTTTCGACACCGGTCCGGGAAATATGCTGATGGATGCCTGGTGCGAACGGCACACAGGTCAGAAGTTTGACCGCAACGGCAACCTGGCCAGACAGGGCAAGGTGGACGAGGCTTTACTGAACCGCTTGCTCAGCGAGCCGTATTTTGCGCAGCCTGCACCCAAAAGTACCGGCCGGGAGCTGTTCAATCTGCCCTGGCTGGACGCTAACCTGATCAGTAGCACTGTCAGTACGCCAGATGTGCAACGCACCCTGTGTGAATTCACCGCAGTGACCATTGCCCGCGAGGTCGGGCGCTTTAAAACAGGCCCTGCTCCCCAGCTACTGGTGTGCGGCGGCGGTACGCGAAACCCTGTGCTGATGGCGCGCCTGACAGATTTGCTAAACGACTGGCAGACCGCACCAACCAGCGATTTTGGCGTCGACAGCGATTACATGGAAGCCATGGCCTTCGCCTGGCTGGCGCAGCGTCGCATTCATGGCCTGCCGAGCAATTTACCTGAAGTGACAGGCGCCAGCCGGCCGGCATCGCTGGGTGTGCTCTATTTCGCTTAATATGTTGTTTACTTTGAGTATTTTTAAAAGGGGACTGCGCGCTATAGCAGCCCCTTTGATTCAGCCAAAAAGAAAATACAGCAGATTCAGAACCGCCAGCGCAATAATCGGCCAAAGCGTCAGTTGCATACCCAATATCCGCCCTTTCAGGCTGTCGGCTAAGATGCCACGGCCATGAATCACCCGGCCTGCGGTGAAAATCAGCCCAATCACAGCAATCAGCCAGTTCGCACCGCCGTTATCTTCGAGCAGAAACAGCAAGATCAAGGTGATTGGGATGTAATTTGCCGCGTTAGATTGAGCAGAACAGGCCAGTTGCAGATCTTTTGCTTCGGTCCCCCCGTCGCCGTAACCAATCTGATGCCTCCTGCGTGCCTTAATCACCTGCATGGATAACCAGCACAGCCACAATGCCAGCACGGCTGCAAAAAAACTTGTTGTCATACCCTGAACGCTCCCGGTTAATTACCAAAACTTTCATAATCTTACACCATGATTACCGTTTTGCATCCTCGCGAAACCTGCACATTCTTATTCTCGCGACACCCATTTTCTCCGGCGCTGATGAAGGTCAAGCTAGACAACACTAAGCTAACAGTCAGAAAGCAAGAAAAAGTGATTCTGTGCTGATACAGAGTCGCGACACCTTATTTTTAACCGCGGAGCGCGGTGCGATTGACTTGGGGGCTGAACATGATGAACAAATCATGGGAGTGCGCGTGTGGGCTGATTGGTATCAGCCTGCTGGCTGGCTGTGGTGGTGATTCCAAACAGCCTGTCGCGCCGGTAAAAACCATACCTTCCTACACCATCACCGCCATTGACGGGTATCTGCAAAGTGCCCGGGCCTGGGTGGACGTGGGGCAGAATTTCCGCTTTGAATCCGGCGATCGCCAGGGGACAACCAACGCGTCGGGTCAGGCATCAATCGCTCTGAACGGGCTGGAAAACCCATCGCAATACGCTTCTTTCGTCCTGGCGATTGCCGGACAGACAGTGGATCTGGACAATCCGGGCACACCGGTCAGTCACAGCTTTTTAATGTCGGCCCCGATCGGCTATACCACTGTCACCCCGCTCACCAGTATTGTGCATCTTTATATGTATGAAGGGCTGGGCGAGTCGACGGCGATTTCTGCCACCGCCCAGTCGCTGGGTATCGGAGCCAGTCAGGTGATGGGCGATTACATTGCCAATGGCCTGGACGATATTGCGGTCAAAGCGCGGGCCATTGTTCAGCTGGGCATCTTGCTCAAACAGGAAGTGAGCAGTGAAGACGAGCTCGCCGTCCCGCTGGCTGAGTTCCGCCGCTTGCGTGATGTCTTGAAGCAGCTGGATACCCATCATCACCTGGTGTTTGATGTCCATAACCGCGTCGTGCTCGACGGCAACAATCTCCCCATAGTGGTGGATGATGCAGCCTTAAAAACCGACAGTGACGGCGACGGTGTCATCGATGCCGCGGATCCTTTCCCGAACGATCCCAATGAAAGCGGCGATTTCGATTATGACGGTCTTGGCGATAACCTTGATCCTGATGACGATAATGACGGCCTGACCGATGTGCAGGAAGAGATGCTGAAAACGGATCCGTTCAATCCCGATACCGACGGTGATGGAGTGAACGACAGCGAAGATGCTTTCCCGACAGATAAAAACGAAACCGTCGATACCGACGGCGATGGTATCGGTGACAATGCCGATCCTGACAATGATAACGATGGCGTCAGCGATGAGTACGATGAAGATCCGCAGGATCCCACCAAGCTCAGTTGCCAGTTTGATGCCATTATTTCCAACTCGTTCGAGCTGGACGCCAGCAAAATGCACAACATCATTCTGCAATGTGGCGGCTACCTGCCGCTGGGCAGTAACGATGTTAAAGCACTGACCGCACTGCGCCGCAGCCGTGTGATGGAAGCCGATACAAGCTATGGCAGCCAGTCAGAGTCTGGTTCCACTGAAGCCTATGAATTTGAAGACAATGGCACAGCCGTGCGTTATCTGAACGGCGTCGCGGCCGGAAACTACACCTGGAGTATTACCGGCAGCAACGAGAAAGACGGGTTCGCCTCCGGCATGATCAAGCTGTTCAACAGCAATGGCGATGCCGAAGTCTGGGCGATGCTCAACAAAACCAGCGAGCAGAACCTGTTTATCGTCTTCTCACAATACGCCAGCAACGGTGACAACATCATAGATACACAAGCCCTGTGGCAGATGCGCAGCCTGGATTACCGTCAGTCCGGCGATACTGTCCCTGCCAGCAGCGCAACCCTGTCGCCCTGTACGACAGGTGATTCCGTGATGAGCGACGATAACGCACCCACAGTGGCAGCTACCAAAGCCCAGTTTGATACTGCCGTCGAGACGTGCAAACAAAGTACCTCAGGTGGTGAGCTCACCCCGACGGTTGATCATCTGGCCAGCCAGTCCTTCCTGTGGGGCAAACCGGGTGATGATCTGGGCAGCCGCTACACCTTCCTGACCAACAGTGACGGCAATCAGGGCTTCGGCTATCGCCTGACAGGCGAAAAAGCAGAGAGCTATCAATGGGAAATCGATAACAATCTGCTGACCATTCAGGGCCGTGATATCCCCAATGCCACCAGTTGGACGCAAACCTTCTCTCTGCTGGCAGAAGCTGAGGCCAACGGTGAAACCGGCTGGAAAGTCTTTACGGTGAATGAGCAATGGGTCAAGGACAATACACCAGAGGGAATTACCGAGGAACAAGGTGCGATCGGCTCCGGTTCGCTGGTGCAAAGTGCCCTGCCCGGCCGTTTACTGACCCAGTGTGATAACTTCAACACCGGCTGGAATGACAGCACGCAAAGCCCGACCGACAGCGGCGCGACACCGGCCGACTATGATCAGGCCATCGCAAGCTGCGGCACACCCTGGACAGCAACACCTCTGGCCTTTACCGGTAATATGCTGAGTACCGCTTTGCTGACGCAGGATAACGGTCACAGCCTGGCGTTCAGCGGTGTGCCGGCAAGCAATGCAGACGGCCTGCTCTCCGGCAACGGTACTTATAACGTGCCGAATGCTGACCAGCCAGAACAGCCCCTGACAGAAGCATTCAGCTGGATAGTGAATGCCAAAGGACAACTGGTGATCCACTTTACCGACAGCGATAAAGTCATGACCTGGCAACTGCAGGATGGTGATGGCCTGAGCTTCTCAGCCCTGGGCTTTATGGAAAACCCGGACTGGCAGCTAAACCCGGATCATGGTGTCATTCAGCAAACCCGTTTTACTGTGTCCCGAATGATGTAAAGCGTGGCGGCAATAACAAAAACAGTCGGTAATAAGAGAAAACAGGTGGCGAAGTTTGCCACCTGTTAGTTTTTTCGACTAACAATTAATATCAATACCCTGAGGAACTGTGAAACGAATCAGCGCCAACCCGCATACAGCCTGGATTACAGACCTTGATGCATATTGGCACGACTATTGATTAGATAATCTCACTTTCCACAAACCGGATGTGATGATTCGATGAAACCGACGATGAAAAAAGTGATTCTTCCTGCTGCCCTGGCTGGTATTGCGCTGTATACCGGTATCATAAATTTCAGCTTTGCCGACGAGCAGACACGCACAGAATCTGTCCGTGCATTCAATAAGCTATCTGTCGAAAAAGGCCTGGAGGTCAGCGTGCATTGCAGCGACAAAAATTACCTTGAAGCCACAGGTAAGGCTGCTGCCTTGGAAAAGCTGACGGTGACTGAACAGCAGGGCACCCTGCAGATCAGCAATCGCTCGGGTGACGATTGGGAGAACATTGAACCGCTGACTGTGCATATTTACACTTCACAACCCCTTCAGCGCCTTGACGCCAGATTTGGCATTGATGCTACCGTGGACGGCTGCGCTATCGCCAGCGACAGTTTCGCAGCCACCGGGGAAATGGGCAGCAAACTGGTGCTGAGCGGCAGCACAGATACGCTGACACTGGCTCTGGCCATGGGTGCCACACTCGATCACGCCGCCCAGCCCCTGCATGTTAACCAGGCCACGGTTGAACTCGGTATGGGGGCCAGCGCCAGCCTGTGTCATGCCAAATCGGTTTCAGGCAGGCAGTCTGCCGGCACCCGGTTATCCGTATCACCAGACACCCAAACAAAAGTGAACGGCAGCTACGGCACAAGCATTGTATTTGATGCATGTTAACCGGGTATCAGAAACATTCAGGGTAGATCCTGAGAGACCTGCCCTGATTTTATTGAAAAAATAAACCGCGTATCTCGAAGTACTTTTTAGCTTGTAAATACCTGGAGGAACATTCTGTAGGCCATATATAAAATGACTAACGCCGAACACCGACAGAACCAATGCAGTTTGGGGCGCAAAGCTTCTCTGAAAAACCGAAGACTCACCACCGAGCAAATAAAACCATACCAACCAGCACTGACCAGAAAAGTAACCATAGCCACCAGAAAATAAAAATGGGGTTCATGGTTTTTCTGCACAGCAAAAGAAACGGCACTGCTGATGAACAAAAATGCTTTCGGATTCGATAACTGAACCATACACCCGGACAGGAACCCACAGCTCTGATCTCCCTGATCCGACACCGCGTGCGCCTGAACAGGCTGCGCCGTTGACAACTTAAATGCCAGGTACAACAGGTAACATCCGCCAAAAATGTGAATCACATTCATGAGCGAGCTATTTTGTGACAATGCAGAAAATCCCAGTACGGAAAGCGATGCAAAAATGAGGTTGCCAGTTGCAATCCCTAAAACGCTCGCAAAGGCTTCTTTTCTTGAAAAAGTCAGCGCACTATGGGTGGTCACAAAGAACGCCGGACCCGGGCTCATCACACCAACCAACAGCAGCGTTGTAAAGGATACTAATAACGGTAACCACTCTGTCACACATGACTCCTTATATAACAGATATCCTGATGTTGTCGGGGAGTAAAACACACCCGCTCAAGTTGGTCTGTTTCGAACTTATTCCGATAACAAAAGGTTATTTTTTGTATGGACTGAGAAATATCAATAAAGCCACCAACGCCAAAGAATGTTTCTCCCAGCTTTGCAATATTGACTCGTCCCAATCGGTCAACTTCACCCAAACCAAGCACTGCGTGGTCAATTTCGCCATTCCAGATTTTCTGAAAGATCTCGTTTTGTGTGTATCTTTTTTTTCCACCACGACTCATTCCAAATCCATCACCGTCGTAGAGCACCCCGCCCGCAACACCTGATTCAATGAGTGCATCAAACTGACAGTCAGTATATTGATGAACCTGATTCACTGCCGGCACAGGTAATCCGATGCCAATAATTAGCCGTTCATGGGCCGTAATACGCTGCGCGAGCTGGCGACTAATTGAAGCTGAATCCAGACAGTGCCGATAAAGATTTTCATCATTCAGATGATATCTGCCCGGTAAATAACTCACTATATGGAAAGCATCAGGGGCAATAAAGACTTCATCAAACAAATCTCTCGAACAAACTTTCTCCGGGTCATTGACAATCCGATCCGGCACTTGAATCGCTATCTTTGTCTGATTCGATAAGGCGCATCGTATCACAGATTCTAAATCTAAATCGATAGGCTGCGTTTCAAGAACAATATCTCCACTTTGAGTGAAGCCGGCCCCCCGCATGATGACCAGATCGCTCTCAGGGAGTGTATACGTTAGAAAATTGCCTGTGTTGACCACAGGCATGAAGTTAAACGGTGCGCCGGAACTAATACAGCTTCCTTTTACAGATGGATCAATAAACGTCCCCATCCCAATGTTCGTTGAATATTGCCGATTGGGTTCACTCATTAACTTGGCAAGAACCCCCTGAGGCAAGTTATGAACCTCGCCTCTTTCAAGCGCTAAGCTACAATTAATTTGGCGCGTTGCACCAAAATACCCACCGATTACCCAGTCAACATTGTTTCCCTGAAGCAAAGTATTCAAGCCACCCTGCCAGCCAGCCCCCGGCAATGATGCGCCAATAAAACCATATTTCTCGGCGTAACGACCATTCCAGGCCGTGAAGTTGATCAGTTGAATCAAATATTCCGGAGAAATAACACTCCCGAACGATGCGATATCAATTGTCTTCACACCCTTCAGAAGATTCCTAAATCTATTTACATCCTGTATAAACACGGTTTTTTCCTTTTTCTGAGCGATATATTTCCCTGACAACGAGTTCAGCATCTCTTACTGTGAGTGATGTCGCTTCTGTAAAAAACCGACATCCGTTCACCATTGGCCCTAGAATATAAATATTTCGCTCGTCTTTCACTCGACAGTTGGCATCGACCTCAATTCCGGAAATAAAACTCTTTGGCAATTTGCTATTTGAGATGAACTCAGGGGATTCAAAGGAATTAAAGCCCATCAGTGCATATTTTCCTGAAGTCAAAATATCGAAAGGTTTCTTACACATCCGAAGTTGCCCCTGGTCTATCAGGTTCACTAACTTCGAGGCATTGACATGCGGAAACATCGCACGTGTATTAATAATATTCGCCCGATTTTCATGTAAACGCTTTTTACAGTCGATCGCAAGTTGCGCATACACATCAACATACTTAGACGTCGCATTATAAATCATCTCTTGCCAGAGTGGTGTGTGCTCAGAGACATATTGTAATTCTTCAGACAATGTCACCTGATTATTCAAAACAATCTCTCTTTCCTGCGTATTTTTGAGCGTTGATAAAAACCTGGAAAATATTTTATCAACGGTTAGGTTCCCAATATCAACACCATCAAACAGAGAAGGTCCACCTGATGTAAAATCACTTCTGATTCTGGGGAAACGACCGGTTAAAGAAAAACAATCAATGGTTAAGTCTGGCCGATACGCACTCACAAAGAGAATCATATCAATCGCACTCAACCCTGAACCGTATATTTCGATCTTTTCTCCTTTGGGAACAGCATTGATTTTATCAAACAGCACATCATTCAAGAGATCACCGCCAAACCCAATGGACACGACCGTCGCAGAAACCTGATGCTTTATCCCCTGACAAACAATATCACCATACTCATTGACTGCACTGGCTTCAGGGTAATACTCAAATGCTATCCCTCTTGATTCTAGTGTCGTGATCATTAGGTCTTTGACTTGCTTGAGATAGCGACCATAAATCGCTCTGGGAATAAAGTCTTTCTTCGTATAATCATAACCTGCATGAGATAACCACTCGTAGATATCGACCACATGATTAAACTGTTTCAGAGAGTCCAGCCGTGTATTTAAAATAAATTCTTCTGGAGACGCTTTGTAGGCATAACCTATCTGGTTGTGATCACCACTAAACACTTTCACTGTTGTGAAAATATCATGAGGTAATTCCAGTAAGTGCATCAGCACAGAGATACACCCAGCCCCACCGCCAATTATTCCTAAGTTCATTTGCTTGACCTCAAATTCCAGTTGACAGATATCGCTCAGTTTGGCTCGCAGCAATGGTTAAGATCTTTTTCCCTGCATTCTCTTTTCTGGCAGCCAGCTCTAGAGCGCAATGGATAGACGCGCCTGATGAAATACCCAGTAATAGTCCTTCCTCGCATATCACTTTTCGAGTCATCGTTATCGCATCATCACCCTCGATCACATAGACTTCATCAATAACTTCCCGATCGACCGTTTTCGCGATGATTCCCGGCCCGATCCCCAAAACACCATGATTCGAATTGACTTCTGAGAAAGATGTCCGACCACTAAGAACGGCTGCACCTTTCGGTTCAATGGCAATTACTTTTGTCTGGTGATTATGCTGCTTAAGGGTATTTCCGATGCCATTACAATGTCCGCCAGTCCCCACCCCGGCAATAAAAATGTCAGGCGTACCATCAAAGAAATCGATGATTTCCCTTGCCGTCTGAACATGTGCGAATGGGTTATTCTGATTATTTCCCTGATCAACCAGGAAATAATTTTCCTGGCTCGCGAGTTCAATGGCACGAGACACAGCGCCTTGATAGTTCAATTCAGCAGGCGTCAACTCAATTTGAGCACCCAGAAGCTCCAAAAGCTTTTTCCGCTCTTCGGTAACATATTCTGGCATGACAATAATCAGTGGCAGACCCATCGAAGCACATATCCCGGCCAAAGAGATACCCGTATTCCCCGTCGTCGCTTCAACAATCGTCGTATTGCGCTGAATTGAACCATCTGCAATCGCTGCATCAATCATCGATTTCGCCGCTCTATCTTTGATTGATCCCCAAGGATTCAGAAATTCCAATTTAATATAGATATCGGCATATAAATTTTTTGTTAAACTTTGAAGTTTAATGATAGGCGTATTACCAACTAGATGTGAGATATTCATTTCATTTCCTTATTTAGACAAAGACACCCTAAATTTATTGATAATCACGTCAAAACAATCACATGCAACATTTAATTATAATATAATCAACCAGATGTAAAATGGCCGTATTGAATTAGCGAAGAGGCATTTAACCCGACTGAAATAACACAAGATCTCAGTAAATGATCAATCTTGAAAATTGAAATAATAAAAAACAATAAGACAGAACAAAGCTTTTTATAGATTCATAATCATGAAAAACTTTATCCATCAACCTTTGAAACAAAAAAGACAAAATTCATACTGATGATATGAAACAAGATTCTAATAGATATTATTTTTCACATCAACATTAAAAACAACATTTCTATTTATTATCAAAACAGTCAAATAAGATAAAAGATATACCCTGCAAAAATAGAGTACCAGAATATGACTTAATTCATATCCCTGAGATGTCACTCATATAGTGCTTGAACAATATGAAAAAAAATTGACAGCATTCATAAAATAAAAACTCAATAATAGTAATTGATAAACTTGATATCTCTATGTTGAGTCGTTAATCAAAAGGGGCGTCCTAGTCTTCACTTTAGCTAAGAAAATACACCCAGCCCGTCATTGCCGCGCAGGCGGCAATCCAGATAACGAGTGCGATATCTGAAGTATTGCTGGTTTGTCGCGCTTGAGTTCGGGGCTCCTCTCAACATCTTTGTGCGCGCGCCAGTGACTTTATGCTGGCATTAGAGTTACCAGAAATGCCTTGGGGTTCATTGCTATTGGACGGGCAGATTGCAGGCGCTTCCGGCGCCGACAACCTGAAATACATCCATGTATTTTTTCCCTTGGGGAGTGGATTTATTGAGGTCAGGTTATTACAGTACAGGCTCTGTAAGCTGATCCTATTTATTCAGCTCACTTCTTGCTGCGGAAAGTTCTGCCTCTGCTTCTTGCAGCTTATTCATTCTTTTCTCAATTTTATTGGCTCTGCCAGATTCCTGGGCGTCTTTCAGTTCAAGCGTGCGCTCAGCAACTTCCTGTTCTTTTTCATTAACTTTTGCAAGTCTTTCGCGCATTAATCCTTCATCCGTACAATGATCCTGTACTTCTTTTAGCGCTTTTTCCAGACCGGCGACACGATGAGTATTGTCATTACTTTTCGCATATTCGATTTGCTGCTGTATCTCATAAGCTTTGGCGTCGCACCCTTTGAGAGGTTCCTGAGCCAGGCTGGGAAAAGTGGCAATTGTAGCCAAAAAACTGAAACCGATGATCTTCTTTAACATAAATGTCCTCCTATAGAATTTATGCATTATCCATATAAAAGATAGGGATTAAAAGCAATTATTCTGGAGTGTTGGATAATATGTTTGTGCATGAAAGTATGTCGCGCCTGAGTTTGAGGCATCTCTCAGCCTTAAGAATCGTACTCGCTGTATGGATTCCCGCCTGTCGCGGGAATGACGGATTGAAAATGTATATCGGTGGCACAACCCAGGGAAAAAATTCAGGACGAATTTTTAGGTTGTCGGCGCCGGGAGCGCCTGCAACCGACCCGGACAGCGCCAGAGAACAACAAGGCATTTCTGGGTACTCTGTTTGCCCCAAAAGAGTACCTGGCGCGCATGAGAAAATGCTGAGTGAAGCACAGAACGCAAGCGCGACATACTCAGCCAGCCTTAAGAATCGTACTCGCTGTATGGATTCCCGCCTGTCGCGGGAATGACGAATTGAAAATGTATATCGGTGGCACAACCCGAGGGAAAAAATTCAGGACGAATTTTTAGGTTGTCGGCGCCGGGAGCGCCTGCAACCGACCCGGACGGCGCCAGAGAACAACAAGGCATTTCTGGGTACTCTTTTTGCCCCAAAAGAGTACCTGGCGCGCATAAGAAAGTGCGGAGTGATGCTCCGGATTAAAAGCGCGACATACCATCAAACCTGTTTACCCGCCTCACACAAGCCTGACTCACCCAATCTCAAACGAGGTCACACCAAATAACCGCTCCAGCGGTAATGCCGGTTGCTCCCCGGTGTACATACGCGCGGTACCAAACGACACCGCCATGTCGTATTTTTCCGCCAGTGTGATGGCGGCCTGATTGATTTCCGGAACATCAAGAAAAAGCGGTTGTGAGGGTTCTATCGCTGATTTCAGGGCGACGAATAGACGCTCGGCCAGATCGGTATTCTCTGCGTACAGCGGGCCGATTTTATAGCCGTTGCGACACTGGCGGATCACGCCTATACCTGCCAGCATGCCATTTTCCAGAATGCCTAATGCATGGCAGTCTGGCTGGGTAATCCAATGTTGCAGAAACTCGGGTCTAGAAGCAGGAAAGAAAAGCTGATCGTAAGCAGCGACGGTTTCAAACGGCAGTGCTGTCAGTACCACAATCGCGTGATCCTCGGGTGATTGTCCGCCGCTGAGCCCTTCATAACGCAGGTTGCTGTATGCCAGTTGAAAGCCGGATTTCTTATAATTGTCCTGCTGTTCCACCACCCCATCCAGGCCGATGTTGCAATCTTCCAGGTGCGCCAGTGCCGCATTCCATATCTGTACGCCATAGCCCTGACCACGGTATTCTGGTTTGACGATATAAAAGCCAATAAAACCGAAAGACGCATCGTAGCGAATCGCCGAAATGGTCGCTATCGGTTCATCATCCAATACACCGACCAGAAAACCGGTTTTGTCGGCGTAGTAGTAAGAGTCGGCATCATGCAGGCCGGGATTCCAGCCTTCCTGCGCAGCCCATTCGACAGCAATGCTGACTTCGTCCGGTTTCATGGTTCTGATTTCGTAGTGTTTGCTGTCCATGCGCATCCCTCTGGCAGATAGATGATGTGATTAAAATATAGTTTGAAATCAGCAAGAACGCTGTCGCATCACCCGCTTGTTTCAGTCAGTCTGCGCTGTGGGAGTTATAGCACCATTCTCATAATATGCTGCGGGCCAGCGGCTCCACCGAGATAGAGCTCATGGGTATCGATAAACCCGCCCTGCTGATAACAATGTCTGGCTGCAGGGTTTTTACAGTTCACTGTCAGATAAATCTGATCAAAACCGGGATAAGCAGATAGCAGAAACGCTTTCAGGGCCAGAACCGCACGCTTGGCGTAACCTTTGCCCTGATGGTGATGATCGATAAAGAAAGCACGTAAACCGAGCGCCTCTGGATGGGCGAAGTCGTATCTGTGCCCGTACTGCGTATCGATCAGAAAAAAGCCGACAACCGTGTTGCCATCCAGAATCACGTGCGGGTGGAGCTTATCATCGATGTTAACCAGCAGCTCTTCCATTGTACCAACGAATTTCACCTGCTCTGTTGCTACCGACAACTCAGCCACCTGCGGTAAATGCGCAGGGGTCATCCCTTGGATATCAATCTCTTTCATGGCTCGCGACTCAATCAAAAACAATCCGTTATAGCCCTGATAGTAAGGCGTACGGCTCGCAAATTCCGAACATCAATTCCCGAGAGGTTGAGCCAGATCCCTTTTTTCAGTCTGCCAGGCATTATAGTGGAGTAAGGTCGAATGCAACGGAGTGACATTCTGCACCCCAACAAGTGACAGTGTCACTAGATAAAGTCACTCAATATCGTGGCATCGATCGTTTTCAGTATAAGTAGTCTTTTTACAAGGAGTGATTTATGGCTAAACGAGTCTCGAACAAGCGCATCAAAGAAATCCTGAAAGCAGCCACTGAGAAGAAAAATTAAGCGGCTAATCTTTTAGCGCGATAAAAACCACAACCCCGCCAGATGCGGGGTTGTGTCGTTATGGCCGAGTGAAAACGGGTTACGGCACACCATGACCTTTCGACGCCACCCACACACGGAACCATTGTTCGCGGCTCAGTTCAAATGCCAGCGCGGCGATAGCATCTTCAACCCGCTCAATTTTACCGGAACCGATAATCGGCAACGGCTTAGACGGCAAACGGCGTACCCAGGCGTAGATCACCTGATCAATGGAACTGGCGCCGATTTCCTGGCGGATCGCTTCCAGTTCGCTGCGAACACGGCTCACCTGCTCTGACTGCCCATTAAAGATCTCACCGCCGGCCATGCAGGACCATGCCATCGGCCTGGTGCGTTTCATCTGCAGTTGATCCAGCGTGCCGTCATGGCAAACCTCGAAGTTGAGCGGATTGATTTCCACCTGATTGGTCACCAAAGGCGCATCCAGACGTGACTGCAGGAGATCAAACTGTGCAGGAGAAAAATTCGACACCCCAAAGTGGGCCACTTTGCCCTGCTGTTTCAGCGCCGCAAAAGCTTCTGCGACTTCGTCGGCATCCATCAGCACATCCGGGCGGTGAATCAAGAGGACATCTAACTGTTCAACGCCCAGACGTTGCAGTGAATTGTTCACCGACTCAGTAATATGCGCTTTACCTGTGTTGTAATGGTTGATTCTCTGCTCGGGATACTGGCTGCCGCACAGCTTGATATCGCATTTAGAGACGATCTGAATCTGCCCGCGCACACTGGGATCCAGCGCCAGCGCTTCACCAAACAATTGCTCACAAGTGTAACCGCCATAAATGTCGGCGTGGTCAACGGTAGTAATGCCCAATTCAATATGCTGTTTCAGGAAGGTCAGACGTTCCTGCGGGGTCATGCCCCACTCCGCCAGACGCCAGTAGCCCTGAACCAATTCAGAAAGCTGCGGCCCTTTTGGCGTCAGTTCGACGTTTGCCACCATGGTCCATACTCCTTTATTCATTGCCCGAAATAATTCGCTGAACGTATCCTAGGCTGGATCGTCCCCTCGGGCAATGATATAACCCACAAGTTTCGAACCAGAGTACGAGTCTATGTCATTTGCTCAACGCTTGCGCAGCCTGATTGGCGAAGAAAGTATCAGTGGTTTTGCCCGCCGGGTTGAGCTGAATGAAGCCTTGATCCGCAAATACCTCAACGGCAGCGAACCCAGCCTGCAAAAAGCCAATCAAATTGCGGTGAAAGCCAATTGCTCACTGGAGTGGTTAGCCACCGGCTGTGGTTACCTGTACCGGCAGGCAGAAGTGGTCGACAAAGAGGCGTTGGCGGCAGCCTGGGAGCATGTCACAGGCCAGCCTTTTGACGGTGTTCGCGCAGAAGAGTTAATCAAAGTGCTGGCGGGTTATCAGTTTCTGCGCAGCCACAAGAAGACAGACGGCTTTCTTGATGTTCAGGCCATGGCGACCTTTCTCTCTGTCGCCCGCCAGCGCGAACCTGTATAGCCGAAAAAAATGCCATCCGGCTGGATGGCATTCTCTGTTTCCGATAACAGGTTTCCTGTCACACGGTTTTATTTGCGCATCGCATTGAGCTTATTTTGCGCAATGCCCAGTACAGATTCCGGCGGGTAATTATCGTCCTGCCAGTCACCGGCATCTTTGCCGGTGAGCAAGCTGATCGCCTCACTGACATGGGAAATCGCCCAGATGTGGAAATCGCCTTTTTCAACAGCGGTGAGAATGTCTTTGCGTAACATCAGGTTATGGGCATTCGACAGCGGGATAATCACCCCCTGGTTGTTATGCCGCCCCTTGATGGTACAGACATCAAAGTAGCCTTCAATTTTTTCATTCACACCGCCAATCGGTTGCGCCTGACCAAACTGATTCATCGAGCCGGTAATCGCAATCGACTGATTGATCGGGCAGCCGGAAAACGCAGAGATAATGGCACACAGCTCGGCCATCGAGGCACTGTCGCCATCCACGCCACCGTAAGATTGCTCAAACGTCAGATGTGTGGTCAGCGGAATGCGTGCGCTCTTGCCAAACAGCGACGACAGGTAAGCGGTCAGTATCATCACGCCTTTTGAGTGAATACGCCCGCCCAGCTTCACGCTGCGCTCGATATCCATCACCTCGCCTTCCCCCCAAGAGGTGGTGGCCGTGATCCGGTTCGGTAAGCCGAAACGGTGATCCGAGGTCGATACCACGGACAGACCATTGATCTGACCGATAACATCACCCTGAGTATCAATCAGGGTTGTGCCGTTCCTGAAGGTATGCAGCATCTGATCCTGCAGGCGGCTAACCCGTTTTTCCTGTCGCAGCAAGGCCTGTTCGACATGGGCGACACGGATCATATTGGCATTGGCGGCTCTGGCGGTGTAATTGGTCTCGCGCAGCAGATTGGCGATATCCGCCGAGTGCAGCGACAGTTTGTTCTGATCCTCTGCCTGGCGGGAGCTGTATTCTATGATGCGGGCAATGGCTTTACGGTCGCAATGCAGCATGCCGTTATCGTGCACGATGCTGGAAATAAAACGCGCATACTGCAGCTCAGACTCATCGGTGCGTTCCATTTCATCTTCAAAATCCGCGGTCACACGGAACAACTCACTGAAGTCGGGATCATAATGAACCAGTAACTGATAGGTCTGATAATCACCGAACAGGATGATTTTGACATCCAGCGGAATGGGTTCAGGCTCCAGCGAAATCGTCCCCGACAGCGTGACTTCCCGCTCCAGCGAACTCAGATTCAGCTTGCGTGAACGCAATGCCCGTTTCAGGCCGTCCCACACATAAGGGCGCTCCAGCACTTTCACCGCATCCATCAGCAACACGCCGCCATTGGCACGGTGCAGGCTGCCGGAGCGAATCAGCGAGAAATCGGTAAACACAGTGCCTTTGTAGGTCGCGTTCTCTATGTAGCCAAAGATGGCGTGATAGTTAGGGCTTTCTTCCACCACAATCGGAAAGCGTTCAGTCTCCTGGCTGACCAGCACATTAACCTGATAACGACGCGGCATTTTCTTATCCAGCGCGGCATAAGACAGCGCGACCTGATCTTCACTTTCTTCTAAAAAGATATCGAGGTTTTCCAGAATGTCTTTCTGCATCGCCGTGAGATAGTCTTTTATCTCAGTATGACCGCGGTACTGCTTTTTAAGCGGTTTAACAAAATGCGAGACAACTTCCAGCGCCACTTCTTCATTGAGCTTCTGGATTTTATCGGAAAACTCTTCTTCCCAGTCAGTGAGCTGGCGCGCAATGCCGCGCAGTTTCACTTCCAGCGCCGTGATAATCGTTTCGAATTTTTCCTGCTCTTTTTCAGGCAGCGCGATAAAACTTTCTTCGGTGTGCGGCTCTTCACCATTCATCGCAATCAGCTGATAATCGCCCTGAGTCGTCAGGGTCAGACTCACCTTTTGCTCTTTCGCTTGTTCGGTTAAATTGCCCAGGGCGGTTTGCTGTTTCTCCGCCAACTGATTTTTCAGCTGTTCCGAGCGCGAATAATACATTTCGTTATCGAACGCCAGCGGCAAGGCTTTCACCAGGCGAAGCATCAGCTTTTCAATGTCTTTTTTGAACGGCATCCCCGTGCCGGGCTTTAGTTTCAGCAGTTTAGGGGTACGTGTTTCTTCAAAGTTGGCGACATAACACCAGTCATACAGTGGCGTGGCATCCCCGTTCGGATCATGGCGGTTCAGATAACGCAGTACCATAGTCCGTTTACCCAGCCCGTTCCGGCCGATGGCATATATGTTGTACCCTTTTTCTTTAATCGACATCGCGAACTCAACCGCCTGCTGAGCGCGCTCCTGCCCCACAATTTCGTTCAGGGGTGCTAAATGTTTGGTTGATGAAAATTCGGCATCCAGCCCGTTTAAGGTGCAGGTGCGGTACAGGGTATCTGCTTGTAATGATTTCATTGTCATACCCTTCCCCTTATCTCTCCACTGATAGTCATTTCAGTGTAGCCAGCAATTAGTTACTTTTTAGTGACTTAGCTTGGTTTTAAGGAGTTAATCGTTTGATTGGTGGTTTTTTGTGCGATGGGAGGGGGTATTGCTAGCCTTAACGTGAGTGAAAATGTATGTCGCGCTTTAGCTTTTGTGTAATCCTTGTCCATTCAAGAGGTAGATTTACACCGATATATGTCCCATTTTAAAATCAAACAATTTGACATATTGATTGAAGGTAATAATTTTATATTGCTATAGGAAATTAATTTCAACTCTGTTTTAAGGAACGACATTTGGCTAACCCAATAATAATCAAGAACCACTTGAAAGTTGGCGACCTTGATGCAGAAACTGATACTAGCCTACTTGAAACATGCTTCATCGATAAAGGCTATATATATCAGTTAATGAATGTAAGAGATCCTCTATCTATTGTATTGGGTAGAACCGGTGCAGGAAAAAGCGCTCTAATTTATAAAATTTCTCAATTGGCTGAAAAATCGAAGAAAATAGACCCAAATGATATATCTGTAAGATTTTTAGAACATTCAGACATAATCCAGTTCTTAGATATTCTAGACGTCAACTTAGACCTATTTTATCGCCTTCTATGGAGACACATTCTTATCGTAGAATTACTTAAACTACGATATAACATCCAAAATGAAAGTGATAACCGTAATTTTTTTGATAGCATTAGCGATTACTTCAGAAGAGATACGGTGAAGAAAAAAGCGATTGAGTATTTTAGAGAATGGGGTGACAAGTTTTGGTTAGACACTGATGAGCACCTGAAAGTTATAACTCAAAAACTAGAAAATGATACTAAAGCGAATCTAGGAGCAAAATACAAAGGTTTATCTTTTAATATCAGCGGTGCTGAAAAACTATCTGACGAACAAAAAATAGAAATTAAACAAAGAGCAAGCCAAGTAGTAAGTGGATTACAAATAAAAAAACTAAATGAGATGTTAGATCTTATAGCAGAACATTCCTTTAATGATCCTCAACAAAAATTTTATATCGTTATTGACCAACTTGATGAAAGCTGGGCTAACACCCTTACTAGGTGCAAGTTCATAAGAGCACTAATTGAAGAAATTAAAACTTTCAGAAAAATTGAAAATATAAAAATAATTGCAGCAATGAGAAAAGACTTACTTGATCTAGTCTTCGACAAAACACGAGGGGCAGGATTTCAAGAAGAAAAGTATGAATCATATATTTTACCCATACAATGGACACGAGATGAACTCACCGAGTTAGTTGAGAAGCGTGTAAAAGAAGTTTTCAAACGCCAGTACACTAATGATGATGTTACATTTAAAGATATATTCCCATCAGCAACAAAAGGAGGAGGACAGTTAGCCATTGACTTCATTATGGAAAGAACACTTTTCCGGCCTAGAGATATACTTCAATTTATAAACGAATGTTTTAAAGTCGCATACGGGCGTGAGCGAATTTCGTGGCGGTCAATTTATGCAGCTGAAGCTCAATACTCAGAAAAACGGTTAAAGTCACTTAAAGAGGAATGGGGGGAGGTTTACCCTTCCTTTGATGAAACGGTAGAAATATTGAGAGGGCTACAATCTTCATTTAAACGTTCTGACCTTTCTGATACTCGTTTAGAACATATAATTACGGACTTATATGACCAAAAAACAGATGATCCCTGTGTACTTGAAGTAAAAGAGTATTTTAATACTTCTGGAGAAGTTAAGCAGGCTGAGATATTAAATAAAATCCTAATTTGCTTATATCGTGTTGGAGCTATTGGGATCAAAATTAGTTCATTAAGCACGTTTATGTGGTCTTTTTTTGACCAAGGTACAGTAAGTAGAGGTGAGGTAAGGCGAGCATCTCAGATTAAAGTACATAAAATGCTCTACCGTGCCCTAGATATACAAGTAACAGCTTCAGAAAGGTTTGAAGCGATAGAAGCCGAAGAATCGCATTGAATTACCACTTAATATGCTACAAGTTTGTTAATGATTTAGACTCACGCTTAAAGTGTGGGACTTTTCCCATACAACAAATCCATTAACTGCTAAATGAACAAGACATTTAACTAATAAATGCCTAAAAACGGGCTTGAAACCCAATTCTTCCACTTCCCAAGGGAAAAATTCAGGACGAATTTTTAGGTTGTCGGCGCCGGGAGCGCCTACAACCGGCCCGGCCACACCAAAGAACAAAAAGGGGTTTTCTGGGTACTCTTTGCCCCAACAAAGAGTACCTGGCGCGCGTACTCAGATGCCAAGTGAAACACCAGACTCAAGCGCGACATACCCTCAGAATCAGACATATCTCACCATAGAGGAAATGGTCAAAGGCTTATTAAGCCAACGCATCATCCTGATGTTTGTACAAAATGGTGAGCGCAGGAAAATAAACCAACAAATACAGCAACGTCAGTAACAGTACTTCCATGCCTGACATCAATGCAAAATCTGTCCACATTGAGTCAGCAAAACTGAATGCACCCACCAAGGCCGTATTGAAGAAGACAAACTTCAAGACTGCACGGCTTTTGAAAACCATCTTGCGATAGGCGTATGCGTACAGACACAGGAACATCATAGCGCCGCTTGCCAAGCCCCAAGCATCAACGAACGAATTTGATTCCAGAAGTAACAACTGCGTGTTCTTAAACATGAGCAGGTTAATGCCAATACTCAGGGCTGTCAGTACCAGTAGCACCCAGAAAAACACTTTCGCCTTTGTTCGCTTCATCTTCAACACCAATAACCGCGCATAGTTTTGTTTCCTATATACAAAAACCCCAGAGAATCTCTGAGGCTTTTGGACATTACGAGCAACATGACTTACTGAGAAATAAAGCTTTCTCTTAAAGACATTGAATCAAACGGGTAGTAGAAATCATCTGATAAGGACAACCGATTAATTTCTTCTTCCGGCAACGATTTCACTATGGTTTTCGCTTTGCCATCAATGGGGCTATTCAGTGCAATCCAGTCTTTGATGCCTTCAAGATCGCCCGTCTCCCCTGCTTGCTTCACCAAAGCCCAGGAGTATTTTTCTCTTGCCTCTAATGTGCAACGATCAACCGCCCTTTTAGATACTTCAAAAAGAACCGCACGTTTCTGATCTGAACTGAGTGAGTCAAACCAGGTATCCTGAACAGCATCTACTGGCCTATTTTTCATTTTCAGGCAGCGAGCGGTTTGCTGGTTCACTTCCTGAAATGCTTCCTCAAGTGTATAGCCCGCGTTCGCCACAAGTGGCAGCAGCAGCAATGAACTAGCGGCTAGCTTTTTCAACACACGACCAAAATTGTCTTTCTTTTCCATTCGTTTCAAACGCCCTTGATTCTGCAATCATGTTTACTCGGTTTCTGGTAATTGTCGGCACAGCAAGTAATGCATCAGCGAACACATCCCAATCGTACTGTGCAATCGTCTCAATTCGCTTATGAGGTTTCATTTTCTTAGAAAAAATCTCTACAAATGGAACCGCTACGGCAAAAGTGGCAAGAATATCGCCAAGTTCAAGCTTGTCATTTATGCTCTGAATGTCTCTGACGCTTTCAGCGGACAATTCCAAACTATCAATCTTGCAATATTTAGTAAATGACGACATAAAATCCTCTCAAAAAAAGAAAATGATATCAATCATTTATATCGTTCGATAGATGTAAAATTAGCGCTTTATACTGTCAAAATGTATTTTTTGCCCGATATATCAACTTTAAATATTTTCTGGCAAAACATTCGCCAGCCCACCATTTATATTCAGCTCACCTAATATACCTGCAGCGAGAGATCTACAGTTCACCTCAACAATATTTGGATTTACTACCAAAGCGGAGCGGCATGTTCAGTTCGTCGTTCTACTGATTCAGTGGCGTTTTACTTTTCATACCTTAACCAGAAATAAAGGCAAAGATGCCAAATGAACCACCAAACTCAAGCGCGACATACTGTCAGATTCAGACAGAACAACGAACAACCACACTCGCTGAATAGATTACCGCCTGCGCGGTAATGACAGGCCGGGTGTATTTTCTTAGCGAAAGAGATCGACAAATCCAGGGAAAAATTCAGGACGAATTTTTAGGTTGTCGGCGCCGGGAGCGCCTACAACCGGCCCGGACCACGCCAAAGAACAAAAAGGGGCTTTCTGGGTACTCTTTGCACCAACAAAGAGTACCTGGCGCGCATCGCACAATGCCAAGTGAACCACCAGACTCAAGCGCGACATACAAGCTAAACCTCAAAAATTGCGCTCGCCACATGGATTCCCGCCTGCGCGGGAATGACGGTAATATATTGAATCATAAATAATTTAACTGGGTTTATGGCTATACTTTTAAAGCAGAAATGAGAAGTTTGATGCTTGCCACTCCCCCAGGGGAAAATTCAGGACGAATTTTCAGGTTGTCGGCGCCGGGAGCGCCTACAACTGACCCGGACCACACCAAAGAACAAAAAGGGGCTTTCTGGGTACTCTTTGCCCCAATAAAGAGTACCTGGCGCGCATCGCACAATGCCAAATGAACCACCAGACTCAAGCGCGACATCCTTCCAGATTCAGACAGAACAACGAACAACCGAACTCACGGAATGGATTACCGCCTGCGCGGTAATGACAGGCCGGGTGTATTTTCTGAGCGAAAGTGATCGACAAACCCAGGGAAAAATTCAGGACGAATTTTTAGGTTGTCGGCGCCGGGAGCGCCTACAACCGGCCCGGACAACACCAAAGAACAAAAAAGGGGCTTTCTGGGTACTCTTTGCACCAACAAAGAGTACCTGGCGCGCGAACTCAGATGCCAAGTGAACCACCAGACTCAAGCGCGACATACTTTCAGATTCAGACAGAACAACGAACAACCACACTCGCTAAATAGATTACCGCCTGCGCGGTAATGACAGGCCGAGTGTATTTTCTGAGCGAAAGTGATCGACAAACCCAGGGAAAAATTCAGGACGAATTTTTAGGTTGTCGGCGCAGGGAGCGCCTACAACCGCCCCGGCCAACGCCAAAGAACAACAAGGGTCTTTCTGGGTACTCTTTGCCCCAACAAAGAGTACCTGGCGCGCATTAGACAATGCCAAATGAACCACCAAACTCAAGCGCGACATACCCTCAAAATCTAAAATAACGCAAAAAGAGAATCACGACTCCACCGGAAACTTCTTCAAAAAATGATTCGCCTCATCAACCCAGCAGCGGCCTGCCTGCACGGTGCGTTTCGCCTGGTTGTCTGTGCTGCCTGCTTTCTTGATGAGCTGGTAGGCCGCTTCTGTGTAATCGCAGTGCTCTTTTAAGCGATCACGCAGATAGCCAATCAGGCGAATACCCAGCAAAGGGGTGGTGTTTGCCAGCGATAATACACACCAGCCATCTTCAAGGCCGACCGTGTTGCCGTGCTCGACATGGGTAATGAGTGAGTTCATTTCCTGTCCTGTGTCCTCGCCGTTTTCGTCGAGTTCGCGCAGAATAAGCACATCGCCTACGGCATATCGCCGATGATTGAGGCACACCTGATGCGTTTTGCGTCCGGCCAGTATGTCGGTGAAATCAGCAGACTGAATGCTCAGTTCATGGAGAGTGATATTGCTCACGCCTGCCCCTCCATCTTGTTGCGGGCTGCATTGACAGGATATTGCCATTTTCGCGTTACCTGAGTTGTCAGGCTCTGATGAGGGCGCTTGTGCTCGCAAGAAGGCATACTTTGGCCTTGCGGCACAAGCAGAGTACGGAAATGAAGGTCGGTCAGACGCCGAATCTCCACTTTTGCGATGCAGGGTACATCTAACGCTATTTGATTCCTTGCCATGAGTGGTATCCTTACGCGTTGGTTTTGCGCACTTTTTGCCAATTTTGCGCTGATTTGTTGAATACGCACAGTGTTGATCCTCAATCGAATGCAGTCAATAACTTCTGTCATTTTAAGTTAACTTTTGACGATCATTTTCGAGTTTGATCACACTGACTGGACAGTACATGAGTAAAAAAATCCTTATTTTTGACTATCTGAAAGGTCATGACTTTACTTCGAATTTGAGAGACTTAACCCATTGTGCTTCCTTTGGTGAGATGGCCACACTATTTGATGTGCCAAAAACCACCTTCAGCACCTGGAATACGCATAATCGTACCTCTCACGAGCTGGTTGTCCGCACGCATTTGCGTACCGGCATCCCTGTTCATCAGTTAATTCTGCCGTCTGATTATCCGCTGGAAACGCTGCATCACTCATTGACGGACAGCAAACACGCCAGCCATAGCGTTATTGCGGAAACGTCAAATGAGTACAGAACAGAACGACAAACGACTAGGATTGCCACGGCATCGGACGCTGTCGTCACTTTGTCCAGCTACAGCCTGAGCAATGGAAAGTTACTCAGCACGGGCACACTGCCCTACGCTAAGCGCATTTTTCAATCCTGGAACCTCAATGCCGCCTCCACCATTGAAGTGGAAACCCATGAAGGACGGTTCCTCGTTGATAAAAGCCAGAATGATGCCGTAAGCGGTGATTACCTGATTGACATGGACGGCCGCCTGTCGATTAACCCTATCCAGCGGTTACCGAACAAGCTGGCGGTGACGTTTGGTCTCACCCGTCTTGAAGTAGACGACAATGAGATCAAGGTGATCGGCCGCGTGGCTGTGAGTTTGAAAAAGCAGTGAACGCAAAACACACTGCCAGCATTCTGTGTCGCAACCTTCGGCCGACACAGAATGTTTGTTACCCAGTCAAACCTCCATCAACCCTTTGACTGACGTTGAGTGAGGCTGATTAAGTAAGATAAGACGCGTTAAAAGATAAGACCCCACAGCCACACGCTCGGCAATCATAAGTGCTACCTGCTTACTGACACCATTCTCTGATCGCATAGCCGATCTTTGCCTGCAAAATCACTTGAAATATGCCTCTTACTGGATTAGCGTAAGCCGCAATTGTTATGTTATAACAATTGTTTTAGCGCCGAGCGCAACCCTGTCACCAACACGGACGAGAGAATGACAACACTCAATGAAAAGTATGCACTGCTTTCATCTCTGATTGCCTGCGAAGCACAATTATCGGCCCTGACGGAGTACAGCCTGGAAAGCTGCGACTGCTACACACTGGTTCAGGAAAAACTGGACGGTGTGTGTGAGCTCATCACTCACACTGACAATCAGCGGATATGGCAACATTTTGCGCATTGCCCTGAGGTGGATCGTCAGATCAAGAAAATCCGCGAAACATCGATCAAATCTTTGTGTGCTCTGGAAAAGCATCAGTCCAGATGTGCCGTCGATCACCCGTACCAGTTTACCCATTATTTGAATGCGCTGAATGACAGTGCCCGAAAAGAAACCCAATCGGTCAATATCCACCGCGACAGCAGAGTGCTCTTTATCGGTTCCGGCGCGTTTCCGTTGTCGGCGATGACCATTGCTACGCTGACAGATGCCACGGTGAAAGGCATTGATATCGACAAAGATGCTGTCGCTCAGTCGCGACGGCTGAATACCGCGCATTTGCGTATTTCTTTCGAAAGTACGGATCTCATTACCTGCTTAGAGCTGTTTCGCCCAACACACATAGTGATTGCCTCGCTGGTCGAGCATAAATGGGAGGTGTTGTCGGTGCTGCGTCCCTATCTCACCGCAACGCAGCAAGTGTTGGTTCGATACGGTAACGGGCTGAAATCGGCATTTAACTACCCGTTCAATCCCGACATCTCGTTAGGCTGGCGTGCTCAGCCTGTGGACTGCGGCTCTATGCTGTACGACGTCATGCTGATGGAAAAAAACAATGCAATCTGAAACTGAAAACGTCCTGCTGTTCGGCAGTGGCCCGGCTGCCATGCAACTTGCTGTATTACTTAAGCAAATGCCAAGCCTTTATCTGGGTATCGCTAACCGGCCGTCTGACAACTGGCAGCGCTGGCGAGAAAGCTACATCCGGCATGGCTGTATTCTGAGCAAAGCCGCCAAACCCTCGTTATCTGCACTGTCAGGCTATGTCCAGATTAACCGCAGTTACTCTTGCCCTGATGACATTGAGCCAGTCTGGCAGACTTTGGTACTGGCGGTTCCCTCTGATGCCTATCTCACTGTGCTGCGTTCATTGCCTGAAAAGGTGCTGATAACACTCAGGCGTGTCATTTTGTTGTCCCCGTCTTTGGGATCCCAGCAAATCATCCGGCATTGGAGTGAGTCACAAGGTCTGTCACTCGATATTGTTGGTTTTTCTACTTATTTTGCCGCGACCAAATGCCAGACAGACCAAAACGGGGGCAGGATACCGACGCATGTCATCACTAAAGCCACAAAGAAAAAGGTGTATCTGTCATCCAGCCAGAGTAACCCTCCTACTCAGAGCGTCTGGCATCGCCGCATTGAAACCATGCTTGCCAGCATAGGTGTTGACTATGCCTGGTTAAACGACAGTATCAGTACCGAAGCCCGGAACATTACTTCTTATGTACACCCTGCACTGTTTATCAATGACTTTTCTCTGGAGACGATCACTCATCCGCCAGCTATCCCCGTTTACCTGTACAAACTGTTTCCGGAAGGGCCAATTACTGGTGCAGTGATTCGGCGGCTGGTCGACTTATGGCGAGATATTTCTGTGATTGTCAGCGCGCTTGGTGGCGAAAGTATCAATCTGTTGCAGTTTCTCAATGACGATAACTACCCGGTCAGAGAGGAAAGTATCCCCAGAGAAAAAATCGACCAGTTTACTGATCTCAGTACAATAGAGCAGGAATACCTGATGTACATCCGCTACACCGCCATTCTGATCGATCCCTTCTCCACACCTGATGAAACCGGCCGCTATTTCGATTTTTCCGCGGTGCCGTTTCCTCGTGCACGTGTTGAATCCGGTCAGTGGTTTCTGCCGCGTATCCCCGCTGAAGATATTCGCCTGCTGTACCGCCTGAGAGAAATCGCCCGGCTGATTCATGTTGAGACCCCAACCGTCAGCGAGCTGATTAATCACTTCGAAACATGGCTGCAAAACAAGCCATACATTGCTATTGAACCCGCAGCCTTAACCCGAGAAGCCCGACAAGATCTGGCCTATCTGTTATGGCACAACCCTGAGACAAACTCTGCAAAGGAACCTGAATGCTATGAATAATGGCGTATTGTTAACCATTGGCTCTGCGTTCATTTTCAGCATTATGAACGCACTGGTGAAAGCCGCCAGCGACACTATCCCGACTGCTGAAATTGTGTTTTTCCGCAGTATTATCGGCACTGTACTGATACTGCTGCTGATGAAACACAGCCGCATCAGATTCTCCTCTAAAGGTATACCGCTACTGGTATTGCGCGGTGTTTTCGGGGCGCTGTATCTGCTGGCTTTTGTGTATACGCTGGCCAATATTCCGATGGCGGACGCTGTTATTCTGGCGTATCTGTCACCTTTCTTTGTGATTGTCTTTTCGCGACTGATACTGAAAGACAAGCTTCCGCCCCGCTCAGCCTTATTGTTACTTGCTGTTTTAACAGGCGCAGGGCTGATCATTAATCCGCTGGACTATGAATCTTATAATCTTTTTGCACTCGCCGGTGTGGCCAGTGCTGCCTTCGCTGCAGGCGCTTCAATTACCATCAAACAATTAAGCCAGCGCCACCATACTTACGAGATCGTTTTTTACTTCCTGTTCGTTGCCACGCTCATTTCAGCCATTCTCATGGCCGATAACTTTGTGATGCCTCAGGGTATTGCCTGGCTGTATTTAATTGCGATCGGAGTTGTGTCTCTGCTTGGTCAGATTTTCCTGACCCAAGCCTTTAGCCACGAGAATGCAGCAGTGGTTGCCGTTACCCGGTATATCGGCATTGTCTTTAACATTCTCTGGGGCCTGATGTTCTGGCAGGAAATTCCGGACAGTCTGACCATTGCCGGAGGCGTGATTATCGTGATCGCTTCTATTTTGCTCAGCAATCGCAAGCCAGTGACGGAAAAAGCGGATATTGATGAAGTTAAGGGATCGCAACAAGAAAAAGCCACCGTCAGATAAGCCGGTGCGCACAACGAACCTCTTTGGTGGGTGATATCATCCCGAGCCGGTATAACCGGCCCGGGATGGTTGTCGCTTAAGGGGCGTATTTGGCGAAGACTTCTTCTTCGGTCAGATTTTCGGTGTTATTGCTGAAGGCATAGTAAGCCGGTTTTTTGTCGATGAAGATTTGTTGATCCATCTCCAGCTGACTTTCCTGATCAAGCAAACCTGCCGGTACCATGTACTGTCCTGTTGGCTTGAGGAAATAAAACAAATGGCTGCCACAGTGTTTACAGAACCCTCTTTCCCCCCAGTCAGAGGAAGAAAAACGACTGATGTTTTCTTCACCGGTGAAACTCACTTCAGTGCCAGCAGCTACCGATAAATACGGCCCGCCGCTCCACTTTCTGCACATGCCGCAGTGACACGCCTCTGCATGCAAAGAGCCGCTGGTTGATTTCAGCCCGACTTTGCCGCACAAACAATGGCCGCTCAGGCTATGCGGCGATGAGGTTGGCGACGATGGCGTTTGTGACATAATGTTCTCCTTATCCATAAGCCTCAGATAGCATAGCCGAATTATCTGGAAAGATCCCAGTGCTGACTCACACCACACGCATCAACAAAGTCCTGATCATGGCTGACCAGAATGAAGCTGCCCTTATGCTCACTCAGTGCCTGCGCCATCATGGATTTTCCGTCTAAATCAAGATGATTGTCCGGCTCATCCAGCAGCAATACCCCTTCCTGTTGCTGATGACTCACCACCAGCATCGCCAGCCGCATTCGTTCACCGCCGCTCAGGGTCGACATTTGCTGCCCGGCTCTTTCACGGCGAAAACCCATGCACGCTGCCAGAGTACGTAACTCAGCAGCAGTATAGGCAGAGCACAGACGTGTCAGGTTATCAATCAGGCTGGCCTGCAAATCAAATAAAGAGAAATGCTGTTCGAGATAACAAAGCGGCCCGTGCCTGTGAATCTCACCCGACTTGACTGGCATATCGCCCAGCAGCGTTTTCAGCAAAGTCGACTTACCTGTGCCATTACTGCCGCGCAGGTGAATTTTATCGCCATACCAGACGGTTCGGCTGATTGCAGGCAACTGTCCCCGGTGCAGGCCCAATTCAGTGATCGTCAGTAAACGCGCACTTCGCTTGTTCGCACTGTTGGTACTGAAGCTCAGCGGCTTGGCGGTATCCACTTTCTCCTGCAGCAACTTCAACTGTTGCCGCGCATGTTCAAGCTGCTGATGTTGCTGATGCTTTCTGGATGATGCCGCGCTTTCTGCGGCATTTTTCTGATAATCGAGCAGCAAGGTGGACTGACTGCCAGTGTGCCTGTCCCGCTTACCGGCCGCGGCTCGGCGCTGCGCTTTTTCTTCACTACGCTGATGCTGACGATTGATAGCGCTGATTTGCTGTTTTGCTTTCGACAGTCGTGTTGCCAGTAACTGGGATTCATGATGTTTCTGTTGCCGGTATTGCACAAAATCTGTGCCATAACAGGCTAACCCTGTGTGGCTGAGTTCAACAATGCGATCCGCGTTTTTCAACAAGGATTGATCATGGCTGATCAGCAATATGCCGCCCTGAAAACAGGTAATTTGCTGTGACAGCCATTCTCTTCCATGCCGATCCAAATGGTTTGATGGCTCATCAAGAATGAGCAGTTCAGCATCACTGCGAAAACAGAGCCACAATCGCAACCTCGTCAGCTCACCGCCGCTCAGGCTGGTGCAAGATTGCCCGGGATCGGACGGTAATCCCAGCTCAGCCAGCTGGCGGGACAGGGCAGCAGGCAAATCCCATTGGTCGCCTACCGCCTCGAAATCGGCCGTATCGCAACTGCCAGCGGCTATACGTTGCAACGCTTGCAGACAGCCGTCCACACCCAGTGCTTGTGCGACAGAGCTCAGCGCCGACAAGTCGCTCTGCACGGTCAGCTGAGGTAAGTATGCGATGTTTGAGTGCCTGATCACCCGGCCTTCATCTGGCTGACGAGCTCCGCTTAACAGTGCGGCCAGCACAGATTTGCCACTGCCGTTACGGCCTACCAGTGCCGTGGTTTCACGGTCTAAAGTGAGTGATACATCAGAAAACAGCGGCTCCCCGTGGGGAAGAAAAACAGTCAGAGACTGAGCTTGCAATAATGTCATAAAGACCTCCGGCGCAAGCGCAGGGAGAGACATTACCGTCAGAAGACATTGCTTTTTTGCAGACAGATCTGAGTAGCACAGCCGATCACAATACGGTGATTCACAGTCAGTGACTGCTCAGACAAAGACGGTTAACGCCCACTAACCCTGCGGATCCAAAAGAAAAAGTTCAAAGGATGTCAGGGGTTAGTGATCCATGCAGGCGTTAACTCCAAATGAGGTGATGGCGGCTATTAAACCACCAGAGCGGGCGTACCGCAAGCTGAGAGGCCAAGAAAACTGGCCTTATAAATGCAATTTATCCTTTTGCTACTCTGCCTGCTTGATGTTTAAATATCTTATAAATCAGGATGATGTCGGCCTGATCTGGCCTAAGTTAGATTTGCAAAGGATCCGCGATGAATAAGAAATACGATTATCTGGTGATTGGCGGGGGCATACTGGGCGTCGCCACGGCCAATGCTTTATTACGCCGGCATCCTGCCAGCAAGATTCTGCTGATTGAAAAAGAAAGCACGCTCGCGTGTCATCAGACCGGCCACAACAGCGGTGTAATCCATGCCGGTGTGTATTATGCGCCCGGCAGCCTGAAGGCACGGTTTTGCAAAGAAGGCGTGCAACGTACTGTGGATTTTTGCCGCCAGCATGCTATTCCGGTCGACAACTGCGGCAAATTGCTGGTCGCCACCAATGAAACGGAAGTGTGCCGGATGCAGGATCTGCTGGCACGTTGCCGTGAAAACGGTATTGAAGTCGAAGCGCTGGATCAGGCGCAACTGCAGGCAAGAGAGCCGAACATTTGCGGTCTGGGAGCGCTGTTTGTCCCATCGACCAGCATAGTGGATTACCGTCTGGTTACAAAACACATGGCCAGTGATTTTACTGCCTCTGGCGGCGATACGGCCCTTGATACCCAAGTGACGGACATTACAGAGCACAGCGATCACATAGAACTGACCTGCTGCCACAGCCACGCAGCGAGTGCCGGTTCTTTTGCTGTCAGTGGCCGTTTTCTGGTGTGCTGCGGCGGACTATTGGCCGACCGCCTGACCAGAATGATGGGGCTGGAGACAGATTTTCAGATCATCCCCTACCGCGGAGAATATTACCGCCTGGCAGCCAGACATCATCAGATCGTCCGTCATCTTATCTATCCGATCCCAGACCCTTCTCTGCCCTTTTTAGGTGTTCACCTGACACGCATGATAGATGGCTCGGTGACGGTTGGCCCAAATGCGGTACAGGGATTTAAACGCGAGGGTTACGGGCGATTTAATTTCAGCCTGCGTGACAGTCTGGACATGCTGGCTTTCCCCGGTTTCTGGCATGTCACCGGTAAGCACCTGAAAACCGGATTGCGGGAATTCAAAGATGCCTGGTGGAAAGCCGGATATCTTGAGCGGGTACGTAAGTACTGTCCGGCCCTGGCGCTGAGCGATCTGGAACCCTACCCGGCAGGTATTCGTGCTCAGGCCGTACTGAAAGACGGCACGTTAGTTCATGACTTTCTGTTTGCAGACAGCCCGCGCAGCCTGCACGTTTGTAACGCGCCGTCACCGGCAGCAACCTCCGCGATGCCGATTGCCGACTACATTTGCGATAAAGTAACTGAAATTCAACGAAAAAGTGAAGCGGGCTGAGAATGTAATGAGTGCCACAAGCCCAGGGGAAAATTCAGGACGAATTTTCAGGTTGTCGGCGCCGGGAGCGCCTACAACCGACTCGGACCACACCAAAGAACAAAAAGGGGTTTTCTGGGTACTCTTTGCCCCCACAAAGAGTACCTGGCGCGCATTAGACGATGCCAAATGAACCTCCAAACTCAAGCGCGACATACAAACTAAACTTCAAAAATTGCGCTCGCTGCATGGATTCCCGCCTGCGCGGGAATGACGGTACTATATTGAATCATAAATAATTTAACTGGGTTTCTGACTGTACTTTTAAAGCAGAAATGAGAAGTTTGATGCTTGCCTCTCCCCCAGGGAAAAATTCAGGACGAATTTTTAGGTTGTCGGCGCCGGGAGCGCCTACAACCGCCCCGGACCACACCAAAGAACAAAAAGGGGTTTTCTGGGTACGCTTTGCACCAACAAAGAGTACCTGGCGCGCATTAGACGATGCCAAATGAACCACCAGACTCAAGCGCGACATACAAGCTAAACTTCAAAAAAAGCGCTCGCCACATGGATTCCCGCCTGCGCGGGAATGACGGTAATATATTGAATCATAAATAATTTAACTGGGTTTCTGACTGTACTTTTAAAGCAGAAATGAGAAGTTTGATGCTTGCCACTCCCCCAGGGGAAAATTCAGGACGAATTTTCAGGTTGTCGGCGCCGAGAGCGCCTACAACCGCCCCGGACCACACCAAAGAACAAAAAGGGGTTTTCTGGGTACTCTCTGCCCCCACAAAGAGTACCTGGCGCGCATTAGACGATGCCAAATGAACCACCAGACTTAAGCGCGACATACAAGCTAAACCTCAAAAATTGCGCTCGCCACATGGATTCCCGCCTGCGCGGGAATGACGGTAATATATTGAATCATAAATAATTTAACTGGGTTTCTGGCTATACTTTTAAAGCAGAAATGAGAAGTTTGATGCTTGCCACTCCCCCAGGGAAAAATTCAGGACGAATTTTCAGGTTGTCGGCGCCGGGAGCGCCTACAACCGCCCCGGACCACATCAAAGAACAAAAAGGGGTTTTCTGGGTACTCTCTGCCCCCACAAAGAGTACCTGGCGCGCATTAGACAATGCCAAATGAACCACCAGACTCAAGCGCGACATACAAGCTAAACCTCAAAAATTGCGCTCGCCACATGGATTCCCGCCTGCGCGGGAATGACAGTATGATTCTGATTTAAAGGATTTCCCAGCAGCGCGGGCGCACTGCTGTTTAAGGCATGCTTTGAGGAAAATAACCGGTTATCCGGTACGATTACAGACTCGCCATCGCACCTTTGCCAACGCCTTCATAAGCGACGACGTCCAGCGTCTGATGCTCACCAATGGCAGGTTTCACAGCAGCAGCGATATAGTGTGCCAGCAGCTCTATGGTGGTATCTGTGCCAATCATTTCCGTCTCACTTTTGGCGATCGCAAGCTCAAACAGCCCCTGCGGCGCGGTATAACGGAAAGCGTAATGGGTGTCATCACCAGCACCTGCGGCGTGCTCGCTCAGATTCAGCTCAGAAATGCTCACCTGATCTTCTTCTGTGCCCAGATAGATATCCGTCCAGCGCTTTGCCCAGTCGGCTTCCAGCTTAGGATCACGCTGGCCATCGACATACAGTTCAATCGGTGAACGATGGCCATGTGCTATGCGCTGACAGTTGCCGTCATGCTTTTTCAGGCCGTGGCTGTAATGATAAAACGCGCCATCAATCTTCTCTGGGCGTAATACCAGCTCAAGACCCTGGACATTGTCCGGCAGCTTACCAGACAGCACCTGATGCAGATGCCGGGTGACTGTCTCTATGGTGATGACGTCAGCATCCACCAGGCAATAAGCCTCTTCCGGACAATGCAAATGGATACTTTTATCGCCACGAAGCAAATCCAGGGTCGCATAGCCCGGCTGAGTCGCGGCCATCCTGACTGAAGCATGTGCTGTCGGCACCAGCAGGCGGTGATCGACATACTGATCCACCAGCTGTTTAATCTGCTTTTTAACGCGGCTGAAATCCAGCACCATGCTCATTTCATTCAGCTCGCCAGACATCACCACATCCAGAATCCAGCTTTCTCCCACCATACCTCTGGCCGGGCACAGATAAGAGGCATCAATAACGGTGAGATCTCTGACAAATAGCTTCACGCTGACGTCCTTACAGAAATGATTGTCGTTTTCGGAGCTGGGCATTATACGCGCACAGCCAAAGGTGTAAACCCAAAGCCGCCGGCATCATCAAGCAGATGGCCAGCTGCGTACAAACAATTTTCAGTAGCGGTAGTTCGCCGCCAGAAACAACGAGCTGACACCGCTCTGCTGAGATTCAAAGTTCACTGTATTGCCCTGATCGTCCTGCCCTTGCCAGTTTTTCAGCTTGCTTGGCAGCACTGTGTGTCTGAAACCGGCTTCGACTGTCATGTCAGTTGAGACGCGCCATGCCAGGCCGGTTTGCATACCAATCACAAAACCACTGGTTTTATAGTCGCCATGATAACTGGAATCGGAGCTGACACTGGCATAACCGAAGTGCAGGCCGACATACGGTGAAAAGTCTTTGTTATACAAGAAAAAATAATCTGTGCCGAGCAAGTTCAGATTGGCAATATTGTCATATTTCAGCCCTGATGACGGAAACTGACTTTCCGCTACATGTCGTTCAAAACTGTAGTAAAGCCGGCTGCGACCTTCGGGTGTGTAGTAGCCAATATCCACGCCCCAGAAGCCATTGGCATCAGCGTCATCAGAGGATGACGACACGCCGGCTATCGTTGCTGTATCTGTTAACCCCATCAGGCTGACACCGCCTCGTAAGCCGAAGAAATAACGGCTGGCTTCTTTGTCTGCTTCCTGATCGGCCTCTTGGCCCGATGGCAGATCCGCTACGGCCTTGGCGGCAGTCGGTTGCGGAGTTGCCGCTATGGAGCCGGCACTGGTAAGACACCCAAATAACAAAACAGAAGAAAAAGGTAAAAAGGAAAAGGTTCGAAACTGCAAAGCTGCCTCCCTGTTTAAACAGCCATAATGGGGACTTCCCCCGAGCATGAATACTGCTGCATCATAGCAACTCCCTGCTTTGCAGACGAGCGAAATCCCAGCAAAAACAGCAACAAACACTAAGCGTTTATTTTCACTCTTCCCTTAACCAGGCTAATGCGTCAAACGGTGTATCGAAACATTTCACTTCACCCGAGATAAACCAAGTGCCAATTTTGGCCACTATGTCCATCCAGCGCTGGTTGCCATAAATGGCGATCCGGTGAAACTTTTTACCGTGTTTCAGGCCAAGTTTGAGATCATCCCATGCCGCCTGCAATTCCCAGCCTTCAAACTCTGAACCATCAAAATAGACATTAACCTTAGGATTCGCGACACCTTCAAGGGCATCGTCGATCAGTGGGGTGATCCTTTCATAATCCTGATGAGTGAGCTTACCGACAGCTTTCAGTTCCATAAAAAAGTTATCGCCATCTCTGTCCACCTCAAACAATAATCCGTGAGTCGTATTCATAGGGCCTCCGTTTGTCGTTAATGAATAAACAACTGGCTTAGGGTTAAGGATATTCTGGATAAGTGTAGCTGTAACAAGGGAAAACAGGAGATTATGACCAACAGGGAAAATGCAAACACCGGGCTGATTACCCGGTGCTTGATATTGATGAGGATTAAGCAGTTTTTGCGGCCTGCCGCACTTCGGCCCTCAGATCTTTCTTGAGGATTTTCCCGGTCGCATTCATTGGCAGTGCCTGACGAACCTCGACCATGCGCGGGTATTTATAAGCGGCAAGCTGTTCTTTACCCCAGGCTTTCAACGCTTCTTCGGTGACCTGCGCGCCTTCTTTCAGTACCACAAAGGCTTTCACTTCTTCGCCATACTGATCACAGGGCACACCGACGACGGCTACCATAGCCACGTCAGAGTGCGTCATGAACACTTCTTCAATTTCACGCGGATACACGTTAAAGCCACCCCGGATAATCAGATCCTTGACCCGGTCGACAATGAACAGATTGCCCTTTTCATCAAAACGCCCGACATCGCCCGTGTAGAACCAGCCATTGCGCAGGGCTTTCTCATTCTCTTCCGCCCGGTTGAGATAGCCTTTCATGATGTTATGACCACGTATGATGATTTCGCCCGGTTCACCCTGCGGCAGTGGCTGGCCATTGTCATCAACCACACGCACCTCAACGCCCTGAATCGGTTGTCCGACTGAACCCGGAATCCGGGGCATGTCCAGATGGTTGAAACTGGCGATAGGGCTGGTTTCCGACAGACCGTAACCTTCAAGAATCGGGACGTTGAATTTCTCTTCAAAGTTACGCAGCACTTCTACCGGCAACGACGCACCGCCACTAACACCGATACGCAGCGAAGACACATCGTTGTCTGCTTTGCACAGGTTCATTCCGATATACATAGTCGGTACGCCGGCAAATAGGGTGACTTTGTGTTTTTCAATCAGCCCTTTCACCAGCGCTGGGTCAAAACGGGGCACCATCACCATGGTACAACCCAGGCTGACGGGGGCATTCATATTGACTGTCTGGCCGAAAGTATGGAATAGCGGCAGAGTCAGCAAGTGTACGTCGTCGCCGCGCATTTCCATCAGATTCTGCGCCACCAGAGCGTTAGTGTACTGATTGCTGTGCGTCAGCTCCGCCCCTTTGGGTTTACCCGTGGTACCTGAGGTATAAAGAACCACCGCCGTATCATCCGCTTCACGGGGCGTATAATCACACACAGGTGACTGATCTTTCATGAAGGATGTCAGAGTCGGCAGCCCCTGGTAATCCATCGCAGACTGATCGGCCGTCATCACTACCATGTGCTCGCAGCTATCGACCTGATTAAAGGCTGCCACACCGGCCTGCGCCATTGGCAGTCCTTCCACGCCTTCAAAACAGAAGTAGAACTTCGCCGCTGAATCTTCCAGATGGAATGTAATTTCGCGCTCACGTAACAGTACGTTGAGCGGCACAGTGACTGCGCCTGCTTTTTGAATGCCGTAATACACCAGCGGGAAGAACGGCAGATTGGGACAGCTCAGTGCAACCCGATCACCTGGCTGTATGCCCTTGGCCTTCAAGCCATTGGCGATCTGGCTGGCAATGGCATTGAACTGAGCATAAGTGATCTGAGTGTCACCAAAAATAATAGCGACTTTGTCAGGCTTGGACACAGCATTACGCTGTAAGGCAGCGGCAAGGTTCAACATGGTGTTTTCCTTGTGTTGAGTTCTACACAACGTTTTATAAAGACAAGCTCCCTGCCTGTCTTCTCATTTGAACCATAGAATTAAACGTACGTTTGACCTGAGTCAACAACGCGGCGTCTCTGTGTTAAAAATATGTGAAGCACCCGACTATGACTCATTATTGCCAGGTCTTGCTGTTGCTTTTTCACCCGCGCCTGAATGCCGTTTCTGTTCCTGCCGGGTCGGAGGAAACCCGATGGACTGCCCTTCAGCGGTCAGAATCGCAATGCGCTCAGGCTGGCCGTCATCCTTCAGCCACAACTCGCCAATACAGCTGCTGTTGACTAAGCGGCCATGTCCCGGGGTGTCCGGATCCCGCTTGTAAATCTTCATGCGTTTACGTTTGGTAAACCAGTTGAGCGGGGAATGCGGACTGTACAACAGCCTGTCCATTCGCTCACAAACCCGTAACAACTTTTCCGGGAAGGTATTTTTAATCCCGCTGGCGGTGATCTGATAAATGTTCGGACTGTTGCGGCGAAAACGCAGCTGAACATCGTAGGCAAACGAGTAATGTACATCGCCGGAAATGATCACGAAATGGGTCGGTGTTTTGGTATGGGTAAATATGCTCAGCAAAGTATTGGCGGCCCCTGGATGGGCCATCCAGTTCTCTGCATCCACCACCAGAGGTTTACCGAGTAATGTCATGATGCGCTGCAAGGTTTCTATGAACTTCACGCCGAAGATGGGCGCGGGTGACACTATGATCACCGCTGGTTCATGAATCAGCGCCTGTTGCATCTCTGTCAGGGCTTCCCAGTCCATCAGACCGGACGGTTTATTCATTTTCGATTCTGAATGCCAGCGCCGGGTTCGGGTATCCAGCACCAGCATCTTGGGTTTTGTCTCTACCTGATAGTGCCAGTGCTCGAAATCATACAGGTGATCTATCATGGCATCATGAGAGGCAGTATCCGGCGCTGAGAAATAGGTGCGGGCCATCGCCATAAAAGTGTCGTCAAACTGTTCAGGATCATTGCCCCAGCCCTGGCAGAGCCAGTATCCGAACAGGCTGTTGCCGATAATGCGCTTTGAAAAGGCATGCTGGTATGCCGCCTGTTCCCAGCCGACAGTCAGGTTCCAGTCGTCAGTAACATCGTGATCGTCAAAGATCATATAAGTGGGAATATGGGCCACCAGGCGCTGCACCTTAACCAGCCCGCTGATGAATTCCTCAATTTCCGTTTTTTCCTGTTGCCACAACTGCTGCCATTTGTCCGCCAGCACTTGTTCACCACACTGAAACCCCTGTTTCTCAAGGCGGTCAGTCTCCACCAGCTGCCAGACATTCGGCGACCAGACCAGCAGGTACATCGCCAGAAATTCACTCAGGCCAATCAGGTGGTTTTCACACTCATTGGCCGTGAAAACCGGGCGTTGTTTGGCCGGCAGCCAGCGCAGCATACGGGTGTCTGACAGCCAGTTGCCAGTCGGCTCGTACACAGGCAGAACCTGATCCCGGCCATAGAGCTGGTGATGACTGGCGCGTAGCGCCGATAACGAAGCATAAGGGGCATCGGTGAAGGTTTCATCGGGTAATCCGAGCAGGTCGATCACCTGACTGATCGCATCTAACGTCGGCCCGGCAACATGATCGGCATAGATCTGATCGCCACTCATCATCAGTAATGCCGGACGTTCACCCAGCGGCAGTGTTGCCACTTTCTCATCTGCCGCTACCAGGCTGTCTTTACCGGGAAAATGCGGATTACGACAAGAGCCATGCTGAATATAGTCAGCACGGGATTTAATAGTCAGCGTCAGCCGCTCCTCGCCCGGATAAAGCAGCTCAGGTAACAGAGCAGCCAACGCCCCCTTTTGGGTGTCTATGTCGTAGGCCAGCTCGGTATCCAGCGGAAAATCGCCCGAGAATTGTGCCATTACCACCCAGGCCGACTGCCCTATCCGGATCTGCTGTTCGCGGGTAAAGTCTGCCTGAAAGAAAGGCGATGCTTCTTTGCCCTGAAAAAGCAGAAACTGGCCTTCCAGCGGGGCGGATGTCACCATCCACAGCGTAATGACCCTGGCATTACAGCGGCGCAAAACCGGCCCTGTCAGAAATAAAGGCAGCTCATGTGAGCGAGTAGTGTTGTGCGTGTTATTGTCGGGGCTGTTAGCTGTCATTTATCCGTGTCACCTGTTACCTGCAATGTCACTCTGTCTATCCGAAATCACCTGATACAAGCTCAGGCGGAACGGATATATTGATGAATTCATTCTACTTCGTACACCTTCGGCTGTTGCCAATAGAATGTCAAAGGTCAATTCTCATCGACACTGATACCCTGACGGTCAGCACTGTGACGCTGCGCCCTATTTGGGCAGTAAAGACGATCTGCTCAACTACCGGGCAAAGTGCTTCAGTGTTACTATCTGTGACCATTATGGAATGACAAAGACACTGAACCGTCGTAATGAACACACCAGCCAGCCCAAGTCATACACCCAAGCCGCATCATTTCACGCGTATTCAACGGGTACTGGATTACATCCACACCCATTTGGATCAGCCGTTGAGTGTGGTGGAACTGGCGGAGCAAAGTTGCTGGTCGCGCTGGCAGCTTCAGCGGGTGTTTAACAGCGAAACCGGGCTGACACTGGCGCAGTATGTGCGCGAGCTGAAACTCAGCCGGGCTGCGGAACAACTATTATCAGGCAATGACAGAATTCTCGACATCGCGCTCTCCTGCGGCTTTAACTCCGAAATCAGTTTTATCCGCGCTTTCCGGCAAATGTTCGGCTGCGCGCCCGGCAGCTATAAAAAACGCGGGCTGCTGACAGGCCTCAGAACCCCTTTGCAATCGACCAGGCCGGTAACTTTAGCCCCTGAGATCTCACAGCGTCTGTTACAAATCCGTCTTGAGCGCCGCCCAGCCTTTCAGCTCTGCGGCGTGAGCGGAAAAATTCATGGCCTGTTCGCCGATAACCCCGATTACCCGAAGACAGTGCCCGCGATCTGGCACCAGTTTCATCAGCAAGTTACCGGGACAGGCACCATCAGCCAGATAGGTGTGATTGATACCCAGAGCCAGTCGGGTGACGCATTGATTTACTGGGCTGGCATACCATCGGAACAGGCGTCTGATGCGGTGCTACATACTGCGGCTGAGACTCAATGCCTGAATGTCCCCGAGCAGCTTTACGCCGTGATTCCCTACTCCGGGCCTATCCATCAGCTGGATAAAGTGCTCCATTGGTTCATCGCCGCCTGGTTGCCTGAGTCCAGTTTCAAAGGCATAGATGGCTATGAGCTGGAGATTTATCCGCCGCAATTTGATGTCGCCAACCCAGCTCACCGCATGGAGTACTGGATGCCGGTTGAGCCTGCCTGAAAAATCACGACCACAAATCTCAAGATGCACCAAATTGTTAATTTTCCTGCCGCAAGTTCCTTAGAATGCAATTGATAACAATTAGCATTCACATATTGCAGCAGAGGTTTATTTTGATGTATCGCACTTTCGCTCCTTCCTGGCTGGCTATTTCCATTGCCTCATCCTTCAGCGTATCGGCTGTCGCCCAGACAGACACCCAGACAACCCACGTAGATGACACCATCACGGTGTTAGGTGAGACCTATCGCAACACCGCCACCAAAACCGCACTGACCGCCGAAGAAACCCCGCAGGCTATCTCGGTTATCGACCGCGAGACGCTCGATCTGCGCGGTGCCAGCTCGGTGAGCGAAGCCTTACGCTATGTGTCTGGGGTCAATACCGAACTGCGCGGCGGGGCGGTCACCCGACTGGATCTGTTCAATATCCGGGGCTTCATCAACTATCAGAATTTCTACGACGGTCTGCAGTTGCCCTACCTCAGTGGCTGGAACCTGCAAGGCCAGGTGGATGCCTTTGCCGTGGAGCAAGTGGAAGTATTTAAAGGCCCGACCTCTGTGCTGTACGGCAATATCCCGCCGGGTGGCATGGTTAACCTGATCGCAAAAACACCACAGAAAACCCGGCAAACGGATATCGAAATCAACACAGGTACCAACAATCTGATGCAAGCCAATATTGATACCACGGGCCAGTTGGAGAACAGCGATGTCAGCTATCGCCTCATCGCTCTGGCGCGGCAAAGGGACAGTCAGGCAAATACTGCCGAAGATGAGCGCTATATGATAGCCCCTTCCATTGACTGGCAGGCTTCTGATGACACCCTGATCAACCTCAACCTGTATTATCAGAACGACCCGAGCGCAGGCATTTACACCACAGTGCCGGCAAAGGGTTCTGTGCTGCCTAACCCGGAAGGCAAGTTATCTCCTGACACTTTCACGGGCGATAAAAACTGGAATGATTTCGAACGTGAAGTACTGATGCTCGGCTACAAAGTGCTGCATGATTTTAATGACGACTGGACGTTACTGCATAACCTGAGATACAGCGACGCCAGCCTGCATCAGACAAACACCTACAATGGTGCCTTAGCCGCAGATAACCGGACACTCAGCCGTAATGCCTATCAGACCGATGAGGAGTTAGGATTCCTGACCATGGACAACCAGCTCACAGGCAAACTCCATTGGGGGGCTGCCGAGCATAATGTCCTGATGGGCCTGGACTACCAGTACATGGACTCTTCTGTGGTGTATCAGGACACCCTGGATTTCAGCGTGCCGAGCATTGATATGTTCAACCCGGACAACGATCAGATTGACCCCAACAATCCTGGCTTTAACTACAGAGCCAAGCACAATATCAATACCTCTCAGCTGGGTGTGTATCTGCAGGATCAGATCCGCTGGAATAAGCTTATTTTACTGGCAGGCGGGCGGTATGATCATTACGAACTTGACCAGAAAACCGACGGTGTAATATCCGGCGATATTGAGCAAGACAGCTTCTCCGGCCGAATCGGCGCGCTCTATAATCTGGCCTACGGTTTTGCCCCCTATATCAGCTATTCGGAAAGCTTTGAGCCAGTAGCCGGACAGGACAGATTCGGCAAAGTGTTCGAGCCTTCTGAAGGCCAGCAATGGGAAGCCGGGGTAAAATACCAGTCTGCCGATAGAACCCAGTCCGCCAGTCTGGCGGCCTACCAGTTGACCAAACAAAATGTAGTGACCCGAGACCCCAATGGCAGTGCCTATGACAAGATCCAAACGGGCGAAGTCCGCACCCGTGGGCTGGAGTTTGAAAGCTTCTGGCTGCTGAATGACAATCTGGATATTGCGCTGAACTACACCTATACCGATGCGGAAGTAACGCAGGACAATACCGGCATCGAAGGAAAAACCCCGGTGTGGATCCCCGAGCAAATGGCATCACTGTGGGCTAACTATTACATCTACAACGGCCTGTTAAGCGGTACTGTACTGGGTGCTGGTGTGCGTTATGTCGGCGAGTCTGAAATCGATGCGCAAAACACCGCCAAAGTCCCTGACTACACCTTGTTTGATCTGTCTGCCCGCTATGATTTAGGCGAGTTAAGCGCCAGCCTGAACAACGTGAGCGCCACCGTCAGTGCCTCAAACCTGTTCGACAAGGAATACTACACCTGTTTCGATCAGAACAACTGCTGGTTGGGTACCGAGCGCTCGGTTGAAGCCAAAGTCGCATTCAGTTTCTGATAGTCACTCTTTGCTGCTGGCCTGAATTCTGACTCCAGAGACCAGAAAAAGCAAAGCCGCACGGTTCCAAGAACGTGCGGCTTTTTCTTCACTCTATTTATCCGGTCATCTGTCCGGCTTCAGCTTACACCTGCTGCGTCTGCCCTTTTGCAACGGCTTTGCGCTTATCACGCCAGGTGCTGAACAGTGGCATCAACAACGCCAGCACTGCCAGCACCATAATGGTTAATGTCATTGGACGTTCTACCAGGAAAGCGAAAGAACCATCAGACAGTGTCAGCGAGCGGCTGAGGTTTTTCTCCAGTATGTCGCCTAGAATGAATCCCAGCAGCATAGGTGCCATAGGGAAGTTGAGCAATTTCAGGAAGGTCGCAATCACTGTGATCAATACCATCATCTGGATATCAAAGGCATTGAAGCTCACCAGATATACCCCTGTGATGGAGAAGAACAGAATCAACGGAATCAGGATCGGACGCGGGATCACCAGCAGCCTGGAGATGTACGGGATCAGCGGCAGGTTCAGAATCAGCAGCACCAGGTTACCGAAGTACATTGAGATGATCACCGACCAGAAGACATCCGGATTATCAATGAACAGGCGCGGACCTGGCTGAATACCATACGCAATCAGTGCACCCAGCATAATAGCGGTTGTGCCCGAACCGGGAATACCCAGTGTCAGCAAAGGGACGAAAGAGCCGGTAGATGCTGCGTTGTTCGCTGACTCAGGCGCAGCCAGACCCCGTAACGCGCCTTTGCCGAATTTTTCTTTCTCTTCTTTCGGCGCCAGATTACGCTCCATACCGTAGCTCAGGAAAGAGGCAATGGTGGCCCCGGCGCCAGGCAATACACCAACCAGGAAACCAAAGACTGAAGAACGCGCTACCGTTGGTGCCACATGCTTCACTTCTTCCTTGCTGAGTTTCATGCTGCCCAGATTGTTCATGTCCATCTGCGCATCTTCATGCCGGTGCTCACCCCGCAGAACCGTCATCACCACTTCGGTCAGCGCGAAAGTCGCCATAGCCAGCAGCAGGAAGCTGATACCGTCAATCAAATCGACATTATCGAAGGTAAATCGCGGCACGCCTGTCATGACATCGTTGCCGACGGTCGAAATCATCAGGCCGAAGACTGTCATCATCAGGGCTTTGAGCACCTGGCCTTTGCCGGAGAAAGCGGCCACCGCCGTCAGGCCCAGAATCATCAGCGCAAAATAGTCGCTGGACTGGAAACTCAGTGAGACTTTGGCCAGAGCAGGTGCTGCAAAGAGCAAAATGATGGCACCAATTGTTCCGCCAGTGAAAGAGGAATACGCGGCCAATGCCAGGGCTTTACCTGCCTGATTTTTCTGCGCCAGCGGGAAACCGTCAAAGGCTGTAACCACTGTGCTTGAACAGCCCGGCGCATTAATCAGTATTGATGAGGTTGAACCACCAAAGACAGCACCGTAGTACACACCGGCCATCAGGATAATGCCAGAAGAAGGATCAAGACCATAAGTAATAGGGATCATCAGTGCGATGGCAGAAATCGGGCCAAGACCCGGTAACATACCAATGAATGTCCCGGCAAAGCAGCCAACCACCACCATCATCAGATTGAAGGGCATAATTGCCGTCGACAATCCAGTCATCATTCCATCGAACATAATTAACCCCCGAGAATACTCGTTATCAGTCGGCCAGGGGCCAGATAGATGTCAAGCAACTGCGTCAGCAAGAACCAGAAGCACACGGCAAATGGCACAGACGCCACCAGCAGAACCTTAGGACGACGCTCACCCAGCAACCAGTAGCCTCCCATCAGAAAGATCACTGTCGACAACATGAAACCAATCCATTCAAGGGAAGCGGCAAAAATCAGCATCAGCAACAGCAGTTTGGTGATCAGAACAAAATCCAGTCCCCGTAAATCCAGTTTGTCATCCTGACTGCGGCTAGCCGTTACCAGTTGGCATAACGCCAGCACAATGCCAAGCCCTGCCAGAGTCAGTGGCAAAGATTTCGCATTGAAAGGCTGATATTCATCGCCGGGGAACATCTCAATTCCGCTGCCGTAGTAACCGTAAACGATGGAAAAGCACAGAAACACCAGTCCACCGATATGATCTTTCGTTATAGTCATGGTCATCCTCACCACTATCGGTTTGACCCGGCCCCAGACTCAGGCCGGTTTGTTACTACGCGCACCACCCAGTCAGGCGGTGCGCAACATGTCATGCAGACAGGATTACTTCAGGAAGCCCAGTTCACGCATCAGATCGCCGATTTCTTTTTCCTGCTGTGACAGGAAGGCAACGAACTCTTTACGAGGCTTGTAGATTTCAGTCCAGCCGTAACGGTCACGCACGGTTTTCCACTGCTCTGTGTTGTACATCTCGCCCAGTACCTCGGCAAACTCATCCGCTTTTTCATCACTGAGACCCGGTGCGGCAAAGAATCCACGCCAGTTCACGAAGGTTGCGTTATAGCCAAGCTCCTGCAGAGTCGGTACTTCCGGCGCTGAAGGAGAACGTTGATCACCTGTCATCGCCAGGATGCGGATTTCACCGGCATCTGCCAGCGTCAGGGCTTCACTCAGGCCCGTTGAAAGCAGTGTGGTTTCGCCAGACAGCAAACCGGCCATGGCTTTACCACCAGCATCATACGCGAGGTACTTCAGACGGCGCGGCTCACCACCACCGGCTTTGAACGCCAGTGCGGCAACCAGGTGATCCATGCTGCCGCGTGCAGAGCCGCCCGCCACTGTGATACTGCTGGGATCTTTTTTGTAATCGTTCACTATGTCAGTGAAGCTGGTGTATTTAGATTTAGCCGGCACCACAAATGCAGCGTAGTCACCCACAGTGGCGGCTACCGGGGTCAGATCACGGAATGACTGAGGGAAAACTTTAGACAGTGAGCGAATCACAATAGGGGTAGAGTTAACCATCAGGGTGTCTGTGGATTGCTCAGCGGTTTTAATCAGGTACGCAATGGCTTTACCGCCGCCGCCACCGGACATGTTCTCGTAAGAAATGGTGTCAACCAGATCAGATTTTTTCAATACTTCACCGGTACCGCGTGCTGTGCTGTCCCAACCGCCACCAGCACCGCCAGGTACCAGAAAGTGAATGGAATCAACTTTAGCCTGAGCACTGACACTCAATGCAGAAGCCATGATTGCAGCAAGTACGGAGACACGTTTGCGGGTAATTAACTGAGTAAGCATACCTTTTCCTCGTTATTAGATTGGGGTCCATCGCCCGACCTGATTTACCGCTATGGCTCAAACTTATTGTCTGCCTGCGGCTTCAGGTTCTGTTATTGCTTAACTACTAAGTCAAGGTATGCCACGTTCAGAAACATGAAAAGATTGTAAAAATAATGTGAATATCGGGCGTAAAATACATTAAGTTCATATTGTTCACAGCATTTCGGTGCCACTGACGGTACACTGTTTCACAGATGTTACAAAGGTAGACGGAACACCTTCTCACATGACTAAGTTGTTGTCTTTGCGTCATTTTCGACTCAAAACCCGGATGGTCTTAATCCTGGGTTTTATCGCGATCCTGCAAGCGGGAGCGCTCGGCCACTTTACTATTCGCTATCTCGACAGTGTGTTACATGAACAAATTGGCCAGCAGGCGATACGGGTAGCGAAAACCATTGCAGCCTCACCCGATGTGATTCGCGCCGTATCAGACAGAGACACCGCATTTTTGCAGCCACTGAGCCTGAAAATGGCCCAGGCCGCCCAGGCAAGATTTGTTGTTATTGGCGACAGCCAGGGCATTCGGCTTGCCCACCTCAACCCGCAGCGTATCGGCAAATCTATGTCGGATGACGACAGTGACGATAACAGCCAGGCGCTGATTAACGGCCAGGCGTATGTCGCACTGGATCAAGGCAGTATCGGCTGGTCAATGCGTGGCAAAGCCCCTATTTTCAGCACAGATGGTGCTCAGATCATCGGCATAGTTTCAGTTGGCTATTTGCTGACCGAAGTCGATGCCATTGTCAGCCGTCATCAGCTTTCCATGATTGTTGCCAGTACGCTGGCCTTTCTGTTCAGCGTGATCATGGCACTCTGGTTTGCCAATCATTTCCGCAAAGCCATTTTTGATTTGGAGCCTGAGCAGATTGGCCGGCTGTTTCATGAACGCAATGCCACGCTTGAAACCGTGCGTGAAGGCATAGTGGCCATTAATCAGCACGGTATCATCACCACCTTTAACCATGCCGCCATCAAAACATTGCAATTGCCGGCTGACGAAAAATACATTGGCCGTCATATTCATGATGTGTTACCCGACAACGGAATGCTGGATGTACTGGAAAGCGGCGAGCACCATTTTGACCAGGAAATCTGGCTGCATGACCGCAACCTGATCGCCAACCGTTTTCCCATGGTGCAGGACGGTGAAGTCACAGGGGTGGTATCCAGCTTCCGGCTGAAAAATGAAGTCGATCTGGTCAGCCGTAAACTGACCCGTATTCAGCAATATGCCGATAGCCTGCGCAGCCAGTCCCATGAGTACAATAATAAGCTGCACACCATAGCCGGTCTGATTCAGATTGGTGCGGTTGAACAGGCGCTGAAGGTAATCGGGCAGGAAACATCCAGTCATCAGAGTTTTATTCAGACCATAATGAAAGCAACCTCAGACAGCATTCTGGCCGGGTGCCTGCTCGGTAAATACAACAGGGCCAGAGAACTGAACCTGGAACTGGCCATTGACGACGACAGCCAGATGTCGGACATACCGGCCTCTCTGCCCCGCGAGCAATTAGTCAGCATACTGGGTAACTTAATAGACAATGCGCTGGAAGCAACGCTCAGGCACCATGGCTCGGGCGGTATGGTACTGCTCAGCATGAGTGACTTAGGTAAAGAGCTGATTTTCGAGGTCAATGATCAGGGACCTGGCATTGCCGAAGGGGAACAAGATAAAATTTTTACCCGTGGTTACACCACCAAGGACGTTGAAGGACACGGCATCGGACTGCATTTAGTCAAACAACTGACAGAACATCTCGGCGGCATCATTACCGTCGAACCCGCTGAACCTTCCGGCAGTCGTTTTACTGTGTACATTCCCAAATCACTGCGTCGTTCAGACAATGCAACAAAACATGGACAAGAGGAACAACAATGACAGCACCCATTACTGTCGTCATTGCAGAAGATGATCCGCAAAATGCGGAAATACAGCGCCGGTTCGTCGAAAAAACACCGGGCTTTCAGGTTGTAGGCATAGCCCATGGCCTGGATGAAGCCAGGGATTTGATTGACGTGTTCCAGCCTCAGTTACTGTTATTGGATAATCAGTTCCCGACCGGAACCGGGCTGGAACTGCTCAGGGAACTGCGTGCTGAAAGCTGCCATACCGACGTGATTCTGGTCACGGCGGCCACTGAAGTCGATACCCTGCGCACCGCGATGCGCAGCGGGATATTTGATTACATTTTAAAACCTGTGGTGTTTGAAAGACTGCAGTCGGCGTTATTCAATTTCAGCGCTCACCTGGACAAGTTGTCTGACATGCACTCACTGGTGCAAAGCGATGTCGATGGTTTGCTGCAGCCCACCTCTGCCACTGATCAGCCCGCGCCGCAAACGCCGCCAGCCACGGCCTCACGGTTGCCGAAAGGTATTGATGGCCTGACGCTGGATAAAATCCGCAGCGTATTCACCGATCCGAACATTAATCTCAACGCCGAGCAGGTGGGTCAGGAAATTGGGGCCAGCAGAACCACTGCCCGTCGATACCTTGAGTATCTGGTCAGTACCGATGAGCTGAGTGCCGAAGTCTCTTATGGCAGCGTCGGCCGGCCGGAGCGAAAGTACCGCAGTCAGCCATAGCTGCTGGCTGCGGCCAGCCCTGCCGATGACGGATATAAGCCGATCTTGACTGTGTTTAACGGCCACCCGCCAGATCGATAAAAGATCCGGTCGAATAAGACGCCTGATCCGACAATAACCAGCAGATCGCTTCTGATACTTCTTCGGCAGTGCCGCCGCGCTGCATAGGTATCGCTGATTTCAGCCGTTCAATCCGATTCGGTTCACCACCTGAGGCGTGCATGTCGGTATAAATGAAGCCGGGACGAACGCCGTTGACACGAATGCCTTCACTGGCCACTTCCAGTGACAGGCCGCGGGTCATGGTATCCATTGCCCCTTTCGAGGCTGCATAATCGACATATTCAAAGGGCGCGCCGGTGCGGGAAGCCGCCGAAGAGACATTGACAATCGAGCCGCCCTGGCCGCCTTGCGAATAAGCCATGCGCCGGATCGCTTCCCGGCAGCATAAAAAGCAACTGGTGACATTGGTGTGCATCACGGCATTGATTCGCTCTGCTGTCATGTGTAACACCGGCATCTGTTGCATCAAAATACCGGCGTTATTCACCAGTCCGGTTATCGGCCCCAGTTCATTATCCAGTGTGGCAAACAGCCGCAGCACCTCCTGTTCCTGAGACACATCCGCCTGTATAGCAATGGCGTTCACGCCATATTTACGCGCCCGATGCACAATCTGCTCTGCCGCTTCGTGCTCAGAACGATAATTCACGCAGACACTCACTCCCTGAGAGGCCAGCTGAATCGCTGTAGCCGCGCCAATTCCCCGGCTGGATCCGGTAATCAATACTACCCGCTCTTTTGGCATCTCCGATTCCTTTTCATTCCATAGTTATTGATGAGGTTCAGTGCTCAAGACCGCGGCATTCGCAAGACCGGCTGGCTGGCCTTTGCCGTAACTCACCACATTGGCCAGAGCCGTTTCAAAATACAGTGTGTAACTGTCCTGTTCGACAAACCCCAGGTGTGGCGAACATAACACGTTCGGCATGGTTAGCAGTGGCTCGTCAGCGGGTAAAGCAGGCTCTGTCTCGTAAACATCCACTGCCGCATAGCCAGGTTTCCCCCGCTCAAGGGCTGCCACCAGCGCGCCGGATTCCACCAGTTCAGCACGACTGATATTCACAAACAGTGCATCGGCTTTCATCAGTGCCAGATCGTCGGCCGTTACGCATCCGCGGGTGTGCACGTTGAGCCGTAAATGCAGCGACACAATGTCAGACTGAGCGAAAAACGCCGCTTTCGACGGCGCGGCCTGATACCCTTGCGTGACAGCCAGATCGCGGGAATGTTCACTGCCCCAGACCAGCACCTTCATATCAAACACGTCTGCGATCCGGGCAATACGCTGGCCGATTTTACCAAAGCCCCAGATCCCCAATGTTCTGCCACTCAGGCTACGGCCCAGCTGTGGCAATCCGGACTGCTGCCACTCTCCCACCTGCAGATGCTGGCAATAAGGCAGCAGTTGCCGGCTGGCCGCCATGATCAGCGCCCAGCATAATTCCGTAGGCGCGACAGGTGAGCCGACACCTTCCGCCACAGCAACCTGATGGCGAGTACAGGCGTCAAGATCCAAATGATTGCTGATCTTACCGGTCTGGCTGATCAGTTTAAGGCGGGGAAGATGGGCAAGTAAGGCGTCGTCAATGACAGTGCGTTCACGGATCAGCACCAGTACGTCTTTGTCTTTCAGTCTGTCGATAAGCTGAGACTGATCAGCAGGCGGCGATGTGTACACAGTCACATCGTATTCATTCAGAAGAGAGTAACAGGGCAAGGTACGGACAACATCCTGATAATCGTCCAGAATAGCAACCTTCATTCCTTTGCCTCCGGTGGGTAAGTGCCGATATTCAAGCACTCTTCTCATGAAAAAACAACCTGATACTCAAGACGCTGGCGGCCGGGTAATCACACAGAAAACCTGTGTTCAGTCTGATTTTTTCAAGCACTTACCGGTAATCTGTTACCGAATGTTATTCTCATCTGCTATGATTTCAGCTTCTCAGAATCAGACAAAACACCATGACCACAACTTTTACTTCAACCCGCAATCGCGCTGGAATGATAACTATCGTTCTGGCGTCATTGCTATGGCTGAATGTGTTGTCGGCTGTTGTGGTGATCAATCCGGCTTTTCATCAGGGTACTCCGAGCGGCTTGACCGGGGATAAAATCCTGATCTGTACAGTGCATGGCCTGCAATGGGTATCAGTCGCCGATCTGGTTAATCAGCATGACGGGTCGTCGCATGCACAATGGCAAAATCACTGCCCACTGCTCACGCCATTACAGCCCATCCATTACGACACCAGTTATATTCAACCGCTTATTCTGGCATCCGTTGCGATTTTTTCCGGCCTGCGCCGTATGTTCTGGCTCAGTGCTAACAACAAACTGTATGAACTGTTTGGGCCAAAACACTCTCCTCCGCCGATAAGCACATCATCACATCCCGTTTAACATTTTTGATTGCTTAATACCCATTGGAGAACACAATGAAACCATTACACGCTTTGCTGCTGGCCGCTTCTGTCTTCACCTCCGGCCTGGCAACGGCCCACGAATTCAAGTCTGGCGAGCTGCACATTGATCATCCCTGGTCTAAAGAAGTCCCGCCTATGTCTTCGGTTGCCGCCGCTTTTTTCTCAATTGATAACCACGGTGATCAGGCGGATGTCCTGTTGCGGGCGGAATCGCCCATTGCTGATAAAGTCGAACTTCATGAACATGCGCACGAAAACGGCATGATGAAGATGCGCAAAGTAGACGACATTCAGATCCCTGCCCATGACACTCAAATGCTAAAGCCCGGTGGCTACCACATTATGATGTTTAACCTGACATCAGTACCTAAGCTGGGGGATAGTTTCCCGCTGACACTTTATTTTCAGAACGCCGGTAAAGTGGAAGTGAAAGTGAAGGTAGAAAAAGCCGACTACATGATGAACACCGGACAAAACATGGATCACGGCAACATGGACCACTAAAGTTTGAACCACGACAGCATGCATTGATCTGTCATCAAACAACAAGACCGTCTACACCTCGCTGGTTTATCTGGCGGGGTGTTTTTGTTTCTGCGCCCGGACACGTTTCGGCACACACGCATAAATCATTCCAGAAGCCCGATTTGTCTCCTCTCCCAGCCAAAGTGAACAACTAAGACTAAAAAACCATCTCATCAAATAGAGTTAACTGTGCAACTTATTTCGCAAACCTGTGATCTTTGTACTAATTTGACTTTAAGCATACCTGGATGACAAGAAGTTCCTAAGCTGGGTAGCTCTTTATAGCGTTTTCAAGGATTGAGGATGGATCGGTAATGAATCAAAGCACAACGTTTTCCCTTTCATGTCTTGTACTAAGCACTTTATGTATCTCTCTCGCCAATGCCTCTGAGCACCGCGTCGGACTCCGCGCCAATTACACTTTTGCTGATGATGCCTGCGAAAGCCATAACATCAGCTGTGATGACGACGCGCCAGGCGCGGGAATTTTCTATAACTACGCCTGGACTCCGCGCTGGGAGCTGGAAGTTGCCTACGACTATTACGGCCAGTTTGATGCCACTTATCCGGCTCTGGATGACCCTTCCGTTGGCGCCGATTATGAAGGTGATGTGTTAGGGCTGTCAGCCTCTCTGGGCTATCGTTATCCGGTATCGGATGTGGTGTCTGTGGTGGGTAAAGCCGGCGTGATGGCCTGGCATGTTTCCAGCGATGGTAAAGAAATTGCCGGTACTGTATCTAACGACGAAGATGGATTCTCCCCCATAGTCGGTGTCGGCGTTGACTGGGACTTTACACCGCGCTGGCGAACCGGACTCAGCTATCAGTTTGCCAATGATGTCGGCGACGATGGTACGGCTGGTGCCGATCTCCATACCCTGATGCTGGGTATCAGCTACCGGTTTTCAGGTAATGACCCGCAACCTGTCGCAGTTGTTGAACCTGAGCCAGAACCCGCTCCGCCGCCTGCCACTCAGGAAGCCTTTACACTCCAGGTGGATGGTGCTCAGTCCAATGCGATCTTCGAATTCAATTCTGCCAAGCTTCGTCCTGATATGACTTCCGCGTTCCAACCGATGCTGAATCACCTGAATCAGTATCCGGAAGCCATGTTGCGCGTTGAAACCCATACCGACGATGTTGGCTCGGAAGACTACAACATGAAGTTGTCTGAACGCAGGGCGCAAAGTGTTGTGCAGTATTTTGAACAACAGGGTATTACCCCTGACCGTATCAGCTACGAAGCGTTTGGCGAAACCAAGCCGCTGGTCAGTAATGACACCCCGGCTAACCGTGCTATGAACCGACGCGTAGTGCTGACTTCTCCTCAGTTTACAAGGAAGGCAACCCAATGAAGAACAACATTAGCCGGTACTTAACACTATGGCTGGGTATTTTGCTCATGACGCTGACTCTGGCAGGTTGCGGCGGAGAAAGTAGCGGTCTGCCCAGCCAGAAAGACAACGACGGCAGCGCCGTAGATAAGGGCGGTAAAACCGTTCGTAATCTCGAAATCATCCCCAGCGCGAACACAGCAGAAGCTGGCAGTTCCCTTAGCTTTACCGTGAATGCCATTTACGCGAACAAAGATAAAAAAGATGTCACTCAGTACGCGCAATGTACCAGCAGCGATGAATCAGTTGCCACCGTCAGTGACAAAGGCGTGATCCAGGCCATTGCGGCAGGCGAAGCCACCATTTCCTGCAGCTATGCCGGTGTGAGTGGCGGCGGAGTTGTGATTACGGTAACAGGCGGCCATACGGTCAGCCAGTTGCAAATCACTCCCGGACAGGTGACAGCAGCCGCAGGAACACAGGTACAGTTTACCGCGCTGGCATACTATCACGATGGCAGCCGTGAAGATGTCACCAGCCAGACAATCTGGAATACGACAGATGCCAGTACCGTTGAGCTAAGCACCGACGGTATAGCCTCCGCCAAGGCACAAGGAACCGCCACTGTTACCGGGCAATTTGAAGGCGTCAGCAGTAATCAGGCGACGATAACAGTGACAGATGAGACATTGAGTTCAATTCATCTCTCACCCGCCACGGCGTCATTGGTCACTGGCACACAACAGCAGTTTACTGCCACTGGCCAGTTCTCCGATGGTTCGACACAAGACTTAACCCCTCAGGTCACCTGGGACAGCGACAATACCGCGGCGGCGACCATCTCAGCATCAGGGCTGGCGGAAGCCATTGCTGCAGGAACGGCCAACATTACCGCCAGTTTCAATGGCACAACCAGCGCTCCTGTAAATCTCACCGTTACGGATACGACAGTTAATTCAGTGCAAGTCACACCTGCTAACCTGAGTCTGGCCAAGGGCACCAGCCATGCCTATACGGCCATAGCGCATTTTAATAACAGCACCTCGCAGGATGTCAGTGCGCAAGCGACATGGAGCAGTACCGATACCGCTGTGGCGACCGTTTCCACTACGGGTGTGGTCAGTGCTCTCGCGACGGGGTCTGCCGCTATCTCTGCCAACTTTGGCGGAACAGACAGCAATAACGCGAGTCTGGAAGTGACGGCAGCAACCGTGTCGTCTATCTCAGTTGAACCAGAGACGGCCAGTATTGCTAAAGGCACCACCCAGCAATTTACCGCCACCGCCAAGTTCTCTGATGGCAGCACCCTGGATGTGACCGATCAGGTGAACTGGAAAAGCGGCGATACCAGTGTTGCGACCCTGTCTGCAACGGGTTTAGCCCACGGTCTGGGTGAAGGCAATACAGTCGTTACCGCCCATTATCAGGGGGTCAACAGTGCCGACATTCCACTCTCAGTCACGCCAGCGACCGTCAGCGCCATTGCTGTGACTCCCAACGCTCCAAGCATAGCCAATGGTACAACGCAGCAGTTCACTGCCACGGCAACCTTTTCCGATACCAGCACGCAGGATGTCACCCATCTGGTCAGTTGGGTCAGCTCGGACACGGGTGTCGCCAGCATCAATACCTCAGGTCTGGCGCAATCGCTGGCAATGGGGACGACAGAGATTACTGCTAGCTATCAGGGGCAAACCAGTCCGGGCGTGACCCTGAATGTCACCGCAGCAACGGTAACTTCACTCGCAATCACCCCGCTCAATGCGACTATCGCCAACGGCCTGACCCAGGAATTTACTGCTATTGCGAGCTTTACTAGTGGTCCAGATCAGGATGTCACTGATCTGGTGAGCTGGCAAAGTAGTGATACCAGTGTCGCGACTATCACAACAGGCGGTCTGGCACAGGGCGTATCCGTTGGGTCAGCAACCATTACTGCAAATTATGGGGGCAGTTCAGCGGACACAACCCTGACGATTGGTCCTGCTGTGCTGTCGCGGGTTCGGATAGAGTCGGATCACTCAGGCAGTCTGGCCGTTGAGTTGCTTGGTTCAGACATTTTCAATGTCTCAACCCACGCCTACTATTCTGACGGCTCCAAGGTACTGGTTGATAATAGCAGCGTGACCTATCACGTCTCCGCAGCGTCATTGCTGGCGGTCAGCACAGAGGGTGCCGTCAGATTACTGGCAGGCGTATTGTCTGATGTACTGATTACTTCCACCGCCGATATATCAGGCACCGATGTTGATAGTGAAAATGCCATCAATATCAGTTGCCTGGCAACCATACCCGGAGTGCTGTCTGTTTGCACCATCAACTCTGTCGAGAAAAGCGATTTAGAAATGTAACACCACTGCAACCATTAGCCCGCTGGCCACAGCGGGCTTTTTCTTCAACTGCACCTTCTCATCTGAATCATCAAGAGCAGCAACGGCTGCCCCACTTTTGACACTCAGGGTTTCCTGCTAATTCGTCACTTCCCGCGAAAAGCAGCCAGACCAGTGTAAATTACCACCGATAGAATTCCCCATGAGAATACATGCCCCCCTAAAGAAGCAAAAAATATATGCAACTAATTTAGCAAGATTATCATCCTTGTACTAATTTGGCTTTAAACAGCTTTGAATAAAAAAATCACCCATAAAAGTAATTATCTCAAGGATTGATGAAGTTGATTGTTCACTGATTGTCGTGAGCAGCCAGGCAAAAACAATGCTGCCAGAATCCGGAATTCTTGCTCTGCGGTGACAGTTGTATCGCGATGTCGGAGCGGATACATGCAACAGACAGCTCTCATGACATAGAGCCAAAAGTGTTGTGCAACACATTGAAAAATAGGGAAACCCCCTGAAAAAGTCAGCTACAAAGCGATTGGGGAAGCGATGTCTCTGGCCGGAAATCGTCCAGGGCGCGTGCTATGAACCCTCGTGTAGTAACTGACACTACCCACAATTACAAGGAAGGCAATCTAATGCGAAACGACATTTGCCAATACGTCAAAAAATGGCTGGGATATTTACTCATGGCACTGGTACTCGCCTTAGCCGGCTGTGGCGGTGATGAAAGCGGTACATCCGGTCAGGAAAGCAGAACGGCCAAACACAGTGTTGAAAACGGAAAAAATGATTTCAGCACATTAGCTATTATCCCCAGCGCTGATTCAGTAGAAGTAGGCCACTCACTGAGTTTTATGGTCAAAGCGACTAACAGTTCTGGTGTGGCACACGATGTCACGACTCAGGCAACCTGCGTCAGTAGCCAAACTGCAGTAGCGACAATTAGCACCAGCGGTGTTATCCAGGCAGTTGCAACGGGAGAAACATCGATATCCTGTGATGTCGGCGAGTTAAGTGCAGGAGGCATCGTAATTCGTGTGTCCGGTAAACACTCTGTCAGCCAGCTCCAAATTACACCAGGGGTGACATCGGTAGCGAAAGGGACTCACGTTCAATACACCGCATTAGCTTTCTATCATGACGGGACCCGAAAGGATGTCACTGATCAGGTCGTATGGAGCAGTAGTGCATCAGGTACCGCCAGTGTTGACAGCAACGGACTGGTTATCGCGCAAGCTGCAGGGAATACGGTAATTACCGGTGTATTTGATGGTATCACCAGCAACAGCGCTGATCTGACAGTCACCGATGCATCTTTGGTCTCCCTCGACATCACAACTTCTGGCCTTTCTCTGGCAATCGGTACAGAGCAGCAACTGACCGTTATTGGTCACTACACGGACGGAACAACGCAAAACCTGACGGCTCAGGTGGCTTGGAATAGTGATGACCTGCTTCTGGCGACAGTCTCAGATACCGGTCTGCTCATTACCCTGTTAAACGGTACAGTGACGATTTCAGCGAGCCTGGGTGACGTAACCAGTGACGGCATACTGGTTACCATTAAACCTGCAGTTATGAACGGTTTGCAAATCACCCCGGGAAACATCAACCTGCCGGAAGGCACATCACATCCTCTGACTGCCATTGCTTCTTTCTCTGATGGTACAACACAGAATGTGACGAATCTGGTGAACTGGGCCAGCAGTGATACCGCCGTCGCCAGTGTTATGCTTACTGGCTCAGTCCATGCTTTGGCAGAAGGTACTGCCGTTATTTCTGCCAACCTGCAAGGTATAGAGAGTAACCACGCCAGCGTTACTGTTTCTGCGGCAAGCGTATTATCGATCTCGGTTGATCCGCTGCTGACCACGATTGCAAACGGAACCACTCAACAGTTAAAAGCCACGGCGTTATTCTCAGATGGCAGTCTGGTCGACATCACCGCGCAGGCCAACTGGCTCAGTGGTGACACGAGCATAGCAACTGTTTCTACCGACGGTCTTGTTCAGGGGATCGCTGAAGGAAGTACTGTGATTTCAGCACACCTGCAAGGTACAGTAAGCAACGAGCACTCATTAACTGTCACTTCAGCACTCCTTACTGAGCTGAGCATTACACCAGTGACAACGAGCATTGCCAAAGGTACAGCTCAGTTATTCAATGCCATTGCGACCTTCTCTGACGGTACAACACAAGATGTCACGAACCTGGTCAGCTGGGCCAGTAGCAATACTCAGGTCGCTATCATTGATGCCAAAGGCCGTGCTCAAGCACTGTCTCAAGGGGCAACCAACATAGTGGCTCAATACCTGGCAACCCAAAGCCTCTCGGTTACTCTGACAGTAACAGCAGAAACCATGACTTCCCTGAACATCACGCCTGCGATACTCAATCTGGCAAACGGTTTGGATCAACAGTTACAAGCTGTCGCTACCTTTACTGATGGATCCACCCAGGATGTGACAGATTTGGTCAGTTGGCTCAGTAGCAACACTGCTGTTGCAACTGTCAATTCAGGCATGGTGCAAGGTATTTCTGAAGGTGCTGCGACAGTTTCAGGACGATATGAAGGCTTCGAAGGCACCGCAGATCTCAATGTAACCGCGGCTGCACTGGATCGCGTTCGGGTGGAATCTGATCACATGGGTGAGCTGGCCATTCAATTACTCGGTTCGAGTATCTTTAATGTGACTACCAACGCTTACTATACCGACGGTACCCGTATAGTTATTGATAACAGCCTGGTGACTTATCACTCAACTGAAACATCATTGCTTACGGTTAACACTGAAGGTCTAGTGACATTGAAAGCTGGTGTGCTTACCAATGAGCGCATTTCCTCAGTGGTGAATTTCTCCGGTACAATGGTCAACAGTGAAAATACTATCAATGTGAACTGTCTGGCAGCATTGCCACCTCTGGCATCGATTTGTACGATTGGCTCAATCGAGCAGCCTGCTTCAGGTCACTAAGCCTGCATGCGGCCCATTGATACTGGGCCGCATTCTTTCCCTTCATCTCCTGCCTTCAGGGCATTGCAAACTCAATTCAGAACGGCAACTGCGTTTTCTTCCAATATGAAAATTTTATGACAATGACGTCACAGGGATTGACCAAACACTTCAGCAGACTAATATATATGGAAATTCGAATATGGTTATAAGCATGCTACCACATCAATTTTTTAAACTGCTGGCAGATGAAACCCGTGTGCGTTGCTTACGGTTAATCGTGAAAGAGCAATGTCTGTGTGTGGCCGAGCTGACCGAAGCACTGCAGGTCAGCCAGCCGAAAATGTCTCGCCATCTGGCTGTGATGCGCGCCAGCGGGCTATTGGTTGATGTCCGGCAGGGGCAATGGGTGTTCTACCGGTTAACCGAAGAACTGCCCGGCTGGATGCGTAAGCAAATTTACGGACTGGTGGATTCGAACTGCTTAGAGCAGGAATACCAACAGGACAGTGAACGACTCATGGTAATGAAACAACGACCCGTTTGTTGCCAATAATGTAGGAAGAGTTAACTATGACAATCAAAGTAGGTATCAATGGTTTTGGCCGCATTGGCCGTCTGGCACTGCGCGCAGCGTTTGACTGGCCAGAACTGGAGTTTGTGCAGATTAACGATGTTGCCGGTGATGCCGCAACGCTGGCTCACCTGCTGGAATTCGATTCCGTGCAGGGACGCTGGCACCATGAAGTGAAAGCGGAAGGCAGCCACATTGTCATCAATGGCAAAGCCATTCTTACCACACAAGAAAAAGACATTAATGCCGTTGACTGGTCAGGTTGTGACGTGGTGATTGAAGCCACAGGCAAACATCGCAAAACCGAGTTCCTGAATCAATATCTGGCGCAGGGTGTGCAGCGTGTTGTCGTGTCAGCACCGGTGAAAGAAGAAGGCATCGCCAATATCGTGGTGGGCGTTAACGATTATATCTTTAATCCTGAGCAGCACCGTATTGTCACGGCAGCGTCCTGCACCACCAACTGTATTGCGCCTGTGGTCAAAGTGATCCATGAAAAACTGGGTATTGAGCAGTCTGCATTTACCACCATTCATGATTTAACCAATACGCAAACCATTCTGGATGCACCGCATAAAGATCTTCGCCGCGCCCGTGCCTGCGGTATGAGCCTTATCCCTACCACCACAGGTTCAGCCTCGGCTATCGTGGAGATCTTCCCGGAACTGAAAGGCAAAATTAACGGCCATGCAGTGCGTGTCCCGCTGGCAAACGCGTCTTTAACTGACATCATTTTCGACGTCAAACGTGACACCACAGCCGAAGAAGTCAACCAACTGCTGAAAGAGGCTTCACAGGGTGAACTGCAAGGCATTTTGGGTTACGAAGATCGCCCGCTGGTTTCTATCGACTATAAAGGCGATCAGCGCTCAACCATAGTGGATGCTTTATCAACCATGGTAGTGGGTAAGCGCATGGTGAAAATCTATGCCTGGTATGACAACGAAATGGGTTATGCCACCCGCACTGCTGAACTGGTGCGTAAAGTGGGACAGGCTTAAGGGAGCAATGACAATGACACATCCAACCTGGACTTTACCCGTAACCGATACCAGCGCACTGGTACTGACTCCCTGCCCCGGCACCAAAGGCGTTGCTCTGTCAGACAGCCTGACCCAGCTGAAAGCACAAGGGGTACGCGCTGTCGTCACCGCCATCAATAAACAGGAAATGGCTGACAAAGAGGTTGCTGACTTGGGCCAGTTAGTTGAACAAGCTGGCATGCTGTGGGCATATACCCCGATCGAAGACGATGCCGCGCCTGATAGCGAATTTGCGGCACAATGGCAGGCAGTCAGCCCGCAATTGCATAAAATTATTGCAGAAGGCGGCAACATTGCTTTGCACTGTATGGGTGGCTCAGGCCGCACCGGTTTACTCGCCGCGCACCTGCTGCTGGAAATGGGCTGGCCGTTGTCACGCATTATTGAAGACGTCCAGGCGTTACGCCCGGGAGCCTTTACCAAATCGGTACAGGTCGATTACATCCGTCAGGTAGCGTCACAACCATAAACAGTGTTTCGCCGTTTCGCGCCTGTCTGTTTTGCATCGCAGCCAGCAGCCGAAACGGCGAACAATACGAGTGTCGTGTCTATGTTTGCTAAATATTTCTCACAATTCAGCCAGCCGGTTCGCCAGTATATGCTGGTGACCTTTAACTACTGGAATTTCACTGTCACTGACGGCGCGTTGCGCATGTTAGTCGTACTCTACTTTTACGAGCTGGGTTACTCCACCCTCGCCATCGCCTCCCTCTTTCTGTTCTATGAATTTTTCGGCGTAGTCACCAACCTGGTCGGGGGCTGGCTGGGTGCCAGACTGGGTCTGAACCGAACCATGAACATTGGCCTTGGCATGCAAATTGTTGCCCTGCTGATGCTGGCTGTACCCAATCCCATGCTGACGATTCCCTGGGTAATGGCCGCACAGGCAATGTCCGGGATCGCCAAAGATCTCAACAAAATGAGTGCCAAGAGCGCGATCAAAACCCTGGTGCCTGACAACAAACAAAGTGCTCTGTACCAGTGGGTTGCGCTGATGACGGGGTCAAAAAACACCCTGAAGGGCGCTGGCTTCTTCCTCGGCGGTCTGCTACTCAGCGTAATAGGGTTCCAGAATGCGGTGCTGACAATGGCGGGTGTGCTGACGCTGGTATTCGTCAGCAGTATCCTGACGCTGAAAGCCGACATGGGCAAAGCGAAAAATAAGCCCAAATTTGCCGAGATGTTCTCCAAATCCGAAAGCGTCAATATCCTTTCTGCTGCGCGTATGTTCCTGTTCGGGGCGCGAGACGTCTGGTTTGTGGTTGCGCTGCCTGTGTATCTCGGTTCCGTCTTTGGCTGGAATCACAGTGCTGTCGGTGGCTTCATGGCGGCCTGGGTAATGGCTTATGGCTTTGTGCAGGGCTTTGCACCAAAACTGACAGGAAAAGCACAAGGTAAAGTGCCAGACGGGCAAGCCGCCACACGCTGGGCACTGCTGCTGGCCATCATTACCGCAGGTATCGCTTACGGGGTGCAGATTCAATGGCAGCCGGAACTGGTGATCGTCGGTGGACTGATGCTCTTTGGCGCCATCTTTGCAATTAACTCGTCGCTGCACTCGTATCTGATTGTCAGCTATGCCAAAGACGATGGCGTATCACTGGATGTCGGCTTCTACTACATGGCCAATGCTATGGGTAGACTGATAGGCACAGTGCTGTCAGGCTGGATCTTCCAGATTGCAGGGCTGTCCGCCTGCCTGTGGGTCTCTTTCATCTTTTTGGTCCTCACCACCCTGATCTCCCTGAAACTGCCTAAGATTCAGGCTTACCAGATAGTGCCATAACCACCATAATCAGCAGCGAGCCGGCGACTTCAAACTACGGGTAAGTCGGCTCGCTGTCCCCACTCCGCCCAGGAGCCATCATAAACCGACAAGTTTCTGTACCCGCACTGATAAGCCGCCAGTAATCCAATGCAGGCGGTTACGCCTGAGCCGCAGCTGAAATACAGTTTTTCGTCGCCGAACACCTGCTGTTGTGCGAACAACGCCTGCAGTTTGTCTGGGTCTTTATACTGGCCGTCTTCAATAAAAGAGGCGAAGGGAAGGTTTATCGCATGGGGAATATGCCCGCTTCTCAGCTCTGGTCGTGGTTCTGGCTGTTGACCAGAAAACCGCCCAGCGGCACGTACATCAATAATATGATGTTTCGGCAGACCCGCTTTTTCTGCCAGTTCTCGCCAGTCAGAAATCCACCCTGTGCGATACTCACCCTGCCACCCGTTGCCGCTCTCAGGAATGACGGGAGAAGCAACGACAGCCCGGCCTTCTGCGATCCATTTGGGCAAACCGCCATCCAGCACATAAACCTGTTCGTGCCCCATCAGTTTAAACAGCCACCAGACGCGCGGCGCTGAGTAGATACCTTTTGCATCGTAAATGACAATCACAGAATCCGTCTCAATGCCCAGTCTGGAGACTTCTCGCTGAAATGCTTCATATTCCGGTGCGGTGTGAGGCAACGAAGAAGAAGCAGAAAACTGCCGCTCAAGATCAAACACAAGAGCACCGGGGATATACTGCCGTGTGTCTAGGTCGGAATTATCGCCAGTCACACTTTGCATGGTGGCATCGAAGATAACCACTTCCGGCGATCTGCTCTTCCTTTCCAGCCAATATGTTGAAACTAACGCGTTCATCATTCTCCCTCAGGTAAACCCTGCATTGAGTAATTTGCACTCAATTTGAAATCATCAAGCTGAAAAAGGCGATAAATATATAACAGTTACACTAATTTTTAGCCCTTGTTGTGAGGAAACAGTTTCTCACAGACAAAACTGGCAGTTTTCATCATGGGAGCCATTCAGAGACTTTCGGCGATGTATATGCAGCATGCCTTCTTTCAGGCCCATCTTGTAACCTTCATCCAGAGTAGATTTTCGCATTGTTAAACGCTTCACGCTGAAGCTCTCTGGCGGGGCGATGACCCGGATTATGGCATCTTGCGGCGGTTGACGGATGAACTCCAGCGACGCGTTATAGTTATCAGCACGTTTGATCATAGCACTGGCGATCTGGGGTTGACGGACGAAGACTTTTTTCATCATCCAGGGATATTTTGCCGGTTTCATCTGATAGCTCAGTGGATGTGACAAAATCACTGTGATGTCTCTAGCTCCGCGACGGTAGGCTTCCCGCACCGGAATCGAGTCGGCCACGCCGCCATCGGTATAACAGCCACCAGCAAAACAGGGTGTCGCTTTATAAGCAATCGGGAGCGCACTGGTCGCTTCCATGACATCGCTGACATTTAATGGGCTCACGTTGTAATAATCAGCGGTGCCAGTATTAACATTGGTTGCTGCGGCAATCAGTGCGGTTTTCCCGAACAGTTTATGCTGATCCAGCGGATAGAGCCGCAATGATTCATCAATCAGCCACTTCACATCAACCAGGTTGCCTCCTTTCAGGAAGCGAGCGGGATTGTAAAATCGTTTATCCGTCGCTAACTGCGTGATAACGCGATAACTCCGTTTAGGCTGATTCGCCAGATACCCCAATAAGTTGGATGCGCCTGCTGAAACGCCGATGGCCAAATCAAAAGGGTTATAGCTATCGTCCATAAAAGCATCCAGTACCCCGCTGGCAAAAATACCGCGCATCGCACCGCCTTCCACCACTAATGCTGCTTTCTTATTCATAATTTGCTAACCAACTGATTTAAATTAAATAAAGAGTACCTAAAGTTACTCAGGCTGGGTAATTGAAATCACGGATTGTTCAGATAGGAGCAAGCTATGGAAGCACAGCAAGGGCTTGGCCTGATAACATTCTGGATAAATATTAACGTATCCCTTGAGCAAACTCTGAATCTTCACTCAACAGGCTAGGTTTTCCCGAAGGATTACTCTACGATTTCAGACAAACACAGAATAGGGAAGTAACTATGTCTTTTGAAATGCTGGTCGCGCTTGATGTCGCGGACGATGAAATATACGCACAGTACAGACGCGAAATGACCCCCATTTTATCCCGCTATAACGGCAGCTATGGGTATGATTTCAAAGTCTCTGAGGTGTTAATTTCACAGGTGTCTGCACCCATCAACCGTGTGTTCTCTATTTGCTTTCCCAGTGAAGAAATGAAAAATCAATTCTTTAACGACAAAGAGTATATGGCGATAAAGCAGCATTATTTTACGCCATCAGTTCGGGCCACAACCCTCATCGCCAGCTACGAGAAACCAGACAACTGAAACAGGCACTTTTATTGTGCTGTCCAAAACGTTACCGTATCGCCCTTCCGGCAAACAGTGCGGTAAGCAAAACATCAAGCTTGCCGCTCTCAACGAGACAAACATGCGTAAGACCGATAAAAAAACGGACAATCAAATCAGAATATTACTGACAGAAGTGTGTAACCATGCGCTGGAGGCTTACCCCGGCTTTCAGTGGCTGACCCACCTGGTCGATTACTCACACTTTCCTGACAGCCTGAAAGTGGTTTGTGTGTTCGATACCAATGTGAATCTGTCACACTTTTATGATGCTGCGGGAAAGCCTGTACTTGAAGCCTTGATAGTCAAAAAACTGGCAGCAGTTGATATCCGCCTGAACAGGCCGTCTGCCCATATCGCGTATGACACAGAAGAAAATTGCGAACGAGAGAACCAGGGCAAATGGGCGCACCGTTTGGGGTAAGTTGAAAGTCGTTTCTCTATTCGAGCACTGATATCAGGGCTGTGGCATGCAGGGAAGAGCGCCGACCTGAATTGGCAACATGTTGCGTAAGCGCACAAAACTGAAACCACACAGCACGAAATACATGAAAAGTTGCAGTAAATCAGGATAATACGGCCAAATTATTGGTTCTTTATTCGAGTTGACATCCATTGCACGGGAAACAGATGTTTATTAAACAAGCCTGGAACGGTCAGATTGCTGTCTGGAAAGCCGTCGTTTTGGTCAGTTTAGGCGGGCTTGTCTTAACACTTCTGGTCAGTATCGGGGTAAGCCTGGTGCTGCTTTTTCTGGTTAAGTCGGGTGTGATGCATTTCAATCATGTTGCCATCCACACGGTCTTCTTTTCTTTTATTCTTTCCGCATTTGGCGTATTTGCCGTACGTTCACTATGGCTATGTGCAGCAAACCCGAAAGGGAAGATCAGCCATGCACTCGTCAGACTCTGGGCCATCATACTGAGTGCTTACATTATTGCGGTCCTCGCGCACGTTAATACCTAAATTCGTGCGGATGCTGTAAGTGCCATAACTACTACCAGGAGTGCTTCATGTATACAGGCAGTTGTTTATGCGGCGGCGTACAGCTGGCCATTACTGGCAAAATCAGTGATATCATTCACTGTCATTGCTCTTTATGCCGAAAATCGACAGGCTCTGCTTTTGCCACAAACGGGTTTGTAAATACATCAGATTTTACTGTTACCCAGGGGCAGGAATTACTGAATCACTTTGCATTACGGTCTGGCAGACAACGCCATTTCTGCCGTATCTGCGCGTCGCCGGTATACAGTTCCAATACGGCAGATCCCGCCCGCATTCGAATCAGGCTCGGCATTATTGACTCAGAGATCGCCGAAAAACCCATATCGCATAACTTTGTCACGTCGAAAGCCAGCTGGGATAGCCTGGATATCAATCTGCCCCAGTATGAAGCACACGAACCAGGCAGAAAATAACCGGACTCTTCAATGTCCATAAAGAAAGCACCATACAGGCAGGAAAAGTAACGACTATGGCCTCCGCCCAAGATTTTTCAATCAGTCGCCAGTATTTCATCTACAAAGCCGATGAATACACATTATCAAGAATTAAAAATGCGAGAGTAAAAGTAAATACGCTGAAAGATCATCTGTTCAGAGTGATTATTATCGGCATGATCGTTTCCAGCGTCATAGGGCTCATGGAGCCTGCAGGAATCGCTTGGATATTCATGCCGTTCGGGTTTATCACTGGCGCGCTGAGCGCTTTAGCCACTGCACGTAAATATGAACTGCAGATTGAGTTCGAGCATACTGACGAAACCGGGCTTCAGTGGATTAGCGTTGTAAAAGGTCATAAACAAACCGACATGGCGATCTTTTCAGAGCAGGCAGATCAACTCAAGCAACAGATTGCCTGATGGGTAATCGATAAAGCTGGCAGAGGGCTTTTTCTTCACCATTTGCATTGTTTTCGGGCAAGAATGTGAGCCATGACAGATGGCAATCTGCTGAAGTAAAATGATCAACAAAATCAGGCGTTATACTTCTGTTACTGATTTCCCGGGAACAGAGAGAACCTTATGACGCCCCTGCTGGATACACATTCAGACATCAATGAAGCCGCCCTTCGCGCTATTGCCCATATGCCAACGACCAGCTTGCCGGTATTGATGGGCCATGACTTCACAAGCAAATTATCCGATGCTGATTACATGCACATTGCTGCTCTGCTGGCGCAAAAAAGTTACGACGAAGGCGGTTGTCCGATTGGTGCGGTGATCATCAATAACCAAACCGGACAAATAGTTGGCAAAGGCCACAATACGCTGGTTCAGGAAGATCACCCGTACAACCACGGTGAGACCTCTGCCATTCGCGATGCAGGCAGGATAGATTTCAGCCAGACCACCTTGTTTACCAGCCTGAGTCCTTGCGATGTCTGCGCGACGCTCCTGTACATGCGCGGATTCAAGCGGGTTGTCGTCGGCGATATTACCAATGCCTCAGGAAACGAAGATTTGCTGCGGGAAAAAGGGATTCAGGTCGATATTCTGGAAGATAAACAAGGCATTGCACTTTACGCACAATTCCGAAAAGAAAAACCAGAGCAAGATCTTGAAGACTGGAAAGGACTGTGTGCGGTGCATTCGCATTGTGCCTCCTAGCTGACAGATAACCTCATCAATCATCTTTCTGACACAGGAGAACTTCAGTGGACATCATCCGGTGCTGCCAGGCCAGCGATTTAGCAGGTGTATGCGAACTCTACGCAGAACTGCGCCCTCATGACCCCGTATTATCGGAGCCACAGGCCATGAAATGCTGGCAGGATTTACTCAACAGCCCGCACACAAAAATCATTGTTGCTGATATTGATGGCGTGCTGGCATCCACCTGCCAGCTTGGCCTGGTGCCTACCATGACAAACGGGGGTCAGCCTTTTGCCATCATCGAGCATGTCATTACTTCGGCCCAATACAGGCGGCAAGGACTGAGCCAGAAAGTCATCGAGAAAGCCCTCTCACTCGCCTGGGACATGGGATGCTATAAAGTCATGCTGCTATCAGGGGAAAACCGGCCAGAGGCGCATCACCTTTATGAGAAAGTCGGATTTCAGTCAGGTATTGAGCGCGGGTTTGTGATTAAAAATCCTCACATACCTACCCCAGATTGACCTGTGACGATGAGCACAGCGCACGCTTTACTTTCAACAATCCCGCCTGGTTATCAGCTATAACATACGAGGCTGAAACAGGTTACGTTATCTGGATGTCGCTTTGCGCTATTTTAACCGAAAAAGGAAAGTCTCTTGGTAGGAAGAATTGTTGATAAATTGCTGTTTGGCGTCATGCTCATCGCGGCGCTTCAGGTTCCGTTACTGGCCGCTCACTATCAGCAATATCTGGCAGGATTATTTGAAGCCACACAATGGCAAGTCAAGGGCTACGAAAACACCGCCAGACAATACGGTTACCCTGATGTACATGCGATGATTGAGCAACACCTGAACAATCAGGAAGCCAGTGTCAGGGCGGACGCCTTACAGAAACAAGCGACCCTGAGCCACTATCAGGACCTGAAATCCGGCATTGTCGTTTTTGAACAAGGGTCACTGATTGAGAAATCAGTGTACATGTTCACACCTGCACGCTTTGACTCGTTAGAAAAAACCATCACCCATTTCAAACCCGGCATTCCACTCTCGCTCAACGGTCTGATGTTTGGTGCCATCCTGGGATTAGCAGCCAATATCCTGCTTACCCTGCCTTTTAGCTTATTGTTCAGGCGTAAACGTCGGGCAAAGTTCGCCGCCAGACGGTCAGTGATATCGTGATTACATGTGGCAGAAAACGCCAGTTTAGAGTGTCTCAGCACCGAAAAAATGGACAGATAGAGATCAAAAAAGCGCGAGTTCATCGCGCTAGAATCATTTAATGAGAACAAAATGAACTTAACGACTCAACCAATCAGTTGATTAAACTTAAAGTCTATAACCCAATAAGTCGCTGAATACATGGCTGCCAGTAGTGCGGCTGTAAAGCCAATGATCAGTTTTGGCGAAATCACACGCCTCAATGGCCGGCTAATAACAGCAGCCTTCAAATTCACTAACTGTAGCTTCTCCTGATCCTGCAGCCTGTCTTCTTTTATCAGCTGGTAAATGGTCTCTGCAATGTCAGCGATTTTTTCGTTACCACGCTCGACACGACCGAATTTCCCCTTAAAACCAACCTGCAACAGAAAGTATAAAAATTCAATAAGTTGCCTGTAACGTTTGGGATCTTGTCTGAGCCTGTCCAGAATTGTATAGAATTTATCACCACCTGACGTTTCATTATGAAACTCAGCAAGCAGGCTGTGTGTACTCCAATTACTTTTCTCTCCCCACTCCTGGCTGTAAACCGCTTCGTCAACAGCGGCACAGACACAATAACGCATCACCAGCAGCGATGCTCTGTCTGTGTTTGCGAGTAGCAGCCGCTTCTCGGCGTCTTGAATCTCCCTGCTGATTTTCTCACGCAGCAAGGTAGGATCATCTAACCAGGGAATAGATGGAATACAAGTCAGACAGGCCAGTACCCAGGTAAACTCATCAACCAACTGGTTAATACCCAGTTTTTTGATTTCCAACTGTTTTACCGCAATATTGCGTGGTACTTCCGGAGCCGGCATAACCTCCATTGGTTGGCCGGGCTCAGGCTGAAACAGAACGACTGTTATGTCATCATCGAACTGACTCATAATCTGACAGCCCACATTTGCAATTCAATATTCGGGAAATCGCCGGACACATGCATGGCAATGCCGGATGAAGAAGACAATGCCTTCCACTCATCAGACGCCTTATCCAGCTCAAAATACGTAAAGCCGGCATGGTAAGGCAGCTGACGAGGCACCACTGGCATTGCTTTAATGGCGATACCTGGTAACTGGAAGTTTACCAGATCACGAATATTTTCCAGGCTACCCACTTTGACCTGAGAGACAAAGCGAGTATGAAGTACATCCAGTGTAACATCAGCTTTCACGGCAAGGATAAAGGTCGTGGTCTGGATAATCTCACGATCAGCAATATTGGCAACACGCACACCATAGCCTTGCTCTTTCAACACCAGCGGGATTGCCCGCTGCTCTGACATTACAGTCAGGCTGTTGCGGTTCCGGCTGATCAAAGACCACATACAGTCGGTTAGATCTCCATGATTATAAGGCGAGAAAGTCTCAGGACGGCGGGATGAGGTACATAATGTCGCCAGTTCCCCTTCGGCCTGCAGCAACACACGGTACAGCGCTTCAGGATGAACACCTTCCAAACCCGCTAGATGCCAGAAAACCGGCTCCAGCTTGTTCACCACCTGCAGTAGCATAAAATCTGCCACCGAGGATACGCCTTGCTGATCAACCACACCCAGCCGGCTGACTATCGATTCAGCGCGATGTTTTAGCAGAGAAGCAAATTCGGTAACAAACTTTGTCAGTACAGCGGAGGCTTTAATATCAAGGCAAGTGGGAATGAACTTGTCATCAAGTAATACAGTGCCATCACTTTTGACTTCCGAAATTTTCAGAATAGGGATCGACGTGAAAGCCGAACGGTCTTCCGTCTCTAGCATCAAACGGAAATTCAGGCTGCCAACATGAATGGTTGTGGTATCTTCACTGTCGTATAAACAGTCGACCACTTGCTGCTCCTGAAGGCGATAGCGCGCTCCGTCGCCCGCATTGGTATACAGCTCACCCTGCTCAGACGGTAAAGGACAACATAAATACACCACCTTATCTACCGTCGATGTGTCCACTTCCAACATTGCCGGCGCCAAGGCTTCAGAAGGAAAAGCAAACGGTGTACGGTCCTGCAATATCCCTTCCGCAACCGTGACGCCAATTTTGCCCATTTTCAGCAGTTCAGCATTAATTTCTAATCGGCTAATCCCCCAATTTAATGGCGAGCTGAAAGCTGTATACAGACTCACTTGCTGAGAGTGAAAACGGTCCAACTGCTGAAAATGCTGTGGTTTCATGAACATGCCGTCTTGCCAGACAACCGGGTTATGCAATGACATAATGCTTCCTTAGAAATAAATCTGTTCTACGCCTTGTGTACGCTCGACAGACAACACATTATTCACCAGATTCACGTCCAGATAATAACTCTCCCGTTCTTCAATGGTGTGTATAGTCCGCCAACTTGTCCCGTTAATATCCCGGAAAGCGACTGCAAATCCGACGGCACGTGTTTCAGGCTGAAGTTTCAAAAATTCCGTGAGTTCCTGGTCTGGCTCAAGCTGGTACTCATACCGCTTAATATATTCATCACCTAGTGCCGCTTTGTCGTTTTCAAATAATGAAAAGAAATCCAAGCTGCGAAACAGCACAGGTGAAGACAGCTCATAGATGCGTAGAATGGCCGGTGATGATGACCCGTTAGGACGTAAGTTCAGGCTCTTATCGGTCATAATATGCACTTCTACTTCTGCGGTTTCAGGGATAAGCCCGGTGGTGTCCTTAAACTGCTCCCATACTGCGCACCCTGACAGTGACAGTGCGGCAATCAATCCCAAAAAGTAATTACGCATTTTGCTCCTGTAACAATTCTCTGTACTTTGATTCTAAGCTTGCATCAAAGTTATGTTGTTCCTCAGTCCGCCAATTTGACTGTTGTTCCGAAAAGTACGCCTGATACGCTTTCCAGTTCCTTTGGCTTTTCAGCCATCCCCCGCCGGTTATTTGCCTGGCTTCAAATGACGACGGTGACAAAGCTTCCAACTGTTGCTGGAAAATGCTTTCACGCGCCTGAAGTAATCGGGAGCGGTGTGCATCCAGCTCTTCCTGGATATGTTCTATCAACTCATAAGGCTCAAGTATCGACTGCTGGTAAAGCGACATCATACTGTCCAGTAAATGCGGTTTTTCTGCCTCGGATTCACCAGCCATCACCAAAGAACGGTGCAGCTCTGCGTTCAGTGAATCAAGGCACCCTTTTAAACTCAGACCCATTTGACGAAACCAGTTCTCATCACACAGATGTTGCAACTCCGGCGGGATACCTAAACCTTGCAAAAACGCCTGTTCCGGTTGTATATCTGATGTTTCAGATCGCTTTGCGATGGCACCCGCTGATTTGGATTGAGTGGGTTCTTCTGTTACTGAAGGCTGGGTGTATGATGTTAAACGCCCGGCAGGCACAGCTTGTGGGGTAAATTTATCCCCTGGTGATGAAAAGGTCTTCGCTTTTTCTGAAGCCGGAAAACTGCCATCTTCAACATTCCAGTTTTCCGGAATCAGGCTGGGAACATCCATTTCAGAGTGAATGCTCTCACTGTCGTCAAGAATTTGTCGTTGTGTTGCGCTGTAATCAACAAACTGTTTGGGTTCGTCATCTTCAATCAGAGACTCAGCTTCTTCATTCACTTCCTGAAGATAAGAAAGCGGTTCGGTAGAATCCGCTTTATCATCTTGGGGCAGGAACAGCTCTTCTATCGTTCCCTCTCCTAACATTTCAGATTCAGGAGGGAGGATCAGATTTAGACTGTCGACAGGATCATTGCTTTTCATGTCCGGCATAATATCTTCTGCCAGATTAATGTGATGCACCTCATTCTCAAATCCGGCACTGAATTCATAGCGTCCCATCGAAATAGAATCGCCTTCCTGCAGGACTGTCGGCTGACTTTTCAGCGCACGCTTACCATTGATAAAAGTACCATTAGTGCTGATATCATTGAGATAATATTCACCGTTATAACAGGTGATCAGGGCATGAGTCGCCGATAGATATTTATTATGATCATCAAGATGGAAAACACTCTGAGCACTACGGCCGATTGTTCCGCCCTGACTGTCAAATTCCATTTGCTTTGCCCCGACATATTCTTCCGGGGCACTGTTCACTTTGAGAATGAGGGTTTTGTGCGTCATAAACGATCTTAGAATAGAAACGATAAGGAAAATTCTACGCCGCCAAGACCATCATTGACCGGCACGATCAGCGTCGCCTGAGGAGCAATCTGCAAATGCGCATCAGGGTTACTGCCCATTTTTATCACCATTCCGGCATTAAGCAGTAAGCTGGCTTCGAACGCATTATTATCAGGTAGCTGAGTACCGTACTTGAATTCATCAGCATCGACATGCCAACGTTCACTGTACTCGCTATAGGCCAGTGATATACCCGCGCCAAGGTAAGGCGTCAGCCAGCTCGCCAAGGGAATAGCGTACTGAGGCAGTACACGAAACTCATAATTGGTGACTTCCTGATAAACACCATTCTGGGGTGCAGGAATACTGTCCGCGAAATAATTCAGGCCAAACCACCAGCGCCAGCGGGCACTGTTATCATCGATAGGCCGTGTATGTACCAGTCCCCAGCGAAGACTTTGGTTCTCACCCGACTCACCTTCCTCGGCAGTCGACGTAAAATCATAGTATGCGCCAGTGACACCAAAGCGTTCACCTTTGGCAGAGGCGAAGGAAGTATGAATTAAACAATAAGCTATACAGGCTACTGTAAGAAGACGAGGCATAATGTTCGCTTTCTCTAATTTAAAAACACCTGAAAGATAAACGCATAAAAATATGAATTCAAGGCTTGATTGACGCTATCTTTAAATAAGTCATTTTTCCTATTAGATCTGTCATTTTCACTGTATGAGATTGCGAATTGACAGAAAAATACAGACGTGACCGGTCTGCAAAGGCCTCTCACTAAAACGCCAAACAAATCAATAAAAATTGTGAGATACTCCTCCAAAAAAATACAAACAGAAGAAAATTAAGCACAACTCTAATATATTGAATGGAAGTCACAAAAAAGAAGATGAATGATAAATAAACCTCCCCACACTCATGTTAATAAGACTCAATAACTCATCACTTAACTATAAAAGATATTAAAAAACATAATCTTATCCATAAAAATGAACACAAATTCGTGAGCAGATATTTATCTGTGATCTTTATCCAGCAAAGTCGGCATTCATTTAGTTTAGTATAATTCTTCCGATTACAATGCATTGCACATGAATGTCATAACCGTGTTAAACACACCTAATTTGTGGCAACTAACTGCAGGAAACGACACATTACCTGGCGCCTGACTACATCATGGCGAAAGCACATGAAGGAGTTAATAAAGCTTAAAATTAGTCCGCCTTATTTTTTAGCATCTACTAATAAACTAAACATTAAGTTAGCGAGCAAGAATGCACTTCATGCCGCAGTAACTCCTTTACTCATAATTACAAGTTTCGAAGTTGGCTATAAAACAATGAAATTCACTGATATTGCACTCAGACCAATATCGGCACAATTGCCTGTTGGTCATGACCCGAAAGAGCTCGATCTCTTTTCTGACTTAAAAAGAAACGTAAATCGATTAAGCAGTTTTGTCTCTCCAGCACCATGGAAAGAGATTTATACCGCTTCCGAATTGCTTCTGACCCAGCACAGCAAGGACTTTCGCTGTGCCAGTTACTACTGCGTCTCTGCCTGCCGTATTGACGGATTAATGGGAGCGGTTAATGGACTCAATGTTCTCAATGATCTGTCCATCGTCTACTGGCACACTGCTTTTCCTGCAGTCAATAAACCGAATGCACGCATCCAGTCTTTTGACTGGGTGGCAGAGCAAATGCCATTGGCACTGAGCAAAATTAAAGTATCACTGAAGGATCTCCCCTTAGTGGAAGCCGGCCACCACCTTGCTCTGAATATTGAGCAGGAACTTCAGCGTCAATTGGGGAAACAAGCCCCATCGCTGGGTCCGGTTCGCAGACAGTTTACTGAATGGAAAGATCAACTTGATGAACAGGCCGAAAAAGAATTAGCCAAACAAAAACAGCGTCAATTGCCAACGCCAGCCCCAGCACCAGAAGTGACAAGTCAACCAGCTGCTGAGCAGCCACCTGTCAAAAAACAGGCGGCAATACGCACTCTGCCGGCCTGGTGTTACTGGTTGGCCACAGTGTTTACACTGGGTTGCCTGGTATTTTCTATTGTCGCAGTCCGGCAATACCTGTACCAGCGTGATATTAAAACTGCAACTGCAGAGCAACTGGAAAGTATTACATCAAGGCTTATCCAGGCGGAGCCCTATTTCAAGCACAGGCTCAAAGAAGAGGTTCTGACCAGAACCCATGATCTGCTGATGGACTGGACAGCTTTTCCTGGACGTGTCTATGAGCACCAGACACTGGAAGAGCTGGCAAATAACGTCAATACACTCTATCCAGACTCCATTGCAGCCAAAGAGTCTGTGAGCCAGTATCGGGCAGGTAAAGCGGCGCTGGCTCAGGATTATTTGCTCATCAACGACCAGTTCAAACGAGCCAGAACTATCATAGCTAACGCAGCACTAGTCGATGACAGTGAGAATATTTCAGCGGCCTACCGATTTAGTAATACCCTTTTTCCATTCCTTGGTCGCCTTGATTATTTGGAGAAAGGTCACATAAACCATGACGATATTTTAAAAGCACAAAAAACCTTGAGTGCCTATCAATATCGCCTTATGGAACTCACACATAATTTCGAAAATAAAAACCAATAAAAATTATTCAGGCAGGTTATATCTTGATTAGTAAACTCAAAACGCCAAGAGTATTTATCATACTCTCAGCAGTGCTGCTTTCGGTGATGTATGGCTTATTCTCATATTTCATTATGGCTTTTCCTGTCAGTCATTACCTGACATGGGGGCCAGTGGTCTTCATCTTTAGTGTAGCAATCTTGCTTCTGATCGGTTACGAAGTAAAAAAACGCAAATCACGCTCTACCAGTGATATAGAAACAGAAGAAGAAACCTTGAAGGGGCTATTATCTTCTTTGCTGAAGAGTTCCAGTCATAAGCCTATTTACTTACTGTTGGGCAACAAAAAGTCAGGAAAGACATCGCTCCTGACCAGTTCTCATGCCATTAAACCCATAGATCAGAAAAATACGCTGCAAACTGATTACTTTGTCTGGCATGAGTCAGAAAAGGCGATATACATCAAACCGGCTCCACGTCTGATTTATCAAGATACATCGAATACAGATCAAACTCTCTGGAAAGCGTTTCTGGAGAAAATTGTCAGTGTTAAGCCCCGCAAACCATTTGCAGGAAGCCTGTATGTGGTGGATCTTGAATTTTTGATCACTCAAGAAGAGTCTCAGCGCGAGTATATCCTGGATATTATCAATACCCGCCTCAGCGACATCACAGGGATGACCCATACAGCCTTACCTGTGTATGTTTTCCTGTCGAAAATCGACAAACTGAAAGGCTTCAAAGAATTTGTTTCTCTCAGTCCGCTGAAAATGCAGCTTGAGCACCTTTCAATATCACTGAAAGATGCCAAAGGTACACTCAATGACGCCTTTGACAGCGGCTTTTACGCTATTCTGAGCAAGATGGAACAAAGCACGCTTGACTGTGCCGCGATGGAGCGCTCACTGGTCAACAACAGTGCACTGGTGACCTTTCCGAAACAGTTCGAGCTTTGTCATAGAATCATCAGGGATACCCTGAACAAAGTGCGGCTGGAAAAGGACGGATTTCACCTTGTTGACCTGCGGGGTCTTTACTTCACATCCAGCCATCAAGGTGGCCGAAAATACAACCTGCTCGCCAAAGGATGCAGTAATTATTTCAATGTTCCAATGATTGCGTCCGAACACGACCAGTTATCAGAGTCACCTCTGTTCACCCGCTTCATTATTGATGAGCAGGTGCTGCCAGAGGCAAACTTTGCCGGTGAAAACAAACGCCACCTGAGGCAACTCATACGCAGAAGCCATATGACGATGGCCGCTTGTGTCACTTTACTCAGTGTAAGTGGTTACTATTTCTTTACGACCACGCAAAGCAATATTTCCATTATCAACCAGCTTCTGGAAGTCGCTGATAATAAAAGTGATGATCACGAGTTCGCCAACCTGAAAAACCAGTTTGCCGTAACATCGAACGGTATTTTGCCTCTTTATCAGGCCTGGACCAACGCCAGTTATCTTCTGGACAAAAAGCTGATCGATATAAATGTCGATAAACTGGATCAGACGACACAGATTGCCTACCGGCATTTACTTGACAGCATTCACCTGCAGCTGTTGCCGCTGGTAGAAAAGCATATCCAACGGAAACTGGCCAACAGCAACCTTTCACATCAAGACAAGCTCCATTTACTGAAAATGTATCTGATGCTGAATGAAGCGGACAAACGCGATTACAGTTTCCTTCTGAAATCAATTTCGCGTCTGCTCACGGATGATTTCGGCTCAGAGGGTGCATACGCCAACATACCTCAATATCTGGCGGTGTACTTCAAAACCAACTTCCCGCCTATTGAGATCAACTGGGATCTGGTTCGTACTACACGGCGAGATCTGCTGTCCCAATCCAAAGTGGATATTGCCTACAGCCAGATTCTCAACAGTGGCAGAGATGCCGATCTCGGCCAGCTCAGCATTCCAAGAGCAATAGGTTTCAATTTTGGTGAAATTTTTGATAATGAAAAAAGCAATCTTAATGAACTGAACATCAACAAAATTTATACCGCAACCGGCTTTACCACTTTCTATCGCCCTTTATCGGAGTCTTTATCGCACGATTTGATTGCCGACAACTGGGTGCTGGGTTTGTCAAATAACACTCTGCCGTCGGACGAAGAGCTTAAAGCCTTTCAGGCCAAGGTGCGCCGCAAATATACTGACGACTATATCAATGTCTGGCGTACAGCCATTAGCGATTTACGCTTTAAGCAGTATGACAACATAGTTGAAATAACCAATGCGATTGACACTCTGTCAGGCCCGACATCGCCGTTAAGCACCATACTGAATCTGTTGTATACCAACACCAAATATTCGCCAGAAGCTGGTGCACTGGCTCAGATGACATTGAAGGATGAACGCCTCAACCAAGCGGTAGATCTGTTAAAAGACTCGGCAGAGAAAGTGATCGAGCCTGACTATGAGTTGATGAAAAGGGTCGAAAAAGCTTTTGCCGTTATCAATACCCTGCAAACCAGTGAAACAGAAAACTCACAAGCTCCGTGGGATCAGGTAATCAGTTCGCTCAGCAATCTGCGAGCCTATCTGAAACAGATCACCGATGCGCCAAATGTACAGCAAGCAGCCTTAATAGCCGCCAAAGCCAGAATGCGTGAAACCGCGGCGGATCCCATTGTTCGCTTGAAGCAGGTCGCTCAAAAAGCGCCCGAACCTGTAAAAAGCTGGCTGAATGAAATCGCCCATCAGGCGTGGGCTGTCTTGCTGGCTGAATCACAATTGGGTATTCAGGAGTTATGGACCAGTAATGTCTACAGTAAATTTGAACTTGTTGGTCAGAACAAATATCCGTTCACCAAACATGCTGAAACTGAGATTTCGCTGACCGATTTCGAAGAGTTTTTTGCTGCGCAAGGCACCCTGGACAGCTTCATTGATGACACGCTTTCGCCTTTCTATGACACAAATTTGTGGCAGGCCAAACGTGTTGATGGCGAAACATTGCAGCTATCGCAAGAAATGATCACCCAGATGAAGAACTACACCATGATCAAGAATGTGCTTTTCGATCCCACGTCGAACAAGTTCAACATCGATTTCAGTTCACGCTTTATCGATCTGGATTCCAGCGCAATACGGGCCAGCCTGAACTTCGGTGGTGAAAGTCTGGATTATTACCATGGCCCGGCAAAGAGTAAGCAGTTTGTGTGGCCACCGGAAAGTAACGAGTTTTTCGTGAACGTCAACATTCAGGACATCACGTCCAGCGGCGAGCAACACAGAAAAGCAAAGGAAGGGTTTTGGTCCATTTTCCGACTGTTAAATGAGTCGCAGCTCGAGCCTACATCGGATGGTGGATTCAACGCGGACATTCTTGTTTCAGGGCGACACATGACGGTAAAAATCAAACCGTCTAACTCTAATAATCCGTTCCTTTTACAAGAACTGTATAACTTCTCTGTTCCAAGAGATATCCAATAAGTTGGTAGCTTAGGTTAATCAAAGTCGAGAATAATGATAATGAATACTTTACACAGCAACAGCATTGACCGAATTGATAGGAAGATATTGTCAAACCTGCTGATTAACGGACGTGAATCGATCGCAAATATGGCCCGCAATGTGGGCCTTTCCAGAACCGCCGTCGCCGAGCGGATTACGCGAATGGAAAAGTCCGGCGTTATCGAAGGTTACACTGCCAAAATCGGGACCCAAAAAAGCGCAACTATGACCAGCTGTTACCTGCTGATCAAATGCGAAAATGGCTGGAAGAAAAAAGTGTGTGACAGCCTGAGAGAAATTCCGGAGATTAAATCCATCAGTGTCGTCGGTGGTGGGTTTGACATCATCACTTTACTGGAGGCTGCTTCATTACACCTGATGAATGAACTGTGTGATGAAGCAGAAAACATTGTCGGCATTAAGGAGCTGCATACCACAGTCGTATTCCACAGCCCTATTTGCCGCTAGGCGCCCGAATCACGCTTAGCCGCTTCATTACGGCATTACCCACCTGGCACTCTACCATGCAGTCAATACTGCAGGCAGCAGAGTGCCAGGTACTCATCTAGACAGCACCGATGATCACCACTGTCTGTTTATCACCTTGCACTTTACCCAACCAACTGACCTGTCCAAGCCGGTTCGCTTCCTTCGAACCCAAAATGCTGGCAGGTAATCCATCCGTTTTCACTTCCAGTTTCAGATCCCAGGCCATAGGGTCGCGCAATACAAAACGCATCAGCTCTTTGAGTAACCCGTAACCCTGTTCACCCGGCAAAAAATGACAGTATTGCTCATAATCCAATTCATGGAAGACCAGATTAAATTTACCCGTGATATCGGTAAGGTGATCACCCAAGTGATAATCCTGGCCCAGCACACAGTTAACATGCCCTAAGCGGTTAAGCTGTGAAGGGGCAATTTTCACCCTGCGGGGTACCCACTGTTCAATACTGACTTTTGCCAGATTAAAGCAGTGAGCCACAATACCTGACACCAGATTTGGAGAGCGCGTTCTTGAAGATAACTGGCCAATATAAGAGAGCAGTTTTGCCCTGTCGAAGTTAAAATCACTGTCTTCGCTGAGATCAGAAGAAATACCAACCAGGTTAAACAGATTACGGGACAGCGGGTCGACCGCCCCGGATTCGTACCGGACATGGTATCTGTATTTTTTCCATATCCGGTACAAGTGTGAGAGATACCTGTGATGAAAGAAATCGAAAAAATCTTTCACCGGATTATCTTCACCATCCCGGCCGGCCAGCTTTTCTGTATATGCGGTGGGTAAAGGTGAGCCAGTACCGTGCAGACCACCGAAATTCACCGTCAGGCTGGGAACATCTCTGTTATCCCATTGCACAGACTCAAACTGCGAAATATCAGAGCGGGGAAAACCCAGCTCAGGCGAAATGCGAAACCGCAGAAACTCCTGCTGCGGTGTTTTCGCCTGGCCTACAGAGGCAAATTGTACGGATGTTTTCTTTTTCTCAGCGGCCTCCAGTAAATAAACGGCCTGAAAAAAAGCATACTCATGGCTGGACTGATTGATCTTATCTATCATATCACCGCCTGTTTGCCCTGATTGCCATCCCACCGGTACACTTCGCCGGTTTTTACATCAATCACTTCCAGTTCAGAGAATGAGTTAATGCTGGAATACAAAGAGAAAAACTCATTCAGGATAGACACCAACAGGTACATATCCCCTTCATTGGCAAACATGGATGAATCCATTTGCAGTACAATCTGGTTACCCCGGATCGGCAAGCCACGGAATATACGTTCTATGGGTTTCATGTTAATGGCTTTAATGCCATTTAAGCGGTTAGCTGACGCGCGCTGAGACTGCCTGTCACTGCGTGAATGAAAATCGTAAATACTCAGCATCATTTTCAGCACATCAGTATCAATTAAAGACAGATAGTTAAGCGACATATTGGCAATCAATTGCCAATGAAGACTACTGTCAATTTGTGGACTGACAGAAACTGTCGGCTTGGTCAGATTGGTGAAATTGGCATAGTTAGGCGACTTATGGGTAGAAAATGTAATGTCTCCGGGGGCCAGCCGTTGCGGCAATTTACCGTTAGTGCAGGTTAACTTAATCAGTACGGTTTCAGTTTCAAGGTTAGCGACACCGGCATTGTGATCAAAAAAGGAAATATAGTGTGACAAGCCTTTCCCTGAAACATGTTCCGAGACTTTGACATTGTAGTAATGGCGATTGTTATCAATACCTAACTGATGCTCAAAGGACTCAAACGGCAAATAATCAACCTGACGACGGTTTTCATTACTCCAGCCTCGTACCTGATTAACAGAATACACTTCGAAGTTATTTTGCCGGGTTGTTTGCGGACGAACCCGGTATTCAGTGCGTTTATGATCCAAGCGGATCGGATCGGCATCCAGTTCAAACACATTGGCTATCGGTGTACAGAAAAGCCGCAAATTTTTCTCTCTTATTGTCACTTCAGACGGCAAAGAGCGTGAAAAATTAAACACCAGGCTCATGGTACTCTGGCTGGGTACACCTTTGAGCCATTCCAGACCATCGACATCAAAGAACATAAATTTGTCCGGCATCGAAAAATACTCCTGGATTAATCGATAACCGGAAAAAGAATTTGGCCCGTAGGGTAATAGGGCTTCATCTTCTGAAAAACCCACTTTCTTTATACAAGAAGCAGGTAAACGCTGACTTCCTCCTCCCGCAAGATTGACATCAACACTGTCTAAATAGCGAAATAACCACAGATACAGTATGCGGGAGATATGCAATTCACCGTGAATATGGAAACGCAATTTATCTAACCCAATGCGTGATAACTCTACCCCTGTGTCGGTTGATAAGGTGACATTGAGGTGGCTGTTCGAGCGGGTATTCTGCTGAGTCACGGAATTGATCGACAGTGGATACAAATCGACATCGTAACAGGTGCGAAACTGGCACTGAGTCTCATCGACCTTTTCACTGGCCATTTCATGGCCACGCGTCACTGTGCTTTTCTGCGACACACTCCCGGCATAGGGGATCATCTGCGCAATGCACATTGAAGGCACAGAACGTAAATAATGCGGCCACAACAGAGATATCAGGGATTGGGTCAGCTCAGGAAGCTCATCATCCAGCTTCTGACGTAATTTGCCGTTGAGAAATGCAAAGCCTTCCAATAAGCGCTCTACATCGGGATCATTGCTGCTTTCCGACAGAAACTTAGTCAGCTGAGGGTGGCTTTTCGAAAACTCAGAACCCGCTTCTTTAAGAAACGAGAGTTCATCCTGAAAATACTTGCTATAAGTCATGTTCGTCGTCTCTACACTGAAAACTTGCCGTCTACACCAACAGACAAATCAATGTTCATTCTGGTTTTCTTATTGTTATGAAAAACTTCACCATTAACGGCAAACCGGAGCTGGAGTGGATCATCGGTATGGGGAACATATCTCACCACTACGCCGGCTAATCTTGGCTCAAACTTTTCGATGGTGGCTTTCACACTGTTTCTGATTTCCCGGACGATATTGGATTTATCGGCCAAAACATCATTAAAATCAGGCAGACCATAATCTTTGGCTATCATTGCATTGCCCGAATGGGTATTGAGCAAATCCGCCAGATGATGATGAATCGACTCAATCAGAAACTGTGTCGACTCCACAGCATCATAGCTGTTCTTTGCTTCGCCCATTTCAATGCGCTCGAGTAATCGGTAACCTTTATCCATAGACAGATTTCGAACGGCAGACCACTTCAGAGTCACTCGACCCGACAATAGCTGCCGTTCGCCTTTACTTAGTTTTGATCCAGTTTACCGACCAGAGACAATTCAAAACTGGCGCCCATGTACTTGAAGTGCGGACGCACAGCAAGAGACACACGGTACCAGCCCGGATCGCCTTCAACATCTGATACTTCAACCCGCGCAGCACGCAACGGACGACGGCCACGTACTTCTGCCGGCGGATTTTCCTGATCAGAGACGTACTGACGAATCCACTTGTTCAGTTCAATTTCAAGATCAGTACGCTCTTTCCACGATCCGATCTGCTCGCGCTGCAGCACTTTCAGATAATGCGCCAGACGGTTGATAATGAACATATACGGCAGCTGAGTACCTAACTTGTAGTTAGTTTCAGCGGCTTTACCTTCTGGCGAGTTACCAAAGAATTTTGGCTTCTGTACAGAGTTTGCTGAGAAGAATGCCGCGTTGTCAGAGCCTTTACGCATCGTCAGTGCGATAAAACCTTCTTCAGCCAGTTCAAATTCACGACGATCAGACACCAGAACTTCTGTCGGAATTTTGGTTTCAATGCGACCCATCGACTCAAAGTTATGCACCGGCAGATCGTTCACCGTACCGCCGCTTTGAGGACCAATGATATTCGGACACCAGCGGAAATTCGCGAAAGAATCGGAAATACGGGAAGCCAGCGCGTAAGCAGAGTTACCCCACAGATAATGGTCATGGCTGCCTGATACCGTTTCGTTGTAGTCAAACGCCTTAATCGGGTTATCTGCAACAGAATACGGCGCACGCAGCATGAAACCTGTGGTACACAGGCCCAGATAGCGGGAATCTTCATGTTCACGCAGACCACGCCATTTAGTGTACTGAGGGCCTTCAAACACCGATTTCAAATCTTTCAGGTTTGGCAGCTCTTCATAGCTGTCGACACCAAAGAACTGTGGACCTGCAGAGGTAATGAAAGGTGCATGAGACATGGCACCCACATTCGCCATGTACTCCATCAGTTTGATGTCCGGTGAGGTTGACGACATCTTAAAGTCACAGATAACCGCGCCCACTGGCTTACCACCAAACTGGCCGTATTCACGGGTATAAATTTGCTTATACAGACCCGATTTCACCACTTCCGGGGCATCGTCAAAATCATCAAGGACTTCATTTTTCTTGGCCGAAATCACTTCGATCTGAATATTTTCACGAAAATCAGTCTGATCAACCAGATACTTCAGTCCGCGCCAGGAAGATTCAATGGCCTGAATTTCTGGCGAGTGCAAAATGGCATCGACCTGAGCAGACATTTTCTGATCGATTTCAGAAATCATCAGATCGACCAGCGACTGATCAACTTTATCGGATACATTTTTGCTCAGCAGTTCAGAAATGAATGCTTCAACGCCACGCTTTGCAACATCAAAACCTTCATCAGATGGCTTGAGCCGGGTTTCGTTCAAAATACTGTCTAACAGTGAACCGGATTCAGCCAATTGTGCATCCTGCTCCGGAGTCATAGCTTCAGTTGTCATGTGCCACCTGTTTATTCTTCGTTATTAGAATTGATGCTCAGTTCACTGAGCAGCTTGCTGCGCGCTTCATCATCCTGCAGCACCTGAGCGATACGTTTGCGGAATGCAGGCACGTTACCCAGAGGACCTTTCAGTGCAACCAGAGCTTCACGCAGTTCCAGCAGGCTGCTTAATTCAGGCACCTGGCGGGCAACGGATTCCGGTGAAAAGTCTTTGATATTTTTAAAGGTCAGATCAACGCCCATCTGAGCGCCTTCTTCGCCGCTCAAACGGTTATCAACGTTAACTTTGACATTCGGCGCATAGGCACTCAGCACATCATTAAAGTTTTCTTTATCAACGTTTATCGGATCACGATCCTCGATGGGAGTCTCGTCATCACGGCCGGTGAAATCACCAATCACCATCATGCTCAGGGGCAGTTCCACTTCTTCCTGAGCATCACCTGTAGCAGGAACATATCGGATATTAATTCGCTCTTTAGGAGCGACTGAACCATCTTTAGACATAACTTGTCCTTCTTAGCAGCTATATGTTAATGAACGGCCGCAAGCCATTCTCTGTACTTAGCGGGAAACGCATCTTCCCGTGAATAAATTTGAGTCAGCGTTAAAGACAGTAACTGCTCCAGTTCGGCATCCAGAGTCGGTTCCCAGTAACTCAAATTAATGCGTTCTCTTTCTGGCCAGATCACTTCCAGATGCGGCAGCGCAATACTGTGCAGCCCGTTGTGGTGCAGTAACCTGGCCAATTGCAGATGCAAGAGAAATCGTGAACGCCCTGACTGGGCGTCATCCAGTAATGAAGACGCTGAAACCAGGAGCTGTCCCAGTTCTGCACCTTCCAGAATGTCATCGCCTCTGTCGCTCAGCAGCTCAGCGAGTCCTTCATGGCCTGATGAGCCGGAAGTGACTGACTGTTCAGCCAGCCATTGGCGGGTAGCTTCATCAGCGAAAGGGGTGTCATCCTCAAACTTCAGCGCGTCGATACCGGCTAAACGTGTGATAAAACGCCGCGTCTCTTCGCGCACGGACTCCGCAGCCTGGGTAAATCCCAGTTGCTTGAGCATGTCGTGCATCAGGCGCTGACCGCTCAGCCAGAACGGGGTATTGCGCAGGCTTTTTTCAAGCCGGCGGTAATGTTCAGAAGCAGACTGATTTACCAGTGCCGACTCGTAATCGGACAAGGTATCTTTGTTCACCGGCAACCTGAGCGGTGTTTTTCCTTCTGCATCGTGAGGCGGTAATTCGTCAATTGCCATCCAGGTCACAAATCGTCCAACCTGATAGGCAAGCGGCATCTCAGGACTCTGATGCAGTAAGTGTTCTGCCATCTGATCCAGGGATTTTTTATCCGCCTCGCCGCTCAATACACTTGTCTTTTCAAGGGGAACTGGCGGGGTTACTTTAGGCGGGGTCGCCGCAGAGGCAGACACAGGTTCAGGGGGAGCAACCGCTTTAGGCTCAGTCACAAATGACTGCCCGCCTGCCATACGGCCTTTTTCTGGTTCCACTGCGGATTGTGGTGATGCAGGCACTTCCCCCAGAGAATTGCTGCTGGTAGTCAACGCATTGCGCGCATTGATTAAGGATGCCTCTGAGCCTTCAAAGACTTCGCCCATCGCAAAACTGATGTCCTGGCACAAGGCAGCACAGGCTTGCAGATCAGACTGAACAGGATTACTGAGTTTGGCTGCAATCAGTTCAATTTGATTATCCAGCCATTCTATCGCGCCATCCCGGCCACGCGCTCTTGCCGGATACAGTGAACTGCCATACTGTTCCAACGCCGATTTCAGCAAAGTGAGTCCGGTTTTCAGCCCGTCGCTACCGTAATGTTCTGCCCACGCACGCGTTATGTAAGCCATGGCTTTCAGATCTTTGCTGTGCTGTAACAGGACAGTTTCAGCCTGTAACTCAACAACTTGCCAATCCACCGTTTCACCAAATAATGAACCGAACTTTTTGACTTCAGCTTCCATTAGCTCATAGCAAAGTTCATAACGGGCATCTTCTCCAACCGGAAGCCCGGCACCTATCGGTGACAACAGCTCATCTAATCGGGTATTGAGCTCACTCATGTATCCCACTCCCAGTCAGGTAACACAACAGAGGTAACATTATTGGCATTGATACTGAGTGCCCCGGCTTTAAAACGGGTTGCCTGACTTGCTTCAATGTCCTGTTTAAGCAGAGCTTTGATGGTATCCACCCTGTCTGGCGCGAAGGTTTTCACATCCTGATAGGCCTGCTGAATGATATTTTTTTCGACCACCAGATCGGACTGCAGAGACTGACGGAGTATGTATTCACCGCGGCGTGCATAGAGTAAGGCTCCCATGCTTCGGATGTCCTTACTTTCAGGAAACACCTGCTGAGCACTTTCGATCAGCCCGGCTGCATCTTTAAATTGCGCTTTATCCATTAGCTGCGACACCCGGGAAAGAATTTTGGTAACAGTCTGATACCGGATTTCGTGAGAATAGTAATATGCGCTTGCCGTTGCTTTTTTCCATGAGGCTTCAAACGCTTTACGGGCAAACACCACATCGCCCAACTCCAGTAAATTCAAGGCTTCTTCTGGTGTCACTGCGTTTTCACTGTATAAACTTGCGTTTTGCAACAAGGCATTAATTCTCGCCTGCGCACTCGACAGCTGTTTCTCAATGTGAACTTTGTCGCTGTCTTTTCCGCCCTGCATTAACCGGCGCATCACAATTAATTCATTCTTTATGGCTTGCAACTGATCGCGGCGTTCTGCATTGGTTGCTCTTTCCTGCTCAAATACCGGACTCATCTGCTGATAAATCTGCTTTTCCTGCGCTGATTTTCTGCGGTCATACTCTTCAACCACAGATACCGCAGTCTTTGATAACTCAGGGGTTTCTGAGGTGAATTCATTCAGAAACTGGTAGCTGTACCACGAGGTATCATCAGGCTGAAAAACCTTGCCGTCATAAGCAAAACTGGCTGGCTGACTGGTTTGGTAGCTGTCCAGGGCAAAAAAATAAGCATGTCGGATCACCAGAAACGCCACCAGCACTAACGTGGCGCAAATCAGGGTAATCTCCAATGAACGCCAACCATCAATGGCATTTACCAGATCATGTTTTCTTCTGCTTAATACCAGATCGGCATTACGCATATTGTTAAAAATAGGTGCATTAGACAGCGGCGTATCTGTGTCAATCTGACCCAGTATCTGCGCAAAATGAATCGGTGAGAAACCATGACTGCGTGGTTTGCCTATCACGGTTTTAATGGCTTTCCAGGCATGTGGCGGAATGACCACAGGCCGTTTCTGACCGGTTATCACCACCCCAATATCCGGGCTTGCCGCTACGCCCAGAAACAGGCAATACGCCATGACAGCAAGGGAGTACACATCATCTTCAGGCTGACCGATTCCGCTGCGGATATAGTCTGGCGATGCGTAATTCAGGCTGGCTTCCGCATAGGTGTTAGCTTCACCGGTATATTGTGCGGCGCCAAAATCAACCAGACGAACGGCATCATCAGCGCCTATCAGCACATTTGAGGGTTTGACATCAAGGTGGCACACGCCTTGTGTGTGCGCATAGTCCAGCGCACCGGCCAGCTGGTAAATCAGCCAGGCAATGTGGTCGGCACGAAAACCTCCGTGATTATGGCGGCTGACTTTTTGCGCCAGATTCTCCCCGCTAACCCACTCCATGAAGAAGTAAGGCGTGGAAAACTCGTGCCCGACTTTTATGTACTTCACAACATTGGGATGCTGACAAACTTCGAGTTTTGTTGCCTCGCTCAGCAATGCATTTTCAGCTGTGTCATTGCCACGCTGTAATACCGACTTACAGCAAATAATTTTATTGGGTTCATCTTTATCGGCTAATTTATACAGCACAGTGCCACGACCCGGCTTGGTAATCGTGTCGAGAATATCGAACTTCGCCCGCAAGCTTTCTTCAAGAGAAGGTCTGCTCGCAAGATCCAATTCCTTTTGACGTTTCTTTTTCTTTATCAGCGCGCGATTAATGACATCGTCAATCACAGACACCTTTTGATTGCCAGATTCAGACAAAGGGAAAAACCAGCCATAAAACCAATAGATGGCGAGAGTTTAGAGTTGTCTTATTAAGCATTTCAATAGCCGAATAACATTCCGGCCTTTTGATGGTCAAGAAAGTCATTTTCACTATAAAAAAGCTCATAATGAAACAGGGTGATGAGTGGCTTTTGCGCAGAGATAATCGCCAGAAATAAAGGGATGTTGATATTGATCCCAATTATTTTTTTCAGACTATAAAACCATGACAGATGAAATAAACACTCAATATTGAGTGTCACTTAATTAAAGCCGAAACATGGCCGTTTATATTGGTGCCATTTTAATGTTCGTACCTGTCTGCTATCGCTTCTTTAACAGGTTTTCTGACTGAGTACAGCTTTCACTGACATAGTTTTTTATAGATGCCCCGATATAAACCTGACTCTGGTTTGCAGAGAAACAGCGCGTTAAAAGTGCAGTACCATGAAGACCAATGAAAATGAAAAAAGGGCCATTTAAGCCCTTTTAAATTCACATCAACAAGATGAATGTTATTCGACGACCAGCTCGACGCGTACGTTGCCGCGCGTTGCATTCGAATAAGGGCAAACCTGATGTGCTTTTTCAGCCAGTTGGGTGGCGGCTTCACGATCCATTCCCGGCAGCGAAATGTGCAGCTCAACATCAATTGCAAACCCGACACCGGCAGGATTTTCACCGATACCGACTTGCGCTGTCACACTCGGCTCGCCAGGCAGTTTGATACTGTCCTGCGCTGCAACGAATTTCATGGCACCGATAAAACAGGCGGAATAGCCTGCCGCAAATAACTGCTCCGGATTGGTGCCCTCTCCTCCCTGGCCCCCCAGCTCAGCTGGCGTGCTGAGCTTCACTTTCAGTTTACCGTCCGCTGACTCGGATGCTCCGTCACGACCGCCAGTAGATGTTGCTTTTGTTGAATACAGAACTTTCATTACTTTTCTCCATTTAGTGAATGCGATAGTTCAATGACGGTTGAACACATCCTTCTGGAAAGATATTCAGTGCCATAGCTGGCCTCTCTCCAATTGCTTAAACCGTCAAATTCTTCTGTAGAAATAACTGTAGCTGAGTCTCTGAGAAATGACGTTTCCTCAGCGACGTAATTACCGGTTTTACGCCTGGTTTAAGCACTGTGATCATCGGCTACTCACAGCCACGGGCTGCATCACCTGATCGCAGTCACGCGGATTGAATCGCCAGTAGAGACAGACAGGGATCACCACCAGGCCCAAATGCATCAGCCAGCCTGACGTGGGGATTTGAGCGCCTTACCGGCTTCACGTAATGCCAACAACTCTGCATGGGCCGTAGGATCACACTCAGCCTGCATCCGGTTAACCCCAGTCGCGATCACTGTATCGTCTTTCACAACCACGGCACCAAGCGGACGTCCACCTTGTTTCACGTTACTTTCGGCCAACGAGATAGCTTGCGATAAAAATGGATTCATACTGCGCCTTTTGCTTACGTGTGACTATTTCGGAATTCATGACTCAGGATAATCCGACACTATACGTTTTGTCCTGAGTACTCTGAAATTAAATGATTCACTGGCAGGTATTTGAAAATCAAATACTGGGCATTGTCTGGCTGGCTCTGGCGCCTGGCTTTGGCTCTCGCTACAGAAGACATAACAGCGTTTGGCGAGAAATATTTACAGAAGCTATAGTCAATACAACAAAGTAAGCGATTATTCCAATACTGGTTACACAGGATCTGCGCATGCAAGAACCCAACACCATAATGAAACAACTCGGGTATTTAGAGCTGGTCCCTTTTGTCATCACCGCCCTGCTTGCTGTTGCTGACATCAGCCTTTTTAACCTGTCCGGGCAACAAATGTTCATCGCTTACAGTGCGGTTATCCTGAGCTTTTTATCTGGGATCCTGTGGGGAAATGCCATTGACCATATTTCCCATAAACTCAGCCGCAATGCCCTTATATTAAGCAATCTGTTTGTGCTGCTTGCCTGGGCGGCCATACTGCAAGGCCATAAACATGACCTTATCGCGATAGGTTTACTGGCACTGGGTTATCTGGCCGTCTGGTTTACAGAGAAGCTCATCCGGCAAACAGAAGGTGAAGTGAACCCCAGAGGATATCAGACTTTACGAGGCAGACTGACTGCAGGCGTGATTATCCTGCATGGGGTGGTGATCTTGACTTAATTGACGCACAAGAGCCTGAGCCAACAAACCGAGACCGCTCCGCTGCGGACGGTCTCATTGATCAGCCCGATGTATACTCTTGCGGCAACGCTCGCTTACTCGGGTTTGATATTCTGATTCATCCTGAACAGATTGTGGGGATCGTATTTTTTCTTCAGTGCGACCAAGCGCGTGTATGCCTCCCCGTACGCGAAGGCCACACGATCACCTTCGTCCTGAGTCAGAAAATTAATGTATGCCCCGGCACTGGCGAATGGTTGTGACTTGGTGAAGAATTCCCGCGCCCAGGCGATGCAGGCTTCATCTTCCTCTGCATTGTCCCAGCGGCCATGTACATTCATGACATAGCGTGCATCACGGCTGGCGTATGCCATGGCATCCGGTGATACTTTTTCTGTCTGACCGCCAATGGTGCCAATAAATATCTCACACTGAGGTGACGGCAATTTGCCGGCGAATTCGATCAGGATACCCAGTACTTCATCCGACAAATGGGTAAAGTTGTGCGACTTCCAGTAATTCCGGGCGCCTTGCGTCAATAAAGGATCAAATGCCTGCTGCCAGGCGACATAGGGTTGTACACCGACATGCTCACCGTACGGCGTACCGAAACTGCGCAGGGGTGCAATCAGTTTTTCACCTTCAGCAGGATCGCCAAAATAGCACAATGCCAGCGCGATCATTTCTTTGCCATGAACCGTTTCAGGCAAAAATGGTAAGGGCGGTGCTTTGCGCGCCACCATCCAGACATTCAGCGCTTCTGGCATGGATTCCGTAAAGCGGGCAAATTGAGTCAAAACGGCTTTTGCCTGCTCAAACGGAAAGACGATCAGCCCGCTAAGCACATCCGGGCCCACAGGGTGCAGCTGAAACTCAAAGCTGGTTACAATACCGAAATTACCGCCGCCACCCCGTAATCCCCAGAATAAATCGGCATTTTCAGTGTCGCTGGCTTTTACCTGTGTGCCTTTGGCAGTGACTAGATGCGCTGAAAGTAAGTTATCGACTGTCATGCCATACAGACGGCTCAACCAGCCAAAGCCGCCTCCCAGAGTCAAACCTGCCACACCTGTGGTTGAGTTAATGCCGAAAGGAGTAGCAAGGCCGTATTTTTGTACCGCGGCATCCACATCGCCCAGCGTACACCCAGGTTCCACCATCACCTTGCGGGTATTCGGGTTCACATGCACCGCCTTCATCAATGACAGGTCAATCATGATCCCGCCATCACAAACCGCGTTACCGGCAATATTGTGTCCACCGCCGCGCACAGACAGCAGAAGGTCATGCTCACGGGCAAAATTCACCGCCTGGAGCACACATTCCGCCGAAGTACAACGAGCAATGAGAGCCGGTTTACGATCAATCATCGCGTTCCAGATCTGCCGGACCTCATCATATTCATCATCTTTGGGGACTATCACCTTCCCCTGAAAATGCACCCTGAATCTATCAATGGATGCAGCCTCTAGCTGGCTCATACCCGCCTCCGCGTCATTCATTGCCTGGACCACATGCACAGAGTGCTCGCTCAGCCAACTATGGTTTATGGCGCAGGCGCACCACGGCGACCCAGAACGGATCCCGTGTAATTAAATCAACCTATCAATAGAGTAAAACCCATTCATGGGTGGCGGTGTTGTCCCTTATTGAGACGAAGTACAGGATTGGAGAATTGACGATTTGCTTCTGGCTGAAGAAGTACTCGGCTGACTTGATTCAGGTTCTTCACCCTATCTCATTTTGCCAAGGTTCAAGCGAAAAAAAACCGCTGATAGTTCAGCGGTTTCTTCGAATGTGGCGGAGCCAGAACAAGGTATAGAGGGATTTTCAAATCCCGGAAAACATCATCTGAAACCCAATAAAAGCCCCGTCTAGGCTTCTTCACCCTATCTCATCTTGCCAAGGTTCAAGCGAAAAAAAACCGCTGATAGTTCAGCGGTTTCTTCGAATGTGGCGGAGAGATAGGGATTTGAACCCTAGATACGCTATTAACGTATGCCGGTTTTCAAGACCGGTGCTTTCAACCACTCAGCCATCTCTCCGTAAGTGCGGCGAATAATACGTGGTGATGGTGGTGCTGTAAAGTAAAAAAAGTTCAAGTGCTCAATAAGCCGCCAGGCGGAAAGTTAACTGATGACTTTAGTCTCAGCCTGCAATAAAAAACACCACCTAAGCTAAGTCTGACGCCACAAATCCCTGATACTGACCAGTGTCATTACGGACAATATCGCGCAAAGCAACAGGGTGAAGATGATGTGTGTCCAGTTGTAACTTGTCTGCCCAGATAAATTCAAGGTGGGGTTCTTTTGAAACAACAGCTGCCGGCACATCAATTCCTGCAAGACGGGCGCGAAACACCAGCGCGACTTCCGTTTGATGCTGCCCGTTTTGCTGCCAGTCATTTTCAGCGATACCGATCAGATCCCCGATCTCTGCTGTGAGTCCCGTTTCTTCGCGGATTTCTCTTGCGACAGCCTGCACTGCCGCTTCTCCGGCATCAACATGACCGCCAGGGAGAAACGTGAATGCCTCCCCAACCCGTTTTACCAGAAGTACTTTTCCCTGCACTTCTATCAGTGCCCGGGATGCATAGTGTAATCCCAACCTTGCCACCTCTGTGGTTACTTTACTGTGCATATAGCTTAACGGCTTGAGGATACCGCGGCAAACAGCACTCAGGTTATGCTCTTGCTATAGTTGTGCTAACCTTCTGCCTTCATTTACCTTACAAGGTTTAAAGAGATGAACATTTTCAGTAACTTCGAAAGCGGCAATATTGATGTTGTAAAAGCCGACCAGCCTGGTGATATTCAACTGCGAATTAAAAAAGACAACCAGTCTGATTTCTACCAATGGTTTCACTTTCGTCTGGAAACTCAGGCTCAGGTTGAACATGGCTTCGAATTACAGGATTTAGTGAAATCTGCCTACCCGGAAGGCTGGAAAGATTACGATGTTGTAGCATCTTATGACCGTGAAGAATGGTTTCGCATCCCGGCTGAATTTGACGGCGACACCCTGCGCTTTAAGGTGATTCCTGAACAGCGCTCCATGTATTTCGCCTACTTTGCCCCCTACAGCTACGACAGACACCTGGATTTGCTGCATCAGGCCCAGATGAACTTCAACTGTGAACTGGAAACCCTGGGCAGCACGCTCGATAACAATGACATCAGCCTGCTGACAATTGGCGAGCCAGGCGAAGGTAAGAAGAAGATCTGGATTATTGCCCGCCAGCATCCGGGCGAAACCATGGCAGAATGGTTCATGGAAGGCCTGCTGCAGCGCTTACTTGATGAAACCGACACTGTCGGCCGTGCGCTGCTTGACCGTGCCGTCTTTTACATCGTGCCGAACATGAACCCGGACGGCAGCATCAGAGGCCATCTGCGGACCAATGCGGCAGGAATCAACCTCAACCGTGAATGGCTGACACCCAGCATGGAGAAAAGTCCGGAGGTCTTCCTGGTACGGGAGCGTATGCTGAAAACCGGCGTCGACCTGTTTCTCGACATTCATGGTGATGAAGCCATCCCATACAATTTTGTCGCTGGCTGTGAAGGCATACCCTCTTATGATGAGCGCCACGCCACGCTGGAAAACAACTTTAAACAAGCCTTGCTGACGATTACGCCGGAATTTCAGGATGAACATGGCTATGACAAAGATGCACCGGGCGAAGCCAATCTGAACATGGGTACCGCTTGGGTTGGTGAGCAATTTAAGTGTCTGGCGTATACCGTTGAAATGCCATTTAAAGATCACAACCTACAACCGGATGCCTTTTACGGCTGGTCGCCGGAGCGCAGTCTGGCTTTCGGTCAGGACATGTTAGCCGCAGTACGTGTGGTCGTTGACCAACTGCGTTGATTATTGCGGCCTGAGAAATGCAAAAGCCAGTCTTCGGACTGGCTTTTTAGCACTTGGATGGCGCATTATTCAGCCCGCATTTTCTCAGGCTGGAACGGCGAAAGATACTCTGAAAACGGTTTGTGTCAAAGTAGAATTTTATCCCGCCAGCGACTTCATCTCACAAATACGCCATTGGTCACAAAGCACGATTTCTTTGCTTTGACGCTGTCTGAAAGCTCTGATAAAGATATGCCTGATCTCGACGCATAGTGCTTTCAGGAGGTAATTGTGTCTATCAACTCACTTGAATATCTGGAAATGGCTGATGCCGCTAACAAGTGGGATCAGCAAGACGAAACAGCATCATCTGCTAAAGTCTCTGCTAATAAACGTCAACAAGCTGCTGCACGCCGCCGTATCGAAATGCTGCGTGACATCCGTGAATGCGGATTAACCATTGAGGAAGCCAAAGAGCTGGGTTTATTACACTGAAAACCCACAGTGAACTCTACCGATCTCGTCATGGCTAATGTGCTCTCTTGCATTAGCCATGAATTGTCACCACCTCATCATCGTTTTTTTCTATTGCAATAATTGCCCGATCCCCTCTTTTCTGAGCGACATAAAATCAGTACATTGAGCCCATAATGAGACAGATGGAAATTGATTATGTCGACTATCACTACCCGATGCCCGCATTGCCAGGGCCTGAACCGTATTCCCGTTGAACGTATTAATGACAAAGCCGTATGCGGCGCATGTAAAGAAGCACTGCTCGACGGAAAACCATTAGAAGGCACCACAGATAACTTCCAGGCTGTGCTGCAAAGTGAACAAGCCGTTGTGGTCGACTTCTGGGCACCCTGGTGCAACCCTTGCGTGGGTTTTGCCCCTGTTTTCGAAGATGTCGCAGCTGAGAGAGCCGGACAGGTGCGCTTCGTAAAAATTGATACCGAAGCTCAGCAGGCGCTGGCGGCGCAATACCGTATCCGCAGTATTCCTACCATTATGGTCTTCAGACAGGGCAAGCTGGTCGATACCATCAATGGCGCACTGCCAAAATCTCACTTCGACCAGTGGCTGAATCAGGCACTGGCAAAATAACCCTTTCCGCATATATAACGTGATAAATGACGCAGTATCTTTCTTATTAAAGATACCGCGTCATTGTTAGCCTCTGTATTCCTTCACTTTTTCGAGTACTTACCTATACTTAACGTCATAAAAATTATGTGTTTGGGTAATAGGTGTTGATGATATGCAAAAGCACTTTTCTCGCGCGTGTCTGGCTTTTACAGTCCTGTTCTGGCTGTCGGGATGCAGCAGTTTATCCTCGCTGGGATTCAGCAGTGATTACAGTATGTATGACACTGCCCAGGAATTCATTGACGAAAATGAGGTTCGCTCCAACGGTGCCGTGGTTGACAAAGGGCAGTATTACCCGAAAAGCGCCTACTCTTATACCTACCGTTATTGCAGTAACGGCCCGGAGCAGGCCGCGGAAGATATCGCGCAGTTTCAGAATCTGGCCCGGCAGGTCTGCGATCTCAATAATGGCCAGCTCAATCACCAGGAGACAGGCACCTGGTGCGTAGTAAACACCAACACAGCCGAGGAATACCCTTTCTTCTCAGCCAGTATCAGCGGAACGGATCAATGGGCAGATCTTTGTCTCGACGGCCCATTCGTGACGCTGAAAGTGATCGAAAATGATGGCGCACCGGACGACGAATGGTACAGCTCGGCCATTGTACTGGGCTACCTGCCTTACACGGCTGAACGCAGGCTGCTGGATGCACCCGCAGCAGCAACCGCGCTGATTGAGCCAACCAGAGCACCGGCTGCGAATGGCGCCTGGACAGAAGAAAGCGAACACATTTATACCAGTGTCGGCGAAAATGTCTGTCTGTATGAAAGGCCGCGCAACAGCACGCTGGGATACACCTACCGTGGTACTGTCCGAAATGCCACCGATGGCAGAGTGAGGGTATTAGTCACCGAAAAATACAAAGGTGATATTCGGACAGCGCCAACCTTAGAGCGCTTAGACTGGCATGAAGAAGCCTATATTACGGCAAGTGCCAAGGCATGGTTTGTGTGCTCGTCGTGAATTGGCGACGACAGCCCCGATGGACTCCCCTTCGCAGAGAACGGCGTCAAGCCATTGATTTATAAGACACAAAAAACCCGGCCGTTGCCGGGTTTTGCTTTCGAGACAGTGAAAATCGCTAGACGACAAATTTCTTCATTGCACTGTTTAATTCATCCACCTGGGATTTAATGGACTGAGAAGTTTGGTTGGCATTGTCGCAATTGCCGGACACATCGTCGGCAGAAGATGACAGCTGGTGCACCAGCTCAGCAACAGACTGCGACACATTCGACTGTTGTTCTGTCGCAACCGCAATATCACTCACTTTCTGCGACACCACCTCCATGTAGCGAACCGTATCTTTGAGCATCTCATTGGCCGTCGCAGTATGCTCTGTACCTACCTGAACCAGAGACTGGCTCTGTTCGATAACCTGCACGACCTGATGTGTTGACGCCTGAAGTGCTTCAACAATGGCGTTGATCTCTGTCGTAGATTCTGTTGTGCGCTGAGCCAGCAGGCGGACTTCATCAGCAACAACCGCAAAACCGCGGCCTAAATCGCCGGCACGGGCCGCTTCTATCGCCGCATTTAACGCCAGCAGATTAGTCTGCTCTGCGACCCCCTGAATCACTTCCGTGACATGTTCGATACGATCACTGTCAGCCCTGAGTTGCTGAACCATGTCACTGGCCTGCGCTACCAGCGTATTCAGCTCTGTCACTGTCTGCTGGTTCTGATCCAACGCCTGCTCGCCATTCACCAACAGGGAAGCCGAGTGGGCAAGATCGTCAGATGCCGCCTGGGTATTTTGTGCCGTTTCATGGGCCGTAGCGGACATTTCTTCTATTGCTGTCGCCACAGAGTTGATCCGCGACGCCTGATCGTTCACTTCACCTGCCGTGTCAGCATTGGTGGCAAGCAGCTGATCCATGCTGGCATTCACCGCGTGCGCTTTGGTCGACACCCCGGTGACTAAGCCAGACAAAGCGACGGACATGCGGTTCACCGCATCGATCAGTGCCGCAATTTCATCAGAACCTTTGTTTGCCAGCGCTGTACCTGAGAAATTACCGTGCGATATTTCTTCAGCACGAGTTACCACACGGCTTAAACGCGAACCGATATCCCGCCCCAGCCAGGTTGCGATAAACAAAGAACATAAACTGGCAATCACACTGGTGGCAATCAGCAGAGCCACCACTTTCTGCACGCTGCTGCTAATGGCATCTCCACTTTCTGCAGCAATCACCTGCTGTTCGCTAACCACAGTTTCAATGGTTTGCGCCAGTTGTTCGACTGCAAGCAAGGTTTCTGTTTCCATCAGGTAAGTGGCTTTATTCCAGTCCTGTGCCTGACGGTGCATGACAACATCTGTCGCCATTGGCAAATACATATCCTGCATTTCTTTAAACAGCGACCAGAGACTTTTCTGGCTGTCACTCAGGCTGTCCTGCTTGCGGTTAATTTCAGACACCGCCCGATTATTATGCCGCAGGTACTCTTCGAACTTGTCCAGATTGTCCTGATTAGCGCTGATCAAAAATGCCCGCAATTCACCCAATCCGTTGGATAACGACGAATAAGCATCAGTCAGCAATTTCATCAGGCGCTTACGATCGTCACCAACTGGGTTACTTTCCTCTTCGTTAAGCATGCCCTGAAGCTGATCTAAAGCGACTTCAGCCAACGGCGCCGCTTCTGATTGCAATAACGTATGCGCGGGCAGGTTCTCCGGCGTGTGGCTCATAGCGGCCACCGCTTTTTCACTGGCTTTCAGTGCTTCCCAGTCAGCTTTCACTAACTTAAACTGCGCTTCACTCAGATGGTTTTGTAAACGGGCGACTTCTTCATCAACCTTGGTAAACGCATCGTCAAGTTGTTGGCGGTACCTTTCCTGGCGCGCTTCATCTGCCGCCAGCATATAAGCCCGGAGGCTGGATAATGAAAATTCGGCGTTTTGCTGTATGGATCGACTGGCATCCACTGTGGGAATATCCACACTCAATAGTGAATAAGCATGACTTTCCACTTTACTAATCTGGATATAAAGAATGATTGCGGCGGCTAAAAACAACGCAGTCAACAAGAAAAAGCTGACTCTGAGCTTCCTTGCAATAGATAAATTCATAACTGACAAGTCCGTTTACTTCGTATGTTGGACCAATATAATGATAGCGATGTGAATTGTGAACACTTTGTCATCAAAGTATGAATTTTTTCAGCATTACGTGTGGTAAACGCCTCAAAAAAGCACATCTTATTAAACAAATTGAATAATTATGTCGTTTAATAGCCCTAAGTATCTCGCCAACACACCCATAAACATTACTATGCACCAAGTCCAGTATTTTGTAGCAGAAATATGACATTAAGTGATTTTTTATTCTCACAAAGCGCCACACCACTTTAAAAAAGTGACAAAAGTCACACAACCTGGACGATCAGTCAGTATAATTGCAAATAACAATAATTATTACTTCGAATTTGTTTTACATTCGTTTGGGTATCCGCGTTATGACACAATTCTTCAAGCCGAGTCTAAGTACGCTTGGGCTGGCAATCAGAAAAATCTGCCACAAAAACATTCTGCCGATTTCCTTATTCGCTATCGCATTGCCTGCATTCGCAGATGAAGCAACGAACAGCGTACAGGATGCTGAGCCAGAGACTATCGTTGTGACTGCGTCAACATTGAAAGTGGAAGCACCACTGGCTGAAACGCCTCGTACCATGGCGGTTGTTGATCAGGATAATCTGGAAAAGAATCAATTCCAGAAACTGGACGAAGCGCTACGCTACCAGGCTGGTGTACTTTCAGCACCTTATGGTTCAGATACAGATACAGACTGGTTTAAAGTCCGCGGTTTTGATGCTGCAACTTACTTAGACGGTAATCGCCTTTTTACTACCGGATACTATGTATGGACACTGGAGCCATTCGGTCTTGAGCGCGTTGAAATTCTAAAAGGGCCTGCCTCTGTGCTTTATGGTGAAGCGCCTCCGGGAGGAGTTGTCAACGCCATCAGCAAACGCCCTACCGACACGCCTGAAGGTAACGTACAGCTGCAAACCGGTAATCGGAACCTGAAACGTATTGGTGTCGACATTTCCGACTACGCCAATGAAGATGGCGATGTTCGTTATCGTATTGTCGGCCTGGCGAGTGAGCGAGATGGCACATTGGACGGTACTTACAATAACCGTTATTACTTCGCACCAAGCCTGACCTGGGACATGTCTGACGACACCAGTATTACTTTCCTTGCCAGCTATAAAGAAGATGAGGGTGTTCCGACAAACGGTTTTTTCCCTGCTTACGGTACATTAATCGATACCCCACAAGGTAAAATCGACCCGTCAACAAATTTGGGTGAGCCAGATTATGACATCAATAACAATAAGCAAATTTCATTGGGTTATGAGCTGAGCCATACATTTAATGACGTTTGGAGCCTGAAACAAAATGCTCGTTACGCTTATACAGACCTTCTACTGCGCAGCACTTACGCCTTTGGCAGTGAAACATCTGCCGACCTGTTCCGTGGTTTAATTTATCGTGATGGCACAACAGACACATACAGCCTAGACAATCAGGTCACAGGACATTGGTATGGTGATCGCACGGAAAACACCTTATTGGTTGGTCTTGATTTACAGTATTACAAGAACGACAGCAAAGAAAATCCATGGCCCAACACCATGGGTTCAAACATGGGAACCATCAATGCTTTCGATCCTGAGTACGGCAACTTCACTCCGGCAGATCCGAGTTTGGCAACACATGCGCTGATCACCAAAAAGCAAGCTGGGTTATATGCCAAAAACCAGTTCAAGTTTGACGGCAAATGGATCGCGACAATAGGCGCCCGCTTCGACGAAGTTGATGTGGATAATGAAAACAAGACGGCAAATACTGACGAAGATGTTTCAGACAACCATTTATCTATGAGCGGTGGTTTGATGTATTTGTCCGAATCAGGTCTGTCTCCATACATCAGTTATGCTGAATCTTTCGAAGTGATTGCCTCTATCGATCCGCTAACCAATAAGGTTTATAAACCTTTGGAAGGTGAGCAGATTGAAGCCGGTGTGAAATACACACCAGAGTTCATTGACGGCTATATAAATCTGGCCTGGTTTAATATCGATCAAAATAATGGCTTGGTTTCATCGATTGACGGCGGATCCCAGACTCAGGCCGGTAAAGTCACTTCACGCGGCGTAGAAGTAGATGCTGTCGCCAAACCAATGGAAAACGTCAGCGTCGCGTTCAATTACACCTACAACGACAGTCAGTACAAACCTTCTGAAGGTGCTGAAATGACACGTTCCCCGCTCATTCCACGTCACATGGCTTCAGCTCAGGCAGATTACAACTTTGCCAGCTTAGGCACTGAAGACTTAACGGTTGGCGGTGCTGTCCGATACATTGGTTCTTCTGTCGGTCACACGTCAACAGGCGCAGCAATGCTGAATATTCCGTCTTATACCGTTTGGGATATGCGTGCTCAATACAACATCAACAACCAATGGCAGGCTCAGCTGAACGTCAACAACCTGTTTGACGAAACCTATGTGTCGAGCTGTGACTACTACTGTTACTACGGTGAAGAACGCAGTGTGATAGCCACACTGAATTACCGCTGGTAAACCCTTCACACGCGAAAAGACGACCTGAACCCTGCTCTGTGAGCAGGGTTTGTTTTTTACACACCGCCAGCTCACCTTTGCCATAGTTAATCTATATTGATACTTTAAATATCATTATATGGACATTAATTATGAACAACCCCTTGGCTCAACCCCTGACTGATATCACGTGCGAAATTGGCGAGTCGCCGATCTGGCTGGCCTCAGCGCAGACCCTGTTCTGGGTCGATACTGAGCACAACTGCATCCACCAGTATTCCCTGAAAACAAAAACCCATAGCGCCACCGACGTACCGGTCGCGGTCACGGCCATTGCGCCTGCCAGCTCTGGCTGGCTCGCCGCGACAAAAACGGGGTTGTATCGCTGCCATGCGGATTTCAGCGGCTTTGAGTTTATCGCCGACCCAACCGAAGGGCTGGCCGGAATACGGCTGAATGATGCGGTGAATTGCCCGAGTGGCGATCTCTGGTTTGGCTCCATGAATGAAAGCCACCTGGAGCAAGCCGATGGCTGTCTGTACCGCTACCGGGCTGACACCCACACCATCAGTCAGCTTGATTGCGGATATGCTGTTGCCAATGGTATTGCGTTTAACGCCAGGCTAAAGCGCGCCTACGTAGCCAATATGTTCCGGGGTCAGGTTATCGAGCTGCAAATGAATGATGACTGGACTGCCGTCCTCAATAAACGTGTCTTTATTCAGTTGCCGGAGCAAGAAGGCTTACCCGATGGGCTGACAACCGACGCGCTGGGAAATCTCTACGTGTGCCACTGGAATAAAGGCGCTGTCAGCATCTACAACCCGGAAGGTAAATGTATTCATCTAGAAGCGCTGCCGGTAAAGCACGCGACCCGGTGTACCTTTGGCGGCGACAAACTCGACATTCTGTTTGTTACCACGGGCTGGTATGGCATGTCGGAGCAAGAACGCAGTGAGTTGCCACTCTCTGGGCGCACCTTTGTCATGCCGTCCCTGTTTGAGGGAAATACCGACAGTATTTTCTGCGAATCGTTTCCACATCAACCTTTTAGGCAATAGGTATACCCGCTATAATCGCCGGACAACAGGAATTGCAGGATTCAGCTATGGAAAACAAAGCCAACGCCGTCAGTCGCATTGTGGAAATCATCACCCAAAGCGCCAGACAGGAGCAGCCGGTTCCGCTGCCGGATCTGATTTTTCATTCTGAGATCCCAAAACCGACCTATCATCGCCTGGTTCAGCAACTGGACGAAGAACAGTTTCTGACTGCCGACGAACGCGGCAACGTTTACCCCGGTGCTGAGCTCAAACGTATTGCCCTCAACCTGAACAGCAACAACGAGCGAAAAGCACAACTTCAGGCGATATTGCACGGATTGTCGCGACGGGTGAAAGAAACCTGTGGGATTGCGATTCCGGACGGCAATGAAATGGTGTACCACGAACGAATTCAGACCAACTGGCCGCTGCAGATTGTCTTACCCATAGGGATGAAAACCCCTGTCTGGGCAACCGCCAGCGGCAAGTTGTTTCTGAGCTCCCTGCCCAAGACGCAGCGGGAGCGGATCATAGGCCAGCTGGATATGACCAAACTGGCCAAAAATACCCATACCGACCCTGATACGCTGGAGCAGGAATTAAAGATCATCCGCGGACGTCAGGTGAGTGTGGATAACGAAGAATTCATCGACGGGCTGGTCGCTGTGGCTATTCCGGTCAAATCTTCCGACGGCAAATTTCTGGCATCCCTGTTTTGCCACTGCCCGAAAACACGCAAATCTCTGGATCAGTTACTGACTTATCTGCCCGATCTCGAACGTACCCGGGATCAGCTTCAGGGCTATATTCAAGAACTGACATAAACACGGCCCTTTGCTGTTGCCAGCTAATCTCAGCTCAGCATCATTGCCATAATTTCATCCGCGGCTTCTTGCATCAGCGGCACAAAAGTTTCCAGATCAAGCAACGGATGACGAACCACAGGGCTGTGACAGAACAGAAAACCCAGCAGCAAACCATCACGGGCTATCGGCACGGAAACCGCGGCCATACCATCAATGAATTCACCATTATCGCGGCCATAACCCAGTTCACGGATAGCGGTCAGCTCCTGCTCCAGTTTTGCCTTGTCTATCAGGGTATGCTCGGTGAAGACTTCCAGCGCAATATTATCCAGAATCACCCGGCGCACGCCGTCCGGCAAAGTCGCCAGATACAGTTTGCCTGACGCCGTCGCGGCCAGCGGCACTGAGCTGCCAACCGGCAGGCTGATCTGCAAAGGCCAGTTGGTCTGAACCCGCTCAAAGTACAGCATTTCGATGCCGTTCGGCACAGAGATGCCACAGGTTTCACCAATTTGCGCCGACAGTCTTTCCAGTACCGTCAGGCGCTGCGATTCAAAGACCTTATTGCGCAGCACGGCCAGCGCCATCTGGCGGAATTCAGGGCCGGCAATCACTTTTCTCAGCATGTTCTCGCGCAGAATGCCGAGCTCTTTCAACTGCACAAGGAGTTTTGCAGTAGCTGGTTTGGGAAGATCCATCGCCTCAGCCAGTTCATTCTGATCGTACTGACCTTCGTGCTCGGAAATAAAGGATAAAATCCGTAAGACACGCTCAATCGTCGAGCCTTTTTCTTTTCGGGTAATGGGCTTAGTTGTGTTCATGTTTATTCATATAGTGTTGTTTCAGGTCAGGTTATACGGTTCATTCTGGGTGATCAATATAAGGTTCGGGAAGTGGGGTGTGTTCCCTTTAAAGTCTGTCTGGTATGTCGCGCTTGGGTTCAGTGCATCCCTCGCCATGGTGTGACGCGCGCCAGACACTCTTTGCTGGCACAAAGAGTGCCCAGAAATGCCTGTTTGTCCGTTGGTGTTGTCCGGGCCGGTTGTAGGCGCTCCCGGCGCCGACAACCTAAAAATTCGTCCTGAATTTTTCCCTTGTTTTGTATTTCCTATTATATATCGTCAATGCTAAAAGCCGTCATTCCCGCGCAGGCGGGAATCCAGTTAGCGAGTACATTCATAAAGATTGAGTGAGTATGTCGCGCTTGAGTTCAGTGCTTCCCTCGCCATGGTGTGACGCGCGCCAGACACTCTTTGCTGGCACAAAGAGTGCCCAGAAATGCCGACTTGTTCGTTGGTGTTGTCCGGGCCGGTTGTAGGCGCTCCCGGCGCCGACAACCTGAAAATTCGTCCTGAATTTTTCCCTGGGGATGTGGTTTTTTTGTGATTTTTGGGGTGCTGTGGCTGGTGCTTTAAGTGAGACATGAAGGTATGTCGCGCTTGAGTTCAGTGCTTCCCTCGCCATGGTGTGGCGCGCGCCAGACACTCTTTGTTGGCCCAAGAGTGCCCAGAAATGCCTGTTTGTCCGTTGCTGTTTTCCGGGCCGGTTGTAGGCGCTCCCTGCGCCGACAACCTAAAAATTCATCCATGAATTTTTCCCTTGTTTTGTATTTCCTATTATATATCGTCAATGCTAAAAGCCGTCATTCCCGCGCAGGCGGGAATCCAGTTAGCGAGTACATTCCTAAAGATTGAGTGAGTATGTCGCGCTTGAGTTCAGTGCCTCCCTCGCCATGGTGTGACGCGCGCCAGACACTCTTTGCTGGCTCAAAGAGTGCCCAGAAATGCCTGTTTGTCCGTTGCTGTTGTCCGGGCCGGTTGTAGGCGCTCCCAGCGCCGACAACCTAAAAATTCATCCATGAATTTTTCCCTGGGGATGTGTGAAAATTTAGCAAACTCGCTTTTGGACAATTGTGACTTACGATCCATAAAGCATTCTAACTTTTCGGATTATTTCAAGTATTACAACCATACGCCCCCTTACATGTAGCTGGCCAAATTCCCTTTTCCACTACTCTATCCGATAGGATGAAATATCAAACAATAGTAAATCCAACCGACTCTAGTTGCTTCCTTTCTGGTAGCTTCAGAGTTTTTACAGCCCAAATCAGAAGCTCTCTTGGTCTTGATGATGCTACGTAAGCAAATCTAGCAGCCTCGCTCTCAGGGTCTTTGAGCCAATCTTTCCAATGAGAGTCACCTCCAGAGCGAGTAGAGGATATAACTATGGTGGCACCATGAGTTTCTCCTTTCGCCCCATGAATCGTTCTTTTTGCAAACTGGAACGATGGCTTATTAGTCACAGCCAATGACGAGGCAACTTCGAGTTTGGCAGAACCAGACGGCGATACTAAGTTTACACTTTCCAATGGAGTTAATATGCTTGTAATACCTTCAGAACAAAAGCTTTGCTTTGGGAGAGAGCGAATCAAAGTTTTTGCATCCTTTGTCCAATCTGACCATTGAACATCAACATTCTGTAAGCCATTGTTAATCAAGTAACTTAATGAATTATTTAAAAATTTTCGCCAAGAAAGGTTTGAAGCAATAGATTGAGGGCAGTTGAAGCTGTTTGGTTTGCAAGTTTCTTTTAAATGAAAACGAAGAAACTCTGAGAATTTCAATAAAGACTGATTGAGCCTTTCCATATCTTTTGGATTGTATAGCTTAATAGCTAGGGCCAGATTCTGAATGTGAGTTGGTTTGTCGACTGAAGTCTGGAATTTATTGAGTATAGAGTGCCCTCTAGATACGACTACAGTATTGTTAAAACCACTACATTTTTCATCAAAAGTTTCTATTAGTTCTGTAGGGCAATTATTGTACTGAAGTACCAAGCATCTTGGTTTAAGCCAGCTCATATTGCCAATTATATTCCCACGGCCAGTGAGCTTCCCACAAAGACTTACTATGTTTTGGCAACTTCTAAAATTACGTGTCAATTGCAAACAGGTAAAGTTATTATCCTTTACGAAATCTTTAACTTTAGCTGGATCAACATCTCTAAATCCATAGATTGCTTGGTGAAGATCTCCTACAAAATGAAGTTTTGCTCCATTATCAGCAAGCGATTGAAAGATAAGAAGTTGTGCTTCTGATAAATCCTGACATTCATCTATAATGAACAGTGGGTACCGCTTAACCAACAATTTGACGAAGTTCTGATATTTTTCATTTGTGAGCACTTCTAAAGCCAAGCACTCGATATCTCTATAGGTTGCAAATCCCCCCTGAAGCATTCTAACTTTGGCTTGAATGAAATCTTTAACCTGCCAATCACTTAGCGCTAGAGCGCCTAGCGTTTTATCTAAAACAGAATCGCCTGAATCAAATATCAGCTTATTATTCTTTAAGTCAAGCGAGTAGCGGTTTGCGTATATTCTTCCTCTTTTGGCGTATGAGTATGTAGTTCGATAGCCTATATGTGTTGTTGGCTCGATTATACGAATAGATGCATCACCTCCTTCCCCAACATAATTTGTTAGCTCTGTTGATAGAGGAGAAACGATGTTTTTGTAGATAAAGCTATCAAATGTGCCTAAGAAATGAGGAAAGATGCCTCGGCCAAAGGGAAGATACTTAGATACCCTGACTGTTAATTCATCAGTTGCACTGTTGGCAAATGAAAGTGCTGCGAGACCTCCGGGTCTCTTCTTCCAAGAACTGATTTCCTTAGCTACTTTCGCTGCAACCACTTCGGTTTTACCACTTCCGGGGCAAGCTTCTAAGAAAGTATGTTCTTCAACGCTTGAGTTTACATAATCAAGCTGCTCGTCGGTAAACTCTAGTTCCATCACTCTTCCTCTTCGAAGTCTACCGATGAAGCCCACATAATCGCTTTTTTGATATATTCAGGAACAGAAAAATCATATCCATTTAACTGGATTCTGTCGGTCAACACTTGGGCAAATAGCCCTTTTCCAATATTGTCGTCATCAATTTTCTTCAGGATTTTGTGAGCGGCCTCGGCAACCTCATGTGGTTGCTTTTTAGTCCAATCTTGCTTCGACATTTCCGTAAACTCTGTAATTACTGTGCTTTTCCTCTTGGGAGGCTCGGGCCACAGAGAAGCAATAATTTCGGACATTAAAGATGCATTGTTACCCTCCATGGCTAAGTCATATTCTAGTGTCTTATATTTGCTTACATAAAGGCGTGAATTAGTTGATTTGTTGATAGAGTTTACGAGATCAATGGCATGGTTGGTCCCAGAGTGCATATTCCCCTCGTAAGGAAGGAAATCTTCGCTTACCTCTTTATCCTCCCCGTCTTTTTCTGGGTCAGGTACTTTTTTCTTTATAGTTTTTGGTGGATCTCGGTCAGTTATTCCGGCACACCTGACCGGAATACTTTCTGCAAAAGCTGCTTCTTCGGTATCATCTGGCTTTGAAACGTTGCAATATAGCTGCATAAAATGCTTAAAGTAGATTCCATTAAGGTTAATCGTTGAGATCCCTAAGTCTTCAAGATTCTTGTGCCCTTCTTTCTGTTCTTTTAGAACTATTTTTGCCAAAGCCGGAATAATCATTTGTTCAGCAATCCCTTCAACAAGGATTACACCACTAGAAAATAATAAATTAGACTTTGTTACATCAAGCCAACGGTTGACGAATTGGCTGCTTGCTTCCGGTAACCCGCAGGTTCGTAACGGTGTCGCTACCGGAGTTGGTAATTTCGACAAATGAATGATCGACTCAAGTTCAACTGAAGAAGCCAAAACTGTTGAGTGCGTAGTTACAATAACTTGAACATTTTTGTTTTGTTTTGCTACTGACTTTAAGTGATTTAACAACCTAATTTGCAATTGTGGATGTAAATGTGCTTCTGGCTCCTCGATAAGTAGTAACTTAAATAGAGGTTGCTCTTCGTCCTCGTCATCTAACGTAAGCTCAGCCATAATTGAAGCTATGTATAGTAGATTGTTATAACCCAAACTATTTTGGCTAAGATCACGAAACAGTGATTGGTCCTCTACAGACAAGTCAGGGAAGAACATTAAAGTTAGACTTTCTGCAATTTTTGTAAAATCGCTTTCTGCAAACTGAATACTGGTTTTTTGCCCGAAGTGATGCCCGATAGCTTTCGTCAGGTTTTCTGTTATGAGCTTATTGGCATCCTTAATACTCAATTTATCATCAGTAGCTAAAGATTCGTTGAAGTCCTTTAGGCTTGCTTCAAGAGGATGTAACTCCCCGTCTTCTCTGCACTGTTTTAGTTGTTTACGATTCAGAGCCTTGAGAAGTTTGGATAATCTGGACTGACGACCATTCGACAATTTTGACTCAGCATCCCTTAGCGGTGGCAAGTAAATACATTGGACTAGCTCCAATAGCTCAGGGTCAAATTGGGAACTCTTTGCAGTACCTCCCCAAATAACTTTTTTAAACCGACCACGTATTTCCTTTTTTTCAGCTTGTAAGTTTAATAAAGCTGTATCTGAAGCTCCAACCCATGGTAGAAAGGCCACTTTATCTTTTACATCCAGCCCATCAAATTCAGCGCAAATAGATAAAGATGTTGCGGTCTTCCCTTCCGCCACAAACGGGCTGAAAAAGTCATCACTAGTTACGCTATATCTACCTGATTCAGAGTCATGAAATAGTTGCCTAATTGCGTTTATGACAGCGGTTTTTCCCGCTCCGTTTTCACCCACTATCACGTTTAACCCATCGGTTAGTTGGATATTAAACTCTTTGCCAAAACACCGGAAACCTTCAGCTTTTAAGTTACTTAAATACATGCATTATCCTACCTCTACCTACTTGAATAGACATATTCTAACTATTTGATATGGATTAGGTAACTCTGTCGGTAGCTTACTTGAGTGACTTAGCTAACACTATTCATGTGCAGAGCAGATTTTAATAGTTCTAACAGAAGGTCGACGTGTTAAGTATTCACATGTCACTTTGCATAACCTTTACTAAGGCAAGTTAACGAAAACGCAATGTGAATGATGTTTTACTCTAAATGATAAAGGGGCGATTCCAAACTTGGATCTAACCTTTCCACTCCTCCAGGGAAAAATTCAGGACGAATTTTTAGGTTGTCGGCGCCGGGAGCGCCTACAACCGACCCGGACAACACCAGCGAACAAGCAGGCTTTTCTGGGCACTCTTTGAGCCAGCAAAGAGTGTCTGGCGCGCTTCGAAAATGCTGAGATTGCCACTAAACTCAAGCGCGACATACCTTCATGCCTCACGCAAACCTCCAGCCACAGCACCCCAAAAATCATAAGAAAATCACTCCCCCAGGGAAAAATTCAGGACGAATTTTTAGGTTGTCGGCGCTGGGAGCGCCTACAACCGGCCCGGACAACACCAACGAACAAGCAGGCATTTCTGGGCACTCTTTGGGCCAGCAAAGAGTGTCTGGCGCGCATTCGCAAATGGTGAGATTGCCACTGAACCCAAGCGCGACATACCCGCACAATCTTTAGAAATGCACTCGCTGTCTGGATTTCCGCCTGCGCGGAAATGACGGCTTTTTGCATTTACGGCATCAAAAGAAATCACTCCCCCAGGGAAAAATTCAGGACGAATTTTTAGGTTGTCGGCGCCGGGAGCGCCTACAACCGACCCGGACAACACCAGCGAACTAACCGGCATTTCTTGACACGCTTTGGGCCAGCAAAGAGTGTCTGGCGCGCATTCACAAATGGTGAGATTGCCACTAAACGTAAGCGCGACATACCCACACAATCTTTAGAAATGCACTCGCTGTCTGGATTTCCGCCTGCGCGGAAATGACGGTTTTTTGCATTTACGGCATAAAAAGAAACCACTCCCCCAGGGAAAAATTCAGGACGAATTTTTAGGTTGTCGGCGCCGGGAGCGCCTACAACCGTCCCGGACAACACCAAAGAATCAAAAGGCATTTCTGGACACGCTTTGGGCCAACAAAGAGTGTCTGGCGCGCATCAATAAATGGTGAGATTGCCACTGAACCCAAGCGCGACATACCCGCACAATCTTTAGAAATACACTCGCTGTCTGGATTCCCGCCTGCGCGGGAATGACGGATTGTTGCATTTACGGCAAATAAAAAATGCCCGAACTCACTACAGAGTCCGGGCAACACGGGTGGTCAGCCAACCCACCCTCCCCTAAAGAAATGTCGCTAGTTCGCGTACCTCAACCGCGCATCAGCCCAATTCGCATGGTCATAGCCATTGCCATCACCCGCGGTGCCGACGACCAATTTCAGCTCAGTGACATTGGACGGGATCGGCAGATTCACATTCACCGGTCCCTGGCTGCCGGTCAGCGTGACACTCTGATAGGCCAGACTGCCGTTGAGCCAGACTTCAAACACCACACTGCCGTTATTGCCCACTTCATCATCCACACCAATCACCGCCTGGAACTGGTCATATTCACCGGCCACCAGGGTATAAGTGACGCTTGAATCTGCATGCACACCCAGCCCTTTGCTGTAGACCGCACCGCCAATCGTGATCGGATTGCCGTCATTAGCCAGCTCTTCGCCATTGCTGGTGTCTTTCTCCAGCGGCCCCCAGCCATTGGTCACTGCGCCGGTTTCGGTCATGTCGCTGAGATAACTGTACTGACTCTGCCCGGAAGACTGCAGCAGTTTGGCATCGCCCCAGCTGGCATGGTCACTGCCGACGCCGTTACCAGCACCTGTCACCACCAGCTTCAGCTCATAGTTATCCGGGCTCAGGTTGATGGAGACATACTTGGCGGTGTCTGAACCGGTCAGCGTGCCGCTCTGATAACTCAGTACGCCATCCACCCAGACTTCAAACACTACGCTGCCGCTGCCGCCGACTTCGTCATCGACACCAACAAAAGCGCGGAACTGGGTATAATCACCACCACTGATGTCGTACACCACTTCAGATTCGGCATGCACACCCAAACCTTTCTGATACTGGGTGCCACCAATGGAAATGGTGCCGCCGTCATCCGATGCGGCCTCGCCATTACTGGCGTCTTTTTCAAACGGCCCCCAGCCATTGCTGGATGACACTTCTGCCATATCACTCAGGTACACCACTGTGGCTTCAGCCGGTGGCTCAGGCACTACGATCTCCGGCCCTTCGTACTCAATCTGCTCCAGATAAGCGACCAGCGCGGCCCGTTCGCTGGCACTGCTGACGCTGTGCTGGGAACCGGTTTGCAGCACATCATTGAGCGTCGCGGCCTGTCCGTTATGGAAATACGGTGGCGTTGACCAGACGCCAATCAGGGTCGGCGTATCAAAGCCAACGCCGCCAAGCGGATTACCGCTGCCCTGACCGGACGAGGCCTGAATGGTGCCGACATCATGGCGTTGATTATCGGTATAGAAATCCCCGCTGTGACAGGTGTCGCAGCCTTTTTGGGTAAACAGCGTCTTACCTGTCGATGCGGACGCGGTCAGACTGCCGTCCTGATTGCGGTACGGGCTGCGTGGATACGCATTCAGACTGCTGACGTAAAACGCCAGATTGTCGAGATCGACACTGTAGCCTGCTTTGTTCGCGCCCAGTGGGTCCGAGGTCAGCGCAAAGATCGCATCATCGAGAAAACCCACGCCCTGAAACGCCAGACGAATATCGTTTTCAAAATCATGAATTTCATCAAAGTTGGCTGTCCAGTGAACCCGGCCATTCCCCATGCCGACTCGGCCGAGCAATGAAATGGTATTGCGCAGCCCTTCACCGCGGTCGGTAAAGTCCCAGACACGGTTATCACTGTCGCCGTCTGTATGGCAGCCGGCACACGAGATATAGCCATCCCTGGTCATGCGCGCATCGCTGGCGTTGTAGAAAATCTGCTTACCGGCCAGAACGCGCGGATGCATGGTTTCATTTGCCACCAGCGAAATATCCGCCAGCTTGGCAATGGCCTCGCCCTGATTTTCAAACGGCGACAGGTCATGAACAGAAACAGTGCGCGACAGGAAGTTATGCACAAACAACAAGTTACCGACTTTCACCAAACCACGTGGAGCTTTACCTGAATCTGCAATTTCACTGGCCCGCTCACGGGAATAGGCATCACGCACCTCGACGCTGTTTTGCCCTTCCAGCGCAATGTAGACATAATCGCCCAGCTCGCTGAACACCAGCGCTTTGGGCTGTGCCCTGTCGTCCATGTCCATTTGCAGGCTGGGGACTTCTGCCAGTGTGTTGAGGTTGATCTGCGAGGTAATGGCACGCAGGGTGGTTTCAAAGGTCAGCGCCTGGTTTGGATCCCCCTCATTGTATTCACCGCGATCCACATTGGCTTTGATTGCCGGTACCCATGCCGACTGGCCGTCCGGCGAGATAGTAACCGCATTGAGATAATTCGGGATCCCGCGGCTCCTGTCTTCGCCATCCACAGTGGTGGTGTCTTTCTGCAGATTGACCACAGAGTCCACTGACATCGAACCGATATGCACAGCCACGACTTCAGCATGAGACTGAGGTGAGATAAAACGTGTGACCAGTGCGGTGGCCGAATCGCTGTCAACAGCGATCCCTCTGGCGCTCTGGCCCACACTGACCGTGCCGGTAATCGTGCGGTTCGACGGATTGATTTTGACCACTTCACCGGTTGCCTGCAAAGTGACCAGCGCGGCACTGCCATCCGGTGTAAACACCACACCATGCGGCTGGCTGGCGCGCGGCAGATCGATGGTATGCAGTACGCTGCCGGTGGCAGACAAGACTTTGATGTTGTCGCTGTCCTGATTCGCCACCCAGAGGTTGCCATCAGGGGCAATCGCCAGGGTGCGGGGTTTCTCGCCGACCTGGGTTTCCCACACTTTACCAAACGGCGAGACCTGGCTGATCGCCGAGACGGTGCCGTTATCCTCATTGACCGCGTACACCCGGTTGGCATCTTTCACTATGGTGCTGGCCGTCGTGGGCGTGTTCAGCGTCAACGGGTTGTACACGGTATGCTGCTGCGTTTTGCTTGTGGTCAGTGAGCCAGATTCTCGTACAGTCACAATGGCATTCCAGTGATTTGGCGAGCTGTAAGTGTGACTGACCGAGCCATTGCTGGAAAATGCGGTTGGCGGTGTGCCGTCACCAAAGTCCCAGGAATACTCCAGATTACCGCCCAGCAAAGGAGAAGCCGAGGCTGAGAAGGAAATGGGCGTACCCAGCGTAACCTGAGCCGTGCTGCCAAGTGTAATATCATGACCCACCACAGAGCCGGTGGAGAAACGGTAACTGGTCGCAGGCAGCGGGTTACCGGCAAAGTCTTCAATACCATCTACTTCAACCACATAAATGCTGTCGGCATCTAACTGGCTATCCGGTGTGAAGTTGGCAAACCCTAAGTTCACACTGTAGGTGCCGCTGACCGGGGTACTGCTGCCCAGCTTGGTCACGGTAAAGGTATTGCTGTTGACCGACTCCATCAGCAGGCTGTCGGAAAAGACAATACCGACCCGGGACGAACGGGGTTGCAGCGTTGAATCGATAGCCGGACTGCTGTGAACAATCGCCGGAGGCGTGTTGTCTGGCCCGGCCTGATGGGCGATTAAACCGCTGCCGGTGCCGTGATCATTGCCGACCCAGACCATATTGCCGAACGGGAACACCTGACCATGGTCGGTATCGCCGCCGGCGGCATTGAGCGAGCCGCTGCCTGATAGCTGTATGTTGCTGATATTGCTGACATCCAAGACTGAGATATCGTCCTGGTTGCCGAGAAACAGCTTATGATCCTGCACGTTACAGTACAGATTCTGGAACCCGGACAGCTGATCGTGCACCAGTGTCATGGGCGTTGTTGTTGTATCGTAAATTCTCAGCTTGTCCGCGGTAGAGCGGGCGCCGAAGAAGGCATATTTACCGTCCCAGCATGAGGCATAATATTTCTCCGGCAGGGAGCTGAGGGTTTTCTCCAGCGTCGGGGTTTCCGGATCATCCAGGTTCAGGATAGAAAAACCGGCGGTGGTTTCCATGCTCGACAGGAACATCTTGTTACCCACCACAAAGACCGGACCGATATTGAAACCGCCCAGTTGCGAGGTTGGAATGGTTTTCACTATCGAAGGGTTACTGACGTTGCTGGTATCTACTATGGTTAACCCGGCATTACCACGGGCCACATACAAATAAGGTGCCTGCCAGAACAGCTGCCAGGACACGTTATTATAATCCCCGAAGTTCACCCCTGAGATGGGCAGTTTGGAGACCTGAACAGGATTATTGACATCAGACCAATCCCAGATTTCAATCCCTTTCCCTGTCTGGATGGCAATCAGATTACCTTCGCTCAGACCAAAAGAATGCGGCTCGCGAAATTCCGAGGTACGCAGCCCGTTACCGGTACGGTACTGATTACTGGTATCGGGTTCATAGACCGTCTTGACCAAAGACAGGTTGGTCGGGTCTGAGGCGTCCAGCGCAATCCAGCCACCGGGGCCGCCGCCGCTGTCAGGGGCAAAAATACCCACCATGTAACCATTGAGCATGGTCATGACATTCACACCATAATGTTTTCTGCCGGGGTAATCCGGCGGCAGAAATCCGGTGGTGTCATCCACCAGCGGGTAAGACACCTGAGTGAAAGTTTCGCCTGTACTGTAGTTGAGATTACCCAGCCCCGGCCCCTGTGCCGCCATTACTGACGCACTCAGTCCGAGCGAGGCAAGCATGCCCAGCACAGGTCGTATGCCGGGGTAGCGGTTAGATCGCTTCCGTATTGCAGCCATGAAAGATCTCCATGATTTATTGTATCACTAGCGCAGAATTGAACTGCATGGGGCCTGTTCAGAGACCGCCCCTCAACCTCGGTTAGTGAGTAGGGTTGATTTATCGTGATTACTGCAAAACTTCGCCAACTGAGTCGCGGCGGAAAGCCGCTTATTATTGAGGCGGCTTCCTGCATTGGGAAGCCGCTCTTTTGAGGTGTTATTTCATGGTCGGCATGACAAAGTCAGCCTGTTGCTGCTGGTTTTTCGGCCAGCGGGTGGTGATGGTTTTCATGCGGGTAAAGAAACGCACACCATCGCTGCCGTGCATGTGCAGCGGCCCGAACAGGGAACGCTTCCAGCCACCAAAAGAATGGAAAGCCATAGGCACTGGAATCGGCACGTTCACACCCACCATGCCCACTTCCACTTGATCACTGAACCGGCGCGCGGCTTCCCCGTCGGCGGTGAAAATCGCCGTGCCGTTCCCGAATTCATGTTCATTGATCAGCGTCAGGGCTTCATCCAGCGACTGGGCGCGCAGCATTGACAGGACTGGCCCGAAAATTTCTTCGCGGTAAATTGTCATCCCGGGGGTGACATGATCAAACAAAGTGCCGCCAACGTAATAACCGTTTTCAAAGCCGGGAACCTGATAATCACGGCCATCCACCAGCAGCGTGGCGCCTTCGGCTTCCCCGGCGTCGATATAACTGCTCACGCGTTTCATGTGATCGTCTGTGATCAGCGGCCCCATTTCGTTCTCAACCGACTGGCCATAGCCCGGCCCGACCCGTAACTCACGAATCCGGGCTGTGAGTTTCTCTGCCAGCTTATCGGCCACTTCGTCACCAATGGCAACCGCGACAGAAATCGCCATGCAGCGTTCTCCGGCCGCACCAAAGGCGGCGCCCATCAGCGCATTAACCGCCTGATCCAAATCCGCATCCGGCATCACCACCAGATGGTTTTTCGCACCGCCCAGTGCCTGCACCCGTTTGCCGTGTGCCGAGCCCTGTGAATAGATGTATTCCGCAATCGGTGTCGAGCCGACAAAACTGACTGCTTTGACTCTGGCATCGCTCAGCAGCACATCCACCGATTCCTTATCGCCCTGCACGACATTAAACACCCCTGGCGGCAATCCGGCCTGGGTCAGCAATTCCGCCAGTCTCAGTGCCGCGGACGGGTTTTTCTCTGACGGTTTCAGCACAAAGGTATTGCCGGTTGCCAGTGCAATTGGGAACATCCACATGGGCACCATGACCGGGAAATTAAAGGGGGTGATCCCCGCGCACACGCCCAAAGGCATCAGCATGGAATGCGAGTCCACATCTGTGCCCACATTACGGCTGTGTTCGCCTTTTTGCAGATGGGGAATGCCGCAGGCAAATTCGACCACTTCCAGCCCGCGGGTCAGTTCGCCCAACGCATCACTGTGTACTTTTCCGTGCTCGCGGCTGATGAGTGTTGCCAGCTCGTCCATGTTCTGTTCCAGCAAGGCTTTGAAGCGAAACAGGATGCGCGAGCGATTAAGCGGTGTCATTTGCGCCCAGGCCGGCCATGCCGCTTCCGCGCTGGTAATCGCCTGCTCGGTATCCGCCACGCTGGACAGGCCAACCTGATCGATCACTTTACCGGTGGCCGGATCCGTGACCGGCAGATTGCGATCTGAGGTCACTGGCACTAATTCACTGTTGATGTAATTTCCAATCATCATTAACTCCATACCTTTTTATACAGTTCAATCACTTCATTCTTGCTCGGAATGCGCGGATTATTATTCGGTGAACCCGATGCCAGCGCCTGCTCCGCCATGGTGTCCAGCAGCTCATGATACTGGTGCCGGTCAATCCCGAAATCCGACATGGCCGGCACCTGCAGATCGGCGTTTAGCTGAGTCAGCTCAGACATCAGACGCTGCACGGCTTCTTCGTCACTGACGATGTCATCAGCCAGCCCCATCGCGCGGGCGCAGTCGGCATAACGCGTCAGACTGGCCGGAATGGAAAACTCGGTAATCGCAGGTAATAACATGGCATTGCTCATGCCATGCGGGACATGGAAATGGGCGCCAATCGGACGGCTCATGCCGTGCACCAGTGCGACAGACGCGTTGGAAAACGCAATACCGGCCAGTGTGGCTCCCAGCATCAGCTTCTCTTTCGCATCATGATTGCCAGGGGTGTTCACCGCTTCGCGAAGATTCGGGGCTATCAAACGCATGGCTGACAGCGCCTGCTGATCGGAATACACCCCGGCTTTGGCGCTGACATAAGCTTCAATGGCGTGTGTCAGCGCATCAATCCCGGTATCGGCAGCGATACGGGCCGGCACCGACAGGGTCAGCTCATAGTCGATGATAGCCGCCTGGGGGATCAGTCCCGGCCCCATGCACAGCATTTTCTCGTCTGTGTCCTGATCTGTGATGATGGTCACCCGGGTAACTTCCGATCCCGTGCCTGCTGTGGTCGGAATCGCAATCACGGGCAAGATGGCTTCTGTCACCACATGGGGTACTTTGTAGTCACGCATCTGACCGCCGTGCTGTGCCAGCAGACCAATGGCTTTTGCGCTGTCGATGGCGCTCCCGCCGCCCAGTGCAATCAGGCAGTCAAACTGGCCTGTCACCACCTGATCAACCGCCGGCAGGATAGAGGCCTCAGTCGGCTCCGGCTCGGTATCCAGAAAGACACCGCACTCCAACCCTACCGCCGCCAGTGCGATTTCAACCCGGCGTACATAACCCAGCTCAGACATCACTCGGTCGCTGATAATCAATGGCTGACGGCAAGACAGCAGTTTCAGCATGTCTGCCACTTTATCCAGCGCGCCAGCCCCGATTTCCATCAGGCCGGGCATTACGATTCGTTGTGTCATCCCTTTCATCCTTTCAACCTTTTAATCATCTTAATAATATAGAGCACATACCGACAAAAATGAGACAAAAAATATCAAAATAAATCAATTTTGAGAGGGTGAGCAAAGTCGGTGAACATCAGGATCGGCAAAGCCGTTCCGGTAGCACAGCCACCGAAACAGCAAAGTTAACCCATTGATATTAAGTGAATTATCTGAGAGTCATGACATCAGCCCTTTCAAGGCGTTCGACACCGCCAGGTAGCGTTGGTAGCGCTGATGAAGAATGGCTTGCTGCTGTGGCCTGGGCGTAAGAGGCGTATTGAGCTTGGCCATAGCGGCTACCGCCTGCTGCAGAGCCGGGAAACAGCCTGCACCGGTTGCGGCAGCCATCGCCGCCCCTCTGGCACCGGCTTCGCTACAGTCGGAGGTCTGAATCGCGACATCCAGCACATCCGCAAACAACTGGCTCCAGACCGGGCTTTTGGCGGCCCCGCCGCTGAGAACCGCAGTGTCGATATGCTGACCCGCCAGCCTGAGCTGACCAACATGTTCTAAATGCCCAAAGACAATGCCTTCATAAACGGCATAGAGTAAGTCCGATTTTTTATGCCATCCGGCCAGCCCGAAAAAATTCCCGTGCACCGGCTGATTATCACAGCCGCCGTAGAGGTAAGGGTGAAACAGCGGCAGATCGTCACTGATCACAGTGTCGGCCACCATGGCATTAAGTTGCTGAAAAAGATCGACATTGTGGGTTTTGGCTTGCTGTTTTTCTTGTTTGAAAAATTCGCAGATGAACCATTCGAGGTTCGAGGCCGAGGTCGCACTCGACTCCACCGCCAGATAACGCTGGCCGGGAAAATGGCAGGCCATAAAAACATCCCTGCCCGGCAGGCTGTCCGTCACCACCTGATTAATGCTCCAGGAACCGGCAATCACAGAGGCGGCCTGGCTTTGCCAGACCCCTGAGCCGATAGCGCAGGCCACGATATCAAAACAGCCACTGACCACTGGCGTGCCTTCGCTCAGTCCGGTTAACGCCGCCGCTTCCCTGCTGACCCGGCCCATAACATCCTGACATTCCCTGATGTCGGGAATCGCCTGCTGCATCTCTGGAATAGCTAATGCAGTAAGTAAAGCGGCCGACGCCTCTCCTGCTGAAAAATCGTATAAACCCGAGGCACTGAGATCCCCGTACTCGGTCGATATCTCGCCGGTCAGGCAAAAATTCATGTAATCCTTACAGAACAGGACGCTGCCGATGCTCTGGTATGTCTCCGGGTGATACTGTTTGAGCCAGCAAAGCAGTGTGGCCGATTGTGCCGGCCAGACACCCTGACGGTTGAGCTCCTGAATCAACTCATAGTCGGACTGATTTTTTATCGTCTGCACCAGATCACTGGCGCGGCAATCGAGCGATTTGATCGCCAGCAGGGGCATCGCCTCGTGATCCAGCAAATACAGCCCGTTACCATGACCGCTGCACCCGACAGCTACCACCTGTCCGGACTGCACGGCCCATTCTTCCAGTAAGCGACGTATCAGGACCGCGCACTGACTCCACAGCGCTGCCATATCGCACTGAGCAAAACCCGGTGCAGGAAAATGCGTCGCCACTTTGTCACCCAGCGCACCGATTTCGCGGCCCTGTAAATCAAATAGCGCCACTTTTATTCCCGTGTTTCCGCAGTCTATACCCAGTACGTATGGTGTCATTGCTTGCTTCCTTTTCTTGCTGACAGTGAAAAATTACTGCTGATAAATAGCCAGTGCATCAGACACGCTGGCGTTGTTGTGGATCATCGCCATGAAGGCCTGCACGATGCGGCTCGGGTTAGGGTGCTGGTAAATATTCCGGCCATACACCATGCCCAATGCGCCCTGATCCAGCAGTTGACGCGCCTTGCTAAAGACCACTTCGACATCTTCTTTGCCGCCGCCGCGAACCAGCACAGGACAACGCGCCGCTTCGACCACACGGTGGAATTCCGACGCATCAGCCGTTGGATCGGCTTTGATGATGTCTGCCCCCATTTCGCGGGCCAGACGCACCAGAGTCACTATCTTTTCCGCATCACCGTCTACTGCATAGGCTTTACCCGAACTGGCCGGCTGCATCACCAGTGGCTCGATCATCAGCGGCATACCGTATTTGTCGCAGTCGTTTTTCACTTTGCTGATATTCACCACACACTGGCGGAACAGATCCGGCTCATCAGGCAGCATAAACAGGTTAACCACCACGCAAGCCGCGTCCATCTGCAGCGCCTGCAGTACCGGCTCCTGATCATTTTGCATCACAGCCCACATATGGCGGTGGCGAATCGTGTTGTACGGATTGCCCATATCCAGCCGCATCACCAGAGCCGGTTTGTCTTTGCCGTCCACATTTTGCAGCAGGTCGCTCTGACCATAATTCATCTGAATCGCGTCCGGTCTGGCTTTCACCAGCTGGCTGACCACAGAGTCCATGTTTTCCAGGCCATCGAGAAAAGACGGCTCGTTACACACCCCGTGATCCAGTGCCACGTCCAGACAGCGGCCGTTGTTAAACAGCCGGTTCATCCTTACTTTCTTACTGATATACATAGTTTCCTCCTGAAAAAGATGTGGTCCAGATTTGCTCAACCTGCTCAGTGCTGACGGCCAGACCATGATGTAGCTGCAACTGACGACAACTTTCTGCCAGATCCTGTTTCGTTTGCTGTTCATTCCAGCCCAGCGTCGCGGCCACCAGCTCAGTCACCTCAGCCAGCACCTGATTGTCTATCTGTCCTTGAATCGCCACCGAAGTGCGGCGCTGCAGCACATCCAGCGTGCGGCACACAGCCTCGTGTTCAATCAGATACATCAGCTCGCGCCTGGTGTACGCCGGCAGGCTGGTCAGCACCGTATCCTCACCGGCGCTCAGGTATGCCATCACCGCCAGGCACTGAGTGCCGTAACGTTGCAGCAGCATCTCTGCTCTGGCTTCGCTCAGGGCATATTGGGCATGGGCTGCTTTAGTAAAGGCTTTGCGTTCAATATCTGTCTGCGGGAAATCCCTGCCGCCGCCTATGGGCCGGTCGGCGGTCGAGATCCGGCGGGTGTGCGCCATATCCGATAAGATCTGATCGGCCACTTCTTCCCCGAAGGCGCGAAATGTCGTCCATTTGCCGCCGATCAGAGAATAAAGGCGAACCTGACCGTCTTCCGTGCTGTCCACCCGCAGAGCATGACTGCGCGGGATCTGCCCTGTGGTCGAGGTTTTCACCGACGGCAACGGGCGTACGCCGCTGAACTGATACACTATGTCTTCCCGCTCGATCACCAGTGCCGGAAACACGGCTTTCAGTGAGTCGAGCATGTAATCAATTTCTTCACCGGTACAGGTCACGGCATCCAGATCTGCCACCGGAATGTCTGTCGAGCCGATCAGTACGTTGCCGTAGTAGGGAAACAGAATGCATACCCGCCCTTCCGGGTTCTCGTAAAACACCATGTGCCCGTTCAGCTCGGCCAGTAACTCAGAGTGGCGGACAATAATGTGCGAGCCTTTGGTGCCCTGCAGATAGCCCGAGGCCAGTCCCAGACGATCATTGGTCTGATCGACCCAGGCCCCGGTGGCATTGACCAGTTTGTCTGCGCTGATCGTGCTGGTTTCCCCCGTCAGGGTGTCACGCAGGGTAAAACGCTGACCGTCCCGCGCCAGCAGCTCGGTATAGTTACAGGCCAGACTGCTGCTTTGATCGCCCGTGTCGCTCAGCACCTCCATTGCCAGACGCTCAGGGGCACTGATCCAAGCATCGTAATAATCGGCGCTGCAGGCGACGGCAGAATCGAACTGTGGCCAGCGTGCTGCCGTTTCAGACTGCGAAAAGAAACGGTGTTTCGGCAGACGCTGATCGCGACGGGTGAAAAAGTCGTAAAACCACAGCCCCAGTTTAATCACCAGCGCCCCCCGGCGACTGGGTTTGTCCATCAGTCCGGTGAAGTTAAACAACGCGTAAAACAGCCCGGACCAGCGAGAAAAGATCGGAATCGTAGTAACCAGCGGCTGCACATAATGCGGCGCATTGACCAGCAAACGGTTCCGCTCTGCCAGTGATTCCCTGACCAGGGCAAACTCGCCGTTTTCAAGATACCGCAAGCCACCGTGAATCATCCGCGACAGGGCGGCGCTGGCTTTACTGCAGAAATCTTCTTTCTCCACCAGCAAGACTTTCACCCCCTGCAAAGACAACTCCCGGTACACACTGATACCGTTGATACCGCCACCGACTATCACTACATCGAAATGCGCATCCTGGGGTAATCGTTCCCGCCTTTGTGTTCCATCGCCTGCCATACTGCTCCCCTTATCGATTCTTATTGTGGGTGGGAATCACATCAGTCAGTCTGTAACTGGCTGAGCGACTGAGCCACCAGCGTGCTGATGGTATCCACATCCACAGCAGCCAGATTTACCTCTCCGGCCCGCGCATTCTCAGCCGCCTGGGTCGGATTACGGGCGCCGCACAAGGCATAGGTAATACCCGGCTGCGACAGCGTCCAGGCAATGACCAGCTGCGCAACCGAGATGCCATAATCGTTAGCCAGCGGCGTGACCAACTGGCAGAACTGCTGCACTATCTGACGGTTTGGCTGAGAAAATAACGGATTCGACAACCGCTGATCGTCGCCGTCAAACCTACGGTCGGCAGAGATTTTTCCGCTCAGCAGACCAAGTGCCAGCGAGGAATAACTCAGGCAGGACACCCCGGTGGCGCGGGTATGCGGCAACAGGCTCTGCTCAAGCTCACGTTCTATCATGTTGTACTTTTCCTGCACCGCATCGACGGTGCCGAACTGCTGATAATGCTTCAGGTCTTCCAGGCTGATATTGCTGACGCCAATCGCGCGGATCTTGCCCTGTTGTTTCAGCTCTATCAGGGTCGCCATGGTTTCTTCAATCGGTGTGGTCGGGTCCTGCCAGTGGGTGATGTAGAGATCGATATAATCTGTCCCCAGACGACGCAGACTCTGTTCCAGTTCGTACTGAATAGCATCGCGGCCAAGATAACGGTGTACCGGTTTGCCTTCTTCATCGAAGAAATGATTGCCTTTCTGAGTGTGCCAGACCAGGCCGCATTTGGTGGCCAGCACCACTTTATCGCGCTGGCCCTTGATGGCTTTACCAACCAGTTCTTCCGAGCGGCCCAGCCCGTATGCCGGGGCCGTGTCAATCAGCGAGACACCGCAAGTGATCGATTCCTGAATCGCGGCAACGGCCTCCTTTTCATTGGTGCCGCCCCACATCCAGCCACCCATGGCCCAGGTGCCCAGGCCAATCACCGAGGCATCAATACCTGAAAAACCTAACTGTCTTTTGTTCATGGTCATCCCTCTCAAGTTAACAATTCTTCTGTGTTTCAATATGCATCGAGCACACCCTGTGCGGTCGATTCATCAGTGATCAGTGTATTGAGAAAACCGCCGCGCAGCGCAGCAGCAATCGGCATCACTTTTTCAGCCCCGGCTGCGACGCCGATACTGACCGGGATCTGGCGCATTTCCGCCAGCGACAGGCCGACCAGCTTGTTGTTCAGCGCCGGAATGCAGGCCGAGCCGGACTGGTCATACAGATGCGCAAAGACTTCCCCTTTGCACTGGCTCTCTGCCACCAGGGCTTTTTCGCCGTTGATCCAGTGACGCAAGTCAAAATAGCTTTCGTCGCCTTTCGCCACCGCGCCGATGCCCGCCAGCGCAATGTCGGCGTGCCGGGCCATCTCCAGCACTTCCTTGGTGGCCCGCATGTTGATCAGCATGTCACGGTCCGATTGCGTATCTGCAAACAAGGGCGCATGAAGCTGCATCGAGCGGCCTCCCAGCTTTTCCGCCAGCGCCGAGGCCAGGTAGTTCACATCGGTAAAATGCGTGCCCTGCACCCCGCCGGTGGCCGGCACTACAGTCACCTTCATGCCTTTAACCGGCTTCATTACTTCCACTATGGTGGCCAGTGCCTTGCCGCCGCTGATGCAGATGACATCATTCTTACGCAGGGTGTCCTGTAAAAATTCCGCCGCCACTTCCGCTATCTGCGTAAACCCAACGACAGGATCATCGGCATAGGACGGACAAAGTACCGCTTTAGGCAGACCCGTACGTGCCATCAGCTGCTTTTCCAGCTCCATTACCCCCATGTGCGGAATGTTGAGGATAATTTCGACCAGCCCCTCTTCCCGCGCCTGACGGATAATGCGGTTCACCTTGGCCGGTGACAGATCCAGGCTTTTCGAGATCTCCGCCTGGCTGCGATTCTCTTTGTAATGCGAGAACAGCACCTTGCTCACCAGACGGGAGACATCCAGGCTTTTCGTTGTGGTTTGCATAGGTTCAGCCCTCTCAGGATTTGGCTTTCGACTTCTGGTGCAAATGGTGATCCGCCGCCACAGCCGCCAGCAGGATCAGTCCTTTAATGAACTCCTGCCAGTACACAGACACATCGAGCAGAATCAGTGAACTGGACACCACACTCAGCAGCGCTATCCCCAGAATCGCTCCGAAGATGGTGCCTTCGCCGCCTTTGAGGCTCGCGCCGCCGATCACCGCTGCTGCAATAATGTTCAGCTCCAGCCCGACCCCGAAGTTGGGCGTTGCCGCACCGAATTTCGACATATAGATGATCCCGGCCAGACCGCAGAGCGCAGAGGACAAGACGGTGACGTACAGCTTCACCTTGTTGGTGTTGACGCCCGAGTACTGCGCGGCTTTCTCGTTACTGCCGGTGTAGAAAATCTTGCGGAAGGCTTTGGCATTACGCAGCAGGAAGTCACTGATAATGATCACCACAAAGAAAATGATGATAGAGAACGGCACTCCGAACAGGGTTCCCTGACCGACAAACTTAAATTCAGGCGGCAGAGTGAACAGCGAAATGGGTGTGCCCTGAGTGATGATCATGCTGGCCCCCCGCGCCAGCCCCATAAAGGCCAGAGTGACAATAAAGTGGTGCAGGCCCAGCCGCGTGACGCACAGCCCCATCAGCCAGCCGATAAAACCGCTGAAACCAATGGAGGCCAGACTGGCCAGCCAGGGGTTCATGCCCAGCATGAAGAGCTTGGCAGCGAACACCATGGCCAGACACATCACCGCGCCAACCGACAGGTCAATCCCGCCGACAATCAACAGCATGGTCATACCGACCACCACAATGCCTTCGGTGGAAAACGACAGCAGCATGGCTTTCATATTGGCCCAGGTCAGAAAATACGGTGAGGCAAAGCTCATGCCGATAAACATCGCCACTATGATGAGGATCAGCGTGAATTCCCGCATCTGACTGACGCGCACCAGCGCATCACGGAAGGAACGTTTTTTACCGGTAACCGAAGTGCTGGGTGTAGATACATGTTCAATAGTCATTATTATGTTCTCCTGCATTACGCCTGTACGGCTGCCTGCGTCAGTTCCGCGGAACCGGACGCAAGGTGCATGATATTCTGCTCAGTAATGTGATCCCCGGTCAGCAGCCCCATCTGACGCGACTCGCGCATCACCATGACTCTGTCACTCAGGCCGATGACTTCCGGTAATTCTGAAGAGATGACAATGATGCCGACACCTGTGTTGGCCAGATCGCGGATCAGTTTGTGAATTTCAGATTTTGCCCCCACGTCAATGCCCCGGGTTGGCTCATCAAGAATGATGAGCTTAGGGTTCACCGACAGGATTTTGGCCAGGGCGACTTTCTGCTGGTTGCCCCCGCTGAGCGACGACACCTTATGATGCAGGCTGCCGCTTTTCAGGTTCAGTCTGTCGGTCAGGGTCTGGGTTTGATCAAATTCCTTATCTTTGCTGATCAGACCGTGCTCAGACACCAGTTCCAGCTTGAGCGCAGAGACGTTGACAGCAATGGATAAATCCAGAAACAGGCCTTCTTCTTTACGGTCTTCCGAGAGATAAACAATGCCTTTGTCTATCGCATCGCGATAGCAGTTAATGGTGATCGGCTGGCCGTTGAATCTCAGCTGGCCGCGCTGTTTGGTGTGCAGGCCGCACAGGCCCTTGACCATTTCAGAACGCCCGGCACCAATCAGACCGGCGACGCCAAAGATTTCGCCCTGGTACACCTTAAAATCAATGTCGTTAAATCTCTGCCCGTCTGACAGGCCTTCAACGTCGAGGATCACAGGATTATTCTCGACCTGACCCTGACATTTCGGCGGATACAGGTTGGCAATTTCGCGTCCGACCAGGCTCTGAACAATCGCCTGCGGTGTGGTGTCCTCTATCCGTTTGGTATGTATGTAATGACCGTCGCGAAACACGCTAACCCGGTCGCACTGCTCAAAAATCTCCGCCATGCGGTGACTGATATAAATGATGCTGATCCCCTGTGCTTTCAGTGTCTGCATAATGGCAAACAGGATGTCGGTTTCCTGATCCGTCAGCGCCGCTGTCGGCTCATCCAGGATCAGAATTTTGCAGTCCAGCACCAGAGCTTTGGCAATTTCCACCAGTTGCTGATTAGAGATAGTCAGATCAGACACTTTCTGTCTTGGGTCTATATCGGCCAGCTGACTGACCACCTCGTAGGCTTCGCGATATAAGGTTTTGTAATCCACCAGCCAACCATCCGAGCTGTTGATTTTCGCCATCATGATGTTTTCAGCCACTGACACATCAGAGCAGAGTGCAATTTCCTGATGGACAAACCCGATGCCCAGCTTCTGTGCTTCTAACGGACTGCTGACCACCACTTTTTCGCCATTGATAAACATTTCCCCGCTGTCCGGCTGGTGTATGCCGTCGATGATTTTCATCAGCGTAGACTTACCGGCACCGTTTTCACCGGCAATGGCATGCACTTCACCGGGCAGTAAATCGAAGCGGATATTATTCAGCGCGGTTGTCGAACCAAAGGTTTTGGTCACATTTCGGATCTCAAGCACTGGCGTTGTGTTGGACGTTTCCACCGTCTCTCCTCCATGAGTATGCTGAGGGAAGAGGCCCGTATACCGGGCCTCAGCAGGGTAGGATTTACTCGTTGATACCTTTAGTGCCGCGTTTCGACAGGTACTTATCCCAGTAGAAATCATCAGCATTGGCTTTGGTGACGATAGAGAAACCGTTATCGACGAACGGCACGCTCATTGGGTTATACCCGGCACGGTCATGATCGTTCATCGGATCGATCAGGCCGGGATGCGCCGCCATATACAGCAGCATCATGCCCATGTAGCCCTGCATACCCTGGTTCGGGTTCACCGCACCGAAGATTTCACCTTGCTTGATCATGTCGAGGATCTTGGCGTTCACGTCGGCATTGAACACACGGATTTTACCGCCCAGCTCTTTGGCTGCCTGCGCTGCGCCCATGGCAGAGGTTGCTTCAGGCATAAAGACAGCACCCAGGTTCGGGTGCGCCTGTGCCATAGTCATCAGAGAGTTATAGGCTTTGGTGGCATCGGTATTACTGGCCGCGCGCGAGACCAGCTTCATGTCAGGCCATTTTGATTTCATGCGCGCAATAAAAGCACTCACGCGTCGGTCGTGGTTATCCTGGCCCGGGTTCTCCAGCACCGCGTACTCACCTTTACCGCCCATGTCTTCCGCCACGGCATCGGCGGCGAACTTACCTTCCTGATAGTTATCAGAGGTAATAAAGGACACCCGCTTACTGTTAGGTGAATCCGCTGCAAAGGTCACAACAGGAATACCCATTTCTGCCGCCCGGTTAATGGGTTCAATAAAGGGATCCGGGTTCATGGGGTGCAGCAAGATTCCGGCCGGTTTCTTCGCCAGTATCTGCTCAAATGACGCGAGCTGTTTATTCACATCGTATTCCGGCGTGCCGGTATAGACAGTTTTACAGCCCATTGAACGTGCTGCTTCCTTCATCATTTCATAGACAGGGAACCAGTACTCCACACCGGACACCATCACGTTCATGTAATAGGTTTCACCCGGCTTACACTTGAACGCCGTTGGCGCTTTGGTTTCAGCCATAGCTGGTGAGGTAGCGGACAGAATGGACAGTGCAACAGTGGCGGTAACCATCTGAAGCGATTTCTTCATGACACGTAACTTGCTCATCCCACTCTCCTTTGTTTGGGGGATTACGAACTTTCAACCTACTGCCACCAGCTTGTGATACCGCGACCAAGCTTCAGATTGAGAAATAAACCAGTGAATGAAATATTTTTGCTCTCAGTGAAAGATGTTTACGAGATGTTAAAGATATTTCATTTGAGTTAAATTTATGCACAAAATACGACCACGTCAAATTAAATTGATATCAAAAGTCTCATTTTGACTCAATAAACGCGATTGCTGTCCAGCTCTTCTATGGCAAGAACGATTTATGATAGCGAGCATTTAATCGCTAACAGGCTGATAATCAGTCAATTTATTAACAATACTCACAATAAAAACAGTCAGACCTGTGCTGATCCACGACAAAAAAATGAGAGTAGTAAAGCGTGAAGCGCCTCACTGTTTATTTTCATTCCGCCGGGTCTTCAACCCAAAAATCATGTCACAAAACACTACCATCGCCTCAGCGAACTGATTACACTGACAATCTGTTTTGTTAACACATATGTCAGGATGTATATGTTGGATTTCACCTTACTAAGCGCATTTATCCCTACTTTTTTCTTTGTTTCTATTACACCTGGTATGTGTATGACACTCGCTATGACACTGGGGATGAGCATTGGTGTTAAACGCGCACTCTGGATGATGGTGGGTGAATTGCTTGGTGTGGCTCTGGTCGCCATTGCTGCTGTGATGGGGGTTGCCACAGTTATGCTGAACTATCCTCAGCTTTTCAGTGCCCTTAAATGGGTTGGCGGTGCTTACCTGTTCTGGCTGGGCATCAACATGTGGCGTAACCGGGGCAAAATGTCGCTGAACCTGGAAACGCCTACGGTGACACAGCGCGGACAGCTTATTTCTCAGGGGTTCATCACGGCTATTGCCAACCCTAAAGGGTGGGCCTTTATGATCTCTCTGCTGCCACCTTTCATTAACATTGACATGCCGATGGCACCTCAAATGGCAGGTTTGCTGGCTGTCATTCTGATGACAGAGTTCGTGGCCTTACTGGTTTACGCCAACGGCGGCAAGAGCCTGCGGCTGTTCCTGACCAAAGGGGACAACCTGCGTTATCTCAACCGCATTGCCGGCACGTTAATGATGGGTGTGGGTGTCTGGCTGGCGCTGGGCTGAACCAGATAACAAATGGAAATCGTCAAAATGATGCCGGCATTTGTTCGGCATTTTTTATACCTGCGTCTCGTCAAAAACTCGTCACACGCCACTAATCCCCTGAACTTCAACGTCAAAAACCCCTACATTCAACGCCATTACTATGTCCAACCACAGGTTTTTGCGAGCAATATCACTTTCCATTGAGCAACGATGTGCATTACAATCTGTTGGTCGTCAAAAAACACACGAAAAAAGGAAAAAAAATGTGTTGTGATTCCCCTGATTTAATGCGGGTTAAACGCGCCATCTGGCAACGATTAACCTGTAAAGCCATCTACCTTTGTAAAAACTGCAACAAGAAAACGAAAGTCTAACGCTGCATCAATCAGATTCCGGCCTTCTGAGTTCCCCTCCTTTTGAGCTTTACCATTCATTTTCAATGGGAGCAAAGCTCCCATTAACGCCTGAACGAACGCCTGAACACTTCCTGTCCTCTTCCCTCTTACCCTGCTTACACAGTCCCGGTACTTCATACGCAATGTCTTGTTTCAAAAGTCTAAGAAGCAAAAAACCGCTACGCAAAGTCAATTTAACGTCACGTATCAGTCAGCTTTATGTCACCAAGAAAACCGATGTGATATCTGTCACACTGATAAGTAAGGGGACGGATTACACTGGCGGCATCCGTCTCTGTTGAAAGATCTGAGGGAACAATGTGTTGCGATAATCCAATGCTCTACCGTGTGAAACGAACACTATGGGAAAAGTTTACCTGCCGTGCAATCTACCGCTGCAAGACATGCAATACGAAAATGAAAGTGTGAGGAAAAGGACGGCTGGCTTTACCAGCGGCTTGTCGCGCTGAACACCATCAACCGCAGCAGCAGATGCTATGTTTGAAACATGGTGGTAAAACACTACTGAGGCCAATATGCGCTTCCTGCCTGCTTGCTTACTGGCACTGATATTAACAAGTTGTTCGCTGACAGACGGCTTTAGTCCCAACACGGTCAATGGCGTGCCCAATATCAGTGTCACTGAATCAAAAAATGCACGTCAGCACTTAGACTCAGCGACCAGATTGTTTACCGTCGTGAGGGAATTACCTTCGCTGGACTGCTGCGATGAATTACCCGTGCTTTTTACCCTCTCGCGCGATGATGTGATCGCAGAACTATCGTCCGGGCGCAGTTTCGTCAAACTGATAAAACTCACCCCTCACCTCAGACGGCAAGATCTGATATTGACAAGCCTCGTCAGCCAGACCGTCTTTGCCCCCCAAGTGCAGTTTTATACTGAAGATTTCCTGCTGATCGACAGCCTGACAGCCTATCGCTACCGCCCTTTCTCCTATCAGGAGCCGGATAGACTCGAAATCACCCTGCCTCTCAGTTTGTACCATCCTCCGGTTCACTATGTACTGGTTTACACCAGCCAGAGCGAAATGGACACCTACACCCCCTTGCTGGACATTGAATCCAAGTATGATCGCAACCTGGGTCTGGATATCATGCCCCGCCCCTGGTTCATTGCCCCACACGCACCAACAGGAACGCTGATTTTGAACCGTGCCAAATAATCGGCCTCAGATGACATCCATGATTATTGGTCGTAACGCCAGCGCGGCGGAAATGTCTGGTTCATCACCAGCGAATCGTCCACCAGTTCAAACTGCAGTTTTGCTTCGTTCTTTGAGACATGATCCACAATTAGGCAAGCCTCAAAGATCGACCAGTTAAAATCTACTGTCACAGTGACCTTTGTTCCCGCAATAACAATGTCTTTTATCGTCATCGAATCCGGCACAATGCTCATGTGCCGATCATCCGTCCAGGCCAGTTGATGAAGCAATGGCTGAAACTCACTTTCCGCCGACTTCACCGCCGCGTTAATCTGCGCATCACGATCCGGCAACTCAGTATTGAGTGCCAGTACCAGCGATAAAACTTGATCACTCATAATGTGTCCTCGTCTCTGTCATCACAATCAGCATATCAGTAAACAGCGAGCAAGGCGCTCACCTTAAATTGTCTGTGAATACCTCACGATCCTTGTGCCAGCCGGCAAAGCAATCGCCAGCATGCCCTCCCCAAAATCAGCGACTACACTCAAGTCATCTGTTCTGTCGATTTGCAGGTACTTCTATGGATAACAAAGAAAAAGAGGCGGGGATTTTACAGGCTCTGGCTGTGCGCCTGGAATCTCAGCGTTTACCCAGAGCATTAGCCATGAAAAAGCGGGTAGACAATGGTGAAACCCTGAATGAACATGATATTCAATTTCTGAAAGAAGTCTTCGAAGATGCTCAGCGCATCATGCCTATTGTTGAGCGCCACCCCGAGTGGCAAAACCTGGTCACGAGCCTTATCGGGCTGTATCAGGAAATCACCAGCAAAGCGCTTGAAAATGAAGAGCATCAAAAAGGCAAGACTTAGCCTTCGATGAGCGATTGCACCACCGTTCTCTGTATCTAACCGCGTAGAACAAGCCGCAAAGAAAAAGCCCCCACCGAAGTGAGGGCTTACTGATTCCATCAGCCAATCATACGTTCGCAGCTTTGGTCATGCTCATTGAGCAATACCGTCTGCGCACGTTTAAAGAAGTTAAAATCGGTCGCGGTCGCGCTGGTGTAAGCGCCCATCATGCGGCCGATGATCACATCACCGTTATCCAGTTTCGGCAGCATGATATTTTCAGCGATCACATCAATGCTGTCGCAGGTCGGGCCGGCCAGTACACTCGGCGCGTACTCACCATCCTGCTTCAGAGTCACCAGCGGATACTGGGCGTCGTCAAACATCAAACCACTGAACGAACCGTAAATCCCGTCGTCCAGGTAATACCACATCTGACCGTCACGCTCAGCCTGCCCCATCACAGACGCGATACTGGTGACCGACTGCGCCACAATAAAGCGGCCCGGTTCTGCCAGCACCTGAACCGTTTCAGGCAGTTCGTTCAGCGCCTCGTTAATTGGCACACAGAACTGGTCAATCGGCATCACCTGCTGCGAGTAAGAAACCGGAAAACCGCCGCCAATGTCCAGCGTGCTCAGCGCCGGTAAACCACGTTCCACCACCTGCTCCATCACTTGCTTACAAGTGCGGATCGCATCAACGTATTTCTGCGGATGCAGGGTTTGTGATCCCACATGGAACGACAGGCCTTTAATACGGATATTCCAGGCTTGAGCCGTTTCAATAATCGTCAGCGCCTGCTCCGGTGAACAGCCGAACTTCTTCGACAAATCAGCAAAGGCCTCAGCGTTACGGAAACTCAGACGCACCAGCAATTCAACGTCGTTGTGATACGGTTTGAACTTCGCCAGCTCGTTCAGGTTATCCACCACAAACACAGTGCAGCCGTACGCCAGCGCGTCGCGAATATCAGCGTCACGCTTAATCGGGTGGGTGTGAATAGTGCGCTCGGCAGGGACACCTTCCTGCGCCACCAGCTCCACTTCACCACTGGTCGCCAGATCAAAACTGGCACCTTCTTCCAGCAAAGTTCTCACCACAGCCGGGTGCGGCAGCGGCTTGAGCGCGAAGTGAAGGGTCACATTAGGCAGCGCATTATTGAGCGCACGGTACTGCTGGCGAATCACATCGCAATCGAGCAGTAATAACGGCGCACCGAACTGTGCCACTGAAGATTCAATTAATTGAACCTCGTCAGCCGCAAGAGTCTGAGCGGTGAAAGAATGAAAATCTAATACAGAGTGAGCATGAGCCATAGCTGGCCTCCAACAATCGATAGCACTTTTCATACGCGATGATGAAAAGTGGAGCGTCAAAAAAAGCGCACAAGCGCAGTCAAAGTCACTCTTGGATAGTTGCTCTATCGCCTTGCCACAATATCAGCTGTGATGTACTCGGATTGGCTATCATCAAGAAGCGGCGCGATAGTAAAGTCATCATGTTTTCCACGCAATAAAAAATTGGGCGTACAACACAAAAAATTTTTGTGGTGACGATAGCATTTTATTATGGTGGGTTTAGGTGGTGTGTATTGGTTTGTCGCGCCTAGATTCAGCGCCCCATTCAGCATTTTCTTGTGCGCGCCAGATACTCTTTTTAGGCCAAAAGAGTACCCAGAAATGCCTTTTGGTTCTCTGGTGTTGTCCGGGCCGGTTGTAGGCGCTCCCGGCGCCGACAACCTGAAAATTCGTCCATGAATTTTTCCCTGATGTGGGGGATTGCTTGGGCTGAAGTAAACGCGGTACTTCTCGCTCTGCTATCAAATGTGATAACAATCACGAGTTGAACAGTGACGAGGAAGAAATCTTAACCCCGCTGGATGTGACGTTCGCCGAGCGGCCATAAAGATACACCTGCCACAATGGCCTGAATATGGACTAAATTTAGCTTTGTGCTAGTCTTCGGATGTGATTACGTCTGAGAACCATACGCAAGGCAGGAGAGAACCATGAAAGTGGAAACCATCAGCTATCTCAAAAAGCACGCAGCGAATCTGCCGCTTGATGAACCTATGACGATCACACAGAACGGGAAACCAGCCTATGTGATTGAGTCCTATGAAGAGCGGAAGAAACGCGATGAAGCAGTCGCCTTAATGAAACTGTTGTCCTTCTCGGTTGATGACGCGAACAATGGCCGTGTAATGTCCAGTTCGGACTTCAAACAAAAACTGGCTAAACGTCGTGCTAATTCAGAGAAAAGTGATAATGATCAAGCCAGTACAGATTAATTATACCGACACTTTCGCAAACACCTTTGAAGATGTCATCGACCACTTAGCACCACATACCAGTGAGTCGCAAGTATTGAACCGGCTAGAGAAAACGATAGATAAATTCGAAAATTTAGTAGGCTCAACACCTTACGCCGCCCCAATTTCACAGACCTTGCTGGATCTTGGAATAACCCTATTCAGGGAATACAACAATGACGGTTTTCGTTTGCTTTACCGCGTCATTGAAACGCAAGAGAGCACCATCATTTTCGGTGACGTCTTCCTGACTCAGAAGCAGAATATTGAGCAGGCTTTAATTAATTATTGTCTGTTGCATAAATAATTTTCCGATGAAGCCGTGAAGCGCCCACCAGCCGAACTCCCATTGCCATGGCACATCTGCAAGTTGTTATCTCAGCGCTAAGCTTGTTCAACACCTCAAATACGGCTTGTCTAGCCCCAGATTTTTTTGCAGTAACGTACAACTGGAAAGTGTGTAGCCTGCATGTACCTTTTCTGAAGAGCCAAAACCGCTCTTCACACTTTGATAGCGTAGAAGTATATATATCGTGGTATGTCGCGCTTCAAGTTCAGAGCACACCTCAGCATTTTCTTGTGCGCGCCAGGTACTCTTTTTAGGCAAAAAGAGTACCCAGAAATGCCTTTGGTTCTCAGGTGTTATACGGGCCGGTTGTAGGCACTCCCGGCGCCGACAACCTAAAAATTCATCCATGAATTTTCCCCTGGGGGAGTGCAATGTTTGGGTTTGAAACTCGCTATTGCCCCAAAATCGTATAGAGCCAGCACTCTTTACGACTGAGACTGCATGTGTTTACCCGACTAAAAGCAATCACTTTTAAACCCCATAAATCTTAAAAATGTTTCATCTGTCTGATAGAGCTACCAGTTGTGCACATTTGATTGTGATAGCATCCGAAAAGTCAGTAACATCACTTTAAAGGAGGAAAGCATTGGCTAGACGAGGTAGTGGTTTACGAACGGCTATAAAGGTTGTCAAAGCGATAGATAGAGCCAACAAACAAGCTGCTCGTGAATCCCAGCGCAGGCAGAAAGCTCGTGAACGAGCGCATGCTCAGGCAGTAAGAGAGCACGAGAGAGAAGTGCGAGAAGCTCAACGTGAATTACAGAGAAAAGTAAGGCTAAAGAAGTCAGCAGCAAAACAGGCTTTCAAAGACGCTGTAGCTAGCGCCGCAGAAGAGTATCAGGAGCGATGCGAAGAGCGAGCCGCTCTGAGGAAGCAATTCATACAAGAGGTTCTAAAGTAATCAATGGATAATAATTTACTGATGTTGGCAGGCTTATCATTAGTAGCTGTCGTATTAACTTATATTCTAACGAAACGCTCAGCCGATAAGAAAATCGAGCAATACAAGTCGCTAGATGAAGCGCTAACAAAAACAAAAGAAGAATATGATTCAGCGTGTATAAGCCGCGAAACAATCATTGCTGCTAATGAGACAGCAAAGCGAGAACTAGATAAAATCAATGAGGAAACTGCCGAGCTTCAAGCTTTGAAAGGACAAGATGACGAACTAAAACAAAGTATTCGAGAGCAGCAAGCAACCTTAAATTCGACTAAATCAACATTAGATGAGCTCAACTCAAGCATTGAAAAAGGCGAACTTGATTTAGAAGAATTAATGGGTGATATCGACTTATATTCAAGACTAGATGAATATACTGCTCATGGTCACTTTGAAATACCGCAGTACCTGTACGAAACATCTACTCGTTTTGCTGAAGAAATCAAGGATGTTAGGCAACAGCAAAAAGATATGATCAAAGATAAAACTGCGATCACTTTCCCAGAGTCGACGTTTATATCTAACGACAAGTCATTCAATAATAAAATTCTAAATGGTCAGGTTAAGCTCATGCTTACTGCTTTTAATATTGAATGTGACCTGCTAATCGGTAAGGTGTCGCCTAGTTCGTTTGGGCGTACTCTTGAGCGTATAGAAAAACTCGCCAATACACTAGAGAAGTCAGCAGCGACATTGGAATGCGGCTTTGACATAGATTACATCGAGCTTAAGTTCGAAGAGTGTAAGCTTCAATATCAATACACACTTAAAAAACAAGAAGAAATCACTGAGCAGAAGCTTATCAAAGAACAGATCCGTGAAGAGCAACGAGCTATTAAAGAGTTTGAAAAAGCGATTGCAGATGCTGAAAAAGAAGAAAAAATGTACCGCAATCTTCTTGATAAAGCACAGCGAGAACTTGCTAAGGCTACTGACCAAGATCGCTCTGAAATGGAGCAACGCATAGCAATCCTTGAGCAGCAACTCGCTGAAGCAGAAGCCAAAGAAGAACGAGCTAAGAGTATGGCAGAGCAAACCCGAAAGGGGCATGTTTACGTCATTAGTAATATTGGTTCGTTTGGTGAGGATGTTTACAAGATCGGTCTTACTCGCCGCCTAGAGCCTATGGACAGGGTTAAAGAACTAGGTGATGCAAGTGTACCGTTCCCATTTGACGTACATGCCATGATTTACACCGATGACGCACCATCTCTTGAAACAGCGCTACACCGAGAGTTCAATTCTAAACGTGTAAATGCTGTAAATCTTCGCAAAGAGTTCTTTAATGTTGACCTAGCATCTATCCAAGAAGCTGTAGAAAAGATAGTCGGAATAGAAGCAGAATTTAAAATGACAGCCTTGGCTGAGGATTACTATGAAAGCTTGAGATTAAGTGAAGTAGCATAAATTGTACTAATTCAGACCTGATCTGACAGTTACCCACTTTTCAACTCGGTGCCTGTCAGATTATATCTGAGCTAGATTCTTCTCTGCCCAGATTGATTTCCCATCCTCTAATGTTTCTATTGGCG
>NZ_JACYTP010000010.1 GCF_014841115.1 Photobacterium arenosum
AATTCGGGCAATTTCAATGAGATCACAGGAAATTCAGAATGACGCTAACTATTGATAAAAGTCAGGAAAATCACGGCCTCGCTGGCGATCACCCCTCATGCCGCTTTTCCGTGGCGCCTATGTCCATTCGGAGCAATGAGTCCTTATGCCTAACCGCTGCCGGTATGCGCTTGTTGGTCATCTTAAAATAATACGTTCTTTCATAGATACTGCATGTCATCCACGCCAAAATCCCCCGCAGCCAGTGCAATTCTTTGGTAGAATGACCTCAGAAAACACGTTTATGCCAGTAAAGGTAAGAATGAGTAATAACGATAACCAACCAACCTTGTTTTGGCTGGACTATGAGACATTCGGGGCAAATCCTTCGGTTGATCGGCCTTGCCAGTTTGCCGGGGTGAGAACCGACATGGATTTCAATGTGATTGGTGAGCCATTGGTGATTTACTGCCAGCCGCCCAGCGATTACCTGCCTTCACCCGAAGCCTGCCTGATCACAGGGATTACACCGCAAGAAGCGATGGAGAAGGGCTTACCGGAACATGAATTTATTGCGCGCATTCATGCGGAGCTCTCTAAACCCAATACCTGCGTCATCGGCTATAACAATGTGCGCTTCGATGACGAGGTCACTCGGTATACTCTGTACCGTAATTTTTACGATCCCTATGCCTGGAGCTGGCAAAGCGGCAATTCGCGTTGGGATATGCTTGATATCATGCGTACTTGCTATGCGTTACGCCCAGATGGTCTGAACTGGCCAACAAACGAAGACGGATTCCCGAGCTTTAAGCTTGAGCATTTATCTGTTGAAAACGGAATCGAACACAGCAACGCGCACGACGCAATGGCCGATGTGTACGCCACAATTGAGCTGGCCAGGAAAGTCAAAGCCAGCCAACCCAAACTCTTTAACTACCTGTTTAACTTACGTCATAAACGTAAACTACAGGAACTGATCGACATCGCTGAGATGACGCCCTTGGTGCATGTTTCAGGTATGTTTGGTTCTGAGTGCGGGAATACCAGCTGGATCGTCCCCATGGCCTGGCATCCGGATAACAAGAATGCGGTCATTTGTGTCAATCTGGCAATGGATCCTGCCCCGCTGTTCGATCTGGATGCTGACAGTTTGCGCGAGCGGCTGTACACCAAACGTGCTGATCTCAACCCCGGCGAGCTGCCTGTTCCACTCAAGCTGGTTCATATTAATAAGTGCCCTGTGCTGGCACCGGCAAAAACACTGACGGCCGAAGATGCTGAGCGACTAGGGATCGATCGGACTCAATGTCTGGCCAACCTGAGCGCACTGAAAGATAAGCCTCAGATCCGTGAAAAACTGCTGGCCGTGTTTGGTCAGGACAGAGAATTTGAGCCAAACGATGATGTTGATACACAACTGTATAACGGCTTTTTTTCTGCTGCGGACAAATCGGCGATGGATATCATTCGTGAGTCCGCGCCTGAGGAGCTGGGCAAACTCGAACTGAATGTGGATGACAAACGCATCAAACCATTGCTGCTTCGCTACCGCGCCCGTAATTTCCCGTTAACGCTAAGCCATCAGGAACAGCAGCAGTGGAAGTATCATTGTCAGGATTACTTCGAAACCAAACTGCCGGCTTACATGCAAAATCTCGAATCTATCGCGATGGAGCACCAAAGCGATGAGAGAAAAATGAAAATCCTGAAGGCCGTGTACGATTACGTAGGCAAGCTGGTGTAATTACACAGCCAGGATGCCAGAAAGACAAATCGTTACAGAGCGCTGATCTTGCTCAGTAATTTCGCAACCCTGACCTGCTGAGCAGTCAGGGTTTCTTTTTTCAGACACTTTTCCTGCCCTGGTAGTTTGAACTTCAACGCAAGGCCAATAACAATTAATAAGTACCCGCTTTGTGCCATGCGTCATGGAGGCGCTTGGCAACATAAGCCACCATCAAGCCAATGATGTTTTACTGCCAGATGCCATAGGGACAGCATGCCGACAGTAAATTGGAAAAGTGACTATTATGGCAACTGAGTCTCTCACCCGGTGTTATCGATTTGCCAGGGTGGATTTTGAACCCGATCTGCGGCTGCTTGTCTGGCCTGATAAATCAGAGACAGCCCTGACGCTGCATGAGTCACGCCTGCTTGAAGCTCTGTGCTACTTTGCCGGAGAGGTGATCAGCCATAAATCATTGTCTGATAAAACATTTCTTCCGCAGGATTCCATGTCTCACATACAAAAAATCGACCTGGCTTCGATATTCAACTCGCTTCGCCGCAAGCTGACTGTTAACGGTGTAATGGCTATTCCTATCGAAGTGCTCCCCCATTTTGGCTTTCGTGTCCCTCTGCCGAAAGAGACCTGTCGCCATATCCATCGCTTCAAACAACCCGAGACGCTGCCGTCCAAGCCGTCGCCACAGCCAGCAATCACAACGATTAAAACCAGACGACCGCATAGCTCGGCAACAGAGCACATAGTAAAACACAGCCTGATGCATAAACTGTCTGTGTTGCTGCTTGCTGCCGCCGGCATTGCAATCGTCATCGTTTCAAACCTGTGAACAAGCAGTCCAGGATAAATACAGCCGCAAAGAAATGTGGTGTAGATCTCATCTATTTTGTATCATTGCGACACCATTTATCATCATCCTGACGTCTATGAGCTACCTGCGTTCATTTGCAATCATCGCCATTTTTCTGATGGTCGGTAAAGGATTTCAGTCTCTTACTCAGATCCCCATCCCCGGCAGCATTCTCGGCATGTTATTTCTCTTCACGGCTCTGTCTGCAGGCCTGTTGCCGCCCAACTGGGCTAAACCCGGCTGTCATCTGTTTATTCGCCATATGGCTATTTTGTTTGTGCCTGTGGGTGTCGGACTGGTGAATTACCTGGATCTGCTCAGAGCCAATGCGTTGCCTGTTCTGGTAAGCACCATAGGCAGCAGTTTGGTGGTTCTGTTATTTGTTGGCTGGTATGTACAGCGCAAGGAGTCTGACTAATGTGGTTAGCCGTAACGCTGATTGTTTTTATTCTTGCCCGTAAATTATCCAAGCGCTTCCAGCACCCCATTCTTAATCCGTTACTTCTCTGTCTGGTGGTGATCATTCCTTTGCTTTTGGTGCTTAATGTGCCTTATGACGTCTATTTCGATGATAATAAATGGATTCATTTCCTTCTGGAGCCCGCTGTTGTTGCCCTTGCTTTCCCTCTTTATGAGCAAATGCCGCAAATCCGCAGCCGCTGGAAAGTCATAGTCACAGCCACCCTGTTTGGCAGCATACTCTCAATGATTACCGGGACAGCGATTGCTCTTGCTCTTGGCGCTGATTTACAGCTTACTGCAAGCATTCTGCCTAAATCCGTGACCACCCCCATCGCTATGGCGGTTGCTGAACAAATTGGTGGTGTGCCGTCGCTGGCCGCTGTCATGGTTCTGATCGCCGGCATCTTTGGTGCTGTATTAGGTTATCCGTTGTTTAAACTCATCAACATCACCCATCCCATGGCCAAAGGATTAAGCATGGGGACTGTGGCACACGCGTTAGGAACGGCTAAAGCGGCTGAGGAAAATTACAAAGATGGCGCGTTCAGCTCACTGGCCTTAGTACTTTGTGGCGTCATTACCGCCATACTCGCCCCGATAATCTATCCGTTGCTGTTGTCTGTCTTTCACTGACAACCGATCCACCTGCCACTTCTTAAGCGGTTTAGCTGTGCAACGCCCTTGCAACACCCACACAGCCAGGCCGCTTTACTGAGTATTGAAATACAGACACTTACCTCATCAATCATGTGAAACCACTCACCAATTTGTAAATAGAGTGAAATAAACAACCTTTAATAGTGATCTTTGTCACTATATTTATTCGTTTACGCACTACAATGCGTAAGTGAATACATTAAGGAGAATCAGTATGCGCACCGAAGTAATGGACGCTTTAGAGCACCTGCCACACACATTGTCACAGGCGCTTAAGCCTATCATTACCGCTCCGGGTTTTGATGCCACACTGAGCAAAGAAGAATTTGAACAGTTAATGAAAGACAGTCATCTGACGGATGCAGAACTGCGTATTCAGTTACTGAAAGTGGCTGCGGCCTACTCGATTGCTTCTCTCTCAAACTTCCATGTGGGTGCCATTGCCCGCGGAAACTCAGGTCGTCTGTATTTCGGTGCGAACATGGAATTCAGCGCCACCTCTATGTCACAAACGGTTCACGCAGAGCAATCTGCAATCAGCCATGCCTGGTTGAAAGGCGAAACGGGCATTACCGACATTACCGTCAACTACTCCCCCTGCGGGCATTGCCGGCAGTTCATGAATGAACTGACGACGGCACAAAGCATCGTAGTACAGTTGCCAGAGCGTTCACCCAAAGCACTGCAGGAATATCTGCCAGAGTCCTTTGGCCCGTCTGATCTGGGTATCACCGAGCTCTTATTATCAGACAGCTCACATGAGCTGAAGCTCGAAACCGATGATGTGCTGCTGCAAGCAGCCTGTAAGGCGGCAGATAAATCACATGCGCCATACAGTAAAAACTATGCGGGAGTTGCGCTGAAGGCGAAAGATGGCCGGCTATTCTCAGGCATGTATGCAGAGAACGCGGCATTTAACCCGAGCCTGCCACCACTCCAGGTGGCACTGATTAACATGAATATGGCGAGCTATTCGCTGTCAGATATTGTTGAAGCCGCTTTGGTTGAACAGAAAGACTCAGCGATCAGCTTGCTGGCTGACACACAAAATACGCTGGAAACCTTCAATCCTGATATGCCACTTTCTTACGCCGCTATCTGATAACAAATTAAGAATTCCTTGCCGCCGACAAAGCTCCCTGTTTTGTCGGCTTTTTTTATCAATTAACAATTTCTTCTATGCACTCATCAGAGTATGATTCCAGATTATTTTTTCTGAAAGACACCTTATGACTCATCGACACAACCCTATTCAGGGCGCTTGCTGGATGCTGACAGCCGGAATGGCGTTTGCCGTGGTTAACAGCATGGCACAATACCTGAGTGTGACCTTCCATTTGCCATCTACCACTGTCGGTTTGATTCAATACTTTATTGCTCTCCTGGTCATGCTTCCCTGGCTGCACAATATCGGTCTTCGTCAGGCTCTGAAAACTCAACACTTTGGTATGCACTGCTTCCGCGTGTTTCTGTCTGTTATCGGTATTCAGTTATGGCTGTGGGCCCTGGCGTACCCTGTACCTATCTGGCAAGGCATTGCGCTACTGATGACATCGCCTTTGTTCGCCACCGTAGGCTCGGGTTTGCTGCTGAAAGAAAAGGTCGGCTTTGTACGCTGGATGGCAACCCTAGCCGGCTTTGCTGGTGCAATGATCATTCTTGAGCCGTGGGCCGACAATTTCAATCTGGCCTCATTGCTGCCCATTGGCGCGGCTTTCTTCTGGGCGAGCTATTCTCTGATGGTGAAGAAGATGTCGCACCACGACTCCCCGACGACTATGGTTGTCTACCTGCTGGTGCTGATCACGCCATTTAACCTTTTTCTTGCTGCACCTGATTTCACCCTGCCTGTTGGCCAGCACACCTGGGTTCTTCTGATAGGTGCCGGATTATTTACCGCACTGGCTAACTGGGCCATAGCTAAAGCCTATGCCATTGCTGACGCTTCTTTCGTACAGCCTTTCGATCATGCCAAACTGCCATTGAACGTGCTTGCCGGGTTTATCGTCTTCGGATGGGTACCACCTGGACGGCTTTGGCTGGGGGCTGCCATTATTATCGCCTCAGTCGCTTTCATTACGCAGTGGGAACGAAGAAAACCGATGTTACAGGCGGCTACTATCAATGAAGCAGCTTAACTAAAAGATACCCAAACGACTTGAAGTTGCAGGTAAGCGGCAAGTAAGTGAAGCCCCATGGGCATAGATAACTATGTAATTGGGGAATGGGAACGCAGCCAACACCACTGCGGCATCAAGCAGGACGGGGCAACAGACACAAAAAAGCTGGCAATTAGCCAGCTTTTTCGATTCATTGTGCTTTTTTGGGATTCATTCAGCTATTTACATTCATTCTGAATCAGAAACGCACTCTTACACCCATAGCCGCTTCCAGTTCGACATCAACATCTTCCACCATATACAGCGTCGGTCCAACTTCACCATACAGCTCAAACTGATTAACAGGCACTTCCAGGCCAATACCGGAACGGATACCCAATTTGTCATAATGGTTATCAACATACTGTGCGCCGACAAAGGTATACCCCATGTTAAGCTGCGGATTTCTGGTCAACGTACCCAGGTTGAAGGTTTTATCGACCGCAAAACCAAATTCGTCTAACCCCAGCGAAAAACGCAGGTCATTGTGTTTATACTGCACACCACTCATTGGCGAACCAAGAAAAATACCTGCCGATTGCGACGCCAAAGCCGACGTAGACAAACCGCACAACAAAATACCAATCAACGACTTCTTCATGTTACTGTCCGTTTTCCCTGAATTGCGCTCTAACGACCTTAGATTATACTGATAGAGCTCTCTTTAAGCTTGTCACTCTACTGTAACTGCAATATCGCGGCAATACGAACCTACAACCATACAAATGACAATTATTTGACATACCAAGTGTCAAATAATTACAGAAAAACGCATTGTCATTCGGTAGAAATCATTGTTCTCAAAACATAATGCAAAATACCTCCAGCCTTGAGATACGCCATTTCCGTTCGGGTATCAACCCGGGCTTTTACGCCATATTGTGACTCTTGTCCCTGTTCGTTGGTGATTTCCAGTGTCAGCGTTGCCCCCGGCGACAAGCTATCAATGCCTTTCAGCTGTATTTTTTCCTTGCCGGTTAACGACAATGAAGCCAGTAAACCTTCAGGAAGCTCAACAGGAATCACCCCCATACCCACCAGATTTGAACGGTGAATTCGCTCAAAACTTTCAGCCAGTACCGCTTTTACACCCAGTAAGCTGGTCCCTTTCGCAGCCCAGTCCCTGCTGGATCCGGTGCCGTATTCTTTCCCGGCAAAAATCACCAGAGGTATGTTCTGATCCTGATACTTCATCGCAGCATCATAAATTGATACCTCTTCCCCTGTCGGCTGGTAAATGGTGTACCCGCCTTCTTTCCCCTTGAGCATCAGGTTCTTAATACGAATGTTGGCAAAGGTGCCGCGCATCATGACTTCATGATTGCCGCGCCGTGAACCGTAGGAATTAAAATCTTCCGGTTCAATACCCTGCTCCTGCAAATAGTGCCCTGCCGGGCTGTCTGGCTTTATGTTACCCGCCGGTGAGATATGGTCGGTCGTTATTGAGTCACCAAATATTGCCAGAATGGCTGCATTTTCAATATCTTTCAGTGGCTTTAGCGGCTGTGTTATCTCGTCAAAATAGGGCGGAAGGCGAACGTAAGTAGAATCTGGCCGCCACTGGTACGTATTGCCTTTATTGATGGTGATCTGCTGCCAGATATCGTCACCGGCAAAAATGTCCGCATATTCCTGCTCAAACAGGCTGTTCTTCACTTCCTTCATCGCCTGCGTGATGTCTTCCTGGGAAGGCCAGACATCTTTCAGATACACCGGCTGACCATTGCTGTCCTGACCCAGCGGCTCTTTGGTCAGGTCAATGCTTGTCGTACCGGCCAGTGCAAAGGCAACCACCAGAGGCGGAGACGCCAGCCAGTTAGCTTTCACCAGCGGATGCACGCGACCTTCAAAGTTACGGTTGCCCGACAGCACCGAGGAAACAGTAAGGTTGGCGTCATTGATGGCTTTTTCGATTGGTGCAAGTAGCGGTCCGGAATTTCCGATACATGTCGTACAGCCATACCCCACTAAATTGAATCCAAGCTTGTTCAGATAGTCTTGCAGACCCGATGCCTCAAAATACCGGGTCACCACTTTCGAGCCTGGCGCAAGGGAGCTTTTAACCCAGGGCTTAGTCTGCAGACCTTTTTCCACCGCATTTTTAGCCAGTAAACCCGCGGCTAACATGACGCTGGGGTTAGAGGTATTGGTGCAAGATGTGATGGCGGCAATCACGACATCACCGTGAGTCAGTGAGAAGCTCTTGCCTTTGGTATCCTCGCCAGAATCGCCTAAATCGACCTGGATTTGCTGTTCTGGTTGCAGGCCGCTCAATGCCAGCAAGTCTTCCGTCGCGGTTTTGATATCAGGCAACGGGACTCTGTCCTGCGGGCGCTTGGGGCCAGCCAGGCTCGGAACAACCTGATCCAGTGCCAATGCCAGGGTATCTGTATAAAGTGGCTCAGGCTGGCTGGAATCCCGCCACATGGCGTTGGCTTTGGCATAGGCTTCAACGCGGGCAATCAGAGACTCACTGCGCCCCGAAAGGCGCATATAGCGCAGTGTTTCCTGATCAATCGGAAAGAATCCGCAGGTAGCACCGTATTCTGGTGCCATATTGGCAATTGTCGCCCGATCAGCCAAAGGCAATGCATCTAAACCAGGGCCGTAGAATTCCACGAATTTACCGACTACCCCTTTTTTTCGCAGCATCTCAGTGACAGTTAATACAAGGTCTGTTGCCGTCACACCCGGATGCAATTTACCGCTGAGATGAAAACCAATCACTTCCGGGATTAACATAGAGATTGGCTGACCAAGCATAGCGGCTTCAGCCTCAATGCCGCCAACCCCCCAGCCAAGTACACCCAAGGCATTGATCATAGTGGTATGTGAGTCGGTTCCGACCAGGGTGTCCGGATACAAAACGCCACTGTCCTGCCACACCGATTGTCCAAGGTATTCAAGATTAACCTGGTGGCATATTCCTGTTCCCGGCGGGACGACACGAAAATTGGTAAAAGCTTGCTGGCCCCAGCGCAAAAACTGATAGCGTTCAATGTTACGCTGCATTTCAAGTTCAACGTTTCGGGCAAAAGCCTGCTCAGAAGCGTAAACATCCACCATCACAGAATGATCAATCACCAGATCAACGGCCGACTGAGGATTGATGCTGTCGGGGTTTTTACCGGCCCGGGTCATGGCATCCCGCATTGCAGCCAGGTCCACCACGGCCGGCACACCGGTAAAATCTTGCATCAGCACCCGGGCTGGACGGTATTGAATCTCTTTGTCTGAACGGCGGGTTTGAAGCCAGTCAATCACGGATTGGATATCGGACTCAGTGACAGTGTCACCATCTTCAAACCTGAGCAGGTTCTCCAGTAACACTTTCAGCGAAAAAGGTAAGCGGTCAACCTCTCCCAAATGACGCAGTGCGGTCAGGTCAAAATAATCAAAGCGCTGACCGCCTGTATCCAAGGTTTTTTTACTGTGAAAACTGTCCTTTGAGATTTGTGCCTTCATGACTCACCTCCGTCTTGGTCATTTTGACTATAGACGGGATCAAGCTAATGATAAAAATAGACAATAATCAGAACAGACAAGTGTGACTGACCACACAGTCACACTGCAAACTTTATTCAGGCTGGGGTTTGGATGAACCAGACTTCTTCGGCAAAACGGCTTAAACCCTGCTGACGACGCGGGTGTGATTCATCGGCGTCCTGACGCCCGATATGAGTCACTGTGCAGCCCGCGAAAAGTGAATGCACTTCTTCTGCACTGACGCTGAACGGCGGCCCGGCCATTTCATCCTGGCTGTAATCCAGCGTCACCAGCATGATCTTTCCGCCAGGCTTCACCAAAGATAACAGGCGCTGCACATAGCTTTGCCGCATACTCTCCGGCATCGCAATCAACGCAGCACGGTCGTACACAGCGTCTACGGGCTGAACCGGCGCAGTAAAATAATCACCGCAATAAATACGGACCTCATCAAACTCATACAGAGTATGCCCGTTACCTAATGATGTCACAGTCGGTAAGTACAAATGCTCGGCAAAATAAGCACGGACAGCGATTTCACTTAACTCAACACCCGTCACCTGATGGTGCTTTTCTGCCAGCCAGGTCAAATCCAGAGATTTACCGCACATAGGTACAAGCACAGTATCTTCGCGTTGCAGCCCTAATTTCGGCCAGTAATATGGTAATACCGGGTTAGTGTCGTTTAAATGAAATCCGATTCGGTTCTCTGCCCAGCGGCTATGCCAAAATTCTGCATCCATCAACTGCTCTCTCTGTACTGACTGACTTCAGGGCGGTATCAGACCACATTTCTGTATTGAGATCCAGCCAGCCCTGCCAGCGCTTTAGCATCTGCAGAAACGAAAAAAGGATGCCAGAGCATCCTTTTTCTTACCTTCGACAAAACAAAGGCCTGCGGTCAATTCTCAATTTCTTTATGCGAGCTTAGTGACAAGGTAACGCACCGGTATCAAGCACCAGCATCAACCTATGCGGAATAACTTGATTGAATCACGACGCACGGTAACCCCACGGAAGGTCACAGGTTCCAGTAACGTCATCAGTTGCTTAGACACAAAAAACTTACCGCCGTAACTACGATCGCCACCACGATTTACCCAATCTGCAAATTCATCTGCCAGGTTGAACATTGAGTTTCCTACAAGTAAAACCAGGACTTTCGCAACTTCGCTGTCGTTGTGTTTATTGAATTCTGCGTCACGAACCTTCTTGCGGTATTCTTCGACAATTCTCTCAAGGCAATCAAATCTGCTCATATACACCACCACATAAAAAAGAGGTGCGGATACTACTGATGAATAGTGTTTAAATCAAGCCATCAGAGCATGATTTTGGCTATTGCTAACACAAATCAATGCTATCTGAGCACGTTAACGAAATTTCAGTTAATAGAAGCGAGTAAACACCTAAGTTTCTATAACCATTGCTTTACTTTTATGTGATTTCATTTACCAGCCAATGATTATCGATAGTAATCCACCACTTGCACAGAAACAGGTATATTTTGAGGTGCTATCTCAAGTGTGAACTGATGCCGTCCCACCATTTTTAGCGTCCCGCCAGACTCTCCTGTCACACTCACTCCTTCAATTTTCGTAAAAGGTTGCTCTGTGCCATAAAACATATTCACCGACAGAGTCACTTTCTGGTTGCTTTCGAGCCCGAAGCTGCATATTCCTGACGAACAGTACACATCCAGCGATTGTTCTTGTTGTTCAATGCGGTCAACACCTTTTACCGGTGTCGCTGATACAGACAGAGCTTCACTACAACCCGTCAAAAACAGCCAGCCCGGCATCAGCACTATCAAGCATTTTGCCCAGCCACTCAGGCAGATTCTCTTTCCCATAGTTCACTCCATCGACATTTTCTGATCTGTGTAGTGGAAAGAGTACTGTATAAGACACTGCCCATACATACTGTATAAATACACAGGCAATGATATTCACATCACAAATCTGTTTAACATTCACCTGAATACAGACAATTAAATATCAACATAAAAACACTTTAAATCAAGAGTTTATACTTTTGTTTCTAGTATCAGATAAAGCCAGACGTCTCCGATTATTGTGAATCAGACTCAAAAAACACTTGCATCCCTTTACGTTCAAAACTACTGTATAGACATACAGCATGTATAAATACACAATAACATCGACTCTAGCAGAGGATGGAACTCTCATGACAGCACAATTAGACAGCATCCAATCAGTGACCGCTTCTCAGGTGTACAAATCCACTTTTCTGTCTCATTCTTCTTCCCTGAGTTCCAGCCAGGTTCAGTATCCTATCGAAGTCAGTTTCTGCGATCATGAACAAGCCCAGCTCGCCTATCTGCTCAGACTGCTAAAACAGGCCAGTGAGCAAAACCGCTGGATTATGTTTATCGGGGCAGATGCACTGCTGGATCGCCAACTGCTCAGCAATGCCGGAGTCGATATCAGTAAAGTGCTGGTGTTAAAAGAGAAGAACAAACAATCCACTCAGGCGCTGATGGCTAAAGCGTTACACATGGGAAATTGTAGTGCGGTAATTGCCAGCGGGAATGTGCAAGAGTATTGCAACAAAACCATCCATGATGCTGCTATTCATGGTAACTCGATGGCGTTTATCATCAACCGGACTCAGCGAGCCAATACTCTGCTGCATTGAAAAGCGACGGAAACGATTGCTTTCGACTGAAATGAAAAATGCCAGGAATCGAATACATTCAACTGGCATTTTTCTACGCTTGTTTATCCATTACCTATGGCGTTATTTGGGCGCAGACATGAGCGCAGTCCGGATTCAGGGCACCATTAAACGAATGTGCAATTGTTCGCCATTATTGCCAACTTCCTGAATCTCGCACTCTGCTTTTTCTGTAATCAGATCCAGCTGATCCTGATCCAATGAATATGGCAGGCGGATGTCCAACTCAGAAATCTGCTCCATACGGGCCAGCCGCAACAATCTCACCAGATTATTCACATCGCTGGTATGGGTAGACAATACTTTCAGCGCCTGGTTACGTAAGCGCTCGGTCTTGCTGGCACCAGAACCAGACGATCTGCCCCAGGAAAATTCCAGGGCTGGCAGCACCACTTTAAACGCATCCCACAAGGTTGGTCTGTGATGACACAACACAGACAGAAATGAGGTGTAATCAAACACAATCTCTTTCGCTTGTTGGGCTTCAACTGAAGATTTCATAACTTTCCTTCACAAGAATTCAACAGCATTAATGTGCAAGCTAAAGTAAATTGGACGAATGCTTTATTTAGCGAGACACTATAAAGGCTTCGCCAATCACTTACTTTTTTATCTCTTCATTTTTTTGCGCATGATCGTGTTTTTTCTTGCTTCGCATCAATTAAAAAATATCGGAAAAACATTTAATTAACATCATGTGAACGCATTTCATACAAGTCTTCATGCTTTGTAATTTTTCAGTTTTTGCTAATTCACTGCATTTGTTAACTCAAAAGCAACAAATTAAACACTTTATGTAAACCTTCTGCCAGGTTAATACTCCACTTAATCCATATTGGTTCATGATTCAAATAAAGCAATTACTAAGCCAACACTGGCAATACGTGAACCAGCCTTTTGTCAGAATGTAAAATAATTCAATAAATACAGATGCTTAAGATAAAGTTAGGAATAATACACTAATGAGAGACGATAAGAGGAGAGTTGAGATGTGTAATAAAATCGGGCACTTGCACCAATCTGCCTCATATTCAGGCATAAATTCAACAAACGAATTAAGTGCAACGACACGAATAAAGCCAGAGTGTTCTGCTCAGTATTATAAAAATAATGGCAAAATAACCTGGCTTCTTGACTAATTAATGATGAGAAACAGATTTAAGGACGCTCGCCTTCCGCCAATCTGCGATTAATATCAGCAATGACATCAGGCAAGTCAGCAACTGTATCTATTTGATAATGTGCATTACAACCATTAAAGGCTTTCCGTGCTTTTTCTCTCGCAACGGCCAGTTCATGCTCAGATGCGGACAAGTATTCTTGTTCAGTCAATCCAGCTTCATTACCCGACAGTAAAAGTGCGACAGTCCACATACCTGCATTATGACCTTCTTCAATGCCCGGTACTGAGTCATCAATTTTGACGCAAGCGGCCACGTTACTTACACCAAGTGCAATCACATTTTGCAGCGCCATGAACGGACCAGGACGACCGCCCGCGGCAAGATCATCGGTGGCGACCACATAATCCGGCGCGAACCCTTTTTCAGCAGCCGCTGGCAGCAATTCGTTCATCACAATTCTGGGGTAGCCCGAACATGAGCCCAGCTTGATACCCTGCTCACGGAGCCTGGCAACGACCTCTGTGGTACCCGGAATCAAGTCGGCATGCTCTGCAACTTTTGCCACCTGTAACGGCATAAACGTTTGGTAGATTGTGTCAATGTCTTCTCTGATCATTGCTCTCCCAAACCGGCTTTCCCAGCGGGCGGCAACATCAGGTAATTCACCCACCGCCTTGATATGATCCCACTTCCCTAGCCCCATGGGTACGCGGGCTTCTGCCAGTGAAATATCAAAATTGTATTCTCGTTTGAATGCTTCAACAAAAATGGTGGTTGGCGCGAAGGATCCGAAGTCTACAACCGTTCCCGCCCAGTCAAAAATTACCGCTTCTACTTGTGTATTCATCTTCAGTTTCTCGTTCATTTCTTGGCCCGTCGCTTCAGGCTCTGACTCAATGGTTAATTAACACGCTTGCACACAGACTCAATGGCGTCTTCCAGCCAGTCCAAGGCCAGCGCCAGCTCTTCTCTGGCAATAATCAAAGGCGGGCTGAGTTGTAATACATTCCCCTGAGAAACTTTAAAGCTCAGCCCGCGCTCCAGACAGTGGTACATCACCTGCTCTGCCGCGTTATAGGCCCGCACTTTTGTTTCCCTGTCTTCAACCAGCTCAATGCCCCACAGCAGACCAATACCGCGAATATCGCCTATGATCGGCAAGCGTGCCTTCATGGCCTCCAGCCTCTCTGCCATGTAGACCGCATCGCGGCGAATCTTCTGCAGTAACTGCTGCTGTTCGATTACCCGGATGGTGGCTAACGCTGCCGCGCAGCCTATCGGGCTCTTCTCGTGGGTATAATGACCCAGCGAAATCTGGGTCGCCGAGTTGTACTTGTCTTTGGTCAGCATAGCTGCCATTGGCACAACACCGCCGCCCAGCCCTTTGCCGATACAGAGGATATCCGGTTCAATGCCGAATGCCTGATGCGTGAACCAGTGGCCGCTCCGGCCCATACCGTTGGGGATGTCATCGATAATCAGCAGCACATTGTGGCGATCACAAATCTCCCGGACGCGCTGCCAATAGGCTCGGCTGGGCACCTGAACATCGGTATTACGCACCCCTTCTGCGATGAATGCTCCGATCCCGCCCTCTTTTTCAATCACGTATTCCAGATAATCGGCGTAATGCACATCTGAGCCATCGTCACGCGGGAAAGCGCCCCGATAGCGAACGGGCGGCGGGATACGTTCAACCCCGGCCATGAGCGGCCCCATGCCTTCGCGAAAGCAGGCTTCACCCCCCACAGAGATCGCATCCAGCGATGCACCGTGAAACGCATCCCAGAGTGAAACCACTTTGGGATTGCCTGTGATATAGCGAGCCAGCTTCAGTGCCATGCCCACCACGGATGTGCCTCCCGGCGCGAACAGCACACGGTTCAGCTCACCGCCGGCAATGCGGGTCAGTTCGCGGGCGCAGTCGACGGCTGTCTGGTGCGTGAAGCGCCGGGGGGCGAAAGGCAGTTTGGCTAACTGGGTCTGGATAGCAGCCAATACTTCCGGGTGGCCGTAGCCCAGCTGATGGACATTATTGCCATGAAAATCCATATACCGTTTGCCGGCCACATCGGTCAGATAGATCCCCTCAGCACTTTCCAGGGCATCCAGACAAGGTGTCGACATGGCCTGATGTAAAAAATACTGACTGTCTTCCTCCAGCAGGGTTTGGGTTTGCCTGTCAGAGAGACTCTCTATCCACCGGACACGCGCAGACGATGTATTCGTATCTCCCTCACAAGCCAGCGCACGCTGGCTGAGGTCAGTCTGGCGGGACGTCATGCCTGCTCTCCGGCCGTTTCCGTTTCACTGGCCCAGAACACAGACGCGTTAATGGCCTCCAGCAGGCGCTGAATGTCACCCGGATGAACATCACCTATGTTGCCAATACGGAAGCAGTCTGCATCAGAGACTTTGCCCGGGTATATCACGAATCCTTTGCTTTTCAGGCAGTCATAGAAGCGCTTAAAGTCATATAGCGATGATTGCGGAGAATGAAAAGACGTAATAATGGGTGAGTGCAGTGCTGTATCGAGCAGGCTTTCAAAACCCAGCCGTGACATACCTGCCACCAGGGTTTGCTGATTGGTGCGGTACCGCTGAAAGCGCGCTTCAATGCCCCCTTCCTGTTCCAGTTCCGTCAGCGCCTGAGCAAACGCCCGCACTGTATGAGTCGGAGATGTAAACCGCCATTTGCCATGGTTGTTTTCCATACACTGCCACTGATCATACAGGTCCAGCGACACTGAACGCGCACGTCCGTGGCATGTTTCCAGTAATGAACGGCGCGCAATCACAAAACCAAATCCTGGAACTCCCTGAATACACTTGTTCGCTGAGCTGATCAGAAAATCGATGCCCAGTTCCCCAATATCCATAGGGATGCCGCCGAAACTCGACATGGCATCCAGGATCATCACTTTGCCGGCCGTTTTTACTGTTTCGCACACCGCTGGCAACGGATTCAGCATGCCTGTGGTTGTTTCACAGTGCACCATAGCCACATGAGTGATGGCGGGATCGGCAGCCAGCAAACGTTCCAGTTCGTTAACGTCAGGCTGGGTCATTTCACCTAAAGACCAGTTCAGGTGCGGGATATTCAGGCAATTGGCAATCTGTGCAATACGGGCACCGTAAGCACCATTGTTGATCACCAGCAACTTACCCTCTGGGGGAATCACAGAGCCTAAAGTGGCTTCCACAGAGGCGGTACCGCTGCCCTGCATAAGCACGCTGGTGTAGCCGTCGTGCGCGGTGGCCAGAGCGACCAGCTGCTGGCGAATGTGCTGAACCACGCCCACATTGTAGTCATCATCCCAGGTGCACCAGTCTTTCAGCATAGCTTCTCGCACAGTCTGTGTTGTCGTCAGCGGGCCAGGAGTAAGCAGTAGATATTGATTGTCGGAGTTTGCCATTTGTTGATCTCTTTGGACTATACCAGATTACGAAATCACTATAGCGATGGTGAACCGATGCTGTAAATGCGCCAGAGCCAGTCTTCATAAAAGTTTAATAATGGCAATGTTCGCCGATTTTCAACACAAATTTGCGCTGAATCACGATCACACAGTCCTCATGAAACTGACATCTGGCAATCATCGAACTGTCATAAATGGCACCTAGCATCTTCCGTGTCGAACCAATCTGGTACATACCACATTTACTTTTTTAGGAAGGACATATGAAAAAGACATGGCTTGTTGCACCACTGACGGCAATGATGGCACTGAGCAGCACCCACGCTTTCGCTTCACAGGAACTGACGGTATACACAGCGTTCGAAACGGACATGCTGGCGAAATTCAAAACCGGATTTGAAAAAGCAAACCCGGACATCAAGATCAAATGGGTACGGGATTCCACCGGCATCATGACGGCCAAGCTGCTGGCCGAAAAAGGTAACCCACGTGCAGATGTTGTATGGGGTCTGGCCGGTTCTTCTATGGCACTGCTGAAAGAAGAAGGTGTACTGAAACCTTATCAGCCAAAAGAACTGAGCAAAATCCACAGCAATCTTATCGACCCGCAAGCCAACCCGGCCTGGTTTGGTAACGATGCTTTCTTTAATGCGGTCTGTTTCAATGAAAAAGTGGCCGAGCAACTGGGACTGAGCAAGCCGGCAACCTGGGATGACCTGCTCAAACCTGAGTACAAAGGCCATATTGCCATGCCAAACCCAGCCTCATCTGGCACAGGTTATATGCAGGTCTCTGCCTGGCTGCAAACCATGGGTGAGCAAAAAGGCTGGGATTATATGACCAGCCTGGATCAGAACATTGCTCATTACACTCACTCAGGTTCCAAGCCTTGCGTTCAGGCCGGTATGGGTGAAGTCGCGATTGGTATTTCGATGGCAATTCGTGGTGCCAAACTGAAATCTCAGGGTGCCCCTATCGACATCATCCTGCCTGAAGGTGGCGTAGGCTGGGAAGCGGAAGCCGTTGGTCTGGTCAACACCCAGTCTGATGCCGCAAAGCGTCTGGTTGACTGGTCTTTATCTAAAGATGCCAACCAGCTGTATAACGAGTTCTACCCGGTTGTCGGTCATAAAGACGTGAACAAACCCGTGAAAAACTACCCGAATGTTCAGCAGGCGATGGTGAAAATGGACTTCTCTAAAATGGCAGTCAGCCGTGAAGATGTGCTGAAAACCTGGTCGGATAAATTCGACGCGAAATCTGAACCGCGCTCTTAACCGCATCCCACAGATATTTCCAAGCCAATCTCAAGGCAACCGCTCAGGTTGCCTTTTTCATTTATCGGGCAGAACCGACTCGGCTGTCTTCTTATCGTCAAGCTTCTGTCATCGAACTGTCACTCATTAGGTCTAAATTTGGTATATACCAAATAGAGAAATGACTTTGCTATGGAAACTTACCTGAAAATCTCACAAGTCGGTAAACAGTTTGGTCAGTTTACTGCGCTGAACAACATTTCACTGGATATCAACAAAGGCGAATTTGTCTGTTTTCTTGGCCCTTCCGGCTGCGGAAAAACCACCTTGCTGCGTGCCATAGCCGGACTGGATCTGGCCAGCTCAGGCACGATTGAACAGGCAGGACGTGACATCACCTATCTGCCGCCGGAAAAACGGGACTTTGGTATTGTTTTTCAGTCTTATGCTCTGTTTCCGAATCTGACTGTCTATGAAAACCTGAGCCTCGGATTACGCAATCAGGGGAAATCTGTGGCAGAAACAGACAGTATCGTCAGCCAGTGGCTGGAAACCATTGCCCTGCCGACCGCCGGTAATAAATACCCAAGCCAGTTATCCGGCGGACAACAGCAACGGGTAGCACTGGCCCGTGCCTTATCATTATCACCAGGATTGTTACTGCTTGATGAACCGCTTTCGGCCCTTGATGCAAAAGTGCGTTCTCATTTACGCGAAGAGATCCGCCGCTTACAACGCAAGCTGGGTATTACGACCATTATGGTGACGCACGATCAGGAAGAAGCGCTCGCGATGGCCGACCGTATCGTGGTCATGAATCACGGCTGTATCGAACAGGTCGGCACCCCACAGGAAATCTATCAGAACCCGAGTTCCCGTTTTGTCGCTGAATTTGTCGGTCAGATGAATTTCTTACCGGCCTCTGTGGTGAGCGAGCAGCAAATGCGAATCGGTGAAAGCCTGCTGCCGCTTCCGGCCGCTCAATTCCAGCGCGGCGAGCAGGTCGAGTTAGGTCTCAGACCGGAAGATCTGCATTTTCTGCCCGCCGGTGAGAAGAGTGACAGCAGCGTGCTGGTACGGATAGACGAACTGGAATTTCAGGGCACTTTCATGCGTGCCGACTGCCAGATCCAGGGCGCGCATCAGCTGCCGACGATCAAGGTGGATGTCCCTATCCGGGAGACACGTAACCTTGGCCTGAGCCGTGGCCATTATCTGCAGTTGCACATTGCCGATAAGCATACCCATATCTACCGCCAAAGCCGATAAGCAGGACGTCACCATGACACAACTGACCCGACCGCTTCCTACGTCAAAATCCGGTCCTTTACAATCCATCACTCGTCTGCGCCATCACTTTAGTCGTGACAACGTCACTCTGGCCGTGCTCTTAGTGATATTTAGCACACTGATGGCGGCTTTTATCGTCGCGCCACTGCTTGCCATGCTGCAAAAAAGTGTACAGAACGCTGAGGGCGACTTTGTCGGCCTGGCCAATTTTGCCACCTATTTTGCTTCACCTGCCCTGTGGCAGTCATTGCAAAATACCGTGGTAATCGGTGTGGTTGTCACTGTCATTGTCGGCCTGCTGGCTTTTGGTTTTGCCTTTGCCTTAACCCGCAGCTGTATGCCATTCAAAGGTGTCTTTACCGTCATCGGTTCTGCCCCCATTCTGTCGCCATCACTGTTACCTGCCATCAGTCTGATCTATCTGTTCGGTAATCAGGGCATCGCCAAAGAGATGCTGTTCGGCCACAGTATTTACGGCCCCATTGGCATTGCGATTGGTCTGGTGTTATGGACCTTCCCTCATGCTTTGATGATCATCAGTACATCGCTGAAAACATCCGATGCCAGGCTCTACGAAGCCGCGAAAGCGCTCAATACATCCAGTGTGCGCACTTTCTTTCTGGTTACTTTGCCGGGGGCGAAATACGGCCTGATCAGCGCCTTGATCGTGGTATTTACCCTAGTTGTCTGCGACTTTGGTGTCCCTAAAGTCATTGGCGGTCAATACAATGTGTTGGCAACAGACATTTTCAAACAAGTGGTCGGGCAGCAAAACTTCGCTATGGGTGCCGTAACGTCCGTCATGCTGTTACTGCCCGCTTTGCTGGCCTTTGCCGGCGATCGCTGGGTACAGAAAAAACAGCAGAACCTGTTCGATGCCCGTTCAGTAGCTTATCAGCCAGAGCCTAACCGCCTCCGTGACGGCGCATGTTTGCTGTTCTGCTCGCTGATCTCACTGGCGATTCTGAGTGTCATTGCCATGGCGGTGTACGGCTCTCTGGTCACATTCTGGCCATGGAACACAGCATTGAGTCTGAACAACTATAATTTTACTGAATTCAGTACCTATGGCTGGGCACCGTATTTCAGTTCGCTGAAACTGGCTGGAATGGTCGCACTGGCAGGAACTCTGGTGATTTTTACCTGCGCCTACTGCATTGAAAAAGGGCAAAGTTTCGCACCACTGCGTAACCTGCTGCAAATGCTGGCGATTCTGCCGATGGCTGTACCGGGTATGGTATTAGGGCTGGGCTACATCTTTTTCTTCAACCACAGCGACAATCCGCTGTCCTGGATTTACGGCACACTGACCATACTGGTGGTCAATACCATTACTCACTACTACACAGTCGGCCATATGACCGCAGTGACAGCGCTGAAACAGTTGCCGGGCGAAATCGAAGCGATCTCTGCATCGCTCAACATTCCTCAGTTCAAGACGTTCCTGAAAGTCACTATCCCTGTGTGTACCCCAGCCATTTTAGAGATTGCGACCTACCTGTTTGTGAATGCGATGACCACCACATCGGCCATTGTTTTTCTGTATGCCTCAGACACCATGCCTGCATCCGTGTCTGTCCTGAATATGGACGATGCCGGTCAAACCGGTCCTGCCGCCGCGATGGCGGTTATGATCCTGCTGACTGCGGCTGCAGTGAAACTCATGCATCTTGGTGCAAACTGTCTGAGTGATAAATACACCCAAGCCTGGCGTAACCGCTGATGACTCTGTGAAAACAGACTTTATAATAGCTAACCAATTGAACCCTGGTCGGCAACGGGAAGGATTAACGTGCAATATTTAAGAATCATGGAAGCCATCAACGAACAGATTGATGCCGGGCTTCTGGCAGGCGGGCACAAACTGCCTGCTGAACGTAAGCTGGCGGAGTCTTTCAACACCACACGCGTCACTCTGCGTGAGTCGCTGGCCTTGCTCGAAGCCGAAGGTAAGCTGTATCGCGAAGATCGCCGCGGCTGGTTTGTCTCACCGGTACCGCTTTTGTACGATCCGACGTACACCACGGATTTTCCGGCCATGGCCAAAGCACAAGGTCGCGAAGCGCGTTCTGAGCTGCTCTCCGCCAAGCGTGTGCCTGCCAGCCGGCGCGCCGCCTCGCTGCTGAATGTCAAACCACTGACCGAAGTGTACCGCATCGACCGGCTGCGATTTCTTGATAATCGTCCGGTCGTGGTGGTCACGAATTTTATCTCACCCTCCCATTTCCCTGATTTGTTCGAGCACAATATTATCGACTCGCTCACGACTACGTACCGTGAGCAATACGGCGTGATTTATTCCAAAACCCGGTTCCGGGTTCGCTCTACATCCCTGATGGCGGAAACCGCCCATCATCTCAGGGCAACATCCGGCACACCCGCCATGTTTGTCGAACGGGTAAACTACGACCAGAGCGGCAACCTGATTGACTGCGATTTAGAATACTGGCGCCACGACGCGATTTTGATTGAGTCGACGGCGACGATTTAACGGGTTATCCGCCAGTGCGCTACGCCCTCTTTAGCTGACAAAAAATGGCGCCTGAAAAGGCGCCATGACAGTCGTTCTTTCCGTCACCTAAAAGCCGCTTCAGGGATGGAAAATCAGTGAATAATCTGCTGCAGGAAGTTTTGCGTGCGGTCAAACTGCGGGTTACTGAAGAACGCCTCCGGGGCATTCTGCTCAATAATTTCACCGGCATCCATGAAGATCACACGATCCGCCACTTCGCGGGCAAAACCCATTTCATGCGTCACACAGAGCATGGTCATGCCGTCTTCTGCCAGCTCAACCATCACATCCAATACCTCACGCACCATTTCCGGATCAAGGGCTGACGTCGGCTCATCGAACAGCATGATTTGCGGCTCCATACACAATGAGCGGGCAATCGCCACACGCTGCTGCTGACCACCGGACAGCTGGCCCGGAAACTTATGTGCCTGCTCGGCAATCCGTACCCGCTCCAGGTACTTCATTGCCAGGGCTTCAGCTTCTTGCTGCGACTTTTTCTTCACCCACATCTGCGCCAGCGTACAGTTTTCCAGCACACTCAGATGGGGAAACAAGTTAAAGTGCTGAAAACACATACCTACTTCGCGACGCACCAGCTCGATATTTTTCAGATCGTCCTTCAGCTCTGTCCCGGCGACAACGATGTCGCCGCGCTGGTGTTCTTCCAAATGGTTGATACAGCGAATCATGGTCGATTTACCCGAGCCGGAAGGCCCGCAGATCACAATTTTTTCGCCCTGTTCCACTTCCAGGTTAATGTTTTTCAACACATGGAACTCACCATACCACTTGTTGACATCTTTCAGACGGATGACAGGTTCTTTGTCCGAACTCTGGTTCACTTTTTCAATCATAGACATCCTAACTTCCTTGTAATTGATCAATGCCCGGTATGGAGTTTGTTTTCCAGATAAAGGCTATAACGTGACATTCCAAAGCACATCACCCAGAAAATGAAGGCCGCAAATAAATAACTTTCTGTTGAGAAGCCGAGCCAGGCCGGATCACTGTTCGCCGACTGAGCGATGCCCAGTACATCAAACATACCGATAATCAGCACCAGGCTGGTATCTTTGAGCAAGGCAATAAAGGTATTGACGATCGACGGAATACTGACTTTCAGCGCCTGAGGCAGAATGACTAAACGCATCATTTTCCAGTAGCCCAAACCCAGCGCTTCCGCCGCTTCGTACTGCCCTTTAGAAATAGACTGTAAACCGCCCCTTATCGCTTCGGCCATGTAGGCCGAGTTAAAGAGCACCACACCAATCAGCGCACGCAGTAATTTGTCAATTTCCGTGCCGCCAGAAAGGAACAAGGGCAGCATGACAGACGCCATGAAAAGGACGGTAATTAATGGCACGCCACGCCAGAACTCGATATACACAGTGCTTATGCTGCGGATAACCGGCATGTCTGAGCGTCGCCCGAGCGCCAGCAATACACCAAAAGGCAGAGAAGCGAGTATGCCTGTCAGCGCGATGATCAGAGTGACCATCAACCCGCCCCACTGGTGCGTCTCAACAGTTTCCAGGCCGAATGTACCGCCGTGTAACAGCATGGCTGACAAAACAGGAAACGGGATCAGGGTGATCAGTAACGCCCATTTTTTATAGGGGATACGATCCACCAGTAACCACAGGATTAACCCTGCTGTGGCTGCAAAAAACACCACAGGTCGCCAGATCTCCGATTCCGGATAAAAACCAAACATGAACTGTTCGAACCGTGCCTGAATAAATACCCAGCACGCGCCTTCCCGGGTACAGGCGTCACGGGTTGAGCCAATAAAATCCGCATCCAGTACGGCCCACAGGAGAACCTGTTCAGCCCATGTAACAACCAGCCAGAGCAGCCCCAGTGTAACCACTGTATTGACCGGACCGGCAAACAGGTTTTTGCGTAACCAGCCGCCCACACCCGTTAACTTTGCCGGCGGGGTTTCTGAAGGCGTAAAATCAAATGTTTTCATCATGCTACCTCTTACTACCTTTCCACCAGCGCAATCTTGCGGTTATACATATTCATCAAAAGTGACGTCAGTAAACTCAGCGCAAGATACACTGCCATTGTCATCGCAATAATTTCAATGGCCTGCCCTGTCTGATTCAGGGTCGTACCGGCAAACACAGACACCAGATCCGGGTAGCCTATCGCCATGGCAAGCGAAGAGTTTTTAACCAGATTCAGGTACTGGCTGGTCAGAGGCGGCACAATGACACGCAATGCCTGCGGGATAACAATCAACCTGAGCGTATGCGAACTTTTCAGCCCCAGCGAGTGCGCGGCTTCCGTCTGTCCATGACTGACAGCCATAATCCCCGAACGAACAATTTCAGCAATAAAAGAAGCGGTATAAATACTCAATGCAACCAGTAAAGCAAACAGCTCAGGCATAACAGAAATACCGCCACGAAAGTTAAAACCTTTCAGCTCGGGATATTCCAGTGACACAGGCTGACCCGACACAAAATACGTCAGCACAGGCAAGACCAGCAGCATGCCAAGGGAATAGCGCCAGGTCGGACGCTGCTCCCCCGTGGCCTTCTGATGCCGGCTGGCCCGGATATGAACAGCGACACCCGCAATCACACTGATTACGACAGCAGCGAGTACCATCCAGGCGCCTTGCTCATAAACAGGTGCTGGCACATACAGGCCACGCACATTCAGGAACGCGGCTTCACCCAATGACAATGATTGTCTTGGCGAAGGTAAGGCACGCAGAACAACGAAATACCAGAAAAGAATTTGCAGCAATAGCGGCACATTTCGGAACACTTCGATATACACAGCAGCCAGGCGGCTTAACAACCAGTTTTTTGATAAGCGGGCAATGCCAATAACGAAACCCAGCGTTGTTGCCAGCACTATGCCAAGAATACCGACCAATGCTGTATTCAGTAATCCAACAATAAAAGTCCGGCCGTAGCTATAGGTCTCGTCATATTCAATGAGCGACATGCCAATACCGAAACCAGCGGTTTGATCCAAAAAATCAAAACCGGTTGCGATTCCCCTTTGCGCTAAATTATCCAGTGCATTGCTGACAACGGTATATAAGAACACACCGATGGCCAGAATAAGCAATGACTGAAAAAAAACGGCACGAGCACCCGGATGATAAATTAAAGAACGGAGGTTCAAGGAAGGTGTTTCAGAAACGGCGGCGTTTTTTTCGCCCGTCGTTCCATTCTTTTTGTCTTTTTCGGTGACAGCATCGAATTCAACTTCACTCAGTGCCATACAACTACCCTGTTAAGCAAATGGATTTTCATCTTTTCATGATTCATTTCAATGAAAAGCTGTTCCAATCAGGCGGGGAAATATCCCCGCCGCGTATTGAGTGTTAACCGGTAATTAACGCACAGGTGGCGCGTACATGATGCCGCCGTCTTTCCAGAGGGCATTCAGACCACGGGCAATTTTCAGTGGCGAACCTGCGCCCACATTTCGCTCAAAGCTGTCGCCATAGTTACCCACTTGCTTGATAACCTGATAAGACCAATCATCAGCAAGGCTCAGACCGGCGCCTTTCGGACCATCCAGGCCTAAAATGCGGCGGACGTTTGGATCGGTCGATTTCAGTTTGGCATCAACGTTGCTCTGATTAATCCCGTACTCTTCGGCATTCACCATCACGCTCAGGGTCCACTTCACGATGTTAAACCACTTGTCATCACCCTGACGTACAACCGGACCTAAAGGTTCTTTTGAAATCACTTCAGGCAACACAACCGCTGATGATGGGTTGGCCAGTTTGATACGCAGTGAATACAGCTGAGACTGATCTGAGGTCAGCACATCACAACGCCCTGCTTCGAATCCTTTTACCGTTTGATCTGAAGTATCAAAAACGACGGGCTTAAAGCTCATGTCGTTAGTGCGGAAGTAATCGGCCAGATTCAGCTCTGTTGTGGTACCGGACTGAATACAAACTGACGCACCATCCAGTTCTTTCGCAGACTTCACTCCTAACTCTTTACTGACCATAAAGCCTTGACCGTCGTAATAGTTCACGCCGACAAAATTCAGACCCAGAGCCGTGTCACGTTGCAGTGTCCATGTCGTATTACGGGACAGCACATCCACTTCGCCAGATTGCAGCGCGGTAAAACGCTCTTTGGCCGTCAACGGAATATATTGCACTTTGCTGGCATCTTTCAAAACAGCAGATGCGACGGCACGACAGAATTCAACATCAATACCTTCCCAGTTCCCTTTGGCGTCGGTATTTGAAAAACCTGGCAGCCCAGTGCTGACACCGCACTTAAGCACACCGGCTTGTTTTACTTTATCTAATGTTTCAGATCCTGAAGCCATTTCGGCATGAGCGCTTGCAGAAATACCTGCCAGCATCAGAGATGAAGCAATTAAAGAAGCTGAAAAAAGGTTTCTTTTGTTTTTCATAAAGACTTCCTGTCTGTTGTGTTGACTAACCTGAATGGTTATTTGTGCTGTTTTAATATTTGTAAATCGCACTCACATGTTTCAGTTGCATATGACTACGATCCCATTCTTTATGCTGTGTTATGCATAAATAACCGCACTAACTCAGCATTTTCATACGATAGGTAATCTATCGCATCCTTATTTAACATTCTTATAGCATTTGACATGCCAAAACACCGACAAGATCTCATTCAACTTCATTTGGGTTTATTATCTGAACATTGATTAAAAAGGCAGGATAAAAAGCCGCAAAAGCAACAAAAGTAAAGATGATAAAAATATTAATAATTTTGATATTTTCAAAGCGCACTTTAATTGTGCATGGACTGCACATTTTGCGTATAAACAATGATTTTGACTTGCACAATAACAGGGCATCCACTACTGATATTTCACCAAATATGCTCATGAATTAACATTATTCCCTTTTTCATTTCTTCATTGCAGCGATCATTGAGCATAGTGTGACAGGTGAAACTGAACTGGTCGGGTTCTTTACATAGTCAAACACAGGCATAATTCATTGTGTTTTTATTTTGACGGATACCTGATCAATGCGTTCATCGCCGGTTAATTCTCACTCAGATTATTTAAAATCAGGCAGCTTAATTTTATTCTTTAGCCTGGGTCTTGGCTTCATCGCAGACTACCTGTTTAACCTGACACTCAGTCAGGCACTTTCCAGTCATGAATACGGCGATTACAAAGTCGCTTATGCCTTTGCTACTTTAACCAGTATGATCATCTTATTAGGCGGTGATCGGGTTGCCCCACGAGTGCTGTCCGGCGCCATCGAGAATAAAGACCGCCACTATATCGTCTCTTTTCTTCTTTTCTATGGCGGCATCGCCATGCTGTTTTCAGCCTTCGTCATACTGGCCACTTACTTAGGTGGGGTACTGCATCTGGGAAAAACGGATGTGCTGGGCCATCACCCGCTGATGATAATCACATTTGTCATCCCCCTGATTGCCATTGGCGCTCTGTTTAGCCGTGTACTGCAATCGGCAAAATTGCTGGCAGCTTCTAACCTGCCCTGGCGGATTGCACTGCCTGCGATTAAAACCTGTCTCTTGTTACTGCTAATGTCGGCGATTAGCGAGGTGGAGTATTGGCATGTCATTGTGACCGGAGGCTTCACCGTTGCCGCTATCGTGATCTGGCAATGGCATAAAATCCGTCAATTAGACTTGATAAGTGCTGACCACTGTCGCACAAATGTCCTTGAAAAACGCAGGCTGTTAAGTCTGTCCGTTCCTATGATGCTCGCCATGTTGGTGACCATGGCTTTAAATCAAATTGACCTTTTTATGCTGGAAATTCTGGCCGATGAACAAGATGTCGGACACTTTGCAGCAGCAGCCACCACAGCCCACTTATTGCCTGTGGCCCAGGTCACGATTGCTGGTTTATTTCTTCCGCTTATTGGCCCGGCGCTCGATGACTGCCCTGACAGCGCCAAAGCCCTGTTCCTGCAGGCACAACGCCTCATTGTTATTGTGACTGTTATACTGACTGCCGCTGTGCTGGCTGTTGGGCCATGGTTATTAACCTTCTTTGGCGATGATTTCGCGCAGGCGGCGCTCTCGCTCAATGTGCTGACAGCCGCATACAGTGTCTGGGCCATGAGTGCTTTCGCCTCAACCTGGCTGCAATACAACGGTAAAGGCCGGCAAGTCATGATTATCGGCGTGCTTACCCTGCTGACAGACACGCTGGCGAATCTGTGGCTCATCCCTGAATTGGGCATGACAGGGGCGGCCATGGCAACGTGTCTGGCAATGTTTGTTGCCTCGGCTCTGACCTGGTATCAACTGCTCATAATGAATACCGGAAAATCTCCGCTTCAGATCCCACGTTAAATCAGGATCAAAAAAAGAGCGCAACCAGACTGGCTGCGCTCAAAACTGCAGGAACTAAAGAGAACTTTCGTTACAGGTTAACCGTTATCGCTTTTGACGTAATGCCACCATCATTATCGATAATTTTGATTGTGACTTCATGCTGACCATAGCTCGGGAAAATCGAAGTAAACACACGACCTCGTTTCACCTTGCCATTCGGCAACGTCCACTCGGTATCCACGATACGGCCATCACTGTCTGTGCTGGTTGACCACATAGTGACCCAGCGACCCAGATGAATATATTTCGCGCTTGCTTCAGGCAAGGCATTCGGTGTCTCGACAGTGACTGTGTAACTAAAGGTATCGGTCGCCCCTTTGTCATCGGTTACCGTTAAGCTGACCGGATAACTGCCAGCGTGCTGATATTGCCAGACTGGCGCTACTTCACTGCTGGTTTGGCCGTTGCCGAAATCCCATTGGTAGGCTGTAATCTGACCATCAGGATCTACACTCAGGTTATTCGCTGATACCGTCAGGCCATCAACATTCAGCTCAAAACTCGCGGTTGGCAACTCATTGTGCGACGCAGCTTTAGATAAGCGCACCACGCCAAACTCGTTGTTCGGGCCTTGCTCGACAACATCAATCATCAGGCCAAATTCAGTCAGCTTGCGACCTGAATCCGGGGCCATCGGAGAGCTGTAATCTTCCGCATCAGAGAAGTAGGCATTACCAATCAGGCTGCTGTCTTCCAGCACATCCCCGCTGCTGTTTACCAAACGCAACGGCGCCTGATCCTGCAATGAGAATGCTGCGTCGCGTACCTGGAACCGCGTCTGTGCCGCCTGGCCAGAGCCAGTCCAAACCAGCGCATTTTGATCCGCATCAACAACGCCTAACCAGCCTTCACCGGGGTGTTTGCCTACCCAGTTGTCCGTCATCGACTCATCGACATACCAAACAATCAAACCAGGCTCAAAGGTCATGATCTGACCCATGCGTTTGATATTTGCCAGGCCTTCATCGACACCTGTATGGCTACGCCATTGCAGCAGGTAATAATGCGCCGCATCGTGGTAGCCATCAGACAACTTGTAGCCTGCAAAGGCAAAGCTTGAGCCGGATTCGCCATTGTCAATCGCGGTAACAGCGCCATCTACATCCAGAACCATATTGTCCAGATACAGACCATCCATCGCCAGACCGCCGTCTGTCACATAATCAAAGCTCAGCGAAATTTCCTGACCGGCATAGGCCGTCAAATCAAATTCAGCATCAATCCAGCCATTTGAATCACCGCCAATCGCTGGTGCCAGACCTGTGTTATACGGATCATCCATGGAAGTGACATTGCCGCTGATTGGCTTGCCATTAACCAGGACACGGGCAAAATCGTAGTCTTTTTCTATCTGATACCAGGCTTTGAATTTCAGTGTCGCTTTTGCGCCCGCAGGAACAGTCAGTTTGCGAGTCATGCTGTTACGCAGATCATCGCCTTTGCCCGAATGGAACGAGTACTGGCCTTCGAACGGTTTCAGTGTCTCTATGCGTTTATTTGGCAGTGAGACTTTCACCATGTTAGGTTTTTTGGTGTCTGTCGTCTGGAACAGGGTAAAGTCACGCGGGGCATTTTCCAGCTCGCTGATAGCAACCTGCTGATCATTAACCCACTGTCCGCCAATAGACTGCTGCAAGAATTGCTTCGCCCAGGAGCTGAACGCAGTAGGCTGCGTGCCGCCTATCTTACCGGCCCAGCTGCCCGAGGACATGATGGACCAATAAGAAACAGGTTCGCCCTGCCCGGTATATTGGGTGTCGTACTCGTCCGGCAGTCCAAGATCGTGGCCGTATTCGTGGGCACACACACCTGCTGCTGCATCAATAGGCTGAACCGTGTAATCGTAGGCAGCATACTGGCCGTTAAAGCGTCCCGGCACTGTACTCTTGGTGCCTGCCAGCACGTGATACTGGCCAAGGTTGAAGCGGTGCGACCAGATTGCGTTTGCGCCCAGCACACCGCCGCCAGCTTCTTCGCCGACAGAAGAGTGGAATATCATCAGGTGATCGATCACGCCATCAGGTTCACGATAATTACCGTCACCATCGTAATCGTAGCGGTCTTCTACATCGTAGTCGGCCAGGTTAATCGTCGGATCCTGCGCCAATTGGTTCAGGGCTTCACGCACCAGTTCCTGTGCATTCAGATCGTTATCCGTTGTGGGTGAATTACCACCATAAAAAGCCGCATTTTTCGATGCGCGATACCAACCGGCAGCCTGTCCCATTACCGAGTAGGAATCTCCGGACTCCGCCTCGTAAAACTGACGCATTGAAATCAGGTTTTCACCGTTTGGTCCGGTATATCCGGCCCCTGAAAACAGCAGATCCTGATAATGGCCCGGTTCATAGCTGTCATACAGCATCTCTGTATGGTCTTTCGTCAGGCGGTTGTCATTCCATGGCAGATCAGGGAAATCAATTAACAATGCCAGCACTTTATCTGTTCGCTTCTGGCCAACATCCAGTGCAAAAATATTGGCACGCTGGTTGCCTTTATTTTTCTGAATCGCCTTTAGCACTTTGGCTCTTTTTTCTAAGGCCTGTTTACCAAATTGCGCATCCCCTTTAAAACCTGAACGTATTTTATTATCCAGATATTTATCCAGTGCGTGACGCTTCTGCTCCTCTGAAGCATCCGCTTCAACAACACCATTTCTTACCAGCATTTCAATGAGTTTATCTTCATTAACAACGCCCATATCAGCGGGTGTATGCGCATAGCCACTACCACTAAATAAAGTGAACATTGCTGAAGCCAGCAATGTTTTCTTCATATGTTTCATTTACTGTCCTTATTTATTATTTCCATCGTGAAGCTGTCAAAACCCCGGCTGAGCACATTGTGCTCAGCGGTTAACAACATTATTTAATGCGTTATTATTCTGGTGAAATACACGTTTTTTTGGTGTCGTCCAAAGTGTCTGGTTGCCCGGTTGTGTCATTGGCTTTTTGCTTTTTATCTTTCATCGTAGCTTTACGATGTAAGTAAATTCGCAATGCTTCCTGTTTTTCCGTGTATGAGAGCCCTTTGCAAATAATGCCCTGCTCCTCTAATGCACGAAGTAATCGCTCATCGTCCGGCTGAACCTGAGCAAGGGATATCTGTGGAAAAATCCACAAAATGATGAATAACCATGCACGTTTCACGACTGACCTCAACACATGTAAACAATGTGTAACAAACTATATGCAACGATATTGCCCATCAATATGCCAAAACGGTCTGTTTGGCTGAGCATCACAACTTAAACATAAACAGTAAACTATCTATAATGAATCAATCATTGAAATATCAACTATTTAGTCAAAACAGGAGCATAAATAGCTAACATGTCTATCAATAAGTAAAGATCACTTTGAACAAAAGTTCCTTTCGTTCGAGCAACAATCACCTTCATTCTTATATCGTTATAATAAAAACCACCAATACAGGTCGGATCAGTATGCATTTATATTCTGAAATATTGTGTAACTATTTTGTGTGATTTATTTGACGCGCGTCGAGAAAATGCTTCTATTACTATCAATAAGCGAAAAATGAATGAATACCAGTGAATTACGCTGCCATTTTAATAGAGTGCTTAGCTAACAAAGAATATTTAAGGTATGTACTAAGCCGCGACTCAACATGAATAAAAAACGGCGGCGATAAAGTGTACATCGCGGTAAAAGAAAATATTAGAGAACGTTTATGTTTCGAACAAAAAGGAATCAGCCTCACCCTGAACAGATAAGGGCTGATTAACAGAAGAGATTAACGATCGACAATTAGCCGATCGGCAGGACAAATTTAAACGACTCATGGTGAAAGCCGGCATTCACATAAAAAGCATGAGTGTCCTCTCGTGTCACTGAACTGGTGACTTCAATACAAACACAGTCACGCTCCACCGCGTTGATTCTGGCATATTCAAGCAACTCTGAGCTTATCCCCTTATTTCGGTGTTGAGCATCAACCACCAAAGCAGTGATACGGGCATACCGCGCAGCCGAAGGAAAATAGTCAAAAAAGATCAGCGACATCACCGCCACTAACTGATCGTTTATTTCAGCGACCGTGATCAGTTCAGAATCGGAATCCGCAAGATAAATCATCTTCTCGAGGCGCGCCGGCTCGGTGTCATAACCTAGCTGGGCCAACAGCTGTGAGAGCTGATGTGCATCGCCCGATCTGGCTGGTCTGAAATTGACTTGAGCATCTTGCATATCACCGCCCTTACTACAAAGTGAGAAATAAAAGTAAGCTATCGAGTAACTTACCTTATTTCTCACTTTATCGTCATGACCTGACTCATGAAATCACGGCTTCCAGCGTGTGTAAACGAAAACACGGTTTGAGAGACTGGTTCAGGTGATCACTGCCATTTGTCGTATAAGGCATTCGCTAACACTTTGTTTTGTGTCATGAGTACAGATTGCGAAAGGCCTTCTACAAAGAGTAAAGTTACCCCACCCTTCGATTCTTCAGTGCCCAGAATCATTGCATTCTCATTTCCGAAATGAACCGTAAGGGTCTGGTTGCCTTCCGGGTTGGCTGTAAAGCTCCAGTCCGCTTCATAGGCTGCTGAATTCATCGGATTGATCATCACTCGTGTTTCTGAAATAAAGGTCAGCTCATTGAGCTCAGGTACATGGGGTTCATTAGGTTTCGCACCCGGCCCGGCCGCGTCTTGCAGAAAATACCAAGTTTGACCGACAAAATCGTCTAGCGTTAAATCTGTTGTCTGATCAAAAAAGTTTGTCTCGTTATACCAGAAAATCAGATACTTTCTTGACTCATAGACATACAGATAAGCGAGAGCAATATCAGGCGTCACATAAAGAAACTCTATTTCGTTATCAAGATCAGCAGCAATTTTCATTGAGGTACCTGAAACCTCATAAGGCGCATCCGGGCGGATAAAGTTCAGCGAGCTTTCAGTTACCTTTCCATCACGAAACACCAAGCGATGAGGAATGGCTTCTGATACGTTCAGGAAATCAAGGAAAATTGCGCTCTGCCCTTCCAGGAAGGGCTGGATACCTTTCACACGGTCGGAGCGACTGAACTGCCCGCTTTTTTTATCCAGCGTTAAAGTGACGGCATCAAAATCAGCGTGATTGTTTTCCAGCTCCTGAACTTTGTTTTTCAGGTTCTGAATCCAGATTTTCTGCCCTTCCAGATCATTTTCAGACAGGGTTGCACCGAGCATCGCATTCATCGTCCGCGCATACAAATGGACTTTCTTGGCATCAGTATTCGACGATTTTAAAGCCACATAATCCTGATTGAGCAGACTGGCATCCAGATTCAGACTGGCCGCATAATCGGCAAGACTTAGATCGTTTAAATAAGCCAGGGTCGAAAAAGGGGTCAGGATTGTCTGACCGGCAGGCGCATAGAGTTCCGCATCCTGCCAGACAAAACCTGGATGATCGCTGTCTGAAGATTCACCGGCAATTACTCTGGCAATCAACGGGTACTGGCTGTCACTTGCAGAAATGGTGATTTGACCGTTGCCATTGGTTTTTGCGGTTAACAGTTCGCCTGTATTACAGTGCGCATTGCGATTTCGGTCGACACACAGTTGTGCATTCGACAAATAACCGTCGATCACCTGAACAGTGACCTTGCCGTCGAGATCCTTACCATTGTCATCGTTATTGCCAGAGTCCGAACCACCACACCCCGATAAAATAGCTGTTGTCACCGCAACAGCAAAAAGCGATTTCCTCATGCGCGCCCCTCAAAAATAAAAACTGAACAAATATAAAACAATATTCACATAGGTTATGAATTTTCAACGCAATATGTCCACATGCGCACAACCACAATGTGCGTGTAATCGAATACACAAATTGAGAAGTGAATCGCAATATCAGGAAAAACAGAAGGGAAATTCAGATATAAAAACGGGAGCCTGCTGGCTCCCGCAATATTATTCTCTTTGGATCTTTACATTAAGCTTGTGCCGGTTTTGCGTTGGCTGGCACGTCGGTAGTGTCTGCCACTACTTGACCTTCAGCACCATGCATCCAACGAATCAGCTGATTTGAGAAAACAACCAGAATCAAACCGGACGCTGCTGCTGTCACAGCAATACCACCGAAGATGGCTAATGGACCCGCTTCACCTACATGTGCGCCAATCATACCGGCAACATAGTTAGCAACCGCATTAAAGCCAAACCATACACCCATCATCAGGGAAGCCAGACGTAACGGTGCCAGCTTAGTCATCATAGACAGACCAATTGGCGACAGGCACAGCTCACCCATGGTGTGGAAGAAATAAGCTGCGACAATCCACAACATAGAGGTCTTGGCCGTCATATCGCCACCCTGCTGCATTACGGCACCAACCATGCACACAAAGCCAATCGCCAGCAGGAAGAGTGCAATGGCAAACTTGATTGGAGAGCTTGGCTCTTTAGGCCCCATTTTTACCCACAATGCAGCCAGCAGCGGTGCCATTGTGATGATAAAGAATGGGTTCAGAGACTGGAACCAGGCTGTGGGTACTTCAAAGCTGCCAATCATACGGTCGGCATATTCCTGAGTGTAAATACTCATCAGACCCCCCGCCTGCTCGAAACCGGCCCAGAATACAACCACGAACAGCCCCATGATCATAATCACTTTCAGGCGATCGATTTCCTTTTTCGTCAAAGGTTGTTTCTTACCGTTGTCAGACATGGCAGCAGCTCGCTTCGCAGCGGGTATTTTACCTATGTTACCCAACAGCTTTTCAGCAAACAGCATTTGGGTGACAAGGCTGAATAGCATACCAATACCTGCAGCCAGGAAACCAGCTTTCCAACCAAAAGCCGTGGACGCTGAACCCGCGACAATACCTGCCAGTAAGGCCCCCAGGTTAATGCCCATGTAGAAAATGGTGAAGGCACCGTCACGGCGGTGATCGCCTTCAGAATACAAATCACCCACCATAGTCGAAATGTTTGGCTTAAACAGACCGTTACCAATAATCAACAGTGCCAAGCCGAGATAAAAAGCTGTTGTGGCGTTCGGGTCAACCAGAGAATGTGGCAGAGCAAGAGTGAACTGCCCTAAAGCCATCAGAACACCACCAATGATAATAGAGCGGCGTTGCCCTAAGAAATTGTCGGCGATCCAACCACCGATCAACGGTGTGATATAAATCAGACCGGTATAGATACCATAGAGACTGAGTGCGTCCTCCGTTGACCAGCCAAGACCGCCGCTCACTGTTTTATCGGTAAGATACAGCACCAGAATGGCGCGCATTGCATAGTACGAAAAACGTTCCCAAAGCTCGGTACCAAACAGCAGGAACAAGCCTTTAGGGTGTCCCATCAGGGTCCCATTTCCTTTGTTGCTCATAATTATTCTCTTCGTTGAGGTAGCTAGGTATCCATAAATGCGGTTCAATTTATAAATTACAAACTAAAACACTGCAAACTTTAACAATATCAGAACAAAATACGAACAACGCAAGTCGTTGATTTTTATAACAACCAAATATCCAGTCGAAAATGGAAATTTACTTTTCACTGACACGACAAATAAACTGTCCACAAAAACACAATAATAAAGAATTAAATGCCAACAAAACATAAAAATTCAGAATTTAACGTTAAATTATAGGGATATTAATGATTATTACATTTGAAGCTGACCGAGTGGTCAAAAACCAGCCGCGTTAATACCCAAGGTGTGAATACATTTTTGCAACAGGGTGAATAAAAAAAGCAGGCTTATCCACCTGCTTGGTGTTGCATTCTGAAAGGGTGACGTTCTTTAGCTCTTATCAGCTTTACCAGCTGATTGAGCAAACCTTGAGAGTTGTGTATCCAGCCAGTTCGGCGTTTGGTTCTCATCTTCCGCGCTTTCTTTTCGTCGTATCGCGTTTCTGACCAGAATGGCCCCCAGCCAGCGAATCGGCTCGGGTGGGAAAGCGCCTTTAGGTCCCGACACTAAGCCAGACCGTGCCCAGTCATTGTCTTCTTCAAGTACCAGAGAGGAGAGGATCTGTCCCCCCATCCAGCTCTGTACTACCCCATTGCCGGAATAGCCCAAACCATACACAACAGAAGGGTTGTCCGCTAAACGTCCAAAAAACGGCATGCCAGTGGCAGAGCGATCAGAGGCACCTGTCCAGATCATCGCCAGTGGAACAGACTGCATTGCAGGGAAAAATCGCCGAAACGCGGCGCGAAGAATCGCTTGGTAACGACTTGGCTGATCAAAAACCGTACTCACTTTATTACCAAAAGAAAAATAGTTGCCACCTTTGCCGAGCATCAAGCGGCCATCCGGTGTTGTACGGTAATAGTGAACAAAGGTTCGGCCATCGATCACGGACTTACCGTCGCGTAAACCCAGATTTTTCAGGTGTTCAGGAGCAGGCTCAGTGATCAACATATCAGAAGAGACCAGCACCACACTGTGTTTAAATTCAGGGAATAAAGATGGCATCCAGGCATTTAACGCCAGTACCACTTTATCTGCCCGAATATTCCCGCCGGGAGTTGCGATCCGAACCGGAGTTTGCTGCCGATCGATCGCTGTCATAGGCGTGTGTTCAAAAATGGTCACGCCCATTTCCTCTGCAACACGCTTGAGACCTCTGACAAGCAATCCGGGCTGAACTGTCCCTGCTGCTGATGAAAAATGGCCTTCGAGATGAACATCGGATCCCGATTCTGATTGTACCTTTTCCTTCGTCCATGGCTGCCAGGCATTGATCGACTGTTTGTCCAACGCCGCCAAAACCGGATCCATTGCCCCTATTTGTGCTCTGTTTGATGCCGTATATAAGGTGCCATCTAACCGGATCTGCGCCTCAATGCCATGCGCTTTACAAAACGCCTCTATGTCATAGACCGCCGCTTCAGAGGCTTTCACCAATCGAATAGCTTCTGCTTCTCCGTACAGTTTTTTTAAGGTCAGATACTTGGTTGACCAGGTCAGCATACAACCCCCATTGCGACCCGATGCCCCGCTGCCGCAGAGATCTTTTTCAATCACCAGGATATCCAGAGACGGCTGTTTCATTTTCAGCTGAATTGCCGTCCACAGCCCGGTGAACCCGCCACCCACTATGCAGACATCGGTTGTTGTGTCTGTCTCTAATTTCCTGGGGCGAAGATCAGGTTCGTTTTCCAGTGCTTCTTTAAACCAAAATGAGCTGTACTGTGTCGATTGCATTGCGTCACCAAGTGGTATAGACCAAAATTGCGTATACTCTACGCAAGCTGCCTGCCCAGGCTCAATAGCCAGCAGTGCATTGACACAGAAAATTCATCTTAGGCGGGAGCTACGCTATGACATAACGTCTGCACAGAATGGCAGTAAGCCAATGGCTATGATTTGATTGTGTTCGTTGTCGGGGAAAACACGAAAGACTTCATGCCTTCCCCGCTCTGCGCTGATATTACTGCTAAAACATCATCTCCAGAAAATGTGGTTAAGGTTTTGTCTGGTCAACGGGTTAGCGCAGTCGTTATCAGCGATAGTTCATCATGGCGATGTAGTCATGTTCTTGCGGTACTGTGGAATCATCATCATAGCCATAAATATCGTCACGAACCTGCAGTTTACCTTGCTCATCAAGCCAGGCGGTGCGGTAAATAAAATCCACCGCCAGTGTTTTTCGCAGATTGATCGTCGCTGGGTTGCGTTTTCGCAATAAATTATCATAGGTTGCACTTTGTCCTGCCCGCTGCCTTTCCAGCAGGAAGTAGGCTAAGTCGTGCGCCTTCTCCACCCTGACGCAACCCGAGCTGAAGTTCCTTTTACTTTTGTTAAACAAACGCTTAACCGGCGTATCGTGCAAATAAATCGAAAAATCATTCGGCATCATGAATTTCACCTGCCCAAGTGCATTACCAGGGCCGGGTCTTTGCTGAAATTCGTAAGGAAAATTACGGGCCGACACCGTACTCCAGTCAATTTGTGCGGGGTCAATCGACTGCGCATCACTCCATCCCGACACCATCCGCATGTTATGACGTGCCAGATAGTCAGGAGATCGTTTCATGCTGGGTATGACATCTTCTTCCTTGATAGTTTCAGGGACATTCCAGGTTGGATTCACCACCATGTGATTGATAGCAGAAGAGAATAAATAGGTTGGCCGGCTGCTTCTGCCCACAATGACTTTCGATTCAAATACCACATTTTCATCATCCAGAACCCGCAACATGAATTCCGGAATATTCACCTGAAGCACCTCACCCTGACCATGTCGCTGCAGAACACGGTTACGCTGTAGATTCAGGGCCAGAAGCTGGGCAACCTGTTCGTACGAACGCGCCATATTCTGCGCGGTTTCAGGGCCAATGACGCCATCGTCTGTCAGGCCATGACGCTGCTGGAACTGCCGGATGGCCTGATGAAGTACACCGGTATTGGTGAGTCGGTTTACTGCTGACTCACCGGTTGCCTGCTCCATCTTCATGACATTGGCATAATCCTTATCCGACAAGTCACCATAAGTTTTGAGCATGCGTGCAAGCTTGTCACCGTTAGGTATTTCAGCGCCAAATTTAATGGCCGGGCGTCCCGACAGATACACACCATGCGGCTGAGCCTGTTCAAGCGCGCGCATTTCGGCAACCAGCGCGTCAAAGTGCTTGTCTGTCGGACGCAGTCGTTGCAGTGAGGTTAGAGTCAGTGGCACAGTGATCATAGGAGCTGACGCAAGGTGTTGAGCATCCAGGGTAAAGTTGGCAGGCCGATAGAGCGCACTCGGATCATTGAGCATCTGGTTAACGGTGGACTGGTAGACCATCAGGGTATCTGTCGCCAGAAGATCCAGACCGCGTTGATCATCGCGCTGCGATAGCTGTTGCAGTTCCTGAACTCGCTGCAATAAACCCGGCACCCTATGGGTTTCAGCCAGTGCTGTTAACTGCAGCAGTAATTCATCCACCAAAGCCGGATCACGCCAGAGGGGCATAAAATCATGACTGGCGTAAAGGTTTTGCAACGCTGTTGGGAAACACAACGGGTCAGTCTGGCCCGGACAAAGCTGGCGAGTGCTCAGAACGGAAACCGATTCCAACCCGTGCCTGCCGAGCTGAGGGACAGTCAGCGAGGCAGAAATAATCGAACTCTGAGCAGGAACCAGCCTTATCACGCCTTCTTCTGCCGCCAGCGAATACGCGGACATCAGCACTGCCGCAGCCAGTCCGGCTGTTCCTTTCACGAAACCAGAGACCGCAACATCCATTGCCTGTCGTGTCACTTTGCCGCTGTTGAAATTGAGCATAGCCTGACAACCCCACTTTACGTTCTTTGTTATTCGCACTAAAAGTCAGTAGTGGTTAACTCACTTTTATCCGGCTTTTCTTAGCCTAAGTTTATCCAAGCCACCAGCTGTAAAGTGTTCAACATTTAATAATCGCTAATATTAACGTTAGCTATACAGTAAAGTACCTGTGCAGTAATGATTGACGTTATATTCACTATTTTTAATATCAATTACGTAATTTTGTCTTGCAGATATGTAATCGGTGCCATAAAAAAAGCCAATACAGACAGTTAGCTGTATTGGCTTTTTTTACGACGGCAGGCTGGGTGGCAAAAAGCGGTTAACGCAGTCCGTGAAGGAACTCTGCACGGGTCGCAGGTATGCGTTTAAAAATACCGCCGAGTGCGGTTGTTGTTGTCTCGCTGGTTTGATCCATCACACCGCGGGCTTTTACACAGTAGTGCGTGGCATCAATTCTCACTGCGACATCATCGCTTTCCAACAAAGTTTGTAGCGCAACTAAGATTTGCTGCGTCATACGTTCCTGCACCTGCGGACGCTGAGCAAAGAAACGCACAATGCGATTAATCTTCGACAGGCCGATAATTTTTCCGCGCGGAATATAAGCCACCGTTGCTTTACCATCTATGGTTACAAGGTGATGCTCACAAGTGCTGGTCAGGGTGATCTCTTTTACCCGCACCATTTCATCACAGTTCATTTTGTTATCAATGACAGTGATTTTCGGAAAGTTGCCGTAATCCAGACCGGAGAAAATTTCGTCTACATACATTTTCGCGATACGTTTTGGGGTATCCATCAAGCTATCATCGGTGAGATCCAGAGATAATAATCCCAGAATTTCGCGCATGTGGAATTCAATACGTTCTTTCTTCTCGGCATTGCCAACCAAGTCGGTTGTCATCGGGGTTTCCAGTCCACGTGCTTCTAACGCCTGACGGACTTTCAATGCTGATTCGCTTAATGTTGTCATTTTCTCCTCCAACTGACTGAGGCTGATGATCGAACAACACTGCCTTGCCAGTAAAACTGAGCCCGAAGGATACCCCCATTTAGCAACAATTACACCTCGTATTTGCTGGGGGAATTAGTTCCGGCGAGTTTTTTTTGTCATAATAGTCAGCAATTAAGCATAACGAATGAAGGATTAGCAAATGGACTCGTGTGATGCGCCGGGCTTAATGCCGGTAGAAACAGCCATTGAGAATATGCTGTCAGTGGTCAAACCCATCAGCAAAACCAATAGATTACCTTTGGCAGAAACACTGGGGCTGGTACTGGCAGAGGATGTGACCTCCCCGATTAACGTCCCGCCCTTTGCCAATTCCGCCATGGATGGCTACGCCCTTCAGCGTGCTGATTTAGACAGAACAGACACCCTGACTCTGGCCGGTCAGTCGTTTGCAGGTAGCCCTTTCGACGGTGCATGCCAATCAGGCCAGTGCATCCGTATTATGACAGGCGCAGAGCTACCTGCTGGGACAGATACCGTGATCATGCAGGAAGAGACAGAGGCGCTTGGTGACCAAATCCGCTTTCTGGCTACACCTCAGGCAGGAGACAATGTCCGCCCGATTGGCGATGACATTCAACTCGGCGAAGTTGTTGTTGCCAAAGGCCACAGGCTTTCAGCGCGAGAACTCCCGCTGATCGCTTCACTGGGCATTGCCAGCTTACCTGTGTTTGAACGTCCTAAAATCGCTTTCTTTTCCACCGGTGACGAGCTGCGCCCGCTCGGCGAACCGCTGGCCGCCGGCCAGATTTACGACAGCAACCGTTACGGAATTCGGGCGCTGCTGGATAAATTCGGCTGCGAGGTGCTGGATCTGGGGATTATTCCTGACGATCCCGCCCAGTTAGCGGCGGCTTTTGCAAAAGCCACCAGCACAGCGGATGTGTTAATCACCTCAGGTGGCGTCAGCGTTGGTGAAGCGGATTACACAAAAGATATCCTCACCCAGCAAGGTGAAGTTGGTTTTTGGAAGATAGCCATGAAACCAGGCAAGCCTTTTGCTTTCGGCAAGGTCAACGACTGCTGGTTTTGCGGTTTGCCGGGGAACCCGGTGTCAGCCATGCTCACCCTGTATCAGATGGTTCAGCCTGTCCTTGCCCAGTTGGCGGGCCAGAGTCAGTATCAGGCTCCCCAGCGCTTACCGGCCATTGCCAGTACCGTGTTTAAAAAACGCCCTGGCCGTACCGACTTCCAGCGCGGCATTTATCAGGTGAACGACAAAGGGCAAATTGAAGTGGCCACAACAGGCAATCAGGGGTCAGGCGCATTCAGCTCCATGCATCAGGCCAACTGCCTGGTCATTCTGGAACAAGAGCGCGGCAAAGTGCAGCCGGGTGAAACTGTCACGATTGAACCGTTTAACGCCAGTATGTATTAAATGATGACCGAGCAGGAGCCAGTAATGGAAGAGTTATCTGATCAAGAAATGCTGCGTTACAATCGGCAGATCATTTTGCGTCAGTTCGACTTTGAGGGCCAGGAAGCCTTAAAAGCGGCGCACATACTGATCCTTGGTGCCGGAGGGTTAGGTTGTGCCGCGAGCCAGTATCTGGCTGCGGCCGGCGCCGGCGTGCTGACCCTGATTGATGACGATAAGGTTGAGCTCTCCAATCTGCAACGTCAGGTGCTCCACCACGACGCGACTGTGGGTATGCTGAAAGTCGACTCCGCCAAACAGGCACTTGAGCGGATGAATCCGCACTGCTCTATTCGCACCATTGGCGAGCGGCTGGATGATGCGGCCCTGCTCACCCTGATAAAACAGCACACGCTGGTTGTCGACTGCAGCGATAACCTGCCGACCCGAAACCAGTTGAACCGTTTATGCTACCAGACTCAAACCCCTCTGGTTTCCGGCGCGGCAATACGCATGGAAGGCCAGGTCAGTGTCTTCACCTATCAGAACGATCAGCCTTGCTATGCCTGCCTCAGCAGCCTGTTCGGCGAACAAAACCTGACCTGTGTTGAAGCCGGTGTGATGTCACCTCTGGTCGGTATCATCGGTGCGGTGCAGGCGATGGAAGCCATCAAAGTGATAGCGGCTATGGGCAAACCGCTCACAGGTAAAATTCTGCTGCTGGACGCCATGACTATGCACTGGCAGGAAATGAAGCTAATGAAGCAGGCGAACTGTCCGGTTTGCGGGAGTAACGAATAACACGAGTAAAAAGAGCCTGACTGAGATCAGGCTCTTTGCTTAAGGCTCTTTAGTCAATCTTACAGAACGTTTCGTCGCATCACTTCATGATGTACAAATCACGGGTGTAGCGGTTTGCCGATGCATTGGTCGTTGAATACCCGCCGACTTTTGGCGACTTGATAACTGTCTTGGTATAAAAATACACAGGGATTGCCGGCATATCTTCAGCAAAAATACGTTCCGCTTCCTGATAGAAGTGATTACGCTCTTTATCTGATTTCGCCGCTAAAGCGTCTGCCATTGCTTTGTCGTAGGCTTGATTGGCCCAGCGCGAATAGTTCATGCCCTTGCTTTCAAAGTACGACAAAAAGGTTGATGCTTCGTTATAGTCACCTACCCAGGCATAACGCGCCAGACTAAAGTCTTTCTGAGCCAGTTTCTGCAGGAAGGTTTTCCATTCCTGGTTCGCCAGATCCACTTCTACCGGCAGGCTTTGCTTCCACATCGACAGCATCGCCAGCGCCAGTTTTTTGTGCGATTCATTGGTGTTATATACCAGCTCAAATTTCAGCGGGTTATCTTTCGAATAGCCTGCTTCTTTCAACAATTCCTGCGCTTTTTGGTTACGTTCCTTCTGAGACAGCGAAGCCCAGGGCAATTCCGGCGCATCAAAACCCGCCACGGCAGGCGGTGTCACACCGTAGGCTGGGATCTGCCCCTGCCCCAGAATAAACTGAGTCACCACATCACGATCGATCGCATAAGCCAGTGCTTTACGGACGCGGACATCATCAAATGGCTTCTTATCTAAGTTGAACAGATAGTAATAGGTCGCCAGCGATGGCATGGTCAGCAGCTCATCAGGACGCTCTTGCTTGATGTGCTTATACTGTTCGAGCGGAAATGTCGCCGTGATGTCAATTTCACCGGTACGGTAACGGTTATACTCTGCCGTCTGATTTTCAATCGCCAGATAGGCGGCTTTGTTAATCACCGTTTTAGCATCGTTCCAGTATGCTGGGTTACGTACCAGATCAATGCGCTCGTTCACTACCCAGTTGGTCAGAGTGTACGCACCTGAGCTGACGATATGATCCGGATTGGTCCAGTTATCACCATACTTTTCAACCGCTTTACGGTAGACAGGAAACGTTGATGGATGTGAGAGCATTTTGACAAAATAAGGGGTTGGCTGAGTCAGACTAAACTGAACGGTGTTGTCGTCCAGTGCCTTGACACCCAAAGTCTCTTTGTCTTTTTTGCCATCAGTGATGTCTATAGCATTCACAATATTCGCTGTACCCAGATACCATGAATAAGGCGCTGCGGATGCCGGATCGGCATTGCGCTTAAAGCTGTATTCCACATCGTGCGCCGTTAATGGTTCACCGTTAGACCACTGAAGCCCGTCACGAAGATGGAAAGTCACGGTTTTGCCATCGGCAGAGATGTCCCAGTGCGAGGCCAGGGCAGGAATAATATTGCCTTCCTTATCTTCAGACACTAAACCGTCGAACAAATCGCTGATCACTTTGCTGCTTGAGTCATCTGTGGTCATGGTGGGATCTAAGGTTGGCACCTCACCGCCCAGACTCCAGACAATTTCCTGTTTCTCTGCCAGCGTCACACCCGCAGGCACATCGGCTGCGTAAGCCGCGCCAGACATCAGCAGCGAAATACCTGCAGCCAATGCTTTCACTTTCATTCCTTGCATGTTTATTCCTTGTCAATTGTAGTGTGTTGTCAGGTTGGATAAGCCTTGGATGGGACCTAACAGTTTTTTACTCACAATCAATGACTATAAATGGCTCAATGCTGTAACCATTCAGGTATATAAACATACGCTCATATTGAGCAAGAGAGAATAACAGCGGTCACAAAAAAGCCGGTGAGTTTCACCGGCTTATGTCAGAATTGCAGCACTTTCAGTTATCGTTGAGACGGATACCATCCCTTTCGATGATGATCAGGCCTTTCTTGTATAAGCTGCCAATGGTTTTTTTGAACGTTGCTTTACTGGTTCTGAACGCTTTGAAGATATCATCGGGTGCTGACTTATCGCTCAAAGGCAGAAAGCCCCCCTGCCGCTCCAGCGTTGTCAGGATTTTATCCGCCAGATCGTCCACTTTCGCTTTGCCTGCTTTTTGTAACGACAGGTTGATCTTGCCATCGGGGCGAATTTCTTTGATATAGGCTTTCAGTTTCTTACCGACAAACAACTTACCAAACGCTTCTGTCTTAAAGAAAAGTCCCCAGTGCAAATCTTCGATCACCGCTTTGTAACCCAGCTCAGTCGTTTCCGCGATTAAGACTTTCACTTCATCGCCCACTTGATACGGTGCCGGTGTTTTATCCAGAAAACGATTCAGTTTAGTCGAGCCGACTATACGGCCGGACGCTTTATCGGTATAGATTCGCACCAGAATATTCTGACCGACTTCCAGGCGGCGTCGCTGCTCACTGAACGGTACCAGCAGATCTTTATCCAGCCCCCAGTCAACAAAGGCGCCGACACCAGAAATGCCGACTATCTTCAGCAGCGCAAAGTCACCGACTTGCGCCAGCGGTGTTTTCGTCGTCGCAATAATGTCATCTTCAGAATCAAAATAGACGAACACCTCCAGATTATCCCCCAGAGATGTACCTTCAGGCACAGACGATTTCGGCAGCAAAATATTGCCAAAATCCTCGCCACCATCCAGAAACACGCCAAAATCTACAATTTTTACGACTTCCAACGTGTTGTACTGACCAACTTTAATCATAAATATGTCACTCTCAGGGTAAACTATTCCAGCGGTTATCCGCCTCAATCTCCGGTCAGCAGCGTTTCTGACACAAAACTAACGCTGAACGGGAGAAAGCTCGCTATTTTGAAACGCGCATTATACGTGATGTTGATTCAGGCTGCCTGACCAAAATAGGCGTATCTGACCAAAATTTCTGCTGTCGAGCCATAACTCGTTGTCTGGTAGTGCTATTTCACATGAGTTTACACTAAAATTCTAACAGCAACTGAATCCGGCAAACCCACACCACAGAACCTTCAGAGAGGAACCGACTTAAAGTGATCACCGTTGAAAAGAAAGATGGCCATAACCTGAAAATGTCACATGTCATCCATGAGGCAAAAAATCGTCAGCTTGATGTATTTCTTTTCATTCCCGGTGAACTTGGCCTGAACGCCAATATCATGTCTGAAGACGAGTTCTACCATAATGTCATTCACGGTAAGCGAACTTACTTCAGTGATGTTCATCATCTTCCACTGGTACACAGTCGCCTCGCCAGTCGTGGTAATTTGCCATCCGGTCAGTATCGCTTGAGCCTGAGTTTGTTTGCTTACCAGTTTGCGGTGGCACTGGAAGAAACCGTCCATCAACTACTTGATGAAAAAACAGAGCGAACCACAGAGGAACTGGAAGAAGTCGCCAGTGTTTCGGCAGGGATTCTCAAGCGTTTGCGCCGGAATGTGCCGAGTGATGAAGAACTGCTCAAGTATTACCAAAACATAGATAACTATTTGTCCTGGTTTACAGAACAGCGTTTCCTTTCGTTGGTCGCCCACCTGCCAAGAGCGGAAAACTACAGCGAAATCAAAGCACTGTATCTGGATTTCTGTCAGACAGAATCCGCTCACCGTTTATCTAATAATTATAACTCTGAGCGCGCAACGGCTGATCCAACGCGCATGTCGAACAAAATGCGGTTGCTGCGACGCCTGATAGAATATCCGGTCACCATGAAAGAGAGCACGACTGTTTTGGGTAATACCACCAAAAAAGTCGTGACAGGGTTTGCGGCCGGTTTTGTGATGATCTTTGTCACCATCATGCTGATTGAGGCCCGCGGTGTACTTGGTGACATTACCGCGTCGTTTATCCTGGTGCTGTCGGTAATTTATGCCGCCCGCGAGGTGTTTAAAGACGACCTTAAGCACGCTCTCTGGCGCTGGGTACGAAAAGGCAAACCCAAGTGGCGTAAACAGTTTTTTGACAGCGACAGCAATAAACTGATTGGCCGCCAGCTGGAATGGCTGGAATACATGCGCTACGACACGCTGGATGACAACATCAAAAAAGCGCGCAAGCACAAGGTGTCGGCTAAAGAAGAAGCCATTCTGCATTACAAAAGTACCACCAGAATGTCGACGACCAAGTTTCTGACCGGGTATGAGCAAACCAAAGAATCGATTCTTTTTGATCTGCGCTTCCTGTCCACGCTGATGGAAAAAGGTTCCCAGAAGATTTACGTCATGCGTGACGGCCAGGTGGCGAGAGAATCGGTTGAAAAACGGCACCTGATTAACCTGATCACCCGTGAGAGTGACGAAGATCAGGAACCTAAAATACAGCGCTGGAAGATCATCATGAACCGTTCAAAGATCGTCGATATTGAAGCGATTGACTGATTTCCTTCACTAACTGACACGATTGTGGGCCTCTTCTATGCTTATGTTATGAGGAGGCCCACTTTCCGATGCCATTAACCCTACATTTTATGCCTTGTTTACAGGCCGTAACTTGATACGCTACCCCTCACTTTCATCTTCCTGGCGGCCATTATGCGCAAACTGACCGAATTGATTTTCAATAATACTTACAGTGAATTACCCAGTGTGTTCGGCACCCGGGTGATCCCCCAGCCGCTGGAAAATCCTTACCTGGTCAGTGTCAATCCTGCCGTCTGTGAAATGCTGGAACTGGATCCTGCCGAAGCGCAGACCCCTTTCTTTGCAGAACTGTTTACCGGCAATGAGGCACTGCACGGACTTGACCCGCTGGCCATGAAATACACAGGTCATCAGTTCGGTCAGTACAATCCGGATTTAGGCGATGGACGCGGCCTGTTGATGGGAGAAGTGATCACATCACAAGGCAAAAAGTGGGACATTCATCTGAAAGGCTCCGGGCAAACCCCTTATTCCCGCATGGGAGACGGACGCGCAGTGTTACGTTCCAGCATCCGTGAATATCTGGCCAGTGCGGCCATGAAAGGCCTGGGTATCCGAACCACGCATGCACTGGCCGTGTTAGCCAGCGACACCCCTGTTTACCGGGAAAAAGCAGAACCGGGCGCCACACTGATCCGTGTCGCAGAAAGCCACCTGCGTTTCGGCCACTTTGAATACCTGTTTTATACCCAGCAGCACACGGAGCTGAAGCTGCTGGCAGATTATCTGATCAAGCATCATTTCGCTGATCTACTCACCCATGCCACACCGTATGCGGCCATGTTCCAGCGCATCGTCGATCTGACAGCCACCTTAATCGCTGACTGGCAAGCCGTTGGTTTTGCTCACGGTGTGATGAATACCGACAACATGTCAGTGCTCGGACTGACATTCGACTACGGTCCTTACGGGTTCCTGGACGATTATCAACCGGGTTATATCTGTAACCATTCAGACTATTCAGGCCGCTACGCGTTTAACCAGCAACCGTCCATTGCACTGTGGAATTTATCCGCGCTTGGCTATGCATTAACCCCGCTTCTCGACAAAGAAGAGATTGATGCCGCACTGCACAGCTACCAGTCACGGCTTCAACAGGAATACAGCATCCGGATGCGCAATAAATTGGGCATTATGGAACGCCATGAAGAAGACAGCGCCCTGTTCAGTGAGATGTTTGAGCTGCTCGCCAATCAGGCAATAGATTACACCCTGTTCTTCAGAACGCTGACTGACATTCCAGCCGGAAACCTGACTGACAGCAGCCACCTGTTTTCGGATCTGGTTAACGATCCTGCGCCCCTGCAAGCCTGGCTTAACACTTACGCGAAGCGACTGACACTCGAACAGAACAACGATGCCGATCGCTTAGCGTTAATGCGGCTGCATAATCCTAAATACATACTGAGGAATTATTTAGCCCAGCAAGCCATTGAGCAGGCGGAAAGTGGTGACTATACCATGGTTGAGAATCTGCTGACCGTGCTGGCCAACCCATATGACGATCACCCTGGCTATGAGCAGCTGGCGGCGAAACCACCGCAGTGGGGAAAAGAGCTGGAAATCAGTTGCTCGTCTTAGCAAACACACTTTTCCGGCACGATGCCGACACGATAGAAAAGAGCGGCAAGTATAATAAGAGCCTGAATACTCAGGCTCTTCGTAGTTATTGTGGGCTGCAGATAAGACTCGTCACTGCGTGTTCCGATAGCCAGCGCTGAAGTTTTGGCTGAACGGTGACGGAGCGTGACAGTAATTCACAAGGCTTATTCACTTCCCGGCTCTTTTTCAGCGCACGTTCCGCCAGAAACAACACAGCGTCATTATAAGGTTCGTCGTAATCCAGCGTGTCATTTGCCGGGTCTATCGCCAGCGTCAGTTGTGCCAGATGATCCAGATCGATCACCACGCCATCAAAATAATGCAGAAATTTATCCGCCATCACAGCATTGGCCGGTAAATCACACATCAGGTGCACCTGCAAACCTGACTTCCCGCGAAACAAACCTTGTTCTGCCAGCAAGTCATGAACGGATGCCGCATCGCTGTATGTCCGGACAAAAGGAATCACTATAGCTATCGGCAGATCACCGGTCACATGGCGCAGCTGCTTTATAATTTTACACTGCAGTGCAAACATCCTGGCCCACTGCGGGTGCAGGTAGCGAGCCACACCGCGCAGTCCCATCACAGGATTTTCTTCTCTCGGCATTAAATGACCGCCAATCTGGGTACTGTCGCTGGCAATCTCCGCTCCGCTGAGTCTCAGCTTAAGTACCGGTTTGGTCTGTCCTGCCGCAATACGTTTCTGAGCAAATTCAGACAAATCACTGACCAGCCTGTCAACCAGATAGCTCTCAGTATCTTTGCCGCCTGTTATCGCTGACAACGCCGCTTTCTCATCGTCATTGAGCGCATCCGGCTGACACACAGCGCTGAGATGAATCCCGGTTTCAGCTATTAACGCATCCAACCCTATCAAGGCTGTATTACTGACTTCATCTGTTGACCTTGATACCAATTGCGAGCGCGTCAATGCGATTGCTTTACCCGCGACAACATTGGTCGCCCACTCCTCTGCGGACATCATAGCCATCTCCCTTACACTGCTGTTTATTATCTGTTATTCAACCAAAGTAGCTCAGCATCCGAGTTACTCTCAAAGGTAAGCACCATTATTATGCTTACAGGAAACATAACAATTCACTTTTGTCCGGTGCAACCATTATTCAGGTTTTCTTCAGATCCCAGTAAATTCAGGCCATAAAGGTGATGGATATTAATCGTTTGGTTTATTCCTGCGGCCTTTTAGGCTATCTTTATCCGTCATCAATGTTACACCTGAAAAGCAGGCGCCCAAATGCCCCAAAAAACCGATGAACTTCGTACCGTCAGTCTCGGACGTATGCCTTCTCCAGACGAGGTGGAAGCCGCCCATCCGATGACAGATACCACCGCCAAGCACATCGCTCATTCCCGCCGTGAGATCGAAAACATTCTGACAGGCAAAGATAACCGCCTTCTGGTCATCGTTGGCCCATGTTCAGTCCATGATACAGAAGCCGCTCTGGACTATGCGCGTCGCCTGCTGACACTAAAAGACAAATACCAGGAAAAACTGTGCATTGTAATGCGCACCTATTTCGAAAAACCACGGACTGTCGTTGGCTGGAAGGGCCTGGTTTCCGATCCCCATCTTGATGGTAGTCTGGATTTAGTTGCCGGTTTGTACAAAGCCAGAAAACTACTGCTCGACATTAATCAGCTGGGCATGCCAACAGCGACCGAGTTCCTTGATATGATCACAGGCCAGTACATTGCGGACTTGATCAGCTGGGGAGCGATTGGCGCACGTACCACTGAATCTCAGATACACCGTGAAATGGCCTCTGCGCTTTCCTGCCCGGTAGGATTTAAAAACGGCACCGATGGTAATGTGAAAATTGCGATAGATGCGATTCGTGCCACCCGTGCACCGCACGTTTTTTGCTCCCCGGCAAAAAATGGCGAGATGACGATTTACAAAACCGCGGGCAATCCCCATGGCCACATTATTTTGCGTGGCGGAAAAATGCCAAATTATCACGCAGAAGACATTCAGGCAGCCTGTGACGCGCTGGAAGAGTTTGCGCTGCCGACTAAGCTGGTAGTCGATTTCAGCCATGGAAACTGTCAGAAGCAACATAAACGCCAGCTTGATGTGGCTGCCGACATCTGTAAACAATTGACAGATGGCAGTCGCTACATTGCCGGCATTATGGCAGAAAGCTTTATTGTTGAAGGTAATCAGTCACTGGAAAGCGGCCAGGAAAAAGGCCTGACCTATGGTCAATCCATCACCGACCCTTGCATAAGCTGGGAAGATACTGAAGAAATGCTTGCCATGCTCGCTGCTGCAGTCCAAAAACAATAAGCCAGGCCAAAAGCCACTAGTTACAATAATCTGGCGTTTTATGATATAAAAACGCCCATTAACAATGATGAGCAGGAATACACCATGCCTTCTTTTGATATTATTTCTGAAGTCGATACCGTTGAGCTGAAAAATGCGGTAGATAACAGTAACCGCGAGCTGGACACCCGCTTTGATTTCCGCAATGTTGAAGCCACTTTCAGTCTGAATAAAGAAATCGTGAAAATGTCTGCTGAAGCTGAGTTTCAGCTGCTGCAAATGCGCGATATCCTTCGCGGAAACTTAGCCAAACGCGGCGTTGATGCCCGCGCGATGGAAACCAAAGACATGGTTCACACTGGGAAAACCTATTCACAGGAAGCCATGTTTAAGCAAGGGATTGATACCCCTGTGGCTAAGCAAATAGTCAAAATGCTAAAAGATTCCAAGATCAAAGTGCAAGCCTCTATTCAGGGCGACAAAGTCCGGGTAACCGGTAAAAAGCGCGATGACCTGCAAGCTGCAATGGCGCTGGTACGAAGCTCAGAAGAGCTGGATAAACCTTTCCAGTTTGAAAACTTCCGCGACTGATTCACCGCTTTATCCATTGATTTCAGGAAGGCGATACATGCCTTCCTGATCAGCCACAGAGTCAACATCAACACTTTTTACACCACTCCAATTAAGTTGTAGTGCGTTATCACAACTTCTCAGCAAGTCTCTGACTCCTTCACTGATTCCTATTGCTTGCTATCACAGTTTGTCATTTCACCTCACGACAAAACTGTCATAAGCGATACCTTAATTTGCAGTACATTTTTTCGGTCAACTGACCGGCTTTTACTGCACTTAAGGAACCAACAATGAATAACAGACACATACTGCAAAGGACGCTGAAGACAGTCCTGATCAGCAGTGCTTTACTCTCTGCCAGCGTCATGGCCACGGCGAATTACAACCCCGATGGCGTTTATAGCGCGGGTGAACAAGTCATCTATCAGGGAGCCACTTATCAAGCACTGCGCAGCACAGAAAACGAGGCACCCGATACGTTTCTGGGCGATACCTGGCAACAGGTCAACGCGCAGAATGTAACGTCATCAACAACACCGACGTATCCGGCCTACCAGAGCAGTGCTGTGTATGTAGGGGGCGACCACGTTTCTTACAACAGTCAGATTTATAAAGCAAAATGGTGGACACAGGGAGAAGCACCAGACGCCACACCCGGCACAGGCGTTTGGGAGTGGGTCAGTGCAGACAACAACCCTGATCCCGGCCCCGGCCCTGATCCGGATCCAACGCCGGAACCGACACCGGCCAACGGTATCATTGGTCAGAACCCGGATGGCAGCTATATCATGAGCAAAACCTATCTGGATGCCCGTGAAGCCGAACTGACCAGCTCGCCGGAATTCGCTGCCGTGCTGGCTTCAATCAGCACACGCGACAACGCAGTTGTAGAAGCCGTTGTTCCTGGCTTGTCTACCAACCCGGATAACGTCAAACGGGTTGAAGCCTTAATCAGTGAGCAAAAATGGGATGCGCTGTTCCCGGAGCGCAACGCCGCCTATACCTACTCTAATTTTCTGAAAGCAGTCGCGAAATTCAAAGGTTTTTGTGCCACCTATACCGATGAGCGTGCAGCGCAATCAGATGCCATCTGTGCCAAATCGCTGGCCGTCATGTTCGCGCATTTCACTCAGGAAACCGGCGCCCATAACCCCCACTCTCCTTACGAAGAATGGCGGCAGGGCCTGTTCTTTGTACGCGAAGCCGGGTGTTCGGAAGAGGCCTCTTCCTGTGGCTACAACAGTGAATGTGCCGCCAGTAACTGGCAGACCGAACAGTGGCCGTGCGGGACTAACCCCGACGGCAGTTATGTGAAGTATTTCGGTCGTGGTGCCAAACAACTGTCTTACCACTACAACTACGGCCCCTTCTCTGACTTTATCTTTAACGACGTTAACGTACTGCTACAAGATCCGGATCGTGTTGCTGACAGCTGGCTGAACCTGGCGTCTGCCGTGTTCTTCTTTGTGTATCCGCAGCCACCGAAACCGTCCATGCTGCATGTTATTGACGGTACATGGCAGCCAACAGCAACAGATATTGCTGAGAAGCGCGTGCCCGGCTTTGGTGTCACCACTATGATCATCAATGGCGGTATTGAATGCACGCTTGACACCGAGAAACCTCAGTCAGTCAACCGTATTAAATACTACCGTGGTCACGCTGCCGCTCTGGGTGTTGCCATTCCCGCAGACGAACAGCTGGGCTGTGCGGGTATGAAAGCGTTCAAGAAAACAGGTGACAGCACCTTTGGCCTGTACTGGGAAAATGACTGGAGCTATTACCCGGATAACCCGGGCGGCAGCAGCTTTGCCTGCCGGATTGAATCCGGGTATCAAACCGCACACACCACACTGAAAAAAGGCGATTATGCCAAGTGTATCCAGAAGTATTACGGCGTGACGATTGAGTAACACCACTCATTCCAGCAACATCAGATAAAGATTCCGGGATAATGAACAGCGTCATGCACTTATCCCGGATTTTTTCATGCAATAGCCTGAAAATGTGCAAGCTGTGACACCGATTCCCCTATCCGCTTTCTGTACCCTGATTTCTTTTTGTCTCACACCCGAGTTTGTTAGAGTGCCACTGCCTATCGTCGCAGACGGTGATCAGGCGACACCTTTTTCACAACTAACGGAAACACTGAATGACCCTGCCAGAGCGTCCATATGACGAACAACCTGAAAACCCGCTTATCTGGCCCATTCTCAGCCTGCTGGAAAAGCAACCCGATGGATGGATGGTGCATACCCTGGCGGAATCGTTGAAGCAGCAAGGTTTACTGAACACCTTAGACGAGGTTGCTGAGCAGGATCTGTTCAAGCGAAATTTTCTGTTGATGAATGCGCTATACCAGCTGCAGCAAATGCTGTTGCCCCGGCAGTGGCTGCAGGCTCAGGCAATGAACATCAAACTGATGCAAAATCAGGGTGATCAGCAGGTCGACGAGCAAGACCCGCTCAGGGAATACTATCTGGACTGGCAGAATTATAACTCTGATACCCACTCCATCCGCGATCTGCTGTCAACGTTCTGGCAAAGATATCAGCAACACATTGGCAACCTGAGTGTCACGACAAATGCCTCATGGCAACAAGATCTGGCCGTACTTGAGCTTCCCGCTGATGCCAGTCCGGCACAAATACGCAAACAATGGCGAAGGCTGGCATTGCGCTGGCACCCTGATCGCCCGGAAGGTAATACAGAGAAATTCCGACAGGCCTGTGAAGCCTGGCAGCGCATTCAAAGCCGCCTCCACAACTAACCCCAAACGCCAACTCATTCAATTTTTTCTAATAAGCTGTTCGTCAGCCTGAACTGTTCTGTTGCCTTTGCCCGGCGTACACTTTTTTCAAACTACGCCGGAAGCTGATATTCGGAGGCAATCATGGCAATCAGACACATTCAACATATCCTGCGCTCTCACCCATCGTCAGATGGTGATGGTGTCAAAATTCAACGCGTGCATGGTTTCGACAATGCGGCATTCTCGCCTTTTCTGATGGTTGATGAGCTCAAGTCTGATCAGGCCGCTGACTATATTGGCGGGTTTCCACCTCATCCGCACCGAGGCATAGAAACACTGACTTATATGTTACGCGGTCACTTCCAGCACCAAGACCACTTGGGCAACAAAGGCGAGCTGAAAGACGGTGGTGCGCAATGGATGTCGGCAGGTAAAGGGGTTATTCACAGTGAGATGCCCATCATGGCCGACGGGCAATTACATGGTTTTCAAATTTGGATAAACCTGCCCGCCAACAAAAAAATGTTGCCCGCTCAGTACCATGACTTCCAGTCTGACGTGATTACAGAGAAACAACTAAATGAGCAGAACCTGATTCGTGTTATTGCCGGCGATCTCACCATTGACGGTGACACTCTGACAGGTCCGCTACAAGATACGGGTGTACCCACCACTATTGCAGACTGGCGAGCAGCAGCCGGTGAGCAATTGAACAGTTGCCTGAACCCGGATTTCCAGGCCATGCTGTATGTTTACCAGGGAGCAGTCAGCATCGAGGGACGACATGCCAAAGCCGGTGAACTGGTGATGTTAACCGCCGGTGAAGGTCTGGCAATAACAGCCACAGAAGATACCGGGCTGCTATTGCTATCGGGCACTCCGATAAATGAGCCAGTGGCACATTACGGCCCTTTTGTCATGAATACCATGGAAGAGATCGAGCAAGCGATTCGTGATTATCAGACCGGCCAGCTGACCGACTAGCTGATAGCCACAAGCCCTACGAAAACAGCCCGCAATGCGGGCTGTTTTTTATCTTTCGCCAATCAGTATAAACTGGCCTCGCCTTCGGGACGGGTCTTAAACCGCCGGTGCAGCCACATATACTGCTCTGGTGCCTGCATGATCATAGGTTCTACCGCGTGTTTGTTGATATAGACTGCTGCCGCATCCGGATCATTATGCGGGAAGTCTTCCAACGGTTTAAACACTCTGAGTGTATACATACCGTCATCGGTGTCGCGGACCAGGGCAATAGGTACAATGGCACAATCAGTGGCATCAACCAGTAAACTGGTTCCTACCGTCGTACACGCCTTATCAACGGCAAACAGGGGCGCAAAGGTTGAACGGCGACGACCATAATCATGATCAGGGGCATACCAGACCCGCTCCCCTTCACGCAAGGCACGGAACATCCCTTTGACATCTTTGCGATCCAGCATATAACGGTTAGAACGCACCCGGCCTTTAAACTGGAAATAATCAAAACAAGGGTTATTGTTCGGACGGTAGACACCCACACCCGGCGCTCTAAGGCCGAATGCGCGGGCTCCGACTTCCAGATTCATGGAATGAACGGCCACCAGCAGTACACCTTTACCTTGCTTATCCAGCTCATCCAGATACTCAACACCTTCAAACCGGATGTGGCGTTTAACCCGCCATTCAGGCCAGAACCAGGCCATGCCGGTTTCAAACAAAGCCAGTCCGGCATTGTCGATATTTTTCTTAATCAACGCATCACGCTCATCCTTTGGCATATCTGGAAAGCAGAGTTCCAGATTACGCTCAATGGTATAACGACGCTTTTTGAGCAATTTGATTGCCAGCCTGCCGACACCTTTACCCATCAGAAACTGAATACGGTAAGGGAGTAAACTGATGAGTTTCATAGTGCCAATCATCAACAAGGTCGGCCAGTATCGGGGGTGAAGAAGTTCGGCCTTAAATTCCGGTGCCGTCAATTTGCTCATAACAGAGACGATTTTCCTTATTGTTTGAAGCGAAGCCTGCACTGTCATCGTCGTGGGCAGACAGGAAAAGAACAATGTATTGTATACCAGCATGGCAAGCTTGCAAGAACCACAGCACCTGGTCTGTTCACCTGGCTACTATCCCTGCAGTGCCAAACAAAGAAAAAAGAAAAGCCACCCGCAGGTGGCCAGTTGAAAATTATAATTTTAGTCTGTTGTTATTATAATTCTGAATCCCTGCACAGTATCAGCGCTTCCCCTAAGCCCTGAAGCAGTGATCACAGATACTCCCTCTTCTTCACATCACTGCATTAACATTCACGTAATACGCGCTTTGTTTCTGCTGTGTCTGGTTTCATTATTTGTATGCACTATTCGGGCCAACTTTATCCAATCATTAATTTCAATCTGTTACGGTTTTACAAAGATGACGACTTCAGACAGCTGTAAAACTCTCTGACAATAGCAACGACTGCCGGCTGCATCAAAACGCCGTTCATCCTGCCTGAAATTGGTGATACTCTGGCATCGTCAGTTAAGATGTTTAAACGGAGTTAACACGGCAGTTATGTCCATCAGTAAAACCAAATCCAGCTTTTATCGTCGCTTATATGTCGCCCACCTGATCGACCAGGGCATCGCGACAGTGCCCGCATTGCTTGAATATACGGGTATGCCGAGGCGCACAGCGCAAGACACCATTAAAAGCCTCTCCGACCTCGATATTGTGTGTGAATTCAAACAGGCAGAGGGAGAACGCCACCGAAGCGGACGGTATGAAATTCAGGAATGGGGCGCAATCAACAAACAATGGATTGCCGACAACCTCACTGACATAAAAGCAGTGCTTGATTACCCCTGATGCACTATCTGCTGCGCAAGTTATCGCAGCCTGCAACTCATAATGCGTTGCATTTTGCCTGTCTGATTTTCTGACACTCCTGTAAAGTTAATGCGAATTTCACACAGGCTCAAAAAATAGACTAAAAAGTAATGAAGGGCGGTAAACTCCAGCCTCATTCAGCGATTTGAGCCTTACCACTGCCGCTCTTATCACAAGTGTATGTAACCTGTGACAGAAAAATGTCATATTGACTTGGTTGCAAAGTAACCTAAGAGACAGTTTCTCGCGAAACTAGCGCTAAAAATGGCGTGTTTACTGGCTATATTAGCAATATGTTGTGTTAATATTCGGGCCAAAATTTTTCAGCTTGTCACGGACAAAAGAGAAGATAAATATGGCTTTAGACTTTTCAAAAATGACGGTGGATTTATCCGCAATGCCAACCACTATTGATATGGCACATGGCGTACTGGCCGCTCTGGTTGTTATTCTTTTACTGCTATACGTGACAAAGAAAGGCAAACCGGTAGAAGTTGAGAAAGTCGTCGAGAAAGAAGTCCAGGTTGAAAAAATTGTCGAAGTCGAAAAACCGGTCGAAAAGATTGTTGAAGTAGAGAAAATTGTTGAGGTGGAATCTAAACTCAAAACCGCAACGCCTGACGCTGCGCTTCAGCTCCTGTCTCTGCTGCAAAAAGAAGCACGTTTCATCGACTTTATGCAAGAAGATCTGAAAGGCTTTGCCGATGCCGAAATTGGCGCGGCAGCCCGGGTTATTCACGAAGGCGGTAAAAAAGTACTGGATGAATATTTCCGGTTTGCGCCAGTGCGCAGTGAAGAAGAAGAAACCCGCATCACCTTACCAGAAGGCTTTAATGCCTCTGAAGTCCGCCTGACAGGCAATGTGGTGGGTAATGCACCTTTCACTGGCACCCTCATTCACCGCGGCTGGAAAGTTACAGAAATTCATTTACCTAAAATGTCAGACGGACACGACCCTCGTATCCTGTCGGCTGCTGAGGTTGAGCTATAATGCAAGCACATCAAGAACATAAATACAGTGTGGGTATTGACCTTGGCACCACCCACTGCGTTCTGTCTTATGTTGATTTACAACAGGACGATGCACCGGTCACTGTGATGCCAATCGCCCAGCTGACCACTCCGGGCAATGTAGAAGACAAGTCGCAATTGCCTTCTTTCATGTATCAGGCACACGAATCTGAGCTGGCACCAGGGGATACTACCCTGCCGTGGGATGCTCAGCCGAATGCGATTGTGGGTGCGATGGCCCGCCATTTAGGCAGTAAAACCCCTATCCGTTTAATCGCCAGTGCCAAAAGCTGGTTGTGCCATGGCGGCATTAACCGTCGTGATGCCTTTCTGCCGCTGAATGCGCCAGAAGAAGTGACTAAAGTTTCTCCACTGGCTGCGACCCGCGCTTATTTGTCTCACCTGGCCAGAGCCTGGGATCACAAACACCCTGATGCATCACTGTTCGATCAGGATGTTACCATTACCGTACCGGCCTCCTTCGACCCCGCGGCTCGCGATTTAACGGCAGAAGCGGCGCGCGAAGTGGGCTTCAAACACCTGACGCTGTTAGAAGAGCCACAGGCAGCGGTATACAGCTGGATCAAGAATAACGATGACACCTGGCGTGATCAGGTCAGCGTGGGCGATGTCGTCCTGGTTGTTGATATCGGTGGTGGTACTACCGACCTCTCACTGGTCGCCGTGACGGAAGAAGACGGTAACCTGACGCTGAATCGTGTTGCTGTCGGTGATCATATTTTGCTGGGTGGCGATAACATGGATCTGGCGCTGGCTTACCGTCTGAAGGCCAAACTGGCGCAGGAAGGCAAGGCGCTGCAACCCTGGCAGATTCAAGCCATTACCCACGCTTGCCGTGATGCTAAAGAAGCCCTGCTGACAGACGATACTCTGCAGGCTGTTCCCATTGTGGTGCCAAGCCGGGGTTCCAAGCTGCTGGGTGGTACACTGCAGACTGAACTGACCCAAGAGGAAGTACAGCAAACACTGGTAGAAGGCTTCTTCCCACAAACAGGCATTGAAGAGCATCCGGTTGAAATGCAGCGCGGTGCTCTGACACAAATGGGACTGCCTTACGCACAAGATGCCGCTATTACCCGTCATATTGCCGGTTTTCTGAGTCGTCAATCCTCCGCCGTGGATGAACTTTTTGACAGCTTTGAGCAAATTCATGACGGCTTTATTCGTCCGACTGCAATTTTGTTCAACGGTGGTGTGCTGAAATCCGATCTGCTTTCTCAACGCCTGACGTCCACCATCAATCAATGGCTGACCCAGGCCGGCAGCCCGGAAGCCAAACGCCTTCAGGGACTGGACTTGGATCTGGCTGTTGCCCACGGGGCTTCCTATTACGGCTCAGTGCGCCAGGGCAAAGGCGTTCGCATTCGCGGTGGTATTGCCAGCAGCTACTATGTGGGCATTGAAAGTGCCATGCCGGCCATTCCGGGTATGGAGCCACCTGTAGAAGCACTTTGCGTAGCGCCTTTTGGTATGGAAGAAGGCAGTCATGCAGACGTATCAGGCAGAGAATTCGGCTTGATCATTGGTCAGCCCGTGACTTTCCGATTCTTCGGTTCAACAGTTCGCCGGGAAGATGCACCGGGTGTCCTGCTTGACTGGTGGCAACCAGAAGAGCTGGAAGAACTGCCAGCGATTCAAGTGACCCTACCGGTATCCGATGGTCGTTCTGCGGGCCAGATCGTTCCGGTTTCACTGGCGGCACGGGTGACAGAATTGGGCACCCTATGCCTGGAAGCCATTCCAACTGATGGCGGTCAGAAATGGCAAGTAGAGTTTGACGTTCGGGAAAGTTAATGCTTTCTCAGATGATATTTCGACGGCGCATTCATTGCGCCGTTATTTTACCCAGCTTACCCAGTTTCAGCCACATGCTGGTTACACGGTAACATCCGAGTAAAAACAGGCACGGAGTCTTACATGTCTTCTCCCCGATATTTAGTGGGTATAGATTTAGGTACAACACATACCGTTGTCGCCTACTGCCCTGTTACTTCTGATCTTCAACATGAAGCTGTAAAGATTTTCGACATCGACCAGCTCATCGCCCCCGGTGAAGTGGCACGCAAACCCCTTTTACCCTCGTTCAGATACCATCCTACAAGCGGTGAAATAGCACCTGATCTGTGTGTTCTGCCCTGGGATAACAACCCCGTTAATGGCGACTTTCCAGAGGCGATCATAGGTGATTATGCCCGCGAATTAGGGGCCAAAGTTGAAGGCCGGCAAGTCACTAGTGCAAAAAGCTGGTTATCTCATACGGGCGTTGATCGCAATCAACCGATTCTGCCATGGGCAGCCAGCAGCGGTGTGCAAAAAGTATCGCCGGTTATTGCCAGTGCGAGTTACCTGAACCATGTCCGTCAGTGCTGGGACTACCACCATCCACAAGATAAACTTGCCCACCAGGATGTTGTTATCACCATACCCGCTTCTTTCGATGAAGGCGCCAGAGCGCTAACGATAGAAGCGGCCAAACTGGCCGGGCTAAGCCATATGGTATTGCTCGAAGAACCACAGGCCGTATGCTACGACTGGTATTCCCGTCACCACAATGAAGCGGAAACCCTGTTGAAAGATATACCGCTTTTAATGGTGTGCGACATTGGCGGCGGTACCACAGACCTCAGCCTGATTAAAGTCAGCTACCATAATGAAAGGCTTAAGCTTGATCGCATCGGCGTAGGTGACCACCTGATGCTGGGTGGGGATAACCTGGATTTGGCACTGGCCCATCAGGCCGAGAATATCCTGCACACCGGCGGCAAACGGCTAAGCGCTGCTGGCCTGTCGAAGCTCATTCAGCAAACACGTCGTGCAAAGGAGCAACTGCTGGCAGAGAATGCGCCCGATCAGGTGAGTGTGACGCTGCTTGGCAGTGGCTCGAAACTGATCGGCGGCAGCCGCTCGGCGGAACTCACTCAGGCGCAAGTCAACCACATAGCGCTCGACGGATTTTTCCCTGTCAGTGCGTTTGATGAACATCCTGGCCAACGTCAAAGTGCCGTTGTGGAATTCGGTTTACCCTACGCTTCAGATCCGGCTATATCCAGACATCTGGCACACTTCATCAGTGAACATAGTGCCGCCTGCCATGAGGCTATGGGCTTAGCCGAAGACAACAGCGACACATCGATTAAGGCTATTCCCCCTGCAATTTTGCTCAATGGCGGCGTATTCAACAGCCCTGTTTTGTCCGAACGTATTCAGGATATTTTTGCCCATTGGAAAGGAGCAAGCGTCACCTGTCTGGACAATCCGCATCCCGACCTTGCTGTCGCATACGGCGCCGTCGCATATGCAAAAGCCAGACACGGCGCACAGCTGAAGATTGGAGGAGGATCTGCGCGCTCATTTTTCCTCGACCTGCATACACAATCCGCTCATTCTGGTATTTGCCTGTTACCGCGAGGCACTGAAGAAGGTGTTGAAGTGGCATTGTCAGACAGAAAATTCGCACTGACATTAGGTGAACCGGTTCGTTTTAATCTGTATGCCTCTTCAGATGATGCGCCGATCTCGGCCGGGGATATCCTTACTCTGGATAAACCCCATATGACCTCGCTGCCCCCTTTTGTTATTACTCTGAACAGCGAGACCGACAGAGAATCACTGGCAGCAAACCAGAAAGACAGAGTTGATGTTACCCTGGCCTGTCAGCTCACTGAAGTAGGCACATTACAATTGGAATGCGTCAGCGCAGATATGCCAGATAAACGATGGCAGGTTGATTTTTCCGTACGAAAAGCAGCCTCTGTCGATAATAACCTTGATGCAAGTGAAGACATGCCCCATCCAACCGCCTTGCAATCAGCCCGAATCGCCATTCAGAAAGCGTATGGCGGCAGCAAAAAACACGCAGATGAAAAACCGGTAAAAACACTCAGAAACGATCTGGAAAAGTACCTCGGTAAGCGTGAAGACTGGGAAATGCCCTCATTAAGAGCCTTAGCCGACACCTTGCTTGACAGCAAAAAACGGCGGCGGCGCTCCGCTGTACATGAGCGAAACTGGCTGAAACTGACAGGTTACACGTTAAGACCCGGTTTTGGTGACCCGGTTGATGACTGGCGCATGAATCAAGTCTGGGTGCTGTATCAGCACAATCTGCAATTTCACCAGTCTGCTCAAAGCTGGAATGACTGGTGGATATTCTGGCGTCGTGTAGCAGGTGGTCTCAATCAGGCGCAGCAAGAAATCATTTACAAAGATATCGCCAAATACATTAATCCGAGCGCAACCCGCAATCCTAAATTAGCAAAAGAGATGCAAGAGCGAGGCTATGAGCAAATAGTGCGTTTAGCAGCTTCTCTTGAGCACATAGCATTTGAAAAGAAACTGCAACTGATCGAATGGTTATTCTCACGATTGCAAAAACCACAATTTGCTCAGGCGCATTGGTGGGCAATTGGCAGGATTGGCAGTCGCTTCCCGCTCTATGGAAGTCGGCATAACCTGTTAACGGCTCAGCATATCAGCTACTGCCTGCCAGAGTTATTAGATTCAGACTGGAAAGATGAACCTGATATTGCCCTTGCCGCCGTAATGATGTGCAGAAAAACAGGCGACAGAACACTGGATATTGATGATGAGTTACGACAAAAGGTAGTAGATAAACTACTGGCAAGCAAAGTGCCAGAGCGCTGGATCGAGATGGTCGCAGAGCATAAAGTGTTGACCCAGGAAGAAAACCAGCGTGTTTACGGCGATTCGCTTCCCACCGGCCTTATACTCCTGGAGTAAATATTCGCTTATTAAGCTTACGTTAGGGTATGACTGCTACTATACCGGGAATCAGAACTGCCGGTCAGTCATACCCAGCAGGCCTATAAAGGAATAACAAGCGAGTAGTTTTGGCTATGACACGTGAACAATTTAAAGTAATCTCAGAGCGAATTTTCAAATCCCAAAATCAACGTACTGCTGTTGAGGCTGTCGTCTTCGAAGGTTTATCAAGCTATGAAGCCGAGAAACGATATGGCGTACCGAAAGGGACTCTCTCACGGAATGTTCGCAAATATAAAAATGAAGTCGACTACATCACAACAGTCACTGAAGCATAATAAAAAAGGAGAGTATGACTCTCCTTTTTTATTATAAGTAGCAATCAGATAGACGTTAGGTTATTCCTCAGTCTGAGAGTCCATCAACTCTTCAGGGTGAACACCGTCTTTTTCCATCAACGCCAGAATCTCAATCATTCTTACCTGACGAGCTTCTTCTTTAAATTCGTTCAATACTGCTATCAAATCATTTATTTTCTGTAGCGGAATTCGCTTAATGACAGCACGCTGTCTGCCCGGTACTTCGTCGGCAAAGTCAATCAGTGCCTGACGATAGTCAGCTCTGGTCTCTTGCAGATGTTTCCCGTTTTCAACATTCTTTAGCATCGCACTTAGTGCTTTTTCCGCATCCGAAAAGTTAGCCATGAATTACCTCTAAACACTATTCTTATAAAGAGCACTTTCTTGCCATCGACTAACAGATTCATGACACTTGTTGTGCTATTTGAAATAGAGCAAAATTAATAAAATTAAACCAAGATCCCAAGATATCTCATAAGACCCGTATTCTGCCGAAAAACTAACGCTATGACTTCTGCTGCGCGTATGTGAGAAGAGTAGTACGCTCACTTAATTATAATAGAGAACTCTAACGAGGGTGTAAGAGTAGCAGCAGTAATTAAATAATACTCTCAGTCTTCGTTATTGTGAACATAATTTTTGTGTCCTTGACAATTCTCTGACCAAAAAATGATTTTAGCGATCTCGGACTGGGATTCTCAACTGCCGCTACAGCACGTTTATTTTAGTGAATTTGCCAGATACCTGTGCGCTGTTGCACCAACACAAATACCCTTTCACCCTCAGAATCAGCCAGCAGCTAATCAATCGATGAAATAATAGCCTGTTTCTCAGCAATTTAGCTTTGCCAAAAGCAGTCAGTATTGGTAATATGCTCGTCAGTTAGCAAGCCTTTTGGCGGACATTAGCGCAGTTTGGTAGCGCACTACTCTGGGGGAGTAGGGGTCGCTGGTTCAAATCCAGTATGTCCGACCAAAAGGCTTTTTTGTTTCATTCTTCTCATCTTCTTTATTTGTTTCCCCTCGAATTTTTTTCAAAACTTTTTTTAGCAACAGTTGCTTCAGTCTATCATTGGCTCGATTCCCCAAGGAGCATGATATGGAACAGGCACCATATTGCAAAGAATGCGGACAACACGAAGAGTTCATTGTCATCGATGAACATCTGTTCGTTTGCATATGTGGCTACCAATTCAGCTGTATCTCAATCAGCGTGAAGAAAAGCACTATGACGTCTCCCTCCCCCTCTCCACCTTTCGATTATCAAGTCCATTAAACAGACGGCACCATCAGTGAAAACGACGGCCCTCAATCAGGTAAAAGCACGATCTCAATCGCAACATCACAGTGTTATAATTTGAAGAATAGCGTTAAATTTAGTTTAAAATTCCGTTAACAACAAATTAATCCTACTTTGGTTTTTCGCTTACAGCACAGACAACAAATACTCAATAAGCAACTGTTTTTAGTATATAAAAAATTAATTTCAACGTAATAAATCTCATGTAACGTCGTATAAATCCATTAAAAACGTGATCTATATCCTGAGCCATTTGCGGGATTTTGTGCTACCTTCTCGCACGAAAATTAAGTCACTATTACACATTCGGGAACATCTCTTCATCTCGCTGCATAAGCCAGTGAGCTGAATCATTCCCTTCATTTAGGACAATGCTTGTTGTCCTGCTTCTTAGTCAATATGACATCACAGGATCATTCTATGGATGCAACGATTAACAATTGGCTCGCCATTCTCAACGAAAAATTAATGCTCATCATTGGCGACATTAACGGACTGCTATGGGGCCACCTTCTTGTATATCTGCTGGTTGCTGTAGGTATCTATTTTACTTTTCGCCTCGGGTTCATTCAGATTCGACAGTTTCGTCATGCCATCGGCGTCTTGAAAAAAGGCAAAGATGTAGAATCTGGTATTAGCTCTTATCAGGTATTTTGCACTTCAATGGCAGCACGTGTGGGTACCGGTAATATGGCTGGTGTCGCAGTCGCACTGACAGTCGGCGGACCCGGTGCCATTTTCTGGATGTGGGTGATGGCCCTGCTGGGAATGGCGACCGCTTTTGTGGAATCCACACTTGCTCAAGTCTATAAAGTAAAAGATGTAGACGGGCAATACCGCGGCGGCCCAGCCTATTACATGGAGCAGGGACTTGGTGCCCGCTGGATGGGCACACTGTTCTCAGTCTGTCTGATTATTGCTTTCGGACTAGTCTTCAATGCCGTTCAGGCAAACACCATTACCGCTGCCCTCAACCATTCTTTTGAGATCGACCGTAAGTATGTAGGGCTGGTTATTGTGGCGTGTTCTGCCTTCTTCATCATGGGCGGATTAAAATCTATCGCGCAAGCTTCTGCTCGTATCGTGCCGGTTATGGCGGTTGGATATCTGGCTATCGCCTGTCTGATTGTCATCATGAACATGTCTGAACTGCCTGCCGCAATCTCGCTGATTGTTAAAAGTGCTTTCGGCTGGCAGGAAGCCGCAGCCGGCGGCGTGGCGTATACTATTGCGCAGGCAATGCAAAGTGGTATCGCTCGTGGCCTGTTCTCAAATGAAGCGGGTATGGGCTCAGCGGCCAATGTTGCGGCCAGCGCAACACCTAACCCTAACCACCCTGCATCGCAAGGCTTTGTACAGATGCTCGGGGTGTTTGCTGACACCATTGTCATTTGTACTGCCTCAGCCGCGATGATCATGCTGTCAGGTGTGATGGATCAGCCTGATGCTGCTTCTGGTATCGGTCTGCTGCAACAAGCACTGACGAACGAGCTGGGAAGCTGGACAACCTACTTTATGGCAGCCGCTATCATTCTGTTCTGCTTTACTTCCATTATTGCTAATTACAGTTACGCAGAAACAAATATCATGTTCCTGAACGGCAATACGAAGAAAGGCTTGTTCACATTCAGAATCATTGTGCTGGCTATGGTGTTGTTTGGCTCAATTGCCTCACTGCCTGTCGTATGGAACATGGCCGATGCTTCTATGGGCATGATGGCGCTGATCAACATTGCTGCACTGGTGCTGTTGTCTAATCTGGCTATCAAGGTGATCAAAGATTACGAAGTACAAGTGAAAAACGGGCAAGTGCCAACATTTGACCGCCGTAAGTTCCCAGAACTTAGCAAGCTAGACGGTGCCTGGCATCCTAAGTCTGATACGGCTAAAGAATCACGCTAAATCAGCAAGATAAAAACAATACAAACAAGCCAGTATCCTTCTGGCTTGTTTTCTTTTAACTGGTACATATTTCCTTGTTTAGACGTTCCTGATTAATAAGAGCGTTGCAAGTCCACATGTCACACTGAAACGTTTTCCTCATAAATTTCTCATAAGCACGTAAACTCCTCAGCCACATCGCCGTTCCTTCTTTATCAAAAAATTCATATCTCATTGATTATTAATGAGTATTGTTTGTATAGCAAACCTCACTCATAACCATCTTATTGCAGTAAACTTATTTTTATACATTTATAAAGTCAGTCGAAACCAAGGGTTTTTCGTTTACAAATCATTATCACGTGCTAATTGCAGTTAAATACCCACCACAAATGCAAAAAAGATCACATTAATTAACATTTTTATCATTTATTTAACTTTCTTGCTTTGAGAAAAAAAGAAACTGTTCTATTTATTAGCTATGACCGGCATGTCATTTGCTCTTATTGATTATTTCGACTCAAGGAAGAAAGCAATGCTATTAAACAAGTTTAACTTGGTTGCACTCTCCGTTGCCGCTGCGACTATGTCCTGCAGTGTGCTCGCCGCACCGGGTACCCCTCAACTTGCATGGATGGAAACAGACTATGCCATCGTTGAAGTTGATCAGGCTGCAACCGCCTACAAAGATCTTGTCACAGTAAAAAATGCAGCAGATGTGCCAGTAGCCTGGCAACGTTATTCCGGCGAAACGGCTGACCACTGGAAAGTAAAGCTCAATGGCAACGTGGCATTTGAGGAAAATATTAACCCGGCATCCAGTGGTGCTGGCTCTACGACCTTGTCCATCACTCAGGGTGGTCAATATGCGTTAACCGTCGAATTATGCAGTGGCTCTGGCGCTGAAGAAGCGTGTAGCAGCAGCCCTGCAACCAACATAGTGGTGGCAGATACAGACGGCAGCCATCTCGATCCACTCCCCATGAATGTCGATCCGAACAACGGCACCTACTCTACCCCTGCTGATACTGTTATTGGTGCCTACTTTGTTGAGTGGGGCGTCTTTGGCCGTAAATTCACCGTCGACAAGATCCCAGCCCAAAGCCTGACACACATCCTTTACGGCTTCATCCCTGTTTGTGGTCCGAATGAATCACTGGGCGAGATTGAGAGCGGCAATAGTTTAGCGGCACTTAGTCGCGCTTGTGCCGGCACAGCTGATTTTGAAGTCGCGATTCACGATCCCTGGGCTGCTGTCCAAATGCCACAACCACAGTCTGGCCATACCTACAGCACCCCTTACAAAGGAAACTACGGCCAGTTGATGGCACTAAAACAACGCTACCCGGATTTAAAGGTCATCCCTTCGATTGGTGGCTGGACGCTGTCTGATCCTTTCTTCTCGTTTACCGATAAATCCAAACGTGATGTCTTTGTTGCCAGTGTGAAGAAGTTTCTGCAAACCTGGAAATTCTTTGATGGTGTCGACATTGACTGGGAGTTCCCAGGCGGAAAAGGTGCGAATACCACTCTGGGTGATCCGGTTAACGATGGCCCGGCATACGTAGCGCTGATGCGTGAACTGCGCACCATGCTGGATGGGCTGGAAGCCGAGACAGGTCGTCAGTTCGAACTGACTTCTGCAATTGGTGTTGGTTACGACAAGATTGATGTCGTTAACTACGCTGAGGCATCTCAGTACATGGACTACATCTTCAACATGAGTTACGACTTCTACGGCGGTTGGAGCAACGTAACAGGTCACCAGACAGCGCTGAACTGTGGCAGCCATCTGACAGCGGATCAATGTAACGGCACAGGTGTTGATGAAAACGGTGAGCCTCGCCAAGGTCCAGCTTACACCACTGCACATGGCGTCGAGCGTCTTCTTGCTCAGGGTGTACCTGCCAACAAACTGGTTGTGGGTGCAGCCATGTACGGTCGCGGCTGGACGGGTGTGACCCAAGCCAGCATGACAGATCCAAGCAACCCGATGACAGGTGTGGGTAATGGTGCTGTCGCCGGTTCCTGGGAAGCAGGTGTGATCGACTATAAAGATGTCGTTACCCGTTATGAAAATAAAGCTGGCGTCGTACTGGGTTATGACGAACAGGCGGAAGCACCATGGGCTTATGATCCGAGTAACGGCGATTTAGTCACCTACGACAGCCCACGCTCTATTATGGCCAAAGGTCAGTATGTGCGTGATCTGGGACTTGCCGGTCTGTTCGCATGGGAAATTGATGCTGACAATGGTGACATCCTGAATGCGATGCAAGAATCCCTGGCTGGCGCACCGGCAGGAAACCGTGCACCTGTTGCACGTGCAGGTTCTGATCAGCAAGTGAATACTGCAGCCACTGTGACTCTGAACGGTTCTTCATCAACAGACAGCGATGGTCAGATTGCCGGCTATCAGTGGGTACAGACCAGTGGACCGGCATTGACACTGAACGGTGCGAATACGGCTTCCGCAACCATTTCAGTGCCAGATGTCACGGTTGATACTCAATATGTCTTTACTCTGACTGTTACGGATAATGAAGGGGCGACAGCCACCGACAGCATCACAGTGACTGCGAAAGCGCCTGGTGCACAAAACACCGCGCCGGTTGCATCACTGACCGGCCCAGTTACAGCCAATGCAGATGATGTGATCACCCTGGATGCGTCACAGTCCACTGATGCCGATGGCGATACCCTGACGTACGACTGGACTGTACCTGCAGGTGTGAATGCCGTTATTAATGGTTCAAGCCTGAGCTTTACGGCCGGTAGCTACACGACTGATACAGCATTGTCTTTCAGTGTCAGTGTTTCTGACGGAACGGCTAGCGATGCGGCCTCTCTGACAGTGACCATTGCAAAAGACGAAAGCGGAACCGGTGGTGAGGGTGATTTCCCAGCCTATGTGGAAGGCACTGCGTACCAGGCCGGTGATCAAGTTTCCAACGGCGGCGTGAACTTTGAATGTAAACCATACCCTTATTCTGGTTGGTGTTCAGGTGCAGCCTGGGCCTATGAACCTGGAGTGGGCGTATACTGGCAGGATGCATGGACTCAGCTTTAATGGTTCATTACCGTGCTTAAAAAAGCATTAATCATTAAACTGCCCATCTGAAAAAGGCCACTCGTTCTCTTGCGAGTGGCCTTTTCATTTGAGTGACACACTGGGTTTCTTAGCTGACTGTAAGCTAGGAAACAGAGATCAAGCATGTCACAGCCTGCAAATAAATGGCCAGACGAAATACCATTTCATCTTTTACGAATGTTAGCGAACCCACACCTTTACTGCGCTGAGGTGAACAATCGGACAAGTGTATAGATCACCATTGCGATCACCGCCACTGAACTGACAGTCCATATCGTGGCCCGGACATCGTGTAACTGAGCCGTTGCATAGGCTATAAAATGTGCCGCTCGAGCCAGAACATACGCCCATATTAACACTTGAGCAAGCAGCAGCGGCGGATCCATTAACACGAATAGCAATCCGGCGATAAGAAACGCGGGTATACTTTCCAAATCATTCAGGTTCATACGCCGCGAGCGATCAACGTACTCATTCAGCGCCAATTGACCAGTTACCGGGGTCGGATTCAGCGGGCTTTTCTTCGCATCTTCCGGGCTACGAAAACCAGCACGCACTTTCATCATTCGGTAAACCGTCATCCACGGCTGCAGCAAGAGCTTCAGCAACATCAGTGACGCCGCAAGCACATAGGTAAAGAAAACTGGATTCTCCAAACTCAAAATGACACTTTCACTTGCCATACGCTTTTTCCTCCTGCCATAGGCAACAGCGTGATGCACAGCTGAATCATTTAGTTCTTTAGAATCGTAGCTGATGCTGCATCATACTGCCGTTCACCCGCACCGCACCTCAGGTATACCCCCATCGGGTGGGGTACCGGGAGGACAGCTTTTCCCACCGCATAGCCCTCTTTTGTCGCTGTGAGCGATTATGGCGACTTTCCATCCGGTCTACTAGAATCTTACGAAATATGCGCTTTAAGTATGCATTAACCGTATCAACGAGAAGGCTTATTTTATAGAGAATCGGCCTGTGTAGTGGCCTCATAAAATAGCCGCGGAGGCCGTTCTAATGTCTAGCAAGTTAAACATTCTTTTGGTTCATGGAGCCTGGGGGGATGCATCTCATTGGCGCCATGTTATCCCTGCTTTACACAACAAAGGGTATAATGTTCGTGCTGTGCAAAACCCACTCACTTCACTTCCTAATGATATCGAACGTACAAGTCATCTGGCTGCTTCGTTAGAAGGGCCAGTGCTGATGGTTGGCCACTCTTATGGAGGGATGGTTATTACTGGTGCGGGAAATGCGACTAATGTTGTCGGCTTAGTTTACATTGCGGCATTTGCGCCTAATGAAGGAGAAAACCCTGGTGGTTTATTTGGGCTGAGGGAGCCACCTCCCGGGGCTGCCATCATTCGCCCTGACGAGCAAGGTTTTTTGTGGTTAGATCCGAATCATTTTCATGAGAATTTCTGTCCAGACGTGGATGAAACAGAAGCGCTCGTTATGGCACTAAGTCAAAAACCAATTGCAGCTCGCTGTTTTGAAGATAAATCTGGCTCTCCTGCCTGGAAAGTTAAACCTAGCTGGTACCAGGTTTCAGCGCAGGATCGAATGATCCCACCAGAAACAGAGAAATGGTTTGCAGAACGGATTCAAGCGAAGAAAACGATCACTTTACAAGCTGGGCATGCCCCTATGGCTTCTCATCCAAATGACATAATCGAATTAATTGATGAAGCGGCACGCCAAGTTAGTTAATGTCATTATCATGCGACACCAGGCATAGTGGTCTTTTTAATTACACCGGTAAAAGTTGGTATGCACAAAAACACTGAATACTGTGATTTCAGTGTTTTTGTTTTTCAGTACCTGATTAAAACTGATCCATTACATGATCTTAAAGGGGCGATGTTGGCCATTTTTCACTTAAGACGGATCTACCCGACACAGTCGATTTTTGCAAATCTCTGGGTAACTGGAAATTCGGTTTAAACACACACTATCGTTTTGGTCACGAATTGCTGCCTGGTCAATATGGAGCAGGTTTATGATGAACGGCCTTTCATCGAAAAAAGCCTGTAAAAAACAGGCTTTTCTGGTCATTTAGCTACAAAATACAGGTCCTTAGCGTAAATATTGCCCTTCGGATTATTGTCCGGAAACCCTTTCAGATGACTTTTTACCAGCCGTGTGTGGTTGTAATGGTAAATTGGCATGACAGGCGAATATTGATCGAGAATATGTTCTGCCTCGCGGTAAATACCATATCGTTTTGGCTCATCCGTAATATCAGCGGCCTGCTTAAGCAACGCATCAAATTCCTTGTTACAGAACCCGGTTTCGTTACTGACATGCCCGCAAGTGAAGCTGCTGAGAACAGAGGAGGGTTCTGCATAATCACCAAATGCATACGAGCGCGCAACGGCATAATCACCCGCCGCTTTTGCCGCCAGGTAAGCATTCCATTCCATGTTTTCCAGCTTTACGCTCACATCCAGAGACTTCCACATAGAGGCAATCGCCAGTGCCAGCTTTTTATGATTTTCACTGGTGTTGTAGGTCAGAGTGACATTCAACGGATGGCTCTTGCTGTAACCCGCCTTCGCCAGCAGCACTTTCGCTTCACCAATGCGCTCGTCATGAGCCTGAGACTTAAATGCCGGGGTGAAATTCTGATAGTTTGGAATGATATCCGGCACGACAGAGAAAGCCTCTGGCTCGCCCTGCCCCGTCACTTTTTGCACCAACACATCGCGGTCTATCGCCATACTCAGCGCACGGCGTACGTCAGCATTATCAAATGGAGGCTGCTGGGTATTAAAGGCATACACATAAGAGCCCAATAAGCGCAGAGATTTAATCTCTTCCGGGCTGTCCTTCAGCAATTTCTGATAATACTCAAGCTGAACACGGTTCGTCATATGCACTTCACCAGCCTGGTAGCGCATCAGCTCTGCGCTTTGTGACGACAACGCCAAATAGGTCACATTGTTAATGACCGTGGATGCATCATCCCTGTAATGCTGGTTACGTGTTACTTCGACCCTTTCGTTCGGCACCCATTCTTTCAGAACATAGGCACCATTTGAGACAAAATGATCGGCACGAGTCCATAAATCACCGTGTTGACTCACCACATGAGCCGGTACAGGAAAGAAGGTTTTGATGCTCATCAGGCTAAGGAAATATGGCGTCGGGCGGCTTAATGTCACCTGAAGCTGATGCAGGTTGAGCGCTTTCACTCCCAGCTCGGATGCCGGTTTTTCACCATTCAGTATTTCCTGGGCATGGGTAATGTTGGCGGTGACCAAATTGAATCCGGTATTGTTGCCTGTCGATTTATCAACCGCCCGACGCCACGCAAACACAAAATCCATGGCGGTCAATGGCTGACCATCAGACCATTTCAGGCCCTTACGCAAATTAAAAGTGTAGGTTTTTCCGTCGTCTGACACAGCCCAGCTTTCAGCCTGCCCAGCTATGATTTCGCCCTGCAGATTTTCAATCAGCAGCCCTTCGAACAAGTCATTCACGATGACATCGCCCGGGCTGCCTGAACCAACAAACCCAGGATCTAATGTACTCGGCTCTGCGCCATTGGCTCGTACCAAGTGCTGCTCTTTGGCTAGAACAATCCCTTCAGGCACATTGGCGGCAATGGAATGTAGTGAAAATACGGAAATGGCCAGCCCGATGCTGGCAGTGATAAATTTCTGATTCAATGCGAAATCCTTTTGTGGCATTACTATCTGGAACGAAATCCATACTAACAAGGAAATCAGTAAACGCTATGAGCAGCGTCAAGAAGACAAACTCAGTAACAATTTATGGAAAGACCCGCAGCGTATGCGGGTCTTGAATTAACGATTTGGGCAAATAAAAGAAAATCCGTTACTTGGGAATGTTGAAGTTTTTATCATTCATGCAGGTGAACGTATAAAAATCTGAGCGCTCATTAAAATGGCTGAATCCTCGTCCATGGCAATATGCACCGTTAATCTCATTCATAACTGTCAGCGTCTGCTGATTATTGACAGAAAAATAGCTGTCGTTTTCACACACTACGCGGATTTTTCCGTCATCACTCTGAGAAAACGCTTTCACTTTTGCACCGCATAAGGAATAGCTGACATCGACGAAATCATTGGCACGCTCATCGATTGATGCACTGCATCCTGCTAAAGCCAGACCAGATAATCCCACTACTAATGTTGTTAAGGCTTTCACAATCACCTCCTTACTTAATATTATATTTTGATTGTAGTGCGACCAGCATAAAAACGCATTAAAATCCTGCCACTAAATAAAAAATAAATCACATAGAATCATAAATTTAGTCAATCCTAATGTAGCGCTATCGCACTGGCGTTGCAGAGGTGAACTCTGCGATTACTCCATCGACAACAAGAAAACAGTCCATCCCTGCAGCTAATGCCGCCCGCCGTCCTAAATCGGTATCTTCAAAAACCACACACTGATGAGGTGCCAGCCCAATACGGTTAGCCGCTTCAAGGAAAGTATCGGGGTGAGGTTTATGGTTTAGGACATCGTCGGCAGTGACTAAGGCATCAAGTAAAGGCAAAATGTCGGTTATGGTCAGCAAGTTTTCTGCATTAACTTTGCGGCATCCGGTACCGACGGCCACTTTCTTTTGGTCTCGATACTGCAATAAAAGATTAACAGTGGCCGGAATGGTCTCTCCCTTTTGTTCCAGCGCTTCAAAAAAGCGCCATTTGGTATCAGCCACTTCCTGGATATCATGATCCGTCTGATATTTTTCATTCATCATTTGCGCGGTTTTGATTGTGGGTGATCCACCCAGACTCATAAGCCACTGCGGATCAAAGGGAATGTTGAACTGCTCGCAGGCATAGCGCCAGGCTGTTATATGGGCTGGCATTGAGTCTATCAGCGTGCCGTCCATGTCGAAAATTAATCCCTGATACCGTGACAAATCCATATCCACCTCCAAATCAGTACGTTTCACCATAGTGACGCAAGTGGTCAGTACAAATCCAGAGTGGATAACTTATATTCCGACACGGCTCAGACTGCTTACTCAATATCCATGACGGCCAGTCCCCATTTTTCGGCTATCCGGTCAAAAAATCCCTGCGTTTTCTTTAATTCTATCCATTGGTTAATAAAATTAATCCAGACTTGATCATCTCTTGGCATCAACATCGCTAAAGGTGTCGCCCGTCGCATCCCCTGAACGTTGGGAATGGTCAACTGTGGAAATCGGCTGATTAGCATTGCAGCCTCTATATTGGACGTCACAATGACATTGGCACGGTTTGCCAGTAACTCCTGATAAGATTTTCCGCTCTCTATGACCTGCTGCCTGGCCCTGGGAAAGAATTCTTTTACCATGGTTTCCTCAACAGCTCCCCGACGGGAAGCCACCGTTACCGATGAAGAGTTAAAATCGGCCCAATAGCGAAAGCGATTCTGGTTCGTTTTCTGCGTCACCGGCACAAACGCAAGGTAATAATAAGGCTGGCTGTAGCCGACTACCTTTGCCCGACTGATATTGAGCGCCGCACTGCCGGTCAAGTCGTATTTTTCCGTAACAATTCCGCTGACCAAGGCTTTCCAGTCCGTGGCCACGTATTCAACAGTCACACCGAGATCCTTGGCCAGCTCAGTCGTTATATCAATGTCGTATCCCTTGTAGAAATTTGTCGCAGGATCCCTCATGGTCATTGGCCCCCAGTCGCCGGTAGTTCCAACCCGGAGCACTCCCCTGTCCATGACTTTCTGTAATCGGCTCGATGCCGCATGAACCTGGCTGACACACACCAGAAACAGTGCTAAAGACAGCAGCAGCAACCTAAAAGATAAGGTGAATCGCATCGGACACCTCCGGAAACAACAGAACACGCTTACTCAGCATTGAAATAAAGATAGCAGTGTCTGTGTGATCATTTTCATCTGAGGACAGAATAATTGTGTGTCAAAATTGAAAGTTTCTGTATTTTTTTGTGATTAACCAACAATGCCAATACGTTGTCTTATTTATGAGAAATTGTACGTAAAAAAACTGCATTGTTTCGCAATGCAGTAAACACAATGAAGGAATTCATACAGAAGTGTTTATATTTTTAGACACACTAATAAACACGCCAATAACAGGTTAATTGTGATTTAAGTTATGCTTCCTCATTCTGAATTCACCCGGTGAGCATCCCATGTGCTTTTTAAAAACACGGGAGAAATAAGACACATCCTTGAAGCCTGAAGAATTAGCGATCTGAGAAATTTTCTCGCGATCAGAGCTTAATAATCCACACGCCAGATCCAGCCGTTTCTTTATGATGTACTGTTTCAGCGTGACGCCCATAATGCTATGGAATAAACGAGAGAAATAGGTCGGTGAGTAATGGCAAGCACTCGCCAGTTCTTCCTCGCGCAGTGGAGAGCTCAGGTTTTCATCAATAATTTTCAGTGCTGGCCGGATTGAAAGCTCACGACTTTCGAAACCAGGCTCAGATTCATTTTCAATATTATGTGTATGCAGTCTGCTAAAACACTCCTCCAGCTCTTGCCTGCTGGCATTGGCAGCCAGCACATCTTCCCCACCGGCTCTTAATACATTAAGTGCCAGACTCCCATCCAGGTTATGGTATACGACAACAACCTTTGCGGCTGGGAAACGATTTTTCACTGCACGCAGCAGCTCAAATCCTTCCGATGTCGAATCAATCACTTCAAGAAAAATCAGCTCTTGCCCCGTCATTGATGACAATAACTCGTAAGGAGAAATCTCAATGACCTTGTGCGAAAGCTTCAAATTTTCTTTCGCTTCAACCTGCTTGTCATGATGACTGCTGCTAACCCAAATCACATATTCACCTTAAACTGCTAGTGTCATATTCCCATGCCCTTATGATCAAGTGCATGGATGGCGGTTGACACTCCTTGTCGATGAATAAAAATGTACTGATAAGAATTCGTATGAATATCAGGGCAAAAATGTATTTACTTATAATAATTAACGATCAATAAACTAAATAAATCCAGCCATCCATATTTGTTTCAAATATAAGCAACAATGAATAAAAACTCTGCTACCTATAAGACTTCAATAAGTTGAACAAGTTCCAATGGCGATTTTGTGTGGTTTATTATTACTTAGGATTATATAGGTGCATTTTTTATCACAAAGAAATCTAACTTTTTGACATTCCATCTTTGTCGCAAAAAAAGTCTCTATGACAAAAATGTCTGACATAAAGGTGTATAAACATGGCCTTTTGACATCTAAAATACTGTTATTTCAGCCGTATGTTCTTCACTTTTATAGTATGAGCGACATCAATTACTTCACGGTACCCGATAACTGTTTATAGAGCTCAAAGCTACTATCTTCCAGCCAGCACTCAACGATCAAGCCATCTTCTAGCCGGAACTGGATCATACCTGTCATTTGTATCGTCTGTTTTTTACCCGGTAAATTGAACCACCCGCCATGATATTGAGCCTGGCAGCGATATCTGACCACTGTCAGTGGCGGCTGGCTAATGACATCTGAGATCGAGAAAGCGACAGACTTAAATTTTTGCCGCCATAACAACAGATATGAAAGGTAGCTTTCATGAGACAGTGGGTGCCGGCGACCGCCCGGCAAGTGAAAAACAAAAGGATCAGAGACATACTCAGCGAGTCTGGAGCTACTCGCATTGGCCCAGATATCCAGGAACCAGGCATCAATCCAATCCTCCCTTGCCATGACAGATCTCACCTCACTACTTCAGACACAAACAACCCCTGATACAAGAAAACAAGCCCATCTTCATTGCAAAGATGCAGCAACATTAACTTAACGCCAATTTATCCCAGGCCCTCATCAAATCCTATACCGGAATGTGAAACAAACAAATAACTTCGCTCAATGTCAAATTTATCAATTGCCTTGTATCTTATGAGTAATCATGAATATCTGATATGCCATTTCTTGCGTTCTACTTGGTATTAACCAGGCTAGTGTTTGTTGTCGTGGTATCGGCCGCATCGGATACAAATGGTTCGGCCTGCTTGAGATAGAAGCGAGCTTGCTCGTTGTTCCCAACCAGATAATAGTTATGCGCGATTGCGCCCAGCAACTCAATCAGGGCTGTTTTATCATGATATTTACTGGCCTGCCGCAACATAGACTGGAAAATCACTATGCTTGTTTCTGGCGTATTCGACGCCATGATTTGGGATAAATCAGGCCTTATCGTTTGTAGGGGCGTTGCGCAGAACGTATTGCTGCTGACTGCAAGCACAGTGCCGGAACCACATATCATAGACACAATAAACGCAAACTGACGGATGAAAGACATCATAACCACTTGGCTCCCTATGCTGAGTCAAAGCCATCATTACCATGTGTTATCAGGCCATACGAAGACTTACGTCCCGGCATGGTAATAAACTCTCATCATTGCGTAATATCTTCACCTCGTTACCAGGCATTTTGTCTGCCTGGTAACATTCTTCAGTCATCAATTGATGTCGAACTTGGGAAGCACTGCCTGATAAAACGATAAGCTGGGAATATAAGTATGGTGACTTAATTTTTTGCCGACAGCGACAAATTCATAACCCAGTTCCTGAGAAGCTCTTTGATTCCACTCACCTTCCGCAAACACTATCCGTCGTTTAAATGTCATTCCCGTATCCTGCTTCGCTCTGAATGCAGCAAGCGCCATAATTTCCGTTCTGCTGGCAGCGTCTGACGACGAGGCAAAGGTCATTCTACTTGCATCTATTCCCGCCGCTTTCAATTTCAGACGGCTTACCGCCGCCCATCCGCCACTGGTGATCGCAACATGCGTATCGTCCCGGACAGCCATTTGCTCAAGAAACTCTCTGGCGCCTTTACTGAGCACAAACTCTTGAGGGACCGCATGCAGCCTGGCAGTAAGATTTTCCAGATACTTTTGCTCCACCTGACGGTGAACAATTGAGCGACTTGAAAGCACAGGATACTGATAAAGGATCTCATCTAACATTGCCGAATCCGTCACCACTCGCTCTTGATAGCGCGATTTATCCAAAGTGATGTGGAGAACGGCTTCGACGGCTTGCTGAAAACACATCATATCCATTTCCCTTGCATTCACCAAAGCACCATCCACATCCACTAACAACAGATTCATCCCTATACCTTCATTAATTTTTATCATCAGTGATAATGCCGTACAGAATGGAGATGTAAACAAAATGTTTCAATAAATGATTTGTTAAAAATGATCATTTTTTGCGTAATCTCAAACTCTTACCGCTCATTCCTATGCATCAAAATCTTTTGTTGTTCAGAAATTGATAACAAAACGCAACTTACCTCAAAAACTTAACACTGTGATTTCTTAGCGAATTTGCCGATTCTTTCCCACAATTACTCAGTTCGCTGAGTAAATCCGGTGAACAGCATGTGAGCATAAATGACTATAAAAGGAAAATGTGATGAAAACCTCAACTGACCGTCGGCGCTTTCTGCGCCTGACTATGGCAGGCATCATAGGCATCACACTGGGTGATCAGATCCTGCAGCGTAAAGCGCTGGCCAGTGAAGAACTGCCACATCTGGCAGAAGATGATGCTCAGGCAACTGCCTTGCAATACACACATAAGTCGCCTCATGAAGAGAATCATTGCGGTAACTGTATGCTGATACAAGGTAATGAAGGTGATGAATGGAGACCCTGCTCAATCTTCCCCGGTAAAGCGGTGAACGTAAATGGCTGGTGCTCTGCCTGGACGGCCAAACCTGCTTAATGGATGACATAGCCCGTAGTCACTGCGGGCTTTTTACCCTCAGAAAAACACGGAAACACTGCTTGCAGGTGATAAAGTTCGATAAGAATGGAGGCGCGTCCCGGAGTCGAACCGAGGTCCACGGATTTGCAATCCGCTGCATAGCCACTCTGCCAACGCGCCTTAATGAAGCTTGTCTCAGAAGACGAAGCGCATTATCCAAATCCTGATGAGAAGTACAAGCCTTTTCTGACTGAAATCACTTAACTGATTACTTTTCCGGCCAACTGTCATTTTCAGCTAGAAGTCAGCTAAAAAACAGCCCAATTCTTCCATTATGATTCACACGCTCAACCTGAGTGGCAAACGTCTGCTCAAGCCGTTCATTCGACATCACCTCTTCAGGTTTTCCCTTTGCAACACAACTTCCCCCTTTCAGCAGGATGACACTGTCTGCAAATTGCAGCGTCCGGTTCAGGTCATGGTTCGCCATAACGACAGCAATACCTTGTCCGGCCATAAAATGCAGCAGTCGGTATAAAGAGACTTCCTGCCCGATATCGAGCGCTGTTGCCGGTTCATCAAGCAATAGCAGACAACCATCCGGGTTCAGTCCCGGCCAGACCTGCAAACAGGCAGCCGCTAATCTGACCCGCTGCCATTCGCCTCCGGACAGTTGCTGAATATGGCGATCCAGTTTGTCATCGATTGAAAGCCACTGACTGACAGCCTGAATAGCCTGGTTAACCTTCTCGACGTTTGCTTCCGGAATCGCGGATACCGCTAACTGCAAAAAATGATAAACACCAACAGCAAAACCCGGTTTATCCTGTTGCGACAAATAACTGCGGTAACGGGCCATGTCGCGAAGATCCATCTCCGACAGGCACTGCCCTGCCAGTGTTACCTTGCCTGCACCTTGAAACAGCCCGGACAGGCATTGAATAGCTGTACTTTTCCCGCTACCGTTAGGGCCAATCAGATGCACCACTTCACCGCGCTTTACCGAGAAACTGACCGGCAGTAATCGCCGGGCTAGCGCTATATTTTCAGCCTGTAATACACAAGCCAGATCTGAACGGACCACCATCAGCTTACTCCACTTGCGAACGCAACAGCATCCAAATAAACACAGGGGCGCCCAATGTCGTGGTCACAACGCCCACAGGCAATTCTGCAGCAGGCAATAGTACCCGCGCCAATACATCCGCAACCGCCAGCAGTAACGCTCCGAAACAGGCAGAAAGCGGTAGCAGGTATCTATTCTCCGCCCCCAACGCCAAACGCAATAAGTGGGGAATCACCAGGCCGATAAAGCCAATCACACCTGCCATAGCGACTGATGTTCCCACTAACAGGGCGATAATCAATATCAATCGCCAACGCAGTGCAGCAACATCCAGCCCCAACTGTCGTGCATGGGTTTCACCCAGCATCAGGATATCCAGTTGCCGGCCACGGGAGCATAGCCAGATTAATGCGGGAAGCAGAATGATCAGCACGCTAAGCTGCGCCCAGGAAACACCGGCAACACTTCCCATCAGCCAGTACATCAGCTGTCTGAGATTCAGATCGTCACTGAAATAAAACGCCCAGGTCACAACCGCCCCGGACAAAATACCCAGTGCAACGCCTATGAGCAGCAAACGCGCGGTTGACACCCTTCGGATACGGGCAAGACCAACGAGCAGTAAAGTAAAGAGCAGTGCGCCCGCCATGGCAACCAACATCGTCAGCCAGGGACTCGGCACCGAGGGAAGAAAAAACAGTAAGAGAACAAGTGCCAGGCTAGCCCCACCCGAAATACCCAGCACACCGGGCTCCGCCAGCGGATTGCCCAATAACACCTGCAACACAGCACCAGAGGCTGCCAGCGCAGCCCCAATTGCCATGGCGGCCACTAACCTTGGCATTCTGAGCTGCCATAACAATTGCTTCTCAAGCTCGCCAAATGGCTGCCAGGGTTTCAGCCAGATTTCGCCCACCGACAATGAAAACAGACCGCAGCTGATGAGCAAAATCGCAACAAGCCAAAAGCTCACTTTCCATTTATGGCGACGCTGTTGAAGGATACGGTCTAAGTGCATGATGTCGTGTGTTTTCGTCAGTGGGAACCAAAGGGGAAACATACAGGGTCTTTGAAAAAATGAAAAGCAAGCCAGATAAATTGGCTTGCTTTCAAAAGTATTTACACTGTAGCTGCTGATTATCTGACTGTTTTCAGTCCGTCTGAGCTTTAGCGCTTAGAACTTAGCAACGACCTGATCAGTCAGATCAACGTCTGATTGCTTGACCAGCAAACAAGCCCGTTGTCCCAACGCCACATTGGGGTTAGGGAAAACGACAGACTCTCCCCCTTTGGCAGCCACGTATTCTTCACCGTTATCGCTCCCCAGCACCGCACCTTCTTCAAAGTAGGTAAAGTTAGCCTGATTTGCCGGAAAGGTGAAAGCGAACTGATCTGTATGCTTAGTAAGAGTACGGGTTACCCGATACACACACACTTGTTTGTCGCCCTGATAGTCTGGCAGTGATTGTTGTGAAACGAGTGCGAGCATCGCCTGATTAAAGGCATCTAGCCGCTCTAAGTCGTTCTCACCCAGCCGTGCTACCTTGCCCAGCTCCATCGTCAGTGCCTGCGCGCCATAGTTCTGAGCACTGTACCAGCTGAATGTTGGTGCCGCGGAACCAGAGAGCATCATTGCCTCGATCTCACCGTGATGCAGAAAATTAAACAGCGCTAAACCACGGGTTTTATGTTCACTAAAAGGGCTGACCGCAAAGGTGTAGTGCTGTGAGTCACGGATGGCACTATGCAGATCCAAATGCCAGCGTTCGGCATTCTTTAAAGGCGAGTTCTGGAAGAATGCATCAACTGAGCACTGAAGTAAGTTGGCGCGACTACAATCAACATTCTTTTCATCATTGATACCGCCAAATAGCCGATTCATATTCTCATCAATAAAGCGGGTATGTGCATTAATGGCTTCTGGGTGACCGATGATCAGCAGTAAACGATGTTCAGGCATTAGATCGCCAAGCAGGATTTTTTTCACTAACTGCTGTAGCAGTTCAATCGGGCCGGTTTCATCACCGTGTACCCCAGATGAAATGACGATGTCTTTACTGGCAGCGGATAATCCAGGCGGAATAACGGTTAAAACACCGCGCGCCGTTAACTGACACAATACACCATTTTCTAACTGCCATTCCCCCGCCTCAAACGGCAAAGATAAATCCAGAGTCGCAGAAAGAAACTCCCCGTTTTGCACTGCCTTTAACAAAGCCATTATACCTCCTCGTCCTTGTAACAGGCATGTTCTTACAGGCGAATTCATGATTACACAAATAACAACCAATAAAGAACACTAAAAGATGAAAGAAAATCAGTGAAATAAACTGCTTTTACTATACATCCTGGCTACATAGTTTCAACACTATATTGATGACTGCAGGCAAGAATGAGACCAAGGCATGCACTTTTTAATGCTGATAAAGAAAAACCCAAGTAAACAATTCGTTTACTTGGGTTTCTTGTCGGCTCAAACCACTTATTTTTCGATTTTGATATTCTCAACGCGTGCTTTAAGCTTCTGACCAGGGCGAAAGGTCACCACTCGCCGTGCCGAGATTGGAATATCTTCACCGGTTTTAGGATTTCGTCCAGGTCGCTCGTTTTTGTCGCGCAGATCAAAATTACCAAAACCGGATAATTTAACCTGTTCACCACACTCAAGTGCCTTTCTGATCTCCTCGAAGAAGACTTCCACCGTATCCTTGGCGTCCCGTTTGCTTAGTCCGACATTCTCAAACAGGTTCTCAGCCAACTCGGCTTTTGTGAGCGCCATAGATAACTCCCTCAAGACTATGTTGAACGAATAGTAAACACATCAGTTATGCTTACTGCGAATACTTCATGTGTAGCCAGGCTGCCCACCCATGCACTAAAGTGCATTAGTGCCTTCACATCAGCGGCTGACCTTAACTAGAGACAAGTTTATGCCAACTAGCTGATTTCCGCCAACTTTTTTAGGTAAACTTACCGTAAAATGATTGATTCTTATATTCCAGACAAGCATTCACACATGCACCTGGTTGTGCTTACGCTTGTCGAGCAGCAACAATAAAAACCAAAATTAAAGTCAGTTGCAGTCAATAAAACCACAAAACTGAATCGCACAGAGAATTTTTACTATTTATCAAAATCTTAGCCCTAACTGAAAAAAAATCAAAAAAAAGCAGCCCTATCGGCTGCTTTTTCATCAATTATCAAATAATAACAGTGAGTTAATCGCGAAGCGCTGCACCAAACTGATCGCCCAGAACCGCAACAATCGACTCTACAGCACCATTAATATCCGTTTCTTCCAACGTTCGGTCAGCAGATTGAAGGTATAAAGCAATCGCCAGACTCTTCTGGCCATCCTCAACACCTTTACCTCGGTAAACATCGAACAGGTTCACATCAGTGAGCAACTCGCCACCATGCGCCTGGCAAACCTGCAACACATCACCAGCAGCAACCTCTTCTGAAACCACTACCGCGATGTCACGACGGTTCGCCGGAAACTTAGACACGGCTTTAGCCTGAGGAATCGCACGACTTGCGATAGCATTCCACTCAACTTCAAACACAACGGTACGTCCGTTCAGGTCGAACTTACGTTCCAGCTCAGGATGAACCGTACCGATAAAGCCAACTTCCTTACCATCTGCGACGATAACCGCTGACTGTCCCGGATGAAGAGCCGGGTGTTTAGCTGGGGTAAATGTCAACGCAGTACCTTTGCCAGTCAGTTCCAGAACCGCTTCCAAATCACCTTTCAGATCGAAGAAATCAACGGTGTTTGTCGCGATATCCCAATGCTCTTCACTGCGTGTACCGGCAATCACACCAGCCAGCATGGTTTCCTGACGAATACCATTTTCAGCAGCTGCATCAGGAACAAAACGCATACCTGATTCGAACAGACGCACACGAGGCTGCTGACGCTTCTGGTTGAAGGCAACTGTGTTCAGCAGACCCGGCCACAGGCTCAGGCGCATTGCCGACATTTCAGCAGAAATCGGATGCGGCAGAATGATCGCGTCCGCATCCGGCACGATCAGCTTCTGCTGTTCTGGCTCAACAAAGCTATAAGTAATCGCTTCATGATAACCACGGTCAACCAGCAGATCGCGAACACGTTTCAGTGGCAGGTTCGCTTCCTGGTGCAGGTTCATGCTCAACGCAGCAACCGGCGACTGTGCAGGAATATTGTTATAACCGTAAATACGGCCAACTTCTTCTACCAGATCTTCTTCAATGGCCAGGTCAAAACGCCAGCTTGGTGCAACTGCACGCCAGCCGGTATCGGTGGGTTCGACCATGCAGCCAAGGCGGCTCAGAATCTCAACGACGTCTTCATCAGAGACGAAGTGACCCAGCAGGTTGTCTAACTTACTGCGGCGCAGTACGATGCTGTTTTGCTGAGGCAGGTGCTGTTCAGATTCAGCTTCTACGATTGGCGCAACGTCACCACCGCAAATATCAACCAGCAAGGCAGTAGCACGTTCCATTGCTTTGGTTTGCAGGCCAGCATCCACGCCACGCTCAAAGCGATGAGACGAATCGGTATGCAAACCGTAGCTCCGAGCACGACCACGAATGGCATCCGGCATGAAAAACGCACACTCCAGAAGCACATCTTTGGTGTTTTCGCTGACACCTGAGTGCTCACCACCGAAGATTCCCGCCATAGCCAGTGCTTTTGACTGATCGGCAATCACCAGTGTGTCACTGTTCAGTTCCGCTTCAGTGCCGTCCAGCAGGGTCAGTTTCTCACCCTGCTCTGCCATACGAACAATAATGCCGCCGTCGATCTGGCTCAGATCGAACGCATGCATTGGCTGCCCCAGTTCCAGCATCACATAGTTGGTAATATCAACGATTGGATCGATAGAGCGAACACCACAACGACGCAGTTTTTCCTGCAGCCACAACGGAGATTCCGCTTTCACGTTCACATTGCGGACGATACGTCCCTGATAGCGCGGACACGCTACCGGCGCTTTCACTTTGATAGAGATTTTATCGTCAATGGCCGGAGCAACAGCCTCAAAGGATGGCGGAGTCACTTCAGCACGATTTAATACGCCAACTTCGCGCGCCAGGCCCGCAATGCTCAGGCAATCAGCACGGTTTGGTGTCAGATCGACATCAATGATGACATCGTTCAGGCTCAGGAATTCGCGGAAATCTGTACCAATCACAGCACTTTCCGGCAGTTCCATAATGCCATCTGAATCCACATCAATGCCTAACTCAGTGAAAGAACACAGCATGCCATGGGAAGGCTGACCACGTAGTTTGGCTTTTTTGATTTTAAAATCGCCAGGCAAAACAGCGCCCACAGTTGCCACAGCAACTTTCAGACCCTGACGACAATTTGGCGCACCGCAGACGATGTCCAGCAGCTCTTCTTCACCCACATCAACTTTGGTCACACGCAGTTTGTCTGCATCCGGGTGCTGAGCGCATTCAACAACCTGACCGACTTTAACACCGCTAAAGCTGCCTGCGACAGGTTCAATACCGTCAACTTCCAGGCCCGCCATGGTGATCTGGTGAGCTAGTTCTTCGCTGTTGTTAGCAGGATTGACCCACTCGCGTAGCCAAGATTCAGAAAATTTCATAATTTGCTAGCCCCTAATGCTTACTTGAACTGTTTCAGGAAACGAAGATCGTTTTCGAAGAATGCACGCAGGTCATTCACGCCGTAACGCAGCATGGTCAGACGCTCGACACCCATACCAAATGCGAAACCTGAATATTTCTCAGGATCGATATTAACGGCACGCAGTACATTAGGGTGAACCATTCCGCAACCCAACACTTCCAGCCATTTCCCGCCTTTACGGCGTACATCCACTTCAGCTGAAGGCTCAGTAAACGGGAAGTATGAAGGACGGAAACGAATCTCCAGATCTTCTTCAAAGAAGTTATGCAAGAATTCGTGCAGGATGCCTTTCAGCTGTGCGAAGTTGACGTTTTCATCAACCAGCATACCTTCAACCTGATGGAACATTGGGGTATGGGTCTGATCGTAATCGTTACGGTACACACGGCCTGGCGCAATAAAACGCAGCGGCGGCTGGCTGGCTTCCATGGTACGAATCTGTACACCAGAAGTGTGCGTACGCAGCATCAGCTCAGGATTAAAGAAGAAAGTATCGTGATCGGTACGAGCCGGGTGATCTTTGGCAATGTTCAAAGCATCAAAGTTATGGAAACCGTCTTCGATCTCTGGGCCGGACTCAACGGTAAAGCCAAGTTCACCAAAGAAGCTTTCGATACGCTCAATAGTACGGGTTACCGGGTGCAGACCACCATTTTCAATACGACGGCCAGGCAAGGTCACGTCGATGGTTTCTGCGGCCAGCTTGGCTTCAAGCTCGGCACGTTGCAGTGCGTCTTTACGAGCGGCAATTGCCTGCTGAACAGCTTGCTTTGCCAGGTTAATCTGCTGCCCGGCTTCGCGACGCTCTTCAGGTGGCAACTTACCCAGGCTTTGCAGTTGAAGGGTCAGTTCACCCTTCTTACCCATATAATGGACACGGACTTCGTCCAGAGCAGCGACTGAGTCAGCCTGCTCAATTGCTGCCGTTGCGTTGGCAATAATCTCTTCTAGATGTTGCATCGTTTCCTCATCCACACACTGGTGGCGTCCTTCAGGGAGATAAATTCGCGTAACGATACATATTAAAGAAAGCTGGTGCTAAATCCAAACTCAATCGCCACTTAGCTGTGTATTTGCTAAAAAAATTGCCGGTGTGATGCAGGTCAGGCTTGAATTGACTGCTTACTGTAAAAGCAAATACAGCTCTGTCCAGAAATCTGTTGTTGAAGTAACACCCTGTCAGATACACGAAATGAAAAGTGGTCATTCTGAATGAAACAAACCTCAACAGATACTTGCCACATGTACACCAAACGCATCCGCCAGAACGATGCGTAGTCACGTTGCAAAAATCTGGACTGGGTATCCAAAACAGCGATAGTTAAGATCTCAGCCAAAGGTAAGGGATCAATATGGCGGTCTTTTACTCTTGTTAACGGCCTCGCCCGCAACAAACACCACAACGTCGAATCATTCACAGATAGCGATTTGTTACACTGTCATGAATCTTGATACAGAGAAACAAAATTTCATAACGGCGACAAAATCAGAACACAACGCAATAACTTTACAAGTACCACCATTTCCTGTAAGCACTGGACATAGCGACAACGATGATGAGATCCTAAAGACAATACCACCATCTAATAAGCAGTGTTAAAGATCTAAGTCCGTATTTAATATTTTTTCCAGTTTATACAATCAAACTTTCCGCACTAAACAAGACAATAAACTTCGTATGAGTAAGAGCATACAAAAATAATTGCAGCCAACTTTTATGAAGACTTTAAAAACAATAAAACTTGCTACAGACAACACGCGTACCTGCAGTCTTTACATCTGTTTTAATCAAAAATTGAAATCATAATGAATCACCTTCTCCATGTTCCCCCTCAGATCCCACAACACAATCTGCTTATCGAACCCAGCCCCCCCTAAAAAACAGTAATCACCAGTCAATTCACACAAGAAAATATGCAACAAATTGAACATTTAATGGGTTTACACCTCATGATAATGAAATTAATAACTTTAACTTTCAAACAATCATGGAACAAACCAAATAATTAATGACTAAATGATAAAGGTAACATTTTCATAACTACTTGAAGTGAGTCGCACATAAAATCAAATGAAAATTAAACGATTGCAAATTGAACAATATCAAATAGCATCAATTATTGTTAAGTCTGACTAACTGAAATTATAACGAAAAGGTGAATGTATGCTGGAAACAATTAGGGCTTTTATTTACTCAAAAAACCTCGACAACTCTGAATTTGACAATGAATATAATCTTTTCATTCAACAGCTGGAGAGTTTACTGCAGTCGGCATTTCAAGATGTTGATGAGAAGAGCATCTTAACCGTACATCAAGTACTTTATGAAATTAATATAGCACATCTTTCTGTAGCTTGGTTTAATAAAGCACATAACATACATCATCCAAAAATTGTTTTAATAAAATATAAAATTGATCAAGCTTGGAACAAAAGTATTCAATACAATTACAAGGATCAAATTCAAGATCTACCGAGTGTTGATGATTTTCCGGATTGGATAAGAACAACAGTCGCCAATCACAAATCAAATGAACTTCACCCGGTATTTACATTTTTACGTGATGAAGCCAATCTGGAGCAATCCAAAGAGTTCTTCTTCCAGGAAACACCGCTTGAAATGCTATTTGGTGACATCATCGCTTATCTCCTGCCTGGTATCTATGGTGGTATCAAAGTCGAGTTCGTGAAGAATTACTGGGACGAAGTTGGACGTGGAATTGATGAAAAAGTCCATCGTAAACTGCGGGCAAGAATGATGAAAGCCCTGAATATTGATGAAAGTTGCTATCTTGAAAATACAGAGCTTTTCATCTGTGAAGAGTTAGAGCTCATTAATATGTACCTAAGTTTGGCACTTGATCGTACAAAGCATACAGAGCTCGTGGGTGCATTGTTAGCCACAGAATTGATGATCCCAGGGCGTTTCCAGTATCTTATCGATGGATTTAGGCGTTTAGGCTTCAATGACTATGATCTCCACTATCACATTGAGCATACTTCAGTGGATGAAGTCCATGCAGATGATTTGCTCGATCATGTTGCCATGCCAATTTTGAAACACGATGCAAAACAAATGCAAGCCCTTGTACTAGGCGGTTTACGCAGATTAGATACCATTCATAAAGTTCTAGATCGTCTATATGAACGAGTTTTAAGTAATGAATCTTCGTATCATTTAGTAAAAGCTGCATAATCGTCATAGAAAATACCAGGTAAGAGCATGAATATCATTAACCTTTCATCAACTAACACGTGAATGAGATTGTCATATTTGTGCTCTTGCTTCAGTTCAAGGAAATTATGATGCCTATCGTAAACATACAGTATATTGATTCAATAACAGATCACCAAAAACGACAAGTTATCGAACAAGTTACAGAAATTATGGTCAAGGTTTTAAATAAAAAACCAGAAAGTACCTATATTGTACTTCAGAAAATTGAAACAGAAAACTGGGGCGTTAATGGACAAACCGTGTCTGACAGACGAAATAACAACTAATGGACAATAAGATATATCTAGAACATGAATATTATAAATTCAACTTTTGACCAAAGTGTCAGTAAAAAGATATCCTTGCGAAACGAGTTGCCATCAGATGTCAAAAGACAAATTTTAGATTTATATAAACCTAACGGCATTCGTAGTGCATTCTTGTATTTACTTATATTTTCTTTAATTGTTACTTACATCTATGTTGCAGTTCATGCTGATTCTGTCTGGATCACTTTATTCGCTATCATCCTTATTGCGTCTCAACAGCATGCACTTTACATATTGAATCATGATGCCAGCCATTTTTCATTATTTAAAGATAAGTCAAAAAACATATATACTGCGACTATTCTTTCGAATTACGTCATGTTTCATCATCCGGAAGCTTGGTCATTTACTCAATGGCGCCGTATTCATATGCTGCATCACAAGCACCTTTTCACTCAGGATGACCCCAATTATGTAGGAAGAGAAATGCGTGGAGATACAGCATCCTCCCCTAGTTTAGTTAAGATTATATTGAAAACACTGGAAGGTGTAAAAGACGGCTTCTTGGATTTATTTTTCAACAAAGTATCTTACATTAATAGTAAAGGGAAAATTTACAAGAATCATCGTAAACACTTTGGTCATTTGTTTTATTCGTTTGAAGATGATCAGGAAATGGAAAACGAAAGAAAACTAAGTCTTATGTTTTATATCCTTTCATTTTCTATAATTACATATCTCTCACTATGGGAAGTGTTTTTGGTTTACTGGATTTTACCAATGTACACTATTTATCCTCTGATCCTGAGATTCCATGACATTACAGAACATTACTGGGAAGAGAAATCTACCCAGGTTGAAATAAACACCAGAAGTCGAAAAGATGGATTATTAACTAAATTATTAATTTCCCCACTTCCACGTGGATACCATTGTGAACATCATATCTTCCCAAGCATTCCAGTAACAAAACTGCCGTTAGTGAATCGATATATGAAAGAACATACTTCGCTTCATACGGAAGAGCAAGGTATCTGGGGACTCATGAAAGAAATTAACACAAGGAAGAAAAATGATATTACCATGTAGCATTAAAACTTTCGACTATCATGCAGAAAATTTTTCAGTACACATGGTAACTTCATCTGAAAAAACTTTCTTCACGAATGCTTTCATCGTTGAAACAGAAAACTCAGTTATTCTTATTGACTCAATGATGACAATCAGCGAAGCTGAATTTGTAAAGCAGTCAATTATAAGCATAGGTAAAGAACTCTCTGCCGTTATCATCACACACCCTCATCCGGACCACTATAATGGGCTAAATACTATCATTGGTGAAGATCATCACATTTCAATTTATGGAACAGAAAAGTCATCCGAAGTTATTATCAATTCATTTGACGACAAAGAGAAGAAATGGCGCCCCTATTTTGGTGACGAGTGGCCAAAAGTGAAAATACCACCTAACCGATTCATTCAAGGAAGTGAAGTATTATATTTCGACAATATAAGATTCTCATTTGAAGAAATTGGTAAAGGTGAATCCAACAGTGACTTATTGATTAAAGTTGGGAATCACGATTCAATTATCTTTGTTGGAGATCTTGTTTTCAACAATATGCACAGTTTTATGAATGATGGACACAGTTCATTATGGATCTCTAAGCTCCAAGAAATTAAAGAAAAAGTACACAAAAGTTGTATTATATTCACTGGCCATGGTGAACCAGACCAAGCTTACTTTTTGATTGAAAAACAAATTAGTTACATAAAATTCTATCAAAATGAAATCCAATCAATTTCGCAAGGGCGAAGTCAGTTAACTGATGATGAAAAATCTATTTTTGTTGAAATCATCTCAAGAAGATATCCGCATTATAAACTCTTAGACTTCATTTCAGCAGGTGCAAACTCAGTAGCAACTGAAATGGCTTTTAGTAAGAGTATTTCAATTTAGAAATTCAATGAGGCTAACATGAACAAAAATAAGTATCATCTTGCACAATTCAGTATTTCACTGGCTCGCTATTCTTTTTCTGATGAAAAAATGCAAGGATTTGTTTCACGGCTCACAGAAATAAATGAACTTGCAGATAAAAGCCAAGGGTTCATCTGGCGATTAAAATCAGATGATGGTAACTCTACATCTTTCCGTGGCTACTCAGACCCGAATATTTACCTTAATTTATCTGTCTGGGATTCTATAGAAAATCTGAGAGAGTTTGTATTTAAAAGTAATCATGTTGAGTTATTTCGTAAAGGTAAGACTTGGTTTCATAATCTAAACGGTCCTATTACTGCGCTGTGGTGGATTAAAGAAGGTGAAATACCAACCATTGAGGATGGCATCAGCCGTCTTGAATCGATAAAAAATTTAGGTCCAACAAGCTGGGCATTTAACTTTAAAACGAATTATTCACCCGAAGCTATAGAGAGCAATAATATCCTTACTAAATGTAAGAAAGAAGTGGATGACCTGCATGACTTTCTTCAGCAATGGTTCCAAGGGGAAATTAGCAACACATCGGAAAACAGAGAATTATTATCGAGTCGTTTTGATCAGTTCGGTGAACTTTTATCACCTGATGGCCTTATTGAGCCGTTTCACTGCCTTGAAAACAGGTTTAATAGCGCACATGGGAAATTTCTTAATGCCAAAATTTGGATTACTGGTTTCACGCCAGTGTTATTGAATAATAAAGACATACTCGTTAAATATACTGAATGGCGTCAAATTGATGGCGAAACCAATGTGAGATTCACGACAGCTTTGCTTTCTGAGAAAAACAAAGCACCCAATGGAATAGTATGGAAGCATATTCATGAAACCTGGTCTGATGTGAATAATCTTAAATCTCCAGCTCCCTACGCAACACCAGAATCTCCATCACTTGAGGAGGCTTAAGAGTATTTTTTATGAAACAAGAAAATCAGCTTCACGGTTCATCTTTGAATTTGGCACCGGAGCAAATTAAGAAAATTTGCGCCGAAATTGTTGATTACCTATCTAATAAAGAAAACCCACGCTACACACAAAAGGTCCGTCCAAAATTAACCGATCGACAGTACAGTGATCTGTCCGCTTTGGAACGCATGCCCTATCATGGAAGCGAAGCTGTCAGCACCTTTGAAAAATATATTCAATTATTAACCACACAGGCTGTATCCACCTCACATCCCGGTTTCTTAGCGTATATCATGGGTGCAGCTAGTGATGTTTCTGTTTTGGCTGATTTCCTTGCTGCTGCAATCAGCGCACCGCAAACAAGTGCTTCTACGTCTCACCTGACAACCATGATTGAAGCTCAAACAATCAAGTGGATGTGCCAATTACTCGGTTATCCCGAGACAGGGAGCGGACTTTTTGTCAGTGGCGGCTCCGTAGCTAATTTAATCGCGCTGCAAGCTGCAATAAAAAAGAAAAGAACTCAAAATATTGTAGATTTAAATCAATATCGCGTCTACGTCAGCAAGTATTCACATAGCAGTATTTCTTCTGCTGTCAGTATTTCAGGGTTATTACCAGATCAATGTATTCAGTATATCGAAACAACTCAGGAACATACTCTCTCCATCAGTGATTTAAAAACAAAAATTAAACATGACCAAGAGTATGGATACATACCACTTATGGTTATTGGTATTGCTGGATGTACTTCACTTGGCGTCATTGACCCATTGCTTGTTTTATCTGATATCTGCATGAAAGAAGATATTTGGTTTCATATTGATGCAGCTTACGGTGGGTTTGCTGTACTATCTCAAGAATATAGTGAGGCACTCAAAGGTATGCAGTTTAGTGATTCACTCACGATTGATCCGCATAAATGGATGTATGCAGCCGCAGATGTTGGATGCATTTTAGTCAAAGACCCAAACATTTTGTTCAACACATTTAATCAATCAGGTGCCTATTATTCATCCGATGATTTGACCTTCTCCAACCATCTCCAGTTTCGTGATTTAGGAATACAGACAACTCGCAGTTTTAGAGCACTCAAAGTTAAATTGAGTTTGGAGATCGCTGGCCGAATTGGTTATCAACAGATGATTGAAAAAGATATCCACCTTGCGAAGTATGCCTATAAACTTGCACTTGATCATCCGAATCTAGAAGCATATAGCTGTCATTTAAGTATTGTAACACTACGATTTAACCCTAACCTTGCGACAGATGAAAACTTTATATCAGAAACTAATCTGAATAAAATCAATCAGGAAATAATCGATGACTTACATCAGCTCGGGGATTTTTTTCCCTCCCACACATGGGTGAATAATAAATATTTAATTCGTCTCTGTATTGTTAACCTCAATACAACTGAAGAAACAATTCATGGTTTGCTAGAAGCAATAGATGAAGTTGGAAAATCGAAAACTTGCAATTATTTAACCCACATGAGTACCCAATAATGACCGTTCAATTCGTTTCATTACTTAATGTTCGTTTTAATGACAAGGAAAAGTTTGAAATACATGTCGGCTGGTTAAGTCGAAAAATTGCATCTGGTTTAGGCTGGGAGCTAGCCATTTGTGGATGGCAATCCCCATCACCATTTCCAAATGACAGCCAAGTCGTGCATGTATGGAAAACAAATTCATCATCTGAACAAGAGGCACGAACATCATTAAACAACTTAATCGCAAGTCTTGACCAGGAAAAAGTCAACTTAGCACTCAGCGTAATGCATGATCCTAAATTCATATTCACTAAAGAAAAAACTTATTAAAATTCAATTGAATAAATAATTAACCAATTAACTTATAGAAACATAGAAAGGTTCATTCATGAAAAGAATTCTTATTATCGTCGGTTCTGTTTATGGCAGTACGATGCAAGTGGCGAATTATATTTCCAGAAAGTTAGACAAGTATGGTTATGTGTCAGAAGTCACTGAAAGTTCTTCTTTGGAAAATGTTAAAAAATCAAATCTATTACTCATTATGACTGCAACAACCGGTCAGGGAGATATTCCTCAAAATATAACTCCTTTTGTTGATGAGATAAAAGAAAGTCAAGAAGATCTAAATGACATCAACTATGCCATCATCTCATTTGGTGACAGTGGCTATGGACCGACATTCTGCAATTCAGGCAGAATTATCCAGAGCATATTGGAAAATCGCAATGGTAATTGTGTCATTCCACCATTTGAAATTGATACTGTTGAGTATTTAGACCCAGAAGAGCCTATCAACATCTGGTGCGAAAACTATATTGATAAATTATAAGCGCCAATTCGCCAGGCTGACTCCGTTCAGTCTGGTATTTACACAATTAAACCCCTCTTACACCCTCGGCTATCATCACAATCGTTCTCTCAACAATGGCTGATACAGCTCCCTCTGTAATTTTAACTCTGTCACTCATGCTAATGAAAAAGTAAAAATTATCATCACTAGATGCAATAAACATTCAGATTTCATAATAATTCACTCTCATATCATGATAAATACCGACTTACTCTGTCATGCTATTGATTCATATTAAATATTTACTCTTAGGAATCGCCATGAAAAAGGACGTACGCTTTCTCTTCCCTTTACCTTTTTTAATCGCAAGTTCATTCGCTTGGTCCAACATCACGTCATATCCGCCACAACAAGCCAGTCCAATTGAAGCAAAGAACACGCCTATGTTCATCTCGTTGGGCTTCGACGACAATATAGAAGCAGATGGTTTACGCTGGATTTCGAAAGCACTGAGCAGTCATACGAATCCTCAGGGTCTCGACTCATTTGCAGGTTCACCATTAATGTCGAGCTTCTTCATGCACTGCCAGCCTGCCCGACAGCAACCTGAGATCATCGATCTATGGCGGAAACTGAACACTGACGGTCATGACATCGCCAACCACACAGAAACCCATCCGGACGATAAGATAAACTACAACCCTTTTGAATCCTGGATGACGGCTGAGCAGTGGCAGCAGGAAGTCGCACTTTGTAATGAGTTTCTGACGCAACCTGTCGAACAAGGCGGTGTCGGTGCCCCGGCGGTTGCCGGATTTCGGGCGCCCTTTTTAACATTCAACGACAACACGCTGGATGCCCTGACCACAAATGCCATCCAGTATGATGTCAGCTTCCCGGCGGGTATTACCACAGAAGAAAATGGCACCAACAACTACTGGCCACATACGCTCGATCAAGGTAGTCCGTCGCAATCAGTTGCACAGCAAGGCGGTTGGAAGCCGGCCGTGAAAAATATGCCAGGGCTCTGGGAAGTTCCGTTGCAAGCGCTGATAGTTCCAACAGATGAAGAGGCCGCAGAGTACGGACTCACCTATTCGCTCAACGACAAAATTGCCAGCCGTGTCCCTTACTATGACCCGTCAGCACGCAAGGCCGACAACTTCGACTGGAACCTCTATACCACGCCGGCCTGGGGCGGTTACGGACTGAACGCTGCCGATGTACTCACCTTGTACAAATACAATCTCGACCTGCATTTATCCGGCAATCGTGCGCCACTGGTATTGGGTTTACACTCTGCTTTTTACGGCAAATTAAATGGTGAAGAACATTTCGGGATGCCTGAAACCAGCGTCGCTGACAGGCAGGCAGTGCTGAAGCAATTCATTGAATACGCGTTGTCGAAACAGCAGGTACGTTTTGTTTCGCATCGTCAGCTTGTCGAGTGGATGCAAAACCCTTTACCAGTTCTGACTTGTGAGCAGGCTATCTGGTCAGCACACACAACATACCGGTCAGGTGATATCGTTCAATTCAATGGGAAGTACTGGAAAGCAAAATGGTGGACCGTTCAAGAGATTCCCGGCAACACAGCAGACGGTCCGTGGCAAGCACAAACTGGCTGTCACGGTTAACTGACTCAAGTGATCCTGAGAAGGCTTGTTTATATTTAAATGAAAAAAGGAGAGCCTAGGCTCTCCTTATTTCATCAAACTGAACTGAAATTACAGTGCAGCTTTCGCTTTTTCAACCAGAACGGTGAAAGTCGCTTTGTCGAAAACAGCGATATCAGCCAGGATCTTACGATCGATTTCGATAGATGCTTTCTTCAGACCATTGATGAAGGTGCTGTAGGTCATGTCGTTTTGACGTGCCGCAGCATTGATACGTGCAATCCACAGTTGACGGAAAGTACGTTTCTTGTTGCGACGGTCACGGTAAGCGTATTGACCGGCTTTAGTAACTGCTTGGAAAGCTACACGATATACACGTGAACGTGCACCGTAGTAACCTTTAGCTTGTTTAAGAACTTTTTTGTGACGTGCACGCGCTTGTACACCACGTTTTACGCGAGGCATAGGAAACTCCTAACTAAATAAATACGATAACTAAAAACGATTAAGCGAACGGAAGCATACGTGCTACTGCTGCTACTTCACATGCAGGAAGCAGAGAGTTTGGACGTAGCTGACGCTTGTTCTTAGTAGTACGCTTAGTCAGAATGTGACGCTTGGTCGCACGCTTGTACTTAAAACCACCAGCAGTTTTCTTGAAACGCTTAGCAGCACCTTTGTTGGATTTCATCTTAGGCATGATGAGACTCCGCATTGTTGATAGTTAATAACATAGTAATCAGGCGAACAAAAAGCGCTGCACTGAGCAGCGCTTTTGCTACTTGAAGGCCTGAATTACTTCTTCTTAGGGGCAAGCATCATGGTCATTTGGCGACCTTCGACACGGCTAGGGAAGCTCTCGACGACAGCGATGTCGACCAGTTCATCCTTAATACGGTTCAGAAGATCGATACCCAGACCTTGGTGGGCCATTTCACGACCGCGGAAACGCAGTGTGACTTTACCCTTGTTGCCCTCTTCTAAAAAGCGAATCAGGTTGCGCAGTTTTACCTGATAGTCGCCTTCATCTGTACCAGGACGGAATTTAACTTCCTTAACCTGGATTTGTTTTTGCTTTTTCTTTTGCTCTTTAGCAGCCTTGCTCTTTTCGAACAGGTACTTGCCATAGTCCATCACTCGACAGACTGGTGGCTCGGCATTAGGGCTGATTTCAACCAGATCGACACCAGCTTCATTCGCTGCACTAATTGCTTCTTCAATAGAAACAACACCGATAGACTCACCATCGATACCAGTTAAACGAACTTCGCGTACGCCACGGATTTCGCCATTGATACGGTGTGCGTTTTGCTTAACTGGTGCTTGAGTTCTTTTTCCGCCTTTAATACCTTATTCCTCCAAAACATTGAGCTTGCGACTGCTAATCTCTTGTTGCATGTACGCAACAAAGTCATCAATCTTAAATTTACCCAAATCGTTACCCTTGCGAGTACGGACCGCAACCTCACCTGCTTCGACTTCTTTGTCACCGCAGACAAGCATATACGGAACTCGCTTTAAAGTATGTTCGCGGATTTTAAAGCCAATTTTCTCATTTCTCAAGTCCGCGTTGACTCGGATTCCACTTTTTTGCAGTTTTTCTACAACTTCGCGAACATATTCTGACTGGCTGTCAGTAATATTCATGACAACTGCTTGTTGTGGCGCCAACCAGGTCGGGAAATAACCCGCGTATTCTTCGATGAGGATACCGATGAAACGTTCGAGGGAGCCAAGAATGGCGCGGTGAATCATAACTGGCGTGTGACGCTCATTATCTTCACCGACATAAGTCGCACCCAGACGCTCAGGCAGAGCAAAGTCTAGCTGAACTGTACCGCACTGCCAAGCACGATCTAAACAATCATGCAAAGTAAATTCAATTTTAGGGCCGTAGAACGCTCCCTCACCTTCCTGAATATCATAAGGAATGTTCATTGATTCCAGTGCGATTTTCAGGTCAGACTCGGCTTTATCCCACATTTCATCGGAACCCACACGCTTCTCAGGGCGTGTCGACAACTTCACCACAATATTGTTGAAGCCGAAGGTTTCATAGGTGTCGTAAACCATCTTAATACAAGAAGTGACTTCTTCCTGCACTTGGTTTTCCGTACAGAAAATGTGCGCATCATCCTGAGTAAAACCACGAACACGCATCAGACCATGCAGTGCGCCTGACGGTTCGTTTCGATGACAACTGCCGAACTCGGCCATACGTAATGGCAAATCACGGTATGATTTCAGACCCTGATTAAAGATCTGAACATGCCCCGGACAGTTCATAGGCTTAATCGCATACTCACGCTTTTCAGATTCAGTCGTGAACATGTTTTCTGCGTACTTGTCCCAGTGACCAGAGCGTTCCCACAGAACGCGGTCCATCATCAGCGGACCTTTCACTTCCTGGTAATCATACTCAGTCAGCTTGTCACGGACGAAAACTTCCAGCTCACGGAACACAGTCCAGCCGTTGTGATGCCAGAACACCATACCCGGCGCTTCTTGCTGCATATGATACAGATCAAGCTGCTTACCCAGTTTACGGTGGTCACGCTTCGCCGCTTCTTCCAGACGCGTCAGGTGCGCTTTCAGTGCTTTCTTATCATGGAAGGCTGTGCCGTAAATACGCTGCAACATCTTGTTATCGCTGTTACCACGCCAGTAAGCGCCAGCCACATTCAGCAGTTTGAAATGCTGGCAGAAGCCCATGTTCGGCACGTGCGGGCCACGGCACATGTCGATGTATTCTTCGTGATGGTACAAACCCGGACGATCATCGCGAGAGACATTCTCATCCAGGATTTCCATTTTGTACGGTTCGCCGCGAGACTCAAAGGTATCACGTGCTTCCTGCCAGCTGACTTTCTTCTTGATAACGTCGTACTTGGTTTTCGCCAGCTCGACCATGCGCTTTTCAATCTTTTCCAGATCGTCAGCCGTCAATGGTTGCTCCAGATCGACGTCATAATAGAAACCGGAATCAATCGTCGGACCGATCGCCATTTTCACATCCGGGTACAATTGCTTGATCGCATGACCCAAAAGGTGAGCACAAGAGTGACGAACGATCTCCAGACCGTCTTCATCTTTTGCGGTGATGATTTCCAGTTTTGCGTCGTTTTCAATCACATCACAGGCATCAACGCGAACACCGTCAACACGACCGGCAATACAGGCTTTCGCCAGGCCAGGGCCGATAGACAGCGCCACATCGAGAGTTGAAACCGGGTTATCAAACTGACGCTGACTGCCGTCAGGAAGAGTAATTACAGGCATTCATTGATCCTTTGTTCAGTGGTGCCACATACCAAGTAGCACATGCAATTTCGTATTTTACCGCCTGCCAAGGTGCAGTACGGTGATGAGATAGTGTCTGTTTCGGTGTGAATTTTGGTACAAATCAAAATTGCTGACCCCAGACAGAAGGCGAATTGTAATGGATTGACTCACAAAACTAAAGTTAGAAAAGCCAGTTACCTGTGAGCCACTTGCAAAATAAGGGAAAAGTTGCTTTCATTTGTATAGGCAATTTATAGTCATTAATGACGCAGAGACAACACCATGGCAAGCGCACCGCGTTATCAGCAAATCAAAGAGTATCTCGACCAGAAAATCCAGAGCCGTGAATGGCCACCCGGATATAAGATCCCCACCGAAATTGAGCTGTCAGAGCAGTTTGAAGTCAGTCGGATGACGGCCAATAAAGCTATCAAAGAACTGGTTAATGAAGGATTTCTGGAACGCACACCCCGTTTAGGCACTTTTGTCTGCAATAAAAAAGCCGAGTCTCCTTTGATGGAAATTCGGAACATTGCAACGGAAGTCACGAGCCGGGGCCATCAGTACTCCAGTAAAGTGATTACACAGCAACAGGTCAAAGCCCGTGATGAAATTGCATTACGCTTAGGCGTACGGCATGACACAACTGTGTATTTCACTCAAATCGTCCATTACGAAAATAAAGTGCCGATTCAACTGGAAGAACGCTGGGTGAATCCTCACTTTGCCCCCGATTATATCCAGCAGGATTTCACGACTCAGACACCCAATGAGTATCTGATGCAGACATGCCCGCTCAGTGATATTGAGCATACTGTCGAAGCCATTCTGCCTCCTTCACATATCAGCGAGTTACTTGAAATGGAGATCGAGTCGCCATGCTTATTGCTCAATCGCCGTACCTGGAGTAACACCAATCTCATCAGTACAGCTTTGCTGTACCACCCCGGCGATAAATACAAACTCAGCTCCAGAACCCGCGTCATTTAACCCTGGTTCGTCTTCAGGCACTTTAAGCCTCGTTGTTTTTTTAGCTATCATATTGATTAGCAAGCCTGATCACTCAGTGGTCAGGCTTTTGTATACTGCATCGTCCACGTCTGGTACTTCCCTCTCCCGCTGCTAAATACGCTACTGTTAATAGAATCCTTCAACATTGATCACATTTTAATTACATCGCATCTTGAGTTTTATCCGAATTCGGACTTTAATTTGTATATACATATTAGGCAACCAGAGAGAAACTGCTCGCTATGGAACGTATTCTGACCAATCTCAAACTCGTCACCATGGAACCGGAACGCGGTTATCAGATCATCGATAACGCCATGGTGATTATCCGTCAGGGTAAGATCAGCTACGCCGGTCCGCAGCAGGCAAACTGGCAGGACACAGTCGACAGCCAGGCAGACATTGTGGATTGCAAGCAGGCTATGGTCACGCCGGGTCTGATCGACTGCCATACTCATCTGGTGTTTGCGGGCAATCGTGCTAACGAATTTGAACAGCGTCTGAACGGTGTGCCTTACGAAGATATCGCCAAGGCCGGTGGCGGCATTTTGTCGACAGTCAGAGCCACACGCGCAGCCACCGAAGATGAATTGTTTGCATTAGCTTCAGAGCGTCTGGCAGGCCTAAAGCGTGACGGTGTCACGACTGTCGAAATAAAATCCGGCTATGGCCTGACTACCGAAGATGAGCTGAAAATGCTGCGGGTTGCCCGCCGTATTGGCGAGCAGGCCGATATCAAAGTTTCTACCACACTGCTGGCCGCACACGCATTGCCTCCTGAATATGCCGGACGCAGCGACGATTACATCACCCTGGTATGTGACGAAATTATCCCTGCAGCTGCAAAAGAGAACCTTGCAGATTCAGTAGACGTTTTCTGCGAAGGCATCGGTTTTTCAACCGCACAAAGTGCACGGGTTTTTGCCGCGGCCAAAGCCCATGGCCTGATGATTAAAGGCCATACAGAGCAGCTTTCAAATTTAGGCGGCAGTGCACTGGCAGCCCGTATGGGTGCAACATCTGTCGACCATATTGAATACCTGGACGAAGCCGGTGTTGAAGCACTGGCCGCCCACAACACAGTCGCTACCCTGTTGCCAGGCGCTTTCTATTTCCTGCGTGAAACCCAGCAGCCACCGATCGCTCAGCTGCGTGAAAAAGGTGTGCCGATGGCAATTTCCACCGACTTTAACCCCGGCACCTCGCCGATTGCCTCGCTGCGTACCATGATGAACATGGCTTGCACCTTCTTCCGCCTGACACCGGAAGAATGCCTGAGAGGTGTTACCGCGCATGCCGCACAGGCGCTGGGCCTGAGTGAGCAATGTGGTCAGATTCGCACAGGTATGGCCGCGGATCTGGCACTGTGGAACCTCGACTCGCCAGCAGAGCTGTCCTATCGCATGGGTGTGCCGGATTTAATCGCCCGGGTTGTGGATGGCAACCTCTTTTATCAATCCAAGAATCAGTAAACAGGAGGCTGTATGCCTATTGATATGAATGTCTGGCAAGGACGCAGTGATCCTGAAGACGGTAACAAAGGCTTGCGCTGGCACCAGAAAGTGCAACCAGCCGACAATGCCAATGAAAGCGGCATCATGCTGCTCGGCTTCGCCTGTGATGAAGGGGTCTCGCGCAACAAAGGCCGCACCGGCGCTTATGATGCTCCGGTCGCGATTCGCCGCGCACTGGCCAATCTGGCCTGGCACCACGAAGAACCCGTTTATGACGGCGGCAACATCAGCTGCGACGACAGCAACCTGGAACTGGCGCAATACCGACTGGCAGAAGATGTAAGCCGCGCCCTGCGTCAGCGCCACAAAGTGATCGTCTTTGGCGGCGGGCATGAAGTGGCCTGGGGATCGTTTCAGGGCATAGGCAATTACCTGGTGCAAAAGCAGCATGTTGCCGGCAATGAGAATGAAGCACAGCAACCGCCGCGTGTCGGCATCATCAACTTTGATGCTCACTTCGACCTGCGTAATCCGCCGGGTGGCAAGCAGTCGGAGAAAGGCAGCTCAGGCACCCCGTTCCATCAGGCTGCCCGTTTCTGCGAAATGCATAACTGGCCATTCAAATATGCCTGCCTGGGACTGGCGCGTACCAGTAACACCCAGGCGCTGTATGAAAAAGCCGACCGTTTAGGGGTGCTTTACAAAGATGACCATGAACTGGTTCATCACAAGATGGAACCGACACTGACAGAGCTGCAGCGATTTATTGATCAGTGTGATTACCTCTATCTGACCATTGATCTGGACGTTTTCCCGGCCTCCGTGGCACCGGGGGTCAGTGCCCCGGCTGCGCGCGGTGTGCCATTAGACATCGTTGAAATGCTGCTGGAACCGATTTTAAAAGCCAGAACGCCGAAAGGAGAATCGAAGATCCTGGTCGCGGATCTGGCTGAGTACAACCCACGTTTTGACATTGATAATCAAACTGCACGGTTAGCTGCACGGCTTGCCTGGACAATCGCCCGCGCTATTCGTTAACCGGAGAGCGGCAAGGAGAGCAAAATGACGCAACAACAGAATCCACGTCTGGACACGACACGCACCATAGAAGCACCGACTGGCACCAAACTGAATGCCAAGTCATGGCTGACAGAAGCACCGCTGCGTATGCTGATGAATAACCTGCACCCTGATGTGGCTGAACACCCTCACTCTCTGGTGGTCTATGGTGGTATTGGCCGTGCAGCCCGGAACTGGGAATGTTATGACAAGATTGTTGAAGTTCTGAAGCGTCTGGAAGATGACGAAACCCTGCTGGTGCAGTCCGGTAAACCTGTCGGAGTGTTCAAAACGCACAGCAACGCGCCTCGCGTACTGATTGCCAACTCCAATATCGTGCCTCACTGGGCGAACTGGGAGCACTTCAACGAGCTGGATAAAAAAGGCCTGATGATGTACGGCCAGATGACCGCGGGCAGCTGGATCTATATCGGCTCGCAAGGCATCGTTCAGGGCACCTACGAAACCTTTGTTGCGATGGCGCGCAAGCATTTCAATGGCGATGCCTCCGGTCGCTGGGTATTGACCGGCGGCCTGGGCGGCATGGGCGGTGCTCAGCCTCTGGCGGCCACCATGGCTGGTTTCTCTATGATCGCCGTTGAGTGTGATGAATCACGTATCGATTACCGTCTGCGTACCGGTTATGTGGACTGTAAAGCCACCACGCTGGACGAAGCACTGGCTATCATTGAAGAGTCCAAACAAACCGGCAAGCCGGTTTCTGTTGGCCTGCTGGGTAACGCGGCTGATGTCTTCCCTGAGCTGGTGAAGCGCGGCATCGTACCAGACTGCACCACTGACCAGACATCAGCCCACGATCCGCTGAATGGCTACCTGCCTCAGGGCTGGAGCATGGAACATGCGGCAGAAATGCGTCTGCAAGACGAAGCCGCGGTGGTCAAAGCAGCAAAAGCATCAATGGCAATTCAGGTACAGGCGATGCTGGATCTGCAAAAAGCAGGTTCTGCAACCGTCGATTACGGCAACAACATTCGCCAGATGGCGCTGGAAGAAGGCGTTGAAAACGCATTCGACTTCCCGGGATTCGTGCCGGCTTATATTCGCCCGCTGTTCTGTGAAGGCGTGGGTCCGTTCCGCTGGGCTGCCCTGTCCGGCGATCCGGAAGACATCTACAAAACCGATCAGAAGGTCAAAGAGCTGATCCCGGATAACCCGCATCTGCACAACTGGCTGGACATGGCACGCGAGCGTATTCAGTTCCAGGGGCTGCCGGCACGTATCTGCTGGGTGGGCCTGAAAGACCGTGCGCGACTGGGTCTTGCATTCAACCAAATGGTGCGTAACGGCGAACTGAAAGCGCCTGTTGTGATTGGCCGTGACCACCTGGATTCAGGCTCTGTCTCCAGCCCTAACCGCGAAACGGAAGGCATGATGGACGGTTCAGACACTGTGTCCGACTGGCCACTGCTCAATGCCCTGCTGAACACGGCATCCGGTGCGACCTGGGTTTCTCTGCACCACGGTGGTGGCGTAGGTATGGGCTTCTCTCAGCATTCAGGCATGGTGATCGTGTGTGACGGTACCGATGAAGCCGAAGAGCGCATCCGCCGCGTACTGCGTAACGACCCGGGCACTGGTGTGATGCGTCACGCTGATGCCGGCTACGACATTGCGATCAACTGTGCCAAAGAACAGGGCCTTGATCTGCCAATGATCACTGACAAATAATTCGAGCCGGAACAATGACTATGTTTCAACTAGAAATCCTACCGGACAAAATGCGTTTGCCGCTGCTGCTTGAAGCAAGCTATAACGATCTGAAGCCAGAATCACTACTGCCAAGTCTCTGATTCAAAGCCATCAAATTCAGCGAAACAACCAAGCCGGGTTCTCTCCCGGCTTTTTTTATCTGATTCTGTTATTAAAAACTGCTTTGATATGAATTTTGCTGCCCTGCACTTTTCAATTGACTGTTTTTGTTATTTAAGTCAGCTAATCGGCAAACATATAGTCTATGCTGTGATGAGGTAAAGCGCGGGGCGACTGACAAAAAATCACTATAATAACGTCAGTCAGGGATAGCGGTGAGCATGGCTCGTTCAGGTTCACAGAACCAGAATCTACTTGCACCCACAAAATTGCCCCAACAGATTTGGCGTCACTGTCTTTATATAATCCAGCCCAGGCGCTGTATTATTGTTTATTATGATTTGTACCCAAACTGGTTTGTGCCCGGAGGATGCTATGTGGCAAGCGATTTCCCATCAGCTATCAGACGTACTTGATCAACCCTTTACCATCCGTGAGCGAAATACACTCCCTGGGGGGGACGTCAACGAATGCTATTGCATCAGCGATGGCGATCAAAGGTACTTCATCAAGCTTAATGAGAAAGAGCAGCTTCCCGTTTTTGAAGCAGAAGCGGAAAATCTGCGCGTCCTGCAGGAAACAAACTCAGTATCAGTGCCTACAAGCCGGCATATGGGCATAAGCCGGGATAAAGCCTTCCTCGTCCTCGATTTCATGCCCATGAAAAGTCTGGACACCGAATCGGCCCACACACTTGGCCAGCAACTGGCGCACCTTCATAAATGGGGCGAACAGCCTGAATACGGCTTCGACATAGACAATTTCATTGGTCTGACTCCTCAGCCCAATCAGTGGCGACGAAAATGGTGTCGCTTTTTCGCAGAACAGCGGATTGCCTGGCAATTGCAAATCTGTGAGGAGAAAGGCATCGATTTTGGCAGTATTGATGTCATCACAGGCAATGTGATTGACATCTTGTCAGCACATCAGCCAAAACCTTCCTTGCTGCATGGCGATTTATGGCATGGAAATACAGCACTCAGTGTCGATGGCCCGGTCATTTATGACCCCGCCTGCTACTGGGGTGACAGGGAATGCGACATTGCTATGACAGAGCTGTTCGGCGGATTTCCCGACAGTTTCTACAATGGCTATCAGTCTGTATTTCCGCTGGATGACGGCTACAAACAACGTCGCGACCTGTACAACCTTTACCACCTGCTGAACCACTGCAATCTCTTTGGTGGCGAATATCTGGATCAGGCTGAACGCTGTATTCGCAGGCTTAATCTGAGTAGCAATTAAAGGATAATCCAGGCTACCGTCTGCAGAGTTGAAGTGATAAAGTTCACATTCTTTATCCTTTCAGCTCAAGACAGGAACAGTATGTTAAAAGCCGCAATCTTTGATATGGATGGCCTTCTGGTCGACTCAGAACCTTTCTGGCAACGTGCTCAGGTCGAGGTATTCTCTTCACTGGGTGTCACGATTTCACAGCAGGAAACGCTGGAAACCATGGGGTTGCGAATCGATCACATTGTTGATCTCTGGTTCGAGCGCCAGCCATGGCAAGGCCCGACTTGCCAGGACGTCAACACCCTTATCACCAAACGTGTGGAAGAACTGGTTCAAGAGCACAAACCTATGCTGCCTGGTGTGCGCGAAGCCATACAGACGTGCCAGGATATGGGCATAACCATTGCTCTGGCCTCGTCTTCTCCTATGAGCCTGATTCATGCCACCCTAGATGCCCTGTCACTGACAGATCATTTCAGTGCCTTGTTCTCTGCCGAGCACCTTCGTTTTGGTAAGCCTCACCCGGAAGTGTACCTGAATGCCGCCGATGAACTGGGTGTTGAACCTCACCACTGTGTGGCCTTTGAAGATTCACTTAACGGCTTGCTGGCTGTCAAAGCTGCCCGCATGAAAAGTATCGTAGTGCCAGAGCAGCAACACCGTTCCGATCTGCGTTGGTCGATCGCAGACAGAAAACTTAACTCGCTGCTCGAAGTAAACAAAGAATTAATAGCCAGCCTTTAATCAGCTTGAAGAATGATTGGTCTGTTTGTCGCAAATCACAAATAGGCTGATCATTCTATTTCACAAAACATTCATCCATTCTGACATCAAAAGCGTCACTATAGACCCATTTTCTGTCAATCAGCTTCACATTACCCTTAGCTTGTCTACTTTGTTCTTATCAACTTTCTAAGCGACAAAGCCCCCTCAGTTAAAACTTCTCAGCAATTCAAAGTTTGCAGTTAATTCACGGCAAAAACTAATCCGTATCGCTAGGATTAACTTAACGGTTAGCAAACCTATACCCATCGTTTTTGGTGCGATTGTCCGGTAAGAAACAACGTCTGATTTCCAACCCGTCAATGGCTTCAAAGGCGAAAGAGTCAAGACTCTCCAGTATGGACACTGGCAGCGGTATGAATGTGCCAATTAGTATCAGGTACATAATGTAAGGAGCAGAAAATGAAGAACTATAGTGAACAGAGTGTGACTTGTCCGCATTGTGGCCACCATATCCGAATTACCCTGGACAGCAGTGCCGGCAGTCAGGAATTTTACGATGATTGCCCCGCGTGTTGCCATGCGATCCACTTGAACATGCAGGTGGATGAATTACACAAAACCATTCACCTGTTTGTAGACGCTGACGACGAGCAGATTTTTTAACGTTCGAATCCACACGCCCCTCTGATGAGAGGGCGTGTGGATTGATGCAAATGATTTCCTTTAGCCTCTCGCTACCATCACCCTTTCCACCGTATCCACCACAGCCTGCGTCTGAGGATCAATCTCTATATTGATCACATCGCCTTTTTGGCGCGCTGACAGGTTTGTCTTGTTACACCGCTGTTCAGACCCGCTTCTTTGGCTTTCTGATTATTGGTGAGATGAAATGAAAAGGAATTTAGCTGTAGTTATTGCGACCGATGACAGCTCACTCTATCAATTACATTACAACTGGTTCAAAATACTGATTACTACGCTGCCACATTGGTACAACAGGAGAGCCAACAATGTTCACGGGTATAATTCAGTCTGTCGCGCTTATTTCATCCATAAGTGACCACAAGGGTATCAGAACGTTTAACATTGAGTTTGAATCTGGTTTCTGCGAAAACCTGGAAATTGGTGCTAGCGTTGCGGTTGATGGTGTTTGCTTAACAGTCACTGAGATCGTAACTTCGACACAAGTTAAGTTTGACGTGATGCTGAAGAGCCTTGAGATAACCACTCTTAGTGAATACAAACAAAACCAAAGAGTTAATGTAGAGCGTGCAGCGAAAGATGGCGCAGAAATCGGTGGACATCCGCTATCAGGACACATTGATTTCAAAACGTCAGTTCTTGACGTGCAACAAATCGATGATAACTATCGAGTACGTATTTCAACACCACAAAACTGGGCCAAATACATCTTCCCTAAAGGCTATATTGCTTTGAATGGAGCCAGTTTGACTGTTTCTGACGTGAATAAAAGCGAGGGCTGGTTCGATGTTTGGCTAATCCCTGAAACTCGCAGAATGACGACATTTGAAGGAAAGCAGAGCGGTTCAAATATCAATGTCGAAATTGAACGTGGTACTCAAGTGGTTGTTGATACTGTGCGCGATGCCATTGACGAAAAAATGGGGGCTTTAATGCCGCTCTTTGAGAAGTTTTTAACCTCAAACAACGCGGATATCGATTCTATCGGCCAAGCAGCACAAAAAGCACTCTCAAAGTCTGAAAACAACTGAAGTTTTGTCTTATGTTGTTGATTTACAATTATCCACTTCCCCTTTAGTGAGAGAATGCAAAACTTCAGTTTAAGCTGACTCAGCATAGGGGAAGTGGACATAGCCAGTCCTGCAGTCCCGCCGCATTGTGATAACCTCAAACAGTGCGGCAACACAAAAAAAGCAGAGAAGTGCTGAATTGTGATACAGATTGAATAAATCATTGTCAGTATCAGTGAAGCCGATATAATCCACTGTGAAGATTATTCCAATAATAGATTACCTGCCCTCTGGAGCATTTCGTGCATCTTTATCGTCTAGAAACTAAGCGACTGTTAAAACTCGCTATTCCTGTTTTGATCGCCTCTGTCGCACAGACGGCAATGAGTTTTATTGATACTGTGATGGCTGGCGGTGTCAGTGCCACCGATATGGCCGCTGTCTCGGTCGCCTCCAGTGTCTGGATGCCTGCCATTCTGTTTGGCATTGGTGTGCTATTTGCTATGGTGCCCATTGTGGCCCAGCTCAACGGTTCTGGCCAGAAAGACAAAATTCCGTTTCAGGTTCAACAAAGCTTTGTATTGTCTTTACTCTTGTCAGTCCCAATCATACTGGTGCTCTATAATGCGGGCATTTTAATTGATTACATGGCCGTCGAACCTGTACTGGCAGAGAAAACCATTGGTTACTTACACGCCGTTCTTTATGCTGTTCCGGCCCTGCTGCTGTTTCAGGCATTGCGCAGCTTTTCTGAAGGCCTGTCGCTGACCGTTCCCGGTATGGTGATTGGTTTCATCGGCTTGTTAGCCAACATTCCGCTTAACTGGATCTTTGTTTACGGTAAATTCGGCGCTCCGGCGCTTGGCGGAATCGGCTGCGGTGTTGCCACTGCCATTGTGTACTGGCTGATGTACTTCTCGATGCTGGTTTATGTACTGATGAACCGAAAACTTAGCCGCGTTGGGCTATTCCACACCTGGTATCGCCCAGAGTTGAAAGCTATTGTGCGTCAGTTCAAGCTTGGTTTTCCGATTGCAGCCGCATTATTTTTTGAAGTTTCAATCTTTGCGGCAATTGCACTGCTGATCGCGCCTCTGGGTTCGATTGTTGTCGCCGCCCACCAGATTGCCATCAACTTCTCTTCGCTGGTCTTCATGTTACCTATGAGTTTAGGTGCTGCAGTCAGCATCCGTGTCGGACACCAATTAGGTGAGCAAAACTTTGATGGTGCGAAAATTTCCAGCCACTGCGGTATCTGGGTTGGCGTGGCTATTTCGGTTGCGACGGCTGTTTTGACGATCATTTTCCGCGAACAGATAGGCTTGTTATATACCGACAACACCGACGTTATTATGCTGGCAACTCAGCTCTTGTTCCTTGCGGCCGTTTACCAGTGCAGTGATGCCGTTCAAGTGGTTGCTGCAGGGGCACTACGTGGTTACAAAGATATGCGTGCCATTTTTATCCGCACCTTTATCGCCTATTGGGTTTTTGGTCTGCCAATCGGGTATGTACTCGGTATGACAAACCTGTTCGCCGCACCAATGGGGCCACACGGCTTCTGGATTGGTACGATTGTTGGCTTAACCGCTGCGGCATTAATGCTGACAGTGCGGCTGCTTTGGCTGCAACGTCAAGACCATGATTTCCAACTGGCAATGTCGGTACAATAACCGGACTCCACCCTTCCTAAGGCAGCAAGCGCTGCCTTTTCTTTATCTGAAAACTCAATCTGTTAGCTTATACTGTTATAAAAATCCCAGAATAACGATCATGCGCCGACGCTTTCTTTTAAATCCGCTTAACATAAACAAGCTGCTGATTCAGCTCGCATTGCTCAGCCTGCTCATTATACTGGCCGGTTGTGACCGTCAGTCCTCAGATAACCAGTTTGCGGACTATGCTGATCGTCTGGCCTCTGTGCTGGATGTGAGTTCCCCGAAAGAGCCGGATACCCGGCTCCCGCCACTACCCGACGTCAGTGATTTGCTGCATCGAACTGAAGATGTCCGAATGGGACTGATTGATGCCTATGAACTCAGAAAATGCGGCTTGTTTCATCTCATCGCAGAGCGCAACTCTGTACTGGGAAAAGTGCAGGACAGAACCCGTCAGCTACGCTACGAACTGCTGTTATTAGACGGTATCGGCCACTGTATCGCGACTTTGCCCGAAGACAATGATCTCAAAGTGCAGTTGATAGAAGTTCAGACCACGAAAAAAGATGACCTGCCTAAATACCTGTGGAACATGCTGCTCACTGGTGAAGAATGGCAAAAACAATTCAAGCCGGCACACTTCGCTTTTTCGCTGAACACAATTCCAGATGCCACCGCTACCCTGCAGGCGATAAGTGGTTTAGCGCACATTGCCAGCCAGATTTCGGCCCAGCATAGCGTATCGGCCCAGTCCGCTGAACGCCTGATCAGCTACGAAGAGAACATCCACAGATCACGTTTTCTTGGTCAACTTTTTTACTCTATGGCCCGTGCCACTGACTGGCTGAACACCACAACCTCCCTGCTGAGCCAAAACGACGCCACAGTCGTGTGCGGCCCTAACCGAAACCAGCAGAAAGCCAACTTTCTGGAGAACGTTTTCTATAAATTTTTCATTACGGATATTCAGCCATACCTTGCCTCGCTTGATGCCCGCTACCAGGATATTCAGCCGGATCTGCAAACCTTGTTTGCTATCCCCAACCGCCCTGCTGCGCTCGCCGATTATCACAGCTTCTATATTGACGGTGACATACACCGCCAATTTCGTGACGCTACTCTCAACCACGTCTCATACTGGCAGACCTTGTTCAAGCGTTGTGGGATAAACGTCGGACAGCCATAGGGTAGCTGGTCTTTGCCGTTCATTTTCATCGCCTTGCCGAAACACCGTTAACTGCCTTACAGATGAATGACCATGAGCTCAAAAAATCAACGCCACTACTATGCTTTACATACAGGCCACAATCAGGGAACGAGATCGAATGAAAAAAATCAAAAACGAACAAAAACTGATTAAGAAAGCCATGGAAATAGGCATCGCCTTTGCCAAAAAGCAGGGTTACGAAGACTTCGACAAAGGCATTTCAGATAAAGAAAAAGTGGAATGTATCTACCGGTTACTGGTTGATGTTAAGCAAATCACCCCGCTTTCTCCCGATCAGGAAGACGGCCCCAATATGAAGCATAAACTGGCTATCTGGATCTCCCGTTTACTGCCGCCGGATCATGAGCTTTTGCAATAATTTTTACTCTGAAAACAACCACTCAGTGCCTGATTCAGCGTCAGGCAGTACAAGTAACAATCAAACAGTCACGAAAAATAAAAAAAGCCAACTCAAACACTTGCGCCAGTGGGTGTGAATCGCTAATATTCACCCCGTTCTCAAGCAGGACGATTTAGTGATACGACCGTAGCTCAGCTGGTTAGAGCACCACCTTGACATGGTGGGGGTCGGTGGTTCGAGTCCACTCGGTCGTACCAAATCCTGCATTAGAATAACTTAAAATTTGCGTCTGTAGCTCAGCTGGTTAGAGTATCGCCTTGACATGGCGGGGGTCGGTGGTTCGAGTCCACTCAGACGCACCAAATTTTTTCAATATGCCAAAGCGTGTTGAAGCAAAAACTGAATAAAGCGTCTGTAGCTCAGCTGGTTAGAGTATCGCCTTGACATGGCGGGGGTCGGTGGTTCGAGTCCACTCAGACGCACCATACAGAGAAGCCCGTTCGAAAGAACGGGCTTTTTGTTTGCCTGCAGATTAGTTTTACGCGTTATTCCAGTTCACTGTAAAAGTGAAATCCCACAGATCATTTGAAGGTAATATGCCGGGATAGGCAGCATAAAACGTATTGTTCAATGCTGATAAGGCAGGGCCGCACTGAGATCCCGCTCCATTGGCTTCTGTAAAATCAATCTGATTGGTACTCCAGGATGTGCCATTAAAAGCACAACCATATAGCTGTGCGGTGTGGGCACCGTGGTAGAGCGCGAATAAAGTATCACTGGTTGCCGCCAGCGACACACCGTCATAGCCTTCTGCCCCGTTTGCATCTTCCAGGTTGGTTTGCGGCCCCCACTCTAGCCCGTCAGAAGAAGAGCACACGTAAATGGCCGAACCATTAATTGCCGTTCCGCCCGCCCCTTCCCAGCCTAAAAACAGTTTCCCGTTGAAAGGCGCTAACGATGGGCCGGCTGTTGTTGTGGTTGCCGCGCCATTCTGGTCGCTGACATTCACCTGTGAATCCCAGTCGGTACCGTTTGCCGATGAACAAACATAAAGGCTATTCGATAAATCCTCTCCCCGGTATGCCAAATAAAGCCGACCGTTAAATGCGGCAAGTGCTGGCTGGGAATCGGTTTCAGCATCATTCTGTGAGGTGATTTTTGTTTGATCACCAAAATTGACGCCATCTGCACTTGAGCAGATATAAATGCTATCGGAACCTGAGCCCTGATAGGCCAGATACAGTCTGCCATTGAATGCCGCCAGCGCAGGGCTATTCTGGGTTTTCGCGCCATTATCGTCGGTAATATCCGTTTGCTGAGACCAGCTAACCCCGTCGGCAGTGGAGCATATATACAGGCTTTTAGAGCTCCCCCAGCCACGATAAGCCATGTATACCCTGCCGTTGAATGCCGCCAGAGCGACTTGACTGCTGGACTCAGCATCATTCTTAAGCGTGATTTCTGTTTGATTCGATGTGTTTACACTAATGGTAGCCATGCGTATTTTTCTCCTGAACTGAGATAATTGTGGCAGAGCGATGCCACTGCCTGTCCTTGTTCCATAACGCTTATTCCATAGCCCTTGATCCATACATTGTCCAAACAGCTTTAACCACTAAGCAGACACCCTGAGCCTGGAAAAACTCTTTCCAGCTTAGACCAGAAAAACACACCAGCAGGACAAGAAATGCAGACATGTGGTTAATGTCATCCTTCATTGATAAATTGCACATTGATTTCAATCTCAGTTGCCATTCCCAACTTGGTTTGCAGAATGCGAATTTCACCCTTTTCGCAGCCTGCCCCAGACACTAACAGACGCCTCCAGCCGCATTATTACTGGTATAACTCTTGCTTCATCCTATACAGGCAGGTGTTGTAAGGCGGTCGCTATGAATGCTGTTATTCAGGTTGTAAAGCACTTAACACCGGGAATGGTGGGCATTACTGCAGTGAACATTCAGCAATTCTCTGCCTTGCGGCAAAGACGCTTTATCGTCTGTCTGGAAGGGACGATGAGTGAATCACTTGAAAGGTGGCCTTACCTGAAAAATGTCATCGATAAACTGATCTTCCTTGATGCAGAATCTGAAACGGCTGCAAACGTTATCCGCACTCTGGTAAAACTGTTTCGTGCATACAACGCAGGTGTTGTGCATACCCATCAAAGCACTGCTTTATATCAAGCAGGTATTGCAGCCAGGCTGGCCGGCGTCAAAACCTTAATACACAGCGAGTACGACAACTGGCTGGAAGAAGAACCTAAACACCCGCGCTTGCTGAAAATGGCTCTGAGTTGTATGCAACCTGTGGTGGTTACCAGCGGCGGCAGAATGAATGACAGGTTACAAACATCTCTTAGCGGCCGGGATATCACCACGATTCCGCACGGTGTTGATACTCAGCGATTCCAGCCTGGCAATCAGGGCCTAGCCCGGCTCAGGCTGGGCTTACCCACAGGGGCGAAAATCATAGGCACAGCAGGCAGACTGATCCCGGAAAAGCGGCATCATTTATTGATACATGCCCTGAGTCATTTACCGGAGAATGTGCATCTGACCCTGGCAGGGGAAGGTGGTCTGGCGCGATCGCTGCATATGCTGGCAATAAAGCTATCGCTGAGCCACCGTGTTCATTTCATGGGCCATGTCGAAAACATGTCGGAATTTTATCAGGCGCTGGATCTGTTCTGTATTACCTCTGAAGAGGAGGACTATTCTGTTTCTCCCCTTGAAGCACAATCCTGTGGAATACCTGCGGCACTGACCGATATGGGAGCCTGCAGCGATGTCCTTTGTCCGTTAAATGGTATCCCGCTCAATACTGACGATGAACGGACGCTTATTTACCAAATCCATACTGCGCTGCTTAAGAAACCAAGCATCAGCCCTCGCCGCTATATTTTGCAACACCACGATGTTCGCACCATGGCCGAGGCTTACGATGCGCTGTGTTATCAGGAAAACCCACCTTATATTGATAACCATCAGCATGCTACCAACCCTGCCCGTCAACCAAAATATCGCTATACTTTGCCGAATAAACCCTGATAAAAGCAGAGGATAACAATGATTCTGATCACAGGAGCCAGCAGTGGACTGGGTGCAGCTCTGGCTGCCTCTTATGCTGCCGATGGCCACACGCTGACACTGACAGGCCGAAACGACGAGCGCTTACATAACATCGCCCGTCAATGTCAGCCTGCCAATATCTGCACCCTTACTGCCGATCTTTCAGATGCCAGCTCGGTGTCATCTCTGTTCGATAAACTGCCATCAGCACCTGAGACCATTATTTTCTGTGCGGGCAGTGGCTATTTCGGCTCGCTGGAGAAACAAGAGCCCGACGCCATAGCGCAGTTGATCAGCAATAACCTGCTGTCTGCAACCTATTTCCTGCGGGAAGCGATTAAACGCTACCGTAATACTCCCCTGACCTGCGCTATTGTTATGTCGACAGCGGCTCTGGTGGCGAAAGCCGGCGAGTCAACCTATTGCGCTGCCAAATGGGGCGTAAAGGGACTGGTGGAATCAGCCCGGCTGGAACTGGCAGGCAAACCAATGAAACTGGTTGGGGTGTACCCTGGCGGCATGGCAACCGAATTCTGGGCCAGCAGTGGTAAAGAGATGGATATCAGCAGTTTCATGACACCTGAAGAAACCGCCGCCATGTTAAAAAAAGCGCTGCAACATGCTGAACACGGTTATATTTCTGATATTACTATCAATCGTTATTGATCCAACCAGCACTCTTTATCCGCACTCTCTTTCGCAGGCTGACCAGACTGGCGGCTTGCGATAGAATCCGGCCGCTTTTTCCGGCATGTAAGTAAACGGTTACACCCGCGTTGTTTAAAAGGCTGAAATATTGAATAAGGTCTCAACCGCCCGCTGCACTGAAGCGACCAGTTCCGAGTTGACATAATCCACCAGCAACAGCCAAACACAGCCGGCGGGAATCGCCTTTGAATCAACGCTGTTTGACAGCTCGACTATAATAAGCTCGTAATCGGCACTATGGATCGGCATTGGTTTTCCGGACGTTATGTTCTAAGAATTAACAATACGACTCATATACCACCCAATTCACGGACGAATCACACACCCTTTTTGTGCGGAGGCCGCGATGTCGTCCACCAAATTCAATGACATCATAGATAAACCTACCTTTTTCGGTTCCCTCTTCCTGCTATTTGCTGTGACCTTGCCTTTAGTCTTCTTTCCCGAAGCGGGAGCAGCCTGGGTGCTGAGCGCCAAAGATTTTGTGACCGATCAGCTTGGCGTGCTCTACCTGATTCTCGGCCTTGGTGCGTTTCTTTTTATGGTGTACATCACCTTCAGTGATATCGGCCAGATCAAACTGGGCACCCCTGAGGAAAACCCGGAATTTTCCACTTTTTCCTGGGCTGCGATGCTGTTTTGCTCTGGTATTGGCGCGTCGATTCTTTACTGGTCAATGATTGAATGGGCTTACTATTATCAGACCCCGCCTTTCGACATTCCCGGCGGTACGCACGAAGCCGCCAAATGGGCAGTCACCTACGGCATTTTCCACTGGGGGCCGCTGGCCTGGTCTATTTATCTGATTCCTGCGCTGCCGATTGCCTATTTCTACTATGTTCGTAACCACAGCGTCCTGAAAATCAGTGAAGCCTTAATGCCGGTACTGGGTGAAGAGCGGGCGCGCGGATGGCTGGGTAAGCTCATCGATGTGTTCTTTATCTTCGGTATGCTGGGAGGCGGGGCAACCACTCTCGGCCTTGCCGCTCCTTTGATTAACCAGGGCGCCCATGAACTTCTCGGTGTGCCCAATAACCTCTATACCCGCATTGGCGTGTTAATTGTCTGTACTGCCATTTTCGGTTACAGCGCTTATGCCGGTCTGAAAAAAGGCATCCAGTTACTCTCTAACATCAACATGTGGCTGGCCGTCGGCATCTTACTGTTCATTTTTATTACCGGGCCTACGCTCTTCATGCTGAATACCGGTCTGGATTCACTGGGCCGAATGATCAACAACCTGTTCGAAATGGCGACCTGGACAGAACCCTTTGCCCAGTTCCGGCAGTTCCCGGATACCCACTTCCCTCAGGACTGGACCATATTCTACTGGGCCTGGTGGCTGGTGTTCGCACCCAGCGTGGGGCTGTTTATCGCCCGTATTTCCAAAGGCCGAACCATCAAAGCCATGGTTGTCGGCTCGATTTTTTTCGGCACCCTGGGCTGTTTCCTGTTTTTCATGATCATGGGTAACTACGGTATTTATCTGCAACTTTCCGGGCAGTTAGATGTTATTTCCATACTGAACAATCAGGGCGCCACTACTGCAATTTTCGCCATGCTGCACACCCTGGCCCTCAGTAAACTGGTGGTCCTCGCCTTTACCATACTGGCGGTGATCTTCACCGCCACCACCTTTGATTCGATTTCCTATATTCTGGCTGCCGTGGTGCAAAAAGAGATAGATGAAGAGCCGGCGCGCTGGAACCGTCTGTTCTGGGCGTTTGCTCTGTCTGTCATGCCTATTACCCTGATGTTCATCGGCGGGCTGGATACCCTGCAAACAGCCAGTGTGATCGGGGGCGTCCCATTGCTTATTGTTGCTTTGCTGTTGTGCATTTCCATTATCCGCGCAGCGCACTTTGATCTTCGCTATCAACCCGATTATGAGGACAAAGAAATCTATATCGAAGAATTGCCGGATGACGACCCATGGACCGAAGAGGGTTCCTGGGATCAGGAAGGACCGGAAGAGCACGGTGTATCACATGATGATAAACCTCATATCGAGGGGGATCCGGACAGCCACCCGTCAAGGCTGTAAAACCTTGTCTCTGGGCCGGAAAGGCCATAGACCCTTGCTGACTTTTCTCCCATGACAGGAGAGCGGATATGAGATTGCTGATTGGCCTGATAGGCGTAGCTGTTGCGTTTTTAGGTTTGGTCATTGCCGCTGAGCCCAGGCTGATTCTGGACTTTATCGACAGACACAAAAAACAGCTCTGGCTGCATTTTGTGGCGGTTGCCGTGCGCCTGCTCATCGGCTATCTGTTAATAGAATATGCAGATAATACCGATATACCCTTTGTGGTTGCCGCCATCGGCTGGATATCCATTATTGCGGCGATTTTTCTGTTAATTCTTGGCAGGGGAAACTTTAAAAAGCTCATCAGCTGGGCCGTTGATCTGAACGACATCCAGGGACGATTGGCAGGTATATTTGCAGCGCTGTTCGGCGCTTTTATGGTGTACATCATTTTGTAAACGTGAACCCGATATTGACTGCGGGAAGCATGTTTTATCACGCTCATGTTTTATCAGGCTACAGCTTTATTACGCTACGGCTTCATCGCGCTAGGGCTTCACTTTGCAGTTCAGCTCTGGCGCACCGTATCCCCAGATGACGGTTGCTTCGCCCTGATGCTCCCACAGGCTTTCATTGCGTCCGACATATTTAGTACCGCTGGCGCTTTCCTGCTGATACATCAACGAGACACTGTCACCGCGTTCGGCAATCAGCGTTGGCGGGTCAGTAGGAAAGTAAGTCGCAATCACTTCACTTCCCGGCTGATCCGTACACAGATAAGTGACGGTGGCTGTTGCCTGAATCAAGCCATACCTGGCCTGCAGCTCAGCAATGCGCAGTTGATATCCAGACTCAACACATAGCTTTTTATCACTGGCTTTCCAGCACTCGTTGCGACCTTTCACCCAGCCTCTTTGCTCTGCTTTCAAGGTGGGGGGATGCTCATTGGTGGCTTTGGCAACCGCCCGTTTGTAGACCTCAGACAGCTGGTTATCTAACGCAGCTAATTCTTCGTCCTGACAAATCATCGCCTCAATGCTGCCATCTGCCACTCCGGTGCAATCAAACGATGGCTGTGCTGCTTTTACCTGGTGATACACCAGCACAGCAGCAGCACCAAGGCTGAAAACTACCCAGCCAACTCTGAATTTTCTGATTTTCATCCGGACTCCTGAACGGATCAGCCTTCTCCCCATCAACTATAGGCAATCAGAGGCTGTCCGTCAGGTATAACGGGAAGAAGCAAGAAAGCCGGGGCATACACAGATCCCGGCTTTGTCTCTACCTTACAGGTAAGGTTGTCCTGCCGGCTTACCCTCTCCGGCAAGACAGGTTCAGTGCTTCTGTGTACGGGTTTGATGCTACTGGTTTTGGTGTTATGGCTTAGAATGTATTGACCTGACAGATTCTGCAACTCTGCACATCAGGTTACTGCGGTGAGCTTTTTGAACGCCGCCTGATCCCAGCGATCGTTCGCCATGATGTCGACCAGCGCATCAACACAATCCCAGAGATCGACGTAACGAACGTACAGCGGTGTGAAGCCGAAGCGAAGAATATCCGGTGCACGGAAATCGCCTATGATGTTACGTGCAATCAAAGCCTGCATGATGGCAAAGCCCTGCTCATGGGTCAGAGAAACCTGACTGCCCCGCACCGCCGGATCTTTTGACGATGCCAGCCCGAAGCCGTACTGACTGCAGCGCTGTTCAATCAGCTCAATAAACAACTGCCCCATGCGAAGGGATTTTTCTCGGATCTGGTGCATGTCAGCCGAGGCCATGATATCTACCCCCACTTCCAGCAGGCTGGCACCGACGACTGACGTTGTGCCACACAAAGTGCGCGCAATACCCGGTGCCGCTTCATAGTCATCCCGCATCGCAAAAGGATTCGCATGACCAAACCAGCCACTGAGCGGTTGCTGCAACTGTGCCTGATGGCGCTTGGCAACAAACAGGAAACCTGGAGCGCCCGGACCACCATTGAGATATTTGTACCCGCAGCCAATGGCAAAGTCGGCGCCCACCTGATTTAACTGCACAGGCACTGCACCTGTGCTGTGGCTGAGATCCCAGATCACCAAGGCGCCTTTTTCATGAGCGCGGGCTGTAATCGCTGCCATATCAAACATGGCACCACTTTTGTAATGCACATGGGTCAGCACCACGACAGCCGTGTCTTCATCGATGGCTTCCAGAATGTTATCGCGATGCTCAGTCACCAGACGCACTTTGCCGTCCAGAAACTGTTCCAGTCCTTGCAAGATATAAAGATCCGTCGGGAAGTTACCCGGTTCAGACAATATATTTTGACGTCCTGCATTCAGTTTTACCGCTGCCGCTGCCATCTTGAACAGGTTGACAGAGGTTGAATCCGCCACAATCACTTCGCCGTCGTCTGCCCCGATCAGACCGGCTATTTTATCTCCCACCCGGTGCGGTATGCGGATCCAATCGTGGGTGTTCCAGCTGCGGATCAACCCCTGGCCCCACTGCTCTTCCACCACTTGCCGGGCTTTTTCTTTTGCCGCCTTCGGCAACACACCCAGGGAATTGCCGTTGAGATAGATATGCCCGGCGGGTAAATCAAACTGATCGCGATACGCTGCCAGGGGATCATCGCGATCCAGTGCTTCAAAATAGGTTCTGTTCAGTGTTTGCATGTTCAATTACTCCTGACTTATCCAATGGCTAGGCAACACTGCGCAACAGTGCCCGAACGGGGGAAGCATCCAGTGAGTCGAGTTTTAACGGCGGGGCGATCAGCTCATACGCTCCGGCAGGCACGTCATCCAATACCAGGCCTTCTAAAATCGCCATGCGATGACGCTTAATAGCTTGATGCGCACTCATGGTTTTCGAGCTCTGGGGATCCAGTGACGGGCTGTCGATGCCAATCAGACAGGCGCCACGCTCTGCAAGTAAGTCGATGGTCTCTGAGGCTACCGCCGTAAAATCAGACTGCCACTCATGGTGCGGAAACTGCAGATAGGTTTTGAAAATCACCCGCTCAACCTGATCCGGCAGCTGATCAATAATGTCCTGCGGTTTTACCCAGCCAACTGCCTGGGTAGCATCAATCACCACACACGGACCAATGTAATATTCCAGGCTGACCGCTTCCATGCTTTTACCCTGTGCATCGTAATGCACAGGCGCATCGGCATGAGTACCTGAGTGGCACGACAGGGAAAACTGACCAACGTTGACCGGGCATTGCTCGCTCATTTCCCAGTGGAAATACGAAGAGAATGCCGTGTCTCCCGGCCAGACCGGTAACCCCTGTCGCAGCGTTTGCGAAATATCCCAGATTTTAGTCATGCTTCGGCCCTTCAATAGAGGTACGCACCGACCACAATTCCGGGAAAAATTGCAGCTCCAGTGCTTTGTTGAGGTATTTCACCCCCGAAGTGCCACCCGTGCCGCGACGATAGCCAATGATGCGCTCAACCGTTTTCATGTGGCTGAAACGCCATTTCTGGAAATTGAATTCCATGTCGACCAGCTTTTCGGCCAGCTCATAGAGATCCCAGTATTCGTTGCTGTTGTTGTAGATTTCCGCCCAGATGCGTTCAATGTCTTCGCTGGCCTGATACGGCTGGGAGAAGTCCCGGTTGAGGTGAGACTCAGGCACATCAAATCCGCGGGCTTTCAGCAACTGCAGCGTGATGTCATAAATGCTTGGCGCATGGAGAACGGACTTCAGGTGATCGTAATATTTCGGGTGTGCGCGGTGCGCCTGAATCATGGCCTCATTTTTATTACCCAGCAGAAATTCCAGTTCGCGGTACTGATAAGACTGAAAACCAGAACTCTGGCCCAGTTCATCGCGGAAGCTGGCATAATCGGCTGGCGTCATGGTTGCCAGCACTTCCCAGGCGTTCAGCATCTGAGACTGAATGCGTGCCATGCGGCTCATCATTTTAAATGCCGGGCGCAGTTTGTCCTTGCGAATATTCTCCACCGCTCCATAGGCTTCATGCAGACAAAGCTTCATCCATAGTTCAGACACCTGATGAATGACCACAAATAGCATTTCGTCGTGCTGCTGGGTAACCGGGTGCTGGCAGGAGAGTAATGGTCCCAGGGCGAGATACTGCCCGTAGCTCATGTCCTGATCCCAATGCACTTTTTCATTGTCCAGGTCCACTTTCAGCGTGGGTGCAGTCTGATTTTTATCCATTTTATTCATCCACTATTTCCTTGCCTGTCAGAGGCTATTGACCATTCATTTATTAGTTTACGAGACGGCTTTTTAACTGTAAATTTCATAAAATATTCAAAAACCATTAACTTTATTCATACATTATGGCCACAAAAATCAGTACAAGACACTTGCAAATGATAATGGCTGTGGCAAAGGCAGGTAGTGTGTCTGAAGCAGCCAGTCAGATTGGGCTGACGCAATCTGCGCTCAGTCATCGCATTCGTGAAGCAGAACGATTGTTAAATACCGAGCTGTTTTACCGCCAGCATAAGAAGCTCATTCCGACCAGCGCAGGGAAACGGCTGCTGTTATCTGCCACTGTGGTACTCAGTGAGCTGGAAAGGGCTGAAAACGACATCGACAAACTGTCGGTGGGGATAGAGCACGTCATTCGGGTAGGTAATGAAGCCTACGGCGGTTACCATTGGCTGCCGCCCTTTATTAAGCTGTTTAATGAGGACTTCCCCAGCTATTCGGTCGAAATCATTCCCGATGTCTCTCTCGACCCGTTTACGGCGTTACGCAACGGTACGATAGACATTTCTATTGTCTCTGGCACGGTGACTCAGACTGGCTTCCGGGTGCTGAAACTGTTTCGGGATGAAATGATCGCTGTGATGCATAAAGACCACCCGAATGCCGGTAAAGCCTGGCTGACACCGCAGGAAATCGCCGCTGACACTTACATTACTTACCACACCACACCCGGTCCCGGACGTGAATACGAACAACTGTTCAGTCCGAATCACCTGTTGCCGCCGAAAGTCATCCGGGCTGGTGTGACCGAAGCGGTCGTGGAATTTGTCAGAGCAGGTATGGGGATTACGATCATGCCAGGCTGGGTGATAAAGCCGTACCTGAAAAGCGGCGAGCTGCGGACAGCCCGAGTGACAGAGCAAGGGCTCTACCTGAACTGGCAAGCCCTGATTCGGAAGGATGAACGCTCAGATTCGCCCATAGTGACTTTTGCTAAAGCACTGAAGCGGACGGATCTGCCGGCGCTGTAACTGTGCTGGTCATTGTCAGTGACATGGGCTGGTATCGCAGGCCGGCAAGCTCTGCCGCCGCCCCCGTTTTCTGAAATCCCTGCGCCTGATAAAAAGAGACTGAATTCAGTGAAGCACGCACGGTGAGCTCAGCATGACGAACCTGTTGAAGTAAAACCTGCAGCAACTGAGTCGCAATGCCTTTTCCCTGCCAATCCGGCAGCACAAATAACATCGCCAGATGTGCCCCTTGTTTGAGTTCTGCCATACCAATAATTTTGCCCTGCTGCTCATACACCAGTATCAGGTTGTCTTCCTGCAGGCGAAGCAAGAGCGCTTCTTTTGAGGCCACTTTAAAGAAAGTATGGATACCGGCCGGCGCGAGTTGCTTTGCCGCACTTGCCAGAAACGCACTTTTCACTAATGCCTCGACCTCTTCAGCATCGTCTGCCGTCATCACTCTGATTGCCATGCGCTTCCCCTTGCTGCCAAAATCCAATCAATGTGTTTACTGTCGCTCTTTCTGCACCGTTCTATCAGCGCCGTTCTTTCAACAAAGGTAAAATCACACGTCTGTACTCCGCCAGCGCAATGTTATCCGCCTCGACGGTAGCAGCGTTCGGTTCATGGAGAGATGTCCAGATCACCGCTTCCGCTTCCTGTGCCGACAGCTCACCCGTCCAGTCTGTCACTACATAATAATGCAGCCGTTGTAACTCTGTGGTGGGATGATACAAGGTACACAGCGGAAAATAGGCAATCGGCGTCACCGTCAGCTCTTCGGCAACCTCACGGATCAGCGCCTGCTCAAGGCTTTCTCCTGCTTCAACATGCCCACCGGGAATGGCCATCAGGCCAGGATCAACCACTTTGCTCAGCTTGCGCTGTTCAAGCAATACCTCTTCACCGCGTATCAGCAAAAATGACACGCAATCATGTACTTCTCTTTGCATTATTCTGCTCTTCCTCTTCTCGCCATGGGATGATCCGGGTGCAATTGCAGCAAATCCCACAAGTTGCCGTACAAGTCTTCAAACACAGCGACTGTGCCGTAGTCCTGCTCCTGAGGCGGACGCACAAACCGGATGCCGTCGGACACCATACGCTCATAATCTCGCCAGAAATCATCTGTGCTCAGAAACAGAAATACCCTGCCTCCGGCCTGATTGCCAATGAAATTACGCTGCTCAGGGGTGGACGCTCGTGCCAGCAACACAGTGACGCCGTTGGAACCCGGTGGCGAAACCACCACCCAGCGCTTATCCTGTTCGGGTTGATAGCTGTCTTCGATTAAGTCAAATTTAAGCTTATTGACGTAAAAGTCGATCGCTTCATCGTAGTCACCGACAACCAGGGCAATATGCACTATGGCCTGTTTCATATGGAGGTATCCTGCTTATACTGCTGAATAATAAAGCCTTCGCTGCTTTGCGGCGGCTCAAAAAAACGGGTAATTGCATCAAACGCTTCATCCGTGGTAAACGGGCTGCCTGCAGGCAAATCCTGACTGCGAATTTTCAGCTGCGCTTTGCATACCTCGTCTGGTTTATCGACATAATGCAGGCAGTGCTCAACACCTGTCGCGGCAATCAGGCCGGTAAACCACTGACGCTGCGACACCGTATTGGCCGGGAAATCCAGCACAACCGACATCCCTTTGGCGAGCAAATCCTGAACATGCGGCTGTATGGTTTTCTTTAACCGCTCTGAATACTGGATGTAATCAGCCAGACTGCGAACCTCTTGCGGGTATAAGGTGCTGAGCCACTCATCTTCTACCAGCAACACGGCCTGATGGGTTTTGGCAATCTGTGCCGCTAATGTGGATTTTCCCGCCGCCATTTTACCGCACATAAAATGCAGTGTAGGAATCGCAGTCATTCGCATCTCCTTGTGGTTAGCCTGCTCTTCAGGCATTCAGACCGCTCCGCTCGGTTCATACCGATATACCTTACCGCCAACCCATAGTTGCCCTTCGGTTGCCTCCAGGTGGATCAGATTAGGGTATTCCGGATAGCCCATGTGAACGAAAGCCGGTTGTTCCAAAGGCAAAGGCAGCGCCGCACAGCACACCGCGCAAGCCGGATCCTCCGGAATGTTATACAAGGGGTTAGATGCTCTGGCATGCCAGCCGTCGCCCGTGGACACATACAACACATAGCCACTGAAATTTTTCCCATGATTCCATGCAGCCAGTGTATCCAGATCAAAACGGACGGCGTTCAGGGCGGAGATGTCTTTCAGTTCGATACACCATTTGGGTTTACCGGCACTGAAAATTCCTGCACTCAGTATTTGACTGGCCTCCAGGCCAAACCAGCCAGGTTCAGGCTGACCGGTAAAATCGGGAGTGACTGCCGTCGACAAGGCCATACTAACGCTGACCACATCTCCGGATTTTCGTACGTCGCTGATACCCGCCCCGGTTTCGACACGAAACGCAGCCTGGGCAATATGGCTTGCCGCACCCAGTAGTGCGTGACCGCAAATCGGCGCTTCTTTTGAGTCCGGGTAAAAGAAACGAAACCGGACATCAGCTTGCTCGCTGGGCGAAATCACAACAGTGACAGGAATACCAGAATCCATCGGATTTTCCGGTACTTCAGAGATCGCCATCAGATTACCGCCCACATCCTTGCGCTTACCAAATACATTATAAATATGCATCTTTCAGTCCAGATAGGGTTCAACAACAGACAAACAACGATTTACCGTGTCTTCTTTCTCTCCGACCGGAGCCACATAGTGGATTGCGTTTTTAGCAGCCTCCACACTCGCTAATTTCGCGATGAGCCAGGTGGCAAGATACTGAGATGCCAGACAGCCTCCTGCTGTTGCGACCGACTCAGAGGCATGAAAAGGCTGCTCAAGCACCACTAATCCGGCGTCCATCGCCCAGGGCTGAGTGGTCAGGTCGGTACAGACAGATGCGTTATCCAAAATGCCTAATGCCGGCAACAGCAGCACACCAGAACACTGAGTAGCAATCAGCTGTTTTTGCGGGCTCAGCGTTAAAGTGCTCATTAGTGATTGGTCGGCAACGATCTGTCGGGTCAGCGACCCGCTGCCGATGATGACTGCATCGGCCTGATTGGCGTAGGCCAGAGGTTGGTGGGCGGAGATGGTTAGTCCGTTCATTGAGGTTACTGTCGGCGTGGGACTGGTGATCTGCACCTGCCAGTTCTCGCTTTTCACCCGATTCAGTATTGAGTAAGCAACCAGCGAATCCAGTTCATTGAATCCTTCGAAAGTCAGTATGGCTATTTTCATTGCAGCATCCTTTGCAAAGCGGAGTGATACGCTAGATTAACGAAAGACAGATTACCCTGATTTAACAGCCAGTTGCCAGCCCGAATTCACCCGGTTCATTGTCCTGGACGCGGCACATTTTCATCGCTGACATTCTGCTCCTGAATAATCTCTTCCGCCCACTCCTCATCTTCCGTCTCAGCTTGCAGGCCGTTCTCCTTTTGTGCGGCAGACGGTTCAAGATACAGCTCAGTAAATAAAGCGAAATGATCCGATCCAATAGACGGCAGACGCTGAATCTGACGCAGTCTGAAATGGTGGCTGTGGAATATATGATCCAAAGGCCAGCGCAGAAACGGATAGTCGGCATGGAAGGTATTAAACATGCCCCGCCCCACGCGCGGGTCCAGTAAGCCGCTGATCTTTCGAAATAACCGTGTGGTCGACGACCAGGCAACATCGTTCAAATCACCGGTCACAATAATCGGCTGTGCGCTGTCAGATACACTGCGTGCCACCAGTATCAACTCGGCATCCCGTTCGGCCGAGGCCGGATTTTCAGTCGGGCTTGGTGGGGCTGGATGCAGAAAATGCATTCTGATTTTTTCGCCATAGGGAAGCACCAGCAACGCATGCATGGAAGGCACATCGTCTTCGATCAAAAACTCAACACTGGTATCCTCTAAAGGAAACCGGGCATAAACATGCATGCCGTAGAGATTATCCAGGGGGCACTTCATGGTATAAGGCAGCTGAGTTTCAAGTGTATCCAACTGAGACTGCCACCAGTCATCCGATTCCAGCGTCACCAGCACATCGGCCTGATACTGATGCACCAATGTGATTAACTTATTCGCCTGACGGTTCGGTGTCAGCACATTGGCTGTGATGATTCGCAGCCGCCTATGGCTGTTTTCACCGTTCGCCGTCTTCACTTCCTGACGCCAGATCCGCGTATAAGGCAAAATCCACCACAACTGCCAGCCCAGACACACAAAGCACACCACAATAACCAGCCAGTGTGCGTGAGCAAAAGCATTAGCAATCAGCAGAAACAAAGCAAATACCGCCAGTTGCAGACGAGGAAAATCCCAGCCGCGCACCAGCCAGTGCGGATGCCGCCATAAGGGAAGCAGCGTGGCAATAACAAGTAACAACGTCAGAAACGTTAGCGCATCAACCATAACATTTGCTCTGAAACCCAACATTCACCATTCGGCCCATGCAGGAAGGTAGTGCTTCCTGCCCTAAGTATTGAGTTTAGAAGGTGTTTTCACACTGGGGATATTTCAGCTAGATCCGCTTCACAATGACTCATCATTCATCCGCTTTTTTACTCACAATCTCTGGCTGGCTAATGGGTTGAGCTTGGCGATCAAAAAAGGGATTCGGGCGTCCTTTTCCGGTCAGTTTCCAGCCCAGGATTTTCAGCATTACGCGAATCATCATTGGCCAGATGCGATTATTCCGCAGTATGTCTTCAGGCAATGGCGGGTTGGCATGTTGCGGGTAGGCATGCGCACGCACCGGACCAAGCCGCTCTTCCGTTCTGTCCTGTGCTGATATCACTTTTTCGATTAAGCCAACAAAAGGAAAACCAGGTTTGAGGGTGTTCGCAATGGGCGTATTGCAACATCCGGCATACCAGCGAAATAAGCCTTCCGGTGTCAACCGTAAACAGCGAATGTGCTCACTGCCATTTGTCCATTGCACGCTGGCCGGACTGAGCTGAAAAATCGCCGTACCACGATGCGCCGTGAGTATCCGTTCAGGCGACAACTGCTCGGCAAATGCCTGACAATCTTTGCAATAGCACACCACGCGGTTGCCGGACGACGGCGCGGGCACATCGGCTTTTCCCTGTATCTGACCGCATTCACAACTCAGCTGAATTGTCGCCATGCTGCTTTCTCCCTGTTCAATGATATTTATTGTGTTGTCGCTGACGGGTTTGTCTGCTGGTTACTATAAAGCCAGCGTAATCAATCATGCACACATCACTCTGTTTTAACGTAATTCGTGTGCATTACACCACATTTCCTCAACTCGACGATTTCAACGTTATCCCGGCCAGACACATTTTGGCTGACCTCAGTTATAGTGTTACAACCTGTCAGTAAAAGAGACACGTCAATGCCGGATAAGCTCAACGATTTCAGTACCAAACTGCTCATCAATCAGGCGTTAATTGATCATCAAATCGCCTGCAGAGAATTGCTGTACGACTTTAATCACTCGCGCCCCAGTGAGCAGCAAAAACGGCAAGACATCCTGAGCAAGATCCTCAAACAATGCCAGGGCACACATATTGAACCGCCCTTTCGCTGCGATATGGGCAGTAATCTCTCTATTGGTAAAGGCGGGTTTATTAATTACGGTCTGATTGTGCTGGATATTGCACCCGTCTCTATTGGCGACCATGTGCTGATTGGCCCAAACGTTCAGCTTTGTGCGGCCGGCCATCCGGTGCTGTTATCGGAACGGGTACAACCCTATGCCTGTGGCGATCCCATCACGATTGGCAATCATGTGTGGATTGGTGCTGGTTCCATTGTGCTCGGAGGGGTTTCGATTGGCGATAACACAGTGATTGGCGCAGGCAGTATCGTGGTGAAAGACATCCCTTCAAATGTGATCGCTGCCGGTAACCCGTGCAAAGTTCTCAGAAACATCGATCATGGTCAGTTACCCACAGAAGAAGAGATTCAGGCGTTATATCAGCAATTAGGGTTAAAAGAGTAAATGTCCATCCTTAAACATCATTGCTGACAACGGATATTGTTTTCTCTATTACAAATCGTCATCAATATCATCGTCTTCTTCAAAGGCAGATCCGATAAACCAGTCATCAACACGGCGAAAGCCTAAACCACTGAGGTCAGCAGCTCTGAGGGCTGCAACGACAGATTCATGAAACAGAAAAGTTGGGTCTTCTCTCAATCGAAAAACCAATCTTTTTTCTAAAGGCACTTGATCCAGCACCTCTTCATCTAACGACAGTTTCAATAGAGTAAACCTGTCACCGACATAGGTTCCAGATATTTCACTGCGTTTCTTATGAATCGCTTGATGATGATTCCAGATATGCATGTAATAGTGTTCTGACCAAATTTTATCACCATTGACGATATTGGTTTGATAAAAATCCACGCCAGGTAAGTTAAACGGTGCCAGAACTTGCCTGAATTTTTCAGAGACCAATTGTTCAGCGGTTTCATGATAGTCACACGGCTGAAACTTAGCGCGATTACCTTCAGATATACCTACCCGACCCGGCCCCAGCACTTTTCGGTGAATAGGAAAAAGAGACATTAATCTCTCTAACCCATCATCTGAACCTTCAACTTGATCTAACATATAACTCGTTGCACGACCACTTTCGTTTAACATGTAGTATTGGCTATCATATTTCATTTTCTTGCCATCACACGATTCGCCTTCTCATTGACCATCTCTCAAAACGTTAATAATCCAGAATATTGAAATTACATATGGCCACCAGAAACACTTTAGGCAGCCATTGTAGTAATAGTCTGTTATTCAAAGGCCGAACCAATTGACCATTCATCTACCCGCTGAAAACTCAAACCTGTGAGATTTACCTCACGAAGTGCTTGCACAACTGTTTCATGGAACAGAAATTTAGGCTTCTCTTCCAATGTGAATACTAATCGTTTTTCTAGGGGGATTTTATCTAGTACATTTTCATCCAATGACAACACCTCTAACGTAAAATCATCATCTACATAAGTGCCATCTATTTTTGACCGTCCATGATGGATTGCTTTGTGATGATTCCAGATATGCATGTAATAGTGTTCTGACCAAATTTTATCACCATTGACGATATTGGTTTGATAAAAATCTACGCCTGGTAAATTAAACGGTGCAAGAACTTGTCTGAATTTTTCAGAAACCAATTGTTCTGCGGTTTCATGATAGTCACAAGGTTGAAATTTGGCGTGATTACCTTCTGTAATTTCAACAACGCCAGGGCCAAGAACATGATTTTTCAAGGACCATAGAGACATTAAATGGTCTAACCCTTCATCAGAATCCTCCGCCATATCTAACATATATGCGCCTGACTCATGATTTTCTCTCAAAATATAGTACTGACTGTCATATTTCATATTATTACCATACATGTAACTTCCAGATGAACCTGACTAGCCCCAGGCCTCTGAATCAAAGTTTATTACATTCAGCCGTATCCATCATTAAAGCCCCAGTGAAGGGGCCGACATTAATCACATTATTTATAGCGATTACAAATCATCATAAAAATCATCGTCGTCATCTTCAAAGGCAGATCCGATCGACCAGCTATCAACACGGCGAAAGCCTAAGCCACTGAGGTCAGCGGCACTGAGGGCTGCAACGACAGACTCATGAAACAGAAAAGTTGGGTCTTCTCTCAATCGAAAAACCAATCTTTTTTCTAAAGGTACTTGAACCAGCACCTCTTCATCTAACGACAGTTTCAATAGAGTAAACCTGTCACCGACATAGGTTCCAGATATTTCACTGCGTTTCTTATGAATCGCTTGATAATGATTCCAGATATGCATGTAATAGTGTTCTGACCAAATTTTATCGCCATTGACGATATTGGTTTGATAAAAGTCCACGCCAGGTAAGTTAAACGGCGCCAGAACTTGCCTGAATCTTTCAGATACCAGCTGCTCTGCGGTTTCATGATAGTCACACGGTTGGAACTTGGCGCGATTACCCTCCGATATGCCTACCCGACCCGCCCCAAGCACTTTTCGGTGAATAGGGAAAAGAGACATTAACCTCTCTAATCCATCATCTGAACCTTCAATTTGGTTTAACATGTAACTAGTCGAATCACCACTCTCTCCCAGAGTATAATATTCACTATCATATTTCATTTTCTTGCCATTATACGATTTGTCTTCAAATCGACTATCTCTCAACCTATTGACAATTCTGAATATTGAAAAAAACATATGGCCACCAGAAGCACTTTAGGCAGCCATTGTAGTAATAGTCTGTTATTCAAAAGCCGAACCAATTGACCATTCATCTACCCTCAGAAAACTCAAACCTGTGAGATTAGCCTCACGAAGTACCTGCACAACTGTTTCATGGAATAAAAATGTTGGGTCTTCTTCTAACCTGAAGACGAGACGTTCTTCAAGTGGAATCTTATCTAAAACATTTTCATCAAGTGATAAAGATTCTAATATAAAATCATCATCAATATAAGTACCATCTATCTTTGATCTTCCTTTATGAATTGCTCTATGATGATGCCAGATATGCATATAATAATGTTCAGTCCACGTTTTACTTCCGCTAACAATATTTGTTTGGTAAAAATCCATACCAGGTAAATTAAACGCCTGTAAAACCTGTCTAAATTTTTCAGAGACTAATTGCTCGGCTGTTTCATGATAATCACATGGCGTAAATTTATTGGAATCACCCTCCAATACTTCTACAACACCAGGCCCTAATACACGCCGCTTGATCGAACGAAGTGACATTAGATGCTCTAATCCTTCGTCTGAATCTTCATCCTGGCCGAGCATATATGCACCTGATTCATGATTTTCTCTCAATATATAGTACTGACTGTCGTATTTCATATTATTTTCGTACATGTCATTTCCAGATGAACTTACCTAGCCACAGTCTCTGAGTAAAAGATCATTACATCTCGCGAATATTTCATTAAAGCCCCACTGAAGGGGCCAACATCAATCACCTGGTTAGTATCAATTACAAATTGTTATAAAAATCGTCTTCCTCTTCTTCTGTAGCAAAAGCAGAGCCTGGCCCCCAGTTCTGAATGTTCAGAAAATTAACACCAGTCAACCCAGCCGCTTTTAACGCAACAACAACTGACTCATGGTAGAGATAGTGGGGTTTTTCATGAAGCCTGAATACCAAGCGCTCGTGTAAAGGAACCAAATCTAAAACTTCTTCGTTCAATGTCATCTTTTTCAAATCAAATCGATCATTCTCATACGTACCATCATAGACAGATCGCTTCGGATGTAAGGCTCGATGATTTTGCCAAATATGAATCAGATAATGCTCTTTCCAGATATTCCCTCGATTTTCTATATAAGCAGGGTAAAAATCGACTCCGGGGAGCTGAAATGAATCCAATATGTTTTTAAATTTTTCAGACACTAGACCTGCTGGCAAGACTTCATGATAATCACAAGGTTTAAAGTTGCCATTATCTCCAAGAGTAATATTTATATACCCCGGGCCAAGAACTTGACGCTTTATTGAACGCATAGCTAACAATCTTGACAAACCTTCATCAGATTTTTTATTTTTAACCAGCATATAGGGTCCAGATTGGCTATCCTCGGTCAACAAATAATACTGTCTGTCATAATTCATATTATTTTCCAATTTCTAACGCTCCTGTAAACTTACCTTTTCCTAGCCCATGGTCTCTATTCTTATGAGGGCAATGTTCAGTTCTCTTAATTTTCTTCATGTCTTTAAATGTTTTTTCAGTGGTTTTTCTTGCACCACTGCATCCATACTTTGAACTTGGGCGATAATCTCTACTATCCCAATCAATTGTCCACGTAAAATCGTGTATATACCTTAGTATTTTTTCACTTTTCTGTTTCATTTCAATAGCAAAGTTTTTATTAGCACTTCTCAGGGAACTTTTCGATTTACAGAATTCACCTTTTTCGATTAAATCTAATACTTCTAGCGCCTCTTTTTTAGCTGCCTTAGGATAAGCTAAGAATGGTTTTTTATTTAAAAGCAACTCACCAAACTCATTCAACTTATCAGCAGCATCATTTTTTTCATGTTCGAGCAATGTATTTAATGCTCGATAATCAGATTCTAAAGCAATACCAAAGTCATGATTCGTTTGATGTCTCTGGACACCCAGTTCACATGCAAGTTCTGGTGTCATTGGTAAAACTACCAAGTTATCAATTGTATTAATATCGAAGTTAAAATCATCAAATGCCTTTTCAAAATCTGCCTCTCCTCTCACAGCATCGACTGGAATAACATGGTGTGCGGCTACTGTTGATGGCCCTGTATACCAAGGATGAGTTGAGGGAAAGCCACCTTTATAATTTTTCGCCATGTTCTTTCTATAATCTTTTGCATAAGTAATGCCTTTACCCTTCTTCAACCGATTCCGGTTCTTACATTTAGGGTCATCGCAGATCGGGCATTCTTTCGGCAGGTTAGTCTCATTATCCTTTTCATGCTGTTTTTTCTCATGGCGGTTTAGCGTGGTCTTTTTGCTGTCGGAGATCTTCATCAGCACATCAATCAAACCTTCCAGTGCTTTACCACCGTTTCGGGCAGTGACGCCACCGGTAATAGCGACAGCAGCAACGGGGGCACCGACACCACCACTGACAGCACCGGCCAACGCAGTACCGCCCGTGACAGCGGCAAAATCGATACCTTTTTGCGTACCCTGCGACACCGCCAGGCGCGTCAGTTCATCCGCTGGCATGGCTTCCAGAAAAAGGCGTGGCAGGCTGGCAAGATATGATCGTGTTTCAGGATCAACCACTAACAGCAAGAGTATTTCCATTGCCTGACTGGCTTCCTGCAGACCCAGTTTCACCCGGTCAACTTGCTGCAGTTTGCGCTGCATCACGTCTATATCACCGTCCACAATTGCTTTCACCAGCAGGTCGATACCAATATCGGCTTCGTCCATCAGTTCGCCGAATTCGCCAAAATCAGGCAGATAGTCGGTGACACCTGAGCTGATCCCCATACCGGTGCTTTTCGCATAAGACCAGCTTTGCTCCAGAAATGACAAGTCATCAAAGGCGTCTTTACGGCTGCGCATTTCTGCCAGTTCTTCTTCAACGCTGGCCTTCAGTTCAGCAAACTGCTCTGCTGCAATTATCGGCGCGGTTGCAGCCTGTTGGCGGGCAGTCTGTACCATGTCGCCAACCAGGCCATTCAGTGCTTCAGGGATCGCTTCCCTGTGCTTTTCGAGTTCCTTTTCTGCCTTTTTCGCTGCTTCTTTATCACCAAACGTCACTTCAGCGCCGACTTGAGGCACGCCGTACAGCATCACACTGCCGTTCGCATCCAGTTTTCCTTCCTGTTTTTCGCCATTGGCGAACATGACAGAGTAAGGTACATAACCTGCTGGCGTTTGCTCCATGTCATCGTATGTCAGTCGAATCGCCAACGGCGCTGGCAATGCGTTCAGCGAGTGCACCACATCGGTAATGCTGCCGCCCTGCGTGGTGCGCTGGTTATTGGTCGGCACCACCATGATGTTTTCGCCCTTGCTCCGAATGGTGGCGATTTTCTGTTTCAGGCCGTTCATTGCCGCTGAAATGTCATCGGGCAGGTTTTTACGAACCGTTTTCACCGATTCCCGATGGGCTTTGATGTTGTCTGAGATATAGGTATAGCCACGGGTATCTGAGTGAAAAAGGATCGCTTCCAGCCGGGCATCTGTTTTTTCCAGAATGCTGCCGCATTCGCGACTGAGCAGAGTCGCCTTGGCGTCCCAGTCCAGGTTGTCCAGCCACTCATTCGGATTGCCGGTTCCCAGATGACGCATGGAAGCCAGCAGGTTGTTGCCGGATTCCTCTTTGTGATAATTGACGAACAGATCAAACAAGACGCCGTCTGCTTCCAGTATCGGCAGCATGGTGCTGATCAGGCCGAGGATGTCTTGCTCCGACACGGGCTGCTGGTCAAAGAAGTTGATCAGACGCGCTGCGATCTCTTCTGCCTGACCCGGTTTGGGGTTCAATGGCAGATGCGCGCGAATTTCCACTTCCAGCATGTGACGAAATTCAAGGCTGTCTGCCAGCGTTTCGCCCAGATAGCCCCAGATGCGCTTTTGCATATCGCCTCTCGGGACCCAGAATGGCACGCACATGTGTGATGCGCGGTCAAAAAACACCTCGTCATCAAGCGTGGCTTTATCCGGGTTGGCAGGGCGAGGATAGTTGATTTTATAAGGTGCTGGCGCTTCACCGTATTCAACGGTGCAGCCTTTGGTGGGCAAGCCGTCAACAATGGCTTCACCTGCGTTATTCAGTGTGCCTTCTGCCAGAACGGCACCGGATTCATCTTTCAGTTTGAAAGGGGCATTGGCGAGCGGTTTACCGGACGTGTAACGACATTGAACACGCAGCGCATGGGTTTTGTCTTCATCGGGCTGAACAGTCACCGACGGGTTTTCACAACCAAAACACATGGTATTGCCTGCGTTCATGGTCATCATGTCGGTTTTACGGGCCACCCCGACACCTTCAATTTTCACTGTAGAAGATGCTGTGGTGAATTTGGCTTCCGCTTCGGTCGTACCGGAAACAATGCCTTTTTTATCGCCGCCTGCATCGCCGGTGCTGCACGAAAACTGGCTGCTTTTCAGGGCAATGCTATTGCCACCATCGGCGGTGACGGTTGTGCTTCCATCGGCCAGGTCGGCCGACTTGGCATTGTTTCCGTAAGGGATAGGAACAACGGGTGGCCCGACCGTTGTCATACATACATCAGGGACGGCAGCATTCGCTTCACCGCCAGACCCTTTATGAACAATACTCAGACCATCAGCACTGATCGTGACTCCCATGACGCTTTCCTCATGAACTGAACAAGAATACGGCGATATTCTATCAGATGCTTAGCAACTCATCCTATTGATAGAAAAGAAGAAACAGCCTGTCAAAATCACTTTTTTAGCTGTCATTACGACACTTGTTCATATCTGTGAAGCGGATCAATGTCGTCAAATTTTTGAACATCACGGGGTGTCTTGCATTCAAAATGTGCGGTGTCTGAGTCCATCAAAGTGAAGACGATGGTTGATTTCAGCGTACTGAAGCACAGATCCAAATCCCATGGTCACACAGTCTCTTTGGGCTTAAGATCTCAGCTTTCCGTCACAGGTGTCCAGCTTTTATACGCCTTCAGTGCACGATAATCAGCCAGAATGCCGTAAATGCAAGGCACCACGAACAACACCAATAGGCTTGCGGCCAGTAAACCGAACGTAATGCTGATCACTAACGGGATCATGACCTGCGCCTGCAGGCTGGTTTCGAATAACAAAGGCAGCATGCCAGCAATGGTGGTCACGGTTGTCAGTAACATGGCCCGGAGACGCGCTTCACTGGCTTTTCGGGCTGCATCCTGCAAGGACATCCCCTCCAGAACATTGGCTTTCACATAAGTCACCAGCAAAATAGCATTATTCACCACAATGCCAGCCAATGAGACAAATCCCACCATGCTGGGCATGGTCAGCGGATACCCCATCAACATATGGCCTGCAATCACACCGATCAGTGACAACGGAATCGCCAGCATCACAATCAGGGGTTCAGCATAAGTCCGGAACTGAATACTCAGCAGCACAAAAATACCGATCAATCCGATCAGAAACCCATTGCGGACCGAGGTCTGGGTGATGCGGCTGTTTTTTATCTCGCCCTCCACCTGAAGGGTGATGCCGGGAAAGCGGGTTTGCAATTCAGGCAGAAAACGCGCAAGTGTATCCGTCACCACCGCTTGGGCATTGGCTTTCTGGCTGTGAACTGCGCCAAATACAGTGACGGTCTGCTGACTGTCGATGCGATGAATCCGCGAGTAATCCCGCTCAAAATAGATATCAGCCACACTCAGCAAGGGGATACGGTCTCCGGTCCGTGGATGAAGCAAAGGAAAATATTCCAGAGATTCAAGATTCAGCTGACTCTCGGCGGCAAGCTGTACTGTGATTTCCAGATCATCAATTCCCCGGTAAATCTCATCGACGGTCACACCATGAAATGCCTGCCGGAGCTGCGCTGCGGCCTGAGCAGATGTGAGGCCCGACGCCAAAGCTTCCGGTTTGAGTGTAAACCTGAGCTCGGGCTTACCCGGCCGTAAATCATCGAACACGTTATAGACGCCCGCATACCCTTTCAGCCATTGCTGGAGTTCGTAGGACGCCTCTGACAACTGCGCAAGATCCCTGCCCTGCAAGCGTAATTCAATGGCTCTGCCTGCAGGACCGAGAGACGGCTCGGTGAAAATCACCTGAGCAACCTGAGGCAGCGCTGGTAACGCGTCTGACCACGCCTGAGTCAGGGTATCCATTTCTGTCACCCGCTGCTCAGCCGTGAGCAAGTCCACACTGATCGTTGCCAGATGCGCGCCGGTCTCAAAGGCATCCGCATTGTGGCTGTAAGTGACGGTGATCGCTTTCACCAGCGATTCAGATGCTTGCGACGCCAGTGAATCCGTGGCTTGGTTCAGCGCACTCAGTACGCGATCAACCGACTGCGCTGTGACATGGAACGGAGTCCCGGACGGAAGGATCAGCCTTGCTTCCAGCACATCCCCATCCATGTCGGGCAGGGCCTGAAACTTCAGATGACCGCTCACCAGCATCCCAATCGAAAGCATCAGTAATGCGAGACTGCCCCCAAGGACGGCATAGCGGTAATGCATGGCACTTTCAACCGCCTGCCCCGTGCGCTGCTGCAATTGCAGAAATGCCTGATTGATTCGGGTCCTGAATCGGTTGTCCGGCGATGGCTTGTCATGCATCAGGGTATGATGCAAATGGCTGGGCAATATTAAAAACGCCTCAATCAGACTGACCGAGATCACCACGAGTAATACCGCAGGAATCACGCGAAGGACCTGTCCAATCTCTCCTTCAATGAATAATAAGGCCCCAAAAATCAGCACCGTGGTTGCAAAGGAAGACAGCACTCCGCTGGCCACACGAGCGACCCCGTCTGTCACTGCTGCCAGCGGCTTTTTTCCCAGTCTGGACTGCTCGGCAATGCTTTCTGAAATAACAATGGCATCGTCCATTAAAATGCCCAATGCCAGTAACAGCGCCACAATACTCATCATATTGAGCGTGATGCCAAGGGATGACAGGACAAAGAAACTCGCCAGAAAACTCACGGGTAATCCGGCAACCACCCAGAAGGTATAACGCAGGCGAAAAAACAGCAGCAGACTCAGAAACACCAGAATCAATCCCTGCCAGGCGTTTTCTATGAGCATGTTTAAACGATCCACCACGATCGAGGTATTGTTCTGAATCAGGGTAAGCTGAACACTCTCGGGGAGATGGTCATGCTCAGCCGACACAAAGGACTCAACTGCTGCAAGTACAGACAAGCTGTCATCCGTGATATTTTTCCGGACATTCAGCAAGGCCGCTGGCTGACCGTTTAATCGGGCCTGATTTTCCGGTTCACTGAATCGCTCTTCAATCGTCGCCAGATCGCTCAATTGGATCTGGCTGCCCGTGTGCCCGCTTAAAATGGTCAGATTGGCCAGTTCAGCCGCAGTGACGCGTTGATCATCCAGACTCAGATCATACGATCTGGACACTGTCTCTAAGGATCCCAGAGGCAGGTTCAAATTCTGGGAAGCAATCCGCTGACTGACCTCTTCCAGTGTTAATCCGTAAAAACGGAGTTGCTCCGGGCTGACTGACACCCGAAGTTGCCGCGTTGAAAAGCCTTCAATCCGGACGATCGGTATCTCTGGTTGCCGCAACATTTTGGTTTTCAACTGCTCTGCCAGTGTTTTTAATTCCGTCTGGGACAGACCGGACGCCGTCACAGCAATCGTCACCACGGGGCTGGTTCTCCCCATCTCTTCAACGACTGGGGTTTCCGCTTCATCCGGAAAGCTGTCAATACTGTCAACGGCTGAGCGGATGTCTTCCTGAAATACCGAAAAGTCCCGGCCTTCCACCATGGTCAGTGTCATCTGCGCGAGGTTATTCCTGGCCTCACACAAGACTTCAAGCAGATTGGGGATCGCTTCCGTCGCATCTTCCAGGGGGCGACATATCCCGTTTTCAACATCTCTCGGACTTGCTCCAGGATAGGGCACCAGCACACGCACCGTATCTGAAGCAAGCCTGGGGAAGGTCTCCCGCTGTAAGGATGGCAGTGTCAATAACCCTGCCAGAATCAGCAGGATCATCAGTAAATGAGCTGCCGTCGGGTGGCTGGCAAAATATCGGATCATCACTGGCCCACTCCTGCCGACTGCGCCAGCATAGTCGGTGTGGCTTCCAGGCGATCCGGCGTCAGCGATAACGGCAATCCATCCAGTGCGGGCTGTACATCACTGGTGATCACTCGGGTGCCGTCCGGAATATGACCCGGTGTAAACAACGCCCAATCCTGCATCGTCAGGCTGGCCGTCGCAGGCACACGGCTCAAACGCCCCTGCTTGTCGGCAGTCAGAAGAGCGCCAGCATGCAGCGCATGGCGCGGCAGAACCACCGCCTCAACCGGGGAACCCACCAGCGTCGCAATGACTGGCATCCCTGCCAGCAAAGGCGGCTTTTTGCCCGGCGACAAAAACCGGTATGGCTGATCGACCGTCAGGGTAATACTCAGTGTGTGCGATTGCGGATCCAGCGACTCCCCCAGATTCACAATCTGCCCGCGCCAGACCGATTCCGAAAAACCCGGCACCTGTATCGTGGATTCAAGCCCCAGTTGACTCAGCAAGGGGCCGAATTGTCCCGCATCCGTCAGATCAACCCCAGTTCCGTGATCTTCAAACAGTAGCTTCAAAAAGGGTTTGAGTTTCGCGATAGGGAACTGCGCTTTCACTTCCATCTGATCGATACCGCTGGCTTCAAATAAGCGTTGTCCCGCAGGCACATACTGGAAGCGATCCGTATGAACGGCGGTAAGCCGACCGGTAAAAGGCATCACAATCCGGGTCCGGTCTAAATCTCGCTGGGCCTGTGTAACTTTCGTTTCAGCCAGTGCATGTTTTGCTTCCAGCACATGGCGTCTTGCTGGCAGCGTGGCGATTTCATTTTCCAGTATCGCTTGCTGCTGGCGGAGCTGAATCAGTTTTTGCCGTTCACTATCGACCTGAGAATCGGATTGTGCGCCCCGCTCGCTCAACGTCCTTTTCCGCTTCAGTTCACGCTGTGCCACTGCGATGTTCTCCTGAATCAGCGCGTCACGCTGTGTCAGGTTCTCTGCAGTGGTATCGATTTCCCGTAAATTCGCTGCTGCAATCGCCCGCTCCGCTTTCGCCTGAGTGAGTGCCAGATGATAGTCCGCAGGATCCAGCTCAACCAGCACCTCCCCCTGATTCACAAGACTGCCTTGTTTCAAATAAGGCGAGACCCGGACCACCTTTGCAGACACCTCAGCCAGTGCCACCACTTTTTGGGTCGGTTCAATGAAACCATGCCCCACCAGTTCGGGACGAATCACCCTTGGCGCCGTTTCGATAAAAGTTACAGCAATGGGCGTCATTTCAGTTGACTGGTGGTTGACTGGTGGACGTGTTTTAAACAGCACAACCAACATCAGCAATCCCACCACAGCGAGCATGGGCAACGCGAGTTTGGATTTTAAAATGACTTTCAGACAATTGCATTTCATGTGGAGCCCCTTACCTGGGCGGACTGCCCAAACCTTGTGTGAGTAATAACGTCAGATGCTGTTTCCAGGCACTGGAGCGAAGCACCTGGCGATCAACGCCCAGTACATCCTGAATCAATGGCTCGGCAATCATTGGAAAAGCCATCAGACTGATCAGCGATGCGGTGGCAAATTTCGGATTAATATCTTCACGGAGAATGCCTTTCTGCTGCAAAGTCGTGAACAGATTCAGCAAGGATTCCCCCATCCGGGCAGGAAAGGTTTTCACGAAATGCGCTCTCAGTTTTGCCTCGCGAGTCAGCACTTCGTCTTTGATCAAATGAACCAGCCATGGTTCTTCAGACATCATGTCTGCGATCCGGTCAACCAATACCGGTAAAACGGATTCTGGCTGGGTTTCAAGTAAAAACACGACTTCCTGTATCCGCTGCTGGCGCTGACGCCCGCTCCGGTCCAGAAGCGCGATAAACAGCCCTTCTTTGTTCCCAAAGTAGTAACTGATCATGGCGGATTGTGTGCCGGCTTCCGCTGCCAGCTCACGAATGGTGATGGATTGATAAGATTTTTGATCCAGTAATCTTTCGGCAGCATCAAGGAGTGCCGACATCATCTGTGCCTGTTTTTCAGGATCTTGTGGTCTGCCTCGGGACATCATTTCTCATTTCATTAATCAAGTGATTAACAAAATAATAGATGCATTCAGTGAATGATTCAATCCTGTCATTCAGATCGCAGATCAAAACTTTAGAAAATGTCAGTCGCCGCGCAGGTGATAGATCATGGTGGTTGAGCCAGAAAAGCCAACAAGCCATTTCAGATAAGGAAAACGATCGGTTCTGACCGGGAGGAAACCTTTTTCGTCATACAGTTTTCTGGCTCTTGGGTTACTGTCGATAACGTCGAGCCGCACTTTCTGATACTGATTTTCACTGGCATACGCAATAATGTGCGATAGCAGTTTCGAACCGAGCCCCAGGCCACGACAAGCAGGATCCACCACGATGCCGTCCATGATCAGCTCTTTGGGATCAGGCTTGCGTTCAAACAAACTCAGGACAACCGCTGCCCAGGTTCCGCGCCAGAAGCCCAGTACTCTCCATAACCGTCTTAAGGTTATCCCGCCCGTCAGTGATCCCTGCGCGGTCTGATACCCTGCAATACCCACGATTTTTCCATTCGAGATCACCACAAAAGAAAAATTCGGATGAAACGATTCAGCCAGCAAATGAATCCGCTGCGCTTTGCTGGGAATCGCGGCTTTAAACTTATGTCCAAACGCATTTTCATACAGTGAGGCAACAGCTAAAGCATGGGACGCATGCCAGCCTTGCTGAATGTGAGAGTCATTCATTGTCCATACCTTTCACTTTTCTTTATTATTGACAACAAACCATATTCTTAAAACTGACCGCTTTAAAACGGATTCAAAATCACAATTTAGACATTATCAAAAAACAAACTGCTTTATTTATGGTTTTCACAATAACACTGAGCGTCTATGGTTAATTTGCTAGTGAATCAGCAGTCTTTACTTCTAACAGAAAAGGGTAGAAAAATGGTAAAAACAACAGACGTGGCGTTTTATCGTGAAAAAAACTTCGGCGGATCACCAGACTACTACCAACTGGGCGATGATATCACTTTTCACTTTGGTGATGACTATAACGACAAATACTTATCGTTGAAAGTGATTAACCCCGTAAAAGTTCATTGTTATCAACACACTGATGGTTCAGGCATCTTTAAAAGCTATACCCATGGGGACTACGCCAGTATTGAAGAAATGCATGGTCTTTCTAAGTTTCAGATTGTTAATATTGACACACACTTTGCCGTCAGTATGCGTTTGATTGATGAAACCGGTGGTGAGCCTCGCCAATTTTTAATGACATTCAACGCGCACAATATTGGTGATGCGGAGTTTTGGTCTGGTGAGGAAACATATACATCTTTACCGGTAACAGAGAGTAGCGAGTTAATTACCTGTGCTATTTACATTAGAAATATAGCTACAGGTGAATATATAGCCAATGGCTCCATGTATTTCCATTACAACACTACTCACGGCATTATAGATGTGGTTACACCAGGAGAAACCTTCCCTCCCAATTTAAAAATAACACGCGTTGACAGTACAAAATTCGACTTTACCTTAGTTGCACAATAATAAATAACCTGCAAAGCCTCGCCATCGTATAATGCGCTGAGGCTTTCATTGCGATACTCAGATAATTCTTCAACAAATACCTTCAATGATTTTATTCTCATTTAAAGATAAATAGTCAATATCCGCCAGATAACCCGCATGATGACCCTCTGCAATGTGCTGTGCGAACTGCTCGTCGCCAGTGTCAGCCTGTGCCAGCATGAAAGTCACTAAGCTTTGCAAGCGTGTGATCATCTCAGTCACCAATTTCTGTCTGTCTGAATTGGAGACGCAGTAACTGTCACAGAATAATCTGGCGCGGGCTATTTGTGTGTTGAGTGTACCCATCTTATCAATGGGATCGGTTTTGAAAGGCGACCAGCAATAGACAGAATACGCAATATCCCATAATCGGGGGGCCGGATGGGCAGTATCGAAATCAAACACGCCCACGACTTCATTTCCGCTCAGGGCCACGTTGTAAGGGGTGAAATCACCATGACAGATGACTTCGGCCGGCTCTCTGGCTGGCAACATCCAAACCGTCTCCGCCAGATTCACATTATTCAGGAAACCCTGCGAGACATCATGCAATTGCCGCAGCAATCTGGCTGCGCTGATCAATGCCTCTTCTGAGGCTATCGCCCCTTCAAGCGGATAATTGTACGTATCGCCTTCGACAAAACTCAGCACCTCAGATCCCGTATCCATCCCAATCACTTCAGGACAGGCATGAAACCCCTGTTGGTGCAGATAACGTAACAAGCGGTGAACCGTCGCAGACCACTCCTGTATTGGCCTGACAACCGTTTCACCCTGGCGGTAAATCCCTGTACTTCTGCCTCCGGAAAGCGTTTCCATGGTCATCCTTCTTATTGATTTGTCAGATCAGTCAGCACCTGCAAAGCCAGGTCCGCTTTGTCCGCCGGTACAAAGACATGATCGTGATAAAACGCGGCAATCACATTGGCACTGATGCCATGCTTTGCCAACGCGGTTGACACCGCTGCCGTCAGCCCCACGGCTTCGAGGCTGGAATGTACCGTCAGTGTGATACAGCGAAAGGTCGATTCATACTTCATGGCTGCCTTTTCAGCCGCCTGCGCCGTGACCACCAACGTTAAGCCTTCCTGCTCCTGAAATGTGGCCAGGGGGGCATACTGCAGATACTCGGTAATATCCCCGTTGACCGTACAAAATACATAATCTTCTTCCCGCGTTACCGGCGACATGGTTTGCAGAAGCCGTTTTAAATCCATAATTCCTGACATATTCCCTCCCTGCCCTGTCATCATGCTCTGTGATCAATAGTTAAGTAAGCTGTTTGTACATCACGTAGCAATCGACCAAGCCTTTATTTTTGTGCCGGTAGGCGTCCGGTAAGGTGCCGATTATCTCAAAACCCAGCTTCTGCCAGAGTTTCACGGCAACGTCATTGGTCGATACCACTGAGTTAAACTGCATCGCACTGAACCCTTGCTCAAGCGCCACTTGTTGTGAATGCTCGCACATGGCACGTGCTACGCCTTTGCCCCGCGCTGCCGGCGTTACCATATAGCCGCAATTACAAACATGGTTTCCCGGCCCCATTGCATTGGCTTTGAGATAATAAGAGCCCAGCACTGTGCCGTCTTGCACGCATACAAATGTCTTCAGCGGCAACTCGCCCCACAAGGTAAAAGCTTGTTCTCGGCTCATCTCCGGCTCAAAGGCGTAGGTTTCCTGCGCCTGAATAATGCATCTGAACGCTGGCCAGAACTGTTCGAAATCGGCGGCATCCATTTCACGTATCAGCATGTCTGTGTTCCCTTTCCTGTTATTGACTGAATTTACGATGAAAACCTCTGGCTGTCATGCAATGGTATAACGTAAACAGACACGCAAAAACAATAGATGGTAAAGACAATCGCGTCGATGGCCGTTTACGGAAAAGCGCGGCTTTGCCTCTGTGATGCAGGGTGAAATATTTAAATGATTTGAGGAATCAGGCTGATGTGTTTGACGTTAGAGAAGGTAAAGATGAAGCAATCTGAAGCGAAAAAAATCGGGGCTGTGAAGCCCCGCACTCAAGGAACCATTGTTCAGTTTCTTATTATAATTCCGTTGGCTTACGGCATGATGCCGCAAGGCCTTATACCTTAAGAGTATCCAATCGAACTCAATATGGCGAGTTATCACCCTGATATTGCGAAAAAATCACGTCATGATCACGGTAACTCTTCAAAATTTATCCCAACCCAAGCACAGCGCGCGCTCTGGAACGGCGTACTCGATCCAAATCCAGCTCCAGTTTAATCAATTATGTTGTACTGCCAGCCTGATGTAGTGTATCTCCATCCCGGCGACACCAAACAACGGACCTTACCCGGCTAACCGGCACTGATATCTGCTTACAGGGCTGGAAAGAATACATCTTCCTATATCGGCTGACAATTTCTCCTTGTGGATTTATTGCCTGAACAGTATTGAACACCTGCCTGCCGATGCATCGGGCCGGATACGTGCCAAATACCCAGATCGCGTGCTCTCATCGCCAGGACATCCGACAGAAACTGGTTTTATTATTGCCATTATCTTCCAGGATGAGATCGAACGGCAATAAAGCGGTATCTAAAGCAGCCGACGTTACTATATCTGCAACAGAAAGTGGAATAGTGACAATAATGATAGGTGGGAATGCCAGAAGCGCATAAACATTACAGTCTGCATTGTCTACAGCATAATCAAGGCCACCGTAAGGCTGCCCGACCTGGTAACCCGAGCCAACTCTCGACGCGATACTTGAACAACCGGTTAATATACAAACGTATAACAATAGACTGACCCATTTCATGAACGCATATGCCTTTGATTTCATTCAAGATGAGCTTTCTATATCATGTTTTTCAATCAAAGCGTTCTGCCATAGAAACTTATGGAGTGCATCTCGCAAGAAAAACGGCCCCGCAGGGCCGTTGTCATTCATATATGGAGAGCAAGTATTATTAACATTTGTTCGTTGCCATTGGGTTTTATGCCTGCTGCCGGGCAGCACGAATTTTTGCCTGCATCAGTCGCCCCCCTAAAATACAGCATGTCAAACCGAGAAAAATCAGTCCTGCGCCTGCCATTTCTGTTTCAGTCATGCGCTCGTTCAGTACCAGTGTGGATGTGAACATCCCGACGACGGGAATAAGCAAAGCAAAAGGCGTCACTGTGGCTGCGGGATAGCTTTTCAGTAAATGCCCCCACAATGCGAAGGCCAGCAACGTTGAAATATAGCTCACGTAAAGCAGTGCCAGCCATGTGTCCGAAGTGGCAGCGAGCAGGACATCCAGTGGCTGTGCCGTTTCTGTGAAGTACGAGATTAGCAGCAAAGGCAGCGGAGGAACCAGACTGACCCATACCATAAAGTGAAGCAAATTAACCCCTTGCATCCGCTTCATAATGGTGTTGGCAATTGCCCAGCAAAAAGCGGCCGCCAGAATCATCACCAGGCCCATGGCAGTAATGTTGCCGTCGGCTTCGAGAAAAAACAGCCCGAAACCTGCCACGGCAACCAGGATGCCGAGGGCCTGATACCGACTGACCATTTCTTTATACAGTAAGACACTCAAACCAATAGTGAAAAACACCTGAGCTTGCAATATCAGGGATGATAAGCCGGCAGAAGCATCCGCTTTCATGGCGATAAACAGTAAGCCAAATTTCAGCACACCCAGAAATACGCCGACACCCAGCACGTTCCATACGGACGTTTTCGGGAAGGGGATGAAAAACACAGCCGGGACAGCCACCACAGCAAATCGTAATGCAGAAAATAATATCGGCGGCAGTGTTTCCAGCCCTATCTTAATGACAGAAAAGTTGACACCCCAAATAACGACAACCAGCAGCGCAAGAACCATGTCCCTTGATTTCATTTCCCCGTTCCTTCTTCGAGCTTCGCGTTCATGCTTTATACACGACAAACTCACCTTTGCCGACGGGCAGCAGACAGGTCGTTAACCCTTCCTGGCGGCACAGATAGTCGGTGAAGGCTTCGAGTTCATGACGATGTGAAATTGCATTGTCACACACTAATACCCCACCCGTTGAGAGTTTACTTAGGAGCAAGTCAATATAATCCATGTAAGCTGAACGATCGGCGTCGAGAAAAATAAAATCAAAGCTCAGATCTGTGCTTTGTATGAATTCGCGGGCATCTTCCTGAACCTGTTCGATACGATCCTGTAATCCGGCCCGTACGAAGTTTTCAGTCGCCATTGTGATTTTATCTGTCTGTTTTTCAACAGTTACCACTTTGCCTGCTGCGGGCAGTGACGAAGCCAGCCACAGGGTTGAGTAACCATTGGACGTGCCAATTTCCAGTACATTTTCAGCACGTGTCGCCTTCACCATGACAGAGAGGAACTCACCTGTGTCCCGGGTAATATTCAGCAGTTTTTTCGATCGGTCTGATTCAGTTGCGTCATTTTGTTCACCTAACGCCTCTAATTCAGCCAGTAATAATGCTAACGACATCCATTGCTCCCCGTTCATCATTTCGTGCGGATCAAACATCCGCCTAACAATCATATGAACATGAAAACATATCAATGGCATCACATTTCATCAACTATAACCGCGTATAGCAGACATAAAAAAAAGGCTGCCAAAGGCAGCCAAGCATCACAACTTATAGGGTTTGGTAACCCATTCTTATACCGTTCAACATCTTTCTGTTACTGGCAGATTGATGTATCAGTATAAAGAGACGACTGTATGATGCTGAGTATTAAACATTATTTTGTCAGAGAGCACGGCGCTATCCGATTTTCTTTGTACCCGCACATCACAGGATAAGTTCCCGCCTGCTTGATATCCGGGGAATCCTCCAGCACATGATCTTTGTAATGACGCCAGGTGTATTCCGCCATCAGCACACAGTAGCGGGGATCGGTATCTTTTTCGCACTGCTGCCTTGCCCGTAACAGTGCCGACATCTCTATTTCGCACTGATAAATCTGGGCCTCATCCTTGTAAAGCTCTCTGCACAATGACAGAGGCTCCTCGGCGGCGTTTGCTTGCACGGCATTTGGCGAAATATCCCGCCAATGTACCTGAGATGAAGAACAGGCCGTGAGCAAACAGAAAAACGGTATGATCAGCAACCACTGAAATCGCATTGTCAGCTCTTCCTTTTGCATTGGACGCTATAAAATGGCGACCGTTCAGGAAAGATTCATAAACGCAAAATAGTGTGTGTAACCTAAACGCCCAGTCTTAAGACTGCTCACAACATCGCTTTCCCGTTTTAATGCGTGCTCAATCCCCTTACTTCCTCTTCTCGGTACGCCTTTTTCAATGCCAGCCAGCTCGTCTTCGGACCAAGGATCAATGACAGCACAGCCACTCCCCCAATCATCAATATACCGCCCACAATCGGCCCGAGAACAAAACTGTAAAACACCAGATACGGCAAATACACCCCATAGCGCAACACCTGAAGTACTACTCTTTTCATTAAAAGTAAATTATTCATGATTCGACTTCTCCATCTTTCCATTTCATAAAATTGAGCGCGCTCATTTATATTAAATTGAGCGCGCTCAATTTTCAACATTCAAGATGAAGTCCGCTTACCAATTACGGTATGATGGCTGCTCATCCGCAACGGGCTATCAGCAAAGCAGCAAGAAATGATGAAAAGAGAACAAACAAAACGACGAATTCAGGAAGCCGCCTGGCAATTATTTCGCGAGAACGGTTATCAAGACACAACGACACGACATATTGCTGAACACGCTGAGGTAGCGGCCGGAACGGTATTTAGCCACTTTCCGACAAAACTGGATTTACTGAAAGCCGGTTTTAGTCAGCAAATTGATCATGTCTTAACGGAAGCAAATTCTGATTGCCCCGAGAGCTGCCCCAAAGAGAAACTCATGCACTTTGCCGGTTACCTTTACGCGTTTTATTGTCTGGAAGCGGATTTCAGCAAAGAGTTATTTCGGGTGTTGATTTGGCAACAGGAAGAGTTTGAAAAGCAGCTGGAAGCCTTCCGCCAGCACTTGTTTTCACATGAAGCGAGTTACGATCAACACCGAGCTGCCGTAATGATGGATTGCTACTTTATGACACTGATCACCGGATTGAATGCTGATAAGCCGGATGCGACATTAATGCTGAACCAATTAGAAAAGAAATTAGATGTATTGCAGTAAATACGCCTTCATCTGAGCACCTGCCGACGCGCGTGGGACACCGCAATCAAACGTTTAACCAGCACAGGTTTTTTACTGTCCTCTGCCATTTCCAGATCACGTAATAACCGGGTAATTTCTGCATCAAGGTAACGGGCATTTTTGGTTCGGAGCAAGGAACGAATCACCTTCTCAGCGTTATCAGGCAAAGGCTGCTCAATAGCCCACAGGTAGCTGTAAGCAGCAGAGCTGACATGATTGGCCTGACTGAGCTTGGCATGGTTAAGGCTAGGGTTATTTACCCTGGATATCGTTTTGTGTGGCGTGCGACTGCCCGCGCTTTGCGCTGCATCCGCGGCCCGGCCAACACGTTCGTAATACCTTTCCGTCACCGGGGATGGTGCAGCGGGGAGTGGCCCGTTCTGATACAGGGCTGGCCCAATGGTTTTGGCCTGCTCAATGGCAGCTTCCCGAACGAAGGTACTGGCATTACGTTTGCCTTTCTTTTCCGAATCGGTGTAATACACAGCCGAAAACGCTTTCGCCCGCGTTAAAGCGACATAAGCCAACCGCCGCTCTTCTTCCTTATCGGTTTTCATGTCTGTAGCTGCCGGATTGCGATAGGGAAAGGCATCTTTATCCCAGAACGGCAGGAATACACGCTGATATTCGCACCCTTTTGCCCGGAATATAGTGGTGACTTGCACGCTGGCCGAACGCGGCTTCTGGTCTGCCTGTCCCTGACCGGTATCGCGGGATTGCGCCGTGTAGAACTCAAAATACTGTAAGGCTTTTTCGCAGCGTTGATCCATCGACTCCAGCACGGTCGATACCGCATCCAGCCTGTCTATCGCTTCTTCTATCTCACTGGCTGTGGCTTCGGTTTTCCATATCCAGCTGTCCAGACCGCTTTCCCGCCGATACTGCTCAAACACATCAAATGCTTTCTGCCCGCCCTTGCGCTGTAACCGGGTAAAAAGCTCAAGCCGTTCAATCAGGTTATCCAGTTTCAGATTGGGGTTCACCTGGGCATGTCGCTCAGCAAAACCAACCCAGTGGCTATCCGGTATTTTCACCAGCTGATCACATAAAGGCCTGAGCGCTTTATTGGGTACGTAACAATGGGGAAATGACAGCAGGCTGAACAGCAGTACGGATCTGTCCTGATCATTTAACTGGGCAAATCGCCCAATGGCCAGGGTCATGACCTCCATCAGTAAACGCACTTCACGGCTGTTTGCCAGCACTGAAGGTACGGGCATGTGGTACGGAATCTGTTTGCTGAGAAACGCCAATTCAAACAGCAGGGTCTGAGACCAGCGCCTTACCAGAATGGCGATATCGTCCGGCTGACCACCCTGTTCAATATACGCCTGTACCGCACTCACAATTTCCCCCACCTGTCGGGGAGAGCCTATCAGGTTAACCTGAGTATCAGGGATATTGTCTGCAGGCACGGTCAGGAATTCTGAAAAGCGAGCCTGGTTATGCGCAATCAGATGGCTGGCGGCCAGCGCCAGACTATGGCCGAAACGAAAAGTCTGTGACAGCGAATAGACCTGCGCGGGGGCAAAGTCACGTTCAAAATTCAGCATGAACTGCGGCGCACTGCCCCGCCAGGTGTAAATGCACTGATCCACATCGCCCACGGCAATTAGCTGACAGTCAGGCCCAAGCAACTGCTTCAATAAACGGTATTGCGCATTGTTGATATCCTGAAATTCATCAACCACCAGTAATCGACACTGTTGCTGACAGTGCGCACGCAGTGAGGCATTTTGTTCAAACAGTGACACGACAGTCACCAGCCAGTCATCAAAAAACAGTAACTTCTGCGCCTGCCGCAAGTGTTCAAAGGCTGTGTAGGCATCCAGAATAAAGCGATAGTCATTGTTGATGCCCGCCATGGCAAACACTTCATGAGGCGGCAACATATGCGCTTTCACCAGACCGACAAAACTGAGCAACAGTTCAAGGGTTTTCGGCTCTTTCAAATGCTGCTGTTTACTGTAAGTCGTCTCTTTCCCCGCCATTTGTCGCAGCACTTGTTTAGCCAGACTTTTGTCGTTTTCGCCAGGGTTGAAATCAACACGGTATCCGCTTTCAGTCAGGTAACCCGACTGATTCAACACCCGCAGACAGAAGCTGTGGAAGGTATGAACAGGTACAGACTGGGTGATGCCTGATTGGTTGAGTTTCTGCTGAAAATCGCGGCGTATATCGCTGTTAAACATCAATACCAGCATCTCGCTGGCCGGTCGCATGTCGAGCTGAGCCTGAATCAGGCCGACAAGGGTCGTCGTTTTACCCGTCCCCGCACCGGCAATACATAAGGCATTTCCCTCGCGATGCTGAATAAAACCCTGCTGCTCGGATGTAAAATGCATCATGTACCGTTTTTACCTGTTGGTCTGAAAGGACAGTGATTTTGCCACAGTTCCGCCCGTCGCACTAACACCTGTCAGCCTTTTGCGATTACCGCTGAAAATTCAGGCGAAATGGCGGTACTGTTGCATTTAGCGCCACTCAGAGAAACATCAAGGCAAACGTTTGCTTTTTTGCTGAAAGGCGAAAACACTTCTGCTATCATCTGCCTCGCCAACAGGATATGCGCTGATTGGGCGACACCCCAAACAGCGATTCTCATCGAATTGACTCTTGAAATAGGAACTTCACCATGAGCCTTGCTGATCAAGTTCTTGCTGTAAATGATGATCTCCCAATCCGTACCGACCAGCCGGTTCACAGCGGTAAAGTCCGCTCCGTATACTGGCTGACTGAGGCTGACAGCCGCCGGCTGATTAAAGAGAAAGGCTACAATGTTCGCCCGGATGCGCCTTTGGCAATCATGGTTATCAGCGATCGTATTTCTGCGTTCGACTGCATCTGGCATGGTGAAGGTGGCCTGAAAGGTGTACCGGGTAAAGGCGCGGCACTGAATGCGATCTCCAATCACTGGTTCCGCCTGTTCCGCGAGAAAGGCCTGGCAGACAGCCATATTCTGGATATCCCTCACCCATTTGTCTGGATAGTTCAGAAAGCCCGCCCCATCAAAGTAGAAGCCATCTGCCGCCAGTACATCACTGGATCCATGTGGCGTGCCTATGCAAATGGCGACCGCGAATTTTGCGGCATCCAGGTTCCTGATGGCCTGACCAAAGATCAGAAACTGCCAGAGGTTCTGATTACCCCTTCCACCAAAGGAATTCTGCACGACATTCCGGGCGTGCCTGCTGTCGATGACGTGAATGTGACGCGCAACGACTTGCTCAACAATTATCAGGCGTTCAATTTCAGCCAGCCTGAAGATGTTGATCACTACGAAGTGCTGCTGAAAGAAGGGTTTGGCGTTATCAGCGACGCGCTGGCGCAACTTGACCAGATGTTTGTCGATACGAAATTTGAGTTCGGTTATGTCACCGATGCACAAGGTCAGGAAAAGATGATCTACATGGATGAAGTCGGCACACCGGATTCATCCCGCATCTGGGATGGCCCGTCATACCGCGAAGGCAAAATTGTCGAAAACTCTAAAGAAGATTTTCGTCAGTTACTGCTGAACCACTTCCCTGACCCGGACATTCTCCTGAACAAAGAACGCATGGATGAGCGTGAAGCACTGGCCCGTGACAATGCACTGCCTGAAGATGTACTGATGCAGGTTTCCCGCATTTACACCGGCATTGCAGAGAAAGTCACAGGTAAGAAAATTGAGCTCAGCGGTAATCCGAAAGAAGAAATCATTACTGTGCTACGCAATGAGTATGGTTTGATCGACTAATATTCCCTTAATGGAATATCAGGGCAGCGTATTGCTGCCCTTTTTCATTGAGTTCTGGTTTAATATTCGGAACAGGAATGTATTATTCCTCACAAAATCATTCCTAATATTTATCACTCATCACAATTACATATTTTTGCTGTTAAGACTTTTTAAGCCTGCACCGACAATGGAGGAACAATAATAGCAATTACAGTAGTTGAGGGACTCCATGAAGTTTAGCCACAAAATCGTTGCCACTTCGTCGGCAATACTGTTCGCCGCTTTAGTTCTGCTTTCCGGCATCCAGTACGTTCACACCAGGGATGATGTGCATAAGCTGGTAAACAACAGCATTGATGAAATCGTTTCCGGCGTGAATCAAACCTTAGTCACAGAGATAGCCAGCCGGACGAAATTAGCCAATATCACCGCTGGGATCGTCGAGCAAAATTTATCTCCTGATAGCATTCGCCAGATTATCAGCCAGCCTGTGCTCAAAAACACCTTTGAGCTAACCGGCATCGGGTTCGAAAAAGACGGCTCTTTCATCATCAGCGATCCGTCCTGGAAGCCTGCACCAGGCTGGGATCCCCGTGCTCGCCCCTGGTATACCCAGGCAAAAGAAGCCGGGCATATGATTATTACATCGCCATACCGGGATTCGGTCACAAACGAAATTCTGGTCTCTTTCGCAGCGCCGGTTAAAGACAACGGCCAGTTTACAGGTGCGATCTTCTTTGACGTCAGCATGAGTAAAATTGCTAATCTGATTAACCAGGCTTCTTTGTTCAATGCCGGTTATCTCTTTTTAGTCTCAGATAATGATGTCATCATCGCGCACCCTGACAAAGACGTTAACGGTAAGCTGCTGTCGAAAGCTTATCCCGGTATACAAATCTCAGAGCAGCCGTTAGATACGGTGCTCGATAATGAATCCGTCAATATCAGCTTCCATAAAGTACAAGGACAGACACTGTATATTGGTGCGGTCCTGAAAAATGATGTGGCGTTTGCCGCTGTTGATCAAATTAAAAACAACGCCATTATTTATTCTCTGCTGTTCATCATTGTCGGCTTCATCGCCGTCTTTTTAATGGTCAAACGCCTGATGCGTCCTTTGGATGTCATCAATCAGGCCATGAAAAACATTGCCACCGGACAAGCCGATCTGACCCAGCGTCTGAGCACCAATACCGAGCCAGAATTTGCGTCTCTGGCGCAAAGTTTTAATCAATTCACTGAACGTATGCAGCAACAGATCATACGCTCGCAAGCGCTGAGCAACGACATTATGCAAGGCACTGAGCTGACGGCTCAGGGAGCGAATCGTTCATCCGAGGCCATGAACAGCCAGCTGCAACAGCTTGAACTGCTGGCAACAGCCATGAATGAAATGGCTTCAACGTCGGCTAACGTGGCAGACAATGCGCACAGTGCTGCCTCTGCAGCTTCAGCGGCAGAGCTGGCTGCACAGGAAGGCGGTAATATCGTTTCCCGGACATCTGTGTCGATTCATGATTTGTCTGATCAAATTGATCAGGCAGTCGATGTCGTCAAAGAACTGGAGTCTGCCACAGGCAACATTGAGCGCATTCTTCAGGTGATCAATGACATTGCCGACCAGACGAACCTGCTGGCACTGAATGCTGCCATTGAAGCTGCAAGAGCTGGCGATTCCGGCCGGGGTTTTGCGGTCGTCGCCGATGAAGTGCGCACACTGGCGCAACGTACTCAGCAATCGACGACAGAAATACGTCAGATGATTGAGCAACTTCAGGCAGGTGCCAGCTCAGCCACCAGCACCATGGCGCTGAGTAAAAACACGGCCAGCGAAACCGTCGCTACCGCACAGGAAGCCGACGAAGCACTATCTCGTATCCGTGAAGCCATTCAGCAGATCAACGATATGAACATACAGATAGCTTCAGCAGCAGAGGAACAGAGCCTGGTTGCTGAGGATATCAATGGCAATACCATCAATATAAAGGACTTGTCGGTTCAGGTTGCTGAAACCGCCAATGAAACCAGTGTGGCAATGGAAACCCAGATAAAGAACGTACGCGAACAAAATGAACTGATGAAGCAGTTTACTGTGTAATCCCTTCATTGCCGCCAGGCTCATTGTCTGGCGGCTTTCTTTTCATTAACCAGGTTTTCTGAGACAAAACCTATGAAGCTCGCTGATAAACATGATCCGCGTACAGCTCACCGCCAATTTCATACGCTTCGGGAATTTTCTTCTGTAACCTGAAACCACACTTTTCCAGCACTCGTTCTGAAGCGACATTACCTTCTGTTACCACAGCTCTGAACAAGTTAAGTCCTAATTTTTCTTCCGCCCAGTGAATCACTGCATGCAGGGATTCTGTGCCATAGCCTTTGCCGTAAAATTCAGGCATCAGCAGATAACCCATTTCCGCAATACCTTGATCAACAAAAAAACCAGTGATGCCGACTTTGCCACCTGACGATTTTTCTTTGATAACCAGGGTTAACCATGCTCCGCTTTCAGGTGTCCACGCCTGAAGACGCGCATGAAATTTTTTCTCTAATTCGTCGTCAGATGGCGCATCAAAACACTTTTCGATTACGGCCGGTATCGTATGAAGCGCCTTAAAAAGCGGCCAGTCCGTTTCAGCGATGGGCTCCATCAGTAATGTCTGGGTCTCTAATTGCATCTTAACTGGTCTCCTTATATCACTCTGAGTTCCCTTCGCTATGCAACATAACACAATAATGAACATAACCAACTGAAACGTAATTATATTCAGCCATGTAAAACATACAAAACAAAGGCCAGCAAATGCTGGCCCTGGATAGTTAGTGAATGTCTGTCAATTCACATTATAAGGTTGATTTCGCTGTACCTGTCGCGGATGAATCTTCACCCAGGTCTGGCGCTTTCTGGCCCTTACGCTTCATACGCTCTTCCCAGTAATCAGCACCTTTGATGCCGAGTTTCACTGGATCAAATACGTACTCTTTCACGCCGGCTTTCTTCTGCATTTCATAGTCTTTCAACGCTTTCAGCGCTGGTTTCGCCATGAAGAAGATGATCAGAATACCGATGATGTTCAACCACGCCATCAGGCCAACACCAACATCACCCAGCGCCCATGCCAGATCGGCTGTCTTCACTGCACCGTAGAATACAGATGCCAGCAAGAACAGCTTAAGTACAAACATCAGGCCAGGTACATGAATGGTACGGTGGATGTACGCAACATTGGTTTCTGCAATGTAGTAGTACGCCAGAATTGTTGTGAATGAGAAGAAGAACAGTGCGATTGCCACGAAGGGTTTACCCAGGCCAGGCATTGCTGTTTCAATCGCCATCTGAGTAAATACCGGGCTGTTAGCAGCAATTTCAGCTGGCAGGTTTTGAATCAGGAATGCACCTTCAGCGCCACCGTGTACGTTGTAGGCACCTGTGATGATAATCATGAATGCCGTTGCACTACACACCAACAGCGTATCAATGTAGATAGAAAACGCTTGCACCATACCTTGCTGAGCAGGGTGATCAACCTGAGCCGCTGCTGCTGCATGCGGACCAGTGCCCTGACCGGCTTCGTTGGAGTAAACGCCACGCTTCACGCCCCAGCCGATAGCTGCACCGACACCCGCCATTGGCGAGAAGGCATCACCCACTATGGTGGCAAACACACTCGGCACCATGTCAATGTTCAGCAGGATAACAACGAAGGCAATAACGATATAACCCAGCGCCATGAAAGGAACAACGATTTGAGTAAAGTGAGCAATACGCTTAACACCACCAAAGATGATGAAAGCCAGTACCACACATACAATCGCGCCAGTGATGATCTTCGCAGAACTGAATGTACCTAAAGTGGTTTCGATCACATCACCAGAACCAAACGCTGCTTCAACCGCGTTACCGATACTGTTTGACTGCACACCAGGTAACAGAAGACCACAAGCGACAATTGTCGAAATCGCAAAGATCCATGCATACCACTTCTGACCCATTGCTTTTTCAATGTAATACGCAGGGCCACCACGGAACTGACCTTCGTCTTCCACTTTGTAGATCTGAGCAAGTGTTGATTCATAATAAGCTGTAGAAGCACCCAGGAAGGCTACAACCCACATCCAGAATACGGCACCCGGACCACCAAAACCGATGGCGGCAGCAACACCTGCAATGTTACCCGTACCGACACGACCTGACAGTGAAACCGCCAGTGCCTGGAACGAGGAAATCCCCTTTGCCGAACTCTGACCAGCGAAAAGCAGGCGAAGCATTTCGCTGAAATGGCGAACCTGCATAAAACGTGTTGTGATGGAATAAAATAAACCGGCACCCAGGCAAAGATAAATCAATGCCGGACTCCATATTATCCCGTTGATAAAATCGACCAATGACTGCATATGAGTCTCCCTGTTATAGTCTGTTTGGTTACAACTCGAGCAGTATAATACGCAAATTGTAACCTTATTGTTAAGAATTTTATTTCATCAGCATTGATTTGCTTGATGCAGGCATCAAATAGCAACAAATCCACAACATCCAGTCATTGAAACTGTGATTGACGGTAAATGCGGCACACCCCACCAATCATTACCAGTTAGGCCTGTGATAATTTGTATAAGTATTAGCCAGGTGATTCACAAAAGATGTCAATAATGTGCAGCATGTCAGCATAAAGAGGTCGTGACAGATACGAATCAGGCATCAACAGACACAAAATACTGTATTGCAAGCATATGCCATCAAAGCATTTATGTGAAATATGACGCATGAACTGCCTCCCAAAAAAGCAGTTCAGCTTATAAGACGAACAGTGAGCGGGGTTCAGTTAACCGCAGACAAATTCACTAAGTGGCGGGTATATTCGGCTTCAGGGTGGCTGAACAGCTGACGGGTTGGCCCCTGCTCTACCACACAGCCATCTTTCAATACCAGTGTATAGTGGCACAATGACTTCACGACATTCAGATCATGGCTGATAAACAGGTAACTCAGGCCGTATTTCAACTGCAATTCTTTCAGTAAATTCAGTACCTGATGCTGCACTGTGCGATCCAATGAGGATGTAGGTTCATCCAACAGAATAAACTCCGGTTTCAATACCAGCGCCCTTGCTATGGCTATTCGCTGACGTTGCCCACCTGAAAATTCATTGGGATAACGAAAGCGGGTGGATGGATCCAGCTCCACATCTTTCATTGCCTGACAAATCGCCGCGTCTTCCTCTTCATCGGATAAAGTCTGATGGACTTTCAGGCCTTCGCCAATAATCTGAGCTACAGACATTCTTGGATTCAGTGCAGAAAACGGGTCCTGAAATACGACTTGCAGACGACTGCGAAAAGGTAACATGCCTTTACGGTTAAGCTGACTGATCTCCTGGCCATCAAAACGAATACTCCCTTCGCTATTGAGCAATCGGAGTATCGCCATCCCGGTCGTCGACTTCCCTGAGCCACTTTCTCCGACCAGCCCGACACTCTGTCCCTGCTTCAGCTGGAAACTCACATCGGTCACGGCTTTAATATGGCTGATAACACGTTTCATAATCCCCCCTTTGATGGGGAACCAGACTCGTAATTTGTCTATTTCAAACAGCGCAGAAGGATCCCCGTTTACCGGAACAGGCTCGCCGGTGGGATCAGAGTTAATGAGTTTCTGGGTATAAGGATGGGAAGGCGACGTAAAAAGGATATCTCTCTCGTTGGTTTCCACTAACTGCCCGAGTTGCATGACCGCTACCCGATCGGCAATTTTTCGCACAATACTCAAATCATGCGTAATAAAAAGCATAGCCATGCCCAGCTCCTGCTGCAGATTTTTCAGCAAATCAAGAATCTGGGCCTGAACAGAAACATCGAGGGCGGTTGTTGGCTCATCCGCAATCAGGAGATCGGGCTCATTGATCAGCGCCATGGCAATCATTACACGCTGGCGCTCACCGCCTGATAACTCATGAGGATAGGCATACATGCGTTGCTCGGGGTTACGGATACCCACTTTTTTTAACCAGCTCAGCGCACGTTTCTCTGCCGGTCTCTGACGCACTCCCTTGTGTATAGACAGCGTTTCACACAGCTGGCGGCCAATTTTATGCAGCGGGTTCAGCGACATCATAGGTTCTTGGAATATCATACCGATTTTGTTTCCGCGTAACCCACGCATCTGGCGTTCACTGCACCGCAGCATATCCACGCCATCGTAATAAATATGACCGTCCAGATAACGTGCCGAAGCTTTAGGCAACAAACGCAGAATGGCATTCGCCGTCACTGACTTGCCTGAACCACTTTCCCCCACCAGCGCCAGCGTTTCTCCCCGCTTGATTGTCAGGCAGACTTTCTCCGTTACCGGGCGGACAGGCTTACCGTTCGCAAAGCCCACAGAGAGATTTTCAATAGTCAGTAAAGCATCACTCATTGCAGTATCCCGGTCATTACGATTGATGGTGTGGATCGAAAGCATCACGCACCGCCTCGCCGATAAAAACCAGCAGGCTCAGCATGATAGAAAGCACAACAAACGCAGACAACCCCAGCCAGGGTGCCTGCAGGTTGGTTTTACCCTGAGCAAGCAATTCACCGAGTGACGGTGAACCCACAGGCAGGCCGAATCCCAAAAAGTCCAGTGATGTCAGTGTGGTCACTGATCCACTGAGGATAAAGGGCATCATTGTCAGTGAGGCCACCATTGCATTTGGCAGCATATGGCGGAGCATAATTCGCCTGTCATTCACGCCCAACGCCTGCGCTGCACGCACATAATCCAGGTTCCGGCAGCGGAGAAATTCCGCCCGCACAACTCCCACCAGCCCCATCCAGCTAAACAGCACCATAATGCCCAGCAACCACCAGAAGTTAGGTTCAACGAAACTGGACAGGATTATCAGCAAAAACAAAGTCGGCATGCCTGACCAGACTTCAATGAAACGTTGGCCAAACAGATCCAGCCAGCCACCATAGTAACCCTGCCCGGCTCCGACCATGACACCGACAATGGTTGAGATCACCGTCAACGCAAAACCAAATAGTACGGATATCCGAAAACCGTAAATGATGCGAGCAAGCACATCGCGGCCTTTATCATCTGTCCCCAGCCAGTTCATATTGTCCGGTGCAGAAGGAGCAGGACCCGATAAGTTGTAGTTAATCGTGTCATAGCTGAAATGGATCAGTGGCCAGATCATATAGCCGTCTTCGTTGATCAGATCCTGCACATACGGATCGGTATAGTCGGCTTCTGTGGCGAACTCACCGCCAAATTGCGTTTCGGCATACTGCTCGGTTATCGGAAAATACCAGTCACCTTTGAAGCTGACGAACAAAGGTTTATCGTTGGCTATCACTTCTGCAAACAGGCTGACAATAAAAAGAACGGCGAACAACCACATTGACCAGTAGCCGCGTCTGTGCGCTTTAAACCGAGCCCAGCGCTCTTTTGTCAGTGGATTGAAGGTAAACATGGTTGTGAATGTCTTTCTCATTATATTACCTGGCCTCAAAATCAATACGTGGATCGACCAGGGTATAAGTCAGGTCAGAGATGATATTCAGAATAAGTCCCAGCAATGTCATGATGTAAAGCGAACTGAATACCACAGGGTAATCACGCTGAATCGTAGATTCAAAACCCAGCAAACCAATTCCCTCCAGCGAAAACATCACTTCAATGAGCATTGAACCGGTAAAGAAAATACTGATAAAAGCGCTGGGAAAGCCGGCAATAATAATCAGCATCGCATTACGAAATACATGTTTATATAAGATGCTCTGATCATCGAGGCCTTTCGCACGGGCGGTGACAACGTACTGCTTGTTGATCTCATCCAGAAACGAGTTTTTGGTCAGCATAGTCAGCGTCGCGAAACCACCAATGACCATGGCAAAGATGGGCAGTGCAAGGTGCCAGAAGTAATCACCGACTTGCTGATACCAGGTCATCTGATCAAAATCAGTCGAGAACAATCCACGTAACGGAAACCAGCTGAAATAATTACCGCTGGCAAAGAAAATAATCAACACAATGGCGAACAGGAAACCGGGAATCGCATATCCGGCTATTACTAACGCGCTGCTCCAGATATCAAAACGACTACCATGATTCACCGCTTTCGCAATCCCCAGAGGAATAGAGACGAAATAAATGATCAAGGTGCTCCACAGTCCAAGCGAAATCGACACCGGCAGCCGTTCAATAATCAGATCAATCACATTGCCGCCACGAAAAAGGCTTTCGCCAAAATTGAAAGTGACATAGTTTTTTAGCATGTCGACATAGCGTTCCCAGATCGGTTTATCAAAACCAAACTGCTTACGTATTTCTGCCACCACTTCCGGGTCCAGCCCGCGGGAGCCACGGTAGCCGCTTCCACCATTGCCGTTTTGCTGCGAACCTTCCGACTGCTGCACTTCCTGCCCGCCGCCGGTAAAGCGCTCCATAATGCCGGAAGTATGCCCTTCAAGCTGCGCCACTGCCTGTTCAACAGGCCCGCCCGGTGCAATCTGAATCACGAAAAAGTTAATCGTAATAATCGCCCAGAGCGTTGGGATCACCAGCAAAAGGCGCCGGATAATATATGCCGTCATACTGCTTTACCTGTTTCCACTTTTCGATTAACGGCGTTTTTCCGGCAACTTGGCCGCCTTGGCCGTATCCACCCACCAAGTATCAACACCCAGTGTATACTTAGGTCGGACCGCGGGACGATCAAATTTATCCCAGGTCGCCACACGGAATTTGCTTAAATGCCACTGAGGAATGACAAAAAAGTTCCACTGCAGCACCCTGTCCAGCGCCGGGCCTAATGCCGCCAGCGCGGCAGGATCTTGCTGGTGCGCTGCAATTTGCTCTGTCAACGTATCGATAGCCGGGTCCTGAACCCCGGCAGTATTGTAGGTGGAATCCAGGTAGTTACTGTTCCATGCAATCAGCAGGTTCTGTGTTGGGTAAGCATTGGCACTGTAACCGGAAGATACCATGTCAAAATCCCGGTCACGCAGGCGCTTGATGTACTGCGTAGTATCAACCGTACGGATTTTCATATCGACACCCAGTTGCTTCAGGTTTTTCTGCAGCGGAATAGCAATTCGCTCAGAGGTCGGACTGTAGATCAGCAACTCAAAGGCCAGGGGCTCCCCGGTCTTCACATTGGTCATGACCTGATTCTTCAGTTCCCACCCAGCAGCCTTTAACAATGCAAACGCTTTACGCGATTGTGCACGAACACGGCCTGAACCGTCAGTGACCGGTGGTTGGTAAGATTCAGTAAAGACACGCGCGGGGATCTTGTCTTTTAACGGTTCCAGATATTTCAACTCAGCAGGCGTCGGCAGGCCTTTTGCTTCATAAGGGGTATTCTGGAAAAAACTGCGGCTACGTGAATACTGGTTATAGAAAAGCGTTTTATTCATCCACTCAAAATCCATGGCGTAATTCAGGGCTTCTCTGACCCGGACATCACTGAAAACAGGGCGCTGAGTGTTAAAGACAAATGCCTGCATAGCCTGAGGGATTTGGTGCGGGATTTCTTCCTTCTTTATATAACCGTTATCAAAATTATTTCCCTCATAGAGGGTGGCCCAGAACTTGGCGACATTCTCCTGACGGAAGTCGTACTCACCGGCTTTGAACGCTTCCAGGGTCACAGTATCGTCACGGTAATAGTCGTACCGGATAGTATCGAAATTATGCCGCCCGACATTAACCGGAAGATTGGCCGCCCAGTAATCTTTCACTCGAGAGTAAGTCACACTCTGACCCGACTGATAACTGGTTACCTTATACGCACTGCTGCCAACCGGGGGCGCATTGAGTGGCTCACTGAGTTTCTTGTCTTGCCAGTAATGTTCCGGTAAGACGTTCATGCCTTCAACCAGGGAAAATAGTTTTTCCCTATTCGCAACAGACATTTCAATTCGTGCTGTCAGCGGTGAAACCGCCTTCACTGACTTCACCTCTTTATAAAACACACGAAATTGAGGCACCCCCTCTGCCATGAACTTATCAAAAGTAAAGGCGACATCTTTTGCTGTAATAGGTTGGCCGTCATGAAAACGTGCTTTAGGGTTGATATCAATTTCCATCCAGGAAAAATCGTCGGCATAACGCACTTTTTCTGCGATCAACGGATAATAGCTGTCAATTTCGTCACTCGCTGGTGCAAAAAGTGTGTCATACATTTCGTCCGCGCCGGCGACCGAAACCCCTCTTGATGCATAGCGGTTAAAACTGTCGTATGTTCCTACTTCCGCATAGGTGATGGCTCCGCCTTTCGGCGCATCCGGATTAACGTAGTCAAAGTGTTTGAATTCAGGTACGTACTTTGCCGTACCAAACCCCACTAAACTGGTGGTTTCTATCACCTCTTGCGCCAGCGCACCGGTACTTCCGAGCAATAATCCTGCCATTATTGACAGGCTTACAGTCAATCCATTCTTCATATCCCCTCCAAGGCAACTTCACCTAACAACTCAGTCGACGCCAGAAAATCGTTCTTTTTCATTATTGTAAGAGTTATCAATGACGAACACTGACATGTAACACAAATATATACCATAAGAAAATACGCCGCCTGAATCGCTGGGCATATCATCAAGAAATTTGTTGAACCGCCCGGCGGGATGCAACACCTTGTCACAATCAGTTAACAGACATTTTCTGTATTTTTATTGAGCAATCATCCAGTTCCTGCCTGAATCAATGGGTTAAAAGCCAACGAATACTCATTAAATTACTCAGATCTATGTTCTGATAGTTGTAAGTAGTGCTATACTCCCCACCCTGACATGTGACAACAATTGTTCATATAGAGAAAAACAATGGCAGATCTATCTAAATACAGAAACATTGGTATTTTCGCGCACGTAGATGCGGGTAAAACCACTACCACTGAGCGTATCCTGAAGCTGACCGGTAAAATCCACCGTACGGGTGAAGTACACGACGGTGCTTCTACCATGGACTTCATGGATCAGGAAGCAGAGCGTGGTATCACCATCCAGTCAGCTGCGACTACCTGTTTCTGGAAAGACCACCGTTTTAACGTTATCGATACTCCGGGACACGTTGACTTCACCGTTGAAGTTTACCGTTCTCTGAAAGTACTTGACGGTGGTGTAGGTGTATTCTGTGGTTCAGGTGGTGTTGAGCCTCAGTCTGAAACTAACTGGCGTTACGCGAACGAATCAGAAGTATCTCGTCTGATCTTCGTTAACAAACTGGACCGTATGGGCGCAGACTTCTTCAGCGTTGTTGAGCAAGTGAAGAAAGTTCTGGGCGCTAACCCTCTGGTTATGACCCTGCCTATCGGCCGCGAAGACGATTTCGTTGGTGTTGTTGACGTTCTGACTCGCCAGGCATACGTGTGGGACGATTCAGGTCAGCCAGAAAACTACGAAGTTCAAGATATCCCAGCGGATATGGTTGATGACGTAGAAGCTTACCGCGAAGAGCTGATCGAGACTGCCGTTGAGCAAGACGACGACCTGATGGAAGCTTACATGGAAGGTGAAGAGCCTTCTATCGAAGACCTGAAACGTTGTATCCGTAAAGGTACCCGTGAGCTGGCCTTCTTCCCAACTTACTGTGGTTCTGCGTTCAAGAACAAAGGTATGCAGCTTCTGCTTGACGCCGTTGTTGACTACCTGCCAAACCCAACAGAAGTTGAGCCTCAGGATCTGACTGATCCAGAAACTGGTGAAGCAACTGGTAAAGTTGCTACCGTTTCTGTTGACGAACCATTCCGTGCGCTTGCGTTTAAGATCATGGATGACCGTTTCGGCGCCCTGACCTTCGTTCGTGTTTACTCTGGTAAGCTGAAGAAGGGTGACACCATTCTGAACTCTGCGACAGGTAAAACTGAGCGTGTTGGCCGTATGGTGGAAATGCACGCTAACGACCGTAACGAGCTGGATGCTGCGCAAGCAGGTGACATCATCGCTATCGTTGGTATGAAGAACGTTCAGACTGGTCACACTCTGTGTGATCCTAAGCACGAATGTACTCTGGAACCAATGATCTTCCCAGATCCAGTAATCTCTATCGCTGTTGCTCCTAAGGACAAAACAGCTTCTGAGAAACTGGGTATCGCACTGGGTAAGATGATCGCAGAAGATCCATCATTCCAGGTTGAAACTGATGAAGATTCTGGCGAAACCATCCTGAAAGGTATGGGTGAGCTGCACCTGGACATCAAAGTTGACATCCTGAAGCGTACTCACGGTGTTGAACTGACTGTAGGTGCTCCACAGGTTGCTTACCGTGAAACTATCACCAAAGCAATCGAAGACAGCTACACGCACAAGAAGCAGTCTGGTGGTTCTGGTCAGTTCGGTAAGATCGATTACCGTATCAAACCAGGCGAAGCAAACTCTGGCTTCAAGTTCGTTTCTACCGTTGTTGGTGGTAACGTACCTAAAGAATTCTGGCCTGCAATCGAAAAAGGCTTCGCTGGTATGATGAGTACTGGTGTTCTGGCTGGCTTCCCAGTGCTGGACGTTGAAGTTGAGCTGTTCGACGGTGGTTTCCACGCAGTTGACTCCTCTGCTGTAGCGTTTGAAATTGCTGCACGTGGCGCATTCCGTCAGTCTATGCCTAAAGCTGGTGCTCAGCTGCTTGAGCCTATCATGCACGTTGACGTGTTCACTCCGGAAGATCACGTTGGTGATGTTATCGGTGACCTGAACCGTCGTCGCGGCATGATCAAAGATCAGGTTGCTGCTGCAACTGGTGTTCGTATTAAAGCTGACGTACCTCTGTCTGAGATGTTCGGCTACATCGGTCACCTGCGCACCATGACTTCTGGCCGTGGTCAGTTCTCAATGGAATTCTCTCACTACTCTGCATGCCCAGCGAACGTTGCTGAAGCAGTAATCGCAGAAGTGAAAGAGCGTAACGCTAAGAAATAATTTATTTTCTTAACGTAACGACAAGTAACCCCAGCTCAGGCTGGGGTTATTTTTTAGTGCTGTAACAACAAATACGCCATCCCCATCCCCATCCCCTGCCTGTGATTTACTCACTGCATTCACGCAAAAAACGCATTAAACCGTATTCCTGTAACCACACCAGCTGTTCCGGTTGTTTCACCAGGAAACGTCCGCTGTAGTTAATGCCATTGGCAAAAAGCCCCTGAACATTATTGACGGTACGAGGCAGTATCAGCAGCCAACGCTCAGTCAGAAGGATATTATGTGGCTTACACGCATTGCCCGTCTCATTATAGAGCGACAAAGCTTTCAACCCCTTCAGATAGGCGTCGTACAGCTCGTCAGTGGTCATAGCTTCAACCAGATACAACCAATGGACAAATGGCAGCTTTCCACCCGAGATAACTTTTTCCAGTGGAATATCACTTCGTACCAACTGCATGTGACGGTGCGACTGGCTCGCTCCGGCTAACGGCCCACTGTTATAAAAACCGAGCACATCTGAGTGTGTAAATCCCCCCAGCCATGCATGCCAGTCTTCCCAGCTTAGAGGTGACTCCTGAGGCACAAAATCTTTTGAGCAAATCAGTAAGTGTGGCGAGATAACAGGAAACTTATTGAGAAGGCACACATGATGCTCCCCTGCTTCACACACATACATTGACTTTTCGTAGGGCAGAAAGGGATTAGAGGTATGTTTAGCCGTCAGATTCAGTAACTTCTTGCCCGCATTTTCTGTCACCAGATGGCCAAGATAACGTACACCCTGTTCTTCAATCTGCTCCGCTTCTGTGGCGATTGGCATAAGACTACCTTCTGCCAGTGCCTTTGCAGCTACCTGATCCGCAAGTTTCCAGTTCATATCCATATCCCATCTTTTTTAACCAAGATACTCTAACTTGGCATGCGTGTCATAGGAGAAAAGCGTGTATAAAAAAGTTTACGTTTTGGCGGATTTTGTCTTTTTAAGAAAACAGGCCCAAGCCTAGCACCAGAAAAGGAAAGTCGGTAAGATTCGCTCAACTTTTTGAGGATACGTCACTAGCTGCTTACTCTGTGTCAACAGATCACTACTCCTGCAGATAGGTTATTTCAGCGTTCGGTCAAACCTGAAACTACACCTGACGATATCGGTCTTGTTCGGTCAAACAAATCGTTAGCATCCTCAAAGCAATGTCGCTAATACGATATTGAGCTCCACAAAAAAAGGCGCTTCCAATAGGAAGCGCCTTTTTGCATCTTGTCGTAACTCACTGATTAAATCAGTTCAGCCATTAATAAAAAACAACCAAACAGAAAGCTCAGCGCCAACGCCATCACTCCGCCGCCCGCCTGATACACAGCTTCATTACCCTCTTTTACTGTCGCCTTATCGCCATCCTTTCTGACTTTGACTGTCATTGCCATCGGGACAAAAATAGCCAGGAACACCAGAATGATGCCAGCATAGCTCAACACTGACAGGAATTGATTCGCCGCCAGAATCGCACCCAGCATAGGCAAAATAAAGGTCAGTACATACGTGACTGCCCGATTCTGGCGAAAGGCATCCGCATTCTGATCAAACAGAGCCATTGCCACACCCAGAAAAGAGGTCAACAGCGCCAGACCGGTAAAGACAGACAGGATCAGCTGCATACTGCCGTGATTCACACTCAGTGCAGCAATCAGCTCAGAAACATTCGCAAAGCCCACCAGTTGCTCAGGTGACAGATTACCAACAGCCGCATAAAGCCAGAACAGGTAGCAAAATAATGGGATGACAGAGCCTGCAATCACCATATTTCTCAGCTGTTTTTGAGTGGCTTCAGGGTTATAAGTCACCAGTGACGGGATAACCACCATAAAACCGAAGCTGGTAAACAGCACAGAGCTGGTTTTGATAAGCGCAACTTTGTTATCGCTGCCAACCGATGCCAGGTTGTCAGGATTGATGCCTGGTACCAGAGTCACCAGAGTCATAGCCAGCATAATCACCATTGCCGCAAACAGCAGCCGGTTCAGCCGGTCAATCACGCCGGTTCCTGCTGCAACTACAACACCCGCCACCACGGTAAACGCAATTTGTGCCTGCGTGGCACTTAATACCACTCCAAGGCTGTCTGTCAGCTTTTTAAGCAGATCGCCAGCACCGATAATATAGGCCATCAGCAAACACACAAGCAGCGCGTACAGCAAGCCATTTGTGACCAGCTGGCCACCTTTACCCAATGTTTTACGGGCAATGGAATTCATGCCCAGGCCACCACCAGACTTGATACTGGCTTCAAGCAACAGCAGCGCCGCGTAGGTTGTACCTACCCAGATAAGTAGCATTAACAGGGTGCCCCACAGCAGGCCAAACTGGGCCAACACCATAGGAATAGCAAGCATACCTGCACCCAGTGCTGTACCTGCAATAATCAGGGAACTGCCTAACAATTTCATATTCACGGAATTTTCCTTCAAGTCCTAACTGCAGCTTATGTAAAAAGCGCACTCAAGCATGTTCTTTATAACCATCTGATTTAATTATATTTAAAGCATTCTGACACTAATCAGTTGTGTTCTGTATGGGCTAACAATGGCCAAAACATCTAAATCGACGAAAGAATTGAAGGCGATAGGCAGAAAACGGGCGTGAAAAAGGCAGCAAAGTCAAAGCACAGCGGCTGAGCAAAGCACTTAAAAGGGAAATGCTGAGAATAGCGCCCCTACCCGGCAATAATGCCTGGCCTGGAAGCAAGTAGTGTAATGTCATTTATCGTACTCCTAACACGATAGAACTTCGGTCATTTCTGATAAAAACCAGCCAAATTAGCTGATATTTCATCTCTTGCCAGGTCAAGGCAAGGCGTTCGGTCAGGAAGCAAAATAATGAGGTACCGCACAAACTACAACCTGCATTGTTGAAATATTTGATTTTGATCTTGGAAAAAATGGAATACAGGTCAAATTACCTGCCTGGGCGAGTATAAGAAGCAGATCAATCTGAGTAAATTTCACCCAGATTGATGAGAAATTCACAGCAAGCAGATTCAGTCCGCACAATAATGCTTATGAAGCATCGCGATGATATCGATAACAGCAGCATTATCGAGCCGATAGTAGATAGTTTGCGCTTCCCGCCTCGTTTTCACAAAACCGGCCCGGCGCAGCCAGGCCAAATGCTGTGACAGAGAAGACTGAGGGATAGGAAATCGTTCATTCAGCTGAGAAACAGACAATTCTTCTTCCTGAAGTACACACAGTATCATCAGCCTGTGCTGGTTGCCCATGGCCTTGAGCAGTTCAACAGCCTGCTCTACATTTGCCTCCATGTTGGAATAATCTCGCATTCTACCCTCATAATTTTCAAGACTTTTTAAGCAGACGGTCGATAGTGCCAGAAAACTGCATCCCCGCCAACATCGCGATAACAAAGCCGAAAATTTTAGCATTGCCTCCCAGCAGATTACTCACAGCAGGCCCAGGGCAAATACCCACCAAACCCCATCCCAGGCCAAATAAAATAGCGCCTATGATCAAAGGTTTATCGATAGTTTTGTTGACAGGAATATAAAACTTTTCAGCTATCAGAGGTTTTGAGCGGGGTTTCACCAAAAAGTGATATCCCAGGCCAAAAACGACCAATGCCGCTCCCATAACCAAAATTAAACTGGGATCCCACTGTCCTGCTACATCCAGGAAATTTAACACTTTTTCCGGATTGACCATTTGAGAGATCGTTAACCCGGCACCAAACAACAAACCGGCGACAAGGGCGATAATCATCTGCATACCATTACGCTCCTGACAGATGGCGAACAACAAATACCACAACAACAGCAACCACCATGAAGGCTACTGTTGCGACGATAGAACGGTGAGACAGACGCCCAATGCCGCAAATACCGTGCCCGCTGGTACAGCCAGACCCTAATCTTGTTCCTGCGCCCACCAGCAGCCCACCAGCAATGATAAGAGGCCAGCCAGCATCAATACGCTCTGGCAAATATGTACCAAAAGGGGCAGCCAGTAAGGGGCCGATAATCAGTCCCGCTATAAACATCCAACGCCATTTAGCGTTTGGCTCACTGACATCCAACGCGCCGCTGACAATACCTGAAATACCCGCTATGCGGCCATTCAACAGCAGCAGTATCAGGGCGCTAACGCCCAACACTGCCCCACCAGCCAGCGCCGTCCAGGGTGTGAATTCTGTCATTTCATTACTCTCAAAAATGCAGTTAATAGTTTCAGTTTGGCGAATGCTGCCGAACCAGATCTTTTATACTAATATCAATAAATCCAATATTACGCATATACGATTTAAATGCAACTGTGTGAGCCTGATTTTCTGCGCAGCCATGCCACCGCATTACCGAACAAACCCAGTATGGGTATCCGGGCTACTGGTTGTTGTCGCTCAGGTTTGAAAGCAGTTCAAAAAGTCATAATCAATCGCTTGATATTCAATCTATTCCATTTATGTTTATGTCTCCTTGCTGGCGAGTTCGATTGACAAGACCGAAGTCATTCTGCAGCCCTTTTTATCTGCCGTCGTGCATCCGTCTTATTTACGCAGATGATTAACGCTCTTTAATACTGTGGTCTGCCAGCTCATCTTTCTTTTTCTATAAGCCATAAACATGAAGAATCAGCACGAACCAGAATCCAACCGGCGTCCCCTTGCTGTCAGGGAGAAGGCTTTAACCAAGCACATTGCGGTCTGGTTAAGCCAGAAAAACATCACACCGAACCAGATCTCTCTGATGAGCATAGTATTTGCCATCATAGGCCTGGCCACACTGCTGTGGTACAAGGCCTCTGCGTTCACTACCCTGTTGCTTGTCGCTGCAGCCTGTATTCAGTTGCGGCTGCTGTGCAACCTGTTCGACGGTATGGTGGCTGTAGAAGGCGGCAAGAAAACCCCGGCAGGTGAATTATTCAATGACGTGCCCGACCGGATTGCTGACTCGCTGTTGATTCTGGCCGCAGGCTTTGCAACACAGTCTGATATCGGTATGACACTGGCATGGTTGTGCGCCCTCGTCGCCGTGCTGACGGCTTACGTTCGCGTATTAGGGGTCAGCATGGGCTGTCCGGCCGACTTCCGCGGGCCTATGGCCAAACAGCACAGAATGGCGCTGCTGACAGTCAGCTTCCTTGTCTTGTTCGTCAGCCAGGTGTTCGCATTGCTGCCAGAGGTATTGGCCTACACGCTGGACGCCGCGCTAACGATCATGCTGATTGGATCTGTGATGACCACCTGGCGCCGTCTGGCAGGTATTTATCGCTTTAAAGCGGCACAGCAGGCTGGTAAGGAAAGCGCAGACAATGAATAGTATTCCTTCCCATTCACTGCATCTGATGCTTGCCATCATTGCGGTACTGGTAACAGGTACGCTGGTGTATTTGTGGAAATCGCGCGCCCACCCAGACAGGGATTACCTTGAACTGAAGCTGCGTATCCGCTCCTGGTGGTGGATGATTGGGATTGTTTTCGTCGTCCTCTACCTGCCATTGACTTATACGCTGTTTTTTGTCGGTTTTCTGAGTTTTATGGCGCTGAAAGAGTTTTTGTCTATTGTGCCAACCCGAATGACAGATCGCCGTGTGATCTTCTGGGCCTATCTGTCGATTCCCTTTCAGTATTACTGGCTGTCAATTGGCTGGTACGGCATGTTCATCATTTTCATCCCTGTGTATGTCTTCCTGTACCTGCCGATGATGATGGTACTGATTGGCGATACCAAAGGCTTCATCCGCTCGGCCGGTATTATCCACTGGGCCATGATGCTAACCGTATTTTGTATCAGCCATATGGCCTATCTGCTGGTCTTGCCAAGCCTGAACCCGGATGCCGGATCGTTGGGAATGCTGCTGTTTCTTCTGGTGTTCACCCAGTTTAACGATGTGTGTCAGTACGTATGGGGCAAGTCTTTCGGCAAACACAAGATAGTGCCAAAAGTCAGCCCGAACAAAACCTGGGAAGGTTTTATCGGCGGCAGCGCAACCGTGATTCTGGTGTCGTATTTTGTCGCGCCCTATCTCACACCCCTCACCTCGCTGCAGGGTTTGGTAGCCGGTATGATCATTGCGTTCAGCGGGTTTATCGGAGATTTAGTGATTTCTTCAGTAAAACGAGACTTGCAGATTAAAGACACCAGCCAGTTTATTCCGGGCCACGGCGGCATCCTGGATCGCATCGACAGCCTGATGTTCACTGCGCCGCTGTTTTTCCACTACATTTACTATCTCTACTATTGAGGATTCCATGGCTCACGTGCTCAAGGTGTTATTCATCCTCTTCATTGTTAAGCCGCTGGTATTTATTGGTCTTGGGCTGAACATCATCCAGCGGCAAAACCTGCCTGTAAATGGTCCGGTTGTGGTGGCAGCCAACCATAACAGCCATTTAGATACGCTGGTGTTGCTGGCGCTGTTTCCCATTTCCATCGTCCATAAAGTTCGTCCGGTCGCCGCGGCGGATTACTTTCTGGCCAATAAAGTCGTTGCCTGGCTGTCGCTGAACATCATTGGCATTATTCCGCTGAGGCGCTCGCCCTCACCCAGCCAGCGCGAAGCGGTATTACAGGAATGCCATCAGGCATTGGCACAAGGGGATATACTGATCATCTTCCCGGAAGGCAGCCGGGGCGAACCTGAAACCATGAGCGGTATTAAGAAAGGCATTTACCATTTAGTGAAAGATCATGATGGGTGCCCGGTTATCCCGGTTGTCATGCGCGGGCTGGGCCGTTCTTTACCCAGAGGCACCGCTATGTTTGTGCCATTTAACTGTGATGTGGTAATTGGTGAGCCGGTTAGTCATTTTGACGATGCCAACGATTTCGTCGATACCATGCAGGCCCGGTATCATGAGTTGGCCAAGCATTGTATTACGCAAACCAGTAACGAAAATTAATACCGGCTCAAAAGCAACAAGCCTGTCTCAGACAGGCTTGTTATCAGAGGTGAATCATCACAACGGCATTACGCCGATTGCGGGCGCGCTCTTTGACGCTGAGCAGGTCGCTTGTTGCCACCTGCTGCGTTACCCGCCTCAGAGCGTCCAGCACCATTCTTAGGGCTGCGCGACTGAGTATCACGTGTATTTTGCGCACCATTGCCTGCTTTGCCCGCACCGGTTTTATTTGCACCACCCGAGTGGCCATTTGTCCGACGCTTTGGCTTTTGCGCTGCATTACCGCTTGCATTGTGTCTCTCACCCTCAGCATGACCTGAGCGAGATTTATTCGGCTTCTTAGGTTTCTTCGGTTTGATTGGACGCGAATCCAGCTTAGAGTCCGGTAACGTATTGCTCGGCTTGTAACCGTCCAATTCCATACGCGGCAACAGTTGCTGAATTAAACGCTCAATGCCAAACAACTCGTCTGCTTCCTGAGCACACACCAGCGAAATCGCTTTACCTGTTTCGCCCGCGCGGCCTGTACGCCCAATACGGTGAACATAATCTTCCGCCACATTAGGCAGCTCAAAGTTCACCACTTGTGGTAACTGAGGAATGTCGATACCGCGTGCAGCAATGTCTGTCGCCACTAATACGCGAATTTTGCCCGATTTAAAATCAGCCAGCGCTTTGGTTCGTGCGCCCTGACTCTTGTTACCGTGAATGGCCGCAGAAGCCAGCTTCTCTTCAGACAAAAATGCTGCCAGGCGGTTTGCACCGTGTTTAGTACGGGTAAACACCAAAACTTGCTGCCAGTCGCCATCCTTGATCAATTTGACCAGCATAGGCGCTTTCTTCTTCACATCGGCCGGATAGATACACTGCTCTACCGTTCTGGCAGTCGAGTTCGCAGTATTGACAGAAATTTCAACAGGGTTGTTTACCAGGCCTTTCGCCAGGCTGCGAATTTCTTCAGAGAACGTTGCTGAAAACAGCAGGTTCTGACGTTTCGCTGGAAGCAATTTGAGAATTTTTTGAATATCGCGGATGAAACCCATGTCGAGCATACGGTCGGCTTCATCCAGCACCAGGACTTCCAGCTGATCAAATTTCACTGCGTTTTGGTTGAACAAATCCATCAGACGCCCTGGTGTTGCCACCAGAATATCTGCGCCTTTGCGCAAACGCATCATCTGCGGATTAATCTTTACCCCACCAAACACCACAGCACTGCTCAACGGCAGATGGCGGCTGTAGACAGACACGCTTTCCTGCACCTGTGCTGCCAGCTCGCGCGTCGGCGTTAAGATAAGCGCACGCACTTGGTTACTGCGAACCTGCGGGCCCTGATAAAGACGTTCAAGAATCGGTAATGTAAAGCCAGCGGTTTTACCTGTTCCCGTCTGAGCTGCAGCCATGACGTCTTTTCCATCTAACACAGCTGGAATAGCTTGTGCTTGAATTGGTGAGGGAGTGTCGTATCCTTTTTCTTGAATAGCTTTCAGGATTGGCGCAGAAAGACCTATCGAGGCAAAACCCATATATGATTCTCAATTGTTAATGATGTGAATGTTCGCCTAACTCTCTGACGGCGAAAAGTCCGACATTCTGAGGCTTTCACTCCCTGGTAGCAACCTATAATTGTGATTTGTTTCGTGTCAGGTTGAGAGAAGAGAGTCTGAACAGATACATATTCGCAACGAGAACCCGCGATAACTTGTCAGAAGTTCATCAAAAAATCAGGAAAGCTCAATAGCCAGAATGAAACCTGGGTGCCATTTCTTCAGTACGTTCATAATGAAGAGATAGCACCTTCAGGCCAGAACTCACACACACTTCCAGCAATATCTGTCAGATAGCACTGAACCTAATCTTCTTCATTGCTATAGCTGTTTGGTAAAGCTACCAACCGCCATATCCACTTTCTCGGCCCCTTTGCGAATATCACTCATCATTTGCCCAGCTTTGTTTGACAAAGAGAGTGTTTCAGATGCCTGAGACAAGCCCTGTTCAATCAAGTGAACAGCATTCCCTGTTAAGGTTAAATTCTCAGATACCACAGTAACAATTTCTTCAGTGGTCTGGCTTGTCCTTGAAGCGAGTTGACGGACTTCATCAGCAACAACGGCAAAACCACGTCCCTGTTCACCAGCTCTGGCCGCTTCAATGGCAGCATTCAGCGCCAGAAGGTTAGTTTGCGCCGCTATCCCATTAATACTGCTAACCAACTCGTTAATTTTCTGAGATTGCTCATACAGTGCTTGAATGCCTGCATTCGCTTTTTCCATCACTTTTGTTAACTCTTCCATTTTTTCTATGGTTGAATCAATAACTTGTTTGCCTTGAGTAGTCTGCTGACCAGTCTCTGTCGAGACTTCATGAGCAATGTCAGCGGCTTGCGCAATCGCAATCTCACGATTAATTTGATCAGTAATCACGGTGGCAAATTTGACGACTTTATATAACTCACCATGCGCGTTATATATGGGATTGTAGGACGCTTCTAACCAAGCGACATTCCCATAACTGTCGATACGTTTAAACCGGTCAGAGACAAACTCCCCTTGTCCCAGCCTTTGCCAAAACGCACGATATTCAGGAGAGTTGGCTTCTGAACTCTCACAAAAAATGCGATGATGCTGCCCGACAATTTTCGATTTGTCATAACCCATAGACGCCAGAAAGTTGCTATTAGCATCAATAATAATACCGTCTAACGTGAACTCAATGACTGCCGTAGAACGGTTCAATGCATTAATAAGATCCTCTTGCTCCCGGGACCTTGTAATGGTTCTGGTAAGCTCAGAGGCGTAAATAACAATATGCTTAATACCGCCGCTCGCAGAAAAAATGGGTTGAAGGATAGCTCTCAACCAAACTTCTTCACCATTACCTTTTAAAATTTGCAAGGCACCATTCCAGTGCTTCCGCTGCCTGATGGCATCAGACATCAAATGAAAGTGACGAGTGTCCCGCGCCTGCAGAGGAACTAAATCAGCAATATGCTTACCTTTAATTTCTTCCAGAGGCAACAAAATATCATTTTTAAACAATGCGTTAGCTGAAATTACATTCCCACCCTCGTCCAGAGTCAGTCGAAGCATATCAGACTCTATACTTTCTTTAACTTGCGATAATGCATATAGCTCTGCTTTCAGCTCATGGTTTTGTTGCTTCATTTTTCTGAAAAACATATCACTTGTCCTGCGAATCTTGTCATGGGTGAGTGAAGTAAAATTAGGGATAATACAAAAAAACCAGAACAATCGCTCTGGTTAAGAATGACACTGTTATTGTTTTGATACGAGACATAGCCTGCCGTCAATTAGTCTACCCGATTGTCAACGTGAGATCACACACTTTGAGCATTAACGTAAACCAGTGCTTTTAACACATTTTATCAAATGTTACTTCTTTGGTAATTTTTACCAGTTAAGATACTAACATTGAGTTCAAATGCTTTGAATATGTATGCTGGCCCAAAAAGCGGGACAGGCATTGGGCACGAAATGGCTCCCCATCCACCAGCCATTTTAAGGAGCTAAATGTTTAATAAACTGAATACAACTGGCTAACATGTGCCCGTTATAAATGAGCCGCACCATTGAATACAATCCGGTTAGAAAAAGGATCTGTCACAGTAAAGCACCTCGCCCCCCAGGGTGCATCTTCAATGTTTGGCTTGTTATATTTATAAGGTTTTGACGTGATATCTGAAAATAATGAGTCCAGTTCACGGACATTAACAAAAACTTTACTTCCAGGTGTACAGTCGCCCGAATGCTCACTAAGATGAAGAACAAAATCTCCCTTAGACACTTGCATGTAAATCGGAAAACCTTCTTCAAAACGGTGTTCCCAATCCAGTTCCATGCCCAAAAAACCCAAATAAAACTCTTTCGCTTTATCCTCATCAAATATCCTAATAACGGGTATTGTCTGACATTTCATAGCCCTGATCCCTTCTCAGTTTCATAGGTATCAATTATCAACCGTTCATTCATTTTCGGTACACCATTTCTCAATATCAACCGCAGCTTTCAGAATGCTCACACTAAAGCCGTTAGTTAACGGGCGAAGGCTTCAAGTGCTTTGTTCTGACTCACTTTTTCAATCATCCTGATTAAGACCGAGCTCTTTTTGTTTTTTCTTACTTAACCCTAAAGACACAATACGGTATGACTCTTTGAGGTAATATCTTAACGCTTCATCTTTTGTCTTGACGGTATCAACCTGCTGAATCCACTTCATACCCCGCGAGGCCAGGTATGGCGCGGGTCTGAATCCAGGCTCATCTTTTAGAATATTAAAATTGAGTTCAGAGGCTTTGAAAGTGTATGCAGGCTCGCCGGGTTCCCCCCAGCCACCTATCGCGAAGACCTTGCCACCCACTTTCCAGACATGGGCGCCTCCCCACTGTACGACGTATGTCGTTGCAGGCAAAGAACGGCAAAATGCATTGTATTCATCATATGTCACAGGAAGAATCCTTTTCATTCATCATCGATGGTGCCGCTTCCCTTGACCATCCTGCCACTCATTATGATCAAAGCCAATGACCCCTTAAAACATATACCCCAGCCAATCTAACTGCCCGGACTCCCAGTGTTTACCGCTAGTGGGCTTAATAAAAATATCATCAAGATGCTCAAAGGCGACACCGAAATTTTTATGCTCATGCAACCTTAGCCAGGCACTTGGCGCATGTATCTGCCTGAAGCCATTATTAGAATAAAATTCAGTCAGATCAGAGACTAAAATAATGAAGTCGACATCCCGACTCTTCGAATATTCGCTGAGCTCAGACAACATAGCCGACCCGATACCCTGCCCCTGATGCGTTTTGGCTACGCAAAAATCGATAACACCAAGCACCTTAAATGCGCATCCTCCAACCCCAATAACACGATAGTCCAGTCCCAGGTAGCCCACTAACCTTTTATCTTTGTATTTCAGCGCACGCATATGCGGTAACTGTTTGTAATAAGAACGGGCAACTTGATGATCGGGAAATGCATCATTTCGAAGCGCTGTTATCGCGGTATGCTCATCGCTTGTTATATCTAACTCAGGTTTGATGTTCACAGTTTGCTCCTTAAAGACAGGCGAACATGATCATTATGTTACAGACACAGAGAATTTTTTTGTCGGTTTATCTGAAAGTTAAGACAGTATTGGCAAAAAAAAACGCCCCCGCTAATGCGGAGGCGGTGCTCATTTGAACAGCCATCTCATCAAAAATTATTTTGCGCCGGGTTACTTTTTATAATGCTCGTACACTTTATTAAACGCAGTTGCGAATTTTTCCATGTGCTGCTCTGAATAAACAGGGTGGGTATGGAACACTATCGAGCTGTCTCCCAGTTGTCTGGCCGCCTGGCAGTCCGTTAATGTGTAATCAATCTGCCGGTGGGCCGGGTCGTTAAACGGGTAATTATTCGTGCCAAACCCATTTTGTTTCTGGAATGCATCTTCATTATAAACTTCTGGCCAGGGTACCGGATAACCTGGCACACCTTCAGCATCAATGGCCTTGGTAAACGTCTTGATGTCACAACTGAGCTGGCTCATATCCAGAACAAACGGCGCCCACCAGAAAGCGTTGCCACGTATTTCATCATCAGCCGGTGCATGCTTAACTAATGGGTGTTCCTTCAATAACACTGTCAGGAAGCGGCCATTACGGATTCGCTGTTCCAATGCAGTTGCCTTGAAACGGGATAACTCCCTGATACCAATGGCAGACTGAATTTCTGTCATCCGATAGTTAAAGCCAACCTGAGTATGGATATAAGGCAATTTCTGCGAGATTTCAAACAGACCCAACCTTTTAGCTACGTCGTAACCGTGATCGCGGAACGAGCGGCATTTCCAGACCAGATCTTCTGAGTTGACGTACACTGCACCGCCTTCACCGCCTGTTGTAATGTGCTTGCTCTGACAAAAACTAAAGCAACCGGCATCACCAATGGTACCCAGGTAAGCCCCTTTGTATTTGGCTCCCAATGCCTGAGCACAATCTTCAATGACCTTTAAATCATACTTTCTGGCGATGGCCATGATAGCGTCCATATCGGTTGGTACCCCGAATGTGTGCACAACCACTATGGCTTTGGTTTTATCGCTGATTTTGCTCTCTACCGACTTGGGGTCAAGGGTATGCGTATGATCAACATCGGCAAATACAGGTAGCGCACCCGCTTGCAGAATAGAAAATGCGGTAGCAATAAAGGTATAGGACTGACAAATCACTTCATCACCCGAACCAATACCCAGTGCGGAAAAAGCCGTATGTAGGGCTGACGTACCATTGGTAGTGGTGACGACATAACCATCGCCCAGATAGGCCGCTAAGTCCTTTTCAAAGGCCATTCCACGCTTACCGGTCCAATAATTAATTTCACCGGTTTTTAAGATGGCTTCAATATCATCCATCACAGATAAATCCAGACTTGGCCAGGCTGGCAATGCCTCTGGAATGACAGGGCTACCGCCCAGTATCGCGAGTTTATTCATAATTATTCCTGCTTAAAGATGTGATGCAAGCCAACGGGACAACGAGCATATGGTTAAGGCCGGATTGGCAATGCCCAGACGAGGAAAAGCACCAGGCCCAATGGCATACACGCCCGGCATGGCGGTTAATTCCAAATCGTCAGTTAAAGCAATATCACCGGTTCCGCCTATAGGGTGCGTACAGCTTTCGTGCTCATACGAACCGTAAGGGAAGATAAACCGCGTATATACGTTGGATTGTTCCGTTTCACTCAGCGCTGCCAGCGCCTGCTCTATCTCGGTACTTTCTGTCGATCCGAAAAAAGCACCCGACTGTTCTGTCGGAGTGTCAAACAACGGCACTAATTCTGCGCTTAACTGCTCACTGGCAAATTCAACAATGCGCCTGGCGACGCGGTTGTAATTTTCAATTCCTGTCTCTGAATGGTGCGAGTTAATGTCCAGCCTTGTCTGGCCCTGACTGTAATGACAATGGAGCTGGCTGAATTCAGACTGATGCGGGTTTTGCTCAACCACGGCCATCAATAACAAAATGCGATCTCCGCTATCGAGATTCGGTCGCTCCACCACAAAGATGTTGGCATTCAGATCATGATGCTCGCTGAAACCATGCCACAGCATTTCATGGCGGTATTGAGCAATGCGTTCACCCTGACCAATCTTAACGGCAATACCAATACAGTAATGATCGGTAACCTGTGCTGTGGTGGATTTTTCCAGCGATGTGGAAATAATCTTGTTGTTCACCAAAGCCGATGCCGACAAAATACATTTGTCGAACGGTAACGGATTCACAGTCCGCCCTTCCTGATCGATAAGAAAAAAACCTTCCGGTTTCTTTTCTACCTTGGCGACAGTCGCTCTTTCAATTCGAATCACCCCATCCCTGATAAAGGGTTCAAGCTGATATAAAGGACTGTATGACGAAAATGCTGCATTCTCGCCGACAACCGCAGCCTGAGGCGCATGAATTAGAGGTATGCCAACCTGTTGTTGCCTGGTCATTTCAGGATATTTACCGGTAAATTCCTTCTGCAACTGGCGATACAACCCTTCAGGGCCATTCAAGCGCTGTTGCCAAACCTCGGGCCAGCTTGCCAGAGCCTGCGGTTCAAGCGGCAGCATGACCCCGTGATAACACAGCGAACGCCCTCCCAAACGCTCACTGATTCCACCAATGGCCCAATATTCATCCGCCGTCCAGTGCACTTTCTTTTCATCGCCTTGCAAAGCACGGGTATCGAAATGCACATGTTCTTTACGCAAATCCGGTCCGGCTTCATAAATCACAATCTTATTGCCCTGAATGGCGGAATAAAGCGCAAACTCAAGGCCAGACAGTCCCCCTCCGACTACACAAAACGTCGACATTTTCTCTCCTTAATGAAATTCCCTTTCGGGCAAAAAATTACCGTCTGTCAGCCAGGTATAAAATGGTCAACCCTAACAAACCAACAGCCGATGAAATAAATATTGTCATGCCGATATCAAAGAAATAATTACCCAAGAAGTAGACAACAGATGAGACCGAAGACGATACAAAGAATGAGATCGACAGCAACGAACTGCCAACACCCGGCCTTCCTTCAGCCAGCGATTGCAAAAATCCGATAGGGATACTGATCAGACATGCCGCACCCAACGCTATCAAAGGAATTAACAGATAAACATGAACGACATTCTGCGTCACAGACAACAGCATGGTAGATAATGAAAATATTACCGCACCCATGATTATCACACTGGATGTTTTCTTTTTCTGAGCTGTCTTAGACCAATAAAAAATAAAGAAAACCTCAAACACAGCAATACCAGCTTCAAATATCCCGATATCGGAATACTCCCCCTTCACCTGATTGACAATAATAAAAGGCACAGTCGCATCTAAGGTAAACAGCATGTTGGTAACAAGCGATACGCTTATCAGTTTAATTATATTCGAAGCATGGAATACTTTAGAGATAGGTTCGGAAGACAACATGGATTTATGGCTTTCATTGACAAAGCTTTCTTTAAAGTACAAGGTGAAGATCAGGCAGCACATAATGCCAGAGAACAACCAGATAAATATAAGCTGTTCTTTTTGAAGCGCTAACATGCCAATCATACCAAGAGTTAACACATACCCCATTGAGTAGGTTGAGCGCAATGCCGCATTCTCATTGTGCGCATTATCAGCACCATCCACATTGCGCTTCGCCGCGGCATACCCAAAAATCAATGAGTTAAGCACACAAAATACTGGCAATAGTAAGCAATTAGCTAAAAAGTACGTATACTCGTTCGGCCAGACATAAAGCGCAACATTTCCAAACACACCACAAATACTGCAAATAATAATATACTTTACAAAACTACCTTCTTTATCTGATCGCATACCAAAGTAAATACTAAAGAAGGTAATGACTACTCCAGACAGTAGAATCACTAAACTGTAGTAAATCTCCTGCAGGCCAATAACATCGACACCGAAAATATTCTTATACGGATTCACAGCAGCATTTGCGCTGGCAAACAATAAAATGGCAAATACCTGTTTATTCATAAACAGAGAAACAGGCGAATCCGAACGACCGAACGATTTTAAAATATTGAACATATAAAGCCTTGTGTCGCACGCTCTGATAAGAGCATGGTCAATTAAGGTGTGACTCTGAAATCCTGACAATTAATCGATAAGTCAGTTGGCGGGAGATTAAACACAAGAATATGTTTTTTATATCATCAAAAGAACTTCTCTCGAGTCACTTAATACTATTTAAAGAAACAAGCAGCACTCAACATTTGAAAGCGTGATCAAGAGTAGACACAAAAAAAGCAATAAATAAAATATAACTCTTTAACTGATTTACCTCAACAACAAACCCTCCAAAAAACCATCAATGGAAGTGACAATAATCTGCTCACCAGAAAGATATGGCTACTTTATACCAAGAACAATAACACTGTTCGATCAGCCCATTAAAGATAGAGTTATCAGTAAATTCATTTGCAAACAAGCGCCATTAACCATGTGCTTTTTCACAAAGAAAAAAAACAGGACAGACAGGTATAGGAAGGAGGAATATCAGAAGGGAAATCAGGACAGACACAATGAAGCCACCGTCAGCACATTGTGCTGACTTGTCCAAGCAAGACACCTTCCCGAAATGAAGGTGTCTTGCTTAATTAGACAAATCAAGCCTATGAAATTTGCTCGTTTGATGGCTGACTCGCTCTGCGGGTCAGTAGTCCAGTAAGTTTGGAGCCAAACAATGACAACATCAGTAAGCTGATGATCAGCAGTGTTATAGGCCTCTCAAACACATAACTTAGCTCACCACCGCTAATCTGATAAGTGTGCAGTAAATTACTTTCAGCCATTCCACCCAGCAAGATCCCAATCACTGCAGCCGGAACAGAGTAATTCAATCGGCTAAATACCCAGCCAACGATGGAGAATACCAACACAGTGATTGGGCCGGAGATATTTCCCGTCAAACCAAAGGAACCAAATACAGCCATTGAGAGCACCGATGGAATAAGAATATTCATTGGCACTTTAACTATGTTGGCAAGTAGAGGAATGAACATCAGTCCCAAAGCGACCAATAGCAACACTTGGCCGAAATTAGCAATAATAATGGCATATACAATATCGGTTTCTTCACGGATAAACTGAGGACCACCAGTAATATTGTGCATCGCGAAAGCCGCAAGCATAACTGCTGTTGCTCCTCCCCCAGGAATACCTAATGCCAAGAGTGTTGCCATCGAGCCAGCTTCAGACGTTGAATTCGCAGATTCCGCTGCGACCACACCTTTTGGATTACCTTGCCCGTAGCTTTCCGGATCCTTATCATGACGTTTGGTTTCTACATAAGAGAGTAGATTTGAGACCGAAGAGCCAACCCCCGGCACTGCTCCGACAAATACGCCAATCAAGCTACCACGTAGCATGACTTTAGGATGCCTGAATGCGTGCTTGAAACCACTTAAGATTTGACGAATACTCACCTTGCGCGCCGATTCATCCGCTATCAGGTATTGGGTATTGACTAACTTAAAGAGTTCAGATGCTGCGAACATTCCCATCATGGCAGGTATTACAGGGACGCCATCAAGCAGATATTCATTACCTAATGTGCCGCGTGCTACCCCGACTTCACTAAAGCCAATGGTACCTATAAGCAGGCCAACCATACCGGACAACAAGCCCTTCAGAATAAAATCACCTTTTAAGCTGGCAATCAGCGTCATTCCCCACAAGATGACGAAAAACATTTCTGAAGGTCCAAGTTTGAGTACCATCCCGGAGATGGGTTCTATCAACATAAATAGAATAAGGTAACCAAATAGCACTCCAAAACATGATGCACCTAAAGCGACTCCCAGTGCCTTGTTATGCTCTCCTTTTCTAGCCATCGGATAACCATCAAATGCTGTCGCAATGGCTGATGAGGTACCGGGAATGTTCATGAGGATAGCGGGGATACCACTGCCAAATGAGCCACCCGTGAATATAGCCGTGAGGAAAAGCATGGCTTCCAGGAAACTCATATACAGTGTTGCAGGTAAAAAGATGGCCATCGCCATCGAAATCTGTAGCCCCGGAATGGCACCAAATATGAGGCCAATAATAATACCCGGAAAAACATACAGCCACGGGCCAACGGACGTAAATAATAATTCACTACCCGCTGAAATAGCAGAAAAATCAAGCATCTCGTTCTCCTAGTAGTCAGTGTGTAGCAAGGTCATTGGCATAGGATATGGCAACATTTGAGCGAAAAATGTTGACATCAGTAACCCGAAAACAACGCTATAGCCAATAATCCATACAAGGCGGCGTTCTTTTTGAATCAACAAAAAGCAGCCAACAAACAGCGTCGTTGCAATATCAAACCCTATCGTTTCCAGCGACAGAACATAAACGGCAAAGAGACCTATGATAGGCAGTACCGATTTCAAATCGTCATGACTATTACTTCCGGGTTCCGGCTTGCATTGTTTTTTATTATCAAGCCGTTGGCGTGTAAGTTCCAGAATGCAAAGTATCAAGGAAATTAACGTAATAGGCGTAATTAGAATTAGATTTTCCGCCGTTGAAGATGCTTGGTAAGCATCCCATGAGTACCAGCATACAAACAGAGCCAATACGATGACTACAACGAAGTCGGCAGAGCGTTGACTTAACAATCTCACATAGCCTCCAGTGAAAAAGACTGGTTAGCTTGGCACTAACCAGTAGATGATGTTAAATAGATTAATCGAGTAAATACTTGTAGGTTTTAAAGGTTTCGTAGTTCTCAACCATCATACTTGTCGAACGTTCTGGACCAACCCAGACTCCACCGATGTCGTTTGACTTCAATAACGTTTGAACATCTTTTCGTGCCAGCGTGCTTTCGAATGCTTGTGCTAACTGTTTGTAGCGCTCTGGATATTTGTTCTTGAACTCATTTGTGACGGCAAAGCCACGCATCGATCCGGTCAATACTGGCACCTCAATTCCAAGCGGTTTCAGAGCTTCATTTACTGTCGGCGCATCCCAACGGTCACTTGGCTTATCACGAACAACAGCAACCGGGCGCAAGAACTCGCGAATACCTTCACTGCCTTGAGCACTAATAACGATAAAGTCTACCTGGCCACCAGCCACAGCAGAGCGCGCTTGACCACCACTATTGAAGGTCACAAGGTTGAGGTTTTCTTGAGGAATGCCGTTTTTCTCCAGTAACAATTTGGCCATCAGGTGTCCTCCAGAGCCTTGTACTACAGCAGCTTTCACTGATTTGGGGTTCTCTTTGATTGCTGTAAGTAAGCTGGATAGATCCTGATACGGCGTATCTTTGTTTACCGCAATAAGCTCGAAATCAAACCACTGAAAGTTCATATATGAAAAGTCATTAATTGTGTAGCTCGCGTTACCTTTCAGAATTGTGTTGGGTAGATAGGGAGAAAAAGTCGACGCGAAAACGGTGTAGCCATCATCTGGACGATTCAACACATAGTTTGCAGCAAGCTGAGTGCCGGCACCTTTCTTGTTGATCACTTTAACCGGTTGGCCTAACTCTTCGGCGAGAAAGCTGGACATGGTACGTGCCATGCGATCGGCACTCCCACCAACACCAAAACCCACGACAAAGTTCACGGGTTTCTTTGGATAATTGTCAGCAAGTGCGATTTGCGGAAGTAAAATAGAGAGTGTTAGCCCTGTCACAGCTGAAAGCTTTAGGATTACCTTGTTGAGAGTATTCATTTTACCCTTCCTTAGAAATAGTTATATTGATGTTAACCTCTTGTTTACATCTGAAACTCTAACCTCACATACTGTCACCAACCTTGCACATGTGGCAGATATGCGCTTTTAAATCAGAAATTTGAAGTAGCTCATGCGGATACTAATCGTTGAAGACAGCGTCGTTATCGCTGAAGGATTACATAATTTACTTGTAGAACAAGGTTTTGTGGTTGATGTTTTTCATTCGGGAGAACAAGCTTCTCATGTAATCCTAACCCAAAAATTTGATCTGCTTTTGCTCGATTTAGGGCTTCCAGACTGTGAAGGGCTGCAAATTTTGCGCAGCTTACGTCAGAAAAAAAGCAACCTTCCTGTACTGATAATCTCCGCTCGTGCAGCTCTTGAAGAGCGAATCTTAGGATTGAATGAAGGCGCGGATGATTATCTTTGTAAGCCCTTTGAACCAGAGGAAGTCGTTGCACGCGTCCATGCACTCCTGCGCCGCGCTTCATCAAGAGTGAGTAACATTATCGAACATGGCGCGTTGACATTTGATGTGATCAATAAGGCTGTGACTTTTTACGGCAATGAAGTTGTACTACATCGCCGTGAAGTATCCGTGCTCGAATGTCTGTTATCGAATGTCGAGCGAGTGGTAAGTAAGCCGAAAATCGTACAACGCATATCCTCTTTTGATGAGGAGTTGAGCGAAACGGCTATTGAGACATACATATCACGACTTAGAAAAAAATTCTCTCCCGACCTGAATATCCGTACCGTTAGAGGACTCGGCTATATGTTGGAGAAGCCATCCCGTGATTAACTTTCATTCTCTGTCACAACGATTGTATCTCGCTATAACCAGCGCGCTTATCATATTTACAGGGCTTATTTTTTTTATAAGTACCTGGGTGTTGAAAGATAAGACAGAACGTCTGTACGACAACATGATGATCGCCGTCAGTAAAAATCTTGATGATAAACTTTATGTAAAAGACGATAAGCTTAAAATCGATATGGATTATTTCTCCATAGATACTTTAAGCGATACACATAGTGAGAAAATTTTTTATCGGATCGTAGCGCCAAACGGAGATCTGTTAGCAGGTTTCGATGGCTTATCGCTGGCAGATAAGAAAGGTTATCCTACCGTGTTTTATCATACCATTTATGCTGGCACAGAACTTCGGGCGGTTCAATATACATCCAAAACACCTCTCGGTGACGCACTCATCGTTGTGGCAGAATCCAATCAGGGCAGACATACCACAATATCCGGGCTCCGGAAACAGATAGCTTTTGCTGCTGTACTGATATGTATCGGGACACTGATTCTCGTGGCCTTTATTGTTCAGAAAGGGCTTCATCCACTGAGCAGGTTACAGAAAGAGATCAGGATGCGGTCAGAGGCCAATCTCGATCCTATTGAAACCGATGTTCCACCAGAGGTCGAAGCTTTAGTCCGATCACTAAATAATTTAATGGCACGACTGCAGCGCAGCATTAAGATCAGTCATAATTTTAATTCCGACCTATCGCATCAGCTACGCACTCCTTTAGCAGAAATGAAAATGCAGCTCGCCATGTATCGCCGCGATTTTCAAATCGAAAAATTGAATGACGTTGACCGTAATATCACATTAATGACCCGGTTGACCGAACAGATGCTGCATTATGTTAAAGCGCAGAATAGCACTGTTTCTAATAAATATTGGTCATGCTTAGATCTCGTCGAGTTTTGTCGAAATTTCTGTGAGAAGTATGCCCCAATGGTATTCAGCCAAGGTCAAGCAATTGCCTTTGAAACAAAGATAGAGTCAGCAGTTTGTCGAATAGACGAGGCTCTATTAGAAAGTGCTTTACTTAACCTTATAGAGAACGCTCTTAAATACGGTAAATCACACCAGGGAGAAGGAGAAATTGTATTAAAGCTGACATCTGGCAATGACAGCCTGTCACTGTCTGTTACCGACCAAGGTAGCGGCGTTTGCGACCAGGACCTTGAGTCTATGCTTGAAAGAAAGGTGCGCCTTGATCGCTCTAAACAAGGCTTTGGTCTTGGTTTAGCCATCGTTAAGCAAGTCGCTGAAATGCATGGTGGGCAGCTAGTAATAACTAACGCCTCACCCAGAGGACTTTGTATCACTTTATCGGGACTGAAGATTAACCAGGCTCCATCAACAAAGCCTTTTGAGTGTCGTTTGGTTCAGGCTGAGTGAAACTATCAGGACAGACACCAGATGCAGCGATTAATTGCTGTTCGCAATGTGCGGCTTGTCACCGGCATAGTATTAATGAATAGGAGAATAAACACTCTTTATAACAAGGCACTCTGCCGCTGGCTCAAAGCTTTTCAGTGAACTCGTCACAAGCTTTGCATCGATAACCATGGCGGTAAAAAAATAAAGGAAAGCCCAGTAAAAGGAAAACGACAAATGCGGGTCGCTTTCCCTTTGTGTACGGCAGTAAATCATGACTACCACAACGCGGACAGGCATCCGCTTCCCCGGTGAAGATATGACTGTCCTCGACAGCTTGAGACTCAACAGCTTGTGAGAAGTCGCAGCTCAAAATATCACGAGCTTGTTCAGCCTGTTGTTTCGCGACCATCAGACGTACGCCACCCATCGCATTGGAATACAGCCACTGCACATTCACTGTATGCTCGTCAGCCAGATGGCTATGGATACCGGCAGCCTCAAGGCTGGCTTTCGCAATATGCGCTTCATGGGGAAACGAAAACCGGGCAACAACAATCATGCGTTTTTCCTTGTGGTTAACCAGACTGAGCGGTGCATGTCAGCACCGCGTTTCTACAGTCTCTAGCAATCTACAATAGTTTCGAACCCGCCATAAATAAGGCGCTTACCATCAAACGGCATGTGGTTCAGATTCTGATCACAAATAGGATCTTTCATAAACAGGGCCATGCCTTCGTCTCGTACCGCTTTTGAAGGCCATTGGATCCATGAAAACACCACTGTCTCGCTGTCTTTACATTTAACTGCCATAGGAAAAGACGTGACTTCGCCATCTGGTATATCATCGCCCCAGGTTTCGACCACACGCTCGGCGCCGTACTTTTTAAAGACCTGTGCGGCTTCTGCGGCATGTTGTCGGTATTCCTCTCGTTTGTCTGTTGGTACAGCGCAAACAAAGCCATCAACATAACTCATGATCTTTCTCCTCTGCCTATGGTGCGTTACGCACCTCGGTGTCTTGATAACTCACGTTATTTTCGCCCTGCAACTCGCGTACCGGACGAATTTCTACGCTGCCGTAGCGTGCAGGCGGGATCTTACTGGCCATCTGAATCGCTTCGTTCAGATCCCTGACATCCAACAGGTAGAAACCTGCCAGCTGTTCTTTGGTTTCAGCAAACGGGCCGTCCGTAATGTCCACCTTGCCATTTCGAACACGTAACGTGGTTGCCGTCTGGACAGACAGCAGCGCCTCGCCTCCGATCATATAGTCACGCGACCGCAGGGATTCACCGCAATCGATACACTCACGGTTGAGCGCATCCCACTCATCTTGCGTCAGCGTTTTCATTACTGATTCGTCGTAGTAGACCAAAGCTACATATTTCATCACCCTGATACTCCTGTCTGATTTCAGAAGCCTGCTACTGCTGGCTGTCGTCGCCTGGTAACATCACCATCCAGCCCATGCCAAACTTATCCGTTACCTGGCCATATAAAGGTGACCAGAAGGTTTTATCCAGCGGCATACGAACCGAACCACCGTCTGCCAGTGCATCAAATACACGACGCGCTTCCGCTTCGGAGTCAATCGTTAATGCCAGATTGAACCCGGTAAACGGCCCCTCGTCACCACAGCCGTCTGAGGCAAAAAGTGTCATGTTTCCGACCGTAAATTCGCAGTGCATCACCTTGTTTTCAAAGCCGGGAGGTAACATACCCTCGGGCACAGGATCCGGGCTTTCATTGAACCGAAATAGCATGACCACACTGGCGCCTAGGTGTTTCTGGTAATATTGCAGCGCCTCATCACAGCAGCCAGAGAAAAACAGATAGCAGTGTGATTGCGCTTGTTGCATCGCAAGTGTTTGCCTTAACTGAGTTTCTTGTGCACGAGCCGATCCGTCGCTGTCGATCTCAGCAAAATCGTCCATTTCATAAAAAGGGCGAATTTCAATGTCGGACGCTTCTTCCATCGGGTTGGGACATTTTTTAACCCATTCAACGGCTTCGTCCATTGAGCTGACGTTCCAGACCCAATAACCGGCCACTAACTCATTGGTTTCGGCAAATGGCCCTTTAGTCACGGTACGCTCACTGCCCTTAAAACGTACGCGAATGCCTTCACTGCTGGGTTTTAAACCGTCGCCCGATGCCATGACACCGGCTTTCACCAGAGTTTCGTTGAACTCGCCCATGGCCAGTAACAATTCCTGGGTTGGCATCTTGCCGGCTTCCGAACTTTCACTGGCTTTCACAATTACCATGACTTTCATTGTGCTTCTCCTGTCTGTGTATTCAGGTTGATTTAAGAGCGGCTTCTTTTTGCTCTCTACACAATAGTCGAGTGAAGCTTTAGCAAATCGACAACCGATGAAAATTTTTTGATCTTTTGACAGGTAACTATTTAAGGTGTTGTCAGCAGTGCCAGCTTTCGTCTGAGAATACGCTGTTCCGGGGCTTGCTGAACCAGGCTCAGAGCGTGCTCAAATGCAGAGATAGCTTCTTGCACCCGACCGGCACGGCTGAGCAATTCGCCATAGGTCGCATAGGTGAGGTGATAGGTTTGGAGGACTTTTTGTTCAAGCAGATTTTCAACGATCTCGATCCCTGCCTGCGGACCATCGCGCATCGCCACGGCGACAGCCCGATTAAGCTCAATGACTGGCGAGGGTGCTACTTGAAGCAGCAGGGAATAAAGTGACACTATCTGGACCCAATCCGTGCTGGCCATATCCGCCGCCTGGGCGTGGACCGCCGCAATCGCGGCCTGTAATGTGTAATAGCCAATATTTCTGGTTTCCAGAGCACTCTGTACTAAGGCAATCCCCTCTTGTATCAGAACGGCATCCCACAACCTGCGATCCTGATCTTCCAGCAATACAATATCGCCTTGCTGATCCGTTCGGGCACCTCGGCGGGATTCATTGAGCAGCATGAGCGCCAGCAGGCCAGACACTTCAGCATCGGGCAGCAAGGATCTCACTAAACGCGCCAAACGAATGGCTTCCGCCGTCAGCTCGGAACGTGTGACACGCTCCCCCGCCGACGCAGAGTAGCCTTCGTTATAGACCAGATAGATGACAGACAACACAGATTCAATTCTATCCGGCAACTCAGTTTTTGAAGGCAGTTGAAAGGGAATGTTCGCTTCGCGGATTTTTGCCTTACCCCGCACAATGCGCTGGGCCATGGTGGATGGCGACGTCAGAAAGGCGCTGGCAATTTCTTCAGTAGTCAAACCACACACTTCCCTCAGCGTCAGCGCCACCTGCACTTTGGCGTCAATGGCCGGATGACAGCAGGTAAAGATCAACCTCAGTTGATCGTCTTCAATCACCTGATCATCGAATTCGAATGGATTTTCAGTGTCAGTACGGATAAAGGATGTGTCATTGAGAGCATCGAACAGCTCTGAGACAATCTCGACTTGCCGTTTTTGCCGGCGCAGATGATCGATGGCTTTGAAGCGTCCGACAGACACCAGCCAGGCGCTGGGGTTATCAGGAATCCCCTCTTTCGGCCACTGAGTTAACGCCGTGCTGAACGCATCGTGCAAAGCCTCTTCTGCGAGATTAAAGTCACCCAGCAAACGAATTAAGCTCGCATACACTTTACGGGCCTCGTTGCGATACAGATTCTCTATATTGCTTTGTACCGCTTGGCTTGTTACAGGTGATTTCATTCGTCTCTCTCGCGCTGTTCGGTTTCCTCTGAGCCGTCTGAAGCTGGCGGTTTGCAGCACTTCACGACATAGCCCACTCCACGGCTTTGGCGGCATGGATGGCCGTCGTGTCGTACAGAGGGATACCAGCATGCTCCTGAGAGATTAACATGCCTATTTCAGTGCACCCCAAAATAACAGCATCAACACCAGCCAGCTCTAATTCATTGACTATACGAATATACTCATGACGAGATGTCGCATTAATATTACCCAGGCAAAGTTCGTTATAAATGATGTCATGAACCAGCTTTCGATCTTTTTCGCTGGGTATGACAACCTCAAGACCGTACTTTTCCGACAAACGATCTTTATAGAAAGATTGCTCCATTGTAAAAGCGGTGCCTAATAGACCCACCTTGCTGATCCCGTCTTTTACGAGCTCTTCACCAGTGGCATCAGCAATATGAAGCAGGGGAATCCTGATGCTCTGCTCTACCTCTGGGGCAACTTTATGCATGGTATTCGTGCAGATCAACACGAAGTCGGCCCCCGCAGATTCTACACTTTTTGCCGCATCAACCAGTATCTCAGCCGCACCTGTCCAGTTGCCACTGTGCTGTAATTTTTCAATAGGAGCAAAATCAACACTATGAAGAAGGATTTTAGCTGAGTGGAGACCACCCAACGTATTTTTTACACCTTGGTTAATTTTCCGATAGTACCCGATCGTACTTTCCCAACTCATTCCGCCTATCAGTCCAATTGTCTTCATGCGCTCTCACCGCTCCCTGAATATAGTCCTGCATATACAAATACGCGGACAGACACAACAAATGAATCACTCAGCCTGTTTAACGTGCCTGTCCTTGTTAGCACCGTATAACATGTCTGTCCCTGTAATCCCGCAAGCAATCAAAACCGATAGCTCAATTCAATCATGTGGAAATCAGCCCCTGTTGTATCAGCTCCATTCACACCAGCATCGGAATAATGAAGAAAACGATAGCCTAACCCCAGATTGTTAAACAGCGGCACACCAACGCCAAAAGTCAGGGCAAATTGGAAAGGCCCGCCATAATCTTGCATTCCAAAGCGATACTTACTGAATAGTGCCCCACCGGCTCCTAAATCCAGCGTAAACCTGCCGTTTTCACTGCCCAGGGTCAATTCGGGGATAGCAGAGACAACAAAAGCATTTCCCCCGGTCGCCTGCAGCATTCCGGCACTCACCATCAAGCGCGTGCCCATTCCCCAACCTGAAGTTGAATAATCCTGCCATGGTAAGCTGAAGTTCGCCGCCACGTCATACGCCTCAAAATCCTCCGGCGCATCATCTCCAAGTAATGTCTGCTCTGAAACACGGGCGCGAATACTAAGACTCTGTAATTTCAGCTCTTCCGGGTAGCTCTGGCTGGGGGAGAAAAGGCAACAAAGGGCGATCAACACCCGTCTGAGCGACATTAAATGGCGGTGAGAACCGATCATAGATCTACCAGGACAGACATCAGTTCTACAAGGACAGACAGGTGAAGAAAAAAACAACTTCATCAATTTCATGAGATTCTGACCCAGATCCCCACTTCGTGATTTGCTCCTTTTTCCGGCCAGCACAGACGTATACTGTATATTCATCCAGCTCAATTATTGTGACTCCCAATGACGACAGCACGCAGCCAACTTATCAGTATAGAAGCTACGCCCTACTACCATTGTGTTTCCCGCTGTGTTCGCCGCTCCTTTCTTTGCGGCTACGATGAACTGACCCAGACCAGCTATGAACACCGTCGGGGATGGGTTGAGAAGCGGTTGAAACGGATTGCCAGTGTCTTTTGTGTGGATGTTTGCGCCTACGCCATTATGAGCAATCACTACCATGTCGTTCTGCATATCAACAAGGAGCAGGCCCACCGCCTCTCGAACCATGAAGTTATAGAACGCTGGCTCACCTTACATCGCGCCCCTGTGCTGATTCAGCGGTTTTTGAAGCACGAGGCCTTATCCGAGGCCGAACAGTCTGCTTGCTTAACCCTCATCAAAACCTGGCGCGAGCGGCTTTGT
>NZ_JACYTP010000011.1 GCF_014841115.1 Photobacterium arenosum
GGCTTCAAGTTTAAACTCGGGGCTAAATGTTCTTCTGCTAGGTTTTGTCATTGTGTCACCTGTTAACTTCTGAGGTGATGATATCACCTCTAATCAGGTGGCCAAATTAACTATGCCACTACAGTAATCCGCCAGATGATAGGGGATTCCTTCTTGCGTGCTGTTGTTTTGGCCAATAAAAGGATAGAGGTAAGCCACACTGGCTTTGGGATTGCGCGAGTTATCGAGACGGAATTGGACTGACGTGAAGTCTGATGTTTCCGGTGTTTCAGCTATACCGGCACGGACGGGGTTTAAATCGACATACGCCATAGCTGCGGCCAGTGCTTTATCATCCAGCAGGGCCTGACTTTTGAATCGTCCCTCCCAGAAGTGTCCGCTACAGCCATCTTCTTTATTCGCTTCGGAAGCAATGAATTGATTGAGCAACCGCATAAACCAGCTGATGCTGTAGAGACGCTGTCGCCAGGTCTGAATGATGGAACAGACTGCGTTGTATTCATCCTGGGTATGAATATCACCCCGCAGATAGCGTTGGATCAAGACGGGAGGATTGTGAAATGATAGCCAGCGATCAATGACGTCACTGTCAGTCAAAGAGTCGGCTTTGGCTTTGTTAATATGCAGCACAAGGTGATAGTGATTACTCATGATGGCGTAAGCACAGAGGTCGATGCAAAACACTTTTGCTAATGCAAACAGCCTGTCTTCAACCCAGCTACGGCGGTGCTCATAACTGACACCGGACTCCTTATCCTGTCCGCAGAGGAAAGCGCGACGCACACACCGGGAAATGCAGTGGTAATAGGCGGTGGCTTCAAGGCAAATTTGGTGGTGTCTGGCTGTTGTCATGGAAGCGTTCACAAATAAATGACTGGATGTATGAACAGTATATGAGGGCGGTTTGGATGAGAAGTCGGATAGTGAAAAAATCGATGCGATGCACAGTGAGGTGTAATTGAGATAGCTGTAACTTTCAGGTAATCCGCAGAATCTGTCTTGAAGTGCCTGTCCTTTTATGGGTCCGTCCTTTTATGGATCCTCTTGCGAGCTTTAATCAGAGGAGAAAGAGTGACAGCTTTTATGCTGCCACGCTTGGTCATTCTTTGTTGATAATCAGCTCTGCGCCCTTTCGGCAAAAGTGCCTGTCCCGTTAACTAGCTTCCCATGCAGAGGCTAGCTTGCTCTCTTCAGCATTCCTGCTGTTTCAATAAACTCGATGATGGCTTCAAGTCCTTGTTTTTCTTTGAGGTTGGTAAACACATATGGTTTGGTCGGACGCATGCGCTGGGTGTCGGCTTCCATCACTTCCAGAGACGCGCCTACATACGGGGCAAGGTCGATTTTGTTGATGATCAGCAGATCGGAGCGGGTAATTCCCGGGCCACCTTTACGGGGTATTTTTTCCCCTTCTGCTACATCGATGACATAGATGGTTAAATCAGCCAGCTCCGGGCTGAAGGTGGCACTGAGATTGTCGCCACCGCTTTCTACAAAGACCACGTCCAGTGTTTTATGGCGTTTCGCCAGTTCCTCCACAGCGGCCAGGTTCATGGAGGCATCTTCACGAATCGCGGTATGAGGGCAGCCGCCGGTTTCTACACCTATGATGCGGTCGGCTTCCAGCGCTTCGGCACGAGTCAGAATTTTGGCATCTTCCTGGGTATAGATGTCGTTGGTAACCACCGCGATGTTGTATTTATCACGGATGGCTTTGCACAATACTTCCAGTAAGGCGGTTTTTCCTGAACCGACCGGGCCACCGACGCCAATGCGAAGAGGTTGTTTGTAATCCATTATCATGTCTCCTTAGGAACGGAATAAGCGTGTGTATTGGGTTTCATGCCGGCTGGAGGCAATGGCTTGCGCCGGAGCGAAGCTGCTCACATCATCATCTTGTATGGCTGCAGAACATGCGACTGCCTCCGCCAGCAAGGACGACAGTTCCAGCAGTAGCTGTTGTCCCGCCGTTTGTCCCAGAGGGATGAGTTTCACGCCCGCCATAGTGGTATTTTCCAGCCAGCTCCACAGGTAGCCACGACAAAGCGCATCCAATTCTATTCCCCAATGCGTGGCAGCCAGAGCAAAGCCGGAAAGCTGGTTATCTCCTACCAGTCCCACATGTTGTGGCAACGGTATCTCCAGTTGTTGCAGCAGTGTGGCCGTTGCCTGCCCACGCTGTTTTTCTTCCTGTCTGAGTTCTTTGGTTTCCCGGCTGGCGTATAGCCACTGATTCCATTTTGCTATCGCCTGTGTGTCTTCACATTGCCAAGCCTGATACAGCCGTCTGAGAACAGGCAGTTCAAGAGTGATCAGGCTTTGATTCAGCATGTCTCTGAGCCAGTTCCCCAGGGTGATTTTGTCATGGATCCAGCCTTGTTCGACCGCCCATTCCAGTCCCTGCGAATAGGTAAAAGCACCGATTGGCAGGGAAGGGCTGATCAACTGATAGAGCCGAAACTCAGCCGTGGTATCAGAAAAAGGGGTAACCATCACTAGGAAGCCAGAGCCAGCATTACGCCGCTAAAAGCCAGTACCGGACTTAGCCAGCGGGCCGGAACTGCCCGGCCAATGAAATTACCGGCAATCAGGATTCCGGTAGCGCTGACCAGCATACCCGGCGCAAAAGACAACAGCGCTGAGGCCGGTGCTTCAACACCGTGTGCCCAGCCGTGTGCCAGTAACATGGCGACAGATAACATTGAGCCGAGGGTTGCAAGGTAACTGCGGCCAAAGGCTTTAAAGCCCAGCGTAGCGGCGGCGACAAATACTGAACCCAGAATCAGGATTTCCATACCACTGAAACCGCCGGTGATCGCACCAAACGCCAGGCCAAGCAGAATGCTGGCCAGTGCGCTGACCATGAGAGACATCTGCTTTTTCAGTCCCGGGGTCTGCGCTGACAGGAAACCCACCCCCAATAGCATGGCCAGGTGATCAAGGCCGGTCAGTGGGTGAGTTACGCCAGCCATAAAAGAATTGATGATGGTGCCGGCTTCCTGGCCATGACCGACGTGGGCAAACGCCGGCGCTGACAGTAAAATGCCTGTCCCGATAAAGGCAATACGTTGTTTATTTGAACCTTGGTGCATGTGAAGTTCCTTTTCTTATGAAAGTCATTCTATGGTGGAAAAACAGGTGTGATCCGGGCTTAATGCTCGTGCTCATGATGGTGGTGATGGCTGTGTCCGCCACCTTGCTGGCCGCCATATGCCCCGGATTCGGGCTCAAACGGCGCCTGTTCTACAGTGACTGTCCCGCCAAGGCCATGCACCATGTCATCGAGCACATGATCATGTTGATAACGCAGCCAGTTCGCATGAATCTGTAAAGGCACATGGCGGTTGCCAAGGTGATAACACAGGCGGGCCAGCAGGTGTGAATCGTCGCAGTAGACGCTGGAGACAGACTCTGGCGCGGCCAGGACAGTCACTGCAAAGCCGTCATCGTTTGTGAGCAGATCACCATCGCGCAAAATGTAGCCGCGCGGCAGAAAAAGCCCGGCGGCACGACCATCATCCAGAGTGACTTTCAACCGGCTTTTTTTACGAGAATCGATGGGCAGGCTTAAGGTGGCATTGCTCGCATTGTCTGTGCGTTCCGCGGCGGGAATAAAGCGGGTTAACTCAATCATAATTGCATCCTGCTGTTTTGATTAGAATAAGAAATAACGCTGTGCCATAGGCAGTTCAGTGGCCGGTTCGCAGATCAAGAGTTCGCCATCGGCACGAACCTGATAGGTTTGTGAGTCCACTTCAATATTGGGCAACCAGTCGTTGAGTTTCATGTCTGACTTACGGATGGTACGGCAACCCTTCACGACGCCGATTCGGCTTTGCAGCCCTAGAGATTGGGCCACACCTTCTTTGTAGGCCAGCTGAGACAGAAACAGCATAGAAGTCTGTTGGCTGGCTTTGCCAAAGCTGCCGAACATAGGGCGGTAATGCACGGGCTGCGGTGTCGGGATCGAAGCATTCGGATCGCCCATAGGTGCTGCCGCTATCATGCCGCCTTTGATAATGGCACTGGGTTTGACGCCAAAAAAGGCCGGTTTCCACAGCACCAGATCAGCCAGTTTACCGGGTTCGACTGAGCCGACTTCGTGGCTGATCCCATGAGTTATCGCTGGGTTAATGGTGTACTTGGCGATATAACGCTTAAGGCGGAAATTATCATGATGTGACGGGTCTTCTTTCAAGCTACCACACTGTACTTTCATTTTGTGTGCCGTCTGCCAGGTGCGAGTGATCACTTCGCCAACACGGCCCATGGCCTGTGAATCTGAAGAAATCATCGAGAAAGCCCCCAAATCATGCAGTATGTCTTCAGCGGCAATGGTCTCGCGGCGTATCCGGGACTCGGCGAAAGCCACATCTTCGGCAATCGAGGGATTCAGGTGATGACATACCATCAGCATATCAAGGTGTTCATCCACGGTATTGATGGTGTACGGCCGGGTCGGATTGGTCGACGATGGCAGCACATTGGCGATCCCTGCGGCACGAATAATGTCCGGCGCATGGCCACCTCCAGCCCCTTCTGTGTGATAAGTATGAATCACACGATCGCCGATCGCAGCCAGGGTCGATTCCACAAAACCGGATTCATTCAGCGTGTCGGTGTGGATGGCAACCTGGATATCGGTGTTCTCTGCAACGCTCAGGCAGCAGTCAATGGATGCAGGCGTAGTTCCCCAGTCTTCGTGCAGTTTCAAGCCAATGACACCGGCGGCGACCTGTTCGTACAATGCGTCCGGCAGGCTGGCATTGCCTTTACCTAACAAACCGAAATTCATCGGAAAGCTATCCAGTGCTTCTAGCATGCGGTGAATATTCCACGGCCCTGGCGTGCAGGTCGTCGCATTGGTGCCAGTCGCCGGTCCGGTACCACCGCCAATCATAGTGGTGATGCCCGACATCAGCGCTTCTTCAATTTGCTGGGGGCAGATGAAATGGATGTGAGCATCAATGCCACCGGCTGTCAGTATCTGACCTTCGCCGGCGATGATTTCAGTACCGGGGCCGATGATGATATCGATATTCGGCTGGATATCCGGGTTGCCTGCTTTACCAATGGCACTGATGCGACCGTTTTTGACAGCCACGTCGGCTTTGACGATACCCCAATAATCGAGGATAACGGCATTGGTGATCACCAGATCCGGGGTCTGTGATGAAGGTCGCTGACTCTGGCCCATGCCGTCCCGGATCACTTTACCGCCACCAAATTTTACTTCGTCGCCATAAACGGTGTAGTCTTTTTCCACTTCCAACCACAGCTCGGTATCCGCCAGCCGAAGCTTATCGCCCGTTGTCGGACCAAACATTTCCCCATAGGCCTGTCTGGACATGGTTGCCATAATTATTGCTCTCCCTGCTTATCATCCGTGGGCCTGTCGCCGGCCTGGTCCAGCGATCCCATAACCTTTCCCTGAAAGCCATAGACTTTCCGGTCTCCGGCAAAAGCAACCAGCTCTACCGTGCGGCTCTGGCCCGGCTCGAAACGAACTGCGGTGCCCGCTGCGATATTGAGCCGGAAGCCTCGGGTCTTATCACGATCAAACTGCAGCGATTCGTTGGCCTCGCAGAAATGGTAATGCGAACCGATTTGCACCGGACGATCGCCGAGATTTGCCACACTCACCTGACAGGTTTCGCGGCCAGGATTGAGGGTAATGTCGCCGGCGGCGGTTCGCAGCTCACCGGGGATCAGTGTGGATACTGGTTTAGCCTGTCTGTCCTGATTCGTTTCCTTACTCATTAAAGTGTCTGTCCTTTTAGAAGTCGCTATACGATGGGTTCATGAACCGTGACCAGCTTGGTGCCATCCGGAAAGGTTGCTTCAACTTGTACATCGTGAATCATGGTGGCGACACCTTCCATGACGTCATCCTGGGTCAGAATTGTGCGTCCGTAGTCCATCAGTTCAGCGACTGTTTTGCCCTCGCGGGCACCTTCAAGAATTTCGGCACTGATCAGCGCAATAGCCTCGGGGTAATTGAGCTTGAGGCCTTTGGCCTTACGGCGTTCAGCCACCAGAGCCGCGGTGAAAATCAGCAACTTATCTTTTTCTCTTGGTGTTAATTCCATGTTTGAGCCTTGTGTCAATCAGGTTGCCCATATCCGGGGTGGCAGGGGAAAAGTGCCAGACCAGTGCGCACGTGTGTGCTGCCAGATACGGGTGAAAAGTTGTAAGAGAGGTTCTGTGCCCTGTGCCAGAGCACGAACCGCAAGCAGGCCGTCAATATGAGTCACACCTGCTATCAGATTGTTTTTACTTGCACTCTCATGATGCTGATTTAGCAAATCCTGTACCACAATGAGCAGTTCGTCGTTTTCTCCGGCAATCAGTAGGGTCGCATTCATCGGAAAATCGCGCAGGCTGGCGGCACGAGAAGGCTGGGACAGCGAGGCATTGAGGTTCATGCCTTCGGCCAATACGAGGGCGTCGTCAAGAAATACCCGACAGTGCCCTGCGATATGCCCTGTTTCGAAGCACTCATTCAGTGCAGGGCGTCCAAAACAGTGCATTTCCCAGCCGATAAAGCGCCCGCCTGGTGCAATGTGAATATCTGTGTTGAATCTGACCTTCGCTCCTGGGAAGTGGATGTTTTCCTGAGGCAGCCACTCCAATTGTGCCCCCGACGTCACGCTGAGGATTTGTCGCTGGTGTGCCAGCTTGCCGTCAGAGCGATAAAATTTCGTCGCTCCGGGTGTTGTCACCAATGCGTGAGCACCTTCGCTGACGTGCGCTGTTATCGTCAGTTGATCACCACCGACGACACCGCCGGGCGGGTGAAGCAGATAGGTGTGACAAACCGGGCCTTCGGGATAAAGGGGTCGCTGTACCGCCAGCGGTCCTTTCTGGCTTCGTTGCCTGAGCACGGTTTTGTCTCCGCGATCAGCAAAGCCCAGCTGTATCTCTGCCAGCCAGCCTCTATTTGTGTCTGTCCCGTTTAGATTGCTGCGCTCACTGGGCTGAAGTGACAGTCCCTTTAGTTTTTCGCGTGGATTGCCCGCTGCTGATTGTGTCTGTCCCATTAGAGGTAATGTGCCTGTCCCTTTAAGTTGGGCTGCCTTCAGATCGCTCTGCGTCATACGGTGAGGTACTCCTTGATGTGAGTCTCAGAGAGGTTGGCCATTTCTCCACTGGTGACTGTTCGTCCCCTGTCCAGCAGACAAAAGCGATCGCCGACTTTACGTGCAAAAGGCAGTTTTTGCTCCACCAGCAGCACAGTCAGGCCGAGCTCGTGGTTTAGCTTTCGGATGATGTCACCGATTTCTTGTACGATATTGGGCTGTATGCCCTCGGTGGGTTCATCCAGTAAGAGTAATGTCGGGTCCAGCACCAGTGCCCGGGCGATCGCTAGCTGTTGCTGCTGCCCGCCTGATAAGTCGCCACCCCGTCGGTGCAGCATGTCTTTTAACACCGGGAACAGGTCGTAGATGTAGGAGGGAATACGTCTGTCACCGCGCGGGCGAACTGGCAGGCCAATCTGCAGATTTTCTTGTACAGTCAGTAGGGGAAAGATTTGCCGTCCCTGAGGCACATAGCCCAGGCCGCAGCGCGGGCGGGCTTCGGTTGTCAGCGGTAATAAATTCTGCCCGTTAAAGGTAATTTGCCCGCTGCGGGCTTTGATTAAGCCCATGATGCATTGCAGCAGTGTGGTTTTGCCCACGCCGTTCCGACCCATCAGCACGGTGCACTGGCCTTCGGGGACAGACAGTTCAAGATCCCACAGGGTATGGCTTTCACCGTAAAACTGGTTCAATCCTTGTATTTCTAACATAGTGATTCCTTTTTACGATCAGTGAGAAACTTACTGACCTAAATACACTTCCCGGACTTTGTCGTTGCTCTGAATATCTGCCATGTTGCCTTCTGCTAGTACATGTCCCTGATGGAGAACGGTCACTGTGCTGGCGATGGAGCGAACAAAGTCCATATCGTGCTCGACAACTACCACAGAATGCTGTCCTGCCAGTGAGCGCAACAGCTCAGCGGTCCGGTCCATTTCCTGGTGCGTCATGCCTGCTACCGGCTCATCGACCAGCAGCAGTTTGGGTTTCTGCATCAGCAGCATGCCGATTTCCAGCCACTGTTTCTGACCGTGGGATAAATTTCCCGACAGCATCTGGCGCTGCTCGGTTAATCCAATCAGTGCCAGCACCTGTTCAATGTTGTCTTTTTGTTCGCCAGACAGCTGGGCTCTGAAGGTCTGCCAGACCCCTCTGGTTCCTGTCATTGCCAGTTCCAGATTGGTCCGGACCGACAGGCATTCAAAGACGGTGGGTTTTTGAAATTTACGGCCAACACCGGCAGTGGCAATCTCAGCTTCATCCATCTCCAGCAGGTTGAGGTTCGAACCAAGCCAGACCTGACCGCTGTCAGGGCGCGTTTTTCCGGTAATGATGTCCATCATGGTGGTTTTACCGGCCCCGTTTGGCCCTATGATGCAACGCAGTTCCCCTTCTTTTATGTAGAGGTTGAGATCCTTGATGGCCTGAAAACCATCGAAAGAGACGGAAACCCCTTCAAGGTACAGCAGAATGTTGTGTCGGGTATCGATAAGCGGATGGTGCTGAGGTTTCAGGAAATCAAAGACTTCATGACGACGGGTCAGCGGCTGTAACGGATTGTGCGTCAGCAGCTTATCCAGCCGTGATGGCGTTGTGCTCGGGTGAAGCGTGGTGACTGTTGTCATGCGGATACCTCCCGACGTTGCAGCAGGCCGGCAAGGCCTTTGGGCAGAAACAGGGTGGCGAGGACAAACAGGCTGCCGAGAGCAAAGAGCCACACTTCCGGGAACTCCACCGTGAACCAGCTTTTGGCATAGTTGATAAGTACTGCACCGATGACGGCGCCATACAAAGTGGCACGACCGCCAAGCGCGACCCATACCACGATTTCAATGGAGTTCAGCGGGGCGAATTCTCCCGGGTTGATGATGCCAATTTGCGGTACGTACAGTGCACCGGCAATGCCTGCCAGCACCGCGGACAAGACAAAAATCGCCAGTTTGACATGCTCCACTTTATAGCCAATGAAGCGCGTGCGGGCTTCGGCATCGCGGATGGCGATCACCACACTGCCTAACCGGCTGGCGATGACTGCGCGACAAACCAGATAGCCAAGGATCAGGGCCAGCACACTGGCAACAAACAGGGCCATTCGCGTGGTGTCGGCCTGCAAGTCGGCACCAAGCAAGTCTTTAAAATCCGTCAGGCCATTATTGCCGCCAAAACCCATCTCGTTGCGGAAAAAAGCCAGCATCAGCGCAAAGGTCAGTGCCTGTGTCATGATAGACAAATATACCCCAGACACCCGTGAGCGAAAGGCCAGCCAGCCAAACACAAACGCTAGTGCCCCGGGGATCAGCACTATCATCAGGCAGGTAAACCAGAAGTTATCGAACCCGTGCCAGAACCAGGGTAATTCTGTCCAGTTCAGGAAGACCATGAAGTCCGGCAGTTCGGGGTTGGCGTACACCCCCCGATCACCAATCTGGCGCATCAGGTACATACCCATGGCGTATCCGCCCAAGGCAAAGAAAGCACCGTGGCCCAGACTGAGAATGCCCAGGTAACCCCAGACGAGATCGACGGCCAATGCCAATAAGGCGTAACACAGGTATTTGCCCAGCAACGAGACAGTGTAAGTTTCCAAATGAAGCGGATGCCCCTGCGGGACAGCAAGATTGAGGACAGGCACGATGACCGCGGCCGCAATCAACAGGGTCAGCAACACCTGTCCTCCGCGATCCTGTCTGAGTATTGAGGTCAGCATAATGAATCCTTTTATTATCCTTCAACGGCTCTGCCGCGTTGCGGGAACAGGCCACGCGGGCGTTTTTGAATAAACAGAATGATAAAAACCAGTACCAGAATTTTCGCCAGCACGGCACCGGCCCAGGGTTCGAGGATCTTGTTGAAAATGCCCAGGCTCAGGCCGGCAACCAAGGTGCCCCACAGGTTGCCGACACCACCAAATACCACCACCATGAAGGAATCAATGATGTAGCTCTGGCCCATGTTCGGCCCGACATTGGTCAGTTGGGAAAGCGCAACTCCGGCGATACCGGCAACGCCGGATCCCAGTCCGAACGTCATGGCATCGACCCATTCGGATCTGACCCCCATTGCTCGGGCCATGCCTCTGTTTTGCGATACGGCGCGAACCTGCAGGCCAAGCGAAGTTTTTTTCAGCACCAGCAGCAACAGGGTAAAGATCAAAATACAGAAACCTATGATGATCAGTCGGTTCCAGGTCAGGCTGAGCATAGGGGTGATTTCCAGCATCCCACTCATGAAATCCGGCGTCGTCACTGAGCGGTTCAGCGGAGAGAAAATACTGCGAACGGCTTGTTGCAGGATTAGGCTGATGCCGAATGTGGCCAGCAGGGTTTCCAAAGGGCGGCCGTACAGAAAGCGGATCACGCTGCGCTCAATGGCGACGCCGACAAGTCCCGACACCACGAAAGCCGCCGGAATGGCAAGGAGCAGGGCCAGTGCCGTTTGCTGGGGCATGAGTTGCTGCAGCACATAGGTAGTATACGCCCCCAGCATAATCAGCTCGCCATGGGCCATATTGATCACCCCCATGACCCCGAAAGTGATGGCCAGACCAATACCGGCCAACACCAGCACCGACCCCATGCTCAATCCGAAATACAGGGTTTCGACACCGTTGTAGACGCGTTGCCGCTGCTCATAGGCGCTGAGCGCACGTGTCAGTGCGCTGCGAATCTCGGGATCTTTTGCCAGGGGTTCGGCTTGAGCCAGAGCGCGTTGCGCGGCAGGGTGGGCGGCATCTGATAACGACTGAATCAAGGCCAGCTGGCTTGCATTGCTGTCTGCGGCACCGCCACGCTGGTTATCATCGGCCTCGTTGTCAGTGGCCTGGCTGAACTGGCCCAGTCTGGCGATGTTGAGCGCCAGATTTATGGCCGCTTTGATCTCTGGGCTGGTTTCCTGGCTCAGTTGCTGGCGAAGCGCTTCAATGATGTCCGATTCGGTGTTGCCTGTCAGCGCCTTGACTGCTGCTAATCGGACAGACAGATCAGTGCTGCTCACATCAAGTGTGGAAAGCCGCCGTTGAATCGCAGTGCGCAGCGCATTATTGATGGCCACTTTTTTGTAATCACGCGGGTTATCGAGCGTCACCGGCTTATTACTGCTTAGCAGTAACGCATTACGATTATCCTGTAACAGTACCAGAGCGTGAGTGTGTTTCTGGTAAGCAATGGCGCGATTGAGCAGGCCATCAAGAATGGTTTTGGTTTGCGGATGGTGCTGTGTAATCAACCATTCAATGGCTTCGGCTTTGCGCTCGAAATTGCGCTGGGCGAAGCTGTTTTCCACATCGGTGAAGTTGTTGACTGAGCTGGCGTAAGCCGTCGAAACCACTATAGGCAAGCAGATCAACAGCATCAGCAGTTGCCGAACATAAGCGATGGAAGTCTGGAGCAAAGTCAGCAGTCCAGACAGTAGCTGTTTGGTCATGAGTGTCGTCCGTGAGTGCAGGAACAGGTCCAATCGTCCGGCAATCCGGGCCGGACGATTGAGTGACGCGGGAAGGTGTTATTGATTGCTACCCGCACATTTGCCTGAGACAACATTGAAGCTGCCGCAGGACATGGGCTTTTCCCAGCTGGCGAACAAGTCTTTTGAACCGGGCAGAAAATCGGACCAGGCGTCACCGGCCACTTCGTCTTTGGTTTCCCATACTGTCACGAACTGGCCGTCATCCTGGATCTCGCCAATCAGCACCGGTTTGGTGATGTGGTGGTTCGGCATCATGGTGGCATAACCGCCGGTCAGATTCGGGACAGTCACCCCAATGATGGCATCCTGTACTACATCGGAAGCTGTTGTCCCGGCTTTTTCGACCGCTTTCACCCACATGTTGAAGCCCAGATAAGAGGCTTCCATCGGATCGTTGGTGACACGCTGGTCATCTTTGATGAACTTATGCCATTTTTCGACAAACTCGTTGTTCTGCTCTGTGTCCACACTCATGAAGTAGTTCCAGGCGGCGAGGTGGCCAACCAGAGGCGAGGTATCCATGCCGGACAATTCTTCTTCACCGACGGAGAAGGCAACCACCGGAATGTCTGAAGCTTCGACCCCCTGAGCGGCGAGTTCTTTATAGAAGGGAACGTTGGCATCGCCATTGATGGTGGAAACAACGGCCGTTTTCTTACCCGTTGCGCCAAATTTCTTGATATCAGAGACGATTGACTGCCAGTCGGAATAACCGAACGGCGTATAGTTGATCATGATGTCACTGTCGGCGACCCCTTTATCTTTCAGGTAAGCCGCCAGGATTTTATTCGTGGTACGCGGATAGACATAATCGGTACCGGCCAGCACCCAGCGTTTCACGCCCATCTCGTTCATCAGATAATCTACAGCCGGAATGGCTTGCTGGTTGGGTGCCGCACCTGTGTAGAAAACGTTCTTGGACGATTCTTCTCCCTCGTACTGCACCGGATAGAACAGCAGGCTGTCGAGTTCTTCAAAAACGGGCAGCACAGATTTACGAGAGACAGATGTCCAGCAGCCGAACACCACATCCACCTTGTCTTTCTCGATCAGCTCACGCGCTTTCTCAGCAAACAGCGGCCAGTTAGAAGCAGGATCGACAACAACAGGCTCCAGCTTTTTACCCAGAACGCCGCCTTGTTTATTTTGCTCGTCGATCAGCATCAGCATAGTGTCTTTGAGAGTGGTTTCACTGATCGCCATGGTGCCGGAGAGAGAATGAAGGATACCGACTTTAATGGTGCCTTCTGCGGCTAACGCATTGAAAGATAAAGCCATTGAGGCGGCAAGTGCTGCCCATTTAAGTGTCACTGCTTTTTTATCCATTATGTTTGCTCCTTTTTAGTGTTGTTACAGACAGAAGCAAGGGGCAGGCCAGAAAATCGTCTTCAGATAAAAATAAAAGAGTAAATGAAAAACAATAAGTTACCTTGGTAGAGTTGAAGGCGCATTGGGAAAGTATTGCGGAACTGTCCATTTGTGGTGCAAGCTGATGAGCTGGTGCACAATGTTGAGTCAGGTGTCAGTATCCACTACTTGTTGATCCTGTACCCAAGTAGGACTTGGGAACAGCAGTGCGGCGCAGAGTGACTGATTCAACTGCCAATTTCAGGTTAAGCCGGGCACATGTTTTTACTCTGGTATTGGCTTTCTGGGAGCGAATTGGCAGGTTTATGGTCTGTGCTGGCGGTATACTGCTTGTTAATAAACACAAATAACAGTGAGAAAGCTATGTTGAAATACATTGTGATTGCCCTGGTGGGCCTGGGGATTTATATCGGAGTGACCTATAAAGATCAGATCGAAGATGCGATGAACGCACGTCCGATGGAGGAGGCGCAGGATCTGTTTGAGGATATGGGTGATCAGGCCGCAGAGGCCAAAGATGCCTTAGACAAGCAGTTGGAGACATTACAAAACTGATTGGTATCGTATGATTTTTTAAGTCATTCATACAACAATGGCGACCTTAGGGTCGCCATTGTTGTTAGGTGCTAATGTCAGATGCTCAGATAAAGCGTTAAGCGTTATACTCAGGCTTTAACTGGATTAGCAGCGGCTTCTTGCGCTTCTGCAGCACGGCATGCAGCCGCAGTGAAGATTACGTCAGTCGAGCTGTTCAGAGCTGTTTCAGCTGAATCCTGAATAACACCGATGATGAAACCGATAGCAACAACCTGCATCGCAACTTCGTTGGATACACCGAACAGGCTGCAAGCCAGTGGGATCAGCAGCAGAGAGCCACCGGCAACACCGGATGCACCACATGCAGACACGGCAGCCACCACGCTCAACAGCAGGGCAGTACCCAGATCAACCTGAATACCCAGCGTATGGACAGCAGCCAGAGTCAGAACAGTGATGGTAATCGCTGCACCTGCCATGTTGATGGTCGCGCCCAGAGGAATCGATACTGAGTATGTATCTTCGTGCAGATCCAGATCTTTACACAGCTGCATGTTCACCGGGATATTTGCCGCTGAACTACGGGTAAAGAAGGCGGTGATACCACTTTCGCGGATACACTTCAGAACCAGAGGGAATGGGTTCTGTTTAGTTTTGTAGAACACGATAACCGGGTTAACCACAAAGGCAATAATCGCCATTGAACCAAGCAGTACGGCCAGCAGGTGCGCGTAGCTGGACAAAGCAGAGAAGCCAGTCTCAGCGAAGGTTTGTGATACTAAACCGAAGATACCGATAGGTGCCAGACGGATAACAAAACGAACGATCAGCGTGACGCCGTTAGACATGTCGTGGAACACTTGTTTGGTCGCATCGGATGCAGAATGCAGAGCAAAGCCCAGACCTACAGCCCATGCCAGAATACCAATGTAGTTGCCGGTCAGCAGAGCGTTGATTGGGTTATCAACAACTTTGAACAGCAGAGTATTCAGTACTTCTGCAATACCTTCAGGAGCAGCCTGATTTGCAGTACCTGCGTCCAGAGTCAAAGTAGTCGGGAAAAGGAAACTCATGGTAACGGCAGTTAAGGCGGCCATCAGTGTACCGAACAGGTACAGCATAATGACGGGCTTCATGTTGGTATGTGCGCCTTTTTTCTGATTTGCAATCGAAGATGCAACCAGAATGAACACCAGCACAGGAGCTACAGCTTTCAGAGCACTGACGAACAGGCTGCCCAGGAAACCGACTTTCAGTGCGGCATCAGTTGAGACAGCGGCTAGGACGATACCTGCCACGATACCAATAAGGATCTGGATAACCAGACTGCCATTGGCAATTTTAGCTAGGAATGGTTGTGGTTGACTCATACTACATCCTGAATGTTTTGAGTTGGTGTGGAAGCGTTTTATGTTGTTTGCGGGAGGTTTTTTAACAGGATAATCGAACGATTTCCACTACTCTTTTTAGAAACTTTTAGGTTACACATTTTTAACGTTACTGAACGCTGATATTTGTGAGCGGTTTATCACTAACATTTATCTGCTTCTGGCGGTATTGGCCTGCTATTATTCCGCTTTAGGCAGTGTCCATCAAACCTTGCTCTGAGTCTGGATGCTGAACAAATAAAAAATCCTGCCCGAAGGCAGGATTAACTATCACGCAATCTTTCAGTCACGGCTCCTCACAGTCACACAAGGACGGATGAAACTCGCGCTCTGAGAGCAGGCATCTTAACGGGTCAGCTGAGTCATTTTCGGTCTGCCGCCGGTATCTCAGGCACCAGAGGCTCCAGCTCATTGGCCGTTTGCGCCTTTTTGCGGCTTTTCTGCTGGCGTTGCAGCAGAGCCAGCAGATCACTCTTGTCCCACGTTTGCGGGGACTCACTGTAATATGCAGCCATCATGGCGCTAACCGCCTGATCCAGTTGTTGTCGGTGTTTCGCTGGCAGGTGCGATTTATCCCAGGCATTGTAGTAAGTTTGCACCTGCATGGGCTGACATGCTGTCACTGCAGCGATCAGCTTGTCTGAGATGCTGCTATTGGCACTGGCAGAACTGACGGATTCTGTGGTAAGTGGAGGCTGTTTTCGGCTCCGCAGCCACATCATCAGAGTACCAAGCCAGAGAAGGGTGACGACCAGCGTCAGCCAGGGCCACCAGGCAGAGACGCCCTGAACCTGCTGATTCACGGCAGCAGGATGTGCATTGCTACCCTGCGGATTACTGATCCCGGCCTGTGAGGCACCGTTACTGTGTTCATCCGATGGACGCATGGCGCCGGGAATACTGGCTGTGGCATCTGGCTGAACCTGCAGCACTTTACCTTCAACCTGGCTGATGACTTTTTCCCCTTTATCGGTATTCCACCAGTTAACTGTCAAAGATGGCAGGGTAATCGTTCCGCTCCTGCGGGGTATGATGACCTGTTTCAGCGTCATGACACTGTAATCGTTCTCTTGTTGGTAAACGGGTTTCTCGCTGTATACCCGGACTGAGTCAGGGTAGATCAGGGATAAGTCAGGCAGATTACTTTGTGGTGTGCCTTTCATTTTCAGTGTCAGGGTGCGCGAAACCGGCTCACCCACCTTAATGTGCGGCTCGTCCTTGTTCCATGTCTGTTCCAGTTGAAGATCTGCAGTTGGTAACCACAACCCTTTATAGTCATCAGGCTCAGCAAGGACAGTCAATGGCATAGGTTCGGCCTGAATATTGACGGGGATCCGCATACCAAAACGCCGGCTGCTGTCACTTTTGAAGGCTGTGCCAGTGAGTTTGGCGCCCTGAAGGGTGATATCACCCGGTTTGGTTGCTGTGATTCGGTACTTACGGTTAATGATGGTGTAGCGTCTGCCATTCAGTACGGTATCTGCCTGGTGATCATCACCCACCTGAACCACTTCCAGTCCTTCGCCCTGAGGGGCGATTAAACTGGCTTTTTCCAACTGTTCTCCGAGCTTGATTTGTACCATGTAGCTCTGACTTTCACCGACATAAAGGCGGCTTTTGTCCATACGCCCGTTGACCTCAATTGCAAGATCGGTAGTGGAAGCGGCAGCATCTGAATGCTCACTGACCTGAATCCGGATAGGATCTGACGCGGACGCGCCAATACGAAAGGCCGGAATGGTGAAATCACCTTTCGCTTTGGCAGCGAGCGACACTTGCCACTGGGTTTGTCTCGACACTGAACCGTTAATAAAACGGTTCATGGAGCGGGTACTGGTAGTACCGACAATGAAATCATTGTTGAGTGGCGATAAGTCAAGGGCACTGGCGCTGACATTGTCATCTATGCTGACTGTCAGCTCAAAGATCTCATTCACCCCAACCTGGTTGGATGACACAGTGGCCACAACCTGGGCGGCATACGCCGAATAAGAGAGCAGGCTGCCAATCAGCAGCACGACACTTAGCCAGAGCTTTGTCCGGCAAAATGCGGAAAGAAAAGTAACATACTTAGAATGCATTGTGAGTCCTTGCTTCTGTAACTGTCTGTGGCTACCAACGATTTTCAGGTGCGTCCGGGGCTGGCTTTTCTCTTGCCTGGAGAATGATCTGAGCCCTGAGCAATTCCCGGGTGCTGTCTGGTATCTGCTCCAGTTTTTTTAATGTCGGATGGCTTGCACTCAGGCCACTGGTTTCATCGCCACTGTCTTCATCGCTAACGTCTTCATTATTACCGGCTATTGGCTGCTCGCTTTTCTCAGCGTTTGCATTGGCTTGTTCGCCAGCGGGCTCAATGCGCGACTGGGCTGCATTGCCAGCGGAATTGGCTGGGTTAGGATCTGAACCGGCCTGGACTGGATGTCCCGCTTGTGATGGCTGCTGACCGTCAGCCGAAGGAGGGGATACTTCTCCGGCACTGTCATCATTATGACCCGATGCCTGCTGGCTTTGTTCATCTTGCCGTGATTGCCTTTCTTGCTGCGCATCGCCAGCAGACGCAGAAGCTGTCTGGTCAGACTGACTGGCGTTACCAGACTGGCCGGTTTGACTATTTTGCTGGCTGGATGGCTGCTGCCCTGAAGCAGACTGTACATTGCTATCTCGGGATGAGTTGCCAGCTTGTTGCCCGGACGGCGATCCTTGGCCTTGCTGACCTTGCTGACCTTGCTGACTCTGCTGGTTCGCTTGTTGCTGGCTGAGCTGCTGCTCGACGATATCCAGATTGGTTTTTGCATCTGTGTTATCCGGATCTGCGTTCAGCAAGTCCTGATAGATATCGCGGGCCTTATCCAGCTGGCCAGCTTGTGCGTACGCATTGGCCAGGTTGTAACGAGAGGCCGGGTCAGTTAAACCTGACAGGGATTCGATGGCGCCTTCATAATCGCCCGCCTGATATTTGGCCGCTCCTTGCCAGGCGGGTGACTGGAACAGATCCGCCGCTGCCTGATATTCCTGTTGCTGATAGTGTTGATAAGCGTCTTGATCCTGATTTAGCCAGGGAGACGCAACGCTTTTCTCAACCGGCAGGAAAACGATCAGTAAACAGGAAAATGCGATGCCTTTGCGGCAGGCGGGCAAAAAGAGCAGGATCAGCGGAATCAACAGCCAGAATCCACCATTGAGTTTTTCCTCAATGGTCTTGTTTTGCGCTTGTTCAGACTGCGCTGTGAGATGAGTCGTAGCCTCAATAAGAGCCAGAATATCCTGATCATTACCCCGCCATCTCACCATGATGCCACCATGGCTGGCTGCCAGTGTTTCGAGCCGCCGGGGATGCATTTTGCTCAAAACCGTGTTGCCTTGATTGTCTTGTAACAGCCGGCCGTCCGGCATAGTGACTGGTGCACCTTGCGGGGTAGCGACAGCCAGAATGGACAAGCGGTATTGATTGTCTTGCAGCAACTGGTCAGTTTGCATAGCTTCTTTCTCACTGAGTCCGTCGGTGATCAAGATCAGATCCCCCTGAGGGTGCCCGGCTTGTCTGAGCAGATCGATGGCGGCTTTCACGCCTGCGGCAGCGTTACTACCCTGAATAGGCAAAATAGCAGGGGATAATCCCGGTATCAGGTGAGTCAATGTCGTACTGTCTGCGGTCAGCGGGCTGATGATGTAGCCATCTCCGGCATAGGCTATCAGGCCTGTGCTGCCTTCCTGCCAGTAGGGCAGAAGGTCCATGGCTTTATAGCGGGCCTGAGTCAGACGGTTAGGGGGCAGATCGGTCGCGTACATGGAGTTCGACATATCCATGATAATCACTCTGGCGCCGCTCAGGTTAGAGGCGGGCAACATTTGTTTTTGCCAGCTGGGGCCGGCCATCGCAATCACCGCCAGTATCCATCCGATGCTGAGGAGCAGAAGCGATAGCACGCGGACTCGCTGAGAGGAGGGTTTATTGTCGGGTTGAAGGTGCGCAGCAATCAGCCCGGACTGTGCACGGCGTTGAGCCAGCCAGAGTAAAAGGACGGCTAACGGAATCAATGCGAGTAACCAAGAGGGATGTAAGAAAGTAAAATCAGCCATATCGCCTCCAACGGATTGCCAGCAGGACGCTGAAGAGCAGTGCCCCTGCCAGCGGGAAACGAAACAGCTCCTCTCTTGGCCGCCAGGTTTGCTGAGCGGTTGATACCGGCTCCAGATCGTTGATTGACTGGTAAATGCTGGCTAATTCCTGCGGATTCCTTGCCCTGAAATACTGACCCTCTGTGAGGGCTGCGATTTGGGTAAGCGCATGCTCGTCCAAATCCTGCGAGGGGTTAACCATACGATCACCAAAGAAACTGCGTTGCACCATTTCATCGGCACCTATGCCGACTGTGTATATTCTGACCTTGTTCTCAGCGGCCAGCTTTGCCGCTTCCATCGGATTGATCACCCCGGAAGTATTGGCTCCGTCACTGAGCAGGATAATCACACGTTGCTCGGCGTCACTGTTGATAAAACTTTTCGCTGCGATGCCCAGCCCTTCACCAATGGCGGTGCTTTGCCCGATCAGTCCGAGCACAGTTCTGGCTAATTGCTGCTTTACCGTGTTCAGATCGAAGGTCAATGGTGTTTGCAGGTAGGCATGATTGGCGAAAAGTACCAAACCCAGCCTGTCGCCCTGGCGCTTGCCGATGAAGTCGGTTACCACCTGTTTTACCGCAGTAAGGCGATCGACAGTGTTACCCTGACCATCGACCATATCTTCAATTGACATTGAACCGGATAAATCGACAGCCAGTAACATGTCTCTGTGTTCAGGCTGTATTTGAACGGGATCACCAAACCAGACTGGCCTGGCGAGCGCCCCTAGCAAACTGACCCAGCACAGCAGAGCCAGAATGCTTTGCCAGCGTCGAACCGGCTTTTTGACCAGATTTTCCGGCAGTACCGGCAATGTGATGACTGCCTCGGGTTGAACCGGCCTGGTAAAGCGGTAGATAAACCAGGGCAGAGGAAGCAATACGAGCGGCCACCACCATACAAATTCAAACATGCCTGTCCTCTTTTGCTGCATCCCCTTTCATCGCTGGGGTATGTTGAGGGATACGGGGCGGAAGGGCGTGCCTTAACCAGATCTCAGCCTGATGCCGGCAGGCATCACGAATGTCATCTCTGGTTTCTGAGGCATAAAGAGCCTGTGTCCATGCATCATTCAGCAACACAAATCCCCGGTGTTGTTCGGGTAACTGATGATCTAAAAATGCCATCCATTGATGGCCACTCAGCCCCGCCACCTGCTCACGGGGAAAGTAGGTAAGTGCGGCCTGTCTGAGTAAGGTGTTCAATTCTGACACCGATTGAGCGTGTTTGAGTTGTCTTAATGCTTGTTTTTTACCAGCCTTTAACCCGCGTCTGGCCTTGAGCTGATTCACGACCAAATACAGCAGGGCAAGCAGGATAATGATAAGCAAAGCACTTGCCCACCATCCCCAGGCCAGAGGCCAGGGATCCGGCAAAGCTGGCAAGTGGAGATCGGCCAGCTGCAATGGATGCGTATGTGTTTGTGCCATAAAAGTTACATCTTGTTCTGTACAGAAGGCTCAGACGCCGGGTGAAGCGCTTGAGTGCTCCCGATTTGTTTCAATAACGGAATGCCAGCAGAAACAGCATGCAGAGGTATTGCCAGTGATGAAGCCAGCTCTGTCAGGTTCTGCAGGTGACGGGAAAATTGCTGTGCCATTTGCTCCCGGGTTCGCTGGGCCCCAAAATTAATCCAGGCCGACTGCTGGCTGTCAGTGACGAATTCACCGCCGCGAAAACCCGTGTCACCCAGCTCAAGAGGATCAAACAGGTGCACAAACTGCACTCTGTTATGGCTTCTTAACTGACTGAGCCGCTTTTTATCACTGGTCTGTAAAGCATAGAAATCACTCAGAATGACAATTTCACTGCCTTTAGGGCATAGGTGGTGCATGTGGCGCAGCACATCAGAAAATGTCAGCCCGTTATCCTCAGAGGCTTTTGAGTTGCTCTGATGCATGTTGATCATGGCATTGATAACTGCCAGCGGACCTTGCTGACGAGCCGTCGGTTTGCACTCACTTAACCTGTATCCGTTGTACACCAGTGCACCAATGCGATCCTGCTGCTGCACGGCCAGCCAGCTAAGCAGGCTGGCAAAGTGAGCAGCCTGTACCGATTTCAGCAACAGCTGGCTGCCAAAGCGCATACTCTGACTGAAATCAATCAGTAACATCACAGGCTGTTCGCGTTCTTCGCTGAACAATTTGGTATGGGTCTTTCCTGTCCGGGCTGTGACACGCCAGTCTATCGCGCGAATGTCATCACCGGCCTGATAGGGGCGCACTTCAGTGAAATTCATACCCCGGCCTTTTTGCCGGCTTTGATGTTGTCCATTGAGTTGAGACCACACGCTGCGAGCTGGAGGGAGCCACTTAACGGACTGATTTTTGTACTGTAACAGCTCGGCAAGGCACAATTCATACCCGTTACTGTGCGGTGGCAGCAGAGGGGGTGTTTTCGCCGTTGCTTTTATCATGCACTGGTTACCTGCTGAATCAGTGAATGAACGATGCTGTCCGGGGTGATGCCTTCAGCTTGTGCTTCATAGCTGAGCAGTAACCTGTGTCTCAGTACGGGATAAGCCATGCGCTGCACATCGTCCGGCGTAACAAAATCCCGACCATTTAACCAGGCGTATGCCCGTGCGCAGCGGTCAAGCGCCAGCGTTGCCCTTGGACTGACCCCCAATTGCAGCCAGGCTGCCAGTTCATCGCTGTAACGCTTTGGTTCGCGTGTCGCCATGATGAGGCGGATAATATAGTGTTCAATGTCTTCTGCCATATGGATCTGCAGTACTTCCTTGCGGGCACTGAAGATATCAGCCTGACTGATTTGCACGGCTTCAGAAGACTTGGGGATGTTGTCTTCCAGTGCTTCGCCGCGGTTCAGCCGTAAAATAGCAAGCTCACTGTCGGCATTTGGATAATCAACGTTCAGTTGCAGTAAAAAACGGTCCAGCTGGGCTTCGGGTAACGGATAAGTCCCTTCCTGCTCAATGGGGTTTTGTGTCGCCATCACCAGAAATAATGCTGGCAGAGGATAGGTATTCCTGCCTGCGGTGATCTGCTTTTCTGCCATTGCTTCAAGCATCGCGGCCTGAACTTTTGCAGGCGCGCGGTTTATCTCATCGGCCAGTAACAGCGAGTTAAAGATTGGGCCGGGCTGGAACACGAATTCGCCGGTTTCGGGGCGGAAAATATCGGTCCCCGTTAAGTCTGCGGGCAGGAGATCCGGCGTGAACTGGATACGGTGAAAATCGCCTTCAATGCATTCGGCAAGAGTTTTGACTGCGCGTGTTTTGGCCAGCCCCGGAGGGCCTTCTACGAGGATATGTCCGTCTGCTAATAGTGCAATGAGTAATTGTTGCACCATTTCGGCCTGGCCAATGACCTGTTGTTGTAAGTATTGATCGAGTTGTTGGAAGGTCTTTGCAAGCATGTGTTTTTATCCCTTGGAGCGACTGTTTGTCCTGCACACTATGAGGCGTGTTGTATACGCCAATAACGTATTAAAAAGAATGACGTTATTGGTATTCGACTTTGTTCCGCCAGTGAAGTTCACAGTAAATATCAAGCAAATGATAAATGTTATTTCACTTTTTTACATTACAAGGTGATTTTTGTCACTAATCTGATAAAAAATGAAAAACAGGGAAAAATAATGAATTACTTAAAACTGTTTATCGTGAGGTCAGATGTGTTTTTTTTGTTGCACTAATGCTGCATTTCTTTACCTGCCCATTAAAAATCACGTTCTCAACACTTATTTATGTACCAGCTTAAAACTGGTGCAACCTTGCACTAATAAAGTGCGATGAATCGAATTTTACGGCAAAAGAATTAATCCTGAAGCGTGAAACGGCTTGATTCATAGCATTTTGTAAACTTGGCATTTCTTATGCATTGAAATATTCCGTTAACAAATCGAACTTACTATGTAATCGATTAATTTCAATTTAGTTGATTCCATATAGGGATTTTATGAATAGAATGAATTCCCTGTGTTGATATCTATATGTGCTTATGTTCTTATAATGATTGTGCAATGGAAACTTCACACAAGTGACTTGTGGAGTGGATACGCTGCGTAATCGTGGTGCAGGGAACAAGTCTGGTTCAGATGTACAGCAGTAGGTTCTCTTCAGAAAAAATACAAAATCAACCATCAATGAGATGCGTTTTTTGTATTGGCAACGGATGGAAAGGAGTCTGGTAAATGACAAAGGTAGCATTAGTAACTGGCGCTAAAGGTGGTATTGGTTCTGCAATTACTCAGGGTTTAGTAGATGCAGGTTATCGTGTTATTGCCACATATTTCCCAACAGGTGAAGAGAAAGCCAAAGAGTGGTTTGCTGAAAATAACTACTCCGATTCTCAAGTTCGCTTATTCCCTCTGGATGTTACGGATGCTGCATATTGTGAAGAGGCACTGACTACTCTTTTAAAAGAAGAGGGTAAGATTGATGTGCTGGTTAACAATGCAGGGATTACCCGTGATAGTACGTTTAAGCGTATGACTGTCCAGCAATGGAAAGAGGTGATGTCCACAAATCTGGATAGCCTGTTTAACGTTACTCATCCTTTGTTTGCTTCAATGTGTGATAACGGATTTGGCAGAATCATCAATATTTCCTCTGTTAACGGCCTGAAAGGGCAGTTCGGCCAGGCAAACTATTCGGCGGCTAAGGCTGGCATGATTGGTTTCACCAAAGCACTGGCTGCAGAAGGAGCACGTTACGGTGTTACTGTTAATGCGATTGCACCAGGTTACACGGGTACACCTATGGTTGAAGCAATTAAGCCAGAAGTGCTGGACGCGATTAAAGCTGAAATCCCAATGAAGCGTCTGGCGCAACCCAATGAAGTATCAGCATCAGTGAACTTCCTGGCCAGTGATGCTGCAGCCTATATTACCGGAGAGACCCTCTCGGTAAATGGCGGCTTATACATGCACTAATTTAGTAGTAAGGATACTCGACACATGACCAAAGTTTATATTGTTGCAGCCAAACGTACTCCAATCGGCAGCTTTAATGGCGCACTGAAATCAGTCTCGCCAGCGCAACTCGCTGCTGTTGCTATCAAAGGCGCCATCGCTCAGGCAAATGTTGACCCCGCTAAAATCGACGAATTGATTTTAGGTAACGTAGTGGGTGCAGGCCAGGGCATGGGACCAGGACGACAGGCGGCAATTTTTGCAGGTATTCCTGATCAGGTTCCGGCCTACAGCCTGAACATGGTCTGTGGTAGTGGCATGAAGGCGGTAATGGACGCTGCTGCACACATTAAAGCCGGTGATGCTGAGTTGGTGGTGGCTGCTGGTGCAGAAAACATGTCGCAGATTCCGTTTACCGTACCTGCTTCCATCCGTGATGGACAGAAAATGGGCAATATGCAACTGACTGATTTACTGATTAACGACGGTCTGACCGATGTGTTTAATCAGTATCACATGGGTGTGACGGCTGAAAATGTCGTTGAAAAAGTGGGTCTGACCCGTGAACAACAGGACAACTTTGCGCTGGCAAGCCAGCAAAAAGCAGTCGTTGCTATTGAACAGGGCAAATTTGCAGAAGAAATCGTTTCTGTTGAAGTGAAAGTGCGTCGTGAGACGAAAACGGTTGATACAGATGAGTATCCGAAAGCCGATGCAACATTGGAAGGCTTGCAGAAACTGCGCCCGGCATTCAAACCTGAAGGTTCAGTAACCGCAGGAAATGCATCTGGTATCAATGATGGTGCGAGTGCAATCATTGTGGCTTCTGCTGCCGCCGTAGAAAAATATGGCTTAACACCGCTGGCAGAAATCGAAAGTTATGCGCAAGCGGGTGTTGCCCCAGAAGTCATGGGTCTTGGCCCTGTACCTGCGGTAATGAAAGCCCTGGAGAAAGCCGATTTAAACATTGATTCAGTGGGTCTGTTTGAGTTTAACGAAGCCTTTGCCGGTCAGGCATTGGGCGTGTTGCATGAGCTGGCTGACAACTTGAATACCAAGGTCGAAGATTTGGCCGAACGTAGCAATGTTAATGGTGGTGCGATTGCCTTGGGTCACCCTCTGGGTGCATCGGGTAACCGTATTATTGTCAGTCTGCTGCACGAGATGCGCCGCCGTGGAACAGAGTATGGCCTTGCCACACTGTGCGTCGGTGGCGGTATGGGTACAGCTATCGTACTGAAAAGTGTCTAAACGACTCGTTAACTAACTGGCGTCAGTATTCACTGGCGCTGAAAATAGCACTTAAATTAAGGAAACATATTATGTATACGGAAATGTTTAAATCTTTCTCTGAGCAAACTGAAAAATCTCTGGCACCTTATGTGAAATTCAACAAGCTGTTCACTAAGAACGTGGAAGAGCTGACTGAGCTTCAACTGGCAGCGGTACGTGCTTACAGCGATTTGGGTCTGTCTCAGCTCAAAGCAATCAGTGAAATCAAGGATCTGCAGTCACTGACTTCTTTCCAAAGCCAACAGCTGGAAAACCTGACTAACCTGTCTAAACAACTGGTTGATGACAGCAACAAGTTTTCAGCACTGGCTCAAGGCTTCAAAACTGAAGTGGAAGAGCTGGTAGCAGAGAATGTAAAGCAAGTTACACCCGCTTAAGTTCTTTTCCTGTCTTAATGCCGTCCCGTCTTGCGGACGGCATTTTTAGTCCAAAAGCAGAGGTCATTGCGATGAACCCGAATTTTTTCACGGACTACTTTGCTAAACTCCAGGAAATGAACCAAGCGTGGTGGAAGGAGTTTGATTCCGGCAAGGCAGCCATTAATACTCCGCTCAATAAAGCGCTGAGTGAATTGAATCTGGAAGACACAACGGCTTGGCTGGAAAATGCATCTGCGCAGCCTGCTGTTATTGCAAAAATTCAGATGGATTGGTTTGAAAGCCAAATGAAGATTTTGCAAAACGTCACTATGTCTGGTGACAATCAGGATGTTGTTACTCCGGCGCATGATGATAAACGATTTATCGATCCTGCCTGGCAAAACGAAGCTTTTTACAACTGCATCAAGCAATCTTATTTGCTGTTCAGCAATAAGATGAAAGAGACCATTGATTCTATTGAAGGTCTAGACGATAAAGCGAAAGAACGTTTGAACTTCTTTTCGCGTCAGGCTATTAACGCACTATCGCCGACCAACTTTATTACCACCAACCCTGAGCTGGCAAAACTGACGGTTGAAACCAATGGTCAGAATCTGATTAAAGGGATGGAACTGCTGCATGAAGACATGCAGTCCAGTGCGGATGTACTGAAAATTCGCATGACAAATGGCGATGCATTCCAGGTGGGCGATAATATTGCCAACACGCCAGGACAAGTCATTTTCAAAAATGACTTGTTTGAACTTATTCAGTATAAACCGCTGACAGAAACCGTGAATGCGACCCCTGTACTGATTGTTCCGCCGTTTATCAACAAATATTACATCATGGATCTGCGAGAAAAGAACTCTATGGCTCGCTGGCTGGTTGAGCAGGGACATACTGTCTTTATGATTTCATGGCGTAATCCTGATGCGACAATGCAGGATGTGGATTTCGATACCTATGTATTGGAAGGTGCGCTAAAAGCATTGGACGTTGTCGAAAGTGTTAGCGGTGAAAATCAAATTCATACCGTAGGCTATTGTATTGGCGGTACATTGTTGGCGTCAGCGCTAGCGTACAGCTCTGCGAAACGTATGCGTAACCGTGTGAAGTCTGCCACTTTCTTTACCACAATCCTCGATTTCTCTCAGCCGGGTGAAATTGGCGCTTATATCAATGATCCGATCATTTCGGCCATTGAAGCCCAGAATGAGCTGAAAGGCTATATGGACGGTCGCTCACTGAGTGTGACCTTTAGTCTGCTGCGTGAAAACAGCTTGTACTGGAACTATTACGTCAACAATTACCTGAAAGGTAACAGCCCAATTGATTTTGATCTGCTGTTCTGGAATGGTGATAGCACCAATGTGGCCAAAGCGTGTCACAGTACACTGTTACGTCAGTTCTATCTGGAAAATAAACTGATGGATCCTAAAGGGTATAAAGTAGGTGGCGTGTATATTGATTTGTCGAAGATCAAAGTACCGACTTACTTTATCTCTACTCAGGAAGATCATATTGCTCTGTGGCAGGGCACTTATCGCGGCTCGAAAGTACTGAAGGGTGATTCAGTGTTCGTGCTGGGTGAGTCCGGTCATATTGCAGGTATTATTAATCATCCTGACAAAAACAAGTATGGTTTTTATACCAACGATAACGCTGAATCTGATCCCGAAGCCTGGTTAGCGGGGGCGACCCACCACGACGGATCATGGTGGCAACACTGGAATACCTGGTTGAATGGCTTTAATTCTGAAGAGCAGGTATCTGGCCGTGATATCGGTAATGAAAGCTTCCCGCCCATAGGTCCAGCGCCTGGTGATTATGTGAAGCAAACACTGCCGATTGAGTTTTCAAACCCAAATTAATCGTTTGATAACAGTATCGACATTGCAAAAACCAGTGGCATGCCACTGGTTTTTTTATGGTTGAAACGCAAGCGTTGTTTACTCGTCTGAATCATTGGTGTCTGCCCAGGACAGCAGGCTAAAGTGCCTGTCCCAACAATACTCGTCTGCAAGATTCATCTCTCTGTATTTGAACGCTTTATCTCTTAAGAAATACCCTCATTTAAAGCGTCCCTATCTATACTGGTTTTATGACTACCCAAAGAGGTAAGGACGGCATGCATCACGAGCAGCAAACTGCAGGGATAACTGGGTGTGAGGAATGCGGCTTGGTGGTTGCACTGCCAGCGTTAGAACAGGGGCAGCGTGCATGTTGTCCGCGTTGCGGGCATTTGCTGATGAAAACCATCAAACATCCTCAGCAGCGGACATTTGCCTATGGTACCGCTTGCCTGGTAATGCTGGTACTGAGTGTGAGTTTTCCTTTTATGTCCTTCAGTGTGCAAGGTATTCAGCAAGAAATTACCCTGATGCATTCTGCTCAGATGCTCGCTCAGTTCGAGAACAGTTTATTAGGTTTATTATTGTTAATGACTGTTGTTATTTTACCGGCTTGTTATATCACCTCTGTTTTATACCTCTATTGGGTAAGTACAGAACATGGAAAGATTGATAGCGACAGTGTCAGCCACAGAGTCAAAAGCTTGTGCCGGCTGACTCTTCGTATCGAACCCTGGCTGATGGTGGATGTTTTCCTGATAGGCATTCTGGTCAGCCTGATCAAAATTGCTGCGCTGGCTGATGTCGGACTGGGCATGTCATTCTGGGCATTTTGCCTTTATACCATGCTGGTTGTGAAATGTGTTGCCATGGTTGACAGAACCTGGCTCTGGCTGCAGTTTGCCCCTATGGTGCCATTGCCGGATGTAAAAGCTGGCGACAGCCACCATTCTCATAACCATATCTCCTGCCATACATGCGCGCAGCTAAACCCTGTTGCTGATGGGCACCAGCAAAGGTGTATTCGCTGTGGCGGGAAGCTGCACCCTTATCACCCGGCTAAAAACCTGCAATATGCCTGGGCGTTATTGCTGGCTTCGGCTGTCTTTTTATTCCCGGCAAATCTGTATCCGATGATGTACACGGTAAGTTTGGGTAAATCAGAAGGCTCAACCATTATTGGTGGGGTTGTGCTGCTCTGGCATCACGGGTCCTATCCCATCGCCATGGTGATCTTTATCGCCAGCGTGGTGATCCCTTTGGCGAAGATCTTTGCTCTTGGATGGCTCTTTTTTGCGGCAGCGCGAAACATTGACGATGAAGAAAGAAAAGCCATACGGCGTTTAAAGCTATACAGGATGGCTGAGTTTATCGGCCGGTGGTCGATGATTGATATTTTTGTTGTGGCGCTTCTTGTTGCTTTGGTGCAGTTACAGAATTTGATGGCGATTTATCCGGGACCGGCAGCGCTGTCTTTTGCCTCGGTTGTCATACTAACCATGTTAGCGGCGATGGTATTTGACCCGCGTGTTTTCTGGCAAAACCTGCTGCCAGGAGAAAAAACAGTTCAGTCCACCAAGCCGGAACAAGGTGCGAGTACGACCATTATTCATAAGGAACCCCATTCATGAGCGATCAAACGCCGCCAAAAGCTGAAGTCAGTCAGATTCGACAGCTATCACTGATCTGGCTGGTCCCGATTGTTGCTGTATTGATTGGCTTTTGGATGCTGATACAGTTTCTGGCCAGTAAGGGCCCTGAAGTAACACTTAAGCTCAATACCGCAGAAGGTCTCGAAGTGGGTAAAACTGAAATCAAAGCTTTGAATGTCAAAGTGGGTGTTATTACCAATGTAAAACTCAGTGATGATTACAATTCAATTTTAGCGACCGCCCAGATGGACAAAGACGCCGCCAGAATGTTGAGAACCGACACGCGGTTTTGGGTGGTGAAACCACGTATCGGTAAGGAAGGGATCTCCGGGTTAGAAACCTTATTATCCGGTGCGTATATTGAATTGCAGCCCGGTGTGAAGAGTGATGAACAGCGAACATTTACTGTCCTGGATATTCCTCCGGTAGCACCGTTGGATGCGAAAGGCTTACGTCTGATCCTGACCCATAATGAGGCAGGAAAGCTAAGCGTTGGTGATCCTGTTCTTTACGAAGGGTTTACTGTCGGTCGGGTGGAGCAGGTCAGCTTTGATACTCAGTCTAAAAAAGCGAATTATCAGCTATTTATCTTTGAACCTTATGACGGTCTGATTCGAAAGCGCACCCGATTCTGGTTAACATCCGGTGTGGAGCTGAACATGTCGGCAGAGGGCTTTAATCTCAAAATCGGTTCGGTGGAATCTCTCATCACTGGAGGCGTGAGTTTTAATATTCAGCAAGGCGCCGATCCTGGCGAACTTATCACCAAACAGCTCAGCCGGTTCCGGCTTTACAACAATCAGAATGAAGTGCGGGAGCGTTATTACGATCAGTACCTGGAATATGTGTTGCTGTTCGACGAATCGGTACGTGGTTTGAGTGAAGGGGCGCCAATTGAATACCGCGGAATCCGCATTGGTACTGTGTCTAAAGTGCCCTTACGCTTGCCCAACCAAACTCGCGGCTTTTCCAATCAGCAAATTCCGGTACTTGCCAGATTAGAACTCGCGCGAGTGCAGGAGTATGTAGGGACTGAAAACCTGCAGGCATTACAAGAAGATCTCAGTCATCAGTTTCGGGAAGGCTTACGTGCTTCATTGAAAACCGCTAATTTCTTAACCGGGCAATTAATGGTGGATGTCGAGTTTTACCCGGAAGAACCGGATCCCAGGCTGCTGACCTACCAGGAATATGATGTTTTTCCCACCAAAGCCGGCGGGTTTGCAGAGATTCAGAAGCAGGTCGCTTTGTTACTCGATAAGCTAAATAACTTACCCGTGGAAAGCACTCTGAAGGGGCTGAATCAGACGCTGGCCGCGACAGAGCGTACTTTGAAAGCCGCCGAGCAGGCTGCAAAAAGTGTGAATGTGTTGCTTGCACAGCAGGATACAAAAGCCATACCAGCGGAACTGCGAAACAGCCTGGCTCAGATTCAGGCGACGTTAAACAGTTACGGTTCTGACGGTGCTACTTACCGGAATCTCGAACAGGTGCTGATACGGTTTGAGCAGGTGATGAAAGAGTTGCAACCGGTACTAAGACAAGTGAACGACAAACCTAACTCGCTGATTTTTTCAGACAGTAAAGGTAAAGATCCGATACCCGCAGCAGGAGTAGAATAATGAAATTTCGTCACTGTTTACTGTCTGCCGTTTGGCTGGCTGGGTTGGTATTGACAGGTTGCAGCAGTCAGCCCGAAGAATCGGACATCACGACGTATTTATTGCCTCAGTCGTCTGAGCAATCGGTGCCGGCGTTAGTCACACAACAGCCAATATTAGTGATATCACCGGTTGAGATGGCGCTGCATTTGACGGGTACAGGGCTAGTTTATCAAACCAGTCACACGGCTGTGGTTCAGGCGCAGCAAAATCTGTGGGCAGAAGATATTACCCGCCAGCTCACGCGGCGCATTAACGGTGATCTGCGTCTGAAGCAGTCACGCTACTGGCCGACAGAGTTATCGGCAGCGATAAAAACGGCCAATGTGCCTAAACTGCAAGTCAGGGTAAACGCCTTTAATGGCCATTTCAGCGGTTCGGCGTATTTCAGTGGTGAATGGATTTTGACAGGACAAAGCGGAGACCTGAAAACTGTGCAGCCATTCAGTTTTCAGGTTCCTTTAAAAGAGCCGGGGTACAGTGCACAGGTGGATGCCTTGTCGGAAGCAGTAAATCGGCTTACCACTCAGATCGCTCAGCGTGTGTCAGCCGTGACTTTGTATTCCGGGGAGCGCAGCAGCCTTTAGCGTTGCTGTAATCGGTAATACCCGTTCATCCAGCACTCGGGCAACCCTTCACCTGACGGGAAAGCCAGGTGCTGTTTGTCCATCGAGACAGGATCAGCCAGATCTTCACCGGACTGAAACTGTACAGTGACATGGCGCTTAAAGGGGTTGGTGAGTGAGGCCATGTCTACCACATCAACCAGATCCCCGGTTTTCGCTTCTTTCAAAAACATAGTACCAACCTCCTGCAGTCATCAGGTCATGGAAGGGGTATTCTAATTATGGTCGATTTTATCTCAGGCGTGGAAAAGGACGATTTTTAATGGATCAGTATTATTGGGGCATAGATCTGGGAGGCACAAAAGTGGAGTGCGCGGTGATGGCACGCTCAGATGATCGCTGCGTACTTCGCGAGCGCATTCCCAGTCAGGCTGAGAAAGGCTATGCACATCTTCTGCAGCGAATAAAGTTGCTGGTGGATAGCTGTGCGGAGCAGCTTGGCTGTTACCCGAATGCGATGGGTTTTGGTACGCCGGGTGCGTTGGATCCTGCTACAGGCGTAATGAAAAACTGTAATTCCACGGCGTTAAATGGTCAGCCTCTGGATGCTGACCTGGCTCAGTTATTGAACGTGAAAGTCAGGCTGGCTAACGATGCGAACTGCCTTGTGCTTGCAGAAACACAATTAGGTGTGGTTCAGCAAGTGAGCCCTGATGCTAACGTTGTTTTTGGTATCATCATGGGTACTGGTGTGGGAGCTGGGATTGTCGTTAACGGCAAAGTTATTAATGGCTTGCACGGCATAGCCGGTGAGTGGGGACATAATGTTATCGAGCCAGAAGGGCGAGCCTGTTATTGCGGAAAATACGGCTGCCTCGAAACCGTGATATCCGGGCCAGGTTTGGAGCAGGTTTACCATGCCAGAACCAGCGAGCACTTATCTTTGAGCGAGATTATGCGACGGGCTCAGCAGGGCGATGTTGATGCAAGGTATGTGGAGGAGCGATTAATTCATTATTTTGGCCTTGCAGTTGCACAGGTGATTAATATTCTGGATCCTGATGTGATTATCGTCGGCGGTGGTGTTGGCAATATCGATAAGTTATACGATGAGGGCAGGCAGGCGATAATGCCGCACTTATTTAATTCCGTGTTAAAAACCCCTGTTGTGAAACCGATTTTAGGGGACAGCGCAGGTGTTTTTGGTGCTGCAATGTTAGTGAAATAAGCAAAGTGTTTTCTGCCAAGCAGCAAGATAATGGCATGCCTTGGGATATCGCCCTTGCTTCTTGTAAGAGATATCTCACAAGGATGTGGGAGATTACGTTTATTTCATTGCTGTTAATTCTCATGGAAAATAAATTAATCTTTATCATTCAATCTGATAGGTTTAATTACTGCGTTGTTACTTTAATTGACATGCAAAGTGTGATCTCCGTTCGTTGCGCAGAATCCTGAATCGAGTAATCTGTACCGCGTCGGAAGGAACTGACGGAACGGAACAGGAACAGGCCACGGATTTTGGCAGTCTCAGGATGAGACAGGTACATCAGGAAGGTGTATCGACAAGGACTGTGAAGGGAACAATCGGATGGATTCGATTCAGTAGGTAGGATGCTTACTGGTCAGGATGACACAAGGACCACTTCGGGAAGAAGTAAGGGACACCTCCAGGACGGAGAAGAGAGTTGTAACAGGACGTTGCAATGGGTCAGGGTAAGACCAAGTGGAACACCTCCGGGACGGAGTTTTAGGGAAACGCTGAAGGATACAGCAATATCAAGGAATGATGCAGGGAGCACATTAGTAGCTGGATTGCTGCAAGTAAGACCTAAGGGCGCAACGAAAGTTGCGCCCGCTCTTTTTCATAGCCAGAAATTTTTGTATCCCGAAAACTTCCTGTCAACCCGCTACAATCTGTGGTTTCTGCTTCAGACTGACAATCAACATATAAACCGCCGTGCTGGCCAAAGCAACAAAGAAGAAGTTGTTCAGTCCATGCTCTTGTTCCAAAAAGGTACCGGCGACCAACGGACCGGCAACAGAACCGAAGCTGTAGCTGAAGAGCATGATCTGTGTTGCTGAAACTATCACTGATGAATCCAGCTCATCACATGCCAGTGAGATTGCAATCGGGTACAGAGCAAAAGAAGACATACCCAATAGCGCCAAACCCACCACCATAATACTGTAACCGGGAATAAGGCTCATCAGTCCGGTTGCAAAAATACCTAACAGACAGGCCGCTGCCATCAGCAGGGTTTTACTCATCTTACAGGATAACGCGCTGACAACAGGTTGAATGGCCATGCCACCCAGAACGGTCGAAGCCATTAAGCCACCGATTTGCTCTGCTGTCAGGTTTTGCATCTGCAGCGAAATGGGCAAAAGACCATATACCGAGCTCATGACAATACCTGAGACGAAACAACCCAGTACCGCAGGTTTGCTCAATGCAAAAATCTGGCGGGCAGACAGGCTGATGTGTTGTTCGCAAGCCGGTTGCGACTGCTTGCATGCCAGCGCGGGAATTGCCGCCAGGGCGATCAAACCCAGAATACTGACAAAGGGCAGCAATCCTTCCACACCAATGAAGCCAATGCCAAACTGCCCCAGAGTGCCGCCGCCGTACAAGGCTGTCATGTATAAACCCAGGCGTTTGGCGCGCTCTTTTTTGTTATCGCCAATCAGAAGCCAGGATTCAACGACCACAAAGATGCCTGCCACAGCGATACCGGCCACAAAGCGTGCCATCAGCCAGGTCAGCTGTTCAGGCACTATCGGCATAATGACAATAGTGACTGCCAGCAGTGCCAGAAAACTGATAAAGGCAATTCTGTGCCCGGCACGAGCCACCACTTTTTCGACCAGCAATGCGCCAATCAGCAATCCTAAATAAAACGTACTGGCCAGCCAACTGGCCAGAGAAGCAGGCAGAGCAAAAAAACTTAACGTCAGTGGGATCAGGCTCATTAGATAACCTGATGCAATAGCAAAAATCGCCAGGCCGGCAACCGGTACAAAAATACCGCCGGACTGACGCGTAGCAGTGATATGACTCACTACACTAATCTCCAAATTAAAGGGTGCAGGCCTTGCAGGGGAGCTGTTTGGGTCTACAGCTTTGGGTGGACCTGCGCAAAGACGTTACAGGCGATGCCTGTGTATATGGCGCAGAATATGGACTGAAAAACGATGAAGGTAAAATGAGAAAAAGTAATATCCAGAGCCGGTTTTTCTCACACATATTATATGGAAAAATAGCTATTTAGAGCTGTTAGTGTTTAATCAGGTTAAATTAGTGTTAATTTTAGTTTTGTTTATTATTTTTCAATAGGTTATTGGTATTAAAAATAGAATTTAGCCAATTATTTAGATGTGTAAATATTTGTTGTCTATCAAATAGTTGTGGTTAATTTTTAACCAATAAAAGGCTGGCAGCATAAAATAATTTCTTTTTTGCCTAATTGTCAGCATTAGTCTCGTGAAAAGAAGCCTGGTAGTTCTTTTTGGTGCAAAGATTCACTTATTCAGTGCAAATTTTTATGGTTGTTTTTGGCTAGTAAGCGGAAGGGATTATAATAATCTATTTAAAATCAATAAATTAAAAAGTTGGCACGATACGTGCTTTATTATGATCAGGCTGTGGTGGTGAAAACTTGTAATCTTGCAGGTCATTGATTACAAGCGATCTCCATGCCACTGCAGACTACTGAGTGTAGGTACATTTTGTCGATGATTGACTGTGGTGCTGTTCCGCGTAGCGGGGGAACAGCACCTTTTTTTATGCGGCGTTTATCGCTTGTTTCTCAGATAGCGTTTGCGTCTTTCTTCTTTGTTCTTGGCTTTATCGGCCGCTTTACGTTCATTATCCAGAGCGACATCAATCAACTCCTGAGTGATCATTTCAGGCCGTTCCATGGTGATTTGTCCCAGTGTGCCATTGCGCAGCTCATTGATCAGAATCTCGGACGCTTTGTGTAAATCTACTTTGCCGCCTGAACGCAAGCAGCCACGTTTACGGCCAATGGCTTCCATCAGCTCAATTTCAGATTCCGGTAATTCATCTTCCAGCTCGTAACGCTTCTGCAAAAGGCTCGGGTAGGCGTCTTTTAAATATTCCACCGTAAAGAAAGCCACATCAATATAGTCCATGGCGGTATCTTTTACGGCACCGGTAGCGGCCAGACGGAAACCACTGTGCGGGTTTTCTACTTTCGGCCACAAAATACCCGGAGTGTCAGACAGCACAATGCCGTTTTGCAGATTAATGCGCTGTTGCTGACGGGTAACGGCTGGCTGGTTTCCTGTAATGGCAACCGATCGGCCTGCGAGGGTATTGATGATGGTCGATTTGCCGACATTGGGAATACCCATGATCATGGTGCGAATGTTTTTGCCCATTTCTTCACGGTTGGGCACCAGCTTACGGCACAGCTCCAGAATCTTGTGAACTTCATTCTGGTTTTCTGTGGTGATCGCCATGGCTTTCACATTGTGCTCTTTCTCCAGATGCGCAATCCACAGCTCTGTCATTTCCGGATCGGCAAGATCGCGTTTGTTAAGCACCTTAATAACCGGTTTATCGCCGCGCAAAGATGCAATCAGCGGGTTTTCGCTGCTGAAGGGGATGCGGGCATCAAGCACTTCAATAATGACGTCGACTTTTGGAATGGCTTCTTCAATTTCTTTACGGGCTTTGTGCATATGGCCCGGAAACCATTGGATAGTTGTGCTAGACATTTGAAAAATAAACCTTTTACTTGTAATGGTAGTGCTTTGAGTTTGAAAGCGCTTTTCAATATCGGGTAAGGCACACCTCAAAAAACTGATGTTTCTGATGATGGTTCACCTGCTCAGAAAACAACCCTCAAAGTCACAATGAATTGCAGTGATCTTAACACTATAACGACTGGACGTGGTAGGTGGATGGCGCGAGTGGTTTGTCTGATGTCAATGATTCAATTGATCTCATGGCTGCGAATCTTTAGTGAATTGAAACGAAACAGCCTTGGGAAATCTTATCGTTCTGTTGAGTTATTGTCGAATAGCTGCCATACCATATTAAGGCTGAATGACAGGCAGTGCGCAATACTGAATGCTGCAACTCTGGTTACAATTTAACTCAAACCTGTTCGCGTGTGCCTTCATGCAATAGAAGGGGAGGATGAATGCAACACCATGAATTGCTTATTTTCTTTGCGTTATTACTGTTTGCATTTGGCTTATTTTCAAAGCTGGCGGAACGCAATTGGCTGACCGGTCCCATGGTATTCATGAGTATCGGTATTCTTGCAAGCCCATTGGCATTGAACCTCTTTAGCGTGGCACCAGAGCTGGAAGCGGTCACACTGATTGCTGAACTTGCACTGACAATTGTACTGTTCACTGATGCATCACTCATTGATTTGAAAACGCTTTCGCATTCATCGTCCAGAGTTCCCGCGCGTTTACTTCTGATTGGATTACCTCTGACGATGCTATTTGGCACGGTACTCGGTGTGTGGATGTTTGACGGCAACAATATCTGGGCAATCACACTGATGGCGCTGATTTTGTCACCTACTGATGCGGCTTTGGGACAGGCTGTGGTTAAAAGTAAAGAAGTGCCGAATCACGTCAGACAGTCAATCAGTGTGGAAAGTGGACTCAATGATGGTATCGCGTTACCGCCGATACTGTTTTGTCTGGCTATCCTGAGCGCAGAAGCAAAAGGCGAAGGATCGGAGTGGTTACATTTTCTGTTCATGCAAGTGACTCTGGGTCCTGTTGTGGGTCTGGCCGTCGGTTATCTTGGCGCGAAGCTGATAGAGCATGCAGCTCGTCATGACTGGATGGATGAAGGCTTTTTACGTTTGTCGGCATTACCTATGGCTATTCTGGCGTACGCATTTGCTGAGAGCACCGGTGGGAACGGCTTTATTGCTGCATTTTGCGGGGGAGTCGGGCTGCGTCTTGGCACAATTTCTGTTGAAATCCGGCATCAGATGCAGGAATTTGCAGAAACCGAAGGTTTGCAGCTTGTCCTGGTGATATTTCTGATCTTTGGTTTGGCAATGGTGCCTGATGCCGTTTCTTACTGGGGGTGGACAGAGCTTGTGTATGCACTGGCTAGCCTGACTGTTTTACGCATGCTTCCTGTTGCGGTTTCTCTGCTTGGGGCAAAGCTTGACTGGCCGTCCATCTGGTTTATTGGCTGGTTTGGCCCAAGAGGAATTGCGTCGGTGCTGTATGTGCTAATGGCTCTGGCTGCGATTGGTTTCAACGGGTATGAGCAGATCATGTCAGTGATTGTGTTGACGGTGGCAATCAGCGTTTATGTACACGGACTCAGCGCTGTGCCGCTGAGTAAGCGGTTTGGCAGCAGGCGAAGTTGATTGCTTTCCGATATCGTAAAGTGATCAGCGTTTTCTGTATCGTTAGCACAGGTGTAACTGACGGGGGTCCATCAGATGGAGGGATAGCATGTTGATCAACATTATTCTGGGTATCAGTGTCATGCTTCTCTGCCTGATGTTCCAGAGTTTACTGCTGGTTGTGTCGTTATCTTTTTATGTCAGTCATCATGTCTGGGTAGAGAGCCCGCGGTTGGGGTCGCGTTTGCTCTTGCTGATGAGTGTGATGACGCTTTTGCTCATAGGCAACCTCGTACAGATTGGTGTTTGGGCCTGGCTGTTTTACGGATTAGATGAGTTCACTGATTTTGCAACGGCTTATTATTTTTCTTGTGTGAACTTCGCCACCTTGGGATATGGCGATATTGTGATGTCCGACCGCTGGCGCTTATTAGGGCCGATTGAATCGTTAAACGGGATTGTCATGGTGGGTGTCTCCACCTCGACTCTGTTATGGGCGCTACAGGACACACTGCGAATCATGAATCAGGAAAAACGAACAGACTGAGTGGACGGTGAAAACTTAGCAGCGTGACCAGAATGCTGAACCAGTTATCGAACTAACCCGTGTTGCCAACATTTTACTTGAGCGCCGTCACACTCGGGATTATAGTGCGTTGTTGATTATTGAGTTGGCATTTTATGTCCTGGCATATTATTCGCGTGTTCTTGTTATCGTTTTTTGCGCTGTTCTTCTCTGCGCTGGCGATGTCGTGTCTGGATGGTCAAGACACTGAAGCGACGGCTAAGCGCTTAGTCGTTGCAGAATCCCGTCTGATTGATGCCGTTCTCAGCGAACCGACTTCCCGTCAAAACAAATCCTCTGATTCAGCACCGGCAACTCAATCACAGCATTCTGGCTCTGCGGTCGCCATTCTTCATTCTGTCCGCTGGCACATCTCGCAGCGATACAATGTTCATGATGGTGACTCGGATCGTCTTGATCTGGCTCCGCCTTGGTATCAGGTCAGCGACGCCCGTCTGTTGCAGCGTTTAGCTCAGTCACCCAGATACCTGGCTTATCAGGATTTTCGCCCTTCTTATCGTCTTTCCGGCTGGAAAGAAACCAACGCCATGTATGTGGCACTGAACAGCCATTACTTCAGCTGATAGTCCCTTTCAAATTAGTGACATCGTCACATTTCTTGTTTTTTAACTCGGCACATTGCTGAGGGGATATTGATGAAGAAAAATCATACCAGAGCATCAGTACGGGTGCTGAATCATTACGCTGCCTGGAAATATGTGGTGCTGGCGGTAACCGTTGTGATGCTGACATTCAGTGCCATTCCGACCTGGTACGGCGAGCAGCCGTCTATTCAGATCCAGTCGGCCAGCGCCGGAAGTGAGCTGAATCATGTAGCCAGCGTGAACCGATACCTGAAACAGCAGGGCATTGAGGCACAGGAAATTAAACAGCAAAACAATCAGATGGTCATCGTTTTTGATAACGAATCTGATCAGTCTAAGGCACGTGAAGCGCTGGATAAGCGGGTGAAAGAAGGTGATAACATCACCTATTCATACGTCTCCGTGGCACCTGAGTGGTTCGGAAAAATGGGCTTCAGCCCGATTCAGCTGGGTCTGGACTTACGCGGTGGCGTGCAGTTCCTGCTTAATGTCGACCTTGATACTGCGTTTCAGGAACAGCGCGCTGCGATAATGGATGATGTGACAGAGATGCTGCGCAGTGAGCATCTGCGCGGGGTACGCATCAAACAGCACGATACGGATGGTTTCAGCGTTGAGACCAAAGCAGAGACAACAGACGCCACGGTGCTGAACCAGATCAGCCAGTATGTGAAAAAGCATTATCCGGGCTGGGATGTCAAACGAGGTTCAGACAGCCTGACCGTAATGCCGACCAAACAAAACAAGCTTGATTTCCAGTCGGCGACGCTGCAGCAGAACCTGAAGATCATGCGCGATCGTATTGAAGAGCTGGGCATTACTGAAGCACTAGTTCAGCGTCAGGGCGAGCACAGTATTCGCATTGAGCTGCCTGGTGTGCAAGACCCGTCACAGGCTAAAAATGTTATTGGTGCCACCGCCAGTCTGGCATTTTATGAAGTGAAATCGGATTTCGAAGCAGGTTCCGGTGATGTGATCAGACTGAAAGATAACAGTGGCCGCACTGTGACTCTGAATAAACGTCCGGTACTGAGTGGCGAACATATTGTGAATGCGCGGGCAGGTATGGATCAGGTAGGGTTCTCGGAAGTGAATATTTCGCTTGATCATGCCGGCGGCAAGATCATGAGCGATTTCTCGGGCAAACATATCGGCAAGCCGATGGCGACCGTCTACCGTGAATACAAAACCAATGCCAGGGGTGATACCGAGCGCAGCGAGCGCGTTATCAGTGTTGCTACCATTCAGTCGCAGTTGGGTAACCAGTTCCGTATTACCGGAGCGGGTTCCCCGGATGAAGCGCAGCAACTTGCTTTGCTGTTACGTGCTGGATCGCTGACGGCGCCGGTGACTATCGTCGAAGAACGCACTATAGGCGCATCGCTGGGTGCGGAAAATATAGAAAACGGCTTTTCCGCACTGGCACTGGGTATGGCGCTGACGCTGACCTTCATGGCCTTGTGGTATCGCCGGCTTGGCTGGGTGGCCAATGTCGCGCTGATGGCAAACATGATGTGTCTGCTGGGCCTCATTGCATTGCTGCCGGGTGCTGTGCTGACTCTGCCGGGGATCGCCGGACTGGTGCTAACGGTGGGCATGGCGGTGGATACTAACGTGCTGATCTTCGAGAGAATCAAAGACAAACTGGCAGAAGGCCGAAGCTTAGCTCAGGCCATAGACCTGGGGTTTAGCAGTGCATTCAGTACGATACTGGATGCCAACATCACGACTATGATTACCGCACTGATTCTGTACTCCATCGGAAACGGGCCTATTCAGGGCTTTGCTTTGACATTAGGGCTGGGACTGCTGACCAGCATGTTTACCGGCGTGTTTGCTTCACGGGCATTGATTAATCTGATTTGGGGCCGCGACAATCGTCGTGATGTGAGGGTGTAAAGATGGCTGGTTATTTGAAATCCCGAATTCGGAATATCCGTTACATCACCAGTATTGTGTCTATCGCGCTGATGGTGATTTCGCTGGCAGCTTTTGCCATCAGAGGCCTGAACATGGGGCTGGATTTTACCGGCGGCATGGTGACCGAGACGGCGATCAGCCGATCGGTCACCAGCCATCAATTGCTGGATGTGCTGAAACCGGCGCTGGGTGATTCCACCTCAGTGACAAAGTCCGGGGCTGACGGGCGCTGGGTAATTCGCTACGCATTGCCAGAACAAGGGGGAGAAGCAGGACAGACAGTCCCCGATGTTGAACAGTTGCTGCATCAGGTGTCCGGCCAGGTGGAGATCATCAGCAACAGCATGGTGGGATCTCAGGTCGGACAGGATCTGGTTGAGCAGGGAGGATTAGCACTGCTGGTGTGCATCCTGTGTATTTTGGGTTACCTCTGTTTCCGTTTTGAGTGGCGGCTGGCCAGCGGGGCCTTGCTGGCGCTGATGCACGACGTCGTCCTGGTGTTGGGCTTTTTTGCGCTGACCCAGATGGAATTTAACCTAACGGTATTTGCTGCAGTGCTGGCAATTCTGGGTTATTCGCTTAATGATTCGATCATTATTGCAGACCGGATTCGCGAGATGCTGGTGGCGAAACAGCAAACGCCGACGCCGGATATCAATGATCAGGCGGTGATTGCGACGTTTTCACGTACCATGGTGACCTCAGGAACCACGCTGATCACCGTTGCCGCGCTCTGGTTAATGGGCGGGGCACCCTTGGAAGGTTTCGCGACCGCAATGTTTATCGGTATTATTTCCGGTACATGGTCATCGATTTCGATTGGGACTGTTTTGCCTGAATGGTTAAAACTGGAGCCAAAACATTATCTCCCGGCTGAGGTCGATTCGGCGCCTTAGTTTGCTGTTGCTAAGAGAGGTCAGCTCGTGCTGACCTCTCTTTTTTTGCTTTACTGTTAAAATCTGGTGTGCCCTTGTCATTGCCAGATTTCAACACCTGTCTCAATCTTCCTGAGTCGGTTTATTTCTACAACGCAATGATCTTGTGGCAGGTTTTCTCCAGCGCTATTTTGTCATGGCTGATAAGCACTAAAGCACAACCCACCTCCTGAGTCAGTTCCACAATCAGCTGGAGCGTACTGGCCGCCGTAATAGGGTCGAGACGCGATGTCGGCTCATCGGCGATCAGTAGCTTAGGTTTCATCAGCAATGCCCGCAGAATGGCAAAGCGCTGCAGTTCACCACCAGAGACCTGAGTTGCTTTACGGCTCAGCAGATCGTCTGAAAGTGCCAGTCGCTGCATCAGCGGCTGAATATTGCGGGTATCCAATTGATGGTGACGGCACAAATCATTGATCAGAGTTTGCAGCGTGGCGCTTTTGGCAAGCGCGCTGGGGGGATCCTGATACAATTTCAGTGCATCACCTGTTCTGAGCTGCTGTTTATTGATAATGCGCCCCGTCGAGGGGCTCTGTAAACCCAGTATCAGATCCGCGAGTGTTGATTTACCACAGCCACTGTCGCCGCTGATGCCGAGAATCTCACCTTCTGCCAGGGTAAAACTCAGATCGCGGAACAGGGTTTTATCACCAAATTGCATGGTAAGCGATTCGGCTTCTATCAGCGGCTGATCTGTGTCCGGCAGTCTTGTCTGCGGCCAGAAACGGGGATCGGCGGCAATCAATGCTTTGGCGTACGCCGATTCCGGCTGCTGCAGGAGGTGTTCTGCCGGACCGCGCTCCTGAATCACACCTTTTCTCATCACTATGATTTCCCCACCTAAGCGCTGGGCGACTTCAATATCGTGGGTAATGGTCAGAACGGCGCCTCGTTGTTTGTGGCTGACGAGTTGCCCGATGATCTGATCTTTGCGGCTGGCATCCAGCCCTTTGGTTGGCTCATCGGCGATCAGCAGCTCACCGCCTGCCTGCGTTGCACACAGGTACGCCACCCGTTGCGCCATGCCCCCGGAGAGCTGGTGCGGGTACTTCGCCATGTCCTGATCCAGCTCCACGCTGGTGAACGCGCGCTCGGTCTGTGATTGTGCCTGCGCTGGGTCATTATTGACTATCTCATGCACTTCACGGACCTGTTCACCCACGGCCATCAGCGGGCTCAGTGCATACCAGGGCTCTTGCGGCAGTACCGAGAGTTTTTTTCCCCACAGCTTCTGCCGCTCGGACAGACTCAAATTCTGCTGGGCCTGTCCGAACAGACTGATACGCCCTTGCATCGACAGTGTGCCGGGCAGGGTGCCGATAATGGCATTGGCTAACAGGCTTTTTCCTGAGCCGGTTTCACCGAGAATAGTGACGGCTTCACCTTGTCGCAATGCGAAGGAAAGCGGATTGACCAGCATTTGCTGCTGTGCCTGTACCGAGAGGTGTTCGACATTTAATAGTATGCTCATGACTGCTTACCTTGTGCCAGCAGGTGGAAACTCATCACCAATAAAAAGACCACTGCGATGGGTTGCATCAGCACCCAGGGGGCCTGCTGGTAATAGCGGAACAATTCCACCATCATCAGGCCCAGCTCGGCTTCGGGCGGCTTGAGTCCGACATAGAGAAAACCGATGGAGGCCAGTGCCAGAATGGCATTGCCGGCGCCAAAACAACCCAGAGTGAACAGATCTGTTTTCAGCTCTGGCCAGAGATGGCGCTTGAACTGGTACCACACGCCGAAACCATAAAGGCGGGATGCCTCGATCTCCGCAGAGCGCAGCAGCACCAGTGTACGGCTGCGAACGACCCGGAAATATTCAACCCAAAGCATCAGTGAAATCGCCAGATACAGGATCATAAAGGAGCCCGGCACCATAGCGCCAAACAGCAGCACCAGAATCAAACCCGGCAACGACAGCAAGATGTTCACCAGCCAGGACAGGGTTTTATCCCACCAGCCGCCTTTCCATGCTGCGATGATGCCAGTCAGCAGGCCGAGCGCCGCAGAAGTCGCCACACTTACCAATGCCATCAGCAAAGATGTTGTGATGGCGCTGCCAAGGCGGGCAAAGTTACTGCGCCCGTAATGGTCGCGGCCCAGCGGTTCCTGCCAGCTCGGCGCAGCAAAAACCTGAGACAGCGATTGCTGCGCCGGATCGCCACGGAAAACCAGTGTTTCGATTGCGGTGAACAGTATCAGTGCGGCAAGTACAGAAAGACCCAGCCACTGACTGCGGGATAGCGATGTGAATACTGTCATGCCATCACCTGCTGCTTAGCCAGCCGCTGGCGCGGATCAAGCAGGTACTGTGAGATATCTACCAGTGTATTGATGGCAACAAACAGCAGGCCCATCAGCAGGGCGGCACCCTGGATCACAGGAATATCGCGACGAAAAATCGCGTGAGATAAAGCATGGCCGATACCGGGCCAGGAGAACAGCGATTCAATCATCACAATACCTTCCACCAGGCTGACAGCCTGAATGCCAACGAAAGCCATTACAGGCAGCGCAATATTCAGCTGACCGTGGCGGGTAAAAGCCTGTTCGTGGCTCAGCCCTTTCAGTCTGGCAAACTGAAAGTAGGGAGCGTTCAGCACCTGATGTGTTGAGTTGCGGATCATGCGGCTCGACATGGCCGCCATACTGAGTGCCAGTGCAAGTGCGGGCAACACCAGATATTCCGGACTGCCGAAACCAGCCACAGGGAACAGGTTGAAATGTAAGGCGAATACCAGAACGAGCAGCAGGCCAATCAGAAATACCGGCTGAGCTTTAATGATAATGGCGCTGAACAGTGCAACATGGTCGCTCCACTGATTGACGCGGCGTCCGCAATACAGACCGACCGGAATCGCAATGAGCAGCGACAAACCAGTGGCTGCTGCCGCCAGCAGTAATGAGTGACCTAACTGATGAGACAGCGCCTGTACCACAGGTTCGCCGCTGACCAGAGAGTTACCCAGGTTAAAGTGCAGCAGATCCCACAGCCAGTTGAAATATAACTCAATGCCGGAGCGATCCAGCCCCAGCTCAGTCTGAACGGCTTGTGCTGCTTCGGCATCGACGTAGTCGTAGCCATAGCGTCCTGCTGCAATACGATAAGCGATGTCACCCGGAATCAGACGCATCAGCACAAAGGTCAGTGTGCCGACAGACCAGGCGACAAACAGTGCCTGGCAGACACGAGAAAACAGAATCTTAATCATTGAACTGCATCTCCGACACCCGGTAATTGATTTCAAACGGGTCGAATGAGAAGTCACTGATCTTGTCGTTTACCGCAACAATCTGACGGTAATAGGTTACCGGAATCAGCGGCATTTCATCGGCTAGTAAGCCGGCAGCCTGCCGGGCCAGTTGGCGATATTTAACTGAATCTGGCTCAGCAGCCAGCTGCGCAAGCAGGTGACTGAAGGTTGGCGAAGACCAGTGCATCGGTCCCCAGTCTGAGCCTTTTTCAGTAGCGAAGTCATTCATCAGCAGAGGCAATGGGTCTGCCAGGGTACCGAAGTTACGTGCGATCAATGCCATTTCCAGACTGTTATCATGATGCTTGGCCGGGATCGCGCTGGAGTTATCAATAGAAATCTGAACATCAATACCCAGCTCACGCCATTGTGCCTGGAGCGCGGTACTGATCAATGGCAGTTCCGGGCGGTCGGAGTATGTGACAAGCTGAATACGGAAAACCTTGCCGTCTCTTTCCAGCAGACCCTGATCGTTGGCATGCCAGCCTTGTTCCGCGAGCAGGTCTCTGGCCCGTTCAAGGTCGCGCTTAGCCGTGGCTTGCTGAACGATATGCCAGGCCCCTAATGCCGGAGAAAATAGCTGATAGGCTTCCGAGCCCGGTAAACGCAACACCGATTGCGCAATCCCTTCCCGGTCCAGCGCCAGACTCAATGCCTGACGCACCGATTTGTGGTTGAGAAACGGATGTGCATTGTTGAGTTTTACCAGCACAGTACGCGGCATGGACTCCACATGCAGCTGCAGATTGTTGGCGGCTTTCAGACTCTCAATACTGATAGGGTCCAGCGTGTAAACCAGATCCATCTGACCACTTTGCGCCAATAATGCCCGGCTTTCAGGGCGGTGGCCTGCCAAATATTCAATGGTTTCAATGTGTGCTTTTTGGCCCCAGTAGTCGGAAAAGCGGCTGGCCTTAGCTTTGTGTGGCGGCTGCAGCTCTTCGATTTGATACGGGCCTGTGCCCTGAAGTGCCACTATCTTACCGCTATCGCTGAAAGAACCGGGGATCACGATAGCGGTAGTGTAGTGCGCCAGAACAGAAGGCAGAGCGCGGAATGGGCGGTCCAGCGTGATTATCACCTGGTTATCTCTGGCCTGAATCGACTGTATAGGCACCTGGCGAATAACACCCGGCTTACGAAGCGCCTGATTGAGTGACTGAGCTGCAGCTTCGGCCGTCAGCAGGCTGCCATTGTGGAATTTGACTTCGGATCGGATACTGAATATCCAGTTCAGGCCGTCTGCACTTTGCTGCCAGCTGTCTGCCAGCAGCGGATAGAGTTCTGCCTGTCCATTGATGCCGACAAGTGATTCCACCACTTGCAGGCGGGAAAACAGATATCCGTCTTTCGACATATCCTGGCTGTTAAATTCAAACGGGCCGGAAATGGCCAGAGTCTGGTGGGCCGGCGAAGATGGTTTCCAAAATATGAGGATGCCAGCCGCCACCACTAAGGTGAGCAATAAGATTTTTTTCATGTCCCTTCAAATTGTTTTGTTATAACATAACAATATTCCAGCATGAGAAAGGTTTTCATGTCCAGCAGAATTTTTATGGAGCATAAGAAAAGTGAATGATCTCGAAGACTAATGGCTGAAACCAGGTAATGCAGGCATGTATATCTGAAGCGGCTTCTCGTGTTCGTGGTAAGCGAAAAAATGCTAACAACTCATGGTCTGTTCAAGCTGCATTCAACTTTGTTGTGCGAGGCTGAGTGTTCGGATGCAGGTATTGTCCTGTTTCCTGTACCTGATAATGAGGTGACAGATGAAAAATATCCTTACTGGTGTGATCGCACTGGTTGTAGGTTTCTTTGCGCTGACCTTTGCGGCAGTCATGGGACTGACGATGGCATTGATTGCATTTATTGCTCAGCCATTCCTCAAGCGCAAGCTAGCGAAAGAATTTGCCACTTTCAATGCGGCGCAAGCTGATAATACGTCGCCAAAAGGGCGCGTTATTGAAGGTGAGTACGAGCCGGTTCAAAGCCGATAAGGTTCACACATGCCAGACATCGAACGCCAGCACACAGTGCTGGCGTTCGCTATTTCAGTGGTTGTGGTTTTAACTGCTGAGACGACACCTTGCGGCTTTTCTGCTTATTTTGTGACTTGGTTTCTCAGGCAATCAAGAAAATCATCCAGATGCCCTTCCTCCAGATAGAATCGATAGTGCTTGTTGGCACTACGAAACTCAAAGCGGCCTTCATCTTCTGCGATTAGCCTGACTAATAGGTCAAAAGCTTGTCGCGAGCTAGTGCTGCCTAATCTGACCAAATGGGAAATACTATAACTGCGGGAAGAGTCTGACAGGTTCAGATTGCCGTAATACTTTTTCCAGTCTGCGGTAAAAATCTCAACTGGCTGACCGGTACGAAAATAACTGAAGTTTTCGAAGCCAAGCGGATAAGAGATATCAGCTTTCAGGGCGACATACCGCCGGTTAAAGCCATTATCCGCGACGAGCGCAATCTGAAAATCAGGTTCAATATTGTTGTACTGATTCTTGGCCAGATGGTAAAGGTCTAGCCGGCAGGAACGGCTATCCAGTTTTGTGGTGCTGGTCGGCAGAGGTTTTGGTGGAGCACTGGCAGCAGAGTACGCTATGAACAGTATGAAAAACAATTGGATATGACCATACATCACTTGATTTTCCAGTTCATCGAGACAGGCATTACCCAGTTCAACTCGAGATCTTATTGAATTGTTCGTTACTAATAGCATAGCGACTGGGTGACTATCAGTGTGACCGGGATGCGGGCTAAACCATTGATCCGGCAATTAAGTGATGCGGAATCTCATAAGTGAGTAATTCAGGCTTGGTATATCTTCGCTTTGACCATATGGCGGTACTGAGACGGGCTCAGCGTAAACTGTTGCTGGAAACGGGTACTGAAATGATGGGCGTCACGGTAACCGACCTGTTCTGCGACATCCTGAACAGATAACCCAAAGTCCCGCAACAGGATTTGTGCCGCTTCCATACGCAAAGACTGCAAATATTCATGCGGAGTCTGGCCGACCTGGGTTTTGAACCGGCGTTGAAAAGTCCGTAATGGCAAGCCGCACTGTTCTGCAACGTCTTTTGCTGTGATGGGGCGGGATAAGTTGCGTTTGAGCCAGTCCTGCGCCAATGCGATGGACTCATCAAACTGAACTTCTCCGCCTATCTGATAGAAGGGCTGCTGATCAGACTGAGAAATTTCATGCCCGAAATGCGTTTCGACTGTTTTCGCCACACTTTGGCCAAAATGCTCACGTATCAGGTACAGGATCAGCTCTGATTGCGAGTTGATACTGACGGTACAGTACAAACCATTCGCAACAGTAATGGACGCCTGGCGGTTCAGAACAACTGCCGGGTAACGTGCGGCAAACTTATCGTAATAGTACCAATGCGTGGTTGCTACTTGCTGATCGAGCAGTCCGGTTTCGGCCAGCCAGCAGACGCCTGTACCTGTGGCGATAATTTTGGCGCCCTGCTGATATTGGTGAGTCAGCCATGACACCAGTTCCGGGCATTGCTTCAGCGCGGAGATCGGGTTGCCCCAGATGGGCGGCAAAATCACAAAATCGAATTGTCCTGATTCTTTCAGGGTCAGATCCGGTTGTAACCGCAGGCCGGATTTGACCGCTGGCGGTGAAAGACTCTCTGCAACAACCGAAATTGAAACGGGTTTTGACCTCTGATCCTGTTTGGGCCTCAGGCTGGCAGCACTGCTCAGCATCTCTGCAGCAAGAGAAATACCTGTGATTAACGCACGCGGATAAAGGACAAAGGCAATCTTCATAGTCAGCACTCTGTTTTAAACGTAATGGAGACAGAAACGGGGTGATTTTTTCTGAACCTGAGCTGAAGCTGGTTACTCATGCCGACACAAATTCGTCTTCTTGATCTGGTTTGGCGTTTATGTCAGTAATTATGGCGTAAAAGCCAGGTGAAATACCAGTGGAACTTGGTAATCTGATAGACAAATAAATCATGAAGCAAGAAGCATACAATGAAATTACCTCTGATTGTCGGAATGGGCGGTATCAATGCCGCAGGTCGTAGTTCAGGTTTTCACAGTTATAAACGTATGCTGGCAGACATGCTGCCGGCCAGCGATATGCATTCAACCTGGCAAGATCTGGCGCACCGAATGGGCCTGGCAGACGGTGACGTCACTGACACTGTGATTGAGGCGATCAAGGACGGCACCTTAATCCGCCGTATTGAAACCTTCGATCCTGATCGCGTACTGCAGCAATATAAAACAGCGATTTCAGGCGGTAATGAACAGATCTGTTTCACATTGCGTAAATCAAAGCTGCCTGCGCATGTACCGGAGAACTGGCGCCTGGAAGAAGAGGGCAGCAAAGTCCATATCACAGTAACCGGTGAGCTGGATGCACTGCTGGCCGATTATGTCACTTTTCCTGTCAGCAGTGGCGGCAACATTCCCCGTGGCTTTGAACCGGGTAAGTTATATAACTCACGGTTTCATCCGCGCGGACTGCAACTGACCATTTATGGCGCCTCAGATGCGCTCAATTCCCTGGGTGTTGACTGGTCGGAAATACTGACCCATATCCGCCCTGACGAGGTTGCCGTGTATGCCGGTAGTGCGCTGGCGCAGATTGATGATCAATCCATAGCCGGTATGGTTGCCGCACCGCTTACCGGCGGCCGGGTCAGCTCGAAAATGATGGCTTTATCGCTGGCTGAAATGCCGGCCGATTTCATCAACGGCTATGTGATTAACAGCGTAGGGACAACGGGCACCAACATGGGGGCCTGTGCAACCTTCCTGTACAATTTGCGTCAAGGCATGCAAGACATTCAAAGTGGTGCGGCCAAAGTGGCGATTGTCGGAAACGCTGAAGCGCCTGTGGTCTCTGAAATCATGGAAGGTTTTCGTGTGATGGGTGCGTTAGCTGAAGACGCACAAATCTGCGCGCTGGATGACAGTGACACCGTAGATAACCGCCGTGCCTGTCGTCCGTTTTCTGATAATGCCGGATTTACCATGGCAGAATCAGCCCAGTTTGTCGTGCTGATGGAAGAAGAGCTGGCCTTGAAGCTGGGGGCAAATATCTATGGTTCTGCTGCCGATGTATTTATCAATGCTGACGGCAATAAGAAATCTATCTCAGCACCGGGGGTAGGCAACTATGTCACTGTTGCGAAGGCTGCGGCACTGGCGAAGGCCATTCTCGGCCCGGACGGTGTGAAGAAAACCTTTGTCCAGGCCCATGGTACAGGCACACCGCAAAACCGAGTTACGGAAAGCCACATACTCAACGAGGTGGCAAAGACCTTTGGCATTGAAAACTGGCCGGTGACGGCGATTAAATCTTATGTTGGTCATTCTATGAGTGCGGCAGCCGGCGATCAGCTGATGGCTTCTCTGGGGGTCTGGCAGTACGGCTGGATTCCGGGGATTAAAACGATTGATCATATTGCCGATGATGTGCATCAGTCCAATCTGAATATTTTGATGGATCATTACTTTGCCGGCACAGCGGGTGATGATATGCAGGGCGTGATCATTAATGCCAAAGGCTTTGGTGGCAACAATGCATCAGCGCTGGTGTTATCGCCACAGAAAACCCTGGCGATGCTGCAAAAGAAATACGGGCAGCTTGCTATCGCTGAATATCTTGCACGTAATGTTAAGGTGCGTGGTGTCACCGCGGCGCATGATCAGCAGGCTTGTCAGGGACAGGAAGAAATCCGCTATGACTTTGGTGAGTCTGTGATGGATGAAACCTCAGTGACAATGACACAGGACAGCCTGACTCTGTCGGCCTTTGATGAAGCCATTGCATTGCCAACGGCAAATCCGTACGCCGATTACGAATAACCGATTCGTTGTCTTCAAAAAAAACGGGCAGCTTAAAGCTGCCCGTTTTTTTTATTGCACTGGTAAACGATCACTTGTTGCCGTGGTGACGGTTGCGGTGTTTATTCTTCCCACTGGATAAGCTGATCTTTTGGCCACTGACAGCCGGTATCGTGATACTGTTTTTCCAGCACATGACGTTTAATTTTCAGTGTAGGGGTCAGAATACCGTTCTCAATACTCCAGGGTTCTTTGATCATCAGAACACCTTTTATCTTGGCGTGTGATTCCAGTTCTTTATTGATGGTGTCGATTGCCCGGCTCACTTTTTTCGCATATCTGTCCCGGTCAAAATTAGGGTAAGCATGCGCTACCGCCAGCAGTATGGGGGCGGGCATACCTGAACCCACCACACACATCATTTCAATGCCACAAAGTTCAAAGAGGCGTTTTTCAATCGGAACCGGTGAAACGAATTTACCTTTCGCTGTTTTGAAGTTGTCTTTTTTCCGGCCCTGAATTGTCAAAAAGCCTTCTTCATCCAGACTGCCCAGATCGCCGGTATGCAGCCAGCCTTCATCATTGAAGCTTTCTTTGGTTGCGATGTCATTTTTGTAGTAACCAGAAAACAGGCCTTTGCTACGCACCAGAATTTCATCATCTTCGGCGATCTTGATGTCCACACCCGGCCCCGCACTGCCTACCGTGCCGATCTTGTCGCTACGAAACGGCAGGTTGAGTGTGCCATAGGCATAGTTTTCCGTCATACCCCAGGCTTCGGTGATATTGAGTCCGATACTCTCATACCAGCGCAACAGGGCCGGTGAAACCGGTGCTGAACCGCAGCCTAATACGCGCGCTTCATTCAGGCCCAGTCCATCAGCCAGTTTGCGTTTGATAAGACCGGACACAAAGGGGATTTTCAGCAAAATGTTCAGTTTTGTCTGCGGCAGTTTTTCCAGAATCCGTTGCTGGAACACAGTCCAGAGGCGGGGAACTGAAATAAATAATGTCGGGCGGTGCATTTTCACATCGTCAATGAAAGTATCCAGTGATTCAGGAAAAGCCACCTGTACACCTGCCATCATTGATGTGCCCAGGATATAGACACGCTCGGTGATGTGAGCCAGGGGAAGGTAGGAGAACAGACGTTCATTGTCGACGATGCCGATATGCTCAATGAGGTTCTGCGCCGAAAAAGCAAAGCCACCGTAAGAGAGAATGGCCCCTTTGGGTAACCCTGATGTGCCGGATGTATACACCAGCGACATCACGTCGTTGTCCTGATGGGAAGGGCGCTCTTCACTCGGGTTGTGCGAGTCAATTAACTCATTGAATGAGTGCTTACACTCTGGGGTATTCGGGTACGGGAAGCTGACAGTGATGATGTCTTCCAGATTGTTACAGACGGTATTGATCGCGCGGTTATCATCCAGCTTACCAATGAAAATCAGCTTGGCTTCACTGTGAGTCAGACAGTGCTCTATGGTGTCTGCACCTGCCGTAGGAAAGACAGGCACGCTGATGTAACTGCCGAGCATCATAGCCAGATCGCAGATATACCATTCAGCGCAGTTTTTCGATATCAAGCCTAGCTTGTCCCCTGGCATGAGGCCTTGCGCACGTAATGCGCTGACAAGGCGTAGTGCCTTATCTACGACCTCGGCATAGGTAAAGTCGGTAAACTGCCGGTTGATGATCTGGCGGAGAAAAATGTCATCCGGGCGTTCTTCTGCCCATTTCAACATGCGTTCATGAGGTAATGCTTGCGTCATGAGCGAATCCCTTAATGTGTTTGGCTGTAAAGGCAAAGTCATTGTAATGTTCCATTCCGTGGTTGTTATTATCTTGTTAAATAATTAAATGCGGCTTTAGGTGGAGCGTCAAGATATTACTGTATTGAATTTGCGGTAAAAATCTAACTCAGTGATCAAAAATAACGGTTTAAGTCATTGAGAAAGCAGGAAGAGATACTGACTAGCTGTACACCTGCAGCAGCTCTGTGAATTGTCAGAGCTGCGATGCAGTATGCATGTGTTTTTGTTACTGAATGTAAACAGTAACCTGAATGAAGGATTTCAGTTACTGTGCTTGTGGTGTGACAGGTGCCTGATACGCTTTGGTTCCCCAGAGTGGCACTGTAGACAGGCTGTGCTTATAGCTGCCTGATGTTTCTTTGGTGGAATAAGACAGATACATCAGTGTCTGGCTGTCGTGGTCAAACACCCGGCGAATTTTCATGGTTTTGAAAAAGACACTTTTCGACTTCTTGAAAACCACATCACCCGATTTCGATTTATCAATCGCGGCGATCATTTCCGGGGTAATTTCACCGGTTTGCCGGCAGGAAATGGATGAATCACTGGGATCTGAAAAATCCAGATCCGCTTCAATACTGGCAATGTGGCAGGTGACGCCTGGTATCAGCGGATCACTGAGCACATTCAGTTTGATGTCTTTAGTGGTAAATACGCCCAGACTGACGTCACCGACTTCGTTGTCTGAACAGCCTGCCAGTAAGGATGCTCCTGCGATCATGGCAGAAAAGAGCAGAGCGCGCTTCATTCAAAGTCTCCATTGTTCTGTAAGAATAGTGAGTGGAACGGTGTTGGATAATAATCACGCTCTCGCGGATTGTGCGTATATTTAGCGTTTTCTACTGCTTTTCATGGCTGCATGCCGTTCCAGGTACCAAGATAGCAATCCGCCCAGCATGACTCCAGAAAGATTTGCCACGGCATCGGAAAAAGAGCTCTGGCGCCCAAGATGAAGAACGCCCTGGAAAACTTCGAGCAGACTGCCAAAAATCATCAGTCCGATCAGCAGGGTAAGGTAGAAACGGTATTGCTGGCTGACACAAAGTGCCAGCATGGCAAAAAGCATATAAGTCAGTACATGAAGCAGTTTATCCAGGCCGGATATGCCGTAAGTATCTAAGTCGGCCAGTGATCCTTTCTCTGCGGCTGGCATTAAGGTCAGCCCTGCGATAGAAGCAGCATACAAACTGAATAGCAGCCATATCCATATCAGTAATTGCCGCTCTTTCAATGAAACATACAGTGAGATCGGTTCAGCATGTTTTCTCATGGTTTATAGCGTGAGCTTAACAGCTGATTCAGGTGCCGAACGGGAATGGCATAAGTGATGGCACTCGGCTGACTCAGTGCGTTTTCTTTGCTGGTTTGCACTAAGACCTTATTGATGACAGCGATGACTTCACCTGTGTCCTGATGGTAGACCGGACTGCCGCTGTTGCCGGGATAGGCTGTGGCATCAAACTGATAGACAACATAAGGGTTTTTCAGGTATTTGAGGCGTGCAACTGAAAGCTCTTTTGCTGTACGGGCCGGTACTGCAATCGGCGTAATGCTGGATACCATGCCTCTGTGTGTCACCGGGTACAGGCCGAGCACTGCACCTATAGGGAAGCCAGTGAAGCTGTATATTTCACCTTCACGCACCGGCCGCGGAGAGAGACGCAAGCTTGGTAAGGGGCTGCCAGTGATTTTCAGTAATGCCAGATCGTGCTCACTGTCACGTGCAACGACTGTTGCGGTGCGGACATCCGGTGAAGTGCCAGTCCCGACAAAGACAACAAAGCCGGTGTTTGTATCCACTTCGATGGAAGTGGGGACAACGTGATTATTGGTGGCAATCAGTGTGCCATCGCCGACGACAAAGCCAGTCCCGATTAAATTAGCCCGTGGTGTCGCCAGTTTGTTGTAAGTGCCGACTCCGACAACTGAAGGTTTAATTTTCGCAATAACGTCTGGCAATGCGGCTTGTGTGTTCGCGGTGGCAAGCAGCATGCAGCCGAGGCAGAGCAGAGTTCGTACGATGAGCAGAGTGACTCGACGGGTACAGAAAAGCATGATTTTTTGTCCTTACACGCTGGCAGATAAAGGGGTGAACCTATCGCCCCGCACTGCGGGGCGTTGAGTTTACAGCCGGATTTGTTCTTCCAGTTTGCTCTTTAGCATCAGCAGTTTAGGATCGGACGTCGTCACGCCAATGAGAATTTCTCGTGCATTTTCCTTCATATTGTTTGCCAGCAGGCTTTCTGCATAGTGAAGGGCGATCTCAGGGTTAGTCTGTGCCTGCTTGTAGGCTTTTTCCAGCATTGGCAGTGCATTGGCGGCCTGTCCTGATTTCAGCAGACAATAACCGTAGGTATCCTGAATCTGTGGGTGCTCCTGAGCCAACCCTAAAGCTTTGGAAGCGCTGTCGCAGGCTTGCGGATACTTTTCCTGAGATAAATACAGCCAGGCAAGATTATTTAAAGCCACGACATTATCTGGCTGTTGCTCCAGAATGCGCCGGTACTGCGCGATAGCCTGTTCAGGTTGTTGCTCAAATTGCAGTTGGGCCAGTGTCAGGCGCAAGGGCGCGGCTTTATCACCGTATTCTTTGATGACCCCCTGCAGAAATGCAATGGCTTCCTCAGCTTGCTGGTTTAATGAATAAGCAGTGGCCACATCGTTGGCGCTGGCGATCCCCGGTGAGGCAGCATAGCGTTGCCGTTGCCATTCAACAGCTCGGGTATAGTCTTTGCGCTGCAGGTAATTCAGGGCTTGTAATCGCATGAAATACGCTTGTGTCTTTACGTTGTCCGGCAGGGCATCCAGTGTGGCCTGGCTGGCGCTGGCATTGTCCAGTTTCAGTTGCAGCCCGGCTTTCATCAGTGAAAAGATCGCCGTGTTCTGAAATAACTGCTCGGCCTTTTCGGCCAGTTGCAGGCTATCTCTCATTTTGTTGTTCAATTCTTTAATCTGGATATTGCGCATATACGCTGGCTGGCTGAGTACATCTTGCTCAAGCCATTTGGTGTAAGCCGGTTCGGCCTGACGGTAGTCGCGCTGACTGAAATAGATATCACCCAGCAGTCGCCAGCTTTGGGCGGTTTGCTGCTGGGGTGTCAGACTAGTCATGAGGCTGAGTGCCTGGTCCGGGTGTTTTTGCAGCATATAACCGCGAGCCAGATCCAATTTCAGTGCGGTATTATCCGGGTGTGCTTCGACCTGAGAAGCAACCAGAGATACAGCCTGGTCAAGTTGCCCACTGAGCTGACCATATTTGTACAGTGTCCGGGTGGTCAGATTCTTTCCCGGGTAATGGGAATAAGCGGTGCGCGCATAACCGAAAGCGGCGTCCATATCATTTTTGCTGGCGGCAATCTGGCCAAGCCCCAAAGTGGCTTGTAAGTTCTTGGCGTCTTTTACCAGTACCTGCTGATAGATTGCTTGCGCCTGATCGGGCTTTTTCTCAATTTGCAGCACCAGGGCATTGAGCATCTGGGCAGTCTGATCGTTTGGATTGCGTTCAAGCCAGGCAGTGACAAGTTGTTTGACCTCGTTGGCCCGGCCTTGTTTTAAGTAATAATAGGCAAGACCCAAATTCGCTTCTGCGAGGGACGGGTCGGTATCGAGAATGCGCTGGAGAGTGTCGACCCCAGTCGTATCATTACTGGCTAACTGAAGCAATCCTAAGCGAAGCTGCTTGCTGGTGGTTGGGTTATGATTGGCTTTTTCTGCCAGAGACATAGCGGCATCATTACGGCCGATTTTGGCGAGTTCCAGGCTCATATCTGAGATAAAGTCGCTGCTCGCTTTGTCTGTGGCATCGAACTGATTCATGGTTTGCATGGCACCGTCAATGTCACCCAGCTTAAGCTGGCTGGAGGCATACAGGCGTTGGATCATATGGTTTTGCGAGACAAAAGGCGCGACTTTTTCAAATCGCTCACTGGCCTGTTCATAATTTCCCTGGTTATAGGCAACGACACCCGAAATCAAGTAAGTGGGCAGATTTCTGGAACCGTTTCGGATGGCTAAATCGGCGTGGACTTTTGCTTCACTCTGTTTCTCTTCGGCGTAAAGAATGGTGGCTTTCAGTTCATTGCTCAGTACGTGACCGCTTAATACCGTCAGCAGATTATCGACATACTTTTCTGCTTCCTGGTACTGCTCTGTTTTCACCAGCGCCTGTGCCAGGTACAGGGTGTTTTGTAAGGCTTTCGGGGCGGTGTCTACAGCTTTGCGATAGCTCTCTGCTGCGGCTTTGTTATGACCCATACTGGTTTCAATATGGCCTTTCAGCAGCCAGGCATCACTGCTGGCGGGATACACTCGTACGATATTGCTGACCTGGCTCAGTGCAGTATCATTGAGTTCTCTGGTGGCATCTAAGCTGGCTCTGGCAAGGCGCGTGTAGAGCGTGATCTGTCCGGTTTTTTCGGCTCGCTGAAAGGCTTGTTCAGCGCCATCGGGATCGTTATCGAGCAACAAAGCCAGTGATTCTATCGCGTAAATGTCTGCCAGTGCTTCAGCTTGCTGGCTGCGGGGCCGTTTGGCCAGGTCAATGATATCCGTTGTTTTTTTCTGGGCCAGATAGGCCTGGGCAAGCAGTGGTTCAATCGTGTCCTGCTCGTCGGCGCTTCTGAGTGCTTTATACAATTCTTTTTCAGCACTGGCATAATCGCCCTGGTCCAGGTAAATCTTACCCAGCATCAGCCGGGCCTGATTGGCATCAGGATGTTGCTGTATGGCATTTTTCAGCTCAATAACTGCAGCATTGATTTGATTGCTGCTGAGATAGGTATCGGCTTTGGCCATGTACTCATCGACAGACTGTTCACCACAGGCTGTGAGTGTGACAGCGACAACACCAGCGAGTGCCAGCACATGAAAGGTGGTGCGAGGTAAAAAAGCCATAATCATCCCTGTCAGAATTTTCAGATGGACTTTTTTTAGGATAGTCACATTTTTGACACTGCGGCCAATCGCTTTGACATAAAACGTCTGTTTGTACTCACTGTGCTGATAAAAATAGCCTTTAAAGTACCTGAAAAGTGCGTTGCCCTTTGCTCTGCTATGCTTGATGCGAACGGATAAATTACGGCGCAGGGTAGAAAAATGGAAAGCAAAAACAGTTCGATACAGTGCGAATGGATTGTTAACCCCGATCATAAGTGGTTAGCAGAACACTGGTGTGCGCTTGAGGAGCAGGCTGAACCGAACCTGTTTTTGTCCTGGCTCTGGATAGGGACATGGCTGGATTGTTTTGTGGACAACTGTTGTGTTGTTCTTGCCCGGCAAGAGGACAAAATTGTCGGCCTGGGCATTATCGTGATTAAAGAGAAAAAGATTGCTGGTTTGTCCTATGGCAGACAGTTTTGCCTTCACCGGACAGGTATTCCTTCACAGGATCAAATCTGGATTGAATATAACGATTTTCTGATGGACAAGACGCTGGCCAATACCGTTCGTCCGTTAATGACAGCCTGTGTGATGTCGCAAATGAACGGGACAGATCTCTTTGAGATTGGCGCCAGTCTGGACGTGGATTTTGTCAGTAACGGACCACAGTCTGTGGCGGCGCATTGTGGTAGCGAAAGGGCAGATAAGCAGGCCGTTTTATCCGGGCTGGCACTTGCAGAAAAACGGGCATTTGCAGAAAAAGAGGTGGTGTGGGAGTCGGTCGGCTTTGCGCTGGATTTTGGCCCGCTGAAGGACAAGCAGCAGACGCTTGATAGCTTTTTGTCGCGAAATGCCAGGTATCAGATAAAGCGCAGCCTGAATAAGTACAATGCGCTGGGCGAAGTGAAAATCACCACGGCTTCTTCTGTCACTCAGGGACTTGAGCTTTTCAATCATGCGGCTGAATATCACCTGAGCCGTTGGGGCAGCAAATCAGAACAAAGTGGTTTTGCAAATCCTGGTTTTCTGCATTTTCACCATGAGCTGATTCGCCGCGGGCTGCCTCAGGGGCGGATTGCCATTCACCACCTGCAGGCCGGGGAAGACGATCTGGGGGTAATTTATAATTTTCACCATGCCAACTGGGTACTGTTCTATTTAAGTGCGCTGAATTATGGCTCGGGCGATAATCACCTGAAACCCGGTTTGGTTGCGCACTATCTGCTGATCCAGGATGCCTGGGAAAATGGGGCGCTGGGGTACGATTTCATGGGCGGGATTGCCCGTTACAAAAAAACCTTCGCCAACCGTGAGTGCCGGTTGGCGATCAGTCAGTTCCGCTATCCGCATTTTACCTATTCAGTGAAGAAAGCTATTCGTGCTTTGAAGCGTCGTGCCCTGAAGCGTCGGGTGTTGTCCGAAAGCAGTTCTGACTGTCCTTAAAGGCGCCGGCAAAGGTGTCTTGCACATTGATCGGGTTGCCACAAAAGTCCGAGATACTGTCCCCTTTGGCCGTCACGGGATACTCAGTGGCACTGCGGGTTAATTTGGCTTTGATAGCATCGTCTTTGGGCGAGAAGTTACCTATTGCTGGCGAGGTAAACCAATCATCCAGTTTTTGTTTTTCGGTCAGATAGTCAGGGGAAAGAATCAGATTGTGGGAGGCCGACGCTTTACCCTGGTCGCGTTCCCGTATTTTGCCGCTCACAATGTTATTAATCAGCTCGGCGCTGGACTGCGCAAACCGGACGTCGATGCCCGAGGTATGATAGAGAATGTTGTTGTTGACCAGTGAATTACTGGATTTATTAATGTAAAGACCCACGTCATTGCAGTGCAGGACGATATTGTTACGTACTGTATGGCTATCCCCTTCGAAAGTCAGCTGTCCCCGCCGATTCTCCTGCTCCATACCGCCGCCACCTAATGACAGGCCAATCTGATAACCATCATATTTCCGGCTGGTGCTGTTACAGATAACCAGGTTGTTTTCTATGATGCCTTGCTCGTTGCCGCCTTTCATGAAAGCGCCATAGCTGACCTGATTGCCGCCGGACTTGATGAAATCACGAATGATGTTGCGATCGATACTCCAGGCATTGCCATGGTCAAGATTAATGGGAGTGACAGATCTCGAGGTGTCTCTTGGCTGAGTATTGTAAAAGTGATTACGACGAATGATGCCGTTATCAGGAAACTTGTTTGCCATCCGGTTGACTTTGATGGCGGCGTTGAAATCGATGAAGACATTGTTCTGCACCAGGCTGTGATCGGCATCGCCAACAATGTGCAGCGCATGATCGCAATCGGAAGGGGTGGGACAAACACCTTTAAAGGTCAGCCCTGATACCGTCCAGTAGGGCTGATTAATCACAATGCCTTCCAGCCCGTCGAGCTGCAGCAGAACGGTACCCGGCTCTTCTGCCCTCAATACTACGGGACGCGATGCAGAGGGTGTAATCTGGCTGATATTAAGGCGCTTGCTGCTGAAAAAGTAGGTGCCTTTTTTCACGACTATGTCCTGGCCGGGTAACACATCTTCCAGTGCTTTTTCAAAGCTTTGTTCATCAGATACCCAGAGGGTACCGAGCGAAGCGGGCTTGATCGGTTCTGGCTCAGGGCCTGATGATGACCAGTCAGGCCCGACTGATGGCCAGTATTTTGTATCAAATTCGCGCCAGAAATAGGAAGGACTGGCGAGGTTGCTGGCCACACTGGCAACGGCCTGATTGACAGGTGCCAGGCTTGGAAACTCTTGTTCAATGTGACTGACTGACTGGCGCAAAGCGGCGGGCAGGGTCTGACTTTGTTCGCTCCAGTGTTTAACCAGATACACACCGGCAACAAGGAGGATCACGTGAGCGAGAACACCGATTGTCGCGAGATATGTTTTTATTCCTTTCGAAATCATCAGTCAGCTCCCGGCTATTATCTGCTTTAAAAGTGTGATTAACGTCAAACAATATTCAAGATCGAGTATAGGTAAGAATGTTGACATCGGGTGAAGCAAGTACCACAAATTCGCCATAGTTAGTCGGTAATACAAGACTGAATGTGGGTAGAGATTGGGTTGCAGCACTGAGATCAGGATTGCAGAAAAACCGAAAATGTAAGTAGTTAGCCAGGCTGCCTGAGGCGAAACCCAGATAGCTGTTTTGAAATTATTCAGGCGGCAGATAAGACAATTTTATGATCTGGCATGGTGGCTCTGTGCTTCATGTGCCATTTTTAACATAGGTATGCCAAGTGACTCAGGCTGCAAGTTACTGAAGTTGATTGTAACGAGCCCCGGAGACTGTCTGGGGAAAGCACGGTTAGCAGAACCCCTAATTATCAGCGTACTGCATCAGCGAAATGCCGCTTTCGGATAAAGCGTTCGGTGAGTTCAGAAATGGTGGCGTTGCAGGCTGGCATTGCAGCGAATCAGGAGAAAAGATGGACGTTAAACTACTGGTAGTGATCCATGCTGAGGAAGAATTTGACTGGGATCAGGGATTTAATAGCCGCAATACTGCCGTTACGCACCATCATGCCCTGATCCCTTTTATGGGGGAACTGATTGAGACTGGCGCTAAGATCACCTTGGCCATGGACTATCCGTTTGTTGAAAGTGCCGGAGGCAGGGAAGTGATAGCCCACTACCAAAGCAACGCAGCGCAGTGTGTTGAATTTGCCGCGCATTTGCACCCCTGGGTGAATCCGCCCAATGTCTCTCATGATCAGTCTGTGACCGACTTTGAGTCTTATCCCTGTAATCTGGCACCGGATCTTGAGTATGAAAAAATAAGCAGGCTGACAGAAAAAATACAGGCGGTGTCAGGGGTATCTCCGGTTACGTATTTGGCGGGACGATACGGTTTTGGCCCTGTTACCAGTGAACATTTGCGCACATTGGGTTATCAGGTCGATCTCAGTATCAGTGCTTACTGTGATTTCAGCCATCAGCAAGGGCCTGATTTCAGTGAATATACCAATGCCCTTTTTGTTGAAAATGCGATTCGGCATATTCCGCATACCAGTTCTTGGCTATCCGTTTCCAAGCGGGTTGCAAAAAAGGCCAATCAGTGTCCGGCCTGGTGCCGCACCTTCAATAGCAAACACCTTACCCGTTTCATTGCAAAGGCTCTTCGTATAAGCAGGCACCGTTTGTCGCCGGAAGGCAATGATCTCTCCCAGCTTCAGGCCATCACGCAAGCTCAGATGGCAATAGGGCAAGACGTGTTTGTACTGTCTTTTCACTCCCCCAGTCTGGTGGCCGGAATGACACCTTATGTGCCCACCACCAAAGATTGCGAGCGACTAAAATACACCACACGGCGCTATATTGAGTGGTTTCTGCGGGAGCTGAACGGTGAAATTGTCCTGGCGAAAGACATGGCAGTCAGCCAGGGATAAGGCAGAAACTTATGGCAGATCAGTATTCCCAGGCGATTTTTTCGGGTGCTAAGTGGTCTATGATCACTATTTGGTATAACCGCTGTATCGGGCTGATCAGCACCCTGGTGCTTGTGCGTTTACTGTCGCCGGAAGATTATGGTATCGCCGGGTTCACTATGTTTTTTGTGTATTTTTTCATCGCACTATCAACGGTGGGGACCAAAAGATATGTGCTGATGGAAGATATGACTGATGAAAATAAATTGCACAGTATTTGGTCTTTGAATCTGCTGTTTCGTATCGTGTCCGCGTTTTTTTTATTTCTGTCGGCAGACTGGGTAGCTGTTTACACCAGTGAGCCAGAGATAGCAGTGGTCATTCGTGTTGTCAGTATTATTCCCGTTATTCTTGCTTTTCATAATGTCGGTATGGATCTGTTCGAAAAAAACTTCAATTTTAAAATGGAAACCATGATGCTAATGGTAGCGAAAACACTCGGCAGTGTGTGTACCATAGCGGTTGCGTTAATTATCGGTAATTACTGGGCTTTAATTGCCGGTGTTATATTGATGGCCGTGATTGAAGTGATCACCAGCTATATTCTTTGTCCTTTTCGGCCCCGCTGGTGCACACAGTACTGGAAAGAACAGTGGGTTATATCTAAATGGCTGTATCTGGTTTCTGTGTCTGGTTATATGCGATCCAGGGTAGATATGCTGCTCTTGGGTAATATTCTTAACAGCCGCAACGTCGGTTTTTATAATATGGGGCAGGAGTTTTCCTGGCTGCCTTTTACTGACTTTCTGGCCCCGATGAATCACGGAGCATTTTCCGTGTTTTCAAAACTGAAAGATCAGGACAGCTTACTGAAAGAAAGATTGTATTCGCAAATGGCATTGTTAATGTTTCTTGCTATGCCTGTGTCTTTTGGGGTATGCGCCATTGCGGAGGATTTTGTCTATGTCGTTCTCGGAGAAAAATGGATTGACGTTATTCCAGTCATGCAGAATTTGTCATTCTTAATGATTGTGATGACTATGTATATGTTAATACAAACGGTATTGATCTTAAAATCCAGGATGCCGCTGTTATTTAAGTGCGATTGTCTGGCAATTTTGTTAGTGATTGGCAGTTTTTATGGTAGCGGCTACGACGATCCTGACAGCCTGTCTTTTGTTCGCTTACTGGTTGGCGGTATATTTCTGGTGTGTGTGACAACTGTGTTCTTGCTTGTGATCAGGCTGCAGGCCAGCCGTTTATTACCCGTTATTTTTGTGCCGTTTTCTGTTTCAGTATTGATGTATTTCAGCGTTATTGCTGTGGTATCTGAAATAGACAGTCATTTCTGGGCTTTACTCCTGGGTATAGTAACAGGTGTATTCGTGTATTCGGTTTCTATGCTGGCATTATTGCCGGTTTCAATCAGAGTGATTCCGGAGTATCGAAGTATACAAGCTAAAATAGGAAAAATAATCAGAACCCCTATGTTTGATTAACGTCAGTGAGGGTAGAAGAGCGGATGGATTTTCTCTATAGCGATTGAGAGTGACTTAATTAGTTGCATAATAATCTACTGCAACTGTTAAGATCTGTTCGGGTCACTGATGACAAATTATTCATAGTCAAAATTTTGTTGGTTCGTTAATCAGGAACTATAGTGAAAGGAGTGGTTAAAAAAGTCACAATATCTGTTAAATATGCCAGCTGGAAGCCCAGACGATCTGAGCTTTTCACACGCTCAGATAAGGAGTTGAACAGTGGAATCAATCCTTTTCTCGATGGGTCTGTTTGTCTTGGTATATCTTTGTGTACGCTCAATAAGGCAGGACAAAGAATACAAAGAATACTTAGCAAAACAGCAAAAAAATTCTAAGCATCGACGTTAGGGAGCTGGAAAATGAGAGATGTCGTCTTAATCAGCGTTTTCCTGATCCTGGCTTGTTTTGCTCTGAGACGCTCTTACATCGCAGTGTCACTTTGGTTGTGGTCGGGCTTATTTGTGCCGGCCTATTGGGTTTACGGGTTTGCCAAGCCGATCAGTTACAACAGTGTGTTTGCCTTGCTGACGCTGATTACTTACCTTTTTTCCAGGAAGAAGCCCGCGGTTATATTTGACGGGGTTGTCTTCATTGCTATTTTGTTTTGGCTTCATACCGGTTTAACCACCTACAACACCATTATTTTTCCTGAACTGGTTTGGCCGGAATGGGAGAAATTTTCCAAGATCTTCCTGTTGTTCATCATGATTGCATTAATCATCCGGCAAAAGCATGAGTTCGAAATGCTGTTGTGGGGGATATTGATGTCAGTGGGCTTCTTTGGTGCCGTGGAAGGGCTGAAGTTCCTGGCCAGTTTAGGCGGACATAAAATCCAGGGGCCAACTGGTCACTTGATTTCAGACAATAACCACCTTGCCGCTGCTTTATGTATGGTGATTCCTTTATGTATCTATCAGTTAAAGTCCGTCCAGGAAAGGTGGATCCGTTTAGGGCTGATAGGTATGTTAGTGCTGTGTGTGTTGTCTGTGCTGGGCACTTATTCCAGAGGAGGCGTGCTTGCTCTGGCTGTGATTGGCTGTTACTTCTGGTTCAGAAGTAACAAAAAAGTTCTGACATTATTTGGCGTGGCAATTATCGTTTCAGTTTCTGTCTTGCTGTTACCGGACAAGTGGTATGACAGGATGGAAACGATAGAAACGGCGACTCAGGATTCTTCTTTCACTAACCGGCTGACTTCGTGGAAAATCCACACTTTGATGGCGCTGGAACGGCCGGTGTTGGGAGCCGGATTTAAAGCCACCTATTTTCAGCCGGTGTGGGACAGGCTCGCACTGGATATCTATAAAATAGATATTATTGAAACGCCGCCCCCCGGAGAAGAAAGCTGGGCCGCGCACAGTATTTATTTTCAGGTTTTGGGTGATCACGGCTTTGTCGGGTTCACTCTGTTCATGCTGGTTATTCTGTTGTTGTTTCTGAAAATGCGCTGGGTCATTGTGACACTGGGGCGACCGCCATGGAATGATACTCACCACTGGCAGATTGATCTGGCGCGCATGATGCAGGTGTCTTTGCTGGGCTATTGCACGGCAGGGGCCGCGCTCTCGCTGGCGTATCTTGAACTTTTCTGGGTATTAGCCGCAGCAATGGCGGCCTTAAGTATGCAGGTGAGAGTGATGGTCAGCCAGCAAGCGCGAAGAAAACCGGTTTCTCAGTTACAGGGCATGTCCTCCACTTAATGCTCTGAATATCCGACCAATCAGTTGTGTTACCTGTGGTGTTTTCCCGGCACCACTCAGGGTTTGACAATCAACGACTCAAAAATACCGACGATTTTTTGTGCATTGTCCGGCCAGGTCAGCTGTTGTCTGGCAATGCTGGCCGCCGCATTGTCACTTAACTGCTGGCGGAGTGCTTCGTCGGACAACAAACGCTTAATCTGCTCCAGCATATCGGCTAAATGACCTGCTTTGAACAGCAGGGCATTGTCGCCATCTGTCAGCAGCTCTTTTATGTTGTCGCTATCGGGCGCGACAATGGCTTTGCCACATGCCAGGTATTCGATCAGCTTGAGCGGTGAACACCAGGGGGTGACGGCCGGCTGCAGGGCGATATCTATCTGAGAGAGCCAGTCCGGTATATGTTGGCGATCAATTAATCCTGTGATGTGAATCTGGTGCTCGGCCCTGAGAGTGCGTGCCTGTTTTCTGAGCTCATCCAGAACCGGGCCGTCACCGACGATCAGGAATTTCACTTCTGGATCGTCAATGTTCCGCTGCCGGTTAAAATCAACGATCAGTGACAAAACGTGCTCTAATTGATGCCATTCGCGGCAGAAGCCGACAAATCCAACCACCAGGCTACCCGAAAATTCAGGTTGTTTCTCCTTGCCGACAACAGGATGAAATAAGCGGCTGTCTATCCCATTGGGAATAACACTGATGGCATGCTCAGGTACGCCTGCGCGCTGAACATAGTCGGCCAGCACATGACTGACCGGCAGAGTATGATCGGCATTACGCCATGTGAACAATTCTGACCAGCGGGCCAGCCAGGTGAGCGACAATCCGCCGTAGGCATTGCGCTCATCGAATAATGGGGCGTTGATCTCTAATACCAGTGGCACATTGAACAGTTGCTTAGCCAGGATCCCGGTGGGAAGAAACAGGTTGTAGCGCTCATAAATGGCATCCGGTTTTTCCCGGTATAAAGTGATGCACAGCTTGGCGAAATCATAAGCACTGTAGCCAAATTCCAGGATTTCACAGCAAAAACGGGGCAGCATCTGGCGCACTTTGCTGACCCAGCCGCCGTTAGCGCCAACGTCGGCCTGATCGGACACAGCCGGTGCGACGACCACCACTTCGTGGCCTTGTTCACGAAGGGCACCAATGATGGCATCAATATGGACATACTGGCCGTCTTTGGAAGCGACCCTGTGGTGATACAGAATTTTCATGATGCGTCCTTAATCAAACGATTAAACAACTGATACTGACCTTCAGAGGTGGCAGACCAGTCGAATTGCTCGGCGTAATGACGAGTGTCAGCGCGGGCAAAAGGCTTGTTCAGCAACTGGCGGATACCCTCGGCGATGGCATTGACATTGCGCTCAACCAATGTGCCTGCCTGGGGTTTACGGACGACTTCAGGTGTCCCCCAGATATTGGTGGCCACAACCGGTGTGCCGCAAGCCATGGCTTCCAGCAGCACATTTGCCCAGCCTTCTCTGTCTGAAGCCAGTGCCAGTAAGTCAGCCGCGCCATAATAGGCGGATAATTCTTCCTGACTGAGCTTGCCCAGAAAGCGTACCCGCTGGGCAACACCCTGTTGTTTGGCCAGGGCGGACAGTGCTTTTGCTTTCGGGCCGGTGCCGGCAATCAGTAACAGGGCATCCGGAATGTGACGCAGGGCTTCGATGACTAAGTGGTGGCCTTTACGCTCTATAAGCAGACCGACGGATAAGATGACAGGTACATTAACCGGCAGGTTCAGTGCCTGCCTGAGTGCGGGTTGCTGGCTTTCGTCGCTGAAACTGAACAGCTCTAGATCGACCCCGTTTCTCAGTGTGCTGACTTTATCCGGTACTGCGCCTAACTCGATCATGCTTTGCCGCAGTGCCTCACACACTGCAAGGTTGTGGTTGCTGACCGATAAAACCTGCTGAATACGTTTTCGGGCTTTGGGGTAGGCGGGGATCAGATTGATGTCTGTCCCTCTTGCCGTCATGGTAAACGGTTTGTTTAAGGTGCTGGCGACCGAAGCAATGGCCACCCCGTCGGGGTAAAAATAGTGGCCATCAATCAGATCAAAGTCGAACCCTTGCTGCATTAAGCGTGCAATCTGTTTGTGCAGGGAATAGGCCAGCGTCGATGGGGTCAGTGACATTCCCAGTTTAGGGATAACCAGATATCTCGGATGATAAATGCGGATGCCATAGCGGCTCTCAGTATAGGGGACAGACGCATAGTCGCTGTATTGTCCAAACACAGGGTGACTGAACGGGAACCAGGGCACAGGTGCTATCACAGTAATGTCTGTCTGCGGGTAATGTTTTTTTAACTGGCGCAGCCGGGTTTCGACAAAAATGCCGTGCCTGGGATTACTCGCGTTCGGGTAGAGTGTTGAAATGGTGAGAATTTTCACTATGCCTGCCTCTCCATAAATTGGGCGAACATCAGTAAACTCCAGAGCACGACACCATGATCGCGCTGGCCGCTTTCGTGCTCAGCCACAATGTTTCGCAGCTGATGCGGATTAAAATAGCCACAGTCCAGCATGACGGGAGATAAGATCTGCGTATGCAGCATCGGCCGGAGCTGGGTACGAAACCAATGGGCCAGCGGCATGCTGAACCCCATTTTAGGGCGATATAAAATATCTTTGGGCAGATAAGGTTCCAGGGCTTTTTTAAAGCAGAATTTGCCTTCCTGTCTGCGGATCAAATCCTGGCTCGGAATTTGAAACGCCCATTCCAGCAGCTGGTGATCGAGCAGGGGGGCACGTACTTCAAGCGAATTGGCCATGCTGGCGCGATCCACCTTGGTCAGAATATCGCCGGGCAGCCAGGTTTTCAGATCGAGGTACTGGATCAATTTCAGCGGATCGTCGGTAGGCGCATTGAGGGCATGCCGGCGAAGAATATCGTTCCCTGTATAGCCATTGAGCTGATGGCGATAGGCCGGACTGAGCAATCGCTGCCTGTCAGCGAACCTGAGTTTTGAGATCGTATTGGCATACGCATCAACACTGTTCATTGCCAGCGACTGGAAGGTCGTTTTGGCCCTGAAGCGCTGTGGCGCCCAGTCGGCTTTGGGGTATATCTGACCCAGCATGCCAAACACCGGTTCACGAATGGAAGAGGGTATCATCCCCCTGACTTTCTGCTCGGCCAGATGAAACCGGTAGCGACGGTAGCCGGCAAAGATTTCGTCTCCCCCGTCGCCGGACAAAGCCACTTTGACCTGTTTCCGGGCCAGCTGGCATACCAGGTAGGTCGGCAGTGCTGAATCGTCTGCAAACGGTTCATCATACAACCGCCCCAGCACCTCCACTAAGCTGACATCTTCTGCGTTGATCTGGCGATCATGATGCCGGGTTTGATACTGCTCAGCAATGCTGCGGGCATAGTGGGTTTCATCGAACTGAGCCTGATCAAACCCTATGGCGCAGGTGTTCACCGGATTGGATTGCAGGCCCGACATCAGGGCCACAATAGCACTGGAATCCACCCCGCCTGACAAGAAGGCCCCGAGAGGCACATCCGACACCATGCGAATTCTGACAGCGTCCAGCAGTTGATCAACCAGTGCCTCCTGCGTATCGTGCCAGCTGAGGACTGTTGCTGGTGCAGAGAGATCCCAGTAGGCACTGGCCGTAATAGCGGCACCCGGCGTCAGTTGAAGATAATGCCCGGCAGGGAGCTTGAATATGTGTTTATAAGCGGTGAACGGGTCTGGAATATAGCCGAACATCAGGTATTCTTCGGCCATTTCGTCGCGCAGAGTGCGGGACACGTCAGGATGTGCTAGCAATACTTTCAGCTCGGAGGCAAAAACCAATTGCCCTTTGGCTGTCAGGCTGTAAAAAAGCGGTTTCTTACCCAGCCTGTCCCGGGCAAGAAAGAGGGTCGAGGTGTTTTTATCCCAGATAGCGAAGGCAAACATGCCACGAAAATGGCTGACGCAGTCTTTCCCCCATTGTTCCCAGGCATGGACTATCACTTCGGTATCACTGACGGTACGAAACTGATGACCCAGATTTTTCAGCTCTTTGATCAGAGCTTTGAAATTGTAAATTTCGCCATTAAAGACAACCGCGACCGTGTTATCTTCGTTAAACAGTGGCTGATGCCCGCCGGACAGGTCGATAATAGACAGACGGCGATGGGCCAGCCCGACAAGATCATCGACGAAATAGCCTTCATCATCCGGGCCTCGATGGTGCTGTATCCGGTTGATGTGCTGCAACAGCCGAGTGTCAATAATGCCTGAATGTTGTACGTTGAAAATACCCGCAATACCGCACATAACCCTCTCCCTGATAATGGTTTCATTACCGCTGGTGGCTGTTTTTTAAGATCACGCTGTGCTTGTTTGTGCCAACATCAATGATGTCTTTTATCTGGTTATCGCTCAGCTCAGTGCTTGCTATTGCAAAGACATCTGAGACGCCTTGCTGCCCGGCCAGGCGATAAGATGCTTTCATCAACTTGATAGCCAGCGGATTACTGCTGCAAAACGCATTCACACAGTACCAATAGATAACCCGCATGCTGTTTCCCTTCGCATTGGATACAGTCATCGACTTGGCATGAATACCGGCGGGTAACGTCACTGATTGGCTATTGTCGACCGACCAGATGTCTTTATTGAACAGCTGATTGGTACTGCTGATTAGCTCGCCATCCCGTTGCCAGATGTTATAGCGGGCGGTATAGAGTTCTGCCTTTCCGTCAGCGGCGCTCTGGCGCTGGCTGCGTTCGGCATGCGGGAATGAGATCCCCCATTCGGTCAGCATGACAGGCTGCGGATTCATGGCGTCAGTTTGCTGGCTGGACAGCAGGGGCTGGCCCTGGTCAAGCTGCTGCTTCCACAAGGCGGTCGCAATAAAAATCAGGGCAACCAAGCCAAGTGCCCCCCATGTTTGGCGAGCTGATAGCGCAGACGGTTGCTGCGGCAATTTGACATATGGGGCTTGCTGATCAGAAAACAGACTGGCGGTAAAAAAGATCACCAGAATGACAACACTGAAAAACAGCCAGCCGTAAACCAGATGATCCGCCCCGGCGGCATATTCCATGTTGCTGAAATACCCAATCATCACAATGCCATAAGCCCGGATACCGTTGGCAATGATCGGGAAGATAAACGAAAAGGCCACAAAGAGTGTGCGCTTGTAGACTTTGGTGAACTGTAAGTAGGCGAATAACGTGCCTAATGCCACGCTGGACATCAGAAAACGGATGCCTGAACAGGCTTCTGCCACGTAAAACCGACCATTGGGAATGGTCAGGTATAAGCCATCCCGGTAGACAGGGATATTGCTGATATTCAGCAGCCAGACTGAAAGATCGGCGGTGATGATCTGCAGTTTGGGAATCAGGCTTTCACCAAAGGGGATGGCAAAGAGTAAATACAGCAAAGGGAACCAAAAACGGCGAATGATGGCGGTGCCCAATACCGCCCACAGCAATAACTGAAGACTCACAATGGCGGCGATATGTTCAAATAACCCGATACTTGCCGCCCGGCCCAATAGCCAAAGAAAGCATGATACGGCAAGTAATGCTACCGCCAGCCAACTGACAGACGGGCGCAATGGCTTAATGACCTTGCGCTCTCGCCATACCAGCCAGAGACAGATTGGCACAACCAGAAAGCAATGCTCATAGGTTTTAGAATTGGCCCAGACATTTACCATATTGCTCAATGACGGCCAGAACAGCCATAACCAGCCGATAACAGGGAGTGCCAGGCGAAACCCGATCCGGTCAGACATGTTTAGCCTCAAGATACGTCAGTACTGGTGATAACTTGGCATCCCAGCTGAAATTGTCTTCAATCCACTGTCTTGACAGTGTGGCCGCACGTACTGGGCGAGCTAATTGTTCGCATACCCAGTCGGTGACATCCTGTGGTTCTTCTGCTACATACAGTGTCTGTTCCGCTACGTTGTCCGCCATTACGCTGTCCTTGGCAGGGTAATTGCCCGGGTAGTGCTCAAGCCCTTCCATACCCTGTGGTGTGGTAAGAACCGGTTTTTCCATCGCCATCGCTTCCAGTATTTTGTTCTGGATACCACGTGCGATTTGCATTGGCGCGATGGCGGCTTTGGCATGCAACAGATACGGACGCACATCATCAACCCGGCCGGTAACAACTATGCCGGGCAGTCGGCTCAGCGCCCTGACGCTGGCCGAAGGCGATGAACCGACGATATAAAACTTACCGTAAGGGTGTTCTTTTAGAACCTTCGGCCAGACTTTGCGGGCAAACCAGGTGACGGCATCCACATTGGCCCAATAGTCCATGGCGCCGGTAAAAACCACATAATTATCGTGCTGCAGCGGATGTTCGGTCACAGGGCTGAAATCGGCCTGCGGAGAGAAATAGCGGCTGTCTATGCCGTTTTCCAGCGTATGAATTTTATTTTGTAAGGCGGGTTCAACCATGGCCGCAAACGACTGCCGCTCTGTTTCAGTGACAAAGCAGCTGACATCAAAATCGGCACAGATCGCTTTTTCAAACTTTGCGAGTGTCCGGTACTCACGCTGGTACAGATAACTGGCAACACCTTGTTTTTTCTGAGCATACTGGCGCCATTTTTCTGAATCCACATCCACGAAATGCATGACTTTGTGCAGCGAGGGACGTGTATTGAGCAGGTACTGAGCCATGCTGCTGGAGAACACCAGGGCACGCTCAATGGGATGCTGATTCAGGGTGTGATTCACCCAGTCGGTCATTGCCGGATGAGAGTAATAGGGCAGCGTAATGGGCTGTCCTTTATACAAAGCCTGTAAGCCTTTGAGGCGGGCCAACGCCGGATGAAGCGTAATGAAACATACATCCCGGCAAAGCGCTTCTACCTTGTGACGATACTGTTGATCATGCCTATCGTCGATAAAACAACCCAGATAGACATCAAAGTGCTGACTGAGAAATTTCAGTAAATGGTAGCTGGCAATTTTATCGCCTTTGTTGGGTGGATATGGAATTCGGTGACAAAGATATAGCACTGCTGGTTTCATTGTCCTGCTCCATTGTCGCTTAGCCAAGGTACTTCGAGATACGTGGTCCGATAAGCTTGCTGATGCCAACAGGCATACTCTGCCAGGCTTTTATGAAATAACGATATTTCGGGTTACTGGGCGACAGATTGGGGGGCCGCTTTGCTTTCACCAGCGCGATACGGTAGTGCAGCGGCTGCTCTTCCATGCCCCAGTGCTTTTTATAGTGGTAGGCGCCTGAGTCAATTTTACTTCTGCCAAAGTCAAACACTTCAGCCCCTTTAGATCGGGCAAGCAGCATCAGCTGGTAGTACATAAAGTCGTTACTTTTTAATTCTCTTGCGGCCTGCGTTCCGCCGCCGTAGTAGGGAAGCACCTGGTTTTTATAGTAAAAACTCAGCACCCCGGAAACAGGAAGCCCGTCAGCATCACGGATAACCAGCGTGTTACAGCGCTGGCCGAAGGTGTGCTGCAGCTTGTTAAACAGCGCGGGATGAAACACAGGCGTACCGAGGTTTCTGACACTCTCTGCGTAAAGATCAAAACATAAGTCCGGGTTATCTTTGTCGTCCCAGCTCAGTTTGTTGTTTATCGCATGGCGGATAACAGCCCTTTGTTTGCGCTTGATGCCAGAGAGAATGGCCTCCGGGTTGTCGGCCAGCGTGTTCCTGAAAGTGGCATGGTGGCAATGACGAAACCAAGTTGTATCACAAGGTTTTTCATCGCGATCCCGCAACTCAATATAATCAACCTCAAGTGAGCAACCCAGCTCGAAGGCCGCCGTTTCTAATAGGTATCTGATGTTTTCATCATCCGATAGCACGCCGCCATAAACACAGAAAGGGGTTGAAATCAGCGCATGACCAAACAGAGCGCTTTTTTGCTCGAATAACGGCAACACCCCAACCAATTTTTCGTGTTGTTGTGCCAGCAAATAGTGCGGTTGATGACCGAACACTTCTTCGATGACATCCAGCCAGCCGGTTAAATGAAAAAAGCTGCCATCCTGGTGCGCATCAACGTAGTGGTCCCAGGCTATGTAGTCGTTCCGGTTCAGCTTGCGGATCGTCAATTCCTGTTTCATCGTCATGTCCATTCAGTTGATAGGCCTGGCTGACAGTGCTCCACTGAAAATCCTGCAGCAAATGGTGAAGCCGTGTTGTCATTTGTTCAAGGTTGAGATAATGCCGGAAGCGCGATTTGAATGATGCCTGAGTCATTCGGGGCTGCTGCGCATCAATTTCCCAAGGATGAAAATAAAAACAGAACGGTTGCTGGTATTGTTCAGTAAAACGCCGGATAAGGTGTTTACTGATTGCATAAGGATACAGCCGGAAATAACCACCACCACCGATTGGCAGATTGGTGCCGAATGCCTGATAGGTTGGAATGGGTATTTCAACCAAACCTTCATTTCGCTGATGAAGAAAGCGTGGCCAGTCAGGGTTGCCATAATGATCGTGCCTGACAGGGTATGTGCTGCTGCTGAAAGTAAAACCAAGGCGATGAAGAATATCGAATGCCCACAGATTAGTGTCGTCAATTGAAAAGCTGGGCGCCCGGTAACCATTGATATATTTACCGGAGAGGTCTTCTATCAAAAACTTACTGCGGCTGACATCCTGGAAAAATTCCTTCTCAGTTTGCTGGTTTGCCTTTACATGATGATAACCATGGCATGCCAGCTCATGACCTTGATCTGCAATGGCTTTTATCAGGGAAGGGCAAGCGTCAGCCACCCAGCCGAGTATAAAAAAGGTCGCTTTAACATCATGTTCAGCGAAAATATCCATTATTTTTCTGGTGTTGTAGTCTACACGCAATGGATAAGATTTCCCCCATTGTTCTTGCTTAATAATGGATGAAAAGGCAGAAACGTGAAAATAATCTTCGACATCAACAGTCATTGCATTGACGAATGAACGGCGAACAGGAGAGTGAGTTTCTTTCATGTCATCGCCCCTTACCAAACAGTACTATTTCAGAGGTTCTGATCAGTATCAATATATCGAGTATTACGCTTTTATGTTTTATGTAATAGAGATCGAACTTAAGCTTCTCAATGGTATCTTCGATATTATCACCATAGGGGTATTTTAACTGGGCCCAGCCTGTTAACCCGGGTTTTACATATAAGCGATGATTATAATAGGGAATTTGCCGTTCAAATTGGCTGGAGAAACTCGGACGTTCAGGACGAGGGCCAACAAAGTTCATATCGCCTTTAAGAATGTTGATCAACTGAGGAAGCTCATCCAGTCGGTATTTCCTGATAACATTGCCAACTCGCGTGATGCGGGGATCCTGACGGCTGGCCATTTGTTCACCTTGCGACTCGGCGTCAATTTTCATACTGCGAAATTTGTAGATTGAGAAGCGCTTCCCTTTCAGCCCGACTCGCTCTTGAGAATAAAGTACCGGGGCGCGGAAACCGTCTTCCCATTTGATCATCACGACGATGGCAATCAGTATGGGCCAGGTGATTAGTAACAGCAGCATGGCAATGGCACAATTAAACAGCCAGTACAGACTTCGCCCAATCTTGTTGCCGGTTGCATGAGGGTTGAAGATCACCCAGGACGGATGAATATGGCTGACGGCGACTTGCCCGGTTTCCCGCTCAATAAAATCAATGATATCTATGACTTGCACCCCTTCCATTTTGCACAGGAAAAGACTGTCGGTGGGCAGGTTACCCCGGCGCTCATCAGCTGCAATAATGATTTCTTTGATATGGTTGGATTGCACGAAGGCTTCCAGCGAGTCCGAAATATCAAGAACGGGTGCCACATTTGATTTTTCGCGATTATCGCCAGGCATAGGCACATAGCCTGTCAGTTCGACATGAACCCGGTCAGATTGTCGTCTCATGCAACGATTGATAAGGCTGGCCCGTTCTCCTGCACCCAGGATGAGCACTTTGAGCCTGCCAAGCATCTGATAGCGGGAACGGATAGCGATAAAGCGTACGATCATCAGGCCCACTAGCGCACTGCCATACATCCACTCACGGGTAAAACCGGCTGGAAAAGGCTGGGGAGTGATCAGGTACAGGCTGGTGGACAGCATGTACGCCAAACTAATGGCTACCAATATTCTGACTGTGATGCCGCTATATGACTCTCTGAGTTTTTCATTGTAAAGCCCAACAGCTAGCAGAGCCAATTGAATAGGAAGTGTATAATAAATGAGATTAAGTACATTTATTATGATCCCTGGATGCGATAAATACTCCGGATTGAAATAAAAAAGAAATAGCTGAGTCCCTGCAAAATTGCCCGAAAGCATTAATATATCTGCAAAAATAAGCACAGCGTTGCTTAAATTTAAATCGTGAAATCTTGAGTAAGTCATAATCACCCTTGTCCCAGGTGTAAATAAATAAAGTGCCCCTTCCTGTATTGAGTATCGGCAAGCATAAAAAATCTGCAAAATAAAAAAATCATATATAGTTAAATTAGTTCAATGACGTTTTTGCCTGCAGTAATTGCAACTTAGTTGGACGCTTCTGAACCTTGGAAAAGGTATGTGAGACACGGACTTATACGCAGGATGGATGCTGATATGACAAGAAGTGGTCACCTATTGAAGTTAACCTGTTTGACGGCTGCCGCTATGGTGCTAGTGACTGGCTGTACGTCAAATTCGTTGCCCTCTTTACCCAAGGCTACCCCTCAGCCTTCTTTGACAAAAAATATCAATCAATACAAATACCTGATAGGCCCAGGAGATACCCTCAACATTTTTGTCTGGGGAAATCCTGAAATATCCGGTGCTTATATTGTCCGTCCGGACGGCATGTTAACAACATCTCTGGTGGACGATATTCCTGCATCGGGGCGTACGCCGACTGAGCTGGCTGGCAGTATTGAGGCCCGCTTGGCGGAATATGTCCGGGATCCCATTGTCAGCGTGATCGTACAAGGTTTTGTCGGGCCTTACAGTGAACAGGTGCGGGTAATTGGGGAAGCTCAACAACCCATGGCCATTAACTACCGGGAAAACATGACGTTACTGGATGTGATGGTTGCCGTTGGCGGACTAACGGATTTCGCAGACGGCAATGATGCTCGTTTGATCCGCGTGGTTAATGGCCAGCAAAGGGCCTATGGACTGAATCTGGGAAATCTGCTGCGTGATGGTGAGATTGGGGACAACGTAGACATACTCCCTGGTGACATCATTATTATTCCGGAAGCCTGGTTCTAATTGGAGGTTACATGCAGGAACAATTTCAGAACCTGATTGAGTATCTGCACAGTGTGTGGCTACGCCGCAAGTGGATCATCATAGCCACCTGGGTAATCTGCCCCCTTGGGTGGGCTGTGGTCACAATCTGGCCAAACCAATACACAGTTGAAGCCAGAGTGTATGCGGACACACGGTCGATACTGCAACCTCTGCTGAAAGGCCTGGCGATACCGAATGATTCGAATCAGGAATTGAGTCTGATGGTGAAAACCCTGCTGAGCCGGCAGAATCTGGAAACCATTGCCCGCTATACCGATGCAGATCTAAAAGCCACCACCAATGAGGAATATGAAGATATTCTTGCTGAATTGAAGGAAAACATTGAGATCAAATCCGCAGGCAGAGAAAACCTGTTCAGTATCAGCTACAGCGGTACCGATCCGGTTTATGTCAAAAATGTCGTGCAGTCGGCTTTGGATGTATTTGTTGAAAATACCTTAGGTAAAAACCGGCAGGATACGGATAAAGCCAGTGCGTTCATTGCGCGTCAGTTATCTGACTATGAAAAGCGGCTGGCAGATGCTGAGCTAAAGCTGGCTGAATTCAAACGCGAGCATGCCGGCTACTTACCCAGTTCCGAAATGGGTTTCAGAGGCCAGCTGGATGCAGTGAATGGCGATATTGAAGACACCCAGCTTGAGCTGCAGGAAAGCCGGACGCAACTGGAAACGGCCAAGCGCAAGCTGAACGAGGAAATGGCACTGGCGGCCAAAAATCAGGGGGCAATACGCACCGAATATGATGACAGACTGGATGCGCTTCAGGTCAGGCTGGATGGCCTGTTATTCCGCTTTACTGACAAACATCCGGATGTGAAAGAAACCAAGCGTCAGATCGCTGAACTGGAACGGCAAAAGCGTGAATGGCTGGCGCTGTCGACGGATGATGGCAACAGTGATTTCAGAAGCACTGAGTTTTTTCAGAATCTGAAATTGCTGATCAGTCAGTTAGAGAATGAAGTTGCCTCGTTGCAGGTTCGCGAAAAAGCACAAACGGATAAAGCACTGTTCTTGCAAGACAAACTTGTGCGGATGCCAGATGTAGAGGCGCAACTTACAGGGTTAACCCGGAGTTACGACATTACCAAAAACAAATTTGAAGAGCTGCTATCTCGCCGTGAATCTGCGCTGATATCCCAGAAAGTGGGCGCGGCTTCGGATGATATTACTTTCAGGGTTGTCGATCCTCCGCGAGCCCCGCTGAAGCCATCCGGGCCAATTCGTCCATTGTTTTTGGTCTTGGTACTGATTGCAGGTTTGGGGGTGGGGGTTGCACTGGCTTTCCTGACCAGCCAGCTCTATCCGGTTGCCACCTCTGCCAACCAATTGTATCAGCTGACAGGATTACCCGTGCTGGGCGGTGTTTCACCGACAGAGCAATCCGGCCTTGCCGCTGTTGCACGTAAAGAAAAATGGCGTTTTGTCTGGGTGAGTACCGCACTTGTCGTGTGTTTCCTGGGTTTCATGGCGTTGAATGTCGTGACTTCAATTCATACGCTAATCATGCAGGAGATGGGTTGGATATGAGTATTATTCAAAAGGCGATGGAGAAAAAGTCGGCCAGTCTGAGCAAAAAAACGGTGAAGTCGTCATCAGATAATGACATGCCTCAGAGTTCAGAGCTGCTGTCTGGTCAGTCAGTCATTCAGGACTTGGTTCATGAAACCGACTCCGCCAACATTCAGAGCCTGAGTCAGAACGTTGAACAGGAAGCTTTCTTTAAACCCGTTCATCAGCCTGTGATGTCAGACGGATTTCCGCAAGCCTGGCGGCGGCCGGCAACCATAGAGATAGATAGCGAACGGCTCAGAGATTTAGGCATGGTTTCGCATACGGATAAACAGGTCAATCCAGGCATCACCAATGAGTTCAGGGCCATTAAACAGAAATTGTTCCACACTGCTTTCGGCAGCGGGGCTCAGTTTCAGCAAAGAGCCAATCTGTTGATGGTGACCAGTGTCTCGCCGCGGGAAGGCAAAACATTTACGGCTGTGAATCTGGCGTTGAGCATGGCATCCGAGAAAGACAAAACGGTATTGCTGGTTGATGCGAATGTGCTGAAACCAGGGGTTAGTGACATGCTGGGCATACAGGCGCAGGCCGGACTGATTGATTTCTTGCAAGGGAGCGTTACTCACCTGTCAGAAATTATTTACCCCACGTCGATTCCCAATCTGCGCCTGATTCCTGCCGGCAAACCGCACCATCTGAGCAATGAGTTGCTGGCCAGTAACAAAATGGAAAAACTGATGAATGAACTGGCGCATCGGTATCCGGATCGTATGGTGATATTTGATTGCCCGCCACTGCTTGGCATAGTCGAAACCATGACCTTGTCTAAGTTATTGGGACAGGCACTAGTGGTGGTGGAGCAGGACAGATCAAGGTTGGACGATGTAGAAGTCGCGGTGTCTCAACTGAATAAGGATATGGCAATCGGATTTGTAATGAACAAAGCCGTGCGCAATGTATTTGGTCAATACAGACATGGACATGAGTATGGCGCTACAGAGGATCAATCCTAGTTTATATTTGCTGGGAAGCCTTTCACTGTTAGGGCAACCCAGTCAGGCGGCGGATGTGAAGTTAACGCCATACGCAGGAACAGAATTTACTTTTACAGACAACGTAGACAGAACCGCCAGCGAGACGCAAAGCAGTTTCATTACTGAGCTGGATGCCGGCATCGAAGGCACCATAGAAGGTAGCCGGGGATTAATCAGCCTGGATTACGCACTGAGGTATCTGTATTACACCGAGGGCGAACAAAGCGATGAGTTGTATCAGGATTTAGACTTTATTGCATACAAAGGCCTGGGGCGTAGTGGGTTTCAGGTAGATGCCAGTGCATCTATCGATAACATTGCCAGCGACATCGCCACCGATGCGAATGCCGATGTGATCAGCGGGGATACGATTCAGAGCAATGAAGCTGAAGTGGGTCTGAGCTACCAAACCAACCCGTTGAGCTCCATGGACTTGCGTTCGAGAGTTTATACCAACGTCATCAATAACGAGGACGACATAGGTAATTACACGGGCTGGGGCGGGAATATTATTTACGCCAATGGCCGTTCAGTACGGGATGCATTCTGGCGGCTAGGGGCTTTTTATGACTACCGTAAAGGCCGTGACGATGGCATTTCTACCGAATTTACCCGGCTGAATGAAATCATAGGGTTGCAGACCATCAGCGGATTCTCACCATTCTTGCGGCTGAATTATGAGAATTACGACGGTGTGACAGATTCCTCAGAGAATGAAATTTTCAACTGGGGTGGGGGTGTGCGCTATTTTATAGACCGCTATTCCTACGGGGAAGTGAGTTACAACTTCTCAGAAGATGATGTGAACAGTGATTTTTGGGCCGGTGCGATCAACCTTAACCCAACAGACAAAACGCGCTTTTATTTTGAGTACGACAAACGAATAAAAGGGGACAGTTACGCCGCTGAAATCCGAAATCGCACACGGCGTTGGACCAATACCCTGACTTACACGGAATCACCAGACAGCTATGAAAGGGATAGATTTGTCGATGGCGGGCGCATTGATGAAATCTATCTGAGAAAAGAAGCACGCTGGCTGTCTGAACTGACGCTTCGTCGCACACTGTACAGCTTTTCTCTCTATCAGATAGACAGGGAAACGCTGGAGTCGTTGTCTGATCTGACAGACGACAACTCCCGGGGTGTCGAGTTGGATGTGGATCACCAGCTGTCCCGTGTGTTATCCGGCCACATTGGCTATGCCTATGAGCGTTATGACTTTACGTATATTTCAACCGGTGATGAAAGTGATGATTATCATTCGTTCAGCCTGGACACGACGTATTTTTTCCGACCTGAGTTGTTCACTCAAACTGGGGTGGAATATTACACGCGTTCCTCGTCGGACTCGGAAAATGATTACGATGAAACCCGGATTTTCATCGATGTAAGGGTGGAGTTTTAGCTATGTATGAAGCGCATTTTGGATTTACGGATAAACCGTTTAAGTTAAGTCCTGACCCACGTTTTTTCTTTGCAAGTCCTCATCATGAGAAAGCGCTGTCTTATCTGCAATACGGGCTGTCTTTAGAAGAAGGCTTTATTGTGGTCTCAGGCCCGATAGGCACAGGGAAAACCATTCTTGTTCATCGGTTAATGTCCAGTCTGGATGAGTCGGTTACTGCGGTTCAAATTGCCACCACCCGGCTTTCTCCAGATGAACTTGTGAAATTGGTTGCCGCTAAATTCAACGTCCCCACGGAAGGGCTGAGTAAAGCCGACATACTGAAGCGGTTTGAACAGCACCTTTATGGGTTGAGACAGCAAGGCAGGCGCGCAGTGCTGCTGGTCGATGAGGCGCAGAACCTGCCCCCGGAAACAATCGAAGAGCTGAGAATGCTGTCTAATTTTCAGTTCAACGACAAGCCGTTATTGCAGAGCTTTCTGTTAGGCCAGGAAGAACTGAAAGGCATTATCCGGCTGCCTGAAATGGAACAACTACGGCAACGTATTATTGCCTCCAGCCATTTACAGCCACTTACACCCGATCAGGTTAAAAGCTACATGCTGCATCGCTTAGAGTGTGTGAACTGGCGGGGAAATCCAACCCTGAGCGACGGCGTATTTGAAGCTATTACCCGATACACCAAAGGCGTACCGAGAAAAATCAACATTCTTGCCGACAGGATTTTTCTTTATGCCTGCATGGAAGGCCTGACGGCCATCAATACCATCAATGTCGAACATGTTATCGCTGAGATGAGTGAAGAATTACCCGGAGAAGCACCAAGAAGCAAAGCATCAGCCAACTTGAACGGTGATCATCCGCCCATTCAGCCTGACTCGTCACGCGGGTATTCTACGCAGTATAAAAATCATTTTGATGCAGACAGACAGCCTGAAACCACGCACGCCTTCCAGGCACTCAATGATATTGAGAAAGTGCTGGATAATGTGATTGAACGTAAGATAGCCACCATCCGTAAGCTGGATCAGCTGTTGATCAACAAGCGGAAAATGCTGTTACAGTCGGGCGAAGAAGGCATTGATGATGAGCTGATCCTGAATGAGGATTATCCGCCAGGGTTGCGGGAGAAGTATTGGGTGAGGAAGTTGATGGAGTCTTCTGACTAGGGGGATTTCATTCAGCGGGTGCCATTTTTGTGGCTGGGGAATCTGGTGCAGCGGAGGTATGTCGCGCATTTAGTTTCGTGGCTCATTTGACATTGCTTGATGCGCGCCAGGTACTCTTTTGAGGCAAAAAGAGTACCCAGAAATGCCTTTGAGTTCTTTGGTGTGGTCCGGGGCGGTTGTTGGCGCTCCCGGCGCCGACAACCTAAAAATTCGTCCTGACTTTTTCCCTGATTTGTACCATCAATGGACTTTATCAAGCCGTCATTCCCGCGACAGGCGGGAATCCATAAAGCGAGTACGTTTTTGGTGGCTGGGTGGGTATGTCGCGCATTGGGTTCTGTGGCTTATTTGGCATTATTTGATGCGCGCCAGGTACTCTTTTGAGGCAAAAAGAGTACCCAGAAATGCCTTGTTGTTCTTTGGTGTGGTTCGGGCCGGTTGTAGGCGATCCCGGCGCCGACAACCTAAAAATTCGTCGTGAATTTTTCCCTGGGGGAGAGGAAAGCATTGAGCTTCTCATTCTCTGTTTTAACAAATACATCCGATAACTCAGCGAGGTTACTTATAATTCAATGCTTTACCGTCATTCCCGCGCAGGCGGGAATCCATGCGGCAAGTGCAATTCTATGGCTTCTCTGTACTGGGTAAGTGACCGATGTCGCTTTTCTCACAAGCGTATGCGTCGCTGATTTTTGGTGTAAGTCATGAAATACAAAAAAACAAATAATATCAATTGGGTAGCATCAGTTGATTGAGTAAGATACACGACATGATGTCGTGTATCTTACTGATATATTTATCTGGTTAAGTGCAGTTGGTTTAATATAATCAGATGGTTAAGTGTTTTTTTTGATTGAAAGAGTTATACGACAGAGTTATGCGACATGGTGTCGTTGAATAAAATGTTATAGCAAACGAGGAATCGAATGAGATACGGTGGCCCAAACTTCGAAAAAAAAGGATTTGTCTCCATTTGGGTAAGTAAAGTTACGCTAGATGAAATTCCTGACGACTATTTTGAAGAAAGGTTTGGAGAGGACTATGAAGATACTCCTCTTAGTCAGTGGTGTGAGAATTTTGGCTTTGGTTATTACGACCATGATCAAATTGAAGATAATGGTGTAGAAATCGGCGCCGATACTTTAGATAGGATCCTAGGCGAATGTTCTTACTCAAAATCATATGTGGAGCAAGCCGTTTCTAAAGCTAAGGAGAAAGGGTTAGGATCAGCGTCGTGGATTAGAAACTTCTTTGATTTTTCATATTCACCAGAAAGTACAGGAATTGACGAAGATCAATTCATGATTTTTCTGGGGGCCTTTGAGTATGACACAAATTCGGAAAGTAAATATGAGTCACAATTTTAGTCACATCAATGCTATAACAAGGCCAAGCAGCATCGCCCTTTCGGGGCTGGACCTCGCTACGCTCGGCCGCTGTTGGCGACGTTATGCCTATAAGAGGAAAAGAATAATGACATCAAAAGACTGCGTAGATATGAAGCAGTTAGTAATGACATTTTTAGAGATGCATATGAAAGAGTACATTAGTCCTATGTATCACTATGTAAAAGAAAATCCAGAATTAATTAAGACGGTTCCTGGGTTCCTTATGAATCCAAGATCGATATCTGTATATCTTGGGCGCACTCATATAGGTGTTGAGTTTGATGGTCCAGAGTTTATTACTGAGTTAGAGTCAGGTTTGAACATTGAGGTTAAATACTTCGATTACTCTGTAGACGAATGTAATTTAGTAGAGAAAATCATTGGCTTTGAATTTGATTCAACAAGACCAATTTCACTACCGTTACCTCCTTACTCTGAAGATATTATATTCCCGACAAATCGTGGTTTTGATAAGTTGAGAGAGTTGAAATGGAATTTTTCAGCGCAAAATTCAATCATGGGACTAAATGTACCGACCCCGTCGGTAATGAACGATCGCTTCACACGAGTAATAAATGCGTTCTTTTTTGATGCTGATGAATCTGGTTTGATAACTAGGCAAATTAAGTGGCTAGACTTAATCCCTATCGAGTTTGACAGTAGTGACCCCGAAATGGATAGTTTTGGTTTTAATCTAAGTATCTATAAGGATCTAGTGAAGCCTGACGCTCATTATATCTATCCTGCTCCAGATGAATTTAAGTATATACAACTGCCTAAGATCAATAGATTTATTGAACTTTGGGGTAACAAGGATTCAAGCGAAGTAGATATAACAAACTTTATCAGTGAAGAAGAGAATCAGTTCATTCTATCTATGAAATTTGGCGCAACAGCAATTCATTCTGAATTGACATGTGATTGGCAAAGTGAAGACCGTAAATCGATCAGACCTGACTTTTTCGTGGTTCAACCTAATGGGTATGCGGATATTGTCGAGTTCAAGTTACCTCATATACCTAAATCATTTGTGGTCGGCTCAGAAAATCGAGAAACATTTTCTGCATGGCTTAACTCGTACATATCTCAAACTAGGGCTTATGTCTCATTTTTTGACGACCCTAATAATCGCAGGTGGTTCGAAGACAAGTATGGCTTCAAGGTTCATAAGCCAAAGCGTTATCTAGTTGTCGGTCGTCGCCATGATTTCAAATCGGATGTGTGGCGTGAGATTCAGTCAGACTTTAGGGACCTAGAAATAATTACCTTTGATGATCTTATCGACGGTGTGAAAGCACAATTTTACCAATAGGCATAACAAATAAGGATACGTGTCGCGCAGCCGACACTTCTATCCGGGAATTGAACAAGCCCGGACAGCCTTATTAAGCAAATTGGTCGATTGGGATTCGGTGGGGGTTGCGCCCGCGGTTTTCTTCAGGGCGAGCGCAGCCGGGAAGTGATCACGGTGTGTTTCACTTCAATGGGTTACCGCCTGAATTCGGTCTTGCGTTGGCTTTCTCCTTGTTGATGATGCTACGCCATTCTCCTTATTGTGTTTGCCTTTCGGCTATCTCGGTCGGGTGATGCCGACGCAGTGCATTGCTTGCTGGCAGCTTGGGCAGTCCCGTGTTGCTTTCAATGGCTCGGTTTTCACAGACAACTGCCATGTTGGCAAGCCGAGCAACATCAGCTGGATGTTCAGCCGCAGTGTTCGTGCACTGCCATGCAGCAAGCCGTAGTCCCGCACCCGTTGCAACCCTTTCGGCAGCACATGCTGCAAGATCAGCCACGAGAACTGCACGACCGGCAGGGTACGTGTTGCCGGTTGCCGGGTCTGGCTGTCGGTGTAACGGAAGGTCACCTGATGGTCATTGATCCGGAGAATATCCTGGTCGGGCAAAGTCCTTCAGTACCGAGGCCGCGCAACGGTGCGGGGACCGTGAAGGTCAGCATGAAATCCCGTCCTTTATCGAACTGTTCACCTCTGCCAATGCTGGCGGTGACGGCTGCCGCTGTAATTGGCCCAATGCCTGCCACTTTCATAATTTTCTTGGCTTGGCGGCTCCGGGAAACCAGCATATCAAAGCACTGTTCTTGATCTGCAATCCGCTGATTCAGATTGAGTAAGTGTTCAAAACAATCAGAAATGATCGCTCTGGCGAGATCAGGTAGTTGATTATCAGCATCTTCAAGCGCATCAGGTATTGCGCGCTGGAGAGCATGGCGGTCGACAGAGACAATGATGCCGAACTCGGCCAGCATGGCACGGATCTGATTCAACAATGCTGTCCATTCATGGACCCAATGATCACGTGCACGGTGCAGGAGCAATATCGCTTGCTGGTCGGCCGATTTGATCCGCACGAAGCGCGTTGATGGACGGGATGTTGGCAAATGTCGAGAGAACTTTCGATCGCGATATTGTTTTGTGGATCAACATCTTGCCTTGGTGATCCTCACCGTGGATACTGAAGCTATGTTTGGGCAAATTCAATGCCATAGACAGATTGTGACATGGTGACCTCCGGCGATTTCGTGTTCAGACTAACCTAGTGTGGCAGAGCCTGATGAGGGGGAGTCCATGTCATTCGTTATGCATTTCCCCCTGAAAAATGCTCAAGTAGCAAAATGACGACTAATTAGTTATACATAAATGTGGCGTTGTATTTTTATATGGTGTGTTTTAAATCTGAAGGTAATCATCATGTCGCAAGAAATTCTACGAAAGTATCAAGTAGAAAGTACAAAGACTTTAATTCAAGAAATGGGTGACGAAGCAACAAAGCTTTCTTCCTTCCTCAAGGATATCGAAGAGCTGTGCCTGTGGCATGGAAAGTTCTTTGATTCACGTACTGGAGACAACAGCCACAGCCATGCTATCAAATTTGGCAACTATGTCCCTGGTTCGAAAGGTGATTGGGCGTTTTCTATAGAACTCCGCCCAACAGGGTGGTTTGTTACGATGCCTTGCAATGGCCGTAATGGGGTTACAAATGAAATGTTTACTAAGTCGGCGATCCCTAATGTCGTAAACTCGACAAACCATACTAGAGTGAAAAGTGAGTTTTGTGATCGTGTCTTGGTTTGGATTGACGAAGGTTTAAAACAAGGTGTTCTAGCTGCAAATAGTGGACGACTGCCTTTTTATCCTGCTAATAACCCGAAGCTTATAAATGCATAACAAATAAGGATAATTGTCGCGCAGCCGACACTTATCCGGGTGTTGGGCAAGCCTGAAGCTGCATTATTAAGGAAATAGCTTGGCTGGTACCAGAAGGCGGCGATGTGGGCTGTTTTTATCAGGATCAGTAAGCCCTTAAGCTATAAGATGACTAATAAACTCAGTTGGTTAAATGATTTTTTTACCTTAAATGTATTTACAGAACAGGGTAAAAATTCAGGACGAAATTTTAGGTTGTCGGCGCTGGGAGCGCCTACAACCGGCCCGGACAACACCAGAGGACAAAAGGCATTTCTGGTTACTGTTTGTGCCAGCAAAGAGTAACTGGCGCGCGTCAGACAATGATGAGAAAAACACCGAACTCAAGCGCGACAAACTTACTCAGCCTTAAGAATCGCATTCGTTGTATGGATTCCCGCCTGTCGCGGGAATGACGGTTTGATAAAGTCCATTGATGACACAACCCCAGGGTAAAAATTCAGGACGAATTTTTAGGTTGTCGGCGCCGGGAGCGCCTACAACCGCCCCGGACAACACCAGAGAACCCAAAGGCATTTCTGGTTACTGTTTGTGCCAGCAAAGAGTAACTGGCGCGCATCTGACAATGCCAAATAAACCACAGAACCCTATGCGCGACATACCCACCCAGCCACCAAACACGCACTCGCTTTATGGATTCCCGCCTGTCGCGGAAATGACGGCATGAAAATGTAGATTGGTGACACTATCCCAGGGTAAAAATACATGGAAGTATTTTTAGGTTGTCGGCGCAGGGAGCGCCTACAACCGGCCCGGGCAACACCAGAGAAACAAAGGCATTTCTGGTGACTATTTGTGCCAGCAAAGAGTCACTGGCGCGCGTCCGACAATGGCGAGAGAATCACTGAACTCAAGCGCGACATACCACCACGCTCAGACACACCATCACACCCAGACATACGATCACACCGATTCACCCATTCTTCACCGTGTACTTATCCATCAGCGAGTACAGTGTTGGCCGCGTAATCCCCAGTATATTGGCGGTGTTAGACATATTACCGTTACTGAGTGACAGCGCTTTCGCTATTGCCTGTTTTTCAGCTGCTTCTCTGACCTGACGTAAATTTAACGCCATGGGTTCGAGGTCATCTTCTGTAGGCTGAAGTGCCAAATCGAGCGAGCTGATGAATTTGTTGTCCGACATGATCACCGCCGATTTCACCTTGTTTTGCAACTCGCGGATATTACCGGGCCAGTTGTGCTGCAGCATTGCGCGTATGGCGTCGTCGGTGAAACCGCTGATTTTTCGCGGTGATTGCTGATTGGCCTGCTGCAAAAAATAGCGGGCCAGAATGAGAATGTCCTGATCACGATCGCGCAGTGGCGGGTTCTGAATGGTAATTTCACTGATGCGGTAGAACAGATCTTCCCGAAACGTTTTATCTGTCATCATTTGTTCGAGATTCTGGTGGGTGGCGCAGATGATTTTCACATCCACTGGAATTTCCTGACGGCCACCGACACGCTCAATCACTTTCTCTTGCAGGAAGCGGAGTATTTTGGCTTGCAGCGGATAGGGCATGTCGCCGATTTCATCAAGGAACAGCGTGCCGCCGTCGGCACATTCGATTTTGCCTGCCGTGGTTTTGTGCGCGCCGGTAAATGCACCTTTTTCAAATCCGAACAGTTCACTTTCAAGCAGATGTTCCGGAATAGAGGCGCAGTTTATGGCAATAAAAGGCTTATCCGCTCTTGGCCCTTTCGTGTGAATGGCGCGGGCGATCACTTCTTTACCTGTGCCGCTTTCACCAAGGATCAGGGTGGTGATCTCAGTAGGCGCGATGCGCTCTATCATCCGGCACACTTGCTGTATTTGCGGGCTGTTTCCGATGAACCCATTGGCTTCAAGTGAAGACTGGCGCAGATTGATGTTTTCCGATTCCAGTTTAGCCACCACAAATGCCCGGTCGATAATCACGGCCAGGATGTCATCATCTATTGGTTTGTGATAGAAATCGTGCGCGCCCAGTTCAATGGCTTTCAGTGCATTGGCTTTGTCATCATTGCCGGTAATGACGATGATTTTAGTGTCAGGTGCCAGTGCCAGCATTTCCTGCAATATGATAAGCCCTTCTGACGCATTGGCTTCATCTGGCGGGAGTCCGAGGTCTAAGGTAATGACTTTTGGCTCGTAACGTCGCAACGCAGTAATGGCCGATTTTCGGTCAGCGGCCATTACGACCTCGTACTGCGGGAAGCACCATTTCAGCTGCTTTTGAATACCTGGATCATCTTCAATGACAAGTAATGTATCCATATCGCTTTCCTTTCTGGCAAATTCTTTGTCCCGGAGGATTAGGCTGGCACACTGACAGGCAGGTGAATATACAGGGTCGTCCCTTTGTCCGGTTCCGATTCCACGTCTATATATCCGCCTAATTGCTCAATCAGGTTTTTTGCGTCATAGGCACCAATCCCCATGCCTGCGTTGCCTTTGGTGGTATCAAAGGGCTTGAATAATCTGTGCTCGATAAAATCGCTGCTCATGCCGCTGCCGTTGTCAGAGATGGTGATCAGGTAGTAGTGATCTTTGCGTGTCGTCGACACATGCACAAAACCGTTTTCACTGGTGGATTCTTGTGCATTCTGAACCAGATGAGAGAGTATGTTGCTGAAGCGTTCTCTGTCTGTTTTAAGGGTAAACGGCAAGCTGGTTTGTTCAATAAATTGTGGTTCAGGCGCTCGGACGGCACGGGTGTCACAGACTTGTCGTATCAGATCTTCAATGTCTATCTCTTCTTCAGACTGACTTTCAACCCGTTTATTATTGAGCTGGTTCAGCACTTTCGTCAGCCGGTGAGCGGCCGAATCGACAGTATCAAAGGCATCACTGATAAAGTCGGGGTTATCCCGGTGTTTGGTCGCATTTTTACTGAGAAGCTGCAGTTGCGCTAACACGTTTTTCAGATCGTGTACCAGAAAGGCAGACATACGGTTGAAGGTATCGAATTGCTGGCTTTCAGCAAGTTTCTGATTGGTTTCAAAAACAGTGAGATAGACAGAAAGCTGACGGCTGATCGCCTTCATTAAATCACGGTCTTCCCAGTTCACTTTTTCTGTCGACGTGGGTCTGGAAAGCAGGCACACGCCCAGGGTTCCGCTGCTGCTCGACAAGGGCACGATATAAAACAGCTCTGCCACAGTGGAAAGAGCGGTGGCATCTAACCGGAAAGGTGCGGGCTCTTTGTCTTGCCTGGCAGCGTCTATGTCAACAATCCACTGATGTTCAATAGCCGGCAGTGCTGCTGAGCTGAGTAACAGCTGAATATCCCGATGCTGGCTGTCAATATTGTGGCAGGCCCGCACTTTCATGTTCGGGCCGTTTCTGGTCGCCAGTACACCGCTGTGACAGCCAAAAGGGTGAAGCATGGCACGCAGTGCTGTGTCGTATTGTGTGCCTTCCGGGTGTTCCAGCGCCGTGGCAAAACGCATCCATTCTTCACGGTATTCGTATTTGTTGGCAAAGAAATGTTTGGTGATAAAGACCATGATGTTTTTGCGAAACGTATCTGACAGAAAGAGGCTGGCCAGCACCAGTGCGCTTAACGCAAAAAACAGGATCTGAACCGTATCGCTCCAGCTTTCGCCCATGGATTTGATATAAAAACCCGCGAGCGCCATCACCAGCAGATACCCTGCTGCAACGAGTAACAGCGTGCTGTGATAAATGATATCCCGCGAGACGTACACCCGGCTTTGCCAGTGCTTGATGCGCCGGGCTGTCAGCAGGATGAAAGGCAGGGACATCAGGGCTATCCAGCCTCTGCCAAGCCAGAAGCCGGAAGCCAGAATATTGGTGAGAAAGGCATCCGCATAAAGCGCAAAGTGGTACGCGAAATAGACTCCTAACCCCAGACAGATAGGCTTGATGGCCCAGCGTTCGTCTTTACGGGTTCGGCGAAAGCGCAGTTCGACAAACCACAGGCCTATGATTGCCTGACATAAGTGCAGAAAAAGGAAAGTACGCTGGCCAAATACAGGCCAGATGAAGCGTGCCAGCTCAAGCACTATGGTCGCGGCGATGAACAGGCAAAGCCAGCGGGGGGCTTTCTCCCGGAGAATGTCTTTCACCTGCCCGGTGTTGGTTAAACTGCTGGACACCAGCAGACACCAGCCCAGCGTCAGTAAACTCTCAGTCAGCAGCACAGGTAAAATAGAGAGCTGGTAGCGATATTGGATAAATGACGTGATGGCCCAGGCTGCGCCAAGGAGGCAGGTGAGCTGTAACAGCCTTTTGGGCATGCTTTTTTCTTTGGTTGTCAGCAACAGCAAAAAAATGAACAGAAAACCGGTTGCGGCTGACAAGTAGCCAATGTTTCCAAGCAAAGTATCCAAATATGCCTTCCTTTATTCAACGAGGAACCCCAGCGCAAGTAACCGCTGAGTAGTGGCTGAGTAATGCCTGTGTCACCGGGAGTGCAGCCTTTCGCTCAGTAGGACATTTTTGCGATTCCTATTGAGAGAATAGTTCAGAATTGTGCAAAGAGGAGGGGGTCAGTACCTGTTAACGTTATTGTTACTGGGTTGCGGTGGATAGCAGAGGGTGTGAAGGGAAACCTGCGGGGCATGATACAGCCAGTTGATCCAGTCCGTCATGCTGATTGAACAGCGCACTGGCATGAAGGCCAACAGCAGAATGAATAATGGCACAAGGTTAAGTACCAGTATTAGCATGAGTTTTTTCACAACCGCTCATCCTCTTTCCCAGCCACCTCCGTCCTTTGGGGGTTAAATAATCTTTTGAGTTATACAGAGAAAGATAGCGTTATTCCCCTCGCTGCTTTGGCTTAATGTTAAGAACGTCGCTCGTTCAGATTTTTGCCCTGTTGCTTCAGAGCCTGTGAAGCCGGTGCCGGTTCATCAAACTGACGTATTTCTCTCATCATTTTGCCGCAGAACTGACACGTTTGAGTCACACATTCTTTTCATACTCGTACCGAACACCAACTTCGGATGGAGACAGTATGGAAACCGTAAGTCCTTTTCGTTTGCCACGGAAAACCCCGTTTGGGGTCGGTGAGAAACTGACTGAGTGGGCGACAGGGTTGCACAGGCTGAGTCGCTTTTATGCTGACAGACCTGTGGGACAGGATACCGAGTCGTTTCTTCGCTATTCCCTTGACGTGCTGGGAATAGATTTTCATGTTGTAAAAGGGAGTTATCAGAATATCCCCGCGCAGGAGGCTGTCGTGGTGGTGGCTAACCATCCTCTTGGTTGTGCAGAGGGCATTATTCTGGCCCAGATACTGCGAGGGATCCGGCCGGACGTAAAAATTCTGGCTAACCATTACCTCAAGACGGTCCCTGAACTGGACTCACTGTTCATTGGTGTTGATGTATTCGAAGGGGAAAGCGCGCTTCGGGCCAATGTTAAAGCCTTGCGCGAAGCCAACCGCCATTTGAGCGACGGGGGATTGCTGCTGGTATTTCCGGCCGGTGAAGTGTCGGCTTATGACAGGCAATCAAGGCAGCTTCGCGACAAAGAGTGGAGTAAATCGGTCAGCCGTTTAATTCACAAACATAAAGCCACCACAGTGCCTGTGTTTATCGGCGGGCGCAATAGCCGTCATTTCTACATGGCGGGGAAAATTCATCCCATGCTGCGCACCCTGATGCTGGGAAGAGAAATGCTGAATAAGCAGCAATCGCCGGTTCCGATTGCAATCGGCGACAGCATTCGGTTCAGCGAAGTGAAAAATATCAATGACGACCAGCACTTAGTCAATTATCTGAAATTCAATACCTATTTGCTGGGCAGTCAGGCCGGCTTGATACCATCAAGTACCCCCGCTTCTGTTGCGGATACGGCAAAAATGGCCTTTTCAGGTGAGCCCATTGATGCGCCTGTCCCCTTATCCTTACTGAAAAAGGATATCGCTAGCCTCGGCGATGACGAGTGGATGCTGAGCAGCGGCGAGTTTGATGTTTACTGTGCCCGGGCCAGTCAGATCCCGGCGATATTGCAAGAGTTGGGGCGCATCCGCGAAATCAATTTCAGGGCGGTGGGAGAAGGCACAGGAAAAGCGAGCGATCTGGATAGCTTCGATGAGAGCTATCTGCACCTGTTTGTTTGGGATCGTCAGGCTGAAAAAATTGTTGGCGCATACCGGTTGGGACTGACGGATGAACTGATTGCCAAACACGGCCTGGAAGGCCTCTATTCCCGTACGCTGTTCCGTTACGACGAGCGTTTTATCAGCCAGTATGGCGCTTCTATTGAGCTGGGGCGCTCAGTGGTGGCAGAAGAGTATCAGCGCAGTCTGAGTGCGTTATTGTTGCTGTGGAAAGGTATATCGGCATTTGTGTGCCGGCATCCGAAATACACGCATCTGTTCGGCCCGGTCAGCATCAGTGATGAGTACAGCCATGAGGCCAGACAGTTGCTCGCCGCCTGCATGTCTGTGCATCATGCCGATGAAAGCAGCGCACGTTTAGTAGCGCCGACACATCCCTTGTCCAGCAATAACCGGGTGTTCTGGCAGCCAGATATGTTATCGGCACTGGCGGATGTCCAGCTGCTTTCCAGGGTGATTTCACGGATGGATGCAGGAAAAAGCGTACCGGTATTATTGCGGCAGTATCTGGGTTTAAACGGTAAGCTGGTGTGCTTTAATGTCGACCCTGAGTTCAACGATGCGCTGGATGGATTGATCGTCGTGGATTTAACCCAGGTTCCGGAAAAGACCTTAGGTAAGTATATGACGCCCGAGAAAGCCTCTGCGTATCTTGCCCATCATGGCAAGGTTGCGGGCTTAACAGGCTAATCAGGGAGTGGCGGAATCAAGCGGCACGGACAAGTCTTTGGGAACAAAGGTCAGTACGTGCTGCTCTGTCGTCAGTGATAAGGTATCGCTTTCAAGTGCTGTGGTATTCCATTGCTGCAATGCGCTGACGATAACCGCCTCGACCGTGGCAACCTCATTCTGGATACAGGCCATCTTAGTGGATACGAGTGAGGTTATACGGAACTGGTTACCGTTTTTAAGCTCCGCCAGGCCCATGAACTGATTGCAGCCACTGAATCCTGTCGCTTTAAACTGGCTGTCCAGGCTCAGGCTGATGGGGGTGCGCGTTTCTATCTGAGTGATCTCTCTGCCATCAATTTTGGTTAATACCCAGTCTTGCTGCAAATCACTGGCAGTAAATCCTGCTTTTGGCGGAGGGTTGCAACCCAAAAGGCTCAATAAGACCATAAACAGTAGCCACTTTTTCATGTGAGCTTCACTCTCAGGTGTACGGCAATGTCACTCTAATAGTAGCAGTTAACCGTTTACAGCAGTGGCAGACTCGCGAGACAAGCACGGCAAACACACTTACCTTCAGGCAGGCTGCTGGTATCGCGTCTGGCCAGTTCAAAGCACCAGCACTGGCTGTTGCCATCCTCAATCGCGCAATAAGCCGGTTGACCACAACGTTCACAGCTATGTGTGGTTTCAGCCCCCTGGATTTGGGCGATAGTCTGGGTGTGCGCGTCATCGTTCATTAATCGCCACTCGCCGATTTCTTTCATGGTTCGCAGGCAACCACTGCAGATCCCTTCCTGATTTTTACACTTCGCCACGCACGGTGTCTTCACTTACCAGTACTCACTTCAAAAAGCGGCTAGTTTACCCCAGACCAAGTGAAATGTATTGGTCCGGGGTTGGCAGGTGAACAGCAAGACACTCCCGCTTGTGGTTAGCGTTTACGCCAGATGGTCATCTCAGACACAGTATGCTGGAATTTCCGTTTCGTCTCGCGGATTACAAACGGAATTTCTTTGACTGCAATCAGTTCAAAATGCGGGATCAGCGTTTCAGTGAGACCGTCTAAGGTGGTGAAATTCTCGCCATTCACCTTGATTCCGCCCAGCCACATGTCTTTGGGCGTATAGTCTTCCAGCCAGGTGTAGGGCGAAGTAATGACCAGATATCCCCCCGGTACAATCCGTTTGGCAATACTGTTAAGAAAGGCCTTGGGATCGGCCAGTCGGTCAATGAGATTGGAGGCGTAGACCAGATCATACTCGGTAAACTGCGGCTTGAGATTACAGGCATCGCCCTGGCTGAAGTGAATACTGCCTTTCAGGTTCTGGTAACCTAGTTCGTCAAGGGTAATGCTTTTAAACTCCACCAGATCGCCTTCAGTTGGAATGGTATAGCGTTTCTCCCCCTGCTCAAGCAGGGCATACGCTTGCTGAATAAAGCGGGCGGAAAAGTCTATGCCGTCAACGTGGTCAAAGCGTTTTGCCAGTTCAAAGCTGGCTCTGCCGACGGAACAGCCGATATCCAGTGCCCGTTGTGTGCTGTGCAATGAGATTTCCTGCAGGCATTGCTTAACCCCGTTGACACAGAAATTAGGCACAGAGAAATACTCATTACCATAGTGGAATTCCAGATACTGCGCGATTAACTCATTGGTTTCATAAATATTCAGATTGGCCATGCTGGCTGGATCCTGTTCAGAGGCGACATACCGAAATCCCGCATGTTGATAGAAATGGCGACGAAAAGCGTAGCGCGATTCGGGGATAGTCTCATTACCGGTTGAAATCCATGAGCCGCCTTTGATCAGATTGTGCTGGCCGTCAAAGGTAGGGGTCGAAAAGTCATCGTACAACGGGTGAACGTTAAACCCTTGGAAGCCATCAATGGCGGATTCAGTCCATTGCCATACATTACCCACTATGTCGCACAGGCCATTATGTTCAAAGCGGTCAACCGGGCATGATGAGGCATAATAGGCCAGCTCGGTATTTCCCGGCGCTTCTTGCCAGGAAGGGGAAGCCGTATCAAGGCATTGTCTCAGAATATACCACTCAGCTTCGGTGGGCAGCCGGATCGACTGCTGATTTTTGTCGGCTTTCCAGTTACAGAATGCTTTGGCTTCAAGTTGATTCACTTCTACCGGCCAGTTCAGTGGCAGCGGGATTTCCTGTGACAGGTTACGCTGTAACAATGTGCCGTCACGCTCAAGCCAGAATCTGGGCATGGTGGCTTTTGTGTAGGCCAGCCAGGCCAGACCTTCGTCCGTCCAGAATCTTTTTTGCTGATACCCGCCGTCCTTTACAAACTCCAGATACTCCTGGTTCGATACCAGGTATTTACTGGTTTTGAAGTCATGTACTTTATATTGCTGGACACCGTATTCATTGTCCCAGCCATAGGTATCGGCATCTTCGGATTTACCCAGTGTGATCGAACGGCCAGTCATTGCAATCAGTTGATTCGAAGGCGCTGGCCCTGTTTCCTGACAGGCCTCCCAGGCAGAAGACGGCGTCAGGTCAGTAACAGGGAGCTGACGCATGATCACAGAAGAGGTTTCAAGGTGGATGCGTTCATGCTCTATGCCCATCAGAATTACCCACGCAGGATCATTATCAGTAATGGGCAGGGTCAGAGGCATGTCATCAATCATCTGGTTGACTGCGTTTTTTATCTGCTGTCGGTAGGCTTTCACCTCATCAACGCTTGGCCAGTCGTAGTGGGCCTCATTGAGATCGTCCCAGGACATTTCATCAACACCAATAGCAAACATAGACTCAAAGTGAGGGTCTATTCTGTTTTCTATGTATTTGCCGAGCTTTAACTTATTGATATAAAAGACCGCTGTGTGGCCGTAATAAAAAATCAGCGGATGCCGGAGGGGCTCGGCTTTCTTGAAATAGGCAGAGTGGTTGTTAATCAGGGAGAAAAGGGATTCGTAAAGCGCCCAGGTTTCATTAAAGGCTGTTTTTAATTCTTGTCGTTTTTGGTGTTCTGATGTGCCTGTCAGTAATACGCTTCTCGTCGCTGCTGTCGAAAAATCAACCATGACTGTTTACTCTCCTGTAACAGTGATTTCTTATTTATTGTGTTTGATTTTATATTCAAAGTGTCTCTCTTATGTTGCAGTGAGATAAGATCAAGTTCAAGTCTCTGTTTTTTGCACGACAAAAACCAGAAGGCTCCCGTTCGGGAGCCTTCTTCTTAGCGACTGTACTTAGTTTTTACGGGAACCAGTAAATGCATAACGAGATGATTTCTGGCCGTTTTCAGTAGTGGCCTGGAATTTCACTGAGCGAGAAGAGTTCAGCTGCAGTGGGATGAATACGCGACCACGTTCATCGGTGGTGTACGTTTTACGTTGTTGAGGTACGTTAGCAACAGATACAGATGCGTTGGCAGCAGGTTGACCGTTCTCGGTCACAGTGACCCAAGCACCGTTATTCGCATCCGTCACACGAATATCAGCAAGAGCTGATGTCGACATTAGCAGTACAGCGGTTGCAGTGAGTACTTTAAAGCTAGTCATAATATTCACCTCATCTATCAGTGGCAAAGCCATCGATTAGGTTGTGCCTAAGTATCTTAGGGGTATCAATAGTTACAGGGCTCTCATTTTTAGACCTACTTGTTTCCAAAAAATTTCACTCTTGTGATAAGTAAACCCCATTTAGGTTACAACTTCCTGTTTTTTGATTGGATAGTATGCCTGCCCCACTTATTACCCTTATGAATATAGTGATTCATAACTTAATCGTTACTTAACCGTCACCATTATTATAGTAACCAATGTATTTTACGGGTGATAATTTCATTACAGCTTGTTGGTGTGGTTAATTATTCTGTGGAAGTTTTTTGCTTTATGGTAGGAATTTGCTACTGAAGGTGAGGGTCTAAATCTCAATGAGGTTGGGATGAGTGGCTTCGTAGTAGGACAGATCTTCGGTGATTCTGTTGACTCGCGTGGCATCAGGCTTGACGCGGACAAAGGAAAGCCCGGCGCGCTCAAGGACTTTTCCCGGTTTGGGATCGAGGCGCCTGTGCTGACCAGATATTCTGCTGAGCTTCAGATCAAAAAAACCAAAATCGACTAATCGGGAGGCTGCTTCTGTGCAATAACCGTGACCCCAGAATGGAACGCCTAACCAGAATCCTAATTGCGCATTGAGTTGCTTGATATTGTGCAATCCAATGCAGCCGATTAATTGCTCTGTGTCCTTTAACGTTATCGCGAAGATGGCCAGTGTACCATTGCCCCAACCGGCTAATGAGCGACCGATCCACTGACCGGCCATACCAGAATCATACGGGTAGGGCACATTCGTGGTGCCCAAAGCAATTTCAGGTTCACCTGCCAGCTTTTGAATCAGGGTTGCATCGGCAAGCTGTAATGGACGCAGCAACAAACGTTCCGTCGATAAAGTTGGTTGTCTCATCTGAACCTCCCTGCCTGATCAGTGAAAGAGAGGTCATATTAGTTCTGTTTCATTACGATTTATTTTATCTGGATCAAACAAAGGTCAGTTATCTGATCATCGGGTGTTAGCCGGAGGGCCGAACAGGCAGTATAAACGCGATTTCAATGACTGGTTGGGAGCCAGTGCGCGACTGAAAATGTGCTGCCAGTGATGGAAGGTCGCCTGAAGCGGCCGCCAGCCAGTGACGTCTTCACGAACCCCATAGCGTATGATGGTACTGTCGTTTTCTGGTACGAAAGTGCCAAAGAGTTTATCCCAGATAATAAGCACCCCAGCAAAGTTCTTATCTATGTATTCAGGGTTACGGGCATGATGCACACGATGGTGAGACGGGGTATTGAAGATGTGCTCCAGCCACCCGAGTCGTTTGATCACTCTGGTATGGACAAAAAACTGGAAGCCAAGATTCACAGAAACAATCAGAACGACGGTGGCTGGTGGATATCCAATTAAAATTAACGGCAGCCAAAAGATCCACATCCCTGAAACAGGATAAGTCAGGCTTTGTCGGAAGGCTGTGGTGAAGTTCATGTGCTGAGATGAATGATGGACTATGTGTGACGCCCACAACCAGTTGATATGGTGTGATGCCCGGTGAAACCAGTAATAGCAGAAATCTTGCAGCAGAAATGCCAGCGCAACGGTGGCCAGAGACATCTGGATATCGAACAGGCGATACTGATAAAGCCAGAGGAAGAAAGGCATAAGCAATAATGTTGCGATGAGATCGGCACTTTGGTGGAGACCTGCGAGGGTGAGGTTGCACGCCAGTTCTTTCCAGTTGTAGTCTTGGCTGCCTTCCTGCCGTAAACGTCTGTACTCCCATAGCATTGAGATAAAGAACAGCGGACTGATGGCCAGTAATATCAGCACTTCCATTTGCTTTCACCATGCTGGGCAAGATTGGCCAGTGCTTTTCGGATGCTTTTCTCCAGTATGAGTTTGATCAGCCAGCCGGTGCCTTTAATTTTGGGTGAAAAGCTGATGCGATACTGAATGTTACTTGTATCAGCATTCAGGCTGTGCACCTGAATCCATCCGCCATGCTCAACAACGGGGCCGCCGTTGATAATACGATAGTGGAGGTGTTCATTTTCTTTGTAATCTATGATTTTTTCATCAAAGGTAAAGGGGCCGGCGGAGACTCTGCGAATGGCGCCAATGCCGTTAGGTTTAGGTTTACCGCTTCTGATCAGATGGTAAGAACCATCAAAAAAGCGCCCCAGGTTTTGATGATCTGTTAATAACTCAAACAAGACTTTCTTCGGTGCCTGGGCAGATTGTTCTATTGTGATTGTGTGCGCTGGCATGATACGCCCCTGTTAATTTAGTAACATTATGTTAACAGTGAATGAGTATCTGTCAAATGGGAAAATATTGATAGAAAGCTTATTTTTCAATGTGTTCTGAGTGATTCGAGTCTGAATCGAAAGTCACACTGCTCAAGTATGGTGCAGAATCACACGATCTGATGTTGCGAATTTGTATTTAATTGTTAAGGGCTTGATTCACAACACTTTGTAACTCTGATGTGTAATGTATGAGAAAAATGTGAGCATAAACTCACAAAAAAGGTCAAAAATGGTATTGAAAAATGTGTCAGAGACTCTTATATTGATTTTTGTTGATGTGGACTAGATGGTGATAACTCTGAAAAAGCGTTGGAAAACCGAACCTCGAGTGAGGTAACTGAATCTAAGGTTAACGTTCCCCAAACGTCAAAAAGTTCAGTGTCGGATCAGAACATTCAGTAACAATCCATCTCGCTTCATGTTTATTATTCTCCAGAATCTGAGCATAAAGGACACAACAGTTTGGTTGATTATGCCGATCAGTATTCGTCATTGGAGATAGTAACGTTAACGATACTTAAATGTCATTCATCTGTAATGAATCTTTGAGTAAAGTTATACGAATTAGGTAGCAAAGGTTTTTAGTAATACTTGGCTTGTTATCTATGTTTTATCGAGAGGTGAATTATGACAAATAAAAGCCGTAGACAATGGTTCTATTATCAGTCACAGTCTTCTAAGTCGAAACTGAAAAGTAAATGAACGCACCTGGTGCGAAAACGACAAAAAAGATAAAAATCAGATTGATAATATAAAAATTAAGTAAGTGAAGTTAGCCAGAGACACTCATACTGTGTTTCTGGCTTAAATATTTTTATCAGGTGGAAAAATTATTTCAATGCGGAAGGGATAATTATCAATAATGCTATTGATAGATTTTTCCGCCAACGCGTAGCTTTTCCGGAATGGATTTCAATTGAATGCCCCCTAAATAAATATCACCTTTTACTGTGATATTGGGAGGAAGCTCAGTAATTTGGGTATGAGCCAGATAGAGATCGCCTCCAACAGACAGATAAGGAGGCAACCGTGTGATTGGCATGCCAATCAAGCTTAAATCCCCTGGTATCTTAAGGTACGGGTTCAGCCTGGTAATTTGGGTGTGGGCCAGATTGAGATACCCCGCAACTTCCAGTTTTTTGGGCAATGAGACTATGTTGCTATAGGCCAGATTGAGATTCCCATCAACACGAACAACGCCAGGTAAATAATTAATATCACTATTTTCGAGGTTCAGGTGTCCTTTCACATGAAGAGGGTTGGGCAGGGTAATGCTCCGTGAATGTCGCAGCGACACATTACCGTAGCTATCGGTGTAATTAAGCAACTTTATTTCTGAAATGAATTGATTAGCGGCAACACCCTGGCTGGATATCAGGAAAAAGCTCAGAACCGCTAACAGGAAAAATGGTTGGAGTTGCTTCTTCATACTTTTCACGACACATGCATGTAATCATTCTATTCCTGAGGAATTGTAATCAGTACCAGAAGAAAAGACAGCATTAGCTGATGAAATGGGAGTAGTATCACCAAACAGTCAGAATAAAATTATGCGCTGATATTACTATCAACGCATAGTTGAATCAGAGTATTGTTATTTATCAAATTGCTTGATTAATACTGATGTGTCTGCGCGGTTAAAGCCTCTGTCCTGAAGTTTCGCATATTCAGCATCGACCTGACGTGCGAGAGGAAGCGGGACGGACAGTTTATCGGCGGCATCAAAGCAGATAGAAAGATCTTTTCGCATCCAGTCGATGGCAAAACCGAAATCAAATTTATCCTCTGCCATAGTGACAGCGCGGTTTTCCATTTGCCATGAACCCGCCGCGCCATGCTTAAGCACATTGGTCATTTTTTCAATATCTAATCCTGCTGCTTTAGCAAGCGTAATGGCTTCTGATAACCCCTGCAGAATACCGGTAATACAGATTTGGTTCGCCATTTTGGTGATTTGACCGAATCCGACATCACCCATCAGGGTAGAGGCTTTCGCATAAGTGTTGAAAATGGGCTGGGCTGACTGAAACGCTTCTTCGCTGCCACCGACCATTATGGTCAGGCAGCCATTTACAGCGCCGGCTTCACCACCAGAGACGGGCGCATCGATGAATGTGGCAGATGCACTGTTTGCCGCTTCAGCCATCTCACGGGCAACGTCGGCAGAGGCTGTTGTGTGATCAACCAGTAATGTGCCCGGACGGATGGTCGACAGGATCCCCTGCTCTCCACAGTAGACTTCACGGATGTCGTTATCATTACCGACGCAGGTCAGAACAACATCGGCCTCTTGTGCGGCCTCAGCCGGCGTCAACGCAAGCTTACCCGGGTAAGTGTTCAGCCATCTCTCTGCGGTGGTTGTCGTGCGGTTGTACACCACGACATTAAACCCTGCAGTGGCTAAGTGCCCGGCCATAGGGAAACCCATAGTGCCTAATCCGATGAAAGCGATAGTTTTGTTGGTCATTACTGCGCATCCTATTGCATTTTTATCTTGGCATAGTTATCTGGCGGGAATCATATCACAGAGGATCGAGGTGAATGGCAGCAAATAGCCATATCGAGCCGGAATTTTTACTCGATATGGCCTTCAATTGAAGAATTATCGCGGAGCCAGTGAGCGGGACTTGAGGTCGAAAATCAGTTTTTCAGCACTGCATTCAAATTGCAGGCTGGCTGTCATTGCAGTTTCGTCGTCACTGTAGATGGTCTGATATTGCACATTGTGATTCACGCTTTTCGCTAATGTCAGGAAAGGCGCAAACTCTGTCTCTATCATGTCTTTGCCCGGACCATTAAATGAAAGCGTTGAAACATCGTCTCCTTCGCGAATGAGAAAGCCAATTTCAGCCGCGACACCACAAGCTTCACAAGGCTTTTCAGTCTGTTGTAAATCAGCCATAGTGTTTCCTTTACTAAAAAAGATACCGTGAATGAGTGTATCTCCGGACCGCCGATTGCGCCATCGGAGTCGGTGGCGATAGCTTGTTACAGATCAAGGTAAGCGCAAGAAACACTTAAAATACCAGGTAGCGATGAAAGATGGGGGCAATGTCGCTGGGGCTGGGTTTCTGACTGGCCTGACAGCCAGACCAGTCAGATAAAGTGGTTATCTTTCCTCGAAGCGTTCGGCCAGTGCTTCAAAGTCGTCGACTTTCGCCCTGAGTCCGGCGCTCGATTCTTCGACCAGCAGCAACTCTTTAAAGTTTTGTTCTGATGCTGCAGCAATCGAGTGGATGTGTTGGCGGGTATGGTCAGTCAGTTGAACCTGGCCCTCTGCAGCCTGGGCCATTTTACGGATTAACAGACTCATTTCAGCCATATTGGCTTCCATGGTTTTCAGGCTCTCAGAGCCTTCAGCGGCTGTTGAAACACACTGGTTGGTCTGATCACGGTTGCACTCAATCACAGAGCGCCATTCGTTGATTGTATTCAACATGTGCTCGATACTGTTTTGGATCTGTTCTGTTGCCGTCTGAGTTCGTGATGACAAAGCCCGTACTTCATCGGCAACTACAGCAAAACCACGACCATGCTCGCCGGCACGAGCAGCTTCTATAGCAGCATTTAAGGCCAGCAGGTTAGTTTGATCGGCAATGCCGCGAATTTCATCCATCACAGAGCTGACTTTTGCCGCTTCGTTACTTAATTGCAATGTTGTGGCCGTTGCCTGCTCTGCTTGCGCAGACAATGTTTGCAGATTTTGCTGAGTGTGATCTAACTGTACTCGGGTCTGATCACTGTAATTCTGAGTGCTCAGTAACAACTGCTCCGATTGATCGGCATGCTGGTTGACTGTTTGTGCTGAGTCAGTCATGTCATCCAGAGCATTGGCAACATTGCGGATATTGTCGTTCTGATACCGGATCGCCTGATTGACACGTGTGGCTGTTTCACTCAGCTCTTCAGCAAGTTCCTGAAGAGGGTGGGCTGCATCTTTCATTCGGCCTAAAACGGTACGAATTCTTGCTGAGGCCATTTTGAGATGATAATCCGCCACAGAAAAAGCACTGTCGCCGGAAAAAATCAGCCGGCTGATGCTGTCATAGCTTTGTTTGAGGTCACTTAACTGTTGCGGGGTCTGAAACAGTTCCTGACGGAAGAGAAGCAGCAGCACAATAAGCGGAAGCAGCGGCAGAAGTGCGGCGACCGAAAATCCGCCCTGTATCAGGCTATAAATAACCGGCAGCAGGATAGCGCCAGCCAATAAGCCGTAACGCAATGAAACCGGTAGCGAAAGCGACACGCTGGTTTTGCCTTCACTCTGGCGTAATGACTTGTAAGCCTGGCTGGCGGTTTTGACCATGTCGGGGGTGGGTTTTACCCGTACCGATTGGTAACCCACGATTTTACTGTGTTCGTAGATAGGCGTGACGTAAGCGTCGACCCAGTAATAGCCGCCATTCTTGGTCTTGTTCTTGACGATACCCCGCCAGGCGTTACCTTTTTTCAAGTGCATCCACATGTCGCCGAATGCAGCCTTGGGCATATCGGCATGGCGAATAACATTATGCGGTTTACCCAGTAACTCGTCCTCGGTATAACCAGCAACCTGACAGAAACAGGGGTTGCAATAGATGATGTTTCCTTTGAGATCAGTGGCTGAAACGAGTTGCTCGCCTGCCGGGAAGGTGACTTCACCGTCCTTCATGGTGTGAATGGATATAGCGGACACGTATAACCCTTGTTTTATTAAGATTTTTTATCTGCGAATAAGAGCATAGATGCATTGGGTTTATCAATACTTGGATAGTGAAATACGCTATAACCGCACAAAAATTAATGGATAACAATATTAACAATAAGCAGCTGAATGCAGTCTTTAACCATCATCTTGTTCTGTACAGCCAGAAACAGGTGTAATGGCATCGTTGCCGGTTCGGGGTTTACCCTGATCAGCCTGAGGTTACCTTTACGCAGAATTAACTATATTTATAGTGATAAGAATCTTAAATGGTGGTGAGAGGATAATTACTTGTTCAATAGAGCTGTTCTCTTAAAGATGTTGAGAGGGTTTAATTATGGTTCTGTCTGAATGCCGGGAAATGTTGATGAAGCACACATTGGTGGAGGCGCGATTAGTCCACGATTTTCTCAGTACGGGTTGGAGTGTGAATTTCAAAGATGAAGCTGGGAATGATTATCCTCTGACTGATGTGTACGGTATACCCTGCAGTTATGATTCGCTGAAGCAGGCGCAGGATGCTGTTCATGAAGCTGGTGACTGTCCTATTAAAGTTGACAACCTGTTCCATTTTTCAGAGCGTTAACGGCGGTTAAAAGCTGTCTGGTTGGACCTGACTTTTCTTGCATGAAAAAGAACGATCGTGCTTTAATCGTGATAATGTAACGAAAGGAAGTGCAATGAGCAAAGGGCGGGTCACCCGGGAACACATACTGAGAACGGCATTTGATCTGGCCAGCCGTGATGGCTTGGACAGTCTGACTGTCGGGCAGCTGGCTAAGGCATCAGGTATGTCGAAAAGCGGGCTGTTTGCGCATTTCAATTCGAAAGAAAATTTACAGGTCGCTGTTTTGCAGTTTGCAGGTGAATACTTTGCTCAGCATGTTATTCAGCCGGCACGGCTTGCAGACTGGGATTCAGTCGAAGAAAAAATCAGGTTATTACTGCAGAACTGGCTAGCCTGGAACCATTCCTTTCAGGGCAGTTGCATGTTTATCGATGCCTGGAAAGAAGGTCGCTGCAGTGACCACCCTGTTCAGCAGGAGCTGGACATTATTACCCGTCGGTGGATGGACTATTTGTGTCGTCAGGTTGAGCAGGGGAAGGCCAGCGGAGAGTTCCGTACGGATTTAGATACCTGGCAATCCGTATTCCGGCTCTATGGTGCTTACCTCAGTAGTCAGCTCTTTCATTCCTTAGGTCTGGAAGCTGATGGTAACCCACGATTCTGGATGGATGTGGATCTTATTCTTGCCAGTTGCCGGTCAGACAGCAAGCAAGACTAATTTTTTAAATTTCAAAAAAAAGCACGAACGTACTTTTTTATACAGGCCATATCATGAGCAGCAAAATATATTTCAATACTAAGGGAGGCGTGAATGTCAGACGCCGTGCAATCAATGTGGCAACCCGTGCCTATCACCGTATTGCCCCGTCTCATGCCCGCAAAACCGCGCGGAACTTATTGTTAACTCCTGAAAGGTTTTCTGCCAAAGCTCAGGCACCTGAGGGCTTACAAAAAAAAGCGATTGAGACGTCCGAAGGTAAAATAATGACCTATTCCCTTGGAAGTGGCCCTACATGGCTGTTGGGGCATGGATGGTCCGGGTCGGCCAGTCAGTTTTATACTCTGATGGAACGTATTGCGGCCTCAGGCTTTACCGCTCTGGCATTCGATAATCCTGCTCATGGTGCGAGCGATGGTCAGCACGGACATTTGCCCGGGTTTGTTAAAGGGCTGGAAGCCGTACTGGAGCAAGAAGTTGATGAGCTTGCCGGTGTTGTTGCGCACAGCATGGGCTGTACCATGGTGCTTGAGAGCAAGCACGCGAAACTGGCGGGTGTGCCCATGCTGCTGGTCGCTCCGATTCTGAATTACAAAGATAACTTGTACCGTGTTGTTGAGGGATCGGGTTTCTCGCTGCGTTTGTTTCAGGATGTGATCCGCGAAGTTGAGCACCAGTATCAGTATCCGATTGATAGTGTGGATAGTCACCAACGGTTGGCTGGCCATCAGGGACACATAGTGATTGTTCACGATAATAGTGATCGTTTTGCGTTATTTGAACAGTCGCGGAAAGCGAATGCCCTGCCACGGGTCAGTTTGATTGAGACCAGTGGTCTGGGGCATAACCGCATTCTCAAAAGTGAGCCATTACTAAGGGCATTTGACGATTTGAGCAAGAATCAGACGACAGAAACCCATTAACCTGTTTTTGCCACCACTGTCGCAGACTGGGTGTTGAGCGTTGCCACTTCAGCATCCAGTTTCGCTATGTGATTCAGCATCATTTCACGACAGCGCTCAGCTAATTCCCTGGCATCCTGCATAGTCATTTCAGACGTATCAATCGGGTCGAGGTACTCTGCAATCACAGTGCCGTTATCCCGCAGATTCAGGTCAATTTTGTTATGGGTACTGCTGACAACCATAGGCACGATTGGCACACCGGCCTCAATGGCCATTCTGAATGCACCGGTTTTAAAAGGCAGCAAACCACGCCCTTTGCTTCTGGTGCCTTCAGGATACATCCATACCGACAGGTTGCGTTCGTGAATGGTATCGGCGACTTGTTTGATGGTATCGCGGGCTTTAGCTTTGTTCTCTCTGTCTATCAGTATATTGCCGGTGATCCAGTACAAAGGGCCAAAGAAGGGAATCCACAGCAGGCTTTTTTTACCGATTGAGACGGTTCTCGGCCGGACCATGCCGGGCGAGGTAACAAAGTCGAAAACGTTCTGGTGATTAGAGATATAGACGGCGCGACCAACTCCTTTGATCCGCTCTTGCCCCCTTTCAATGATATGCACATTGACTATTTTTCTCAGTATCTTGAACCAGCGGCTGAAAAAATAGACATGCTTTGGATCTCTGGGGCTGAAAAGACAGTACACCAGAGCAAACAAACAGGTGAAAACGATAAAAAGGGCAGCCAGTAACAGGCGAATGAAAGCGAGCACAACAACTCCTTAAAAAACACTAACTACTTTCTTAGATTAATTCAGCAGAGAAATTTAGCAAAAGTGACAGAGCCTTTGATATGCAACAAGTCACAAAATTGAAAAGTTAACCAATTGAAAAGTAATATATAAAAAGTTAACGCGCAGGTGCTGAGAGTCAGGCAGTTTGCGCATCTTGATATCCTTGTGAAGAAGTGAATGATGAACAGACGCATTGGGCGTCGCTGAAGGGTGCTTTAAGATTAACCAGGCAGCGCGCCAGACAGTGCATCAGGCTGTGGCTTCATGCATAATCACTTCTTTGTGGTATTTTTTTGCGCAGAGGTTGATATGGCAGGAACAAGAAGGAGTGTGGGTTATCGCCAGCAACGCCTGGTTTTGATGATCGTAACTATGGCTGTTCTTAGCGTGCTTGCAGGCTGCAGTACCACAACACAAGTACCTGCGGAAACCCGGGAAATCCATGCCGCGGTTAATCAGCCTCCCCAGCCCCCACTTTCCATTGCTATCAAACCACCGACCCCCACGTTTCTTGATGTGTACCAAAGCTGGAAAGGCACGCCTTACCGTTTAGGGGGAAGCTCCAGACGGGGAATTGACTGCTCTGCATTTGTTCAGCTGACCTATTCTGAGGTTTATCGTCAGATGCTGCCTCGCACTACCGCAGAGCAGTCGCAGTTGGGTAAGGCTGTTCCTCGTTCTATGGCAAAAAAAGGGGATCTGGTGTTTTTCAGGACAGGGCGGAGCATGCGCCATGTCGGCATCTATATGGGGAATAATGAGTTTCTCCACGCTTCAACATCGCAGGGAGTCGTGGTATCCAGCCTTGACACCCCGTACTGGCAACGGGCATTTTGGCAGATTCGTCGAATCCAGTAAGCTTTGTTCGCCTTCCTTTACAATTACCCATGAAATTTATGGGTGTGAAGTTCGCAAAATTGCCGCACCCCTTTCATACTTTGGCTGTAGGGCGTTAAGCCCGAGCGCTGGATTTCCAGGAGGTGATTTATGGCAATGGCTATGACAGTTGGGCAATTCCTCAACAGCCATAATGTGGATTTCAGTCTGACGCACCACAGGCATACCGATACATCATTCAGTTCGGCGGTCTCTGCACATGTTCCTACTTCCCAAGTGGCGAAAGCCGTTTTGCTTAAGGATCAGCAGGGCGATTATCTGATGGCCGTTGTGCCGTCTAACCGCCGGGTAATGATTGATAAAATTAATCGCATAATGGGCAAGCAGTTCTTTTTGGTGGGTGAGCATGAATTAACCCAGATCTTTCAGGACTGCGAACCCGGTGCGATCCCTTCATTAGGACAGGCATATAAAGTCAATATGCTGGTGGATGATTTGCTGCTTGAACAGGATGAGCTGTATATCGAATCCGGTGATCATGAAAACCTGATCCACCTTGATAACAAGCAGTTCCATAAAGTGATGCGAGATGTGCCACACAGAAACATATCAGGCTATCGGATGTTATTTACTCAGGAGCATGACGGTCGTCATTGGGAGTGGGAATAAATACCGGAATGAAAAGCCTGTAAATAAAGATGCGCTTACCTGTGACGGAAGCGCATCTTTTTTATGAGCCGGTTAGTTGATGCAGCTAAGCATGAAGTTAATGATGGGATCGGTGTCCGTCTTCATGTTGAGTGCTTTTGGCAGGTACTGAGGTGGCTGCAAAATATCCCGCTCAATTAGCTCATCAAGCAATGGTTTAAACTCAAAGCCTGTTTTACCAATGAACAGCGAGGTCAGATCAGTTTCCTTGTGTAACCTGAGGGCATCTTTCAAACCGCGGAGGTACAGATAGTCTTTGGTAAAACCACCGCCACGGTACGCGCGGGTCGTAATGGTAAACGCAGTGTCATTGGACAGGCCGTAATCAAACTTCAGCGTATTGAAGGTTTCATTAAAGCTGCGTTTATTTACCATCATGTCAACTGCAACCACGCGTAACGCCAGCGTCTTCAGCCTGTGCAACGGGAAATTACCCGACAGGTGCTCACACAAAATCGCCAGGCCTTCCTGAGTATGGGTATTGCCCGGTAAACCGAGCTGCAATACTTTGAGTGGCTGGGCTTCAGCGTTGACGCTGGTGACCATATGTACGCCCATTTCGTGATGAATCAGCGCAAACAGATCAGAGGGAGTGAACCGGCTGTTCAGGTTGATTTTTACGGTACGGCCACTCACCATGGCGCGAGCGATCAGCTTGGTCGTGCCCTGAATTTTGCAACTGAAGCCGTAATCGTCGGCGGCTTCATTGAACGCAATGACAGCTTCTTCTGCACTGATGGTTGCGTTTTCTGGCTCTGCATATTCTCTGGCATGCAAAATGAAGTTGGCGTTAGCGATATCGCTTTCATCTGGCCGGCCATAATAGCGCAGAGAGTTGTACAAAAACTCCTCGTGGCCCAGGCTGGTCAGCAGGTCAATACGAACGGCCAGTTGATCGATGACTTTGCGGTACATCGACTGAATACCCGCATCACGAATATCTTCTACCGGCAGCCGGTATAATTGTTCGCGAAACTTATAGGGATCCAGATCTAACTGACGGTAGGTAAACTGCGGATGATACACATCGCGGTTATGTAAAAACCGGCGCTTTTCCTGTTTCAGGTTGATCGGGTTAATGTAACTGAGTGTATTCAGGCCACGGGCAAATTTGTACAGCTGGCGGTCCAGCAGAACAACTTCCTTTGGCAGTTTTGAGTCCAGTACATGGGCATTCTGACGTCGACGGGCAGGTTGCTGTGTACGGCTTTGCATGACAAAAGCAGCATGGCCGGTCAGGGTATCTTTTAATTCTGTTTTCAACTGCTCAATGACTAACGGATAACTTTCACCACCTGTTTCATTCATATACACCTTCTTGATCTCAATGGGTAAGATGAGGGTGCGGGAGAAATTATCTCGAACAAATGTCGCCTGATATCCCATACCCTGAAAAACAAGATTTTCACCCGCTGTAACTGCCTGGTTCGGCAGTTGGATTTGTCCTAGCCTGGTCAGGAGATTACTAATTTCGGCCTGCCATGCTTTGCGATCAATCTGCGCTGTCCCCAAATTAAATGTCGGACATGGCTGGGATATGCGCTCGTGATTATATGAGTGCAAGTCATATATTACACAGTAGCCGAACTTGCGCTCAAGAGACGTGATCAGTGCACGAAAAATGCGGTAATAACAGGCATGCTTTGCCAAAGAGACCTGCTTTTCTGATTCGGTCAGTTTGGCATGCCAGACATCTTTCCCCCAGGCCTGCTGATAAATACAGGCCTCCGGACTGCGGTTAAGATCGTACTCGTACCGCGAGTCTTCACCTTGCAGCACAATCGGCAGGGAAGTGATGAAATCGCCCGTGTAGGGATCTTCCTCATAGTACCTTTCCGTTTCTGAAAGGTGGCACTTAGCCACCAGTTCAGGGCGTAACCGGCTGCCGTTGTGAATGGCAGTGGCGACAATCGGCTGGTACTCGGTGATGCGAATGGTGACACTCCCGTCAGCCAGCTGTCCTTCAAAAGGAATGTGCTGCTGGATGAAGGACAATACATCACGCTCAGTTAGTTGACGCATCTTCGATAACCTGACGGAATTTATTTTTGCGAGCAATGCTGATGTCTTTGGCTTTGACAACACTCTCGACGAAATCAATCACCTCACGCTGAAGCTTGGCGCGGTTCAGACGGTTGATACGCGTAATACCACCAGGGCTCAGTACATTGACTTCAACCAATTTGCCATTGATGACATCCAGACCCACAAAGTAAAGGCCGTCACGTACCAGTTTCGGGCCGATATGGCGGCACAGACGCAACTCCTGTTTCGTCAGGGCGTGTTTGACTTCCTGACCACCGGCGTGAATGTTTGAGCGAACGTCATCTTTGGCCGGCACACGCTTCATCGCGCCAATAGGCTCACCGTTCAGCATCATGATACGTACATCGCCTTTCTCTGCGCCTTCGATGTAGTCTTGCAAAATCACATAGTTGTGATCGTCGCCGATATAAAAGTCCAGCAATGAGCGCACGCTGGATTTGGCACTTTTCTCAACCAGAATAACGCCTTTGCCACCGTAACCGTTCAGCGGCTTCATGATCATGCGGTCATTGGGGTTCTCTTCCAGTACGCGCTCAAGATATTCACGGTTCTTCGACACGTGTGTCACAGGGATGAACTCGCGGTTTGGATCCGGCAAAGACGCGGTATAGAGTTTGTTGTTGGCAACACGCAGGCCGTCGATGTCATTGAAAATGAAAGTATCGTCACGTACTGAATCCAGGAAATTGAGCGCCATGGTATCCAGCGGCGGGTTTGCTCGCATGATGATGGCATCGAATCCAGCCAGCGGCAGTTCTGCTTTGCGGAACTCTGCTTTGCGGTAAAAGCTCGGCACATTGTTAGACACTGTCGACTTTTTAAGTACCCGACAAAAAGCGATTGCCATGCTGTCACGCATAGTCAGGTTACTAGGGGTAGTCAGAGCGACAGTATGGCCGCGACTGGCAACTTCATGGATCAAACGCAGGGTAGAGTCTGTTTCAGGCTCTACTCTGCTCCATGGGTACATTACGAAGCAAATTTTCATTTCAATTAACCAATTTATTGCCCGGTTTATCAGGCAAAAAAGAAAAGAGCCATGCGCGGTTTGCGAATGGCTCGGTAAAGCATGTTGCTATGGCGATAAATGACGGATTAATTAAAAATCCATGTCGTCATCGCTACCGCCGTCATCGCTATCATCGTCAAAGCTGCTTGCTGATGATTTGCGAGGTGAGTTACACAAGGTGTAGCTACGTATTTTTGTAGAAGTTTGTTTCAGGTACTTAACCCAGCATTTAGCAAAGTCTGAAGAGATTTCCTGTTGTCCTGTTATTTCAGCAAAAAACTGCTCTTCTTCCGGTGTTTCAGGCCTGAGCAAACCTTCATGGATGCCACGCATGGTTCTGCCATAACTTTCCAAAATGCTGGCTTCACCCACAGTGAAGACACCGGAGCGGTTAAATCCGCGCGGGAAATTTTTATCGTCGTAAAATTTACCTACATTTCTCATCTGATCACCTGCCATGTGAGATTTTCGCAGATATTCTTTCAGGTTTGTCGAGTTGTAAATCAAAGCTTTTTCGTCGTAACGATAAAACTTTTTGATGATAATGGGGGGAGGGGCAGTGTACTATCGCTAAGGGCATATATGCCCAGAGTCCCACTCTTCATTATGTAGGTTTACTTGTGGACACCGAACTACTCAGAACATTTCTAGAAGTGACGAAAACACGTCACTTTGGCCGTGCTGCCGATAATTTATATCTGACTCAGTCTGCGGTCAGTTTCCGGATACGCCAACTGGAATCCCAGTTAGGTAACGCTTTATTTTCACGTCAACGCGGCAATGTTCATCTGACTGCGGCAGGTGAACGTCTCCAGCCGTATGCAGAAGCCATCTTGCAGACATGGAGCAGGGCGCGTCAGGATGTGGCATTGTCAGACTCACGTAATAACCAGATCACGCTGGGCGCTTCCGCCCTGGTGTGGGAGTTTGATGGTCTGTCAGACTGGATCAGCCGTATTTATGGTGCGATTCCAGAATTGGCGTTGCGTCTGGAAACCGTTCCTCGTCAGGCTCAGGCCAAGCAAATACTGAATAAGAGCGTGGATGTGGTTATCACCAGTGAACCGCCAAAGATTGACGATTTGATGGTGAATAAAGTCAGGGATTATCAGCTGCAACTGGTTTGTCATCAGTCCGACTGTGGCATGTCAGACATCAAAGATTTTCCTTTGATCTATTTGGACTGGGGGACGCGGTTTGCCGTTGATCACAGCCGGATTAATGAACTGCAGAAGACACCTATCTTACACACACATTCCAGTAAGATGGCATTGGAACACTTATTGAACAATGGCGGAGTAGGCTATTTGCCTTCACCTGTTATTGCACACAGTGTTGAGTCCGGTGAGCTGCATTTGGTTAATAACGCCCCCGTCATGGAGCAGTCTTTGTACCTAGTCTGGCGTGATGATAATGAAAAAGTGGAACTGCTTAACGGTTTGCTGGATGTCGCGTTCAGTGAAATAAGTGAGCGTGTCTAGGCGCATTTCATCGAGCAGAATATTTTATTCTCTTGATGAAAATATCTTGTTGTACAGGGATTCAGGCTTTGCATTAGTCTCGCTGCTGAAGGGGTCAGTTCCGTACACTTAATCACTGTTTCGGCTATGTACAGCGATAGAACTGACCACCTGACTGTAACACTAAGCATTAGCGTATGTCTGAATCGTTACCCTATGCTTAGTGGTGATGGTTTGCCACTAATGGCAACCTAATATACTCAATGTTTTTATCTGGTTGTGTGTCAGGAAACAAGCATGGCAAAGTTAGATGAGAAGTTCCGCAAAGGGTCTAAGTCCAAGTTTAAGAGTGACTTTAACGATGACTTTTTAGATTACAATCAGCAGGCGCGGAAGAAGAAACGCCGATCAACGCGTCAGCGTCAGGACAGCGGTGAGTACATCGATTTCGACTACGAATAATTACTGCTTTTTTGACTACATAGCCCCCCAGTTTGGGTAGCCAGACATGAAAAGCGCACTTATCGGTGCGCTTTGTTATATCAGACAGGCTACAACCTTATCGCCGCTTATTTCCCGCCGTTATCTAAAGTCGCAACATTAATTGAATAACAGACTAGTTAGTTCATCCAGATGGCGCACTGTGTAGCTGGGTCTGATTCCCTCTGGTGCTTGTGCATCGTGGTGATTGAGCCAGCAAGTATCCATTCCGGCCTTCATGCCGCCCAGAATATCTGAATGCGGGTTGTCTCCAACCATCAACACTGTACTGGGTGCAGGATTGCCAATCGCATTGATGGCATAGTCAAAGATGATAGGAGACGGTTTGGCGGCGCCCACTTTTTCCGAAATAATCAGAGAAGAAAAATAGTGATCCACGCCGGTTCTCTGCAGGCGAATGTCCTGCAGCTCAGTAAAACCGTTGGTGATGATGCCCATTTTCGCGTGAGGATTGAGGCGTTCAAGCAGAGTGGCTGCACCCGGTAACAAAGAGCAGGTGTCTGCCATTGCTTCGAGAAATGCGCTGTTCAGGGTAACGGTTGTCACGCCAAGTTGCTGAGCCCAGGATTCAAACCGCTGATGCTTCAGCTGCTCTGCGTCTATATCACCGTTTTGGTAGTCAACCCAAAGAGGCTGATTGACACGCTGGTACTCGGAGAAATGCTCTGGCGTGAAATCGACCTCAAAGCGTGAAAACATCAGCTTAAGGCCACGATAAGCGTCAAAGTGAAAAAGAGTCTCGTCGGCGTCAAACAGAATCCACTGGTATTTCATACATTAAGCCTTTGAAGTTGCAGAGGCACACATACTACTCTTTTACCGCTCCACCAACAAAAGGAATTGGGTAAACCAGTGGAAACACATTGTTGGCCGGAAGTTTACGCTGCCAGTTGGTCTTTCATCATGCCTGCAGGCTCATTGTAGAGCTTGATGACCAGCGTCAGTGTTTCTTGTTTGATGTCTTCTTTGATGGTGTCGATGGCATAGAATTGCCCATTTTTATTCTCAAGTGATTTGTCGATAAGCTGGGCTATGCTGTCGTCGATATCGCCTTTTATCTCGATTGTTTCAATGAGTTGAAAATGCCCGAGGTCTGCTTCATCGGGAGAGAGCAGTTCTGGATTGGCGAAAGCGGTGGTGGAGGCGGTTAGGATTATGGCACTGAATACAATGCGCTTGAACATGGTGTTGATCCGTTACTGATAGCTGGAGAAAACTGATTGCGGCAACTGTGCCATAGCTGCCGCAGTGAATGTCAGTTTTTTGTTAGTTCGGACTAAACGATGTAATTTTTTTGAACTTCAGCCAACATTGCTTTCCTGGTGCTGGTGAGCACCGCGAAGCATGGCATGGATTAACTCATTGGCTTCAAATTTAGTCAGCGCTTCATGGGCGCCGACCTGATGCGCCTGAGAGACACTTATCTCACTGGACAGTGAGGTATGAAGAATGATGTAAGTCCCAGTAAGCTTTGAATTATTTTGTACTTCAAAGGCTAATTCGTAGCCATCTAAGCCAGGCATTTCAATGTCGCTGACCAGAATGTCAAATGGCTGGCCTGCATCGGCAGCCTGATTCAGCATTCTCAGTGCATCTGTCCCAGTGGTTGCGATGTGATAGGGGATGCTGACGCTGTCCATTGCCTGACAGAGCTGACGTCGTGCAACAGCCGAATCATCCACCAGAAGGATTTTCAGTGGTCTTAGCGTTTCTCGCTGAACATCCGTCAATACCGGGTGCAGGCTTTCAGGTGAGTCAGGAAAGACTTTAGAAAGTAACAATTCAATATCAAGCAGCTGAACGAGCTGATTCTCTATATTGGTGACGCCGGTGACAAAGATGTTTCTGCCAAGGGATGGCGGAGGTGCATCGATATTATGCCAGTTACATTCAGTGATTTTATCTATGCCACGTACCAGAAAACCCACCAGCTTGCGTCGGCAATCAGTAATAATGATGTAGCATTTCTTCAGTTCTTCCTGAGTCAGCGCCGGGTAGCCGATAGCTTTAGCCATGTCGATGACAGGCAGCGTATCGCCGCGCAGGCTGGCTGCGCCTAACACTGTAGGGTGGGACTGCGGAATGGCTGTCAATGGCGTAAAGGGCACGATTTCTTTTACTTTCAATGTGCCAATTGCAAATAGTTGCCGGGAATTCAGCCTGAACAGCAGCATCCCCTGAGATTGATTCGTTGCGGTTTTGAGCATTGCAGCTTCCCTTAATCCACTCGCCGGATTGCCTCATGTCTGTACAGAGGAAGACAAGAAATGTATTCCGATTATAGTAGCCTGAGCGTCAGGCAAAAGGAATTCATCATATTGATTTTATTCTTAGTACTGGAAGTTAGAGGCCGATCCAGCTTTTACCTGCTGGCTGTGCAGCTGAGTACGTCTGGCTTGAACGCCACGTAATGCTTCTATTGAAGCTATAGTTAAAGTCACAAAGAGGGTTTCAGGGAAAGATACACATCAGGGACGGGTTATCAAGTAGGTTACAGAGATAGGTACGGTTATGGAATTACGTAATAGATCTGGTGATATCGCTCATCTGGCGGATAACCTGACATTGAAAGAAATTGTCGATATGGGGTTCTCTATCGACCTTTGTGATGAAAACTATGATCCTAACGAGCACTGGACAATTAAGCGTTCTCGCCAGAGAAAAGAAAGCGAGTATCCTTCCAGCTAATGGACTGTCAGCCAGAGCGGTGAGCTCTGGCTGACATGTTATTTGATTTTACTAAAGATAGGTGAAGAGGTTTTGAGCTAGCTGTTTAGGAAAGAAAATCGTTTTTTTTGACCATGTTGGCCATGATGACGGATATTTTTCTGTCACCTTCGAATGGATCTCTTCCATGCGCCGTGAGCATATTGTCAAGCATCAAAATATCATTCCTACGCCACTTGAATCTCACTGCGTATTTGTCAAAAGCTTGCTTAACTAAGTTCATATCGGAATCACAGATAACAGAACCATCACCGTAAAAAACATTTCTTGGCATCATGTCTGATCCAAACATTTCTTCCATACTGTCGCGTGTTTTGGTATCTAGGAAGGATACATGATGTAACTGCACTTGGTTGAAAAAGACATTTTCCTGTGTGATGGGGTGAGTGATAGTACCAGGGGAAATTGTACTGATTTGTAACTCCCCGTTATCCAGCCACTTAAAATTGTATCCCTGCTCTATGCATCTTTTTGAGGCTTCGTCTTTATCTGATGTCATGAAAAAGCTTTGCCAGCTTACATCGAGGTAGTCTTTAAAAGTACGAACATATGCTAATTTTTTTATCGTGAACTTATCAACGAGTTTTGCTGGTAGTTCGTTGAGAACTTTTCGGCAGTCTACGATAGGTGTGGCTCCACCTTTTTCTGCGACTTTTAAGCAATGGAAAAATTGATACTGAGGCCAAGACGGCATATGAGCACTTTCATTGTGAAACAGTATGGGTTTGTGGTTTGGATAAGGTGTGGACTTATAGACGCCGGATGAATTTGACTCTTTAGGTAAGTCAGTATAATCGCTATACGGTTTGAAATTCAGAAGCCTAACAAAATCTTCAAATAAATCAGGTGAGGAAATAGGAAAGTTTCTGAAAATAAGAGCTGGGAAGTGATGCAAATCGGATAACACCTCTTCTCTATTGGCTTCAACCCAAAGCTTTATAATAGTGTTGGCCTGATCATTATCTTTGTTGTGACTATTATAACTATAGCCTTTTATACCACTTTCATTATCTATAAAGGAATTGATGCTCATGTACTAAGCCTCTGTGAAATGAAACGAATGCCGTGATTTGTAAGTTAATATATCTCACATTAAATTTTTCTTAAAGAATTAAGTTGATTAAGTTTGCTTTGTTTCCGCTTTCTTTATCTGTTGATTGTCAAAGTTATTTGTTGAAAATTAGGCTTTAGTAACAAAAATGGTAAATAAACTTTTATTTCAAAATGCGTTTATTTGTTGGTTGTTTTATCTGGGTTTTTTATCTTTTGTGTTATTTACTATTTATTTTTCAAATAATTTGAAGTTTTATTTTGAACTCCATGATTGATTTCGTTGTGGGTTGATAGTCTTTTTTTATACTTGTCTTATGATCTTTTATTTTGCTTTTTTGGTTTAAGTGTTTATTTCGGTCTTAAATTTCACTATTTAATGGTGTATTTATCTTTATTTGTTGTCTTTGTTTTTCCTGATGTTAGTAACAGATTTCATTATTTATACTCCACTGCATTATCGATTCTGGTTATGATGATTTTGTAAGCTTTGTTTACGCTACTAAGAATCTTTTATCGTTGATATGTATAACTTCAACCTTGTGTCTGGGTGATTTTGTTAAATGAACAACATTTTATACTGAAAACACTAAAATTTTGGTGAGTGATACTTCGGAGGCGCGGATGGATGCAGCAGACAGTTTCAATGGCTACTTAACAACAAACCTAGCATTTTTATTAACAGAGGTTGATTTCTGGCAGGTCTTTGATGACGAGCTTCGATTTGCCAGTAGTCAAGTAGTACTGGACCATTTAGAACGTTATCAACATTTGCTTCCATTCACAGTTAATGAACTGCTGTCATTTACGGTGAAACTTGGCATCGTCGAAAAGTCGCAGAATACTAAGTTTATGCTCACCGACCTTGGACGTAGCTGGGCAACCTATTCTGCTTTTAGTACATGGTTGGTTGGCGGCTATGGAGACTACATCCGAAGAAGTATTTTGGATGGTACTCAATCGGCTGCACGAGAAGCGATTAATGGACATTATGTTGCGGTAGGCTCGCAAATGGCAAATTCGGCTTTTATGTTGGATGCGTATATCAATGTGCTTAAGGAGTATCAGCCCCGTTATATTGTTGATTTAGGTTGTGGTGTTGGGAAACGCTTGATTCATGCAGTTGAAGAAGTTAGTACTTGTCGTGCAATTGGTGTAGATATTAATGCTGAAGCAATAAAGGCTGCTGCGGAACTGGTTGCACAGCATGGTGTTAGTGCGCAGATAAAACTCATACAGGGAGATGCATTAGCGGTCGCTGATGAAGTGAGAGGTGCTATTGGCAATGATCTTGATGTTGTAATGTCTTTCATGTCTATGCACGATCTTTTTAATATCTATGGTCCTGAGGAAGCTGCCAGAAAAGTGGTCAAAGAGTTTGGCCAGCCAAAATACATCTGGGTTGCAGATACGGTTAAAGCAAAAAATGATGATATACAAGTAAAAGAAATCTTCTCAAATGGATTTGAGATGGTGCATGCAATGCAACAGATAAACATTTTTCCGGAAGAAACATATATTCATGCTTTTAATTTTGCTGGTGCTGAATTAATAGATAAACAGTATCTCAATGTCCCTAATACATATCTAATGATATTTAAGGTACTAGAGAGCAAATAATTTATGACTATTATACGAAATTACAATGAGAATAGTGATGATGTTTTACATCGTTTGCACATGAGCGAAGTTGGAAGCTACCCAACAAAAGACATTGAAAACACGCTATTAAATGCTATTGAAAAGACAGGGTTATACCCTGATCCTACTTCCCGGGAGCTTGTAGAGGTTATTGCGAATTACCATGGATTGCAGTCTGATAATATATTTGTAGGTAATGGTCTTGATGAAGTGATTTTTTTGCTTTGCTGCGCTTATTTAAAACATGGTAAAAAGGCTATGTTCAGCGATGCAACGTACCCAGGCTATGCTATGTCTACCAATATTCATGGTGGGGTGGGAATATCTGTTCCTTTGAGAGATTTTCATATCTGTGTCACAGAATATAGATCCACTCTACAATTGAACCCAGACGTAACACTTGCGTTTATTTGCAACCCTCATAATCCATGTGGAACTGTTCTTGATAGAAGTGCTATTCTCGAGCTTGTTCGTTATTTTAATAAATTTGGTGTAATCGTTGTTGTTGATGAGGCTTATATTGATTTTATTGGTAGTGAAATTTATAGCGTTATAAATGACATCAATGAACATCCTAATTTAATCGTTCTCCGAAGCTTATCAAAAACACATGCTTTATCTGGGTTAAGGTTAGGTTATGCAGTATCAAAAAAAGAAAACCTTTCGGTAATTTTTAATGTCGCAAAAGCGTTACCCTTTAGGGTTAATGCAATAGCACAAAAAGTAGGTGTTATTGCATTGAAAGACAAAGTGAGGCATCAAACTATTATTGATAATTCGAAGGGATATACATCAGAGGTAATGAGTGTTTTTCGAAGTCTTGATATAGATTTTATTCCTTCTGAGACAAATTTTGTACTTTTTAACCACCGATCTGTATGTGATGAATTTATAGATAAGTTACAGGCTATGGGTGTTCATGTAAGAGATTGTGATTTGTTTGGTTTGCCTGGGTGGGCGAGAGTATCTTTTATATCACAAAGTGATGTTGATGTATTTTGTCAGGCTTTGAGGAAATATCACGGTTACTGATTTTCTGTGAACCATTGAATGCGATTATAGTCAGGCGTGTATAGCATAGCCTAATAGGTTGTTAGTTGGCTTGATGCTGCATCGCCTCAAGAATGATGTTTTGAGGAAATTAAGATGTATAATAATTTAAGCAATGAGTACGTATTAAGTGATAATAATACTGATTCATACGTATTGCCAACTGATATAACACCATTTTTTTCTGAGGGGAAGGATGATGAAATATACTCTGGAAAAAGCGAACTGTCCATAGAGTTATCTGGAGATAAACTCAGTGATATTTTATCAATTTGTGGCGGGGACATAAAAAAAGTTAATACTTTTCTAAAAGTGATCTGGCATAAAATATTGCATGTATACTCGCAGGATAACTGCACCGTTACCCTGAATTATGAAAAAAATGATGACTCTAAAGATAATTTTACATGGTGTAGTTATGACTGGGGTGAAAATGAATCATTGCTCACTGTTTCATTGACTGAGAACGTAACTCACTCTAGAGTTATGAGCCAGAATGATATTTTTGGTGATGAATACTGTAAAAATAAAGTCAAACCCTTTTTTGTTATTAGAAATATTTTCGGTAAGTCAGAAAAACCTGATTTTACTGTGTGTCAACCTATTATGGTAGATATAAAAATAGATAATAATAATATTGAGATAACAATGTGTTTTGATAAACGGTATATCTCGCTAATCACAGCAACAAAATTGATTGAACTTTATGAAAGTATTTTAAATCAGATTATTCAATCCCCAGAGAAAAAGCATGCAGAACTTGTATGTTTATCGGAAAAAGATTGTAGCCAACAGTTATTAGACTGGGGCACAGTGAGTCAGGATTTTCCTTTGAATGTCACTGCCCATAAAATTTTCGAAATGAAAGTGGAAGAAAATCCTGAAAAAATAGCTCTCGTTTTTCAAGAAACATCTGTTACTTATAGAGAGCTAAATGAACGAGCTAATATTCTTGCTCATAGAATACAGAACAACTATTTGGCGCGATTTGGTAAAAGTGTATCGGAAGATACATTAATTGGTTTGTACTTTGACCGCAGTATCGAAATGGTTATTTCAATATTGGCAGTATTGAAGGCTGGAGGTGCTTATTTACCTCTTTCAACTGATCACCCTAAAGCTTATTTAGAGCAAATAATTTCTGATGTAAATCTTGATTTAATTATTGCACATGAATTTTTTTCGGAAGACCTTAATTCTATTTTAAATAATTTTGATAATCATGTTGAAGTTATTAATCCGATTTTGTATGGTTGTGAAAATTCAGATTTCATTAATAACCCTGTTTCTTCATCGCATTGTAATAGTCTCGCTTATGTTATTTTTACATCAGGTACCACGGGTAAACCTAAAGGGGTAATGGTTGAGCATAAAAATTTAGTTAATCTTATTTGTGGCCAGATAAATACTTATAATCTGACAGATAATGAAACTGTAATGTGGTGGCCTCCATATCACTTTGATGGTTCTGTTGATGTTCTCTTTATGACACTTCTTCATGGGGCTAGACTGATAATTCCCAGTACTGAGAGTATCCATTCTATTGAGCAGATGAGAACGCTTGTTAAACGTTATCAGGTGACTCATTTTGCTGCCACTCCTACGTATTTATCTGCATTAGGACGGGGCGATTTTGATGCTAGTCTGAAATGGGTTATAAGCGCGGGTGAGCAATGTTCGCAGGCAATAAAAGATAGCTGGAAGGAAAGGTTAGTTAATGTTTATGGGCCTACAGAAACAACTGCTGTTTCTGTAAGGAGTACAGATATTGGCTCATCTGCTGAGGTTAACCGGATTGGTAGACCAGTGGCGAATGCAAAACTGTATGTACTTAATGATAATTTGCAGTTACTGCCGCAAGGTGCAATTGGAGAGTTGTATATAGGTGGCGCTGGTGTATCACGAGGGTATTGGAATCAACCTACGTTAACTGCAGATCGTTTTTTAAACGATCCATTTGCTACGGATGAAGAAATTGCGAAGGGATATAACCGAATGTACCGTACAGGAGATATGGTACGTTGGTTATTTGATGGTAATCTAGAATATGTTTCCCGTAAAGATTTACAGGTAAAGATACGAGGTTATCGTATCGAGTTGAGTGAAATTGAAAGTGCACTTTTGACTTATGAAGGCGTAAAGCAAGCTGCAGTGATTACTCAGGGTCAGGGTGAGATGAAATACCTTTCAGCCTATTTAATAGGTGACGATAACACTAAGTTAAATATAAGTGAAATACGCAATAGCTTATCGGAAATACTACCTGAATATATGTTACCATCTGCTTTTTTACAGCTAGATAGTTTGCCTGTGACTTTGAACGGCAAGTTGGACTGGAGAGCATTGCCTGTTCCTGTTTCAAATGAAAACCATGACATCACCCCGCCAAGAAATGAAAAAGAAAAAATATTATGTGAGTCACTGCAACACTTTCTGGGATATAACAAGGTTGGTATTCATGCAAACTTTTTTGAAATGGGTGGAAACTCAATTATCGCGATTCGTGCTGCAGCAGATTGGCAAGAAAAATTGGGTATAAAAGTTGATGTGGCAACTATAATATCTCAACAGTCTGTTGCCGTTATTGCTGAAAATTTGGGCAGTGAACTATCAGCCAGTATTGTTGCTCAAAATCTATCTTCGTGCCCTCTGTCATCATCGCAAAAAGGGCTGTATTTTTTTGAGCAACTTGAAAATGGGGCGAAGGCGTATCATGTTCCGCAGTTAATAAAATTGAATAAAAGCGTTGATCTCCTGTTACTTCAGGATTGTATTTCAATACTAGTAGAACGGCATGCTATTTTGAGGACATGTTTTGGCACAGTTGACAATGAGGAGGTACAGTATTTAACGGATCAGTGGCCAAGCTTGAATTATACGAATACTCTCACGCAGAAATCGTTCTGGGAACAGGTTAAGAAGGATATTGATGCCCCTTTTAAATTAGCAAGTGAGCCAGGGTTCAGGCTATGTGGGTATGATGTAGAAGGTCAACGTTACTTACTCTTCACCTGGCATCATATTGCCTGTGATGGCTGGTCTACAGAGGTTTTCTTTAATGAACTGAGTCACATCTATAAGTCTTTGATGGATGGGGAGTGCTATCAGTTACCCTCGTTGCCGATTAGCTATTTCGATTATGTTGTCTGGCAGGAAAATCAGCTGACAACGGATGAAAGTAAAATACATAGTGACTATTGGACAGATGCATTAAGTGGTGCACAAGATCTAATCATGCCGTTGACGTATCCTCGCCCTGCTGTATTTGACTACAAAGGGGGTGAAGAGGTCTTTCGGTTGAGTGAGCTTTTGTCTTCCCAGCTAAAAGCGCTAGCGAGAAAGTATAAAGTTTCATTAAACACGGTAATGCTCTCAGGATTTTATATTTTACTCAGCCGTTTATCGGGTCAGTATGATATTACAATTGGTATTCCTTCTGATAACAGGGAGCATAGACAAACCCATGGTGTGATGGGGTTGTTTGTAAATCCGTTACCTATTCGCCTTCAGGCTTCAGCACAGGTTGCAATTTCTGAACTGATTCATTCAGTCCATCAATCGCTTACCCTGGGTAAAGCTCATCAAGATTTACCTTTCGATAAAATTTTAAATGTGGCCCATACAGAGCGAGAAGCATCGAAACATCCTTTGTTTCAGGTTATGTTTAACGGCCATGATTTTTTAAATGGCATTAGTAATAGTGAACCACTTTTCCAGCATATTCCTATGAGTGAGCAAGCCGTACAGCATTATGCACAGTTTGATTTGAATGTCACTGTAGGGTGGGCCGAGAAAGAGATACAAGGTACTTTCAATTTTGCATCCAGCCTTTTTTCTCGTGCTGATATTAAGCGTTACGTCGAAATGTATCGAAGAGTGTTGCAGAAAATCGTAGCGCCGGAATCAGAGTACCTGTCTGATGTCGATATGTTGGAGGTAGGAGAAAGGCAACATTTATTAGGAATAACAAAAGCGCAATACACTAAGGTGTTTGTCGACTCTCAGTTAACGGTTCAGCAACGTTTTCAAGAGCAGGTACGACGTGCTCCTTTAGCAGAAGCGATTGAATTTGATGGGCATATTCTGACTTATCAGGAACTGTACCTTAAAGCTTGCCAGGTCGCGAATTTGTTGCACTCAAAATGTCCATCTCCCCATGTCGGCATTTATATGACCCGTTCCTTAGAGATGGTGATCGCGATATGGGGTACTTTATTCGCGGGTAAAGCCTATGTGCCAATGGAACCGGATCAACCTCACAGTCGGACTGAACTGTTAGCTAATCAAGCCCAGGTCGGATTGTTGTTATGTAATAGTGATACCTATCACCAGGCCATGACGATATCGGTCGAGTCTTTGCTAATTGATGTCAATGCCAATCCGTTATCTGATTCAACACACCTTTCTGACAGGCAATACCAATCTGATAGCCTCGCTTACATCATCTTCACTTCTGGATCAACAGGTCAGCCGAAAGGGGTAATGGTTGCTCATCAGGCTTTAACGAACCGGATTGACTGGATGCAGCGGCAATATTCTTTATTGGCCAGTGATACCGTTTTGCAAAAGACGCCATTTAGTTTTGATGTCTCAGTCTGGGAGTTCATCTGGCCATTAGTGGCTGGAGCAAAGTTGGTGATAGCAAAGCCTGGAGGTCATCGTGATGCGCATTATCTGGCAGAGCTTATACAGGTAAAAAAAATAACAACACTGCATTTCGTGCCATCTATGTTACGTGCCATGTTGGATAGTGGCTGCTGGCAGGGATGTGATTCTGTACAGCGGGTATTCTGCAGTGGCGAGGCTTTATCGCCTGAACTTTGTGACCGATTTTTTCATTCGGGTACTCGAAGTGAATTGCATAACTTGTATGGGCCGACTGAAGCCGCTATTGATGTGTCATTTTGGCAATGCGAACCGTCAAAGACATATAAAACAGTTCCTATTGGCCGTCCTATTCAGAATATTCGGTTGCTGGTGCTTGATCCTGATTTGAATCTTGTTCCAACCGGCTGCCAGGGTGAATTATATATCTCAGGAATTGGTCTGGCGGAAGGCTATTGCGGACAACCGGAACTGACTGCGGCCTCATTTATTGCATCACCATTCGATGAACTACAAGGTGAGCGGCTCTATAAAACAGGCGATTTAGCCAGATGGGTTGCACATTCTGAGTTAGAAACGAATGGGACAGTACGGCCGGCATATCTGGAGTATCTGGGGCGAAAAGATCATCAGGTGAAGCTTCGTGGACATCGAATAGAACTGGGTGAAATAGAACATCAGATAAACAGACTGGATGGTGTTCAAGCATGTGCAGTTGTACTCAAGCAGGTTGGTGATAATGATCAACTGGTTGTTTATCATATCGGAAACGCTGAAAACACATTTATTCAGACCAGATTAGCTGAGATATTGCCTGACTATATGGTTCCTAAGATTTATCAGGCGGTAGATCATTTTCCTTTATCTGCGAATGGCAAGCTGAACAGAAAGGCATTACTTGATGTTGAGATAAATATTGAGACTAGTGCCGTTAGTCCAGAAACACCGGAGCAGGCCATTTTATGCGATATTTGGAAAACGGTGTTAGGGGTTGAATCTGTCAGTATTACGGATAATTTTTTTGCGTTAGGTGGTGATTCCATTCTTTCTATTCAGGTTGTTTCTTTAGCGAAACGACGTCACTTAGAATTTAGTGTGCAGGATTTATTTATTGCACAAACGATTGAAAAACTATCAGAGAAAATAATATCTAAACAAACGAAAGTTATTGAAAGTGAAGTGGATGGTGAGCAAGTATTATTGCCAGCGCAAGCGCACTTTTTCTCATCGGCGCACACTGATCTGACTCATTATAACCAGTCAATGCTACTTGAATTATCTGTACATCTGACGAGTGAGCAGTTGGCATGTATTGTTTCTTATCTCGTATCCAGGCACGATGTTCTTAGGCTTCATTTCCATAAAAAGAATGAACAATGGACCGGAACATATCAAACCTATACAAAAGTCCAGCTTGAGCAAACATGGTCTGTTGTTTCTGTTCAGCCGGATCAGATTTCTTCTTATTGTGAAAACCTTCAAGGCAGCCTCTCATTTTCTGGGCCGCTTTTTCATTTTTCTCTGTTAGAGCATGAAGGTAAACAACTTTTATTTGTGACTTTTCACCATTTGCTCGTAGATGGTGTGTCTTGGCGTGTGTTGTTGGCAGATATAGACGATTTGATCAACCAATTGCCGAATTCGGATCTGCCATTTTCATTGCCGAACAAAACGGATTCACTGCAATCTTGGGGTAAGCAGTTGCAAACCTTTGCCACTGAGCAATTCTTCGCAAAGGAATCAGAATACTGGCAACGACAGTCGTTGGAAAAATTGCCGAAACTACCAACAGACGGTGATGAGCCGTTTGAGGATACGTGGCGTAGTATTAATACTTTCGCTTTCACACTGACCGATGAACAGAGCCGTTCTTTACGAGAGAGGGGAGCAGCACTATACGGGCTAAAAGAAAATGAACTGTTACTGATTGCTGCTTATCTGGGAATAAATCGCTGGCGAGGCGTAAAAGCATTCAGGGTACTGATGGAGGCGCATGGGCGCGAAACAGCGGAAACCAGTTTGTCTCTGACTGAAACTTTGGGTTGGTTTACCTCTTTGTATCCTGTTGTTCTTCGTACATCTTCTTCGCAGTGTGTTGAATCGGTCATGAAAACACTTAAGGAACAGCTACGAGCTGTGCCGGGCAACGGTTTAGGCTATGGAGTACTAAGGTATATCAACAACGCTGCGTCCGCTTTGACTGATATGCCTGCCGATCAACACTATTCGTCCCTGATGTTTAATTACCTTGGACAAGTGGATGGGATTACGGATCAGTTAAACAACATTCGTGCAGTGAGTGGCACTGTTCTGATGTCGTCGCATTCAGAACAAGGGCATCCAACCCGAGGTGATATTGCGCTTTCCAATCGGCGCGAAAGTCAGTTGATGTTAAATGTTCTGCGTCGTGGTCAGCAATATGTGCTTGAACTGGGATACAGCCGTAGTGAATATCGTGACGCCTCTATTAAGCAGTTGGCCGACGACATCCTAGCCAGCGTGGCGCGAATTATTGAACACTGCAATACGAGTAGCAACAGGGTATTAACCCAAAGTGACTTCTCGCTTGCCCATATCATGCAAGATGAAGTCGAGCAATTATCCGCACGTTATCCGGATCTTGCTGATATATACGATGCCACGCCAATGCAGAAAGGTTTGTTCTATCACCACCTCAAAGGAGACGCAGGTGGTGAATATGTAAGTCAGATTTGGATGACGCTGAACGGCAAATGGGATGAATCAGTTTATCGTTCTGTCTGGAGCGATTTAGTGAAGCGTCATGAAGGTTTCAGAACGGCTTTCAGTGATGATGGGCGTTACCAACTGGTGCTTACTCATGCTGATATTCATTGTTACATTGAAGATGTGAAGGATCTGGAACCATCCAGACAGCAGGAAAGACTAAAGGCATATCTGGAAAAAGATAAATTACAGTCGTTTGACTTTGCATGCCCGCCCCTTGTTCGTCTTGCTGTATTCAATTTATCTGATGAAACGCAAGTTTTACAGGTGACTTATCATCACAGTATTTTGGATGGCTGGTCAGTGTCTCTGATGCTGACGGAGCTGCTTACGCTATATAAAGCTAAGTTGGAAGAGCGTTGTATATTGTTGCCAGAACCTGCTTATCCTTCCTATTTACAGTGGCTTGAACGGCAGGATTCACAAAAAGCAATGGCGTACTGGAAGGATGTAATTGGGGATATCAGCTCGGCTACCCCATTAGCCATTGATAAAATTCCTGTTGTCTCGACAACGCAAGGTGCGCGAGAACGCAGATGGCAACTTGATGAACGGGATACGGAGCAGCTAAAGGTTTTTGCCCGCACCCACAACACGACGCTGAGTGTGGTTGTTCAGGCTGCATGGGCCTACCTTTTACACCGCTACAGCGGCGAGCAGCGGGTTATGTTTGGCAGTGCAAATGCTGGCCGTCCTGCAGAGGTTGAAGGTATTGAAAATACCATTGGCTTGATGGTGAATACCTTACCGGTCGTTGTAGACTGTGACAATGATCTGAGGATATCTGAGTGGTTAAAGCAGATCCACGATCTGGGTGTAGAACGGGATCGGCATGGCTTCTTGTCATTGGCTGAAATTCAGTCTTGCTGTGAATTGCCAGAGGGGGAGCCATTATTTGAAACGCTTGTAGGTATACAGAATTACCCGGTTGATAAAGCACTCTTTGGATCCAGAAAAGAAGAGCAAAGCCAGTTATCATCTCAAATATGGATCGATGGCATTCAGTCGAATGAACAAACCAATTATACCGTCACCTTAATGGTGGAGCCGTACGATAATCTTGAGTTTGTCATTGGTTATCGTGCTGAGCAGCTTAACGACAATACAGTGGCTGCTATGGTTGAGCATTTACAGCATATTCTTCGGGTGTTCATGGAACAGCAGCCTGCGACTATAGCTGATCTCACTATGCAATCCGAGCAGGAGCTTGAGCAATTATTAGCAATCAGTCGCGGCCATTCTCAGCCTTATCCTGAGCAGTTACGGATAAACACATTATTTGAGGAATACGTTGAACTGAGCCCGCAGCATAATGCGGTGAAGTTTGGTGATCTCTGTCTGACCTATTCTGAACTGAACAGAAAGGCTAATCAATTAGCGCATTATTTATGCCAGCGCGGGGTGGCACAGGGTGATTGGGTAGGTATTTGTATCACCCCACAAATTGACACTATTATTGCAATTTTAGCGGTTATTAAAGCAGGCGCTGTCTATGTACCCCTCGATCCTGCTTATCCGTCTGGCCGTATTCAGTTTATGCTGGAGGATGCAGGGATCAAACTGTTGATCACTGACAGTGAGTGTGTTTCTTTGCTGACAGCAGCGGCCTCAAAAGGCAGCACCATTATTTTACTGGATGGCGATGATCGGCATGGCATCGACCAATGCAATACGTCGAACTTGCCTGCGCCTGAGAAACAGTCTGCTGCATATGTGAATTACACGTCCGGTTCTACGGGAACCCCGAAGGGAACGGTGGTAGAGCACCACAATGTTATCAGGCTGGTGAAAAACACAAATTACATAGATTTGAAACCGCAAACAATGATGGCCTTTGCCTCAAATACGTCATTCGATGCGGTGACGTTTGAGATATGGGGCGCATTGCTCAATGGCGGCACGCTCATCCATATACCGAAAGATTGCCTGGTTGATCCTCTGGCTTTGGCCGATAAATTAAGACAAGAAAGTGTCACTACTTTGTTTGTGACAACAGCGCTGTTTAATTTGGTCTCTAAAGAGAAACCGGATTGTTTTGCATGCCTGGAGACACTGCTTTTTGGTGGCGAGGCTGTCAGTACGGATGCGGTACAAGCCATCCTTCATCACGGGAAACCCCAGCAATTACTGCATGTTTACGGGCCAACAGAAGGCACCACATTCAGTACATGGTATCCGGTAACAGAGCAGACACTGCGGAGTTACACCACAGTGCCAATTGGGTATGCCCTGTCGAATACATCACTGTATGTGTTAGATGAAAAACAGAGATTAGTACCTGTAGGTGTTCCCGGAGAGTTATACATTGGCGGGGAAGGTATTGTTCAGGGATACCATAATCGCCCTGGCATGAATGAGAAGGCGTTTATCCATACGCAGCACGATCCTTCAGACAGGCTGTACCGCACTGGTGATCTGGTACGACGGTTGGAAGATGGCAGCCTCGTCTTTGTCGGGCGAGCTGACGAACAACTTAAAATACGGGGCTACCGTATTGAGTTGGGAGAAGTTCAGTCTTGTTTGACTGAACTAAAAGGTGTCAGTGATGCGGTTGTTCTGGCGCAAACGAAAGACGGTCCCGATGCGCAGGAAAAAGAACTTGTTGCGTATATGGTTCTTAATGAAATGCTAGAGACTAATCCGTTACCCAAAGCGGAAAAGACTGAGCAATTGCTGGATTCATGGCAGGCATTGTATGACAACTTATATCGTCACTCTGATGCCGAAAATATGTTTGATACAACAGGGTGGAACAGCAGCTATACCGGACAACCACTGTCTGCTGATGAAATGAAAGAATGGCAGCGCCACACTGTGAGCCGCATTCTGTCATTATCACCGCAGCGTATTTATGAGATAGGTGTTGGAACCGGGTTGTTACTGCTTCAGTTACATTCTCATTGTCAGCACTATAGCGGCATAGACTTATCGGGTCAGGCGGTCGAGCGTCTGCGCCATCTCATGTCGAAAAATGGGATATCACATGTCGACCTACGTCAGGCGGAGGCTTGTAATGATTCCCAACGCCCCATAATGGCTGTCGACACCGTGATTATTAACTCTGTCTGTCAGTACTTCCCTAGTATTCATTACTTCTATGATGTTATTCAAAGTGCGATCAAAGCCATGGATAGCACAGGGTGTATCTTCATTGGTGACGTGCTGAATTATCGTTTAATGGATGTGTTTCATGTTGAGTTAGCACATCACCGCTTGGGGAGTGATGCGACGTTAGAGGAACTATACAGCAAAGCCTCTTCATCAATGGCGGCGGATAACGAGCTTTATGTCAGCCCGGAATTTTTTACCGCACTTATTGATCACTGCCCTGAGGTTGTTGACATTAAAGTCCAACTGAAAACGGGGTTTGCAAATAACGAAATGAACCAGTTTCGTTATGATGTGTGTATTTATATCGATAAAGCCTATTCCGGTGATAACTCAGAGTCAGTTATCGCTGAACATGACTGGCAACAGGAACCACTGCCACTGAATGCCCTGCAAAGCATGATTCAATCGCCGAACGACAGTGATTGTCTGGTTATACGGGGTATCCGTAATTCCCGTTTAATGGCTATGCCTTATTTAGCGGACATTGAACGTGAACTGGTATCGACGGGTGACATCAATTTAGCGGAGCAATCTGCTGCAGAAAACGCAGTTTCTGCCATTCATCCGGGGGAACTTGCACAGATGTGTGAGGCCATAGTCAGTAATGCTTCACATTGGGCAGATTATCAAATCACATGGTCTGTCACGCATGGGATGAAATCTGTCGATCTCTGGTTGTATAAACATCCGGAGAAAGGCTATTTCCATGACCGCAATTTGCATAACCGACATGTTACGTTTTCTGTGCTGGCGAGCAATCCGGGACAGAGTAATAACAGCAGCGAGCAGGCTAAACATATCCAGCAACAGCTAGCGGTTTTGCTGCCATCTTACATGCAACCCGTTCGCTTTAATGTGGTAGACAAATTACCACTGACACCGAACGGTAAAGTGAATAAACAGGCTTTGCTGAGTCATGATCTTCATCGTGTTCCATCAGGACTGTATGTTGCCCCGCAAACCAACACGGAACAAAAACTGGCCGAGATCTGGCAAGATTTGTTGCAGCTTAACAGAGTGGGTTGCCAGGATAACTTTTTTGAGCTTGGCGGACATTCGCTGCTGGCGACGCGGCTTATTTCTGCAATCAGAAAGTTATGGCAGGTGGATATCGCGATTAAAGCAATATTCGAAGCGCCAACCGTGGGGGAGTTAGCTGCACTGATTCAGCAGTCCGGAACGTCAGAATTGCCCGCAATAACAGCGATGCCACGAGAAGGGCTGTTAGAACTGTCATTCTCTCAGCAGCGATTATGTTTTATTGATCAGCTAGGAAATGCCCGTGAGCAGTATAACGTTCCTTTGGCCTTCCGTATTGAGGGTAACCTTAACATTCAGGCGATGAAATACAGTTTAGAACGTATTGTTGAACGCCATGAAGTATTGAGAACCAATATTGAAATTGTTGATGGGAAACCGTATCAACGGATCCGGCCTGCTGGTTGTTTTGAATTGGATGTTATTGACTTATCGGAGCTAGCCGCGCAACAGCAGCAGATATCGCTGGAGGCTATCCAGAAAGAAAATAACGTTCGTCGCTTTGTACTGGCGAGTGAACTGAAACTTCGAGCAAAAATCATTAAGCTGAGCGACACCTCGCATCTGATGTTGATTACTTTGCATCATATTGCTGCTGATGGCTGGTCTATCGGGATTGTGATTGATGAAATTAATGCTTGGTATCGCAATTACACAACCCCTCAAGCGAGTGCGTTACCACCGCTGCCAGTTCAGTATGCGGATTTCAGCCAGTGGCAACGAAAATGGCTACAAGGAGAAGTGCTGGATGAGCAACTGAGTTACTGGCGTCATCAGTTACGTGGTCTTCCCGATGTTCATCAATTACCTACCGATTTCTCACGCCAGAAGACACAGAGCTACCATGGTGGTTCGATCAATCAGACACTGGGCCGGCAGCAATTGCAAGGGCTGAAGCAGCTTGCCGCAGATCAGGGTGTTAGTTTGTTTATGGTACTGCATGCCGCTTATGTATTGCTGATGCACAGATACAGTGGTGAGCAGGATATCGTGATCGGAACACCAGTGGCAGGACGCGAGCAGCACGAATTATCCCCATTAATTGGCTTTTTTGTGAATAACCTGGTTTTGCGCTCACGTCTGGATAGCGTGTCAGATTTCACTACATTGATTCAGCAAAGTAAGCAGGTGCTGCTGGAAGCGTATGAGCATCAGCAAACACCATTTGAAATGTTGGTAGAGCAACTCAAACCAAATCGAAGCCTGAGCCATAATCCATTGTTCCAGGTGGTGCTGTCACTGCAAAACATGCAGAAGTCAGAATTAATGCTGCAAGACTGTCAGGTCACCCCTGTTGAGACATCCTTGTCCAGAGTCAGCTATGACTTAGTGTTACATGTGTCAGAAGAAGAGGACAATTTACACCTGCGCTGGGAGTTTTCAACTGATCTGTTTAAAGCCAGTCGCATCCGCAAAATGGCGGGACACTTCGATGAGATAGTCAATGAAGTAACCAAACAAGCGGTGGTGCCTGTCAGTTCCGTCGCCACCTCGCGTTGGCAACAGGATCATTTACATCAGCAAAATATCCAGAAAAGCATGCAGTTCTGGAAAAGCCAACTGACAGATGCTGCTCACGGGCGATTATATCAAGACAAATTGATTACCCCGACAACGATGACTCAGGCTGTGAAAGTAAGTATTGATTCTGATATGACAACAGAGTTACAGATGCATGCAGAGCAGCTTAATCTGTCATCGGCTGTTATTTTGCAGGCGTGTCTTGGTATTGCACTGTCTTGTGTAACTCAACAAAGTAACGTGTTGTTTGGCGTTTACAGAGGGGACAATTCTTCGCACGGAGAAAAACTGGCCTATTTGCCTGCTAAGTTATCCGTGAAAGCCCATTCCCCATTCAATGAATTACTCGACGAATACAGCCAGTGGCTCCATCTTGCGCAGCAACATCAGGGCCTCAGTTTTTCGGCGCTGAAAGAAGGCCTGAATGAAGGGGATGAGCTATATCAGGTCGGTATGAGTGCATTGCAGAATGTAACCATTGAGTCGTTGCCTGAAGAAGGACGGCCAGACATTATTTTGCAATTAGAACCTGAAGGGCAGGCAATACAAGGGCAATTGGTGTTCTCAGGTAGCCAACTGGCTGTAACCAGTGCGCAAAGGCTGGCCACTTTGTTTGAACGTGTGGTGAAGGCGGTATCGGAAAACGTGAATGTCATGCCTTCTGATATCCCTCTGATGAATGGCCAGGAAAGGGATCTATGCCTGAATGTCTGGAATGCTACCGATACCGTCTGGCCAGACTCCCTGACTTTGGCTGAAGTGTTTGAACGTCATGTGAGGACTAACCCGGATGCCCTGGCTGTGACCTGGGATGGCGGGTCGTTGACTTACGCGCAACTGAACAACCGTGCTAATCAGTTGGCATCTGTATTAATGGCACAACATTTAGCACAGACAAAAACAGGGCTTGCACCAGATACTTGTATTGCTTTGGTTGTCGAACGTAGCCCAGAGATGATCATAAGCATGCTTGGCGTATTAAAAGCTGGAGCCGCTTATGTGCCGATTGACCCGACGATACCGGCAGACCGACTTCGTTTCATTCTGGACGACACTCAGGCACCGTTGATGATTACTCAGTCTGCACTCCTCAATGCGGTGACAGAATGCTTGAACGGTACAGATTGTTCGTTAGTCAATGTGGATGACGTCATTGCAGAAGATATATTGACAGGTAATCCTGAATCGATGGCATCTTCCAGAAATTTGGCATACGTCATTTATACCTCAGGGACTACAGGACAGCCTAAGGGCGTTATGGTTGAGCAGTTCAGTGTTGTCAATCATGCTTACGGGCTTGCTGCCAAGCTCGGTGATGCTTTTAGTCGTGTTGATTTTTCAACCAATTACAGCTTCGATTTGTCGGTTGCCACCAACCTTTGTCCGTTGTTGACGGGGGCTACTGTTGCCATCTATCAAGGTGATCAACGTAATATTCATGATTATCACCAGCATTTATTGCAGCAGAAAGTAACGCTAGTTAAGTCAACCCCAAGTCTTGCGGAAGCGGCATTTACTTCGATTCCTATGCCGGAATGTACATTGTTACTGGGCGGTGAAGCATTACATCCGAGCTTACTTAATGTGTTAATAGTCAATTTCAGGCAGGTCTTCAATGAATATGGTCCGACGGAGGCAACCGTCGCAGCAACCATTACAACTATATCGGATAAAGAGGCAGTTACTATTGGCCAGGCTTTTCCAAATGTCCGTCTGTATTGCCTGAATGAAGAGTTAGAGCCTGCCCCGATTGGTGTTCCGGGTGAGTTATACATTGGTGGAGCGGGTGTTGCCAGAGGGTATTTAAATCGTCCGGCATTAACAGCGCAACGCTTTATTGATAATCCGTTTGTCAGTCTGTCGGATATTCAGAAGGGTTATACGCGTTTATACCGAACCGGTGATTTTGTGCGTTGGACGGATACCGGACACTTGGATTTCATCGGGCGAAATGATGAACAAGTGAAAGTACGTGGATTCAGGGTTGAATTAGGAGAAATTGAAAGCGCACTCCGATCATTACCGGCGATAAATCAGGCTACAGTGGTCGTGCGAGACACAGGCAAGTCGTCGCAGCTGGTGGCTTATGTTGTCGTAAACAGCGGTGAAGAGGCCAGTGAGGCGTATTTACTGGGTTTACTGACATCAATCTTACCCGGACACATGTTGCCTTCAGCAATCATTCGTCTGGAACACATGCCTCTTACTGCTAATGGCAAGATCGACAAAAGGGCGCTACCTGCGTCTGATGCGGAGTTTAGTGAAAACTTTATTGCACCGACACAGCATCTGGAACAGGTGTTATGTCATATCTGGCAAGAGGTGCTGGGTGTGGAGAAAGTCGGTGTGCACGATAATTTCTTCCGTATCGGTGGGGAATCTATTCTGTGCATTCAACTTGTTGCCAGGCTGCGGCGAGAGGGGTTCCAACTTCAGGTAAAAGATGTCTTTGAATCCCCGACTGTAGCTGGGCTGGCTGCCTTGCTCAATCAGGACGCAGAAGAGGCTGAGATTTTGAGCGAACAGGGTGTGCTAGCCGGTGAGTTTGATCTATTGCCAGTCCAGGCTTGGTTCTTTGACCGACAGTTGGCCAATCCACATCATTTTAATCAGTCTTTTACTGTCAATCTTCCCGCCGGTGTCACACAGAAGTCCCTTGAAGAAGCACTTTATGCGTTAACTGAGCATCATGACATGCTCCGGAGCCGCTTCGTGCAGCAAAATGATGGTTCTTACCGGCAGTTTTATAGTTCTGATGTTTCCGCGTCTGTCCCCACACTGCAACACTGGAGTCTCTCCGGTTTATCGACCGAGGAGCAAGAAGAGCGGGCAACTGCGTTTCAGTCCGGCCTGAATATCGAAATTGGCCCGCTGTGGCAAGCGGCGATAGTTTCGGATTATGACGATGGCACGACCCGTTTGTTGTTCACTTTCCACCACCTGGTCATAGATGCAGTGTCCTGCCGGACTGTGGGTGAGCATATGAAGTTGTTACTCACAGGGCAGTCTTTACCTTCTAAAGGTTCAAGTTACCGGCAATGGGTTGAAGCGGTTAAGCAATATGCACGCGATAATGAAAATGAGATTTCATACTGGCAAGACGTGCTTGCCGATCAGGCTGCTTATCAACTTCCGGAAGCACGTAAACATCGTAAATTATCTTTAACTCAGCAGGAAACAAGTCAGCTTTTACACATCGCCAACAAAGGTTTTAACACTGAAATTAATGACTTGCTGCTCTCTGCCCTGGCGCTTTCGCTTTCTCATGCGTTTAAGCGGGAAGCTAACCTTATTACGCTTGAAGGTCATGGGCGGGAAAGTATCCATGACCAGATTGATGTTACTCAGGCCGTTGGCTGGTTTACGACACATTTCCCAGTCAGATTGACAGCATACGACACAATTGCCGAGACGATTATCAGAACGAAAGAGTCCTTACGGACAATCCCTAAAAAAGGATTGGGGTTCAGCTCGCTCAATTATCAGGGAAGCGTGGCGAATGCCAGCCTGCCAGCGGTTGGTTTTAATTATCTGGGTCAATTAGATACAGGAACCACAGCAGAGCCATCGCAAGACTGGCAAATGAAAGCTGAAGGCCTGGGGATGATTATCGATAAGGCTAATCAGGAAGCTTTACAACTGACTATCTATGGTGGTGTCCAGCAAGGTGTGCTGACATTTGAATGTATTTCCCTGATGAGTAATGAAACGACCGACAGTGTAATTCAGTATTTCGAACAATATCTGCAACAGGTTATCAGTGAGGCATCAGCAAAAGCCTATGAGGGAGGTCAGCTGACACCCAGCGATGTTTCAGCTGATATTTCCTTGGCTCATCTGCGTCATCTGCAAGGAAAGTTTAATGTGGATGAAGATACGACAATAGAACCTGACGCTGCTCCGAGCAAAACGATAAGGATATAACCATGATTGAACTATTGAAAGAACTCACAGCGCAGGGCATTGCAATATGGGCTGATGGTGCAGATCTTGAGCTCAGTTTTGAGGAGCAGATTTCGCCTCAGTGGGTTGAAACGCTGACCAATAAAAAGGGTGATCTGGTTAGCTGGCTGAACAGTCAAGGGATCACGAATAAAAAAGCGTATCAAGATTTGATGGTACGCGTTGAGTTTCAAAGTGACCCTGAAGAAGATAGTCAGCATGTGCAGAAAAACAAAATTGAGGCGATATTTCCGGCAACCGGATTGCAACAAGGATTCATTTATCATTCGCTTCGGCAGCCAGATGATGATGCTTACCAGACGCAGATCCTGATTGATTACCATCTCGCTCTGGATATTAAGTGTTATAAACAGGCGTGGCGTTATGCTTCTTTGACGTATCCCGCTTTACGCATAGCTTTTGATTGGCAAGAATCTCCGGTGCAAATAATCACATCGGCGGCGAGTATCACTGACCGTCATTTCACCGTGCTTGACTTGTCTCATCTTACAGAGGCAGAGAGAGGGAAAAGCATTCAAGGGCTGCAAAGTGAGGATCAACGTAAACGCTTCGACTTGTCGCAACCAGGTTTGCTGCGTTTTACTGTGATCAAACAGAGCGAGCAACATTTTACTGTAATGAGGACTCAGCATCATGCGATTGCTGATGGCTGGAGTGGCCCTGTTTTATTACAGGAAGTTCATCGTATTTATCAACAATTACGTCTTGCTAACTTCACTGAAGTTAAGGCTGAAACCGCTTATATAGATACACAGGCTTACTGGCGTAAAATGTTGCCCAAAGCTGAGTCTTACTGGAAGGTGGAGAAAGAACGCTGGAAACATACAAATGATATCAACGTGTTGCTGGATAAACCGATTGATTTAACTGCTCCTTGTCAGATTGAACAGCCCGCCTTAGTGACTTTTCGCATTAGCGGTGAAGCTTATCAATCCTTGAAAGCTATGTGTCGTCAGCAAGGGGTGACACTCAATGCCGCCGTACAATTTGGCTGGCATAAAGTATTACAAGTCTATACTCGTGACGAGCAAACCATTGTCGGAACCACGGTATCGGGGCGGGATATTCCAGTAAGTGGTATTGAAAATAGTGTTGGATTATTTATTAACACTTTACCCTTGTCTGTCGATTGGGAGAGCGCAGAAACAGCAGGAAATGTGCTTCAACGCCTTCAGAAAAACATTGCCAGCCTCAATACATACAGTGCGGTGCCGTTAGCATCATTGCAGGGAAGTGAAGGTAAACTTTTTCATAGTTTATTTGTTTTTGAAAATTACCCTGTACCAGCATTGAGTCATGAACTGTGCGCAGACTCAATTGAAACCAGTTTTCGGTTTCGTGATGCAAGAATAAAAAATGATGTGCCATTAACTCTGATCGCGCAAGAAATTGAACAGAAATTATTATTGACACTGTATTTCAACCACAGTTGGATTTCATCTGAAAAAGCGGAACGGCTTCTTGCTCAGGTTGCTGTGGTTTTAGCGCAGATCTCAGAAAATCCGGCAGTTGAACATCAGTCGATCAGCCTGTTAACCAAGTCTGATCGAGAGAACAAAATAACAAAAATCAATAATGCTCTTGATGATGACGCTGGATATTATTCAGGAACATTACATGGTCTGGTAGATGAGGTAATACAGCATGCACCAGAGAAAATCGCCGTTGTTTGTGGTGATCGCCAGTTAAGCTATTGTGCGCTTGATACACAGTCGACCAAATTAGCGCGGCACATCAGAGTATCGTATTTTAAACGTTATGGGCTATCTATGCCGCCAGAAACCTTGGTGTCGTTGTTGCTTGAGCGAAATGAAGACATGATTGTTGCGATACTGGCCGTATTGAAAGCTGGTGGAGCTTATGTTCCCATTTCTCCGCAAGCCCCCGAAAAACGAATTGCTCAATTACTAACGCATACTCAAGCTCCCTTACTTTTATTCAGTGATGAAAGTTGTCTCTCTGTTCAAAATGAATTTTGGAAAAATATTGAGCAGGATATCCAGTGTATTAACCTCAGTCAGCCAATCGTTATTGATGATAAATATGAAACTGAAGGGTATTTGCCCATAGTCAGCCCAAGTAACTTAAGTTACGTCATTTATACATCAGGTACTACCGGTAAACCAAAGGGAGTGATGCTTGAGCATCGTCAGGCTCTAAATACTATTCAGGCCCTTCATGATGTATACGATATTAATTCTTCGCACAATCGGGTAACGTTTTTCAGTGATTATACCTTTGATGTATCTGTATCAGAAATATTCAACACATTGGGCTGGGGAGGAGAGTTGCATATTCTGCAAGACAGAGAAAGGAAAGATATCGAAGCTCTGTCCTGTTATCTTGATGAGCAGGATATCCATTACGCATTCTTACCTCCTGCAATATTGGGCCTCATGCCAAAGCGTCGTTATTCATCACTTCGCAGGATTATTTTTGCTGGTGAACCTTGTGATCCTGTCGCTTGTCGGTACTGGGCTGAAAACTACAGTCTATATAATTATTATGGCCCTACAGAAGCTGCTATCTATGCCACAGGTGGACAAGTCACCCCGGAGACACTGAATGTTATTGGCCAGGCGATCAAGGGGGGACAGTGTTATATTCTTGACCCGGCAGGTAACCTGTTACCTGATGGCGTACCCGGCGAGTTGTATCTGGCAGGGAAAGGCATTGCCAGAGGATACTATGACGATCCAGCACTCACGGCAGAAGCTTTCACTTCCCCTATTATAGAACACCCATATATTGCCAAAAGCGAGCTATGGTATCGGACAGGCGATCTTGTCAAGCGTTTAGACAATGGAGCTATCCAGTACCTTGGTCGTGTTGACCGTCAGATTAAGCTGAGAGGATTTCGGATCGAATTAAATGAGATCGAATCTGTATTGACCTCTCATGAATCTATTGATCAGGCTGTTGTTGTTTTGGCAGAACAAAGCGGTAATAAATACCTGATTGCTTATGTTGTCAGTGCTCAAACTCATAATGTTAAAGAGCCTGTGTTGGAGCATTTTCTCTCTGAGCGCTTACCTTACTACATGCTTCCCGCACGCTATATTACACTGACGTCTATCCCATTGAGCCTGAGCGGGAAAGTGGATCGTAACGCTTTGCCAACCCCTGATATAAAGTTTGAAAATAAACGGGGTCCGCGTACCGAGCTGGAAGCCAGTCTGTGCCGGCTCTGGCAAAATGCACTTGGAGCAGAGTGTGTCGGAGTTGACGATGACTATTTCACGCTGGGGGGCAATTCAATTACTGCGATAAAACTGCAGGCCCTAGTATCACGAGAGCTAGGTTATCACTTTAGTCTGGATACGTTATTCAGGGAAAGAACGGTGTCGAAGCTGGTGAAAGTGCTTTCAAGTGAATCTTTCCAGCCCATTATTTCAGCCGGTAAAAGTCAAGTACCTGTCCTGTCTTATGCGCAAGAAAGGTTGTATTTCATTCATGAACTAGAGCAGGGAAACACCAGTTTCCACATTCCTCATCTTTTCCATTTGTCGCCGCAAACCGATAGGAAAAAATTGATTCGCGCATTTCAGACTGTAGCCCTTAAACATACAGTTTTATTGCAGGGATTTGAAATGACGGATCTGGGCGCGAAATCCTTTCTTGCATCTGGCGAATTGCCTGTGACTGAAGAGCAGGTTGATCAAGCGGGGCTGCGTGCTTGCGTGGAGCATGCAATCCAACAGCCTTTCCGGCTGGAGTCAGAGCCACCGGCTCGGCTGCATAGTATTAATGTTTGCGGACAGTATTATCTGTTAGTCGTTTTTCATCATATTTGCTTCGACGGCTGGTCGTACGACGTGCTGAAGCAGGATGTTGAGAATGTGTATCATCAACACGATACTGATAACAGCCAACTGCAGCCCGCAATAGTAGACTATTCTGATTATGCCAGATGGCAACGAGGGTCACTTGTTGGTGAGACGGGGCAACAGTTGGAACGTTTCTGGCGAACGTATCTGGAAGGGGCAGAAACATTAAATCTGCCACATGATTATAAAAGGCCACAGAAAGCGAATTATTGCGGTCAGAATATACCGTTTACATTGTCATCAACTCTGGTGGAAAGTGTCCGAGAAAGAGCCCAACAGTTGGGTGTAACACTGCATACGTTCTTATTGTCTGCTTTTCAATTATCACTGGCAAAACTTACTGGCCAGAGTGATGTTGTGATTGGTGTTCCCTCTGACAATCGTGATCACCCTCAAACACAGGACATGATTGGCTGTTTTATCAATGTGCTGCCGATTCGTGTGTCTATATCAGCAAAGCAAAGTATTGTTTCAATGGTAGCGTCAGTTCAGAAAGCACTGCTGTTAGCTAAAAAACATCAAGCTTTGCCATTTGAGCGCATTGTGGAGGTACTTAATGTGCCAAGGGAAGCAGCGCGACATCCTGTCTTTCAAGTTATGTTCAGCTTGCAGCATGCATCGGAAGATCAGCAAGAAAACGGTGTATTACGGTCCGTTAAACCAGAAATGCTGCAAGCGTTGTATTCTCCGGCTAAATACGATGTGAATTTACAGCTAATCGACAATGGACAATCTGTACAAGGTACATTGAACTACGCATCGTATTTGTTTGAGCAAGAGACTGTTTGCCGCATTGCCCGTATTTACCAACGGGTGCTCCAAGAGATGTGTGACAACCCCAGTCGACGTACCGGAGATATTAACACCCTCACGACAGAAGAACGTCAGATGTTACTTTCGACCTGGAGTAGCACACCCGCAACTGCTTGTTCACACATACCGCTGCATCAGCAGTTTGAAGCTCAGGTAAGCGATACGCCTGATGCAGATGCTGTTACTTACCAGGGCAAAACAATTACATACAGCCAGCTCAATAGCCTGGCAAATCGTCTGGCAAGAAAAATACGTAATTGTTATGAAGCACAGCATAAAGCACCCATGCAGGCAGATACACCTGTAGGACTTTATATTGAGCGCGGTACAGACATGGTGGTGGCTATACTGGCCACGTTGAAAGCAGGAGGTGCATTTGTTCCGCTTTCTACGACTATGCCCCCTGCTAGAATCCGACATATGGTGCAGGATTGTACTTGCTCCATTGTTCTGACAGAACCACATTTAGCTCATCAGTTTTCTGACCTTCTTACGGGTCTGGTATCTCCTCCAGTGACGCTTGTGGTTTCGGGTGATAATAGTCTTGAAGCCTTGCCTGATCATAATCTCAATTATGCAGTGAAAGCACAGGATCTGGCTTATATCATGTATACATCGGGAACAACGGGTGAACCCAAAGGTGTCATGCTTGAACATCAGGCATGGTGGCATTTACTTGCAGCTGTGCGTGAAAAATTGGGATGGGAAGTTAAGCACGTACTGAGTCTGACAAATTACACCTTTGATATCTTTGGTCTTGAGCTGGGGCTCGCTCTGGTCTCTGGCGGCCATTTGGTATTGTCTGATATTGAGCATGCACATGATGAATTGAGGAGCAGACATCAGGAAATTAACTTTATTCAGAATACGCCGTCGTTATGGCAGCGTTTTCTTTCTGAAGTATCGATTGATTATCCAACCAGCCATATACAAGTGCTTTGTGGAGGAGAGAGTAGTTCAGGTCAGTTATTCAGTTCGCTGAAAAGGCTTTTTGGCCAGGTATTCCAAGTTTACGGTCCGACTGAAACCTGTATTTGGAGCACGTTAAGTGAGGCTGACCCTTTGCATCAGGCAGTCATAGGTAAGCCGCTCTCCGGTGAGCGTTGTTATGTGCTGGATGTGTTGGGTAATCCTGTTCCAGTAGGCTCGCAAGGTGAACTGTATATTGGTGGTTTTGGTTTGGCGAGAGGCTACTTTAATCAAACGACGCTGACTAACGAGCGTTTTATCCGGAATCCTTTTCTTCCTGGTGATATGCCGGAAGAACGTATTTATAAAACGGGTGATCTGGCTCGCTGGTTACCATCTGGTCATCTTGAGTTTCTTGGTCGAAATGATGATCAAATTAAAATCCGAGGTTTACGGATTGAGTTGGGCGAAATTCAAAGTGCTTTGATTGGTATTGATCAAATAGAACAGGCGGCGGTTATTTTAGGAAGTTATCAATCACGACCTATGTTGCTGGCCTATGTTGTAATGAAAAGGCATTGCCAATTTGAACGAGACAGCATTGAAGCAATGCTTAGCACCAAGCTGCCAGAATATATGTTACCGGCTAGCTATAGTTGTGTTGCGTCATTACCGGTTAATAGTAATGGCAAGCTGGATATAAAGTGTTTACCGGAACCCAGGTTCGATGACGAAATTACCCATGTTTCACCACGAACACCTATCGAAACCCAGTTATGCGAACTTTGGCAGCAAGTCTTAAACAGACCTAAAGTTGGTATCTTCGATAACTACTTCCGTATTGGTGGAGATTCTCTCCAGGCTGCACGTCTTGTTGCTTTATGTAATCAGTCTTTTAATTCCACCCTGACGATTGCTGAGTTCTTTGAGTGTAAATCTGTTGCTTTACTCGCTGAGCGTATTAGCCACTGCCAACCGCGGGGTATAGAACAACGCCATGAAGCAGACACTCATTCCACGTCAACAGAGATTATTGGACTATAAGCTATGTATTTACTTATTCAGCAGATCATTAATCACAACATGGCTATCTGGCTTGATCGTGATGAAATTAAACTGGCAATGCGAGGTCAACAGCCGGATCAGACACTGGTGACACAACTGCGGTCATTAAAGCCTCAAATTACAGCTTATCTTGCAGAGCAAGGTATTTTCTCTCAGGCAGACTTTGAGCAATGGTCAGATTTACAGCCTACTCCCGTTTCGTATGGGCAGGAGCAGTTACTGTTTATTGAGCATTTAGATGCGGGTGCTGCAGCATATCATATACCATTGTTTGTTAGCGTGAAGCGTGGGGCGAGTGTTAGCAGAATTAAAGCAGCTTTGGATCATGTGGTGGAAAGGCACAAATTACTCAATGCTGTTTACCAGGTGGGTGAGCATTCAACAATGCGGTTACTGCAGGAACCTATCTCTATGTCTTCGCAGTCTGTTGAAAGCGCAGATCTGCTGAAAGAAAGAGTACAGCAAGCCGTTTTGCGTCCTTTTGCTCTGAATGAGGAGCCGCCATTTCGCTGTCATCACTTTCATTGTGAAAGTGATGAATATTTACTTTTTATCTGGCACCACATTGCTTTTGATGGCTGGTCTCAGAATATTTTTCTTCATGAACTGAAAGCTTTCTATACGGCGCTGTCTGAGGGCAGAGAGGCTGCTTTACCAGAATTGACTTCAGGTTATGCTGACTTTGCCCGTCAGCAACGATCAGGAAGTATCGCAGATAAAAATGCTGAAAGTTTAGCGTACTGGAAATCAGTATTAGCCGATGCTGAAACTCTGTGTTTACCCTTGGATTATACGCGTCCAGTGCAATTCAAGTCAGAAGGTGATCATGTTGACTTTAGCCTGAGCGAAATGCTGACAGAGCAGTTAAAGCAGCTTGCCAGAGAACAGGAAACCACTTTGTATACCATTTTGTTGTCTGCATTGTACGTTTCATTGGAATGTTTATCTGGCCAGCGTGATGTGGTGGTGGGAACACCTGCAGAAAACCGTCCTACAACTGACACTCAGGCATTGATCGGGTACTTTGTAAATGCGTTACCCCTGAGATTAGAGCTTGATAAAGCCTGGACGACCGCTGAACTGATTCATCACGTTCATCAACTTGTCCTTAATGCAAGAAAACATCAGGAAGTGCCATTTGAATGTATAGTCGATGAATTGGCTGTGGAACGGGATTTGTCGCAGCACCCGTTGTTTCAGGTAATGTTTGCCTTTCATTCATTCGACGGTACTTTTGTAGATGATCTTCCTTTTGATTTTGTGCCCAGTGAAAATGATCCTACGAAAGCCTATCATCCCGCAAAATTTGATCTGCATGTTTCCGTGCAAAATACGGATAATCAGCTTACAGGCAGCATAGTTTTTGCAAAAGCTTTGTTTAACAAGGAAACGGTGACCCGTCTGGTGGCTCTGTATCAACAAGTTCTTAAGAACATGCTACAAAGCCAATATCGCTCGCTCGCTGAATACAATTTACTATCGGCTGCTGATCAGCACTCAATTGACTTTTGGAATCGGCAATCATCAGTGACGCTGTCACATTCCACTCTTTGCCAGGCTTTTGAGCACCAAGCAGAATGTTTTCCTCATCGTATTGCTCTTCAAATAGCTGAAGCCAAGCTTACTTATGCTCAGCTCGATCAGGCGTCAGATCAGTTAGCACAGCAAATTAGGACTCGTTATCAGCAATTGGTAGGAAAACATCTTTCACCGGATACGTTAATTGCGGTGTATATGGACCGTTCGTTTGAAATGGTGCTTAGTCTCTTAGCTATTTTAAAGGCAGGGGGGGCTTATTTACCATTAACTCCAGAGTCACCGGACGACAGAGTTCAGTTTATTGTAGACGATGCCAAGCCTGTTATGCTTCTCACGCAGGAGGAGTACATTGGAAAAATGGACTTTGTGCTTGGTAAGACGCACCAGCAACCAGTAATTCAGACCGTTTGTTTGCCCGCTTTATTAGCAACTTCTTCTCCCAGTAAACTTAATATTATAAACGATCCACAAGATCTGGCTTATGTTATATATACATCTGGCACTACTGGGAAACCTAAAGGTGTTATGCAGACGCACTGTAATGTCTTACGACTATTTTCTGCCAGTGAGGAAGGCTTTAAGTTTAATGAGAGTGATACCTGGTTGCTGTATCACTCTTTTTCTTTTGATTTTAGTGTGTGGGAAATCTTTGGCGCCCTGTTATTTGGCGGGCGACTGGTCATTCCTGAGAAAGCGTGTATTCGAGACTTTTCGCGCCTGGCTCAGCTTTGCGCACAGGAAGAAATTACTGTATTGAATCAAACACCGGAAGCATTCTATGCTTTCTCGGATGTTGTGCTGTCAGAGTCGATTGTTTTTCCATCGTTACGCTATGTTATTTTTGGTGGGGATAAATTAAATATTCATCAGCTGAAACCCTGGTGGAATAGATTTGGTGATGAAGTGCCCAAACTCATCAACATGTATGGTATTACGGAAACCACAGTTCATGTGACTTATAAATCACTTTCCCGACAAGATTTAACTGCTCAGTCATTAATTGGAAAACCACTTTCTGATATGACAACCCATGTTCTTGATGAAAGAGGAAGACCTTTGCCTATTAATGCGGTAGGCGAACTTTTCATTGGTGGAGGAGGCCTGGCAAGGGGATACTTGAACCGTGATAGCTTAACGCGTGAGCGTTTTATTGATACTTCTCAATACGGTAGGTTGTATAAGACTGGGGATTTGGCCCGCTGGCTACCCAATGGTGAGTTGGCTTATGTGGGGCGTAATGACCACCAAGTTAAAATTCGGGGCCACCGTATTGAGTTGGGTGAAGTTGAGCAGGCATTATTAGCCATTGATGGTATAAAATTATCAGTCGTTATTGCACTTCAGCGAGCTGGAAAACAAGTTTTGGCTGCTTACGTTGTGATGGAAGACGGTTGCGTGTTTATCGCTCAGAAAATCGCAGATGCGCTAAATCAGAGTCTACCAGAATACATGCAGCCAGCGAGTATAAATGTGTTAAATGCGATTCCATTGACGGTAAATGGTAAGCTCGATAGGGTAGCATTACCCGAGCCGTGTTTTAGTGCACCGGATCAATTTCATCCACCCCGAGACAATCTGGAAAAGCAGCTTTGTGAAATATGGCAGTCAGTGCTTGGAGTAAATCGAGTCGGTATTCAAGATAATTTCTTTCAGGTTGGTGGTGATTCTATTCTTGCAATACGACTGTTGGGTCGTCTTTCATTAATAGGGCTACAGTTGCCATTAAATGTTTTCTACGCAAACCCCACGATTTCAGGCATTACAAGTGGTGTTAATCAATCAGATGTGAAAAGCGACTATCAAGCGTTTAGTCTTCTTTCAGATGATAAAAAGAAAAATTTGATTAATAATATTTCAGATAATTTGACTGATGCTTATCCAGCAACACAGCTTCAGCAAGGTATGTTATTGGAATCGTCATTAAGCCGAGGTGTTTACCATGATGTTTTCCGTTATTCCATCAATATCCCATTTGATTACAAACGGTTCAGAAAAACACTTTTTGACCTGATACATCGTCATGAAACGTTACGAACTGCGTTTATTGAAGATGATGAACATGGGTATATCGGTGTGGTTCATCAGCATGTTGACCTCGTGATAGACATTGTTGAATCTCAAGACTGGAGCACATTACTTGATACGCAACATGATAAGCCATTTGATACGACTCAGCCTCAACTGCTCCGCTGTATTATTAGCGACATAACAACAGGCGGCTTTGAATTAAACCTGGCTATCCATCACGTCATTTTAGATGGCTGGAGTTTGGCAAGTTTAGTGACCGAACTACTGAATATTTATAGCAGTCATTGCGTCACTGAGCTAGTGTCAAATCCGCCAATGGGAATGTATGCTGAGTCGGAATTGGCTGCCATGTCGGATGAAGAGTCAGTGTCTTTCTGGAAACAGTATTTAGCTGGCTATGAGATGCCGGATTTTCCTATTGTGTCGCAGGATTGTCCACAACACTCTGAACTGGACAAAGCGGTCTATGAGCTTTCTGATGCCGAAAGTAGCGCGATACTAACATTGTCTTCAACATTGAATATTTCAGTTGATACTCTCTTTTTGGCTATTTATCACCATACAATTTCTAAAATACAAAACTGTGATGATACTGTTATTGGATTGATTGCTAATAACAGGCTGGAAATACCTGGTGGCGATAAAATGTTAGGCGTTTTCCTGAATGTTTTGCCCTTCAGACCCCAAATTTCATCGGACATGGGTACCATCGCTGACTGGTTAAAAAGTTATTCATATGAGAAAGACAGAGTTTTGCGACACAAACGAATTCCTTACACCAAAATAAAGGAATCTTCATTAAAAACAAATGTCACTTTAAGCATCTCGTTTAACTACACCCATTTCCATGTTTACGATGAAGTCAGCCAAGATAAACGGATTCTTCAGAAGGGGCAGGGGTATGATAAAAATGATATTCCCCTGACGCTGAATGTTGTTCGGCATCAGGACCGTTTTATTCTTTCATTGCAAGCACATAAGCAGTCAGTCAGCAAGGTTGTTTTTCAGCAATTACATCAATATTTAGGAATGATGGTCAATGAGATGAGCAAAGTGTCAGCTCAACATCCATTTCATCATTTATCAAGATTAACTATTGAAGACCAAAAAAGACTAAGAGATTGGCAGTATGGAACGCGTTCCAAAGTAGTTTCTGATAGCTTGAGTGATTTATTTGAACGTCAGGTGGCTCGTTCTCCAGAACATATCGCATTGGTGTTCGGTAATAAAGTAATAACGTATAAGACGTTAGATGAAAAAGCAAATCAACTCGCATGCTTGATATCTGAACAGTATCAACAACAATGTGGTCAGCCCTTTGAGGCGGGAACCATGGTTGGGCTTTTTTATGACCGTGGCATTGAAATGGTTATTGCGATGCTGGCAGTGTTAAAAGCAGGCGGTGTCTATGTGCCAATCTCACCGTCTTACCCGGATGACAGAGTTGGATTTATTGTATCAGATATTCAGTCACCTGTTCTGCTGACACAGCCGGCTTTGAAAACGAAATTAGTAAAATGTCTGCAAGATCCCGGCAGCTATTCGTTACTGACTCTGGAACAATCAGCGCAAAGTGAAAAATATCCACACCATAGACAAGTAACAGAGAGTGATTTGGCATATGTCATATATACATCAGGTACAACGGGAAAACCGAAAGGGGTTAAAGTTACCTCATCAAGCGTATTGAACTTACTTAACAGTGAACATTTCAATACCAGTTACGCAAGGTGTTGTTGCTGGACAAACTATGTGTTTGATATCTCGGTGGTTGAAATATTCTCATCCCTGCTTAATGGCAGTACATTGCATATTCTGAACGATGATACTCGTTCAGATCAGCAACGCTATTTCGATTACTTACAGGATCATTCTATTGAATCTGCCTATGTTCCACCGTTTTATATCGGGGCACTGTCGAGGTGGTTAGAAGAAAATACTGGTCAACTGCATTTGAAACGCGTACTGACAGGGGTGGATAAAATCTTGCCTGAGCATGCAGCAGGCCTGCTTAAGCAGGGCGTTGTTCTGATTAATTCGTATGGTCCGACGGAAACAACCGTAGCCAGCACTGCTTTGCATGTCACCGCAATAAATCCGGAGTGGTCAGTGATACCAATCGGGAAACCCACGGACAATGAAATCTGTTATGTACTTGATAAACAATTGCTGCCTGTTCCAGTCGGTACGGTCGGGGAACTTTATATTGGCGGAGCAGGTGTCGCGCAAGGTTACGTAAATCGACCTGAGTTGACCTGCGAACGTTTTTTACCCGATCCTTACGCAACATTGGCTGAGAAGGAAAATGGCTGGACACGAATATATAAAACCGGTGACTGGGTTCGGTGGCTGCCAGATGGGAACCTTGAGTATCTGGGGCGTACTGACGGACAGGTAAAAATTCGTGGGCATCGTATCGAATTGGCTGAGATCAGGGCAGTATTGGCAGAGTTGCCACAGGTTGCTGATACGACTGTCATATTACAGACTGTGGCGAATGAGCCGGCCATAGTGGCATACGTGGTGCCAAAGCCGGATTGTATTTTGGAGTCTGGCTCGTTGGCTGCGTGGGTGGCAGAGAAATTGCCTGTGTATATGCTGCCGCAATACTATGTAGTGATGAAATTACTGCCATTAACGATAAACGGTAAGCTGGACAAGCAGGCATTACCTATACCAGAAGTGACGGAAAGCCAATCACATCACTTACCTCAAACTGATCTTGAAATTAGCCTTGCTCAGATTTGGCAATCGGTTCTTGGGATTAAGTCGATCGGCTTAACGGATAATTTTTTCTATATTGGCGGGCATTCACTACATGCCATACGTGTGCTGGCCAAGATAAAAGAAGACTTGCAATTGGAAGCCACTATAGGATTAATGTTCTCTTATCCTACCATTGCGGAAATTATTCCTCATTTGCAGCCACTTGCCAAGTTATCTGCGGTAATCATGCCGTTGGGTATGTCAAAATACCCCCTCTCATACGCACAGGAACGAATGCTGTTTCTAGATGCTTATGGTGCCGCGGGAAGCGCTTATAACGTGCCATATTTATTGATGCTGGATGAAGATGTGGGTGTAAACTGTCTTCAGCAGGTGCTCAATATTGTAGTTAAGCGTCATACAGTGTTGCACTCAGTGTTTAACATTGATGAGAATGGAAACACGTATCAGCAAATAGTAGAGGCCGCCCCTGAGCTTATTTGCCATCATTGTGAAAGCCAACAGGAAATCAGAGAGTATACTGAGAAGCAGTCTGCGATTCCTTTTGTACTCTCAAAGGAAATTCCGATTCGAGTATCATTGATCGATAGTCCCGACGGTTGCTATGTCTTTTTTCTTTGGCACCACATCGCCATTGACGGTTGGTCTGTTGATATTTTTATCAATGACTTTATGTCGTGTTATCAGGCGATGAAAGCGCATCAAATATGGCATGTTCCAGAACTAACCATAAACTATGGTGACTATGCTTACTGGCAGCGTCAGCAAGAGAAAAAGGAACGGTATGCAGTAACTCAAGCGTTCTGGTTTGATGCCCTAAAAAATCTCACCCAACTGGAATTGCCAACCGATCACCAACGTCCTTCTCAAATCGATTACACTGGTAATAATGTCAGTATCAACTTATCTGAGGAACAGGCTGAAAATCTTCTTTTACTGGCTCAGGAAGAAGGCGTTACTCTGCATTCTTTATTATTAAGTGGATTCATGCTGACATTGTCTGTGCTGAGTCGACAGGAAGACATTGTGGTTGGTATTCCTGCTGAGTTGCGGGATATGGCAGAGGTTCAGTCTCTGGTTGGCCTTTTCGTTAACAGTCTGCCAATCAGGGTATCGGTAGACCAGACATGCAAGGGTTCTGAGTTTATTCATCAGGTTCATAATAATGTCGTACAGGCTAAATCTCAGCAGAACCTGCCATTTGAAAAGCTTCTGGATGTTTTACAAATTCCTCGTGATCCTTCAAGACATCCTATATTCCAGGTAATGTTTACTTTGGAACAGCAGCAAGAGAGAAACACAGCGAATATACCTGAGGGGGAGCAGAGAGAGATATCGGGCTTTAACTCAGCGAAGTTTGACTTGAGTATGCATTGGCAAGCATCGCCAGGCAGCTTACAAGGGACAATGAACTTTGCATCCCGGCTATTTGACAAGGAAACTATCGAGAGTTGGAGTAAGCTTTATATCCACGTACTAGATCAATGGATAACCAAGTCAGAGCAACCAATGACAGCGCTGACTTGGCTATCAGCGAGAGATCATCAGGATCTGATAACCCGCGATATCTTTCAGTCTGAACAAATACCGTATTCTTCGTTGCCAGCGGCGTTTGAAGCGCAAGTTAGCCGGTATCCTGAGCGTGTTTCGCTTGAATTTGGCGATAAGAAACTGACATACCGGGAGCTGAACAATAAAGTCAATCAGATGGCTGTTTATTTGAGTCATTGTGGTGTGCAGCGAGGCAATTTCGTTGGTTTACTGTTACATCGCTCTATGGAACAAGTCATTACTCTGTTGGCTGTCCTTAAAATCGGGGCAAGCTATGTTCCTATTGACCCAGTTAATCCTTTAAATCGTATAAAGTATATTATAAATAATGCAAAGCTTTCATATTTGCTGACTCATGATGAGTACTCTGATGCTCTTCTGGGTGTTGTGCTGTCAGTGATTGACGTGGATAAAGTACTGGAGGAGAGTTCGTTTTGTTCTCAAGTGTTCGACTTAAAAGAAACTGAAGTGACTGGGGATGATACGGCCTATGTGATTTATACATCAGGTTCAACAGGGGAGCCTAAAGGAGTAGCAGTCAGCCACCATAATGTTCTTAGATTGTTTCGGGCTTGCGCAGAATATTTTGAATTTTCTTACCGTGATACTTGGACGCTTTTTCATTCTTATGCTTTCGATTTTTCGGTATGGGAGATATGGGGGGCCCTACTGAAAGGAGGACGCTTGGTGATTGTGCCTGATGAAATCGTGAAATCGGCTGAGGCAATGGTGCAACTGGTGAGCACAAAACAGGTTACTGTACTCAGCCAGACACCATCTGCCTTTAATCTATTTTCTACAGAAGCGGTCAAAGCCGGTATTCGAAACTTCTGTCTGAGGTACGTGATCTTTGGGGGTGAGGCCCTTAAGCTGAAAAAACTACAGCCCTGGATAGAGACATACGGTGATGAAACACCGCAACTGGTGAACATGTATGGTATTACAGAAACGACTGTGCATGTTACGCATCGTGTTATCCGACATAGCGACATGGAACGTTCAGCGAGTATTATTGGCAAGTCATTATCTGATCTATATACCTATGTATGTGACGATCAGGGTAGGCTACTTCCACAAGGTGCAGTTGGAGAATTGTATGTCGGTGGCGATGGGGTGACTACAGGGTATTTACATTTACCAGAATTAACCGTGCAGCGATTTATACCTGATCCTTTCTCTGAGGGGAAAGGACGAGTTTATCGAAGCGGTGATTTGGTGCGGCGAATTCATGATGGAGAACTTGAATACTTGGGGAGAATGGATCATCAGACCAAGTTAAGAGGTTATCGTATTGAGTTAGGCGAAATTGAGCAGGTTATTTTACGCAGTAAACTGGTAAAAGATTGCGTTGTATTGCTGAAATCTCATGGTATAGGTGAGCCTCAACTTATCGCATTTATTGTGAATACATCGAAGGAAACCCAAGAAATAGCATCGAGTATAAGATCTTTTCTTCTGACCCTGTTACCCGATTACATGATTCCGGCTCACTACGCAGTTATTCCTGAGATACCGTTGACAGTAAATGGTAAAGTCGACCGCCAACGGTTGCTTAGTGCTACAGAAATACAGGTTGCAAGTGCAGCTTACGTAGAGCCTGGCGACGAAGTTGAATCAAAGCTTTGCAGTATCTGGCAAAGCTTACTGGGTCTTGAACGTGTTGGAATCCATGATAATTTCTTTGCGATTGGTGGTGACTCAATGAGCGTAGTCAAGCTGGTGATGCAATCCAGCAGACAAGGTCTTCACTTTTCAATCAAGGAGTTATTTGAACATCAGACTGTTGCTCAGATAGCAAAGGTAGTCCGTGTTAATAGCAATGATCTCTCTAGCACGTTAAAACCAGCTCCGATGGCCTTGCTAAGTGCTAAGTTGTCTGCTGATGATAGGTACCTGGCTCACCAGGTTGGTGCTGAAGATATTTACCCTGTAAGCAGTATGCAGGCGTTAATGATCCATCACCATAAAGCTTCCTCTGATATCGGCATCTATCAGCCGCAGGTTCTATTTAGCCTCAGTGGCTTACATGTTAACGTCTCCGCCGTCACACATGCTATGAAAGAAATGCTAGAGAAGCATCCTACGCTTCGGACTATCTTTATTCGCAGTGACAACAGTGAGTACAGGCAGTTGGTAATGCCAGCTGATGTTGTGGAAATATCGGTGAACGATGCTGATCATATCCCTCATTCGGAAAGAAATGCATTTTCACTGGCCATTTGTAAACAGGAGCAGGTCCAAAAGTTTGAGCTAGGTAGTGCAAATACGAGAGTGAAAATTCTTCGCTACGATGACTCTCGAGTAGACTTCATGATGACCACGCACCATGCAATTGAAGACGGCTGGGGCCTTGTTGAACTGTTAAACGCATTATTCTCAGAAATAGAGAATAATGGAAAAGGCATAATTCAACCGAAAAATACGTCAGTGGTCAATGTGTTTAAAGAAGCCGTAGCCTTGGAGTTGGAAGCTGCTTCAAATAACACTTTTAAGTCGCAATGGACAGAATTATTGTGTGACTATTCACCTATGCCTCATTTACCAACCAATACTCAATCGACGGGTTATCAGAAAGTGACTCGTTCTATTGATACCCTTCGCTGGCAGAAAGTATCAAGAGTGGCTAATCATCTTGGTGTACCGGTAAAAACACTCTTTCTCTATGCTTATCATAAAGCGCTGGGGAACGTACTGAATACCTCTTTGGTAACCGTTGATGTGGTGTCAAATGGGCGTTCCGAGCGTTTAAGCAACCCGCTTGATGGCGTTGGTCTTTACTGGCGATTTTTGCCACTTACTCTCAACGTAGGCTTGCCTGTTGAACAAGCAATAGAAAAATTGGCAAAAAAGCAGATCCAAGCTGAAATGTGTGCATTGTACCCAGTTGATGGTATTGCAGGGCTTGTTGGAGAAAAGTCGTTAACATATGCTGCGTTTAACTTCATGCATTTTTCAAATATCGCTAGCAGGAAGAACGATAATGAAATGGATGTACGTTGTTTATATTCGGCGGATAGGTTTCATCATGCAATCAAGCTCAGCCTTAATGTTGACCCAGTTTCCAAGCAAATTAATGCTGAGGTTGATTACAATTCTTGTCATGTATCATCATTGCAATCCGAATGCATTATGACGATGTTTGAGGGTCTGCTGAAACAGATTATATCAATGTATGAAACTCAAACGACATAGGTGTTATGATCACAAAATAACAGTATTTTATTAACCTGACTTCACTGAGTATGATAACCTCATGAAGTCAGCTATGAACGGTGAAGATAAAGAATAATATGAGTGTTAATGGAAGATTTGTTTGTTATAAACCTAACGCCACCGCCAAAGTAAATTTAATTTGTTTTCCGTTTGCGGGCGGAAGTGCGTCTGTATTTTACCCATGGGCAGCCAGACTGCCTGCTCATATTCAGCTACTGGCGTACCAACCGCCAGGAAGAGCACAACGTATGGCTGAACCTGCGTGTATGAACATACAAGATTATATGGATGATATTTGGCAGGACATTAAGAGTATTACTGATAAACCTTTTATTCTATTCGGCCATAGTATGGGCGCACTACTTGCTTATGAAGTAATTAAAAAATTGGATGCCCATAAGATATGCATGCCTGTGAAAGCTGTATTCTCTGCCGCAAAGTCACCTTGGAAAAACAACAGGGCAAAACTCATCAGCCATCTTCGCGATAATGATTTTATCAATGAGTTGAAAATAAAAGGTGGCTTTCCTGAACAAATCCTTAACAACAAAGAGTTGATGGAGTTGTGCACTCCCTATATTAAATCTGATTACAGTATAGTTGAGGATTATTGTTCTGAGAAAAAGTATAAACTATCTGTGTCATCAATAGTTCTTTCTGGAATGGATGATGAAATTTCTGATAATGAGTTAGCCGAGTGGGGAGATGTTTTTTCGCAAGTGCCAGAAATTCACAGTTTCCCTGGCGGTCACTTTTTTATTAACAATGATAATGTATTAGATGATATTATTTCTCTAATAACGAAACAACCTTGTGAGTAAAGATATCTGCATTCACCCACTTAATTGAGGATGTTTAGTTGCAGTATGTTACTTTAAATTGAGTTTGAGTAGGGGGACATTCTAATAATCTTAATAATCGATATGGCTACCACAGAAATGGTTTTCTCACAAAGCTGATACTAGTTCTGTGTTAACAGAAAGGCCTTCTTTAAGATGTTTTTATTTCAAACAGGTTAAGAAACAGCCTAGGTTTATAGATATAGATATAGATATAGATATAGATATAGATTAGGTTGTTGCATTTTATTGCATGTGCAGATATCATTTATGAATGATAACTAGTGATTCCCTGAAAGTCCTTTCAATTTTTTGGTGGCGTTCTTCTTAGAACGGCACTGAATTTTCACGTTCATTTGCCGTCATTTGGCTGCTGATGAACGCACTACATTTCTTTCGAATGAATGTTTCCTTAGTAGCCACTGGCGTTTACTACACTGAGGAAAACAGATGAAAGAACAAGTACTGACTGGTGACAGACCGACCGGCCCCTTGCATTTAGGGCACTTTGCCGGTTCACTTCAGCAACGGGTCGCGCTTCAGCATACCCATCAACAGACCATACTGGTCGCTGACTTACAGGCGTTAACCGATAACGGTCATAATCCGGGAAAGGTGGCAGAAAACATTTTGAATGTAGTGGCTGATTATCTTGCCGTGGGTATTGAGCCGGGTAAGACCACCATCTGCCTTCAATCTTCGCTACCGGCTCTGCCTGAGCTCGCCATGTATTATGCCAACCTTGTGTCTATTGCGCGCTTAGAGCGTAATCCGACGGTAAAAAATGAAATCCATGCCAGAGGATTTGGCAGGGCAATCCCGGCAGGTTTTCTTACCTATCCAATCAGTCAGGCTGCTGATATTACAGCATTTCGGGCTGGTCTTGTTCCTGTGGGTGACGATCAATTGCCTATGATTGAACAGACGAATGAGATTGTTCGGCGTTTTAATCATGTTACTGGGCAACGCATTCTTGAGGAGTGCAGCCCTTTGATCAGCAATGTACCCAGATTGCCAGGGCTGGACGGTAAAGCGAAGATGTCCAAGTCACAGGGGACGGCCATCACGCTTGGTGCAAGTGCAAAAGAGATACGTGCGGCTGTGAAAGCAATGTATACCGACCCAAACCACTTAAGGGTTGAGGATCCCGGGCAAGTCGAAGGCAATGTGGTGTTTACCTACCTGGATGCATTTCATCCGGATACCGCTTACGTAAGAGCACTGAAGCAAAAGTACCGTCAGGGCGGATTGGGTGATGGTAAAACGAAACAGATACTGGAAGAGTGCTTACAAACGCTGCTGGCACCCATCAGGCAGGAGAGAGAGCGGTTACTGTCAGATAAAACCATGCTGACTGATGTACTGAGAAAAGGGACGGAGAAAGCCAATTTAGTCAGTCAGGATGTGCTGCATGATGTGAAGCGTGCGTTAGGGATAGCCATGTTCTGAAGAACACAGAATGCTGAAATACAAAATCAAAAATCCGGCATAAAAAGCCGGATTTTTGAAGTAACAGTGAAGTCTGGATTACAGACGAACCCCTTCCACATGCAGCTCCATGTCTGCGTAGCTGGAAGTGCCCATCACCTGGATACCAAAGTCAGCCAGCTCAACACGGGTTGTGCCCATGAAACCAGCGCGGTAACCACCCCATGGGTCTTTGCCTTCACCGACTAACTCAGCATCAATCGTGATAGGTTTTGTCTGGCCGTGTAGTGTCAGGTTGCCATCGATGGCCAGTTTACCGTTACCTTTGTCAGTGACTTTGGTGCTGGTAAAGGTGGCTTTTGGATACTTGCTCACTTCCAGGAAATCTTCGCTGCGAACGTGCTTATCACGATCCGCGTGATTGGAATCAAAGCTGGTGGTATCAATGTTCACAGCCACTTTTGACGCGGCAATGTTTTCAGGGTCATAGCTGAAAGTACCATCAAAGGTATTGAAACGTCCTTTAATCCAGCTGTAGCCGAGGTGGCTGATTTTCAGGTTAACTGAGGCGTGAGCGCCTTTGTTATCAATGGCATAATCGGCAGCATTTGCAATGCCAGGTAAAACTAGGGCCGCAGCCAGGCTCAACGCGGTAAGATGCTTCTTCATTTTTCCTTAACTCCCAACATTTTCTTTAAGGTATTATCTTTATTAACAAAGTGGTGTTTCAATGCAGCCACCGCATGTAGGGTAGCTAATCCGATTAAGGCGTAGGCGAGGTACTCATGAATTTCGCCTGCCACGTCGGATTGATCCGGAAAGAGTTCACCCATTGAAGGAACGGTTAACCAGTCAAATACATCTATGCCACGTCCGTCCGACGTTGAAATGAGATAACCACTGACGAATAAACCGAACAACAGAACATAAATGACCAGGTGTGCCAGCTTGGCGAGTGCTTTTTCCCAAGTAGCTCCTTCAATAGCGGGTTGTTGCTTCACTGTTTTCCATAGCAGTCGGAACAAGGTCACAGCTGCCAGTGTTAAACCTACTGACTTATGCCAGTGGGGCGCAACTGTGTACCAGGATGAATAGTAATTGAGATCCACCATCCACAGGCCAACAGCAAATAGCCCAATGATGACAACAGCACTTGCCCAGTGGAGGGTTACTGAAACCCAATCATAATGATTGACTGCTTTTTTCATGTACTTGGGTACCCTGATTAAAAACTACCTACCTATTCTAGTGGTAAATATTTCAAAAATCAGTGTATTAACTTGAACAACCTGGTCAAAGAAATTGAACAAGCTCGAAAAAGAGTAAGAAGATATTTCAGCCCTCTGTATTTAAGGGCTGAATAGCAAAAACAGGCTTACAGAAGGGTTATCGTTGAATGTCGTTTTCGTGATGCCAGTTCATTATGGTCCATTCCTGCATTTGTGCATGCAATGCAAGAGCCGGGTCAGGATTCACAGCAAAAGGATGATCAACAGCCTGGAGCAGAGGCAGATCGTTAATCGAGTCGGTATAACAATACAGCGCATTAAACGAGCTGGCGTGCGCTTCCAGCCAGGCTTCCAACCGAACCACTTTGCCTTCTCTGTAGCTTAAGGTGCCGACTGTATTCCCTGTCAGGGTGTTGTTTTGGGTTTCAAGGTTGATAGCCAGTACGTCATCGACCAGCAGCAGTTCAGCAATCGGATTGACCAGATGTTCGCCGGTTGCAGAAATAATAATGACGGTATCACCGCGGCGTTTATGCCAGTCAATTCGTTCAATTGCGGCCGGAAACAGTGCAGGGCGAATGCATGTCTGAACGAATTCTTCGATTAACGGTGTCAGCTCATCGGTGCTCATACCTGCAATGGGCGCTAATGTCGCAATCATGTATGACTGCATATCCATGCTGCCTTTCGCGTAATCTTTCATCAGGTTTTGTTCTTGCTCAATAAGAAGCGGCGATGCCAGTCCTTTATTGACAATAAACCTGACCCACAGTGAAGCTGAATCAGCGGCAATAAGCGTTTCATCTAAGTCGAAGATGGCAAGGTTAGGCAATTTAGTTATGGGTTGTGTGTTGGATAGCAACGTGTTTTTCCTTTTCATTGGATCTAGTGGCACAGGTTAGGTGTAAATAATGACACTAATGTTTCAGGCAGGTGTCGTTTTGAAGTCAGAAACATGCGTGGAATACATAGATTTAACTTTTTTGTGACATTTTCCTGAGGAATATCGCATAAAATTATTCTGTCTCAACGTTAAGACAGTTTCTGGTCGTTAATATCTATATATTCGGCATTTTTTATTTAGCGGCGCAGGCCATAACATGCGATCCGCTAAGTGTATGCCTTCCCGTTTTCATATGAAGAGATGACGTGTGAGTGAGATTATTGCCACATTGGATGAGATTAACAGGTACTTAACTACAGAGGCTGATGGCAGTTACAGTGCTGTGTATGATACTTATCATTTGAAGACGGCTTTCCAGCCCATTCACCAGGTGAATGGTGACCTTTTTGGGTTTGAAGCGCTGGTAAGGGTGTTTAATGAATGCGGCGACGAGTTAAACACTGAACCTTTTTTCGCCCCTGAATACTACGATGAAATCGATCAGGTCAATATGGACAGGTTGGCCAGAGTGATTCATGTGAAAAACTTTGCTCAGTTTTTCGCGTCTTACACCTTGTTTATCAATATGGTGCCAGATGCCTTGCTGATACACAGCAAAAATGTGCCGGCAGCACTGCTTCATCAGCGCCTGAAAGCGTTAGGATTGAAATCTGAACAGGTGTTTTTTGAGTTACTGGAACACGACTGCACCAGCAATATAGAGCTGTTAGATATATTGCAGCAAATGCGGGCACAAGGTATGAAGGTCGCTCTGGATGATTATGGCGTTAAAGCATCATCTGAATGCCGTGCTCGCTTTTTACGGCCCGACATCATTAAAGTGGATCGTTCACTGCTGGCGGATTTTCTCTCTGGTCAAGAGTCACCTTTACGTAAAGTGGTAGGACTTGGCCGGGAGCTTGGCGCAAAGCTGCTGATTGAAGGGGTAGAAAACGCAGCAGGTTTGAAAGTGGCCAGAATGCTTAATGCTGATTATATCCAGGGCTTTTATCTGGGGCGGCCACAGCTGCTTTCAGAGATCTTATTGTCAAGGGTCAGCTGAGGCTAACCCTTGACAATTATGATGCTGAACGCCGTTTTGTGACGATAAGGCATTAATGCTTAATGCTTAATGCTTGTGTTAATGAGCAACACCGCCTGTGGTGAGTTTTTGCGGGTCAAGCAAACGTTCAAGTTCCTGCCGCGACAAATCGGTTTCCTCTTCCGCGACATCCAGAATATCTCTGTTCTCTTTGTAGGCTTTCTTGGCAATCTCAGCCGCTTTCAAATAGCCAATAACCGGGTTGAGCGCCGTTACCAGAATCGGGTTTTTCGCCAGAGCTTCCTGCAGTTTATCTTCCCGTACATTGAAACTGGCAATGGCTTTATCGGCCAGCAGGTTGAAAGTATTCGACAAAAGTTCAATGCTTTGCAGCAGGTTATAGGCAATAACAGGTAACATCACATTGAGCTGAAAATTCCCGGACTGACCGGCCACTGTGATAGTGCTGTCGTTGCCAATCACCTGGGCGGAAACCATAGCCGCGGCTTCAGGTATCACAGGGTTCACTTTACCCGGCATGATGGATGAACCTGGCTGCAGCGCTTCGAGTTCGATTTCTCCCAGGCCAGCCAGAGGGCCTGAATTCATCCAGCGCAGATCATTGGCAATTTTCATCATAGCTACAGCGGCGGTTTTCAACTGACCCGACAGGCTCACGATAGCGTCCTGGCTGCTGAGATTGTAGAAAAAGTTATCGCTGCTGGTAAACGGAATTTCTGCCGACACTGAGAGGTTATTGGCAAACACGGCCGCAAATGCCGGATCGGCGTTTATCCCGGTGCCGACTGCCGTTCCCCCCTGAGCCAATGCTGAAACATTGTCCAGACTATGCAGTATGCCCAGGCGTGCTTTTTCGAGCTGCGTCTTCCAGCCAAGCAACTCTTGCGCCAGCGTGACCGGCATGGCATCCATCAGGTGTGTCCGGCCGGTTTTGACGATATGGCCGACAGCAGAGGCTTTCTCATCTAGGGTATGACAGATATGCGCCATCGCTGGCAGCAATTGCTCGTGGCATGCCAGCGCAGCGCTGACCTGAATCGTAGTTGGGATCACATCGTTACTGCTCTGTCCCATGTTGACGTGATCATTCGGGCTGACAACTTGACCCGCACGCTTTGACGCGAGCGTGGCGATGACTTCGTTGGCATTCATATTGGAGCTGGTTCCTGAGCCGGTCTGGAACACATCGATCGGGAACTGGTCAAGGTGGTGACCATCAATGATTTCCTGACAGCTGTCGATAATGGCATGGGCGATGTCTGAATCCAGCAGCTCAAGGTCGAGATTGCTTCTTGCGGCTGCTTGTTTCACAAATGCCAGGGCTTTAATGAACTGGACAGGCATTGTCAGCCCGCTGACGGGAAAGTTGTTCACGGCTCGCTGGGTTTGCGCCTGATAAAGTGCATCTTTCGGGACGTTCACTTCGCCCATGCTGTCTTTTTCAATGCGGTAGGATATCGTCATTTCCGTGGTTCCTTATAATCCGGAGGAATGATGTAACTGTAGAAGGCTTTGTTTCAGAGACAGGAATTTACTGACGTGATTGTCGCCATAACATTTTTTCAGAGCGAGCAAGGGACAATGCAGATAATCCAGGCAAATACGGCGAAAAACACGGGACTGGTGTTTATCTTCAACACTGTTGCACAAATGAAAGAAGACGCGCCTCAGAAACAGCTCCTGAAGCAGAGGGTTGCGCAATGCGTTCTGTTGCCCGTAGTACGCTGCCAGATTCATTCCGGCCTGCGTCATGTCAACGATGACATCCTGTTCGAACCCTGGGATAAGAGGGTGATTCAGAAAACGCTCTTCTGCCAGAAAGAACTGTCGGTACAGCGTACTGGATCTGCTCATCAATCGCTCCACACTTAATAAACTTTAATGATAATTATTATCATTGTTGTGGCAGGGTTACAAGTCTGTGCCTGAAGTTTATACAAGACCCTAAGTTTAGGAGATAAGACGACTGCCTGTGTTTTCGGATGCCGGAATGAGGATCACCATAGAAACGGGCCGGACCAGGCAGTCTGACTGGTGAATATTCCGAGCAGCCAGCTGATCCTCGGCGGTATCAACCAGGCAAGTCCAGCTGTGCAGTGACGATGGCAAGCAGAAGCGTACCGGATAATCATCAGGGTTGAACAGATAAAACAGGGCGTTATTTTCGTCGGCCTGAATCAGACAGGAATAAGGCTGGCGCATGGCCCAATTCTGGTCATCCATAGGTGTTCCTGTGGGAGTCAGCCAGCTAATCGTGGCTGGTGCAGACGTCTTGCCTGTCATTGCTTTCATGATAACTGGCATGACAGTCTGACGTTGCTGAATCAGTGACTGCAGCCAACTTCTGAAATTGTACTCTTCACTGGAGAGTGCCCAGTTTACCCAACTGGTGTCATTGTCCTGACAATAAGCATTGTTATTTCCATGCTGGCTGTGCGAGTGCAGGTCAGCACCTAACAGATGGGGAATACCCAGGCTGAACAATAAGCTGGTCATCAGGTTGCGTTTTTGCTTTCCCCGTCTTTTTTGAATGGCGGCTGTTGCAGCTAAACCTTCTGTCCCCTGATTATTGGATCGGTTATCAGGATGGCCGTCCCGATTATTTTCGCCATTGGCATGATTATGCCTGTCATTGAATGACACCGAATCCTGCAGGGTGAATCCGTCGTGATAACAGATGTAATTAATACTGTATTTTTGCGGCCAGTGTTGGGCAGGAAACTGTGCTTGCGAGCCCAACAGGTGAGGGGCAACCGCAGAAACAGGGGCGTTATGCAACCAGAAGCTTCGCCAATTGTCCCGGAACTGGTCGTTACATTCATGCCAGCCGGCCGGAAAAGCGCCTGACTGATAGCCATCCGGCCCTATGTCCCAGGGCTCGGCAATCAGTTTTACGCTGCTGAGCACCGGATCATTATGTATGGCAGTAAAGAAAGCAGACTCTGACGAAAAATGACTCTGGCGTCGGCCCAGTGTCGTCGCAAGATCAAACCGAAACCCATCTACCTGATAATTCAGTACCCAGCTACGCAATGACTGCAATATCGCCTGCAACATGGGCGGGTGGCTGACATCCAGAGTATTGCCACAGCCGGTATAGTTTTTGAACTGCCCCAGCTCATCCTTTAAATAGCTATGGCTGTCGAGTGTTTTAAAGTGAAATACCGGGCCGCCATCCCCTTCTTCGGCGGTATGGTTGTACACCACATCGAGAATGACTTCTATGCCATGGGCATGCAGGGTGCGAATCATGGTTTTACACTCTCGCACCGGATCGGTTGAGGCAAAGCGTTCGTCCGGTGCAGACCATGCGATAGGGTTGTAGCCCCAGAAATTGGTCAGACTCTTGGCAGAGAGGTGCGTTTCATCCGCTTTTGCGGCAATTGGCATTAGCTGTAGGCAAGTGATGCCTGATTGTCTGAAATGGGCCAAAGTTGCAGGGTGGCACAGACCTGAATAAGTGCCGCGCAGATTGGCGGGAAGATCCGGGTTGGCCTTGGTATAGCCTTTCACATGCACTTCGCACAGAATGGTTTTCTCCGGAGCAATTGCAGGCCGCTCACACCCTTGCCAGTCGAAATCATGGCAAGTGGTGTAGGCTATCCATTCAGGATTAGTAACCAGATCATAGCCCGGATGGGATGCTGGTTGGTGCTGCACCCTGTGTGCATGGGGATCAAGCAGCCATTGCGCTGAAGGGCCAGTTGCTGTAGTCACAAGAAAGGCATAGCCGGTATTTTCACCGATACCCCGAATGAAAACATGCCAACTATTACTCTCTTGGCGCTCAAGACTATGACGCGCAGTGGGAATGCCTTCCTTGTCGAATAACACCACCTCTAAAGTAATAATATCCGGGCTATGTAAACGAAAATGGCACCCTTCGCTGGTGAGTGTGGAGCCAAAGCCAATGTCGGTATGTTGCATGAAAGACAAGTTTGTAATTCCCTGAAAAGCAACAGCCAGTCAATAGCGACTGGCTGTTTTTAACACACGGTATCAGTGTTTGATTACCACCAGGCTTCAACCTGAGCACCAATGTTGTACTCAGTATCGTTACCAGTGCCGAAGGCATTGTCGTTATCGTAATCAGACAGGTAGCTGGCGTAGAAACGCAGTTCAGGACGTGCCCAGAAGCTTGGTCCTGCCGTTAAAGCCTGAGCGATAGTCAGCTTGCTGCCAGATTTGTCGACGCCAGAATTGTCTTCGTCATAGTAACCGGCTTCGAAGATAGTCTTTACGTTGTCGTTCCACTTGTACTCAGGGCGGATAACGGCACTAATGATAGTGTGGTCATCCTTGCTGTCGTAGCTGGTGTTTGCGTAAATCAGCTGGTGGCCAATTTCCCAGGTTGAAGAGGGTGCAATAACGCCCCAGTTGATCAGACGGTAACCCTGCGCACCATCATTTGAGGTGGCATTGAAGTAGTGACCCGCACCCAGGCCGGCCATTTGCTCACCGTAACCTTCGGTACCAAACTGCAGCACAGTTTTATTGAAACCGTCCAGGAATCCGCCCTGAGTCAGCTCTGCTGTCAGCATTACACCGTCGTTGAAATCACTGGCTGCATCTTGAGCGTCAGTTGCGTTGACCAAGCCGTAGTTCACGCCCAGCTCCAGGCTGGCATCGTTCCACAGACTCAGACCGGCATAACGCAGATCAAAGTTGTTGACGTTCACCTCGCCGGAATCATCACGAATCACAGCCACAGACATTTTACCCGGACCTACACTCAGGTTTTCCAGACCGGCACCGGCGCCTGAAGTGTCCCAGTAGTAGAAGTCAGAAATATGGATATCGTGGCGCTGGTAGAAACGCTTACCTGCCCAAACAGCGGCATCCTGATCGCCTGCAATGAAACCTTTCGCCACCACATTGAACTGGCGCAGTGCAGCAGTGAAATCATCTTTACAATTTACTTTCGATGGGTCATTACTATCGACTTCGCAAGAAGGTGATGTCCCTTCCCAGTCATTTGAGCCATTGGAGGTGACTGCCAGCATTGAGTCTAGATAAAAACTTTTACCATTCTCGTTGTACACTTCCTTGCCAAGACCCAGTTCGCCATAAACGTCATTTTCATTGCCCAGACGACCGACTTTATTTTTCTCATAAGCGACAGTTGAACCGTTTTCACCGCTCACACCAACACCCGCACGCATATAACCGTGAAAGTCCACTTCTGCATAAGCAGCGGCAGACATCAGTGCCGCGGAGACGGCAGCAGCTGTCAGGCAGATTTTGTTCAGTTTCATTGCTTAACTCCTTGATGGATGCGTTTTTATTATCATGTTTGCTTTCGGCTCCGCCGAATGCAGTAATCAGAATGCTCAGGTACAGGTAATGCTCACCCTGATTAGCGCGCCCTTCAGTCAACTTTCACACTGCTGAAATTAATCCTAGTGCTTTTTTGAGAAGGATTGCGTCCGTAACGGATGTTTTTATTTTGCGCCTGCAATAAAGGCGTAACATCCTCCCTGAAGCTACTGATTTATGGAGTAGCAGGGGGGCTGAGTGTGTGGATCACACTTTGTAGGGGGGGATTCAAAAAAATAGGATCAAGAGTAATTTTTTGATTATTGGATCACGAAATTTCACCAATGCGCTGTTAGCCAAGTTGAAAATGGATAGTGAGATCACGTTTTGTCCGGGAGGAGAACAATAGTTCGTCAATCATGATCTGTGAACAAACACATGAACGCTGTTTGTAACTGATTTGTTTGTTATCACTCCATGATTTAGAGGGTGCCCACAGTTTAATAGTTCAACTGCCGGCCAGGCCGAACTTTGTTGGTTGTAATCAGCAGAGTTGCATATCTTTTTCTATGTTCTTCAATAATGATTTTGTGCAAAGGATTGGCAATGCGGTTTTTTGTATGTTTATTCGGGTTACTGGCTTTTCAGGTGCAGGCAAACTGGTTCAGCGCTGAATATGCGCATGGTGTGACTCAGGAAAAGGTTGAGGTGCTGGCTAAAGCACAACGTGAAGGGGCTGTACTGTTTATTGATACCCGAGAACCGGATGAATATGCAGAGTCGCACATTCCGGGCGCAATAAATATTCCACTGCGAGAAATCAATGAGCTTAATGTTTCATATATGGAAGGCTATGGCTATGTTGTCCCGTATTGTTTGAAAGACTTCCGTGGTTTTGAAACAGCAAAAGCACTGCGGAATAAAGGGCTTAAGAATGTTGTTTTAATGGAACCTGCGGGTTTAAACGGCTGGCGTTCCGCCGGACTCCCAACTGAAAATTAACCATGAGCCAGGGAGCGGTGATGTTGAAAATCAATCGGGTGCAATGCCTCTTTGTAACGTTGTTTGTCGTGTTTCTGCCACTGATCGTATGGAGCAAAAATACAGGCGATCCGTTGCTGTATTTCACTGATGTCGTCCCTGCTGGTCAGGGGTTTTACGTCCTGTCTAAACTGGCGGCGTTGATTTCTATGCTCCTTTTTGGTGTTCAGGCGCTCATCGGACTATTTCACGTCAAATTCAGTTTTGCAAACAAGCAACGGGTGCATCGTTGGGTCGGGGCAAGTGTGCTCCTGATGATCTTGCTGCATGTCAGTGGCTTTATTGCGGCAACCTCACTCAGAAGCGGTCATTTTACAGGCCATTTTTTACTGCCGGATATTGACGATTATTACCACGCGCGAATTACGGTAGGGCTGGTTGCGCTGATTCTGATTTTGTCGGCTGTTCTTGCCAGAATCTGGCTGTCCGGGACATTGCAAAAATGGGGTCACCGGTTTGCGATTCCAGCGTTTTATCTGGCGGCCTGGCATGCGTTGACGATCGGGACGGAGTCGCGTCATCCCATCATACAGATGGTGTTGATTGTGCTGATGATACTGATTGGTATCGGTATTCTCCGAAGGTTATTGCTTCGTCCGAAACCGATGCGAAGGGCCAGTACAGGATGAAGGCATGGCTCATCTTCCTTGTTGCTTTGTGGTTGCCGTCGTTGAGCCTGGCACAGGATTTACCCCGCGGAATGTCGTTTATTGGTCTGACAGCCGAAGGCTGGCGGGCATTTACTGTGGATGAAAATGGTCTGCCTGAACGAGTCAGTGACTTAACCGAACCCCGGGAATTCACCTGGTCGCCGTCAGCAAATCGCATGGTATTTATTCGTGCGGACGGCACGATATCGGACAGACAAAACGCCGTCACGAACACTTTAGTACCCAGTGATGCTGCGGATGCTTTTACGCAAATCCGGCTTGGTGAACAAGGTCAGTCGCTGATTGCCATTCGGTTGTTTGAGCGGAAAAGTGAACGGACAGCGTTGACTGTATGGCAATCCCGGCAGCAGCGTTTTTTCGATATTCATCAGCAGCTTGGCAAAATTTTTGATCCCGATTTTAATGATGAAAATTTCCTGTTCAGTGTGGTGAGCTGCATGCTGGACTGCGGCGGTATTGTTCAGGAAGCCTGGCTCAAAAATCGGGTCACACACCGCGCAAAGCAACTGACGCTGCACAATGGGATCGTCAGATATCCGGTTTGGGATACACAACAGCAACGCACTGTGTATAGCTTCAGAGCGTCAACTCATTTTCAGTTGTGGCAAACGGATTCATCCGGCCGGTCGACGCAGTTAACCCATTCCGAAGGCACGGATCTCTGGCCATCGCTGTCCCCATCCGGAGTGCTCTATTTCGTGCGCCGGGCCGAAGGCCGGGGCCGGTTGATGCGATTGGGGGCGAGCGGGGCTGTTGAAATCAAGCTGGAACATATTCTTGATATCCGGGATTTGGAGATTACACAGTGAAAATAGTGGAAAGTCGTTATGCTTGGTTAGTGATTGTCATGATGACAGTGTTTCCATGGTTTGCTCAGGCTGATTCGCATCCTTTTGTAATAGAATCCTTTACTTCTCATACGTTTGATATTACACGCGGTCAGCAATTTCCGGTCATGATTCGTGTGACTGAGGCAACTGAGCTTCAGGTTGATATTGTCTCGCCTGATGGTGATTTGGCGAAGACGTTATATCCGATGCAATCTACAAATGCAGGTGTACTCAAGCTGTCCTGGAACGGGACGGACATGCGGGATCAGCCAGTGCCAAACGAAGCCTGGTTCCCTGTGGTGCGATACCGGCAAAATAACACCCAGATTTCGGTGTCTCCGCGAGACAGTTCCGGTGGGGAAGTGATCGCGCATGTACCGCTCTCTATCGAGTCTCCCTATCGATTGAAAATCACGCTTGAGAAACCAGCGCGCGTATTAATGCGGGCAGGTATTCAATCCGGGGCAATGTTAAGAACGATTGTGAACTGGCAGCCGAAAGCTGCCGGGACGCATGTGATTCAATGGAACGGGCGTGATCGTTCTGATGTATTTCCATTTACCGGGCTGGCGAATTTTGCGGTGATGGCCACGGCCTATCAGCTTCCCGAACACAGTATCCTGACCTGGCAGAATGAATCCATCAGCTACACGCAGTGGCGTCGGTCGCTGGGGTATCCGGAACAGTCAGCGGATCAGCGAGCCAGTATTCAGGAAACAAGAAAGGGACAAGTACTCTCAAAGGTATTTTTCAAACCCAAGTACCTCCCTTTAGATCCCCGGGTTCAACTGGCGCTTCAACAAAATCCGGACAGTCAGCTGACCACCGTTGAAGTGGATATTCCTCTCGCGGATCGGGGGCTGGTTGAAGAGAGTTTATATGAAGTCGGCTTTTTCATTGACGGTGAATTCGTTTCGGAAGAAGAACAGGGTTATGTCCCTTTTACCTGGCAATTTAAGCCTTCGAATTATTCAAAGGGCGTGCATTATCTGACCGTCAACATTACCGGATTCGACGGGCAAGTGGGTGTTTCGTCCGTCAAATTTGTGAATGAATAATTGTTGATCAGGGCAAATTGCCAGCACGTTTCCTGATATTTCACTGACCGTCATACTGCGCACAAATCAAACAAGCCTCTGAAAGAAACTGATGGAGTTGTCATTTTCATAGCAAATTGCTGCTTCTCACCTTTCTGATAATCCACATTAAAAAGTAAACAAACAGCGGCTCTCGTTGTCTAGGCTTTTTCTATTCATTTATCCTCAGGTTCATTCTAAGGAAGCATGATGAAAGCTTTTCATTATGTCGCTTTGGCAATTGTATTTTTTACGAGTTGTCAGGCGGTAGCCGTTGAATTATTTGATGCTCCCCCATGGCAGGAAACCCAGATTTACCGCGGAAAGGATCTGGTGGTCTATGACGAGCATTTATATCTGGCGAAGTTCTGGAACCGGGGCGAACAACCGGACGTGTCTCCGCATGTTTGGACGCCGGTTTCTATCAATGGTCTGCCGCCTGCCTGGTCTCGCCATGAAGTGTATCGCCACGGGGATGCCGTATTTTTCCATGGGAAGATTTATCTCGCAGCCTGGTGGACGATTTGGCTGGAACCAGGCAGTTTATCGCCCTGGGGGCCATGGGTCTATCTGGGCGAGGCAGACTTGACCGGGCCAGAGGTAGCGCTTATCAGCCCCGAGCCAGGTGAACCGCTGACGAATGAATATAAGCCAGTGATTGTACAGGTGACAGATGCACATCTGTCTCAGGAACCTGCAGACTATAGAGTTACATCAACAAAGAATACTGAATTTGCGTTGGAATGGCTGGAAGATAATTTAATCATCAAGCCGCTTTCTCCCTGGGCGGATGGTGAATTTACTCTGGTTGTGAAAGCGAAAGATACCTGGGGTAATCAGTCAGAAGCACAGTTTTCTTTGCTCGCTGAAATTTCGGTGCCGATTCAATCGGAAATTATCGCCATGCCGGCTTCCGGTGAAGCACCGCTGAAAGTCTTGTTCAGTCCGAATATCACGACAGATAAAGCGATCAATCATTATCGCTGGGACTTCAATGGTGATGGTATTTATGACAGGCAGGATACGGTGGGCAGAAGTCAGAGTTATACCTTCGATATGCCGGGTACCTATCTTGCAGCGCTGGAAATTACGGACTCCATCGGCCGGACAGATACCGGGTATCTTGCTGTCGAAGTAGAAAATGCAGCACCTGCTGTTACAGCAAGCGTCAGCCAAACCAATGGTCCGGTGCCACTGACGGTGCAATTTACAGCAAACGCAACCGACAACGAGGGCATTGCGAGTGTCGCGTGGGACTTTGACGGTGACGGGCTGGTGGATGTGACCAGTGATACTGCCGGAACCGTGAGCTTTACTTTTGAGCAAGTCGGCAATTTTCAGGCGTCCGTGTCTGTGACCGATACGCTGGGCAAACAAACCCGGGTTGCGTTACCGAATATTGAAATTCGCGCTGTGGATCCGGACTCACCGACGGCCCGTGTTTCACTAGATAACCCGGCAGGGGATGCTCCGCTGACGGTGACTTTGACACCGGCGGTAACCAACAGGGATTTAGTGGCTGTTCAGGATTTGCTCTGGGATTTCGATGGCGATGGGCTCACCGATGAAATCACTTCTACCCTGGATCCGGTTCAGTGGGTTTACAAAAGTGCCGGAACCTTTTTCCCCACGCTGACGGTGCAGTTCAGTGACGGCAGCAGTGCCAAAGATGTTCAGCAGGTCACTGTGCAGGAAAGTCTGAGTCTGAGCATTATTGGCAACAGTATCGATCCGACAGCCGGGCAGGCCGCTCGGGTGAAAACCGTCATCAGTGCCAATCTGTACCTCACGGTGCAAATTGAAGATCGCCTGGGTCAGATCGTCCGTACGCTTGTTCCCTGGCAGGAGAGGGAGGCAGGCACTTATGAAGATATCTGGAATGGACTGGATGCTCAGGGACAGCCACTGCCACAGGGCGATTATTATGCCGTGCTGAACTATCGCAAAGACGGCAGGGTTGTGCGTTTTGATTTACGTCCTTCAACCAGTGGCGCGGCCTATAACCCCAGTCGCAGCCGGATCCCCAGCACTTTTGAGCCCTATAACAACAAACCTTTGGTGATTGAGTTTACGCTGAACAAGCCTTCTGAGGTGACGGCGTTTATGGGGTTATTCAATACTAATACCCGCTTGGTGACCTTTAAAAACCGCGAACCGTTGGGTAAAGGCAAGCACCGCATCGTGTGGAGTGGCTTGGGGGATGATGGCAAGCCGGTTGTGACGACCTCTTCGAACAAGTTCCTGTTTGGGATTTGGGGATATTCGATGGGGGATAATACCATCTTTTTGTCCTCCGGCCCGGTGCTGAACAGCTTTAAGGCACAGCCTTCTATCGTGGTACCGAATACCCATACCGAAACCGGCGATGGCAACAGTCATCTGTCTTTCTCACTGAATAAACCTGCCGATATTGAACTTCGCGTCAGCGATATCGATACCGGTGCACTGGTTCGGCGGCAACTATTCAGCAATGTGGCTGCGGGGAGTCAGCAACTGGTGTGGGACGCAAAAGCCGACGACGGCAATAGTGTTGCCCCCGGGAAATATCGCCTCGGCATCCGTGCTATTGACCCGCAAGGGTATGTCAGCCCGTACCTCTATACCGTCCAGCGGGTGTATTACTAATGATCGTTCGTCTTATCAAATTACAGGTAAGCAGACTATGAAATTTCTTATTGCCGTATTGTTCGCATGGGTAACAGCGCCCGTTATGGCCGCATGCAATCTGAGTATTGAGCAGTATGTTTCCATTGAAATTGAGTCACGCCAGCATACGGTGGATGGGATGGCGCAACGCCTGATCTTGCTACAGCAACAGGCCAATGTGGATTTGATGTATGAAGCCGACTCGGAGATTGCGCAGAAAGTGAATGCAGCCTTCGCACGTTATGATTGTTCACCGGCAGAACATGCGCGTTTTGGCGTTGTGCATGAAGGGGATATTGCCGTTTACTTGCTGTCTCATCCGGAAAAACAGGCAAAGCTGGAGCAGATAAAGACACGATTCAATCAGTACACGCAATCTATTCGCGCTATCCAGCCTGAAACGGTTCCCGCAGAGGAGAATGCATCATGAAGATCAGACTCGCAGCGGTGACGGCATTTTTCAGTGCGCTGTTATTCAGTTCTCCGTTACTGGCGTATCACTACCCGTGGGATCAGGGGCACGATACGACGCTGAACAATAATCCGAAAAATGAACCGGGGCCCGGAGAATCGGAAAGTGAAGACAGCAACTGCGAGCAAGGGTCTCCCGTTTATCTGAAGACCGGACATTTTGTCTGGCATGACGTGGATCTGGTCGTTGGTCATGCGACGCCTTTGTCGATTCGACGTGTCTTTAATTCGAATGATCCGAAGGATGGTCCCTTCGGAAAAGGCTGGACGTTCAATTGCGAAATTTCTCTGTTGAAAGTCACGGACACACAGGAAACCGCTGATGGCGGCGTTGAAACCCTCGCGAAATTTATCTATCGCGTTGGCAATGGTCGCCGGATGACTTTCCTGCCGGATGGACAAGGCGGCTATCAGTCGCCGGATCGCGTGAAAGCAACCCTGATTGATGGTGAAACACCAACCCTTGCCTTTGAACAAGGCCACTCGGTGACCTTTTCTTCGTCAGGGCTGGTGCTGCGAAAAACCGACCGCAACAACAATCAGGTGCAGTATGAATACGATGAAAATCATCGCCTGATCAAATTGAGTAATGGCTTTTCTCAGTCGCTCACACTGGCTTATAACGCGAGCGGCCGTGTGCAGGCCGTGACTGATCAGGCCGGACGCCAGTGGCTGTATGATTACAATGCGGATGGTGAACTGGTTTCTGTGACTGATCCTATGGGCCAGAGCCAGATCTATCAGTATGGCCGGTATCAACCCAGTGGTGATGCTTTTGTTTACAGTCAACTGAAAGAAATCCGCGATGAAGCCGGCATTGTAGTGACCTCGGTCACTTACAACGGCGCCCGCGTGAAATCTTACACCGAGGGCAGTAATACCTTCAATTACGACTACAGTGCCGACTGGGTGACCAAAACGGACAGCACCGGCGCGAACTGGCGTTTTAAACTCAGTGCGGGTGGTCAGCGCATCGAAGATATTGATCCACTGGGTTACAAAACCGTGTATACGCGGGATGAAAAAGGCTATGCGACTTCTGTGACCGATCCCATGGGTTACAGCCAGACGGTGAGCCGGGATGATGCCGATCGCGTGACGCAGCAGCACCACGGTTATCTCATCACGCAGTACCAGTATCCGGGAGAAAGCCGGTATCCGAATGCCATGGTTTATCTGCCTGCCAATGGCAGTCTTGAAACCTCAGACAGTGGCGCATCCCGAACCATCTCGCTGACTTATGATGCCAGCCACAACCTGACCTCAGTCACCACGCCGAAAGGGGATACGACGCATCGCAGTTATCTGGCAAATGGTTTGCTTGCCAGCAGCACAGACCCGGAAGGCAATGTCACTTCCTTCACATACAACAATCAGGGGCAGCTTGTTGCTGTCGTGAATGCACTGGGGCAAACCCAAACCCTGAGTTATGACGGCAATGGCTACTTAACGCAAGTGACGGATGCCGCCGGGCAAAGCTGGCGTTATCAGTACGATGCATTAGGCCGTAAACTCAGCGAGCGGGACCCGGCAGGTCTTGAAACCCGCTATACCTACGACGAAGCCGGAAAGCTGACGGCTGTGATTGCACCCAATGGCGCCACGGAAACTTATAGCTACGACAGCTATGGTCGTTTGAGTGTGCTGACCCGCTATGACGGCAGCAAAGAAAGCTATACCTACCGGACGGATAATCTGCTGGCCAGCAGTACCGACCCGATGGGGATCGTGACCCGTTATGAATATGACGATGGTAAGCGGCTGGTGATTCTGTCGGTTGGCTCGGAAGTGGTTGAATACGCTTATAATGCGCGTGGTCAGCTGACCAAAATCAGCAATGCCAACGATACCCTGACTCGCGCCTATGACCAATGGGCAAGGCTGACGTCGGAAACCAGTCAGGGGTTGACCCATCAGTACAGCTACACCCCATTTGGTGAGATTGCACAATGGGATAACGCAGGGACACCCGTCAGTTACGCTTATGATGCGAATGGTCAGATCCAGAACATGACCACCCCGCAAGGGAGCTATTCATTCAACTGGAATGCCAACGGGATGCTCACCCGGCAGCAAACACCCGACGGGTTGGTGTTAACCAATCAGTACGATGCATTAAACCGTTTAACCTCACGGCGGTACAACCAGGGCGCGTTCAGTAAAGACTGGCAGTATGCGTACAGTCTGTCGGGGTTACTGGAAAGCATCACTCAGGATGGTGTGAATCAGACGTTTGCCTATGATGCCAGCCAGCGTTTAATGCAGGCGAACACAGTCACTGGTGAATATCAGTATCAGTACGATGATTTAGGCAACCGGTTAGACTTCGGCGGTGTTTACAGCCCGGACGGCAAGTTGCTGGAAGATAATCAGTTCAGCTACGAATATGACCTGCGCGGTAACCTGAGCAAGAAAACCCGTAAAGACGGCAGCACCATCGAAACCTTCACCTATAACGACGCAGAACGTTTGGTCGGTTACCAGCGCGAGCGGGTGATCAGCGCAGATGCCGGAAATGGTGAAACCACACTGCAATCCAGCATCGAAGTGACCGCTGCCTATACTTATGATCCTCTGGGACGCCGGATCAGCAAAACCGTGAATGGTGGGCAAACGCAGTTCTACTGGCTGGGGAACACTTTACTTCGTGAAAGTGGCCCTCAGGGTCAGAAAGACTATACCTACGGCGCCACAGGTTACGCCCCGGTCACGATTGATGCAGACGGACAGGTTGCAGATGTGCTGAGTGATCACCTGTCCGCCCCGGTCGGGCTGATTCAGGCACAAAACCTGATCTGGCAACAGGCGAGGAGCCCGTTTGGGAAAACAGGTGGCACTGCTCAGCCAGTCACCTTCAACATTGGTTTTCCAGGGCAATACCGGGATGCGGAGTCCGGCCTGAACTACAATCTCTACCGGGATTACGATCCGAATACTGGGCGGTACATTCAGCGGGATCCGATTGGGTTGGGTGGGGGATACAACCTGTACAGCTATGCCGGTGCAGACCCGCTGAACTATACGGATTCGACAGGGTTAATCATTGACACTGTCGCTGACATCGGGTTTATTGGCTATGATTTATATCGGATTTTAACGGACAATGTTCTTGGTGATTGTGGGAATTTAAGCAGTAACTTAACAGCGCTGAGTTTAGATGTCGCGGGATTAGCGATACCCGGCGTAACGGGATTGGGGGCTGCGAGCCGGATTGCTAAGAGAATAGATAACTCTGTTCTTGGTAAACCACGCATTGGCAGCGCCAACAAGACTGACCCTACTCACCGTTTTAATGACATCATCGATAACTATGCCGGTGATGCGGCGAAATTCGATATTCCAACCAAAGGGCCAGGAGGCCAAGTCGTAAGAACGTCTGAGTTAAGGCAAATTGAGGGTAGCCTCAATGGCAAGGATGGCGTTTTTGAATGGATTATCGATCAAGGGAATGTGTCTCATAGACGCTTTATTCCAGGCGGCCAAGTTACAGGTTTTCCTAATCAGATACCTAAGAAGTGAGATAAAGATTAGATGAAGCCAATGAAAGTATTAAAAGAACTTAATCTTGTTTGCTGGTCAACGTTGCTCATTGGCCGGCAAAGGGGCTGGGCAAAAAAGTCTGATATTGCGGCTTATGCTACAAGTCTGTTGTCTGCTGACTTGGATAACGGTGACGAAAATATTGCTGTATTAGCTGGCGCTGATTCTCTTGATGATTCGGAGATTAAGTGTTTGTTGCTGCAAGTTGGTGGGTCAACGGATGCTCCAGAAGTTATTGAAAAGTGGAGGCTGGCAACATTAACCGCATTAAGTGGTTCGGTTTTATCCGAAGAGGAAAAGATTGATAAATTACAAGAGTTATACGCTGAATTTGATTACCCGGAAGACATGGCATCTTGCAGTATTTATTCGCAAGATTCTGTTGATCCGCTAGTGGCAATGTCAGAAGTAATTTCATCCTTAAAGAAGAAATTTACAGGCTGAAACGACATTAATGATCCAAAGCCCCTGACAGGGCTTTGCTGTATCTAGTCCTGCTGAAATCTTTCCGGTCGTACCATTGTTAACTCTCCATGGCTTTAATTGTGGACGCCATATTGTGCTTGGCGATCATGGCGTCCAGCACCAATGATAATGGTCTCCCGCTTATCGGCGTCAAATTCCTATGGTCTGGAACCGCTGGATCAGCCGCTGACTATGCAGCGGCGGCGTGTTCAGGCCGCTTTCGTACTTGTTGAGCTGGGCGTGGTTGCTGCCGATCTGGTTGGCCTGCGAAAATGTCGGGACAGACATCCTAAGGTAAATCTGAGTGTAGGTTCTGGAAGATCCCAATAAATCACTGTCCGAAGCGTATTTAGAATACCGTTTCTTGCCCTCAGGGTCAGAAAGATTATACTTACGGCGCCACAGGCTACGCCCCGGTCACGATTGATGCAGACGGACAAGTTGCAGATGTGCTGAGTGATCACCTGTCCGCCCCGGTCGGGCTGATTCAGGCACAAAACCTGATCTGGCAACAGGCGAGAAGCCCGTTTGGGAAAGCAGGCGGCACAGCTCAGCCAGTCACCTTCAATATCGGTTTTCCGGGGCAATACCGGGATGCAGAGTCCGGCCTGAACTACAATTTCTACCGGGATTACGATCCGAATACAGGGCGGTACATTCAGCGTGATCCGATTGGGTTGGGTGGGGGATACAACCTATACAGCTATGCCGGTGCAGACCCGCTGAACTATACGGATTCGACAGGGTTAATCATTGACACTGTCGCTGACATCGGGTTTATTGGCTATGATTTATATCGGATTTTAACGGACAATGTTCTTGGCGACTGCGGCAACTTAGGCAGTAACCTAACAGCACTGGGGGCTGATTTAGCCGGGTTAGCAATACCCGGTGCAACGGGGCTGGGTGCTGCGAGTCGGGTTGCAAAGAAAGCTGATGACTATGTAGATCTTGCTTCTTCTCAGCGTCGTAGGCACATCCTTGACGGTGATGCCACAGGCGGTGGACATAGACCTGGCACTGGTAAGCCTGGAAAGAGTGAGTTTCCTCAAAACTGGTCAGACGACAAAATTATGCATGAAATATCTGATGTTGCGACTGATCCAAATTCCGTAACTCATGCGGGACGTGGTGGACGAATGATTACTGAAGGAACGCGTGATGGAATTGATATAAGAGTGATTCAAGAGCGCAACGGTGATATTGTCTCAGGGTTCCCAACTAACGTGCCGAGGAACCCGTGATGACTACCCACGATTATCAATTTGTCGAAAATCTGTTGTTACGATTACTTAGTTTACTGTTAGAAATATTTACCGATTCTGAAAAAGGTGAAGTACAGGATTTCATTGATGTTGGCGAATATGGTCTGGCTTTGGATACTTTGGTTGATATTGTGATTGAGGAGAATAAACAGATTCCTGGTGAGTCTTTGGCACTTGTCTATGAGTTGGCAGATGTAATGCAATTGGATAAAAAGATGTTTGAAGAGAAACTGCGTGGCCACGTAACTGATAGCTAGGTTTTGATCTGTACCGGTCGAAAATGTTGGGACAGACATCCTAAAAAAACTGATTGTCACATCAGGTCGATTTCGATGAACCATAATTCAATTATTCCTGCCATACTTCATCTGGTGTGACTTGCTTTACCCCTTTGATTTTGTCCATGACAAAATGGCTCGCCCTCATTGGGATTTAAATGATAGGAAAGGTCCAGGGTGGAGGATTTATCCAGATGGAACAGTTAAACCAAAATAATAACATTAACATTGATATTGTTAATGTTGACGTTGAAATAGTCAGAAAATATATTAATAGCTACTTCAATGATAGTAATGAGTTTTATAAGAGCTTGATTGAAAAAATAAGTAATGATATTTATCCATGCTACGTAATTGTACCTAAGAATTTTAATGCTATTTCTGAGGTAAATCTCAGTTCGGGTGGTGTGTTTAATGTGAATTCAAAGGGTAATCAAAATGGCTCTGGAATAGTGAAAGTTGTTGATTCAAGTGATTGGCTGTCATTATTTATTTATGATTTAATAAAAAGGAATGATTTGTGTTGTGTTTTTGATGATGTAATGGCGAGTGAAAATGAAATAAATGACTTTAAATCTCGAGGTTTTTTATATAATGGCGATGCCTATTATTATATAAGTAAACAGATGGTTGATTCAGATAAAGATTTACTTGAATTGATTTACGCAACCAAGCTAAGTTGGCACTTTGTATGTGTTTTAATCGAATGTTTCAGTTCAAATGATCAGGGCGAGAGCACGTATGCTCATTTTTTATCCAAACCTTGGATTCCCGCCAATATTACTTGTTCCAAATAGGCAATATTCATGGCAGCTATTTTCTGCTTTCGCCTGATACTCGCCTTTTTACTTGTTTCTAATCGAAGCATGTTAAGAGCCATGTGACGCACACCAGCCAGGAGTTCGGCGGCATTGCCACGATAGATTTGGCAAGCATCTTCATTCATCGTG
>NZ_JACYTP010000012.1 GCF_014841115.1 Photobacterium arenosum
CGCCAATAGAAACATTAGAGGATGGGAAATCAATCTGGGCAGAGAAGAATCTAGCTCAGATATAATCTGACAGGCACCGAGTTGAAAAGTGGGTAACTGTCAGATCAGGTCTGAATTAGTACACGTTATTATGGCAGTTGCGAATGCTTCTATGCTTGTCGCTTCATATAGCCAAACCAATAACGAAGAAACAGCACCTGTTAAAATTACAGATGCAACACCGAGCCATCTTCCAATAGTGTCTCTGCTGTACCCAAATATTGCATAGTCGTGCATTTGCTTGCTCCTATGAATTCATTAATCAATTTGTGATTACGGAAGCCATCCCATCCAATCGTTCTTTAGTCTTTTCCCAATTTGGCATGACTTGGCCCATTAGCCGGTAGAACCGCTCGCTGTGGTTATGCTCCGCAATGTGGCAAAGCTCATGCAGGATCACATAGTCAATACACTCACGAGGCGCTTTAACCAGGTGAGGGTTCAGGGTGATTCGGCCATTGGGTGAACAGCTGCCCCATTGCGTTTGCATGGTCAGTATGCGAAGCGGTGGCCGTTCTTCTACCCAAAGGGCTTGCTCCAGCATGGCATCGAGGCGCTTGGCGAAGGTTTCCTTAGCCCGCGCTTTGTACCAGTCTGTTAGTAGCTCTTTAACCTTGTCAGCGGACTTTGTTCTTACCGAAACTTCCAACTTGCCACGAAGTAGTTTCACGCCTTGAACCTGCTCAGGCGCTTCAATCACTTTCAGTAGGTACTGTTTCCCCAGGTAGTAATGGCTCTCACCGCTTATGTATTGCCGAAGTGTGGTGAATTCAAGCTGTTTACGGAAATCCCGAAGCTGCTCGTATATCCAACGTCCACGCTTTTTCACAGCAGATAACACGGCTTCGCTCTCAGCCCCCTCAGGAGCCGATGCGATTACCCGACAATCGGGATGAACTTTGATTAATACCTTGCCTGTGGCTTGCGGGCGCTTAACTCGCTCAAAAGTAATCTGCTCGTCACCGTAGCGGAAACTCATGGTCTGACTTTGAGGTTTAATCGGTACATTCATCTGGTTATACCCGTTCAAGCACCGTTTAATCCGACCCGAGTGATCTGAACAATCATCTCAACAATCTTCTTGGCCTGATCCATACCGCCACCAATGGCTTTGCACTTCTGGAACATTCGGGGCAGTAGCTTTTTACGAATGTCAGCTTCGATGTTCTGTGGGTTGATGGAGTTTTCCGCGACAGAGGTTTCTACAGCCTGGTCAATTTCAAAGGCAACTTTGACCCACTTATCCTGAACTTGCTGGTCCAACACAGCCAAAGCTTCAGGCAGAACTTTCTTGAAGACGCCAAAGTAAGCCTGGGCATGGCGATTACCGGCAAAAGCATCAGGTATGTCGTTCAGGCGTCTGTCTTGAACTTGCTCTTCGAATTCACGGAATAGCATGTACTGTTTCAGTGGGTGCTCGAATAGCTTTTCCGCATCTTCAATGGCCTGGCGCAGGAGCTTGGAGAACGCTTCCTGAGCATAAGGGTCATCCCGTAGCTCTTGTTCAATCATGCGTGTCACACGGGTTTTGATGATGTCGGTTTCGTTGCGGGTTTTATCTTCGCTCCAATCTTCCGGCTGTTGCTTTTGACCCATCTTACCCACTTCATACACGCCACCGGGTTCTTTAACCTCGACACCCACCACATGCTTATCCAGCAGCTTTTTCACTTGTTCGGCATATTCGTCGTAGTCAATCCTCTCACCGGCATCTTGCTGCACCAGTTGGCGCAGGCTGGAGAATTGCTTCACCGTTTCTTTGTAGTGACGACGATCCTGGTCACTAAAGCTCTTGTCTTCAAAGAAGGTGGCGGATTGCAGCGCTACCTTCAAGCAGCTGGCGAAGGCCGTCAGGGCTTCGTAGAAGTCTTCACGCACCTTTAGATGCACGTCAACCAGCTCTCCGCTCTCTCCCGGCGCTAAAGGCTTTTGCTCTTCAATCTTTGGAACCAGCACCTGGCGCAATTGTTCAATGTCGTTCTTGTTTTTGACGCCATCGAATATGGCCCATAGCTGCTTATAGAGCTGTGGTAGGCGCTTATACTCGGTACTCATTTGGTTGTATAGGCCTGCAATATCATTGATGTCGTAACCGCCCTGAGTGCAGGAGGCCAGATCCTGATATTTTTGGATGGTGGTATCCAGTTCCGCCAGAATGCCGCGATAGTCGATGAGCAGACCAAATTTCTTTTTCGGGTGCAGGCGGTTTACCCGTGCAATCGCCTGGATCAGGTTGTGCTCTTTCAGGGGTTTGTCGATATACAGCACAGCGTTTTTCGGTTCATCAAAGCCGGTGAGCAGCTTATCAACCACGATGAGTATCTTCAGTGAATCATCTTTGTCGAAGCGCTCGATAAGGTGTTTGGTGTAAGCCTGTTCATCCTGGCTGCCCACGTTGTCTTTCCACCACTGGGTCACTTCCGGTGTGGTGGCCTCATCCACAGCAGTGTTACCTTCACGGCTATCGGGTGGGCTCATCACAACGGCCGATTCAAACAAGCCTGCTTCGTCGAGATACTTTTTGTACTTGATGGCAGATGCTTTGCTGTCGCAGGCTAACTGGCCTTTCAAACCTTCGTCGATGTTCTTTACGAAATGGTTGGCAATATCTAGGGCAATCAAACGAATGCGATCATCCGCACCGTATACCTGGCCTTTCTTGGCAAACTTGCGCTTTAGGTCAGCCTTTTGCTCGTCTGAAAGCCCTTCGGTAATACGCTCAAACCAACTGTCGATGGCGCGTTCATTCATATCCAAGTCGGGAATGCGCTCTTCGTACAACAGCGGCGTCACCGTTTGGTCTTCCACAGCACGCTGCATGGTGTAAGCATGCACAATGGGGCCAAACTTATTGGTGGTTTTGTCGTCTTTTAATAGAGGTGTACCAGTGAAGGCGACAAAGGCGGCATTAGGCAGCGCCTGCTTCATACGGATATGGTTTTCACCACCCTGGCTGCGGTGGCCTTCATCAATCAGCACAATGATGTCAGAGCTGTTGTTCACACACTCCGGCATTTTGGTAGCGGTATTAAACTTCTGGATGAGCGAGAAGATAATCCGCTCAGTGCCTTTGCCAATCTGTTCGGCCAAGCGTTTGCCTGAGGTGGCCATCGCTGCTTCTTTGTCTTTCTTCCCGGCTAGCTCGCCGCCAGAGGCGAAGGTTTTGCTCAGCTGGGTTTCCAGGTCTACCCTGTCAGTCACCACCACAATACGGCATTGCTTCAGACTTTCGTGCAGGATCAGCGCCTTACTTAAAAACACCATAGTGAATGACTTACCAGAACCCGTGGTGTGCCAAATCACACCTCCTTCACGCCCCCCGGTGACGCTACGGGTATTGATGCGTTTAATCAGCCGCTTGATACCAAATACCTGCTGATAACGGGCGACGATCTTGCCTGCCTTTTTATCGAACAAGGTGAAGTAACGGGTCATCTCCAGCAACCGGGCAGGGCTTAACAAGCTAATCAGTAATTGATCTTGCCCAGTAACAGCCAGCTCCCCCGCAGCGGTAAGACTTTGGTACCAATCCAGGTCTTTTGCAGGGCGATGGTTGAACAAGTTCGTCAGCTGTTCATCTTTGAGCGTTTTGTTTTTGACGGCGTACATCTCGGCATCGGTGATGTCTTCTTCACGCCAGGCAGCCCAGAACTTAGCGGGTGTGCCACAGGTACCATAGCGGCCTTCGTTGCCGTTTATGGATAACAACATTTGGCTATAGGCGAACAGTAACGGGATTTCGTCATGGCGCTGGTTACGCAGGCTTTGCGAAATGCCTTCGTCAATGGTGGGGCCTTTTTTTGCATTGCCATCCGGGCGCTTGGCCTCTATCACCACTAGAGGAATACCATTCACGAAGCAGACAATGTCGGGTCTACGGCTTTCCACTCTACCAGAGCGAGTAACAGTAAACTCTTCAGTAAATACAAAGCTGTTATTGGTTGGGTTTTGCCAATCAATCAGTGCAACCGTCGGGCTAGCCTTTTTGCCATCCACAAACTCAGTGACCGAAATGCCATACAGCAGGTGGTTGTACAGGCGCTCATTGGCCGTTAACAGGCCTTCATTAAGCGCGGGGCTGCACACCTCGGCAATCAGGTTGTCGATAGCCTTTCCAGACAGCGGGTAGCTCTTACCGGCAAAGGTGAAAGTGCGCTTTTGCAGTTCACCACGCAGCACCTGGCGTAACACCACCTCATCGGCCTTGCCACCACGAGCGGCTAACGCGAGTTCAGGAGAGAGGAACGACCACCCGAGGTTGGTCAATAACGTCAGAGCCGGTAACTTGGCACTGTATTCTTCCTGAAATTTGGGTGTGTATTGTGTCATTCGTTATCTCTCTTCAACCCCTGGTACCCGAGGTGCAGCCTAATTAGCGTTGTTGGTGGTAGCTGCTTAAATCACTGTCTAAAGACCAAACAAAGACCTCTCGCGTTGAGAATCGACGAACGCATTTATTGAATTCTTCAATAATGCTTAAATCGCCAAAGCTAGTACCTTCACCGGTTTTTTGTGGAGACTTGTTTGCTCCTGCTTGATCTGGAAATTTATCTATCCAAGTTAACATCTCAGCGGAATTTGGAAATTCACTTGGTTGATAGGGGGCATCACCACTAAAAGCACCTTTTACAGCTTCGCAAAAACGCTGAGCAGTTTTACGTCTTGTTCCACCGTCACCGTTCTGGGCAATGTGATTACCAGTCTCAATAATTGTGGCCATGGGTAAAATGAAGGTCGCACCAAGTTCTGCATACTCTGCGAAAGATGCAGTAACTGTATCCTTATCCTGATTTTTGCCGGGAACGTTTAGTAGATTCAGGAAAACTGACGTATCTATGATGCAAATCGAACTCATTCATCATCTCCCTGCATTTGGCTCAACCAATCCATGGCATTTTGTTTCTTCTGCTGAGGCGTCATCGGAGACTTCACAAAACGATCTACAACGCCGTTAGTGACTAATTCACCTAGCGGACCTTGAGAAACTAAACCAGGGTAATCGTTTAGATCGGAAAGCCTGATAAGCTGGCTGTCACCAGTGGTTTTGCTGCGGTAGCAAAACACCACATCTCCAAGTGATGAATCTGGCAGGGCATCCATTAGGGCTGGATTGTGTGTTGATAGAAGTAAACGAACATTTCTCGCATCAGCTTGCTGCCTCATGGTTGCTAGCAGCTGTTTTGCCCTTGAAGGATGCACACCATTATCAACTTCTTCAATCACTACCGTTGATCCTTCAGGCGCGGAGAGCAAGGCTGCAGCAATAGCCAAAACTCTTAGGGTGCCGTCGGATAGAAGCTCTACTGACCACTTTCTGTCTTTATTGCCAAAGCTTTCTACCAACTCCAACGAAACCTGGCCCCGGCGATCTTCAAAAAAGTTGATATCCTTAACGTCCTGCTCAGGAAGGCTTTTAATGAAGTCGATAATGACGGGCTTCAGTGCTTCGTCTTTCCACAAGGTGAAAAGCACGCCTGAAAGATTCGCACAATCACCACGTAAGCGTTTTTCAGGGTAGCTGTCACCACGCATTAGTGAAGGCACAGGGTCAAGAAATAGGGTATTTGATAGTAGGTTTTGAAACTTTTCGGTAGTTTTTGGAATTTCTTGCTGCGCTTTCTTATGGCCAGCCTCAAACATAGCTGAAGACGCAAGTTGATTCAGAATAGCAATTTGGTCTGTGCTGCTTACCTGGGGTTTTTTCCCACCTCGTGCGAAGTTGTTATAAGCAACTCTTACATCAGTGCCTAAGCCAGATGATTTTTGTTCAATTTTATATAAAGGGAAATTTTCTTTTGGCGAGGTGATGGTTTCTTGCGAAATATGTAACTCATCGTCACGTAACGACACTTCAACCTCAAAGTGATTCCAGTTGTCGTCATCCGTTGTGCAACCCAAAGAAAACGCGGTTGCGCTCAAATGCCCTAAGTCCCTCACTTGGCCACGAAGGATCTGCTCAGAATCATCAACTCTGTGTTTCAATACAGATAATTTCTGGCCTTGTGCCAGCCAAGCTAAAAAGCGGAAAGCTTCCAGCGCATTACTTTTACCAGAAGCATTTGCCCCAATCATCAGCGTCAGCGGTGATAAGTGTAAAACCTGATCTTGATAGCTCTTGAAGTTTTGAATGTGTATCTGGGTTAGCATTATGCAACCTCCTTATCATCAACTTTTACTCTTCGTTTACCCGTCAACAGCTGCTGCATTAGGGCTTTTTTCTCTTGCTTTAACGCTTCCAGCTTTTGTTGAAGAGCAGAGATTTCCTGATCGGCGGTGGATAGCACAACAGCGATTCTTTGCTGCTCTTCTAGCGGTGGAAGTGGCACATGTATCAAGCTGAACTCTTTCCAACGTAGACTTCCTCGACGATCAACAGATGCATTAGTGGCTGCACCAAATATTTGCCGATAGTGATCAGTCTTTAAAACTGCATAAAGATAGGTGTTTTCTACCTTTTTCGGCTTTGCTCTAAAAATGACATAAATAGGGCTGACAATGCCAGTATCGTAGAGGTTCTGTAGCCCAATAGAGCCCTCTTCAATGTGGTTAGATGGAAAGCCAAAGCAACCACGGTGAATTAGCCTATAGCCAGAGGTATCATCACTGTAAACTTTCTTTTTGAAGTACTTGAGCGAGTCAACAAAGCCATCGTACTTGGAGCATGAGAGGACCGGGTAGTCAGCAGATTCTGTATTTTTCTCAGTCACCTGAGTGCAAACATCCTTTATCGCTGGATATTCCCAATCTTTAGGAATAATACCGTATCGAGTTTTCTTAAAATCGTAACTATTATCAGGCATACCTAAGCGTTTTTTACCGGTGAGTAGTTGCTGCATTAGGGCTTTTTTCTGCTGCTGGCTGTTGGCAAGCAGTTGTTCGGTAGTTGCGATGGCCTTATCCCAGGTGGAAAGGATTTGGGCGATTTTCTTTTGTTCGGGAAGTGGAGGGATATTAACCGGGTACTCCTGAAGCGAATGAGTATCCAGACGTCCAGTACCATGCCCTGCCGTACTCACAAGCTGGAGAATTTTGTGTTTCTCCGCTACCAACAAAAAGGATAAAAAGAGCCCATCCACATTTTTGGCGGGGACTAAGGCCTTCACGTCTTGATTAAAAGCCACTTCTCTTGTTGCGTAGCCAACAGGGAAATCTTTTAAAAGAGTCATACCTCTTACTAGTACTAGAGTTGCCCCTTTCGGCGCTTTTTTTGCTGCTTGAAATCCGGCTTCGGTTAAAGCGTCGATACTTGTTTCTAGGTAATGAGTTTTAAGGTCTTTTCCTGAAATCCACGGTTCAGTGCCACCCCAATAATCTGCATTTTGTTTACTGGGTGTACCGCCAGATGAAAATTTAGCAACATCGCCGATTTGCGATGGAGTCCATCCCTTAGGCACCATATCCCAACTCCTCCAGATACTTGACCATCTCGGTTTCCAGTTCGGTCAGTTGTACTTTGAGTTGTTCACGCTCAGCACGTACGGCCACTAGGTCGATTTCTTCCTCTTCTTCAAAGGTATCGACATAGCGTGGGATGTTCAGGTTGTAGTCGTTATCGACGATCTCTTTCAGGCTAGCAAGATAAGCGTATTTATCGACGTTTTCTCCCAATTTGTAGGTAGCAACGATCTTGGCAATATTCTCTTCACTAAGTTGGTTCTGATTTTTACCGGATTTAAACTCGCGTGATGCATCGATAAACAGGACGTTGTCATCTACTTTTTCTTTTTTGAAGATCAGAATTGCAGCGGGAATGCCTGTACCATAAAACAACTTCTCAGGTAGGCCAATCACCGCATCCAATAGGTTTTCATCAATCAGTTTTTGGCGGATTTTGCCTTCACTGGAGCCACGAAATAATACACCGTGAGGCACAACTACCCCCATGCGACCTGTCTTGGGTTTTAGCGTTTCAATCATATGTAGAATAAACGCATAGTCGCCTTTGGTTTTCGGCGGTACGCCACGGCGAAAGCGGCTGAACTTGTCGTGTTCGGCTTCGTCATGGCCCCATTTATCCAAGCTAAATGGCGGGTTGGCGGTCACGATGTCAAACAGCATAAGGTCGCCATTTTTATCCAGCAACTTGGGGTTGCGTATTGTGTCGCCCCATTCAATTTTGTGGTTGTCTTCGCTGTGCAGGAACATGTTCATTTTGGCCAGCGACCAGGTGGAGCCAATGGCTTCTTGTCCGTACAGGGCGTAGTTTTTACTATCGTGGTTTTTGCGAACTTTGCTGCCACACTTCATTAATAATGAGGCTGAACCACAAGCAGGGTCACAGATGCTGTCGCCCGGCTGCGGGCCTAACAACTCGGCGATCAGGTCACTGACTTCTGGCGGGGTATAAAACTCACCAGCTTTCTGGCCACCACTGGCCGCGAAGTTTTTGATCAGGTATTCGTAGGCGTTACCGATCACATCCAGCGTGCCGACACGGCTGGGCTTAAGGTTCAGTTCTGGCTTGGCAAAGTCTTCCAGCAGGTGACGCAGAATGGTGTTCTTTTGCTTTTCTTCACCCAGTTTGTCGGTGTTAAAGCTGATGTCTTGGAACACACTCTTGCCAGCGTCTTTGAGTTTGGTGCCGTTGGCTTCTTCAATGGCGTGCAATGCCTGGTCGATACGCTCACCATTACCGGGTTCGTGACGGCGTTCGTACAGGGAGTAGAAGCTGGCCGCTTTGGGCAGTACAAAGCGCTCGTTTTTCATCATCTCTTCGATAAGTTCTGGCTCGTCACCGTATTCGGCCTTGTAACCATCGTAGTGATCCTGCCATACGTCTGAGATGTACTTGAGGAACAGCATGGTCAGGATGAAGTCTTTATAGGTGTCGGCGCTGATGGTGCCGCGAAAGGTATCGCAGGCGTTCCAGAGGGCTTTGTTGATGTTGTCTTGGTTGATCTTGTCGTTAGTGCTCATGACTGTGTCGCTCATTATTTCGTGTCCTGATCATTACTGTCGCTCAGTTTCTTTGCTGCCGACTCTAGTTGTTTGATGCTTGTTTCTGGCGTAGGCAGGTTTTCCGGCATAGTACCGCCTAGCTCAGCAATGGTTTGGCGAACCTTCTGGCCGACTTCATAGTGGGTTTGGTTTGCCTGCTGTTTGTTCTGGACGTTATCGCGGCGGAGCTTTTCTTCTGCTTGGGTAGCACGGAATAGATTCGCGGCCAGTTCGGTAGAGCCCATATGGTCGAGAATCTTCTGGCTTTTCTTTAGTCCTTTTCGAGCGTGGATGGCTTTTTGGTCTAATCCACCATATAAGCCTTTGTAACCGTGGTTTTGGAATATTGCGAAATCGAGATTTGTCTCAACGCCAGCCTGTTGGGCCGCTTCGACGAGTTGTTTGTTATGTTCTTTAAGCTCATTACGCAGAAAAATCCGTTTCTGCTCTTCTTTAAGTTGTTGGAATGCCAGGTCGTCGGCCAGCTCTTGTCGGCGGGTCTGCACGGCAAAGTAGGTTTGGCCAGCAGCAATCACAGGTTTTGTTGGGTCACCATTTTGGACAACGAGATAGCAGGCATAGCGAGACAATTTAACATCTGGGACTTCTCGCTGTGCTCCTGAACCAATGGTGACCATTGCGAGGATGTCCTCGAAATGGTCTTCTATAGCGTGTTCGCTATTTAGACAAGCTTCTTTTGCTTTTGTGATGACAGGTTGAAAGTGCCGGTATTCGGAGTAGCCTAATAGTTTATAAATTGACCTGGCTGACCAGAACTCCACACTATTGTTATCAATTTGTTTAATTTGTTCGAATAGTTGATGCTGGTCATTCATGTGCTACCTCCTTGTTTTCGAATAGATCTTTAGCAATGGTATTCATCATACGTTCACCATTGCTGACTAATTTTTGTATTAATCTTTGTTCTTCGCGTAGGGTGTTGGCCACAGCAATAATTGCGCGCTGCTTCGCCAGGGGTGGGATAACCACGGGGGTATCTTCCAATACACTGCGACGAATGCTCTTTGTTAACGTGCCTTCGGCATTCTGCTCAAAATAACGCTGAGCTGGTGCCTGATTCAGTAACCACACGATAAACTCAGGTAGAATGTCTTTCTTTTTCAGGCTGATCACAAAAAAGTGCGGCGCAGCAACGGCCAGCTTGCCGGTGGCTGCTAGTGCCTGATTCACCTGTACGGCATAGTTATGACTACCACGAGCGGCCACTAAAATATCACCTATTGAGAGGTAGTTGGGTTCACGTTTGCCGGTTAGTTCTGTTTCCAAACAATCTGACCAGCGAATTCCTTCGGTTTGCGAAACATCTTTCATCTGAACTGCGACCACAGCAGAGCCTGTCACTTCAGGAATTTTTCCTCGAAATGGATAACCTGCATTGACAGCTGCTATTGCGCTTAGCTTCATAACTTATTCTTATTTCATTGCTGATGATGCAAAATAATCTGTTGTTCTCTGTTAAATGTCAATCTAAAGCGTCATAGGCGATGATGCAAAAAAAGTATTTGAGTGTATAGGGTGAGATTCAATGTGGAGGTCTTGCCGGTTTTCTCAGGCGAGACTGACGATCAAGGGATAAGAGTTATTGAATACCGAAAAGACCTCTTGGTGAATAATTTCCCTCTCATTTGTCCGAACGAACGCCAGTTTGATGCACTGAAATACCGTCAGATTCTAGTTCTGCACCGGGTGCGTCAGTCCACTTCTTGGAGGTCTTCAACATTCCCGCATAGAGCAGCTTCGGTAAGCTGGTTTCGTTGGCGAAGCCACACCTGATTTTGGTCAGCTTGCGGAATAGCCTTCCCTTTAGGCGAGACAGATCAAAACGGGAGGTGTTGATGACAAAAACAAAAAGCCCGCCAGGTCAGGACCTTAGCGGGCTTTGTGATATCCGAAGATGTCTTCGTATACGATTTGGTGGAGCTGGCGGGAGTTGAACCCGCGTCCAAAATCAGTCTAACCAATGGCGCTACATGCTTAGTTTGTCTTTAATCTCGCCAAAGCACTGCGAACAAACACGCTATGCTGAGACACACCTGAATTAAATTTAACGCTTCCGCTCCCAGGTCAAAGCTTCCACGCGATCTCGTTTGGGTTTGACTGCCCTGAATCCCCGTCCTACGAGCTAAGGCTAGGGAGGGCAGGCTCTGAGCAGGTTATTAAGCTGCTAGTGCGTAGTTTTCGTCGTTTGCGACTATTTTTTTGCGGCTTTTTAAAGAGGCAAACCGCACCTCTGCATGCTCCACGGGCCTTCTTGATCCTGTCGAATCCTGAATCAGCCCCAGTGAGGTGTTCAATACTAGCAGAAAATTCTGCCAGGTCAATGACTACCGCGAACTGTGCTTCATGATTCGCGCTTTATCGCGCTGCCAGTCGCGGTCTTTGGCGTCTGAACGTTTATCATGAAGCTTTTTACCTCTCGCGGTCCCTAACTTAAGTTTAACCCATGAACCCTTCCAGTACATGGAAAGTGCCACAATAGTTTCACCGTCGCGGTTCACTGCCCCGGTTAAGCGGTCCAGTTCGCGGCGGTTCAGCAGCAGCTTACGCACACGGGTCGGCTCAGCCACCACGTGGGTCGAGGCCGCATTCAGCGGCGTGAAGGTGGCGCCGGAAAGAAACGCCTCGCCGTTACGGATAAACACGTAGCTTTCGGAAATGTTGGCTTTACCCGCACGCAGGGACTTCACTTCCCAACCCTGGAGCGAAATGCCGGCTTCATATTCATCATGAATTGAAAATTCATGGCGGGCAGACTTATTCAGCGCAATGGTGTTGCTGCCCGGCTTGTTTGGTTTTTTCTTTGCCATAGCTTCTTATTATACGGATTCAAGTTGTTAGGGGAACGTTTTTCCCAGAGGCAATAGGCCATGGAGACACACTATCACTGAATCTTTGGCAGATCGCCGACTAATGGTATCATTACCAGCGATATTGGGTTAAGGAGAAACTATGCCTCAAATCAGTCGCTCTGCACTGGTCCCGTTCAGTGCCAAGCAAATGTTTGACCTGGTGAACGATGTTGAGTCTTATCCGGCATTTTTGCCGGGATGCTCTGGCACCAAAATTCTGGAAAGCTCTACTGAACATATGATGGCGGCAGTAGACGTTTCCAAGGCTGGGATCAAAAAAACCTTTGTGACTCGTAATCAGTTAGAAGGCATTCATAAGATCAGCATGCAACTGGTGGAAGGGCCGTTCCGTAAACTGGTGGGTGGCTGGCACTTTACCGAGCTGGATACCGATGCCTGTAAAGTGGAGCTGAAGCTGGATTTTGAATTCACCAATGCGCTGGTGGAAGCGGTGTTTGGCAAGGTGTTTCATGAGCTGACCAGCAATATGGTGAATGCCTTTACCCAGAGGGCCAGGGAAGTTTATGAGCTCTGAGCAGAATAATCTGATCCATGTTGAGGTGGTGTACGCGCTGCCTAATACTCAGCGGGTGATCAAGCTGGCGATTACCCCGGATACGCCCGTACAGGAGATCATTGAACGCTCCGGGGTGCTGGAAATGTATCCTGAGATCGACCTGAAAAAGAACAAGGTCGGGGTGTTCAGCCGTACGGTGAAGCTGGATGCCCGAGTGCATGAAGGGGATCGGATAGAGATTTATCGCCCCTTGCTGGCCGATCCGAAAGAGATCCGCCGCAAGCGCGCCGAGCAGGCCAAGCAGGAAGCCCTGGCAGCCAAGAAAGCCAAAGGCGACGCTGTACCGGAATCCGATGCGCCAGACGCAACAGACGAGTAGGACAGCAGAGCTGAGCCCTGATGCGGCCTCTTAAAAGCGCTTCATGTGCCGCCACAGTTCAATTTACTGTCGGATTTACAGCCGGATAAGAAAAAGAAAAGCTCGCCTTGGCGAGCTTTTTTGTGTTCTGGCGCTGAATCTGCAGGTTTCACCGCTTAATTTAACGGGTCGTTGAAGTTCGGCCCTGGCTGATAATCCCCTGTCATGCGGGTCAGCAAGCGGTTTTGATCAAAGGTCAAAATCAGATCTTTTTGTTCCGGCTCATCGTGGCCCGGTTTGTGATAGAACACATAATACCAGGTGTTCGGGTATTCAGGCTCTACCAGCATCGGCGAGCCAAGCACATAACGCACCTGTTCCTGATTCATGCCGTATCTGAGGTTATCGATATCTTTTTCATCAAGATAGTTGCCCTGATTGATATCAATACGGTAGACCAAGCGTTCAACCAAAGAGCAGCCGCCCAGCAGGCTGACGCTCAACGCTAACGCGGCAAAAGTTTTCCAGTTCATAGCATCCCGGCAAAATAATCAGTTCTGCTTGTGATGATAAGCAAGTTAGTGGCAGAAGTAAAAGCACTAGGTGGGTAACTCCCGCATAATGCAAAGATTAAGCGGGAGTTCAGACGCTGGAATACTCAGAAAGTTGCATCAGTGTTGCGATTAACCGCCAACTTTCTGCGCCGGATCATGCTGCTACCAGCAATTCCTTGGCATTGGCCAGTGTGCGCTCTGTGATCTCACTGCCGCCCAGCAGGCGGGCCAGCTCGCTGATCCGTGAGCTTTCATCCAGCGCTTTCATCTGGGTTTCGGTCTGGCCTTTGGCGGTCTTTTTAGCAACGAACATCTGCTGATGCCCGCAACCGGCAACCTGTGGCAAGTGGGTCACGCAGATCACCTGCGTCGATGTGCCCAATGTGCGCAGCATACGCCCCACAATCGCAGCCGTCGGGCCACTGATACCGACATCCACTTCATCGAAAATCAGGCTGGGCGTTTCCACTTTCTGGGCTGTGATCACCTGGATGGCCAGAGAGATACGTGACAGCTCACCGCCCGAGGCGACTTTGCCCAGTGGTTGCAGCGGCTGGCCCGGGTTGGTGGAGACCATGAAGGTAATAGTGTCAAAACCCAGCGGGGTCAGCATACGTTCCGGATCGCTGTGGATATCAATCTGGAAAATCGCTTTCTCCATGCTCAGCTCATGCATGCTGTGCGAGATTTTTTTGTTGAGCTCCTTGGCGTAACGCTGGCGGCTTTTGCTCAGTTTTTCCGCGCTGTCGAGAAAGCTCAGGCGCTTGGCTTCCACCGCATCGGCCAGGGCATCGAGTTTTTCGTCGCTGCCGTCCAGGTTTTCAAGCTCCAGCAGCAAATCCTGATGTTTCTGCCACAGTTCCGCAGGCATCACGTAGTGTTTACGGGCCAGCGACATGATTTTCGCCAGACGCTCTTCCAGATAGACCAGACGCTGCGGGTCCATATCCAGATCGTCCATATAGCCGCGCAGCTCCTGGCTGGCTTCCTGTACCTGAATAATGGCTTCTTCCAGCATGGGAGCCAGGGTGCTGAGCTTGCTGTCCATTTCGCCCAGCTCAAGCACTTGCTGACTGGCCTGCTGTAGTAGCTGCAGTGCATTGACCTCATCTCCTTCGTACAGCAAGGCGAGGGCATGCTGGCTGGTGAGCGCGAGATCGCCGGAATTGGACAGGCGCTTGTGCTCTTCTTCGATCTCAGCAAATTCGTCTTCACCCAGTGCCAGATCATTGAGCTCTTTGACCTGATACTGGATCAGCTGTTTTTGCGCTTCGTTATCAGCGCGGCTCTGGCTCAGACGATTCAGCTCATTTTTGGCATGGCGCCAGGCCTGATAATCACTGCTGACTTTTTCCATCAGAGCATGGTGACCGGCATAGTTGTCCAGCATTTCCTGCTGATGTTCCGGGCGCATCAGTAATTGGTGTGCATGCTGACCATGGATGTTGATCAGCAGCTGGCCCAGCGCTTTTTGCTGGGAGGCGGGCACCGGGCTGCCATTGATGAAGCCACGGGAGCGGCCTTCTTTGGTCACCACACGGCGAAGGATACACTCGTCGCCTTCAATCAGCTCGTTGTCTTCCAGCCAGCGGCGGGCCGCCTGATTGTTGCGCAGCGAGAAGGTTGCGTGAATTTCTGCTTTGTCTTCACCGGGACGGACCATGCTGGCTTCAGCACGGTCGCCCAGGCATAAGCCAAGGGCATCAATAGCTATAGATTTACCTGCACCGGTTTCACCTGTGATGGTTGTCATCCCAGATTTCATTTCAAACTCGAGATTTTTGACAATTGCAAAATTAGAGATCGTCATGTGTGCCAGCATCTGTGTTCACCTGTCTAAATCAACACCTGTTTATTTGCACAGTATATACTGTATCTACATACAGTAAAGTGGCGGTGAACGGATTTATGGTGAAAATTGTGATTAAGGTTAAGTTTCTGCTGACATTAAAAAAGCCAGCACAAGGCTGGCTTAACAAAGACGTAGGTTTGATTTCAGAACAGCTTGCTCGACCAGCCTAACTTGCCGCGCAGTATGTTGTAGTAGCTGTAGCTTTTCGGGTGGATCAGCTGCAGGTGATCCGGACTCTGATAGATGTGAATTTCATCGCCCGGGCTTACGGGCAGCGACACCTGTCCGTCGCAGCTCACTTCCAGTGTCCGTCCGTCGTCAGGGACAATCAGCTTGATCCTGCGGTTGCCGTCCACCACCAGCGGGCGGCATGACAGGGTATGGGGAAACATAGGCACCAGGGTGATGGCATTCAGGCTCGGCGAGAGGATCGGGCCGCCGCCGGACAGCGAATAGGCCGTGGAGCCGGTTGGGGTGGCGATGATCAGGCCGTCGGAGCGCTGCGAAAACGCAAAGCTTTCATCGATATAGACCTCGAACTCAATCATATGGGCGATCTTGTCCGGGTGCAGTACGGCTTCATTGAGCGCTGTATTGCGGCTTTTTATCTGGCCATGACGGTGAACTTCGGCTTCCAGCAGGAAACGCTGTTCGGTGACGAACTCGCCGTCCAGCACCTTTTCCAGCTCTTGCTCGAAGTTGTCCGGATCTAAATCAGTCAGGAAGCCCAGATTACCGCGGTTAACGCCGATCACCGAGATATCAAAGCGCGAGAGTACCCGTGCGGCGCCTAACATGTTACCGTCCCCCCCGACGACAATGGCCAGGCTGGCGCGGTCACCTATGGTGAGCAAATCGCACAGCGCTTCAGCGGGCACATCCAGATCATGGGCTAGACGATGATCAACCAGTACCTGGTAGCCTTTGGCGGTCAGCCAGTTGTACAGGCTGGTGTGGGTGTGAAGCGCGTCAGGATTTCTCGGCTTGCCAACCAGGGCGATGATTTCAAAAGGGCGCGTCATGTCCTTGATCCAACGGGTAAGAATGGGGCCAGTATAGCCTTAGCAATAAGGAAATGTCGCCCTTTGTCGTCGATATCGGGTTGAATCGTTGAACTTCATCCCCATAATATGCCCATCACGTTTTAATAGTGGCCGGCAAGTTGCGCCTTACGTAACCTATCGGCCATGCATATCACCCTTTTTGAGCTTAGCGGAGTAGCGAAAGCATGAGCAAGAAAGACGAAGTGTTGAACGAAGAAGAACTGCAGCAGGCGCAGGCGGAAGCAGCAGGCGCTGAAGCGGCCGCAGACAACGCGGAAGAGCTAACGCTGGACGAGTTGGCACTGTCCCGTATTGAAGAACTGGAAGCCGCGCTGGCTGTCAGTGAAGCCAAAGTGAAAGAGCAGCAGGATTCAGTACTGCGTGCCCGCGCTGATATTGAGAATATGCGCCGTCGTACCGAGCAGGAAATCGACAAAGCCCGTAAGTTTGCGCTGGAAAAATTTGCCGGTGAACTGCTGCCTGTGATCGACAACATGGAGCGTGCGCTGGAACTGGCTGATAAAACCGACGAGACATTAAAGCCAATGCTGGAAGGCGTTGAGCTGACCCTGAAAACCATGACGGACACGGTAGAGAAATTCGGTCTGAAAGCCATCAACCCTATGGGTGAAGCGTTCAATCCGGAATTCCACCAGGCGATGTCGATGCAGGAAAGCGCAGAGCATGCGCCTAACACCGTAATGATGGTGCTGCAGAAAGGGTATGAGCTGAACGGCCGTGTGGTTCGTCCGGCTATGGTGATGGTCGCTAAGGCTGCACCTGGCAGCAATGTCGACACTCAGGCCTGATGTGCCTGACGGGCAGGCCGAGTGATGAAAGCCCACTCTGGTGGGTTTTTATTTTTTACATTTTTTTTCGACCTGCCCCTTGAAAAGGTCTCTGATGGCCTTATTTAGTAGTCATACGATAGCGTAATTGAATTAATTGAGGGCCTTGGCCCCCATGCTCGATTCTGCATTACGCAGAACGAAGCCAGTAAACCAACGAATTTCGGAGAAAGCCAAATGGGTAAAATCATTGGTATTGACTTGGGTACAACCAACTCATGTGTAGCTGTACTGGATGGTGATAAGCCACGCGTTATTGAGAACGCAGAGGGTGATCGCACTACGCCTTCTATCATCGCTTATACACAGGATGGCGAAACACTGGTCGGTCAGCCTGCGAAACGTCAGGCGGTGACAAACCCAGAAAATACCCTGTATGCAATCAAGCGTCTGATTGGTCGCCGCTTCGAAGACGAAGAAGTACAGCGCGACATCGAAATCATGCCTTTCAAAATTGTGAAAGCAGACAACGGTGACGCTTGGGTGGAAGCGAAAGGTCAGAAAATGGCCGCGCCTCAGGTTTCAGCAGAAGTGCTGAAGAAAATGAAGAAAACCGCTGAAGACTACCTGGGCGAGAAAGTCACAGGCGCAGTGATTACTGTTCCTGCCTACTTCAACGATGCTCAGCGTCAGGCTACCAAAGATGCCGGCCGCATCGCGGGTCTGGAAGTGAAGCGTATCATCAACGAACCGACTGCTGCTGCTCTGGCTTATGGCCTGGACAAGCAAGGCGGTGACCGCACTATCGCGGTATACGACCTGGGTGGTGGTACCTTCGATATCTCTATCATCGAGATTGATGAAGTTGAAGGCGAGAAGACGTTTGAAGTACTGGCAACCAACGGTGACACACACCTGGGTGGCGAAGACTTTGATAACCGTCTGATCAACTATCTGGTTGACGAATTCAAGAAAGATCAGGCCATCGATCTGCGTAAAGATCCACTGGCGATGCAGCGTCTGAAAGAAGCGGCAGAAAAAGCGAAAATTGAGCTGTCTTCTGCTCAGCAGACTGACGTGAACCTGCCGTACATCACTGCAGATGCGACAGGTCCTAAGCACATGAACATCAAAGTGACCCGTGCCAAGCTGGAGTCACTGGTTGAAGATCTGGTACAGCGTTCTCTGGAGCCAATGAAAGTGGCACTGGCTGACGCCGACCTGTCTGTAGGCGAAATCACTGACGTTATCCTGGTGGGTGGTCAGACGCGTATGCCTATGGTTCAGGCTAAAGTGGCTGAGTTCTTCGGCAAAGAAGCACGTAAAGATGTCAACCCTGACGAAGCCGTTGCCGTAGGTGCTGCGGTTCAGGGTGGTGTACTGGCCGGTGAAGTTAAAGACGTTCTGCTGCTGGACGTGACCCCGCTGTCTCTGGGTATCGAAACCATGGGCGGTGTGATGACCAAGCTGATCGAGAAGAACACCACGATTCCGACCAAAGCGGAGCAAGTGTTCTCGACAGCAGAAGACAACCAGAACGCGGTAACTATCCATGTTCTGCAGGGTGAGCGTAAGCAGGCGAACTTTAACAAGTCCCTGGGTCAGTTCAACCTGGAAGGTATTCAGGCAGCACCTCGCGGTATGCCTCAGATTGAAGTTATCTTTGACCTGGATGCTGACGGTATCCTGCACGTGTCTGCAAAAGACAAGAGCACAGGTAAAGAGCAGAAGATCACTATCCAGGCATCTGGCGGTCTGAGCGACGACGAAATCGAGAAAATGGTACAGGAAGCAGAAGCTAACAAAGAAGCGGACAAGAAGTTCGAAGAGTTAGTCTCTGCCCGTAACCAGGCTGACCAGCTGGTACACGGTACCCGTAAGCAAATCGAAGAAGCGGGCGACGCACTGCCTGCGGATGAGAAAGAGAAGATCGAAGCCGCGGTTTCTGAACTGGAAGAAGCACGTAAAGGCGAAGATAAAGAAGCGATTGATGCCAAAGTACAGGCGCTGATCGCGGCTTCTCAGAAGCTGATGGAAATTGCCCAGCAGCAAGCTCAGGCCCAGCAAGCGGACAGCGGTGAGCAGACTCAGTCGAAAGACGACGATGTTGTAGACGCCGAGTTCGAAGAAGTAAAAGACGATAAAAAATAAGAGTGTGATCTCATAATCTTATTTGGGCACGGGCGTTTGGGGTTACTCTTACGCCCGTAGCTGTATAAGCAGGTGACAGTTTAATTATGTCAAAACGTGATTTTTACGAAGTGTTAGGCGTAGGCCGTGACGCCAATGAGCGTGACATCAAAAAGGCTTATAAACGTCTGGCGATGAAGTACCACCCGGACCGTAATCCGGGCGATGAAACAGCGGCGGACAAGTTCAAAGAAGTGAAAACCGCCTATGAAATTCTGACCGATCCTCAGAAGAAAGCGGCCTACGACCAGTATGGCCATGCAGCCTTTGAACAAGGCGGTATGGGCGGTGGCGGCGGCTTCGGCGGCGGTGCAGATTTCAGCGACATCTTTGGTGATGTGTTCGGCGATATCTTTGGTGGCGGTGGCCGTCGTGGTGGTGGTCAGCATCGTGCTCAGCGCGGCGCCGATTTACGCTACAACATGGAGCTGACGCTGGAGGAAGCGGTACGCGGCTGCAGCAAGGAAATTCGCGTTCCAACCCTGGTAAACTGTGATACCTGCGAAGGTTCAGGGGCGAAGAAAGGTTCCTCGCCAACGACCTGCGGAACGTGTCACGGTGCTGGCCAGGTGCAGATGCGTCAGGGCTTCTTCGCGGTACAGCAAACCTGTCCTCACTGTCATGGCCGCGGCAAGATCATTTCTGATCCTTGCGGTAAGTGTCATGGTCAGGGCCGGGTTCAGGAAACCAAAACCTTGTCGGTGAAGATTCCTGCCGGTGTGGATACGGGCGATCGTATTCGCCTGACCGGTGAAGGTGAAGCCGGAGAATTCGGCGCACCAGCCGGGGATCTCTACGTACAGGTGCATGTGCAGCAGCACGCGATTTTCGAGCGCGATGGCAACAACCTGTACTGCGAAGTGCCGGTCAGCTTTACCATGGCGGCACTGGGCGGCGAAGTGGAAGTACCGACACTCGACGGTCGTGTCAGCCTGAAAGTACCGACGGAAACGCAGACCGGACGCATGTTCCGTATGCGCGGTAAAGGCGTGAAGTCTGTCCGTGGCGGTGCAGTTGGCGATCTGATCTGTAAGCTGGTGGTTGAAACACCGGTGAACCTGAGCACTCGCCAGAAAGAACTGTTGCAGGAGTTTGAGAACACGCTGGCGGGCTCTGATGCCAAAAAGCACAAGCCACGTTCGGAAGGTTTCTTCGACGGCGTGAAAAAGTTCTTTGATGATCTGACCGGTTAACCTCTGAGTCATATACCTTAAAGGCCAGCATTATGCTGGCCTTTGTCGTTTCTGCCGCTGCCAGCTTGTGCCAGCCGCTTTACCAGCACTCAGACGGGACAGTGGTGCCATTGTGTAACAGCGCAATAGAGCCGCATTCCTGCGCCCCATCTTTGCTTTCGGCCCACAGCCGGTATGTGCCACTCTCCAGTGCAATCCGGTAGGAATAGAAGGGGTTGTCATAACGGCAGGCAGGACAGAGCGCGGCGGACAACTGCGCCGGATATGCCTGACCCTGAGAGCGCTGCTGTTCAATGGCGAGCTGCAACATAATGAGATCGGCCTGGGCCTGACGCAGATAGGCTTTTTGCTGGTGTGCCTGATAGGCCGGCAGGGCTGACATCGCCAGTATGCCAGCCAGGGTAACGACAATCAGCAGTTCGATCAGCGTCACTCCTTGCTGGTTTCTTGATTTCCTCATCTTTTTTTCCTTTCGATTCATGTCACTAAGTCGGTGCTTTGCAGCTGCGTCTTGCCGTTGTTTTGCCATCCTATTGCGCGGTGAAAAAGGTTCGGGAGCAGGTCAGGTGAGAAGTTGGGAGTCAGCGACAGAAAACATGCCACTCAGGCAAATGCGGTTACATTGTGTTGCGAGCGTCAGAGGGATGACGCTGATTGAAGCCATAGTGGTGTTATCTGTCATCATGTTGATAGCTACCGTGGCCACGCCTTCATTTTCCGACGTCTTTGCCACTCAGCGCCTGCACCGTTTGGTCAGTGAGCTGGAATGGTTGCTGGTCCTGGCCAAATCGGAAGCTGTGATGCGCGGCGAAGATGTATCGATTGGTTTAGAGACCGTCCCGCACCATACCGTTCTGCACCATACTATGACGACGTCGCAGCCCGGGTCTGACGACTGGATAATCCTTGCCAGGCTGGCAGATGGCGAGCCTGTGCTAAAACCGCTGTCCGCCACTGATTTTCCGCACCTGACACTGTCGCGGAGCTTTGCCAGTGATGTTCTGACAGTGGACAGCCTGACAGGACGCCCTCACGCCGCAGGCAGCTTTTTTGTCGGCCGGGACGGCAAGTCGCAGGTCAGGATCACTTTCAGCAATGTCACCGGCAGAATCTATGTCTGCAGCCTGAGCGCGGAGGCCGGTTATGCCCAGTGCTGAAAATCTTAGCAGGCAGGGCGGGTTCAGCCTGATAGAGCTGACGGTTGCGACAGCATTGAGCCTGATGGTGCTGTCATTACTGGTGCACTTGCTGATGGCCGGAAAACAGGCGGCACTGAGCCGTTCGTTGCAGCTGATCCTGGCTCAGGATGTGCAGGATGCGTGGCGCATGCTCTCGGGGGATGTGCGTCGGGCCGGTTTTCAGACCGCAGAGTCCGGGACACCGCTTTTACTGCCGGGGGCGGTTCTCACGGTACATGTTACGGCCGGACACTGCCTGGTGATGAGTTACGAGCTGGAAGGTCGTACTGTGGTGAAGGCCTACTACCGGCAAGACGGTGAATTAAGAGTGCGTTCGTCGCACGACACTTTTTCTACCCCGGAGCAGGCATGTCAGGGCGGGCAGGCACTGCTGGATTCGCGCTGGATGACAGTGACCGGCTGGCAGGTTCAGTCTGACACTTCTCCGGCGGCAGGTATTCAGGGTCAGCTACTGTCTGTCCGTCTTTCTGTCTCATCGCTGGATAGCTCCGCGCAGCTTGATGAAACGATGGCACTGAGGGTCAGGAATCCGTGATGAAATTTCAGCGAGCCGCTGTCAGGACTCAGCAAGGCATGAGCACTTTACTGATCAGCAGCCTGATGCTGTCCGTGGCCATGGTCTTTGTGATGACCAGCTACAGCACCAGCTTTTATCAGGTTAAACGCGCTCAGAATACCGTATTTTCACGTCAGGCATTCTGGCTGGCAGAAGGCGCTCTGGCTTGCGGGCTTGGCCTGATAGCTGAGCATTTTCAGCGCCAGCCGGTCAGTACCGATCCTCTGGCATTTTCTGACAGCGGGTCTGCGGTTTGCCTGTCAGCACAAGGCGACGGACATATAGCGGTGCGGATCGCACTTTTGGCAAACGGAAGCTATCGGGTGAGCGCCGAAGCCAGAGTGGATGGCAGGGCTAGGGTGAGGCTTCAGCAGATTGCTGTGGTGAGGGTGTGCAACTCAGGTGCTGAGCCGTTATCGGCCAGCGAAGAGCCAGAGTGCGTGGCTCTGGGCTCCTTGCCGCAAGCGCAAGAGCTGCTGGTTTATCAGATTCGCTGGCTGCGCGGGTCCTGGCGTGATGTCTGATGCCATAAAGCCGGTAGCGGACAAACAGCGGGGGTTCAGTTTGGTGGAAGTACTGGTGTCGCTGCTGCTGGTCAGTGTCGGTCTGGCCGGGCTGATGAAGCTGCACGCTTATCTCAACCTACAGGCAGATAATGCTCTGGTCATGCTTACTGCGGTGAATCTGGCGGAATCGCACTTAGAACATCTGCACCTTGAGAGCCTGCACTTAGCAAGTCTGCGCGCTGATCCGCAGCCGGGACAGCATACGCACACAGAGCAGCATGCTTTGCATAGTGTCACTATCCTTTTGGAGGCTGAGGTTGGTCATGACACTCAGCCCGGTGGCATCTCAACGGTGACAGTACAGGCAAGCTGGCAAGATCGCTGGCACCGGGAACATCAGGTGACTCTGGAGACCAGAATGCTGCTTGCCCTGCATTAAGTTTCAGCGGTAATTTTCTGCTGTGACTGAGTCTTGTCTGTCAGTGCGGACGGGCAGAATTTGCCGGTACGCGGTTAAGGTTATAGAAGGGTAGAATACGCAGGAATGAGCTTTGGGGTTATAATGCTCTAAAAGCTGTACAAGCTGAACATTCATTAAATATCAAGGCGTTATATTTATTTGGCTTGCCATGATCCTTTCGTGTGAAATGCTGTACAAGACAGAGCTGACAGCTAACTGAAAAGCTGTACATGGTAGTTTGTTACATCTGACACTGAAGCGGCCACAGCACGCCAGTCTCAATATTGAACAGCAAATAAAGTCAGTCTCATGGTGTATGCTTATGTGACTATGATCGCAAATTTATTACAAGGTGGCGTCCGGTGCTGAGCGTAAATAGTCAACTTGCCCTCTGGCAGTGTTTTGGTGGTGTACGGCATGCTTGTCTGGCGGCTGACAGGCGAGCGGCTTTGCTTGCCTGCCTGCTGTGCTTTGGTGGCGGACTGGGCCTGAGCACAGAGGCGGCTGCGACGCCCTGGGAGCAGTTTCGTGCCCCGACTGCAGGCAGTCCGCAGTCGATCGGCAGTTACAGCAATGGCTGTCTGGCCGGTGCGAAAGTCCTGCCCGAACAGGGAGAAGGCTATCAGAGGGTCAGATCGGAGCGCGGGCGCTTTTACGGTCATGAGAGCATGATTACTTTTTTGGAGCAATTGTCGGCGAAGGCGAAAAAATTGCAGTTGGGTAATTTGCTGGTCAGTGATATCGCCATGCCGCGCGGCGGTCGGTTTCGCTCAGGGCATGCCAGTCATCAGACCGGACTTGATGCCGATATCTGGCTGACGACATTAGAGCAACCGGCCTCTCAGCAGGCACTGCCTGAGCTGCAACCTTTACCTATGGTTGATCTCAAGGCATACCGCATTATCAAAGACAATTGGTCGGCCAGCCAGGCGAACCTGATCCAGCTGGCAGCGTCAGATGCTAACGTGGCGCGCATATTCGTCCACCCTGTTATAAAAGAACAGCTGTGTGACGCGCAATGGACAGATCGCAGCTGGCTGCGCAAGGTAAGACCCTGGTGGGGACATTACTACCATTTTCATGTCCGTCTGCATTGCCCGCAGGGAAGTCAGCAATGCAAGGAACAGTTACCGCCGCCTCCGGGCGATGGCTGCGGGGCAGAGTTGCTTTCCTGGCAACCCAAACCTGCAGCGGAAAAGAAAACGGCCAGCGCCAAGCCGGTTAAGAAACGGCCTGTGCTGAAACCGCTTCCGCCTGCGGGTTGCATGGCGATGCTGAATGCCCCTGCTCAGGATGCGGACAGAGACAAATACGCCAAAGAGCAGCGCGCACTCAGGGAGCAGTCTCAGTAGCGCAGTTACGCCATTCCCTGCAACACCACAAACTTCTCAAGCAATTGCTCCTCGGTCTCGACATGTGCGGGATCGAGGATAATGCAGTTATTGATCGGGCAGACTGACTGGCAGGTCGGTTTGTCGTAATGGCCTTGGCATTCAGTGCAGCGGTCAGGATCAATCTCATAGATCTCTGCCCCCATGCTGATGGCATCGTTCGGACATTCGGGATCGCACATGTCGCAGTTGATGCATTTGTCTGTAATCAATAAAGCCATAATTTTTTACGTCCGAGGAGGTTCTTGTCACAGGGTAAAGCGGGTGTGCGATCCTTTGCCGGTTAACTGCGCTTTGTGATGTTTCCCCAAAAAATGAAAGGAGTTAAAGCGGCAAAAAGTGTAGCACAGAAGTCAGGAACGCCCAATAAATTGGGGGAAACGGGTTTGTTATCGCCAAGAACGGGCTAATTTAGTGATTTAACGTTGTTTCTTCCTCAGCCGCAAATCAATAGTGTTCTGGCAATGTTGGTTTTTTATGCCATGGCTGACAAAGCGGCATCCGACATTATTGTTGAAATTGAGTGCATTATATCAATGGCCATTGTGAACAGTGGCTCCTGGATTGTGCGGGGGAGTGGTAAATGAAGGTGCGATTAGACCCCATAGCGTTGATTGTTGTTTCTATCTTACTGGGCTGGGGATGGACGGAGGTAACGACAGAGCCTGTATGCCAGCAGGAAATGGTGCAGCAGGGTGTGCGGTACACTATTCCTATCAAATGCTCAGATATTCCCAATGTGACGGTGAGTAGTTAGTCTGCCACCGTATTGCAGAGGAACAGCAATACGGTGGCGAACAGAAGCCTGTCAGACCGCGTTAGGGTTACGGGTGGTAGCGCCAGCGTTGAGATTGCGCATCAGTAACGCGAACGGTAGCGCCAGATCTTCCGGAACCGGAATAAACACAAAATGTCCGCTGCCTTTGGCATCTTCAATGGTTTCGGATTTACGGTTTTCCATGTGTTCCAGCGTAAAGGTGACATTACCGTTCGGTGTCATCAGCTCCAGGCTGTCACCCACCAGAAATTTATTTCTGACTTCGACTTCCGCCAGTGCACCGCGGCGCTTGCCGGTAAATTCACCCACGAACTGCTGGTTATCCGAAATAGAGTAACCATAGTCGTAATTCTGGTAAGCATCATGGGTGTGACGACGCAGGAAGCCTTCGGTGTAGCCACGGTGAGCCAGACTTTCCAGTGTCGACATCAGGCTTTCGTCAAACGGCTTGCCGGCCGCGGCATCATCAATCGCTTTACGGTACACCTGTGCCGTGCGGGCGCAGTAGTAGAAAGACTTGGTACGGCCTTCAATTTTCAGCGAATGTACGCCCATTTTGCTCAGGCGCTCAACATGCTGAACCGCGCGAAGATCTTTGGAGTTCATGATATAGGTGCCGTGCTCATCTTCAAACGCGGCCATTTTTTCATCCGGTTTGTGGCTTTCGCTCAGCAAAATGACCTGATCAGTCGGCTTGCCTTCACCCAGTGTGGGCGCGACGTCCTGCATTTGTACCGCGGAAGCGGCTTGTTGCACTTCTACAATCTGGCCGGCATCGTCTTCTTTGGCGGCTTCCGCCTTGTATTCCCAGCGGCAGGCGTTGGTACAGGTGCCCTGATTGGGATCCCGCTTATTCATATAGCCAGACAGCAGGCAGCGACCTGAGTAGGCCATGCAAAGTGCGCCGTGAACAAAGATCTCCAGTTCGGTTTGCGGGCATTTTTCACGGATTTCTTCGATTTCTTCCAGCGACAGCTCGCGGGAAAGAATCACCCGTTCAATCCCTTGCGTTGACCAGAATTTTACCGTCGCCCAGTTAACTGCATTGGCTTGCACCGACAAGTGGATAGGCATGTCAGGGAAGCTTTCTCTGACCATCATGATCAGGCCGGGATCAGACATGATTAAGGCGTCAGGGCCCATGTCGACAATCGGGGTCAGATCGCGGATAAAGGTTTTAAGCTTGGAGTTATGCGGCTGAATGTTGCACACCACGTAGAACTTTTTACCCTGGGCATGGGCTTCGTCGATACCTATCTTCAGGTTGTCGTGGTTGAACTCATTGTTGCGTACACGCAGGCTGTAACGGGGCTGGCCTGCATACACGGCATCGGCACCGTAGGCGAAGGCATAGCGCATGTTCTTCAGGCTGCCGGCAGGCGATAACAATTCAGGTTTAAACATAACTCGGGTTTCCCTTTTGGGTCAAAGTCTGATGTCAGATCAGGCCGCACTCCTGCTCACCGACAGGGCGAATTCATGGGAGGCGGAAAACAGAGGGCGAATTTTACTGTGAAGGCGGGGATCTGGCAAATATCCTGAATCTTGATAAGGGTATTAAGTAGCACAAAAGATGACAGCTGCTTAAAATGGATGTGAGCCATGTCTCATACTTTTTATGTTAGCGGTAAGAGTATTAGGGGTCTTAGCCGTTTAAGTTTACTTATTAACGGTGTTTTCTTATTGCATTGAGTTGGATATAAAAAAATGGATATAGCGTCGATCATTTCGTCTGTGTTTAGTATTTGGGTGGTGATGGCAATACTGGTAATTGTCATACTGCGTTCTTCTATTAAGTTTGTTCCGCAAAATACTGCTGTGGTCGTTGAACGATTCGGTAAATACCACAAAACCATGGAAGCGGGTCTGAATTTTATCGTGCCTATGATTGACCGGGTTGCCTACACCCAGACCCTGAAAGAGCAGGCGTACGATGTCCCGAGCCAGTCGGCCATTACCAAAGATAACATTTCCCTGATTGTTGACGGGGTGCTCTATATCAAGCTGATCGACCCTTACAAAGCCAGCTATGGCGTCGACAACTATATTTTCTCTGTCACCCAGCTGGCGCAGACCACCATGCGCAGTGAAGTGGGGAAAATGGACCTGGATAAGACGTTCGAAGAGCGTGAGAATCTCAATACGGCGATTGTGTCTGCCATCAACGATGCCGCCTTGCCATGGGGTGTTCAGGTACTGCGATATGAAATCAAAGATATTGAGCCGCCACGTTCAGTACTGGACGCCATGGAGCGCCAGATGAAAGCTGAGCGTGAAAAGCGGGCGGTTATTCTTGAATCTGAAGGTAAGCGCCAGAGCGAGATCAATATTGCCGAGGGTATGAAGCAGGCCCGGGTACTGGCAGCAGAAGCGGAAAGATCCGAGCAGGTTCTCAAAGCCGAAGGTGAAGCCCAGGCTATTCTGGCGGTCTCGAAAGCCGAAGCCGATGCGCTGGCGATTATCGGCCGGGTGGCATCTACCGAAGAAGGCCAGAAGGCAATCCAGCTGGATCTGGCGGGCAAGGCCATTCAGGCCAAAGAAGCGATTGCGAAAGAATCCTCTGTTGTTCTGCTGCCTGATGCTTCTTCTTCTGCGTCAAACATCGTGGCAGAAGCCATGACCATTATTCACCAGCTCAACCGTCAGCAGGGCAATTCGGCTAAAAGAACCGACCCGCAAGAGGAACAGTAATGATGACGGATTTTTTTGGACTGAGCCCGGCTCAGCTGACCATAGTGATCGGCCTTATCCTGCTGGCCGTCGAGGTCTGGATGCTGGGGCTGTCGACTATTGTTTTGCTGGCCCTTGGTGTGTCAGCCATCCTGACCGGTACGCTGGCACTGGTGGGTGTGGTACCTGAAACCATGACAGCCCTGGTGGCGGTCAGCGGTATCGGCGCGGGCGTATTGACGCTGCTGTTGTGGAAACCGCTGAAACGCTCGCAGAAAGCGGAAAAACCGAAACAAAATATCAGCAGTGATTTTATCGGCCTGACGTTCCGGCTTGATACCGCACTCAGCCATGAACAGCCGGGGACAGTAAAGTATTCCGGCATCAGCTGGAAACTGGTACTCAGCAGCGATTACACCGGTGAGCAGGTAGAAAAAGGCCGGGAAGTGGAAGTGGTGGCGGTGGATGTCGGTCGCTTTACTGTCAAGCCGGTGAATCACGCTTAAGCGAGTGTTTGTGAGGATTTCTTCCCTTGAAAAGGGGGAGGGACTGAACCGATTGCAGGAATCACAATGATTCCCTCCCTTTGGCAAGGGGAGGGTTAGGGTGGGGTTCGTGAAATGTGCACAGATTTGGCATTTGTGCTCGGTAACCCCCGCCTGGCCGCCCCCTTGAAAAGGCAATGCGTTGTCAGACGCGTTCTTCCATACCGCCCAGTTCTTCAAACAGGTTAGGCAGTATGGCGGACAGCTCACCGCACATTAATGACAGATCAGCATCCAGACGCTGCGCCATGTCTTCACGGTCGATGTCGTCATTTTGCTCTCTCAGCTCATCGGAAAATTTCAGGCGCTTGAGTGACAGATCGTCGCCCAGCACAAAATCGATGCGCTCCTGCCAGTTGATAGCCAGTTTGGTTACCACTTTATCGGCTTCGATATGGGCCAGAATTTCATCACAGCTCAGGTCCTGCTGCTTACAGCGGATCACGCCGCCGTCTTCCAGAATGGCTTTCAGCTCGGCTTCTTCACCTATGGTAAAACCGTTAGGGGACTCGCCGGAGCGCACCCATTCTGTCAGTGTCTGCGCGGCTGGTTTGGCCACAGTCACAGGCACAACCGGCAGGCTGCCGATGGATTTACGTAGCAAGCCAAGCAGATCTTCGGCTTTTTTGAAGCTGCCGGCATCAACCAGCAACAATCCCTGCGCAGGCATGATCAGCGCATAGGTGTGGCTCTGACGGCTGAAAGCGCGAGGCAGCAGATCCATCACGATCTCATCTTTCAGGGTGTCTTTTTCATTTTTCTTTAGTTTACGGCCCTGTTCTTTCTCCTGCATCTCCACTTTGGCATTCAGTGATTCTTTGATCACAGAGGCGGGTAGCATTTTTTCTTCTTTGCGGGCACAGATCAGAATGTTGTCCCCGGCAAGGTGAGTATACATATCACCGTGTTTGCCCAGTGCTGAAACCCAGCCGAATTTTTGAATATCCTGGCTACCACAAGGGGTAAAGCGGAATTCTTCCAGTTGCTTCTCAAGCTCTTCCGGTTTGAAGTCAATCTCGCGACTGAAGCGATAGGTAAGCAGGTTTTTAAACCACAGCATAGTTGTGACTGATCCTAGGTGTGTGCATTGGGCCGACAATCTTATACCCAAGTTGCCTCACTTTGCTAGGTTCAGTGAGGTTTGCAAGCAGCACGGACAGAGGCTGCCGTCGGTATTCCCGTGGCCTGGCGGTAGAAAATCGTGTCTGGCAGTCGCAATTTTTTCTGTTGATCTGACCGTGATAGCACTTGGCTGAGGTACAATCGGCCCTTATCTTTTCTCTGGATCTCTCAGTATTTACACTAACGGCATGAAAATACTTCACACCTCAGACTGGCACCTCGGGCATCAATTACATGGCTATCAGCGCGATTATGAGCACCAGCAGTTTCTAGACTGGCTGGCCGATACGCTGGAACGCGAACAGGTCGATGCCCTGCTGGTGGCCGGCGATATTTTCGACAGCGCCAATCCGCCAGCCAGTGCCTGGCGTATGCTGTACCGTTTTCTGGCCCGGTTAGCGAAAACCCTGCCAGAGCTGAACGTGGTGATGACGGGCGGCAATCATGATTCGCCCAGCAAGCTGGATGCGCCTCATGAACTGTTAAAAGCCTTTGACCTGCATCTGGTCGGTGGTATCAGCCGCGATGATCAGGGCCGGCTGGAGATGGACAGATTGCTGGTGCCGCTGACCAACCGCAGCGGCGCTACGACAGCCTGGGTGCTGGCGGTGCCGTTTCTGCGCAGCAGTGATCTGCGTACTGACGATCTCAGCGAAGATGACGATCGCCTGATCAAAGGTGTCGAAACGCTCTACCAGCAGGTGACCGACGCCGCCCGGAAGGTTCAGCAGCCAGGTCAGGCACTGATTGGCATGGGGCATGTCTATATGGCTTCCGGCCAGTTATCTGAAATGTCTGAGCGCCGGGTGCTGGGCGGTAACCAGCATGCATTGCCAGCCTCTGTCTTCCCTGATGATCTCTGCTATGCCGCGCTGGGCCATCTTCATCTTGCCCAGCGGGTCGCGAAAAAAGAGCACATACGGTATTGCGGCTCGCCGCTGCCTTTGTCGATGTCTGAACGCCACTACAAGCACCAGGTGGTATTGCTGGAGCTTGACGGGGAAAGCCTGTCGGGTATTACCCCGATCCCGGTACCCAGAGTGGTTGATATGCTCAGAGTTCCGGCTGAACCTCAGCCGCTGGATCAGGCTCTGAACGCCCTGAAAGCGTTAGCAAGCGGGGATGGTCCGAGGGAAACCCATCCTTATCTGGAAGTGCCGGTGCTGCTTGATAAACCTCAGGCGATGCTGCGGGAGAAAGTGCTGCAGGCGCTGGAGGGGAAAGCAGTCCGGCTGGCGAAGATAACCACCCATTATCGTCAGCAGCAAGACGCGCCTTCGCTTGAACATCAGCGCTTGTCTGAAGTGAGTCCGCAGCAGGTTTTTGCCCTGAGCTGGCAACAGAAATATGACGGACAGCCACCCAGTGCGATGTGTGAGGCATTCGAGACATTACTCACGCGCATTGACGACGAAGAAGATAAATAACGGCAGACAGAGACGATGAAAATTCTGGCTTTGAGGGGCGAAAATCTCGCCAGCTTACAAACACAGTTTGAGATTGATTTTGCCAACGGGCGTCTGGGCGAGGCCGGTTTGTTTGCCATTACCGGCAAAACCGGGGCAGGCAAATCAAGCTTACTGGATGCGATTTGTCTGGCGTTATACGACCGCATTCCGCGTTTACAGTCGAACAAAAAAAATGATGCGGAAATCGGACGCGGCGACGACGAGAACCGTATCAGAGCCAACGATGTCCGCAGTATTCTGTCGCGGGGCAAAGCGGAAGCGTTTTCCGAGGTCGACTTTCAGGCCAATGACGGCTCCCGCTGGCGGGCACACTGGCAGGTCCGCCGGGCCAGAGGCAATGCGGAAGGGCGTGTGCAGCCTTCTGAGCAATGGCTGGAAAACCTGGAGTCCGGGCAGCGGTTTGCGGGTAAAAAACAAGAAGTGCAGCTGGAAATCGAGCGTCTGATCGGCCTGACCTTTGAGCAGTTCCGCCGGGCCGTGATGTTGCCGCAGGGCGAGTTCGCGGCATTTCTGAAAGCGGCTTCTGATGAGCGCGCGTCTTTGCTCGAGCGCATGACAGGCGGTGAAATTTACGGCCGGCTGTCGGTGGCCGCTTACGAAAGAGCCAGAGAAGAGAAACTGAAACTGCAACAGCTGCAGGAAAAGCTGGGTGATATTGCCTTGCTCAGTGACGATGAAAAACTGGTATTGAACGCGCAGATCACTGCCCTGAAAACCCAGCTGGCCGAGCTTGATGCGCGGCTGGCGGCGCTGAGCCAGCATCAGCAGACGCTGAGCACAGAGAAAACGCTGCAGGAGCGGGTGGCGCAGAGTCAGCAGGCGCTGACTGAGGCGATCGCACACAGTACGCAGGCCACTCCCCGCACTGAATATCTGGCTAAGCTTGATACAGCCCAGCCGGCGCGGGCAGACTTTACTTTGCTGACCCAGTCTGTGCAGCAAATCGGCCGTTTGCAGGCCTCACTGAACGACGCTCAGCAAGCGTTAGCGCAGGATCAGCAGCAGCGACTGGATGCCGATCAGGCCGTAGTGCAAGCCCGGCAGTCACTCGAACAGGCACAGCAAGACTGGCTGCTGCTGGAGCCCAGGCTGAAACAGGCACAGATGCTGGATCAACAGCGACAGGGGCTGGAGCAGCAACATCAGCTGCTGGTGCAGGATGCTCAGGCGCTGCAACAGCAACTGGAGCAGGAAGACAGGGAATACCGGCACCAGCAGAGTGCACAGCAGCAGTTGCAGGCGCAGGGCCAGCAGTTGTCCAAGCAACTGGAAGACAATCGTACTCTGGCTGCGGTAGCCGAACAGTTCCAGCCTGTGCTGGATAACCTGAAACAATATCTGACCGCCCACCGTTCCTTGTCCCGGCTCAGGAAAGACATGCAGCAAGGGTTGCAGGAGCAGCAGGCATACCGGCTCAATGACAGCAAGCTGAAACAAGAGAGTGAGCACCTGCTGACACAGCGGCAACAGCTGGAAAAACAGCGGACTGAGCTGAATGTCGACGAGGTGAGCGCGGCGCAGGAGCAGAGTCAGCAGGCTTACCGCCGCCATCAGCAACGTCTTGATGATCTGCGTCAGGCGATGGCCGCCACACAGGAATGGTGTGGCTTGCTGGATCAGCAAGGCCGGCTGATGCAGGAGCGACAGGATCTGGAGTCAGCCCGTCTGCAGACAGAGCAGAAATTGCAGGCATTAGTGCCCGAGTTGAGTCTGCTCAGTGCACGGGCGGAAGAATCTGAATATCAGTTTCAGCAAAGTCAGGCCGTGCTGCAGCTGAGCGATTACCGTAGCCTGCTGAAACAGGATGAGCCATGTCCTTTGTGCGGCGGGCTTGATCATCCTTATGCCGCCAGTCATCCGGCAGTCGATAGCGTGCTGGAACAGCATAATCAACGCCGGCAGGCACTGGCGAAGCAGTTACAAGCGCTGGAAGGTGAACGCCATCATCTGGCGCAGCTGGTACCGCAATACACTCAACGCCTGGCGGTGATCAATGACGAGCTGGCCAGTATCGCTGCGGTAGCTGCGAAGATGGCGGTTCAGGCAGCCGATTGCGCCAAGGCATTGCACATTGAGTTTACTGAACAGATGCCCCTGGCCTCACTGCGTGAACAGCTGACTGCCTGGCAACATGAAGCCGGGCAATTATCCCCGCAACTGCGTCAGCTTCAGCAGCAGTATGAAAGCGGTCAGTTACACTTGCGGCAGGCCAGAGAACTGGAGCAGCAGTATCAGCAAGTGGTACAGGCTGAAAACAAACTCGCGCATGACATCCACCAGTTAGCTCAGGCAGAAGCAGGCCGGCAAGCCAGACTGACCTCGCTGGAAGAGCAGTGCGTTGAACAGCAGACCCTGCTCGGTCAGCGAGCCGAGACCCTGAACAAACAGTTCGGCAGCGAGGTCTGGCTGGAGGGCTTGCGTCAGCAGGGAGAAGAGCAATATACCCTGCAGTTAACCCGGCAGGCGGAGGATTACCTTAAGTGCCAGCAGGATCTGATCACCACAGACAAACAGCTGCATGCGTTGGCCCCGGAGCTGGCGCAGCGCCTGACCCGTATTCAGAATCTGCAGACACAACTGGCAGAAGCGAAGAACAAACAAGCGGCACTCAAGAGCCAGCTTGAGCAGCTATGGCAGGAAAGAAAAGCACTGGTGGGTGAGCAGGCACTCACTCCTATAGAATCGCAGCATAAAGCCGTAGTGGAAGCGGCCCGTCAGTCACTCAGCACCAGCGAGCAGCAGCAGCGGCAGGCCGGTGAGCGCCATGCCGCCACTCAGTCGGCCTTAAACAGCACGCAGCAACAATTACAAGAGGCCCAAACAGCGCACAGTTCAGTGCTGCAGCGCTGGCAGAGCTGGCATCAGAAGCTGGGGATGTCGGAGCAGGAACTGATGACCTTGCTAAGCAAGGATGAGGCGTGGCTGGCTGAGGAAAAAGCGGCGCTGCGAGTGATTGAGCAGGCACAGGCCGCCGCCCAGACCCGGTTGTCCGAGCGGGAGCAGTCGCTGAAAGATCATCAGCCCAGTGTGGATGCCGCCAAAGCCTGGCTGACCGCGCAGGGTATGGCGCCGGAGGCTGAACGCCAGAGTGAGCATCAGGCTCAGTGGCAAGCGGACAAGCAGGCACTGGAAGAGCAGCATTTTACCCAGCGACAGCGTGTGGTGCAGGCGGAGCAGGCCGAACAACTGGCCGGTACTCTGACTCAGCAGTTGCAACAGCAGCAAGCGAGTACTGAACTCTGGCTGGAAATGAGTGAGCTGATAGGTTCTGCCAATGGGAATAAATTCAGAACGCTGGCGCAGGGACTGACATTACAGCAACTGGTACTTCTGGCCAATGAGCATTTGCAGGATCTGGCGCCGCGCTATGCCCTTCAGCCTGTGCCGGGCAGCCCGCTGGCGTTGCAGGTTGTCGACCATGATATGGGCGATGAAGTGCGCAGTGTTGAGTCATTATCCGGCGGGGAGAGCTTTCTGGTATCGCTGGCACTGGCGCTGGCGCTGGCTTCACTGGCGGCTGATACCCGCCAGCTGGGTTCGCTGTTTATCGATGAAGGGTTCGGCACCCTGGATCCTGACAGCCTGGAAATGGCACTGGCCTGTCTGGACGCCTTACAGGCCGATGGCCGCCAGATTGGGGTGATCTCCCATGTCGGCACACTGGTGGAACGCATTGGTGTCCAGGTGGCGGTCGAAGCCATGGGCGGTGGCCGCAGTCGGGTACGGATCCTGGGCTAAGCGGGATAAATCGCGGATATCATGACAGTTTGATAGCAATCGGGTGAAGCTTTTCGCCTCTTGGTCACAAAAGTGTCATACTTTATTCGGATAATGGCGCCAGACAGAGAGCTATGACTTAGGTATCGAGATTATGGTTAGACGGATTCTAGTGGTTGAGGATGAAGCACCGATCCGCGAAATGCTGTGCTTTGTGCTGGAACAAAAAGGTTATCAGACAATTGAAGCAGAAGACTATGATTCTGCGCTGGAGAAGATCTGTGAACCTTTTCCTGAGCTGATTCTGCTCGACTGGATGTTGCCGGGCGGGTCAGGGATCAATCTGATTAAACACCTCAAGCGCGATGAGGTCACCCGCAGCATTCCCGTTGTGATGCTGACAGCGCGTGGTGAGGAAGAAGATAAAGTACGTGGGCTGGAAGTGGGCGCGGATGACTACATCACCAAACCTTTCTCTCCCAAAGAGCTGATGGCTCGTCTGAAAGCCGTGATGCGCCGTGTGTCACCGACGTCACTGGATGATGTGATAGACGTGCAGGGACTGAAACTGGACCCTGTCTCACACCGTGTGACTTCCAATGATGACCCGCTGGATATGGGGCCGACAGAGTTCAAGATGCTGCATTTCTTTATGACGCATCAGGAGCGGGTATACAGCCGCGAACAACTGCTGAACAATGTCTGGGGCACCAATGTCTATGTTGAAGACAGAACGGTTGATGTGCATATCCGTCGCTTGCGCAAGGCACTGGAGTGCGGCGGACACGATAAAATGGTACAGACGGTGCGTGGTGCCGGATACCGTTTTTCAACAAGGGTGTAATGACCACACAAAAGGACGATGAGTCAGTAGCTGGTTGTACGGCCGGGTTAAGCCGCAGTTACTGGCGGGAGAGGTGAATGGTAGAACGCTTGTCATGGAAAAAGCTGGTCCGGGAACTGGCTTTTTTTTATTTCCCCTGGGTTATCCTCGGGCTGATTGTTGGTTATATGCCCTGGTTTTTGCTGGCGGCCAGCTGGATTCTGCTGGGCTGGCACTGTCATCATCAACTTAAAATGTCCCGCTGGCTGTGGACGGATCGCAGCCTGACTCCGCCATCCGGTTCGGGCAGCTGGGAGCCGCTGTTTAACGGTATTTACCGCCTGCAGCAAAGAAACCGCCGCCGCCGCCGCGAACTGGCGACCTTAATCCGCCGCTTTCGCAATGGCGCTGAATCTCTGCCGGATGCGGTGGTGGTTTTTCGCAGCGAGGGCAATATCGTCTGGTGCAACAAACTGGCGCAGAATCTGTTGGGCCTTCGCTGGCCGGACGATGCCGGCCAGCCGGTCAGTAACCTGCTGCGCAGCCCGGATTTTGTCCGCTATCTGGCCAAACAGGATTTTGAAGATCCGCTGGAAATCACCTCGCCGCTCAATTACGACCGCACGCTGGAGTTACGTATCATGCGTTATACCGAAGGTGAATACCTGATGGTGGTGCGTGATATCTCGCAGCTCAAGCAACTGGAAGGGATGCGTCGCAACTTTTTTGCCAATGTTTCGCACGAACTGCGCACCCCTATGACAGTACTGCAGGGCTATCTGGAAATGTCCCGGGACCCGGATATGCTGGTTGGCCCGATGTGGGAAAAAGCCCACGGCGTGATGACAGAGCAGCTGACGCGGATGAATTCGCTGGTGGAGCAATTACTGACCCTGTCCAAAATCGAAGCGGCTCCTCATCTGGAGCTGGAAGACAGAGTCGATGTACCCGCCATGCTGGATGTGCTCGAAAAAGAGGCCATCTCGCTCAGTGGCGATAAAAATCAACTCTTTGAATTTAATGTCGATGAGTCACTTCAGGTATTTGGCGATGCCGATCAACTGCGTAGCGCCATTTCGAATCTGGTCTATAACGCAGTTAAGCACACGCCGCCTGAATGCAAAGTGACGGTACGCTGGTTCCTGTCGCCTAAAGGTCCGCGACTGGAGGTCACAGATACCGGCAGTGGCATTGAGCCGCAGCATATCCACCGGCTGACCGAACGTTTCTACCGGGTTGATAAGGCACGCTCGCGTGAAACGGGCGGCAGCGGCCTGGGGCTGGCAATCGTGAAACATGCCCTGAGTCACCATGATGCGTTTCTCGAAATTGAAAGTGTGGTTGACGAGGGAAGTACTTTCTCGTTTACGCTGCCGCAGCGCCTGATTGCGAAGGCAGCCTGATTCAGGTTGGGATGATATACAGCCGGCCCTGGGGGCCGGCAGAGGAGAAGAGCGGTAAATGAAACACAAAGGCTGGGTGGCGACATTGAAGTGGGGCTGGCTGGGCGCGATGAGCCTGTTGAGTGGTGGCCATGCTCTTGCACAAGATGCGCCGGCGCCTGCTCCTTATCAGAACGTCGAAGGCGTAGCCGGTGTGCTGACGTCTGTCGGCTCCGATACCTTTGCCAACCTGGTGACTTACTGGTCGGAAGCGTTTATGCAGCGCTATCCTAATGTGAACGTTCAGGTGCAGGCGGCGGGCTCATCCACCGCGCCGACCGCACTGATCGAAGCCACAGCCCAGCTTGGCCCGATGAGCCGCCCGATGAAGAGCCGGGAAATGACTGCTTTTGAACAGAATTACGGGTATAAGCCTACGGCGGTTCGGGTTGCGATTGATGCACTTGCCGTCTTTGTGCATGAAGATAATCCCTTGCAGGGGCTGCGATACCGGGAACTGGATGCGGTGTTCTCCCGTACTTTGCGTTGCGGTGCCAATTCGCCAATCACACATTGGGGGCAGCTGGGGTTAACCGGCCGCTGGGCGCAGCGTGATATCCAGCGCTTTGGCCGTAACTCCGTCTCAGGCACTTATGGTTATTTCAAGCAAAAAGCCTTGTGCAACGGCGATTTCCGCAATGATGTCAACGAGCAACCGGGTTCGGCTTCTGTGGTGCAGTCGGTATCGACCTCGCTCAATGCCATAGGGTATTCGGGCATTGGCTATCGGACCTCAGGGATCCGGGCATTACCTATCGCTCAGGGGGATGGTCCTTTTATTGCGGCCACCAAAGCCAATGCGGCCAACGGCAGCTACCCGCTAGCGCGTTATCTGCTGATTTACGTTAATAAAGCGCCCGGCAAACCCTTACCTAAACTGGATGCGGAATTCCTGCGGTTCATTTTATCCAGTGACGGTCAGCAACTGGTGGATAAGGACGGCTACGTGCCTTTACCCGCGGCTGTGATCGCCAGAGAGCTGGCGGCGCTGGGGCTGGCAGATGCTGAGTAAGTCTCAGTATCTGTTAAAGGCTCAAACGATAATTCCCGCCAAAGCGGGGATTGGGTAGGTTACTAAGACTGCGATGGTTTTCGCTTGACCTGTCTATTCACATTCTTCTTCCGGCGAAATTGACAGCTCCCAACCGGTTTTTTGCCAGTAATCCCGCTCTTTCGCCAGATCGGCCGCCAGTAAACGGTTATTACCCTGCCAGCCATCAGGCAGGGTGAGCTGCCATTTTTCTTTATCAGCGCTCAGGGTAAGTGCTGGCAGCGGCTCATCAGAGCGCTGTCCATGCAGGGCGACGGCCAGTCGCAAGGCGCGGATCATCGGATAGATGTGTTTGCGGTTGTAAATGGTCAGCTCTGGCATTTCATCGAGCTTGAGTGGTTTGCGCTGAAAGCGCACTAAGGTCGCCAGTACTGTCTGTTGCTCAAGATTGAAGCCTGGCATAGTACTGTGGCGCAACAGATACGCGGAATGGCGGTGAAAGCCGGGATAGCTGATACTCAGCCCGACCTCATGCAGTAATGCGCCCCAGCTGAGCAGCGATGCCAGCTCAGGCGTATGACTGGCGGACGGATCAGCAATCTGGCTGTACAAGTGCTCTGCTGTGTTTTTTACCCGGTTGGCCTGATCGATATCCACGTTATACTGCGCTGCCATCGCAGTGGCCGTCCGGCTTCTGATATCACTTTGACGGAACCTGTCTTCCATTTCATACAGCAGCCCTTCACGCAGCGCGCCATCGGAAAAAATCATAGTGTCGATTTTCAGTGCGCTGAATACCGCGCTTAAGATGGCGACACCTGCCGCAAAAACCGGTTTTCGATCTTCGGTCAGTCCGGGCAGGTTTAACTCAGAACTCTGTTTGCAGGCGGAAACCTGTTTGACCACCTCGTCCAGCCGCTCTCTGGTGATCACCCCGTCGGCATGTCCCTGGGCGATGACCACTTCCCGAATGGCTTTGATGGTACCCGAGGAACCAATGGCCGTATCCCAGCCCATTTTGCGATACTTGCTGGCGATGCTTTCCATTTTCTGTAGCGCTGCCATCTGGGCTTTGGTGATGGCTTTGGCGGAAATTTTGCCGTTGGGGAAAAAGTGCTGGTTATAACTCACACAGCCCATGTGTTTGCTGTACTGAAGCTGGGGATCAAAGCCTTCGCCGATAATCAGTTCGGTACTGCCGCCGCCAATATCGACCACCAGTTTGCGGCCCGGTTCGTGCTGTGTATGGGCGACCCCCAGATAAATCAGACGCGCTTCCTCTGTGCCGGGAATGATTTCAATGGGATAGGGAAGTACGCGTTCAGCCCGTTTTAGGAAAACATGGGCATTCCTTGCTTGCCTGAGGGTATAGGTCGCCGCGATGCGGACGTTTTCCGGCGCAAAACCCTGCAAGCGTTCGGCAAACATTGTCAGACAACTCAGGCCGCGCTGAATGGCAGCCTGATCCAGATCCATATTGTCGTTGAGTCCTTCAGCCAGATGCACACGCTGTTTATGCCGGCTGACAATCTGCAGGCTATGGCCCACTACCCGGGCGACCACCATATGGAAGCTGTTTGAGCCCATATCTATTGCTGCTATTTCGCGGGGACGCTCAATTTCTATCATGCTGCGTTTTCATTATTCTCTTCGGAGGCCATCGTTTCAGCTATCTGGCTGGCTTGTTTTTGCATCTTTTTTTCAGACTGTTTCAGGTAGTCGTAGATGGCAATCTGCGATCTGATTTTCCGCTTGTTACCGCGCGGTACGTAATTGTTGCTCATCGACTTATCCAGAATTCTTGCTTTGACTGTGTCTGAGAACTGGATGTTAAGTATGTCGATGATTTTCTGCTTCAGCTCAGGTTGCCTTATCGGGCAGCCAACTTCAATACGGTTGTCGATATTGCGTGTCATCCAGTCTGCGGACGAGATGAACACTTCGGGCTCGCCATTATTTTCGAACACCATGACTCTGGGGTGTTCCAGGAACCTGTCAACGATACTGATGATCCGTATGTTGTCGCTGATACCGGTAATACCCGGCACCAGAGAACACATGCCACGAATGATCATATCAATGCGAACACCAGCGCTGCTGGCCTGATAGAGGCGGTTAATCAGTCCCTTATCAACCAGATTGTTTACCTTGAGTGTAATGGCTGCCGGCAGTTTTTGCTTGGCGTTGGCAATTTCTCTGTCGATGAGTTCATACAGACGGCTGCGCGAGTTGCGCGGCGAGACTATCAGCTGATTGAACTTTACCGGCCGGTACGGGTTCTGAATAAAGCTAAATACCTGACGCACTTCGTTGGTCAGCTCAGGATCGGCGGTGAACAGCGAGAAATCGGTATAAATCCGTGCTGTTTTCTCATGGAAGTTGCCTGTGCCTATGTGTGCGTAGCGGACGATGGCATCGTCTTCCTGGCGTGTGATCAGGCACAGTTTAGAGTGAATTTTCAGTCCAGGTACGCTGAACACGACACGCACACCCGATTCGGTCAGGCGTCTGGCCCATTCGATATTGGCTTCTTCGTCAAAACGCGCCTGCAGTTCAACCACCACAGTGACCTGTTTGCCGTTATTGGCGGCATCTATCATAGAATCTATGATGCGCGAGTTTTTGGCGACCCGGTAAATATTGATATGGATGCTGCGGACTTTAGGATCGAACGCGGCCTGACGGACAAATTCCGTCATGTGGTTGAATTTGTGGTACGGGTAGTACAGCAGGATATCTTGCGCCTTGATGGCTTCAAACGCATTTCTGGCGCTGACAAAATGGTAACTGTCCAGAGCCGGTAAGGGTTTGTTTTCCAGGTAGCTTCGGCCAATGTTCGGAAAACTGATGAAATCTTTGAAGTTGTGATAGCGGCCGCCGGGAATAATGCTGTCGTAGCTGGACACTTTCAGCAAGCCGCACAGTTTTTCTATCAGTTCCCCCGGCATATCGCGCTGATAGACAAAACGTACCGGCATAGCCGTCAGGCGTTGATTCAGCCCTTCTGACATCAGTTCCAAGATACCGTGGTCAACTTCCTGGCTGAGATCGTACTCGGCATCCCGGGTCATCTTCATCGAATAGGCCGCCAGACTGTCGTAATCGAAAAAAGCCTTGAAAATATCATCCAGGCACAGCCGGATAATATTATCTAACAGAATCAGTGTTTTTCTGTTTTTACCTTTGGACTCAGGAACTTTAATAAAGCGCGGTAGCTGGTCGGTCGGAATTTCCAGCAAGGCATACTGGCTGTTGTCCCCCTGCTTCATGTCGATCGCCAGATAGGTATATTCATCCTTGAGAAACTGCAGCAGATCGATATCGTCAGTCAGTAAAATCGGTGTCACGTGAGGCAAAATGGTGTGGCGGAAATACCGTTTCAGCCACTCAACCTGGTTGTCATCGACCTGTTGTTCGTTGATGAGGAAAATATGGCGGCGGGCCATTTCAAGCAGGATTTCGTTATACAGGGTATCGAAGTCCTGATTCATTTTCAGAACCCGGCTCTGGATCTTGCTCAGCAGGTGCTTGGCATTGGTGTTGCCGCTCTGCTCCTGGGTGATCAGAATACGTCGTTTGACATCGGCAAAGCGGACTTTATAAAACTCATCGGTATTGCTGGAAAAAATACCCAGGAAACGGACTCGTTCAATCAGCGGTACTGATTTGTCCGCCGCTTCCTGGAGGACTCGTTCATTAAAAGACAGCCAGCTAAGTTCTTTGTCAATATACAGCGGTTCAGTACTCATGGTTTTCCTAACATCAGAATCAACAGCAGAGAGAGCGGCCTGTCTTTCAGTTTTGAAAGGACAACAGCCCTTTAGTGCGCTTCACTACTTTCGGGTTCTTCGAAATCTATTGTCAGATCATCGGCCAGACTTTCCAGCTGCTGCTGTACGGTCGAGACAGCCACTTCTGCCGGGATTTCAAGTTCAAACCAGGCAGTGAAGATGGGGTAGCCCCAGTTGGGTGCACTGTGTGTGTCGGTTTTTAGCTTGTGAATATTGATCCCCAGCTCGCCAAGGCGAGTGGTGACTTCTTTGACGATGCCTGAGCGGTCGTTGCCTGTGACTGTGAGCTGCTGCAGTTGAGCGGGAGGCGCCGTGATCTTGGTATCCTCGGCGATATGAATGTTCAGACCATCAAGCTTGGACATAGCCTGCCGTAAGGGCTTGACGGACTCTTCCGGGATATCGACCTGAAGAATACCGGCAAACTGACCTGCCAATTTGCTCATACTGCTGCCCAGCCAGTTGCCTTTATGCTGATAAACAGTATCTGATAATGCCCCCACTAATCCCGGGCGATCCTGACCAATGACTGTAATGACAAGGTGTTTCATGTCGCGTCTCCTTCTGGTAGCGGTTAAATTCATTATCTGACCACGATCAGATTATGTCCAGACAGGATACCTACTGAGTCACCGGAATTCGGCTACCGTCATAAATCATTAAGAATACGGAAATTTTGTTGCAAATTGATGTCAGTCATTCCATCAGTCTCTCACAATAAAAAGGGCAGCAATAAACCGCAAGTCGCTGTAATATTACTGTCATCTAACAGACATATACTTTGTCAGTTTGTAACTTACATGGGGTGAGAATGGCAGATGCCGGTGCATTTTTGACTGACAATAACCGTAACCGTCAACGAAAAGACAGGTTTGCGCGTTATGGAGTGATTGCCGGTGGAATATCTGTCCTTCTGACTCTTGTCCTGATCTTTTTCTATCTGCTTTATGTGATCGTGCCTGTGTTTGCACCGGCCAGGATCACGCCTGTTCAGTCGTTTTCTATTCCGCTGACACAAACCGCTGCAGTGCGTGTCAATGAACAGAACACCCATGCTTTTCACTTCTCCTCTGAGGGGCAGATCAGCCTGGTCGCACTCAGTGCCCGTGAGGGACAGCAAGCGGTTACACAGCAGCAGGCTGTGATGGCTAACCCGACCAGCTTCGCTGCGGCTTTGCCTAACGAGCACGTGTTTGCCTATGGTGATCAGTCAGGTGGCGTCACTGTGGTGAAGCCGCTGATCAGACAGGGTAAGCTGATGATGAGCAAGCCCCTGACATCCTCTTATATTCAGCTTGATACTCAGGGGCAGCCTCTGGTTCAGCTGGCGGTTTCAGTGCGTCGCCAGGTCGCGGCTTTGGTTGGTGTCACACAGGATCAGCGGCTTGTTGCCAAGGTTTTCCATCGTGGCAGTGGTCTGGATACCGGTGAACAGGCGTGGCAGGAAACCCAGCTTGCTATGCCGGCAATCGGGCATCCGGTAACGGATATGGTGGTGACGCCGGATGGCCGCACTGTGTATGTGCTTAATGGCCGACAAGTTACTGTGATTGATCTGCGGCATACCGTAGGGCGGATTCGCCAACAAACAGATGTCAGTCAGGGGGCGGGGGATCCGGTCGCCATGACGGCACTTTCTGGTGCTAATTCGCTGTTAATTACCGGTAATGACGGCAAAGTCACGCAATGGTTTGAAGTGGTGAGTACGGGGCAACGCCAGCTGATACCTGCTCGCACCTTTTCAGCCGATTCAGGTGCTCTGCATCTGGTGGTGCCTGAGTATTACCGCAAAGGCTTTCTCGCTGTTCAGGATGGCGGCAGGCTTACGGGATATTACATGGCGGATTCACCTGCTCCTGTACTGGAATCCCGGCTGTTCAGTCAAACGCCCGATCTGATGGCTGTCTCGCCCCGTGCCGACAGGTTGCTGGCGATCTCAGAGCAGCAGTGGCAGTTATTTAAGGTCTCCAACCCTTACCCGGAAGTGAGTTTCAGCAGCCTGTGGCAGAAAGTCTGGTATGAAGGTTACCCGGAACCGGATTATGTCTGGCAGTCCACTTCTGGTACTGACGAGAGTGAGCCTAAGCTGAGCCTGATACCTGTTGTTTTCGGCACCCTGAAGGCGGCTTTTTACGCTTTGTGTTTTGCGATTCCTCTGGCACTGGCTGGTGCTATCTATACCGCCTATTTTATGTCTTCTTCGATGCGTAAAGTGGTGAAACCGACGATAGAGATCATGGAAGCCCTGCCGACTGTCATTCTGGGGTTTCTGGCTGGTATCTGGCTGGCGCCTATCGTTGAAAATAATTTGATAGGCATAGTGCTCAGCGTGCTGGTGCTGCCTCTGGTGATGGTGGCTGTCGGTCTGGGTTGGGCTATGCTCCCAGGCGGCTGGCAGCGAAAAATGCCAACCGGGCTGCATATTTTATTGCTGATGCCAACGCTGGTGCTGGCCGGATACCTTTGTTTCTCGCTAAGCCCTGTGGTTGAACAAGCTTACTTTGGCGGGGATATACGCAGTTATCTGACCAATAACTGGGGGATTGGTTATGATCAGAGAAATGCGCTGGTGGTGGGGATCGCCATGGCCTTTGCGGTGATCCCGACCATTTTCACCATTGCCGAAGATGCCATTTATTCGGTACCGTCGCATCTGAGCAGCGGCTCGCTGGCACTGGGGGCAACCCCCTGGCAGACCCTGACCCGGGTTGTCCTGCTAACCGCCAGCCCGGGGATCTTCTCCGCTGTGATGATGGGGCTGGGACGGGCGGTGGGAGAAACCATGATAGTGCTGATGGCTACAGGCAATACGCCCATTATGGACTGGAACATACTGGAAGGTTTGCGTACGCTGTCGGCAACCATTGCTATAGAAATGCCGGAATCGGAAGTCGGCAGTGCGCATTACCGTGTCCTGTTTCTGGCGGCATTTGTTCTGTTTGTTTTTACCTTTTTCTTCAATACCCTGGCTGAAATTGTGCGTCAGCGACTGCGTGAAAAATACAAGTCGCTATGATCACCGGGGCAGAGGCTGTGTGACTGATTAGATGTTGAAATGGATGCGTTCCGGCTCCCCCTGGATCTGGCTGACGGCTGGTACTGTCAGCCTGAGTTTGCTGGCGGTGCTGGGTTTGTTACTCATGATAGGCTGGAAAGGATTGAGTTACTTCTGGCCGGCACAGGTGTATCGGTTTGACGTCAGTCTGGCTGATCATCAGCAAGTGATCGTGGGTGAAATTTATGAAACCAAACAGGTGCCCCGCCAGCAGTTACTGGAAGCCGGGTATGAGCTGGCGGGCAATGATAATACGACCATTGCCCGCTATCTGATCAAAACCGGCAACCGTGAATTAGCCGATTTAGACTTTGTGACCCTGCTCGATACACAAATCCGGTCAAAGGAAGTGGCGCATGGGGTTGCAGTGATTGACAGGCTGCGTAACGGCAAGTTTTACGGTTATCCGCAGGCAGTGATGGTTAATGGCAGCAGTCACAGTGCTGCTTTATTACCTGACTGGCTGAGCCAGGCTGAGGCCGCCAAAGAAGCTATACTGGAATTACAGCAAAATCAGTATATTCCGCTGAATCGTCAACTGGCGTCGCTGGCAGCTAGCAGTGATAAAACGTCCGAGTCGCGACGGGGGGAGTTGCTGGCTCGTCTGCGTGAGGTTGAGCACGAGCTCGGACAAGTCCGTCAGGTACTGGATGGTCAGTCGCTGCTGATGAAGGACGCTGAAGGGCGTGAGGTACAGATACCGCTGGCGGATATACTGGACGTCTGGTACCCCAACGATATGTCATTCTCTGAAAAAGTGGCACACTGGGGACGTCAGCTCGGTCACTTTGTCACTGATGCGCCTCGTGAAGCGAACACCGAAGGGGGCGTGTTTCCGGCCATTTTCGGCACTGTGCTGATGGTACTGCTGATGAGCGTGATTGTGACGCCTTTGGGAGTACTGGCCGCGATTTACCTTCATGAATATGCCAAACAGAACCGCTTTACCCGTTTAATTCGCGTGGCTGTGATCAATTTGGCGGGTGTGCCGTCTATCGTGTATGGCGTATTTGGTCTGGGCTTTTTTGTTTATATGGTGGGCGGCACCATTGACGAGCTGTTTTTTTCGGATCAGTTACCCGCGCCGACTTTTGGTACGCCGGGTATTCTCTGGTCTGCGCTGACACTGGCGATTCTGACCTTGCCTGTGGTGATAGTCTCAACCGAAGAGGGCTTGGCCCGTATACCGCCCGCCATTCGTCACGGCTCGCTGGCATTGGGCGCGACACAAGCCGAAACCTTATGGCGGATTGTGATCCCCATGGCCAGCCCGGCTATCATGACGGGGTTAATCCTCGCGGTGGCCAGAGCGGCGGGAGAAGTGGCACCACTGATGTTAGTCGGTGTTGTGAAAATGGCGCCATCGTTACCGATAGATGCACAGTTTCCGTATTTGCATTTAGACCGAAAGTTCATGCATCTTGGCTACCATATCTATGATGTCGGCTTTCAGAGTCCGAACGTAGAAGCGGCGCGCCCTCTGGTTTATGCGACCTCTTTGCTGCTGGTCACTGTCATTATTGGTCTGAATCTGACCGCCATTGGTATTCGTAATCATTTGCGGGAGAAATTCCGCGATCTGGAACAATAACGAGAAGGACGTAGATGTTTTCATTCAACGCCAGTATGGACTGGCTTAAGCCAGTCGATCTGACCGCACTGCCAGAAGAAAAAACCGCCCTGACAATAGACGGGCTGGATCTGTATTATGGTCAGAAGCAGGCGCTGTTTACTATCAACATGAAGATTGCCAAAGGCCAGGTCACGGCCTTTATCGGTCCGTCCGGTTGTGGGAAATCCACCCTGCTGCGCTGTATTAACCGGATGAACGAGCTGGTGGAAGGCTGTCGGGTTGAAGGGCAGATCATGCTGCATGGCAGAAACATCTATGATCAGAATGTGGATGTGGCGGCCCTGCGCCGTCGCGTCGGCATGGTCTTTCAGCGGCCCAATCCGTTTCCTAAATCCATTTATGAAAACGTGGTTTACGGTTTACGTCTGCAAGGGGTGAAAAATACCCGGGTGCTGGATGACGCGGTAGAAAATTCACTGCGCGGCGCCGCGCTGTGGGATGAAGTGAAAGATCGTTTGCATGAGAATGCATTTGGTTTATCCGGCGGCCAGCAGCAGCGTTTGGTGATTGCCCGCGCCATTGCGATTGAGCCGGAAGTCATCTTGCTAGATGAACCGACCTCCGCCTTGGATCCGATCTCCACGCTGACCATTGAAGAGCTGATCAATGACCTGAAGAAAAAGTACACGGTTATTATTGTTACCCATAATATGCAGCAGGCCGCCCGCGTTTCAGACAACACGGCTTTTATGCACATGGGCGAGCTGGTGGAGTACGCATCAACCAATGACATCTTCACCACCCCTAAAGAAAAACGCACGGAAGATTACATCACCGGCAGATACGGATAAGGAGTAGAGACAATGTTAGACAATATGAGCCTTAGCCGTCATATCTCCGGCCAGTTCAATGCCGAGCTTGAGAGTATACGCACCCATGTCCTGGCTATGGGCGGACTGGTTGAGCAACAGCTGACAGATGCGCTCAAGGCAATGCACAGGCAGGATGTCGATCTGGCTCGCCGGGTCATTAAAGATGATCATAAAGTCAATGCGATGGAAGTGGCGATTGATGAAGCCTGCACCCGGATTATTGCCAAACGTCAGCCGACCGCCAGTGACTTGCGTCTGGTGATTGCCATTATCAAAACCATTACTGATCTCGAACGCATTGGTGATGTGGCAGAAAGCATTGCTAAAGTGGCGCTGGAAAACTTCACCAATAAGCAATACAACCTGCTGGTGTCGCTGGAAGCCCTTGGTCAGCATGCTGCCCGTATGCTGCATGAAGTACTGGATGCCTTTGCCAGAATGGATGTCAAAGCGGCGATTCGGGTGTATCAGGAAGATGACCGGATTGACAGAGAGTACGAGGCGATCATCCGGCAATTAATGACCTATATGATGGAAGATCCGCGATCTATCCCGAATGTGCTGCAAGTGATGTGGTCGGCGCGTTCCATTGAGCGGGTGGGGGATCGCTGCCAGAATATCTGCGAATACATCATTTACTTCGTTAAAGGCAAAGATATTCGCCATACCAGTCCACAGGAAATGGAAATTTTCATGGATAATAACCGCTGAAGGTTATCGGGGGAGTCATACGGCTCCCCGGTTTGCTCTTAATCGTCGCTTTTATCAAAGCGATCCGGCACAAAAGTTTGCTCGTCCATGGGCGGTCGCGTGTAACCACTCTTGTTGATCTCGGGCAGGATCACTTCCGGATACTGGATGTCCTGATAGGGGATCTGGCTCAGGAAATGCGAAATACAGTTGATTCTGGCTTGTTTCTTATCGTCACTTTCAACCACCCACCACGGGCTCTGTTTAGTATCTGTGTGGGCAAACATCTTGTCTTTTGCCGCCGAATATTCCGCCCAGCGTGAGCGTGATTCCAAATCCATCGGACTGAATTTCCATCGCTTGATCGGGGTATTGATGCGTTCCAGAAAACGCTTTTCCTGCTCTTCGTCTGATACCGAGAACCAGTATTTGATCAGTATGATGCCGGATCGCTGCAGCATGCGTTCGAATTCCGGGCAGGCCAGCAGAAACTCTTCGTATTCTTCTTCGCTGCAAAAGCCCATCACCTTCTCGACCCCGGCACGGTTATACCAGCTTCTGTCAAACAGTACGATTTCGCCGGCAGAGGGAAGCTGTTCCACATAGCGCTGAAAATACCACTGGGTTTTCTCTTTCTCTGTCGGTTTTGGTAAGGCGACCACCCGACAGACACGGGGGTTGAGCTTCTCGGTGATCCGCTTAATGGTGCCGCCTTTGCCGGCCGCATCCCGGCCTTCAAAAATCACCAGCACTCTCAGGCCTTCCTGTTTGACCCACTCCTGGCACTTCACTAGTTCAATTTGCAGACGCTCAAGCTCTTTCTCATAGTTTTTCTTCTTGAGCTTGCTTTGTAACGGCTTGTCAGACATAAGTAAATCACATTCCTGTTTACTGGACTCTGCGCTAATAATAGCCTGTTTGAGTCATGTGTTATGTGATCGGTTGACTATAGGGATGAAAAGTTTGACGACTCGCTCCCTGAAAAGGAGCGAGTATGTGCTCAGTACTTGAGTGCTGTGATGACTGCGGCGATCTTATCACTGCTGGTCACGGGAATGGTGTAGTCATCGACCTCTTGACTGCCCATGTGGGCGCCAGCGGCGATATGCTCCATCAGGCTTGGCCGTGTCGTTTTACCCGACAGGTGCAACTCTTTCACTCCGGTTTGCGCGACAATCTTAGCGGCGTTGCTGGCGGTAATCCCAGCGCCGGCCATGATGCTCAGGCGATCACCGCAATAGCGTACCATGTCTGCCAGTGTCTCAGCCCCTTCCAGCGCCGTGGACTGCAGCCCGGAAGACAGAACGCGTTCGCAACCTGCGCGCATAATGGCATCAAGTGCTTCTGTGTAGTTGTCGCATTGATCAATAGCCCGGTGGAAAGTCACGCCCAGCCCTGTAGCCGCTTTCATCAGCTCGGTCAGCTGTGCGGTGTCCACTTTGCCTTGCGCCGTCAGCACGCCTATCACAATGCCCTGAAGGCCTATTTGCTTGGCGGCATGTATATCTGCCAGCATGACTTCCATATCTTCGCCGGAGAATAGAAAGTCGCCCTGGCGGGGGCGGATCATGGCATAGACGGGCACCTTAGCGATACGGGCAGCCTGATGCATTAAACCGACGCTGGGTGTCAGGCCACCCAAGGCCAGTGACGAGCATAATTCTATACGGCTTGCCCCGCCTAGTTGGGCGGCATGCAGGGATTCAATACTGTCAATACAGACTTCAAGATGAGTCAGGGGAAATGCGGACATGAGGGTGCCTTGTTCAGTAAACCTTGGCAGAGTGTAAACGGAGAGGGGAAGGCTGTCGAAGTGTCTGATCAATCTCAGTGATGAAAATGAGATAAAAATAAGCCCGGCACTATGGCCGGGCTATGCATTCAGCGCAAGGCTGTATTACAGGTCTGCAGTGTGCTCAGACAGGTAAGCAGCAACACCTTCTGGAGAACCAGTCATGCCTGCTTTGCCTTCTTCCCACTGTGCCGGGCAAACTTCACCGTTTTTCTGGTGGAAGTTCAGCGCGTCAACCATACGCAGCATCTCGTCGATGTTACGGCCCAGAGGCAGGTCGTTAACCACTTGGTGACGAACAACACCTTCTTCGTCGATCAGGAAAGAACCACGGAAAGCAACGCCAGCTTCTGGGTGCTCAACGTCGTAAGCTTTACAGATTTCGTGCTTAACGTCAGCAATCAGAGGGTATTTAACCTGGCCGATACCGCCGTTTTCAACAGCAGTGTTACGCCATGCGTTGTGAGAGAACTGAGAATCGATCGATACACCGATAACTTCAACGCCTTTCGCTTGGAAATCAGCAAAACGCTTGTCAAAAGCGATTAGCTCAGATGGGCAAACAAAAGTGAAGTCCAGCGGGTAGAAGAAAACAACCGCTTTTTTGCCTTCAGTGAATTGCTTGAAGTTGAAGTTATCAACGATTTCACCGTTACCCAGAACTGCAGCAGCTGTGAAATCAGGTGCTTGACGACCTACTAGTACCATATTGGTGCTCCTAATATTGGAATGTGTACCACCCCGTAAGGGCAGTTCCTTCATAAATCAGGACACACTATAGCGAAAGTGCTACATTGAAAAAAGTGGAATAAATAGATTATTACAATCGAAAAATACGATGAGCAAATTTCCTTCTCTGAAACAACTCCATTATCTGGTGACACTTTATGAAACCCGCCATTTTGGTGAAGCGGCCAAGCAGTGTTTTGTCAGTCAATCCACATTAAGCTCTGGGATTCAGAATCTTGAGGATCTGGTTGGCTGCCAGCTGATTGAGCGGGACAACAAAGCCCTGGTCTTTACCACCACAGGTGAAGAAGTCGTGGTACGCAGCCGTGAACTGCTGGCAAGAACGCAAGATATGATGGAACTGTCGAAAAGCGGTGAAGACCAGATGGCTGGTCAGGTCAGGCTGGGGTGTATTCCGACCATTGCCCCTTTCTTGCTGGGCGATTTAGTGCAGGCGGTGAATCGCAGGCACCCGCAACTCCATCTTTTATTGCGCGAAGATACAACGGACAATCTGTTGAGCGCGTTACGCAATGGTGACATGGATGTGCTGATACTGGCACTCCCGGTTGAAATCAGCGGTATGCACAGCCAGGTAGTGGGGCGCGATCCCTTCAAAATGGTGATCAGTAAAAATCAGGCCGACAAGGTGAATGTTCCGCTGCGCTATGCCGATTTACCGGATGAATCTGTCTTTTTGCTGGAGAAAGAACATTGCCTCACCGGCCATGCGGTGTCTGCGTGCCAGCTAACCAGTAAAGAAAAGATTAACCCGTTTGCGGCGACCAGCTTACATACCCTGGTACAGATGGTATCGAATGGTCTTGGCTCTACCTTTATTCCGCACATGGCGATCAAGCATGGCTTGGTCGATAGCCCGGATCTGGTGATCTTAGATCCGCCAGGGCAGGCCGCTTATCGTGAAATAGGTCTGGTCTGGCGACCGACATCCAGTCGTGTACCCACTTTTCAATGCCTGGCAGAGATAGTCACAGAGCTGCTTTAACAACATTCAGGACGCTCAGTAGACATGTTTTTATTTTTTGGTGAAATATTCTGCTGAGTTCGGAAATGTTTGATACTTTATTCTGTTTGGTCATTTTTCCAAGTGCTTCATTTTGTAGGTTTTTTCTGTTTCGTTCTGTAAAACAATTCCCCGCCATACACGCAAAATTATTCCTCCAATGTATGACTCTGCCAAATCTTGTCTATAAATGTATGTAGATTGAGTGCGTTACAGTCCATCTTGCTATTTTGTCTTGTTTAAAACGGCATATTTCCAATTGTTAATTTAGTGTTAATTAGTAATTTAATTACGTAATAATTTACATTTTTGGTTGAGAAACAGACTGGAGGTTAAAAACCGAATATATCGCCTTAAAGTGTTTTAATTTAGTGTTTTGAGTAATAACTCTATTTTTTGTAAATTATTGATTTTGTTGTGTTTGTTTGGTTTTTGTGATTCTGTTGCTTTTGGGGAGGGTTTGCCTTTTCCGATTTGTTAAGGCAACGTAATAGCCATGTTGAGGCCGAAAGTGGTCTATGATGGAAATCAGCCGATGCATAGTTTAAGTCGTGATTTAGTTACACTTGGCTGATTTGGGTAAATGGGGAGTCATAAATGAGTATGGAAAATCACCACCAGTTTGGTCAGCTGACGTTGGTCGCACCGCTTTCAGAGTCACAGCGAGACATCCTGAGTGATGACGCAATGGCTTTTGTTGAGCAACTGGTCAGTCGATTTGCTTCCCGTGTGCCGGAACTGCTGGCAGCACGTGAAGTTCGTCAGCAGTCTATTGATGCCGGGCAGTTACCTGACTTCCTGCCTGGCACCCGGGATATCCGCGAAGGTAACTGGACCATTCAGAACATTCCGTCTGATCTGCAGGATCGCCGTGTGGAAATCACAGGTCCCGTTGATCGCAAAATGGTGATTAATGCGCTGAATGCCAATGTAAAAGTATTCATGGCGGATTTCGAAGACTCCTTTGCCCCCGCCTGGAGTGCAGTGATTGACGGCCAGCGTAACCTTAGGGATGCGGTGAAGCGCACTATTTCTTACACCCACCCTGACACAGGGAAAGTGTATGAATTGAAAGAGGACCCAGCAGTACTGATCTGTCGCGTCCGCGGCTTGCACCTGCCGGAAAAACACCTCTTCTGGAATGGTCAGCCGATTCCGGGTGCGCTGCTGGATTTTGGCTTGTATTTCTTCCACAACCATAAGCAATTGCTGGAAAACGGCAGCGGGCCGTACTTCTATGTTCCCAAGCTGCAGGCTTACCAGGAAGCGGCCTGGTGGAGTGATGTGTTCAGTTTTGCCGAAGATCAGGCTGGCCTGGCGCGAGGCACGATTAAGGCCACTGTGCTGATTGAAACTCTGCCGGCAGTGTTTGAAATGAATGAAATTCTTTTCAGCCTGAAAGAGCACATTGTGGGTCTGAACTGTGGCCGTTGGGATTACATCTTCAGTTATATCAAGACACTGCGTAACCACCCGGATCGTATCTTGCCGGATCGGCAGGTGGTGACCATGGAAAAACCTTTCCTCAACGCTTACTCACGTTTGCTGGTGAGAACCTGCCACCGTCGCGGAGCGTTTGCAATGGGAGGCATGGCAGCCTTTATTCCTTCTAAGGATGCCGAGCGTAATGCCTGGGTACTGGACAAGATCCAGACCGATAAAGCGCTGGAAGCCAATAACGGCCATGACGGCACCTGGGTTGCCCACCCGGGGCTGGCGGATACCGCCCGCGACGTTTTTGATAAGTGCCTGGGTGCACGTTCAAATCAACTGGATGTGACGCGTGATTCGGATGCACCGATCACGGCGGCTGAGCTGTTGGCACCCTGCGACGGCGAACGAACAGAAGACGGTATGCGTCATAACATTCGTGTTGCTGTGCAGTACATCGAAGCCTGGATCTCTGGCAACGGATGTGTGCCGATTTACGGCATGATGGAAGATGCTGCCACCGCTGAAATCTCTCGTGCTTCCATCTGGCAATGGATGAAGCACGGAAAGTCGCTGAGTAACGGCCAGATAGTTACCAAAGCACTGTTTGAACAACTGCTGGATGAAGAAATGCAAGTCCTGGAGCAGGAAATCGGTACTGAGCGTTTCAGCAAAGGACAATTCCAGGAAGCGGCTGCCATGATGGCGCGCCTGACCACCAGTGATGAGTTGGTCACCTTCCTGACACTGCCTGGTTATGAATACCTGGAATAACAGTGAAGCAAGCATTCAAACCGGAACTGTACACATAACAAAAAGCACATAGTGCAACAAGTACTGCCCGGCTTAGTCCGGGCAGAGGAAGCCCAAGAAAACTGAGTAGAACTGAAGCGCAGAACGTCCAGATTTTGCGAAATATCGCCACATAATACGAGGGATTTATTATGACACTGACTCGCCAGCAACAGATCGAAGCCATTGAAAAGGATTGGGCGGAGAACCCACGTTGGAAACATGTTAAGCGTACTTATACTGCGGAAGAAGTGGTTAATCTGCGTGGTTCGGTCGTACCGGCGAACACACTGGCACAGCGCGGTGCTGATAAGTTGTGGGATTTAGTTAACGGCTCTGCCAAGAAAGGCTATGTGAACTGTCTTGGCGCTCTGACCGGCGGCCAGGCTGTTCAGCAGGCGAAAGCGGGAATTGAAGCTATTTATTTGTCAGGCTGGCAGGTAGCTGCTGATAACAACACGGCATCATCCATGTACCCAGACCAGTCCCTGTACCCGGTCGATTCAGTGCCAGCGGTTGTAAAGCGCATCAATAACTCTTTCCGCCGTGCTGATCAGATTCAGTGGGCAAACGGCAACAGCCCGGAAGAAGGTGGCATTGATTACTTCCTGCCTATCGTTGCAGATGCGGAAGCCGGCTTTGGCGGGGTACTGAATGCTTACGAGCTGATGCGCAGCATGATTGATGCAGGAGCTGCCGGCGTACACTTCGAAGATCAACTGGCTTCGGTGAAAAAATGCGGCCACATGGGCGGTAAAGTTCTGGTACCTACGCAAGAAGCGGTACAAAAACTGATTGCTGCCCGTCTGGCGGCGGACGTTTCCGGCACAACGACGCTAGTGATTGCCCGTACCGACGCCAACGCTGCCGATTTGCTGACCTCAGACTGCGATCCGTATGATGCCGATTTCATTACCGGTGAGCGTACACAGGAAGGTTTCTACCGCGTTCGTGCCGGTATCGATCAGGCTATCGCCCGTGGTCTGGCTTATGCTCCGTATGCCGACCTGATCTGGTGTGAAACAGCGACGCCTTGTCTGGAAGAAGCGCGTAAGTTTGCTGAAGCTATCCATGCTAAATACCCGGATCAGCTGCTGGCGTATAACTGCTCACCTTCTTTCAACTGGGAGAAGAACCTGGATGCCGATACGATTGCCAAATTCCAGCAAGAGCTGTCTGACATGGGCTACAAGTACCAGTTCATCACACTGGCGGGCATCCACAACATGTGGTTCAACATGTTCGAGCTGGCACACGCTTATGCTCAGGGTGAAGGTATGCGCCATTATGTTGAGAAAGTACAGCGCCCTGAGTTTGCGGCAGCAGAGAAGGGTTATACCTTTGTTGCTCACCAGCAGGAAGTGGGTACTGGTTACTTCGACAAAATGACGAACGTCATTCAGGGCGGAAACTCATCTGTGACTGCGCTGACAGGTTCAACTGAAGAAGATCAATTCTGATTGAATTGACCGGCAATAAGCAATCTATCCTAGTAAGACCGTTTCGCAGCTGTTACCCGAGAGGGGATTGCGATTAACGTTATCGACTGTGATCAGGCTTGTTCACGTCAAGCCTAGTCTGATAACGCTTTCTCTTAACGAATTGTTATCGCCTTGGGAGCCTCTGGCTCCCCTTTTTCTTTTCTGATTTTTCTAATCAGTATTTTCGACTTATCTCTGCTTTTTGCCTTCGCTTACTTTTCCGGGCGTAGCAGCACCTCTTTGTGCGTCAGCCAGAATGCTTGGGATGCATCCATCAGCCTTGGATAGAGAATGAAGAAGCTCTGTTCCAGCTCCTGATAATGCCCGGCCAGAAAAGGCGGACATTCAGCCAGCGAGCTTAACTTCGGGCGGCGAATTGCCATGCGTTCCAATGCCTGATGAATACTGGCAACCTGCTGATACTGAATCAGCCATTCTTGCTGCCACATACGTTGCGTCATTTGCCGGTAATGGTCCGGTTCATTTCCCTCAAAGCCTTCAACGTTTTTACGCGCCTGTTCAACAAATGCGGCCAAGGGTAAGGCATGGAAAGTCTGCCAGTGGCGGGCGAGGTAATGATCCCAGATCATATCCAGAGCGATACCGCTTACCCGGCGGATGTCCGGCGGAAACGCTCTGCGCCAGGCTCTGACTTCAGGCTGGCTGTCGATATAGCTATCGACAAAGCGGTGAAGCTTGATACCTGCTGCCACATCAGAAGAATAATCGCGGTAGGGATCGCCGCGAACAAAATCGGCCAGCAAGTTGCCCGCCAGATGACTCTGACAATGATCAGCCAAGTGAAGGTGTGCCAGGAAGTTCATAGTAGTGAATTCAACATCTATTGCTGCCGTTAGATAAGAGTGAGCCTGACACTGTAGCAGCAATACCGGGCTGCGGTGCAGTGACTGCGTGCAGTATCAGATACAGTGTAGAGTGAAACATAATGATGCTGTCATTCTGAGGCACTGGTAAAACTTTTTGGATCTCTTTTCGCAGTTGCGGACTTTATTGCGAAAAAACGCCACTATCCTTAGTTAAAGCAAGCAGTTTGGTCGCCTTAGTTTAGTCGCATTGCCTGAGTCATATTAATAGACTCATGAGTTCCTATGTAACCCTTTTGCTGCGATGCTTTGCCCAGGGAGTGAGGGAATACTATGAACGCCTTTTCATTCATGCCGTTAGCCGCAGTACTGGCCTTGCCACTGATTTCAGGCACTGTGTTGGCCGAACAGCAAGTGCAGCAAGCCAGTGCCTCAGCCCGTACTGAACCGGTAGCCAGGATCATTGGCGGCAACCCGACATATCAGGAAAACATTCCGTGGCAGGCGCTGGTATATATTGACGCCGGCAACGACGGCCATGATGTCTTTCAGTGCGGTGGTGTCATCATAGATAAGAATACAGTACTGACAGCCGCACATTGCATTATCAAAAACTCAGTCGCAGCGCAGCAAGATGAGATATTTGTCTGGGCGGGTATTACCTCGACGGACTCTGTGACTGCTTTCAATGCCCTGCGAGTGACAGCGGTTGATCTACATCCGGGTTTTAATGAAGAGACTTTTATCAATGATATTGCTTTGCTGCGCCTGGGCAAGGATATTCCGGCAGGTGCCCAGCCCATCCAACTGGCCACTGTGAGTGAACAGCAACAGGCCGATACGGCATTTGACAATACTTTTGTGCCCGACAGCCAGCGCGGTCAGAATTTACTGGTGTCCGGGTGGGGCCGGACCTCAACTGAACCCGGGGCCACCTCGGCCCGGCAGCTGCAGCATGCGTTGCTTGCTGGCGTGCCGGACGATTATTGCGAACAGGTATGGGGCTCAGTGGTTGAACCGTCTCAGAGTGCAATGTTTGTGTGTGCGATGTCGCCAGATCCTGCGGTTAAGCGTGACACTTGTCAGGGCGATTCCGGCGGTCCATTGGTGTGGCAGAACCCCCAGGCCAGCGCCGATAGTGATCTGGGTTTTCGGCTGGTGGGCTTAGTCAGCTTTGGGGCGGAATGCGGAGCGGATTTCCCTGCTGTTTATACTGAGGTTTCTCATTATCGTGATTGGATTGCTTTGATAGCGGGAGACGGTTTTAACTTTTACCCGGACTCTGTTTTTGCATTTAATCCGTTTGCCCTCAATGCCGAAAATACCTCAGTGACGTCTGAGACAGACACTCAGAACAGCCAAGACAGTGCTATCAGTGCATTGAGTAGCGCTATGGCGAGTCGATCGGGGGGGAGCGTAACGGCAGGAGGCATGCTTGCACTGCTGGGGATGCTCTGGTGGCGCAGAAGTCAGGGCGGTGAAAGCTGAACAAGGGCAGTTCAGTATGCTCAGTATCTGAGAGGCGTATTAACAACTGCCCCGTAAAATTATTTTTATTATCAACGGTATTGAATGCTTGTCCCTCCAGAGCCTGATGCCACTCTGTCTGCTTTATCCTCTGCAATGAACTATCCGTCCAAATTCTCAATAAGTGACAATGGCGCAATAACAGTGAGAATTATAATTAAGCGACTGTAAATCATGAGGGTAGCAGTTATGAAAGCCCCCATAACTAACAGTCTGTTATTGCTGGCTTTCCTGTTTTTTGTGTCAGGGCTGGCGAAGGCACAGACTGATGAGTCGCCTGCCCAGGCGGAGCAATTCGAACCAACAGCCAGAATTGTTGGTGGTATATCCGCTGTGCCCGGAGATATTCCCTGGCAGGCGTTTATCAATATTGATTTTTCTGATAACGGCACAGAAGTGTACCTGTGTGGCGGTGTGGTGATTGCTCCTCGCATCATACTGACAGCGGCGCATTGCATTATCAATGGCGGCCGAATTGCCACTCCCCTGCGTGTGAAAGTCTGGGCCGGTATTACATCGGTATTCAGTGCGACAAGCAGAAATGCTGTCCCTGTCAGCGCAATCAATGTGCATCCCAGTTACAACAGCAGTAATTTTAACAACGATATTGCCATCATCCGCCTGAGCCTGGATCTGCCGGAAACTGCGATCCCGATACAGATAGCGTCTGTCCCGACCCAGAACCGGGCGGATGCTGAATTTGCCAATACTTGGGTGGCAAACAGCAACCGTCCAGCCAATTTACTGATCTCGGGGTGGGGCAGTGTGACACCGGATCCGGATTCTGCAGGTTCCACTCAGCTGCAACAGACGGTATTGTCTGGCGTACCCGACCGGGTCTGTGACAACTTGTGGGGGAGTTCGGTGCACCCCGGGGTGTACAGTATTTTTGTCTGCGCCTCTCCTCCGTCACCTAATTTATCCCGCGACAGCTGCTTTGGTGATTCAGGCGGGCCGTTAGTCTGGCAGGATCCGCAGGCCAGCAGTGATCCGGATTTTGGCCTGCGTCTGCTGGGGCTGGTGAGCTTCGGCGAAGGGTGTGCCGGCAATCTGCCCGGAGTCTATACCCAAGTCCCTTCCTATTTTGACTGGATAGCCGCTGTCGCTGGCAGCGATTTCCGTCCCAATCCGGCAGCTGTGTTCAGCGTGAATCCTTTTCTGAAAGACTACAGCAATGCGGGGCTGGAACAGTTTCGGGTGGAGAGCAGTGGTAGCGATGACAGCGGGGGAAGCTATTCGCTGGCATGGCTGCTGGGACTCGTCGGCCTGCTTCTGTGGCGTTCGCGCAAGAAAGGCTGACAACAAATCATTTCATAACATTTCTCCGGGCTTGATATTGCAGTGTGGCGGCCTATACTAGCTGCCTGCTGTAAGTTAGGGCCTAAAAAATGCAAGTTTCAGATTTTCACTTTGACCTTCCCGATGAATTGATTGCACGTTATCCGCAGCCGGAGCGTTCATCCAGCCGCCTGTTACAACTGGACGGTAACAGCGGTGATGTGTGCCATAAATCGTTTAGAGATGTGTTGGATCTGGTGCGTCCCGGTGACCTGCTGGTATTTAACAATACCCGGGTGATCCCGGCGCGTATGTTCGGCCGTAAAGCCAGTGGCGGTAAGCTGGAAGTGCTGGTCGAGCGACTGCTTGATGATAAGAGCATTCTGGCTCACGTTCGGGCTTCTAAAGCACCCAAACCGGGCACCCAACTGTTATTGGGCGAAAATGACGAGTTTGAAGCCGAAATGGTTGCCCGCCACGATGCCTTGTTTGAAATTCGCTTCAACAGTGCGCTGACGGTACTGGAGATTCTGGAGCAGGTTGGTCACATGCCCTTGCCGCCTTATATCGACCGTCCGGACGAAGAAGCAGACAAAGAGCGTTATCAAACGGTTTATAATGCCAAACCCGGTGCAGTGGCTGCTCCGACCGCCGGGCTGCATTTTGATGAACAACTATTGGCGGATATCAAGTCAAAAGGGGCCGAGTTTGCCTTCGTGACCTTGCACGTAGGTGCCGGCACCTTCCAGCCAGTCCGGGTTGATAATATTCATGATCACCATATGCACGCAGAATACGTCGAAGTTCCGCAAGAGGTGGTTGATGCGATTCAGGCCACCCGAGCCCGTGGCGGCCGGGTGATTGCAGTGGGAACCACTTCTGTTCGTTCGCTGGAAAGTGCGGCTCAGGATGCCCTGAAGAACGGTACCGAACTGGTCCCTTTCTTTGGCGACACGGATATTTTCATCTTCCCTGGCTACGAGTTCCAGCTGGTGGACGTGCTGATCACCAATTTCCACCTGCCGGAATCCACCCTGATCATGCTGGTGAGCGCATTTGCCGGTTATGAAAATACCATGGGCGCTTATCAGCAGGCTGTTGAACACAGTTACCGTTTCTTCAGTTACGGGGATTCTATGTTCATCACCCGGCGACAGCGCTGAATCGGCTGCGCTGAGCCAGTGTCTGGCTGTGTGCGTGAATTCTGGCGCGGCAGCCTGAATAGCTGAACTTTTACTCAATATCACTGTCTGGTCTTAGGCCGGACAGTTCGCGATCCTGATTGATTGGGGGTTGCAGTGCATCAGGCGATGGGCCTTTTGCATCGACTTAACGTCAGATTGTTTCTCTGGCTTTTGGAGGCTTTGTGAAATTTGAATTAGATAAAACCCAGGGACGTGCACGTCGCGGCCGTCTGGTCTTTGAACGCGGTACGGTAGAAACGCCGGCATTCATGCCTGTGGGTACTTACGGCACCGTAAAGGGTATGACGCCGGAAGAAGTAAAAGACACAGGTGCACAGATCCTGCTGGGTAATACTTTCCACCTGTGGCTGCGCCCTGGTCAGGAAGTGATGAAACTGCACGGCGATCTGCATGACTTTATGCAGTGGCAAGGCCCGATTCTGACCGATTCAGGCGGTTTCCAGGTGTTCAGCCTGGGTGATATCCGCAAAATTACCGAAGAAGGGGTGCATTTCCGTAACCCGGTCAACGGTGACAAGATTTTCATGGACGCCGAAAAGTCGATGGAAATTCAGTACGATCTGGGCTCTGATGTGGTGATGATTTTCGACGAGTGTACGCCTTATCCGGCGACGCATGACGAAGCGAAGACATCGATGGAAATGTCACTGCGCTGGGCAAAACGCAGCCGTAACCATTTCGATAAAATGGGTAATAAGAATGCTCTGTTCGGTATAGTACAGGGCAGCGTCTATGAAGATCTGCGTGATGTATCGGTCAAAGGCCTGACTGAGATCGGCTTTGACGGTTACGCTGTGGGCGGTCTGGCCGTTGGCGAACCGAAAGAAGATATGCACCGTGTGCTGGAGCATACTTGTCCGAAATTACCGGAAGATAAGCCGCGTTATCTGATGGGTGTCGGTAAACCGGAAGACCTGGTTGAAGGTGTGCGCCGTGGTATCGACATGTTCGACTGTGTGATGCCAACCCGTAATGCCCGTAATGGCCACCTGTTTGTGACTGGCGGTGTGATCAAGATCCGTAATGCGAAACATAAAACGGATACAAGTCCACTGGATCCGCACTGTGACTGTTACACTTGTCGCAATTACTCGAAGGCGTACCTGTATCATCTGGATAAATGTAATGAAATTTTGGGTGCACGCCTTAATACAATCCACAACTTACGCTACTATCAGCGTTTGATGGAAAGCATTCGTCAGGCGATTGAAGAAGATCGTTTCGACGCATTCGTAGAAGAGTTCTACGCGCGCCGGGACCGCGAAGTTCCACCATTAAAAAACGTTTAACTATAACGAGGACGTGAATAAATGAGTCTTTTTATTTCTCAGGCACATGCAGCAGCAGAAGGCGCTCCACAAGGTGGCGGCATGCAGCTGTTTATCATGCTGGCTCTGTTTGCTGTAATTTTCTACTTCATGATCTACCGTCCGCAGGCCAAGCGGGTGAAAGAGCATAAAAACCTGATGTCTGCCATGGGCAAAGGTGATGAAGTGCTGACCAATGGCGGCCTGGTGGGTAAGATCACCAAAGTCTCAGCGGAAAATGACTACATTGTGATCGCACTGAACGACACAACTGAAGTTACCATCAAAAAGGATTTTGTTTCTGCCGTTCTGCCAAAGGGCACAATGAAATCACTGTAATTTATGGCTTTGAAGGATCTTCTCAGTGTTAAACCGGTATCCCTTGTGGAAGAACCTGATGGTGGTGTTCGCACTGCTCATCGGTTTGCTCTATGCACTTCCCAATGTGTTCGGTGAAGATCCAGCGATTCAAATCTCCGGGGCGCGTGGCGCCTCGGTAGAAATGGCCACGCTGGATAAAGTTACCGAGCAGCTTAATCAAGATAAACTCTCCTACAAATCTGTCGCATTCGAAAACGGGGCTATTCTGGTCCGCTTCAAAGACACTGAGACACAAATCAGTGCCCGCGATTTAATGAATCAATTTCTTGGCGATAACTATGTTGTTGCTCTGAACCTGGCACCTTCTACTCCTGCCTGGCTGGAAAGCCTGGGCGCCACCCCAATGAAACTCGGCCTGGACCTGCGCGGCGGTGTGCACTTTCTGATGGAAGTGGATATGGATGCTGCGATGGATAAACTGCTGGGCCAGCAAGAAGATACTTTCCGTACTGAGCTGCGTGAAGCCCGTATCCGTTACCGTGCGATTTCAGTGAAAGGCGACGGGGTGGAAATCCGGCTTCGTAACGACGAGCAAGTACAAGAAGCCAAGCGTACACTGTCGGCTTCGCACCCGGACATGCTGTTCGTTGAAGGCAGTGGTTTTGCACTCACCGCCAGCTTCACTGAAGCGCGGATGCAGGAAATTCGGAACTATGCCGTTGCTCAGAATATTACTATTCTGCGTAACCGGGTTAACGAACTGGGTGTAGCAGAGCCACTGGTTCAGCGTCAGGGCGCTAACCGCATTGTTGTGGAACTGCCGGGCGTACAGGATACGGCACGTGCCAAAGAAATTCTGGGTGCAACCGCAACCCTGGAATTCCGTGAAGTGGACACCAATGTGGATCTGGCTGCCGCCGCTGCAGGACGTGTACCACCGGGCAGCGAGGTGAAAACCTCCCGTGACGGTAATCCTGTGGTGCTGAAAAAGCGGGTGATCCTCGAAGGTTCACACATTACCGATTCCACATCCAGCAATGACGAGTATGGTCGCCCGCAGGTGAACATCAAGCTGGACAGTGAAGGCGGCAATAAAATGACAGCTTTCTCCCGTAATAACGTGGGTAAGCTGATGGCAACGCTGTTCATTGAATATAAAGACAGCGGCAAGCGTTCCCCGGCTGGCAAAGTGATTCTGGAAAAACACGAAGAAGTGATTAACCAGGCAACTATTCAGACCGCGCTGGGACGTGATTTCCGTATTACCGGGATTGACAGCCAGGCTGAAGCGCACAATTTGGCACTGCTGTTGCGTGCTGGTGCACTGATCGCGCCAATTTCAATTGTGGAAGAGCGCACTATCGGTCCTTCTATGGGTCAGCAGAACATCGACATGGGGATCCAGGCCTGTATCTGGGGTATGGTCGCCGTGATGTTGTTCACTTTGCTGTACTACCGCAAGTTCGGTCTGATTGCCAACCTGGCCCTGACGATGAACCTGGTATTGATCATTGGTGTGATGTCCATGATTCCGGGCGCCACTATGACCTTGCCGGGTATTGCCGGTATTGTACTGACAGTAGGTATGGCGGTGGATGCCAACGTGCTGATCTTCGAGCGGATTCGTGAAGAGCTGCGTGATGGTCGCAGCCCGCAGCAGGCGATTCAGCAAGGTTACGCCAATGCTTTCAGCACTATCGCTGATGCCAACATCACCACGCTGATCACCGCTATTATTTTGTTTGCGGTAGGTACGGGGGCGATTAAAGGCTTCGCGGTGACGCTGTCTATCGGTATTCTGACTTCTATGTTTACGGCTATCGTGGGCACCCGTATGTTGGTGAACCTGCTGTATGGCGGTAAGCGCATCGATAAACTGTCGATCTAAGGAGACGCTGACATGTTTCAATTAATGAAAGCGGATAAAGTGATCGACTTTATGCGTTGGTCGAAGCTGGCCTTTGTTTTGTCTGCAGTGATGATCATTGCTTCCATTTCTATTGTTGTCACTAAAGGCATGAACTGGGGGCTGGATTTCACAGGCGGTACCCTGATTGAAGTGGGTTTTGAACAGCCTGCGGATTTGGGCCAGATTCGTGATTCACTCGAAGCGTCCGGCTTTGGCGATGCTATTGTTCAGAATTTCGGAACGGCCCGTGATGTCATGGTGCGTCTCCAGCCGCGTGAAGGCGTGGCAGGTGAAACTCTGGGCAATCAAATCCTGGATGCACTCCGTGAAGGCACGCACCAGAGTGTCGAAATGCGCCGGATTGAGTTTGTCGGCCCGAACGTCGGTGATGAGCTGGCGGAAGCGGGCGGTTTGGCTATTCTGGTCTCATTGATCTGTATTCTGCTGTATGTATCCATGCGTTTTGAGTGGCGTCTGGCCGCCGGTGCTGTGCTGTCGCTGACTCACGATGTCATCATTACTATTGGTATTTTTTCACTGCTGCAAATTGAGGTCGACCTGACGATTGTCGCCGCGCTGCTGACGGTTGTCGGTTATTCACTCAATGACACCATAGTGGTGTTTGACCGTATCCGTGAGAATTTCCGCAAGATGCGTAAAGGTGGCCCGGCAGAGGTGATGAATAACTCTGTTACTCAAACCCTGAGCCGTACCCTGATCACTTCAGGGACCACCTTGTTCGTGGTGATCGCCCTGTTTATGAAAGGTGGCACTATGATCCACGGGTTTGCCACAGCACTGCTGATCGGTATTACCGTCGGTACCTATTCTTCTATCTATGTCGCTTCGGCACTGGCGCTGAAACTGGGTATTACCCGTGAGCACCTGATGCCGCCAAAAGTGGAAAAAGAAGGCGAAGAATTCGACGCCATGCCGTAATGGCGATTGGGGCAGGTTAAATTCTGCCCTTAAACGTTGGCGAAGACGTAAAAAAGCCCCGGCAATCTGATTGCCGGGGCTTTTTGTATGGCTGCTGAAAACCACCGTACAGACAGTGGTTTTCAGTGCAGTATTATTTTTTCAGTGCTTCGCTACCGTGTTCACGGATTTTCGCCAGCATAGGCTTCACGACGCGCACATTCCCGGCAACTATGTTGCCAGAGGTCAGGTAATTGGTGTTACCGGTGAAGTCGGTACAGATGGCGCCAGCTTCACGGGCAATCAGCTCACCGGCGGCCATTTCCCAAGGCTTCTGACTCAGCTTGAACACACCGTCTACACGGCCGGCGGCCAGATAGCACAGATCCAAAGCGGTACAACCGGACAAACGCATGTCATCACATTCAACAAACATCGCCTGCTGAATTTTGGCGTAGCTTTCAGAGTGTTGTTTGGCAGTGAAAGGCAGGCTGCTTGCCAGAACCGTACCGGCCAGATTACGTGGCTGAGAGGCACGGATACGCTGGCTGTTCAGCTGTGCGCCAGAACCGCGGGTTGCGGTGAACAGTTCGTTACGGGCAGGATCGTAAACAGCGGCGACTTCAGTACGGCCGCGCATACGCAGGGCAACAGAAATTGCATAATGCGGGATACCGCGCGCGAAGTTATTGGTGCCATCCACTGGGTCGATGATCCATTGGCATTCTTTGTCGCGGCCTTCTTTGGTGCCGGACTCTGCACCGACGATGCAGTGATCAGGATAAGACTTCAGAATAGTATCGATGATGATAGCTTCTGCTTCGTGATCGATATTGGTGACAACGTCGTTGCCTTTTTTACTTACTTCAATGCCTTGCGGTTTTTCTAAAGACTTAGCGACATGGTCACCGGCTTTACGGACAGCACGGATCGCGATATTTAGCATCGGATGCATAGGATCTTCCCAACGGATGTTAAAGAACTAAAAAGCGGCGGCGAGTATATCAGAGCCTGAGTAAAAAGGAAGTGGTGATTTTTTATCCAGCATAAGGACGGAATTAACTGCCAGGCTTCGCTTACAATGTTTTCCCCACTTTACAGAAGGCTGTGCTAAAATCCCCCGGTTTTGGAATCAGAGTTGGAAAACAGGCCGTCATGTTAGATCAAATCCGCGTGGTGCTGGTGGGCACATCACATTCAGGCAACATAGGCTCAGCGGCACGAGCGATGAAAGTGATGGGGTTGAGCCAGCTTGTTCTGGTCGAGCCCGCTTGTGAAATTGATGGCCAGGCTATCGCGCTGGCTGCCGGCGCGGCAGATATTGTCGAAAATGCCCGTATTGTTAACAGCCTGGATGAAGCCATTGCCGATTGCGGCCTGGTGATCGGTTCAAGCGCCCGTTCCCGCAGTCTGGAATGGCCGCAACTCAATCCCCGAGAATGTGGCATTAAAGCCATTCAGGAAGCGCCGGCTCACCCGGTTGCCTTGCTGTTTGGTCGTGAACGTACTGGTTTGACCAACGAAGAGCTGCAAAAGTGCCACTGCCACGTGTATATTCCCGCTAACCCGGAATACAGTTCGCTGAATCTGGCGATGGCTGTGCAGACGATCAGTTATGAAGTGCGCATGGCCTGTCTGGATAAGGAATCCCAAGCGTTTCCTGCCGATGACAGTTTGCCTGAATACCCGCGCACCATGGAACTGGAAAAGTTCTTTGACCATTTGTACGACGTCATGGAGCAGACACAGTTCATCAGCAGCCGTTCCGGCATGGTGATGGCAAAATTACGGCGCCTGTTTGTGCGCGCCAGACCCGAAGAGCAGGAGCTGAATATCCTGCGCGGTGTGCTGTCATCGGTACAAAAATCCCTCGCCGGACAGAAAAAGTAGTTGTTTAATGTACAGATAATGCCTGACTAAATTAGTCGGGTATATACTTGACCATTTTAGTCGGGTATGCGACACTGCTGCCATAGATTCGAGTAGGTAGCGGTGTGTTATGAGATTGACATCAAAAGGACGGTATGCAGTCACGGCCATGTTGGACGTTGCGCTGCATTCTCAGGAAGGTCCAGTACCTCTGGCTGATATTTCAGAGCGTCAGGGGATTTCACTGTCTTATTTGGAGCAATTGTTTGCTCGCTTGCGTAAAGCCGGCCTGGTGGCCAGCGTGCGTGGTCCGGGCGGTGGTTACCGACTGGGCGAAGAGGCGCATCAAATTGCTGTTGGCACTGTAATTGCGGCCGTCGACGAATCAGTTGATGCCATGAAGTGCCACGGTAAAGGGGATTGTCAGGGTGGTGTACGCTGTCTGACTCATACCCTGTGGCATGACCTCAGCGCGCGCATCAGTGACTTTCTGAACAATATTACGCTCGGTGAACTGATGCAGGACAACGACGTACTGACGGTGTCAGACCGCCAGGATCAGCGCCTTCAGAAGTCGTCTTTTGGACATAAGAATACACACGACAGCGCCACTATAGGTGTCGATGTTCGCTCCTAGCGCCCAGCGGCCCGTGTTTTTGGAGATGAAGATGAAATTGCCAATATACTTAGATTATTCCGCTACTTGCCCTGTAGACCCACGCGTTGCCGAGAAAATGGTGCAATGCATGACAATGGACGGTAACTTCGGTAACCCGGCTTCCCGTTCCCACCGTTTTGGCTGGCAGGCTGAAGAAGCGGTTGATAATGCCCGTGAGCAAGTGGCAGACCTGCTGAATGCGGACCCACGTGAGATCGTGTTCACCTCAGGTGCAACAGAATCTGATAACTTGGCGATCAAAGGTATTGCGCACTTCTACGGCAAAAAAGGTAAGCACATCATTACCTGCAAAACAGAACATAAAGCGGTTCTGGATCCTTGCCGTCAGCTGGAGCGTGAAGGTTACGAGGTGACTTACCTGGAGCCTGAGTCAAACGGTCTGATCGATTTGGCTAAGCTGAGTGACGCCATCCGCGAAGACACCATTCTTGTTTCCATTATGCATGTGAACAACGAAATCGGTGTGATTCAGGACATTACCGCGATTGGTGAAATCTGCCGCGAACGTGGCGTGTTTTTCCATGTTGATGCCGCTCAGTCTGCTGGTAAGTTGCCGATTGATGTACAGGAAATGAAAGTTGATCTGATTTCCCTGTCTGCGCACAAAGTTTACGGTCCTAAAGGTATCGGTGCACTGTATGTGCGTCGTAAACCACGTATTCGCCTGGAAGCACAAATGCACGGTGGCGGTCATGAGCGTGGTATGCGTTCCGGCACCCTGGCTACCCATCAAATCGTTGGTATGGGCGAAGCCTTCCGTATCGCGAAAGAAGATATGGACCTGGACCGTCAGCATGCTCTGGCTCTGCGTAACCGCTTGCTGGACGGCGTAAAAGACATTGAAGCGATGACAATCAACGGTGATCTAGAGCAGCGTGTTCCTAACAATCTGAACATCAGCTTTGCGTTTGTTGAAGGTGAGTCACTGCTGATGGCGCTGAAAGATCTGGCGGTCTCGTCCGGTTCTGCCTGTACATCAGCCAGTTTGGAGCCTTCGTACGTATTGCGTGCTTTGGGCCTGAATGATGAATTGGCTCACAGTTCAATTCGCTTCTCTTTTGGTCGATTCACGACAGAAGAAGAAGTAGACTACGCAATTTCGCAGATCCGTACCGCAGTAGATAAACTGCGTGAGATGTCACCGCTTTGGGATATGTACAAAGAGGGAATCGACCTGAACACAGTTGAGTGGGCACACCACTAAGTTGCGGTCTTCACGAATTCGAGGAAATTACCATGGCCTATAGTGACAAAGTAATTGATCATTACGAGAACCCGCGGAACGTGGGCTCATTTGATAAAGATGATAAAAATATCGGTAGCGGTATGGTTGGCGCGCCAGCATGTGGCGACGTCATGAAACTGCAAATCAAAGTGTCTGATGAAGGCATTATTGAAGATGCACGTTTTAAAACCTACGGCTGCGGTTCTGCTATCGCATCCAGCTCACTTATCACTGAGTGGGTGAAAGGCAAGACCTTAGACGAAGCCGCATCGATCAAAAACTCAGCGATTGCTGAAGAACTTGAGCTGCCGCCAGTGAAGGTTCACTGCTCAATTCTGGCTGAAGACGCCATTAAAGCCGCTGTTAGCGATTACAAAAAGAAACATCAAAGTAATTAATGAAATAAGGGTTGTTGTTCATGGCCATTACCATCACTGAAACTGCAGCGAGCCGTGTTGCGGCTTTCCTGGAAAATCGGGGCAAAGGTTTAGGCCTGCGCTTGGGTGTCCGAACATCAGGATGCTCTGGTATGGCCTATGTCCTTGAGTTCGTTGATGATATCGACGAGGGCGATGAGGTCTTTGAGCAATTCGGCGTCAAAGTGATCGTCGATGCCAAGAGCCTGGTTTACCTGGAAGGGACAGAGCTGGATTTCGTCAAAGAAGGACTGAATGAAGGTTTCCAATTTAACAACCCTAACGTGTCTAGCGAATGTGGTTGTGGTGAAAGCTTCAACGTTTAATACTCGCTGACGGCGAGACATTGCCTGGGCGCGAGCATTCTGTTTCGCGCCTCTTGCTTGTAAACCGATATCAGACGCCATATGAATCATTTCGAACTATTTGGCCTGCCTTTCCAGTTTGAACTGGACGGTAGCCTTCTTGCCACACGTTTCCGTGACCTGCAGCGACGTTTTCATCCGGATAACTTTGCTACAGCTTCTGAGCGCGATCGACTGATGGCCGTTCAAAAAGCTGCTCACATCAATGACGCATTCCAGACCCTGAAAAACCCGGTGACTCGTGCTGAGTATATGCTGGCGGAAAACGGCGTTGATATTCGCGCCGAACAGCAGACCTTGCAGGATCCTGAATTTCTGATGCAGCAAATGGAACTGCGTGAGGCCTTGGAAGAGATCCCTTCCGCTGAGGATCCTGAGTCCGCTCTGTTTGATTTTGAACAGCAGGCAGTCAGTTTGCAGAAAGCCCAACTCAGTGAGTTGAAACAATTGCTGGAAGCTAGCGAGTGGGAACCAGCAGCAGACGCAGTACGTAAACTCAAATTCATCGAAAAGCTGCGAGTCGAGGTCGAACGTCTGGAAGAGACGCTGTTCGACTGATTTTATTTACTTATCAGCTTAAAGCCCACAGGAAGGACAATGGCACTGTTACAGATTGCTGAACCTGGTCAAAGCGCTGCACCGCACGAACATAAACTGGCGGTAGGTATTGACTTGGGAACGACCAACTCTCTCGTTGCTGCTGTGCGTAGTGGCGTGGCCGAGACCCTGCCCGACGAGAAAGGCAAGTCAATTCTACCTTCTGTTGTTCATTATAATGAGCAAAGCATTCTCGTTGGCGACGAAGCCAGAAAACTGGCCCAGCAGGATCCTGCGAATACCATTATTTCCGTTAAACGCATGATGGGACGCTCGCTGACCGATATTCAGCAACGTTACCCTAATTTGCCTTATCAGTTTGAGGCATCAGAGTCAGGTTTACCGCAATTGCTGACTCGCCGCGGTAAGGTCAATCCAGTTCAGGTCTCTGCGGATATTCTGAAAACCCTGACTGAGCGTGCGAAGGCGACCTTGGGCGGTGAGCTGGAAGGTGTCGTGATTACGGTTCCTGCCTACTTTGACGATGCTCAGCGTGCAGGTACCAAAGATGCGGCGTCATTGGCCAACCTCAAAGTATTACGTTTGCTGAACGAACCCACCGCCGCAGCCATTGCCTACGGTCTGGATTCTGGTCAGGAAGGTGTGATTGCCGTTTATGACCTTGGTGGCGGTACCTTTGATATCTCGATTTTACGTTTGTCTAAAGGCGTATTTGAAGTTCTGGCAACCGGTGGTGATACAGCACTGGGTGGTGATGATTTCGATCATCTGCTGGCGGAGTGGATTCTGGCACAAAGTGGTCACAGTGACGTCCTGACAGCGTCCGAGCGCCGTGCACTGCAGGATGTGGCCACAGACGCCAAAGTGGCTCTGACCGACAGCGACAGTGCTGAGATTGACGTGCTGGGCTGGCAGGGGCAGATTACCCGAGCTCAGTTTGAAACCCTGATTCAGCCGCTGGTGAAAAAGACGCTGATGTCTTGCCGCCGGGCGGTGAAAGATGCGGGTATCGAACTTGATGAAGTGATTGAAACCGTGATGGTCGGCGGCTCAACACGCGTGCCACTGGTGCGTGAGATGGTGGGCGGATTCTTTGGCAAAACACCGCTGACATCGATTGACCCAGATAAAGTGGTCGCTATCGGTGCGGCAATTCAGGCCGATATTCTGGCCGGCAACAAACCCGATTCTGAGATGTTGCTGCTGGATGTGATTCCCTTGTCACTGGGTATTGAAACCATGGGCGGCATGATCGAAAAGATCATTCCCCGTAACACTACTATCCCGGTTGCCCGCGCGCAGGAATTCACCACCTTCAAAGACGGCCAGACGGCGATGTCTGTACATGTGGTACAAGGTGAGCGTGAAATGGTCGCAGACTGTCGTTCACTGGCCCGCTTTACCCTGCGTGGTATCCCTGCGATGGCCGCGGGCGCGGCACATGTGCGCGTCACCTACCAGGTAGATGCGGATGGGTTGCTGTCGGTCACCGCGATGGAAAAAAGCTCTGGTGTACAATCGTCCATTCAGGTCAAACCGTCTTACGGTTTGACGGATGACGAGATTGCCAACATGATTCGCGATTCGATGACACATGCTCGTGAAGATAAAGATGCCCGTGCACTGGCTGAGCAGCGCGTAGAGGCGGATCGGGTACTGGAAGGGCTGATTGCTGCCTTGGCTGCCGATGGCGAGACTCTGCTGTCGAAACAAGAGCGTGAAGCACTGGAAACCGCCATGATGGAGCTGGTTCAATTGCGTCAGGGTGAAGACCCGCGTGCGATTGAAGCCGGTATTAAGAAAACTGATAAAGCAAGCCAGGAATTTGCCGCACGCCGTATGGATAAATCCATTCGGGAGGCACTGGCCGGTCAATCGATTGATGAGGTTTAGGCATGCCTAAAATTGTTGTACTACCCCATGAAGAACTTTGCCCAGAAGGCGCTGTGCTGGATGCATCTAGTGGCGAAACTGTGCTGGATGTGGCACTGCGAAACGGCATTGGTATTGAGCATGCCTGTGAAAAGTCCTGTGCTTGCACAACCTGTCACGTCATTATCCGTGAAGGGTTTGATTCACTGAACGAAAGTGAAGAACTGGAAGATGACATGCTGGATAAGGCATGGGGCCTGGAACCTGAGTCTCGTCTGGGCTGTCAGGCCCGAGTGTCTGATGAAGATCTGGTGGTTGAAATTCCTCGCTACACCATCAATCTGGCCAGCGAAAACCATTAATCAGCAAGCCCGTCCCCCTTTGGTGACGGGCTTGCTACACTTTTAATACTTTCTGTTTGCAACGGGGGCAGGTGAATCATGGGACTGAAGTGGATTGATTCCAGAGACATTGCCATTGCCTTGCTGGAAGAGCATCCGGACGTTGACCCGCAAAGCATTCATTTTGTCGAGTTACGGGATTGGATTCTGGCGCTGGACGAGTTTGATGATGACCCAAACCACTGCGGGGAAAAAGTATTGGAAGCGGTGCAATTGTGCTGGATGGAAGAAAAGGACTGAGTGGATATTCGTTAATAGTCGATCATTCTCTTAATCTTGTGGCAAATGCCTTGTTTATTTGTCTATTTGACGGCAAGGTAAACCAATCGCTTTGATATGTGAGTGACAGCCAGCAAATTGCCTGCACTGACAAAACTAAATGGCGGACCAAAAGGTCCGCTTTGTTGTATTTTCGCATTGCTTAACTTGAAATTACGCATTCATGCACCATAAACACAGTAAATTCAGTGTGACTGGATGCGGGCTATGGCCTATCAGGCACAGACAGCCGAAGGACAGAATCCGGCTTTCTGGAAGTCTTAAGCATGCCGCCTGTACGAGCTGTGAGTGCTCGTTGGGCATATACTCAAGGAGTTTTACATGTCTTCTACTATGTCAGTATTTCTGACTCAGGACGCTGCTGCTGAGCAGTGGGGTGAGAATGCACTGGTTTCTTATACCGCTAACGGTGTTCAGATTCATGTGACCAACGACGATGTGCTGAATCTGATTCAGCGTGCCGGCCGGACTCTGGACGGTCAGGGTATCAAGCAAGTCACTCTGAGTGGCGAAGAGTGGGATCTGGAAACCATCTGGTCTTTCATTCAGGGACACCGTAATGCCAAGCCGGGCAACAGTGTCAGCTGGCCTGAGCTGGATGATGAAGATGAAGCGGAACTGCAGGCGCGTCTGACCGCCACCAACTGGGTTCGCGATATTATCAACCAGAGTGCAGAAGTGGTGAATCCTTCGCATCTGGCGAACCGTGCCGGTGAATTTATCAAATCACTGGCCCCTGATCATGTCAGTTACAAAGTGATTAAAGGCAACGATCTTCTGGATGAAGGCTGGATCGGTATTCATACTGTTGGCCGTGGCTCAGAACGCTCGGCTGCGATGCTCATTCTTGATTACAACCCAAGCGGTGACGCCGAAGCACCTGTTGCTGCGTGCCTGGTCGGTAAAGGCATTACTTTCGATTCCGGCGGCTACAGCATGAAGCCTTCTGAAGGGATGGCGGCGATGAAAGCCGACATGGGTGGCTCAGCAATGGCCACCGGTGGTCTGGCGTTGGCGATTGCCCGCGGTGTGCAAAAGCGCATTAAGCTGATCTTGTGCTGTGCGGAAAACATGGTATCGGGTCGTGCCTTTAAACTGGGCGATATCATCACGTACAAAAATGGCAAGACGGTTGAAATCCTCAACACAGACGCAGAAGGCCGCCTGGTACTGGCGGATGGCCTGATTTATGCCAGTGCCCAAAAGCCGGGCCTGATCATTGACTGTGCGACCCTGACCGGCGCGGCGAAGAATGCCCTGGGTAATGACTACCATGCCTTGTTCAGTTTTGACCACAGCATGGCGCAGAAAGCACTGATTGCCGCCAGTGAAGAGCACGAAGGTTTGTGGCCTTTGCCTCTGGGCGAACATCACCGTCGTATGATGCCATCCAGCTTTGCTGATCTGGCCAACATTTCAACCGGCGATTTCATGCCGGGTGCAAGTACAGCGGCGGCTTTCCTGTCTTACTTTGTCGAAGACTATAAGCATGGCTGGCTGCACTTAGACTGCAGCGGTACCTACCGTAAATCGGCCAGTGATAAATGGGGCGTGGGCGCAACGGGTATGGGTGTACGCACACTGGCGAACATTCTGGCCCAGGATTAATTTCATTCTCCGGTCTATTTTTACGCACAACAGTTCACGCTGTTGTGCGTTTTCAACTTAGGGAACACAGATATGCTTACCGTACTACTTTCCGCAGAACCGAGTCAGGGTGCCTGGGGCGATAAAGCGTTGGTCTCTTACCAGCAGGACAGCGTGCTCATTCACTATCAGGATGATTTTGTACTGCGCCGCATTCAGCAGGCTGCTCGTCAGCTTTCTTCTCAGGGGGCGACTCAGGTCAGCCTGAGCGGCGAGGGCTGGAGCTACGAGCGCCAGTGGGCGTTTTATTGTGGCTTTGCCGCAACACGCAAATCGGTGGACGTGCAATGGGCTTCCCAGGATGACGACGAGCTGGAGTTGCTGAACGCACGCCGTCGCAGTGCAGACTGGGTACGTCAGGTTGTTAATGCGACGCCGGAAGACATGTACCCGGAAAAACTGGCGCAGGATGCGGTAACTTTCCTGAAAAGCGTGGCCGGCGACAATATCACCCACGAGGTACTGGTTGGCGACGAACTACTGACCGAAGGCTGGATTGGTACGCACAGTGTTGGCCGTGCAAGCAGTCGTCCGCCTGTGATGCTGACGCTGGACTTTAACCCTACTGGGGATGCGGATGCACCTGTGCATGCCTGTCTGGTCGGTAAAGGAATTACGTTCGACTCCGGTGGTTACAGCATCAAGTCCAGTGCCGGTATGGTGGCGATGAAATGCGACATGGGCGGTGCGGCAACAGTGACAGCTGCTCTGGCCTATGCCATTGAACAAGGCCTGAAAAAGCGCGTTAAACTGATTTTGTGCTGTGCCGAAAACATGGTCGCCGGTAATGCCTACAAGCTGGGCGATATTCTGACCTATAAGAATGGTCTGACGGTGGAAGTGGTCAATACCGATGCTGAAGGGCGTCTGGTACTGGCAGACGGCCTGATCAAAGCCGGTGAAATGAAGGCACCGCTGATCATAGATGCCGCAACGCTGACCGGTGCGGCTATGATGGCTGTGGGTCAGGATTATAACGCTATCTTCTCCATGCAGCCTGAGCTGCTGCGCAAAGCGCAGCAATTGTCTGAGCTGGTTAATGAGCCCGCGTGGCCGTTACCGCTGCAAAAATGGCACCAGAATAATTGTCCGTCTGATTACGCAGACACCGCCAACAGCCGTGCTGTGAAAGGTGGTGGTATGGGCGGTGCTTCGAATGCTGCTGCTTTTTTGTCCCGTTTTGTCAGCGATGACAGCCGCTGGGTTCATTTCGATCTGGCTTCTTGCTTCCGTGACGGTGCTGATGCACGCTGGGCAGCGGGCGCGACGGGGCTTGGGGTGGCAAATATTGCCGCGTTGCTGTTACAGTAAGCGCTATGGGACAGGGAAACCTGCCTGCCAGAAGTGAACTGAGTATAAGGAATATAATAATGACAATTGAACGTACCTTCTCAATTGTAAAACCGGATGCAGTAGGCCGTAATCAGATCGGTGCAATTTATCATCGTTTAGAAAGCGCTGGTCTGACGATTGTTGCGGCGAAAATGCTGCGTTTAACTGAACAGCAGGCACAGGGGTTTTACGCTGAGCACGAAGGCAAGCCGTTTTACGCGCCGTTAATTGAATTCATGACGTCTGGCCCTGTGATGGTACAGGTACTGGAAGGCAACAATGCGATTACGCGCTACCGTGAGCTGATGGGTAAAACCAACCCGGAAGAAGCTGCGTGCGGTACACTGCGTGCCGATTACGCAGAAAGTACTCGCCTGAATGCCGTACACGGTTCTGACAGCCCAGAGTCTGCAGCCCGTGAAATTGCGTATTTCTTTTCCGAGGATGAAATTTGTCCTCGTGACTGATTCATGATCTGAAAGCCGGATACAACGGGAAGCCAAGGCTTCCCGTTTTTTTATCTTTTTTATCTATTAAGGTTTGATGGAGGCGCTGGCTGGCGTCAGCTAAGCTGTAATCAGCTGCTTAGCTGACATTAGCAGCAAAAGTGGAAACACGCCGATAAAGTCTGTACAATTTCGCGCCTTGAATCTTCCCGCTATTTGGGGCCACCCTGGGTCAGCGTTCCCTGACATACCGGGTGCAGGATCTGTCATTTTTTAGTGAGGCGACAACCGATGACGAATGCCAAAATCAATCTGCTGGATTTCGATCGCGAAGGACTGCGGCAGTATTTTGCCGAAGAGCTGGGCGAAAAAGCCTTCCGCGCGGATCAGATCATGAAGTGGATGTATCATTTCGGTTGCGATGACTTTGATCAAATGACCAACATCAATAAGAAGCTGCGCGAGAAACTGAAAGCCGTGGCTGAGATTCGTGCCCCTTATGTATCTGAAGCGCAACACTCGGCCGACGGCACTATCAAGTGGGCCATGCGTGTCGGCGATCAGGATGTTGAAACTGTGTACATTCCCGATGATGACCGTGCCACCCTGTGTGTGTCTTCTCAGGTGGGCTGTGCGCTGGACTGTAAATTCTGCTCTACTGCACAGCAAGGGTTTAACCGTAACCTGAAAGTGTCAGAAATTATCGGTCAGGTATGGCGCGCTGCCAAAGAGATCGGTGTTGAGAAAGAAACGGGCCGCCGTCCTATCACCAACGTGGTCATGATGGGCATGGGTGAGCCATTGCTGAACATGAAAAACCTGATTCCGTCACTGAAAATCATGCTCGATGACCTGGGTTTTGGTCTGTCGAAGCGCCGTGTCACTGTGTCAACGTCAGGCGTCGTGTCTGGTCTTGAGCAGATGATAGGTAAGATAGATGTGGCACTGGCTATTTCTCTGCACGCCGGTAATGACCAGTTGCGCTCCGAAATCATGCCGATTAACGACAGGTACAATATCGAGACTTTCCTGGATGTGGTACGTCGCTATATCGCATCCTCGAATGCCAACCGCGGCAAAGTCACGGTGGAATACATACTGCTGGATCATGTGAACGATGGCATGGAACACGCGCGGGAACTGGCGCATACGCTGAAAGACACCCCGGCGAAAATTAACCTGATCCCTTTCAATCCGTATCCGGGTTCACCCTATCGTAAGCCAAGTAATTCACGAATTGACCGCTTCATGAAAACACTGATGGAGTACGACTTTACTGTGACTGTGCGTAAAACACGTGGTGATGATATCGACGCTGCCTGTGGGCAATTGGTTGGTGATGTGATTGACCGCACAAAACGTACTATGGCAAAACAAGCGAAAGGGGAACCAATCCCAGTAAAAGCAGTCTGATAACAATAACATAAAGCTCGGAATGGATGTGAGCAAGGAGTTGTTATGATACGCTGGACCCTGTATCCGATCACAAGCGGCTTTTTTGCCGCTTGTTTGCTAGTGGGCTGTGTAACCGTTGACCCAACAGCGAAGGATCGCAGTGTGGATCCCATTGCGGTGGCGGATGCCAGAGTGACACTCGGACTCAGTTATCTTGAACAAGGTCAGCGGCAGAGAGCACAGCAAAATTTACAGAAAGCCTTAGACGTTGCGCCGGATCACCCCAGAGCACAACTTGCCATGGCACATTATTACCAACAAGTGGGTGAAAACCGTTCAGCTGAAGCGCTCTATGTCCGAGCATTGCAATATTCCCCCAAAAATGGCGATGTGCTTAATAACTATGGTGTATTCTTGTGTAATGAAGCACGGTTTGATGAAGCAGATAGCGCCTTTATGCGTGCTGTTTTACAGCCGGATTATTTTCAGGCTTCAGCGACGTATGAAAATGCGGCTTTGTGCAGCATAAAACATGGTGATGCGACACAAGCTGCAGATTATTTCAGAAAAGCATTGGATCATGAGCCTTACCGTCCGCTGTCTATGTTGCAGCTGGCAAGACTGGAGTTGACTGGTGGTGATTACCAGCTGGCCGATGCCAGGCTGGATGCATTCAGTCTGCGATACGGAGAGACTGCTGATAGTCTTGTTCTTAAAATTCAGTCGTCACGCCAGAGCGGTCGCCTTGATCGGGTGGAAAAATATGCCGAATTGTTGCGACAACAATTTCCTGATTCTCAGCAATATCAGAATTATCTAGCCAATGAATACTGAACAGAACGAAGAACGAGTAACGGAAGACGTCATTCGTCCCGGAGATATGCTACGCCAGGCGCGTGAGCAGCTTGGCTATTCTCAAAAGGATGTAGCGAGCCGACTGCGCTTGCGGATGTCTGTAATCGATGACATTGAAAACAACCGGTTTGATGAAGCTCAGATGGCCACCTTTACCCGTGGTTATGTCCGCTCGTATGCAAAATTTGTCGGTCTTGATGTTAACGAAGTACTGAACAAACTTGAAAGCATTGGTCAGGGGCAGCCGCAAGCCCAGACTATGCAAAGTTTTTCACGTAAAACCAAGCGTGACAAACACGATAACCGTGTCATGGGCCTGACCTGGCTGCTGGGGGCTGTGATCGTCGGTATGACAGCAGCCTGGTGGTGGCAAACTGAGCAAAAAACGGAAACCCCGGTTATTTCTGAGCAAGTATCGCCAGCGAATCCGCCTCTGGATGAATCACTGGCCGGTACGGTCGATGATATGGCGGGAACGCTGAACACAGACGACGTGAGTGCGATTGCGGAAGGGGCAACGCAAGAGAGTCCCGCTGACGACCCATACAGCAATACTGCTGGCGGTGATGATTTACCGCTCAACACCTTCGATGAAGCTGCTAACAATAGCACCAGCGAGATGCCTGCGGGCAGCGTGATTGATGATGAAGGCAATGTGCTTTTTGATGAAGCCAATGACTCACTGATTAGCGTTACAGCCCCGGTTGCGGAAGAAGCGCCGGCACCTGATCTGCAACTGACTTTTAACGGTGATTGCTGGATTGATATCCGTGATGCCAATGGCAAACAACTTGATACAGGTATCAAATCCAGCGGCGATGTTGTCTCTATTGAAGGACAGGCCCCGTTTAAGATAGTGCTCGGTGCGCCGAGTGTTGTTACAATGAGCTTCAAAGGTGAACCAGTTGATCTGAGCGGCTACCCGGCTGGCAGAGTCGCCAGGTTGAAGTTGCCGTTGTAAACAGAGAATGAAAGATGCATAACGAGTCTCCGATTAAACGCCGTCCTTCCACCCGAATTTATGTGGGTAAGGTGCCAATTGGTGATGGTGCACCGATTGCGGTGCAGTCAATGACCAACACCCGTACTACAGATGTGGCAGCGACGGTCGCACAAATCCGCGCACTGGAAAAAGTCGGTGCAGATATTGTCCGCGTTTCAGTGCCCACTATGGATGCGGCTGAAGCTTTTAAAGCGATTAAGCAACAGGTGAATCTGCCCTTGGTGGCTGATATTCATTTTGATTACCGCATTGCGTTGAAAGTGGCGGAGTATGGCGTGGACTGTCTGCGCATTAACCCTGGCAATATCGGTCGTGAAGATCGTATCCGTGCTGTGGTGGACTGTGCTCGCGACAACAATATTCCAATCCGGATCGGTGTAAACGGCGGCTCGCTGGAAAAAGATATTCAGCAGAAATATGGCGAACCAACGCCTGATGCGCTGGTTGAATCGGCGATGCGTCATGTTGAAATTCTGGATCGGCTGAATTTTGATCAATTCAAAGTCAGTGTTAAAGCTTCTGACGTATTTCTGGCTGTGGAGTCGTACCGCAGGCTGGCAAAGCAGATCAAACAACCTTTGCATTTGGGTATCACTGAAGCCGGTGGCGCGCGTGCCGGCGCCGTCAAATCTGCCGTTGGCCTGGGCATGCTGCTGGCTGAGGGAATTGGCGATACGCTGCGTATCTCTTTGGCCGCCGACCCCATCGAAGAAATTAAAGTCGGTTTTGATATCCTGAAATCCCTGCGAATCCGTTCCCGCGGCATTAATTTTATTGCCTGCCCAACCTGTTCACGTCAGGAATTTGATGTGATTGGCACAGTTAACGAGCTGGAACAGCGCCTGGAAGATATCACTATTCCTATGGACGTCTCTGTCATTGGCTGTGTGGTTAACGGGCCGGGCGAAGCAGAAGTGTCCCATATGGGCATTGCCGGCGGTAACCGTAAGAGCGCCTTCTATGAAGACGGTGTGCGCCAGAAAGAGCGTTTTGATAATGACAATGTGATCGATCAGCTGGAAACCAAGATCCGGGCCAAAGCGTCCATGATGGATCAGCGGAACCGGATTGACGTCATCGAAAAGTAAGCCTTTTCTGTCTGACTTACCCCGGAATCCTTCGGGGTAAGGTTCACAACGTCCTGCATAACTTATATATTCAGTTCTATTCATTCGAACTTAATCCCCATCGGTTAATTGAGAATCAACGTGGCGAAACAAATTCAAGCAATTCGAGGCATGAACGATTGCCTCCCAACTCAGTCTCCGCTTTGGCAGAAAGTGGAAAATACCGCGAAACAAGTCGTCAGCGCTTACGGATACAATGAAGTTCGTATGCCGATTGTCGAGATGACGCATTTGTTTAAGCGTGCCATCGGTGAAGTGACCGATGTGGTCGAAAAGGAAATGTATACCTTTGAAGACCGCAACGGTGACAGCCTGACACTGCGCCCTGAAGGGACAGCAGGTTGTGTACGTGCCGGTATCGAAAATGGCCTGCTGTACAATCAGGAACAGCGTTTGTGGTATATGGGCCCCATGTTTCGCCATGAGCGTCCGCAGAAAGGCCGTTATCGCCAGTTCCATCAGTTTGGCGTAGAAGTGTTTGGCATTGAAGGGCCGGATGTTGATGCAGAACTGATCATGATGACGGCACGTTTGTGGCGTGAACTGGGCATTGATAAGCATGTACGCCTGGAGCTGAACTCTATTGGTTCTTCTGAAGCCCGTGCTGCGTATCGCGATGCTTTGATTGCATTCCTTGAGCAGCATCTTGATGTGCTCGATGAAGACAGCAAGCGCCGTATGTACACCAATCCTCTTCGTGTGCTGGATACCAAAAATAAAGATATACAAGCGATTTTGACCGATGCGCCGACCTTGTCTGACTATTTGGATGATGATTCCAAGGCGCATTTTTCAGGTTTGTGTGAACTATTAGACGCTGCTGGCATCGAATACCAGGTAAATGAACGCCTTGTGCGTGGTTTGGATTATTATAACCGCACGGTTTTCGAGTGGATCACCGACAGCCTGGGTGCCCAGGGCACTGTATGTGGTGGTGGCCGCTATGACGGTATGGTTGAACAGCTGGGTGGCAAAGCGACGCAAGGCGTGGGCTTTGCTATGGGCCTGGAGCGTCTGGTACTGATGCTGGAAACCCTGGAGCTGACCGACGTTCGCCGCAGTGTAGATGTCTACGTAGTGACTGCCGGTGAAGGTACACTGATGGCAGGCATGAAGCTGGCTGAAACCCTGCGCGAAGCCGTATCGGGACTGAGAGTGATGAATCACTTTGGTGGCGGTAACTTCAAGAAACAGTTTAAACGCGCAGATAACGTGGGTGCGATTGTTGCTCTGGTTCTGGGGGAGAACGAAATTGCAGAAGGTACTGTAGTCGTTAAGGATCTCCGTGGCGGTGAGCAGCAAACATTGGCTCAGGCAGAGGTTGCCGCTAAGCTGGCAGAATTGATTTAAGAGAGGACAGGACGTGGACGTCAATACCACAGAAGAGCAACAGATTGAATCCATCAAGGCATGGATGAAAGAGAACGGTAAAGCCGTTGTGCTTGGTGCCGTACTTGGCCTGGGCGGCCTGTATGGCTGGCGTTATTATCAGGGAGAAGTGCAGGCTGCTAAGGAACTGGCTTCTGAAGCTTATACTCAGACTGTACAGGCTCTGGACAGTGGCAGCGACGAGGCTGTCAGTCAGGCTCAGACGTTTATCAATGATAACCCAAGCAGTCAGTATGCGGTGCTGGCTGCATTGCAACTGGCCAAAGTGCAGGTGGATAAAGGTGAACTGGACGCTGCAGCAGAGCAGTTAAACTGGGCTATCAGTCATACAGAAGATGTTGCTCTGTTGCCTGTGGCTCACACCCGACTGGCGCGAATTCTGGCGGCTCAGCAGTCTTACGACAATGCACTGGCGGAACTGGACAAAGTGAAAGCGGAAAGCTGGCAGGGTAAAGTGGCTGAACTGCGCGGTGATATTTTGCTGCAGAAAGGGGATAAATCAGGAGCTCGTGATGCTTATATCAGCGCACAGCAACTGGGCGCTTCTCCGGCACTGCAAATTAAACTTGACGATCTGGCCCAGTAAAGGCGACAGAGTATGCGAAAGCTATTGAAGCAAGCTGTAGCGCTCGCTGTCGCTATTGGTGTATTGAGCGGCTGTGCCAGTGAAGAAGAAGCGGTGCAAATGGCACCTCTTCCTGCGGTTGAAAACCAGTTCACGCCTGTTCAGGACTGGACACGCAATATTGATGAAGGCGTACAGCATTATTACTCGCGTCTGTCTCCGGTGACGGGATACGGGAAGTTGTTTGTAGCCAGCCGTGAAGGCAAGGTGGAAGCTTTAGATCCGGCGACGGGTAAGAGCGTGTGGGAGCACGAGATTGCCGGCAGCGACAATGCTAAGTTGTCTGGCGGCCTGACGGTGGCTTACAACAAAGTCTTTATCGGCAGTGAAAATGCTGAAGTTATTGCGCTGGATGCAGAAACCGGTGAGCAAGCCTGGCGTGTTGATATTGATGGCGAAGTGCTGGCTAAACCACTGGCGGATGAAGGCCTGCTGCTGGTGAACACCAGCCGCGGCATTCTACAGGCTTTAGATGCAGAAACCGGTGCGTCTAAATGGCAAATCAGCAGCGAAGTACCATCGTTGACGCTGCGTGGTGACAGCTCGCCTGTGTCTATCTCCGGCGGAGTATTCTGGGGGCAGGCCAACGGTCGGTTGGCGGGTGCTTTCATTCGTAACGGCCAGCTTTTGTGGCAACAGCCTATCGGCCAGCCGCAGGGAGCGACGGAAATTGATCGCCTGGTCGACGTCGATGCTGCACCTGTGATTAACGGTGACCGCCTGTATGCTGCCGGATACAACGGCAATCTGGTATCCATTGATCTGCGTAGTGGCCAACAGGTGTGGAAACGCAACTACTCTTCAGCGACTGACTTTGTGATCGACAGCGGCTTGCTGTTTCTGGTAACGGCAGAGGATCACCTGGTAGCCGTGGATATTCGCAGTGGCACAGAGCTGTGGCAAAATACTGAGCTTGCTCACCGCATTCTCAGTGCTCCGTCTGTGATCAATGGGAAATTAGTGCTGGGTGACAGCCTGGGCTATCTGCACTGGCTGGATACCCATACGGGTGAATTTCTTGCCCAGCAGCAAACCGATGGCAGCGGCATTGCTATCCCGCCGTTAGCGCTGTCAGATGGCTACCTGGTGGTGACCCGAGAAGGCAAATTGAGCAAAATGCATTTGCCTTAGTCACAGGCATATTCTGTGATAAGATTAACGCTTCGGCTCCTGTTTGTATTCACATCAGGGGCCGTTGTTATTCTACCCTTGACGTAGTGATTGTCGTTTGAGACAGACATTACTGTCATTAAGATGATGAAAAAGATAGAGGTAAACTCATTATGATTCCTGTAGTTGCCCTTGTCGGGCGCCCGAATGTGGGTAAATCGACGTTGTTTAACCGTCTTACCCGCACCCGGGATGCGCTGGTCGCTGACTTTCCTGGCCTAACCAGGGATCGTAAGTACGGTCGAGCAGAGCTCGAAGAGAACGAATTCATTGTCATCGACACCGGCGGTATTGATGGTTCCGAGGAAGGTGTCGAGACCAAAATGGCGGAGCAATCGCTAACCGCCATCGAAGAAGCAGATGTTGTACTGTTTCTGGTTGATGGCCGTGCTGGCCTTACCGCATCGGATGAAGCCATTGCCAAGCACCTTCGCAGCCGTCAGAAACCGACATTTTTAGTTGTGAATAAAATTGACGGTATTGATGCCGACAGCGCCTGTGCGGATTTCTGGCAGTTGGGCGTGGATGCTATGTATCAGATCGCCGCAGCCCAGAACCGTGGTGTGACCGCGCTGATGGAGCGTGCACTGGCACCTTTCGTTGAAGAATGGAAAGCACGCCAGGCCGAGGAAGATGACGGCTTTGTCGATATCGAAAGCCTGGATTCCGCCAATGCCATCGAAAAGGCTAACCTGACAGAAGAAGATGCAGAAGCTGCCTATAAGCGACTGCAGGAACAACCTATCAAACTGGCGATTATCGGTCGCCCGAATGTGGGCAAATCGACTCTGACTAACCGGATTCTCGGTGAAGAGCGTGTTGTTGTTTACGACATGCCCGGCACCACGCGTGACTCCATTTACATTCCGATGGAGCGGGACGGTCAGGAGTACGTGCTGATTGATACCGCAGGTGTGCGTCGCCGCAAGAATATGAATGAAGCGGTAGAGAAATTCTCGGTTATCCAGACACTGAAAGCCGTTGAAGATGCCAACGTGGTGCTGCTGATCATTGATGCCCGTGAAAATATTTCGGATCAGGATTTGAGCCTGCTTGGTTTTGCGCTCAATTCCGGCCGTTCGCTGGTTATCGCAGTGAACAAGTGGGATGGATTGGATAACGAAGTCAAAGAGCGGGTGAAATCAGAGCTTGATCGCCGGCTTGGCTTTGTCGATTTTGCTCGCATCCACTTTATCTCTGCCCTGCACGGCACGGGTGTGGGCCATTTGTACGAATCTGTGAAGGAAGCGTACCAGTCGGCGACTAAGCGTATCAGTACCTCCCTGCTGACCCGTATTATGCAAATGGCACAGGATGACCACCAGCCGCCTATGATCCGCGGCCGCCGGGTGAAACTGAAATATGCCCACGCAGGGGGTTATAATCCGCCCATCGTTGTGGTGCATGGGAACCAGGTGAACGACCTGCCGGGTTCCTATAAGCGTTATCTGATGAACTACTTCCGTAAGACACTGGACATGATGGGAACACCGATCCGGATTCACTTCCATAACAGTGATAACCCATTTGGTAATGAGAAACGTCAGAAGCTGACTGTGTCTCAGGAGCGGCAGCGTAAACGCCTGACCAATGCCCTGAAGAACAGGGACCGCAACCAGTAAACACCCAGACCCGGCTGATTGAGCCGGGTTTTTTTTGATCAGAGCAAACCGCCAGAGGATCATGTTACCGGGGGAAAGGGATCGATGAGCGAAGATTATCCTGTTAGCAGACTTGTTTTTGATCGTATCACTATGACGCTAAGCCCCTGTAAATACAGCACTGACAGGCGAGCAAGCGAACTGATTTCGAATTTCCATATATGCTGGATCTTATCTAAATAGAACACTTGGTTAGACTTTTGTGCTGTTTAAAATTCATATACAGAACATGTAACTTATGCTTTCGGGAACTGTATTGATAAATGTTCTTTTTGGAGGTGATCGCTGATCAGCCGGGACTTTGTCGTTGATCAAGCCACTGTTGCCGATCTCTGCTATTGATACACTTAAGCAGATAACACTGATCTGCATACTCAGGAGCGTGCGATATGTCTCAGCCACTTTGTCCGGAATGCCGGCTCAATCTTGTCTGGCAGCATCAAGGCTATTTTTGTCTTCACTGCGAACGCAGGGCGATAAAACATGCCACTTGTCACGATTGCGGACACCCGTTAGAAAGCCTCAATGCTTGTGGTGCCACCAGTTATTTCTGTGCGCACTGCAATGAACTCAAGTCAAAGTCTCAAGCCTTGATCACTTATACTCTGGCAGATAAAACCACGGAGTGACCTGTTACTACCAGTGCGAAAGCCGATCTGTGACGGGTTTTCTCACTTTTTACCGCATGAACCATACTCATTGATAGCCAATTCCACTCCTTTGATTTATTCTCATTTGCTAATAATTATCATTTATTAAGATCAGGAAAAGGATTCCGGTATGGATAAGCAGTGTCCGCTGCTGACGGTAGACAAGCTGTCAGTATCATTCACCATGGAGACAGGCATCGTTGATGCGGTAAAGCAAATCAGCTTTAGTGTGGACAAAGGCCAGACTCTGGCACTGGTGGGGGAGTCGGGTTCAGGTAAATCCGTCACTTCTGGCGCTGTCATGGGGCTGCTGCCGAAAAATGCCTGGGTCGATCCCGACAGCCAGATTCATTTTCAGGGAACCGATTTATTATCGCTGCCGGAAAACGTGTTGCGGGGCTACCGAGGTGGTAAGATAGCAATGATCTTTCAGGAGCCTATGACTTCGCTCAATCCCTATATGCCAATTGGGGAGCAAGTGGCTGAAGCGATTCGCTGCCACCGCGATGTCACGCGAAAAGAGGCGATGGAAGAAACGCTGGTGCTCTTTGAGCGGGTACAGCTTCCTGAGCCGCGCAAGCGACTTCGTCACTATCCTCATGAGTTCTCCGGCGGGCAGCTACAGCGGATCATGATTGCCATGGCGTTGGCGAATAAGCCTGACCTGCTGATTGCGGATGAGCCGACCACAGCGCTGGATGTCACAGTGCAGGCAGAAGTGCTGTCGTTACTTAAAGAGATCCAGGCTGAGATGGGGATGGCAATTCTGTTTATTACCCATGACCTTGGTGTGGTGCGCCATTTTGCCGATGATGTGGTGGTGATGTGTAAAGGCGAAGTGGTTGAGGCCGGTCATGTTGACAAGGTCTTTCATGCGCCAGAGCACCCGTACACCAAAATGCTGCTTGACGCTGAGCCTAAGCCGGGCGAGGTGAGCGATAAGCATCACGCCCCCGTTATCCTGGACGCCCAGGATATCAAAGTCAGCTATGTGCTGAAGTCAAACTGGCTGGGCCAGCCGATCGAACACCTGGATGCGGTGAAGGGCATCAGTCTGACATTACGGCAGGGAGAAACGCTGGGAATTGTTGGTGAATCCGGTTCGGGAAAATCCACTCTCGGCCGCGCTCTGATGCAATTGCTGCCGTTTAGTGGTGCTGTCAGCTTTGATGGCAGGAAACTGGGCGAGATGACGGCCAGAGAGCGTTTTGAACTCAAGCGTCACATGCAGATGGTCTTTCAGGACCCCTATGGTTCACTGTCACCCCGGATGACCATCGGTGAGATCATCACTGAACCTCTGACTGTTTTTACCCAAATGACAAAAAGTGAGCGCATCCAGAAGGCGCGAAAAGCACTGGACGAGGTGCGCATGGATCCCGCCAGTATCAACCGCTATCCGCATGAGTTTTCCGGCGGTCAGCGTCAGCGGATTGCGATTGCCCGCGCCTTGGTCTCTGAGCCTAAGTTTATTCTGCTGGATGAACCGACATCGGCGTTAGACCGCTCGGTACAGCTCACTGTGCTGGAGTTGCTCAAAGACATTCAGCGTCGCCATAACATTGGTTATGTCTTTATCAGCCATGATCTGGCCGTTGTGCGTGCCATTTCAGACCATGTGATGGTGATGCAGCGTGGTGAGGTGGTCGAGCAGGGTACGCCTGAGCAGATTTTTGACCATCCGCAGCAGGCGTATACCCAACGTCTGATCAGCGCCTGTATGTTGGTGGAAGTCGCTGCCTGACAGGATGAGCGATGATACTAGTCGCTGACTATAGAGCGTATATTGCCATCGGCCAGCGTGGTTTGCAGTGTATCACCGGTGTTAACCTGGCTGGCACTGCGGATCACCTGGCCGTTCTCGTCGCGGGTAATCGAATAACCCCGGGCCAGTGTTGCCAGCGGGCTGACGGCATCGAGTTTTTCAGTCGCCAGAGCCAGCTGGTGGCTGGCTTTAACGAGCCTGCGGTCCATGGCATCGAGTAAACGACGCTGGTTGGTGGCCAGCTGAGTACCTAACCTTTCCAGCTGATGGGCCGGTGAATGCAGCATCAGTTTATAGTCACTGCGATGCAGGTGTTGCTGACGGTCTGACACCTGCTTGCGCATCGCCCGTTCCAGACGGCTTCTCAGCTCATCCAGGCGCTGGCTTTGCTGGTTAAGTTGTACTTGCGGATGCTGGCGATCCAGCCTGTGTTGCCAGCGAACGAGCTGGCTTTGCCTGACGGACAGATAGTGCCGCATTGCATGCCGCAGTTGTTGCTGGTGCTGATGGATTTTCTGCATCTGTGCGCTGAGATCGCGGCTGACCAGTTCGGCGGCGGCGGAAGGTGTGGGTGCCCGCATGTCGGCGACAAAGTCTGCGATCGTCACATCCACTTCATGACCGACCGCACTGATAATGGGGATCTGGCTGGCTGCGATGGTGCGGGCCACAATTTCCTCGTTAAAGGCCCATAAATCTTCCAGTGAGCCGCCGCCACGTCCCACAATCAGCACATCACATTCCAGGCGTGTGTTGGCTCGGCCTATGGCCTGCGCAATCGAGATAGCGGCGCCTTCACCCTGTACCATAGTGGGGTAGATAACGACAGGTAAACTGGGATCCCGGCGCTTGAGCACCTGGAGAATATCGTGCAGGGCAGCCCCGGTTTTTGAGGTGATAATGCCCACCCGTTTAGGTTGCTCAGGCAGCGTTTTTTTCAGTGTCTGGGCAAACAATCCTTCTGCTGCCAGCTGCATTTTCAGTTTTTCGAACTGCTGCTGCAGACGGCCATCCCCTTCGGGCTGCATGCTGTCGATAATCAGCTGATAATCACCCCGTGGCTCGTAGAGCGACAGCCGCGCTTTCACTAACACCTGGTTGCCGTTCGCCGGGCGAAAGGTGACACGCTGGTTGTTGCCCCGGAACATGGCGCATTTAACCTGTGCCCGGGCGTCTTTCAGGGTGAAATACCAGTGACCGGACACCGGCGCTGAAAAGTTAGACAATTCACCGACCAGCCAGACAACCCCCATTTCATTCTCAAGCAAAAGGCGAACCTGAGCATTCAGACTGGACACTGTATAGATACGCGAATTCTGGGATGAGGCAGTACTGTAAAGACTCACGACAAGGAAACCTGTGGTTGCAGGAAATTAGTTCTGAAGAGGATGGTGCACGATTTTGATAGCAGTATCAAATGAATGTAGCCGCAAGGAAGGCTGAAAAGCGTACAGGCGTAGAGAGGCCCTGAACTACGGCCCGCAGCTTGGTCACTTAAACCGGAATATATTACGTATCAACGGAAAAGTGTCAATAAAAAAGATTTAATTTTTTCTAGCCAAACGTTTGCTTCGTACGTATAATTTGTTCGCAATATTTTATCCCTTCTTTAAAACCTTACATGGTGTGAGATATTGCGATGTTACGTATCAAACAAGAAGCTTTGACCTTTGATGATGTCCTGCTAGTTCCGGCACATTCGACTGTTCTTCCTAACACTGCCGATCTGCGCACCCGTCTGACCAAGACCATTACTCTGAATATCCCTATGGTATCTGCCTCCATGGATACAGTAACGGAAGGCCGACTGGCAATTGCGTTGGCCCAGGAAGGGGGAATTGGCTTTATTCACAAGAATATGTCAATTGAGCAACAGGCACGTGAAGTGCGCATGGTGAAGAAATTTGAAGCCGGTGTCGTGCAGGAGCCGGTGACGGTGAAGCCTTACCAAACCATTTCTGATGTGAAACGTCTGACGGAAGAAAACGGCTTTGCCGGTTTCCCTGTTGTAGATGACAACCACGCGCTGGTGGGTATCATTACCGGCCGTGATATCCGTTTCGTGACCGACCTGACACAGAAAGTAGAAAGCGTGATGACCTCGAAAGAGCGTCTTGCTTCTGTGACGGAAGGTGCGTCCCGTGAAGAAGTCGAAGCCGTGATGCAAGCGCATCGCGTCGAGAAAGTACTGGTGGTGAATGACCAGTTCCAGCTTAAAGGCATGATCACTGCCAAAGACTTCCAGAAAGCCGAGCGTAAGCCGAATGCCTGCAAAGATGAGCAGGGTCGTCTGCGTGTGGGTGCTGCCGTTGGCGCAGGTGCCGGTAACGAAGAGCGCGTGAAAGCGCTGGTAGAAGCTGGTGTCGATGTGCTGCTGATTGACTCGTCTCACGGTCACTCTGAAGGTGTACTGCAGCGTATCCGCGAAACCCGTGCGGCTTTCCCTGAGCTGCCGATTGTCGGCGGTAACGTGGCGACGGCAGAAGGTGCGCGTGCCTTGATCGAAGCCGGTGTCAGTGCAGTGAAAGTGGGTATTGGCCCGGGTTCAATCTGTACAACCCGTATCGTGACCGGCGTGGGTGTACCTCAAATTACGGCGATTGCTGATGCAGCGGCTGTCGCTAATGAATATGATATCCCTGTGATTGCCGACGGCGGTATCCGTTTCTCCGGTGACATGTGTAAAGCCATTGCGGCGGGCGCATCCTGCGTTATGGTCGGCTCTATGTTTGCCGGTACCGATGAAGCGCCGGGTGAAGTCGAGTTGTATCAGGGGCGTGCCTACAAGTCATACCGTGGTATGGGCTCTCTGGGTGCGATGTCTAAAGGGTCTTCTGACCGTTACTTCCAGACGGACAATGCGGCTGACAAACTGGTACCTGAAGGTATTGAAGGGCGTGTCGCTTATAAAGGCCACCTGAAAGAAATCGTACACCAGCAAATGGGCGGCCTGCGCTCAAGCATGGGCCTGACCGGCTCACCAACGATTGAAGACCTGCGCACCAAAGCGGAATTTGTCCGTATCTCCGGTGCGGGTATGCAAGAGTCGCACGTTCACGATGTGACTATCACCAAAGAAGCGCCTAACTACCGTATGGGCTCATAACACACGGACTGGACCGGTTGCTGAGGCAGCCGGTCTGCGTTAATCCGACGATTTTTCCTGGGGTGGTGAGCCGCCCCTTTTGATTGCAATTGATATTTGAGACTGCCCGAATGACCACAAATATTCATGATCAACGTATTCTTATCCTGGACTTTGGTTCCCAATACACACAGCTGATCGCACGTCGTATCCGTGAAATCGGCGTGTACTGCGAACTGTGGAGCTGGGATGTGGAAGAGGCGGATATCCGCGATTTCAATCCTAACGGTATTATCCTGTCTGGTGGTCCGGAGAGTGTCGCGGCAGAGAATTCACCTCGCGCCCCTCAGTATGTTTTTGAAGCTGGTGTGCCTGTTCTGGGTGTGTGTTACGGCATGCAGACCATGGCTGAGCAACTGGGCGGAAAAGTGGCCGGTTCCCACGTGCGTGAGTTTGGTTATGCGCAGGTTGAAGTGATTGAGCCAACGGCGCTGCTGAAAAATATTGAAGACGCTGTGGCAGAAGACGGTAACGCCCTGCTGGACGTCTGGATGAGCCACGGTGACAAAGTAGTCGAAATCCCTGCTGATTTCGTGAAAGTCGCCGCCACTGAGACCTGCCCGTACGCCGCGATGGCGAACGAAGAGAAACACTTCTACGGTGTGCAGTTCCACCCGGAAGTGACTCATACCCGTCAGGGTCTGCGTCTGCTGGAAAACTTTGTTCTCAACATCTGTGGCTGTGAGAAGCTGTGGACGCCATCTACCATCATTGAGGATGCCATTGCCCGCATCAAGGATCAGGTAGGTGACGATGAAGTGATTCTGGGCCTGTCCGGCGGTGTTGATTCATCGGTTGTGGCTATGTTGATCCACCGTGCTATCGGCGACAAGCTGACCTGTGTGTTTGTTGATAACGGTCTGCTGCGTCTGAACGAAGGTGAGCAGGTGATGGAAATGTTCGGCGATCATTTTGGTCTGAACATTGTGCATGTCAAAGCAGAACAGCGTTTCCTGTCGGCTCTGGCCGGTGAAGCGGATCCGGAAGCCAAGCGTAAGATCATCGGTCACGTGTTCGTTGATGTGTTCGATGAAGAATCGAAGAAGCTGCAAAACGCCAAGTGGCTGGCTCAGGGCACTATCTACCCTGATGTGATCGAATCTGCGGCGTCTAAAACCGGCAAAGCACATGTCATCAAGTCGCACCACAACGTAGGTGGCCTGCCGGAAGATATGGCTATGGGTCTGGTTGAGCCGCTCAAAGAGCTGTTCAAAGACGAAGTGCGTAAGATTGGTCTGGAACTGGGTCTGCCGTACAACATGCTGTACCGTCACCCGTTCCCTGGACCAGGTCTGGGTGTGCGTGTGCTGGGCGAAGTGAAGAAAGAATACTGTGACCTGCTGCGCCGTGCGGATGCCATCTTCATTGAAGAACTGCATAAAGCCGACCTGTACAACAAGGTTTCTCAGGCCTTCACTGTCTTCCTGCCGGTTCGTTCTGTCGGTGTAATGGGCGATGGCCGTAAGTACGACTGGGTGGTATCGCTGCGCGCGGTAGAAACCATCGACTTCATGACAGCCCACTGGGCACACCTGCCATACGACTTCCTGGGTAAGGTATCCAACCGCATCATCAACGAAGTGGACGGTATCTCCCGCGTGGTTTACGACATCTCCGGTAAACCACCAGCGACGATTGAGTGGGAATAATTTCCTTATTCAAATACAGTCATAATTATTGAAGAAAGGCGCCTGCAAGGCGCCTTTTTCTTTTTCCTGTCATCAGGAATACCTTAAGACTTATTGCGGTTTAACAAACTTTATATAAATCACCGTTTGGTTATTTATTCTGATTGTTTGATTTTTTTGTTAATTTTTATGCTTCTCTATTAATTATTAATGGTTTTACTGACTTGCATTGATGGGGTAGTCTTTAGCGATTTTTATACTCATTCGATTTAATAAGGAAGTACGACTATGAGTGAAGCCTTGAGTCCTGGCCAAAAATCGCGGGGCATTATCGCGTTCATTGAACGCGCCGGGCAGAAAATCCCCGATCCTGTGGTGATTTTCATGTTCTTGTTCGCCGTTGTGCTGGTGCTGACCAGCCTGATTGGCGGTATGCAGTTTGACGTGATGGGGGCTGACGGCGGTGCAGTCACACACAGTATTAAGAATATGCTGGATACTGAGCATGTCCGTTGGCTGTTCGATAATGCATTGCTGCAGAACTGGCTGGCGTTTGGGCGCGGTGTGCTGGGCGTGATTCTGATTGTGATGCTGGCGGTGGGCATTGCAGAACATTCCGGATTACTGGCCGCGCTGATCAAGAAAGTCGGCCTGCACATCAGTGATCGCTGGCTGCCTTATATGGTCGTGTTCCTGGGCATCATGTCATCCGTTGCCAGCGATGCCGGTTATCTGGTGCTGATCCCGCTGGCTGGCCTTTTGTATGCCGGGTTGGGCAAGAACCCTTTGATTGGTATGGCCGCGGCATTTGCCGGTGTGTCGGCGGGTTTTAGTGCGAACTTGATCCCCGCAACACCTTCTGATGTCATCCTGGGTGTCAATGCCCGTATTTTTGCCGAATCGCAGGGTGTTCCATTTACCACGGCCAGCGGTGAGCCACTTAACCCTGCCACCATGCATTATTACTTTATCGTTGTCTCGACGATTATACTGACCCTGGTTGGCGCCTGGGTGACCAAACGTTTTGTGGCCCCGCGCTTGTCTGCCATGAGCTATGAGTTGCCGGATGATCTCAAACTGGATGATTTCAAACTGACGACGCAAGAGCAAAAAGGGTTGCGGATGGCGGGATTGGGGCTGCTTGCGGCTCTGCTGGGTATTTATCTGCTGGTGACAGGCCCGCTGGCTCCCTATACCAATGCTGCTGGCCGGGAAATTACGCCATACCTGGACAATGTCATTCTGCTGATTTCGTTTGTGTTTGTTGTGGTGGGCCTTTGTTATGGGGTGACTACCCGCAAGTTCACATCGCTGCAGGATGTGGTCAAAGCCATGGTCAAGCAAATGAATACCATGGGCTATATTCTGGTGCTGACTTTCTTCTGCTATAACTTTTTGGCTATGCTCAGTTACTCCGGCCTTGGCACTTACGTGACCTATCTGGGCGCGACCTTCTTAGGCTCGCTGGGACTGCAGTCATTCCCGGTTGCGCTGATTATCGGTTTTATCCTGACCACGGCCTTCATCAACCTGTTTGTGGGCGGCATGACGTCGAAATGGATGCTGTTGGGGCCGATCTTTGTGCCCATGCTGTATCAGGTGAACCCGAATATGACCCCTGATTTGGTGACCGCCGCTTACCGTGTTGCCGATTCTTCAACCAATATTATTACCCCTATGATGACCTATGCCGGTGTTGTGCTGGCCTTTATGCGCAAATATAAACCTGAACTGAAATTCGGGGATGTGATTAGCATGATGGTGCCTTACTCGGCGGCTTTCCTGCTGATGTGGACAGTTGTGCTGGTGATCTTCTTTGCCTTCGGTCTGCCCCTGGGTTTCTGATCAGGCACAAGTGCCCGTCAGATACTACAGCGCCCGGTACCTGCCGGGCGCTGTGCGATAAAACATTTGTTGTCACTGACATTGTCCAGCTTCATACCATGGTCCCGGTTCAGTAGTGAATCACAGAACGTATACTCTTACCCTGATGCATCAGTTCAAAGGCCTGGTTGATATCATCCAGCGGCATGGTATGTGTGATGAAATCGTGCAGCTGAAATTCACCCTGAAGGTAACGCTCCACGATGTCGGGCAATTGGGTACGGCCTTTAACGCCGCCAAAGGCGGTGCCGCGCCAGACCCGTCCGGTGACCAGCTGAAATGGCCGGGTGGAGATTTCCTGACCCGCACCGGCAACGCCTATGATAACCGACTCTCCCCAGCCCTTGTGGCAGCACTCCAGTGCTGAGCGCATGACGTTGACATTGCCGATACACTCAAAAGAAAAATCGACGCCGCCATCTGTCATGTCAACGATGACCTCCTGGATAGGCTTGTCGTGATCCTTGGGATTCACACAGTCGGTGGCGCCCAGCTTTTTAGCCAGAGCGAACTTATGCTCATTGATATCAATACCAATAATGCGGGATGCCCCGGCCATGGTGGCGCCTATGATGGCGGACAGGCCAATGCCACCTAAGCCGAAAATGGCGACAGTATTGCCTTTATGCACTTTCGCTGTATTGAGCACGGCCCCCATTCCGGTTGTGACCCCGCAGCCGAGCAGGCAGATTTCTTCCAGCGGGGCGGCCGGATTCACTTTCGCCACTGAAATTTCAGGCAGCACAGTGTATTCAGAGAAGGTTGAGCAGCCCATGTAGTGATAAATCGGCTCGCCATTGAGGGAGAAACGTGTGGTGCCGTCTGGCATCAGCCCTCTGCCCTGAGTGTCGCGAATTTTCTGACACAGATTGGTTTTGCCCGACAGACAGAATTTACATTCTCCGCATTCCGGGGTGTAGAGAGGAATAACATGGTCGCCCACTTGTACTGTGGTGACCCCGGCACCGATTTTCTCAACAATGCCGCCCCCTTCGTGGCCGAGAATGGCGGGGAAGATCCCTTCCGGATCCTCTCCCGACAGGGTAAATGCATCGGTATGGCAGACGCCTGAGGCGACGATACGCACCAGTACCTCACCGGCTTTGGGGAGCTGGACATCGACGTCTTCTATGGTCAGGGGCTGATTCGGTCCCCAGGCAATGGCGGCCCGGGATTTAATAGTGTCCATGATGGTGGTCTCTCAGCAGCGGTAACTATTCATATAAAGTAGGAGAGATTTAGCCATTGTGCCCACTGCGGGGCGGGTCGCTGTCATCATGACGCTTAGGCACTGGAGAGGAGGCGGCGCTTGGCTTATAATCCTCCGCCCAAACCTTGTGAGATCAGAGACCCCGTGGTGAGTGACATCAACAGTCAGGATGAATTTTTTATGCGGCGTGCCATTGAACTGGCAAGCCTGGCTGAAGCCGAAGGTGAAGTTCCTGTCGGCGCCGTTGCTGTACTCAATGGCCGGGTGATCGGTGAAGGCTGGAACCGTTCCATCGGTCAGCATGATGCCACGGCACACGCAGAAATCATGGCGTTGCGTCAGGCCGGAAAAGTATGCAGCAATTACCGCCTGCTGGATGTGGTGCTGTATGTCACCCTGGAACCTTGCCCTATGTGCGCAGCGGCCATGGTGCACAGCCGCATCGGCCGGGTCGTTTTCGGCGCGTCGGATCCGAAAACCGGGGCCGCGGGCAGTGTGATGAACCTGCTCAGTTATTCAGGGGTGAATCACCATGTGGCGTTTCAGGGCGGGGTGCTGGATGCTGAGTGTCGCCAGCAGCTGCAGGCCTTTTTTAAACGCCGCCGTGCCGAGAAAAAAGCCCTGAGGCAGCAGGCCGATCAGGCCCCTGCAACTCAGGACAGCCACAAAAAAGACCAGTAAAAAACGGGTGACAATGCCTGCCACCCGTTTACTTCGTTCTGTCACTCCCTGTTACGGCAGTGACGCGCCTTTCCCCGAAAGATCTGCCGCTGAAAGGATCAGCGGCTCACGCTTTTGTTAGCTTTGGTTTTATCCAGCACCTCATCCAGCGTCTGTTCGGCGGTGTCGCTAACTGTATTATTTGCGTTGCCTTTCTGCTCGGCCGGGGTAATTGTCTGCCAGTCATCAACCAGACGGATCCCCTCGCTGTTCACCGGCTGACTGTGCGCCTGCTCGTAGCCTATGATGCTCTGATAGTAGCGACGGATGTTTTCCACATACAGCAGCGCTTCATCGCCACGGGCATATCCATAGCGGGTTTGCCGGTAGTATTTACGTTGCCGTAGCAGCGGCAGCCGCTGTTTGACATCGCTCCAGGCATCCGGGTTGCCGCCTTGCTTTTTGGTCAGGCGGCGGGCATCCATCATATGGCCGAAGCCGACATTATAAGAGGCCAGGGCAAACCACACCTTTTCATGCTCTTCAATGCTGTCGGGCACGCGGGCGACCATCTTTCTCAGGTAATCCGTACCGCCGCGGATACTCTGCTCCGGATCCAACCGGTTCTGGACCCCGACGGATTTGGCCGTCGGCAGTGTCAGCATCATCATGCCGCGCACCCCTGTGGGCGAAACGGCTCTGGGGTTCCAGTGCGATTCCTGATAAGAGAGCGCTGCCAGCAATCGCCAGTCAAATTCGCTGGCGTACTTCTTGAATGTGCCTTCCCAGCGAGGGAGCTTAGTTTCCAGCGCCCTTAAAAAGGCGCGCGTATCGACATAATCGAACTGATCAACATGGCCGAAATACTTTTCTTCCAGCTTGGCGAGTTCACCGCTTTGTTTCAGTTCACCGAAAAACTCAATCAGCAGCGCATAAAGGCTATCGTCATTGCTCTGTTCCATGAACCAGCCGATGGGTTCGTCATCTGTCAGCTCAAGGGCCACAGCAATATCGGGGTGGATACGCTGGCTGAGGGCGACATCAACTGAATCTGCGACGGTATAGTCCAGCTCACCGGCGGCGACCTGGCGCAGCAGCTCCTCGCTGTCAATTTCATCAATGGTCTGCCACACCAGGGTCGGGTGGTCTTTCTTGACAACATCCAGCGTTTTCTCATGACTGGAGTCGCGGACTATGGTCAGAGACCCCTTGTTCTGAGACAGATCGGCAAGATCACGCGGCCGCCATTGACCCTTCTTGTACACCAGGATCTGGCTGGCATAGTAATAGGCCGGCGCAGCCCGGAACATGCGTACTCGCTCCGGCGTCATGGTCAGGCCGGCAGCAAGCAGATCGACATCGCCCCGTTTCAATGCCGGAAACAGGCCGGATAAGGAGAACAAAGGCTGCATTTCCAGCTTTACCCCCAGTTTGTCTGCGAAGCGCTGCGCAAGGTCATAATCCAGCCCGGTAGGGCCGTCCGGACCTATATAGTAGGAAATCTGGTTATTCAGCGTGCCAATGCGCAAAACGCCACTGTCGCGTATCCGTTCCAGCTCAGTGCGGGTGTCGCTTTCCCACTGACAGCCAGATAATGTCAATGCTGTCAGTAGTATGGCGACAAAGGCGCGGAGATTAGTGGAAAAAACTACTCGTCTCAATAATGCATGCTCATTTTTTTATTCAGTCGTTCTTTATACCAAAGGTCGCATTCAGGACAAAGCCGACCCCCTTTGATCTTATCCGGCGGTCTGGATTTAGGTGAAAAAATGTCCGATTTTGGGCTGGTAGTCAAAGATCGCTGTGGATATCAGCCGGATTGAAAAAAAATAGCGCAAACGGTTGCGTCAGGTGTTACGTCACACTGTGTTTTCCCTTATACTATCGCCCATCGTAATTTTTCCTCCCGGACAAGTGAGAAAAAAGGGCGCTGAACAAGGTGACATTGACGTGATTCCCGGCTGGGGAGCAGGCCAATATCACCTTCATTCAACTGCTAATCGAGAGTCGTACGCACATGGAAATTTTGCGTGGTTCACCCGCACTGTCTGAGTTTCGTGTCAACAAGCTGCTAGCGCGTTGCCAAGAGTCCGGTCTGCCTGTCACCGGCATCTACGCCGAATACATGCACTTTGCTGAGCTGGCATCGCCGCTTAACAGCGAAGCGCTGGGTACGCTGACCAGCCTGCTCACCTATGGCCCTACGATTGCCGAACATGAACCTACGGGTAGCTTGTTCCTGATCACTCCGCGTCCCGGCACCATTTCTCCCTGGTCTTCCAAAGCAACAGATATCGCCCATAACTGCGGTCTGGAGCAAATCAAACGCCTTGAGCGCGGCACGGCATATTATGTCGAAACCGACGCAGCGCTGAGCCAAGACCAGCTGTCTGTGCTTAAAGGGCTGCTGCATGATCGTATGATGGAAGTCGTCTTTGACGATGTTGCTCAGGCTGAAGCCCTGTTCCGTCATGCCGAACCGGCACCGCTGCAGAGCGTGGATATCCTGGCCGGCGGTCGCCGCGCGCTGGAAGAAGCCAATATCGCACTGGGCCTGGCACTGGCCGAGGACGAAATTGATTATCTGGTTGAGAACTTTACCAAGCTGGGTCGCAACCCGAACGACATTGAGCTGATGATGTTTGCCCAGGCAAACTCTGAGCACTGCCGTCATAAAATCTTTAACGCTGACTGGACTATCGACGGTGTCGATCAGGAAAAGTCACTGTTCAAGATGATCAAAAATACCTATGAGCAGAACAGCGAGTATGTGCTGTCGGCCTATAAAGATAACGCCGCTGTGATGACCGGCTCTGAGGTAGGGCGTTTCTTCCCGGATGCGGAAAACCGCCAGTACAACTACCATCAGGAAGCGGCGCACATCCTGATGAAAGTAGAAACCCACAACCACCCGACGGCGATTTCACCCTGGCCGGGTGCATCGACCGGTTCTGGCGGTGAAATTCGAGATGAAGGCGCAACAGGGATCGGCGGTAAACCCAAAGCCGGTCTGGTGGGCTTTACTGTCTCTAACCTGCGTGTGCCGGGTTTTGAGCAGCCGTGGGAAACGGATTTTGGTAAGCCTGGTCGTATCGTGACTGCGCTGGATATCATGCTGGAAGGCCCGCTCGGTGGCGCGGCATTCAATAACGAGTTCGGCCGTCCTAACCTGCTGGGTTACTTCCGGACTTATGAAGAAAAAGTCACTTCCCATAATGGCGAAGAAATTCGCGGTTACCACAAGCCGATTATGATTGCTGGTGGTATGGGTAACATCCGTGAAGATCATGTTCAGAAGAAAGAGATTCCGGTTGGCGCCAAGCTGATCGTGCTGGGTGGCCCGGCAATGAATATCGGTCTGGGCGGCGGCGCGGCATCTTCCATGGCATCCGGCCAGTCGGCGGAAAATCTGGATTTTGCCTCGGTACAGCGTGAAAACCCGGAAATGGAACGCCGTTGTCAGGAAGTGATCGACCGTTGCTGGCAGCTGGGTGATGACAACCCGATTGCCTTTATCCACGATGTCGGCGCGGGCGGTATCTCCAATGCCTTGCCTGAGCTGGTGAACGATGGCGAGCGCGGCGGTAAGTTCCAGCTGCGTGATGTTCCTAACGACGAACCAGGCATGAGCCCGCTGGAAATCTGGTGTAATGAATCCCAGGAGCGTTACGTTATGGCGGTTGCCCCTGAGCATATGGCTGTCTTTGATGCTATCTGTCAGCGTGAGCGTGCACCGTATGCTGTGGTGGGCGAAGCAACGGAAGAGCGTCATCTGACTCTGGATGACAGTCATTTTGATAACACGCCAATCGACATGCCGCTGGACATTCTGCTGGGCAAGCCACCTAAAATGCACCGTGATGTGACCACACAGAAGGTGCAGGGCAGTGCGATTAACCGTGACGGGATTGAACTGGCAGAAGCGAGCCATCGCGTATTGCGTCTGCCAGCCGTTGCCGAGAAAACCTTCCTGATCACCATTGGCGATCGCACGGTGACCGGTCTGGTTGCCCGTGATCAGATGGTCGGTCCCTGGCAGGTGCCGGTTGCCAACTGTGCGGTCACCGCAGCCAGTTATGACACCTACCATGGCGAAGCCATGTCTATGGGTGAGCGTACCCCTGTGGCTCTGCTGGACTTTGCCGCTTCTTCCCGCCTGGCTGTCGGTGAAGCGCTCACTAACATTGCCAGTGCCGATATCGGCGATCTGAAGCGGATTAAACTGTCGGCCAACTGGATGTCACCAGCCGGTCACCCGGGTGAAGATGCCGGTCTGTACGAAGCCGTTAAAGCGGTGGGCGAGGAGTTGTGTCCGGCGCTGGGCCTGACCATTCCGGTGGGTAAAGACTCCATGTCGATGAAGACCAAGTGGCAGGAGAACGGCGAAGAGAAAGAAGTTACTTCTCCGCTGTCCCTGGTGATCACGGCCTTTGGTCGCGTGGAAGATGTGCGTAAAACCGTAACCCCACAGCTGCGTACCGACCAAGGCGACTCCAGCCTGATCCTGATCGATCTCGGCTGCGGTAAGAACCGTCTGGGTGCGACAGCACTGGCACAGGTCTACAAACAACTGGGTGATAAGCCTGCGGACGTTGACAGCCCTGAACTGCTGAAAGGTTTCTTCCACGCAGTACAAAAGCTGGTGCGGGACGAAAAACTGCTGGCGTACCATGACCGTGGCGACGGCGGCCTGTATGTGACGCTGGCTGAAATGGCTTTTGCCGGTCATACCGGTGTTGAAGTGGATATCAACACCACAGACGGCGACAGTTGTGACGATGTACTGGCTATGCTGTTCAACGAGGAGCTGGGGGCAGTCCTGCAAGTGCGGACTGATGATCTGGCACTGGTTGAAAACGAGCTGGCGAAGTACGGTCTGGCATCGTGCAGCCATGTGATAGGCACTGTGGTTGACGAAGACGCAGTCCGTATCTGGAACGGGAACGATCTGGTGCTGGATCAAAACCGCACTGAGCTGCGCGCTATCTGGGCGGAAACCACCTATCAGATGCAGGCGATGCGTGATAATCCTGCTGGCGCTGTGCAGGAATTTGAGGCTAAGAAAGACAGCCAGGATCCGGGTCTGAGTGCTTCGCTGAGCTTTGATATCAACGAAGATGTGGCCGCGCCATTTATCGCTACCGGTGCCCGTCCTAAGATGGCCATTCTGCGTGAGCAGGGTGTGAACTCCCACGTTGAGATGGCAGCAGCCTTCGATCGTGCTGGTTTCGATGCCCGCGATGTTCACATGAGTGACATTCTGTCCGGGCGTGTGGAACTGGATGGCTTTAATGGTCTGGTAGCCTGTGGCGGTTTCTCGTACGGTGACGTACTGGGTGCCGGTGAAGGCTGGGCCAAGTCTGTGCTGTTTAATAACATGGCCCGTGATCAGTTTGAGCGTTTCTTCCACCGTGACAGCACCTTCGCATTGGGCGTGTGTAACGGTTGTCAGATGATGTCTAATCTGCGCGACCTGATCCCGGGAGCTGAGCTGTGGCCGCGTTTCGTGCGCAATGAGTCGGAGCGTTTTGAAGCCCGTTTCAGCCTGGTAGAAGTGCAGCAGAGCGATTCACTGTTCCTGAACGGCATGGCCGGTTCGCGTATGCCAATTGCAGTGTCGCACGGTGAAGGTCGCGTGGAAGTGCGTAATGCTGAGCATCTGTCTGCGATAGAGCAGTCAGGAACGGTTGCGCTGCGTTTCCTTGATAACTACGGCAATGTCACGCAGAACTATCCGGCCAACCCGAATGGTTCCCCTAACGGCATTACCGGCCTGACAACCCAGGATGGCCGGGTGACTATCATGATGCCTCACCCGGAGCGTGTGTTCCGTACTGTGGCTAACTCCTGGCATCCTGATGACTGGAACGAAAACAGCCCTTGGATGCGTATGTTCCGTAATGCGCGCGTCAATCTGGGCTAATCTTTCACAGCCTGATGTCTGACTGGCTGATGATAGGAAAACCGCTGCATTTCGCAGCGGTTTTTTTCTGCGCTGACAGCAGGCGCCAGCGAATCAGAAAATGGTGTAAGTTTATAGGGAGCCGTTGAGTTTTCTATGAAAAATCGGTGATAATGGGGCCTTTCCGGCGTCGAAAACGGTCCCTGTTTAATCGACCCCCGCTGAGCAAAGGATATTGTGATATGAAAAAAATCGAAGCCATTATAAAGCCATTCAAGTTGGATGATGTGCGTGAGGCCCTGGCAGAGGTGGGGATCACGGGTATGACAGTATCCGAAGTGAAAGGTTTCGGTCGTCAGAAAGGCCATACTGAACTGTACCGCGGTGCGGAATACATGGTGGATTTTCTGCCTAAAGTGAAACTGGAAATCGTGGTGACCGATGATGTGGCCGAGCAATGTGTCGACACCATCATCGAAACGGCCCAAACCGGTAAGATCGGCGACGGTAAAATTTTCATGTTTGATATTGAACGTGTTGTCCGTATCCGTACCGGTGAAGAAGACGAAGACGCGATCTGATTGCTCTGTAACGAATTGTTTTCGCAAACATTATGCTACTCCTTGCAGCCTCGGCCTTGTGCCGGGGCTGTGCTTTATGGAGCCATCTCTGATTCTCGATCTGATTATTTAATATCCAGTTTTCCCTGCCGCATTGATGCCTTAGCCAATCTGATTTTGCCTGTTTGCTGACGTTGCCTGTATCTGACGTTGAAAACAGTCTGATCATCCTTCTGTTTCAGTGTCTTCAAGGAGAGTCATCATGAAGCACGTGTCTTTGTCCACTTGCGGCGGGCTTGCCATTTCGGTGCTGACGACGGCAGTCGCGGTACTGATCGCATCGCCACTACTGACAAATAACCTGAGTGTTAACCCTAACGGATTTATCGCTGCCGCTATCAAAGAGCACCGGGAGATCCTGTCACTCTGGCCCTTGCTGGCGGCGGCCGCTGTGCTGGTTCAGGGCGTGAGCCTCTGGCTACTGACAAGAAGCCCGCTCACCGGAAAATGCCTGAGTTTGCTGACAACCTTCGTTCTGTTTCCCTTTGGCCTGTACTTCCATATTTGTTATCTGGCAGATTGTAAGCGCTGGGAGCTGCGGCTGTTGCAGGAAGTCAAACCCGAGCTGAAACCTGAGTATCCGCAGTTTGGTTTTTGCGATGAAGACCCGTTAGCTTTCGGTCTGTGCGGCATAGGTATCCTGACCATGATAGTCGGTATTCCCTTTGGCGGACTGGCTGTAGTGGCGGGCGTGGTGATTTTTGTCCGCAACCTGGCCGGTAAAAAGAAAACCGCCCTGATGGTGACCCCTCAGGCATTATTTATTACGCCTAACCCCTGGCTGGGCTGCTATCGGGTGCCTTATACCCAGGTGTCTGCCGTGGCGGTTGTTAAAAACCAGCTTAGAATTCAGATCGATATTGAAGCAGGAAAGACAATTACGGTGCCGGTGAACATCAATGTGCTGGACCGGGATTTACGCCGCCAGGCGAGGGGAATATTACTCGATAAACTGGCCCATGCCGGACTGTTGCATGAGCCAGTTGCCGTGTGATCAGTCTGCGGTTTTAGCCATGGCCTTGCCGTCGTTGTAGCGGCCAGGTTTGTGGTTCATGGCCAGTACCAGATTGAGCATCACGGCACCGAGCAGTGACAGCATCAGAATGGTGGGTGTCATCAGGACATAGGAACAGAGCAGAATACTGATATCGATACCCATCTGAAGCTTACCGGCTGACACCCCGAATTTCTCCTGCAGATACAGCACCAGTACGTTAAATCCGCCCAGGCTGGTGTTATGCCTGAACAGGATCAGCATACCCAGTCCCATCAGCATCCCTCCCATCACGGCGCAGTACACAGGATCAAACTGACTGATCTCAACAAAGTGATGCAGGTTATCTGTAATCACAGACACTAATGCGCCGCAGCAAATACTGGACAGTGCGAAACGGCGGTTCATCCGGCACCAGGCCATGATGTAAAACGGAATGTTCATAACGAAATACAGCTGGCCGAAACTGAAATCAACAAAATGGGTAAGCAAAAGTGCTAAGCCAGTTGTACCACCTGTCAGTAAGTGGGCTTGCTGTAAGAAAAAAACGCCTTGCGCGACGATGAATGTACCAGTAAGAATAGCGATTAGGTTTTCTTTGCGAGAGTGACCGCGGTGTTTCAATCTGTACCTCCAAAATGGTTCCTTTACAGCCTGCCAGTCGGGGTGGCCTTGATGCTGAAAGGTAATGCGCGCGATATGATATAGAGTGAAAATAAAAAAAGAATAGTGTGATCTAACTTAAAGAAAAACCACCCGTAATGAATTCTTTACTGTTTTGTAAATTGTTATTTTCGCTTCATGGTTGCAATCACGGTTTCTCTGTCATGTTTTTAATGGAAACCGGTGACAAGGTGAAATAAATTCATCTTCCAGATGAAAAAAACGAACAAAAAAACCGGTTAAAAAACCAGAAAAGGGCTACCTGTAGAGAAGCAAATTCGCTAAAATGCGGCTTAATCTTCCGGTGTGACGAAAACGTTTGCGTCGCCGTGGTTACTGGGGTTGTGTTTTTTGTCTGAATGAGGAAAAATGCCAATTATCCCGCGTTGACCTAAGTGTCTGGCCTTGTCTGATACTTAGGTCAACGAATTTGAGAACTATCTGAGTCAGGAGAGACTGATGCTAAAGCGTGACATGAATATTGCTGATTATGACGCAGAACTATTTGCGGCCATCCAGGAAGAGACTGCCCGTCAGGAAGAGCACATTGAGCTGATTGCTTCTGAAAACTACACCAGCCCGCGTGTAATGGAAGCACAGGGTTCACAGCTGACCAACAAGTATGCAGAAGGCTACCCGGGCAAGCGCTATTACGGCGGCTGCGAGTATGTTGATAAAGCCGAGCAACTGGCTATTGACCGTGCCTGCCAGCTGTTTGGTGCCGAATATGCCAACGTTCAGCCGCATTCAGGCTCTCAGGCCAACAGCGCTGTATACATGGCACTGCTCAATGCCGGCGATACCGTTCTGGGCATGAGCCTGGCACACGGCGGTCACCTGACGCACGGTTCACCGGTTAACTTTTCCGGTAAGCTGTACAACGTGATTCCTTACGGCATTGATGAAGCCGGCCAGATCGACTACGCAGAAGTTGAAGCGCTGGCACTGGAACACAAGCCGAAAATGATCATCGGTGGTTTCTCCGCTTACTCGCAAATCGTTGACTGGAAGCGGATGCGTGAAATCGCAGACAAAGCCGGCGCTTATTTCTTCGTGGATATGGCGCACGTAGCCGGTCTGATTGCAGCAGGTGTTTACCCTAACCCTGTGCCGCATGCGCACGTGGTCACCACCACAACGCACAAAACACTGGCCGGTCCTCGCGGCGGTTTGATCTTGTCAAACGCGGGTGAAGATCTGTATAAGAAACTGAACTCTGCGGTATTCCCTGGTGGTCAGGGCGGCCCTCTGATGCACGTGATTGCAGCCAAAGCCGTGGCGTTCAAAGAGGCGATGGAGCCAGAGTTCCAGGCGTATCAGCAACGTGTGGTGGATAACGCGAAAGCCATGGTCAGCCAGTTCCTGGAGCGCGGTTACAAAATCGTTTCCGGTGGCACCGAAAACCACCTGTTCCTGGTTGATCTGATTGACAAGAACATCACAGGTAAAGACGCCGATGCAGCACTGGGTGCGGCCAACATCACGGTCAACAAGAACAGTGTTCCGAATGACCCGCGCAGCCCGTTTGTGACTTCCGGTATCCGTATCGGTACACCAGCAATTACCCGCCGTGGCTTCAACACTGAAGATGCCAAAGAACTGGCGAACTGGATTTGCGATGTGCTGGACAATATCGATAACCCCGCGGTTATCGAAGCGACCAAAGCCAAAGTGCTGGAAATCTGCCAGCGCCTGCCGGTTTACGCATAAGCCAGCACAATGGGTGTCACTAAACACCATTAAAGACCGATCCGCTCTTGGGTCTATCTTGTTCAACGGCATCCCTGGGATGCCGTTTTTGTTGATAAAAATAATGGGCTAAGTCCTCGCATAGCGGTTGATTTGGGGTACACTGAGGCGACGAAATTGAGGAGGCAAGATGCATTGTCCGTTTTGTGGTGCCAATGACACCAAAGTAATCGATTCCCGTCTGGTCGCTGATGGACATCAGGTTCGCCGACGTCGTCAGTGTCTGGCGTGCAGTGAACGTTATACGACGTTCGAAACCGCTGAGCTGGTGATGCCGCATGTCATCAAAACCAATGGCAGCCGCGAGCCGTTTAACGAAGAGAAACTGCGCGGCGGTATAGAACGTGCGCTTGAAAAGCGGCCTGTCAGCGCTGATGACATTGAACGCGCCATCAACACTATCAAATCTCGTCTGCGTGCAACGGGTGAGCGGGAAGTGAAATCAGACATGATTGGTAATCTGGTCATGGATGCCCTGATTGAGCTGGATAAAGTGGCTTACATCCGGTTTGCCTCTGTCTACCGTTCATTTGACGATCTCCGCGAGTTTGGCGAAGCCATAGCTAAACTGGAAAAATAAACCAAGATGTTTACGCCTACTGATCACGCCATGATGCGCCGAGCCGTTAGCCTTGCCCGGCGTGGCCGTTTCACGACCGCCCCGAATCCGAATGTGGGCTGCGTCATCGCCAAAGATAACGACATTATTGGCGAAGGTTATCATTACCGCGCGGGCCAGCCGCACGCCGAAGTGTTTGCATTACGTGCCGCTGGCGAGCAGGCCAAAGGGGCGACGGCCTATGTCACCCTAGAGCCTTGTTCCCATTACGGCCGTACACCGCCCTGTGCCGAAGCCCTGATAGCAGCGGGCGTTTCCCGGGTTGTCTGCGCCATGGTTGACCCTAATCCGAAGGTGGCGGGACGCGGTGTTGAGATGCTCAAACAAGCTGGCATTGCCGTTGAGACGGGTCTGCTTGAAGCCGATGCACTGTCATTGAATCCCGGTTTTATCAAGCGAATGAAAACCGGCCTGCCTTATGTTCAGCTAAAACTGGCGGCCAGCCTGGATGGTAAAACCGCGCTGGCAAACGGTGTCAGCCAGTGGATAACCGGCTCTCAGGCTCGTGCTGATGTGCAGCGTTTTCGCGCCCAGGCGGGTGCGATTCTGTCAACCAGCTCAACGGTACTCGCCGATGACCCGTCCTTGAATGTGCGCTGGCAGGAATTAGGGGCAGCCGTCCAGTCTGACTATCCGGAATCTGAGGTACGCCAGCCGGTACGGGTGATTACTGACAGCCAGAACCGCTTGTTGCCGTCACAGCGTTTATTCGCGTTACCGGGAAAAGTGCTGCTGGCCAGAACACAAACTGATGAAGCACTATGGCCGGAACAGGTGCGGCAGTTACTGGTGCCTGCTCAGCCGGACGGTCAGCTAGACTTAACAGCACTGATGAAAGCGCTGGCAGCGGAAGATATTAACCATATTTGGGTAGAGGCCGGTGCGAGTCTGGCCGGGGCCCTGCTCAATGCCGGGCTGGTGGACGAATTCATTCTTTATCAGGCACCCAAACTCATGGGCAGCCATGGTCGCAGCCTGATAGATCTGACACAATTCACGGCTATGTCTCAGGTACCGGATGTGACGCTGAGCGATGTGCGCATGGTTGGTGCCGATATTCGGATCCGTGGCACTATAGCTCACCCTGCGTAACAGAATACGTCTGTGTATGGCATCGACAGGTGCCGGGTAAGGAAAAATTAGAATGTTTACAGGTATTATTGAGGCCGTAGGTACGATTACGGCCATCACGCCAACCGGACAAGATGTGTCCGTGACTGTCGACAGCGGCAAGCTGGATTTAGCGGATGTCAAACTGGGCGACAGCATAGCGACCAATGGTGTGTGTCTGACCGTGGTGAAACTGACCGGCAAAGGCTATGTCGCCGATCTGTCACTGGAAACCCTGAACCGCACGGCCTTTACCGATTACAGCCCGGGTCAGCGGGTCAACCTGGAAAAAGCCATGTTGCCGACCACCCGTTTTGGCGGCCATATGGTTTCCGGCCACGTTGATAATGTCGGGGAGATCATTTCCCGCACTCAGACCGGGCGGGCGATTGAGTTTTGGATCAAAGCACCGGATACCCTGGCCCGCTACATTGCTGAGAAAGGATCGGTGGCGATTGACGGGATCAGCCTGACAGTGAATGCCGTCCGCGGGGCGGAATTCAAATTGACGATTGTGCCTCACACGGCATCGGAAACCACTATGGAACACTTTAAGCCAGGCCGTAAAGTGAATCTTGAAGTGGACGTGATTGCCCGTTACCTGGAGCGTTTGATGCTGGGAGAGAAAGCGGCTGAGTCTGAGCCATCGTCTGAACTCAGTATGGCGCTGCTGGCCCGTAGCGGGTTTCTGGGCTGATGATGCAGCCTGAGCAAGATTAAGTACTACGACAATCATTTGGGTAGAGGGAATACAACATGGCGTTGAGTAGCGCGAAGGACATCATTGAAGATATACGTCAGGGTAAGCTGGTTATCCTGATGGATGACGAAGACAGGGAAAATGAAGGCGATCTGATCATTGCCGCGGAAAAAATTACCCCTGAAGCGATCAACTTTATGGCGACTCACGGTCGCGGCCTGATCTGTCTGACACTGACGCAGGCCCGCTGTCAGCAGCTGAAACTGCCACTGATGGTGCAGGATAACGCGGAACAGTTCAGTACCAATTTCACCGTATCGATAGAAGCTGCCAGCGGCGTGACCACAGGGATCTCCGCAGCGGATCGTGCCCGTACTGTGCAGGCTGCGGTGGCCCAGAATGCGTCTCCTGCCGATATTGTCATGCCTGGTCATATTTTCCCTCTGATGGCGCAGGAAGGCGGGGTGCTTGCCCGCGCAGGCCATACTGAAGCGGGTTGTGACATCGCCCGTCTGGCAGGTCTTGAGCCATCCAGTGTGATTGTTGAGATCCTCAACCCGGATGGCACCATGGCACGACGCCCGGATCTGGAAGTGTTTGCCGCCGAGCACGGCCTAAAGCTGGGGACGATCGCCGATTTAATCGAATACCGTAACAATAACGAAACCACGATTGAGCGTGTGGCCGAATGCAGTCTGCCAACGGAATTTGGCGATTTCGATCTGATCACCTATCGCGATACTATCGACAACCAAATTCACCATGCCTTGCGTAAAGGGGACGTAAACCCATCGAATCCGACGCTGGTTCGCGTTCACCTGCAGGACACCTTCAAAGATATCCTGCATTCCGGGGCGTCGCAGTGGACTTTGCCGATGGCCATGCAGCGTATCGCTGAGGAAGGCGGTGTGATGGTGATTCTCAATCGCCATGAAACCCAGGAAGGCATTATCACCAAAGTGAAGAATCTGGCAGCCCAGGCCGATGGTCAGCCTGGTGTGAAACTGAATCCGAAGAACCCGTCACGTCAGGTGGGTGTCGGCTCGCAGATCCTGGCGGATTTAGGTGTTGGCAAAATGCGTCTGCTGTCGTCCAGCAATCAGCGCTATCACTCACTGTCCGGTTTCGGACTGGAAGTGGTGGAATATATTTGCGATTAAGGTCTGTTGACCCTAACGCACTGTTTTTATTAATCCCTAATCCGGAATAGAGATCGCATAACGCTGCCGGGAGAGCCTTGACAGTGAAGTCAATTGGTATCATGTATAAATTGTGATAGACTCCCGCGGTTTCTCAATCCGGAAAGAAAAGACATAGTCACAGGAAGGCCCATGAAGGTAATCGAAGGCGCCATTGCGGCACCCAACGCAAAAATTGCTATTGTTATCAGTCGCTTCAACAGTTTCATCAATGACAGCCTGCTGGCGGGTGCGCTGGACGCACTCAAACGTCAGGGACAGGTAAGCGACGACAACATTACCGTTGTTCGTTGTCCTGGTGCTTATGAGCTGCCTCTGGTCGCCCAGCAAGTTGCTAAAAGCGATCGCTACGATGCTATCGTGGCACTGGGTTCTGTGATCCGCGGCGGTACTCCGCATTTCGAGTATGTTGCCGGTGAATGTAATAAAGGTCTGGCTCAGGTGGCTCTGGAGTACAACACTCCGGTTTCATTTGGTGTTCTGACTGTAGACACAATTGAACAAGCCATCGAGCGTGCCGGTACCAAGGCTGGTAATAAAGGGGCAGAGGCTGCACTCAGCGCGCTTGAGATGGTAAATGTCCTGTCCCAAATTGAATCCTAATGGGGGTTAGAGTGAAACCAGCCGCACGTCGTAACGCACGACACTTTGCCGTCCAGGCCATTTATTCCTGGCAAATCACCAAAGAAAATGCTGCCGATATCGAGCTGCATTTTCTGTCTGGCGAACAGTTTGAAGAAGAAGCTCATCGGGCTGATGCTCCTGTACTGGCAGCACCGCACACTGATGTTGAGTACTTCCGTGACTTGTTCACCGGAGTGGTGCTGAACTATCAGGAACTGGACAGCAAGATGCGTCCCTATCTGTCACGTCCTTTGCAGGATCTGGACCAGATGGAACTGGCGCTACTGCGTCTGGCCTTGTACGAAATCATGAAGCGTGAAGACGTACCGTACAAAGTTGTGATTAATGAAGCGATTGAGCTGGCGAAAATCTTCGGTGCCGAAGACAGCCATAAATTCGTAAACGGTGTGCTGGATAAGCTGGCCCCGGTTTTACGTAAAAAAGCATAATCGCTTCGATGCGAACTGAGGCCAGCTCTGCTGGCCTTTTTTCTGAGTTTCAGCAACCGACTTGACCTCTTATGGCTAGTAATGAATTTGATTTGATAGCCCGTTATTTTGCCCGCCAGCCGGTCCAGCGCCGGGATGTGGTGCTGGCCATCGGTGACGACTGCGCCTTGCTTGAGGCACCTGCAGGTAGCCACCTTGCGGTCAGCACGGACTCACTGGTTTGCGGTAACCATTTCCTGCCCGGTATGGATCCCGCGCTGCTGGCTAAAAAAGCCCTGGCTGCGAACTTAAGTGATTTAGCGGCCATGGGTGCCACGCCTGCCTGGGTATCTCTGGCGCTGACCCTGCCGGAAGCCGACGAAGCCTGGTTAGCCCGGTTCTGTGATGGCTTTTTTGAGATGGCCGATTACTATCAGGTACAGCTGATTGGCGGGGATACCACCAAAGGCCCGCTGAGCCTGACACTGACCATTCAGGGATTTGTGCCTCACGGGCAAGCGCTGACGCGGCACGGGGCAGGTTCCGGGGACTGGATTTATGTCACTGGCTGTCTTGGCGACAGTGCGGCAGGGCTGGCGGTGTTGCTGGAGCAGGCAAAGCATATTGATGCTGCATTAGCTGAACATCTTCTTAATCGCCACTATCAACCTCAGCCGCGGGTGCTGGCCGGTCAGGCATTACGGGGCATTGCCTCTTCGGCACTGGATATATCCGATGGTCTGATTGCTGATCTGGGCCATATCCTTAACCGCTCTCAGGTGGGGGCGGTGATTGATGCAGACAGCCTGCCATTGTCACCCGAGCTGGTGGCATTTTGTGGCGGAGACAGGGATGCGGCCATCAAGATGGCGCTGACAAGCGGCGAGGAGTACGAGCTGTGCTTCACCGTGCCAGCCCATAACCGTGGTACCTTGGATGTTGCTCTGTCTCATGCCGGGGTGAAAGCAACCTGTATTGGCCAGATCCGGCCCGGCAGCAATGTTGTACTTGAGCGAAACGGGCTGCAATTGGACTGGCAGCTGCGTGGATACGATCATTTTTCGGGGTAAGTAGTGCGAGATCCCAAACTTTATATCAAATTAAGTAATCCCTGGCATTTTCTGGCCACGGGATTTGGCAGCGGTTTGTCTCCTGTGATTCCGGGAACTGTCGGTACACTGGCATCTGTCCCGCTCTATTACTTGCTGGCTCAGTTACCTTATGCAGCTTATATCGGCATTACGCTGGCAGCGGCAGTGATTGGGGTGCTGATTTGTCGTAATACCGCCCAGGATATGGGCGTGCATGACCACGGCAGCATAGTGTGGGATGAGTTTGTCGGCTTCTGGATCACCATGGCTGTTGCCCCGCCTATGAGTCTGCCCTGGGTCGTCAGCGGTTTTATCTTATTTCGCTTTTTCGACATGGTAAAACCCTGGCCGATCAGCTGGCTGGATAAAAATGTCCACGGCGGGCTGGGTATCATGATAGATGACATCCTCGCTGGTTTTATGGCTATGATCACCCTGTGGGGCGTGGGCCACTGGATGGGCTGGTAGCCGCGAATCACAGCAGGTAAAACCCTCAAACCGTGCAAGCTGCACGGTTTTTTTTGTCCAATTTTTAACCCAACTTCACAGCACGATTCACACTATCCTTAAGCTGAACCGGGGAGAGGATCCTGGGAGAATAAGATGCAGAGAGTGAATCTGATCCTTGTCGTTCTACTGTTGCTGGCCGGTGTTGCCCGGGCGCAGGTGTATCCGTCGACAGGCAGTGCCTGGCTGACACCGGGAGGGTGGGAAGAGCCGCTGTCTACCTCACGGTTTGATTCTGCCGAAGCGGTGACGCGCTGGGAGTTCCGCCATGCCGATTTGGTGCTGGGTAACTGGCAATCGGCCGCGCTGAATGAAGCTGGTACAGTACTGCTACCTTTTCACGCTCAAAACCTGTCTTGTGAACCCGATGAGCAACAGCGCTGGCTGGCGCAGCAGGCCGGCGCAAATGGCCGGGATCCGGAAAGTGCATTCCTGCATTTTGCGCAAGATACCCGGCTGTCACTCAGCGCTACAAACCTGCAATTAGACCGCCTGCTGGAAACCAAACCCTGGCTGAGCAGGACCGCGGATACCCTGACCATTCCGGGCTGGGATCCGGTGAACGACACAGACAGTAACGGACAACTGAGCGACGCGGAATATCAGCAGCGGCTGAACCCCTTGGCCAGCGCTCGGTTTGCGTATCAGGCCCGGGTATTGCTGACCGGCCAGCTGCAAGGCGGCATCTGCACCTTTCGGACTAACCTCTCTGATTCTGCCGTTCGAACCCAACTGATCAACTGGTATCGCTATCACTGGCGGCAGATGGCAGCAGATGGCGGTTATACCCCTCGTCTGAGGCCTTTGCTCGGGCCTGATATTCTGCCGGTAGTGAGCGGTGGTCAGATCCTGGAATTGTCATTACAGGCCGGCACCACGGAAGCAGAAGAGCGGTATTTGGCACAATTGGTTGAGTTTTTAGGTCAGTTAAAGCAACAGCTCGATCCTGCTCTTCTTGGCGTTTCAACTTCCGGACTGGCGTTATGGCCTGATGAGACGGTTTCCGCGCCATTGCGCTCGCAGGTTGATTTTTGGGTTCGCCCTCGCTTTCTAACACCGGCAATGGGGCTGGCCCGTATTCAGCAAAGCTGGCAACATTTTGCGCTGAGTAGCGAAGGAGCCAACAGTGTGCTGATGGTGTCGATGCGTGATGGCCACAGCTATCTCCATCCGGGAGATGAAAGGGCCTGGCATCAGGATGTCGAAACCGGGCTTGCACTCTATTACCTGTTTAATTTGCCGGGCCAGACTTACTATCACAACTGGAGCGGCAGCCTGAGCGTTGACAGTACCAATACCAGTATGCGGGACTGGTACCGGCCAGGGCTGCCTAAAAACTGGGTCTATCAGCCGACTGCCATGCTCAGGGTGGATCTCGGCGAGCCGGTATCCGCACCTAAAGGTTATAAGCCTGTCTGGTGGCAGGCTGAGCCGCTCAGTGGTGACAGTCGCGATTCTGTGCTGGGCAGCTACAAGGTCGCGCCTGTTCACTGGTTCTGGCTGTACCGCACTGGCTGGTTTGGCAAACAGCCCTCAGAGGGGGTGATTGCCCGTCGCTATGAGCATGGGCTGGTGCTTTACCGGGCGGTTCAGCAAGCGGGTCAGAGTCGCTTTCTGGAAGCGAAACCGATGCGCATCTCCCTGCCGGGTACCTATATCCGGATCTTTTACGACGGTACCACCAGCGAGCCGATGAATTACATTGAGCTCGGAGGCTATGAAGGGGCGGTATTACAAAAAGCAGGGTCAGAGCAATAAACAAGAGAGCAATAAAAAAGGCGGGATGAGCCGCCTTTTGAAGGTCTTATCGAAAACTGGGTATCGGGATCAGCCCAGCAGCAGACTGTCATCGGCCAGCTCTTCGCCACGCACTTTACTGAACATGTCGAGCAAGTGCTTCACGTCCATATCAGCGCGTTCCTGTCCTGCCACATCCAGCACTATATTGCCCTGGTGCAGCATCACGGTACGATCGCCGTATGCCAGCGCATCTTTCATTGAGTGGGTGACCATCAGGACGGTCAGGTCGAATTCTTCGACTACCCGTTTGGTCAGCTCCAGCACGAAAGCGGCCATACGCGGATCGAGCGCGGCGGTATGCTCGTCCAGCAGCAAGAGTTTACTGTCTGCCAGTGTGGCCATGACCAGACTGACAGCCTGACGCTGGCCGCCGGACAGCAAGCCAATGCTGTCGCTCAGCCTATCTTCCAGTCCCAGCCCCAGAATGCTGATGCGTTCCTGAAACAGCTTACGGCGCTGGGAAGATAATGCCAGTTTCCAGGTACGGCGGCTGCCACGCTGGACAGCTAGCGCCATGTTCTCTTCAATCGTGAGTGAAGCACAGGTGCCAGCCAGTGGATCCTGAAACACCCGGGCAGCATATTGCGCCCGCTCGTGCACGGCTTTGCTGGTCACGTCGACACCATTAATGACCACCTTGCCGTCTGACATAGGCGTTTCACCGCTGACAGCACCGAGCAGGGTCGATTTACCGGCACCGTTTGAGCCGATAACAGTGACAAACTGGCGTTCCGGCACTGTCAGGTTAACCCCGCGCAGGGCCTGATTTTCCAGAATGGTGCCTTCATTGAAGGTAACGCGGATATTACTGAGTTCAATCATAGTGTTACTACCTTCTTTTCCGGCTTACGCGAGCTTCTTTGCTGCGACGGTTTGCTTCTTTTTTCGCTGAAAATTGCGTTTCATCTTAGGCGCAATCAGAGCAAGGGCGACCAGTACTGCAGTGATCAGATTCAGATCCGAAGCCTGCAGGCCAAACATGCCACTGCTCAGGGCAAACGCAACGGCCAGCCGGTAGAGCACTGAGCCTAGAATCACAGCGATAACGGCCACCCAGATCTTGCGGCCCGGAATCAGTGTCTGACCCAGAATAACCGCTGCCAGACCCACCACAATCGTACCCACACCCGAGGTGACATCGGCAAAGTTATTGGTTTGCGCGAACAGAGCGCCGGAGAAGCCGACAAAGGCATTCGACAGCGCCAGGCCAAAATAGGTATACAGCGCCGTACTGCCGCCTTGTGCGCTCACCATACGGCTGTTTACGCCGGTAGCGCGCAGTCCGAGGCCGAAGTCACTGGCCAGCAACCGGGTAACGAACCAGCCGCTGAATATGACCAGAGCCAGCACGACAGCCAGGCGTACCAGTCCCGCATCCAGGCCGCTTTCGAAGGCAAAGTTTTCGAATGGGGTCAGGATAGTATCGTCACCCAGCAGGGCCAGATTTGGTCGACCCATAATGCGGATATTGATAGAGAAAGCAGCAATCATGGTCAGAATACTGGCCAGTAAGTGCAAGATACCGCAACGTACTGCCAGAAAGGCTGTTACCAGGCCACACATACCGCCGGCCAGAATTGCCAGCATTGTTGCCATCCACGGATTCACACCAGCCACTATGGCTGTTGCCGCAACGGCTGCGCCCATTGGAAAACTGCCGTCGACAGACAGATCAGGAAAGTCCAGTACCCGAAATGTCAGGTAAACCCCCAGAGCAACCAAGCCGTAAACCAAGCCGATTTCTAAGGTACCGATCAAAGCAAAGAAAGACATATACAACTCCTTATTCCTTGCTGGCACCGGCTGGAACGCCGGTGCCCGATAGAGAGGTAAGGTTACTTGGCGATAGAGGTCGCGCGGTCAACCAGAGCCTGAGGGAAGGTAATGTTCAGTTTGGTGGCAGCTTTCTGGTTCAGAGCCAGATCTGAACCCACAGCAACTTTTACCGGCAGTTCAGAGACTTTCTTGCCTTTGAGCAGCGCATCCACATAGTCTGCGGTCTGAACACCCACCTGATAATAGTCGAAGCCCAGCGCCGCCAGTGCACCACTTTCAATGTAGGTAGTAGAGGCGCCGATAACTGGAATGCCTGCCTGATTGCCGGCATTGACTAAGCCTTCAACGGCACTGGCCACAGTGTTATCTGTTGGTGCGTAGAGCGCGTCAGCTTTTGAGGCAACGATTTGCGCTGCTGACTGCACATCAGCACTTTTCAGGGCTGTTCCTTCTACCACTTCCATGCCTTGTTCTTTGGCGGCTTTGCGCAGTAAATCAACCAGTGCGACGGCATTGGCTTCGCCCGGGTTGTAAACGACACCAATGCGTTTGGCATCTGGCAGAATTTCTTTCACCAGTGCGACGTGTTGTGCGACAGGGGATAAATCAGACAGACCGGTGACGTTGCGCTCGGGTTGATCAATATTACGCACCAGTTTAGCGCCAACAGGATCGGTGACTGCAGTAAAAACGACGGGAATAGAACGGGTGGCTGCAGCCAGTGCCTGTGCTGTTGGTGTTGCAATACCCACCAGGACATCCGGTTGCTCCCCGACAAACTGTTTGGCGATTTGCACCGCAATCGCAGGGTTACCCTGAGCGGTCTGATAGGAGAATTCCAGATTCTTGCCTTCTTCGTAGCCTTTCGCTTTCAGGCCATCAAGCAGGCCCAGACGAGTGGCGTCCAGCGCCGGGTGTTCAACGATCTGAGACACAGCCACTTTGGCCATTTCGGCTAAGGTTGGTGTCGTCGTTAGGGCTAACGCCGCAGCGATGCAGGCTGCCGAAAGCAATTTGTTTCCCTTCATAGTATGCAATCCTTGTACTGGTGTGATGACAAAGATGGGCCGGCGAGCTGTGCCATCAGAAACACCCATCATTGGCATAATGTTTTAGCGCAATGAGAAAAGAAAGAACATCCAAAAATTAACAACACTGTAACATTGAGCGGGGCTAAGTAACTGCTAAATACTCTATACATGGTCTATTATATTGTGTTTTAGATGATTTTCAGGTTGAAAAATATACAATGTCAGTGAAAATCAGAGTCATGTTTTTTATTGGTATTTTTGTGAGCATGATGAGCTATGACTCAGCAGGAGCGAATTCGGCTGCACGGCTGGATGAATTATGAACAATTCTCTGGTGTGGTGAGACTCTGAGCAAAGCAAGGGGAAGTTCGAGGAAGGCAGTCTGTACAGACTGCCATGACAGGAAAAAGGTGTTATTCAGCAATACATTGAAGTGTATTGTTGCGCTTGCCGATATGGGCAAAAGCCGCTTTCATATTGGCTTCCTGAATATAACGGGGCGGCAGAGGCATGACTTCAACCTGAAAATCCGGTGCATCTGCAGCGATAGGGTTGTCGGCGGTTACCGGGGTGACCATCACCACTTTCAATGCCGGATTGCGCGACAAAATACGGGAAGCTGTCCCTAATCCTTCTGCGGTGTGAAAGCGCCCGGCGACGTGCATTATCTGGTGGTCTGGGTGGGCTTGCAGGTAGTTGACCATGCTTTCAGCCATGGTGTCGTCCCAACTGGTCTGAGCAGCAAATTGTCGTTCAGACTGGGCAGGATCACCATGATGCATAGACTCAGTGAATTTTTCTTTGTATTTGTCATTTCTCAGTGTAAGTGACTGGGCCACCCACTTACGCTCAGTAACTGGAAGTCGATTCAGGTATTCAGCCCCGTAACGGCCGACACAGCGGACGATGGATTTCGGCGCATTGGCGGCGATCACATCAAGCTGATGCTGGCGAGCAAAGTCGACAAGGGGACGGTAATCGGATTCATAATTCGGCCAGGCATTGCCCTGCTTGATCAGTACCTGCTCACCGATTTCGCCGTGAAGGAACTGGTCAACGACCTGCTGTTTGTCGCGGGTAAACTGCTCCATGGACAAAGCCAGTCTGGGGCTATTGGCATACAGTGCTGCCAGCAGCCGGGCTTGCAGCAGGTGAGTGCCCGGATGGCTGTGCCATTCACCCACCAGTACGATATCCGCATCGGACAGCGCATTCGCCAGGGCTTGTTCTGTCAGTTCGGCCCCGGAAGGAGATCGAATGGTGTAATCGTACAGAGTTGGAGGAGTCGCAGCCGTTGTCGTGCTGGATGTTGGCTGTGTGGCACAGCCACTCAGCAGGGCGGCTAATAGCATCGCGTAGCCAGTCTTCATGTATACCATCCTTTGTCTGAAGCATACTTACCGAGCTTATATTAAGAATCAGTATGATAGCCTCAGGGGGTTATGTCATGGGCCGTATGATATTGAAGACTGACGGCAGACTCAATAGAAATGAGAATTAGTTGCAATTATCCTGTTCGGAATCATCCACTGTTGCGGATTTTTGGTAAACGCGCAGGGTGAAATCTGCCTCGCAGCTGAATGCGTGCTGCTGCGCCAGGTGCTGCCAGACAGCGTCACTGGTTTTCCACGCAAACGGTGTCATCTGCATCAGTGACGTTGCTTCACTGCCATTTAAGCTCATGGTGTAATGCAGCTGTTCTTCCTGCACCAAGGACATACCCGGCAGAACTTCAGGCTGAGTATCATGCAGCCTGACGTCGTCATAAATGAGTGCTTTCAATTGATACAAGTGCCGCGGAGCGGGTGTCACTGTTAATAAAATCGCACCGGGTTTCAGCGTGCGGACAATTTCTTCCGCCTTGCATGGCGCATAAATGCGCACCATGGCATCCAGACTCTGATCGGCGAACGGCAGTCTGTGACTGGATGCCACGCAGAAGTGGCAATCCGGATAGCGTTTGGCGGCATAACGTACGGCCACTTTGGAAATGTCCAGGCCGTGCACTTCCAGGCTCGGGTGGCTGGCGCTCAGAGCTGTAAAGGAGGAGGTGTAATAGCCTTCACCACACCCGATATCCAGCATTTTCTTGCTGTTCTCCGGCAGATGCACAGTCAGAAGTTTAACAATGTTTTCTCTCATTAACCGGTAGTGATTTGCCTCAAGAAACTGTCTTCTTGCCTGCATCATCTCTTTGTTATCACCGGGATTTTTTGAGCTTTTATGATGAACAGGCATTAAGTTGACATATCCTTCCTTAGCCTGATCAAACTGATGATTATTTTGGCAACGCCATTGATGTTGCTGATGATGAAGAGGCTGATGGCATAAGGGACATTGATAGGACATAAGAAAGCACCAACGCTGAAAACAAAGGATTGTAACCTGTTTGGGTATGGCATAGAAGCGCAGGGAAAGATCCGGCGGCCTGAGTAATAAGCCCAATAGTCTGAGACAAAAGATGATCTTTTTCACAGAAAAATATCTTATTTAATCAATAACCCATATACCCAGTTTTATTAAGGGCTTATTCAGGGAAAAAGGATACTCTGGTTGCGCGTAAAGTGAACCTCTGCTCTATGCTTGGATTATGAAATTTTTTTGACGCCAGTAACAGGATTTGGCTGTCTTTTCCCTGTTTCTGGCTGAGTAACTTACCTGCTTTTTGCGTTTATGAGTGCCATCAGCGTTGTGGTCACTCAGAACACATACTCAAGGAAACCAAAATGAAAAAAACACTAGCAGCGGCAATTATCTCCAGCGTGTTTGCCAGTGGCGCAAGCTACGCGGCGAATATCTATCAAGGCGAAGATGGTAGTGAAGTGAATCTTTACGGCCGTCTTGGCTACAACATTACAGACAAAGCAACCGATGATGGCGACACCAACGGTGAATTTGATGCGCGTCTTGGCCTGGGTGGTTCTCAGCCAATCAATGATCAGTTTTCTGTGATTGGCTGGGCTGAATACCAGGTTAATGCGGCAGAAGCCGAAAACTCTGGTGATGACAGCCTGTCCCCTCGTTATGTCTGGGCCGGTATCGACGGTAAAGAAATGGGTAAAGTGACGGGTGGCCGTGTGGCTTCTGGTCTTATCATGTTTACCGACATCGTTGATGTGTTTGCTTTGTCTGATATCGCCGCAGCCCGTCAGGCAGAGGTGGTCGATGGTACCGCTGTCCAGGTTTTCCGTCAGGATGCGACGCTGCAATACCAAAACAGTATCAATGGCTTAGATTTCTCTCTTGGCTATATTTTTGGTAACAATGATAAAAACGCGTTCGGTAATTCACTGGATAACGGTATGAACGCCGCGCTGCGCTATACGCTGGATCTGGGACAGGGCGGACGCCTGGCGCCTGTGCTGGCGTATCAGTACAGCGAAGACAAAGACGGTAATGAGTATAACTTCTGGGGTGTGGGTGCCACCTACAGCATCAATGCATTCACTTTAGGTGCAGAGTACTCTGAAGACGAAGTTGATGCCGGCGGCCCAAGCAAGAGTAAAGATGAAGTGTGGGAAGTGGTTGCCATCTATGATCTGAACACCGACTGGACATTGCGTGCTGGTTACCGCAACCTGGAAAACACAGACGGTGACGAGTTGGAGCTGAAAGACACTACGCTGGAAGCTCAGTATCACCTGACCAGCCGTTCTTCTCTGTTCACCAGCTATGTATTCCGTGACGGTACAAATGGTGTTTCAGGCGGTTTCGGCGGTGATGCCGACGAAGACTTCTACCAACTGGGTATTCGTTACGAGTTCTAAGCCGCTCGCAACAAAGACAATAAAAAGGCCGGATCTGCTCCGGCCTTTGTTGTCTCTGCGCTGAGGTGATTTATCCTGCCTTGTAATCGGCTTTATCCAGATTGTGCTTTTTCATTCTCAGATAGAGCTTTTTACGTGGGATCTGCAGGTAAGTTGAAACCTCATTAATTCTGCCGCCGAAAAGGTACAGGGCATCTTCAATCACCTGTTTTTCATAGTCATCAATCAGATCATCCAGCGGGCTGCTCATTTGATCCAGCGACTTGGTCCGTTCTTGTCCGGTGAGTTTGACGATACCGATAGCGTAGAGCTCTGCCACGTTACGTAATTCCAGAACGTTACCTTCCCAGGTGTGCCGGTTCAGCGTATTGATATAGGCTTTATCCACCACAGGGACAGGTTTGTTCAGTTTCTGGCAGCTGGCCTCCAGAAAGTATCGGAACAGCAGTGTAATATCGCTTGCCCTTTGCCTTAGTGGCGGTATGACAAACCGCGCCTGGCTGAGAAAGTAAAACAGCTCAGGCACTAAGGTTTCTTTTTCGACCGCTTGTTCTGCCGTCCCTTCAACAAGCGCCAATACACGTACTTCTCTTTTCGCCAGGCGCTCTTGTTCAAGGAGAAAGCGGCATAACCAGTGCTGTGCGTCGGTCGGCATAGCCGGCAGGTTACTGATGCAAAGACTGCCCTCGCGGGCATTGAGCATTGCCCGTTGCAAATCAGAGGTGCGCTGCACTTTATTGCCGCACAATTTAATAAACGGGCCTTTACCCATTTTTGTGTGGGCATGAAGCAAGCGGGCCAGGGTGTGGCGTCCCGTTCCGGCTTCTCCTTCAATCAGGGCATCTTTGTCATTGTTTTCCGCAGCTGCAATCTGATGGCGGAGCTTGACTATCAGCGGGCTGTCACCCAGCAGCACGTCGCTGGCTGTTTGCCTGAGCCTTTTACGGTGTTCAATCAGCTGCTTTCGCTTCGGCAGATGCTTGTCCAGCAGTGTGATCAGCTCAGCGGGCTGTAATGGCTTTTGCAGAAAGTCGGCTGCCCCGTTTTGCAAGGCGTCTACTGCCATAGGAATGTCGCCATGGCCGGTGATTAGTATCACAGGCAGGGTGCTATCCAGTGATTTAATGCGATGCAGCACCTCTTTCCCGTTCATACCTGGCATATACATATCGGTAATCACCACGCCGGGCCATTCTTTATGAAGCAAGGTCAGAGCCTGCAACGGATCTGTGGCTGTCCGGGTCTGATAACCAGCTACTTCCAGCAGGTGCTGGTAAGCATCGGCAACATCCTGATCGTCATCAATGATCAGTACTTCAATGTTATCGCTAATCGTCATATTTATTTAACTCCAAAACAACCATTGCGCCTCCTTGTAAGGTGGAAGCAAGGAAAATATCGCCGTTCAAGCGGTTCATGATGGAACGGCAAATGTTCAGTCCCAGTCCCAGGCCCACATCTTTAGTGGTGGTAAAGGGGGTGAACAGTTTTTCAATAATGTCTCTCGCAAAACCCGGGCCTGTATCACAAATGGCTAAACTGAATGTCTGGCGTTCAGCAGAGTGATTAAGCAGTTCTACGTAAATGTCTCTGGTATCGCAGCCAGCCACCGCATCACAGCTATTGATGAACAGGTTAACCAGCACCTGTTCCAGCTGAACGGGATCGGCGATGACCTGAAACGGGCTGTTTATTCCGCTGATCAGACTGGTCTGCTGAACTTTCAGCCTGCTTTCTATCAGTTGCTGGGCGTGATTGATCGACTCTTGAATATCAACAGCCTGAAGCATTCTGTTGGCTGATTGTTTTTTCGCGAAGTTGCGCAGGCTGGCAATGATACGGGCCATGCGTTCAGTCAGACTGTCCATCTTGTCCAGGCTGGCTGCAAGCTGAGTGAGGTTGTTCTTATCTACGGCCATTCGCGTGGCAAAGATATGGGTTGTCATGGCCGACAGCGGCTGGTTCAGCTCGTGCGCCAGCGAGGTCATGGTCTGCCCGACCACGGCCATTTTTGCTGCTTGGATCAGTTCATCCTGTGTGGCCCGTAAATCTTCCTCAATACGCTTTCTGTCTTCGATTTCGGCTTTCAGCTGTCGGTTTCGCTTGGTCAGTGACTCGGTTTTTTCCTGCACCATGTTTTCCAGCCAGCGGGCCGCGCTTTCCTGTTCGGTAATGTCTGTCACAGTGATGATGACTTTGGCTTCCCGCCCCTGTTTGAACAGGCGAAAGTCCAGACGAAGATAGCGCGGTTCGCTGGAATGTGTCTGTTTGATGGTGAGGTTGCAGGCGCCATTGGACTGCAAAGGGCTGCTGGGCAGAAACAGCCGTTTCAGACGGGGTTCCATGACGCGGTTAAACAGCGCCCAGATGGTCTGATTGGCGGGGATAGCTTCGGCATCAAACAGCGATAACGCACTGGGGTTGACCGATTCTACGATGCCGGATAAATCACAGGTGATGATACTGGCCTGAGTGTTATTGATCAGGTTCAGTGCATTGGCTCGCTGCATTTCCAGCATTTGCTGGCGGAATTGACGCAGACTGTCACCCAGCAGGCCAATTTCATCATCACCATCAACCTGAATTTTTGCATTGAGATCGCCGTGCGCCACGGCATACAGATCCTGGCTGAGTTGATTCAAACGCGCGACAATCCCGCGGCTGACCAGATAGACAGACAGAAAGACGGACAGCGTAATGGCCAGCAGTACCACGCCAAGCAGAATGTAGCTGCTGATGATGACAGACCGACGGGTGTGATCGTTGAGAGTGAGCAGAGAGGAATCTGCCTGGTCAACCATAGTCTGGATCAGATCCTCCTGATAAATCAGACGGTTGTTGATGCGCTTTTTATAACTTCGGATTGTTTTTTCCAGTGCAGACAACACGCTCAGTTGCATTGCCACCGGGCCATTGGGCTCAACCTGGCTGATCATCTCGTTGAGCTGTTGCCGGAACGCCAGCGTCGATGGGTAGTGGCTGAGGGAATCACTCATGGTTTTCAGTTGCTGGGTTTTAAAGCCAATGTAGTGAAAAGCGTTGGCGATGTCCCGGTTATCGTCCCGATGAAACATTTCCTGCACCAGCTGGTACAGCTCACTCTCTTTTACTGTGATGGACTGAATGAGAGAAAATTCATTGACCGTTTCCCGTATGGTGTCACTGTCCAGGTGATGGGGTGTGGTACGCGTTAATTGCCATTCCACTTCCTGGCGAATGGGAGCAAGCTCATCCACCACTTTTTGGTGCAACCAGCTGATCCGGCTTTCCGATTGCGCCAACGCCAGCAGCAAGGTCGACCGCTTGCTCAGCAAATTGCTGTATGTCTCTATGTCTTTGAGCAAGCTGACGTGTTCAATTTTCAGCGCCGGATAGGAAGACAGGCTGGCTGTATTCGCAATGGAATGGGTGATCCTTTCAGCTTCGAGCTGAATTTGTTGTTTCAGCTCAGCATGTCGGGCCGGGTCCTGATTGCCCCCGATATTATGCAGTCTGTCTTTCAGCGCCGCTGTGCTGCGTTCCAGGTGATAGCTGGATCTGAGCGTTGGCAGGTTTTTACTGACTATGGCATCTATCTGATCATCGAGGTTTTCCCAGGTAATCAGCGCGATGAGGCTGACGCCTATACTCAGGAATGCCATCAGGCTGATGGCGCTAATCAGGCGATTTCCGATCGTTTTGCGCTTTAGCATCACAGCTCCTGCTTGTACGACATGAGTATGTCTTGGGATAAACGGATGGATTGCTGTAATTGCTGGCTCATTTGTTCTTGCCAGAGCCCGACGGTACGGGCAGATGCCGGGTGACGCACAGGGTCTTGCAGCGACAAAAAATCCTCAGTCGCGGCTTGCTCGGCGCTGATCACCGTGGTTGAAGCCAGCGCAACGGATCGTTCCAGTTGCTCGGTTTGCTGAGGAGTCAGGCCCGGCAGTAACTGGATTTTATGGATCAGCTGCCAGGCATAGTTCAGCAGGGGCTGCTGTTGGCTGATGCTGATATCAAAGAGTTGCTGTACAGCTACCGCCCGCTCTTCCATTAACCCGGTATCGACAGTGAAAGTCGCTGTGTCTATGGTTGGTATCTTCGTTCGGCGATGCTTGTAATTGGGGGACTGCTCGATGCGCGCCTGCGAAGAGGCAGACAGCATAAATCGCACGAACTCAATACCCAGCTGATCGGATTGTTTTCTGTTCAGTGCGGCGATATAGCTCGGCAGGACAATACTGTTGGGTTGATATTGAAAATGAATAAACGGGAAATGATCTTGCTGCTCTTTGGCATAACTGTCGATAACCAAACCGATGCCAGATTGCCCGCTGGCGACGAGATCGGTGGCGCGCTGGCTGTTGGCTGAAATGGCATTCAGGTTGCCTCCCAGCTGTAAAAGCAAGCGCCAGCCTTGATCCCAGCTATAACGCTGCAGCAGGCTTTCCACCATCAGGTGCGTGGTCGCAGAACGGGAGGGACTGCTCATGACCAGGTGGTTGTGGTAGACCGGGGCAATAAGGGACTCCCAGCGCGACGGAACTGGCAGTGCATTCCTGTCGATATAACGCTGGTTCCATATGATGCCGCAGCCTGAGTACCCCAGAACGGCAATGTAGTCTGAATCGAGCTGGCTGTGCTCATCGGTCAGTTCGGCAACAGGCACCAGAGAATGGCTGTCGGCCAGTGGCTGAAACAGACGACGGGAAGAGGAAAGCACCACATTCACGCCATGATCCGGCAGCGCCAGCAACGCCAGTCCTTCACTTTCCCGGCGTTGCAGAATAGTGACATCCAACCCAGCATGCTGCTGTTCAAAAATCTCAATGCTGCTGCTCAGCAGGGCAGGGTTGAAGGTGGTCAGAATCACCAGCTGCTTTTTTTCACTGGCATGCAGGGGGGAGATCGCCAGTAATGCTAAGATCAGAAGCCGGTATAACATGACAAAGAATCCTTCCTTACGTAGCCTGATTCATTCCTTATTTCCCACCTTTACTCGTCGTTTGCAGATGGCAGACAGAAGAGATATTCGTTACGCGCTTATATACAAGTAAGGGGCCGTAGGGAACAGTAAAAAGTCGATTATCATGGCTGAAGTTATGGTCGGCTAGCTCTTTAGTGCTTTCCATGCCATAAAATGTGCCAATCGTGACCCAATCATTACTCACTTTGCGATAGCCCGCGCAAATCTATCAGAACAGCAGATTTCGCCAATGGGGAAATTGTAAAAAAGATATGCCAGTAATACGGCGTCTTGCTGTTGTCTCAGAAGGATACAGGGATAGTTCAGGCGTGGAAGGCGGCCCGAATCAAATCAAGGCCGCGATGCGGGAGACATTGTTCGTCATCCGGGCTAATTTGTCAGGCACTCAGTATCTGCTGTATTTCGGTGGCGGAGAGATGATACTGGCGAGGGCACTGTTGCCACACGCCCAGCATGCGGCGATATTTACTCTGCATTGGCACATGGCTGTTAAAGCTGTGCTCTGAAGGCAGGAAATGCGGATAAAGATTTTCTACCATTGTCAGGAAACGAACATAATGCATTTGCTGGGGCTCACTGGCGGCATCAAAGCCCAGGAATGTCAGACGGCGAGTATCAATCCGGGTCTGCTCGGCTGCGTTTAACTGTTTGCAGGATTCTTGCATGGCATGGTGCATTTCCATCACTTGTAGGATTTCTTTACATTCATCTTCTGAGATCGCCCCGAAGTTTTTATCCAGCTCTCTGAGCTGCAGTCCGTATCCGCGCTCTACTATGGTTTGCAGACGCTGAAACTTGCCGGCATGTTCGGGATCGAGCTGCGCCATCAGTCGATATTGATTAGCCAAAATGAGACGTTGTGCATGTGTCATTTCCATAGGGGTATCCTGCAATGATTTTACTGGTTTCAGCATAGCAGCAAGTCGTCGAGCGGCTTTGATCTGAGCCGGGTTTGCGGCCGACTTTACAGAAAAATCGACTGCATTTGCGTTACACTGGCCAGAATGAAGTGTGATTCAACTGGGTGAATACAATGCAAGGATGCTGGCAATGACAATGCTTCCCTGGGCTGGCTGGGCCGTATGGCTGGCCGTGCTGTTTTTCTCTTATCCGCGAGAATTCTATCCTAAGTTCAAACACCAGAAAGACTATCAGCACCTGGTCTCAGGGACTGTGGTGATACTCTTTTTGTTGTGGAGCCTGAGGGCCGGACTGGTCGACGGGCTGAAAGTCCATTTTCTGGCCTTGACTGTACTAACCCTGACCCATGGCTGGCGAATCGCCATATGGATAGCCGCGGTGCCTGGTTTGCTGCTGGTGGCATTCGGTATTCAGGACTGGCAAGAGCTGGGGCTGGTGAATCTGACCAGCGTGGTGGTACCCGTACTGATCAGTTATTGGGTTTTCTTGCTGAGTTACCGTTACCTGAGCCGGCATCTTTTTATTTATATTTTTGTCGCGGCATTTTTTAACGGCGCCCTGTCGCAAGTGGTTCATATGCTGCTGACTGGAAGCTGGATCTGGCTTGAAGGAGAATACAGCTGGCAATATATCGTCGATAACTATTTATTGCTCATTCCCTTGCTGTTGTTTCCTGAAGCGCTGCTCAACGGTATGTCGACCACCTTGCTGGTGGTGTACAAACCCGAGTGGGTGAGAACCTTTTATGAACGGGATTATATTTACCAGCGGGATAAGTAATGCTGTTAATAAAGCATAACGGTATGATTTATATGTGATAATTTGTCATTCCCGCGCAGGCGGGAATCTATATCTCAGCCACGGCAAAATGGCCGGTACGGCCTGTTACCGGGAACTCAGCGCAATCAATACATCACATTGGGATGATATTGCGACAGGATGGCTTTTACCCTGTCCATCACAGCTTTTGACGGCGGTTTGACCCCTTCCAGCGGATAGTCATACCCCATGGCTTCCCATTTGTGCGCGCCTAGCTGATGGTAGGGGAGCAGTTCGATTTTTTCGATATTGTCCATATCCTTAATGAATTCTCCCAACTGATGGGCAGAGGTGTCATTGTCGGTAAAACCGGGTACCACGACATGACGGATCCAGGTTTTCTGGCCTGTCTTGTGCAGATAACGGGCGAAGTCGAGAATGCGCTTATTGGGCACGCCCACCAAATCATGGTGAATCTCATCGTCGATTTGTTTGAGATCCAGCATCACAAGATCCGTCGCATCCAGCAGCTCATCAATCACAGGGGTATGCTTACGGACATAACCGTTGGTATCCAGACAGGTATGGATGTTCTCGGCTTTGGCCGCCCGGAAAAAGTCGCGAATGAATTCTGGCTGTAATATCGCCTCACCACCGGATGCGGTAACACCGCCACCTGAGGCTGTCATGAAATGGCGATAAGAGAGGGCTTCTTTCATCAGCTCATCCACTGTGATTTCACGTCCGCCTTCCAGATCCCAGGTATCGCGGTTGTGGCAGTACTGGCATCGCAGCAGGCAACCTTGCATAAACACGATGAAGCGTATGCCCGGGCCATCCACAGTACCGCAGGACTCAAAGGAGTGAATACGGCCTTTTACTGTCATAACGTGGCGCTCCCAGATAAAAAATTGCATGGCGGTTTAAGTATAATCCCCGCGACTCTTGCAAGCCGCGGGGAAAGTGCAGTGCCGGGCCGTTGCTGCCCGGCAAGGGTTACAGCGACTCAGTAAAGGTACGTGCAATCACGTCCTGTTGCTGCTCTGTCGTCAGTGAGTTGAAGCGTACCGCATAACCGGATACCCGTATGGTGAGCTGCGGGTATTTCTCCGGATGCTTCACGGCATCTTCCAGCGTTTCCCGGTTCAGCACATTGACGTTCAGGTGCTGGCCGCCTTCAATACCGGCATCGTGGTGAAAATAACCGTCCATCAGACCGGCCAGATTGGCGCGGCGGGTATCGTCAGATTTACCCAGTGCATTGGGCACGATAGAGAAGGTATAAGAGATACCGTCTTTGGCGTGTGCGAACGGCAATTTACCCACTGATGTCAGCGAGGCCACCGCCCCTTTCTCATCACGACCGTGCATAGGGTTGGCACCCGGTGCGAAGGGCTGGCCGGCACGACGACCGTCCGGGGTATTACCGGTTTTCTTACCGTACACCACGTTGGAGGTGATGGTCAGGATAGACTGAGTCGGAATGGCATCGCGATAGGTTTTCAGCTTACGGATCTTATTCATAAAGCGTTCGACCAGATCGCAGGCGATGTCATCGACACGGGCATCGTTATTACCGAATTTCGGATAGTCACCGTCGATTTCAAAGTCAGTGGCAATGCCGTCTTCGTCACGCACCGGTTTCACTGTGGCGTACTTGATGGCAGACAGAGAATCTGCTGCCACCGACAGGCCGGCAATACCACAGGCCATGGTGCGACGCACGTCTCTGTCGTGCAGTGCCATCAACGCGGCTTCGTAGCTGTATTTGTCATGCATGAAGTGAATGGCGTTCAGTGCGGTGACGTACTGTGTCGCCAGCCAGTCCATTAAAGAATCCAGACTGGCCATCACTTTGTCATAGTCCAGCACCTCATCCGTCATCGGAGCCGCTTTCGGGCCGACCTGCAATTTCAGTTTTTCATCCACACCGCCGTTGATGGAGTACAACAGGGTTTTTGCCAGGTTGGCCCGGGCGCCGAAGAACTGCATATGCTTACCGACCACCATAGGTGAGACACAGCAGGCAATGGCGTAATCGTCTGAATTGAAATCCGGACGCATCAGATCATCGTTCTCATACTGAATAGATGAGGTATCGATAGACACTTTGGCGCAGAATTTCTTAAAGCCTTCCGGCAGGCGATCAGACCAGAGCACTGTGATGTTCGGCTCCGGGCTTGGCCCCATGGTGTAGAGGGTATTGAGGAAGCGGAAGCTGGTTTTTGATACCAGTGTCCGGCCGTCAACCCCCATACCACCAATGGACTCTGTCGCCCAGATGGGATCGCCGGAGAACAGTTCATCGTAGTCAGGTGTACGCAGGAAGCGAACCATACGCAGTTTCATCACGAAGTGGTCAATCATTTCCTGCGCTTGCTCTTCGCTGATCTTACCGGCCGCCAGATCCCGCTCCATGTAGATGTCAAGGAAGGTCGAGGTTCGACCCAGTGACATCGCTGCTCCGTTTTGCGATTTCACCGCCGCCAGATAGCCGAAGTAAGTCCACTGAATCGCCTCTTGCGCAGTGTCGGCAGGACGCGAAATGTCGTAGCCGTATTTGGCGGCCATTTCTTTCATCTGTGCCAGCGCATGGTGTTGGTCGGCAATTTCCTCGCGCAGCTGCATGGTCATCTGCAGATCTTCGCCTTGCTCGAAACGCGCTTGCAGCGAGGTAAACTGAGCCAGTTTGTCCTGCATCAGATAGTCAATACCGTACAGAGCCACACGGCGATAGTCGCCTATGATACGGCCGCGGCCGTAGGCATCGGGCAGACCGGTCAGCACGCCTGATTTACGGCATTTCATGATGTCAGGGGTATAAATATCGAACACACCCTGATTATGGGTTTTGCGGTATTCAGTGAAGATTTTCTTCACCTGAGGATCCAGCTCGCGATCGTAAGCTTTACAGGAACTCTCGACCATACGGATGCCGCCGTTAGGAATGATAGCCCGTTTCAGCGGGGCATCCGTTTGCAGACCGACTATGGTTTCCAGTGATTTGTCGATATAGCCCGCATCGTGTGCGGTGATGGTAGAAATGATTGACGTATCGAAATCAACAGGAGAGTGCGTGGCATTTTCCTGTTTGATGCCTTCCATCACTTTAGCCCAGAGCTTCCGGGTTGCCGCTGTGCCTTCGCTGACCAGAAAGTCTTCATTGCCCTCGTAAGGGGTGTAGTTTTTCTGGATGAAGTCACGGACGTTGACTTCGCTTTGCCATTCACCGGCCTTGAAGCCTTCCCAAGCCGTAGCAAATTGATCTGCCATATTATACCTACCTGTTTTCGTCAGTAGAAAATGTCTGCAAGTGCTGCCATGAGTCTGCAGCCTGTGCAATTTGTATCATTTCTGCCAGTGCGGCTTTTTGATTTACCGCACTGATAGGTCGGAACGTTTTGTTTTCCTGCTTTATCCCAGAAGGGCGGGGATGCCAGGAATCATGCCGACCGCCAGCATGGCTCCCAGGCACACAAGCAGTGTCAGACCCGGGATGATGATGCGGTCAGCCAGTGTCAGGTGATTCGGCCGCTCTTTGTCGCCAATAAGACCGTTGTTATCCAGCAGCATAGTGACAGCCCAGCCGAACACAGGGTTCACCGCCATGGATGCGAAGATACAGATCCCCGCCGACTGGCTGGACCTGGCATCTTTTACCATCTGCATACCAGCTTCCAGCAGCGGCAGGAACACACCGGCCAGCAGGGCAATCGTCATCACCGGCGGCCAGATCGCAATATCCATAGGGTAGCCGATAATAGCCACAACGATGCATATGCTGCCCAGCAAAATAGCACCAGCAGGAATCGGCCGTTTGGCGATGGCGGCTGGGATCATATAAGTCCCCCAGGATGAGGTGACATTACCGCCGCCAAATGCTGCGCCGACTATCTGGCGAACCGAGCAGCCTGTCATGGTGTCATCGACATCCATCAGGGCTTTCTCAGCTTTTTCAGGGTAGTTCATTTCCTGAAAAATGCGGTGACCAAGAAAGTCGGGTGACCACATGGCAACGGCCAGCAGGGCAAACGGCAGCGACGCAATGAAGTGCTCCACAGTCGGCATGCCCAGTTTCCAGCCTGTTTCAGTCGATCCCCACCAATAGGCCGGGTTCAGATTAGGCAGGCCAGGTGTGGTATGGAACTCGAACGGGGCACCCATGATGGCGGCGATGATACCGGCAGTGACTGCGCAGACAGGAATCGCCAGCCAGCGTTTGCCGATTCGGGCCAGAAAGGCATAAAGCACAATAGAAATAAAGAGGATGAAAGTGGCGACATAGCCCATATTGATGTCGCTGCCCCAGCTCAGCAGGCTTTTTATCTGCCCGCTGGAGCCGACAAAACCAAGGAAAATCAGCAGCCCGCCAGCCACACCGTCACTGGTGAGTTTGACCAGTCGGGAGCCGCCTTTACACAGGCTGAGCGCCAGGCCGAAACCGCCCAGCAAAATAGCCAGTGCCAACGGGTGACCACCGGCGGCTGCAATCATGCCTATCATGGGGATCATCGGGCCATGGTTGCCCGCCAGATTGGCGCGCGGGTTCATAAAACCGGATATCAGAATACAAAACAGCGATGCCGATATCAGCATCTCTACCCTGACGTTCTCAACCACGAAATCCGGGCCAAGCCCGTAGGCCGCGGCATAAGAGGACATCACTGCTGAATACATCGCAATAATGCCGATAGTACCGGCTATTGCGGGCACCAGATCTTCCCACTCAAAACGGAAATCTCGACCGGGCAGGTTCAGTGCCCACCGGCGAGGATTCAGGATCTGAAGTTCATGATCAAGATACCGGGAGCGGCTGGGAAAGCAGCTGGCGGGTTTGTGATGGGACGAATAACGCTCGGAGTCCACATCGATTTGGACGTCACCGAAATGAAGGTTTGATGACATAAGGGCCTCGTTCTACAAGTCTATAATTCTTGTGTTCTGCACCGGGGGTATGGCCTGAATCCAGTGCGGATTTATGTTCTGGTATCAATTACTGATAATGAAGACAGTTTACTCCCCGGATTCCCAGGAAAAGTTGATCCTGATCATCCATGCCTCTTGTATGAAGAAATACTACGTAAAAACCCGTTTTCGGTGAGATGTGAGTAGGTATTTTGGCTTTGTTTGTAATTTTATTACGTAAATTTATATCTTTGTGACGTAAAGGGGAGGGGGAAACGGACAGGATACGGCGCAGAAAAACGCAATGCTCGTATCCTCTGCGGCCATTTTCGCGGGATGAACAAATTCAATTTCTGCAAGCCTCGTCATGTTATGACGAATTTTATATTTAGCATAAAGCACATTATCAGTTACTCATTCTGCATGTTTGCCCACTTTCATTTTGCTGAAGCAAACAGAAGGAATGATTGGGTACGGCGGGATTATTATTCTCTTAATGGCGCGATATCGATTACATCCTGGCGTAATCCAAACCGTTGCCTTTATCACCCGTAAATTCAGAAGACTCCCTGTCGTGCTTTTATTTAGCTGAGTCTGATGTTTATTCTTTTTATCGCACGCAGCGGATAATTCTCCCGGATGTATGAAACTGATTTTTTATACTAAAATAGTGAGAATCTATTGCGCTTATTAAATAATCGTTTGCAGTGTTTTATTGATTAAATATGCGATTTTTCCATCTTATAATGCTAAAATCCGAAAGTTAACAAAATGTTGTCAAGCAAAGTTCGTGGTGATACCTTCGTCAAAGGGCTGCGAAAACAGACTTTCTCACTGTCGGATTACCGAGAGGAGCAGGATGAATGGTAGCGTCACTAACTGGCTTGATAAAAAGATAAAGTTATCCGTGGCGTGTATTAGTGATGAGTTACCAGGAATAACAATGGGTAACAAATATCGTTCTGCTAATGTTGATCTAGTGTTAATAGTGATGTTTTACGAACTTTCACTATCATGCATAAAGACTTTAGCCGACAGTATTCAGCGCACTCAGCCACATTTGCATCATTTGTTTCAGGTGCAGTATTTGGGTTTGACAAGCAACAGGAGACAAAGCGCATGACAGAAGCAGTAGCGCTTGAAGTAAAGGATTTACATAAATCTTTTGGCCAGAATGAAGTATTGAAAGGGATTTCGCTCACTGCGCATTGCGGGGATGTCATCTCTATCATTGGCTCTTCTGGTTCAGGTAAAAGTACATTTCTTCGCTGTATTAACCTGTTGGAAACGCCAACTCAGGGTGAAATTTGGGTCAATGGCGAACTGATCAAAATGAAGAACAATCGCCGGGGTGAATTCCTGCCTGTTGATGATCGTCAGGTGCAGCGTATTCGTTCCCGGCTGGCAATGGTTTTCCAGGGCTTTAATCTCTGGTCGCACATGACTGTGCTGGGAAATGTCATCGAAGCACCTGTTCATGTCCTCGGTGTGCCTAAAGCAGAAGCTATCGAAAAAGCCGAAGCCTTACTAAAGAAAGTGGGTTTGTACGAAAGACGCCATTATTACCCGGGTCACCTCTCTGGTGGTCAGCAGCAACGGGCAGCCATTGCGCGCGCACTGGCGGTAGACCCCGAAGTGATGCTGTTTGACGAACCTACCTCCGCCCTTGACCCTGAGCTGGTCGGTGAAGTATTGGGCGTCATGCAGGATCTGGCCCAGGAAGGACGCACTATGCTGGTGGTGACACACGAAATGGCGTTTGCCCGCGATGTGTCGAATCAGGTGATGTTCTTACACCAGGGGCTGGTTGAAGAGCAGGGACATCCTGAAAAGCTGTTCCAGAACCCGGATTCAGAAAGATTAAAACAATTTATTTCCTCCATTTACTAAAATAGGGATGTGAGTTTTACTCAATCCCGATAATTAACAACTTCGCTGTTTCAGCGGTTTACAACCATCTCTGACTCACAAAGGGGTGGATGCAAATACAACAGGAGTAAGACAATGAAAAAATGGATTTTGGCTGCCGCCGTCGTTTCTGCTCTGGGGGCCACCTCAGTTCAAGCGAAAGAGTGGAAAGAAATTCGTTTCGGTATCGAAGGCGCCTATCCTCCATTCAGCTGGACCGAACCAAGCGGTGAACTGAAAGGTTTTGACGTCGACATGGCCAATGCGCTGTGTGAAGAACTGCAAGCAAAATGTAAGATCGTAGCCCAGGACTGGGATGGTATTATCCCGTCTCTGCTGGCACGTAAATACGATGCCATCATTGCCGCTATGTCAATCACGGAAGAGCGTAAAAAGAAAGTTGACTTCACTGGCAAATACGCATTGATTCCCAATAAATATGTGGCCAAGAAAGGCACACAGATTGACTTCAGCAAAGAAGGCCTGAAGGGCGTCAAAATTGGTGTTCAGCGTGCAACGACGCATGATAAATACCTGACCGACAACTATGGTGATGCTGTTGAGATCGTACGTTACGGTTCTTTTGATGATGCTTATCTGGATCTGAAAGCTGGCCGTATCGCCACCGTGCTGGGTGATGCTTCGGCGCTGGAAGAAGGTCTGCTGAACAAAGACGGCGGCGAAGGGTATGAGTTCATCGGCCCTTCTCTGACCGATCCTAAGTGGTTCGGTGAAGGCTTCGGGATTGCAACCCGTAAGCAGGATAAAGATCTGACAGAAAAACTGGATAAAGCCATCTTGTCGCTGCGCGAAAAAGGCGTCTATCAGCAACTGGCATCTAAGTACTTCTCTTACGACGTATACGGTGACTAATCGCTGACAGTGGACTCAGAGACATCAATATGTCTCCCGGTGTACGAGCGATGTGATGAGACGAATAAGAGTGCCGGGTCGAGGGTGGCTCGGCACTTTTACTATCTGTCGCTGACTCTTTGCAGTTTAAAGGAGTGACCCCTTGTTAGATTTAAAAGGATACGAATGGTCGTTGATCGAAGGCGCATGGATAACCTTGCAGGTTGCTTTGCTGTCTTTGGTGCTGGCGATGGTATTGGGCATGATAGGTGCGCTGGCAAAATTGTCACGTTATCGCCTGGCCCGCTTAACGGCGACCACTTACACCACTGTCATCCGCGGTATTCCTGATCTGGTACTCATGATGCTGATCTTCTTTGGCGGTCAGGTACTGCTGAACAACAGTTTGTATGGCATCAATGAGTGGCTGAACAATTATTTTGCGTCATCAGATCCCAGCCATGAATGGACAGCTTATCTGCCTGACTATATCGAAGTCAGCCCATTTGTCGCGGGTATACTGACCATTGGCTTTATCTTCGGTGCCTACATGGCAGAAACCTTCCGCGGTGCCATTATGGCGGTGGACAAAGGTGAGCTGGAAGCGGCGAAAGCCTATGGCATGAGCAGTGCGATGTCGTTCCGCCGTGTCCTGTTGCCGCAAATGATCCGCCATGCCTTACCGGGCTTTGGTAATAACTGGCTGGTGCTGCTGAAAACCACAGCTCTGGTTTCTATCATTGGTCTGGATGACATGGTGCGTAAGGGGGCACTGGCCGCCGGTACGACTCAGATGCCATTTACCTTCTACATGGCAATTGCTGTGTTGTTTCTTGTGTTTACCTCGCTTTCCACTTCGGTACTGAAGTGGGCAGAGCGTCGGTTCAGTATCCATACGAGGTAAGAGATGGACTTTAGTATTCTGACTGATAGCTGGCCGCTGTATCTGCAAGGTTTTTACACCACACTGTGGATGGTAGCGCTGGCACTTGCCATTGGTCTGGTGATTTCCATTCCTATCGGTGTGGCACGAAACAGCAAGAATCCGCTGATTTCAGGGCCCGCCTGGGCGTACATTTACTTCTTCCGTGGTACGCCGCTGCTGGTACAGCTGTATCTGATTTATTACGGCATGAGCCAGCTGTTAAATGTACAAGGCACGCTCTGGGAAGAAGCTTGGTTCTGTGCCCTGGTATCCTTTGTGCTCAATACCGCCGCTTATACGGCAGAAATCGTTCGGGGTTCCATCAACAGTATGCCGAAAGGGGAAGTGGAAGCGGCGAAAGCTTATGGTATGAGCCACTGGCAGGCATTCAGCCGGATTATTTTGCCAAGCTCGCTGCGTCGCGCCTTACCGGCATACAGTAATGAAGTGATCTTCATGATTCACGGCTCGGCGGTCGCCGGTATCGTGACCATTGTGGATTTGACCGGTGCGGCACGGATAGTGAACTCCCGCTATTACGCACCTTTTGAATCCTACCTGTTTGCAGGATTGTGTTACATGGTACTGACGTTCACTGTGATCTGGGCTTTCCGCAAGCTTGAAGGGCGATTCCTGCGTCACATGAAAGCGCTGAGCTGATAAGATCTCCTCACGCTTCAAACACTAAGCCAAGGCTGATGCCTTGGCTTAGTTGTTTATAGCAGCTTATCGCATGGCGAACTCAGCAATTACACTGCCACCTACACCGCCACTGCATCGTACAGGCTGATGCCAGTCAGCACGGCCACTTGATCAAGGTACTGGCGCACCCGGGAAGGGAAAGTCAGCCCTTTGACCACAGTCAGGTTTCTCAGGGTCGGGAACAGATTGACATCGTCATAGCTGAGCACATTATCGCGCTCGGAAGGCAGGGTCAGCCAGTCGAGCTGAGCCAGCACCGCTTCCATACCACTGAGATACTGAGCGGTCTGCGCAAAGGCGTCATCAAAGGTTTGTTCGATCATGGCTGATTTATTGTTTTCAAACCAGTCTTTGGCTTCCTGGCACTGAAATTCAGGCAGGTCAATCATCAGCCAGCGCGGATACACTAAACGGCTGCTGAAAGGCCGGGCAGCGTCGTACCATTCGGCAATGCGTGCCTCATGCTGGGCCTTCGCCAGCAGAGGTTGACCGTCCTGCTCGTCAAGATAGCGGGCAATATCCAGGCTTTCTGCCATATAGCTGCCGTCAGGTTTTTGCAGAATAGGCACCATATTGGCACCCACTTTATCGATACGCGCCTGCACATCATGGTTTTGCAAGAAAACCAGCTCAACATTGGCTTTGTTCAGCCCGGCCACCATCATGGCTTTAATGCAATACGGGCAGTGATCGAAAACAAAGAGTTTCATTTATTCAAACCTCGTCAAACCCAGCCCCGGATGAAGGGGGCTGGGAGGGGATTTATGGCGGTAATTATTTGAAAACAGACCAGATAGGTGCGTGATCAGATGGCTTTTCGATACCGCGCAGTTCGTAATCAATACCGGCTTCCTGGCAACGGGCCGCCAGCGACGGGGTCGCCAGAACCACATCAATGCGCAGGCCGCGGTTGTCATCAAAGCCTTTAGAGCGATAGTCAAACCACGAGAATTTGTCATCCGCGGTGGGGTGAAGCTGACGGAAGGTATCGACAAATCCCCAGTCCATCAGGGTTTTCAGCCATTCGCGCTCAATTGGCTGGAAGGAACATTTACCGGTTTGCAGCCAGCGCTTGGCATTTTGCGGGCCAATGCCGATGTCCAGATCAATGGGGCTGATATTGATATCGCCCATGACAACCAGTTCTTCATCACTGCTGTGATGGGTATTGAGGTAGGTCATCAGATCAGCATAAAACTTTTCCTTGGCCGGAAACTTGGTTTCGTGATTGATGTTTTCACCCTGAGGGAAGTAGCCGTTCAGCACAGTCACGGTTTTACCGTCTTCTTGCTCAAAAGTGGCCATAATCATCCGGCGCTGGGCTTCATCATCATCGGTCGGAAACCCTTTGCGTACATGAAGCGGTTCCTGCTTGCACAACAGTGCAACACCGTAATGGGCTTTCTGGCCGTGGTGGTAGACCTTATAGCCCATGGCTTCTACGTCTTCCAGCGGAAAGGCTTCGTCATGCACTTTGATTTCCTGCAAGCCGATCACATCCGGCTGGTGTTTATCGATGACTGCTTGCAGTTGATGGAGTCTTGCTCTTAATCCATTGATATTAAAAGAAATAACTTTCATTTGATGATTCTGTATTGTCAGGGTTTAGAATGAAGCAATCCTAGCACAGTTGCTTGTCATAGCGTAAGGCCAGCGCTGAGCTGTTCGAATATCTTGATGATCTTTACCGGATTTTCTGCGCCGACTGGTGACTCTGCCTTACCTATAATCAAGGCAAGTGAAAATCAACGGTGAGGCAAATATGGGCAAACTGATCAAGGGTGTGTGGCACGATGTGTGGTACGACACAGATAAAAGCGACGGTGAATTCGTGCGTGAAGATGCCGGCTTTCGTCACTGGTTAACGGCGGACGGCCGTCAGGGACCACAGGGCCAGCAAGGCTTTAAGGCGGAATCCGGCCGCTATCACCTTTATGTCTCACTGGCCTGCCCCTGGGCGCACCGGACCCTGATATTCCGTGCTCTGAAAGGGCTGGAGCCGTATATCGGGGTCACAGTGGTCAGCCCGGACATGCTGGAGCACGGCTGGGAGTTTGCGCAGCCAGAGCCACTGTATGGCTTTGACTTTATGCACCAGCTGTATGCCAAAGCCAAACCCGATTATACCGGCCGGGTAACAGTGCCTGTGCTGTGGGACAAAGAAACCCAAACCATAGTCAGCAATGAATCCTCAGAAATTATCCGCATGCTGAACAGTGCTTTCAACGAGATCACCGGTAACCAGGATGATTACTATCCCCAATCGGCTCAGGCCGAAATTGAGCTGTGGAATGCGTTTATTTATCCGTCGATCAATAACGGTGTGTACCGGTGCGGCTTCGCCACCACTCAGGAGGCTTACAGCACGGCCTTTTCTGAGTTGTTTGCGGCGTTGGATAAAGTCGATGCGCATCTCGCCAATCACAGGTATTTAACCGGAAGCAGGCTGACGGAGGCCGACTGGCGGCTGTTTACCACGCTGATCCGTTTTGATGCCGTGTACGTGGGCCATTTTAAATGTAATAAGCAGCGCATTGCTGATTATCCGAATTTACAGGGCTACCTGAAGGAACTGTATCAGGTGCCGGGTGTGGCTGATACGGTCGATTTTTACCACATCAAACGCCATTACTATTTCAGCCATCAGATGATCAATCCAACCGGCGTGGTGCCTCAGGGGCCAGAGCTGGATCTGGACTCACCACATGACAGGGGCAGATTGAGCCTGAACGCCTAATATCGTCTTAATGCAGCAATGGCGCCCAGACCTCAATGCGGACCGGAGGCAAGTCCCGATTCACCGAGTAAGGCAGTGGCACAGACAGACCGCCTGTCGCCGGATTGGATTGTCTGCCGGCGCGCATTTGGCTCAGTATCTCGCAGCGCCACTGAGCCAGCGCATCAGGCAGAGGCATCATGCTGACGGCAAGCAGGCTGGGACGGATACTGGCTGCCAGACCTGGCCCCTGAAGCCTGAGCAGGCAATCCAAACGTCCCAGATGCGCTTCGCTGCAGAGCGGATAGTCGTGAATGATGGCATCAAAATGAAACAGCGCCTGGGATGGCTGCGAGTGGCGAATGGCCTGAGCGCGTTTGAAGGTGGACTCCAGCCAGCGCAATGCGTCAAAAGCGTGAGTATTTTCCCGCAATGCCTGCAGCCTTAACTGGCTGTGACCGTCATAGCTGTCTCTGTGTTTGAGTACCTGGCAGATATCTGCAATCAAACGGGTTTCGCCGAGTTGTAACAGCAGCGGCAGCGCATCGGCCAGAATCACTGACGGCAGCTTATTGAGGCGTTCAAAATAGCCGGATAAGCCGAGCAGAAGGCGGCGTTTGGCTTTCAGCTGTTTGCCTTGCGCCAGCAGCAATCGGGCGCTCAGTAACTGCTTGAAGCAATAAAGAAAAGGGCGCTGAGCGGGCAGTAATCTGTGATGCGCGCGCTGGGCTATCTGGCTCAGCGTCTGGTGGAGCTGACGGCGGGTGCGCTGATCATCCAGACTGAAATACAGTTGCTCGAAGCTGGCACTGAATTCGGCCAGGCAGATAATCCAGCCAACATCAATAATCGGTAAATGGGTGGCCAGCGAGAGCCCGGCCTGAGCGAATGCATCTGGTTGTTGGCACTTGGCTGCCAGCTGCGCAACTTTCAGGGCCCTGTGACTGGCAGAGGGGGACAGTTTCAGTGCCCGCTGGGCTGTGGCCAGTGCCTGCAGCGGTTGCCCTTGCCCTGCCTGATAGTTTGCCAGCAAATCCATCGCCTCAAGGCATAAAGGGTGTTTCCCGATCAGGTGCGTCAGCAGTTGCAGGGCTCTGGCTGAGTCACCGCACTGGTGCTCAACTTTGGCTTCCGCCAGCGTGACTTTGATTGAGGGGTGATAGCTCTGAAATAGCCTGATATAACGACGGGCCAGCGCCCAGTCTTTTTTCTCCATCAGCATATCGAGCAGCAGGCTTTCCAGCTGATAATCCGGACCATGTTGCAGCAGCTGCTGTTTACAGTGTCGGATCCCCTGATCCAGACCATGCTCACTCAATTGTTTATACACAGGTTGGCGGGCCTGACTGTTGCGCCATGCGTGGCTCAGCTTTTGCTCAAGTGTGTTGAGCGGCAGCGGCAAAGTAACAAAGGCATCCGGTTCAACCGCCAGTGCATTGAGCACCACTCGGGCACTGGTGTCTGCCGAAAAAATCACTATCCCGCAATCGGCACTGAGCAGCTGTTTTTTCCGCAGCAAGGTCAGCAATTCGCTGCCTGTCAGGGTGTTATCTAAATGAAAATCGACCATCAGCAGATGATAGGCCGAACGCTGGCAATGCTTGATGGCTTCACGATAGTTGGCGGCGGTGTCAATGTGACGCAGGCCAATCTGCACCAGTACCCCTTTCATCAGGCTTTGGGCACTGGGCTGATCGTCGACCAGCAAGACTTTCAGTTTATGCCAGGGCGGGGGAGCAAGGCTCATGGTGTGCAATCGGGTAGCCATCCTATGTCCTCAGAGCAACCAGGATGCAACTGCATGCAAATGTGGCGGCAGTCACACTTTAGATAGACTGAGTGTAGTCGGTTTTTGTGGTGAAAAATTGTGCTATGTGGTGATTGGAGGGCAAGAAAGCATAAAGTCGCAAAAGTGAGAATTGTGCAGGGCTTGCGACGAAGAGAAAGAAAAAGAGAGGAATAAAAAAAGCCAGCGCGATGCACTGGCTTGAAAGATGGTGGAGGGAGAAGGATTCGAACCTTCGAAGGCGGAGCCGTCAGATTTACAGTCTGATCCCTTTGGCCACTCGGGAATCCCTCCACGGGATTTTTGCGTATTGTCTGGCTATATCAGCCGTGAAAGCAGAAAAGCGCCACTTTCATAAAAGATGGTGGAGGGAGAAGGATTCGAACCTTCGAAGGCGGAGCCGTCAGATTTACAGTCTGATCCCTTTGGCCACTCGGGAATCCCTCCACGGGATTTTTGCGTATTGTCTGGCTTTATCAGCCGTGAAAGCAGCAAAGCGCCGCTCTCATAAAAGATGGTGGAGGGAGAAGGATTCGAACCTTCGAAGGCGGAGCCGTCAGATTTACAGTCTGATCCCTTTGGCCACTCGGGAATCCCTCCACGGGATTTTTACGTATTGTCTGGCTTTATCAGCCGTGAAAGCCGTACAGCGTACCACTTTCATAAAAAATGGTGGAGGGGGAAGGATTCGAACCTTCGAAGGCGGAGCCGTCAGATTTACAGTCTGATCCCTTTGGCCACTCGGGAACCCCTCCACAAGTGCGGTGCGGATAATAGCAAACAGGTGAAGACTGTAAACCCTTTTTCTGAATATTCATCGTTGCTTGCTGGATTTTTCGTCGTTTTGCAAGTTACGTCTGCGGTTTGTGATTTTTTGTGAGGAAAACTTGCTTAGCTTTACATTTCTTTACCCCGATTATTCTGTGGGTCAGATATGATTAGCCCATAACAAAGAACAGGATGCGTAAGCATGAAGAAAGTTGTTTTGGCCGTTGTGGTAGCGGCATCCCTGGCCGGCGGGGGTTATTTCTATTTTCAGCAGCAGTCTCATGCTGCCCAAGCCGCCAGTCAGCCCAAGCCTGGTCGCAGCGTGCCGGTTGCGACAGGCGAAGTAACGTCACACGAAGTGGTCAGTTCTGTCTCTCTGGTGGGTAAACTGGCCGCTCAGCGTTCAGTAACCATTGCCACGGAAGTGGCCGCCAAGGTGGACAGCATCGTGGTGGATACCGAGCGGAAAGTGACACAGGGGCAGTTGCTGGTTCAGCTCGATAACGCCAAACCCAAGGCCGCTTACGACGAAGCGAAAGCCTATTATGACGACGAAAAGCGGAAATACACCGAATATCAGCGGTTGGTGAAGCGCGGGGCGCTGACCCAGACCGAACTGATAGCGCAGCAGGCGAGCGTGAGTATCGCCAAAGCCCGTCTTGATGCGGCCAAAGCAGAGCTGGATGATCACCAGATTCGTGCACCGTTTACCGGCACTGTTGGCCTGATTGATTTCAGCGCAGGTCATACCGTGACGGTAGGCAGTGAGCTGTTTACCCTGGATGATCTGTCACAAATGCGCCTTGATGTACAAGTGCCTGAGCAATATCTGTCGAAACTGGCACCTGGTATGGCGGTACTGGCGAAAAGTCAGGCATGGCCGGACGACACCTTTCACGGCACGATTCAGGCCATTGACTCACGGGTGCAGGCCGAATCACTCAATATCCGGGTGCGCGTCTCGTTTGACAATGCCAGCGGCAAGCTCAAACCCGGCATGCTGATGGCGGCAGCATTGGATTTTACCCCGCAGCAGGCCGCGATTATTCCGGTTCAGGCGCTGGAGTATTCCGGCACCAAGCGTTTTGTTTACCTTGTTGATGCCAAAGGCATTGCACACCGAACTGAAGTGACGCTGGGCGCCAGAGTGAAAAACGAAGTGGTGATCGAATCGGGTATTCAGATCGGTGATCGTATTGTGGTTCAGGGACTGGTCAATATGCGCGACGGTCTGGCCGTGCAGGATGTCAGTCTTGGCAACCCGTCTGAGACCAAAGCGGCCAGTGTAGTGCAAGCGGGAGATAATGCCTGATGTGGTTATCTGACGTTGCAGTAAAACGCCCTGTAGTTGCAATTGTGCTGAGCGTGCTGCTGGTGGTGTTTGGTCTGGTGTCATTCAGCAAACTGCCGGTCCGGGAAATGCCCGACGTTGAAAATCCGGTGATCAGCATAGGTACTTCGTACGAAGGGGCATCGGCAACCATCATGGAAAGCCGTGTCACCACTGTGCTTGAAGACGAGCTGTCGGGCATCAGCGGCATTGAAAGCATTACTTCTACCACTCGTAACGGCAGCTCGCGGATCAGCGTTGAGTTCGAAATGGGCTGGAACCTGACCGAAGGGGTCAGCGACGTACGTGACGCCGTTTCCCGTGCCCGGCGCAGTCTGCCCGATGGCGCAGACGAGCCGATTGTCTCCAAAGATGACGGGTCAGGCGAAGCGGCTATCTATATCAATCTGACTTCAAGTGAAATGGATCGCTCGCAGCTGACGGACTACGCCGATCGGGTGCTAACCGACAGGTTCAGCCTGATCAATGGTGTCAGCTCAGTGCAACTGACCGGCGCGCTGTATAAAGTTATGTATGTCCGCCTGTTGCCTGAGCAGATGGCAGGACGCGGCGTGACTACCACGGATATTATCGACGCCCTGCGTGATGAAAACGTTGAGCTGCCGGGCGGCGAAGTGCGTAACGATGCGACCACTATGTCGGTGCGCACCGCGCGTTTGTACCGCACCGCAGAAGATTTCTCGTACCTGATGGTGCGGCATACTGAAGACGGCACGCCGATTTATCTCAAAGATGTCGCCGATGTGGCCATAGGTGCGCAAAACGAAGATGCCACCTTCAAGAGCAATGGCGTATCGAGCCTGAGCTTGGGTATAGTGCCGATGTCAGACGCCAACCCGCTGCAAGCCGCCGATGCGGTACAAAAAGAAGTGGACCGATTACAGCGTTTTCTGCCGGACGGTACCCAGCTGGCAGTGGATTATGACTCGACCATCTTTATTGAACGCTCGATCAACGAGGTCTACAACACCTTGTTGATCACAGGCGCGTTGGTGGTGCTGGTGCTGTATGTCTTTATCGGTCAGGCAAGGGCGACCCTGATCCCGGCGGTCACTGTGCCGGTGTCGCTGATTTCCGCCTTTATGGCCGCTTACTATCTCGGTTTTTCCATCAACCTGCTGACCCTGATGGCCCTGATTCTGGCTATCGGCCTGGTGGTGGATGATGCCATAGTGGTGGTCGAAAACATTTACCACCATATCGAAAGGGGCGAGCCACCTTTGCTGGCTGCCTTTAAAGGCACCAGAGAGGTCGGGTTTGCCGTAATTGCCACCACACTGGTACTGGTCATGGTCTTCCTGCCTATCGGTTTTATGGATGGCATGGTGGGACCGCTGTTCACCGAATTTTCCGTGCTGCTGGCGATGTCTGTGCTGTTCTCGTCTCTGGTGGCACTGACCTTAAGTCCGGTGCTGGGCAGTAAGCTGCTCAAAGCCAATGTCAAACCCGGGCCGTTTAACCGCTTTGTCGACCGTCAGTTTGCAGCGCTGGAGGCTGTGTACCGCAAAGCCGTCACTCAGGCCGTTCGCTGGCGCTGGGCTGCGCCATTGCTGATTGTCGCTGTGGTAGGCGCCAGTGTCTGGCTGTTCAAAATGGTCCCGAGCCAGCTTGCGCCCTCTGAAGACAGAGGGGTGATCTTTGCCTTTGTCCGCGGCGCGGAAGCGACCAGTTATAACCGCATGGTCGGCAATATCGAGCAGGTTGAGCAGCGCTTGTTGCCCATGGTAGGCAAAGGGCTGATCCGCTCTGTCAGCATCCAGACCCCGGCCTTTGGCGGCCGGGCCGGGGATCAGACCGGTTTTGTGATCATGCAGCTGGAAGACTGGGAAGATCGCGATGTCAGCGCGACTCAGGCGCTCGGGGTGATCCGCAAAGCCCTGCAGGGCATTCCGGATATCCGTGTCTGGCCATTCATGCCGGGATTCCGGGGCGGTTCTTCCGAGCCGATGCAGTTTATCCTCAATGGTGCCGATTACGACGAGCTGTTTGCCTGGGCCACCAAACTGAAAGATGTCGCGCAGGGCAGCGGCATGATGGACGGCGTGGACATAGATTACGCCGAAACCACCCCAGAGCTGGTGGTGACGGTTGATCGCCCGCGGGCAGCCGAGCTGGGCATTCCGCAGTCGGATATCGCAGAAACGCTGGAAGTCATGCTGGGCGGGCGAAGTGAAACCACGTTTGTCGAGCGCGGCGAGGAATACGATGTGTATTTGCGCGGAGATGAAAACAGTTTTAACAATGCAATGGATCTGAGCCGGATTTATGTCCGTGCCAAGAACGGTGAGCTGGTTTCGCTCAACAGTGTGGCGAAAGTCGAAGAAGTGGCGGCGGCCCGCAAGTTGAGCCATAACGAGAAGCAGAAGTCGATCACCATTTCTGCCAACCTGCTGCCCAGCCATACCTTGGGTGAAGCGCTGGACTTTATGGATGAGCAGGCTTTGTCTATGCTGCCGAGTGATATTGTTATCGACTATGGTGGCGAATCGAAAGATTTCCGCGAGAACCAGAGCAGTATGGCGATGATCTTTGGTCTGGCATTGCTGGTGGCTTATCTGGTGTTGGCGGCGCAGTTCGAAAGCTTCATTAACCCTATGGTGGTGATGCTGACCGTGCCGCTGGGGATCTTCGGCGGCTTGCTGGGACTGATCCTGATGGGGCAGAGCCTGAATATCTACAGTCAGATCGGCATGATCATGCTGATTGGTATGGTAACTAAAAACGGCATTCTGATTGTGGAATTTGCCAACCAGCTCAGGGATAAAGGCATCGCCTTTGAGCAGGCCATTGTCGATGCCTCAGCACGGCGTTTACGCCCAATCCTGATGACGGCATTCACTACCTTGTTTGGTGCCTTGCCACTGCTGCTGTCGACTGGCGCAGGTTATGAAAGCCGTATTTCGGTCGGTACTGTGGTGTTCTTCGGCATGGCGTTTGCGACTTTGGTGACTTTGTTCGTGATCCCGGCCATGTATCGCCTGGTGTGCGCGAAAACCCAGTCACCGGGTCATGTCGCGGCGCAGCTGCAAAAAGCCCTGGAGCATGATTATGTCGGACGTCGGTCTCACGGCGAACTGCCATTGAATGAAACAGGTAAATAAATATAAAGGGGCGTAAAGCCCCTTTGTCTTACTGAGTTTCGTTTTATGGTTTGGATGTGATCAGAAGCGATATCCTACCGCTATTTGAGCGCCCTGATAGTCGAAGTAATCACTGAAATCATCCAGTGAACTGTCTGCTAAATTTGTCAGGTATTCGCCGCGAATCATAAAGTTATCATTGATATTCCATTGGATACCCACACCACCATCCAGCATGGCACCAGTATCGCTGGAGTTTAATGTGTAGCCATTCAGGCTTGAACCGGAAACTTCTGCATCGGCACTGACCATAGAAGCGTTCAGGCGTGCGTAAAGTTTAATGCCTGAATTACCCAGTTCACCGGTTGACGGCACAACACTGACGCCAATCTGGCTGAGTGAAAGCTCAATTTTAGTATTATCATAAGGATTCCATTCATTGGAATATTCTGTCGAGCTGAAACTGATGAAGGTTTCCAGAGCAAGATATTCACTGAACTCGTGACCCAACCCCAGAGAAAGGTTTGGTGTAATATCTTCAGTAATTGCATCGGGTTTGTCTTTCATCGTCAGGCCGATAGTACCAATACCACCATAAAAATACGTTTTGTTGGATGAGACTGTCTCGGCGGGTGATGATGTCTCTGCAAAAGTAGGGGCGGAGGCCATGAAACATGCAGCAGAAAGAATAACGATTGATTTCATTGATATAACCAACTTTGTATTAAAATGTTTAATGTAAAAAAGCGAGAAGCTTAATACCAAACCCATTAAATGAAATCAAGCGAACTGATATCTAATGCGTATTATGAGGCAGTGAATACCATGGGTACGCCTTTTTTGTATCTAAAATGACGCATTGGAATATCAAACGTTGAGTGAAATCAATCTGATACTGTGTAAAGGATTGATGAGTCAGTCTGTTTCGTTGTTCATTAGATGTTAAAGCATGGAAATTCGACTATTTTTCAGTAAAATCCCTGCTTCCGAACGCGTTGTGAAACGCACAATGAAGAAGATCATCATGCCAGAAAATAAACCTCAGTCTCGTAATGACGCACCATCCTCAGACACCAGTCTGGTTCGCCTGAATAAATTTATCAGTGACACAGGTTACTGCTCGCGCCGGGAAGCCGACAAACTGATTGAGCAAGGCCGGGTGCTGATTAACGGCCAGCAGCCAGAAATGGGAGTGAAAGTCGGCCCGGATGATGAAGTACTGGTGGATGACAAACCGCTGCGCCGCAAAGAGCAGCCTGTCTATATTGCGCTGAACAAGCCTGCCGGGATCACCTGCACCACGGAAAGGCATGTTGAAGGCAATATTGTTGACTTCATTGGCCACCGCAAACGTATTTTCCCGATCGGCCGACTGGATAAGGCGTCTGATGGTCTGATTTTCATGACCAATGACGGCGATATCGTCAATAAGATCCTCCGCGCCGGTAACTCGCACGAAAAAGAATATGTAGTGCGGGTGGATAAGCCGGTGACTGAGGCGTTTCTGGCCAAAATGGCCTCCGGTGTTGAGATTCTCGATACCGTCACTCTGCCGTGTAAAGTCACCAAAGAAACCACCTACTCCTTTCGTATTGTGCTGACGCAGGGCCTTAACCGCCAGATCCGTCGTATGTGTGAAGCACTGGGCTTTGAAGTGTATAAACTTCGCCGCGTCCGCATCATGAATATCACCATTGACGGTCTGACAAACGGTAAATGGCGCTATCTGACCGAGGATGAAATGGCCGAGATTCACCGTTTACTGGCGCTGTCGAGCAAGACAGAAGAAGCGTCGCGGGTTGACAGCCAGGGGCAGGCCATCAGCAAAGCCACAGACGCTAAACTGTACGATGCCCGCCAGCAGAGTGAGCAGGAAGCGCCGGTCAGGTACAAAACCTATAAAGGTAAAGGCGAGGTCGAGCGTCGTCGTCCAGGCAGCAAACCGGGCAAATCGCCGCAGCGTCCGCACGATAAGAAATCCGGCGGGCAAGCGGGCAAAGGGCCGAAAGGTGGTCGTCCGGACCGTTCAGGTCATGAGTCGACATCGCCCGGCATAAAAAAATGGAAGTCTAAGAAAGACCAGTAACGGCTCAACGCCGATTCTGCTTGCATTCCCCTGCGCAACTTTGCACTATTCAATGATTACAAAAAGCCAGAAGCAAAGTTACAGGGGAAGTCATGGCAGGCAACACAATTGGACAAGTTTTTCGCGTCACCACCTTCGGCGAAAGCCATGGTCTGGCGCTGGGCTGCATCGTTGATGGTTGCCCACCGGGGTTGGCACTGACAGAAGCCGACATGCAGCACGATCTCGACCGTCGTCGGCCGGGAACCTCTAAGTACACCACACAACGCCGTGAGCCGGATGAGGTCAAAATCCTGGCCGGCGTGTTTGAAGACCAGACAACCGGCACTTCTATCGGTCTGATGATCGAAAATACTGATCAACGTTCAAAAGACTACTCCCAGATTAAAGATCTGTTCCGTCCCGGCCATGCTGATTACACCTACGAGCAAAAATACGGTGTCCGCGATTACCGCGGCGGCGGCCGTTCTTCTGCCCGTGAAACCGCGATGCGTGTAGCGGCTGGTGCAATCGCTAAAAAATACCTCAAACAGGTTCACGGTATCGAAGTGCGTGCTTACTTATCGCAAATGGGCGACGTCAGTATTGATACGGTTGATTGGGATCAGGTCGAGCAGAATGCGTTTTTCTGCCCGGATGCCTCGAAAGTCGATGCGCTGGATGAGCTGATCCGCAAACTCAAGAAGGAAGGCGATTCCATCGGTGCCAAACTGACAGTCGTGGCTGAGAATGTCCCGGTTGGACTGGGTGAGCCGGTGTTTGATCGTCTGGATGCCGACATTGCCCATGCGCTTATGGGTATCAACGCAGTGAAAGGCGTGGAAATTGGCGATGGCTTTGACGTTGTGACACAGCGCGGCAGCGAACACCGTGATGCTATGTCACCGCAAGGTTTCAAATCAAACCACGCCGGCGGCATCTTAGGCGGGATTTCCTCCGGTCAGGACATCGTCGCCCACCTGGCGCTGAAGCCGACATCCAGCATTACCGTGCCGGGCGAGACAATCAACAAGCAGGGCGAAAGCGCTGAAGTGGTGACTCGTGGTCGGCATGACCCGTGTGTCGGCATTCGCGCCGTACCTATTGCAGAAGCCATGGTGGCTATCGTCCTGATGGATCACCTGTTGCGCCACCGCGCGCAAAACGCCGATGTGATGACCTCGACGCCTAAGCTGAAATAAAGAAGCTAAAAGAGATCAGCTGAAAGAAATCAGCTGAAAGAGAGCAGCTGAAAGAGAGCAGCTTAAAGCAATCGAATAAAGCGTAAACCGCTCAACCTGATTCAGAGCGGCAAGTTAAACAAAAAGAGGACGTTGGGGCGTCCTCTTTTTTGTTGCTGAACACTCAGTCGCATCGCAGTTGCAAACCCGCTATAATCGGCGGCATTCTTGCGGGAGGGGCTGGGATAATCAGCGCTGACCTCCCAGATGTTAAATGAAGCCACACAGTCCATGCCTCACGATTATAACGACCTGATAACACTCTTTAACCGCACTTTCTTAACCAGCCTCAACACCGAATTGGTGCTGGGCGGTGATGAGCCGGTTTATCTTCCTGCCGATACTGGGCACCCGCATCACAGAATTGTGTTTGCCCGTGGTTACTTCGCCTCTGCACTGCACGAGATAGCGCACTGGTGTATTGCCGGCCCCGAGCGTCGCTTGCTGGAAGATTATGGCTACTGGTATTTGCCAGACGGGCGGGACGCTGATCAGCAGGCAGTGTTTGAGCAGGTTGAAGTGAAACCTCAGGCGGTAGAGTGGCTGCTGTCGGCCAGTTGCGGCTTTCGTTTTCAGGTCAGCTGCGACAACCTGAGTGGTGATCATGAGCCGGATCGGGTAGCATTTACCCGCAAAGTCCGCCAGCAGGTGCTGCATTACCTGAATGGCAATACACCGGAGCGAGCAGGCATACTGTCAGAAGTGTTGCGTCAGCATTATGGTGTCCAACCGCTCAGCGCAGACGATTTTCCTGAGCCGCTTTGATTCGCATCACAGCAATGCGTATCAGTGGCGTGAGTAAACCTATTCTGATCCGCACAGGGCCAGATTCAGATAAAACGAAAGAGTGACGAGATGATCCAGCAATACGAAGAAAAGCTGCTCACCCTGATTGACCTGATGGTGGAAACTGCATCGGATGACGAGTTATTTGCAGGCGGTTACCTGCGTGGCCACATTTCGTTGTCGGCAGCAGAGTGTGAACGTGGCGGCATTGCGTCTTTGGATGCGATGAACCAGGCTGTGAACGACAGCCTGAAGAATGCGCAGTCTGAGCTGAACCCTGCCGATCAGCAACTGGTGAAATCACTGTGGCTTCAGTTGCAACAGTCGGCGGTTGAATAACTGCTCTGGTTAGATTGCCGTAATCCAGGCATATTGCCAGTAACTGAAACAGAAGTACAAATAGATACAAAAAGGCCAGTCCGGGTAACGGACTGGCCTTTTTGTTTATGCCGTCTCTGATTGCTTGTGTTGGCAATCAGTCGTGATTTCTGAACGCAGAGCGGATCAGGACAAAAGCCACAGCCAGCATACCGCCCAGCAGGGTGGCGATCACTACAATCAGTGAGCGTTTGGGTTTGTCTTTGGTTACCGGCTTTTCTACGTTTTCAAGAAAACGGTAGGTTTTGAATTTGATATTTTTATCCAGCTCAGTGCCCTGCAGCAGCGACAGACGCGCTTCTACCTGCTGAATGCGGGGTTCAACCACGCTCAGGTTCTTAACTGATTCCAGGGCACTCACCTTGGCCGCCAGTGCTTTGGCACCTAAGTTGATAGCAAAAATCTCGTTATCACCCAGGTTCTGAACTGGCTGGTTGACATCCGCGGCGCTGGCGATATTCAGGGCGTATTGGGTACGCTCTTTTTCAACCTGCAGATAACTGCTGGCCTGACTGCGCAGTACCTTAAGTTGTTGTTTCAGCTCATACTCTTTGGCTGACACCAGCGCCTGCACGTTAGCTAACGTATCGTTATAGACCTTGGCAGACACGAAATCGATGTACTGTTTCAGCATATCAAAGCTGCTGTTGCTGGTAGTCGCCTGCAGATTAATCACGAAGGTATCGGATTCCTGCTTGCTGGCCTGCTGAGCGGTGATTTTATCGAACCAGTTTTCCAGGGCTCTGTCGGTATTTTCTTCAGAGGCAACATTATTGTCAGTCAGAAATTGCTGAAAATCGCTATTGTCTGTCAAAAAGGTTTTTTTGTTTTCCAGCGAATTAAAGCCATTGATGAAATGCTTAAACAACACTTCGGCATCAGCCACATCCTGAAGCTGGGTGCTGACCAGTACGGTACCGTCAGCCTGATAGACATCAAAGGCAGGCTGGAAGGCACTGATTTCGCGTTGCAGCTGAGCAAAGTCGGTGATCTGAGGTTGTATCACTTTGGCTTTGGCCGTCCACCATTCTTGTGCGGTCAGTGCATAGGCAACACCGGCGATGGCGAAAACAACAGTAATCAGCGCTATCAGCAGTTTTTCTTGCCACAGTGTTCTTACCAGCTGGACGAGATCGATTTCATCAGTGCTGTCTGGTGTTGGCATAGTTTGATTAGATTGATGAACAAGTTGAGGGCCTGACGGGACGGCTTTTGTGTGTGTATCTGTCACTATGACACTTCCATTGATAACTGCAATTTGTGATGCGATAAAGAAGAAAAGTAAAAATTATCTTTGTAATTTTATCTTAATGCGTTCAGTAGAGCATTAGAATTAAGTAAATATGTACTCACAAGGCAAATTATAGGTGGGTGCTCTTAGCGGAAGCAAGCAGCCATAGGCCACTTGCAGGAAATTATTGAACAAGTTTCTACTATCCGTGATCCCTGACAAAAAAATCGGATAACCGAGGCCCATTAAAAGTTACTTTTTATACAAAAAAGCAACATGAGCTAAGCGTGGCCTTAAGACACGGGATGCCGATCCCGGCTCTTGCTTTGATTTACGATGTTCGCTTTCATTTGCAATGAATGTCAGGGTCAATCGACTGAATAGGGGAAGCTGATATATTTACGCCGGTAATTTGACGAACCGGCAAAAAGAGTCAGCAGGAACACGACGGCCAATAGCCCCAGACTGAAGACGATATCTTCCTGAACCACCAGTTGGTAGCAGCAGGTGGCAAAAAACGCGATCGCCAGCAACAGGTTGATTTTATGCAGTACGGGAAATGTTACCGAAAAAACAGCATACTTTCTGAACATATTTCTACCTCACAAACGTCGATTACGAGATCACTCCATCAGTTCAGGAAGGCGACAGTATTTGATGAAGATTAATATTTAGCCACTTTCTATATTGCCGATACGGGATCCCGGTGCAACTGTTCAGCTGATCGACTTAGTAAAACCACAGCGCACGAGTGCAATAAATCCAATTAATGTTCAGGGTTAATTGTTGGCGAAATCAGACACACAGAACAACAAAAAAGAGTTGAAAGGATATAAAGAAAGCTAAAAAAACAGGAGAAAAAATGAAGAGGGCAAAAAAGCAGGAGCGGTTGTGCTCTCAGCAGTAAGCTGACCCGCCGAGGCGGGCCATCCAGTGTCACCTGACTCTAAAGTCATGATCCTTATACTTATTTCGCTTGCATCATTTTCCGGCTGTACCAGGGATAACGCGCATCGGTAATGTTGTAGAGCTGGTACTTACGGTTGAGCATCTGCCCGCCGTCACGCGTCAGAGGAAGCCAGGAAATATTGGCGCGGTTGCGGCTTGGTTTTACTGTCATCAGATCGTAAGGGATCGAGATGTAAAAGCCTTTATTGTAACTGCCCTCACCAAATTCTTCGGCCGACAGGTTGGTTTTGGTCACAAAGGCACCGGCAATCACCCCACTGTCAAACTGCTTGGAGAAGTCGAAGGTGACACCCACATCTTCTGTCAGGTAGCGCCCGGCACTGATTTTCATCAGCGTATTAGGTAACAAAGACCACTGCGGCTGGTAATAGAAAGTGGCATGGCCGGTTAGCGCGCCAGTTTGCACTTTGTAATCACGTCCTGTGATGGGATCAAAATGCACTTCGTCATGGAAAAGACCAAACTGGGTATCCGGGTCTCGCTGAATCACATAGTTCATATCAGCGCCCAGCGCCCAGTTCTTTCCCATAGGGCGATAAAGCACTTCACTGCCGGCACCGGCAAACATCATTTCCAGGTAACCTGTGTACGCTTGCCCGTACCAGTTATCCGCCAGTTGATCCATCCAGGTCAGCTGAAGATTGTTGACCCGGATAGGATTGCCATCAATGTACTGGCGAACCAGAGTACGAACACGTTTTAAATCTGTGCCATCGGGCGGCACATCGTAGAGGAACTTATCATAGTTATCGAACAGATTGAGATAGACGCTGCCGCCCAGCTCCCAATGGTCCGTCATGTGATAACTGGCACCAGCCGTCACCCCTAAGTTGTACAGATAAAACCCTTCCGAGCCGCCAAAAGACTGCTGAAGGGTCGGGGAGACACTCAGGTCCCATTTGTCAGTGTCTGTCGCAATCAGTCGGCCTTGTGGTTGTGCCGGTACCTGATGAGTGATGGTATCGTCGATAGAGGCATTGACATAGCTGTGACTGGCTACCTGATCAAATGCCTTCACATTCACTCGGGTTTCTTTGACCGGCAGCTTGTTGCTGGTTTCGATCAGGCGGTATTCGCTATAAAGCGGCAGACCGGTGTCAGGATCTGTCGGTAACTGATTGCTTAGCAGGGTTGCCGCACGCTGATAGCCCTGGTCTCGATCCCGGTATTTGTTCTGCGGCGCCTCTATAGTCACCGTATGGTCATCTGCGTACAGGGTCGGGTTTTCATAACCAGCGTTGGTATGCAACTGATTCGCGATGTTCTGCCAGTCTGCGCTGGTGGTGGAGCGTTTTTGCCTGTCGGGCGCATAAGCGGCGGCAGGTGTATCGCGCCAGGAGGTTGTCAGCTGATTAAAATTGGTATTAAGGTTAAAACCGGCGGTCCAGGTATTGCCGCGCTCATAGCTTATCCGCAGATCGCCCCAGTCGCCCAGGCGGTATAACACCCCCAGGTTTATCGGGCTGCCCTGTGACATATCCGAGTCCGCACGGGTAACAGGAAAATCACTGGTATAGTCGTTGCCGTCATATTCCAGTTTCAGTCGTAAAGGCCGCCAGGGCGTCTGGTATTCCACCCCGCCAAATACTGCCATGCAGCCAGAGAACCAGCGCTCGAAATCGACACTACCGCCTTTGCCTTTATACTCGGTATTACGGCCGCAGTCGCTGCTCAGGCTTTTATCGCCGGACAGATTGGCGCCGTTGCCAATGTAGCCCCAGCCCAGCCCCAGGGTAAAATCCAGCGCTCCCCAGTGTTTGCTGGCCGCAATGTATTCGCCGTCAAACAATCCGGTACCGCCAAAATCACGAATACCAACAGAGGTTTCTGGTATCCAGAAGCTTTCTTCTAATAGCCTGAGCTTAAAGTCTATGCCTTTGTCTGTGTATTTGGTGTCGCCACTGAAGTTCTCGTCCTCACTGTAGAGAACATCCTGAACCAGCGTGTAGCGTATGGTGGTTTCCAGCCAGGGGAACAACTGCAATGATACATTGTAATGCAGGTAATCCTGGTTATAGGTGGCACCAAAGGTGAATTCGCCTTCCGGCGCAACACGACCGGAAGGCATTTGGATTAGGCCTACGCCACCAAAATCGGATTGGGAAACGGAAAAATCAGGGTAACTGAAGTCATCGGCATGGGCCGTAAGGGTGATAATCCCCAGAGATAATCCTGACAGAAAACGGAGACCCGGAAAACGAAGACCCAGGTGCTTGGTACAGGAAGACATAACAGGCTGATCCATCAGAAGGGCCTTTGTGAAAGCAAATGAATAATTTGAGAATTTGACGACTTCGCACTCGCTGGCAGATCGGTAAACGCAAGATAAAGAATGGCACCCGGCGCGATATCTTTATGTTGTCGGTTCCAGTACGCGATGCTGTGTTGTTCGGCTTTGCCGTCGGGCTGAATCACCCAGACGTAATCCCGGTTGGCCACCGCTAACGCTTGTATCTGTTTCAGATAGCCTGCGGCATCTTGCCTTTCCTGCCAGGGCAGGGAAATTTCAGCCGTATTGCCCGCCGGCAGCTTGAGGGCGCCAGTCACCTTAACGGTATTGGGCCGGGTGGCGAATCGCAACACAAAAGGCCCGTTCAGCGCAGGGTTGTTGTCCGGCACAATACGCACGCGATCGCTGTCTAACGGAAGAAAAATGCGCTCACCCGGGATAGGCGAAGCCAGACTTTGCGCCAGCTGAATAAGAGTCTCACTGGCAGCCGGGTGACGATAACGCCAGTGATCGGCCAGCGCTCGGATCTGCCTGTCCACGCTTTGCTGCTGCAGCGCGATGGCTTGCTTAGCTGGGTGATCGGCTTTCCATAAAAAGGAACCGCTCCAGTACAGAGACTGCCAGTACAGAGCCTGAGCAGTATTGTCTGATTTTGTTGATAACTGGTATATATTGGCCAGGGCGTCTTGTTGAACCCGATCCAGGCGGACAGTTTGCGGGTAGCGCAGTTGCAGTTCTTTTTCGCTGTTGTCCAGCTGTACCCTGACGAAGGTGGGTGCCGTTTCAACAGGCGTCGCCATGGCGGGCGATACAATTGATGAAGCTATTAGTATTAAAGCTTTCATCATAGATCCTGGTGCGAAAAGCCATGTCTGGCGAGGTGAAAAAATACGCTGCGAGTGATTGTCTGGATTCATAAACTGTTATCGTCCGTAAGCTTTAAGCAATTGTGTTTCGACTTCAGGTAAGCCGGGTGCGATAAGCTGGCGACTTTTCAGTACCTGACCACTGGTGGGTTCAACCCAGAAGGCGTTGTCAAACTGCAGATCCAGACTGGGTACATTGACCGTCTCAACAAAATAGCGTGCAGACTGAGTGATATTGTTGATGGTAATTGTCACCAGTCCTTTGTCCTCAAAGCGGGAGGTGAGCTGATAACCAAAGTGGTAGCCGGGCTGCCAGTCGATGCGGCGGGTCCAGGTTGTCGGCGTAGTGGGCAACTGCAATCCGAGTGCGACCGGGTCTGGCGTTTCTGCCGTAACTTGTACCAGATTGCCAAGGGGCAGGTTCAGGGTTTTCACCAGCCGCCCGTGTTCTGTCACTAGCATGCCTTTGTCGGCGGCCAGCCATTTCAGCTGCATAGCCGGCTCGGTAGTTTCTGACTCAGTAGTCGTTTTTGACCCAGTAGCAGCTTTTGGCTCAGTCGCTGTGATTGACGATGTCAGAACCGCAGCTGGCTCTGCCAGTGCCAGCACCATAAAGGCCTGAGGGCCGTCTCCGATACGGGCGTACATACTGGCGTAAGGGAGTTGTTCAATCCAGGCTGAGGATTTTACTGTGTCATCATCACCGCGAACAGCAAGACGAAAGGTATCCGACACATTCTGAAATTTTTGGCTGCATCCGGATAAAAGAAGTGGTAACAGGGCGATGAGTACCAGAAAGCGTCTGTTTACAGAAAGACGGGCGTCGAACATTAGGTATCCGCTAGTCATAGGTCAATGGGGGTCATCGGTCAATAGTAGTCACAGGTCAATGACAGAAATAAAAATAACCGCACAGAAGTGCGGTTATAGCATCAGAGGTAGCAAAGCGTGTTTGCTTAGCCCTGATTGACAGAGGTTGATGTCGCTGTATCGTTGTCGTTGGCATCAACAACAGCAATTGCTGTTACTGCCACGGCAGCGCCTACAGCAACAGTGGTAGCTGTGATACCGCCAACAGCGGCAGCCGTTGCACCCGCAGTACCGGCTGCAGTACCTGCCGCAGCCGTTGAAGCTGTAGTTGCTGTGGTCGTAGAAGTAGTAGCTGCTGCAGTACCTGTGGTGGTGCCGGTAGCTGCAAACGCTGAACTGGCCATTAGCAATGCAGCCAGAGAAACGATTACCTTGTTCATCCTATTCCCTTATTGATTTGTGTTAAGTGATAAATACGAAAGATTGCGACTTGTTGATAACGCAAAACGCTTTTCAATGATATTTCGATATATAAAGGATAGCAATGTATAGAATGTGAAGATTGCTGATTACTGCGCTTTTAAAACAAAACACTCAGTTAGAATATTTGTACTAACAATTATACTAACCATTATAGTAGTGTTGCATTCATTTGTAAGTTCATGGGATTCGGTGAACACTCTGTTGAATGCACTGGAAATTGAATTTTTTCATGTGAACAATAACCTGACGGTGACTAATTACTCTAATTTGAGACCTGTTGCATTTAATGGTTTCTCAGTGGGGTGCGATTGTGTAGAATGCGGCAGCCAAAGTGACAGTCAATCAGGGCGTTTTTACACGCTCTGCAACGATTGTGATGGGGTAATACAGGCGTTTTCACAGGTTTTGCTTAAAACGCAGGCAAGTGTAACCTAAATCACATTTTTCTAATAAAATGTCATCCGGCTGACACGAGTGTCATGTGAAAACGTTAACCTGCACCTTGCAGAAAACATGGATGTTATTGAAGGCGTTTGGGAGCTGTAACCTAAGGGCGGTAGCGTGTCTGAAAGGTCAAGAGGCTGTATTTTAGCAGTCGCTGAAATACAAAATTCCTTGCAGTTTCTCTTTTAACAGGCTTTCAATTCCTGTCTTTATGCACTGTGCCGGGTGTTATGTGGCAGTTCGTGCTCATCACTCCATCAGGTTTGTCTAATTAAGCGGTTGCTGTCACCTTAGTGTGATTCAGCTGTTTGCATAATGTGCGACTAACTTATCTATTGGCAACTGCAATTTGCATATTGCGATTAGTTTTTCGATCAAAATTCAATTTTTTTATTTATCAACGTTGACTGGATATGGATTTCTCTAAGAAGCTCCTTTTTACTGCTGTGGCGTCATTGTTATTAGCAGGTTGTACGGTTGTTCCCGGCTCCCATCTGTCGTTACCCGACAATAAACAACAAGCAGACAACGAAACGTTCAACGTGTCTGAGCAGGTTAACGTCTATCCGTTGACACCTTCTGTTATTTACCAGTCAAAACGGCCAGAAGTGACAGCCAGAACCAATCCAGCGTTGGATGCCGAACTCACGGGTTATGAGTACTATATTGGCCCCGGTGATATTCTGAATATTACCATCTGGGATCACCCTGAGCTGACCATTCCTGCCGGTTCTTACCGCAGTTCCAGTGAGTCTGGTAACTGGGTGCATGCCGATGGCAGCATCTTCTATCCGTATATCGGTATTGTTCAGGTCGGCGGCAAAACTGTGACGCAAATCCGTGATGAAATCTCGCATCGGTTGGCGGCTTTCATAGAAAGCCCGCAAGTGGATGTCAACGTCGCGGCCTTCCGCTCGCAAAAAGCGTACGTGACCGGGGAAGTAAACACGCCGGGTCAGCAAGCGATTACTAATGTGCCGATGACACTCTTAGATGCTATTAACAAAGCAGGCGGTCTGGCAAAAGAGGCCGACTGGCGAAATGTAACCCTGACCCGCAATGGCATAGAACAGGATATTTCGCTGTATGCCTTAATGCAGCGCGGTGATCTGACACAAAACCGCCTGCTTCGTCCTGGTGACATAGTGCATGTGCCGCGCAACGATGCGCAGAAAGTGTTTGTCATGGGTGAGGTAAACGCGCCGCAGTTGCTGAAAATTGATCGTGCCGGTATGACGCTGACCGAAGCACTGAGCAGTGTTGGCGGTATTAACGAGCTGGAAGCGGATGCGACCGGTGTGTTTGTGATCCGTAACGTACGCAAAAATAACAAGGCAAATACTGTATCCACAGCAGACAACACGCAACTGGCGGACATTTACCAGCTCAATATCAAAGATGCCGCGGCACTGGTGCTTGGGACAGAGTTTGAACTGGAACCTTACGATGTGGTGTATGTCACCTCGGCACCGATTGCGCGCTGGAACCGTGTAGTGCGTCAGTTGCTGCCAACCATTACCGGGTTTAACCAGCTGACCGAAGGGGCAATACGAGTGAGGGATTGGTAAGCCATGTTCAATAATATTCTTGTGGTGTGCGTCGGCAATATTTGCCGCTCTCCGTCGGGGGAAGCATTGCTGAAACAACTGCTGCCGGCGAAAAATATTCAGTCGGCAGGCTTAGGCACAGAGAAAAGTAATCTGCAGGGCAAACCTGCAGATCGCACAGCCAGCGAGATTGCCGCTGGAAATGGGGTGTCCCTTGACGGGCATCAGGCTCAGCAACTGACCCCGGCGATGTGCCGTGATGTCGATTTGATTCTGGTGATGGAAAAAAGCCATTTGGATGCCGTGGCGTCCATAGTGCCGGAAGCCAGAGGCAAAACCATGCTGTTTGGGCAATGGATTGGTCAGCAGGACATTCCCGACCCCTACCGCCTGAGCCGGGAAGCGTACGAACATGCCTATCAGCTGATCGACAAAGCCGCCCGTGCCTGGGCGCAAAAGCTGTAACACCTGACATCGTCTTTACTGACAGATGTTTACAGAGTGATGCTTAGTAAGTGATCAATAACTGTCGGTCCGAACCCTGAACGACAGTGTTTCAGACTGGGACGATCATCATGACATCCACCCTGACTCCACCCTGACATCCACCATCATGAGTAGCCTGAGTAGATAGACACTATGACTGTTTCGCAACAAGTGTCGGTGAAACAATCCGACTCCGACGAGATTGATCTGGGCAAGCTGTTTGGCATATTGCTGGACAGACGCTGGACTATTATCGCCATTACGTTCGCCTTTGCGGTTGCCAGCATTGCTTATGCACTGTTGGCGACACCCATCTATAAAGCCGATGCCCTGCTTCAGGTTGAAGAGAAAAGCAATGGTTTGTCTGCTCTGGGGGAAATGGGCGATCTGTTTTCGGGTGAATCTTCTTCGAGTACTGAAATTGAGATTATCCGCTCACGCATGATCCTCGGCAAAACCGTGGACAAACTCAACCTGACTACACTGGCTGAACCTGCAACTTTGCCTTTGATTGGTAAGGGTTTACATCGTCTGTCCGGTAATAAAGACAGCATTGCAATCAGCCGGTTTGACATCCCTCAGGGTACAGAAGAGCCGGTGTATACCCTGGTGGTGGATGACCCGGACAGCGGGACTTATATCCTGTTCGACAGTGAAGAGCAGAAAGTGTTGTCGGGTAAAGTCGGCGAGTTGGCAACATCCGGTGAGTATCAGCTGTTTGTCTCGGAGCTGACTACTGAGCAGGCAGGGACAGAGTTCAGCATCAGCAAACGTTCACGCTTAGATACCATCCAGTGGCTACAGCAAAACTTAGCAGTTTCGGAGCGCGGTAAGCAAACCGGTATTTTGCAGTTGTCGTTCACGGGGGCCGACAAAGCGCAGAATACGGCGATTTTGAATGACATCAGCCAGAACTATTTTTTGCAGAACGTGGCCCGTAATTCGGCTGAAGCGGAAAAGAGCCTGGAGTTTTTACGCGGCCACCTGCCGGATGTGAAAGAACACCTGACCAAAGCAGAAGACGAGCTGAACCGGTTCCGCCAGGCCAACGATTCGATTGATCTGGGGCTGGAAGCCAAATCAACCCTGGATGTGATGGTCACGCTGGAATCTCAGCTCAATGAGCTGACCTTTAAAGAAAGTGAAATTTCCCAGCGCTTCACCAAAGAGCACCCGGCTTATATTTCGCTGATGGATAAGCGCAAAACCTTGCTGGGTGAGCGCGAGAAACTCAACCGCCAGGTGCAAAAACTGCCAAAAACCCAACGTGAAGTGCTGCGCTTAACCCGGGATGTGGAAGTTAACCAGCAAATCTACGTTCAATTGCTGAACAAAGTGCAGGAACTCAATATTCTCAAAGCCAGTACGGTCGGTAATGTCCGTATTCTGGATGTCGCCCAGTCCTATACAAACGCGATTAAGCCAAAGAAAGCCTTAATCGTGATATTAGCGACTTTGCTGGGCGGTATGCTGGCGGTGGCGCTGGTTCTGATTCGCGCTGCCTTTCACCGCGGGGTGGAAAACCCGGATGAAATTGAAGCCATTGGCTTACCTGTTTATGCCAGCATTCCGCTGTCGGACTGGCAAAGTGACATGGAAAAGAAACAAAAAAGCAAGCGGCAGCTCACTGTGGAAGAGAGTTTGCTGGCGGTGGCGAACCCGGCGGACCTGTCGATTGAAGCGCTGCGCAGCCTGCGCACCAGCCTGCACTTTGCCATGATGGAAGCCAAAAACAATATCCTGATGATCTCCGGCCCCAGCCCAGGCATTGGTAAGTCGTTTGTGTCATCCAATATGGCGGCAGTGATCGCCAAAACCGGCCAGCGCGTATTGCTGATTGATGCTGATATGCGCAAAGGCCGGCTGGAAAAGAACATGGCAGTGAATCATACGCCGGGCCTGTCGAGTTATCTGGTTGATAAAGCCGCTATAGAAGAGATTATCAAACAGCCTGGCGTGGACAATCTGGATTTTATCGGCCGCGGTGAAGTGCCGCCTAACCCGTCTGAACTTTTGATGCACCCAAGGTTTAAGAAATTGTTAGAATGGGCATCGGATAATTACGATATCGTAGTGGTGGATACCCCGCCAATTCTGGCTGTTACCGATCCTGCTATTGTTGGTGCCCATGCCGGCACCACCTTGCTGGTGGGGCGTTTTGGCCAGAACGCAGTGAAAGAGATTGAAGTGACCAAGCAACGCTTTGAGCAAAACGGTATTGAAGTAAAAGGCTTTATTCTCAATGCGGTACTGCGAAATGCAAGTTCACATTATAGCGGTGGTTACTACAACTACAGTTATGAGTCGAAATAATCGGGTTTAAATAATTTTATGTCTAAGAAAAAAGTACTGACTGTTTTTGGCACACGTCCAGAAGCGATAAAAATGGCGCCATTGGTTCATGCATTGAATGATGATGAGCGTTTTGAAGCAAAAGTCTGTGTGACTGCTCAGCACCGAGAGATGCTGGATCAGGTTCTGGAATTATTCGATATAGCACCAGACTACGATTTAAACTTAATGAAAGCCGGGCAGACGTTGAATGATGTTACAGCAAGAATACTTCTTGAATTAAAGTCTGTACTACAAGAGTTCAAGCCTGATATTGTTCTGGTTCATGGCGACACAGCAACCACATTTGCTGCAAGTTTAGCTGCTTATTATGAGCAAATCCCGGTTGGGCATGTGGAAGCGGGTCTGCGTACCGGCAATATTTATTCGCCCTGGCCGGAAGAAGCTAACCGTAAGTTGACGGGAGCTCTGACAAAATACCATTTCGCACCGACAGAGACCTCAAAAGAAAATCTGCTGAAAGAAAATTATGACGAACAGAATATCACGGTTACTGGTAATACGGTCATTGATGCTTTGTTGATGATTAAGTCAAAAATAGATAATAACACTAATTTAAAGGCAACTTTATCTGCACAATTTCCATTTTTGGATGAAAATAAAAAGCTAGTTCTTGTCACGGGGCACCGGCGTGAAAGTTTTGGCGGTGGTTTCGAGCGCATTTGTCAGGCATTGGCAGAAACAGCAAAACAACACCCAAATATTCAGATATTGTATCCAATGCACATGAATCCGAATGTTCGAGAACCAGTGAATCGTATTTTATCGGATATTCATAATGTTTATTTAATTGAACCACAACAGTACTTACCTTTTATCTATCTAATGGATCGAGCTCATATCATCTTAACTGACTCAGGTGGCATTCAAGAAGAAGCTCCAAGTCTAGGCAAACCAGTGCTAGTTATGCGTGATACCACAGAACGACCAGAGGCGGTATCTGCCGGTACAGTGAAATTGGTTGGAACCAATATTAAACAAATTGTGGATAACTTGAATGTTTTATTAACTGATAAGAATGCATATCAGTCTATGAGTTATGCCCATAATCCATATGGTGATGGTAATGCATGCAAAACAATTTTAGATAAATTAATTTAGAGTGGTAACTTGCCATGTTCAATATGAGATTTAGAGAATACGAGCGTAATGTTTTGAGCATGAAATGAGAAAGTAATTAACTTAAAGATAAGTAGTTGGAAAAAATTGCATTTCAAATTCCTTAAAATAATTCAGGCTACAGGAATAGTACACTGTTGAAAGTTAATGTGTTCAAATATAAAGTTGTAAATTAATTATGGCGATTCTGAAAATATTCAGTTCTAATATTTCAAATGCCGCGTTTGCCTTTTTGGCAACATTTCTTGTGGCCAGTTTTGCAACTGTTGAGGTATATGCATCATATGCAAAAATCATTAATTATGGTTTGATTTTCACAGTATTGTTTGAGTTGGGTATAAGTGTATTTATCGTAGTTTACTCTGATTTTAGAAACTATATCTTCAGAGTTACCATAATTTATTTGTTGTCAATGGTATTACTGACAATAGTAGTAGTGCTATATTATGGTATGACAAACCTTACCGCTGGATTACTATTAGGTGCAGTGATGGGATGTTTTAAGCTTATAACATCATACCATCAAGCATGTGGGAGCTGGAATAAGTACTCCATATCAAATTCAGTTTTCAGCTTTTCACGAGTAGCATCAGTAACCCTAGTATTTGCCTTTTTCGTGGTGAATGATGAAACGGTGTCAATAGAAAGTTTAATTACAGTCACACTTTTCATATCGTTATTAGCCTTATGGTTACTTTACCTATGTTCATTTGATGAGGGGGAAAGAAGAGTTCGGCCAAAAACGGTTATAGCTTCTCCTATTAAAATATCTTGGTTAATAAAGAAAGTATCACCATATTGTTGGTCAGCAGTAATTATAACGCTCGCCATGAGAATAGATATAGCGATTGCAGATTGGTTGCTAACCGATGTTGAATTAGCCTCATATTCAATAGCTATTCAGATAGCTTTTGTTCTTCCTTTAATCGCTAATAGCCTACTTTCATATTATTTAAAGGATAATATAAATATAAAATTTAGTTTGCCTAAGATTATAAAGAAATTCTTTATTTGCCAAATTGCAGCTTTGTCGATAGTTTATATATTATTTAACATTTTAGAGTCTTTTGTATTTTTTGGTAAATACCCACAATTTGATGTGGTTGGTTATATATTGGTGTTTTCATTCTGTGGCGGAATAATATTTACGCCATATGAGGCAAAAATATACAATGAAAACCCAAGAGTGATATTGAAAATGAAAATTTGTCAGCTTGTTAGCATTGTTGGCATAAGCACTTTCTCTACTATTACTTACGGTATGATTGGGTTAGCTTTTGGTGTCTTGATCTCAAGAATTTTTGGATGGATATTTATTTATGCCTTTTATTCAAATTGGATTTTTAATGAAAAAATTAAGGCGACTGATTAATAGTAGAAAAATAACTGATGCAAGAATTAGATTTGGTGGAGAGTACTATATTGAATATGCTGACAATATTCAATTGAATGGCTATGTTTATGTCGGCCCTGGAGCATATTGGTCGGCAAAAGGTAATATAATTCTGGGCTCAAATGTGATTTTTGGTCCTAAAACTACGATTTGGACATATAATCATGATTATATGTCCCATGAGTCAATACCTTATGGTGGAGAGGATCTTCTAAAAGAAGTGGTTATCGAAGATAATGTTTGGGTGGGTTTAGGTGCAATAATTCTTCCTGGGACGATAATACGTGAGGGTGCTGTTATTGGGGCTGGAAGTGTTGTTCATGGAGAAGTGAAAGCATGTACTATTGTTGCCGGTAATCCAGCAAAAGTAATCGGTGAACGAGATTCAAAAATATATCAAAATCTCAAAAGAGAAAATAAAAAATACCTTTATCTGAAGAGCTGAAAGGACAATGAAGACACTATTATTTGGATACTATGGATATGGAAATTATGGTGACGATCTAATGTTAAAAGTCATTGATGATTATTCTTCAAGCAACGTAACTGTATTTACATCGTCAAGCGTTAAAGAACAGCTTAATTTGAAGTCTAAAGAGGTTATATTTAAGCGATTTCATTTTGATTTAATAAAAAATATTGTGAAACATAAGCAAGTTGTTTGGGGCGGCGGGACTTGTTTTTATTCCAATAAAACTAATCTTTTTATGCTTCTATTGGTTTCTATATATACAAGATTGCTAGGAAGGAAAATTATATTTTTCAGTGTTGGCGTTGGGCGAATCAATGGCTTTCTTGATAAGTTAATAAGTATATTAGTTTTCAATTTGTCATCAGAAATATATCTAAGAGATAAATGTTCACAAGAATTAGTATCAAGATTTACATTTAAGAAGAAGGGTAAAATAGTTGAAGATCTTTTTTTACTGTCCAATGTAAATGCTTTAGAACAAAGAAAAACAGGTTCGAATAAAATTGTATTTAATCTCAGCTCAGAATGTGTCACTGAGGAAAATATAGTAAAGGTTATTGAACTAGCTGAATATTTAGAAAGTGAGTTATCTTTTGATGTTGAATTTATAAGCCTTCAGAATGTAGGAAACTCACCAGAAAATACATTTTACGCAGATCAACCTTTTATGAATGATCGTAGGTTTGTAAAGTACAATTCGCCAGTAGAATTACATGATGCAATATCGAGCTGTAAACTATTTATTGGATTTAGGCTCCATGGTTTATTGACAGCTATATCTGCAGGGGTTCCTATTTTAGCATATCCATATTCTCCAAAGGTAGTGAGAATGTTAGATAATTTCATCTTAGAACCAGAATTGGTTACTTTAGAAATGGGTCAAGTGCCAACGTTAGAATCAATTATTAAAGCAATAAGTAGAGAAAATAAATATAAAGAGACAGATCAAGATTTGATTAGAAAAACTGAACGAGAACTGAATGAGATTATCTTGTGATATAAGTAAAGTAAAGACAAATAAGTACTTATTTTTTGTCATTACAATAGCAACTTTTTTATATATATACTTAGAGTTTATCTCTCAGAATTCAATTGGTTTATATTTAAGCTTGCTGCTGTTTTCTATTGTCTGTGTATTATCAATCAAGAGTTTATCATTTTCAATCTTGGTTGTGCTTTTTTTATCCATTACGATACCTGAGTATCCAAGGGATATACTTACTTCCTATGAGGAACTGCAAAACTTAGGTACAAAAATATATAACGCATATTCAAGTGTTAAAATTGGTCCCGCAACATTGTTACTATATAGTGTGATCATTGTTGGTATATTATCAATCGCTAAATCCAGAAGTTTCAATACTAAGTTTTTAGTGGTTTACGCTGTTGCAATTTTTATAGTAGTTCTTTCTCTATTAGTTGAATGGTCAATTTCTGATATTGATATAAATCTAGGGCTTACACTAACTAATTTTAAATTCCTATTAGTGGTGTTTTTTAGTTACTCAATGGGACACTACCTTTCTAAGAATTATGGAATAATGTCAATAAGACTAGTTTTCGCAACTCTTTTATTTGCATTATTGGTTATGTCTATTCGGGTATTGTTGTATGTTTTAAACGATTATTTTTTCGCTAGAACTCTTAGCTTCAATATTCAAGCAAAACCGATGCTGGCTTTGTGTGTTGTATTGTTTTTCCTTCCTTATTATCAAATAATATTTAGTGGGTTTAGGAATGTTATCTATTTATCCTTTTTTATTGTAAGCCGTGGCGAAATTATTTTATTTTTAATTGCTGTAACAGTAATTTCTCTTCTATCTTCTGATTTTTTCAAGAGGTTCACTGTCAAGCTGATAGTTGTTATTCCGCTTTTATTGGCTTTTTTCTTCTATTTGAACCCTTCAATATTTAGCTTTTTTTTATGGAAAATTTCCGAATTATCCATATTTGGTGGGGATAATGTATCTGGATCTGCTGTAATAAGAAAGGTGGAAGTTTTAAATATACTCTGTATGGAGTCACAGAATATATTCCAGTTATTTTTCGGTAAAGGTTTATCTGGTACTTACAACTTTGAGTGTGTAAATTTACCACCTGATTTAGTTTTAGATTTAAAAAGCTATAGTCAGGACCAATTAGACTCAGGTATCTATTATACTGTTCATACATTTATTGGTTCTATACTGCTAAAGTTTGGTATAGTTGGATTAGTGACTTATGTATGTACCCCAATATACCTTATTCTCGCCCGATTTCAGATAATAAGTGCGACATTCATGGGAAGGTGTAGAAGAGGAAGCCAACTGCTAAAAGTGGTACGCTCTTCTCGCCAAAGAAACAAGCAGTACTACCATGAATTATCAGCAGTTG
>NZ_JACYTP010000013.1 GCF_014841115.1 Photobacterium arenosum
TTCTTAGGCCGCGGCAGGTTCAGGGTTGGCTTTTTCGCCATTGTCCACCTCCTGCTGTGCTTTCTCTTCTGCCAGTTGGGCGCGCTTCTCCGCCCGTAGCCCTTTCACCTGACGGGCCGTGACGCCGCCCAGACCGACAACGGCCACCAAAAACAGGATCTCTTCCTTGTATTGGCCGAGCCAGTTCAACCACGTCGCGCCGTGCTTTTGCATCAATGGCCCGGCCGCTTTTAATACCTTGGCCTTGGCTTTCTCGTCATATTCAAAGTCCAGACCAATCGCGAAGGTGATCGCCTGCTCTGAAAGGACAAAACCCAAGTCGAGTAAATCAACCGCGGCTTCTGCCGCGTCTTCATCGTTGGCGGCGTCCTGCGCCATGGCGTTGTCATCCGGCTCTGGTACTTCCTGAGATTCAAGTTGCTGAATCGCTGCGCCCCAATCCGCCCAGTCATCCGCCTGGGGTTGTTCTTCGACGAGATCAAACGCCTCAATGTGCTGCAAGTTTTCCGCTGTTGCTGTCATCTTTTTTACCTTTACACAGACCAATTAAAATCATTACCAGTACAAATAACCCGACTAACCACGGATACAGGGTTTTCCACGCTATTTTCGGGACATCTTGCGCGGGGGCTTTCTCCGGCTCTGTTAACGCTGGAAGCCCGTCCTCACTGGTTTGGGTAACGCTCTGGCTAACGCTTTGAACCGAATCCGGAACCGTTTCCTGAACGGGTTCGCTAACAGATTCCTGAACGGTTTCCTGAACAGTGATAACAGGCGCGTCACCCAGCGCCTGAACCGTGTCTACCTTGTGCTTTTCAATGTGCTCATGCATTGACGTGCTGTTTGTGCTGTTCCCGCAACGCGGGCAACGGTAATAGAGTTTGCCGATATTGCGCGGGTTCTTCGGCGGCTCGCCGGATTCCATCAGGCGGTGCTCCCCGGTCATGTGCACCGTGCAGACCTCGCCGCACTCGGGCACCGTGCAGCGGATATAGCCGCGGGTCGGGTTCTTACTCATCCTCGCCCCCTTCCAGTTTTGCCAAGCGGGCTTGTACTTCGGCCCGATAACCGGCGCGGGCTTTCGCGCTGATCCCGTCGAGCATTTCCAGCTTGTCAAAGAAATCACCCGGCAGGCCGATAGCCTCCAGACTCAGGGAGCCGCCGCTGAACATCACGGCTGAGACCTTTTTCACCAGCACTTTCATATCCAGTGCTTTGAGCTTTTCAATCTCGCCTTTCACCTCCACGGATAAGGCTTCCGCCGTATCAATGGCTTTCTCGGCGTGGCGTAGCTGCTGGGCGGTCATGGTTTCAATCATCAAATTATCCTCGGGTCACAATTAAGCGGTTATTTGCCAGTTTGAGCTGGCAATCTTTGTCTATTGGCACTTTGGCCCCGGCCAATATGGGTTTAATCAGGCACTGCACCCCGGCATGGCTCCATCCGGTCACCTGCTTTAAGTGCTCTCCGAGCAGGGGGTTACAGTTATTTTCAGTGCTCCAAGGGGAGCCGCTCCGCGACTCTAACAGCGCCCCTAACTCAGACTTTTTCACTAATCGGTAAGTCTCGTTGCATGTCGAAATGAAGGTGCTCACCCCTTCAGAGATCCAGTGAAAGCCAATGGCTTTTTTCACGCTCTCACCGTACTGGTTCTGTTTTTCTTCATAGGCCAGCTGCGCATCAGCGGCGAGCTGACAAAACAGCGCCCACTTAGAGGAATCTGCCGCCTGTCTCAGGGCTTCAAGTTTTGGATCAATGCGGGTTTGTTCTTCGGTGGCCCGGCGCAGATGTCGCCACAGGGAAACAGGCTCACCGCCGAACTGCTGAAACTGTCGAATACGGTGAACCGAGGCCCAGGCACGAACGCGAAAGGCGCTTTCTTCGGCTTCGGTGTCCGGCATGTGCTTGCCGTTGATGTTTTTCGAAACGTACTTAGCGATATAGGCCGTTGCGCCGCCCTTGGCCGGGTCAGCTTCCTTAACGTCAAAGCGCGGGGAAATGTCGTCTCCCAGCTCGGCTCTGTCTTCACTGGTCGCCACGCCGGAAATGATGTTAATCAGGGTGTCTTTGTCTTTCGGATCGCAGAACAGAAAATAGTGGCCATGGCTGGTGCCGTCTTTGTGCGGCTCCGCCACGCGAAAACCGAAATAGTGAATATCTTCTTTGGCAATCAGGGCACGGGCCTGTGCCCATTGCTGCATCAGATTGCTATGGCCTTCTTTGACCGTGGCCCCGTTCCACTTGCTGGAATTGCGGTGGTACTTACTCGGCAATGTCCACGTCAGAAACAAGGCGGTATAACCCAAGTCCTGCGCCAGCTCTTCAAAGCCGCGGGAACGTACCATCATTTCAATGCGGCGGTTTTCCGGGTTGGCCGTGGTGCGTTTGATCACTTCAGCAAGGTCGAAGTGCTCCCCGGTGGCCTCGTTGTACACCGCGGTGTTCTGAATGAAGCGCTCCGCTTCACGCTGCTTGTTCTTCCAGTTCTGGAAAGACGGATAAGAAAGGTATTTTGACTGGTGCCCCTTGTCGCCGACGCGCTCAAGGGCAATCTGGGCGTACTCGATGTACTGCGCCCGAAGGTGTAACAGGCGGCGTTCAATCCATTCTTCAGACTGCATTTTCAGCACTGAAGCCGTGAGTTCTTGCTCGGCCCGTTCTTCTTCCATCTTGTCACCCGGCATGACTGGCGGGTTAATGGAAATGGCGCGGATATTCTCAGCCAGCACAGAATAGATGTGCTTCATCGCCTCCAGAAAGCTGTCAAAAACCTGCGGGTCAATGTCTTTCATTGCCTGCATATTCTCATCAGCAACCAGACGGGCCAGCTTACGCACGGCCTCGTCTCGCATCAGAATGTTATGGTTCAAACGCTCAGCGTTGACCTTGTTGCGGCTGTCGACAAAAGAAAACTTGTCTTCAATGAAGGGGGAGACTTTCAAGCCGAACTTCACCGCCTCATCACTGAAGCGGTCAAGGTTGTCACGGGTAGCCCCGCCGCGCTGTTGGCGGCTGGCTATCTTGGTGTGGATATCCTGACGGACGACTTGCGGCAGACGTTTTAAGAAATGACGAGTAAAAACCGTACCGTGTTGCATTACTCATTGACCTCATAGCAGCCTGTTGGCGTGCATCTGTAGTTCATCGGGCGGGGTGTGTAGGTGCGCTTTCTTATCCCGTGTTTTTCCCGCAATTTACCCAGCAGGAATACAGCGCGCTGGCGTTTCTCTGGATCAGGGCTGACCATGCCAGCCATGTCCGGGCAAGGGGCGTGTATTGGATGCATAGCGCCCCCTTAACCGCGCACAGACTGCCAGTCTGTTCTGGCTTGCTCGTAACGGGTATCAATGTAAGCCGCCAAGTCATCAATTTTGATTAAGGTAGGGCTGCGCTCAGAGTCGCGTAGCTTGAAGGTAGGGACGGGGAAATCACATGCTTTAGCTTTCTGTTCTGCCGTCTTAGGCGTAATGCCGAAGAACTCCTGACAGACTTGCTTTAGTTCAACGGTTGGACTTTGGAATCGTGCAAGCAGTGCAAAATTTGTATTCATATAGCCTCCATGTAGTACACTTGGAGCAATTCAAGGCGTTTCCAACGCCTGCAAATCACCCGCAACAACTTATGGCAGCATTATTGCCGATCATTTTTCACTTAGCAATACATTTGCAGACATGGAGCAGCACACATGCAGAGTATCGACGAGCAAATTGCAGAGTTAAAGAAGCTTACAAACACTGCTAAAAACGTAGATCTGGCAAAGGTTCTAGGGGTTTCCCCTAAGACCATTCAGTCATGGAAGACACGTGAAAAAATCCCTGAAGATATTTTCCTAAAAGCGAGACAAATATCACAAAATGGGGTTATTGCTCCGCCCAAAGGGTATGTGAGCCTCGATTTCTACGAGGTAGAAGCCAGTGCGGGCCATGGCGCTTTAGTGGTGAGTGAAGAGAAGTCGAGCGATATCGTTTTCAGTGAAACCTACATTCAAAACGAAGTCGGGGTGAAAGCTGCAAATGTTTTCCTGATGCCAGTGAAAGGCGACAGTATGTATCCAACGCTCAAGAATGGCTGTCTGGTCATGGTGAACCAAATTGACCATTTTACTGGTGATGGAATTTACGTGTTTCGCTTTGAAGGTCAGTTGATGGTAAAGCGCCTGCAATTCTCAAAGCATGGCCTGTCTGTCACCAGTGACAACGACAATTACCAACCGTGGGAACTGAGCAAAGATGAGATCATGAGCAGTGATTTTGAAGTAATTGGTGAGGTGGTCTGGTCTGGGCAGAGGATGTAAAAAAGGAGCCATCAGGCTCCTTTTTATTAATGTGCAATTTTGTCTTTATATATAGAGTTAGCAAAGTTTTCTACATATTTAGAAGTAGACCTTTCCTTCATAACAAAATCTACTGTTTCATCAGACCGACTAAATACTGCAGAGATAAAATTCACTAAAGCGATTAATACAACTAAAAACAAATAAGTTAATGGGGACAGCCTAAAGTTAACAAATATCATTGACACAATTAAACGTGAAAATCTATCTTCTTGCTCTTCACTAATCTCACTAAATCTCTGAGAGATAGCTGGTAATGACTTATTTGATTTATTTCTCAATAAACTTCGAATAGCTATACGAATAATAATAGTATGCTTCATTGTATCTTCAAACATCGAAACAAGTAGCAACTTCAATTGCTCAGGATGATCTTCACCTAAGTAATCATTTAAATCAGAGGCAACTTTTTTCCATGCCTTTGAAGCATCATAATAGCGCCATAATATATATATTGGCACAATCACTGATATTGCCAAATACAATCCAGTCATTTTTCTGCTCCTAAACTATTTCTACCTTGTTGTTGCATTTTGAACTCGAAAGCTCTAAGTCTTATATTAGCTAACTTTTCCTTATGCTCCTGTAAGTGCTTGAGTCTCTTTGTTTTTTGCCTAGAAAAATAAATCCAGACAGGGGACAAAAGTACGCATGCGACAAAAGCACAAAGAGCAATAAACAAGAATGTGGTCAAATAAGGATTTTCTTGGGAAAAAGTACCAAAAAATCCCTTAAAAAGGCCAATCACTCCATCAACAGGAGTTGATTTAGCCGTTGAGACCGCCTTGCCTGTGGCTTCAATGATAGTCGCATTTACCTGATCAGACACACCACACCAATATGCAATAGAAATAATATAAACCTAACATAGTATGATACAGTCACACAACAGCCTACGCAATTGAAGAATACTGATCCTTTGATAAAAAATTTATAGGTTCATCACAAATACTTGCAATAATAAAGCACAAAAAACTCATCGAGTTTTAACATAAGGGGACAGTCTGATGAAAACACAAAAAACTCAAACAAAACAATCACTTGATAGAATTAGATGACAGATTGCAAATTGACTGATTATTGTTTTGATATAAATCAGAACTCATAATGACCAACAGTATTTCACTTAACTTCGATTATTAAGTTGCTACCGTCTTACAGTCCCCCTATAGTCCCCCTCCAAACACCTCAGCCCGCTAATAGCCTGAAAGTCTGTTCAATCCAACATTGGACTGCCGGAGTCTGGAAAAGTCATTACATGCGTGATGCAGCCCTGGTTGTATGACTGTGTTTTAGTGACGCCGTCATAATTTAATGATGTCTATGTAACCTCAATGACATCGAGTTGAACGTCTTCGTAGGCGTCAGCCGCTGTATTGCGCCTTTTAAGGATAAGCACTTCGCCAGCCTGAAAGGGTTTGCCACCCGGGCCGATAGGAAATTGCAGCATGACTTTCTCAGAGGCGGATGAGCCTTCGCCGCGGCCGTAGATATGAGCCTGGCTGATAGGGTGCGCATCAGCGGCATTCGGGCTGGTTCGAAAGGCATAAATGATCTGGCTGTCGACCGGGATCCGTTGAAGCCAGACACGGAGAATGCCGTTTCTTGCGGCGGTAGAGGGAACGGTAATTTTCATGGCAATTTGATTATAGTTAAACCCTGTGGCTGCAAGATGCACATACCACAGGGCAATCGCTATTTCTTCGCAAAAGTGCGAAGGGAACAACCATCATATTTGAGGGTTTCAGGTGGAACGGCTTTGCCTTTCGCATCAATAACAAGCAGGTAGATTTTCACATCATCGACGGATTTCTTCCGACCAATAAAGCGCCGCAATCCGCGAGTGAGATCAATCGAATAACGTGTGTGTTCGTAGCGCAATGGATGCTTCGTACGAATATCGTAATCGTCACGCACGGCCATTGTTGGATTACAATGCCCTGATGCTCCGTGACAAGTACCATGACCAAACAGGACGAGGCGTCCAGAGTAGCTTTCATCGTCATAACCGGTTGAAGCATTGCAGGCGGGATTATTGATATAAGCGCGAATCTCATAACTCTCTTTGGGTGGATGTAAACGAAGGAAATCAAGTTGCGCCCGGACAAAGCCGCCTTCAACCAGTCCCATTGATAGTTCTTTAGCCAGGCTTGCTGCTGCTGAGAGTGATTTGGCTGGCAGGGTATTGGTGGTACCTGTGGCTGCGATGGCGGATTCCACTGAATTGTCAGAATAGATGTATTTTAGCGAATTCTCTGCGTCAATCAGATCACGCCCGATGCGTCCGTCATAGACAACTTTCTGTTGAACGAATGTCGGAATATTTGCATCAGGGTGCAGTGTTTGCCAGTCAAACCAGACTTTGTCGACCATGGAATGGTGAAGCCAGAAAAGGGGATCATAGGCCGCAGAAATGACTGAGCTCATGTCACCGGATCCTTGTGGTAAGGGGGAGTTACCTGCACCACCGACATACACATGCACAGCACCATGCGCTCCAAAATCGAAATCTTCCTGGAAGCGCATAAAGTTGGGGTTGTCCATATAACGATCAATATCGTTTTTCAGCTGACTGATGATGCTTTTAAAAGCGTTGGGGAAGCGTTGTGTGTACTGCTCATCACCTTCCAGGCCTTGCGATGTGATGCGATACAGGCTTTTTGCCCGGTTGAGGGGATTATCCAGCTGGACGCCTTCTGCATTTTTATACTGACTGTCATTGAGCACTTTTGGCAGGCCGTTTGCCGCATGAGTCGATTGACTGAACTGTGTCCAGTCCCAATAAGGCAATGTGAGTTCAAGTTCTTTATCTTTACGTTTCCACTGTAAGGCCGTATTCAGGGCCTTTTCGAATGAGTAGATATATGAGCGGTGCCAGGTAAGAAATACCCGGTTATCATCGTGGCAAAGATCCTGATCATAACCGTGACCACGGGCCAGCGAAAAATAGCCACGGCGATCGCCAACTGCAATGTCTGAAATTTCATACATTGCGGCATAGGCGTCTCGTAAATCGTTCATGTCTTCAGGATTCAGACGTAACAGGTTAAAACGGATCAGGGGTAAGCCTGCCATTTTTCTGCGGTAATTGAGTTTAGCAATGGTTGTCATTTATCGATCCTCATTCCTTACATCTGTCATTTAAAAAGCGGAAGGCAATAAGGAGACGGCTGAACCCGGGGAACCATTGCCTGCTTTTTTATACATAGTTGTGTTCACTATAGTGCACTTGAATGCTTATGGCGGTTAAAGTTGAAAAGTGTGAACTAGGGTGTATGAGCTAAGGAGACAGGTTATGCATCTTATGTGGGGGTTAACTGAGTGGGAGGCAATTTGGTCAGACGCTGTGAGTTTTTCTTCAATGGTGAAGAGCAAAGCTTTTCATTGAGGTGAAAACATCGGGAAGCGTTTTTTGGGGCAGAGGATGATTCAGAGGAAATAAAAAGAGCGCCCTCAGGCGCTCTTTTTCGTGTTCATGTGCTTGAAGAGGGCTTATGCGCGCTCAACGTTAGCAGCTTGAGGACCTTTTTGGCCTTGCTCGATATCGAACTTCACTTTCTGACCTTCAGCCAGAGATTTGAAGCCTTCACCAGTGATAGCACGGAAGTGTACGAATACGTCTGCACCGCCGTTGTCTTGAGTGATGAAACCGAAGCCTTTCTCGTCGTTAAACCACTTAACAGTACCAGTTGCTTTAGACATAGGATGTCTCCTGAAAATATAGGAATAAATACGCCCTTGGGCGTGCTTCATGCCAACATAATGGATTACTTATGGACAAGGATGTAGCTCTTCAGGACAACGGCGCTTAGGTGAAGCGGGTGTATCGAAGTATACTTTTCACTTTGTTGCATAAATAGCGTTGCATTATAGGCAGAGTTATTAGGCCACAATGCAAAGCAGACGGCAAGCAAATAGTGAGTCATACCCAAAAAATCCTGAAAAACTGTGAAGATAACTGCAAATGTGAGGAATTGTGAAATGGATTCAGGGTTTTACCTGAAAGGAGAAAGAGGAACTGGTCGGATTTCATCGACAAAAAAAGGGCTTCGCAGCCCCTTTTACGCTAATGTGATGTTAGCTTATAGTCTTTCTACGTTAGCTGCTTGCAAGCCTTTTTGACCTTGCTCAACCTCGTACTGTACTTTTTGACCTTCTTGCAGCGTTTTGAATCCATCACCGGCAATTGCGCGGAAGTGAACAAATACGTCGGCACCACCGTTATCCTGAGTGATAAAACCGAAACCCTTTTCCTCGTTAAACCACTTAACGGTACCTGTTGCTTTGGACATGTTGTCTCCTGAATCTCTTACTCTTTACGTAGCTAACCAATAAGGCTTAACGAAACACCAAAGAATTGCTAACTCTACATCCACAGTCATCCGAAAGAGTCCTGACGAAAAGTGTCGCACGCAATCGTATTAAGCTAAATCAATACTGGTATTAAGAAAGAGTAGGCTCTTGTATTCCAAAAGCAAATAATTCCGCAGTATATTGTGAGTCACATAACAAGAAACAGTGTGCATATTTGTTTTTCATTGCTTGTCGCATTAATGAAAAGCAACTGTCATCAGAATAATGAAAATCAACAGTATAATTAATCGGTTAAAAATTGAGCTTGATTTTTGAGGCGCTGAGCAAGATCAATGAAATGCAGGGTGTAGTGAATTAAGAGTGATCTTACTTGTGAAGAAAGACAAGTTTCTGTTATAACCCAAGTAATGCAGGTTTTCTAGTTTCAAAGTAAGGACAAAACATGAGCAATATCCTGGAATTGGTGCGTCTTGCAAGGCGTAAAAATAAACTTAAGCGTGAAATTCTTGATAATGACCGCAAGATCAGAGACAACCGCAAGCGCGTTGAGTTGCTGGAAAACCTGATTGATTACATTCAGCCGAATATGACACATGAAGAGATTGTCAGCATTATTGAAAACATGAAAGCGGATTATGAAGACCGCGTTGATGATCACATCATCATCACTGCTGAGCTATCAAAAGAGCGTCGTGAAGCCAGTAAGCAATTGAAAGAACATAAGCGTACTGAGCTGGCGAACCGCCCGGCTAAATAAGCGGATAAGTAACAATAACCGTTTGTATCTGATAATAAAAAAGCCGCATAAGCGGCTTTTTTCGTATGACATGTCGGCAGAGATGAGGCGCTGTTAGATTGCCAGCTCTTCAATCTGTGCTTTCGCTTCCCCACGGCCTTTATCGGCCAATTCATCACCCATGTTTAATGCTTCTGCATAAACAAACTCAACCTCTGTCATGCCGACAAAGCCAAGGATAGTGGTCAGGTAAGGAACCATAGTGTCAGTGGCGTTACCTTTATGCATGCCGCCACGAGAAGAAACAACAATCACTTTTTTACCTGTCAGCAGACCAACAGGCCCATTTTCAGTGTAAGAGAAAGTCACACCTGCACGGGCAATCAGGTCAAACCAGTTTTTCAGTTGAGTCGGAATGCTGAAGTTATACATAGGTGCGCCAATGATAATAGTGTCACTGGTTTTGATTTCGTTGATCAGCTGATCAGACAGTGCAATCGTTTCTTTCTGACGTTGGGTCAGATTGTCACCGCCACGTAACCCACCTGCCAGCTCGCCGTCTAGAACAGGGAGCGGATGAGCAACCAGGTCACGTTCAATGATGGTGGAGATGCTATCTGCTTTAACGTTGACAAGATGATCAATCAGGGCGTTTGATTGAGAGTAACCGCCAAGGATGCTGGATTTCAGAACAAGAACTTTAGACATAATGCTGTCCCTTCTATAGTGATTCTTTAATGAACTTGGGCTAACTATAAATGCCGGGCTGCAGCACTAAAAGCTGAAAAACTTGTGTAAGTTGTTCGAGTATTTTGAATGAAGCTAGATTCGGCCCGGAAAAATTCGGGTGGTCTGAGGGCAGAAGGGATTAAAAAAGGATAAAAAATAGCCCGAAACGACTCCTGTTTCGGGCTTAGGGGAATGGCTCGTGAGAGCCTTGCGCTAACTGGTTTATAAATGGAGATCAATTACAATATCAAGCTTAGTTCAAGCAGCATTTTTTGCCAGTTTTAGCCCTGAGACAGTCAAGGCTACTGCCATCATCGATACCAATAACCGTCTGCTCCAAATTCAAAGTATTTTTCCAGATAAACCTGTATCTCTCACCAATTCCCTTGGCAGGCCATTTTTGATGCGATTCCCAACCCATTTTCCTAATCCCAGAGGATAATCCTGATAGGTAACAATAACTTCACCTTTGCCAGTGAGGTCTTGCGGGCGTATGTCTCTGCCCATGATCCACTCATTGGCCTCATCGGTAGTTAGAGAAACACAGCTTGGCTCTTTGCCTGTGGCCAGTGTCATGACTGCTTCATGCTGCCAGCGGTACCCTTTTTTGTGCTTTTCTGCCAGTTTAATGCCAATACGCTGGAAACGGATGTTTTCTAATAGCGGACGAAGGCGGGCAGGGAACAACCAGACTTCCTGATCCCGAAGCCAAACCTCCCGCTCTGGCGGTAGTGTCAGGCTGAGATCTGTGTACAGCTGCTGGTGGATTTGCTCACTGTCTTTACGCGAGGCCAGAGAGAAGGGAAAAATGGCTTTTCGTTTTTTAGCCGGCTCGCTTTCAACAGCCGCAAGTTTACGAATGCGGGCGACAAAAAACCCCTCACTATCATAAACCTGCGGGAAGACGTGTAAAAAGCCTTCCTCGGTACAGGTTTGCTCTGCACCGTTAAATAAACCTGCAAGGGATTCAAATTGCACTGCATCGCCAAAGGTTTCTTTGAGAAATAAGCACACCTCTTGATTTTCAGTATGATTAAGCGTGCAGGTGGAATACACCATCACACCGCCGGGTTTCAGCGCCTGAAAAGCACTGACAATAAGGCCGCGCTGAATGTCTGCAATATCCTGAACGTGCTTCAGGCTCCAGTTTGCCATGGCGTCTTCGTCTTTACGTATTGCACCTTCGCCTGAACAGGGGGCATCCAGAAGAATGCTGTCAAATGCTTCAGGGGTCCAGCTACCGAATATCTGCCCATCGAAATGTGTAATTGCGGCATTAGACACACCGCAACGCTGCAGGTTGGCGTGTAATACCTTGATGCGGCTGGCTGATAGTTCGTTAGCAACCAGTGCGCCTTCATGATGCATTGAGGCCGCGATTTGCGTTGTTTTTGAACCGGGGGCGGCGGCCATATCCAGCACACAGCCGATTTGCTCGTTGTTTGTGAGTAAAGCGGTGACTGGCAGCATGGAGCTGGCTTCCTGTATATAAAACAGTCCTGCCAGGTGTTCTGCAGTATTGCCTAAAGACTCAGTGACTGACTCATCGTACTCTATCCAGAATCCTTCTTCACACCAGGGAACCGGCGTGAGGATCCAGTCTTTATCACTGACTTTTGCCAAAAAATCGGCGACGGAAATTTTCAGTGTATTGACCCGGATACTACGACGCAGCGGGGTACGGCAACTGGCGAGGAAACTGTCCATATCCAGACTGTCTGGCAGAATTTGGCGGATGAGGTTAATGAAATCGTCTGGAATGTAGATGGACTGATGCACTTGCTTTATCTCGGTTGGGATGCAGGCGGCAAGTCTATAACAAACTGACGTTAGGATAAAACAACAAGGCAAGCCCAATGGCTTGCCTTGTTGTTTTGCAGGCTGGAACAGCCAGACTTTTTCGGCGACCCACGTGCCCGGTGGCGATGCTGGGTGTTATTCGGCCGGAATAGCAGTCCGCCACTGTTTCCATTCCGGATTGGCCTTTTCGTGAAGCAGAAAGTGCGTTCCGCTTTGAGCTGGCGCGGAAAGGGGCTGGCCTTCGGGTGTGGCGAGTGCAATGCCGCCACGAATCAGGCTGTCTACAGTACCAGCCTGAATGCTGGCGCCTGTCAGACCGACACTGACATCCAGACCTGATGTGTTCCAGAATACGGTATCTGAACGAACCAGATGCCGGAAGCCAGGCTCAATGTGCGCCTCAATCATTACTCTGTCAGCCAATTCGCCTAACGTGACTTTACTGACCTGGCCCACTTGTATGTCTCTGAACAGCAGGGGTGTACCTGAACGTATTGAAGCGCGGTTGACACTTTCCAGAATAACGGTCAGGCCATCGAACCTTGCTTTTGCCTGTTCCGAAAGCGCGAATGTTTGCCGATAGTTTCCTTCATCCGGCTCTACTTCTATGTAGCTGCTTAAAAGACTGTCGAGATTTTTGACTCCAGTGAGTTCGACTTTGGGTGTGACCAGCCAAAAGTGCGTTTTATCTTTTGTCAGAGCATCAGCAAACCGGGGAAAAAGACGCGCATCAATCTGAACCAGACCGGTTTTAAAATCCGGTACCAGCGACAACACTTTACCCACCGTCACTCCTTGGTATTTGATGTCAGTACCCACAGAAATGCCTTTGGCATGCTCTGCCGTCAGGCTGATTTGCGTACCAAATTCCTTCGCGCTTTTCAGGCTGCCGAACAGTTTGAATTGTTTACCGACACGGTTGGGAATGCCGTTCATGTTATCGAAAGCAATACCGCCTTTGAGTAATGAAGTGACAGGGCTGGCTTTTATATTGACCCCAGACAAACCAGCTTCGATTTCAACACCGGATTGATCCCAGAAAACGCTGTCTGCTGTCACTAAATAGCGGTACTTGTTCTGAATCGATAATTTTATTGTGACGCCGTCACGCGTTAGGGCATAACCACTGACTTTGCCGACGGGAAGGTTACGGTATAGCACAGGGCTACCTTCGCTCACCGAGGGAAGAGCGTCGGCAAAAAGTTGTACCGTGGTACTGCCGGATTGCTGGCTGCTGGCAAGTTTCGCGAGTGCCCGACTTTCAAACAGCGGATATTGGCTACGCATTTTCCCTGAGCCTTCAGAGGTAAAAGCGATACTGTTACTGATTAACTGCTCTGCTGGTGGTACTGAGACATTGATACCGTCTGCACTGATGTCGGCCTGAATTCCGCCATCAATAAAGAAGCGGCTTTGGCTTCGTACCAGAGAGGTGAATTCGGGTTTGATTATGATATCAAAGCGGACTTTTTCTTTTTCCAGGCTGATTTTTTTGACACTTCCCACGGCCATGCCTCGGTGTGTCACCTGAGTATTTCGGCTGATACCAACATTCTTATCGGCGTACAGGTGAATGACGGCAGCCCCGGGACGTTTCTCTTCAAGCTGCTCCTGGGTGAATGCCTGGAAGTGCCGGGCCGGCTCACCTTCGCCTGGAATTAACGTCAGATAATTGCCCTTTATCAGGTTACCGAGATTACTCACACCCTGTAAGGAGAGGTTGGCTTCTTCCAACAACAGACTGGTGCCGGATGTCAGCAAATCACTCATGCTAGGTTCAATCGCTGCATGGGCAATAATACGTTTGCGCTGATGGTCTAAACGCAAATCAGAGATCTGGCCAATCTGCAGGCCGCGATACACGATCGGAGCGCCGCCAGCACTGATGTCATTGTCATCTGGTAATTCAACGGTAATGGCGATGCCGCGTCCAGCGGTATTCAGATCGGGGTACAGGCGAAACAAATGGTTCGGCTGGATAGGAAGACCTTCGTCCGGGGAGTCGAAAGCAATCGCCCCGGCAATTAATGCAGAGAGACTTTCAAACTGAACATCGACACCATTAAATCCGATATTGGCACTGACACCGCTAACATTCCAGAAGCGGCTTTTATTGGTCACCAGGTTGGCGTACTGAGGTTGGATCAGGACGTCAATCAACACCCGTTTTTTACTGTTGCTGAGGGTGTAGTTATAGACTTCGCCAACAGGGATTTTTTTATAGTAGACCTGCGCGCCGATAGAAACAGAACCCAGGTCTGGCGCCTGAAGCTGAATGGTGAGCCCTTCGCCAGCGGGAGTTTCGGAGGGTTGACTGTCTAAAGCGTCAAACTCCTGGGCCGGTTCTCCCTCTCCTGGGAGCAGCGCAATGTAGTTACCCGATACCAGTGCATCAAGGCCACTGATGCCGGTAATCGAGGCTTTGGGTTTAACAAGCCAGAACCGCGTGCCTTTACGTAAAACCTGTACCGCTTCAGGATAGATATCAGCGGTTACATAGATACTTTGCAGATCATCAGATAATTTAACGTCCCGGACGACGCCAACTTCCAGGCCCTGATAACGAATCATGGTTCTGCCGGCAACCAGACCGGCCGCATCCTCAAAATGGATAATGATGCGCTGGCCAGCTTCGCTGACAGCCTGAACGACCAGCCATGCCGCCAGCCCCAAAGCCAGTACAGGTAAAATCCACAGCGGCGATATCTGTCTGTCCCTTTTGACATTCACCGGTTGAGGCTGTTGCGGGCCGACGGGGTTGCCAAAAGGCGGCTGTGGAGGGTGTTTACTGTTTGTCATAGTTATCCCAAATCAGGCGAGAGTCCAGGCTTTCTGCTGCCAGCATGGTGAGCACGACAACGATCGCAAAGGCAATGGCTCCCGGGCCAGGGGTAAAATCCAGAATCTGGCCGCGATCAATGAGCGTGACCATTAAAGCAATGACGAACAAGTCCATCATTGACCATTTACCGATCCATTGAATGATACGGTAAAGCCTCATTCTGTGTAAGTGATTGATCTTTCTTTTACCGTGGATGCACAGAAGAATAAATGCAAGCCCAAGTATTTTGGCTACGGGCACAACGATACTGGCAAAGAAAATCAGAATGGCTATGCCTTCCATGCCGGTATTGATGAGTGACGCGACGCCAGAGAGAATAGTGTCTTCAATCCGCTTACCATTGTTTAAAAATATTGAAATCGGGTAGGTGTTTGCCGGGATGATGAAAATAGTCGCCGTGATCAGGTAAGCCCATGTTTTCTGAATTGAAAACGGTTTACGGTAGTGAGTTGGGCTATGGCAGCGCTGACATTTATCGGCTTCTTCCTGGCTCAGATGGCAATTGTCACAGTGTAACTTCAAAGCTGGGCTTTTATGATCGGATTCAGGTTGCCAGGCTTCCCAATACCGTTTGACATGGAAGCGCGTGAGCATGATGACCATCAGTATTTCCATCATAACCAGGCAAAACAGGCCGGGGCCGACATAGATATCGGCATAGTCTTTAACTTTGAAGCACGCAATGCCCAAACTGACCAGAAAAACATCAAACATCGCCCAATGCTTCAGGTGTTCTATGCACCACATCGAGTACTTAAAAAGGCTGAGCTGGCGCTTCGCCAAGCCTAGTTGAGCGCCGACTACCGATAGGAAAACCAGTAAAGGTGCGACTGTGCTGCAGAACAGTATTAACAGCGCGACAGCGGGGTAATCGGACGACAACGTCAGCGCGCCTGAGGGTATGGTAGCCGGTATCATGACACCGAACAGGCGAATGGTAATTAAAGGATAGAGATGCGCCGGTATGATTAGTATCAAACCGGCGACAGCGAGAGCCAGATCGCCACGTATAGATGGCATGCCGCCACGGTACATGCGTGATTCGCAACGGGGACAAAAAGCGCTTTGTCCCCTGGCGGTTACTTTAGGTGTCAATAGTAAATCACAACTAGGGCAGAGTCTTACCGTTGACATTGATGTCCATCCTATTGGAACCGTTAACTTGTTGAACTGGCATCACTATATTATTTTGAACTGAACCTGGCTACTGTCAGGTTCTGATTGTTAATGTGATGTTCAGCCTCGCTGGATTGAGCAGTACCGTACAGGGTCTGATACAGACCAGTCGTGTTCACCAGCTCCGCGTGTGTCCCAGTCTGGCTTACCTGACCGTCTTCCAGCACATAAATGATATCAGCCTGTTTCACCGCAGAGAGTCTGTGAGCCACGATAAGGGTCGTCCGGTCTGCCAGAAAGTGGTTCAAGGCAGTATGCAAAGCGGCTTCAGTGGCCGTATCCAGTGCAGATGTCGCTTCATCCAGAATGACGAAATCCGGGTTAGTCAGAATCATTCGGGCGATAGCGAGTCGTTGGCGTTGTCCTCCTGAAAGGCGAATACCCTGACGGCCAATCTGAGTGTCCAGCCCGTCACTCAGCCGCTGTGTGACATCTGAAAGCTGTGCAATTTCAATTGCTTGCCAAAGTTGTTCGTCGCTATACTCAGCGCCCAATGACAGATTATGACGAAGAGTATCATTGAACAGTACCGGTTGTTGCAGCACAACGGCCATTTTTTCCCGCAGTGCCTCATAGCTGACGTCTTCAACAGGATGGCCATTGATCAGTATATCGCCACTGTCTTTTTGATAGATGCCAAGGAGTAACTGGATCAATGTGGACTTTCCGCCGCCTGACGCACCCACTAATGCCACGCGTTTTCCTGCGGGTAATGAAATATTCAATCCGTTCAGGACTTTCTTGTCTTCATCATAGGAAAAGTCGAGATGATTGATATCAATGGCAATCTGCTTATGGCCGGAAAAGGGATCCACTTTGGCCTGAGGGCGAACCTCTTCTTCCAGTGCAATCAACTGGTTCAGACGCTGCATAGCGGCCGAAGCACCGTACCAGGCAAATTGAATCCCCAGCAGTTCCTGAACAGGGCCCAGCATAAACCACAGATAGCCAAATACCGCGAACATCTGGCCAATGGTCAGATCACTGAACAGCACCATGAGCATGGCCCCAGCGCGGAAGAGTTCGAATCCAATCAAAAACAGCAGGAAAGAGATCCGTCCGGCGGCTTCTGACTGCCAGGCGTATTTATCGGCATTATCACGGATGCCATCAGCATGCTCTTTCAGGTTTTTCAGGAAATCGCGTTCACGGTTTGCCGCTCTTAGCTGATAAATACCATCCAGCGTTTCAACCAGTCGCTGCTGAAATTTCTCGAAGGCTTGGTTTTCTTTCCGCTTTAAGTGCTTAACTCGGTTTCCCATTTTTCGTGATGCATAAATCACAACGGGGTTGACCAGAAGAATAAACAGCCCCAGCTCCCAGTTCAGCCACAGCAGCACGATGGCTGTCCCGAGCACAGTCAGCGTACCAATCAGAAAGCGGCTTAACGTGTCGCCCACAAATTTATCTATGGTTTCAACATCCGTAACCAGATGAGAAGTGATTCCGCCGCTGCCGCGCTCTTCATACTGACGCATGCTTATCCGGCCAAGTTTATCAATCAGGTGCTTGCGCATCTGATAAGTAACGTCTTTGGCGACTAAGGTAAACTGGCGGCTTTGCAGGATATTCAAAGCTTGGCTGGCAGCACGCATGACGACGACCATCAGGAGCACCAGAATGATATAGGCAGTCGGTTGTTGCCAGGCTAACGGCAGGAAGTGGTTTAATAAAGCAATTCCCTTACCAGGCTGATCAAGCAGAATTTCGTCTACCATCAGCGGCATCAGCAGTGGGATAGGAACGCTGATAAGCGTAGCAATCAGGGCGATGATATTGGCAGCAATCAGCCTCTTTTTGTGATGTTTTGCTTGCTTTATCAACCATGACCAGTTAATCATTTGATTCGTTGAGCCTTTCACAGTGATAACGATTCCTATTACGATACAAAGGTGCCATTTTAACGGCTATATATGGAGTAAGCCATGGAAAATAAATCTGCATTCTACCGTCGTTTAACCCAACAGGCTGTGGCAATCGTTGACGGTGAACCCGATGTAATTGCTAATATTTCTAATATTAGTGCGTTACTGAACATGGAGTTAGAGGATATTAACTGGGTCGGTTTTTATTTGCTGAAAGATGACCAGTTGGTATTGGGTCCATTTCAGGGTAAACCAGCCTGTGTTCGTATACCTGTTGGCCGCGGTGTTTGTGGTACGGCCATCTCAGAAAACAAAGTTCAGCGAGTAGGTGACGTCCATCAATTTGAGGGGCACATTGCCTGTGATGCTGCCAGTAATTCTGAGATCGTGATTCCATTTTCAGTTAAAGGTGAATTGTACGGCGTATTGGATATTGATAGCCCAAGCCTGTCAAGATTTGACCAGGAAGATGAAGACGGGCTGGCTGCATTCATTGAGGAACTACAAATTAAGCTCTAATTGCATGCTTTCGGTGGTTTTTCAACATCAGGTAATTATAATAGCCCGCACTTATTGGTTTTATTTAAAAGCACTAACAGCGAGGTACTCTCGCTTTGTCAGGAAAGTCCATGGAAAACTCTGAAAAGTTAACGAACAGTAAAGAAGTGATTGCCTATATTGCAGAGCAATTCCCGAATTGTTTTACTGTTGAAGGTGAAGCTAAACCATTAAAAATTGGTATCTTCCAAGACCTCGCTGAACGACTGAGTGATGATCCTAAAGTCAGTAAAACTCAGCTGCGAGCAGCACTTCGTCAGTACACTTCTTCTTGGCGTTATCTTCATGGTGTTAAAGCAGGCGCTAGCCGTATTGACCTTGATGGCAATGAGTGTGGTGTGTTAGAACAGGAACATGTTGATCACGCGCAAAAGGCGTTGGAAGAAAGTAAAGCGAAAGTTCGCGCCCGTCGTAAAGAGCAGGCAGCGGCTAAAGCGGCAGCTGAAGGTGATGCTAAGCCAAAGAAAGTTAGGGAAAAATCACCTAGACCTAGAAACGTTAAGCAAAAAACGTCTAAGCTAGATAAGAAGCCGGTAGAAACAACACGCGCTTTGTCTTCCGATGAAGTGACAGTGGGTAAGGATGTCAGTGTCAATATGGGCAATGGCAACATGCCGGCAACCATTGTAGAAATTAATAAGGACGATGTGCGTGTCCGTCTGACTAATGGCCTGACCATGGTTGTGAAAGCGGAGCACCTGCGTTCATAAAGGAGAATGCTCGACGTATGAAATGTCGATTCCGTTTCTCACTGATTGCTGCCGGTATCATGCTGGCAGCATCAGCTCAGGCCTTGGAAGCCACACATACACAAAGTGAATTGCCTGTTTTGTCTCCAGAAAAACAGCATGCGACCGCCAGTAAGCGTGTAGCCTCACGGTTTACCCGATCTCACTATCGCCAGTTCTCACTTGATGACCAATTTTCTGCCAACATTTTCGATCGCTATCTGGAAATGCTGGACTTCAACAAAAGCTTCCTCACTCAATCTGATATCAGACAGTTCGAACAGTGGAAATATCAGCTTGATGACCAGTTAAAAAGAGGCGAAACAACAGCAGCTTACGATATCTTCAATACGGTATTGAAGCGTCGGTTTGATCGTTATCAATATGCGCTGACTCTGTTGGACAGACCTATGTCTTTCAATGTCAACGAAGATATTGTGGTTGATCGTTCAGAAATGCCATGGCCGAAGGACAGGGCAGAGCTGAATGAAATTTGGCGTGAACGTGTCAAATCGGATGAGCTGAATCTTAAGCTGGCAGGCAAAGAGTGGAAAGACATTCAGGAAACCTTGGGTAAACGTTACAACAACGCGTTGAAGCGCCTGACTCAAAGTCACAGCGAAGATGTGTTTCAGCTTTATATGAATGCATTCGCGCGTGAAGTTGACCCTCATACCAGTTATCTCTCTCCTCGCAGCGCTGAGCAGTTCCAGTCGGAGATGAACCTGTCTCTGGAAGGGATTGGTGCTGTGCTTCAAGTGGATGATGAATTCACTGTTATTCGTTCTTTAGTTGCTGGTGGCCCGGCATCCAATTCTAAAAAACTGTCTGCAGGAGACCGTATTATTGGTGTCGCTCAGGACGGTAAAGAAATGGTCGATGTGGTGGGCTGGCGACTGGATGATGTGGTACAGCTGATCAAAGGGCCGAAGGGCAGCAAGGTTCGCCTGGAGATTCTTCCGGAGGGAGTCAATGCCAAAAGCTACAGTGTCACAATCGTCCGGGATAAGATCCGTCTTGAAGACAGGGCTGCCAAGTCATCAGTAGAAACTTATAAAGGCCGCAAAATTGGTGTTCTTGAGATCCCGAGTTTCTATGTTGGTCTTTCTGAAGATACCAAGAAAGAGCTGGCGAAATTAAACCAGCAACAGGTTGATGGTATTGTTATTGATTTACGTAATAACGGCGGCGGTGCGTTAACGGAAGCCACAGCATTAACCGGCCTGTTTATTAACAGTGGCCCGGTGGTTCAGGTTCGCGATAGTTACGGACGTGTGAAAGTGAATGGTGATTCCGATGATCGCGTTTACTTTGATAGCCCCTTAACTGTGCTGATCAACCGTTACAGTGCGTCTGCGTCTGAGATTTTTGCCGCGGCAATGCAAGATTACGGTCGTGCCGTTATTATCGGTGAACAGTCATTCGGTAAGGGTACAGTTCAGCAGCACCGTTCTCTGAATCATATCTATGATCTGTTCGATAAACCGCTAGGTCACGTTCAGTACACGATTCAGAAGTTCTACCGCATTAACGGCGGCAGTACGCAGAATCTGGGTGTTGTACCGGATATCAGTTTCCCTACTGCCATTGACCCTGCGGATACGGGTGAAAGTGTAGAAGATAATGCTCTGCCGTGGGACAGTATCAAGCCTGCGGGTTACCAGAAGCTGTATGACTTTTCTCCGCTGTTGCCTTCGTTACGTGTTCAACACGAACAACGTATCAAGAGCGATATGGAGTTTGGTTTTATTTTCGATGACATAGCCAAGTACAACGCTGAGAAAGATAAAAATGCCTTGTCTCTGAACGAAAGCAAGCGTCGCTCTGAGCAGGATCTGGATGAGAAAGAGCGTTTGGAGCGCTTGAACGCACGTCAGAAATCGTTAGGTGAGAAACCTTTCATTGCATTGAAAGACGTCCCTAAAGATTATGAAGCGCCTGATGCTTATCTGGATGAGGCTGTTGCAATCACGGCTGATTTAGTTCGGGAAGAGCAAAGCTGAAGTGATTAAGGTTTAATGATGATATAAAAAACGGCGCATTCTGCGCCGTTTTTCTTTTTACAACAGTGCGTTAGTGGTGTTAATAACAAGGCTGAAGTTCATGGCTGGCCATGTCTCATAGTTGAAACAAGCTGTTGAATACTTATGACAAGTATCATATTCGCGCGCGGGACATTCCAATGAGGGCTAATTTGATAGAAGGGGCTGATACTTCTTAGGGGTACTATCATGCTGCGAGCCGTTCTTTTGTCATTTGTTCTCAGTGTTTTTACATGGAGCAACACTGCAGCAGCCGATGAGCTGACTGAATTCGATTATCCACTGCTGCTTGGAGACTGGTACTGGTTCAGCACTACCGAGGAAGGGGTGGAGAGTGAGGGAATCAACTACCGTGCTATGAATATTAAGTTCAGTTCGTCTTATCATTTTAAAGTGCGCCTGCTTCGTACTGACGGACTGATCGACGAGTGGGGCGGCAACTATGATATTGATGAAACGACGCTTACCATGAACTCCATCAATCAGCCCTCCCAGCAGCATGAATATGTGTTGAGTTATAACCAGTTTCTTTTAGATGGTGCGCGTTTTACTAAGCTGGCGCCTGAAAATTTACCGGGTCAATGGCGTTCTTCCGCGATAGGCGGTAAGGACGTTGATAACAAAGTGTCAGAGCTGAAGCTGTCGCTACGTCCGGATTTCTTATTCTCCGCTCAGGTAATAGGAAAAGACGGAACACGTAAAGAGCATAAGGGCATCTACTACCTGGAAGATGACAGGATTGTGCTGATTTACGAAGATGGCCAGCATGACAGCCACTTTAAACTGGGCGGAGACAATACGTTAACTCTGACAAATAAACAGTTTGGCATGGAAGCTGTGATGCAGCGTCAATAACACCTTATCTATCTGTAAAATGTTACCTTGTAACGCAACGTTGTAATAAAAAGAGAGGCTTTCGCCTCTCTTTTTGTCTGCAGTATTACTGTGCATTCAACTCAGTCATTGACCAGCTTGAAGGCTTCACGGAGTTGACCCAGGTACTCTTCATCCTGACAGATACTTTTTCCAGGTTCATCTGAAATTTTGGCAACTGGCCGGCCTTCACATTCGGTGAGTTTCAGCACAATGTTTAAGGTGTCTACGCCCGGCAAGTCGCATGTCATATTCGTCCCTATACCAAAACTGATTTGGACGCGTTGACAGAAGTGCTGATATATCTCCAGTGCGCGCTCTAACGTCAGGCTGTCGGAAAATACCAGCGTTTTGCTTTTTGGATCGATGCCCAGCGACTGATAGTGCGCAATGGCTTTTTCGCCCCATGTGATCGGATCACCGCTGTCATGACGCAGACCACTGAAGCGTTTGGAAAGACGCAGATCGAAATCCCGCAAAAATGCATCCATGTTAATACAGTCGGTTAAGGCGATACCTAAGGATTCCGGGTATTCCTGAAGCCAGCGGTTCAATGCTAACTGCTGAGAACCAGCCAGTTCTCCGGCCAGTTGTTGGTGAGCCTGGAACCACTCGTGTGCCTGGGTACCAACAGGGGTTAGCTGGCGAGTTCGGGCCAGATGGTAGTTTGAAGTACCGCTGAACTGAGGGAAGTGTGCTGTCAGATGATCGACAACGGCGTAATGTACATCTTTAGAAAAGCGACGCCGGGTGCCGAAATCGACCAAAGAAAATTCGCTGATGTCCGTATCGGCAGCCAGCGCGTGAAAACGGGACAGCTTGTGATTGAGTTGATCAATCGCAGCTTCAGGTGAGGCATCAGCATAGCGATGACGACATCGAGTCTCACAGACAATGGCCAGCAAAGGCACTTCCCACAAGATGATATCCAGCCATTTTCCTTCGATACGTATAGTGATCTGTTCATCGCTTTCATCTATGATGACCTGCGTGGGATCGAGGCGAAACTGGTTTAAATAGTCCAGGTAGTCTTGCTGAAAGAATGGCAGTGTGGCTAAGTAGTCAATTTCTTCTGCGCTAAACTGCAGCTCACCCAGGTGAGCGACTTGTCTTTTGATTTCAGCCAGGTAAGGCCTGAGATCTTCGCCACTGCGACAGCGAAACTCGGCGGCAGCGCTCACATCTGGGTAGAGGTGAAAAATCGCTTGCTGCATGTGGAGTTTGTACGCATCGGTATCAAGCAGTGAATCAATGATCCAAGGTTGCATAGTGTGGTTCATATTGCAGAGTCATTCCTGTTAAAGAGGCTAAAATCAATGTACTGGGGTAAAGGAGGTTGTACGACAGTGTCATTGTTACGCGACGCGACGCTGGTAACAATAGATAAAGATAAGATTTTCACCTCAAGTGCTATCTGCTAACATTTTGCCTTAACACAGTGTAAAGATTATTGGCGACCAATTATACGTATTCACATAAAGTATAGTTGATGCGATTTCAAGAATTCTTGTCTTACCTATAATTGCGTGTATATGGCATAGGCTTCACGCTGACTTTACCTGCTCCATACCCGCTATCATAACCTGAAGTTGGGGTATGCAAATTTTTCAGTTCCGCAAACAATGTTTCATCGATTGAAAAGATCAAATCTTGTTCGTTGTTTTGTGGTAACTGCCAATATGGATGATGAAGGAAGGACTTTATGGCCGATCAACCGAATGCCGCTCAACCCACTGCTAAGTATCGTGCTGACTATACCGCACCCGATTTTACGATTACCGACATTGATCTGGTGTTTGATCTGCAAGACACGGCGACCCGCGTTGTTGCTGTCAGTAAAGTGAAGCAACAAACTGCAGGTGTGACGTCACTTGAATTAGACGGTGATGATTTGGTTCTGCGTCGGCTGGAAATCAATGGTGAAACCTGGCAGCACTATGAAGAAACGGCAGATGGCCTGCTGATTCGTCAATTGCCTGAAGAGTTTGAACTTACCATTGAAACGGAGATTAACCCGGAAGCAAACACCGCGCTTGAAGGTCTGTATAAATCTGGTGGTGGCTTCTGTACTCAGTGCGAGGCGGAAGGTTTTCGGCGTATTACGTTTTATCAGGACCGCCCGGATGTGCTTGCCCGTTTCACCACCAAAGTGATCGCAGATAAAGCCAGCTTCCCGTATTTATTGAGTAATGGTAATAAAGTGGCAAGCGGTGAGCTGGAAAATGGTCGTCATTGGGTTCAGTGGCAGGATCCGTATCCAAAGCCTTGCTACCTGTTTGCCTTGGTTGCCGGTGACTTTGATGTGCTGCGTGACAATTATAAAACAGTCAGCGGTCGTGACGTTGCGCTGGAAATCTTTGTCGATAAGGGCAATCTGGATCGCGCCGAGCACGCCATGCAATCGCTTATTAACTCTATGAAATGGGATGAAGAGCGGTTTGGCCTGGAATATGACCTGGATATCTATATGGTCGTTGCCGTTGATTTCTTCAACATGGGGGCGATGGAAAACAAAGGTCTGAATATCTTTAACTCCAAATACGTGCTGGCGAATCCGGCCACTGCTACGGACACGGATTATCTGGGTATTGAGTCAGTTATTGGTCATGAGTACTTTCACAATTGGACCGGTAACCGCATTACATGCCGGGACTGGTTCCAGCTCAGCTTGAAAGAAGGCTTGACTGTATTCCGGGATCAGGAGTTTTCATCGGATCTGGGCTCTCGGCCGGTAAACCGAATCAACAACGTCCGTGTTATGCGTGGGCCACAGTTTGCTGAGGACCGCGGTCCGATGTCGCACCCGATTCGACCGGAAAAAGTCATTGAGATGAATAACTTCTATACCCTGACAGTTTATGAGAAGGGCAGTGAAGTGATTCGGATGATGCACACGCTGCTGGGCGAAGCAGGTTTTCAGGCGGGTATGAAACTGTATGTTGAACGTCATGACGGAACAGCAGCGACATGTGACGACTTTGTGCTGGCGATGGAAGAGGCTTCGGGTGTTGACCTGAGTCAGTTCCGTTTATGGTATAGCCAGTCGGGCACGCCGATTGTAAAAGTCAGCACCGAATATGATGTCGACACCAAACGTTACCTTGTCACGGTAAAACAACATACGGCACCTACAGCCGGGCAAAAAGAGAAACAGCCCCTGCATATTCCGTTTGATATTGAACTCTACGACAGTAAAGGTCAGGTTATTGAGTTACAGCGTAACGGAGAAAAAGTGCATCATGTACTGGATGTCACAGAGCTTGAGCAGACTTTTGAATTTGAACAGGTGAAAGAGCAGCCTGTGATTTCCATGTTACGTGAATTCTCGGCGCCGGTTGTCCTGGAGTACGATTACAGTGACCTGGAGTTAGTATTCCTGATGACTCATGCACGCAATGAATTTGCGCGCTGGGATGCCGGTCAGATGTTACTTGCCAAATACATTCGAAATAATGTGGCCGCGGTACAAACGGGGGACACAGTGGTTTTCCCTGAAAACGTGGTTGATGCATTCCGCGGGGCGTTACTGGACGAAAAACTCGATCCTGCCTTTATTGCTGAAATGCTGACTCTGCCCAGCGAGAATGAAGTGGCTGGCTGGTATGACATTGTCGATGTTGATGCAATACATGCTGTGCTCGGACAGCTCGAAAAGCTTCTGGCGACAGAGCTGGAAGATGAGCTGACTGCCATTTATCACTCACTGAAGCAAGCCAGCTACAGTATTGAACATGGTGCGATAGCCAAACGTGCGTTACGTAATCGCTGCCTCGCTTATCTGGCATTGACAGAGCAGGGTGAAAAACTGGTGTCAGCTCAGTATGAAACGGCCGATAACATGACAGACACTATGGCTGCCATGTCAGCGGCTAATGAAGCACAGCTGGCCTGCCGCGAATTGCAGATGGCAGATTTCAGCGACAAGTGGAGCCATGACGGACTGGTTATGGACAAATGGTTTATTCTTCAGGGTAAGAATCCAGCGGAAAACGCTATGGATAATGTGCGTGACACTATGCAACACCCAGCGTTTAGCCTGAAGAACCCGAACCGTACACGCAGTCTGGTAGCGAGCTTTTGCGCCAACAACCCGGTTCGATTCCACGCAAAAGACGGTAGTGGTTATCGTTTCCTGACTGAGATACTGACCGCCCTGAATACGTCGAACCCGCAGCTGGCTTCACGCCTGATTGAGCCTTTCCTCAAGTACCGTCTGTATGATGAGGAACGCCAGGCACTGATGCGTGCCGAACTGGAGAAGTTGGCCGGTTTGGACAATCTGGCGAGAGATTTGTTTGAGAAAGTGGAAAAAGCACTTGAACAATAAAGCAAGTCTGTTTTAATCAGAAGGCTCCTCCGGGAGCCTTTCTTTTTTTATTCGACCAACAGGCTTGTTTGCATGAAGAGATACACCTTTTCAGTCAACATTCCCTATCACACCTACCTGCAGCATTACTCAGGTGCTGCCAGCTCAGTGCTGGTTCACACCGATGAGGGCCTCCGGCTGCAGCTCCCAGCCGTCAGACTTCGTCCTTTCCTCAGCCAGTTAGGTATAAAAGGGCGCTTTCGGGTTGTGGTGAATGCAGAAAACCGTTTTGAAAAGTTGGAGAAAATCGCTTAAAACCTGTCTTTAGTCGGATATTAACAAATATCCTACATAATTATGCGAAACTGGTTTTTTTATCTGTTGCGAAAAAAGTATCTCATAATCAGTTGCCTGAGATGTTGATTAGTTTCACAGCTAGAAAAAAGTTTATATTTTTAGATGGTTAGACCAAAAAGTGTGTGTAATAGCAAGTTATCGCATTGGAATTTTTGTCTGCTGGCAGGCCACCAGTCAAAACATCTACCTTAGTCACATATTCGATTTTTTCTTCAAAAACCAGAGTAATTAACGTAACCATTTGGCAACAAAACCCCCTACAATAGCTTTCGAGTCAACAATACCTCGCCAGAGAGAAGTTTTTTAGCGCTGAACTCGGGGCGTCGTTATAAAACCCTATACTAGATTGATAAAAGTAATAACGATGGAGCATCTGCTATGACCGCACCTGACACAATAGTGCCGGTACTGCTTGAAAAAGTGTATGGCTTAATCCAGGACAAGATAGAATCCCCTCAGCAGTCATTAGTCGAAGTGTTTGCTCAACGATTGTTAGGACAACTGGCAGATGATGATCTGCTTCAACGGAATGAATCTGATTTGTATGGTGCAGTACTAAGCCTCTGGCACCATCTAGTGCAAAACAAACCTGACCAAATTTCTGTTCGTGTTTATAACCCGACATTGAGTCGATATGGCTGGCAGTCAACCCACACGGTAGTGGAGATTGTGATGCCGGATCATCCATTTCTGGTCGACTCAGTCCGTATGACATTAAACCGTCTGGGTATCACCAGTCATTTGATGTTCAATGGCCCGTATTTCTTCAAGCGCGATGATCAAGGGGTGATCATTGAAGCATGTGGAGAATCCGGAGATCTGCAAACTTTATTCCACATTGAAGTCGATCGGTTATCCAGTAAGGAAGAAATGGATGCTTTGAGAACCGAGCTTGAGCAAGTATTGCAAGATATTGTGCTGGTCGTGAATGACTGGCAGGCAATGCAGAGCAAAATGCTGGAGATTGCAGAAGAACTTAAATCAGCGAAATTGCCGGTAGATAAAAGCCACCGTGAAGAAGCGATTGAGTTTCTGGAGTGGGTGACACGCCATAATTTTACCTTTATGGGTTATCACCAGTACGATCTGGTACCTGTTGAAGGTGATTTTGAACTGCGTCCCTGTGACGAGAAAGGTTTGGGTTTGCTGAGCAAGCCGGGTAAAGCACGTACACTGATGCTGTCTGATTTGCCAGAATCAGCACGTGTAGAAGCCAGAAAGCCAAATCTGCTGATTCTGACCAAGAGCAACGGCAAGTCAGCGATTCACCGCCCAGCGTACATTGATTACATCGGTATTAAACGTCTGGATAAAGACGGCAATGTCATAGGCGAGCACCGCTTCACCGGCCTGTATGCTGCAACGGCTTATCATCAGACAGCGATGAATATTCCGTTGATCCGCAATAAAGTGGTACGCATTCTTCAAAGCAGTGGTTATTCAGAAGATTCACACTCGTGGAAGGCGATGAATAACATTCTGGAAACGTATCCGCGAGATGAGCTGATTCAGGCCAGTGAAAAAGAAATGCAGGATGTGGCCAGCGGTGTTGTCAGAATGCAGGATCGTGATCTTCTGCGTCTGTTTGTTCGCCGTGATCCTTTCGGTCGCTTCTTCTCTTGCATGGTTTATGTCACCCGCGAGCGTTATAACACCGAATTGCGTGTCAAGACTCAGAAAATTTTCCAAGAGTATTTTGGCTCTAAACTGAACGTGGATTTCACCACTTTCTTCTCAGAGAGCCCACTAGCGAGAACTCATTATATTGTGCGTGTAGATAACAACAACTTTGATGTAGATGTAAAAGCGATCGAACGTAATCTGGTAGAAGCAGCGGCTTCCTGGGAAGATCGTTTAATTGATTCACTGATCTCAAATTTTGGTGAGAATCAGGGAACCCCTCTGGCGAAAAACTATGCGCGCGCCTTCCCGCGTTCTTATAAAGAACAAATGCTGCCAGGCTCTGCGGTTGCAGATATTGAGCTGCTGGAAAGCCTGAGCGAAGACAACAAGCTGGGTATGTTGTTCTACCGTCCGCAGGAAGTGGCAACAGATTCCCGTTTTGTGAAGCTGAAACTTTACCATCGTGATGAGCCCATCCATCTGTCAGATGTGATGCCTATGCTGGAAAACCTTGGCTTACGTGTGATCGGAGAGTCGCCATACGAGATCGTTACGGCGAACGGAACAGTATTTTGGATCCTCGACTTTGCGATGCTGGTCAATGGTTGCAACGAGATTGATCTGAGCGATGCACGAGATCGTTTCCAGGAAGCGTTTGCTGCTATCTGGCGCAGTGAACTGGAAAGTGACGGCTTTAACCGTCTTCTGTTCTGTGCAGAGCTGACTGGCCGGGAAATCACTATTGTCCGCAGCTATGCCCGTTATATGCGTCAGGTTGGTTTTCCATTCAGCCAGCAATATATTGAAGATACGCTGGCCAACCATGCTGATTTGGCGCGTGATCTGGTTGATCTGTTCGCCTTGCGTTTTGATCCGGCGAGAAAGTTCAGTGCAAAAGCTGAAGAAGCACTGATCACTAAGATGAATGAAAAGCTGGAAGAAGTCGAAAGTCTGGATGACGACCGTATTATCCGTCGTTATATGGAAATGATTCTGGCTACCCAGCGTACTAACTACTATCAGACTGATGAACAAGGCCAGCCTAAGCCATGGCTGTCGCTGAAACTGCGTCCGTCTGAAATTTCGGAAATTCCGGCACCTGTACCTTTCTTTGAGATCTTCGTTTACGCGCCAGATATTGAAGGTGTTCACCTGCGTGGTGGCAAGGTGGCCCGTGGTGGCTTGCGTTGGTCAGACCGTCAGGAAGATTTCCGTACCGAGATCCTCGGTCTGGTTAAAGCACAGCAGGTTAAGAACACAGTTATCGTACCTGTAGGTGCAAAAGGCGGATTCGTTTGTAAGCGTCAGCCGCAAATGACAACCCGTGAGGAAATCCTGGCTGAAGGTCAGCGTTGTTACAAGCGCTTCATTCGCGCACTGTTGGATGTGACTGATAACATCGTTGAAGGCGAGGTTGTTTATCCGAGCAATGTTGTTCGTCATGATGAGGACGACCCATATCTGGTTGTTGCTGCCGATAAAGGCACCGCGACATTCTCTGATCTGGCTAACTCGGTATCAGCAGATTATAACTTCTGGCTGGGTGACGCATTTGCTTCTGGTGGTTCTAACGGCTACGACCACAAGAAAATGGGTATCACTGCCAAAGGTGGCTGGGAGTCTGTTAAGCGTCATTTCCGTGAGCTGGGTATTGACTGCCAGACAACAGATTTCACCTGTGCTGGTGTTGGTGACATGGCCGGCGACGTATTCGGTAATGGTATGTTGCTGTCTAAACATACGCGCTTGGTTGCAGCCTTTAACCACATGCACATCTTCCTGGATCCAAACCCGGATTCAGCCTCAAGCTGGGAAGAGCGTAACCGTCTGTTCAATCTTCCTCGTTCAAGCTGGGAAGATTACGATGCCAGCCTGATCTCTGAAGGGGGCGGTATATTCTCGCGTCGCAGCAAGTCTATTAAGCTGTCACCACAAATTCAGAAACTCTTAGGTACGCGTAAACAAAGCCTGACGCCAAATGAAGTGATCAAACTGATCCTGACAATGGAAGTGGATCTGTTGTGGAACGGCGGTATCGGTACTTATGTTAAGGCTGCCAGTGAAACACATGCCGATGTTGGCGACCGTGCTAACGATGGCCTGCGTGTTAATGGCGGTGAGTTGCGCGCCAAGATCGTTGGTGAAGGTGGTAACCTGGGTATGACTCAGCTGGGTCGTGTTGAGTTTGCGATCAATGGCGGACGGGTTAACACAGACTTCATTGACAACGTGGGCGGTGTAGATTGCTCTGATAACGAAGTTAACATTAAGATCCTGCTCAATGGTCTGGTTGCGGCGGGTGATCTGACATACAAGCAACGCAACCTTCTGCTTGAGCAGATGGAAGATGAAGTAGGCGATATCGTACTGGACGATGCGTACACCCAAAGTGAGTCTATTTCTGTGACTCAGCATCAAAGCGTACAGCTGCTGAAAGAGCAGATCCGCTTCATTCATCATCTGGAAAAAGAAGCCAAGCTGGACCGTGGTTTGGAGTATCTTCCAGATGACGATACACTGGCAGAGCGCGAGAAAGACGGCATTGGTCTGACGCGTCCGGAGCTGGCTGTATTGGTTGCTTACGGCAAGATGGTACTGAAAGAAGAGCTGGTTACTGAAGAGATCACTGAAGATCCTTATCATAACCGCCTGCTGCCGGCATACTTCCCGAAAGCACTGCAGGAAAAGTATCGTACTCAGATGGAAAATCACCCTCTGAAAGGAGAGTTGATTGCCACATCGCTGGCTAACCAGATGTCTAACGAGATGGGTTGTAACTTTGTTACCCGTTTGCAGGAAGAGACGGGTTCGACAGTGGCGGAAATTTCGTCTGCTTACTCTGTTGGCCGTGATGTGTTTGGCTTTGAGCAGTTCTTCGAGCAAATCCGCGAGCTGGACAATAAAGTGCCTGCGCATATCCAGTACGAAATGATGTATCGTTGCCGTCGTATGCTGCGTCGCATCACTCGCTGGTTCTTGCGTAACCGCGATCGTAAGATGGGCATTGAAGAGCAAATTGCATTCTATCAGCCAACGCTGAACAACCTGCGTGATAACCTGGAGCAATACCTGGTGGCTGAAGAGGTGCAGGAGCATGATGATCAGGCGAACAGCATGATCAACGAAGGCGTCCCGGCACAGCTTGCGCACAATATTGCCCGCCTGAGCAGCTTGTACTCTGCCATGGATATTGCGCAGAGTGCGAAAGAGCTGAACAAAGATGTTGGCTTTATTGCTCGTGTCTACTTTGTACTTGGCGCACAGTTATCACTGCACTGGTTCCTGCAACAGGTTCATAATCAGCCGGTTGAAAACCATTGGCAGGCACTGGCTCGTGCTTCTTTCCGTGAAGATCTGGATTGGCAGCAACGTCAGCTCACATCTGCAGTTATCGGAGCAGGCAAGGGCAGTGAAAAACCTGAAACGCTGATTGAGATGTGGATTGAGCATCATCACTCCGCCATTCAACGCTGGGAAAGCGTACTTGCTGAATTCAAGGTGGGTACAGCCCATGAATTTGCAAAATTCTCCGTTGCAATGCGTGAATTGGTGCTATTAAATTTGAATTGCAAACCAAATCAGTGAATAATCTAGCCCCGTTTATACGGGGCTTTTTTTTAAGGAGGTATAATGATTTACCGCCTCGCGCGTTCGGCCATGTTTCAGCTTGATCCTGAAAAAGCGCATGATTTGGCTATCAAGAACTTTTCTCGCTTCACCGGTACACCTCTCGATATTTTTTACCGCCAAAACCTCCCTGATCGTCCTGTTGAAGTCATGGGACTCAAGTTTAAAAACCCTGTTGGTCTGGCCGCTGGCCTGGATAAAAATGGCGAGTGTATTGATGCCTTTGGCGCAATGGGCTTCGGATTTGTTGAAGTCGGCACTGTGACGCCTAAACCTCAGCCGGGAAATGACAAACCCAGACTTTTTCGGGTAAAACCTGCAGAAGGTATTATCAACCGGTTCGGTTTCAACAATAAAGGCGTTGACCAACTGGTTGAAAATGTAAAGAAAGCCACGTTTGACGGAATTATCGGTATCAACATCGGTAAAAACAAAGATACACCGTTGGAGAAAGGGGTAGACGACTATCTGATTTGTATGGATAAAGTCTACGAGCATGCTGGCTATATCGTTTTGAATATCTCATCACCGAATACGCCTGGACTGCGTAATCTTCAATACGGTGAGGCATTGGATGATTTGCTGACGCAATTGAAGAGCAGACAAACATCGCTGGCTGAGAAGTTTGGCCGATACGTGCCGCTTACGCTGAAGATCGCGCCTGATCTCGAAGATCACGAGCTGATCCAGATTGCCGATTCATTGATCCGAAATGAGATAGACGGTGTGATAGGGACGAATACGACCCTGGATCGTACCCTGGTACAGGGAATGCCGCATTGTGATGAGGCTGGCGGCTTGAGTGGGCGTCCGCTGCAGCACAGAAGCACGGAAGTCATCCGCATGCTTAATCATGAGCTAAAAGGGCAAATCCCTATTATTGGGGTAGGTGGCATTGATTCAGCCATTGCTGCAAGAGAGAAGCTGCTAGCCGGTGCCAGTTTGGTCCAGGTATATTCAGGCTTTATCTATCATGGTCCTAAGCTGGTTAAAGATATCGTACTCAATTGTGATTTACGATAATGAGTGACGCTGTCACTAAACGTTAGCGTTTGTAAATCTGCCGTCATACAAACAACGCCCACTTTATGTGGGCGTTTTTTTGTTCCAACATCGGTAAAAAGCGGTATTTTGTCAAAATTACATAGCTTAACACTATGATCTTACAAATTTTTTCCCCTTTTATTTTACCACTTACTTAGTACAATTCCTTTTACGTACTTAATTTGCTTGCTTTGATCACAGTTAAGACACTGACATTGGAGCCTATCGTGTTAAAACCAAATAATTCATGGACGTGGTATTACGACCAGAAGAATGACTCTTTAATGCTCGACCTGGGCGAAGAGATGGTTTTCCGCGTTTCAATTCCGAGTAAACATCTTATTGCTTGCGCCTTTAACCGATGTGAGTTCACGGTTGACGATGCAAGTACCTATCAAACATACCTCGAAAATATTTCTGCGCTGGATTTGTCTGCTCCGCGTAAGGTCGAGCTGGCCTTAAATGCTGTCGCTGCCAGTCGTTTTCATAAACCCATGATGCCTAAAAGCTGGTTTTTTTCTCAGCAAGAGGGGGGGTATACGCCTCATAACGGCGAGATCATCGGGCTGGATACCGATTTCGGCTCTGCCCGTTACCTGGTTATTGAAAACAGCGGCTGTGCGAGCCTGTGCATGCTGGCGGATGTGGAATCTCATGTTCTGACGTCAGGGAAAGAAATGGAATTCTGCGGCATTATCAAAGTAATGAACGACAGAATGCAGGCCGTCCATTTAGACACAGAGCTTGGCCTGGCGCTGGTAGGCTAATCGTTGGCCTGGAAAAGTATATTTAACAACGATTTACAGCAATAGGCTTTAAAAGCACATTTCTATATATCCCCAATAAGCTATCAGCCACTTGTCATATAGTGCCTGGTTAATCAGCTGCTTTACGTGACCGGATTTAGCTGTCTGTGTCACGGCTCGATTCTCTGCGCCAATTCCCACACTCTCTTCTTATCTAAACACACGTATTTTATCTCATGCCGCTTCTTGCACCTTGAACAGGCCTTTGGCTAAATCAGGGTGTTTTCTCAGCCCCTGTTCTCAACAGAGGGCGTCATGCTTTGCTATCAGCTATCGCCTTTTTGTCTTTTTAGCGGCTCCAGATACATCCGCTGCCGTGGGGATAATAGTCATCAGTGCAGCATCTGATGAATATCTATACGGGTATTGAGCGACATAACGTCATCTTGATGCAAAAAATCAGTAAAAATAGGGACTTTTTTATAGTTACTTGTCTTTTTTTTGGACAAAAAAACACCACTATTTTCCGGTAAATTATCGTTTATCTGGGTGGATATTTCCCTGTTTTCCTCATTTGTGAAAGTCCATTACAAACCCGAACAAGCGCATCATATTAAGTTTCCCAACAGGAAAGAGTTGCATCTGGAGCGAACAGTGCAGCGAGAGATTATTGTATATACATAGGTGTGGAGATAGCGAATGCTTACAAACATTGCTTGTGTTTGGCCGCTGTATCTTCAGTAATCACGCTGTCACTCTGATTACTGATTATTATTAAGCTGTTGATTTTAATAGGATTTATTTTACTGTTTCCATGAGGAAACGATTTTCGGGCGTAGAGGTAAGTGCTTGCTAAATCCGTATTATGAATTGTATTCAAGGAGTTAGGCTAGGTTCGTTTCCTGTGGGAAACTATCTGCCTGGGTGAGATGCTCTGAAAAGTATGCGTTTATCTGTTTTGCTATCTTGGCGTGTGGCGGATTGCAAAGATAAACCGTCTGTGAAGTGGCAAACTGCGATTGTTAGCTTGATTTATACTCGAACAGTGCAGAAAAAATGACTGGCCGGCATAGCTGATACAGGCGCATATCTGTGAATTCAGGTATAATCGCGGGCAACATTTGTTTGAAAAGAAACCCATGAATCAATATCTCGCTATTACTTCCCGCGGTCTGGAAAATCTTCTGGCCGATGAACTGACTCAATTAGGTGCTGCACAAGTAAAAGTTGTGCATGCCGGCGTTCGCTTTTCCGCTGATCAGAATACGGCTTATCGTTGCTGTTTATGGACTCGTGTTGCATCACGTATCGTCCAGGTATTAAGCGAATTCAACGTCAGGAACGATCTGGATCTGTATCTCGGCGCGACAGCGATCAGCTGGGAGCAGTATTTCAGTTCCCGTACCCGTATTGTGGTCGACTTCAACGGTACTAACCGTGAAATCCGTAACAGCCAGTATGGCGCGATGAAAGTTAAGGATGCCATTGTTGACCGGTTTACCAAGGGAAATCAGCCTCGTCCGACAATTGACCGTGAACGACCTGATTTACGCATCCACGTGCGTTTGTCGAACGATAAAGCCATTGTGGGTTTGGATATGGCGGGGAGTGGCCTTCACCAGCGCGGGTATCGTACTGAAGCGGGTAAAGCACCATTGCGCGAGACTCACGCTGCGGCTTTGGTGATGAAAAGTGGCTGGACGCCAGAGAAGCCATTGTTAGATCCAATGTGTGGCTCAGGCACATTATTGATTGAGGCTGCCATGATAGCAGCGGAAATTGCGCCGGGATTAAAGCGTAAGCGTTGGGGTTTTGAAGTCTTAAATGATTTTGACCAGGATGCCTGGCAAGAGATTCATGCTGAAGCCTCTGTGAAAGCCCGTCGGGGTGTGGCTAACGTCACAACACCTTTCTTTGGCCGCGAAATGGACAGGCGTATTCTGAGTGTGGCCAGAGACAACGCAGGCCGCGCCGGTGTGAGTGAGCTGATTGATTTCGAATACGGTGATGCCACCCAATTGGTTCGTCCTAACGGATTCGAGACCGGTGTGATTTTGTGTAACCCCCCTTATGGTGAGCGCTTGGGTACCACACCTGAGCTGATTGCGCTTTACACCGAGTTAGGAAATCGTCTCAAGCTGGCCTTTGCCGGTTCAGTGGCGTCGATCTTCTCATCGTCGAATGAATTGCTGAGCTGTATGCGTATGCGGGCCGATAAGCAGTTTAAGCTGCGTAACGGCGCATTAGATTGTGTGCTCAAGACATATCAGATCACTGCTGGTGGTGTTAAGCAGGTAGAGGGTGCTAAAGAAGGACAACTTGAAGAAACGCTGGTTGCACCGGATTTTGCGAATCGCCTGAAGAAAAACCTGTCGAAATTAGATAAATGGGCAAAGAAAGAAGAGTTGGATTGCTATCGGGTCTACGATGCCGATTTGCCTGACTACAATGCCGCGATCGACAAGTATGCCGACTATGTGGTGATTCAGGAGTACGCAGCACCTAAATCAGTACCTGAGGAAACGGCCCGCCGTCGATTGATGGATATTATGCGTGCCACCATCCAGGTGACCGGGGTTGACAGCGATAAAGTGGTGTTGAAGGTGCGAGAGCGCCAGAAAGGTAAAAGCCAGTATCAGAAGCTGTCTAATGCATCGCGTTATATGACGGTCAACGAATACGGAGTAAAGCTGCAGGTTAACCTGTTTGATTATCTCGACACCGGGCTGTTTCTGGATCATAAAATTACCCGTCGTCGTCTTGGCGAGATGTCAAAAGGCAAAGATTTCCTCAATCTGTTTGCTTACACAGGCTCGGCAACGGTGCATGCTGCTTGCGGTGGCGCTAAATCCACCACAACGGTTGATATGTCAAATACCTATCTGCGTTGGGCACAGGAAAATATGGCCTTGAATGGTCAGGTCGGCCGTCAGCATGAGTATGTTCAGGCGGACTGCCTGCAATGGCTGCAGGAAGTGGATGACACCTTTGATTTGATCTTCATTGATCCGCCAACTTTCTCTAACTCTAAGCGCATGAAACAGAGTTTTGATGTGCAGCGTGACCACATCATGCTGATGGAGAACCTGAAGCGAATGCTGCGCAAGGGGGGAGAGATTGTGTTTTCAAACAATAAACGCCACTTCAAGATGGATGAAGCGGCATTAGCAGATTTGGGGCTGGTGGCGAAGAACATATCTTCTGAAACACTGCCGATGGATTTTGCCCGTAATAAGCAAATTCATAACTGCTGGATTATTACCCATAAGGAAGGCGATGTTTGAGTCGCTGAAGTCGATAAACTAAGGATTGTTACTTGTCTATCATCCTCTACAGTACGGAGGGATGCCACCTCTGTGAGCAGGCGTATGCACTGCTTACGGAGGCTGGAGTTTCAGAGCAGGTAGATGTCGTTGATATTGCTTTTGACGACAACCTGTTTTCCCGTTACGGCGTCACAATACCGGTCGTATCTTTTTACGACAATGAATCTGTTTCTGAGCTTGGCTGGCCTTTCGATGCCGCTGAGCTGGCACTTTGGTTAAAGAGTCATGGCATTAATTAAAATCAGTAACGCGCAGCTTGCTTATGGTGATCATCCATTATTGGATCATGCCGAATTTCTGCTGCAACCTAATGAACGTGTTTGTTTGGTCGGCCGTAATGGTGCAGGCAAATCCACGTTAATGAAAGTCATCGCCGGTGAGGTACTGCTGGATGATGGCAGTATCCAGCGTATGAGTGAATTAAAGGTTTCACGGCTGGAACAAGATCCACCTCGCAATGCCGAAGGCACTGTCTTTGATTTTGTTGCAGAAGGTTTATCAGAAGTGGGTGGTTTGCTTCGCGAATATCACCACTTACTCGATAAAATCACCACGGATGCCAGTGAAGTACACTTTGCACAATTAGCTAAGGTACAGGAAAAACTGGATCATGCTAATGCCTGGCAGTTTGACAACAAAATCAGCTCTGTATTAGAACACCTAGAGTTAGATGCCGGCACTTTGCTGGCGGACCTGTCTGGCGGCTGGCAGCGCAAAGCCGCGCTGGCACGTGCTCTGGTGAGTGAGCCGGATATTCTCTTGCTCGATGAACCGACCAACCACCTGGATGTCGCCACGATTGAATGGCTGGAAGGTTTCTTAAAAGATTTCCGCGGTTCTATCATCTTCATTTCTCACGACCGGGCTTTTATTCGTTCAATGTCGACCCGAATTGTCGATTTGGATCGAGGCAAGCTGAACTCATTCCCTGGCGATTACGATAAGTATCTCGACGCGAAGGAAGAGTTATTGCGTATCGAAAGCGAGCAGAACGCTGAGTTTGATAAAAAACTTGCGCAGGAAGAAACCTGGATACGTCAGGGCATTAAAGCGAGACGTACCCGTAATGAAGGGCGAGTAAGAGCGCTGAAGCAGCTTCGTGCCGAGCGCAGCGAGCGCCGGGAAGTGATGGGTAAAGCGGATATGCAGCTCCAGGATGCCCGTCGTTCAGGCAAGGTTGTCTTTGAAGCCGAGAATATCAGCTACCGTTACGACGACAAACCTATCATTAATGATTTCAGCTTTAACGTCATGCGCGGTGACCGTATCGCCCTGATTGGGCCAAACGGCTGCGGTAAGAGTACTTTGCTCAAGCTCATGCTGGGCCAGCTACAGGCGACGGAAGGGCATTTTCACTGTGGTACCAAGCTGGAAGTGGCTTACTTTGATCAGTACCGCGAAATACTTGATCCCGAAAAAACCGTGCTGGATAACCTGGCAGAAGGTAAACAGGAAGTCACGGTCAACGGCCGCAGCCGCCATGCGTTAGGTTATCTGCAGGACTTTTTGTTCCACCCCAAAAGAGCGCGCACGCCGGTGAAGGCGCTGTCTGGCGGTGAGAAGAACCGCTTGTTGTTGGCCAAGTTATTCCTGAAACCCAATAATTTATTGGTTCTTGATGAACCAACAAACGATTTGGATATCGAAACTCTGGAACTTTTGGAAGATATTCTTGCCAATTATCAGGGCACTTTGCTCTTAGTGAGCCACGATCGTCAGTTTGTTGATAATACTGTGACCACAAGCTGGATTTTTGAAGGTCAGGGTGTCGTCAATGAATACGTGGGTGGCTACCATGATGCACAAGCCCAGCGAGCAAACTCTGCTGCGCAACGTGCAAAAGCACAGGCAGAAGAGCAAGCCGCCGAGAATAAAAAAGATGAAAGCCAACAGCGGCAGCAAGGGAGCCGGGATAAGCCGGGTAAGAAGTTGTCTTATAAACTTCTGAAAGAACTTGAAGAATTGCCGTCTCGTTTGGAAGATTTGGAAAATGAGATTGCCCAGTTGCAGGAAAAAATCAATGATCCTGCATTTTTCCAAAGCTCAACTGATGACACTCAAGTGACCCTGTCACGCCTGGCAGAGGCAGAGCAGGCACTGGAAGTCGCCTTTGAACGTTGGGAAGAACTAGAAGCAATGCAGAAGGAATCCTAATGCGACAGAAGATGTTCAAGTTTTCAGCGCTGGCAATTGTTGTTGCCAGCGTCACGCAGGCACAAGCGGCGGTTTACGACGTTGTTGAAGTGAGCGGTGATGCCAGTGGTGTATCTGCACTGCAGTATTACGATAAAAATAACAGTGATTTGGCCAGCCAGGTGCAGTTTTATGGGCAGGGGATCAGTCCGTCAACAGGCACTGAAAACTGCTTTGAAACCAGCTGTTCATCAACCAGTTATAAAGTTTTCGGTGAAAGCCGCTTTGGCAGTGACGGTATTGATATCCGCGATGAGATTCCATATCAGCTGGATAATTTCCAGCAGATCAATGATGAGTGGTCACTGGAAAGACACTGCAGCTCTGCATATGGATTCAATACCTGTGATACCTGGGCTGAAACGCGGTTTTTTGGTGTTGGCTATAATTCGGACAACCCGGAAGATGGTTCAGGTTATGGCGGCCTGCGCAGAGAGCAGTTTGCCTGGCAGAACAATTATTATGCTAACACGTTGCCAATCCTAGATAACGGTGCAGACGCTTTTGAGCGTGCCACTACGTTTGCCAATGATGTGGCAGGTTATGATTCAAGCGTGACACCGTCACTCGGTACGCTGGTGGATGGCGGCGATCATGTTTCCACCAATGGTGCGGTCAGTGCTGTCGGTACCTCAACGTTGGGTGGCTATGCGTTGGGTGTGACCAGCTCGGCTTATTTTGCCAATAACAACCATTATGCCCGCCAGTTCAATAAGCGCGGCTTTGTGAATCTTGGCGCCAGTAAGGTTTCATTACTGCCGGTAGCCGGCAATGACCTGGTTAAAAACATGGGTCAGACATTAGCCTGGGATGCTGTTGAGTATCCTGCTGGTAATCTGCTGGTAGTTGGTAGTGCGGCGTTTGCCCCTTCAAACCTTAATGACAATATCAAGCTGCCTGATGACGTGCCGATCAACCGTGGCGACCTGAATAACTGTGTCACCAATGGCGCGACGCCAGGCACGATATTTAATTCATGGGCTTGTCAGTTTACTGTCTTCGCCAACGAGGCAGCATTCTGGAATGTTGATGGTTCAGCCACTTCAGAAGCTCAGTTAGTTGCAGCCCGTGCATCGGATCGCCCGGCGTTAGACCCAGATGACAACAATCGTTCTTTCCAGGCATCAGCCCGGGCGGTTTCTCTGGTTGACGGTAAGCCAGTGATGGTGGGATACACCACCGACTCAGTGGACAACGATTATTATGCGGTGCGCGCAGCTATCTTTAAGCTGAAAGAGGGAGTGACTGGCACTCCAACCGCTGAGAGCTGGACGGTTTCTTACATTCCGAACCTGAATATTGAACAGGGTAATGACCGTATTTACCGCTATACCATAGCGACGGATATCAATGACCAAAATACAGTGATTGGGGTTGCTAAGCGAGCCAAGTCGACAGAGCGCTCTTATGCTGAGATGATGTATTTGTATGACGCGACGTCGAATTCATTCAAATGGCTGGACTCATCCGTAAGCAGTATTTTCTTTGCCGGTGCCAATGGTTACCCAAGTGCGATCAACAATAGTGATCAGATTGTCGGTTGGGTTGATGCAGAAACGGTCAACCAGGTTAACGGCCGGCAACGTCGTCAGCGTGCTTTCACCTATCTGGCAGGTAGTGACGCTGTCACTGATGCACTGCCAGCGAAGTCAACCTGGATGCTGGATGACCTGACCAATGATGACAACATTAGTGGATCCGCAAACCAGTTCCGTATCGCTCAGGCTACAGGCATTAATGATGCGGGTGTTATTTCTGCGACAGCACTGAAGTGTGATGCGGGGTATAAGTCGCTCAGCAAGAATGCGGAGTGTGATGGGGATGAGCGTTTAGTTGCTGTTAAGCTGATTCCTCGCGTTGATGCTCAAGTGCAGCCAAGAGGCGATGATGAAAGTAGTGTAAGCCGCAAAGGGGGCTCCATTGGTATAGTGACACTGTCACTTATGGTGCTGCTGGGCTTACGTCGCCGAAAGTAATTTGTCAAAATTGTTCGATTTTTAACCAGGCTCACAAGTTGTGAGCCTGATTTTTTATGAAGGTTGATCTCTTCAGTTAAATATCCAATCCTTAAGGTGGAGTCACAAAAACTCCATCATTATGTAACGGTAATGATTAATATGAATAAGGATGAGGATCGAACTATGAAGAGACAAAAGCGGGATCGTATGGAACGCGCCCAATCTCGAGGCTATCAAGCTGGCATTAATGGTCGTTCCAGTGACGCATGTCCATATCAAACTGTGGACGCCCGTATGAACTGGCTAGGTGGCTGGCGAGACGCGAGAGAAGAATTGCAATCTGGCCGCGCAAAATAAAACCTTCACCCTCATATCCCTAACCATACAGAGCCCCTTTGGAGAGGGGCTTTACTTTATCTGCTGCAGACACGCAAAAAAGGCCGTGTGTGCGACCTTTTTGATATTGCTATAGCGCTAAACTTGAATTAGAAATTCGACGTGTCTTGAAACAAGCCAACTTTCAGATCTTTAGCAACATAGATTTCCTTGCCGTCAACCAACACTCGGCCGTCAGCAACACCCATAATCAGCTTACGGTTGATAACACGCTTCATTTGGATCTCATAGGTGACTTTTTTAGCTGTAGGCAGGATTTGACCCGTGAATTTCACTTCACCCACGCCCAGAGCACGGCCTTTACCTTCACCGCCAATCCAGCCAAGGAAGAAGCCAACAAGTTGCCACATTGCATCCAGACCCAGGCAGCCAGGCATGACGGGATCGCCAGGGAAGTGGCAGTCAAAAAACCAAAGATCAGGTTTGATATCCAGCTCAGCAATGATGAAGCCTTTATTAAACTCACCACCTTCATCAGTGATTTCAGCAATACGATCCATCATCAGCATGTTAGGTGCTGGTAATTGAGGACGGCCAGGACCAAATAATTGGCCTTGGCTGGAAGCGAGGAGATCGTCACGGTTGTAAGAATTGCATTTCTTCATTGGATGCTATTTTCTCTTTGAAATTATTGGGGCAATTTAGCTTACACCTGTACGCCTAACAACTCGGATCAGTGGTGGACCAACCAGTTTTTCATTTTGGTTAACCAACCTGAGCCTTCGTCATTATGACCGCTATGGAAGTGCGCTATACGTATAGCGATGACGTCTAAGAGTGTATCTTCATCGCTTTCTTGATTACTTTCGTCTCGACGGAAAGATTTACCTGTCAGTAAAGGTAGCGCATCATCCACGCTATTTACGGCCCAGATATGAAATTTACCGTCTTTAATTGCATTCAGGACTTCGTCACAAAGACACAGGTTACTCAGGTTTGTTTTCGGCAAGATGACACCTTGGTGGCCGGTTAGGCCCCGATAGGCGCAAACCTTGTAGAATCCCTCGATTTTTTCGTTTATACCACCGACTGCTTGTACACGGCCAAATTGATCGACAGCCCCTGTAACGGCGATTTGCTGATTGATGGGCTGCTGAGAAAGGGCTGACACCAAAGCACATAGTTCTGCTAAAGACGCGCTGTCGCCATCCACTTCGCTGTATGACTGTTCAAAAACGATAGATGCCGAGTACGGCAGCGGCTGGTCAAGGTCAAGGGCGGTACTGACAAAGGCCTGCATGATCATCATGCCTTTAGCATGAATATTACCTGCCAGTTCAGCCTTGCGTTCAACATCTGAAATGTCGCCATCACCAAAGTGAACCACGCAGGAAATTCGGGCTGGCTCGCCGTAAGCGACAGGGTGGCCAGGCATTTCGACAACAGTTAAACCATTAACCTGACCGATTTCTTTGCCATGGCAGTTAATAATAACCTGGCCGTGATGGATATCCTCGATGGCTCTCTCTGGCAAATATGAACTGCGGTATTCTCTGGCTTTCAGTGACTGCTGCAAGTGTTCGGCTGTAATCGGTTTGCTCTGGGATTCTATTGCTGCCTCACATAGCAGGCTTAGATGCCAGATAGGGCAAAGAGGTAAACGGTTTTGATCTTCTTCATGGCGAGCACCGGTACGCATCAAGAGTTTCAATGCGTCGTTGTCCGCCATGTCTGGTACCCCAGCTTTTTCAATCAGAGACTTCAGATAGGCTAAATATTTTGGCAGACTCGCTTGAGTAAGGCGCATATCCTGCTCAAACTCACCATACATGCTAAAGCCAGAAGCGATGTCGGGCTCAGCATTTTCCAGTTCTGCCATTAAGAATCTGTCACCAACCACGACTAATTTTACATTCAGTGCTTCAGCAGGTGGCAATGGGTAAAATTTCTTCTGAGTAACGGGTTGCCACTCCAGTTCGCCATTCATCAGTACCGCTTTGAGCCTTGGCCATAAGCTTGGGTTGGCAAGAATACTGGCGACAGACAATACTAAATAACCGTTGTTGGCTTGGTGAAGCAGACCATGCTTAACCTGAGGTTTCGTTAATTTGCCATCTTCTAAAGGTGGATACACGGCTCCAAACAGGTTGATGTCTGTGACATTGTCACCGGCTATTACAATAGGAGACTCATCTGACGGGCTTTTACCTGCTGAATCCCAATGCATCAGCAGATCAATGATATAGTCGCGGTAAACCTTGTTATCAGGTGCAGTAATTCTTAATAATCTGGGCTGGATATCAACTGCTGTGAATCGGCGTACGGCATCGCTCAGGCGATCTTGTAAAATGCCTGTCGGTGCAGGGGGGAGTTGTGCATACTGGTCCAGAATTGACTCATACTGAGTGTAATCTGGGAGCATGGTACGCCAGGATTCTTCTTGCATAGGCTTGATATAATTTCCGTTACTGTGAAAAAGACAGCAGTATAAAGGAATCGTTGTCCGCATAATAGAACAGGCATGGATTATCCTGCGATTCGGATGAGAATCAGCCAAAAGGCGTTCCTTCAAAGAGGGAGACATGCTTCTAAATCAATGTGCTATTGTGCTTCACTATCGATCTAGTTACACTGTCACTCTCTATTAATTGTAGACTTTACATACCCAAATAAGCGTCGATTATGAAATATCAGCAATTAGAAAACCTTGAGGCTGGCTGGAAGTGGGGCTACCTGGTAAAGAAGTACAAGGAAGGGGAAGCCGTTACGCGTCATATTGATACCAGTGAGGCCGAGGCCGCCGTGGCATCATTACTTGAGATAGAGCACGAACCAACCAAAGTGCTGGATTGGATTGGTCATCACATGTCTCCCGATCTTGAAAATAAAATGAAGCAGGCGATACGTGCGAAGCGAAAACGCCACTTCAATGCTGAGCAGGTCCATACACGCAAAAAATCTATTGATCTGGATTATCGTGTCTGGGAGAAGCTGGCCGATAAGTCGAAAGAGTTGGACTGTACCTTATCTGACACTATCGAGTATTTGTTGAGTGAAAGCACCAAGTCCCTGGAAGCCAATAAAAAGGTACAGGACATAAAACAAGACTTAAGTAAATTGCTTCAACTCGACTGATTCGCTATACCTAATATCATGCGCTGTTTGTTTGAGGAATAAGACGATGGAATATGTTCTTTTGCTGGCAGTTGCTGTGTTGATCCTGGTTTTTAAGGATCGCCCAGTAATGATGTTAAAATTTGAGCAAGGTGAGTTGAAACAGACGAAGGGGAATGTCCCCAGTGGATTCTTACATGGGTGTAAAGATATTGCCCATCGGGAGCCATTTACTGGGCAAATCAAGGTTTATAAGAATAGGTTTACGACAAAGCTGGTTTTCTCGAAAGATGTTCCAGCAAAAGTGAAGCAAAAGATCCACAACGTGTTTCCGTTTTCTTCTAACAACAAGAAATCAGGCCGGAGACAAGCCTAGATTCAGGCCTGCCAAGAGCAGGCTATTATTGCTTCTCTAATGCACCATAACTTGTTTAAGTGTAAAAAAATATAATTCAGACCTTAGTTACTTTTCAATATCTAACTGAAGATTTGATATCTTAGCCAAGCATTGATTGAGCTTTTGCATCGAAAGGGGTTTTACAATATAGCCATCAGGCTTATGTGAGATAACTTTTTTCACCGTTTCCATTTCATTTTCTGCCGTCACAACAATAACAGGCAAGTCTGGGTGATCCTGCTTTATTTGGCCCAGCAACGAAAGGCCATCCAAAGGGTGGTTGAGGTTTAAGTCTAAAAAGACACAATCCAATGTATGGCCTAAGAGTTGAGATTTCATGAATATGGCCTCAGCCTGGCTAACGGAACTGGCATGAAGCAATGTTTGGGGCTGTATGCTGTTTCTTAACAGCTGAGCTAAAATTTGTGCCATCACTTTGTTGTCTTCAATGATAAGAATACTTTTCATGTTCTGGCATCCAATTAATTACTATGTGTTTTTGCTCTCATTGATCTTAGATAAGAATGTACTGACATACCAGTAAAGAGTTCAAGAACATAACTTTAATGCACTATAACTTATTATTTCTATCGTTTTTTACCAAAGGAAAACACAAAATAATATACAGTTTAGAGAACAAATTTGACAAGCTGCTCAGGTTAAATGTCGATATTAACCATTGTTGACGTTGTCATTTTGTGCTTTAGCTGTATTTCAAGTCATTATAAATATGAAAGAGATAAGGCTATCTGCAGAACGAGTCTCTTCGCAGTTCCTACCAGGTAAAATATCATCCAGTTCGTGCACCGGCCAGTAAATGTCCTTGGTATAATGTGCCAGCTTGGCAAAGCAGCAGTTGAAATGACGATGAAGTCGGGGGAGCTGGCTGGCTTCTTAATAGTATTGATACTTTGAGACACATTCCCTTTTTTTAGTGATCCTGTAACATTTTTATTCGCACACTCAATGCGGCCTTTGTTGCGAACTGTTGGTGCAGATCCGCTCGATATTAAGATCCTTCAGCACCCGGCCAAAATGGGTCAAACGCTCAGTGTGGGCATCGCGCTTACCAACATGAAAAAACGCATGGCGGCCGCTGTAAAAGGCAGATGGCTTATCACGCGTAGCGGCCATATAATCGAAAGTCGACTCAGTTTCTTCACCAGTCGTCCAGGTGGTATCGTCGATAAACATCAAGAGGCAGCATTTGTCGGTGGGAGCCGTCGATTTGAACCAGCTCACTTTAACTTTGCAGGAAAGAGACATTTTAGATTTGGTTTATCATATTAAGTACGCATTATGATTGGGTTATGTTAAACGATTTTATTAACACCTAATTTAGTAAGTGCTTATATGAAAGGGGTTACTATGCAACAACTCATTTTTCGAGTATTGCAAAAAGTGACACCATGACAAGAAAAATTACAGAAAACTATATTTTCAGAAGATTCGTATGCGGTTTAAGCAGGGATGAAACCGCAAAACTATGTTTTAAATCTGTGAGAACCGTCACGCGATGGGATAGCGGTCAGACGATACCGCCTGAGTGCAGGCGACTAATGAAACTGTACTCAAACAGGGAGATCACAACTCATGAAGCGTGGAATGGCTGGAGAATATCGAAAGAAGGGCTTATCACCCCAAATGGATGGTGTTTAACACCAGATAGAATCTTAACTGGGCATGCGTTACTTGAGATTGGTGCAGAGACTGACAGTAAAAACAATACTCTGATCATTAAAACAGCTAGGCTTCTGAAGGGCTTACCGCATACCAGATAGAAAAACAGCCCCTGCTGGGGCTGTTTCTGTGTTACCACCAGTAACCTGGAGATAAACGATCTGGGTTGTCAGGAAGGTCGAGCAGGGTACGCTCATCAACTAAATAACGTCGCTCAAAGTTATGTCGAGGAGCACCAACCGGGGCCAGTCCTTTCAACATCTCAACCGCCTCCTTCATTTCAGGATTCTTAAAAGTGTATCCCTGATTAACGTACTCTTTAATCATAGGCACAACGACTCGATACACTTTCTCAGACTGGTTTTTGGTACTGAATTCATTGTACATGGCGGTGAACAACTTAGAGATAGGCCAAGCTGTCTTAAGTTCAGCTAAGATACTCATTTTTTCGCAGCACTCCAAATAAGACTTGAGATTGACAAAACAATGCAGAACTCAATCGAGAATGTGAAAAGAACTTCAGAAAAATATCCTTGATCACTGTACTTAATCGAGGGATATATCAAATCAATCAATGAAACAATTGGCAAACCAAGCGCAATAGCTTTGAGCTCACGAGCCTTGAAGGGAATAGACCCCCGCCAAATGCCAGCTAAAGCAGCAACGGTAGTTAAAGTAAACACAAATGCGACGAATTTGATTGCTTTCTCTACATAGTCCCCCACAAAAGAGACTGAAGGCATAACCGATAATGCAACGATTAAAGCCACAAATAGAAAGCCTGCATACTTATTAGATTGTAGTTCTCTGCTCACGTAACCTCCTGATAACAAAGACATCCGGAGTCTACCATATCATCAAGATGCATATTTACTAAAATGCTATGCACAATAACTGAAATTGAACCGATAGCACCCCGTCACCAGTGACAGCCGCTAATTTCGGTTCATTGATACCAGTCGGCCAGTCACTAAATACCGAAGCACATTATGTTTCAAACATTTGGTAACCATCACAAGATGGGATGCGGGACAGGAGATGCCGCCAGAGTGTAGACGATTGATGAAGATGTACAGCGGATGTGATCTTGAATCGATTGATGATGCCTGGAGAGGCTGGCGTATTGTGCGGGATAGATAAATTACCCCAGCAGGGTGGTGTATGTCACCTGAACGGATTATCACAGGAAATGCCTTGATTGAGATAGATACTGATAATGATCGTCGAGCCAAAGCGCAGATTCTTAAAGCCGCAAGACAGCTAAAAAGGCTACCTAATATCAAGCGATAAAAACACATATAGAACATAATCTTATGTTGATATTAATACACCGTAAACAGAATCAATAGGGCCACAAGAAAAATATATACGTAATATTTACGTATATGTTGACATTGATTGTTTTTTGTATGATTATTGATGAAGAGATACGTAATATGTACGTGTAAACAACACCATTAACGGAGAAGACAACATGAAAAACATTAATCAAAAGCAAACAAGTAGAGGAAGACTTAGGCATAGAACCAAGTCTTGATACTAAGGAGGTTTCTAAAACCATAGATCCAATCGACACGAGAGATTCAATTATGTCGTCAGCAGCATTGTGTGAAACAAAACAATCCGCACGCTTAGATTTGAAAACAAATCAATTAGTTAAAAACCAGCTTGAAGAAGCAGCTGCGTTGTCTGGTGTAAACTTAACGGCTTTTATTTTGTCTGCAGCGTCAGAAAAAGCTAGAGAAGTTATGAAGTTTAATTCACATACGACTCTATCTAATACGGCCTGGACTAACTTAAATGAAATCCTTGAGAATCCACCAACTGAGGCAACCCCTGCGCTGAAAGCATTAATGCAACGTAGGAGAACAAAAAGTGGTTCAACCGTCTAATAAAAGTGTAAACAGCTGCACTTTAAATAATGCTGAATGCACAGTTACAAACCATCTGTATGATGGTGAAAAGAAGCTGAAAGGGATCAAACACTTCAACTGTGGTAATGATGTAATCAATAGGTTCGTCAGAAATAATCTAAAAGTCAAAGGAAAAGCGTCAACTTCGGTTGTAACTGTTCTGTTAGATGATTCTGACGACTCAAAACTTGTAGGGTTCTACACCGCCTCCTCCCATGCACTAAATCGAGACGGATTTTCTGTGACAGGGCTGTTCGGAAACGCGCCGAAGTTCGTGCCAGTGGTTCGGTTGGAAATGCTTGGTGTAGACCTTGCTTATCAAAAACAAGGATTTGGAGAAGAACTAGTAGCTTTAGCAATGGAAAAAACAGCCGTCGTGGCTAAGGCTATTGGTTGCTATGGATTGTATCTCGATGCTGATAAGCATGCAGTTGAGTTCTATAAGAGGTTAGGCTTCAGGGCTTTAGATGAACCTGACGAAACTTATGGCAATACTCCAATGTTTCTTCATTTGAATGAAATCTTAGATGCACTCGAATCTTAAATTACTTAAAGCCCCTCCGGGGCTTTTTTTTAATTCCTAAAGTTCTGAAATGCAGGGAAATAACTATCATTCCTAACGAATCCATCATTGTGATCTCAGATATTCGCTTTAGTAAATCGCAGTTCATATTAACTCATAACAAAACCGTCACCAGTGACAGGCGCTAGTTTCGGTTCATTGACACCAGTCTGCCAGTCACCAAATCCCGCAGCACATTGATAGTCAGGTGTTCATTTTCACATAGCTCATTGATAGCGTGCTTGATATCAGATTCTCTGTCCGCCGGAACCCACACAGTCACTTTCTTGAATCCGCCGTCTTTTTTGCGCTGTTCGTACTCTGCATTTCTGCTCATGGCATCCCCCGAAATCTAAAGCCGTTGGCTTATGAGATCACAACCAGAAAAATATGCAACCTTTAGAATCGTACCGCGCTATCCGGGCAGTGCCCAACGTGAGACTTTCCCCCCGTATTACTAGACGGGGGGTGCGCTTCCGCTCCCGCAACTTCGTTTTCGGCCCGTGAGAAAGTGGCAGGTTATCGGGCAGGAGTCGCTGCGCTCCGGCCTGACAGGATGAAGGGTTTCGATGGATGCAGTTTAGGGAGCACCGCACAGGTGCGGGCTACGGGCCAGTGAGTAGGGAGTTTACAAAAGGGCGCGGAGATGGCCCTTATATGCCTGTCGGCATCTGGTTAGCTGAAAGCTAAGGCACCTCCCCGCGATGCGGGGCGCCCCTCCTTAGCTTTCATCAAAATGATGTGACGGTTGATAGTGGGCCATCTTGAATCAGGCCGCGACTTTCGTTACAGACGACAATCGAATCGAAATCATGGTATTCGAGCGAGTAGACACATTTGCCGATAGCATGGATGTTGTAGCCCAGCTTGCGCAGCTCCTTAGAGTTGACCGCGAACTGTTTCATTTCGTCTTTGTAGGCTTCGAGATAAATCACATCAAAGGACAAATCAAGATCAAAGCTCTTATCTGGCCGGAGTGCTATCTGTCGGGCAGCACCCGTAACATAAAGGTCAAAGTCAGCCAGAGGATGCTTGCCGTTGGTGCGTTTCTTCGCTGGCACCTCAGGAACGGGAGTCGGGGAGCCGTCCGGCTGGATGTGTAATTGCTTGACTGGCTCAGGCTGCTCTTTCACCCCGGCTGATAGTGGACTTTTAACATTACCAGTAGCAAACATGCCCACCACAAACACCAGGCAAATCGCGCCGCCAATAAAAGACCAATGTTGCCAGATGGGTTTGATGTCCGCCGCCGTGGCTTCGGACACCGCACCGTTTGAGGCGGTGTGCGATTGGTAAAACGGAAAGTAAGAGGCTTTGTATGTACGCTGGCTGGTATTGACGACTTCACCGCGACAGCCGTCCTGAACCTTGCGGGTATAGGTTTTCTCGCTACCGAGCGCCGTATTCTTTGAGCAGCGGTACTGCAGTTGAACCATGTCACGCACATCTTTGTGTATCTTCCTGTCAGACTGAGTAATCAGCAAAATATCGACACCGTGATGACGGTGGAGGCTGAGAAATTCCAGCACCTCGACCGATGTCCGGCTAATTGGCAACACCAAGTGCGCCTCATCCACCACAATGAGCGGCCCCTGACCGCTTTCATTGCGCCAGTCGTCTTTATAATCCTCTGGCTTAGAGAAAGGGCGGTTAATGTTGCCGTGATCTGACATATCGGTTTCAATAATTTTTATCAGCTCAGTGACGCCGTCACCGAACACAGATTGAAAATGCGCGATGTTAAGGGGCAGGTTGGTGATCACCTTACGGCCAGCCTGAACCGCCGGGATGATGTGATAGACCACTGCCTCATAAGACTTGCCGCCACCGGGGCGACCGATAAGCAAGTTAATCATGTCATGACCCCAGACGTGTGAACGGTATCAGCTGCAGTATCAGGCGAATGGTGATGGCCGTGATGATCATGGCAATGGCCTGAGGCAAGCCGAGCTGTCCAAACACCCAACCAATCTCAGTGGGCAACCCGGTCAGATACTGGCTGAGATTAATCGGGGCCAGCAGGTTAGCAATGGAGCCAACCAGCATCTTGGCCCCTGCGAGAATCTGCTCAAACAGCAAGTAAAACAAGTCTTTGAGCATTTCCAGCCCTGACAGCAACATGCGGTACAGGAACTCAAGCAGCATGTTGAACAAAATCACTATCCAGTCAAACATTCCAACGTACACGTTAACCTCCAAAGACTAAGCGACGACAGAGCAGGGCCGCAGAGAACAAGATACAGGCCCGGATAAAGCTCCAGACCCCATAACCAATGTCAAAACTGAATCGGCCGAAGTTACCGAATCGGCCAAAATCCACCGCGATACCCATATCAGGGGCAGAGCCGCCTGCATCAACCTGAAACTGGTTCAGGAAGTCAAATTGTCCCCCTGAGGTCATATCATTGGTAAAGTCATTGATAATGCCGGTGATCCCTTCGGGATAGCTTGAGGCATAGAAACTGGAGCAGGTTTTCGACTGAATACAGGTGCCGTTCCCGGCATTGGTCAGGTCAGGATTGCCGAAGTCTGACAGCAAATCGCTGATACCCGTGAGGCTGTCACCAATCCCTTCAAGGTGGGTGTTGCCTTCCTCCTGCAGTCCTTTCATTTCGTCGAGCTTTTCCAGTGAGGCAAAGTGCTCTGCATTGCTGGCTATACGATTGGCGACCAGTTCATTTTTAATGTCATTGAGCAGGGTATTCGATTCCGCCGTGTTCTGTGCAACCTGCTCAGTTTTCTCAACGACTTTCTTCACTTCCTTGATGCTGTCGTTACCAGAGCCTAAGTTGTCAAAGTTAGCGTTGAGATCGGCATTTAGATCACTCAGCTTGTTAGACAGGTTTTTCATCTGCTGATACTGGTCATCGAAATAGTCAGATAAATCCCCCTGAATGTTGCTCAACAGCTTGATTTCCTGCTCGGAAAAATTCGCCATGGCCTCCAAGGTGTTGTCAGATTTTTTTACCGTGTTGTTGAAGTCATTCATCAGAGAAAGCTGGTCTTCAAGGGTGGCATTGCTGTCTATGGACGTATCCAGCAGTTTGTTCATATCCACGTTCAGCTTGCCGACATTGGTGTCGATGTTGCGTAGATGTCCCTCAATGGAGTCAGTAGGATCTTCACCGTCACCGGGTTCTTCACCGCTGCCATCACCGGGTTCTTCGCCGTCGCCAGGTTTGTCACCATCACCGGGTTTATCGCCACCGCCAGAGTTAACGCAACCGGAATCGGTACAGAAGCCGTCAGCGTTTTCTGAGAGATTACATTCAGGGCCGATAACCTCAAATTCAGCGAAACAGTCAAAACCGGCACCGGGACTACCACAAAATTTAGAGCCGGATACATACTTAGCCTGGCAGCCGCCGCCTTTGCTGGAGCACCAATAGTTACCGGGGGTAGTGCCATGGTTAACGGATTTCCAACCCACGTCAAAACGTATCCCGAGATAGGCGTTGCAGGGACTGTTGTTATCATCGCCATCGCCGCCGCCGTCTTCACCGCCACCATCATCACCACCACCGGGAGAGCCGCCGTCATCACCGCCACCATCACCGTCACCTGTGCCATCACCTTTTTTGACGGCATTACAGGTACCGCTGACACCTTGCAACTGCCTGTCACACATATAGTTAGGATTAATGTCGTACTCTTCTGAGTCAAACTGACTGCTGCATTGCTGTTTATAATGACTAATCAAACTAGAAACATGTGCCGAATCACAGTAGTTCTCAGGCTTATCACGCGAAAGCACTGCCGCCCCCTTTGTATGGCCGCCTTTAGCACAGCTAACCCCCGTAGTACCTGCGCGGCAACCAGTGAAAAAACTATTCGTACCAACGGAAGGCTTACCCTCAACACAGGAGGCCACTTCACTAAAGTAGGTATGATCTAAGTATTCACCCGGAGGTGAACACGTTCCGCGTTGCGAGCCATACGATGGAATCCCGTTATTAAAGTAATACATCACCGCGTGAGCCTTAATTGGTAAAAAGGGAAGCAAACCAACCAGAGCAACAAACAGAATTAAAATGAATCTATTCATGGTTCAGCCAAAAAAAAGGGCAGCCGAAGCCGCCCAAAGAGTCAGAACGTTAGCGCCATCCCTGCATAACCGCATACGCTGCGATAGCACCAATGAGTGACCAGAGCGTGAGCGTCAGGTCATGCAGAAGGGGCAGCATTACGCTTTGTTAACGGCGCGTTTCGCCAGCGTGATGCCTTTCATCACCATCGCCACACCGACAATAGCCACACCAATCGCGGTTACTGACGTCGCTACACCTGCCATATCAACCGCTGCAAAGATAGTTTCCATAAGAGAGTTTCCTTCTAAAGTTTGTTAATTAGACGCTTGGCAATGCCTACCGGATAGGCCGCGAAATAGCAGCTCACCAAGATAGCGGCAAAGCCGAATGAAAACGCCGCACCTACATCCTCGGGCGTTAGTTCAGAGCCAGCCAGATAGCTGTCATAACTGGATTTGCTGATAAGGACATAACCCGCACAATCCGTTATAGGAGTGGGCACGGCATACAAGAAACCTTGCTCATTTATCTGTACGCATGTGTCTGTCATGATGCCGCCCCGAGATTCTTACGACCGTATCGCCAATTGATAATTGACTGCATTAATCAAGCGCCGAGTAATCACACAATCAGCTAGTGCCCGGTGTGCGCTAAGGTCAGAGATATCAATATTCTGCTGAGCGGCAGCATTGGTCAGTTTTTGCCAGCGATATGTGCCGTGAAACTCATTCATATCGCCCCAGAATTCGGCATACCACTCCATGACACAAAAAGTCTCAAGGACAGGTAACACGTGCGATTCACCCGTTGCGATTTTCAAAGACTGTTCAATCAGGCGGGTGTCATAATCGGCGTTATAAATCAGCAGATTCCGACCACTCAACACCTGAGCCAATTGCGGCCAGATGTCGCCAAATTCAGGGGCATCGGCCACCATGTGATTACCAATGCCATGAATCGCAATCGCATCCGATGGAATAGGGCGCTGAGGTTTAACCAACGAATCAAACAACACTGTACCGTCAAAGGCATCAATCACTGACACCTCAACAATCTCAGCATCAGAATCCAGCCCCGTGGTTTCGGTATCCAGAATGACCGCGTTGTGCAGGTTCCTTAATTTCATAACGCCTCCGTTACGCCTTGGCGTAGTCAACCACAATGTTACGAGAAGGGTTTTCCGGGTCCGCATCCAGCGACAACTTAAGCTGAGTCGGAAACGTCAGTTCGCCAAACTTGGCAAACAGGCTGGCGTTCTCTGACATGGAAATGGTTTTTTCTTCCAGCCCCAGCTTGTTAATGTTGTTGTCATCGTTGAGGAAAGATTTCGCCGGCACCAAATAATGCACCTGCGCAAAGGCATACGGCTTAGGTTGACCGGACTTCTTAGAAATCCCTTTACCCATGGTTACACCCGAAACCAGTACAGTTAATCCAGACATTGTGTATTCTCCGTTTAGTTACGCCGTCACTAGGCGCTGATAAATTGAATTTCGATGAGACCGCTGACGCAAGGCCAGCAAATCCGCAAGCGGGACTTTGTCAGACGCATCCGAATCACCCGTGACAGGTGCATTGAGTCGGTCTGGGATTTCAAACGGTTCAAGGTGGCTGGTCAGTTGCTTGACCACCTGCTCAGGCGTCAGGTCAAGTACCTGTCGCATGTAATTGACCAGCTTGCCGCACTGGGTAGCACCGTGTTTGACAGCATTCTCGACCGAGGTCATGTAATGGCGTTTGTGGGTGGCGATAGCGCATTGCTCAGCCTCACAAATACGGCTCAGGGCAGGGTATGCACCTGCAAAATACTTGTCGGCATCAATCAGGATATCGAACGGGATCACACGGTCTTTTGAGCGCAGTTCCAGCTCCCAGCGTACCCACTCAGGATGCTGGTCTGATTTAAGCTGTTTGCCTTTCTCGTACACGCGCAACATCTTGCCCGCATCACGGCTACCGACATAGAACGAGCGGCCGGACTCAGGGACAAGGCCGTAACGCTTTTTCAGGGACTGGGATGTGCCGGACTGGGTTTGGTAATCGCAGACTTTTGCCATGTGACCGGATTCGATATAGGTGTACGAACACGGACGGCCACGGGTAATGAAACAGCCTTCCTTTGCCATTTGACGGGCCAGATTGATACCGAATTCACCGTTGAAACAGTCATAAGCGACATCGGCGCGGGTAATTTTTGCGCCTGGCAAATCATTGAGCATCTTGTGCACTTCAGGCATGTCTAACGCGACACAGCCCGTACCGGAAAACGACACATAGCAGCCATGTTGTTTGGCACCCCAAGCACACAGGCCCGCTTGCTGACCGTTGACCATGATGGAGGCCGATTGCGGATACCCGGAGAAACCGCCAGCACGTAGCGTGAAGGTCCATTCATTGCCGAACTTGCCGAGACCATGGTTAAGGCGATTGATAAAGCGGTCGATTTCACCACGGCACAGGCAATCCATAGTGTTCAGTCCGAAGTGATCAAGCAGGTCTGATTTGACCTCATGAAAACGGCGAGCATCAGCGCCAATGACAAAATCCGTGTTTTTCAGCAGGCGACGCACTTCCGCCGCATAATCAATCTTGCCCGTATCCAGTGCAAAGTTATCGACACGTTTGCCGGACTCTACAAAGTCGAAGTGGCGAACGGCCTTGACGGTAGCACCAGCCTTGGCAAGCTCCAGCACATGGGCCAGCTCGGCAGGCGTCCAAGTGAAGGACAGGAAGTCAATAATCGTTTTCATGTTCGAAGACTCCCATGTCGTAGAGTTGCTGCCAGTTCTCAGGCGTAACGAGATACAGCTCGTAACCCTGAGGGTAAAATTCCAGACCGATTTGATGTAACTCAGCGGACGAACGGAAGTACTCAGGTTCGCCGTCAATGAAGGCGAAGCCAGAGCCATCGGCGTTTTGTTCGTAATACAGGGGCTGAGTCATAAGGTGTTTGTTGCTTATCGATTCCCAATTTCGGTAATCCTAATTACCGCATGTGGTAATTACAAGATACCAATTCTGGGAATTATCGAACTACAATGGGCAAAACGGAGGACTTTTTATGTACGCGAATACATTGCTAGATGCTTACAAACAGGCAAAAAAATATATCCAAGACAAGCAAATCGCTCATGATTTAGGTGTTGGAGCATCTAGAATCTCCGAATTCAGAAGTGGAAAAAGATATCTATCTGATACTCAAGCAATTTTCCTAGCTGAAGCTTCAAATATTAAACCTGAGGAAGCTTTAATATTTATTGCTGCAGACCGTGCCAAAGACTTCAAAGCTCAGCGAATCTGGCAGGACATCACGGCAAAGTTAAGGAGCCAAGGGATTAAGGGCTTAGCCCTTGGTATGACTGGAATTCTGGCCCTCAATCACCCCCAAGTTAAGTACGCATTATGTACATTATGTTAAATTAAGGCTGTGAGAGTCTACACGTTGGGCTCTCTGCTCCCTTCTGTATGACGGCCTCGCCAGACAGGTTCACGCAATTTAACCATAATGGTGATTTACCATAAAATAGGTAATTCACACTTGTATTTAAGTCCTGCTGCAAATTGTCAGTTTGCCTGGTTCTTCAATGTCAGGTGGAATTACCTAAGGCCGACAAGCGCCAATGCGTTCATCGATAAGAATGAATTATGCCAGCGAGACTAGCTCGGCATATTCGCTCAGCAATTTATCCAATTCAGCTACGCGTATCGGTTTTGCTAGAAAGCCGTTCATGCCCGCTTTTTGATATTCAAGCTGATCTGAGTGCATGGCATTTGCCGTCAGCGCAACTATGGGTAAATCAACATGCTTTTCTCTGATCTTTCTGGTTGCTTCCATACCATCCATAACCGGCATAGAGATATCCATTAATATTAAATCAAATTGTTCGGGTGACGCTTCAATCATATCCAGTGCCATTTGCCCATTGTCAGCGACTTGAACATGATGTCCTCGTTTTTCCAGCATGAGTTTTGCAACCATCTGGTTTGTCTTACTGTCTTCCGCCAACAAAATTGATAATGCTCGGCGAGGAATTTTTCTTTGAGGTAGCTTTTCTTCTTCTATTTCAGCTGCAGCTGCGATGATCGGTAAAAACACAGAAAAACAGCTACCGTGGCCTAAATGGCTGACCAGTGAAATACGCCCTTGCATTTTCCCGACAAGATGGCGGCTGATGGCCAAACCCAAACCGGTACCACCATATTTTCTGGTAATACTACCGTCTGCCTGAACAAACGGATTAAAGAGATTTTTCTGTGCTTCATCAGAGATACCAATTCCAGTATCAATAACTGTAATCACAATCTCATTATTTGCTGTTGTGACAGCAACATTCACTGAGCCACTGTTCGTGAATTTGATAGCGTTGCCAATCAGATTAAACATAACCTGAGTCACGCGGTTCTTGTCACCTTGAGTTTTTTCAGGAACTGTTTCATCAACCCGGATATTCAAATCGATATTTTTCTTCTGTGCCTGATCTCGCAGCTGTTCAACGACCAGCGTGGCACAATCAGCGACAGACATGGGTTCCATGTATAAATCAAACTTGCCTGATTCTATACGAGAGAGATCCAGAATATCGTTAATGATCGTCAGAAGCAGTTGAGCAGACTGCTCCATTTGATTGACCCATTTAAGCTGCTCCATATTCAGTCCTGAATCAGCTAAAGTATCCATCAAACCAAGCACCGCATTCAGAGGCGTGCGAATTTCATGGCTCATCATTGCCAGAAACTGAGATTTAGCGGCGTTTGCAGATTCCGCTTGTTGCCGAGCCTGCTGCAATTCGACTAAACGTTGCTTCTTGCTGGTGATGTCTTTCGCTGTTCCCCGATATCCCCGGAGCTCTCCGTGTTTACTAAAGTACGGGCTACCGCTGAAGCTAATCCATGCCCCACCCTCATTACCGGGTAACTGCCATTCCAAGTCTTCAAAATCTTCATTACTGAGCAATTTATTTCGTAGCTTGGTTTGGAAATCGCTATCATCATCAAAGAGATCTAACAAACTTTTTTTATCTATCACGTGGTTAGATAAGTCTGGCGCAGAGATATACGTGAACCTGTATTCGGTATCTATCTCCCAAAACCAGTCACCAACAGTATTTGCAAAGTCTTTAAATCGTTGCTGATTGTGCAATAACTCTTGAGTTCGTACAGTCACCAGAGTTTGCAATCTTTCCCTGTAGTCAATGTCGATAATTGCGCGTTCAAGCAATGGGCGAAACCGTGCCAGCACTCTTTTACATGAAGCGCCAAACTGGCCGGGTTGAGAATGCAAAAATAGCAGTAACGCGTCACCAGAACTGACTTTCACTCCCGTCATCAACACTGAGCGACACAGTCCGATCTGGTCCTTGGGCAAATAACGAAATTCGGCAACTTGCAGCGGGTCGAAAAGTGCAATACTTTCGCCATTGATAGCACGGATAAAGGTTTGATTGACTTCCCAGGAGCAAGATTCGAAATTAGTACAGGTGGTGACAAGTTCTTCCAGATGCGAAGTTTCATCTTCACGAGTCAGCACCAGCGCGTGTTCGAAACCAATATATTTGCGCAGAACAGCAAGTAGGCTATTGAATACTTGCCGCTTGCTATTAGCGCCAGCCATCGCTGACATACCCGCTAAAATAGCAGAGTACTCATCTCTGAGCTGTTTCTCCCTTTCCTGGCTTCTGAGTAACGCAAGCAATGTTTCCTGTAGGGTTTCTGTTTCTCTGCCTGGCATGCTCATCATTCCCGGTAAAACAAAACGTTAGAAATCATTAAATTACCATGCTCATTCTCACCACCAAGGAACTGGCCTTGTTCTCCAAAAGTGAACGGAGAAATAAACGGCGCGTTGAGCATAGATTGCTGCATTTTCTCTGCAACCATACCCATTTTTGATTTCACCTGGAGCATACAGCCAGCACAATAAATACTTATTCCACCAATAGCCTCGATCTGCTGATGGCTATCATGAAGCAATCCATCCACTGCGCGACCGGTCCGGTTGACCAGGTTATCTTCCGTCCCTGTCATCAGGTAGAGTTTCTCTCCTTCCTTTATAGAAGCAAACAATGTGATTCCACCACGCGCAGTAACAGAATTGGGATGAGCGAGCTTAAAATAGGGTAAATCATGTAAAGTGCCTGCAATACGACCAATCGGATGTAAAGCAGAGAGAGACATTATGCTTTGACCATACTCTAAAGGTTGTTTAATCCATTCTTCATAGACCTCTTTTGCTGGCCGGTGATCAAGTTCTATGAGTTCCCTTCCCTCAACCTTAGTCGCCACTGCGTATTGTTCAGTTTTTGCGTAACCTGAGTGAAAAGAAAAACTTAAGTCGCATGTTGGATAAAAGACACTCACAGCAACGCCTTCAGAAGCTAAATGATCTTGAGTGAAAAGTTGCCATTCCCCCAAAACCCCTGCATCCGCGGCGCTCCCGCCAATAATAGGTACTGGTGTGCCAAACTCTTGAGATATGGCCTGTATCACCTCCTCTTCAGCGCCAGGACTTGCGTGCAGCAAAACGAGTGAAGGTAATTCCCCTGAGCGTCCGGTATTTTGAATGGCCTTCAGCAATGCCTGTTTCGCCATTTGGTGAGGAAGTTGATGGGTAGACACTAAAGCAGAGCCATACGCGCCATTGAAATCAAAAACAGCCCATAAACCGATCACCCGATCAGGGAAATACCCCTCTTCTGTCAGGATACCCTGGCATGATGAACAGCCTAAAATTTGAGTGTCAGGGAATTCCGCAACAAGCCGCTCTCGGATAACTTGCGCATTGTCATGCCCTGAAAAGTACACCAACAACAGGCTGGGACGCACTAATCTGGCTTTGAGTTGACTGACAGCTTCATCTACTGCTGCTGCTGTCGTTTCTATCGTTGAGTAACTGGTAACAATTTCCATGTAGTGTTCACGACTGGGTGTGTATCTTCACCATAATAGACAGTTTCAATTTGAGGATCAGCAGAGTATTGAATTTTTATAAAAAAAACTCTTAAGTCTGTGTGCGATTTACCGTTATTAGTATTTAACTATTCGACAAAGAAGATTTGGGTATGACAAAGCAACCAGTAATCATTGTCACAGAAGGAACAACAGAGTTAGGCAAACATATCTGTAAAGAGCTTGCTGCAACTCAGTCTATTGTCATGTCACTGAGCAATGACGAAAATGCAGGTTATGATTTGGTTGCAGAAGATCCACGAGTCCGGTTTCGCAATACAGATTGCAGTAAGGAATCAGACGTTGCCGCAGCCGCCCGGGAGATTGAATCTCAATTCGGCCGACTTGATGCACTTGTTATTAACCCATCGGTATCACTTCCGGATGTGGGCATCCCCTTCACTGAAATGGATTTATTTGATTGGAACCAGGCACTTCACCACCAGTTAACAGCAACCTTGTTCACCGCCAGACAATGCCTGCCTCTTCTGAAAACAACAAAGGGGGCTATTGTTCATGTTGTCCCTACCCCTCATGAATCTGCCATTAACAGCGAGTTACTCGCCGTATGCAGCCAAGGCCTGGTTGGACTGACTGAAGCTTTGGCCAATAGCTTATCACCTGATGTTACTGTCCATGCTGCCCGATACATTCTTAACCGGACAGATGTGCTAAAAAATGATGTAAATCAATTCAAAGACGTGGCAGCTATGGTACGTTTTCTGGTGAGTCACAAAGCCTCGCACATCAACGGACAGGTTTTCAACGTTTCGAACCGAGTTTTGGATAAAAAACCATCATAACGACACAGGAAAAGATTCAACCTAGTGAATAGATGAGAGTTATGTTCTATACGATTGTTTTTAATGAACTTTAATTATTTTCACATGAAAAATAATGTTCTGAATCCTTATCTGGTACTTGCAAGTTTGACTTATCAGAGCAACATGGTGTTAAAGCATTAAAATAACTCACATTTCAATAGCTTGAGTGCTAACACATACTCCTGATACCAAATTAATAAATCGTCCCCTTGCTCTGCCGAAGTTGACACCTTTAAATACAAAGAGAGCAGCTACTGGTACCCGTTTATTGCCTTTTTCCAAGCTGGTATCCCGGAGTACTTTCAGCTTCTACCTTGCATCTTTATCAGTGCATTCCTCTACTGAACTCTCGCAAGGCCTTAGTGCTTCCTCTGCCTTATTGTCAGATTTGTATGTAATTGTTCTCCATACGAATGCCGCAATCAGAACAGCAAGTAGGAGCAGAATTTGGATCAACCGAGCTTTCGTTAGTTTCTGTGCGGCCATGATTGTATACATTTCCCATGTTACATAGTTCAAACTTTTTGCATAAAAATAGTGAGCCGCGGCATGAGCCCACCCTTCACACTGTCAATCATTTCTTATCTCAAGTATCATGCGTGCTGAAAATGCCACTTTTACAACAAAATAGCAATTTCCGTGTCGAATTGTTTATAAAAACAACACAGGATTTGTCTAAGCTTTGGGTGGCATTGCGAAATGAAGTTGTTCGCAAAGAAAACAAGAGTGTAGTTGAAATTTTTTAGTGGAAGCATGCAACATGAGCCAAGAAAAGCAGCTTGATCAAAACTACAACTATACGGTCGTTCGGCAATTCACCCTAGCTACCATACTGTGGGGTATTGTTGGAATGAGCGTTGGTGTATTTATTGCCGCTCAGTTGGTTTGGCCGGCGCTTAACTTTGACACCCCTTGGTTGACATACAGCCGTCTGCGTCCGCTGCATACTAATGCAGTTATCTTCGCCTTCGGTACCAGTGCACTGTTCGCGACATCTTATTATGTCGTTCAGCGTACCTGTCAAACCACGTTGTTTGGTGGCAAGTTAGCGTCGTTCACCTTCTGGGGCTGGCAAGCCGTGATTCTATCAGCAGTTATTACGCTGCCGATGGGTTATACATCCAGCAAAGAATACGCTGAACTGGAATGGCCAATCGATATACTGATTGCCGTTGTCTGGGTCTCCTATGCTGTCGTGTTCTTCGGAACGATGATTAAACGAAAGACCTCCCACATTTATGTGGCAAACTGGTTCTTCGGTGCATTCATTTTGACGGTAGCCGTTCTTCACATTGTGAACAGCATGGCGATTCCGGTCTCAATGACGAAGTCGTATTCTGTTTACTCTGGTGCAGTCGATGCCATGGTTCAGTGGTGGTATGGGCACAATGCCGTAGGTTTCCTTCTTACTGCTGGCTTCCTGGGTATGATGTACTACTTCGTCCCGAAACAAGCCGGTCGTCCTGTTTATTCCTACCGTTTGTCTATCGTGCACTTCTGGGCACTGATTTCTCTGTACATCTGGGCTGGCCCGCACCACCTGCACTACACCGCATTGCCTGACTGGACTCAGTCACTGGGCATGGTGATGTCTCTGGTACTGTTTGCGCCATCCTGGGGTGGCATGATCAACGGTATCATGACGCTGTCCGGTGCCTGGCATAAACTGCGCTATGACCCTATTCTGCGCTTCCTGGTAGTGTCACTGTCGTTCTACGGCATGTCTACTTTCGAAGGCCCGATGATGGCGATTAAGACAGTCAATGCCCTGTCTCACTATACCGATTGGACAATCGGCCACGTTCACTCAGGTGCGTTAGGCTGGGTTGCCATGGTTTCTATCGGTTCGGTATATCACCTGATTCCAAAACTGTTCGGCCAAGAGCGTATGTACTCTATCAAACTGGTAAACGTGCATTTCTGGCTGGCTACTATTGGTACGGTTCTGTACATCGTAGCTATGTGGATTTCTGGTGTGATGCAAGGTCTGATGTGGCGCGCGGTGAATACCGACGGTACCCTGACCTACAGCTTTGTTGAAGCTCTGCAAGCGTCTTATCCGTTCTACTTCGTGCGTTTCTGTGGTGGTCTTATCTTCGTAACCGGCATGTTCCTGATGGCTTACAACGCTTACAGAACTATTGCCGCACCGAAAGACAGCTTGAAAGCCATAGAGCAACCAGCATAAGGAGTAAAACTGATGAGCTTTCGTCACGAACTTGTTGAAAAAAATGTTGGTTTGCTGGCCATCCTGATTGTGATTGCAATCAGTTTGGGTGCGCTGGTAGAAATCACGCCGCTGATTTATCAGGAACAAACGACTGAGCCTGTAGAAAACCTGCGCCCTTACACTGCTCTGGAAATGGAAGGCCGTGACATTTATATCCGCGAAGGGTGTAACGTTTGCCACAGCCAGATGATTCGTCCATTCCGTTCAGAAACTGAACGTTATGGCCATTATTCTGTTGCAGGTGAAAGTGTTTGGGAGCATCCATTCCTGTGGGGCTCTAAGCGTACAGGTCCGGATCTGGCTCGTGTAGGCGGCCGTTATTCCGATGAATGGCACCGTGTACACTTGCGTAACCCCCGCGATGTAGTACCAGAATCTAACATGCCCGGTTTCCCTTGGTTGGAAGAAAATGTACTGGATGGCGAAATAACCTCTAAAAAACTTGCCTTATTCCGCGATAAGTTCGGTGTACCTTACACTGACGAACAAGTTGCGAAAGCAGGTGATGATGTGAAAGGCAAGACTGAAATGGACGCACTTATTGCTTACCTTCAGTCTCTAGGTCACGCGATGAAATAAGGAGGCACCATGGATATCGGAACCATTCATAGTATCTGGACTGTGATTCTGTTCGGTAGCTTTATTGGTATTGTCCTTTGGGCCTACAGTAAACGCCGTAAATCCCAATTCGACGAAGCTGCTAATTTGATATTTGCAGACGAGGAGAAGGATGTGGCCACGCGTGAAAAAGACAGGAGCAAATAAGAATGTCGACGTTTTGGAGTGTATGGATCATCGTCATCACGCTTGGCACCCTGGCTGCAATTGCTGCCATTCTTGCTTGGTGTAGCAAGGACAAAATGGGTGTTGAAGAAGGTGAGGACATGGGCCACGAATACGATGGTATTCGCGAGATCAATAACCCACTACCTAAGTGGTGGTCTTATATGTTCTGGGGAACCATTGTTTTTTCTTTGGTATATCTGGCGCTATATCCTGGCCTGGGCAACTTTAAGGGGCTTTTGGGGTGGCAGAGTTCAGATCAGACTATTCGCACAGTAGCTGAGTCAAAAGCATCTATTGCTAACTCTCAGCAAGCGCAAGAGCTTGATCAATATGCCAAAGAATTGGGTGATGCAGAACGAGCTTATGGCGAGCTGTTTAAAACCCTTGCCTATGACGAGTCTGGTAACAACCTTCGTCCAATCGAAGAAATTGCAGCCGATCAAGATGCTCGCCGTGTAGGTCAGCGCTTGTTCCTGCAGAACTGTGCTCAGTGCCACGGCTCTGATGCGCGTGGTCAGCAGGGCTTCCCTAATCTGACCGATAACGATTGGTTGTATGGCGGTGAAGCTGAAACCATCAAAACCACCATCATGCATGGCCGTACAGGCGCTATGCCTGCATGGATTGACACCTTAGGCGAAGACGGTGTACAAGAAGTAACAAGTTACGCTCTGAGTTTGTCTGGCCGTAAAGTGAATGCCAAAGAGGCTGCGGCGGGTAAACAACGCTTTGTGGTGTGTGCTGCCTGTCATGGTACGGATGGTAAAGGTAACCCAGCATTTGGTGCGCCTGACCTGACTGATAATATCTGGCTATATGGTGGTTCACGTCGTGCGGTCGTTGATACTATTACTCACGGTCGCCAGGGTGTTATGCCGGCTTGGGATAACATTCTGGGCGAAGAAAAAGTTCAGCTTATCTCTGCTTATGTGTGGGGCCTGAGCAACAGCGAGCAGTAATCCTGATTTCTGTTACGAATCAGTTAATTGTTGACGTTTGCTGACAATTTCACTGAAGCTAAGTCATAGGGCCCCTGCTAAAATCAGGGGCTCTTTTTATAGATACTAAAAGGATTCACAATGCAAAAGCCATGGTATAAGCAGTTTTGGCCCTGGTTCATAATTGCGATTCCAGCCCTATCCATTACATACAGCATGACTGCGCTGTATATATTCTCTCAGAACAAAGTGGATCTGGTTGCTGAAGACTATTACAAGAAAGGAAAAGGCATTAATCAGGACTTTTCGCGACTGCGTGTCGCAGACGCCCTGAAAATAAAGGCGGATATCAAGGTTACTGAGCAAGATATCACCCTATCTCTGGACAAAGGTGAGCTGCCTGACTTTCCAACGCTGCGAGTTCTCTTTACTCACCGCACCTTAGCGGAAAAAGACTTCACCCAAATGATCAGCCCGGACCAAAAAGGCCGCTACCGATTCACAGCACCAGAGTCGATTGATGGCCCATGGTTTGTCGAAGTAGAGCCGTTTCAGGGAGAATGGATGCTGAATGGCCGTCTTAACCTGCCCTCATCCGATCCGATTAAGCTGTATGGACAAAACAAAGGATGACAACCTCTTGCTACCACTGTGGTGATCCTGTACCACATGATACCCATTTAACAGTCGACATCCTGGGAACAGCACGCAGTATGTGCTGCCCGGGCTGCCACGCTGTGGCAAGCACTATAGTCGACAGTGGTTTGACATCCTATTATGAGTATCGGACTGCAACAGCAGATAAAGCCGATCTGATTCCTCAGCAATTGCAGTCCCTTGCCCTGTATGACAACGAAGAAATTCAGCAAGACTTTGTCAGAACCAGCGACAACACCAACGAAGTCACACTGTCACTCGAAGGGGTATCGTGTGCCGCCTGCGCATGGTTAATTGAACGACAACTCAAACGCGAAACAGGCTTAGTTAACATTCGCGTCAATACCACCACGCACCGCGCTCTGCTCAGCTGGAACCCCGAGCAGACTAAACTCAGCACTCTTTTGTCCGCCATTCACCGTTTAGGCTACAAAGCGGCCCCTTTTGAGGCAGATAACCAAGAGCAGCATTACCACAATACGATGAAGAGCTACCTGTACCGTTTAGGTATCGCTGGCTTAGCCAGCATGCAGGTGATGATGTTGGCGGTTGCGCTGTACTTTGAGGTATTTGGTGATCTGGATGAAAGCTTCCGAAACTATTTCCGCTGGGTCAGCCTTCTTTTCGCCACCCCGGTGCTTCTCTACTCAGCACTGCCCTTCTATCTGAATGCCTGGCGGAACCTCAAAGCACGCACATTAGGCATGGATGTCCCTGTTTCTATTGCGCTGATCTTCGCTTACGTGGCCAGCTTTTATGCCACTGTTACAACAAAGGGCGAAGTGTTCTTCGAATCCATTTCGATGTTTACCTTCTTCTTATTAATCGGCCGTTATCTTGAGATGAGGGCGCGCCGTAAAGCCGCTGCAGCCAGCGCCAATCTGCTTAAATTGATTCCGGCTATGGCAAATCTGGTTGATGGTCGCCAGATTGCAGCGAAAAGCCTAAAGACAGGTGACGTTGTCACAGTTTTGCCCGGAGAAAGCTTACCTGCCGATGGTGTTATTGTGGCAGGTCACAGTGTAATCGACGAGTCAATGCTGACTGGCGAGCCGCTCCCCGTACGCAGAAGCAAGGATGATACTGTATTTGCCGGCACAATTAACGGTGACGGTAACCTGACCGTGAAAGTGACTCAGGACCGCCAGCACTCCCTTATTTCGAACATCATTCGTCTTCAGGATGAAGCACAGGCAACGAAGCCAAAAATTGCAGAAGTTGCCGACGTGGTAGCCCGTTATTTTGTCGCTGTTATTCTTATCATTGCAGCGGGTACCTGGCTTTACTGGCACCAGGTAAAACCCGATGATGCGCTATGGATTACGCTGGCTGTGCTGGTTGCCACCTGCCCTTGCGCCCTGTCGCTGGCAACACCAACCGCACTGACTTGTGCTACCTCACGTCTTGGCCGTCTAGGCATTCTGCTCCGGCGCGGACACGTTCTGGAAACACTCTGCAATGTGAACCAACTGGTTATAGATAAAACCGGCACCTTAACCGAAGGAAATGTCAGAGTCATCCAAACAGTCTGCTTTGACAGTTACGATGAAACAGAGGTCCTGAGCATCGCTGCCGAGCTGGAACGCTTTGCAAACCACCCTATCGCCCGGGCTTTTTCTGGTTATCGAAATTCAGCCTTTTCCTTTGATGAGGTTGAAAATGAAATCGGCTTTGGCCTCAAAGGCATGAGAGAGGGAAATGAATGGCGAATCGGGAAGCAGGCTTTTGCGTTAAACGGTGAAAACGCCCCTTCTCCAGACCAGGGCTTTCAGGTTTGGCTCACCTGTAACGGTAAAGCTATCGCCGCTTTCCAATTGGATGATCCCATCCGGCATGACAGTCAGTCACTGGTCAGTGCCTTTCAGGCCGAAGGGATTCAGGTCACAATGCTCACGGGCGATAACTCCGACAATGCCGCTCGCGTGGCAAAAACGCTTTCTGTAGACAAGCTGATTAGCGGTGCGACTCCGCAAGGTAAACTCGATTACCTTAACAGTCTCGCCAAAGATCAGGTCGCCCTGATGATTGGTGACGGCGTTAATGATGCACCTGTGCTGGCTGGCGCTCATCTGTCACTTGCAATGGGTGGAGGTACGGATGTTGCTAAATCGTCTGCAGATATGGTTTTACTTGGAGATCACTTAAACCGAGTGCTGGAAGCACGACGCCTGGCAATGAAAACTAAGAAGATCATTCGGGAAAATCTATCATGGGCATTAGGATATAACCTTGTTATTCTGCCTCTGGCTGTTGCCGGACTGGTTGCACCTTATATTGCAGTATTAGGCATGTCTGCCAGCTCCATCATTGTTGTCTCTAATTCACTGAGGTTATTGAAAGAAGATGGCTAGCCTGTATTTACTCATCCCGATTGCAATCATCTTCGTCTGCATTGCCGTTGCCATTTTTATCTGGGCCGTCAAATCAGAACAATTTGAAGACCTCGAAAGACAGGGATACGACATCCTGTTTGATGAGAATGAAGAAAAGCAACCCGCGCAAAAAACGGATGATGAACAAACGGGCAAGGAAAAACAGTGAACACAGATTTTTTCGCTGCTTTTGTTATTGGCCTGCTGGGTGCAGGCCATTGCCTGGGGATGTGTGGTGGTATCGCTGCCGCTATTACCTTAGGCATGCCAGGGCAACAGCAAAGCCACCGTTTTCCTTACTTACTTTGCTACAACGCCGGACGCCTGATTTCTTACGCAGCAGCCGGAGCTGTTATTGGTGGCGCAGTGGCAGGTATGGCTGCATTAAGTGGATTAAGCACTGCGCTCCTTTTCCTGCGCATTTTCGCCGCAGTGATGATGATTCTTCTCGCCCTGTATATTGGCCAGTGGTGGCAAGGGGTCACCAGAATTGAAGCTCTCGGCCAATCACTCTGGCGTTTTATCTCGCCTTTAGCTAAGTCGATGTTACCACTGAAATCTCCCCTTGCGGCCTTTCCGTTTGGACTGGTATGGGGCTGGTTACCCTGCGGATTAGTTTACTCAATGTTGAGTTGGGCGGCTGTGGCTGGCAATGCAGGCTCAGGTGCCGGCGTCATGCTGGCCTTTGGTCTGGGAACTTTGCCAGCCATGCTGTTAGTAGGCAGCTTTGCAGAAACGCTTAAACAATGGCTTTCCAATCAGATATTTAAAAAAACCAGTGCATTATTGTTATTGGCATACGGTATCCACACAGGTTATGTCGCAATCACACAATTTTCCTAATGTTTTATACTCGTCATTATGAATAAGAGTGTGATAGAGTGACCCGAGTATCCGAACTTGGTCAGGCCACAGTTTATGAATTCAGATAAAATCTCCACAAAACGCATTCAATCCGGTGGATGTGCTATCCATTGTCAGGATTGCAGTATCAGTCAGTTGTGTATCCCCTTTACTCTCAATGACGCAGAGTTAGATCAGCTAGATAGCATTATTGAGCGTAAAAAGCCTATCCATAAGGGTCAGGAGTTATTTAAAGCCGGGGACGAGCTGAAAGCGCTGTACGCTATTCGTTCAGGCACAGTGAAAACCTATACCATCACCGAGCAAGGCGACGAACAAATTACCGCTTTTCATTTAGCTGGCGACTTGGTGGGTTTTGACGCTATCAACGACCATAAACACCAAAGTTTTGCCCAGTCTCTCGAAACCTCTATGGTATGCGAGATTCCGTTTGAAACATTGGATGAGCTTGCCGGTAAGGTGCCTAAGCTCCGACAGCAAATTATGCGCCTGATGAGCAGTGAAATTAAAAGCGATCAGAATATGATCCTGCTGCTCTCTAAGAAAAATGCCGAAGAGCGTCTGGCAGCGTTTCTCTATGATTTGTCATGCCGTTTCTCAGAGCGTGGGTTTTCTGCCCGCGAATTCCGGCTGACTATGACCCGTGGCGATATTGGAAACTATCTGGGACTGACGGTTGAAACAATCAGCCGTCTGTTAGGACGTTTCCAAAAATCCGAGATCATTGGCGTGAAAGGCAAGTACATCACGGTTCTCGATCGTGAGCAGCTAGCTCTGCTAGCCGGTGCGACTAATTGTAAATAGTTTTATAAAAGTTGATGGGCTTGATGCCCATCAACTTTTACTGTAATTCCTCTTCAAAGTCCTCCATTTCCTCGCAGCAATCCGTTACAGTGAATATACTAATCTGAATACAAACAGTTTTTCAGATCAGGTCGATTGCGAATCCGTTGAGACAGGGGGCAGTTATGAACACATACAAAAACATCCTCGTAGTGGCCGATCCACTGCAGGACAACCAACCGGCTTTGTCACGCGCAGTACACCTCGCTGAAAAAAGTGAGAATGTTCACATCACTGTATTCCTTGCCATTTACGATTTTTCTTACGAAATGACATCCATGCTCTCGTCGGATGAACGCCAGGCCATGCGACGCGGGGTTATCCAACAGCGCGAAGAATGGTTAAAAGACATTATCCGCCCTCATGTCACCGCTGGCGTTGATATCGACATCCTTGTTGTGTGGCACAATCGCCCCTATGAAGCCGTTATAGCCGAGGTGTACAGCCATCATCACGACCTACTGATAAAAGCCACTCATAAACACGACAAAATCGGCTCTGTGATTTTTACCCCTACCGACTGGCATTTATTGCGCAAATGTCCATGCCCCGTGCTTTTGGTCAAAGAGCACAGCTGGCCCGAAAACGGAAAAGTACTGGCTTGTGTCAACTTAGCAGCCGAAAGTGATACGCACGAAGCACTGAACGATAAAATCATCAGCGAAGCTAAGAACATGGCAGAAGTACTGGTTGCCGAAGTCAATCTGGTCAATGCCTACCCTGCCACCCCGGTTAACATTACGATTGAATTACCTGAATTTGACCCTGCAACCTACACAGATGCGGTACGAGGCCACCATCTGACATCAATGAAGGCACTGAGGCAAAAACACGGTATTGATGAAGGTAAAACCCATGTCGTCGAAGGATTGCCTGAAGACGTCATCCCAAAAGTGGCAGAAGAGTTGGATGCAGAACTCGTAATACTGGGCACCACCGGCCGGACCGGGCTTTCTGCTGTCTTCATCGGCAATACAGCTGAGCACACTATTGACAGCCTCAACTGCGACTTGCTTGCCCTCAAGCCAGACGGCTACATCAGCCCTCTGGATCCTAACCAATAATCTTGCTCTGAAAGCACGCCTTCAACCCGCAGGCGTGCTTTTCACCGACAACAATCGCTCAAACTGCCATTTAGCCGCTTAATTATCAATTAAGATGAAAATCACGCTGGAATCCGACGCTGGAATCCGTATCATACCCGCCATGAAATTTGCCAGTGAGCACAGATCGCGAACCCTGCTCACGGTAACCTTTATCGATGATAATTCATAACGACTTATATCATCGTGCTCAATGCATTTACCGTCGGTTGACAGAGTGATTCAATCGATGCGAAAGAGAGAAGCAATGACTCAGAATCAAGAGCTTACAAAGGCACAGAAATACAACTTCGATAAGCTGCAAAAGAAACTGCGCCGAAACACGGGCCAGGCGATTGCTGATTATAATATGATCGAAGATGGTGATCGCATTATGGTTTGTCTGTCTGGTGGTAAAGACAGCTATACCATGCTGGAAATGTTGAGCAGCCTGCAGCGCAGTGCCCCTGTCAGCTTTGAATTGATTGCAGTTAACCTTGATCAGAAACAACCTGGTTTCCCTGAACATATCTTGCCTGAATATCTTGAATCTCTGGGTGTTCCGTACAAGATAGTGAATGAAGATACTTATTCAATAGTCAAAGAGAAAGTACCGGAAGGTAAAACGACCTGCTCTCTCTGCTCTCGTCTGCGTCGCGGCATTTTGTACCGTACGGCGAAGGAAATAGGTGCAACTAAAATTGCGCTGGGTCACCACCGCGATGACATGCTGGAGACGCTTTTCCTGAACATGTTCTACGGCGGTAAAATGAAAGGCATGCCACCTAAGCTGGTCTCGGATAATGGCGAGCACGTAGTGATTCGTCCGCTTGCTTATTGCCGCGAAAAAGACATTGAACGCTACACCGAAATGAAAGCGTTCCCGATCATCCCATGCAACCTTTGTGGCTCGCAACCAAACCTTCAGCGTCAGGTCATCAAAGAAATGTTGCGCGACTGGGATAAACGGTATCCGGGCCGTATTGAGACTATGTTCACCGCTATGCAAAACGTCGTGCCCTCGCATCTGGCGGACTTTAACCTGTTTGACTTTAAATCAATCGACAAGGAATCAGGAGCGATTAACGGTGGTGATATCGCTTTTGATAAAGAAGACCTACCAAACTCACCCGTCTCTTCCGAAGGTGCCAGTGAATTTGATCCGGGTGAAAAGTTAGATATCTTGCAGGTTAATTAACTTTTACACCTATCAAAGCCGCAGACATTGCGGCTTTTTTAATCCTTTTATCATTTTCGCTGGCGAAGATACCTAATAGACATATTGCATATCAAACGCACCAGACAGAACTGATAAAGCTGAAAACACTAAAAACCAGCCAAAAATCATCACAACCTATAAAGATTTGTTCACAAAAAACCAAAAAAATTGCTAAGAACAGTCTGGTATATGGAAGTTTTATCCGTATCATACTATAGATACTTATGCGTTCAGGTACTCGCCGTGATATGTAACGCACCCCCTGCTCAGTGGTACGTTGCGCAATAGGATCCGTGCTCATAACCAGCTATTCCTACGAATGATTTCTACAGGTTACCGAGCTGCTTCATTCCGAGTTGCATCTCCATACTCTGGCATTTTACAAGCGAGCCTGAAACTGAGTGAGGTCCAATTAAGTCTGTAGCCGTCCTGCACGCTACTAAGTCAAGATAAAGGATTAAAAATGACTTACTATCAGAAACTGGAGCAACACGCTAAAAAGCTTTCCAAGATTTCTCACTTATCCGCTATCTGCAGCTGGGATCAGGCTGCAAAAATGCCAGAAGGCGGAAATGCCGCCCGCTCCGAAGCAATGGCTGAACTGGCTCTTATCCATCATGAACTCGCAACGGCCCCTTCTCTGACAGAATGGTTCGCCAGAGCCGAAACCGAATCTTTATCAAAAGAGCAAAAGATCAGCCTGCAAGAGATGAAGCGCTCCTGGCAGAATGACAATATCCTACCGGCTGATCTGGTGGAGAAAAAATCGCTCGCCGGTTCAAAGTGCGAGCATGCCTGGCGGACGCAACGTAAAGAAAACAATTGGCACGAGTTCAGCCAGAACCTTGAAGCCGTTGTTAAACTGGCAAGAGAAGAAGCGCAGATTCGAGCTGAAGCAACAGGCTTAAGCCGTTATGACGCTATGATGGCTCTGTATGAACCTGGCATGACGTGCGAGAAAATTGATTCTATATTTGGTCAGGTGAAAACATGGCTACCCGCATTGATTCAACAAGTCAGAGCAAAACAAGCCAGTGATCAGGTTATTACTCCTAAAGGTCCCTTCCCGATAGCTCAACAGAAAGCATTGAGTCTGGATATCATGGGCAAATTGGGATTTGATTTCAGACACGGCAGGTTGGACGTGAGTACGCACCCGTTTTGTGGCGGTGTACCGACTGATGTCCGCATTACCACCCGATATGATGAAGCTGACTTTACCAGTGCACTCATGGGGGTTATCCATGAAACTGGCCATGCCCGTTACGAGCAAGGACTCCCTGAGCAGTGGCATGGTTTACCTGTAGGTCAGGCACGCTCAATGGGCGTTCATGAGTCACAAAGCCTGTTTTTTGAAATGCAGCTTTCGCGCAGTAAGCCTTTTATTGAAATCCTCGCCCCGTTAGCTCGCGAAGCATTTGACCGTAATAACGATAAGGCGTTGAGCACAGACAATTTGGCATTGTTCAGTACCCGTGTCGAACCTGGCTATATTCGAGTCGATGCCGATGAAGTGACTTACCCTGCACACATCATTTTACGTTACGAAATTGAGCGTGATTTGATTGAAGGCAAAATCGAAGTGGCTGATATCCCTGAGTTATGGGACAAGAAGATGACCGAGTATCTGGGGTTATCGACCAAAGGTAACTTTACTGACGGATGCATGCAGGATATCCACTGGACAGACGGCAGCTTTGGCTATTTCCCGTCTTACACTCTGGGGGCTATGTATGCGGCCCAGTTCATGGCGGCTATGCGCCGTGAAATGAATGTGGAAAACCTCATTCGTGAACGTAACCTTCAGCCTATCTTCAACTGGTTAGACAGACATGTCTGGAAAAAAGCCAGCTTCCTTTCAACAGATAACCTGCTGAAAGAAGCGACCGGCGAAACCCTGAATCCGGAACATTTCAAAGCACACCTTGAAAGTCGCTACCTCGAAGACTAACTACCGAGCAGACTAACGTGACAAGGTTGTAAACAAACAAGGGCCTGCCGGCCCTTTTTTATACCATGCTGATCTCCAGCACAGTATTGATGGCACTGCCATTCCATTTGTACACATAATGATTGGACTGACATACCTTGCTGACCAGGTTTGGCTTGTACAAGGCAAAACAATCATGGCCCTGGTGCCGTACGGAGTGATACAAGACACCATCTTGTCTTGCTTCCTTCAGCGTTATCGCCTCGGCCTGAGAATGCGCATAATTCGTAGGGTGGTAAAGCGCAGAATCCAGATACGTCTTATCTGTAAAATCAACCAAAGCGGCAGAAAACCAAGCCTGTATACTTCTCATCTGGATATCCTGTGACGGCTCCTGGGTATAGCCCAGTATCCGCTCCATGTGGTAACTCGTTTCCTTGATCGCCGTATTAATATCCCTTGCCGCATAATACGCGCCAAAGTCCGCAGTATTAAAACGGCCCCCATCGGGGTTTACATGGGTAAAGGCGGCCATCACGTAGCTGCAGTGAGGAATACCAACCAGCCTTTCCTCGACCGGCACACGAGCAAACTGCCCGGTTTCTTCAGCCAGACGAGGGTTGGTCAGAGCTTCAACGGCAAAAATAGCTTCCAGCTGATCGGGCTCCGCAACATCTTCATACAGGTTGATCGGCGGATACTTGGAAGGAATTAATCGATAGCATGGCTGCTCCCTGAAGGGTTTGAGAGTATATGCGTTCTGCATGTCAGGACCGTCCTCCACGCCAGGCGTTCAAACGTGTAGCCACTTCGTACAAATCGGCAACCTTGCCCTGGCCCATCACCTCCATCGCACTTCGCCCGGCAAAAAACGGGTGTGAATTAGGCTTCTGCACCCATTGATAAACACTGTCTTCATGGGTAAATAAAATGCGCAGGCATTTATGGATATTCAGTATGTAGCTCATCCGCTCCAGCAAGTCTTTAGACACTTTGGCCGACTCAGGGCTGGCACGGTATTTGTTCAGTGTTGAGCGGCTTGATAAACCAAGCAGAGCCATCTGCTGATTCTGGCTGCAACTCCACTTATCCAGAATGTTGAAAACGACTGGCAGTACCTTATTGCCTGCATGTTCAATCGGCTCATTCGCCGCCACGGTACGGGTGTTCATGATCACCGCCTCAGATTGTCCATTTATGGACTTAGTTTAGCATTAAGTCTATAAATGAACAAAATACTGAGGCTATAGGTATCAAGCGACTTATCAATGTAAAACAGAAACTGGGCCGACCAACGCCGTGGTCAGCCCTAGATAGCGAGAAGTTAAGTTATTGCGGGGATGATTCAAGCCAGGGCGTAATGCGAATCGCTGGAGATGGTAAGGTCAACACAGTGTTTTCAGGGAGCTGCTTGACTTTCACAATCGCTTTCCCCGCTTCGATGGGGATCACGGCATCGTCAGAAACAGTGATAACACCCGTCTCCTCAGCAGCAAAATGCATCACAACACCGCTGACCTCTGGCATAAACCAGGATGAGAACATTCCCCCTAAGTCATTTAAGAGTATGTCCATTTGCGGTAGCAGGCGATCCAACGTTTCTTTGTTAATGGCTAACCCTAAAGGCTTGCTGACGATAACCTGCATAGACACATCGCAGGTGATTCCGTCATCTATCACAAAAGTGACGTCAGGATTTGCCTGGCGCAGGTTATTGTCGATTGGCACTACCAGGGCATTATCGGCAGGAATAACGAGCTCTTCATAATGCTCTTCTTTCTGCATCCAGCCTTTGCGGACAGTACAGGTTTCACCGGTTTGCTGATTGATCAGATACAAAGCAATGTTCACATCAGGGTGAGATTCAGCAACATTGTGCTTGAGTTTGCCGAAAAGATTGCTGTAACGCATCTCAATATTCTGCGCCCATACATTACCGGAAAGAGTGAGCAGGCCGGAAGTAAGAAGAAGGGTTTTAATAAAAGAAGTGCTCATCAACGGTTAGCCCTGTTGCCAAAATTGTTTGTTATGACGGATCATACCCTGAATTTCGTCCACGTACTCTTGTCCACGTTCAGAATATCGGTGCAGTCCTTCCGCAAGCTTTAACCCGGTAACAGGTTGACCTGCAGCACGCTCGTTAGCTCTGATATCCCGAAGCTCCGCATAAGCGCGATTGCGGTTCACATTCATAAAATAAGCGTGAACCGACTGAGCAGCATCAGAGAAAACGGCGACTTCATGCTTCGCTCCTTCCCCCCTGGCACTGGGAACCAAGCCACAGCCTTGGGTATAACACCACTGTCCAAAATAATTATGCCCTTCAACGGCAAACCGCGACGTCCCCCATCCCGATTCGTTGGCCGCCTGACTCAATACCAGCTCTTCAGGGATCATATCCACACGAAGCAACATAGCATCCAGCCAGGATTCTGTGACAGCGTCACTAGTGAGTTCGTGGTTATAAGCATCCCCAAGCTGGCGGGCTTCACTGAGATCATTTGGGCTGATCGCCTGCCCGACTTTCAGCTGGGTTTGAATGGCCAGCAAAAAAGAACGCTCCTGACTGACTCTGGCATTCTCTTGCTGCACGAACGGACGTAAGAACGTAAAAAATGATTGCTTCTTATGGTTTACGTCTTCCATGACGTTAAAATCTGGCCGGGTGGCTTCATCTTGGGTATTCACTGCTTGCTTTTCAGGCTCAGCGCAACCTACAAAGAACAATGTGCATCCGGCAACCGCAAAGTGTCTGACATTTTTTATCACGCGTTAAATACCTTGCTTTCTTCTTCTGTTTTATTGCCTTGATCTTCCCCGTCACCGCCTTTATCAACTGTTGTAACTTGCAAGGTAATGCCGAACAAATTGCGGTAGACAATTGCTTTCACGTTAAAGAAGAAAGGAATTGTCCAGATCAATCCGATGCCAGCGGTAGCAAAGGAGATAAAGAACAAAACCAGCACCGCCAGAAAAATGGCCGATAAAGGCAAAATTTTACGGAATGTGGCCACGACAGAGTACTGGATCGCTTTTAATGGGCTGACACGTTTTTCACACACCAGTGTGATCGTCATGCTGAAAGCCATAGTTAAAAACAACCCAATTAATGGGAACAATGCATTACCTATGCCCTGCAGCGAGGATGTCAGCAACGTAGTGACAACAGAGACTACGGCAAATGGAAACCCTTTCACCAAATAACGCGGTTTGGTTGGCAGGCCAACCGCATGGTTCAGCGCCATCAGGCTGACACCGGCATACAAGGGGGCACTTAATACATCCGACCAGAAATTGGCCATAAAACCCGCTTCAACAATATCAGGTGTGATCCCTTCGCCACTGACAATAGCATCAAAGAAAATAGCAGGGTTACCCAGTTGCACTTGCAGCGCTATCAGCAAGAGAGCAAGCTGCGCTAAAAACAGCCCTGCAATTGCTGGGAAGAAGGTCAGAAAATGCTTTGCCGTCACCTTCCAGGCTTCTTGAAGTACCGCGACAGACTGTAAGTCTGCTTTGCCTGACAGCGCCTTGTCGATTGAGCCGCCAACCTGAAGACTTTTATTACTCATGCAGATAGTTGATTCACATTAAATTAGAACAATGGGCCCGATTGTACGCTACCGTTTGCGCTAAACAAATCGCGTCATCGTTAAAAAATGCTTCAATGCCTCAAAATGGTGGAAATTTGTCGTTCAATTTAGGGTTTTGTTCAGATTTCATCTAAGATCAGTAGTCAATTTGCAATCTAAATTCTGCATTATTAGCCTTTAAACCCCTCAGATAATGCGATGAACTCCGTTGAAATCATTTGCAAAACAGATGAACGAAAAAGTCGCCTGTACAATATAAAAAATACTTTGAATTATACCTATGGGGGTCTATCATCCGGCTCCTGAAATTGACCAAGAAAATGCAGGCAAAAAAATTGCAGGCACGATGTGGAGACCAGGTAGAGTTGAACACAAACATCACATCCAAAGAACCGGTTATTCAGCTCAAAGGGCTGAGCAAGAGCTTTGACGGTAAACAAATTATCACCGGGTTAGATCTCAACGTGAATGACGGTGAGTTTTTAACCATTTTAGGCCCCTCCGGCTGTGGTAAAACCACTGTCCTTCGCCTTATCGCTGGTTTTGAAGATGCTGACCAGGGGCAGATTATTATTGCCGGTCAGGACGTGACTGCCGTTCATGCGGAGCAGCGGCATGTTAATACTGTATTCCAGAGTTATGCCTTATTCCCGCACATGACAGTGTTTGAGAATGTTGCCTTTGGTCTGCGCATGCAAAAAGTGCCAGAAAAAGAGATCAAACCACGTGTGATGGAAGCTTTACAAATGGTTCAGCTGGAGCAGTTCGCTCCCCGCCAGCCACATCAGTTATCCGGTGGTCAGCAGCAACGCGTTGCCATAGCGCGAGCCGTGGTGAACAAGCCGAAAGTTCTGCTGTTGGATGAATCACTTTCTGCGCTGGATTATAAGCTACGTAAGCAGATGCAACTGGAGCTGAAACAGCTGCAGCGTCGTCTGGGCATTACTTTCATTTTCGTCACACATGATCAGGAAGAAGCGCTGTCGATGTCAGACCGCATTATCGTTATGCGTGATGGACGTATTGAGCAAGATGGCACACCGCGTGAAATTTATGAAGAGCCAAGCAACCTGTTTGTTGCCCGTTTCATCGGTGAAATTAATGTGTTCGATGCCACTGTGATTGAGCGTATTGACGAAAAACGTATTAAAGCCATTGTCGAAGGTCGTGAGGCTGTGATCCATTGTGATCTTGATGTGCAGCAACATGCTCCGCTTAAAGTGCTGCTTCGCCCTGAAGATATTCGTCTGAAAGAAATCAACGAAAACGAAGAAAGCTGGGGCCTGATGGGCCATGTGCGTGAGCGTACCTATAAAGGGATGACGCTGGATTCAGTTGTTGAGATCGAAACGGGCAAGTCTGTCATGGTGAGTGAATTCTTTAACGAAGATGATCCAGATGTAGACCACTCCCTGGATCAAAAAGTAGCTATCACCTGGGTTGAAAGTTGGGAAGTGGTACTGGCTGATGACGAAGAAGCTTAATCTGCAAAATATCATCATTTCGGTGATTGTAGGATGGTTACTGGTTTTTGTATTCATCCCGAACCTGATGATTATTGGCACCAGTTTTTTGACTCGTGATGATGCAAATCTGATTGATTTAACCTTCACGCTGGAAAACTACGCACGCTTGTTTGACCCTTTATATGGTCAGGTGATGCTGCATTCGTTCTACATGGCTGGCATGGCAACAGTCTTATGCCTGCTGGTGGGTTATCCGTTTGCCTACAGTATTGCCAAAATGCCGGCAAAGTGGCGCCCGTTCATGCTGTTTCTGGTGATCGTACCGTTCTGGACCAATTCACTGATTCGAACTTACGGCCTGAAAATCATGCTGGGCACCCAGGGCGTATTCAATAGCAGCCTGATGGCCTTAGGGATTATTGATAAGCCCCTGCGTATTATGTACACAGAGTATGCGGTAATGATTGGCCTGGTTTATATCTTGCTGCCATTCATGGTGCTGCCCTTGTATTCCGCCATTGAGAAGCTGGATAACACTTATATTGAAGCCGCTCGTGATCTGGGCGCGAACAAGCTTCAGACGTTTATTCGTGTTATTGCACCATTAACAATGCCGGGTGTGATTGCGGGCTGCCTGCTGGTCTTTTTGCCGGCAATGGGTATGTTCTACATTTCCGACCTGCTCGGCGGTGCCAAAAACCTGCTCATCGGTAACGTCATTAAGAGTCAGGTACTGAACGCCCGTGACTGGCCTTTTGGCGCAGCAACAAGTATCGCGCTGACAATTTCAATGGCAATTCTGCTGTATGCCTATTACCGGGCTGGCAAGCTACTCAACCGTAAAGTGGAGTTGGACTAACTGTGGGACGTTTTTTCAAAGTCAGTCTGATGTCGGTAGTGTACGCATTCCTGTACATTCCCATCATTATTCTTATCGTTAACTCATTCAACGCCAGTAAGTTTGGGATGAAATGGGGCGGCTTTACCACTAAGTGGTATGAGCAGCTTGTGAACAATGACAGCTTAATGCAGGCAGCCTGGCACTCACTGAACATTGCCGTTTACTCTGCAACGGCAGCGGCCATTATTGGCAGTCTGACTGCCGTTGCCCTGTTCCGTTACCAGTTCAAGGGTAAAAGTTTTGTCAACGGCATGCTGTTTGTGGTCATGATGTCACCAGATATCGTGATGGCAATTTCGCTGCTGGCACTTTTTATTCTTATGGGCGCGAAACTGGGATTCCTGACACTGCTGCTGTCTCATATCACTTTTTGTCTCCCATTCGTTGTGGTGACAGTGTATAGCCGTTTGAAAGGCTTTGATGTGAAAATGCTGGAAGCTGCCCGTGATTTGGGCGCCAGTGAATGGGTCATACTCAAGCAGATCATCCTGCCACTGGCTAAACCCGCAGTTTTTGCTGGTTGGCTGCTCAGTTTCACCCTGTCACTGGATGATGTAATTGTAAGCTCTTTCGTAACGGGACCAACGTATGAGATCCTGCCGCTGAAAATTTACTCTATGGTAAAAGTGGGTATTTCGCCGGAAGTTAATGCACTGGCCACTGCCATGTTGATCGTGTCGCTGACCTTGGTTGTACTGTCGCAAATCATTGTGCGGGACAAGACGAAATAAGTTGCGTTTAATTTTATCTGCATGATAATCGTACCGAAATACGGCCGAGGAAACTCGGCCGTTTACGCAGGAGACAAAGGTTTGACTCCTGTTTTATTAACCATCCCAGCAGGGATTTTGGAGTTATCACATCAATGAAAAAATGGTCCGCGTTTCTGGCCAGCGCCGCATGCGCCGCTACTCTGGTATCTGGTAGTGTCAATGCAGCCGATGAAGAATTAGTCTTTATGAACTGGGGTCCGTACATTTCTACGGAACTACGTGAACAGTTCACTAAAGAAACGGGCATTAAAGTCATTTATTCGACTTATGAGTCGAACGAAACCATGTATGCCAAACTTAAAGCGCACCCGGAAGGATACGATCTGGTTGTTCCTTCAACCTATTTTGTCGCCAAAATGCGCGATGAAGGCATGCTGCAGAAGATCGACAAGTCGAAACTGAGCAACTTCAAAAACCTTGATCAGAATTATCTGAATAAGCCGTTCGATCCGAACAATGAATACTCTATACCTCACGTTTTGGGTATCACTGGCCTTGCCGTGAACACTGAAATGTATGACCCAGCTGACTTTGACAGCTGGGAAGATCTGTGGGATCCGAAATATCGTGGTCAGCTGATGCTGATGGATGACACACGCGAAGTTCACCATATCGCCCTGAAGATTCTGGGTTACTCAGGTAACACCACAGATCCGAAACAAATCGCTGAAGCTTATGAAAAGCTGAAAGAGCTGATGCCTAATGTACTGGTGTTCAACTCGGATAACCCGGCTGCACCTTATATGGCTGGCGAAGTTGGCTTAGGCATGCTGTGGAATGGCTCAGCGGCGGCGGCTCAGCGTGAAGGCCTGCCCATTGAACTGGTTTGGCCAAAAGAAGGCGGCATTTACTGGGTCGATAACCTATCGATAACCAGCAATGCAAAAAACACGGAAGCCGCTCATAAGATGATCGACTTCCTGCTACGCCCTGATGTTGCCGCGAAAATTTCAGAAGAAACCGGTTATCTGACAGGTGTGGAAGCATCAAATGCAAAATATAAAGACAACCCTACTCTGTTTCCACCTAAAGAGGAATTAGAGCGCGGTGAGTTCCAGAATGCTGTCGGTGACGCCAACATTCTGTATGAGGAAAACTTCCTCAAGCTGAAAGCTGGTCAATAAGCGCTTTCTTTAGGCAACCAAAATGATTTGGTTGCCTTTTTTCTTATCCCCTCTGCTATACTCTCCCACTGATTCTGTAATAAATTCCATACGTTAGTAATGAGTTAATACCTCATTCTGACATATTTTGTCATCTGAAATGACACACCCTGTCCGCAAGAGAGGTGGGCATTAGTATAGCTACCAGAATGCTATGTAGGGCTTCTGAAGTTGGGAGTAACTAAATGAAAAATTGGTCTTCAATCATGGTCGGCGGTCTGTTTGCCATGTCGCTGACATCACATTCAGCGCTGGCTGCAGACGAAGAACTGTATTTCTACAACTGGTCTGAGTATATCCCAGCCAGTGTGCTGGAAGCGTTCACCAAAGAAACCGGTATCAAAGTCATCTATTCGACTTATGAGTCGAATGAGACGATGTACGCTAAATTGAAGACCTACGGTTCAGGTTACGATCTGGTCGTGCCTTCTACATATTACGTCTCTAAAATGCGTGACGAGAATATGCTGAAGAAAATCGAAAAGTCTAAACTGTCGCATTTTAAAGACCTGGATCCTAACTTCCTGAATAAGCCTTTCGACCCAAGCAATGACTACTCGATTCCCTACATTTGGGGCGCAACAGGTATTGGCGTGAATACAGATCTGATCAATGCCAAAACGATCACTGGCTGGAGTGACTTCTGGGACAGCAAATGGCAAGGCCAGCTAATGATGATGGACGATGCACGTGAATTCTTCCACATCGCATTACGTAAGTTAGGTTACTCAGCCAACACTCAAAACCCCGACGAAATTAAAGCCGCTTATGAAGAACTGAAAAAGCTGATGCCCAACGTGCTGGTCTTTAACTCAGACTACCCTGCTAACCCTTACATGGCAGGAGAAACCTCTTTGGGTATGCTTTGGAATGGTTCTGCCTACATGGCACGACAGGAAGGCGCCCCAATTGATATCGTTTGGCCTGAAGAAGGTGCCATTTTCTGGATGGACAGCCTGGCAATCCCAGCCGGCGCGAAAAACGTTGATGCCGCACATAAGATGATCGACTTTTTGCTCAAACCTGAGAACGCAGCAAAAGTTGCACTGGAAATTGGTTATCCAACCCCTGTTGCAACAGCCAAAGATAAGCTGCCAAAAACATTTGTGGATGACCCGAGCATCTACCCGCCACAAGCTGTAATGGATGCCGGTGAGTGGCAAGACAGTGTCGGTGATGCGGTATCACTGTATGAAGAATATTACCAAAAACTAAAAGCTGGCCAGTAAACAACCTTTAAGGCGTCGTAAGACGCCTTATTTTTTTAGCTTTACTTGTCTATACAAGCCTGCACTCAAGAATATTAATGTACTAGTCAGTTGGCGCTAGCAACTCATCGACGAGCTCAGGGACAATTCTTGACGCCGGTCCATAGCGTTTCTCATCAAATTCACTTTCCACAATACTCGGCTCTAAGTTGAGTTCAAGGGTGTGTGATCCGTGCATTGCAGCCTCATGAACAAAGCCCGCCGCCGGATAAACTGAACCTGATGTACCAATAGCGATAAAGAGATCGGCCGCAACCAGCGCAGAATAAATCTTATCCATTGACTGCGGCATTTCTCCGAACCAGACAACATTAGGCCTTAACGGCGCTGGAATCTGGCAGCAATGGCAGCTGTCATCCAGTGAAATATCACCGCTCCACTCAATAGTTTGACCACTTTGACTGCACTGAGCTTTAAGTAACTCACCATGCATATGAATGACATTATGGCTACCCGCTTTCTCATGCAGATTGTCTATGTTCTGCGTTATCACTGTCACCGTACCGTCGAGTTCCTTTTCCAAACGTGACAGCGCATAATGCGCAGCATTAGGTTGAACAGTTCCACTTTCTAACTGTTGACGGCGCTGATTGTAGAAGGATTGCACCAGGTAAGGGTCTCTGTTAAACCCTTCCGGTGTTGCTACATCCTCAATACGGTGGTTTTCCCACAGCCCATCCTGGTCACGAAAGGTTTTGATCCCCGACTCGGCTGATATTCCAGCGCCAGTGAGTATCACTATATTTCGATAGGGAAAATGCATCTTTCCTTGCCCTTGTTAACGTTTACCACAGTTATACCATCGACCGGACAGCAATATAACTCTTACCTTGTCAGACAATAGTCGTAAGTAGATATCGTATGAGTAATCGTTGAGGTGTGATTAATGTAAACTCTGCTAGATGAAAAGTTATAGTGCATTAAACAAAGCCATTAATCTCGTAATTAAGAATCTAACGGATGATTCTGCTTGCACGACATGTTGTTTTGCCATTCGAATTTTTCCTGAGTTTTATTATAAGAATGATTAATAAAATAGTTTATGTATCTTTGTGAAACACGATGAAAACTTTGGAGTATTTATGCAACTTTGAATAGTCTCGTCTATGCTTCACCTGTATCACACACAAAAACAATGGAGTGATGGAAATGAAGCAAAAAGCATTGGCATTATTAGTAACAACACTGTTGGCTAGCCCGGCTGCACTTGCCGTAACTCTGGAAGAAGGTACGCAAGAATTCGGCTTACAAGGTAGTCTGGATCTTGATTATGTGGATGATTATTTATTCCTGTTGAACACCTCCTATGGCTATTTCCTGATGGATGACTGGGAAATCGGGGGGGTTTTGGATGTAAACATGAGTGACAGCACCAAGACCTTCCAGCTTGGTATGTTTACTGAGTACAACTTTACCAACGACAGTAACTGGGTTCCTTATCTTGGCGCCGCTGCTCAGCTAGCCAATCTTTCGGCAGATGCAGATGATGACGTCGATTTTGATATTGAAGATGTCACTGCTTTGAATATTAAAATCGCAGGTGGTGTGAAATACTTCATCAACCCACATGTTGCCATTAGTGCAGAGGTGAACTACAACATCGCGACCGACGATATCAGCGTCACAAAAGACGGCGTTGAGGACAGCTTCACCCGATTCATTTTTGGTACAAGATTCTACTTCTGACAGTTCCTCCCATACAACGCCGCAGCAATGTGGCGTTGTAGTTTCTACAGGTCCCAACCCATTTCACTTTATTGTTTATACCTCAGTTAAATATTTTCGAGAAATCACCGAAAAATTTTTCATGAGCTGTATCAAAAAACAGACAAGTTAAACAAACCAGTCTTGCTATACCTTAAAAAAACACAATAAAAATTTATTGCTGGGTTCGATCAGACTAAGGTTAGCAGGCCGATTATGAGAAACGCTTACCCGTTGTTGGTTTTGTCATTCCAGTTTCTGACAGGCTGTGGATCCATGTCTGTCACCAATGATGCACACAATGAAGCCTTCCAAAAAGCATTGCTGCTTGTTGCAAGTAAAAGCCAGCGATGCCCTATTCCGGAAGATGTTATTGATGGTCGCTATCTGGCAACAGGCTTACCTTCTGATTATTCGCCACCTCCCTTAACTGAGCTATCAATGATCAAAGAAGAGAGTCTCTGGCAAATTCTCGCAAAAGAAAGCGATCTTCCGGTACCAAACAACGCAAGAGTGCGGAACTATAAACAATGGTATCTGAGCCGGCCATTACACCTCAAGACAGTATCAAAGCGAGCTCAACCATTTCTTTATTACATCTACCAAAATGCTCAAGCTCGTGATCTACCTATCGAACTTGTTTTACTGCCTTTCATAGAAAGTGCATTTGACCCCTATGCTCATTCACATCAAGGTGCAGCTGGGCTGTGGCAGATCACGAAACCAACAGGTAAATCATTCGGATTGCAATTTCGGCCTGGATATGACGGCAGGCTTGATATTATTGCCTCGACTCAGGCTGCACTTGATTTACTGGAATATCTTCATGATAAATTCAATGGTAACTGGCTACATGCGATTGCCGCATATAATTCCGGTGAAAGCAGAGTTCGCAAAGCAATCAAAGCCAACAAAGCGCTGGGGAAATCAACCGACTTCTGGTCGTTAGCATTACCCCGTGAAACAGAGCATTATGTCCCTAAACTGCTGGCATTAAGCCAGATAATTAAAGAAGAGAATCATACCTCTCTTCCTTTGGTATACATACCCAACAGCCCAGTATTGACGTCAGTAACGATAACACGGCAAGTGCCCCTTGCTCAGATTGCCAGTGATGCAGGACTGACCGGAAAAGCACTGTATCTGCTTAACCCAGGATACTCTGCCGGGCTAACATTAAGGCAGGAACAGAGCCAGTTACTCATACCTAAAAAACAGCTCAATCACTTTTATCAGCAGCCTGAGAAATTACACTATGTCAAGAACAAATACAGCGTTCGACATATTGAGCCTGGCGATTCTTTATATAAACTGGCCACGTTAAACAACACATCGATCAGAGATATAAAACAAGCCAACCAGTTAGTGAACAATAAAATACATGCAGGTCAGCTTTTGCTTATCCCAGTCAAATAACATTTATTCTGGAGCGCTGCCATTCACAAATTGCCAGGCTTGATTAATTTCCCAGTCAGGCTGGATGGCTAATTTCATCACTTCACCCATATTAATTAACAACTTTACGTCTGACTGATTATGCGATATTGCCAGGCCGACAATGACCCCGGCGAGTAAACAAGCCGGAGCAATCAGGCTACGAATAGCCATCAAACTTGTCAGTGCCAACACCATCAGGATAGTTGCTATATACAAATGCCCTGGGAGCTGTGTAAAAAACGCAACATAAATAGCAACGGCCTGAATGATTGCGCCCACAACTAAAAACACGATTGTCATTAATCCACCACAATAAATATTTTTATCTTATTTTTTATGAGTATAGACAAATATTTCGTCATAGGATGAAATTCTTATCACCATTTTTTTATGTGAATTTTTTATGCTTATACACCAATTCTCAGTCTAATTGTTAAAACGAACTATACTGAAAATAAAGAAAGTGCCTTTCTTGCAATAATGAAAGGAGCATAACAACAGTGAGCAGTCACCGGGGGAGTATTCATGCATCATGACGAAATGATCGTACCAAGCGCCGTTGGTCTTATCGGCCGGACAGCAAGTGTGGCCGGTTTCATCTTAGCGGCAGGACTGCTATTAATGCTCTTTTAAACTCTACTCACTGGCACATCCAACTGAACGTCAACTGCCTGAGCACAAACTGGCGTTCGAGAGCGAATGCATTGATAGTTGTAGACGACAATTAGCATCAACCACATGAGATAAAATTTGGGTACTCAGCCAGCAATACTGACAGAGTACCCATTAGCATGCAGTTTCCCTACCGCTTATAATATCTGGCTCTTCTACACGCACAGATGGGTGATTCAGCAGAGCTGATTACAGCTCAAAGGTCTCGGATATTACCCTAGTATGTGATTTGTTGCATCACTTTTGTTTTCACCTCTGAATCAAATCAGTGTTCTGCCACATTTTCAGCTGGCTAGACCATTTACTCTGTTGATATCAGGTAAACTACCGGGATTACGATGATCTAAGGTAGTTCCAACTCAATGTTTTTAGATTCTTACTTCGCCGAGCATAATGGTGCTTATACATTTACCCGCGAACAAGCCAGCCATTTTGCCAAAAAAGTCGCTGGCGATTTCAACCCAATCCACGATGCCGATAACAAACGTTTTTGTGTTCCGGGCGACCTCCTCTTTTCTGTCATGCTGGCAAAAACAGGATTGAGCCAGAAAATGCGTGTGGAATTTGCAGGTATGATCACCGATGGCGTAGCCCTGGCTATCAACACGAAATCATCCAACGATCTGTCACTCGTCGATGAAAAAGGCAAAGAATACCTTCACGTCCTTCGCGAAGGTGAAGTCACCCACAATGCCAGCCTTATCGAAACAGTTACCAAAAATTATGTGCAATTTTCCGGAAAGAATTTCCCGCACATCATGGTGCCTTTAATGGAGTCTAAGCAGGTAATGATCAATCCTGCCCGCCCGCTGGTTATCTATGAAAGCATGGAACTGGAATTCAGCCGGCTGGACCTTGAAGCGCCAACCGTTGAGCTTACTGATTCCATTCTCGAATCTGACGGTAAGCGTGGTAGCGTAACGCTGGCATTCAGCTTTACAGAGCACGGTGAAGTCGTGGGTGAAGGTCGTAAGCGTATGCTGATGAGTGGCCTTAAGCCATACTGCCAGAACGACATAGATGATCTGGTCGCCCGCTTTAACGCCAGAAAAGAAGCTTACCAGGCAGCATAATTTGACAAATGTGTCTGGAAACCTTAAACCGCTTCTAGACACACTTTACTCCGCCTGCTACATTTCATGCACTTAATATCTGTTTATTACTTTGGAGGACACAAGATGATTGTATTAACAACTCTCTGGGCACAGAAACAGGCAAAGAACCAGTAAGCGAAAAAGATAACAGGACAGACACCCTCTCCGCTTCTGCCCTTTCCTCTTCTATTGCCCGGTTCTGAATAACCGGGGACATATTGCCCCTGAATTTTACCATTTCAGTTAATGACGCCTGTGCTGCGTCAGGGGTAAACACATCATGACAACAACGATTTCTACACCAACGTATTCTTTGCAAAAACTTGGTTGGAAACCTTATTTTCAACAGCAGCTGTCTCTCGACGAATGGGATCAGATGAAACCAGCCCGGGTATGTGCTTTACACAGAAACCGACTGGACGTTTTCTCAGAGCACGGCCATTTGTCGATACCTGTTCTGCCTAATATGCCTGAACTCGCTGTCGGAGACTGGATATTACTGTCTGGCGAAGACCATTTTGCCCGCCTGCTGGAGCGCTTTTCCCGCTTCTGGCGAAAAGCCGCAGGTAGCAAAATTGAAGAACAGCTCATCGCCAGCAATGTCGATACCGTTTTTATCGTCTGCTCACTGAACCAGGATTTTAATCTCAGTCGTATAGAGCGTTATCTGGCTCTTGCTCACCAGTCTGGTGTTGAGCCAGTTATTGTTCTGTCTAAGGCCGATTGTGTTGACGATCCCACCCTTTTCGTCGAACAGGTACATCACATCGATAACATGTTATTGGTTGAGTACGTCAATGGATTAGACAGAGACAGTGTCGCTAAACTGGCACCTTGGTGCAGAACAGGTAAAACGGTTGCTTTTCTGGGCTCTTCGGGTGCGGGGAAATCCACCCTGGTCAATACCCTGCTTGCCACTGAAACACAGCAAACAGCCAGTATCAGGGAGGAAGACTGTAAAGGCAGACATACCACGACCGCAAGGTCACTGCATCTGATGCAAGGTGGCGGTCTTCTGCTGGACACACCTGGTATGCGTGAACTCCAGTTAGCCGACTGCAGTGAAGGTCTGTCAACCACTTTCGCGGATATAGAAACGCTGGCAGAACAATGCCGGTTTGGCGACTGTGCTCACCAGTATGAGCCTGGCTGCGCCGTACTGGCTGCCATTGAATCCGGCGCGCTTGAAGAACGCAGGTTGCGCAATTATCTCAAGCTGAATCGCGAAGTGACCTTCAATACTGCCAGCATTGCGGAGAAACGAGCCAAATCGAAACAGCTGGGGCGCATGTATCGTACGATACAAAGCACTAACCGGAAGCATAAAAATCGGGAGTAACCAGCAACGAATAAACAACGCCCTCCGAAATGAGGGCGTTGTTTCAGGGTGAAAAAGTCTTGCTACTCAGTAACCAGCAAACTCTCAGATGGGGCAACTTCTGTTTCTCGGTGTAGCCTGATGGCGGCCAGCGGACCAGTCAGTAATGTGAAGGCCATAAGCAATGAAACAGGTACAGCCGTAATCACTATAAAAGATTGCAGGGCATTCAATCCCCCATCACCGGCCAGCAGTAATACCGCGGCCACAGCCCCCATTGCGATCGCCCAGAACAAACGATGCCCTCTGGCCGGTTCATTCTTACCTGAGGTCACCATCGCAATGGCATACGCCATAGAATCCCCGGTTGTGACAACAAAAGTTGTCGTCAGCACAAGAAAAGCCGGAATGAGCCATTCGCTGAAAGGCAGTTGAGACAAGGTTGCTAATAACACTGCAGGCAAGCCCCCTTCACTTAAGGGTTCTGAAATAACACCAGGTTGAGTCAGTTCAAAATAAATACCTGAGCCGCCAAGCACAGTAAACCAGAAATGGGTCACCAGAGGCGCACCGATAGCCACTGTCATGACCAGCTCCCGAACACTGCGGCCAACCGTGATGCGGGCAATGAAGATTGCCATCATAGGCGCGAAGCCGATAAACCACCCCCAGAAAAACCATGTCCACCAGGCGTTCCAATCCGGAGAAGCGTTTGTCAGGCTCATCGCAGGAAAGTGCTGGATATAAACAGTCATCGCTTCGGCAAACTTTTCAAAGATGAAGCCCGTTGGCCCCAGCAATAACATAACCACCAGCAGCAAGACGGCGACGATCACATTAAAGCGACTCAACCACTGCAGTCCCTTATCCATCCCTGTCGCTGCAGATAAGGAATAAATTGTGACCACTACCGCCAGCAAACCAATCTGAGTCAGTACCGAGTTATCCAATCCGGCAACAACATGCAGGCTGTAACCCAGTTGTGAGGCTAAAAAGCCTATCGGTCCGATTGTGCCAGCGGCGACGGCAAGTATTGAGCTTGCATCAATCACCGAACCCAGCCAGTGATTTTCCAGTCGGTCACCCACCAGCGGATACAACAAAGCCCTCGGTCTGAGCTTGATCCCTTTCTGATGGTGCGCATACATCAGCACGATTGTTGCTAATGTACCCAGCACAGCCCAGGCCAGAAATCCCCAGTGCAAAAAGCTTTGACTCAGCGCAGGCGCAGCCGTTTCTGGCTGACGCGCCGCCAAGCCATCAAAGGATGGCGGCGTGGTAACGAAGTGATAAATAGGCTCAGCTGCAGACCAGAACACGCCGCCACCAGCAAGCAGAGTGCACATGATCATGGCAGTCCAGCGAAACTGACCGATTTCAGGCCGCTTTGTATTGCCGAGCTTTATTTTGCCCAGGGGCGACAGCGCCAGACACAGTGCAAGAATAAAGTTCAGTACCATCAGCCATTGCCAAAAGTAGCCGAAGCTAGCGGTTGAAAGTGCAAAAAGGGATTGGATGGAAGAGGATACCCATGACAGGTCTACCAGCGCAGCAATCAGGAACAGACTGAGGAAACCAATGGTTAGAGCTGAAACCATTTTATCAGCACTATTTCGTTCGGAGGTTTGCATAAAATTCTCACCAGTTGTGTGAGGGGACGCACATTACCAGCTTAGAAACAGTAAATCTAACTCCATTGGTCAAATTAAGCTCAAAAAACAGCCAAAGAGAAGCAAGTGGTGAATTATTGAACAGGCAAACAAACCTGCATTGAATTTCCTTGCATTCTGAAAAAAGTTTGAACTCGAACCAATTTCCAATAACCAGACCCGTCAGATCTGGTTAAATTCAAGGGTCTCTGAGGCTATGGTTTGACTTTCTGGCAGATGGCTTCAGCAAGATAGTGAGTATTCAGGTTTCGTGCCACCAGAGAGGCTTCCATTTTTCCGTTCGCCACCACATCCAGCCAGTGGGCAATCATGGCAGTAAACCCTTTACTATCGAGCATGGGGGTCCAGTCTGGCAGCGCCAGCGCCTGTTCACGGCCTTCATCCCATTGCTTACCCGTTACCAGGGAATCAAAATGACAGGTCAGATTCTCATAGTTGATCGTCACATGTTCTGCTGTCACGCCATTCAGTCGATTCATTGATGCCTGAAATATGGCTTCATCAAGCTGCCATTCAACATCCAATCGCGCAAGTTTTCCCTGGTGAGACTGAGTTACAATATGCAGATCATTTTCACTCACCTGCCCGGAAATATTCACGCTGTCCAGCGCATGGATAAAATCATCAAACACAAAGGTTCGGGTATCACCGGGCAGATTCAGTCGGTGTTTTTGCCATTTCAAACCCAGTAATTTCTTACCCTCAGTCACTGACGAATCGCTCAGATAAGGCTTTATCAGTGGTAAATATCGGCGATTAAAACCAAGGAACAATGGGCATTGTTTTTCTTCGGCCAATTCATAAAGAGTCTCACACTGCTGGTAATTATCGGTAAGAGGCTTATCAACGAAAACGGCAATGCCTTGATTCAGAAAAAAGCGCGCAATATCAAAATGGGAAGAGGTTGCGCTGTGGATCATGACACCGTCTACGCCCAGCGCCACCAGTCCGCGATAATCTGTCACCGCATCCTGAATTCTGTGTGTTCGGGCAAGTTGCTTTAGTGTGTCTTCATTGCGGGTACAGAATACCAGCTCAAGGTCCGGCCATTGAGTGAGTACAGGCAAATACGCTTTGCGAGCTATATCCCCTAAACCAATAATGCCAATCTTCATCATTCCTCCTTGTTAAAGCCCAAATGGCCGATACAAAAAAGCCCTCGTCTGTGACAAGGGCCTGATTCGCTGATTTGCAAACAACACGTGAACTGATCAGTGAGTTGTCACGCTGTGCTCATATTCAACAACGATTTGATTGCCACTATATCGCACATTTTTGATATTGCCATCAACTATATACGTATTTGTTAATGTGACAGTGTTAGGCAAACTGCTGCCAATCTGCTCCCTCAGAGAAGGAATGGTAAGTACAGGATCAACACCCATATACTGACAGAACTGACTGACAAAACGATGTTCAAGCGGTAAGTTACCACGCAGAATGTCAGAGAAAAACAGCTGGCTTACCCCAAGTTTCTTGGCCATTTCAATCTGAGTCACCCGCATTTTTGCCTTATAGCTCATCCATGTTTCATAGAGTACTTTTCTGTCTTCTTCTGTGTATTGCATACCTGTTCCTAGCGCAAAAAAATGTCAATTCACCGCAATTAAAGCCTAAACCCTGTCAGGAAATGTCAGAAAAACGTTAGGCTTGTTCCAAATGCGACCCTCGCAAACCCGCATAGAATCTGGGTACAAGGCAGTTCCCTATCTTTCAGCAAGTTAGAAAACTTACCGTTTCTTGATTTTGGTTATGAATCCAATTTGTACTGGGGTTATAATCTACAACATTGATCATTAAGGAAGACACTCGCTAACAGCATGTTGACTCAGTTGCTTCACCAGCCGCATTGTTCAACGAACAGGATAATCATTGTTATCTTGTGCTTGCTGTTGCTGCCGATCAATAACGCCAGTGCAACTTTATTCCCGGCAGTCATGTCAGACGGATGTCCGTCGGTAATGACAAACTCAGACTGTTGTGCCAATACTGTTACCTTACCTGCGAGTAAAGCACCCCACACCTCCTGTCAGGACAATTTTCTGCATTCGGGGTGCTTACAGCATTGCCAGTCTTCCTGCCATACCACATTGATTCTTCCCGCTATTTTAGCGGCTCCAGTTTTGATGGCTGCAAGCCACAGTAACCATCCCTATTTATCAGGGTACTGGGACGAACCGGTCTCAACACTGTTACGGCCTCCTATTCATCTGTAACACAACGCTATTTTATGTACTGCCTGAGTAACGCTTTCGATGAGTGTAGCTTTTCGATTGGCGCTGCCCGATTAAAGACTGCTGAGCCTGTATGCCCAGTATCACAGATGAATAAAAGGTTAAATGATGAAAAAATCACAATATCTCCTGACTGCCACACTGTTACTGGCGGCTTTCCCCTCAATAGCTGCCGATACGATCAAGGGAAAGAATTACCAGTCTCCGTCCTGCGGTTGTTGTAAAGATTGGGTAAAACACATGAACAGCAATGGTTTTGAGATTGAAATGAACATGGCAAATAATCTCCATCCAATCAAACAAGCCAATGGGATACAACCTGAGTATGCATCCTGTCATACCGCTATTATTCAGGGGTACGTCATTGAAGGCCATGTGCCTGCGCAAGATGTGCAACGATTTCTGAAGGAAAAGCCCGCCAATCTGAAAGGCCTTGCTGTGGCTGGTATGCCGATGGGCTCACCAGGCATGGAGTATAACGACCAGAAAATGCCATATGACGTCGTCGCATTTGATGAAGAAGGCAACACAATCGTCTGGGCCAGCCATAATCAGGCTCAGACTCAATAAAGTGCAGATAAAGGCCAGGTATTCTGGCCTTTTTTCTTTAACTACCTGAGTTTTTTCAAAACTTATTTCTTTAGCAACTTAGCGAACCATTGCCTGTTGGGATCCTGAGTGAGCGCCCAGTGGGTATCCTCTTCTCTCTTCTCCAGATAAACCTGCAAGCCTGTGAAATAACGAAAAGCTGTCAGTTCTGAATCCTGACTGAAATGCGCCAGAAAAGCGTCTTCCAGTTCGGCCAACTGCGCCAACGTTGTCACACCGTTTTGCAAAGCCCATTGCACCGCATACGGAGAAATTTCGGTGCGAAAAAGTATCTGGGGTTCAATATACTTGATGCCAACCTCAATGCCCTGACTGAGCGAGACGGTCTGTTCAGATTCTGCCTCTTCCTGCAGTCTTTCTCGCAAACTGGCCAGACTGACAGCACGCTGAGTTTCTGAATAACCATGGGTGGTTTTACAAAAGCGGATAGCAAACCCTAACTGGTGACGTCCAACCAGCTCTAAAGTTTGTTCAAGGTATTCCTGCGGAATCACGTAACTTTTGGCCAATTGCTCAACGGCCTGTGAAATATTGGGATAAATAATACCGTTATATTCAACCTGAAAAGCATTGCTTAGCTGCCCCACCGGCTGACCATCAATCGCCAGCGGCCAACCCGGATAATTAACTCTGTCCCGTGCAATTTCAAACATCATCCAGGCGCTGTGTTTAAAGCCTTCAAATGCCTTACCTTCCAGTTCAGAGTCTTCCAGCTCTTCTCTGCTCCATTGTGCACCTATCTGTAAATGCTTCTGATACTGCTGATGCAAGCGCCCTTTCACTCTGTCACGCAGTATATCCAGCCCGCTTGCTTTGGTGCGGGAACAAAAGCCATAGCATTCTTCGCAGCAAGGTACTTTGACCGGCGGATCAATATCATAGTTAGGCTCAGGACGGAACACATGGCATTCATAGTAAGGCTCACCGCAAAACCAGCAGGTATGGCGAAATTCAAATGGCACATCGATAGACTGGACAATCGTCATTACTTAGCTCGGTTTGATTTGCAAAAAGTGCGGCTCATTATGCGGTTCAACCACAATCAGTACAAGGCAAGCCCTTCATTTCCCATTCATCGCAAAAGAATACCAACAGAGAACTTTGCCTTCCTGATAGCGAACACGCTAAAATACGTGACCGTTTTTTTAATGTGAGTGGTGTGGATGTCTGAACAAAAGCGAAAGGCACTGAAAAAAATAGCCAAATGCCTTGAGTTAGGTAACTCGGCCAACGTCAATGAAGCAGCGCAAGCCATCAAAATGGCTCATCGCCTCATGCTCAAGTACGGCCTGGAGCAAGATGACATTGAATTCATCCAAATGGGCAAAACAAAATCAGCCACCCTGTTACCGTCAGACATCAGTTCACACATTTTGAAAATCATTCGTGGGATCAACCGCCGCTTTGGTGTCGAATGTGTGCTGACCAATTACAAAGGACTCAAACAGGCTGAGTTTATTGGCGTGGCCGAACGTGCAATTTTCGCCGCTTTTGCCTTCGATGTCGTGTACCGCGAAATGAACCAGCAAACCGGCCAGTTCCGTAACAGCTTTGCCGGCACAGGAGCCAGTACAACCGAAGTCACACGCCGTGTTTCCTCTTTCCTTGCAGGCTGGATAGAAGGCGCGCTGGAAAAGCTGCCGATGCTGAACACTGATGATGACCATGACAAACGCATGAGTAATTTCATCGACCGTGAATTTGAAAACCTGGATCGTGAAACCTTCAAAAAACAATTACAGGAAGCCATGAAGGCGATGACAGATGATTACGAGAAAGGCATGAAAAAAGGCCGCTCTATTTCGGTTAACCGACCGGTCGGCGGAACACGCAAAGAAGCAACCAAGCTGCTGGAGCAGTAACTGCACAGCGTACAACATCATTAAAAAAACAGCATAATAAAACAACAAAATAGTCAAAAAATCCGGTGCCTGTCAAAGCACCGGATTTTGAGTCTTTCCAGAGTGATTCAGTTACCGCGTATTCTCTGTATCCATCGAGCGGTTAACTAAAGTATCAGCCGATATTTCCTGCAACACCGCATCAATACATTCCCCTAACCGGCGCCGATTCTCAGCATCCGCCATCATAGTGACATGATCGCCATCCACTTTTTTCACAATCAGCGAATGTGCCGGTAAATGGTGTTCCCATCCAAGTGCCGAGTTATCCGTGCGGTTAAAGTCCTGAGGTTTGATAGCTTCCCAATACCGAATCAGATCATCACTGCGCATGGGAGGCATGTCTTCTTTTGCTTTGAATAAATGCACTGCCAGTTCCGATGGCGAGAGAGTTGTTGCGCCAACCAAAGTCGCATAGTGATAACGCTGGTTCCACAACAACAGCTCTGCCTGATGATCATCCATCTGTGTACTGATCCCCCTATCTTTCAACGTCCTGAGCACAGCCTGTAGCGGCATATCACGCAACTGTGCCAGCAAGGCCAGATCAAGCTCTACATGTTCCACTTCGAACCAGCTCAGGAAAAGGGCTGTTACGCTGCTCATCGCCTGTTGAGGCCGCATGGTATCAAACAGTCCCAGCAGGGCCACTTCTTCCCCTTCCCTTTGCAATTGCAGTGCAATCTGGTAAGCAAGAATACCGCCAGACGAATACCCGAACAGGTGGTACGGCCCGCACGGCTGTATTTTACGAATCAGCGCTATGCTGGCTGCTGCCATGCCGTCCATGGTTTCAGGCAACGGCTGAGCCATATCCGGCCAGGGTACGGCATAGACAGGGTGATCCGGGTTAATGACTTTCGCTATCTCATACACGTAAGAATGATCGCCAAAGCCTGTCGGCAGAAAGAACAAGGGTGGACGTATGCCACTGCGGCGAGCCGGTAACGCGCTTAACGGACGTCGCTCACCGAACTGGTTATCGAGCTGCTCAGCCAAGTCGGCCAGTACCGGATGATCGAATATAGCCTGTACCGGAAAACTCAGGCCAAGCGACTGTGCCATACTCACCTGACGCACCGCCAGCAGGGAGTGACCTCCCAATTCAAAGAAATGATCGTAACGACCCACCTGCTCCATTCCCAGCAAATCTCGCCACAGTTGAGCCAGCATGACTTCAGTGTCTCCCTGAGGCGGCACATAGCCTGCATCTGTAAAAGCCTGACCCTGCGGTGCAGGTAAAGCACGTCTGTCCACCTTACCATTCGGTGTCAGCGGCAGACATTCGAGCCATATGTAAGCCGAGGGCAGCATATAAGCCGGTAAAGACTCCGCCAGATACTTGCGCATTGCCGGTGTTTCCGGGGCTGATGCACCGTCATCGAGTGTCAGCCATGCAACTAGTTGCTGACCATCCCCAAGATAATTTACATCGACCACCACATCACGAACCGCATCATGTGCACGCAGATACTGCTCGATTTCGCCCATCTCGATCCGGAAGCCGCGAATTTTCACCTGCCGGTCGTTGCGTCCCTGATATTCCAGACTACCATCCGGCAGATAACGCACCAGATCACCGGTCCGGTACATGTTTGCTCCCGCATTGAACGGATCGGGCAGGAACCGCTCGGCACTCATTTCCGGACGATTCAGATACCCCAGAGCCACACCGACACCACCTATGTAAAGCTCACCCACAGCGCCACGAGGAACAACCCGCCCCCGCGCATCCAGTACATAAGCACGCGTGTTACCTACCGGCTTACCTATAGGTAAACGATCGTGGCCATCAAAATGCTCTATATGCGCCGTGGTAGCAAAGGTCGTTGTTTCGGTTGGCCCGTAGGCGTGGATCAGTTTCACCGGCCTCTGGTATTGCAGCAGCTTCGCGAAAGCGGCCGGATCTTCCTTCTCGCCGCCGCAAATCAAATACCTGAGTTGAGACAAAGTGCTGCCAAGGGTATGAACATATTGATTAAACAAAGCGGTTGTCAGGAATAAGGCCGTGATCTGCTGCCTTTGCAATACCTCAGCAAAGGCTTTGGCATCCAGGACAGTTTGCGGGGAGATGACCACCAGCTGACCGCCATTGAGCAAGGCTGACCACACTTCCATCGTTGACGCATCAAAAGCCGGATTCGCTGCAAACGCGATAATGTCTGTCTCGTCGAAGCCCGCATAACCGTTGTTGATCACAAGCCGGCTGATACCCTGATGCGGTGTCATCACACCTTTAGGCTGTCCGGTCGACCCTGAGGTATACATGATATATGCCGTTGCTGTGCTTGACCGCAGCCGTTCAGGATTGTCAGTGCGCTGACTGCGCTCATCGGCTAAGACATAAGACAATGCATCATCACCCGGCTGTTCTGTAATGACGATACATGCACCGCAATCACTGATGATCCAAGCCTGCCGGGATTCCGGTAGTTTGGGATCAATAGGCACATAAACCGCGCCAGCCTTGAGTACAGCCAACTGTGCCACAACCAAATCCAGACTGCGCCCCAGCCTGACCGCCACAGGATCACCGGCTTGAAGACCCCGTTCAATCAGGACATGGGACAGTTGGTTAGCCTGAATATTCAACTCAGCATAACTGACAGATCGCAGACCATCGGTAACGGCAATCGCATCAGGATTAGCGCGTACCTGCTGTTCAAACACAGTGTGCACACAGCAGTCTGCCGGGTAAGCCATGGTCGTCTGGTTCCAGGTTTCCAGCTGCAAGCGATACTCAGCATCGGTGACAATGTCCAGCGTATTAACAGGCATGTCAGGCGTTGTGTCCAGAGCATGAGACAGTGAAGTCAGCGCCTGCAACATATATTCGCAAACCCTGGCTGCCTCAACCGGCTGACTGATTTGCGCCGTCAGACCAAGTGAATCGCCGCCATCTTCAACTGACATAACGAAGGGATAATTGGTCCGTTCCTCAGCACTGAGCAGTTCAATGCCTGCCGGTAATATTAACTCGTCACCCTTGTTATGGCGGTAGTTCAGTAATGCACTGAACAATGGCGTTCCTGCCGGCAGACCACTGCAGCGCTGAGCCAGCGCCAGAGGCGCATGTTCATGCTCAAGCAAACCACTAACATTCTGGTGTGCCTGCTGCACCGCACTCACTACATCCTTATCATTAATATCCAGGCGAAGCGGCAGAGTGTTAATGAACAGTCCCATCGCCTGCTCTGCACCTTCACCGGCCTGCATCCGGCCAAGCAATACAGTGCCGAATACCACAGTATCCCGGCCCGTAACGCGAGAGAGCACCTGTGCCCAGGCCAGATGACAGAGGCTGGCCAGGCTGACCCCCAGCTTGCGTGCCTGCTCTCGCAAAGCACGATTGAGATCGCCGGGAACAGACAAGTGAGAAGTCACAACACGTGCGCCGTCCCCCCGAACATCGCTCAGCCCGAATGGCAGCACAGGCTCCTCGATATCAGCCAGCAGCTGGCGGAAAAACACCTCATGTTGTGCCTGGCTCTTACCCAACCGACTTTGTGCAATCACGTTTCGGTATGGTGGCGCGACCGCCAGTTCGCTGGCTCTGCCAGCCAGAATAGTGGCAATCTCACTTTCTATCAGGGCAGACGTTGAATGATCGCCAATCAGATGGTGCCATTGCTGCAGCATTAACCAGCGACCGTCTTCGTCCTGACTTACCACCATATTCAGCAGTGGCGCCTTCGTCAGATCCAGACGGGAACACCGGGAGTCAAAGCGAGCCAGTAACTGCTCGGCCACTGGCCCGTCGGCCGGATTCAACGCTACCTCACTAACAGGTAAGGTGGCATGGCGCCAGACCACCTGTACAGATTCAGACAGACCATGGCTGATAAAAGCAGAGCGCAAAATATCATGACGATCAACTACTTGCTGCATAGCCGACAACCAATTGTCGAGCCGCTGGCGATTGTCAAAGCGCAGTAAAGCGGACAGCAGGTAGGTATCACCCTGTTCATTCAGTAAATGGTGGAAGTAAATCCCTTCCTGCAATGGCGACAAGCCATAGATATCCTGCACATTGCCCACACCGCCCGGAACCGTCGCCACTACCTGATCAATGTCCTGCTGATTCAGATCTGCCAGTGGGACTAACTCAGGGATAATACTTGTGGTGTCGACAGTGATCCGGTTCTCCGGAATCCGGACTTCCTGCTGTGAACCCAATGCTGAAGCCAATGAGGCCAGCGTTGGGGCAGAAAACAGAGTTTTGACATCTGCGGCAAGCCCATAGCGACGGAGTTCAGCCATCAGTTTCACCACAAGCAGAGAATGACCACCCAGTTCGAAGAAATTGTCATTCCGGCCAATGTATTCACGTTCCAGTATTGTTGCCCAGATCTTAGCAAGCAAGATTTCCGTTTCACCCTGTGGCGCCATATAAGCACGGCCAGCCTCAGCTTCCGGCAAAGGCAGCGATCGGCGATCCAGTTTGCCGTTAGGGGACATAGGCAGCGCTTTCATGCGGACAAAATCTGACGGGATCATATATTCCGGCATACGCGTGCTCAGGAACAAGCGTAATTGATCAGTGAAAACAGACCATTCACTGTTCGCCTCCACCGAATCCTCAGGAACCACCCAAGCTATCAAACGTTTATCACCGCTGGTTCCTCCCGGCGCATCAATAACCACATCCTTTAACGTGGGATGAGCACCAAGCTGAGTTTCGATTTCGCCCAGTTCAATACGGAAACCACGGATTTTCACCTGATGATCATTACGTCCGAGAAATTCCAGACTGCCGTCAGCAAGATAACGCGCCAGATCGCCGGTGCGATACATACGTCCAGGCGGATGGAAAGGATCGTCAAGGAAACGCTCAGCCGTTAACGCTGGCTGATTCAGATAACCACGAGCCACCTGAACCCCGCCGATATACAACTCGCCAACAGCTCCCTTGGGTACAGGATTCCCGTAGTCATCCAGCAGATAGACGCGGGTATTACTCACCGGACGGCCAATCGAGGGAGCCGGGGCGTTGAGATCCAGCGGCATCGAAGTTGCCACCACAGTCGTTTCGGTAGGACCGTAGTTATTGACGACTGTGAGTCCCGGCGGAACATTCAGCGGCCAGCGGCGGACACTGTCTCCACCAATCAGCAACTTACGTAACGACTGAGGTACCATTTCGTTTGCCAGTGCGACTTCAGCAAGCGGTGTCACCATAAAAGACACCTGCGCGCCACTGTTTTGCCACCAACGCAACAAGGCATCACTGTCACCTTTTACTTGTAACGGCGGCAGCAGCAGCGTTCCGCCCAGCGACAAAGCAGGCCAGATCTCCCAGACACAGGCATCAAAACCCAGTCCCGCCATACAAGTGCTCTTCTCCCGAGCCTGCAACCCGGTTGCTTCAGCATGCCAGCCAATCAGATTCATCAACTGAGCATGTTCAACCATCACCCCTTTAGGATGACCGGTAGAACCTGAGGTATACACCACATAGGCCAGATGCTCAGGACGAACCATCGTCTCTGGCGCACCAACAGACAAAGGTGTTGCCAGCGGCTCATCCAAAGCCAGAACAGGCACCTGCACATCACCCAGTGACTTACGGCCAGCCGAGTCGGCCAGCAAAAGCACCGGGGCGCTGTCTTTCAGAATATAGTGAAGCCGTTCAGCCGGATAATCCGGATCCAGCGGCACATATGCTCCTCCCGCCTTTAACACGGCCAGCAGTGCAACGATCATATCTGGCTTGCGGACAGCGCACACTGCCACTCTTGTTTCGATGCCGACACCACGGGCAATCAGTCCATGGGCTAATCGGTTTGCCCGGTTGTCCAGCTGGCCGTAGCTCAGAACTTCATCACCGCATACCAGGGCAACGGCCTGAGGAGAGCGGCTGGCCTGCTCTTCAATCAATTGATGCACACTGGCAGAGCCGGGATACACACGTTCAGTCTGATTCAGGCTATGAAGCAACAGCTTACGTTCGCTGTCAGGCAATATATCAACCTGCGACACCGGCTGGCTGACATCGGCCGCCATTGCTGTCAGCACCGCCAGCAAATAATCACTAAAGCGATGTACTGTCTCGGCCTCAAACAATGCAGTGGCAAAATTCAGCATACCTGTGATCTGCTCACCGCTCTCTTCCAGTGCCAGGGTTAAATCGAATTTGGCAATATCGTAACCGAGACCGGCCTCGGCCACCTCCAGCCCTGGCAGCGAGATATCACGCACAGTGTTATCCTGCCAGGACAGCATCACCTGAAACAGCGGTGTTCTGTCAAGCTGCCGAGGCGGATTGAGCGCCTCCACCACCTGCTCAAAAGGTAAGTCACTGTTTTCACGTGCCGCAAGCACGGCCTGTCTGACCCTTGTCAGCAAGGTATCCAGAGAGGGATCCTCACGCAGGTCGATATGCAGGGCCAGTGTACTGACAAAGAAACCGACAATAGGCTCTACCTCCAGCCGCCCGCGGTTTGCATCAGGCATACCTATCACAACCTGCTGCTGCCCCGACAGCCGCGACAGCACGATCCCCCAAGCAGCCAGTACCGTCATAAACAGTGAGGTTCCGTGCTGTTTGCTGAGATGGCGTAATGACTGCGTCAGCGCCTCATCAATCTCAAGCGGCACCTCTGCGCCGGCAAAAGACTGAACCGGAGGGCGTGGTTTGTCCGTCGGCAATGTCAGTTGCGTCGGTGCATCGGCCAGCGAGTTACGCCAGAACTGTGCCTGCCTGTCCAGCTTATCCTGACTGAGGTGCTCTCGCTGCCAATGAGCATAGTCAGCATACTGCAGCCTGAGCGGCGACAGAGGATTTTCCCGGTTGTGACTAAACGCCTGGTATAGCTCACCCAGCTCTTTCAGCAGGATTTTGGTTGACCAGCCATCTGAGACTATGTGATGGCAAACCAATACAAACAGAGTGTGATTATCTGTGATCTGCCAGACATGGGCGCGGACCAGTGGTCCCTCAGACAAATCAAACGGTGCAGTCATCTCGCGACGAGCTTGAACCAGCGCCTGACGCCGGGCGTTCGCTTCCGGTTCGGCTCGCAAATCATGCCATGACAGAGGCATAGCCTGCTCAGGCAGGAAACGAACCTGAGGCTGATCTCCCTGCGTTGCTACAGTACTGCGCAGGCTTTCATGACGTGAATACAATGCATCCAGACTTTGGCTGAAAGCGGCTTTATCTATCAGCCCCGTCAATGTCAGTGCTACCGGGATATGATAGGTCTCACTGGTGCCTTCGATCTGACTCAGAAACCACAGCCTTTGCTGGGCAAACGATAAAGGCACTGGCTCTTGCCTTGAAACAGGCGTAACAGGACGCTGCCGGATATCTCCCTCACCCTGCAACTCTTCAGCCAGCGCATGCAGTACAGGCGTAGAGAACAGAGATGGCAGCGACAGTGTCCAGCCAGCCTGTTCAATCCGGTTAGCCAGTTGTACCGCCAGCAGAGAATGCCCGCCCAGGTCGAAGAAATTATCATTGCGACCCACAGATTCCACACCCAGCAAAGAGGCCCACAAGGCAGCCAGCAAGCCCTCTTTTTCGCCCTTCGGCGGCTCATAAACTTCGCGGATCCCTGTCTGCTTTTCCGGTGCCGGCAGAGCACGTTTATCCAGCTTGCCATTGGTTGTCAGTGGCATTTCGTCCAGACAGACGAATGATGCGGGTACCATATAGTCCGGCAGACGGTTTGACAGGAACTGACGCCATTGAACGGCCAGTGTTTCCCTGTCAGTCTGACCCTTAGGGACAACCCAGGCCACCAGCCGTTTATCGCCATCAGCTGCCTGCCAGGCATCGACGGCCACATTGGTCACATTCTGATGGGCAAGCAGTGCTGCTTCCACTTCACCGCATTCAATGCGGAAACCACGAATTTTGACCTGCTGATCATTACGTCCTAAATACTCCAGCTCACCGTTCGGCAGATAGCGAGCCAAATCGCCCGACCGGTATAAACGCCCACCGTCATGAAACGGATCGTCAAGGAAACGCTCTGCATTCAACGCTGGCCGGTTCAGATAGCCGCGTGCGACACCGTCACCGCCCACATACAATTCACCAACCGCCCCATACGGCACCGGCTGACCGTGCGGATCCAGCAGATACAAACGAAGATCAGAGAGACGATGCCCGATCGGGCTGCCGCTGGCATGAATATCTGACGGTGACATGGCCCGATAAGTCACATGTACCGTTGTTTCAGTAATCCCGTACATATTCACCAACAACGGCGCATCAGCACTGTGGCGGTCGTACCAGGGCGTGAGATCGACCGGGTTGAGCATTTCACCGCCAAAGACGATGTATCTGAGCTGGTGCGGTGTATCATCCTGCGCCTGAATAAAGGCTTTGAACGCGCTCGGGGTCTGGTTCAGCACGGTGACACCGCTCTGGCAGACAAGACGGTAAAAGTCCTTTGCAGAACGGGCTGTTGTCTGTGGCACCACCACTAACCGGCCACCGTGTCTCAGCGCCCCCCAGATCTCCCATACGGAGAAATCAAACGCAAAGGAGTGGAACAGACACCAGACATCCTCAGCATTGAAACCGAAATCAGCATCTGTGGCAGTGAACAGACGGTCAACCTGACGGTGCTCAACCATCACTCCCTTGGGCTGGCCTGTTGAGCCGGAGGTGTAGATAACATAGGCCAGATTGGCCGGTGATAAACCCGCAACCTGCGGATCACGGCTATCCCCTGCCAAGGGCTTATCCAGCGACAACAAAGGGATCGCCTGTTCTCCGAGAGCAGAACGACCCGCTTCATCAGCCAGTAACAACACAGGCGCAGCATCCTGAACAATGTATTGCAGACGTTCGCCGGAATAAGCCGGATCTAACGGCACATAGGCTCCACCTGCCTTGAGAATGGCGAGAATAGCAACAACAGTGCCGATCCCCCGCTCTGTACATAGCGCAACCAGAGTATCAGGCCCGACTCCACGTGCAATCAGTTCATGAGCGAGCTGATTGGCCTGCTGGTTCAGAGACTGATAACTCAGTTGCTGGTCGCCGGACACCAGAGCGATGGCATCCGGTGTTTTCGCTGCCATGGCTTCAAATCTATGGTGGAGACAACGCTGCTCTGTAATCTGATTTTCAGACTGATTACTACCATCTAATAACCACTGACGTTCAGCTTCCGGGAGAAGGTTAATGCGGTTAACCGGCTCTGACACATCTTTTGCTATCGCGATCAATACCTGATGCAGATACGCAACATAACGTTCAGCCGTAGCCCGATCGAACAAAGCGGTTGCGAAATACAATGCCCCTGCGACTTCCTGCCCGTGATCGGTGAGATCCAGCGTCAAATCATACTTAGCGGCCGCGTAGCCCGGCGCAAGAGGTTCCGCATCCAGTCCCGGTAAGCGAATGTTATGGGCTGTATTCTCCTGCCAGGTCAGCATCACCTGAAAAAGTGGCGTATAAGCACGTTGTCGTGGCGGATTAACCTGCTCAACCACTTGTTCAAACGGCAAGTCGCCATTTTCCTGCCCCAGAAGCAATGTCTCGCGAACTTGTTGTAACAGTGCCGGCCACTCAATGTCGCCGGACAAATCCAGTCGCAACGCTAGTGTGCTGACAAAGAAACCCATCATGGGCTCGGTATCTAACTGCCTGCGATTGGCATCCGGCGTACCAATAACAACATCCTGCTGCCCCGATAGTCGGGACAGCACTATGCCCCAGGCAGCCAGTACAGTCATAAACAAGGTGGCACCATTACGCTGGCTGAACTGGCGTAATGCCTGGGCCAGTTCGGCCTCCAGCCGTATCACAACCTGATCACCAGCAAACGACTGCACGACAGGACGAGGACGGTCTGTCGGCAACGTCAGTAATACGGGTGCATCACTCAGCTGTTGCTGCCAGTAATCTGCCTGGCTCGACAGTCGCTCGGGCGTCAGCCACTGACGTTGCCAGCTGGCATAATCCGCGTACTGCACTGATAACGGGCGTAGCGGATTCTGTTCGCCTTGTGTAAATGCCTGATACAAAGCTGCCAGTTCACGCAACAAGATGCCGTTAGACCAGCCATCGGATACCAGGTGATGACAGGTAAAGGTAAAGATCTGCTCGTCATCACTGAGCCGGATAAGGCTGACACGCAGCAAGGGACCATTCATTAAGTCAAACGGTCTGCTCGCTTCACTCGCGGCGATCTGGAGCGCCTGCGCTTCTGCCTTGTCTGAATAGGATAATTGACGCAAATCATGCACAGTCAGCGGCAGTTCCGCCGCAGGCAGGATCTGGGCACAGGGCAGGCCGTCCTGACTGCTAAACACAGTGCGCAACGCTTCATGGCGCGCATAAATGGTATCCAGGCTACGTTGCCAGGACGGGATATCCAGCGAACCCCGTAAACGCACCGCCAGTGGCATGTGATAAATTTCACTCATGCCATCCAGCTGTGTCAGGAACCATAATCGTTGCTGGGCAAATGACAATGGCAGCCGTTCACCGCGCACAACGGGCTCAATGGACGGTAATCCTTCTGTATTGTCTGTCGTCAGCTGACGGGCCAGTTGATGCAGCACAGGATTGGCGAACAACGCCGACAGAGCCAACGGCTGCCCTAACTGCTGCATCCGGTTAGCCAGACGTACGGCCAGCAACGAATGGCCTCCCAGCGCGAAGAAATTATCATCCCGACCTACCCGCTCCACTTCAAGCAAAGCTTCCCACAAAGTTGCCAGCCGCTGCTCAGTTTCATTTTCGGGTGGCATATAGTCAGCACGTGACTGGCTATGCGCCTGAGGATCCGGTAATGCACGGCGATCCAACTTGCCATTGGGTGATAACGGTATTGTGTCAATCGGCATAAAGGCCACAGGTACCATGTAGTTCGGTAGCAGACTTGTCAGATAATCCCGCAATCCGGCTCCGTCCGGTTCACAACCCTCACCTGACACAAACCAGGCGATCAGGTGCTTGTCACCATGTCTGTCACTGCGGGCGTCCACAACGGCATCGAGCACCTGCGGGTGCGTCTGCAATACGGCCTCAATCTCACCACATTCAATACGGAAACCGCGGATTTTTACCTGCTGATCATTACGGCCCAGGTATTCAATGTTGCCATCCGGCAGGTAGCGTGCCAGATCACCGGTCCGGTACATACGTCCGCCATGTTCGGCATTGAACGGATCACTGAGAAACCGTTCAGCGGTCAGCTCAGGACGATTCAGATACCCGCGTGCAACCTGTATCCCCCCGATATACATTTCACCCACTGCGCCTAAAGGCACTGGCTGACCATATTTGTCTAACAGATAAATACGGGTATTCGCCACCGGGCGACCAATAGGAACGGTCACCAGATTTGTCTCGCGAGAACAATGCCAGGCGGTAACATCAACTGCGGCCTCGGTCGGCCCGTAAAGGTTGTGCAATTGTGCATGTGGTAACTGACGGTAACATGCCTTCACTAAAGAGGCAGGCAGCGCCTCGCCACTGCAGATAACCCGCGCGACAGGCTGACAGCGTTCTGCCGCGCCGCTGTAGGCCAGAAAACTTTGCAGCATAGAAGGCACGAAATGCAGGGTTGTTACTCCATAACGGGCAATAGTACGGCTGAGATAATCCGGATCTTTATGCCCTTCAGGACGTGCCATCACCAGTCTGGCCCCATACATCAACGGCCAGAAAAACTCCCAGACCGACACATCAAAGCCAAACGGTGTTTTTTGAAGGACCGTATCCTCTGCGGTCAGCCCATAAGCTTCCTGCATCCAGATCAAGCGGTTAACTATGCCCCTGTGCTCATTCATCGTGCCTTTCGGTTTACCTGTTGAACCCGATGTATAAATGACATAAGCCAGATTGTCCGGCTGGGACTGTGGTACTGGATTCTCGCAGCTCACACCAGATGGCTGGTTGCCGTTTAACGACATTTCAGGAATAGCGTGCTTGCCGAGCGCATTGCGCCCGGCTTCATCAGTCAGTAGCAAGACGGGATCAGCATCTTGCAGAATGTACTGTAACCGCTCGCCGGGATAAGCCGGATCCAGGGGAACATAAGCGCCACCGGCTTTCAGAATACCAAGCAGGCCGATCACCATTGCCAGACTTCGCTCAGCACAAACAGCTATCCTGCTGTCTGGGCCAACACCAAGTGCTATCAGTGTGTGCGCTAGTTGGTTTGCTTTCTCATTGAGCTGGGTATAGCTCAATGTCTGATCGTCACAAGCTTGATCTTCACAGACCTGATCGTCAAAAACCAAGGCAACGGCATCTGGTGTGCGTGCCACCTGCGCTTCGAACAAGGTCTGCAGGCACTCGGACTGAGGATAACCCCTGGCAGTGCTGTTCCAGCCATTGACGAGCATGGCATACTCATTGTCCGGCACAATCGGCAGTTCACAAACCGGAAGATCCGGCGTATAAGCCAGCGCATTGGTCAACGCACTCAGCGCCTGCTGCATATAACCGCATACCCGTTCTGCCTCTATCGGCGCAATGACCTGAGCCGTGATAGATAGCATGTCCAGACCGTCATCCACCGACAGTACAAAGGGGTAGTTGGTTCTTTCCTCTGCGGAAATCAGACTCACCCCTTCAGGCAGAGGCAGGTTATCACCTTCGTTGTGGCGATAATTGAGCAATGCACTGAATAATGGCGTTCCTGCCGGTAAACCACTGCAACGCTGCGCCAGCGCCAGTGGGGCATGTTCATGAGCCAGCAGAGCACTCAGGCTTTGATGGGTCTGACGAACAGCGTTTTCTGTACTGCGGCTATCCATTTCCAACCGCAAAGGCAAGGTGTTGATAAAGAGTCCCAACGCACTTTCAGCCCCTTCGCCGGATTGCATACGACCCAGCAACACAGTGCCGAAAACAACACTGTCCTGACCGCTGGTTCTCGCCAGTACCTGCCCCCACGCAAGGTGACAAAGGCTGGCAAGGCTGACCCCCAGTTGTTTTGCATGTACCCGCAACGCCCGATTCAAATCAGCGGGCAGCGTCAGGCTTGCTTCATTGGTTTGCAAACCATCACCGTGAACATTGCTCAGACCAAAGGGCAGCACAGGTTCAGACATATCAGCCAGCATGCGACGGAAAAATGTTTCATGCTCGCTGTCACTGACGCCCAGCCGGGCTTGTGCCACCGCATTGCGAAATGGTTGTGCGGGTTTCAGTGCCGCTTCGTTACCTGCCATGATTTCGCAGACTTCTTCAACCATCAAGGCCAGCGTCGTATGATCACCAATAAGGTGGTGCCATTGTTGTAACGCGCACCAGCTGCCATCTTGCTCTTGCGCAATTACAACATGCAGTAACGGTGCCTGAGTCAGATCCAGTCGGGTATGACGGGGATCATAACGCGATGCCAGTTGCTGGCTGATCTGCCCCTCCGCCGGGTCCAGCACCAGCTCTGTTGCATTGAAATTAGCCTGCCGCCACACAACTTGTACCGGAGACGCTGTACCAGTTGCCACAAAAGCAGTGCGCAGAATGTCATGCCGAGTGATAACCTGCTGCATTGCAGCCAACCAATTATCCAGACGGGACCGGCTGTCAAACTGTAAGGTAGCGGACAGCAGGTAGGGATCGCCTTTTTCTGCTAACTGATGGTGAAAATAGATCCCCTCCTGTAACGGAGAAAGTGCATAGATATCCTGCACATTAACGACACCGCCCTGCACACTGTCAGTGATCGCAGTAATCTCTTCCTGAGCGAGATCGGCCAGAGGCAACATGTCTGGCGTGATTGTTTCACTGCCAACCCGAATTCTGTTTTCAGGTACGGCCACATCGGCCTGGGGGACCAGCGTCTGAGCCAATACCGACAGCGTCGGTGCAGAAAACAATGCCTGCAAATCTGTCGCCAGACCGACCTTACGCAGTTGAGCCAGCAATTTGACCACAAGCAATGAATGGCCACCTAATTCAAAAAAGTTATCATCGCGGCCTACACGCTCAACACCCAACAGATCCTGCCATATACGCGCCAGTAACAATTCTGTTTCACCCTCGGGAGCGACGTAAATCATTCGTCCGGTTTCGGTCAAATCAGGCGCTGGCAGTGCACGGCGGTCCAGCTTGCCGTTCGGCGACAAAGGCAAGGCTTTCAGGCTGACAAACACAGTGGGAATCATATAGTCTGGCAGGCGTCCCGCGAGAAACGCTGACAGCTCGGTATTCAACTCTCCCCATCCGGACTCTTCTGCTGGTACCAGCCAGGCAACCAGCCGTTTCTCTCCTGTACTGTCTGACAGTGCATCGACAACCGCATCACAGACAAATGGATGGGACACCAGCTGCGCTTCGATTTCGCCGGGCTCGATCCGGAAACCCCGTATTTTCACCTGATGGTCATTCCGGCCCAGGTATTCGAGGCTGCCATCAGGCAAATATCGGGCTCGATCACCGGTTCGGTACATTCGCCCTCCCGGCTTAAATGGATCGTCAAGAAATCGCTCAGCAGTAAGTTCAGGCTGATTCAGGTAACCGCGGGCAACCTGCTCACCACCAATATACAATTCGCCTATCGCCCCCAAGGGTACCGGCTGCCCCGACTCATCCAGTAAATAGGCACGCGTATTAGCGATCGGGCGGCCAATCGATGGCACTACAGCACCAGTGTGCGGATTCCCCGATGTGGCAACAACTGTGGTTTCTGTCGGGCCGTAATTATTCAATAATGTCAGGCCATGCGGGATGTTCAGCGGCCAACGGCGAATACTGTCGCCACCAATCAGCAAAGTTCTCAGTGCCACAGGAAGATGACCGGCAGCAAGGGCGACTTCAGCCAAAGGCGTCACCATGAAAGATATCTGTGCGTCGCTGTTACCCCACCAACGCAACAGCGCATCACTATCACCGGATACTTCTCTTGGCGGTATCAGCACTGTGGCGCCCAATGACAAAGACGGCCATATTTCCCATACACAGGCATCAAAACCCAGACCCGCCATACAGGTAGTGCGCTCTCCGGCTTTCAGTTCTGTTGCCTCGGCATGCCAGTAAATCAGATTGAGCAACTGGCCGTGTTCGACCATCACCCCTTTGGGCTTACCCGTTGACCCTGAGGTGTATACCACGTAGACCAATTGATTGGGTTGGACCTGTATCGCCAGGTTTTCAGATGAAATCGTCGCAGGTAACGTTGCTTCCAGATCCAGCACAGGAACAGGATGCACACTTAACGCCGAACGGCCAACGGCATCGGCGAGCAACAACACAGGACGGCAATCATTAAGAATATACTCGAGCCGCTCACCAGGGTAACTGGGATCTAATGGAACATACGCCCCTCCGGCTTTGAGTACCGCCAGCATTGCCACAATCAGTTCCGGGCTGCGCGTGGCACAGATTGCTACCCGGGTTTCCGCCCCCACGCCATAAACCAGCAGTTCATGCGCGAGGCGGTTTGCCCGCGTATTGATCTCGGCATAACTGAATTCGGCGTCTCCGTAACGCAGAGCAATGGCATCAGGCGTTTTGTCCGCCTGCTCCTCAAACATGGCATGAACGTAACTCACCGGCGGGAAGTCAGCCGCTGTTACATTCATCTCCTCCAGTAAATAATGACGTTCGTTCGCATTCAGCAAACACAGCTCACTTACCGGGGTATCAGGTTCATTACGCGCTTGTTCAAGGACAAAAAGCAGGTGTGTACTGAGCCTGTCAACCTGCTCAGTTCCAAGTACTGCCTCATCATACAGCCAGCGGAATCTGTTCCCTGCTTTATCGATTTGCAGCAGTGCGCCGGCATCTATCGGGCAGTCAGTAGCGGCAGAGATATCAGAAATCAATTCAATCGTCAGTGGCCACCAGACGGTTGGCGACAGTAAAGCATGGAGCTCAGGATGGAAAGGCAGATGCGCCAGCACACGGTCACATTCCGTTTTCAATAATTGCTGGGTAGCTGAAAAATGCTGCGTCATATCCAGAGAAACATGCACCGGCAACACAGCATCGGCTAACAGACTGTCTACTTGCCTCTGTAACCAGCCAATCTGGAAATCGGTTTGATCTCCCATTCGGGCAAGATAAACAGCGACAGCGCTCAGAAAAGTCGGCAGATCGGTCTTGCCCACAAACTGCCAGGCTGTAGCTTGCCAGTTTGTCTCTGACGGGGCGATTTGTCGGGCCGGAAATGCCGAAGGTATGGGTTGCTCCAGACGGGCTTGCCAAAAAGAAGCAAAGCCTTTCCCTTCATCAAACAGCGCAGTCAGGCGGGAAGCCTGCTCTTCGCTGAGTACAGGCAGACGCTGCCCCGGCTCCAGCTTATACTGACGTGCAAGCTGTTTCCCTGATTGCACTTTTCCGGATGCGTTAAACCAGCCACCAATGCGTACAATTCCCTGAGCTGTCGCAATGTCCCACCCCTGATCGTCAATATGCAGTATCGTGCCTGGTAAGGCCGTGGTTTGGCCTTCGCACACATCCACAGTGTCGATACCGAGCACACCATCCTTCAGTGCCAGTTTAACCGGACAAGCTTGCGAAGGATGACCTATGGCATAAGACAGCCGTTCCAATACCTGAGCGGATTGGTCCCAGCACAGCACCCCACCCGCAGCAGGCTGAAGACGGGATACATAAAAATTATCCTGCAAATCCGCCTCATCCGCTTTGGCAGCAAGACGTACAACATCTTCAAGCTGGCTGTCTGGTTTATGACAAAGCGACTGGAGAATGAACTGAAAGCGGCGCTGCAGGTTATCAAGCTGCGCCAGTGAATGGATATGCGGCGCATCGACAAACATGACATCCAGTTCCTGTGCCTGTCTGTCTTCAAAAAACAGAATCTGCATATCGCTGACCGAGATATTTCCGCCATAATGCCAGCGTGTTTTACATTGCCAAAAGCTATCACCGTTATCAAAAGCGACAATATTAATCGCAGGGCCAAACCAGGATACATCAGCAGCGTTCCTGTCCCGCCGGATATCCTCGCCCCGGTAGAGTTGACGCCGAACCGTTTTCCCCATTTCGGCTGTCACCTGCCGGGCCAGATGCTCAAGCGTGTCATCAGGGGTTAAGCGCAGAATCAGCGGAACCACATTCGCGGTCATACCTATGCCACTGCGCTCCCGGGTCCCAGCTACCGGCAGACTGAAATTCAACTCGGTATGACCTGTAACACTATAAAAACAAGCCGCCACTGCCGTTGTCAGCAGGTGTGCGCGGTGAACACCAATTTGTGCAGCACATTGATCAATCTGATCCAAATCTGCCTTGTCGAGCACATATTTACTGATGTTCATTTCTGAATAAGGGACGTGTTTTTCTTTGCGGGTCAGAGTGTGAACGGAAGACGCGGTATACTGCTTCCAAAACTGACTATCCTTTCCTAGCCTCGCCGAACCCCGATATTTTTTATCGTTCTCATAGAGTTGGGTAAAGCCACAGCTTTCAAACTCAGGAATAGGTTGTTGGCTCGCCAGCGCATTGTAAGTCAGCACAATCCGGCGGCTGAACTCTTCCCCGCCTCTGCCATCAATCAGCATGTGATGTAAGCGGCGGTAAAAAATGCACTTCTCTGGTGCCAGATTCAGTACAGCAAAATGATACAAATCGTGCGCAAGGACAGAAACGGCCCGGTCAGCGTCATCACGCATCCATGCTATAGCAGTGTCCAATGGATTATGGCTGGAGGAGAAATCATAAAAATACAGCGGCTCAGCCGTCTGCTTGGCATGATATTGATAAAGTTCCCCCTCCTTTTCAACAAATCGCGCCTGAAGAGCGGGTATATCGTTAATTGTTATCTCAACGGCCTGGCGCAGCAACTCAACATTCAATGGCCCATCTATCACGCCATAACCCCAGAAATTAAAGGGCTGCGTTTGAGACATGGTTTCGCTAAGCCAGAGTTCATGCTGGGCCGTGGTAATCCCATGCAAAGTATGTTGCTCTTCACCGACAAAATAAAAAGATTGAAGGCTATTATCGTTTAACTGAGCCTGTTTATTCATAATATTCCCTATCTTATTGTCAATACGCAATGAAACTCACCGTACAGCCAACATAAAAAATGCACCAACCGACAGAACGAGTGGTAATAAAAAGTGAGGGAACAGATTTGCCCCAACATGACTAATGAGTGTTATCAGCTATTACATTCAGGTATTTACCGGACTATTCACAGCGTAAACAAGTGTAGGAAAGAGAATTTAACTTGTCTAAACTGCATTCATCAGCAGGAGGTATTTTTGCGTGTTATAAGTGAAATCGATGTAATTTTCTGTAACTGACAAGATAGGCAATTAATAAAAAATAAGACACTTTTATCTCTCACAAAAAATAATGAGATAAAAATGCATTATGAATAAAACATGAATCTGGAGCGGGCTTATAACGAACCAGCTCAATTATTCTTCCAGTGCTTTATTATATATATCACCATGAAAACAGAACACATATAACACAAGCAAAAAAATTGACGAGTTATTAACTCGTCAATTTTTAATTATAATGTTTTTTTAATGACGTTTAAATGAATCACTTCATTAACAGGAAGCGATGGCATTTCTGACTCGTTTATCAGAGACAGGATACGGTGTACCTAATTGTTGAGCGAAATAACTCACACGCAGTTCCTCTATCATCCAACGGATCTCCTTAACCTGTTCAGGTATCGGCTGACCTTTAGGAATCTTATTGAGTAATTCTTTGTAGTCATTGGTTACTGACTCAACTTTCAGTATATGTACTCTGTCTTTATTCGGGTCAATCGGCAGTTTTTCCATTCTGCGCTCAATCGCTTTCATGTAACGCAAGATATCCGGCAGACGTTGCCAACCACACTCAGTGGCAAACCCTTTAAAGATTAAACCTTCAATCTGAGCTTTGATATCAGACAACGCAAAGGCCATACTCAGGTCGACTTTCCCTTTCAATTTTTTGTTGATATTGAAGGCCGTAGTCAAAATGGCTTCTACCTGTTTGGCGATATCGACAACCGTATCTCCCAGCTCGGCCCGCACATGCTCTTTCAATGCTTCAAATGTATCGGCATCCCAAACCAGACCGCCCTTTTCTTCAATCAGTTTATCTACGCCACAGGCAATACAGTCATCAATCAGATCCATAACCCGCCCATACGGATTGAAGTACAGACCCAGCTTTGATTTGTTCGGCAAATTAGCATGCAAATATTTGATCGGCGACGGCACGTTAAGCAATATCAGACGACGCTGGCCTTGCTGCATGGCCGTACGTTGCTCTTCTTCTGTTTCAAACAGCTTGATACCGACCGAATCTTTGTTATCAATGATAGCCGGATAGGCTTTAACTTCAAACCCGCCACGTTTCTGCTGATAACGCTCTGGCAACGCGCCAAAGCTCCAGGTCTTCAGGCCGTCCTGCTCAATATCATCATCGGCAACCTTAGACAGCGTTTCCTGAACTTTCTCTTTCAGGCTGTCTTTCAGTGCGTACAAGTCCTTATTTTCCCGAAGTTTCCGGTTACGGTGATCCACAGCACGGAATGTGATCTTCAGGTGTTCAGGAATTTGATCCAAATTCCAGTCATCGCGCAGTACAGTCACACCTGTCATACGCTTGAGTTCTTTTTCCAGCGCATCCAGCAAAGGCATCGACAATGCCTGTACCCGGGCCAGAAAAGCATCTGCATAGTTAGGTGCCGGCACAAAGTTACGACGTAACGATTTGGGCAACGACTTGATCAAAGCTACCACCAGCTCATGGCGCAAACCCGGTATCTGCCAGTCAAAACCGTCCGGTTCCACCTGATTCAATACAGGTAACGGAAGATGAACTGTGACACCATCTGTGTCTTCACCCGGTTCAAACTGATAGCTCAGCTTGAGTTTTAAGCCGCCCTGATGCCAGAAGTTGGGATAATCAAGCTCAGTCACATGGCTCGCATCACCCCGTAACAGCATCTCACGTTCAAAGTTCAGCAGATCTTTGTCTTTCCGGGAAGCTTCCTTCCACCAGGCGTCAAAATGCCGCCCGGAAACCACAGTATGCTCAACCCGCTGATCGTAAAATTCATACAGCGCATCGTCATCGATCAGAATGTCACGCCGACGGGACTTATGCTCAAGCTCTTCCACTTCCCGCAATAACTGCCGGTTTTGATGGAAGAATTTATGCTTTGTTTCCCAGTCCCCCTCGACCAGTGCCGAGCGAATAAAAATTTCGCGGCTGAGTACAGGATCAATCTTGCCGTAATTCACTTTACGTTTAGGCACAATCGGAATGCCGTACAGGGTGACTTTCTCAAAGGCCTGCACAGAAGCCTGCTTTTTCTCCCAGTGCGGTTCACTGTAGCTGCGCTTGATCAGATGGGGGGCCAACGGTTCGATCCATTCAGGCTGAATCTTAGCGGCAATACGCCCCCACAGCTTGGAGGTTTCCACCAGCTCGGCCACCATAACCCACTTCGGTTGCTTCTTGAAAATACCGGAACCGGGGAAGATGTTAAATCTGGCGTTGCGCGCACCCTGATAGTCGTTCTTCTCCTGATCCTTCTGGCCAATATGCGACAGTAAGCCCGCCAGTAGCGAGGTGTGCACCGCCTGATAATCGGCAGGTTCCTCGTTATGACGCAGCTTCAGCTCACGCACAACCTGATGCACCTGAAAATAAATATCCTGCCACTCCCGCACGCGCAGGTAATTCAGGTAATCCGCTTTACACTGCTTACGGAATTGATTTGCAGACAGCGTTTTTTGCTGCTCTTTCACGTACTCCCAGAGGTTCACGAAGGTCTGGAAATCCGATTCTTTGTCATAGAAACGACGGTGTTTCTCATCCGAGGCCTGTTGTTTTTCTGTCGGGCGCTCCCGTGGATCCTGTATCGACAAAGCAGAAGCAATAATCATGACCTCTTGCAGCGCACCGTGTTTCGGTGCTTCCAGCACCATACGTGCCAAACGCGGATCAATCGGCAACTTCGCCAGCTGACGGCCAACCTCAGTCAAACGCTTTCGCGGGTCGGTCGCGTTAGCGTTCATCGCACCCAGCTCTTCAAGCAGGCGTACACCGTCCTGAATATTACGGCTGTCAGGCGGCTCAACAAACGGGAAGGCCTGGATATCACCAAGGCCAATCGCCGTCATCTGCAAAATAACCGATGCCAGGTTAGTACGCAGAATCTCCGGATCGGTAAATTCCGGACGCGACAGAAAATCATCCTCTGAATACAGACGAACACAGATACCTGCCGCCACCCGGCCACAACGGCCTTTACGCTGATTGGCACTGGCCTGCGATACCGGTTCTATCGGTAAGCGCTGCACCTTGGTGCGATAACTGTAGCGGCTTATACGGGCTGTACCCGGGTCGATCACATACTTGATACCAGGAACAGTCAGTGAGGTTTCAGCCACGTTGGTCGATAGCACAATGCGCCGGCCGCTATGCGACTGGAACACCCGGTTCTGCTCACTGGCTGACAGGCGTGCGTACAAAGGCACGACTTCAGTGTGTTTGATATTGCGCTTATTCAGGGCATCTGCCGTATCGCGGATCTCCCGTTCGCCATTCATGAAGATCAGGATATCGCCCATGCCTTCATCGCACAGCTCATCGACCGCATCGAAAATGGCCTGTAGCTGATCACGATCGTTATCGTCACTGTCATCCATGATCGGCCGGTAACGTACTTCAACCGGATAGGTACGGCCAGACACTTCGATAATCGGCGCATGGTTAAAATGTTTTGAAAAGCGTTCCGGATCGATAGTCGCTGAGGTGATGATCACCTTGAGATCCGGACGTTTCGGCAACAGGTTTTTCAGATAGCCCAGAATAAAGTCGATATTCAGGCTTCGCTCATGGGCTTCATCGATAATGATGGTGTCATACTGGCTCAGGTATTTATCGTTCTGAATTTCAGCCAGCAAAATACCGTCGGTCATCAGCTTCACTTGCGTTTTATCTGATACCTGATCGTTAAAACGGACTTTGTAACCTACGGTTGAGCCCATCTCGCAGCCCAGCTCTTCAGCGATACGGTTCGCCACTGACCGCGCCGCCAGCCTACGGGGCTGAGTGTGGCCTATGGTTCCCGTGGTGCCCAGCCCAAGTTCGAGACAGATTTTAGGCAGCTGAGTGGTTTTACCTGAGCCGGTTTCACCCGCAACAATCACGACCTGGTGCTCGCTGATCGCCTTCGCAATGTCCTCTTTCTTCTGACTGACAGGCAACTGTTCAGGATAGGTAATCTGAGGACAGCTGCGGCGCCGGATGTCTACCGCTTGCATTGAGCGTGCGATATCCATAGCGATTTCATCGAATACCGTATGGCGAGCCTGTTCATTCTTTATCTTAGCGGCACCCTGCACTCTTTTGTGCAGACGGAAACGATCGCGGATCAGGCAATCTTTCAGTGCGGCTTTTAATGTTTTTTCATTATTGCGAACCTCGGTCCGCTCAGATTGAGACTTTGTAGACTGAGTCAAGTGATTTCCTGCTTGTATCAGTTGGTCGTTCAGGCTGAATGCAAGTCATCAAAAGGCCTGAACAAACGCATCATAAAACTGCCGCGATTCTAACACATAGTTTATCTTTCATCAGGCAGGCTAAAACTATCCCTTGCATTTTTTCTGCGAGCACTGCAAAGATAAAAGTATGACTGAGGCTGTTGAAAGGAAATGATTATGTTCCAGCAATTACGCGTACTCTTTCGTCAGGTAATGAATGAAGGTAGTGATGATGGCGCGGCGGTTGATACCCCATCCCTTCACCTGGCGATGGCTTCACTGCTCTGTGAAGTCGCAGATGCCGATCACAGCAGAGACCCCAGCGAGGAAAGTGCAAAGGTCCACCTGTTAGTCAAATTGCTTGAAGTGGATGACACACAAGCCAGAGCTCTGCTGCACGAAGCTCAAACCCGCAGTGAGCAGTCTGTGTCGGTTTTTGAATTCACCAATAAGCTGCGCTCACTGTCTGCGGAAGAGCGTTACCGCTTAATCGAAGCCATGTGGCAGGTCGCTTTTGCTGACGGCATTTTAGACCCGGTGGAAGAAGCCGTTATCCGCCAGGTTGCAGAGCTGATCTATGTTGACCATGCCACTTTCATTAAGGCTAAACTGTCCGCTCAGGCAGGCGCTTCCGAGTGATTCCTTTATGGAATGCCTAATACAGAAGACGGATAATGTAAATCGGGTGATTTTGGGGTAAATTTCTGATAATCACCCGCCATTCCAGTTAAATGCGCCAATAAAACACAACAACTCAGCTAATATAAGCCACAAACAGCCATTATCACCTGATAATACCTTACTTTATCTCGCATTTTCCTTCATCAATAAGACATTCAACAAAAGTTGAAAATGTTGATCATTTTAACAAAATTTTTGAACTTTCTCTTTGAATATAACGAGTGATAGGTCTACGATGTGCCATCAATAAGAAGAAATGCCAAAATTTCAGCCAAAAACAGAGTCTATTGCATGAAAGACGATAAAAGACCCCTATATATCCCCTACGCCGGACCGGCCCTGCTAGAAACTCCTCTACTTAACAAAGGAAGTGCATTTTCTGTCGAAGAGCGAATGTTCTTCAACCTCGAAGGTTTGTTACCAGAAGCGATTGAAACCATTGAAGAACAGGCAGAACGTGCTTATCAGCAGTACCTGAAATTTGACAATGATATGGATAAGCATATCTATCTTCGCAACATTCAGGATACCAACGAGACACTGTTTTACCGACTGGTTGAAAGCCATATCACTGAGATGATGCCAATCATCTACACCCCGACTGTCGGTGCGGCATGTGAGAACTTCTCTAATATTTACCGCCGTGGTCGTGGGCTGTTCATTTCTTATCCGAACCGTGACCGCATTGAAGATATGCTCAACAATGCTTCCCGCCATAATGTCAAAGTCATAGTCGTGACTGACGGCGAGCGTATTCTTGGTCTGGGTGATCAGGGCATCGGCGGCATGGGTATCCCAATTGGTAAGCTGTCGCTCTATACCGCCTGTGGTGGTATCAGTCCGGCTTATACCTTGCCGGTTGTGCTGGACGTGGGTACCAATAACCCGCAGCGTCTGTCTGACCCTATGTACATGGGCTGGCGCCATACCCGTATTACCGGTAAAGAATACGAAGACTTCGTAGATAACTTCATTCAGGCAGTTAAGCAACGCTGGCCAGATGCATTAATCCAGTTTGAGGACTTTGCACAGAAAAACGCCATGCCTTTGCTGGATCGCTACAAAGATAAAGTCTGCTGTTTCAACGATGATATCCAGGGTACTGCTGCTGTAACTGTAGGTTCCCTTCTGGCAGCCTGTAAAGCGGCCGGCAGTAAACTGTCTGAACAACGTGTCGCTTTCCTGGGTGCAGGCTCTGCCGGGTGCGGTATTGCTGAAGCGATTATTGCGCAAATGGTCTCTGAAGGTATTTCCGATGCACAGGCACGCAGCCAGGTTTACATGGTAGACCGTTGGGGTCTGCTGCTTGACGATATGCCTAATCTGGTTAACTTCCAGAAAAAACTGGTGCAAACACGTAAGAGCATCAGTGAGTGGGAAACTGATGACAGCAATATTTCCCTGCTGGACGTAATGCGTAACGGTAAACCGAACATACTGATCGGGGTATCCGGTGTACCGGGCCTGTTCAGTGAAGAAGTAATCCGTGAAATGCACAAGCATTGTGAACGTCCGATCATCTTCCCGCTATCCAACCCGACCAGCCGTGTAGAAGCCATGCCTGCTGATATCATCCGTTGGACGGACGGTCAGGCTTTGGTTGCCACCGGCTCGCCGTTTGAACCTGTTGTTTATAACGGTAAAACCTACCCGATTGCCCAGTGTAACAACAGTTATATCTTCCCTGGCATTGGTTTGGGCGTGCTGGCTGTTGGTGCCCGCCGCGTAACCGATGAAATGCTGATGGAAAGCAGCCGGGCACTGGCGGAATGTTCCCCCTTAGCCATTAACGGCCGTGGCGCTTTGCTGCCACCGCTGGAAGATATCCAGAATGTGTCTCGCTACATCGCTATGGCAGTGGCGAAGAAAGCAGTTGAGCAACGCAAAGCACCGAAAAACACCGAAGAGCGCATTAAAGAGAAAATTGATGCGAACTTCTGGGAACCGGGCTACCGCCGATACAAGCGGACATCGTTCTAATTATTCGCTTTTTTGATGAACAAACCCGCTACTGGCGGGTTTTTTATTTTTCAGCCTGCCATGCTGATGATTTTCACGACAAGTATGACCTGATTTTTACACAACATTATCAACGGATTAAGGTACACTTAAGGCGTTAAGCAACCGTTATTTTTGCGTTTTGGGCCTCTATGAAGCTACCTACATTTCTGCGGTATACCGTCATGCTGATGATTGTACTGTTCGGATTCTTTCTGATACTCGACAGATGGGTAGCAGCGACGACGGCTGATCGTATCTATACCCAGATAGATCTCATCCCTGCCCGCACCGTTGGTCTTGTGCTGGGAACGAGTAAATACATAGCCCATAATCTCAATCCTTATTACAACTACCGGATGGATGCCGCGGTTAAGTTGTACCGGGAGAAAAAGGTCCAGATCTTTCTGTTAAGTGGTGATAACGCGCACCGTTCATACAACGAGCCATGGACTATGAAACGTGATTTGCTCAAAGCCGAGATCCCTGACGAAGTCATTGTGCTCGACTATGCGGGTTTCCGGACGCTGGATTCAGTTATCCGGGCTAAAAATGTGTTTGAAGCTAATAGTCTGGTCATTATTACCCAGCAATTCCATTGTGAACGAGCGCTGTTTATTGCCAGTCACAAAAATCTGAATGCCATCTGTCTGGCCGTTCCGGAACCTCGCGGATTCGCCGGATTCAAAATTCGGTTAAGGGAAGTGTTTGCGAGAGTAAAAGCCATACTGGATCTGTACATTCTGAACGAGCAGCCCCGCTTTCCCGGCCCCAAAGAGCCCATATTTACCAAACCGCCTCTGCAGCAAGTACAGCCTGAGCAGCCGACTTACTCAGCACCATTATCTCCTCTTCTTATCAACACGATCTGAGTTCAGACACACTGCCTGAGCAGTGTGTCTGTTTCTGTGTATACCGCAGTTGCCTTCAGCTAAACACCCGCTGAAATGAGTGTTTTAAAGTCCGGTTTTGCCGCTAATCGCTCTAAACTCACTGTCTGCAGCACTTGTTTGAAGGGAGAGTTTTCAAGGAAGAAGGCAATATTATCGCCCGCTGCATCATGAAAAATCTCACTATGGCGAAATTGCACGTACTCAACAGCCACATGGAGATAAAGTGTGGCCAGATTAGGCTGAAACAACACATCTTTTCCGGCGCTTCCTGCCTCTGCTTCCAGTTTTTGCAATGCTTTAACCAGTCCGGTTTTCCCCCGCTGGCTGAGTGCATTGTCTCCCTCAACAAAGCGTCCTAGCGCCACAGTTCTGAATGCTGACTCCATCATGGTTTTTGCCAATCCCATTACAGAAATCTCAAGGGCACTCTGGCTATCCACGGCGAGTAAGGCTTCGGGTTGATATGTTGCAATCAAATACTGGCAGATACATAAGCTTTCACTGAGCGAGACACCGTCATTCAGCGCCAGCGCAGGAATAATACAAAAAGGATTGACCTGCTCTAACTCTTCGGGAGATTGCCAGGGATCAACCCACATTAGTTGCAAAGCATCGCACCGGGACAGCAATGCCGTTGCTGTAACAACCCTCGAAAACGGTGAGGTTTCATTCAAGTAAAGTTTCATAGTCATTCCCTTGTTCAGGATACAGATTGCGAGACAGGTTCGCTTCCCTGTTGAGGAGGCGTGAAAAAGATACATGCAATTGATACAACTAGCGCGCAAGCACTAACGGCAAACAGAATATAGTACGAGGAAAGATGAGCGGCATAATATGCCATGATAAAACCCACCACCCCTTGAGAAATAGCAAAGGACAAGGTCATTGCGCTCCAGGCTTTGGTATGCAGTTCATAGCCGACAGATTCCAGTGTATAGGTCGAAACCAAAGTGACAGTGCCCGGTGTGAAAATACCCACCAGCAGAGAGGAGAAAAACAGCGCTAATGGGTGAGTACTGATTAAGGGAAGCGAAACACCCAGTGCCTTCAAAGAAAAAGCAATTAACAACGAGCGCCTTACTCCTGCATGATCACCAAGAAAACCCGTTAAAACAGGGCCGATTGCGGCTCCAATCCCGAACGTTGCCCAATAGAGCCCGCCACTGACAAACGACATGCCAAGCTCACGCACTATATAATCCACCCAAAAGAGAGTATGAGGCAAGTAGCCGATGGCATTAAAGGTATAGGCCAGCAAGATGAGTAGTACTGTCATCCCCTGCGGTCTGGACATGTTCCGGAAGGTTGCCGGAGCGGAACGACTTCCGGATAACGGCTCTGTTGCTCCCCAGGCATTCCACGTCAGCACAGTAGTCACAAAAGCCACAACCCCCATTCCTATCCATGCAGAAACAACACTATGATAGATAAGAAGCGGAATCAGTGTCCCGGATAACATGGCACCCAGGCCAATACCGGAAAACACCACGCCGCTGACACGAGTTTTGACCTTAGCGCTGTGCATTCTCACAATGACCGGCGGTGCGAGCACCATCAGCATGGCACCTGCGACGCCTGCCAGAGTGCGCAACACGTAAAACCACGCGAGAGGTGCGTCCTGAAACGCACAACCCAGATAGCTGATACTGCTTACCAGCATGGAGACTCGGATAACCTGGCCGACAGTAAAATACCTGATCAGAAAATTGGCTGCCGGCGCGCCAAAGATGTAGCCGATTAACGTTGCCGCTCCCAGATAAGTGGCGTCTTCCACCCTAAACCAACCGGCTTGTATCAGGGCTGGCATCAGAGCGATATAAGCAAAACGCCCAATGCCATTACCAATCAGTGTTGCCCCAAGGCCTGCGAAACTGTATCGGTTAAATATCGGATTACTCTGCATAGGAAAGTGCTCTTCGATTTTCAGCCATCAACGCAAAGAGCTGGTTTACAGCCTTTCCGGCATCCACAATAGCCGTAGAGTTCACGCCCGGTCTTGGAACAATAAACGTATAAAATTTATTGCCTTCCGTTGGAATACCAAGTGCCCACATATTGTCGTGAACACTGCCATCCTGGCTAATCACTTGCATTGTCTTATTCACATCAATCCCGCCTGGATGATACTTACCGTTGTAATACAAACGCGTAAAACCTTTAGAGAGCAATTGTTTCCACAGTGCCGTTCCATCGTCTTTAGGGCTGTGCATCGAAATTTTTGCATGGACTAAAATATCAGCCCGTCGTTCATATTCAGGCCATACAGAAGACTGAAGCACTATCTGTTTACCCTCAGTATCCACTACAACATTGGGCGCAGGTCCCAAATCGAGATGTAAAATCCCACACTCTACCAGTGCCAACATCTCTTCCAGGCGCTCTTTGGGCGGGCCTACAGCTATCCGGTTCATAATTGGAATAAACACTGCATCTATCCAACGGTGAGAGTCTTCCGTCAATCCTTTGAAATCAATAGTGTCACGGATTAAATCCCTAAGATCACGTAAAACATCGCTGGCAGATTTTATTGGACTGTTCACATTTCCCCGCTGTGCTTCTAACAAATCATTTTCAATAAAAGTCAGCAGCCATTTCCCATACGCTTCTTTAGAAGAAAGTACTTTCATTGGTATTGGGGAAATTAGTCTTTGCCACGAAAATCTATCTTCCGGTTTAATTGTTCTGTTTATCAGCTCAACCCGTTTCGGCGGCAATGAAAAGAAATAACTGTTGCAGAATTTTTGTGATTCAATCGCTCCATATTTATCACGTACGTAAGCTTCATAATACGCATATTCCATGTCGTTAATTAAGAGTGGGAGTACGTCTTGGATGAAGTCTATAGAGCCTTTAACACGAAGCTTTCTCACCACATCAGCAGTCAGAAACTTTGCCTTGTATTGAGCAGAAGCGCCCTTTTGGTTAGTCGCTCGACCTGACAAAGGTAAGCCTGTTCGTGAATAAGCAATGATCTGTGGTTCATGCCCGGATGGGGCATACGCTAATCGGCCGTTATCAGAGCGGATAAACTCGCCTCCTCGACCTACCGTAAGCTCTGCCACAACGTCGCACATTGTCAACCCCATGCCTTTCACAGCAACGGTGTCGCCACATCGAATTTCTGATAGCTTTTCTTGAATCGGGTACGGGTCACAAATTTCTAAACCACTTTGTTCTTCTGCCAACTCGGGCTTAGTGTGCCCAGTTGTAATAAACACATAATCCAGTTTATGCCTAGTCTCATCTTCTGTTTTTACTGACCAGCCACCGTCAGATTCTTCAATATCCACAACCTCAAGAGGAATATAAGATATATTCAATCGAACTGAAGCAAATTCAAGAATGTAGTTAAAGACCCAGTTAAGGTATTGCCCGAACAGTTTTCGAGAGTAGTAGCCGTCAGGATGTACCTCATCAGGGATATCTTTAGAAGGTCGCTGCTCGCATAACCACTGATAAAACGTTGGTCCTGAGAGAATATTGCCAGCCTCAACAACAGAGTCATCTGCAAACATTGTGATTTGTTCTGCAACAGTATTAACTAACAAGTGATTAGGCTGATCTGTGGTATGGCATCCGGATCCAGGTAAATACGGGTCAAATATCAACAAATTAATTTCTGCGTCGATATTATTCATTGCTGAAGCAACAATCCTCTCAACAACACCCAGCCCTCTAGGGCCCACACCAATAACACCAACATTATTTACAGACAACTCAGCACCCTCAACAAACCATTAAGCAACAATTTTTATATACACATTGTGCATACGTTGTTAACAAAGTGTCAAGTAATTACTCTAATTGGATGATATTGTAAAATTAAGTATCGAGAAGACAACTAAGGCCAAGATTGCTGCAGCGAACCATCACCACCGTCATAGGCGGTGGTGATGGGGATAACAGTAAAAAAACAACCCAGCCAAACTGACTGGGTTGTTGTGCATTTCGCTACGATGAAACAATACTGTTATCTCAATGATAAAACCGACTTTTTATTCCTTGCGCTGCCCCTTGTCAGGCAGTGAATACTGTCTCAGCATTTTCATACGTACGCGGCTCAAATGCTGCTGTGCTTCTTCCTGAATACGCTTCTTAAATGCTTTTTTTGTCGATGTCATTATTTGTTAACCTAGCTTGTTTTTTGTTCTATAAACCACCGGCCGAAAGCCTAAGATCGATGGGCTTATTCAAGCACCAAGACCAAGCACCAGAAGATAATTGACCCGACCAGCTATCGCAAGCCAGACATAAGCAATTTTTTACCTGTGTTTGCTCATGCCTTGTTATCAATACATCGAACTCTAGTAAAGACAACATCGCCTGTTTTGTCATCGTCTCTACTCAGGCGAGCAGAAACATAATGGGTAGATTCCCACACATTCAAAAATCATGACCTCACAAAAGCCATGACAACTCAGCCCACACGTCACATTCGCGTTAACAAAGTATAAAAAAAATGCAACATTTCAGTTCGGCAGCACAACAGAAGCGAAAAACGCCTCGTGCCAAACCTACACCATAATTACAGTCAATCTGAAAGGAACCCAATATGACAGCCTTAGCACTGACACTTAAACAGTGGCTGTTTGACCGGAACAGCCTGATACTGCTTGCAGATATCGCCCTATTTTTCGTCCTGCTAAATACATTACCTGTTGAAAAAGAAGTAGCAACGGGTCTGAGTATTCTTGCTTTCGTCGCCGTACTCTGGCTGACAGAAGCGGTTCATGTCAGCATCACAGCACTACTCGTCCCCTTGCTGGCGGTCGGTTTTGGCGTTTTCAAAACCAACCAAGCGCTGGGTAACTTCTCCGATCCCATCATTTTCCTGTTTTTGGGTGGTTTTGCTCTTGCAGCTGCTTTGCGCAGTCAAGAATTGGATCAAGCCATCGCAGATAAAGTGCTGGCGATGGCGAAAGGAAAGATGTCTGTCGCCGTTTTCCTGTTGTTCGGTGTGACCGCTGGCCTGTCTATGTGGATCAGCAATACAGCAACAGTTGCTATGATGTTGCCTCTGGTGTTGGGTGTACTGGCTAAAGTGGATGCCAAAAACCAGCGTAACACCTATGTCTTCGTACTATTAGGCCTTGCTTACTGTGCCAGCATCGGTGGGATTGCCACTGTTATTGGTAGCCCGCCAAATGCCATTGCTGCCGCCGAAGCCGGACTGAGCTTTACCGATTGGATGGCCTTCGGCTTGCCTACCGCACTCGTATTGTTACCTTTGGCGATTGGCGTACTGTACTTCCTGCTCAAACCAAACCTGAACCACACTTTCGAGCTGAATCACAAGCCAGTTGAATGGAACAATGGGAAGAAAATCACCCTTGCTATCTTTGCAATAACCGTTGTGCTGTGGATTTTCAGTAAACCCATCAATGGTATGTTAGGCGGACTGAGCAAGTTTGACACTCTGGTCGCGCTGTTTGCTGTCGCTCTGCTGGGTGCATCACGCGTCGTAAAATGGAAGCAGATTGAAAAAACAACCGACTGGGGTGTGTTGCTGCTGTTCGGTGGTGGTATCTGTTTGAGTAACGTACTGAAAGAAACCGGTACCAGTATCTTCCTGGCTAACAGCCTGAGCGGCTTCCTGGATCAGGCTGGCCTGCTGCTCACCATCCTGGTTGTGGCCGCTTTCGTGGTATTCCTGACCGAATTTGCCAGCAACACCGCCAGTGCGGCCTTGCTTGTCCCTGTTTTCGCTTCTGTGGCAGATGCTATGGGTATATCGCCAGTGATTCTTTCCGTGTTAATTGGTGTTGCCGCCTCTTGCGCTTTCATGCTCCCTGTTGCGACGCCACCTAATGCGATTGTATTTGGTTCTGGTCATATCAAACAAAGTGAAATGATGCGCGCCGGCGTTTATCTGAACATTGTTGCCATTGCTTTCCTTACTATGGTGGCTTACCTGTTCTGGTAAACGATTGCGCTGACAACCCTGATAATAATAACAATAGCAAAGCCAATCTCTTTTTCCCGGTGGCCAATTGGCCACCTTTTTTTATTAACCTTTTTGTTAACCTTATGTTATCAAGCTGTGTTATTAACCTAGGAGTCAGCCGGATACCGTATACCGATAATCTCTCTGGCAACCGTTATTATGGTGTGTACGATACGGCTACGCTCCAGACCCGAGTGATAATAATCTTTACCTTCGATCAAACGTGCAAACTCTGCAACTTCATACTGCATGGTATTTTTTGCCTGAAATCGTGACAGCGTCACATCAGATTCATTTCTGCGATGAATAACAATATTGCGGCATTCTGCTATGGTATCAATCACTAATGTCCCCAGCTCTCCTTGCAACTCGCAAGGTATCTTACTGTCACTCACTTTAGAGTGAGTAATGACGGTATCGAAATCACCGTAATGCAAAACCAGAGTACCATGAGCATCCACCCCAGAGTCCAGCAACGTACCTTGAGCCGTGAAGCTCTGAGGCTCACCGAACAATGCGATAGCGACACTCAATGGATAGATACCGATATCCATCAGTGAGCCATTAGCGAATTCAGGATTAAAAGTATTCGGGTTGTCACCGTTGAGATACCTATCATAACGGGATGAATACTGACAAAAACTGAAATACGCTTTACGCAGCCGTCCGATTTTACTCAGGCTGTTTCGCACCACGGCAAAGTTAGGGTTGTATGTCGTTTTCAGCGCCTCAAACACCACCACATTCTTCGCCTGAGCCAGTTCAATTAAAGCCTCAGCTTCCTGAATGTTGGATGCCATAGGTTTCTCAACCATCACATGTTTTCCGGCACGGATAAAGATTTCAGCCTGAGAGGCGTGAAAAGCATTGGGGCTGGCAATATACACAGCATCTATGTCATCACTGTTTGCCATTGCTTCAAGGTCATCAAAACAACGTTTAATCTGGTGCTTTCGCGCAAAATTTTCAGCACTTTCCATTGTTCTGGAATAGACAGCGACAGGATTGATCTTCCCTGTTTGCTGGGCTGCCTCTATAAAACTGTCAGTGATCCAATTTGTACCGACCGTTGCCACTCTTAACATTTGCCCAGGTTCCTCTCTGCCACTTTGTTCATTTCATTATGCACACAGGAAAATTCGGGTAAACGCCAAGGGTTTGATGATGAGCACAAATCCCTGCTTTGATAGCTTGGAGTCCGTTAGAGCTTGAAGTAAGATAACAGGCTGACTCAATGGGTTTTCACCGATGTTCCTGCATTTTCCCGTAGAGAAAGCAACCGAATTCATATTTTTGCAATTTTTATTTGCCTAAAAGTATAACCAGAACAGAGAATCGCTATGTACCACGCCGAAATCACTGGTTGGGGCAAGTGCTTGCCGCCAGCTATTCTGACTAATGATGAACTCAGCCAGTTTGTCGAAACCGATGATGAATGGATCCAATCCCGTACCGGGATTCAGGAGCGCCGCATCAGCCACGTTGATACCTCGAAGCTGGCAGAGGTAGCCGGAGCCCGTGCACTGGCAGCCGCTGGATTAACAGCCAGTGATCTGGATTTAATCATCATCGCTTCCTGCTCACCTGACACACTGATGCCGAATATTGCGTCCAAAGTCGCGCTGGATCTAGGTGCCAAACGTGCCGCAGCGTTCGATCTGAACGCCGCTTGTACCGGTTTCATTTACAGCCTGGAAACCGCCACACGCCTGATTCAGGCCGGTAATTACCGTCATGCGCTGGTTATTGGTGCAGAACGATTATCCTGGCTGATCGACTGGAGCAAACGCGACACCGCCGTTCTGTTCGGCGATGGTGCAGGCGCAGTGATCATCAGCCGTACTGAAGAAAAACTTGGCCTTCAGGAAGCGCAGCTTGGTTGTGATGCTGAAGGCCGTGATGTGCTGGCCATTCCTGACTTCGGCACGTGTATGGATCGCTTCAATCCGGATCCGGGTCACTTTACCTTTAACTTCGTTGGCCGTGAAATTTTCCGCCGCGCGGTACGGGGCATGGGTTCTGCAGCCAGTACAGTGCTGGAACGTGCTCAGTTAAACAAAGATGAGATTGATGTAGTCATTCCCCATCAGGCTAACAAGCGTATTATTGAAGCCCTGTGCGATCACACAGGCATTCCGCTGGAAAAAGCTTTCGTCAACATTCATCGCTACGGCAATACCTCTGCCGCGACTGTGCCAATTGCATTGTGTGAAGCGGTTGAAGAAGGATTCATCAAGCCCGGTAACACCATATTGTCGGCAGCATTTGGTGCCGGCCTGACCTGGGGGGCCTGCCTGATTAAATGGGGGCAGCGGGTAACGCCTGTCGCGCAATCAGATGCCGAACTGCCGCCTTGTGAGAAAACAGCGCGCGAGATTATGCAAAACGCGATTGACCACTGTACTGGTGTGAAATAATTACATTCTGTCAGCCGCAGTAAATATCCGCCTTCTGAGAAAGCAGCTTTAAACAATGACCACCGCCATAAGCGGTGGTTTAGGGGCGACAATTAAAAAGCCACTTAGTCACTAAGTGGCTTTTTCGCCCCAATGGGCAAATTCTAACACTTGGAATTCTAACGTTTGGATGACTGACGCTTACCTCTGCCGTGATGCACTTTTAGCTGCTTTTTCATGCGGCGTTTATCGGCTGAACGGCCTTTAGGCGCGTGTTCCGGAGGCGAAATAGTCGGATTAGGTTCATAACCTGCCAGCCATTCTTGTGGTAAGCGCGTATCCAGCAGATCTTCTATCGCCTTTAACGCCCATTCTTCGTCCAGGCTCATCAGCGATACAGCCAGGCCTTCACTGCCGGCACGACCGGTGCGTCCGATCCGGTGAACATAGTCTTCCGCTTTAAAGGGCATATCAAAGTTCACGACATACGAGAGCTGTTCTATATCCAGCCCTCTGGCTGCCACGTCGGTTGCAATCAAGGCCCGCACTTTTCCTGATTTAAAATCATCTAAAGCGCGCTGTCTTGCCCCCTGGCTTTTATCACCATTAATGGACGCAGCTTTAATACCATCCAGCTGTAATTCCTTCACCAAGGCATCCGATCCCTGTTTGGTTTTGGTAAACACCAGCACCTGTTGCCAGTTACGTGAGCCAATCAGATAAGCCAGTAATTCGGCTTTACGGTGTTTATCAACCGGGTAGACAATCTGCTGCACGGTTTCTGCAGTGGTATTGGCAGGGGTGACTTCGATGACAGAAGGATCCTGCATCATCTTATAAGCCAGGTTCTTTACTGCTTTCGAGAAGGTGGCAGAAAACAGCAAAGTTTGCCGCGGCGCTTTCATTCGCCTTAAAATACGCTGAATTTCATCCTGAAAGCCCATATCCAGCATACGGTCCGCTTCATCAAGCACCAGATATTCCACCTGACTGAGATCGATATTACCGACATGCGCGTGATCCAATAAACGTCCCGGGGTGGCAACGACTATCTCGGGATGATCTCTGAGAGCTTTGGTCTGCATATTCATGCTGGTACCGCCATACACAGCCACAGATGTGAGAGGTAAAACAGCACAGAAGGCGTCCATGTTGTCCTGTACCTGCTGCGCCAGCTCTCTGGTCGGCGTCAGAATCAAGGCTCTGACTGGCGCGCCCTTACCCAGCCCCTGATTCTTAGCGGTTTGGCTGAGCATCCGATCCAGCATCGGCAATCCGTAAGCAGCGGTTTTTCCTGTTCCTGTCTGTGCTGCAGCCAGCACATCCTTTCCCGCCAGCACAGCAGGGATCGCCAGTTGCTGTACCGGAGTCGGTTCTGTAAAGCCTTGCGTATTGATCGCTGAAAGAATTTCAGCCTGTAGCCCTAACTTGGAAAACGCCATACCGCTGCCTTGATCACGAAAAAGCAGGGATTCTATCCCCTGTTGCGGTGAGTTACCAATAAAAAAGCACCCTTGCGGGTGCCTTCAGCATAATAAGGGTATGGTTCAGACCGTTTCGATATTCAGGAAAGCCGCGCCACGGACACCGCCCGCATCGCCATGTTTGGCTTTGATGATTTTAGGTGCGCGGGCCACCGACAGCAGGTGCTTAGGCAAACGCTTTGGCAACTCATCATATAAGAGTTCGAAATTGGACAAACCGCCGCCCAGAACAACCACATGTGGATCCAAGCCTGTCAGCAGATTACCCAGACAAATGGCCAGCAGTTCAACAAAACGTTCAACATGCTCAACGGCATTCGCTTCACCTTGGTTGTAGTGTTTGATTATCTCAACCGCCGGGACTTTCTCTCCAAAATAATGCGCATAAAGCTGTTCAAAACCGCGCCCGGACAGATAGTTGTCAATACACCCTTTGTTGTCACAGCCGCATTGGAATAGAGGGGCTTTCTCACCCAGGTGAAACCAGGCATCAATGGGTAGACGCGTATGGCCCAGTTCACCGGCGACATGGTTTTTACCGGAAAACACTTTTCCGTTAAACACTAAACCACCGCCAAAACCCGTGCCCAGAATCAGCCCCAGCACAGACGGTTCATCACGCAATGCTTCATCCCATGCTTCAGACAAAGCAAAACAGTTTGCATCGTTATCAATACTGACAGTACGGCCAAGACGGCTTTCAAGGTCTCGACGCAGGTGGCGGCCTTTTGCAGCAGGGATATTGGACGTCAGCACTGTGCCATTTTCGGCGTCTTCCATACCTGGGATACCGATACCAATTTTCCCTTTACAGTGAAAACGTTCATCCGCTCTACCGATCAATTCCACCAGCGTCTCAATTAACGCCTCATAATCATCACCCGGCGTAGGTACACGTTCAGTGGCCACACGCTCAAGTTGTTCGTTGAAAGCACCAAATTCAATTTTAGTGCCTCCTACATCGAAGCCGTAATACATCGTTGTCTCCATTATTTTGCGCTGCAAAAATTATCCATTTATCAGCATATACAGACTGTGACACAAACCATATTTAGCAGTGTATCAATCAGCGCAAGCGCACAATTATATTAAGTAAGCAATGCAAAGCTGAAAAGCACGGTTACACACAAGCTTCGGAGAGCACCGCCTGCTTTAGGCGCGCCAAAGCCGAGTCTTCAGGCAAAGACCGGTTTAGTTTTCCGACCATATAATTTTCTCTGAATACATCAAACCAGAGATCCAGCATTCGGGCATTTTCCTGCTCACCGAAACTGGCCACGATCCGGGCCGCGACTTCTGCCGTACCCAGCTGATTGTCCTTGGCCGCTTCCCTTACCTGATAACGTGAACGTGACTCAGGCGTAATTGACAGCATAGGAAATTCGTTCAGATACGGGCTTTTACGAAACATTTTTTTCGCTTCAGACCAGCTTCCGTCAAGCAAAATAAACAATGGCCGTTTGCCGGCCGCAGGCACAACCTCGCTTGCGACACGCTCTGGGGTACCGTATTCCGCAGGAAAAATCACATAAGGTTGCCATTGGGGATCAGTCAGCACCGCAAGCATGGCGGGATCAGGCTCAGTTCGAGACCAGATAAATGCAAAGGTATCGATAAAAAGATCGGCAATCAGCCTGCCGGTGTTACTGGGCTTCAGCACTTCATCATCATACATAATCAGCATGAAAGCGGCGTCAGACTCAATCTGTGGTTTATGGCTGCAGATACAAAGGTGGGCTCTGAGCATGCAGAACTGACAACGCTCAACTTTTCCACCCCGTGCCAGAAATGGCCGTGTTGAACGGGCAAGACGCATTTCATACAGGTTATGAACAGCGTGGATACGCATAGCTAGACTACCAGGGAAAGAAAAAACGCCAGCATTCTACTGGCGTTAGTGACCCGGTGACAAGTCTATGCCTGCGGTTTCTAAACGGCAGGGTCCAGAATTTTATAGCGCGTCAGCATCTGGCTCTGCTCCCGCGCAATGTCAGACACAGTTCTGGCTTCCTCTACCAGCGTCGATAATTGCTGATTGTTGAGGCTGGCCTGGCTGGCGACTTCCTCAACACTTCGGCCCACTTCCATGGAAGCATTTTCCTGTTGTTGTGTGGCAGCAGAAATCGTGATCACTTTATCGGTAATCCGGGCAATGGCGCCTTGTATACTCTGAATAGCCGATTCAACCTCGCCACTCAGATTAATGGAGGCTGTCATTTCGCTACGGCTTTCCTGCATTGCCGTGTTCGCCTCTTCTGCCGCCTGGTGCAGCTCGGCGATAGTCCGGCGGATCGACTCGGTTTGCTGGTTGGTCTCACTGGCCAGTTTTCTGACTTCGTCGGCCACCACGGCAAAACCGCGTCCCTGCTCACCCGCCCGTGCCGCTTCGATTGCCGCGTTCAGCGCCAGAAGGTTGGTATTGTTGGCAATCGTGCTGATAAGCTCCACGACTTCTGTAATTTTGCCGACGTGTTCATCAAGCGAGATCATACAGGCCTCGTTTCGCGCAAACTGAACATCCAGAGACTGCAGTCTTTCGGTGCTGCGCGCAATAATCCCGGCCCCTTCTTGCGCCAGCGTATTGGCCGCTTCGGCTTCGGTTTCCGACTCAGTGGTACTTTGCGCGATTTCTTTGATAGAGGCTTCCAGCTCAGTGATGGCAGCAGCAATAGTGCTCAACTGATCACTCTGCTGACTGAGTGCGCGGCGAGACTGCGCCGAAGCGGCCTGACTACGCTCAGCCGCCTGAGTTAAGGTATGGCCATTCTCACTGAGTTGCGCCATGGCATGGCTGTTGGTCCGATTTGACTGATTCAGCAAACTGGCCAGTTCGGCAAATTCTTTCGGTGCGTTTTCGTCTGCGATGACTGTCAGATCACCCACGCTGTTTGCCTTGATCACATCATCCAGACGCTGCAAAGAAAGGCGAACCGTTTTGCTGACCCAGGCGCCGGCTAGTAGCGCCAACAGCAAACCGGCGACACTCAGGGCAATAAAAATCATTTTGGCATTGTCGCTGGCGGCCAGAACACCCTGTTCGCTTTCATAGATCATGCGCTGTGAACCTGTCTCCATATCTCCCAGCTTGAGCATGATTTTTTCCACCTGCACTTTTGCCTGATCGGCTTTTTCAGCCTGCGTCTGTATCAGGCGAAGCGTATCGAGCTTGAGCGCGACCATACCCTGCTCGCTAAACAGCTCTTTCACCATATCAAACGGTACAGATAAACTGGAGTATTCCGCCAATTCAGGATTTAGTCGATTCAGCTCTTTCCACGCGTATAACATGCCTGACAAATTAGTCCGATTCAGATCTTTAGCGTACGCTTCGGCTTTTTTCAGATCGCTTTCAAACAACAAAGCCACCATGTTGTTTCCCATTTCCTGGGAATGATTAATGAAGTTAGTCACATGACCCATAGCCGCAGTATCGCCAGCGTACAACCCGATGCTGATCCTGCTCATTTCAGAGCGAACAGATGAAACAGCATAGTTCATCGTAGCTTTGTCAGATTCCAGCTTGGCTTGATTGGTCAGAATTTGCTGCTGTGTTTGTTGAATGGACGAGACAAGTTGATTAAATGTGGTGAGATCGCTTTCAAAAGCACTGACATCATTTTCAAGCCAGCTAATGCTATGTTCAGTCGCCAGCTGCTGCAATTCTGCTACGGCATCTTCTACATGCTGTTCATTACTTTTCAGTGTGTTCAGTGCCGTCTCCAAGGTTTCTATTGTCCGGCTATTTATCACCTCTGTCAGACTCTGGGCGGAAGCCAGTGATCCCTCTACCATTTCGGCATTCAGGGTTGCGACGGGTAATGCCTGCTGGCTCAGCGAGGCGAACTGCGTAGAAACACGGTTAAGCCCTTGATTACCAAAGAATGATAGCAATCCACCGATAACCACAAGAAGCAGAAAGACTGACTGTATCAGAACCACAACTGACAGCCTTGTCCGTTGAGTGCGTTTTTTTGTCATAATGAACCTTTGTCAATGCCACAATTTCTGCCCCAGCAAAACCAGTTCCAACACGTTACAGGACAATAACTGTGATCCTATTCTCATTAAATTCGCCGTTAACATACGGCTCAAATATGACAATAAAATGTCAAAGGTAAAAAATATGTAACGAAAGCCTGCAGTTAGCTAAATGTCAGCGACAAAAAAAGCAGCCTCAGCTGCTTCTGTGTTGCTTGCCGGATGTCGCTCTCCGAGCATTGTGTTCAGGCGTGTGAAGTTTGTTGACTTATCACACTGTCAAACAGGTTTTTGACCAGGCTGATATAATCTTCCAGGAAAGTAATTTGCTCAATTCCCGGGTTTTTCTGCCATAAGCCGCCTAGCATTTCCGCCATATCATCCAATACAGCATCGGCTTCCTGCATTAGCTTGAATCGAAACTCCGGTTCAAGATCCGGGTTCTGACCAAACACCGCCATCAGGTTTGTAGCGATCAGATCCGTGACAACATTTTCTACGGTTTCCTCACTTGCATCAGTACCGCTTACCGCAAACACACTCAGGTGTTCCGTAAAATACTCAATCAGCGCGTGATAACCATCAGATTCAACAACCATATCTTTTGCTTATTCCACCCAACACTACAGCAAATGATAGAGTGTCCAATTTGTTTTTCAAGCTCTGTGACACCAAGTGTGCTCAAGTTAACTATTTTGTTTATCAATAAGAAACAGCTAATTTAGCCATCCGCCAGATGACTTTTGCCAGCACCAGCCTCCGAGCAGTTAACAACGCGGATTTTCGGTCTCTGCTGATACCATGCTGCAGTTGGAACACTGGTGACGTTAGGAGGGCTTTTACGTTACAATCCTGTCACTAAAATCTGAACTATAGAGATAGACATTCCAATGAAATTTGTTCGATGGTTCCTTGGCCGGATTATCCTGCTGCTCAATGTTGTATTTACGCCAAAATCCATGAAACGCTCTGCCCTTGAGCAAAGCGAAATCAATGTGGCGGCTGAAAAGCTGAAACTTTACCAATTTGATGCCTGCCCTTTCTGTGTCAAAGTCCGCCGCAGTGCCAAACGATTGGCTCTTCCTCTCAAAACCCTTGATGCGAAGAAACCTGCCTTCGAACAGGAACTGATTAATGGCGGCGGAAAACGTAAGGTACCTTGTCTGCGAATTGAAAAAGAAGATGGACATGTGGAATGGATGTATGAATCTTCTGACATTATTCAATATCTTGAAAAACGATTTGCCTGATCTTCCCGTATAACTAGAAGCCCGACTCTGATCGGGTTTCTAAGTGACGACAGTTTTTTGACAGCCATCTGATACTTCCCCCGCCCGATTTCAGTATTATTTCTTATACAACGCGACCTTAGCTATTTGCTAAACTCAATTTGCTACCCTTATCAGTGAGGAGCTCTCATGCGATTACATCGTACTGCCTGCTTAGTTTTTGCTTCCATGTTAGGTGCTGCTGTCACAGGTTCTGCACTTGCAGCTCAGGAAGAAAAAGCAGCCGCAAAAGCACCCAGTCAGGCCGAAAGCGATGACAGCAACAAAAACAACGAGGATAATTCTATTCAAGTGGGCGACGTGCTGACGGTTAAACTGGATGCACTGTTACCAACACAACCTGTTCTTGCTTTTGACAGGGTGTTTGCCAGCCTGGGCCGTTACGAAGCACGCCCGGCCCAAATGTTTGATGACCTTTGCCTGACTAGCGGAGGCAAAGGTGTGAAAACATGGGATCACCAGTCTAAACCGACCGATCTGGAAAGCTATACTTGCCAAGAACCGCCAGGCAGCAATCAGGATGCCCTGCCTACCGTGCTGCTTGCGCCGGACGGTAAAACCCTTTACCTGCTCTCTGGTCATCATATTCTGACGACATTCTGGGATATGCCTAACGGTGGAACCAGTGTTCCTGTAAAAGTGAAAGTCACACAAAGCCTGGCCGGCGATGATATTGATGAAGTCTGGAATGCGATGAAAGAAGCTGGGCAATTCTGGCTGTTTGATACCCGTGGCGAAAAAATCAAACCTTCTGAGTTACCTGAGTATCTGGGTATGAAGCAGTTAAAGCATGATAAATATTTGTCACTGGTCTTTTTCCTGCGCAATATCGCTTACAGCGATCCCGATAAAGGCAAAACGGTGAACCCTCTGATCCGGCCTATGTCTATTCCCTATATGCAATATCACTGGGCCCAGTATCTGCGTAAAAAAATGAAGGTGTCGAGTTACGACCTTAACGACCCCGATGAATACACTGCTGCACTTAAAGAAGCGGCAAGCCTTATTGTGGCGGCGGCAGATGATGAAAACATTGCCTCATCAGGCAAAACTGCGAAAGAATTGGGTCAGTTTGATGAAGTCAATACCAAAGCACTGGATTCATTACTCACCCGGCCGACCTCAAGCTGGAGCTACGCATTAGCCTATCGCCAGCGTGAAAAAGAAGAATCCACACCAAAACGCATTCTTGAAGAGCAAAAAGCGAAAAAAGAAAGCGCCAAAAAAGAGGTTGCACCTGCAAGCGCCGAGAAAACTGAGAACTAAAGGCAGTATTATGCAATCAGGGCGAAACTCACCTCGCCCTGATTACTGACTTTTGCCTGATGTCATAAACAAAACTGTCATCAGAATCATTCCCACCAATACTGCCACCGACGCCAATGCCAGAATCGGATCCAGCACATCCGCTTCAGCGACATTGCCATACAGTAGAAATAGCCCTACAACCAACACCAAAATGCCTGCCTGATGGACATAAAACTGAATCTGGGATAAAGCACTTGAGCCGTTTGTCAGCCATAATCGATGGCACAAACCATAGATGAAAGACACAACAAAAGCGGCCAGCATGATATGAGCATGTGTCACCCTTTGACCATGGTTATGAGAAGCAGCCATGTAGATGCCTAACAACAGCCCGAGGATAGCGTAGATAAAGCTGGTAATAACGTATTTCCGGTCCATGCGCCCTCCGACCTCATGCAATTCAGGCTGGATAGCACGAATTACCGGATGCTATCCGTCAAGATCAGAATAGATAAAGACATGGGTGATCGATGGATAATTTTCGCGTTTTTATCTCCGCCATCTTGCAATCAATCGTGGAAAATAGGCCGAAAAATGGTGACAGGCAGGTATTTGCCTGTCAGTGATTAACGTCAAGAAAGTATGGCGTCGTTTCTGCTATGAACCTAAAGCCGTGCTTTTCTACAATAGGCCGGCTCATAGCGGATGCATCGATAGTGAGGTAGCGAATTCCACGTTGTTTGGCATCATTAATCCTCCGGTGCAGTAACGCTGTGTAATAACCTTTGCTCCTGTATTCGGACAATGTGCTTCCCCCCCAAATGCCGGCAAACGGGCTGTCGGCGCTGTATAAAACCCAGGCCGACGAAACGGGAATATGATTATCATAGATAACATAAACAGCGACATCTTCTGGGCAAGCCTGCTTAATCTGGTGTAAATGAAAGGCATGACTTGTATGATCTGTACCCCACACTTTTTCCTGCACAGACATGGCTTCACGAATACCATCAAGATCATAAACTTCAGTTATGTCCGCAGTCACAGGCAAAATATTTTGTATGCTGTCCAATTCCAGCACCATAAAGGACTCAGAATCCTCCTGAGTAAAACCTTGTTCTATAAGGTGTTTGCCTATATTAGCGGGTGAGTCTGTGGAATAGGTTTTCCATTCAAAGGATTTCTTCTGTTCTGAAAAGAAGTGAATTTCTTTTTTGATCGCCGGCATTGCCTGCTCTTCATCAAAGTGGAAATACGTAATGTAGCTGCCCTGTGGCTCGGGTGAGACGCATCGGACAACCGACCCATTCACTTGCTTTTCATAGCCGGGCACGGATTGCCCTATACGTTCAAACTGATTGTATAAAGCCATAATTTCCTTTTTATCCATTTAGCTTCCTTGATGTGATGGCCGAATGCAGACGGCTTGTTATTAGTGTATCGCCCTACCGGTTAGTAATGTAGTACAGCGCCTGATCGTCACTGTGATAGTCATGAATGGTCTGACAGTGACTGACTTTATTCCCAACGATAACCAGATTAACACCCAGCTCCTGGCACGTTCGAACGTCCCATTCGGCATCACCGAAATAGGTCAGTTGTAAATCCGTATCGCCCGCTCTCTCCCGGGCGAGTTCCATGATACGAGCGCGGGAATAATGATCGTCTGATGACGCCATACTGACATCATTAATGTTAAAGCCTGCAGATATCAGCTTCATTCTTGCCGTTTCCCGCCAGCCACCTGTTGCCAGAGACACAATAAAGCGATCATCGCCCAGCAAACGATGAAAAAATGCTTTGGCTCCACTCACCTCTAGTGCAGGGCGATTGCTCAAACGCTCCCTGATATTCTGAATGAAAACCGCTTTTACTCGCCTCTCAAGATCAACAAGCTCTTCATCTGGCGCCTGAATTTCAATAAAAGTGCGAAGGATCCCCCTGTCGGTAGCATGCGGATAATCACTCCAGCTTTGATATAGATCCAGACCAGTTACCGACTTCACCGCCTTAACAAAACAACTTTCATCAAACTGGCTGGACTGAATTAATGTATCGTCCACATCAAACATTACATGATACATATAATTAATTTGTTCCTTCCGTTGGTATCCGGCTCCACAGACTCTCACGAGTCCGTGCCGAACCCTTCCAGCCATGCCTCGGCCTGGTCACGCTGATCGCGATTAAAGGATTTAATCGTCAGACCAGGAATCAAGAAACCTTCGGCTTCGCTGACTTTTTTGACCCAGTTTGTATCAGATAACACCGCTGCACGGTCAAATTTACGGATAAACCTCATCATTGATGGAAAGCGTGACAATTCAACACCAATCGCCCCCATGGAAGGCAGCTGATATTCCACTATATCAAACAGCATTTTGCCATTCTGAATATCTGATGACATATTAAGCAGTTCATCTAACGCCGCTCTCATCTCTTCAGAATCCAGCTTACCGCTCATTTCAATGTCGAGCCTGTCATTACCCACTTTTTCAACAGTAAACATATTGCCTCCAACGTGTCATTGTGCAGCATTTACCTGTAAGTATTGCTCAAAAACCCCTTACACGAAGAAACTGTGGCGTCAGTCAGTAATAAGTCATCTTACAGGCCGTTATCATGGCAAAAAAGTAACAACGAACTTGCTGCTGTGTATTTGCAATAGTCAAACCCGCTCAAGCACGCCATTTTCTGGCAAGTAAACCATAAATCGCTGAATCTGACATTTTACCGTCGACAATCCACCTTTCTGCTAAATACCCTTCCTGTGAGAAACCCAGTTTTGTTAATACTTTTGCCGATCCTGTGTTATCCGGGTCAATTTCTACCTCCAACCTGTTGAGTTGCATTTCCTGAAAAGCAAACTGAATCAGGGCAGAAGCGACTTCCTGAACAAGGCCTCTGCCCCAGTGGGCTTTGGAAATACCAAAACCCAGCTCTGCCCTGCGCGAATCTTGGTCAATATTAAAGAGCATGCACTTGCCTAACAGCCGTTGCTCAGGCTGTTCATAAATACCCAATACCAGCTTTTCCGGCTCATCCAATGACGGTTTTGATGCCTGTATATAATCATTCGCCTCTTCAATGGATTGCCATGGGCTGCTATCCCAATATCTCATCACATCCGGATCAGAGAAAATATCAAACAAGGCCCCGGCATCACTCAGGGTCAGTGGGCGTAGTACGCATCTTTGGGTGGTCAGTTCAAGCACAGCTATTCCTTATTTTTCATAACCAACTCATCAGCATGAATTTTATTCATCAAAATGCAGGTGAAACAAGTTGTTTATTAAAAATAAGAGTCTGAGCGCATGGTATTTATTATTGTCCCGCCCGGTAAAGGGCATATCAGGCATAAAGAGCACGCATGGAGAGCACGTATGGAGAGCAAGCCTGGCATGAAGTGCAAAATCGAAATCATGCAATGGAAGAAAGAAGAATGGCAGGCCCCAATCAGCATAACAGGAGCCTGTATTACAGTGCTTATCAGCGAGCTTTTGCGAGGAAGACATCCAGTTTATTGGCAAATTGCTGTCTGTCAGCCTGACTGATAGGTGCCGGGCCACCGGTTTGGATACCGCTGCTGCGCATAGTTTCCATAAAATCCCGCATTTGCAGGCGCTGTTTAATCGTATCTTTACTGTACATTTCGCCACGTGGATTAAGCGCGTGACCACCTTTAGTAATGACCTCATCCGCAAGCGGGATATCGGCAGTAATCACCAAATCACCAGGCTCAAGCTGCTGAACGATATGATTATCAGCGACATCAAAGCCAGCCATCACCTGCACTGCTCGGATATGCGGTGACGGCGGGATACGGATGGCATGGTTCGCAACCAATGTCGTGCAGACGCCTACCCGATGAGCGGCACGAAAAATGATTTCTTTGATCACATTCGGGCAAGCATCAGCATCAACCCAGATATTCATGATGGTTTCCTTAACTCTGGTTCAGGGCACATTGGCCGTTCGGCTTCCTATTTTGCATAAAAAAAGCCGCCCGGAAAGGCGGCTGTCTTTAAAAGTACGGGATTAGCACTCAATGCCTTGCTTGTGCAGGTACTCATCATAAGTACCGTGGAAGTCATTTACACCGTCTTTGGTGATTTCAATAATGCGGGTAGCAACCGAGGATACAAACTGACGGTCGTGAGAGACAAACATCAATGTTCCTTTGTAGTTTTCCAGCGCCAGGTTGAGAGACTCAATAGACTCCATATCCATGTGGTTAGTTGGCTCATCCATTAACAGGATGTTTGGCTTTTGCATGATCAATTTACCGAACAGCATACGGCCTTGCTCACCACCGGAAATCACACGAACTGATTTCTTGATGTCATTCTGCGAGAACAGCATACGACCCAGAATACCGCGAACAACCTGCTCGTCATCGCCTTCATTTTTCCACTGGCCCATCCAGTCCAGCAGATTCATGTCGGTGTCGAAATCTGCGGAGTGATCCTGCGCGTAGAAGCCGATATTGGCATTCTCAGACCACTTAATCATACCACTCATCGGCGTCATAACGCCTGCCAGGGTATTGAGGAAAGTTGACTTACCGATACCATTTTCACCAATGATTGCAATACGCTCACCGACTTCTACCATCAGGTTAACGCCATTGATCAGGATGTTCTCACCATAACCCTGCTTCAGCCCTTCCACTTCCAGTGCGTTACGGAACAGTTCTTTTTCCTGTTCGAAGCGGATGAACGGGTTTTGACGGCTGGAGGCTTTCACTTCATCAAGCTGAATTTTATCAATCTGCTTCTGGCGAGAGGTAGCCTGTTTCGCTTTCGAAGCGTTAGCAGAGAAACGGCTGACAAACGTATTCAGCTCAGCAATTTGCGCTTTCTTCTTCGCATTGTCGGCCAATAGACGTTCACGGGCTTGAGTCGCTGCCACCATGTATTCATCATAATTACCCGGGAACAGACGCAATGCACCGTAGTCCAGATCCGCCATATGAGTACAAACAGTGTTCAGGAAGTGACGGTCGTGCGAAATAATGATCATAGTGCAGTTGCGCTGCATCAGAACCTGCTCTAACCAGCGGATAGTATTAATATCCAGGTTGTTCGTTGGTTCGTCCAGCAGCATGATTTCAGGATCAGCAAACAGCACCTGAGCCAGCAGTACCCGTACTTTCAGACCAGGTGCCACTTCGCTCATCAGGCCAAAGTGCAGGTGCTCAGGAATACCCAGCCCAAGCAGCAATTCACCCGCGCGGGCTTCAGCAGAATAACCGTCCATTTCAGCAAAGTCGGTTTCCAGATCGGCAACACGCATACCGTCTTCTTCAGACATTTCCGGCAGCGAGTAGATACGATCACGTTCCGCTTTGATTTCCCACAATTCTTTGTGACCCATAATCACGGTGTCAACTACAGTGAACTCTTCAAAAGCAAACTGATCCTGACCTAACTTCGCCATACGCTCGTTAGGATCTTTACTGACCACACCAGCAGAAGGCTCCAGTTCCCCACTCAGGATTTTCATGAACGTCGACTTACCGCAACCGTTAGCACCGATCAGGCCGTAACGGTTTCCTTCGCCGAATTTAACGGAGATGTTTTCAAACAGAGGCTTATCGCCAAACTGCATGGTGATGTTCGCTGTTGTGATCAAAATAGGTTCCTACAACAATAATCAGACATGAAAAAAGCTGCCTGATAGCATTGGCAGCTTTTCATCGGAAATTGGCGAGCATATTAACAGATGACGTGAGTTTTATCACGCTTTGTCTGTTCACTGAAGAAAGCGTCCGACAGTACACAGAGACGACAAAAGCGGCATTCTGCCTGAGCGCTACCAATGGCAAAACACTTTACTGACTAAAATATCACCGAATACTGAGAAAAAACTTACCAGCAAGCTGGTGACAGCGATTTCTGCAGGGCTTGACACCGTTTTGGCGGCGTCACCTGATTTTTTTTGTAAAAATACCAACTTTATTGAAGAGTTGTTCCCTGGCAGCCATTTTTTCTTGTTTTATTACAATCATCCTAATATTACTTAAAAAATAAGTTATTTCTTACCTCACACTTATTCCAGCATATCACTCTGAGCAAACGACCAAGATCACAAGTTACAAAAGATCTAGATCACAAATACAAGTGATTAATTTTACTAGGATAATAACCCATGCACCGTTACAATCCCTGCCCATAAAAACGATAACAGCTCACAGGATAAATGCCTGTTTTTCTTCCCAATATGTGAAAGGTCCTAAGTAAAGATGAGTCCGGAAAATTACCTCCTAGACTGGCAAACAAGTCAAACTAATGCTGAATCCATCTCACCAATTCTTGGCCAGCTATATCGACAAAAAGGCGTCGAAGTGCTGTTGTTCGGTCGTCAGGTAGTCAATGCCTCTGTTATCGACCTGATTAAAGCCCACCGTGTTGGTCGCCGTTATACCGGCTCTGATATTTCCCCTTCCCTGACCCTGCCATTGGTCGAAAAGCTGAACGACATGGACCTGTCGCCTTGCCGTATCGATATTGGTCAGCTGGCACATGCGTACTGGAAAGATCACAATGACGAAAGCCATCTGGACGATTTCCTGACAACGGCACTGGCTGAATCCCTGAGCAGTACACAAACGCTGCAATCACGTGATGTCGTGCTTTATGGCTTCGGACGGATTGGCCGCCTGCTGGCTCGTCTGCTGATTGAGAAAAGTGGCCCAGGCTACCCATTGCGCCTGAAAGCGATTGTGGTCCGCGGTGGTAAACATGGCGATCTGGAAAAGCGCGCCAGCTTGCTGCGTCGTGACTCTGTACACGGCCAGTTTAACGGCAGCATTACTGTTGATGAAGAGCGTAAAGCCATCATTGTTAACGGTAACTACATTCAGGTTATTTATGCAAACAGCCCGGCGGATGTAGATTACACCACCTACGGCATCAACAATGCGCTTGTGGTCGATAACACAGGTATCTGGCGTGATGCTGACGGCCTGAGCCAGCACCTGAAGTGCCCGGGTGCAGCGAAAGTGCTGCTGACTGCGCCGGGTAAAGGTGAGATCAAGAACATCGTATTCGGTGTGAATGAAAAAGACATTCTGAGTGAAGATACCATTATCTCAGCCGCGAGCTGCACCACCAACGCCATTACACCGGTACTGAAAGCCGTTCATGATAAGTACGGTGTACTGAACGGGCACATTGAAACTGTTCACTCTTACACCAACGATCAGAACCTGATCGACAACTTCCATTCCGGCGAACGTCGTGGACGCTCAGCATCACTGAATATGGTACTGACTTCTACAGGCGCAGCCAAAGCGGTGGCGAAAGCACTGCCTGCACTGGCCGGTAAACTGACAGGTAACGCAATTCGTGTCCCTACCCCGAATGTGTCCATGGCCGTGGCTAACCTGAATCTGGGTACTGATGTCTCTGCGGAAGAACTGAACATCTACCTGAGAAACGTCGCTTTGAATTCGGCTTTGTCTGGTCAGATAGATTACACCCAATCGACTGAGATTGTATCCAGCGACATAGTAGGCTCTCGCCATGCGGGTGTTGTCGATGGTGCGGCAACTATCGCACAAGATAAGCGCTGCGTGCTGTATATCTGGTATGACAACGAATTTGGCTACAGCTGCCAGGTCGTTCACTGTATGGAACAAATGATGGGCGTTCGCTATCAGACCTTCCCTGCACTGAAATAAGCCCTACACAATAATAACAATATTCTCTTGCTGAACTTTAGCCGCCTGGTAATAACTCACACAGGCGGCATTTTTATTTCCGTGGAACAGGAATCAGAAAAGCCAGTAACAATTAATCCGCAAAACCAACAACTACTTTTTCAATATCCGCTTCGCCGCTCACGCCTGTATAATCAGACAGATTATCTTCGATACTTGCATTACTGCCCTGGAAGTAGGTCTCGCCATCTGGCACTTGGTCAAAACTTACGAATGTTACGGGTGTTGCACTTATTATCTGAATGCAAGATTTGGTCGGCTAAACTCACAACTGAACAAAATACTATTAGATTAATTACTTTAACAATAGTGAAATTTATAACAATAAGTAACTTGAAACCTGATTTGAACAGACTATCCAAAAACTCTGATACTCACTATTTTTCTATTATTTTTTGACTGCGGTAAGCTTTCGTCAAATCAACGAAACACTTTCTATACTCACAAATATTGTGGGGCATTAAAGGATCAACAATGAGCCGAGTTTACTTACTTGCATTAACAGCGAGCTTAACCATGAGCCCAGTTTCTCTTGCTGCTGAGCAAGCGGATGTGATTATCACTAACGCGAATATTTACGGATACAACAATGCAGATACTATTGCAATTGACAATGGCAAAATTGTGTACGTTGGGGATGTATCCGAAGTCAATGCCTATCTCAGCTCGACAACCAATATGATTGATGTTGAACAAGCCTTTGTGATGCCAGGCTTTATCGATAACCACAACCATGTGTTTGAAGCGGCTTCAGAGGCTGGAGGTAATTGCGAGCTGAGTATGGATGCTTCGTTGGAAGAGCAGATTCCTTATCTGAAAACGTGTCGTAAACAAGCTAAATCGAATGAATGGCTGATGGGTTATGGCTTTTCTCTGGATGCTATTTTAAGCGATGACAACCGCTACACACCCTTAGAAGTGATTGACCGTATTTTCCCGGATCAGCCTGTAGTCATTATGGAGCAAACTTCCCATTCTATGTGGGTGAATTCAGCAGCCCTTAAGCTAGCAGGAATCACCAAAAACGCCACAGAGCCACAAGGAGGCAAGATTCTCAAAGACGAAGAAACCGGCGAACTTAATGGCATTTTGCTTGATAACGCGGGCGACATTGTTATGGAGATGGCATGGAACAGCTTGGAGAACCAGTTTGACCAAAGTTACGAAGGCTTAATGGCTGGTCTTGAAGAAGCTGCAGCACATGGCATAACCACAATTGGCGACGGTCGACTGTATTGGAAGCGTGGCTGGTATGAGGTCTGGAAAAAAGCAGAAAAGGAAGGAGACCTAACAGCTAGAGTGTCGCTTCGCCCGTGGATTTATCCGGCTGATTCCGTGGAGCCACAGCTTGCATTTTTGAAGAAAATTCAATCCAGCGACAAGTCTCGTTTACTGCTGGTTGATCAAGTGAAAATGTATAGCGATGGTATTTTTATAAACGGAACAGCAAAAACGCTGGCTCCGTATCTGGACACCTATATTCCTGACGAGCCTTACGGCATTAACTATATTCCATCGCTGCAAATGAAGAAGTGGCTTGAAGCGCTATATCAGATTGGTTACAGCGCTCATATCCATGCCATTGGTGATGGCGGCATTCGTGAGTCATTAAATGCTATCGAATACATCCGTAATCAAGGGGCGTTAAAGCCTTATACACTAACCCATGTGGAGTTGGTGAACTCTGAAGATGTGCCTCGTTTTGCCAAACTGGATGTGACGGCAGATTTTCAGGTAGGCTCAGATTATGTGGCCTACCATGATCATCAATGGGCAGAAGTTTTTCTTGGTGCAAAGCGCACCAGAGCCATGATGAACCTGAAAGCCATCATTGATACGGGAGCTAACGTCACATTAAGTAGTGACTGGAATGTCCATGATATCAATCCATTAGTTGGTATCGCCAATAGCCTTAAAATGGGTAAAACAGGAATGCCAGATATTCATTCAGCGATTGATGCCTACACCATCAATGCTGCTGAAAGTTTAGGAATCAGTGATGTTTCTGGCTCGATAGACGTTGGTAAATCAGCAGACTTTGCCATCTTGGAACATGATATCACTCGTTTACCGATCGATAAGATTGCAAACACTAAGATCTTAATGACAGTGTTACAGGGCAATATAGTTTTCGACGCAGAAGAGTAATTAAAAAGGTGCAGGATGTGTCCAGCACCTTTTTCTTCCTACGGAGGTTAAGAGTGCTGCGTAAACGTTTCTATCTTGAAGTGAGCCCGAAACAACTAGTACTGCTGGTATTATTGGCGTGTTGGATCGACATACCAGAAAACTCAGCTCACTAATCAGCTTCAGTGAATTATGGCCCACTTAACTAAACGACTTAGTTTACAGGGATTTCTGAACTAATGATCTTGGCGATAACGGCCACCGGCACTACATTGTATTAGTTCTGACTAGATCTGACACTTCAATTTGAAATGAAGAGAGTTACCCACTTTGATTAAAGGTGCTGAATCCGTAATCAAAGACAATAAGAGGTAACTCTCATGCTTCATACTAGC
>NZ_JACYTP010000014.1 GCF_014841115.1 Photobacterium arenosum
GCTAGTATGAAGCATGAGAGTTACCTCTTATTGTCTTTGATTACGGATTCAGCACCTTTAATCAAAGTGGGTAACTCTCTTCATTTCAAATTGAAGTGTCAGATCTAGTCAGAACTAATACACATAAATTGAAAATTCACTGCTTGGGCAAAATCTTCTATAGTCAGGCTTTGCCCAAATTCAGTTTATCCGAGTCAAGCGCTTGTGAGTCAGAGCACCAACTCATTCTTGTCCATAGACGTGCCAGCCAAATCATCGCTAGCACGTTTATACCCCATTATGTATTTCGAACAGGTGTCATGTACATATACGAGTCCGACTGTATTCAAATTTTGTACAGCAAACCCCGTCAGTAGAGGAACCAGTTAGTGGCATAAACCACTAAAATCACTAGGGCGACCAGAAAGACGAGTATCATTGCCATCTTCTTCATGTAGCGTGACCTATCAAATACAACGCCTTTTTCTTCCCTCACCCTTGCCTCTTCATCAAAATGCCACTTAATAGCGAAGTAGCCTCCAATACCTAATACAATAAGCTTAAAAGCTCCAGCAAAGTACGGAAAGAAGTTACCCCAACTCCCGCTCATTATCTATCTCCATCAAATTAAATATCGAATTTACGGTAGCATAGCCAAAGGTTCATGTTTATTCTTTTTTATCGTTAAACATGGCCATTTTCATTGTTTGTGTATAGCGCCTGAAGGGCTTTCCGGTTGGCATTCAAAAATGTGTGAATCCAGCTCTGCATAGTCCATAGGGAGAAAAGCGCAGTCAAATATATACCTGAAGGTAAGGAATCTCCTTCTAGCTGAACTTCTACTGATGGTTTAGTTATTTGTTGTTTGCTTAATCAGCAAAAACACTGGCACATTTCTGTCCAAAACGAGTTTCGCCCCCAAAGTCACCCACTCCCCCAGGGGAAAATTCAGGACGAATTTTCAGGTTGTCGGCGCCGGGAGCGCCTACAACCGACCCGGACAACACCAACGAACAAGTCGGCCTTTCTGGGTACTCTTTGGGCCAGCAAAGAGTGTCTGGCGCGTATCACACAAGGCTAAAGAAACCACGAAACTCAAGCGCGACATACCTTGATGTCTAGTTACTCAGTGAATCGCTTTTCGAAAAATACAGAAACCACAGTCGCTGTATGGATTCCCGCCTGCGCGGGAATGACATATTAGTCACTCCCCCAGGGGAAAATTCAGGACGAATTTTCAGGTTGTCGGCGCCGGGAGCGCCTACAACCGACCCGGACAACATCAACGAACAAGCAGGCATTTCTGGGCACTCCTTGGGCCAGCAAAGAGTGTCTGGCGCGCATCACACAAGGCTAAAGGAAACACCGAACTCAAGCGCGACATACCCTCTATCTCTCGGTAACCTCAGGCTCCAATTCCACCTGACACAACGCCCGTAAATACCCCAACCGCGAGGCACTTTGCCGCAGACCGCCGGGGCGGTAATGTAGCAACCACAGATCGGCGTAGGCCTCTTCAACCAGGGCGAGTTTGTCCAGAATGCGGGCTTTTTCTTGCTGCGGTAAAGCGGTGATATCACGATGCCCGGCGTTGGCGTAGCTCAGGGCGATCTGACTGGCCAGCAGCATGCAGTCTGCCGTCCATAACATCTCGGCTTGCAGTGCGGAAGCGGGCAGTCCGGCGATGTCGGCTTTCAGGCTGGATAAGTCGTCCATTGCCGCGGCAATCTGCTCGGCGCTGGCGATCTCGGCGCGGCGGATATGGCGGCCTGAGCGCTGGTCAAACACGAACGGGCCATAGAAGGCGCAGTTCGGCGTGACCACGCCGCTGGTGAGATAGGCATCCTGCAGGCGATCAATCAAAGGCTGTGCCTGCGTGTAGGCTTCCCCAAAGTGAGTGCAAACTAACAGCCCGGCGTTCACACTGGCATGGCGATGCGGATCCCAGGCCATGGCGGCGCCGAACACATAACCGGGTAAGGCGGTGAAATGTTGCTGCGCGTGGCCCATATCGCCCCATTCGGAAACCTGATAACCGCAGGCGCCGTATTTCAGGGCCGATTCAGCGGCCCGGCGCATGTGCACTCTGGCGGCCTGCCCCCGGCCAGCCACTGAGGCAAAGGTGTTGGTCGATACCACCACCTGAAACGGGTAGCCAAACTCAGCCAGCTGCCGGTGCTCGTCATCGTAGGGATGATCTTCTTCATAGCCCCAGTTCAGCAACTCCAGATCGCCTGGCAGATGGGGCAAAATGTCCGGGTATTGAAACAGCATATCACTGAAAATCTGGCAGGATTTGCCCCTTGCATGAGCAAGCCCGAGCACTTTCTTGAGGTAATTGAGGTAAACCTGTCCTTTGCCCTGCTGCTCACAGGCCTGCTGACTGGCCCCAGCCCCGAGATCCATGGTTTCATCAAAGTTCAGGTTCAGGGTATCGGACGAGAAATTCGGCAACAGGGTATCGAGTAAGCCAGCAATAAATTCAGTGACGCTGTCACTCAGGGGGTTCAGGCCAAAGGATTCTGGCCGGAAGTCGCCCCGATGATCATAAAAGCCGGTTGTCTGCTCAGCGAGGTGCCGGTATTGCGGATGGCACAGCCACTTTTCCATGTGCCCGAAGGTGGCCTGATTGGGGATCAACTCAATGCCCCGCTCCCGGCAATAGCGATCCAGCGCCTGGATCTCTTCGGCTGTCATCGGCGAATAATCCTGCCATACGGCCTGATGCTGCGGATAGGCGAAAGTGTGCTCGGTGTACAGTTGTAACTGGTTGATTCGCAATGCCGACCAGAAGTCCACCAGCTTAAACAAGGCCGCCATGGTCGGTACTTTGTCGCGGCTGATATCGACAATGACCCCGCGTTTGGCAAACGCAGGCTGATCGCTAATAGTCAGTGATGGCACCTGGCCGTGACAAAGCTCGATGAGCTGTGCCAGGCAATAGTGCGCATACAGGCGGCCGGGCTCGTCTGCCATGGCGATTTCAATCCCGCTGGCGGCTATCCGAATCACAAAGCCCTGACCTGGCAGACTGTCATCCTGCCGATAGCTCACGCTCGGCGAGGGGATCACCTGCGCCACCGTAGTAGGGATCACGGCAAGCAAGGCGCTGTAGTCGGTCCGCGCTGCACTGTGATCCAGTTTAAGGGTTGCTGGCTGCGGAAAGAGCTGGCTGAAATCCGGGGTCATATTGCGTCCTTACGATAAAATGCGCTGAGCGTCCAGTACCTCGAACAACACCAAGTCTGACGAAGTGATTTTACTCCATGCCAGAGCGGCAGCGCCCGCCGATACGGCTTGCGTACCCAGTGTCGAAATCTCTGTGGCCGGTTGCCAGGTCTGATGACCTTTGAATGCGGCCAAATTGGCGTGAATCAGCCGTTCAATGTCCCTGACATAGGGCTCAACTTCGCCACCAAAAACGATCTGGTGCACATTAAGCAACCGGCCTAAGGTGGCTAATTTATCAACAAACTGGGCCAGTATCTCAGGCTCGCTCACCGGGCTCTGGTGCGGCCCGGTTTCGACATCGAACTGGCCAGACAGGCAGTCATCACCGTAAAACAGCTGGCCGTTCAGTACGAACCCCAGCCCTATGCCCAGATGCCGGCTGTCGTCATGGCGGTGGTGCGAGGTGAACAGCACGTACAACAGATTGCCGCTGCCCTGTGGCCGCGACAGCATAATCTGCCCCCAGGCCGCACAGTTGGCGTCGTTATCGCAGTACACTGGGTAGCCGAGTTGTGCCGAGAGCCGCTCTGCCAGAGCGACAGGTTGCGAGATCTCAAAGGCGCTGGAAACCGAGACGACCCCGGTATCCGGTGTGACCAGACCCGGCATCCCCAGGCCGATTGCCAGTACCTTGCCCCAGCGGCTTTCTACCTCGCGAAGCACAGGCGCCAGCACATCTCCCAACTGCTCAAGCGGTTGCGTGCCGGGGTGATAGCTCACTATCTTGCGGTACAGGATCTGACAGGCAAGGTTAAGCACCGACAGGTTGATCTGGCTGTCGGTTAGCTCTACACCAACCAGAACACCGAGTTGCTTGTTCAGTTGCAAAGACACCTTTGGCCGTCCGCTCTGGGGGGGGCCGTTCCGGTTGGACACTTCAGTAATCAGTTGTTTCTCTGCCAGCGAACTGACGATTTTAGTAATCGTCGATTTATCCAGTCCCAGCCGGTCTGCAATATCAATGCGGGAAATGTTCTGGTATCGCCACAGCACGTCTATAACGCGAGAGGTGTTAACCTGTTTGATGTTTGGTGCCTTTCTAATCATTTAGTTTCCATTAGAAACTTAGTATGTTGAATTTATTGTTAATCAATCTCTCCGCTGAATTCAAGGCTTAATTTCCCTTATTTCTAACTCTGTTAACTTAACCATGCATTCAAGTCCACCCTTATAATTGTTATCTGCTTGTTAACATAATTGTGATTTTGATCCTTGCATCCGCGGCTAATTTCTCTACATTTTTACTTAGTTTCCAACCGAAACTAAATATCATAAGGAAGGCGATATGAAACGTAAGTCAGGAATTACCGCAATCTCTGCCCTGCTGGGCTTGTTGGTGGCCACCCCCATGCCTGCATTCGCGGAAGAAACCCTCACCCTCTGGACCTGGCGCAAACAGGAGCGCCCGTTATGGGAGGCGGTCTCGAAAGCCATGGATGACGTCAACATCAAGGTGGAAGTTTTCAAGGGCGTCGATTACAACTCCCGTTTACGACTGGGCTTGCAGAGTGACAACGGGCCTGACCTGTTTCAGGGGCGTCCCGGCGCTTCATTTATTGATCAGTACGCCAATGCCGGCGTGATAGCGCCGCTGCCCGCCACGGTCGATATCAGCGGTATTTCGCCAGCCACTCTGGTTGCAGCTACCGGTTCCGACGGTAAAATCTATGGCGTGCCCTTTGCGGTGCAGACCGTTCAGATCATTTATAACAAGGCCATTTTCAACAGGCTGAATCTCGACGAGCCCAAAACAGCTGAGCAGTTCGTGGCTGTGATGAAAACCCTGAAAGAGAACCGGGTGATCCCGCTGGAAGTACCGGGCCGCGCTGGCTGGGCACTGGCAATGATGAGCGCCGGACTGGAAGCCGGTCTGTCCGGTGAAGGCATGAAACAGGTCGCCAGCCGTCAGTCTCCCTTTACCGCTGAGGGTTATCAGCAGGTAGCCGACACATTCGCCAGCTGGCAGCCGTACATTAATCCATCGGCAGCGGCACAGGACTATAACGGAATGCGGGCGAATATCGCGCTGGGTGATTCTGCCATGATCATTGATGGTTTGTGGTCCACCTCGCCACTCTCGACTATCGCGCAGACCGATCCCAGTGTAGAACTTGGCCTGATGCCAATTCCGGGGCACGGCGGAAAAGTCTATGCCTTTGCAGACGGTGCTTACCTGGTCAATGCCAAAGGAAGTAAACGCGAAGCTGCCGATAAATTGCTGGCCTTCACCGCCACCAAAGCATTCGCCCAGCTATTTGCAGATCATGTTGGCGAGCTGTCGACTTACGCCGAAGGCATTACCTACCAGGGGAAATATCAGGCGGAAGCGGCCAGCTTTGTTTCACAGCACGCGCAACCCTACCTGACCTGGAAGGGGCCTTTTAACGTGCAGTATGAGGAAATCGTCGGCCCGGCTTACCAGAAATTTCTGGCTGGCAAAGTCGATGCCAAGGGTCTGACGCAGGAAATCGAAAACGGTTTTAAAGCGAAGAACCTGTAACCATTTTCTGTTGGCCTGCTCTGGCAGGCCATTTCCCCAAACGGAGTCGTTATGCCACACGCCCCTAGCCCTGATGACTATTCAGACGATCTGCCCGCTGAGCTGCTGCGCGGCGATGTTGAGAAAGCGCAAGGTTTGAGTTTCCGGCAAAAAGAGAAACTCCAGTACGCCCTGCTGCTGATCCCCGGCTGTCTGTTATACGGGATATTCAACCTGTTACCTTTAATCGGCACACTGGTGCTGTCCTTCTTCGACTGGCCGGGAATCGGGCCGGCAACTTTTGTCGGCTTCGACAACTTCACCAAGTTGCTCGCCGATGAGTACATGAGCAACCAGCTCTGGAATGCGTTTCAGCAGACGTTTGTATTTTTTGCCATTTGTATCAGTCTTTTTCTGGGATTAGGCACCACCTTCGCGCTGTTGCTGAGCTGGAACACCGCCGGTAAATCAGCATATAAACTGCTGTTTTTCATGCCTTATCCGCTGGCGGCCGTGGCCGTTGCTTTTCTTGGTCAGTTAATCGTTGACGTGCGCGGCCCGTTAAATCAGCTGATGATGCACTGGGATCTGATCAGCTCGCCGCTGATGTTTCTGGGAGAAGCCGATACCGCGCTGCCAACCATTGCCCTGTTTCAGTCCTGGCAGAAGCTTGGCTTCTCCATCATGCTGATTCTGTCGGCCATTCTGGGCGTACGGGCTGATTTGCTCGAAGCGGCAGTACTGGACGGCGCCAACCGCTGGCAATGTATCCGTCATGTGGTTTTTCCCGTGCTGGCACCCGCCTTCGTGCTGATTACCATTCTGACCATGGTCGATGTCTTCAATAATGCCGAGTACGTGCTGATTCTGATGGGCCCGGATGCCGGTCCTTATTATTCCACCGATATTTTAGGCACCTTTCAGTACCGTACCGCATTTGGCACCAGCGGCGGCTCCGGCACTGCCGACCTTGGCATGGCTGCCGCTATCGGCATGGTGATATCAGTGCTGATTTTACCGGCCACCATTTATCTCGCGCTTCGCAATATGCGTAACCGATAGGACAGCTTATGGAAAGGATTTTCAAACTTCGCCCAATGGAGCAGGTACTGGTGCAGTTTCTGTTACTGGCCTGGGCTCTGGTGGTCGCTATCCCCTTTGGCCTGGCGTTTATCAACTCCATGAAAGGCAGCCTGGGCCAGGTGATTCGTGCGCCCTTTTCTCTGCCGGACAGCTGGCAGTTTGATAACTATGCCGCGGCCTGGGAAATGGCCAATTTCAGTGGTTACTTTATGAATTCGCTGATTATCAGCGTTGGCACCGTCGCGGTTGCTGTTTTGTTCAGTACCATGGCGGCCTTTGTGTTGGCCCGGGTTGAGTTTCGGGGCAACCGCACCATTTTCATTCTTTTTATGATCGGGGTGATCGTGCCGCTGCGTCTGGCAATCGCGCCGCTTTTTGTGGTAGTGCAAAGCCTGGATCTGCTCAACTCACTGCTGGGAATTATTCTGGTGCAGGCGGCCAGCATGATGCCTGTGGCGGTGTTTATTCTCAGTACCTTCTTTAAACACCTTTCACCGGAAATTGAGCAGGCGGCGCGGGTCGATGGCGCTTTGCCCTTTCAGATTTACTGGAAGATAGTGCTTCCTCTGGTCAAGCCTGCCATCGCCACGGTTGCCCTGTTGTCTTTTGTCAGTGCCTGGAACGAGTACCTCTTCCCGCTGCTGTTTTTGCAAGATCGCAGTTTATATCCGCTAACGCTGGGACTGCAGGAGTTTCAAAACGAATTTGCCATCCAGTGGCACATGATGTTTGCCGGACTGATCATCATGATGGCACCCACACTGATCGCATTCTTACTCGCATCAAAAGCCTTTATTCAAGGTCTGACCCAAGGTGGAATTAAGGAATAGCCATGGCTCACATTCAACTGAGAAACATCAAAAAACACTACGGCCAGACCGAAGTACTGAAAGGTATCGATCTGGAAATCAATGACAGGGAATTTGTCACCTTTGTCGGCCCGTCCGGTTGCGGGAAATCCACGTTGCTGCGAATGATTTCAGGCCTTGAGGAGCCCTCTTCCGGCACTATTTTTATTGATGGGGAAGACGTCACCCGAGAAGCCCCGGCCGACAGAGGCATCGCCATGGTGTTTCAGTCTTATGCCCTGTACCCGCAGATGACAGTATGGGAAAACATGGCGTTTGCGCTCAATATTGATAAGCAACCCAAAGACAAAGTAAAAGAAAAAGTCGAGCTGGCCGGTAAGATGCTTAAACTCGATCACCTGTTCGACAGACTGCCCAAGGCGCTGTCGGGCGGGCAGCGACAGCGTGTGGCAATCGGCCGGGCCATAGTCCGCAACCCTAAGCTTTTCCTGTTTGATGAGCCGCTGTCCAATCTGGATGCCGAGTTGCGGGTCGACATGCGAATCCAGATTGCCGAGCTGCATCGCTCACTGTCTGCCAGCATGGTGTATGTGACCCATGATCAGGTGGAAGCCATGACGCTGGCCGACAAAATTGTAGTGCTGCGTGATGGCCGTATTGAACAGGTGGGCGCGCCGCTGGATCTCTACTACCATCCGGCAAACCAGTTTGTGGCAGGCTTTATCGGCTCGCCCAAAATGAACTTCATTCCGGTTACAGTTATCAGCGCTGATGCTTGCAGCACCACTGTATCTGTAGCCGATCAGCACCAGATCACTATCAACAGGGACGGCAGCACAGTGAGACCGGGCGATCACATCACATTGGGTATACGCCCTGAGCACTTGCTGGTTGCAACACCGGATTCGATGGATGATGGCAGCACAGTGTTAAATATGCAGATCAATGTGGCGGAATACCTTGGTGCGCTGTCGTATATTCACTGCTATTCCGGCGACATAGACAAACTGAGCCTGATGATGGATGGTGAAAAAGCATTGCAACATGACCTGAAGAACGGCGCCAGTATGGCCGTTTCCCTGCGCGCTGAGTATTGCCATTTATTTGATCAGAATACGCAGTCATTACCACCCGCATGCTGAACCTGAACACCCGGCCCCCTGCAGTCAGGGGGCTGAACAAAGCCCGTCTTTGTGCAACATTCCGTCATACCTGACTGGTCGCTGCTGTTTGAAAAAGGCACCGATACCCGCTTTCGAACGATGGTGCATAGCCAAAGGTGTTACTTCCAGCCCAACTTCATTTATTTACTCAGATAATTAACCAAAATGACATTGATGAAATGAATAAATAAACGAATGATGTGCGATGACATAATAGCCGTGTCTGTATTCAAATCAGATTCAAATCAGTCAGGGCAATAAAGACACAATAAGCCGCTCACATCGGGTTACAAAGGCAGGCTAACACCGGCAAACTCCCCCACGTCTCAGTGTTATTCCGCCCCTTTTCATTCTATGGATATGTTAATAAGAGATAACAATGCTAATAAATACACTGACCTTAAGAACAAAGCTGATACTCGCGGTATTGCTTCCGTGCATCATGTTATTACTTGTCGGCATAATCAGTTATTCGACCATGTCTCAAATAGGGCTAAAGTCAGAACGGCTTTACATGAATACTGCCACGCCAATGCGCGCTATGGCTGAAGTCGCTTCACGCATTCCAAGAATGCGCGTGGGGATCGACATGATGTTATTTCAGGAAATTGATGGCCTGAAAGACGCCAAAGGCGTACAGACCAGGATCAATGAAACACGCACCGAAGACATTCCGGAAATGCGTGCTGCAATTGAGCAATCGGTAGCCGCGCAGATTAACCCTGAATTACGCCGGGAAGCGCAGAAATTACAACAACGCTTTGAAGCCACGATCGCCTCAGATCTCAACCCCATGCTGGCTGCGCTGGAAAAAGGTAATCTGTCCGATGCCTACCGCTATTACACCCAGTACGCCGTCGATTATGGCGTCATGCGTCAAGACACCAATACGCTGCTGGATACCCTGTTAACTCAGGCCGAAACCTTCAACAATGAAGCCCAGAGCAGTTTCAATGACGGGCAACGCAATCTGGTGATGATTATCATTGTTGCGCTGATCGTCTCTTTCCTGGTGTCTTTCATCATTATTCAGAACCTGCGCTCAAGGGTAGCGATTCTTCAGCAAACCATTAAAACGGCTGAACAGGACATGGCGCTCAGCACCAGAATTGAACTGGACGGTAACGATGAGCTGAACGCGATCAGCCAGACGCTGAATAATTTCTTCGCCAAGATTCACCGCTCTGTGGAAGAAGTGGCGCAAAGCTCAAGAAACTTAGCCAAAACAGCCCAAGCCGTGGCATCAACTGCACAGACAACACAAAGCAACTGCTTAACGCAGCGAGACCGAACCATACAGGTGGCGACGGCCATTAATGAGCTGGGGGCGACAGTCAATGAAATTGCCAATAACGCCGCTCAGGCGGCGCATATCGCAAAAGAAGCCACCACACAGGCTCAGGATGGCAGCCAGGTGGTTGAGCAATCCAGAGAGAAAATGAGCGAGCTGAGCAATGACTTGGGTGACATTACCGGTGTGATTGAAGCGCTCGCGCACCAGGTCACCGATATCAGTGCCATTCTGGATACTATCCGCAGCATTTCAGAGCAGACTAATTTGCTGGCACTGAATGCCGCCATTGAAGCTGCCCGCGCCGGTGAACAGGGTCGCGGCTTTGCGGTCGTTGCCGATGAAGTCAGAACCCTGGCTTCACGCTCTGCCGGTTCCACCGAAGAGATACAGGAAGTGATCAACAGACTGCAGAATGAATCGACCAGAGCCGTCAACGCTATCTCTCAGGGACGCCAGCAAGGTTCTGATGTCGCAGAACAAGCGAACCAGGCGACCGGGTCACTCGCTCAGATCGCGACCTATATCGATCAAATCAGCGAGCAAAACATTCAGGTGGCCACCGCAACGGAAGAGCAATCCTCCGTGGTACATGAAATCAACCGCAATATTGAAGACATCAACCATTTAACCTCAGAGACCGCCGACATCGCCAACGAACTCACTGCATCCAGCGGCGAGCTTCAGGCCTTGTCGAAGCAACTTGATCAACTGGTTGGCCGCTTCAAGCTGTAAATCATTTCGCGAGATCGTTTCGCCACCACCTCCTCCACATCCAACAAGCCTCTTCGACACAGAAGAGGCTTGCCCACAGCACAAATCACCATCCCGGTTTTCAGCTATCCGACCACAGAACGGATAAAAACCCAACATATAACAAAAAGCCTCGGCATTGCTGCTGAGGCTTGGTGTGCTGGCGGACGGCTGGGGTCGCACACGACAGGGAATCGATGGTCCGGCATTCCGGCCCGCGACCCAAAGTGCGCAGCACTTTCGGGGGCGCTTAAATACAAAAAACCCCAGCCTTTCGGCTAGGGTTTCGTGTAGTGGCGGAGCGGACGGGACTCGAACCCGCGACCCCCGGCGTGACAGGCCGGTATTCTAACCAACTGAACTACCGCTCCAATTCTTTTAAAACCGCTGTTAAACAGCAACTTTTTGGAATGTGGCGGAGAGATAGGGATTTGAACCCTAGATACGCTATTAACGTATGCCGGTTTTCAAGACCGGTGCTTTCAACCACTCAGCCATCTCTCCGTAAGTGCGGTGAATCATACCAGCTCAATTCACACTGTAAAGTACCAAGATATTCAAATGTCTATTTTTTGAGCCATAAACCGTGTTTTTCATGTATCTGGACTATTTTTAATCACCAAAACGGTTATTTTTATAGTCTCTTCGCCTTAAAAGGGCGGAAACCAAGCTAAAATAGCCGGTGTTCACAGGTCAGATTATGGCAAATTGTCGTTTCGGCTGGTAAATGCGAAACTAGGCACTAGCCTAAATACAGACCGTGCTGATAAAATCAGCCCCTACATATCGAAAGTATCAATTACAGAGAGTGATTCCCCATGGGACGCAGTTTCGAAGTTCGTAAAGCCTCAATGGCTAAAACACAAGGCGCTAAAATCAAGGTCTATTCCAAGTACGGTAAAGAGATCTACATGAGCGCCAAAAACGGCGGTACAGATCCGGACAGCAACCTGTCTCTGCGCCGTCTGATGGAAAAAGCAAAGAAAGATCAGGTGCCTAGTCACGTGATCGAAAAAGCTATTGATAAAGCAAGCGGTGGCGGCGGTGAAGATTTTTCAACGGCACGCTACGAAGGTTTCGGACCTGGCGGCTGCTCTGTAATCGTTGACTGTCTGACCGACAACAACAACCGTACCTACATGGATGTTCGCCAGTGTTTTGTGAAGAACAACGCGAAAATCGGTGCGCCAGGTGCTGTTGCTCACATGTTCGATCATCAGGCGGTATTCCAGTTCAAAGGCGATGACGAAGAAGCCGTAATGGAAGCCCTGATCATGGGTGATGCAGATGTGACCGACATCGAAGCGGAAGACGGCATGATCACTGTTTTCGCACCGCACACTGAATTCTTCAAAGTGAAAAATGCCCTGTCTGACGCCATGCCTGATCTGGTGATGGAAGTGGAAGAAATCACTTTTGTTCCTCAGGCAATGCATCCGGTCACCGGCGACGATGTAGCCACGTTTGACAAATTCCTCGACATGCTGAACGACTGCGACGATGTGCAGAACGTTTACCACAACGCGGAAATAGAAGGTTAATCCCATAATCCGCCTTCTGAGAAGGCGGCTTTAAACAATCACCACCGCCATAGGCGGTGGTTTAAGGGTAACAACAAAAAGCCGGGTTGCATTGCTGCTAACCCGGCTTTTTTATCTGCTCAATCGAGGCGCTGTATTGCTAACGGCTTCTGCCGCGAATCAGCAGAAACAGAAAATAACTGCCGCCTATCACAGACACCAGAGTGCCGGCCGCGATTTGAGCCGGGAACAACACCGTTTGCCCCACCCAGTCAGCAATCAGCATTACCACAGCACCAACCAGTGACGCCACTAAGAGCTGCTCTTTGGCCTGCTTGGCACCCAGCATCACGGCCATATGTGGTGCCAGCAAACCGACAAAAGCGACCGGCCCCATAGTGGCTGTCACCAGAGCACACAATAAAGCCACAGTCCCCAGTAACAAAGCGCTGCTGACAGGGACATTCAAACCACGAGCAGCCGCAAACTGTCTGCCGGCAGAAATCAGAGTCAGCCAGCGCGAGGTGGAAAGTGTGAACACGAACAAGGCGGCCACCCCAACGAACAGAAATACCGCTTTGCCTTCCGTCACCCGATAGGTTGAGCCTGCCAGCCAGGTCAGTATGCTGTAGCTGTCCTGCGTGCCTTTCGCCAGAGCAAATTGCACTAAGGCGTCGATCAGGGCAGTCAGGGCAATACCGATCAGAATCAGGCTGGAAGGGGCAAACTGATGACGGCGTCCCAGCACCAGTAACACGACCAGCACTAGCATACTGCCAGCAAATGCCAGCACAGAGCCCACCGCAAAAATGTTCATGCCCAGGAAAACACTGGCCCCCACCAAAGCAAAGGTTGCGCCGGCAGAGATCCCCAGAATATCCGGACTGGCAAGCGGGTTGTAGATCAACCGCTGCAGCACAGTGCCCGCAATGGCTAGCCCGACTCCGGCGCTGAGAGCGGTCAGCATCCTCGGCCAGCGGAGTTCCCACTGATAAGCCGTTGGCAGCGCGACATGCCAGCTGTGGCCGTCAGTCACAAACACAGCCGTCAGACACAGTATACCAGCGACAATCAGCATCAATGCTGGCAGGCTCAAAGCAGAAAGACGATCCCGGCTCGGAGGCAGTTTTATCGACACCTGATCCTGCGCTTTCATCTTACGCCGACTGAACCACAACAGGGCCGGCGCACCGATGGCTGCTGCCGTGGTGCCACTCGGAATAGCGTCAACTGTCAGTTGGCTGAGCAGCTGGGCGGCGGCATCTGTCACCACTAAGAGCAGCGCCCCGAGCAAAGCACTCATGGTGAGCTCAAACCTCGGGGTTCTGGCACCCAGTGCCCGCGCAATATTTGGCGTCAGCAGTCCGATAAAGCTTATCACACCGACCACTGTTATAGACGCGGCCACCAGCCACAAGCCGACAGCCATCAGCACGATAAAAGCAGGAACGACATTCAGACCGCGTGCTGCAGCACCCTGATGACCCAAACGCATCAGGGTCAGAATGCGCGGCGCAAACACCAGCAGCAGGAGTGACACTGACAAGCGGGGCAACAACCACTGCACAGATTCCCAGCCGTTCTGAGTCAGATCGCCGGCGCCCCAGATAAAGACGTTCTTAGCATATTCCGCGTTCAGCAAAATGATAGCGCTTGCCACTGAGCCAAGCAGAATATTCACCACCATGCCCGACAGCACTAGGGGCAACCCCGTCATATTTTTCGGCCCGGCAATGAAAATCACCAGAAACAGAGACAGCATGGCACCCGCCATAGCGGCCAGGGCACTGTGATCACCCACCAGCTCAGGGAACCAGACGTTGACTATGATCAGCGCCAGCCAGGCGCCGGAAGAGGTGCCCAGTGTCAACGGTGAGGTCAGCGCGTTTTGTGTCAGTTGTTGCATCAGGCTGCCAACCAGCCCCAGCATAGCGCCCACCATCAACGCCATCACCAGGCGCGGCAGCTGGGCATAGCTAAACATGATGTCGGCAAATTCTTCAGCCTGGGTGCCGGTGACTATGGCAAGCTGACGGGAAAGAGAAAGATCAGAGCCAATCTGAAGACTGGCAACAACGGCTGACAACAAGGCCAGCAGCAGTATGGGAAAGAAAGACAAAGAGCGGGTCATGAATCAGTCCTGCCCGCCCTTAACGGAGGAAACCACATCCTGATCAGGCGCAATTTCAAACAGGCTGTCGGCCATGGCTTCGGCTATATAACGGATTGACATGGCCCCGCCATAGTTCCAGACAGACGTGACGCTGTTTACGTGCTTAGCCCGGACAAAAGGCATGGCATTCCAGATAACCGAACGCTGCAACTGCTTCTCTTCATTGAAAGGCCGGAAGTAGAGCACATAGCTGCTACCCGCTTTTTGCAGGTCGGTCAGCCGCTTCTGCACAATGCCCCACTCGGTGGCAGGCAAAGGCATGGCCGGTGTCAATCCCAACTGCTCAAGCGCATAATTAGTGGTGGAATTCTGGCCATAGATATACACAGAGGTCTGATTGGCAAATCGCATCGCGACCACACTGGGTGACTCACCATTAAACGCCTGATTAAGCTGATTTTTCAGTTCAGTAAAACGTTCAGACATGGCCGTGAGTTTCTGCTCAGCCAGCGCTTCCTGATCAAAGACTGTGGCCAGTTGGCGGAAGTTCGCAATGGCAGCTTCTGCACTGCTGAGCGACTGGCTGTAGGTTTCGTAGTACAACACAGGTGCCAGAGCTTCAAGGCGGGGGATCAAATCTTTTTGCGGTGAGGCAGCCAGGATCAGATCCGGTTTCAGTTCCGCAATTTTCTCCAGATTCGGTTCGGTGCGGGTGCCGATATCCGCCACACCGGCGGGTACAGCAGGCTGAACAACCCATTCCTGATAACCACTGATATTTGGCATACCAACAGGAGTGACATCCAGTTCCAGTACTTGTTCAGCCAGATCCCAGTTGAGAACAACCACACGCTGGGGCTGCTCGGTCAGTGTGTGCTCACCTCGGCTGTCGGTCACCGTTATCTCTGCAAACACCTGACCGGAGAACAGCAAGGCTGCCACGGCAGTCCATTTGCTCATTCGCGCCACTGGGCCCATATTTTTCAACCATTTATTCAACATAAAACGACAACTTCTCTGTTTTTCGTGCCACTGTTATTCACACACCACAGCAACTTTCTGGCCAGTCAGGTGATCTGAATTGACAGGGTGATCAATGAGTTTAATGTCCGTCTCATACAATGCAGACAGTCTTGGTTCATCCAGTAACACGTCTTTCGGGCCGGTGAAGGCAATGCGCCCTTGCTTCAGGGCCACCACGTGCGTGGCAAAACGCAACGCCAGATTCAGATCGTGCAAGATGACGATTACGCCACAGCCCGTGTCTCGGTTCAGCTCTGCCAGCAAAGACATCAGTTGATACTGATGATGAATATCCAGTGCCGAGGTCGGCTCATCGAGGATCAGGACAGGTGACTGCTGGGCCAGCAGCATAGACACCCAGGCGCGCTGGCGTTCCCCACCAGAGAGCTGGTCGGCCAGATTGTCGGCAAAGCGTAAGGTGCCAGTCTTGCGCATGGCTGCTTCAATGATGGCGACATCATCTTTTTGCCAGCGACCGAATGTGCCGCGCCAGGGAAAGCGCCCCAGTTTCACCAGTTCTCTGACCGTCAAGCCGGCAACGTCCGGCAGCTTTTGTGGCAGGAAAGCCACTTCACGTGCCAGCGCTTTGGCAGACAGCGCAGTCAGTGGCTGTTGGTTGAGCAGAATGTCGCCTTCATCGGGCGCCGTTTGTCCGGCAAGCAAGTTCACCAGTGTTGATTTACCTGAACCATTGTGGCCCAGCACCATGGTAAAAGCCCCGCTGTCGATAGTGAGCTGATCGATACGCAAAATATCGCGCCCACCACGGTGTACACGGATGTTGTTGAGTTCAAACATAGTTTTTCTTATGACTTACACTGCAAGATTGTGATCAACGCATCGCGTGCGGCACAACCAGGCCTAGAGTTTATTCTTCGGGCAGTTTTCGCAATAGCTGCCATCATCACGCCGGTAATGCATACAGCAACTGACTCGCAGTTGTTGCCACTGACCGTCGGCTTCGGAGCGGTACAGGGTCTCAATATGCTTGGCGGGCAAGCCAAGACTTTCCAGCCACCAAGCGGCATGCTGGGGTACATCGTCCGCCGGCATCTTCTCAGGTAATGCATTGTGGTAACGCAGCAGCACCGCCAGGACGGCATCCGCCAGTAACTGGCGGGTAAAACCAGGACGAATACGAGTATGGTGTTCCATCTGCTCTCGCAGATCGTCATACAGATCGACCAGCTCACGGCCCGCGCACTGAATCAGCTGCTGGGTATTGCCTTCGCACCATTGGCTATTCTGGCTGAAACTGTAGCCAGCCACCCACCCTGCATTGTTATATTGCTGAACGATACGGCTCAGTGGCGGCACCGACTGCACACTGTAAACACAGACAAAAGCCAGATAGAGCGGCTGCCAGGTCAGCATAGACCAACTACGTGTCGTCCAGTAAGGCTGCCCAGCTTCCGGATAGTTCTGCTGCCAGTACTGATACAGGCTGGCCAGCAACTGATCGTTGTTGCCATCACGCTTAATACAAAACAAGGTGTCAGGCGCGGAAACACCTTTCATTATGGGTATCAAACGCTCCGCATCATTGAACAACCGAATCAAATTTTCCGGCTGAACGGCACGCGCAATGGTGCTGGGAAAGCGGTCAGCTTCAGAGCTCTGTTTTGTATTCAACGCTGTTGTCATCCATTCACCAAACTATCATGGACTCGCTTGCTGCACTTTGAGCAAACGCAAATTCTTACTAGGCCAATAATACTAGAATAAATAATAACTATTATCATTCAATTTGAATTATCTTTTTGGGGCACATTCCTTTCTACCGTTTGGTGTAATCACACCAGCGTCGCTGCGACACTCTGGAAAGTAATGGGAAGAATAATAACAATTATTCTCAAAATGATCAGTCAAAAAATACCACAGTGACATTGCTGCGGTATCGGCGGGAGATAAAGATGAAAAAACCAACCCTGCGGCTGGTTCCTGTCAGATTTGAGGGAGATCGCCCTGAAGGCTATAGAGCTGTTGCAGTGTGTCTATCGCTATCACTTCGCCAGCATCTGTCACCCGATCGCCTAACATCAGGGTAACGGTGGAAAGAGCAGTCTCTGCATCTTGGTCTGCATCAATTAATGCCGGGAAATCACTGGTTTTTATCTCGACAGATTTACCGTCCAGGCTGCCAAGTGCTGACACCAGCTGTGCATCCACGGTCAATACCTGTACCTGACGCAACGACTGATAACTGTGGAATGACAGCGTATCTGGCATCATGCCGTATTGTTCGAACCAGGCGGTTTTGGTCATCAGATATTCGTGATAAACCGCCCCGACCAATGGCTGCATATCACGGACAACAACACTTTCCTGAACAATGTCTTGCTGTGAGACAGGAACCGGTTTTCCTGCCGCATCTAACCCGTAGGTAGTGAGTATCTGGCCGATATCATCACGGCTGGGCAACCGGGCATAAGCGATAGCATCTCGCCGCCACAGTTGGGCTGATTGTTCGAATGCATCTGCCAGCACTGAGGCAGTGTTCTGGGATAATACCGCTCCCTGTACTGTTGCGGTTCCCGGCTCACTGCTGGCAGCTGTGATACCGGGGAAAAACAGAACCGCCAGCAAAGGCAGGCGGTTCAGCATCACAAAAGGTCTGCGTCTTGGCTTTTTCGTCATATTCATTCTTATACTTACATCTCAAGCTGACATCAGCATACCTTAAGTCAATGATTTATGCTGCCTGATTACCGCGCAAACGCTGCCAGGCCGAAATGACAGCCAGTACCAGCAGACCCGCAACGATACCGACTATCAGGTTGGTCATCATGGGCACCAGCCATGATGCACCGGGCAGAGCTTGCAACCGCTCAGTTAAAACCACCAGCCAGTGATGCGAATCGGGAATACTGTGAACCACGATACCGCCACCGACCAAAAACATGGCAATGGTGCCAACAACGGCCAGTAACTTCATCAGCTTAGGCGCGGCGGCGATCAACAGCTGACCAAAACGGTGCAACAGGCTCTTCTCCTGATGCTGCTTCACCAGATAAAAGCCAGCATCATCAAGTTTGACAATCCCTGCCACTAAGCCATAAACGCCCACTGTCATGGTCAGGGCAATCAGGCTGACTACCAGCAATTGCGTCATCAAAGACATGCCCTGAACGGTGCCTAATGCAATCACGATAATTTCGGCTGACAGAATAAAATCGGTTCTGATTGCTCCTTTTATCTTGTTCTGCTCGTATTCATCAATATCCATGCCATCGGGCAGTTGATCGTGATCTTTCAGCTCTTCTTCTGCATCATCATGAGTGAGTTTGTGAATGACTTTTTCTGCACCTTCAAAACACAAAAACAAACCGCCAGTCAGCAGCAATGGCACGATGAGCCAGGGTGCAACAGCACTGATTAACAGGGCCGCCGGCACCAGGATCAACTTATTTTTAAACGAACCTTTTGCCACCGCCCACACAACCGGGATTTCTCGTTCTGCTCTTACCCCGGCCACCTGCTGGGCATTCAGGGCCAGATCGTCCCCCAGCACCCCGGCGGTTTTCCGGGCCGCGACCTTACTCATTACGGCAACGTCATCGAGTACGGTTGCAATATCATCCAGCAAGGTTAACAAACTTGCACCAGCCACATCCCCTCCTCATTTTTGGGAAAGCTTATCTTATTGACTATCAGGCGATTGTGCCTGAATAACCTCTCTCATAGTAAGACATTTTTCGGTGAAACCCAGCTTTCTCATTTACGAACCGTCTGCAGAGAAAGCCCTCAGATCACTCGCACAGCATGATGATGTCCACTAAGCTTTTAATCAATATGACTATCAAACACAGCCACTTTGTCATTTTTCTGGCTGACAGCTGTGTATAAAGCCTTCACTGCGCGGGCAACAATACTGTTTGACTTTCAGGGTTCGGGTTACCGATTTTTGTTCCTCTCATGGATGCGACCAATTTCGGTAAAAGGTGATATATGGCAATAGCCATTGCCCTGATCATTATTGTCGTTGCTTCCATTGCCTTCCATATTTACAGCCCCTGGTGGCTGACGCCTGCTGCGTCAAATTGGGGGGAGATAGATAATGCGCTGCACCTGACTCTCATCATTACCGGAGCGTTTTTTATCGTTCTGAACCTGGTGCTTGCCTGGCTGGTCATTCGCTTCAGACATAAACCCGGCCGCCAGTCCCAGTTTCAGCCCGACAGCAAAAAGCTGGAAGCCTGGCTGATCGGCATTACCTCTGTCGGCATTATCGCTTTACTGGCCCCGGGCTTGGTGGTGTACGGGCAATTTGTCAGCGTGCCTGATGAGGCACGGATTGTCGAAGTCGTCGGTGAGCAGTGGCGCTGGCGATTCCGTTTTCCCGGTGATGACGCTCAGCTGGGCAAAAGTGACACCCGGTTTGTGTCCAGTACCAACCCGTTAGGCATTGACCCGGATGATCCTGCCGGGGCAGATGATCGGATAATTCTGTTGCCCGAGCTGCACTTGCCCCTTTACGCGCCCTACAAAGTGCTGCTGCGATCCAAAGACGTCCTCCATGATTTCAACGTGCCCCAGTTCCGGGCAAAAATGGATCTGGTTCCCGGCACCGTCACCCATTTCTGGGTCAGGCCCACTGAGCGCGGACAGTTTGACATTCTTTGTGCCGAACTCTGTGGTGTCGGGCATTTCAATATGCGCGGGCGTGTTGTGGTTGAAGACGAAGCAGAGTTTGGTCGCTGGCTGGCCGCACAGCCGACGTTTGCCCAAACCCAGCGCCCCGCAGACACGACCGCGAGTGGCGAGGCACTCTCACAAGCCGATCTGATTGCGATGGGCGAGACGTTATCGCAAGTCAACGGCTGTATCGCCTGCCACAGCAGCGACGGCAAGACCGGCATCGGACCGACCTGGCAAGGGCTGTACGGCAATACAAGAACCCTGTCGGATGATACACAGCTTCAGGCCGATGAAGCTTATCTGAAACGGGCCATATTGGATGCCAAAGCCGAACTGGTAAAAGGCTACCCTGCGGTCATGCCTGCGTATACTTTGAATGATCAGGAAATCGATGCCCTGATCGCTTATATCCAGTCTCTGGCGCAATAGTGCTCGCGACGGGAGGAGATATGACAGCACAGACTCACCAACACAGCTCCGGGTATTCGCAATCGTTCTGGAGCAAGTATATCTGGAGCCAGGATCATAAGGTCATTGCCATTCAGTATTCTCTGACCGCCATTTTTATGGGCCTGATTGCCTTGGTCATGTCCTGGATTATGCGCCTGCAGCTGGGCTTTCCCGGCACCTTCGATTTCATTGATGCCAATACCTATTACCAGTCTATGACCATGCACGGCATGATTATGGTGGTTTACCTGCTGACGGCGCTGTTTCTGGGCGGATTCGGTAACTATCTGATTCCGTTAATGGTGGGTGCCAGAGACATGGTTTTCCCTTTTCTGAATATGCTCAGTTACTGGTTTTATCTGCTGGCTTCACTGATCTTACTGGCCAGTTTCTTTGTCACCGGCGGGCCAACCGGCGCCGGCTGGACCCTTTATCCGCCGCAGGCCATTTTGCCCGGCACACCCGGCACCGACTGGGGCATTGTGCTGATGCTGATATCGCTGGCGGTGTTTATCGTCGCCGCCACCATGGGCGGGCTGAATTATGTCACCACTGTGCTGCAGGCGCGGACCCGGGGCATGACGCTGCTGCGCATGCCTCTGACCGTCTGGGGTATTTTTACCGCCTCAGCCATGGCTTTGCTGGCCTTCCCTGCCCTGTTTGTCAGTGCGGTGATGATGCTGTTCGATAAACTGCTCGGCACCAGTTTCTTTATGCCTGCCGTGATATCCATGGGACAGCTTACCGAGCACGGCGGCGGCAGCCCTATCCTGTTCCAGCACCTGTTCTGGTTCTTTGGTCATCCTGAAGTCTACATAGTCGCCTTGCCTGCCTTTGGCATAGTGTCGGACTTAATCAGCATTCATGCCCGCAAAAACATCTTCGGTTACAAGATGATGGTATGGGCGATTCTGGCCATAGGGGTACTGAGCTTTGTCGTTTGGGCGCACCATATGTATGTCAGCGGTATGAACCCGTACTTCGGCTTTTTCTTTGCCATCACCACGCTGGTGATCGCTGTTCCGACCGCGATTAAAGTCTACAACTGGCTGTTTACGCTCTGGAAAGGTGACATTCATCTCACGCTGCCTATGCTGTTCGCTCTGGCCTTCATCAGCACCTTTGTCATCGGTGGCTTAACCGGTTTGTTTCTGGGCAATGTGGTGGTCGATATTCCCTTGTCGGACACCTATTTTGTGGTGGCCCATTTCCACATGGTGATGGGCGTATCACCGATCCTGGCGATTTTCGGCGGGCTCTATCACTGGTATCCCAAAGTCACCGGCAGAATGCTGAACAACACCATGGGCCATATCCATTTCTGGTTTACGTTTCTGGGGACTTACGCCATTTATTTTCCTATGCACTATCTCGGTGTTATGGGGATGCCAAGGCGCTATTTCGCCTGGGAAGACTACAGTTTTATTCCCGAATCGGCGCAGCACCTCAATGCCTTCATTACCATCGCGGCCCTGATTGTCGGGGCGGCGCAACTGCTGTTTATCTTCAACATGTACTGGAGCTGGCGTCATGAACAAGCTGTGGGCGGCAATCCCTGGCGTGCCACCTCACTGGAGTGGCAAACCCCTGATACGCCACCTAAACATGGCAACTGGGGCGATGAGCTCCCTGTGGTGTATCGCTGGGCCTATGATTTCAGCGTGCCCGGCGCCAAAGAAGATTATCTGCCGCAGAACCAGCCGCCCGACGATATCGCGACGGATATGCCCGACAGCGAGCCTGAGGAGTCCGAAACATGAGCCGTAAGCCTGCACTCTCGACACTGGCGTCGGGCAACCTGAGTCCGGCCCCGAATGCCCACTACCAGCCTGCCAGCACCTATGCGATTGCCTCGACCGGTTTGTGGGTACTCATGGGGGTTATTGGCGCCTTGTTTTTCTTGTTTACCGTGGCCTATTACATCCGCCACACGCTGAGTGACTGGCAAGCGCTCAATGAACCGTGGCAACTGATGCTGAGCACATCGCTGCTGGTACTGGGCTGTGTGGCCATGCACCTTGCCGGCCGTAAAGCCCGTTTGCTGCCTGCCCTTGCCGCCTGCCAGACCGAGCTGATAATGGCGGTCTGTTTTACGCTCGGCTTTATTCTCGCACAGTTATGGGCCTGGCAGGCGCTGGTCAAGATCAACCAGGGCGTGCTGGCCAACCCGGCTAACAGCTTTTTTTATCTCCTGACCGGCCTGCATGCACTGCACATAATCGGTGGGGTTCTGGCCCTGGGTGTAGTGGTGTATCAGGTCTGGCGGGGGCAAAGGGACAACCTGCATTTATGGCTCCAGCTCTGCGCACGGTACTGGCATTTCCTGTTATTCATCTGGCTGTTTCTGCTGGGCTTACTGCGATTAACCTGATCCGCACAGCCGGCAGAACGAGAGGTCTTGATTATGAGTGAAACCCAACCATCCCGGACGCCAACCCTGGGCAGCCAAACAGGTTGGACAGGGGTCGTCAACGACTATGCCGGCGATCGTGCGGCATTTCACGTCTCGGCAAACAAAACCATGATGTGGATTTTTCTGCTCAGCGACACCTTTGTGTTCGGCTGTTTTCTGGTGGGCTATATGTCGGTCCGCATGACCACGACTGACATCTGGCCACCAACCAGCGAGGTCTTTGCCTTAACGATTGCCGGTCATTCCATCCCCCTGATCCTGATTGCCATTATGACCTTTGTGCTGATCACCAGCAGCGGAACCATGGCGATGGCCGTCAACTGCGGCTATCAGGGAAAGCGCTGGTCCACTGCCTTACTGATGCTGTTAACCGCGCTTTTGGGATTGGCCTTTGTCAGTATGCAGGCGTTCGAATGGAGCAAACTCATTGCCGAAGGAGTTCGCCCGTGGGGAAATGAAGAAGGCGCATCGCAGTTTGGTGCGGCATTTTTCATGATCACCGGTTTTCACGGTTTGCATGTCAGTGTGGGCGTGCTGTATCTGACGATAGTCGCCATTCGGGTCGCTCTGGGAAAATATGACAAAAAACAGGTGGATCCACATGCCACGGGAATACAGGGGGGAAAATACGAAATTGTTGAAATCACCGGACTGTACTGGCATTTCGTTGATTTGGTGTGGGTATTTATATTCGCCTTTTTTTATCTGTGGTAACTCAGGCAAACCGTCAAGGAGGCCATGATGGCAAATTCTGAACTCACTCATGATTCAGTGAAGCAGCAGCATCCAATCAGCCTGTATCTTAAAGTATGGGGACTGCTCTTTGTGCTCAGTACCCTCTCGTATCTGGTCGACTATTTCCATTTGCAGGGCATGTTACGGTGGAGCCTTATTCTGCTGTTTATGGCACTGAAAGCCGGGCTGATTGCCGCCGTGTTCATGCACATGCGCTGGGAAAGGCTCGCTTTGGTGTATACCATTTTCCTTCCGCCGTTAGTCCTGCTCGTCCTGGTAGGTCTGATGGCGAGCGAAGCAAGCTATATCTTTGCTCTCAGAGAATGGTTTTTCAGTCTGCCGGGCGGATAATGACCCGGCAGACACCTTGTCAGCGCCAGAACCAAGCGATTAAGGCAGAGTTTTCATCATACGCTGCCATTTTTGCTGCATGGCGACAACCCAGTGCGGAGGAGACTTCCCGGTTCCGGCAGGTTTGAGTTTGTCGTGCGCCAGCGTAATACTGGCCAGCTGCAGTTCCTGCTCCGGCTCAACATCCACCATTAATACATGCTTGCCGGATTTCAGGACGTTTTTAAACCGGCGGAACTGATAATGCAGTTCCTGGAATCCAAACAATCCCCCTTCCCAGGTAATGAATCCCAGAATCGCAATCGCCAGTAAAATGAAAGGTGCCCAGCCAACCGCATCTGTCACCCCGGAGGCATAGGCCGCAATTAATACGCCGGCTGCGGCAATCGCCCCGATCACAGCGCCAATTTCAGTTGAGTGCACAACGTCATTACGCATCACAGATTGCACCGGATGCAAATGCTTGTGGCTCGACACATCAGCATCTTTGTTACTGAGAACATGGATTTGCGGAGAAGTAAAACCACTCAGTTCCAACTCATGTTCAACCAGCTCAAGTTCATCCAGGTCATCACTGATATAAAAGACCCGTTTCATGTTTGCCTCCTGACAGGTAGCCAACGAAGAAGGTCACTATTTCAAAGGTTACTATCAGTTTACAATGGCTTTGCAGAACTTTTTACCAGAATGAAAACTAATTTTTCACAATATTGTCAGATTATCCTGCCAGAGGCGGATTTTGACAGGCTCAGCAATCATTGACATCAGGCTAACACAGGCCTTGCGAAAATCATTTACAGTGCCCGCTTTTCCCATTTTATGGCGTTAACAATGAAATCATTAACTCTGCTCGGTTTACTGACCATCAGCCTGTCTCTGACCGGTTGTCAGCTGACACATGTTGAAGGCGAAGTAGACGGTGTGAACATCAAAGCCACCACCAATGGTGACTATGATGATCACCATCATGGCGGCAACGGCAGTTTCTGCCCGCCAGGACAAGCTAAAAAAGGCCGCTGTTAATTCAGCGGTTTTTTTTCTCACCCGTAATCGACAAGAGCCATTTCGCAGGCTCACATCAACAGCTTTTATTGTCCCATCACCTGAGTACACTCACGCTATGCTCAGCGTTTCCCCACTGACATAATGACAACTAACTTTTGCCCGCCAGCTTAGCTTTCAGCCATCGAAAGGCATGGAGCAAAGTGTAAAAAAGGTTTGTTGATGCATTGTACTCTTCCAGGTGATGTACATAGTTGGAGCGAAACTTATCGACGGCGTCTTCCGCGCTGGAGGCATAAATCACATCATCTTCTACCTCTAATCCCTGAAGCAGTAATGCCTGTTTCTCTTCAGCAAACGTAGGGGAGGACATATTCAGGTAGGTAAACGCTTTTCGAGCGGTATTCGGCACACAGAAAAATTGATATTTATTGGACATTTAACACCCATTCACAGTGACAAATTACAAGTACGATTTGTACATGTGATCAGAACAGGTTGTCTGACCCCGTCCTAAAATCATCATGCTCCTCATCATATGGTCACTTGCACATATAAAATACATCTATTATTCAACCGTTTGACTAATACTACAGAATCAGATGGCTCCAATAACAAAAAGTCACTGAAAACCTCAAAACGCTCACTTTTCCTGTCATCGAATCACGGCAAAATCCTGAACCATCCTGGGATTGTTAACAGAAAAATGGCTGGCTGCTTTTCAAATCAATCACATGACAAAACAGGATGTAGTCGCATCCTCACGGAACCTGTCGACACTGGCGAGATGCTAATGCTCCACGGTGAAGATGGCGGGATGAAAAACGGCGTGTTTGAATACACACTGGGCGCGAAAGAAGACGGCCCGATCCGCGAAGACGGCAAGCTGGTGATGGATATTATTACAGCCGAGTAATACTGCCGTATATAAAAGAACAGCCACGCATTTGCGTGGCTGTTTATGTTTAGCGTTAATCGCTGGTCATTACTGGCGATCCTGATCAAAGTCACCGTGGAAGTGACCGTGATCCGAATGACTCTCTGCAGCTTTCAGCTTCTCACCAATACGCAGTTTTTGCGTTGGTTTCATGTCGCTTGGCATACGCGACATGGTTTTCACTGCCGGTTCAGCAACTTCAGGGAATAATGGCTTACTGAACGCATAGTAAGTCGTCACATAGGCCAGGGCCTGAGTATTAACGAACAAGGCTTTCTGGCTGACGTTATTCAGATCATCACAGGCCTGGTGATAACATCTGTCGTAAGCCACATCAATTTCACCGCCAAACTGATCCACTTCTTCAGCCGTTTTCACTTTCTCAGCACCGGTGAACAGGCCACCGAACGCCACACCCCAATCAGCGAAACCTGCATAATCAGAACGTTTAGACAGCGCCTGAGGCACAGTGAACTCAGATTTTGCCGTAAAGAACTCATTGAATGTCGATTCAATGTCGGAAGTACCGTATGGCGGTTTGAAATCACCGGTATAGGCATTGTCCGGGCTGTCTTTGGTATCCGACAGGTCGCCATCCATGACACCGAAGATATAGTTTGGCGAACCGATCATGTCAAAGTTCAGGTACAGCTTCACTTTATTCAGCTTAGTGTAGCGGGCTTCAACCAGCTCAACCTGTTCTTCTGTCAACTGGCTGGGATCGTCCAGTCCCAGTTCTGCCAGAATCTCGTTCTGAGCCTGATCATAGATAGGGGCAAACAATGTGTTAGTGTAATACTCTGAACCCACTAAGCCTGCTTCCTCTGCTGCCCACCAAGCGAACCGGACTTTGTTTTTCACTGGCGCTCTGGTGTCAGCCAGCGTAATTGCATACTCCAGCAAACCGGCCGTACCTGAACCGTTATCATTGATACCAGGCCCTTCCGGTACTGAGTCCAGATGCGCCCCCAGCATCACCACCTGATTCGGATTACCGCGTCTGGTTTCCGCAATCACGTTCTGGGTTACGACCATTTCGTCTTTGACATCGACCGCAAGTACCACAGGGACGGGCTGAGTCTGGCTGGCATCGAACCACTGTTTAGCTATTTCATACCGGGCGCCGAAAGCAGGTACTGTCGCCGCTGTATCGCTGCCCAGCGTACCGTTAACCACACCCTTACGGCCTTCATCGTTCCCTTGGTTAAAGACGATCACCGCTTTGGCACCGGCATTTTGTGCGTTCACCACTTTCGTTGTGAAGTTACAGCCACCGCGCTGGATGGCCGCCACTTTCCCGGTGATCGCTTTACCGTCAAAATCAGTGGCTTCACAACCATCGGTATCATCGTAATTCGGACTGTCAAAGTTAAAATCCGGCGTGACAAATACGATGTCACCAGCCAACTGACCATTTGAATCACCCGAATAGGACATCACGGCATAGTCTGCTTCAACACCTTCTCCAGCCTCACGAGTGCTAATCAGATCAGCGCCGTCAACATTGAGCGTTGTTCCGGCCAGCTCTTCCCAGGCGCGGAAATCAAACTCCTGTGTAGACACTTTATAGCCGTGTTCTTTCATCACTTCGATGATGTAATCAACAGAATACTGGTATCCGTCTGAGCCGGCAGCACGGGTCACAGAGCTGCCATCCGATGTCGGCGTGGCACGCGCTTCCAACTCCACCAAATGCTCTACCACATCTTCATGTTCAATTTCGCTACTGACGTAAGCCGCGGCTTCTTTCGGGTCATCCCAATAACAACCGGTCAACATGGTTGAGCTGATGAGAGTGGCGAGAAGCGTCTTTTTTGTTGTTATGCATACTTGCATGTGTGACTCCTTGTGTGTTGTTAGCCAACACATTGTTGACGAAACACAAGGTTACAAAAATGTTAAATTGGAGTTGTTTTGTTAAATCTAGGCAGACTTCAAACTATGCGCACACATGCTATGCAACAAGAATTAAAGTTTTAACTCAAGATCACACCCTGACTTCAACAAGATTCTTTATCTAATGATAATACTATTAATTTAAACTGTGTTTTTACCCAAAGACAGACATTAAATTCATTAATGCTAAATTTGATGATAATAAACACTAAGGAAGTTTCAGATCACCACTCAGTCACATTTAAAATAAATCAGCAATATTTTTGATATTCTGAATCGTATTTTCTGTTGTCGATAAGGTCTCGTAATATTTACGCTGATTGTTCAGACTGGCAAGGCGTTGATTCAGCGCTGTCTTTTGCGTTTGAGGCAGTGTTTCCGAGGTCAGTTGACTATGAATCTGAGTCATTTCTCTGTCAATCTTATGAACGGCAAGTTCATATTCAAAACGGTTAACATCAAACTCCGCACGCTCCATCCGCGACTTGGCCGATTTCAGCTCCGCTTTAAATGTTTTTCTGTCATCACTGGACAGCGTGTCCTCTTCCAGCCTCGCTTTGTAGTTATTCACACTGCTTTCTGCCGAGTCCAACCTGGATTGCGCTTGGGCCAGATTATGGTAAGGCGTGTAACCTGACAGAAAATCTCTGGCTAAGTCTGCCGGACAGACATTGTCATAGCTTGCATTGGACTGACCAACCAGAGTGCCATTTTCGTAAGTACAGTATGAGGTTAATCCTTCACGTCGGCCTTGCTGGTAAGATTTCAGATCAACAGATACACCATATTCCGCACATTCTTCACTGTAAATGGCCGAGTAATTCTTTTTCCCTTTCTGGCCATCGGCCAAGCCCATCTGATGCCAATCACCCAGCCGGCATTCTTCTTCACTGATTGAAGAACAGCCAGACATGGTCAACATCATTGCCACGGCTGACATCACATATCGTTTATGCATTATCCAGATTTCCCTGATTCACAGTAAGCCACTCTCTTTCCTTAAAATAGAGCGGCGCGCTGTCTTTATTTGTTAACTGCAGATAACCAGATGGCGTCAGGATACCCTGCGCATCATGGTATAAAGCCCGTAAAGATACAGTACAACCGATGTCATATCAAAGCTTTAGCATAGGCGCAGTGAAATGCCTGGTAGGTATTGAATACTGACGTTGAATCACCCAAGTGCGGGCAGTAAGGCGTGAATAACGCGAAGATATGTAGATTGAGGGAGTAGCCCCGATCAGGCGGACGCAGCCTGACCGGGAGATAGCATTTACGTGCCGGTTACAGATACCGGTGGATAGATAAGCCGTCTGTGTCGATATCCGTGTCATTACCACTGACAATATCGGCCAGTAAACGACCAGACCCGCAGGCCATGGTCCAACCCAGCGTGCCGTGCCCGGTATTGGTGTAAAGATTATCAAAAGGCGTTTTACCTATGACCGGTGTACCATCCGGTGTCATCGGACGCAAGCCAGTCCAATACTCGGCCTGGTTCAGATCGCCGCCGTCAGGGAACAGATCATTGACAACCATAGCGATGGTTTCTTTTCGCTGCTCGGTCAGATGCAGATTAAAGCCCGCCAGCTCAGCCGTACCGGCCACACGGATACGGTTATCGAACCGTGTCATAGCGACTTTATAGGTTTCATCTATCACGGTCGACACAGGGGCGCCGTCGCTGTCTTTCAGCGGCATGGTCAGCGAGTACCCTTTGACCGGGTAAACCGGCAGTTGCATACCTAAGGTGTCCAGCATGGCTGTTGAGTAACTGCCCAGCGCCACCACATAAGCATCGGCTTTGAACTCACCTTTATCGGTATCAACAGCCACAATGCGCCCCGCTTCATGTCGCAGTCCTTTAATTGGGGTATCAAACACAAAAGTGACACCGGCCTGCTCAGCCAGAGCGGTCAGTTGCTGGCAGAATTTATAGCAGTCGCCAGTCTCATCATCCGGCAATCGCAAGCCACCCGCTACTTTCTCCCGCACTTTAGCCAGCGCCGGTTCTGCTGCGATACATCCAGCGGCGTCCAGAAGTTCAAACCGTATACCGCTTTCATCCAATACCTGAATATCTTTACCGACCGCATCAAGCTGAGCTTGAGTACGTAACAATTGCAATGTGCCTTTCTGACGGCCTTCGTAGTGCAGATCGTGTTGCTGGCGCAACTCAATCAAACTTTCCCGGCTGTAATTTGAGACGCGTAACATGCGGGCTTTATTGCGCTGATAACTGACATAGTTGCAGTTGGCCAGCATCTTACCCATCCAGCTGTACAAATCCGGCGATAACGACGGTTTGATTTTCAGCGGCGCATGTTTCTGTACCAGCCACTTAATGGCTTTCGCCGGAATGCCAGGCGCTGCCCACGGTGAAGAGTAGCCGTAGGAAATCTGCCCGGCATTAGCAAAACTGGTTTCTTCTGCACTGCGGGACTGGCGGTCAATAACCGTCACCTGATGCCCCTTCTGCGCCAGATACCAGGCTGACGTCAGCCCGACAACACCGCTTCCTAATACAATGACTTCCATACGTCTCTCTCTTCGCTGTGGCTGGGTTTCGGTAAGAAAACGCAAATACGCTCTCCACACCTTAATAAAAGCGCAGATTGCGCGATTTACATCACCTTAACAATCGATAATTATTAACATCAGCGTATAGTTATTCTATAAGCTTATACTGAAAGCCTAGCTGACTGGCAATGTCAGCGCGACCCGAAGAGATTAAGAAAACATGTCAGTCATAAAAGGCAACCTGCTGGCGGTGCTGGCTACTTTCGATGTCGCCGCCAGAACCACCAGCTTTACCGGTGCTGCCAGTCGGTTACATATCACGACAGGTGCGGTCAGCCAGCAAATACGGCAGCTTGAACAACAACTTGGCTTCCCGGTGTTCCAACGTCATGCCAGAGGCATCATCCTGACCGAGCAGGGCCAGCGGCTGCATCAGGTTGTCAGCCGGAGCCTGACTGACATTGCTGAGGTTATTCGGGAGCTTCAGACTGATCCCCAGCCCGAAGGTGAAATTCGCCTCAGACTTACCCCTTCATTTGCCTTCAAATGGCTGGTGCCCAGATTGCATGATTTCTATCAGCACTACCCTGACATCAATATCCAGACATACGCCGATGGTGCCCTGGTCGACAGCCGGGACACAGATTGCGATTTAGTGATTGATTACCGCCGTGACGACGAAATTAAAGATGACGGCAAAACCAGTCTGTTGATGGCGGAATCCCTGCTGCCTGTCATGAGTCCCGACTATCAGGCAAAGTTCGACTGGTTGCATCCGCAAGCCTGGCACCAGGTGACGTTACTGCATGATGCGATGCCGTGGCGTCAGGCGGAGCGGGATACCGAGTGGCGCTACTGGTTTAACAGCATGCACATACAGGCCGACAGTCGGCGAGGCCACTTTTTTAACCGGACAGACATGGCAATGGCAGCAGCCGAAGCCGGACTGGGGGTCGCCATGGCGCGGCAGGCATTGATAGGTGATGACGTCAACAAAGGCCGGCTGGTGTCACCGTTTGCTCCCCTGCAGGCCAATGCGGGTTATTACCTGATCAGCCACCGCCATTCCGCGGCCATTGACTGTTTTGTGCAATGGCTGAGAGCACAGATTGACTCTGTGCCCCTAGAGCACTAACTGTCCATAGCGGTTAAAGGCAAACCGGCTCATCATGCCTAAGGTGGCCGCGACACTCACAGAGACGGCAACAAGAATAGCGATCATGATCGCCAGTTGATACTTCACCGCCAGAACAGGTTCCGTGCCGCCGAGGATCTGACCTGTCATCATACCCGGCAAGGCCACTATCCCCAGAGTGCTCATACTGGCTAACTGCGGCATTAACGCCGCTTTGACCGCCTCTCGCTGAAACGGTTGGATCGGGTGCGGCGCGCCCATTGCCAGATAAAACTGATACTCGTTATTTTTTTCTTTCAGGCTGGCATACCAGCGCTCCAGCGCCAGTACATTAGCGGTCAGGGCATTGCCCAGAATCATTCCGGCGACTGGGATCAGGTATTGCGCCTGCCACCAGGGATCAGCATGGATCAAACCCACCAGCATAGGTGGCAGCACCACAAATAAGCACACCAGCAAACCAGTGATCACGGACAGTGTCGCTTTTCCGAGCGCAATCCCCGCGCGACGACAGATACTGAAACCTGCCACTGTCACCATGATTCCCAGCCATAACAGATTCAGACCGGGATGCTGGAAATCAAACAGGGTTTGCAGGTACAAACCCACCACCGCAAGCTGCAAGGTCATGCGAAGCACGGCAGTGACGGTCGGCTTACTCAGTCCCAATTGCCAGCGGTAAAACAGCGCCAGCGGCACCAGCAACAACAGATAGAAACCGGCCAGTGACAGGTTTGAAATCGCAATGGCATTATTCATGACTGACTCCCAGTTCAATCTGATACTCAGCCGATGCCAGCCAGTGGGGATCATGTGACACAGACACACACGTGAGTGGCTGTAACGCCAGCTGGGCCATCACCTTATCACGGCTGGCACTGTCCAGCGCCGAAGTCGGCTCGTCCAGCAGCCAGATGGGCCGGTCCATCAACAGTGCCCGGGCAACAGCAACCCGTTGCTTTTCACCTCCGGACAACGCACTGACCGCTTTTTCCAGTCCATGGGTAATCTCCAGTGACAGCAGCACATCCACACAACGCTTATCGTCAGGCATATCGCTTTTCACGGCTTTCAGTGTCCATGGCAGCCGTAAGGCATCCCCCACCGATTCGCCCCCCATCACTGGCGCTTGAGGTAAATAGCAGAATTGCTGCCGCCACCAGCGCAAGTTGCCGGGGCTGATTTCCTGCCCCTGCCACAAAAAATGACCTGAACTGGCAGGCTGTAAACCAGCCAGTACCTGTAACAGACTCGATTTTCCGCTGCCCGAACGGCCGGAAAGAGCAAGGTGTTTGCCCGCTGGCAAACTTACCGTCAATGCTTGATCCTGGGATTGTTCAAATCCTGACCTCAGCATGTTTATCTTTAACTGAACCTGACTGTCAGACATTCTGTTCGCCTATTCACTCCGGACATCTAAAATTGATGCGTCATTATGGTCAGATTCTGATAAAATATTGCCGTTATTTCTGACACATTAAAGAGCACTCAAACAGTAAACAGTGTTCAGCCGTAATGCTTACGGCCATCCTTTAAGGCTATCGCCTATTGCGTCACATGCACAATTGGAATCAATAATTTATGTTTAAATTCTTTGAGAAACTGACGGCGCCTTTCCCGGACGAAACGCCTCAGCAGCCCCCGGGCAGCCTGCTGGCATTTTGCCGCTACTATACACGTGGTTTCGGTTGGCCATTATTGGCAATGTCTGTTCTCAGCGCCTGTATTGCCATTGTTGAAGTTACTTTATTAGGCTTCATGGGACAGTTGGTTGACCTGCTGGCTCAACACTCACCTGACACTTTTCTGGCTGAAGAAAGCGGAAAACTCTGGATGATGGGTCTGCTGATTGTGGTGGTGATCCCCTTCCTTGCTTTCACTCACTCAATGATCATGCACCAGACCCTGCTGGGGAATTATCCGATGTCGATCCGCTGGCTGGCGCACCGCTATCTGCTGCGCCAGAGCGTCTCGTTTTATCAGGATGATTTTGCCGGACGCCTTGCAACCAAAGTCATGCAGACGTCGCTGGCCGTCCGGGAAACCGTGATGAAAATGGTGGATGTGCTGGTTTACATCAGCGTGTATTTCACCGCCATGATTGTCATGATGGGAAATGCCGATATCATTTTGATGTTGCCTATCCTGGTATGGTTGATGGCCTATATCGGTATTCAGTTCTACTTCGTACCGAAAATGAAAAAAATCGCCACCGAACAGGCCGACGCCCGTTCTATGATGACCGGCCGTATTGTCGACAGCTATACCAATATCACCACGGTGAAACTGTTCTCGCACACCAACCGTGAAACCGAATATGCCGAAGAAAGCATGCAGGGGTTTCTGGATACTGTGTACCGTCAGATGCGCCTGGCAACCAAATTCATTTTGAGTGTCGATGCCATTAACTACCTGCTGCTGTTCGTGATTGCCACTGTCTCAATTGGTCTGTGGATGAACAGTGCCGTTACTGTGGGTGTTATTGCCGTAGCTATCAGTATTGCGCTGCGCGTGCAGGGCATGTCTAAATGGATCATGTGGGAAATCGGTGCGCTGTTTGAAAACATTGGTACTGTCGTCGATGGCATGAAAACCCTGTCTAAACCGGTATCGATTGAAGACAAAACCGATGCGCAGCCACTTGATGTGACTCAGGGCGGCATTGAATTCGATAACATCAGCTTCCACTATGGCGAGAAAGACAAAGGCGTTATCGAACAGCTGAATCTGCATATCAAACCCGGTGAGAAAGTGGGTGTGGTCGGCCGCTCTGGCGCAGGTAAATCAACGCTGGTCAACCTGCTGATGCGCTTCCACGACCTGGAATCCGGTGCCATCCGCATTGATGGCCAGAACATCGCTGATGTCACGCAAGATTCACTGCGCGGCAATATCGGAATGATCACGCAGGATACGTCATTGCTGCATCGCTCTATTCGCGAAAACATTCTTTACGGCAGACCCGATGCAACAGAAGAAGAGCTGCGGGCGGCTACCCGTCAGGCACACGCCCATGAATTTGTTGAAACACTGACCGATCCGCACGGCAATGTCGGTTACGATGCACAGGTCGGTGAGCGCGGTGTGAAACTGTCCGGCGGTCAGCGCCAGCGTATAGCCATTTCTCGCGTGCTGCTGAAAGACGCACCGATTCTGGTGATGGACGAAGCGACCTCAGCGCTGGACTCAGAAGTTGAAGCGGCAATTCAGGAAAGCCTGTACCAACTGATGCAAGGCAAAACAGTCATCGCGATTGCGCACCGTTTATCAACCATTGCAGCTATGGATCGCCTGATCGTCATCGACCAGGGCCAGATTGTTGAGCAAGGCAGCCATCAGGAACTGCTGAGCAAAAACGGCATTTATGCCCATTTATGGGCGCACCAGACAGGCGGCTTTATCGCCTGTGATCTGGAAGAAAGCCAACCAGAAGCGGAAATGGCAAAGTAACCCGCTCCTGATCTCAAACAGACAAAACCAGCCTGCGGGCTGGTTTTTTTATATCTGGTTAGTAGCTCCCCTCTCAAACCTCACCTTGCATTTCCACACCCCAAACCGGCAATTCGCAACCTGAAACTTGTTATTTCCACTGAAAGTCACCCTCAAAAACCGTCACACCGCAACCGCTTCCCAGTGATAAAATCTTGCGCAAAATGTTTGATATAGCTGCTTTTTTGTTAAGGGGGCATTGTGAGTGCTGATGACGATTCAGTGAAAAAAAGATATCCCAGGGCGTCTTATGCGCCCCTTGAGGATTACTCCACCCTTGCACCTCCGCCGTCGGCAGGGGAAGACCCGGAGCCAGTGGCACAGTTCGAGTACAGTTTTGATCTGTCCTGTTCGGCAGAGTCATTGCACCAGCACAGCACTTGCGAATTTGCGTTAGGCAACACCGAAGCAGAAGACTGGCGGGCAAACTGGCAAATCAAACCGATTGAACAGGGCTATCGCCACACCACAGAGGTCAGGGTTGAAGAGCCGAAACATTTGTACGTGATCCGCGCCAGCTCATCACTGGGTGTGACTCCGGTTGAGCCGGTGACCGTTCATCCCAAAGGAGCCGGTCAGGCGCAGGACGCCTTCGTGGCTGTTATGCCTGCGGTGGAAATTGACGGGCGTCTGGGCCACCCCACACAGGGTTACTTCTACCATTTTTGTGACGATAAGCTGGTGCAGGAATACCAGATCCTCGGAGACAGACGCTGGGCATTTCAGGCGACGTATTCAACCCACGACCGGCTTTGCGATGATCTGCACCATGGCGTACAGAGTGCTATTTTGCTGCCGTGGAAACGGGGCGGCCAGCAGGCAGACAATCAGTATCTGGTCTACCGCCGCGAGCGGATCACCCGCCTGCATCTGGATAATCTGAGTGAAGACTGGCTGGTACAAAACGGCGTCAAAATCGATCTCGGTGCGCTGCTGGATGCCATCAAAGAGCCTGTTGTTGTGCGGGAAAACAGTAGCAATGAGCAGCGTCAGACTGAGTCAACAAGCTCTCATACGGTACAGCGTGATCCGGCCACCGGACAGCGGGAGTCATGGTCTGATATTGCCCGGCAATACGGCCTGACCGCCCGAGAACTGCTGGATTTGAATCCAGGCTATGAAGAAAACCCCTTATTACTGGAGGCGGGGCATATTCTGACAGTACAATCACCGGATGCTGTGGCTGCCTCCGAGCCGGTCAGAGAACGGCCGCCGGTGCCGCCAGCCGATGTTAATCAGCCGCTCAACACTTGCTATCACTACGACGGTTCGTGCATTGAAGACACCAGCATCATTCCGATGTATCCCAGCGGGCTGGCGGCAGACATTCCTGTCGTGCGTATCAAGTCGGTGGTAGCGCCGGTGTTTGCCAAGTCCTGTGATATCCAGCAAGGATGCACAGACGCCGGTACATCGCCAGAGCCGATCACTAACTTTGGGCCGTTCTCGTGGTTTTTCAGCTCGGCTCAGGCCAATCCAATCGCAGTTATTCAGGCACAGCAAGCCACCCAATCAGCACTTGCGAGCAGTGCTGGCGGCGCGGTTGGCAACAAGGCACTCAGTTCGGCCAATAAGGATGCCGCTAACGCTCTCACCAGGCTGACCGGCAAACTCGGCAGTGTGCTGGACGACTATCGGCTGATGACCTCCGGCGGGATTACCTCAGTGCTGATGATGCAGCGAAAAATCTGGCACGATGACGACACCCAGCACACCGAAGAAGAGCTGCATAACTTAGAAAGCGTGCAAAGCCGGATCCGCATCCGCCTGACCGACCCGGCGCCGGGCGAATCTTATCCGCAGGTTCGTGCGTATCACATGGATGACACCCGCATTCCGGTGCGTTATGTCGGACTGGATAAAAAGACCAACAGCTACTCCGTTGCGCTGGAGGAAAACGGCCCGCATATTACCTGGACGCCGAATGAAGAGGGCAAGCCAGAGTGGCAACTGACACCGGATCATGACGACGGATATGAAAAAAGTGACATTTATATCACTCCCATACCTGAAGACATATCGATACCGTTGGTTGAAATCTTTCCGGAAGCAGAAAAGGTTACTTGGAAAGACTTAGTAATTGTGTTCCCGAAAGATTCCGGGATTCCTCCAATTTATTTTGTTTACAGTGAAAGGGCATATTCAATTGCGTACAAGACAAAGCTGTCTTCAACATCATACCCGGGAGTGTCTCGTGCTCGACATTTTCAAGAAGCCAACGAGAACTTGTTGAAAAAAATTGAGAGTGACCCGCAATTTGCTCAGCATATGGATCGCCTAGGGATTAAAATTTCACGAACTACTACCGGCTTAGCTCCGCGCAGACCACCGAAAGATTGGACATGGCATCATGAGCGAGGGGAGGGTGACATGGTATTGGTTCCAAGAAACCAGCATACTATTGGCAGTGAAGAGTGGAATGTTCTACACCCTGATAATAAAGGCGGCTATTCAATTTGGGGAAAATAAATGAACTTAGAAAACGTTATTCGTAATATAAATAGTTTTAACCCTGAACATACTATTTACGTGAAAGGGGCTTGGATTCCGCAAGCTGAAGCGGTTGTTTGCTTGGAGCCTAGCAATGGGCAAGTACCGGAAGGGTTTGAATATTTCTTGGAGGTTTTTTTGGTCCAGGAACTCATTGAAGACTCAAAGAATCTGACGGTACAGAGAATCATCGAGTATGCACAAAATGATGCATAAGGTGCATTTTTAAAAGTTTTGATTGTCACCCCTAAACCACCGCCTATGGCGGTGGTGATTGTTCGATTTATTCGCGATACTAATGTTCTTGGTTAAATCACACGTCCTTCCCTAGCTGTGATCAAGTACAGCTGGAGAAATCCCTTCAAGGAGATTTATAGTTCTTTCCATCTATTGGTACTGTTAGCAAAGAAGCTGTTCATAGTTCAGTGTCAGTACAGGGTGAGAGCATACTAACTTACTCGCTCAGACAACGAACACTTCGTGTGTTTGTTGAACTCAAAATTTTTCATCTTCTCGGCAATTTTCGTAAAAATTGGCCTAGATTTTAAGCTCGTTCACCACTTGAACAAGAATTGAGCGAAGTATGATCGCGCCCTGAGTGTCAGTATAAGCCACAGATCCACATATTTATCGAACCTGTTCGGGAAGTGGTACTCATCAAATGTTAAATAAATTCACTGATTATACTGAGGCAGAATTTCAAATTCTGTTGGATAAAATTTATGCTGAAAATCGAGATGACAATCTGCTTGATGAGGTTGTGTATTATTTCAACAGTGAGATTATACACCCTGAAGGCAGTGCTCTTCTTACGCACCCCACAATGATTGGCATCGAAGACTCACCAGAGGCAGTTATTTCCGAACTAAAGCGCTGGTACGCCGAGCAGGGCTTGCCCTGCTTCAAGTCTGAGTAACCGCTGAGCCAGAACTGCCCACCAAGGCCACTTGAGTGTCTTAAAACACCTCAATGTGGCCTTTTGATCTGAATCTACTTACTCTTAACCCATACCACTTACAGCGATTAAGTCGTATGAGGAGATAATTCAACAGAGTATAACCCTATGGCTCTGCTCATTCGCTCGTCCCTGCTTCCTCTGGCGGGAAAGGATCACTGAATATAGGATTACTCAGGAAGCTGTCATCGGTCAGGGTTTCAAGGAAAGCCACCAACGCTTCTTTGTCCGCCTGGCTTAATCCCATTCTGACGGGCCGTCCGGTGCGGTCTCTCAAATCGGGGCTGAGGTTAGCGTGGTTATTGATACCACTGTTGTAGAACTCTATCACAGACATCAAATCAGGCAAGTGCCCATCGTGGAAGTAGGGGGCACCAACAGAGATATTGCGCAGGGAACCCGTTTTGAAGAATCCGGCCAGATTGCCGCCTACGCCCTGATCCGGGTCATTATTGCTGACTGAGCCATTGTTGTGATTTCTGTCCAGCACAAAGGCGGTGGTAGTGTGGCAATCAATGCAGTTCAGAGAATCAAACAAGTCCAGCCCTCTGAGTTCCTGAGCAGATAGCACAGGCGTTGGATCATTGTTCAGTTCTGCCTGAACCGCCTGATCAAACCTGGACTCATAACTCACCATGGCCCGCATAAACTGGGACATCGCAAGGGCTATCCGCTGGCTGGTGATGGCTTCATCGCCGAAAGCCTCGGTAAACAACTGACCATAAAAACTGGTCTGCCCCAGCTTGGTTTCGAGATCAAACAAGTTCATGCCCATCTCTACCGGATCCTGAATCGGCATTACCGACTGCTCCTCAAGCGTTGCAGCCCGTTCATCCCAGAAGAAACGGCCGGGATCGTAATAGCGGGAATTGGTCAGCCCCATAGAATGGCGCCCTGTGTGCCCGCCATCAAACCCTGTGCTCAGTTGCGCCGGGTCGGTGAAACCATGCTCCTGTTGATGGCAGGAAGCACATGAGACAGTGTTATTGGCCGATAAACGGACATCATAAAACAGAATCCGACCCAGTTTCGCTACCGGATTGTTCAATTCGTTATCATTGGGCGTATTGTCTTCCGTCGCCACGCTGGTAAAGCGAATGTTATTAAATTCGGTACTGGACAAACTGGTGTAGTAACCAGGCTGGCCAGCCACATACGTTTCATAATCCGGACTGGACTGGGTATCGGGTAATGGCAGTCCATCGATATCCACCCTGGGTTCCGGATCAGGATCACCATCGCCCGGAGACTGGCCATCGCCCGGGCCATCATCAGGACTGCCAGGTGTACCGTCGCCGCCTGAGTCACCGGGAGCCACAACAGGGGGTGAGTTATCCCCTGTTGTCGGTTCATCGTCATCATTACATCCCGCGAGTGCTGTTATTGCCACAGCCAGCAAAAAGACATGTGAGTACTTCATGGTTACACCTCTGCCTAACCACTGCATTTGTTGTTATTCATCGAGGATCTGGCGGTGTAGGTCCCGCCTAATGAAAACAGTAGCAGTTGAGGTGGCAGAAGGGTTTCTGAATAGTAAGACGCAAAGTCCCGTAGTTTTTGCGGTACTTGAAGTATTTTGCAGTCAGACATCACTTTTTTGACAATGCTGTCCAAGTGCTTTTCTTTCTCAGACGGGACAGGCAAGCCAATCCTGATCCTGGATGAAGCAACCGCCCATCTTGGCGAAAAAATGGAACAGAAAATCCTGAATACCATCGCAGCCTGTGCCCCCCAACCAGATACAGCGGATTATTCACCACAATCCTCTCAACAACATCTGCGGTCTTCACCACCATTGGCTCATCGGCCAAGGTTCGCTACTGGAGGTGTCCAATGCATGATATTCAATTTCTCGTCACAGCGGTTCAAAACCGCTGAGTTCTGGCAGGCTGCCATGGCAACCACATAACTCAGAAGTCTAATAATTTAAGGCGATTTCTGCTCATATTTCACCCTTAAAACAGAACAAAACGGACAATCTTTTAAGTGTCCGCTTTACTGCATAACAGCCATAAACCTTCATTCTTACAGTCACCCGCTAGCAAGCAACCCTTCAAAACAATCACACAACTAAACATTACAACACTAAACATTTTTTTTGACTTAGATCATTCGATGTGTCATTTTATTTTTAATTAATCGTTCAATTAAAAATATTGGTGACTGATCATGCCCAAAGTAGGAATGCCGGAAATCCGAAAACCACAACTGGTGGAAGCCACTATGGCAGCCATAGATGAAGTGGGGCTGGCAGGGGCCAGTGTGGCGCTGATCAGCAGAAAAGCCGGTGTGTCACCGGGTATCATCAACCACTACTTTGGCGGTAAACACGGTCTGCTGGAAGAAACCATGCGTTCGGTACTGCGCCAGCTTTCGCATACCGTGATGGAACACCTGGCGAGCGTTGACAAGAAAGATGTCCCGGGCCGGATCAAAGCCATTGTCGCCGGTAATTTCGACAGCTATCAGGTCGACAACAAAGTCGTCAAAACCTGGCTGTCCTTCTGGGCGCAGGCCATGCACGACCCGCAACTTCACCGCCTGCAGCGGGTTAACGAAAAACGCCTGCTGTCTCACCTTCGCCATGAATTAAAGCAAGTGCTGCCTGCTGACAAAGCCTTGTTTGTCGCCCAGGGCACAGCAGCATTGATTGACGGTATCTGGTTGCGGGGAGCATTAACACCGGGCGGTATCAGCCCGACTCAGGCGCAGTCCATTATTACCGATTACCTCGAAAAGCAACTGGCACCGTATCTTTAATCACAGTGTGCCAGCAAGCAGACACTCATCATTGTTCGGGACTGATGCACCCCATCAGCCACGACTCAGGAGCAGAGAAACAGTATGACCAAGACATCCCTGTACATTCACGGCCAAGCCATTCAAGCCTCTTCTGGTGAACACTTCACAACCCGAAATCCGGCCACCGGTGAAGTGATCGCTGAAATCGGCCAGGCCTCTGAAGCCGATATGGCGCGTGCAATTGAATCTGCCAAAGCTGGCTTTGCCAAGTGGTCTGCCATGAGTGGTGCCGAACGGGGTCGTATTCTGATGAAAGCGGTCGCGCTGCTGCGTGAACGTAACGACGAACTGGCGGCACTGGAAGTTCAGGACACAGGTAAACCGTTGCAGGAAGCGCTGGAAGTTGATATTGCGACAGGTGCCGATGTGATCGAATACTACGCCGGTCTGGCAGCCAGCTTAGCCGGACAGCAGCAGGATCTCGGTCACGGCCAGTTCTTCTATACCCGGCGCGAACCGCTGGGCATTTGTGCCGGTATCGGTGCCTGGAACTATCCTATCCAGATTGCTATGTGGAAGTCTGCCCCTGCGCTGGCGGCAGGTAACGCCATGATTTTCAAGCCGTCTGAAGAAACCCCGCTGACGGCACTCAAGCTGGCTGAAATCTATACCCTGGCCGGTGTCCCTGACGGTGTGTTCAACGTGGTTCAGGGTGATTATCGCGTCGGCCAGATGCTGTCACGCCACCCGGAAATCGCCAAAGTGTCCTTCACCGGTGAATGTGGCACGGGCAAAAAAGTCATGGCCGATGCCGCCGGCACCCTGAAAGACGTCACTATGGAACTGGGCGGTAAATCACCGCTGATCGTGTTTGACGATGCCCAACTGGATAACGCTGTGTCAGCCGCCATGATGGCGAACTTCTACACCCAGGGCGAAGTGTGTACGCACGGCACCCGAGTGTTTGTTCACGATGCGGTTTACGACGAGTTCCTGACTCGTCTGGCAGCGCGCACCGCCAAGCTGAAAGTCGGCGACCCGAGCGATATCAATACCCAGATTGGCGCCCTGATTTCTGCTGATCATCTGGAAAAAGTGCTGGGCTTTATTGAAGCTGGCAAGCAGTCCGGCGCCCGCCTGCTGGCGGGGGGTGAACGCGTCACAGCAAATGGTCTGGACAAAGGTCACTTTGTTGCACCGACGATCTTCGCCGACTGCACCGACGACATGCCCCAGGTCAAAGAAGAAATTTTTGGCCCTGTAATGTCTGTGCTGCGTTTCAGTGATGAAGACGAAGTGATTCGCCGTGCCAACGATACAGATTATGGCCTGGCAGCCGGTATTTTTACCCAGAATCTGTCGCGCGCTCATCGTCTGATCGCTCGCATTGAAGCCGGTATCTGCTGGATCAACACCTGGGGCGGTTCTCCGGCAGAAATGCCGGTCGGCGGTTACAAGCACTCTGGTGTCGGGCGCGAAAACGGTCCGGACACCCTGAATCATTACACCCAGACCAAGAGTGTGCTGATTGAACTGGGTGATCTTGAATGCCCTTACCAGTAACCACGTATGTGGAAAAAACACGCCAAGCCAAAGTGAACAGACGTAAAGGGAACGCCATGAAGCAAGAATTTGATTACATCATTGTCGGTGCCGGTTCAGCAGGTTGTGTGCTGGCAGACCGCCTGACCGAAAGCGGCAAGTATCAGGTGCTGCTGCTGGAAGCCGGTGGCAGCGACAAGAGTATTTTTATTCAGATGCCAACGGCGCTGTCGTACCCGATGAACAGCGATAAATATGCCTGGCAGTTCGAGACTCAGCCGGAATTTGGCCTGGATGGCCGTCAGCTGCACTGCCCGCGCGGTAAAGTGCTGGGTGGCAGCTCATCGATCAACGGCATGGTGTATGTCCGTGGTCACGCCTGCGACTTCGACGAATGGGAAGCACACGGCGCGGCAGGCTGGAGCTACCGTGAGTGTCTGCCCTACTTCCGCCGTGCTGAAAAATGGAAAGACGGTGAAGATGCCTACCGCGGCGGAGACGGCCCGGTCGCCACCTGTAACGGTAATGATATGGCGCTCAATCCGTTGTATCAGGCCTTTATTGATGCCGGTCAGCAAGCAGGTTATCCGGCAACGGACGATTACAACGGTTATCAGCAGGAAGGTTTCGGCCCGATGCACATGACGGTGGATCAGGGGGTGCGGGCCTCTACCTCAAACGCTTACCTGCGCCGGGCAATGAAACGCGGCAATCTGACCGTACTGACGGGTGTGTTAAGCCGCAAAGTGGTACTGGAAGGCAAAACAGCCACCGGTATTGAGTTTGAACGCAGCGGTATGGTGCAAACAGCGACGGCGAGAAAAGAAGTGATTCTGTCGGCCGGTTCGGTCGGCTCACCGCAATTGCTGCAGCTGTCGGGCATTGGTCCGAAAGCCGTGCTGGAAGAGGCAGGTATTGAGGTGAAACACGACCTGCCGGGCGTGGGTGAAAACCTGCAGGATCACCTGGAAGTCTATTTCCAGTACGCATGTAAAGAGCCGGTGACCCTGAACAGCAAGCTGGGCCTGATCAGCAAAGGCATGATCGGTACCCGCTGGATCCTGTTCAAAGACGGACTGGGTGCCACTAACCACTTTGAGTCCTGCGCTTTTATCCGTTCGCGTGCCGGTCTGAAATGGCCCAATGTGCAGTACCATTTCCTGCCAGCCGCGATGCGTTACGACGGTCAGGCCGCTTTCGACGGTCATGGTTTTCAGGTCCATGTCGGCCCGAATAAACCGCAGAGCCGCGGCCGAATCTGGGTGACGTCTGCTGATCCGAAAGCCAAGCCGGGTATTGAGTTCAACTACATCAGTACCGAGCAGGACAAGCAAGACTGGCGCGATACTATCCGCCTGACCCGTGAAATTCTGACCCAACCGGCAATGTCGGCGTACCGAGGACAGGAGATCCAGCCTGGCGAAAATATCCAGAGTGATGAAGCCATTGATGCCTGGGTTCGTGAAAATGTCGAAAGTGCCTATCACCCGTCCTGCACCTGCAAAATGGGCAGCGATGAGGATGCCATGGCGGTATTGAACAGTGACTGCCAGGTGCGTGGCATCGACAGTTTGCGAGTGGTCGACTCCTCTGTCTTCCCGACTATTCCCAACGGCAACCTCAACGCGCCAACCATCATGGTGGCAGAAAAAGCCGCCGATAAGATTCTGGGCAAACCTGCCCTGCCCGCGGCGCATGTGCCGGTCTGGATTGCGGACAACTGGCAGGATCAGCAACGCAGCAAAGAACCTGAAGCTGCTGACGCGAACTGACGCTCAACGTTGAACAACAGCACCTTTTAGTGGTGGTGAAACCCACCACCACAGGGCCACTGCATGCCTGTTTTCAGTCAGCAGGCGGGCCTGCCACTCACGCCTCAGCCGAACACGAGGCTAAATAACAGCAACGAAATGGATAAAGGACACGTCATGACGACAATCAAGAAAACCATCAAGTACACTGCATTTGCGACACTTTTTGCTGCCGGTACCCAGCCTGTTATGGCTGCGCAGTGCGACACGGTGCGCTTCTCTGATGTGGGCTGGACCGACATCACTGCCACCACTGCCGTGACCAGCGAAGTACTGAAAGGTCTGGGTTACAGCACCAAAACACAGCTGCTGTCTGTACCTGTGACATATTCTTCCATGGCCAATGGTGACATAGATATCTTCCTCGGCAACTGGATGCCAACCATGGAAGGTGACATTGCCAAATACCGCGACAATGGCACCGTTGAAACTGTTCGCGCCAACCTCGAAGGCGCTAAATACACCCTGGCCGTGCCGAAATACGTTTACGATGCCGGCGTGCACAGCTTTGCCGATCTGGCGAAGTTCGAAGACAAATTCCGCGGCCGGATCTACGGCATTGAACCGGGTAACGACGGCAACCGCCTGATTCAGGACATGATCGACCAGAACGCTTTTGGTCTGGAAGACTTCCGTCTGGTGGAATCCAGTGAAGCGGGCATGGTTTCTCAGGTGAAACGTGCTGTAAACCGTGATCAGTGGGTGGTTTTCCTGGGCTGGGCGCCGCACCCGATGAACAACAATTTCGAACTGAAATACCTGGACGGCGGGGATGATTTCTTCGGCCCTAACTACGGCGGCGCCAGCGTGTTTACCAATGTTCGCAAAGACTACCTGCAAACCTGTCCGAACGTTGGCCAGTTGCTGCAAAACCTGACATTCAGCCTGGAGATGGAAAACACCCTGATGGGTGACATTCTCAACGATCAGAAAAAACCAGCAGCAGCGGCGAAAGCCTGGCTGAAAGACAACCCGGCCGTGCTGGATAAATGGCTGAAAGACGTGACTGCTCTCGACGGCAGCAAGGGCACTGACGCCGTGAAGAATTACCTGGACATTTAATAATTTGCCGCAGGTGCTGAACCTGGCGCCTGCGGCCGCTTTTGTTGTACCCCTTTTAAGGAGTTAATGTGAATTTTATTACCGATCATAAGATCCCACTGGGCGAATGGATGGCAAATCTGGTCGACTGGCTGACTTTTAATGCGGCCGGCTTTTTCGACGCCATCTCCTACAGCCTGGAATCTCTGATCATGATGCTGGTGGATGTGTTTAAATGGATGCCGCCTGCCGCGCCGATTCTGATCACCGCGCTGCTGGCCTGGGCGCTGCACCGCAGTATTTCGCTGGTCGCTTTTGTGGTGGTCGCGCTCTTGTTGATCCTCAATCTGGGCTACTGGCAGGAAATGCTGGAAACCTTTGTACTGGTGCTGACCGCCACTTCAATTTCAGTGCTGGTTGGCGTGCCCATCGGCATTATGGCAGCGCACCGGCCGTGGCTTTATACCCTGATGCGGCCGATTCTTGATCTGATGCAGACTATCCCGACTTTTGTATATCTGATCCCAACCCTGGTGCTGTTCGGTCTGGGTGTGGTGCCGGGCTTAATTTCCACCATTATTTTTGCCATTGCTGCTCCGATTCGACTGACCTACCTGGGGATCAGCCGCGTACCGGAAGAACTGCTCGAAGCAGGTCAGGCCTTCGGTGCGACACGTTCCAAGCTGCTGTTCAAAGTAGAACTGCCGGCGGCAATGCCAAACATCATGGCGGGTATTACCCAATGTATCATGCTGTCTCTGTCTATGGTGGTGATTGCCGCGCTGGTGGGTGCCGATGGTCTGGGTAAACCCGTGATCCGCGCACTGAATACCGTGAACATTTCGCAGGGCTTTGAAGCAGGTCTGGCGATTGTACTGGTCGCTATTATTCTCGACCGCCTGTGTAAAACCCCGGCCAGCAAAAATCAGGAGGGCTGAACATGACTGCCATTCGAATTGAAAACTTAGACGTCATCTTCGGTAAAAATACCGAGCAGTCACTGGCACTGCTGGATAAGGGCAAAAGCCGTCAGGAAATTATTGATGAAACCGGCGATGTGGTCGGCGTGAATAACGTCAGTCTTAACGTACAGCAAGGCGAGATTTGTGTCCTGATGGGCCTGTCCGGCTCAGGTAAATCCAGTCTGCTACGGGCCATCAACGGCCTGAACCCGGTTTCGCGCGGTAAGCTGGAAGTACAGGACGGCGATGGCATGGTCGATCTGGCCAGCTGCGATGCCACTAGCCTGCGCCACATGCGTACCGAGCGTATTTCCATGGTGTTTCAGAAATTTGCCCTGATGCCCTGGTTATCTGTGCTGGATAACGCAGCATTTGGTCTGGAAATGCAGGGCATCAGTAAATCTGAACGCCGCCGCCGGGCGATGGAAAAACTGGAAATGGTAGGGCTGGCTGAATGGAAAGACAAGCTGCCGCACGAACTGTCAGGCGGGATGCAGCAACGTGTCGGCCTGGCCCGTGCCTTTACCATGGACAGCGATATTCTGCTGATGGACGAACCGTTTTCGGCGCTGGACCCGCTGATCCGCAGTCAGTTGCAAGACGAGTTGCTCGATCTGCAACGCAAACTGAATAAGACCATTGTCTTTGTCAGCCACGATCTGGATGAAGCGCTGAAAATCGGCAATAACATCGCGATCATGGAATCCGGTGAACTGATCCAGCACGGCAAGCCGGAAGAGATTGTTCTGAAGCCTAACACTCAGTATGTCAAAGATTTCGTCGCCCACACTAACCCGCTTAACGTACTGCGTGGCCGCTCGCTGATGACACCGGCCAGCGCGCTGGAAAACCTGGAAGACATGCTGATCCTCAACCGTCACGAAGGCACCCGGCTCAATACCAATGATGATGGTGAAGTACTGGCGGCACGTCGTCAGGATCAGGATCTGGCGCTGCAAAGCTGGCACCAGGGTGACGATCTCGACCGCCTGTCTCAGACTGATATTGTCACTGCCAGTCCGGATATCTCAATGCGCGATGCGCTGGAAATCCGCTACCGTACCGGACAACCTGTGCTACTGACCGAGCAGAATGAGGGTAACAAAAATAAATTGGTGGGCGTGCTGTCCGATCAGGACTTCTACCACGCCTTATTGGGGAAACACTTTGAGGCGAAATTGGCGTAATTCACTCTGAATCGGCAACCTGTCTCAGTGGACGCAAACGCCCGGCTATCAACCGGGCGCTTTGTTATCAATATACTGGAGGTGAATGTTTTTTAATCCGCAGCGCCAAACCACCAGCGTTTCTCGCCATCCAACCAAGAATTTACCGTGAAATGTGTACTCAGTTCTGAATAAATTTTCGACCTCACTGAAATAGACTCTGGCTTCCATCCTTGTGTGCCCGGTTTATTCAGCATCAGTCTGGTGATCGGCCCGATTAAAGGAACAGACACTTTTACTTCAACTGTGTCCGTTTTTCCTGTTTGCCAGTCATTTAAAGGCTGATCAATATGTGTAAATGTCGATGCATTACCATAAGAATCAAATAACTTGATGTAAACAGCATTATTTGATCCTGCATGGTCATCATTTGAAGTTTTAATTGTCAGTATAAAACTCGAATCTGCCTTATCCCGGTGCGTTGAATCCCCGCCATTATACTGCGAAAGCCCGACAGTTTTAGAAGCATGATTGTCCAACCATGCGCCACCTCCAGCAAAACATTGACCATCATTAATACGTGTGACCCAAGTACTGTTTAATGACCATGCATCTTTACCATCTAACCGAAAGACTTCGTTCGTTAACGGCGCATTCCCTGTCGTTAGCCCATTCAAAACTATTGAAAACAATTCACCTTGATTAAAGTTCTCGCTGGATAACTTTTTCTCAGGCCCTGTTTCTGATGTTGACTGAAGTTTCACATAAACCGGATTTTTAGTATTATCGCCACTATCAGTATTAGTAATAGTGATTATTTCATAATCGTAAGACATCATTAATCCTTATAATTACCAACTGTTAAAATTCAGGTTTTTGATTAAAACCAAAGTCAGTATGCGCAAAGACGATTAATATATGCAACTGATTTTATAATAACTCGGCTATATTGCGATCTATCGCATTATTTAATGCAAAGGCTAATTTTAAAAATAAATGACTGTCATTCTATACATCCAGCCCCACTAACCATTCCAACCTGGAACCAAGCTGTCATGGCAATTTCTCACCCTCGCTACACAACCAAAATCCATTCCGGCTGATAACCCCGTCATAGACGAACCCATTAATACCTATCCAACTCAGGGCTAGCCACCAGCTTACTCCAAAATACTGACAGGCCTTCACCAGAACGGATTCTCTCCGCCCATACCGCACCGACAATCAAGCCAATGGCAGTGAAACTCATCACCACTGCCCCATTGACTTCCCCCATCACCAAACAAACCGGCCCGGCGAGTAACAAACCAAACATCGCAGGGGTAACAGCGAGCATTATCCACATCGAAAGAGCAATCAGCCCAGAGACAGCTTTCAGCACAGTGACATCCTTATCCACAGGGTAATCCGCTTACCAGATAGTAAGATCCTAATCGCTAATGCACTATGTTGCACTTTTGATTGCCAGGAAATGTTATGAAATGTGATCCTGTACCAGAGGCAAGCGATTGCTTATAAAGTAATGATTTTTAAGTAATAAATTTTCATTAATTTGACATAATTTATAAAAACGACCAGATGATAATGATTTGGCGTCCTCAGCAAAAAGCAAAATGTTAACAGTTTGATAAAATATCAGCAGTTGCTTGCAAGGAGGCACTATGAAATCTCGTTATGATTATATTGTTGTCGGTGCCGGTTCTGCTGGCTGCGTACTGGCAAACCGCTTAACAGCCAATGGAAAATACTCAGTGCTGGTGCTGGAAGCCGGTCCATCGGACAAAACGCCCGTTGTCAGTACCCCTGGTGCCTTCGCGTATTTCATGTTTTCCAGGAAATATAACTGGGCCTACAACGCAACGTCCAATCCTGCACTGCGTAACGGACAACCGGTTTTCGTACCGCGAGGCAAAGTGCTGGGCGGCAGTTCTTCCGTGAACGGTATGCTCTATGTCCGTGGTCAAAAAGAGGATTACGACCATTGGTCTGCACTGGGCAATTCCGGCTGGGGCTTTGATGATCTGCTGCCTTACTTCAAGAAATCCGAATGCAATGAGCGCGGAGCCGATGCCTTTCATGGTGACAGTGGCCCACTGCATGTCAGTGACCGTCAGGCCCAGTATCCGCTCACAGAAGCTTTTATTCAGGCCAGCCAGCAGGCCGGATTCAAATTCAATCCAGATTTCAACGGCGCTGCTCAGGAAGGCGTGGGTTATTACCAATGCACGATTAAAAATGGCCAGCGCTGCGGTGCTGCCCGTGGTTATCTGCACCCGGCCATGGAACGGAAAAACCTGACCGTACTGACGGAAGCGACAGTAAAAAAAGTCGTTATTGAAGATAAAAAGGCCATTGGTGTCAGCTTCGCCTATAAAGGGCAGGATCTCACTTTCCATGCTGATCAGGAAGTTATCCTCAGTGGCGGTGCCATCAATTCACCACAGCTGCTGATGCTGTCGGGTATCGGCAACCAGGATCACCTCGCAGCGCATGGCATTGACTGCCAGCACCACTTACCGGGCGTCGGCGAAAACCTGCAAGAGCATGTCGATGCCTGCGTACTGGTTAAAAGTAAGAAAAAAGACGGCTTCACCGCTTCACTCGGCGGCCTGTTGCGTATGACTCCCGATACACTGAAATATGTGCTGAAAAAGGAAGGCAAGCTGTCCAATTCCATCACTGAAGCGGGCGGATTTATCAAATCCCGGGAGGATTTGGATCGCCCTGATATCCAGCTGCATATGTTGCCGTTGCTGTTTGACGACAGCGGCCGCGATTTGAAACTAATGGCTCAGCATGGCTATTCCTGCCACGTCTGTGTACTGCGCCCGAAAAGCAGCGGGACGGTAAAACTCCGTTCGGCAGACCCTGCTATGGCACCAGACATTGATTTTAACTTTTTCGCCCATGAGGAAGATAAAAAAGTGCTGGTCGACGGCATTCGGCAGTTACGTAAAATTCTGGCGGCGCCGGCTTTCGATGGCTACCGGGCTGAAGAACTGAATCCGGGCATTGAAGCAGACACCGATGAGGCAATCTTTGACAAGATCAAACAGCACATAGGTTTGGTCTATCACCCGGTTGGTACCTGCAAAATGGGTCATGACGCGATGGCCATAGTAGATACCGAACTCAAAGTGTATGGCGTGAAAGGCTTGCGCGTGGTGGACGCTTCTGTGATGCCAACCCTGATCAGCGGCAATACCAATGCGCCGACTATCGCGATTGCAGAAAAAGCCGCTGAGCTTATACTCAACAGACCAGCCAGCCACCAGCAGCAACATCAAACAGACAGCATCACTGCTTAATGCGCAACACATCCGCATTTAAAAACCGGCTGCGAAACTCAGCCGGTTGTTCCTGCAGCGAGGCGATGAATACGCTACCGGATTTGCTCAGAGAGTTGATTGCGGTAGCGGCCCGGCGTTTCTTCCGTCCAGCGCTTAAAGGCCCGGTTAAAGTTCCCCACGCTGGAATACCCCACCAGATAACCAATCTCACCCAATGACAGATGCGGTTGCTCAATATACTCCAGCGCCAGCTTTTTGCGGGTACTTTCCAGAATATCGGTAAACGATGTCCCTTTATCCTGTAACTTTCGTTGCAGACTACGCAGGCTGATCCCCATAGATTCCGCGATCTCGGTTTGAGTGGGAACGCCCATAGGTAATAACTGGCAAAGCTTATTGCGAATAATCTGAATCAGATCATTTTTATCCATCCGCGTCAGAAATTCGTCCAGCATTTTTTCATGGGTTTGTGCCAGCAAGGAATTACCGGTAATGAGCCGCCGTGAAGCCTGCTCACTGTCAAAAACCACCGCATTCATTGCCTGGCCGTAGAGGATCTCACAGCCCATGAATTCACTCAGAAAAGTCTGCCCCTGATCGGCCGCCATCAGACACACTCTGACCGGGTGCAAATCGCCGGGAACCATATCCCTGGCAAATTGCACCATGGTTGCTAAAAAGGTTTCAGCAACTATGTCCGGTATAACCGGGGTATGGCTACCCGCGTGGCAGACGATATTCATTCGGAATACGACCTGCTCTGCAGACTCAATCAACTCAATCGAACAGGTATTGGACACCACTCTTTTATAGCGGGCGATACGTTCCAGCGCGTCTTTCAGTGTACTGGATGACATCATGGCGTAGCCAAGCGCGTAGAACACACTGGGATGAAAATTGCGGGCCACCTGCACGCTGACATCCTGGCGTGGTAACCGCTGATTGCAGTACTGCAATAGCTTGGTGATTTTTTCTATGCCAATGCGGCTTTCCTGATGCAACACTTCACTGGGTGAAATCCCGCAAGCCGACAATGCCTGTTGCTCGTTTATCTGGTTCGCAGCCATCATGCGGCTAAAAGGGATCAACCAGCCACTCAGGGTTGAGTAATAAGCATTCATATGCGTATATCGCCTCACTGTTCACATCGAAAGCGTCCTGTCACAAGCCATGTCATTTAGCCATAAAATGCTGCTATTGTGGACTGACCACTCAGTCAGCTTTTCTGGCAGACGCACACTTTCACCGACAAACCCAGGTATTGCCAAAAGCCAGCGAAGAACAAAGTCGCACACTGAAGCTGACATTTGACACCCCCCACATCAATGACACATTTTATTAACAACCAGCACCCGCGCAACATAAAATGGCGTGAACTGAGAACTCGATAAGACAGTCGTCCTATAAGCTAATTGACTGAATGAGCCTGCATGGCCTGTCAGGGTAGAAACAATCGCGCCCTGAACGCCTTACCTCTACGACATTTAACAAGGACGATCTATGCGCCATAGAACTTTAGTCGCCAGTATGATTGTGGCTGTCTTTTCTCAATCCGTTTTTGCCGCCGATCTCAACACAGAAGCGAAAGATGCCACTCCCTTTACAAAAGCTTATCAAAAGCAGCAGAGAGACAGACTGCCCTTTTCCGATACCAAAGATTTTGAACTGGTTGAGAAAGGCCTGATAAAGCGCCCGGAGGCAGTCACCATCAAGGATGAGAACGGCACCGCTGTCTGGGAATTGGGCAACTATGATTTTCTGATGGGTGATAAATCAATCGACACGATTAACCCCAGCCTGGAGCGTCAGGCCAAACTGAACATGGCCTACGGCTTGTATCAAGTCACGGATCGTATTTATCAGGTGCGTGGTTACGATATTTCCAACATTACTTTCATTAAAGGCGATACCGGCTGGATTGTGTTCGATCCGCTGCTGACGCCACCGACAGCCAAAGCGGCATTCGAACTGGTAACAAAAGAGCTCGGCAACTACCCAATTCATGCCGTGGTTTATAGCCATGCGCACATTGATCATTTTGGTGGGGTGAAAGGTGTGGTCTCTCAAGAGCAAGTCGACAGCGGTGAAGTCGAGATCATTGCCCCCCGTCATTTCATGGAGCACGCGATTAAAGAAAATGTGCTGGCCGGTAATGCCATGACACGCCGCGCAACTTACCAATATGCCAACGCACTGCCTATCGGCCCGAAAGGTGTCGTTGATGCTGCCATTGGTAAGGGGGCATCCCTGGGCGTGATTGGTCTGATCAAGCCAACCCGGGAAGTGACTGAAGACACAGAAACCGTCACCATAGACGGCATTAAGATGGTATTCATGAACACCCCGAACACTGAATCGCCATCGGAAATGAACACGTATTTTCCGCAGTTTAAAGCATTATGGACAGCCGAAAACGTCATTGGCACCATGCACAATGTCTATACCCTGCGTGGCGCCGAGGTGCGGGATGCTCAAGGCTGGAGTAAGTACATTAACAGCCTGATCCATGGTGTGGCCAAAGAGGCAGACGTGATGTTTGCTTCACATAGCTGGCCGCGGTGGGGCAATGGCTACCTGATGCACGTACTCAAAAAGCAACGTGACATGTACGGTTACATTCATGACCATGCCCTGAACCTGGCCAACAAAGGCGTCACCATCAACGAGATCCATAACGAATTTGAAGTACCGGACTCTCTCGCCAACGAATGGTACAACCGTGGCTACCACGGCTCGTATTCACACAATGTCCGGGCCGTTATCAACAAATATCTGGGTTTCTTCGACATGAACCCGGCAAGCCTGAACCCGCTCAGTCCGGCTGACTCTGCACCCAAATATGTCGAGGCGATGGGCGGTGCCGATGCCATCATCCAACGGGCAAAAGCCAGCTTTGATAAAGGTGAATACCGCTGGGCGGCAGAAGTTCTGAACAAGGTTATTTATGCCGATCCTGACAACCAGCAGGCTCGCCTGCTTCAGGCTGATATTTTTGAGCAACTGGGCTACCAGTCTGAATCAGCTGGCTGGCGAAACACCTATCTGGTCGGTGCTTACGAATTACGTAATGGTATGCCAACCAATGCGCGGGCCACCCGTGTTGGCCCCGACTTTGTCAGCGCAATGAGTACAGATCTGATTTTCGACTATCTGGGTGTGCGCCTGAACGCAGAAAAAGCGGAAGGGAAAAAACTCACACTTAACTTTGTGTTCCCGGATCGTGAGGAACGCTATCTGCTGGAGCTGGAAAACAGCCACCTGAACAACATCAAAGGCCAGCAAAGCGATAACGCCGATGTCACCATCACCATTAACCGCAGCGATATGGACAACATGCTGATTAAACAGCAAAGCTTCCAGCAACTATTGCAAGACGGTAAGGTCACAACCCAAGGCAATGTTCAGGCCTTTGGTCAGCTGATGGGCATGATGGACGAATTCCCGTTCTGGTTTAAGATTGCCACGCCTTAATCGCAGGCTACTCTGTGTTTCATTCTGCAAAGCCGCTGACATTCAGCGGCTTTTTCCATTTTCCGGTTCCATCCGGCTCAAGGCAGGTTAATCTGCCAGGACACCCCAAAACGATCCGTCACCCAGCCGAAACGCTGGCTGAAACCGTAATTATCGGCAGGCATCAGGGCATTACCGCCTTCGGTGAGCGAGGCGTAAACCCGCTCAAACTCGGTTGCCGATTCACAGTCAACAAAGACAGACATCGCAGGCGTAAACGTAAAATGGTGCGAAATGAACGAATCGATAGCGATGAATTCCCGGCCTGCAAGCACAAAACGGGCCTGCCTGACCATGCCTTTCGACTCGCCATCCGGGTAACGCTCAATGTGACGAATTTCAGATCCGGCAAACAGGCTGATATAGAAATTCATCGCCTCTTCGGCATCCCCTTCAAACATCAGATGAGTCAGAATCGCTTGCGGCACAATATTTCTCCCTGATTAGCCGCCGGCCATCACAGCTGATGGCTCAGACGGTGTGATCTCTCTGACAACACGGCATGGGTTACCCACTGCAACGCTGTTATCCGGAATATCTCTGGTGACAACACTGCCAGCGCCAATCACACAGTTATGCCCAATACGCACGCCAGGCAAAACGGCCACATTGCCTCCCAGCCAGACATTGTCACCTATCCACACTGGCGCACCGTCTTCCCCATGCAGCCGCTCAACGGGATCGATAGGGTGAGAGGCTGCGGAAATCATGACGTTAGGGCCAATAAACGCATTCTCACCGATAGTCACTTTGCAGACATCCAGTATGGTCAGGTTATGGTTCGAATAAAAATTAGCGCCCAGCACAATGTTATAACCATAGTCGCAGTAAAAAGACGGTTCCATATGGGCATCGCCGGAAAATTGTACCCTTTCTGCCAGAATCGCCATTCTGGCTTGCGAATCGCGCGGATCGGCCAGATTAAAACGGTGACACATGACTTTGGCTTCTTTACGGTCATTGACCAGCTCAGCATCTCTGCCACTGTATGCCAAACCCGCGAGCATCTTTTCTTTCTCTGTCATTGATTCAGACACTGTGTACTCCTTTATTTATTCACAGCTCAATGCCATACAGCACAAGCAACCCGCCGTCAGGCAAGGTTTCATGGTTCGTCTCGTAATGGAAACCCAACCTGGTCAGCAAATCAATGCATCTGCGGTTCTCTGAATCGGTTATAGCAACCAAGCGGGTCAAAGAGAGCTCATCGCGAGCAAAGCACAGTGTGCTCCGGGCGGCTTCAAAAGCATATCCCTTTCCCTCAAAACCGGGTAAATAGCCGTACCCTAAATCAATGTCTTCCAGAGAATCACGCTTGATCAGGCCGCAGATGCCAATAGGTGTATCATCGCTTTTCAATGCAACGCGCTGGAGTCCCAGCCCTTTTGTCTGGTACATACTGATAAGCGATGCTTCGAGATAATTCAACGCATCCTCACGAGTATGGAGCTGTTTATCGCCGACAAAACGTTTAAAGCCCGGGGTGTTATACAGTTCAAAAATGAAATCGACATCTGCCGCCGTTAGCGGCCTGATCGTCAGACGTTCCGTGGTGATTGCTACCATGCTAGTTATTCCGATATTGATGTAACCATGAAGAGTCGGCTATCTGGCAAGGATTCCAATGCCATCAAACAGCCAGTCAGACGTAATGGGGTCTCTATTGCGTTGGCAATACCCGTCAGTGCTTTTCTTCTTCTCTCAGCGTCAGTACTTCATAACCGGTTTCTGTCACCAGTATTGTATGCTCCCATTGCGCCGACAGTTTTTTATCTTTCGTCACCACGGTCCAGCCGTCTTTCTTGGTTTTGGTTTTGTATGTGCCTTCATTGATCATGGGTTCAATGGTGAATGTCATGCCCGGCTGCAGTCGCAACCCGCGTCCTTTCAGCCCATGGTGTAGCACCTGGGGTTCTTCATGCATTTCCCGGCCTATGCCATGACCGCAATATTCCCGGACCACAGAATAGCCATGACTTTCCGCATGTTTTTGAATCGCATAACCGATATCACCCAGTGTCGCCCCTGGCTTCACCTGCGCGATACCCTGCCACATGGCTTCGTAGGTTGCTTTTACCAGCCGGGACGCACGTAGCTGAACTTTACCTATGCAATACATTTTACTGGAATCGGCAATGAAGCCATTTTTCTCCAGTGTGATGTCGAGATTGATAATATCGCCATCTTTCAGCACACGGTTTTCATCCGGCATACCGTGACAGATAACTTCATTGATCGACGCATTCAGGACATACGGATAATCATACTGGCCTTTACTGGCTGGCCGGGCAGACAATACGTCGGTAATAAAAGCGTCGACCTTATCGTTAATCGCCATGGTCGATACACCGGCAGCCACGAAGTTATCCAGCATCGAAAATACCGAGGCTAACAAACGGCCAGATTCCCGCATCAATTCAATTTCTTGCGCGGTTTTAATATTAATTTTGTTCACTCATTAATTCCTGTACTGATCCCGCGTCACTGAGTAACAGTTTGCGAATCAGTTCGTTATACGTCAGTGTCGGGTTCATTTCGGCCAGCAGACCCATCTTTATCCAAAACTCGGCCTGAGCATTAATGGAACGCGACATCGTGCTGCTGGCTTTGCGGATTTCCTCATGAAGTTCATCCGATATTTTTACAATCCCCATAGGGTGCCCTGAATGATATACATTGAATAAGCGAAGTGTATACGAAACGTATATTCCCATCAATGTTATGCGATCATGATCCAAGTCGGCCTTTTCATACACAGGGAATCTTTACTTTCTCATCCGTCCCCCATGATAATGTCGGCCTGATTGACCATTCGAGCAGCACTATGATTCAGGTTCCTATTACCCCCCGCCCCAACTGGAAAATGCTGGCAGATGAATTTGGATTTCGTTTTCATACCCTGGAAGGCGAACCGTATTGGGTCGAAGACCGCTACTTTCAGTTCAGTTTGCAGCAGATTGAAAGTGAACTGGAAGCACCTACCGCCGAGCTCCATCAAATGAGCCTGGAAGCCGTCGATAAAGTCATCCGCGATGAAGCCTTACTGAAAAAGTTTCAGATCCCGGAAAACATGTGGGATCTGATTGCCAGCTCGTGGAAACAAAAAGCACCCAGTTTGTATGGGCGACTGGATTTTGCCTACGATGGTCGTCATCCGGCAAAACTGCTCGAATTTAACAGCGACACACCAACGTCACTTTACGAAGCCAGCTTTTGGCAATGGTTGTGGCTTGAAGATCAGGTCAATGCCGGCAAACTGCCAAGGCGCGCCGATCAGTACAATTTGATTCAGGAGCTGATGATTCAGCGCATGGCGGCATTAGGCAGCTATCAGCCGGGCCAAACACTGCATTTTGCCTGCTGCCGTGACAGCGTGGAAGACAGAGATACAGTGCAGTATCTTGAAGACTGCGCCAGAGAAGCCGGACTGAAAATCGCGTTTGTGTACGTTGAAGACATAGGTATCAATCAGGACGGTGAGTTTACCGATCTGGACGACAACCCCATTCGCTGGATGTTCAAGCTCTATCCGTGGGAGTTCATGTTCCGGGAAGAGTATGCCGCGTATCTGCACACCGCCAATGTCAACTGGCTGGAACCTATGTGGAAAAGCATCAGTTCAAACAAGGCCATTCTGCCGCTGATGTGGGAAATGTTTCCTCACCACCCGAACCTGTTGCCCGCCTACTTTTCTGATGATCCCAAAGCCGCAAGCCTGACGGATTTTGTGAAAAAACCGATTTTCAGTCGCGAAGGTGCCAACATCAGCGTTCATCGTGCCGGTGAAATACTGCAGCATGAGCCGGGGCCGTACGGCGACGAAGGCTATATAGTCCAGCAATATACCCATTTACCCCGTTTTGGTAACAACCATATGCTCATCGGCAGCTGGTTAATCAATGACGAACCCGCCGGACTGACGATCCGGGAAGATACAGGTTACATCACCAAAGATACCTCGATGTTTATTCCTCATATCATTCTGGATTAAAAAAGTTGTCATATTGTACGGCGGTTGAACCCGCCGTTTTGTTCAAACCAGTCACTTCAGACGACAAAACAACCAGGCTTGAAACCACTCCTTCTCGCGACATCTATTCAGACTTGATATTAATCTTGTAAGAAGAGCCGGTTCATCAATCAAATATAGAAATGACTTTTGATGTCAATCAAAATGGCCTTTTTGATGATGGAGATATTCGAATTATCGCAGGGAATGCATCTGGTAGTTTTACAGATATCATCAGTTCATGGGCTTATAGCGCTGATTATTTAGTTCAGTTAAACAGCAGCAATACCATGATCACATTCCGCGAAATGAGCGGGGTCATTATTGGTTCATCCAATACAAATTATGTCAGTAAACTCGGTGGTGTGAAAACGCACCAACATTTAGTGAACGATCAATTAACCGAGCAGAAAATCATCTTACGCACGAATAGAAGCCTGTCCGGTTCGTTGCCACAATTAGATCAACTCATGCAGCAACTGAGATTGATTGATGCCAATACACCGATGGTCTGACTGACGCGAGCAGTGACTATGTCCCTGAGCCTGGTGTCTTTACTCAGCAACCTATCCTTTCTTTACAGGATAATCAAAACGATTACACCGGCAACAATCAATGGGTTGATATTAAGTCTGTCCATTTTAGTTCGAGCACTGCTGAATAAATCTTATCCCTGAAGTATCAGCACTGCTGGTTTGATGGCTTTTCAATGTGAATTAATAAGTTAATCTTTCCGTCTCCGTGGATTCTTCACGTACGCCGCTAGCCTTGGCTAACGGCGTCGTTTCACAGCTTTAAAAACGCATCAACCCGGCAGAACGACAATACCGAGAGGCTCCAGCAATTGCTCTTGCTGCCAATCGCAGATTTTCACACCCGTTAAATCGACTGTTCGGGGATCGAGACCATCAAGTTCTGAATAGCTAAGATCTGCACCCTGGAAAGAAAATTGTACCCAGCAGTCTTCAGAGAAAACACTTCTGCATAAGTCCGACCCTTTCAAAGATGCCCCCCGTAAGTTCGTCCCATACCATTTATTTTCAAATAGATCGCATTTCTCAAGGCACTGACTTTCAAAATTGGCATAGCTTAAATTACAGCCGGTAATAAAAGCAGAGCAAAAATACATCTGATGGCTGATTTGATTCACAAAACTCGCCTGAATAAAATTGGCACCTTTCAGATCACTATCCCGCAATTCAATACCAAAGCAATTTGCACCTTTAAAGTTTGCTAAAGCTAACTGACAGTTTTTAAAACTCGCATCACGCAAATCGCAATAGTCAAAATGACAGCCTTCGATAGCCCCCGGCTCAATAAACTTACAGTTTTCAAAAACTGCATCCCTTAAATTTGCTCGGCTAAAGTCACAACGGTAAAACTGACAGCGCTTGAATACAGCTTCTGATAAATCCTGGCGGGAAAAACTAACCTGATTAAATATTTCATTCTCTTTATACATCATCGCCTCCACTAATTTGATTCAGAGTCTAGCATTTAGAATGTTTGAGAGTAAGAAAAACAAACCATTAAAAAACAATAATTTAAAACACCCTTATTTTGCCATTTTAAGGCACCAAACCAGCTTGTAGTGAAGCGCAAAGCCAACTCATCGACACCGCGGGCAAAGAAAAAAGTTTACCTGCGCAGGAGGGCGCAGGGAGATGATTTTCCCTGGTTAGATGTATCAAACTGTGCTGCAAGAAATCGTTAACAGCACAGATGAATTCAACCTGATAGAATTACTTATTAAAACTGTACTGCCGCTTCACTTCCACAACCTGCACAGTGTAGGAGGCGTACCACTTTTCACGGCCAAATTGCTGGGCCAGTGAATGCTGGCTGTCTTTGTGCCAGTTTTGGATATCCTCTTCGGCGTTCCAGTAGGAAATCGCAATTTCCTGATCCCCTTCTGTCACAGCGATAAAGTCCAGGCACCCATATTTTTCAAATGCCAGATCCCGCATCACTTTGACCATCTCGGTATACTGGCTGTCTTGCTCACCTGTTGTCGCCTTGAAAATCACTGCAAACATTTATCTCTCCTTTGCTTTTCATCTGAACATCCGTGTCCGAACCTTCTGAGGTGCCGATACGGGCCACAGCCCGGAAGTCGGTATATCATTACGACAGAAGCTGGGCATCAAAAGTAGCTGGTACGATTCTGGAGCCCTGCTTTTCGACGATTTCCATAATGCCTAAATGGATTTCCTGGGCGGCCACCTGATAAACCGGCAGGCTTTTGGTGCCAATATACGCAAATACATTGATTTCTAATCCGTGCGCACCAAAACCTCGAAACGTCACACGCAGGGGCTTTTTATCGACTTTTTCATGATTTTCCAGCAGCAGTTTTATTTCATCAATAATCTGCTTTAACTGCGTGGTCGATGTGCTGTAATCCAGACGAATATCCGATTTAAACCGGATCTTCTCCCGCATCGAAATATTTTCAATTTCCATTTCCGATAGCTTGGCATTCGGCACATGGATAACGGTTCTGTCTATGGTTCTGATGCGGGTACAACGCAGGCCAATTTCTTCTACCGTGCCCCGGATCCCACCGAAATTGCACAGATTACCCACTTTTACCGGTGCCGCAGAATAGAGCATCATGGTACCAATGAAGTTTTCCAGTGTTTGTTTGGAAGCCAAAGCCAGGGCAACACCACCCACGCCCATTCCGGCCAGCAAGGCTGTCGCATTGAAACCCTGGTATTCCATCCAGGACAACACAGCAAAGATCAGCAAAATGATACGGATAAATGTCAGGAAGGGACGAACCATGGCCGCCCCTTGTTTATTGCCGTTGTTAATTAAACGCTCACGAAGAATGTACTGAAAAAGCCCAATCGCAGACCAGCCAAGCCACAGGCTGGCACCCAACAGAAGATAACCATTATTGAGCAAGGCTCTGGCATTGGCCGTCAGTGTCGCATTCGACAGCAACAGATGATCCAGACCCAGTGCGGTAAAAAACAGCAAAGGCTTGGCGATTAAACCTGCCAAATCGTCTTTCATCTTGATGTCTGTTTTCCGGACCAACCAGGCTGTAATCAGACAGACTGGCGTCACGATCGCAAATGAGGCTAACAAACAGGTAAAAAGAAACGTCATTTCCCAGAGGCTGAGTTTGAACAGATAGCCGTCCGGCACATTCTGGATGAACCATTCTGTCAACGGGCTGTAGCCCAGTTCTTCATACAGACTCGGGACCAGTGCGACTGTGGCATTGGAAATCTTCCAGATTTTGCCCAGCTTTTTGCTTGGAACTTGCTGCAACAGGAGTGACACTTCCGTGTTTTTAACATTAATATTGCCGAACGACTCCCGATAGTCAGGCAACAGATCATCCAGATCCCCTGCCGGGGTATCATCAATGTCCTGAAGATTGATCCACAGATTCCGCTCAATGATGGCATGCAGTTTTCTGGCGTAGTCTTCTCCATTTCTGGCGCTCATTCCTTTAGGCATGTAACGCAAGTCCAGGTATTTCGCCGCTTTCGTGTAGTCCTGCTCGTAAATCGCTTCCAGAAAACCTTTCAGCGCGCCTCTGGGAGTATCGCGGTCCAGGGAATCTTTGTAATCATAGGCCGCATTCACCGCTTGCCCTGCTGCTGTGGTTGCTGGGTCTGCCGGATTGCCCAGCAGTATATTGGGGGCCGCTGTTGCAATGAGCGGCACAAAAAAGCAGCAAAGCAGAAAGGTTCTGAACAAGGTTTGCATCATCTGATGTCCGTCTGAATATCCAAAGCTGATGCGATTTTATAAGCGACTGCTTTCAGAGGCCAGACATTGTTATGCACTAACTGCACTGACTCTCAAAGGCACAGAATACAAGTGAGTTCGCCGCATCACCATCACGCTGGCTGGGTACTATTCTGACAACGTCTGCTGAGCCTTCAGCGCCACATCGGCCACTTTTTCGATGAGATCCGACTGGTTGCTGACAATGTCGGCCACTGACATCCAGCAACAGTCACTGGCGTCATCACCCGGCTGCAGCTCTCCTGCCACATAGCGGCAAAGTACAGGCACCAGAATAAAGTGATGGTGACAGTTGTCACCATCGAATTCATTGACTTCAACCACTTCCAATAGTTGTTCTGCTACCGCTAACACACTGGTTTCTTCTTTCAATTCCCGCACAGCCGCATCACGCAGGGTTTCACCCGGCCAGACGGAGCCGCCGGGAAAGCCCCAGCCATCTTTCTGCGGTTCATTTTTGCGTTGAACCAGAATGAGTTGATCGTCTTTGTAGGTGACAGCGAGAACCGCCACTTTAGGTGATGAAAACGTGCTGTGCTGATGGGGCATACCGGGCTTCCGAATTCTGTTTCAGGAAGCCCATGATATCGCATGTTTTACGCAGAAAGTACCTGCCGGGCCATAGCCGTTAGCGCAGAGCGGCAGGTTAAGGAGTACGAATCATTCAGTTCAGAGGCTTGATGGGCGCCGTTTTAAGATCGTCATCAAGCTGATCATTAATCTTGATGTAATCTTCACCTTTAACGTCATAGATAGACTGTTTCTGAGTTACCGCATTTTCGCCGGTCCAGAACTCGATAGGGTTTAGCACCATGTAATCTGCCACTGTGGTCACAGCATAAACCGGCGCCATCGCAATGGTCAGACCGCCACGTGCATAACGGTTATCCACCACATCCATATTGAATTTCATGGTTGCATTGGTTGCTGCCATCTGGCCCGCACACCCCGTTAATAAAGTCACCAGAGAGACCGCTACAAAAACCATTTTTTTCATTGTTCAATACCCGTAAATAAAACAGGGTTTAATTGTAATCATACCCTTCTCGATTTAAACCAGCAGCTTGTTAAATCTGATACTAATTCAGGATACATTCAGGTAAAAAACATCGTTCAATTACATTAGCAAATAATTGCCATAATCAGATTTGGCCGGCTGAATGTATGTTGAGAGAGTGCCTTTATTCTTTATCGAAACTGTCCACAATAATCGCTCCCATAGAAGCGGGCATGGCAATGATCAATGCACGTTTAACAGCAACGACCCAATTATCGATGAGCGGGAACTGGTTAAGCGAAAACAGGATCAGGCAAACCACCAGATAAGTGATCAGATAGGCCCCAAGTACCCTGGCCAGAAAAACAGGCACGCGTTTACGGATATTCTGACCAAACATGGACTGGTAAGCGTATAGCCCCATAAAAACCAAGGTGAGCACAACAAGGACAGACAAATTCAGCAGTGGAAGAGATTCACTCAGTTGCCAGGCTTCTTCAGAAAAGGAAATGGGGACGCCCAGGGCAAAGGCGCCGATCACAATCTGGCCCAAATCTTCAGCGTTGAATTTCCAGTCCATTGACCACTCCGGTTCTGTTTATTTTGCTTTTGACTATCCCTCCCCCTTTTCAAGGGGGAGGTTAGGCGGGGGTTACAAGGCACAATCATCAAACCCGTGCCCGCTTCACGAACCCCACCCTGACCCTCCCCTTGCCAAGGGGAGGGAATATTCGTGGTTCAGCCCAGCAAAAACAGGCTGCCAAGACCGAGAAAGGTAAAAAAGCCCACCACATCTGTGACTGTAGTGAGTATGACAGACCCGGACAGGGCAGGATCAATCTCGTATTTATCCAGGATCACCGGAATAACAACACCGGCAATTGCTGCAACCACAATATTAATGGTGATAGCAGCGGCTATCACTCCACCAATCCCCACACTGCTGAACCAGACAGCCGCCACAATGGCGATAACGACCGCCCAAAGCACGCCGTTCAGGCAGGCGACCAGCAACTCTTTCTTGGCCAGCGACCAAACGTTACCAAAGGTGATTTGCCCCATCGCCAGACCGCGGATAATCAGGGTTAAGGTCTGGCTGCCGGCAATGCCCCCCATTGACGCCACCACAGGCATCAGGACCGCCAGTGCCACCACCTGGCTGAGCGTGGCTTCGAACAACCCGATAGTCCAGGACGCCAGAAATGCAGTAAGCAGGTTAATGCCCAGCCACAAAGCACGACGTTTTGCACTGAGCCAGACAGGGGCAAACAGGTCGGTGTCTTCATTCAGACCCGCCCGTGCCATCAGTCTGGCTTCATAGGTTTCCCGGGTAATCTCCATCGCCAGCCGGAGCGTAGCGCGCCCGACAAAGCGGCCGGATTCATCTACCACCGCCATCGCCGCCTGGTCCGAGTGTTCAAGACGTTCTGAAGCATCATAAACGTCCATTTCCGCTTTCAGGGGAGAGGCAATATCATCTTCCAGGCTGTCCACTCTGGCCTGGCCATCGGCCGCCAGCAGGACAGGTAATGACACCTCGCCTTTATACAACCCTTTTTTGTCAACAACATAGACGCGATCCAGCATAGGATGATCGGCACGTCGCACCGCACGCAAGGCTTCGAAAACACGGGTATTCGGCGTTAACATCACCAGGCTGTGATCCACATAGCGGCCAATCTGTTCTTCGTCATACTGCTGGCTCTGTTCATACCAGGACTTCTGATCCTGGCTCATCTTCGCCAGCGCAAAATCCACCAGCTTATCTGACAGACTCTGCGACAGTTCGATCAGATCTTCAGCATCCAGCCCGTGCAGCATAGCCCGCAGATCCGGCATGCTGAGATTGTCGATCAGCACACCCCGCGCATCGGCTCGCATGGCAACCAGGACTTCTACCCGCTCTTCCGGCGCAACGGTCTGCCAGAGAGCCAGACGCTCATCAATAGGCAAAGATTCCAGCAATAAACCCAGCTCAGACGTTTCCAGCACTTCCGAGGCTTCTGAGAATACCCTTTCCTGCTCTTCGTCATGAACCCGGTTAAGATCTTCAACCCACTGACTAAGTTCCTGTTGTGGCAGAAGATCTTTCACCGCTGCTTTGTCTTGTTCTTCATTCATAGTTTTTCTTACATTGGTTACTGCTGCATTGGCTGCTGCGTGCTTGCCTGTGGTGTATCAACTGCCTCAGGCTGCTCATTGTCCGGCTTAGGGTTTACCACCAGCTGAGTCAGCTTAATCACTGGTTTTTGCAAAATGATGTTATTGGGATAAGTGACCAGGCTGCCATCTGTGCGCTCAATAATCACATGAAACATGGTGATATCATTGATCACCCCACTGATATCATCGTCTTTATCCACTACTTTGACCCGATCGCCAATACGGTACGGAAACACAAAAAAGATCAACACACTCGCCGTCACGTTGCTCAGCATGGACCATTGCGCGAACAGGGCGACACCCAGCACGGCAAAGGCCGAAGAGAAAAACAGTGAAATGTCACTGTATCCCAGCCCCAGGCTGATCACCGCCACACTGAACAACACGAAAAACACCACGGACGATAAAACACGAGAGATAAACCGCACTCTGGCTTCACTCACCATCTTGGTCTTACCCAGCCTGGTCAGCCACAAGTTGATGACACGTTTTGCAATCGCGTAAACAATCAGAAAAGCCAGAATAATAAACAGGTTATAAGCCAACCGACTTTGTAGAACGGCTTCTATCATTAAATAAATTTCATCCTTCTGAACAAAATAATCTCAAACACGGTAACCACTATTAAAGCGATACAAAACAGCCAGAATGCCGTGGATGAATCCACACCAGGCATGCCGCCAATATTAACGCCCAGCAAGCCGGTAAGAAAACTGATAGGCAGGAAAATAATAGAGATCATCGAAATAAGATACGTGTTTCGGTTTACCTTCTCAGACTGCATCTGGCCCAGGTGCTGATTGATGACCTGGATCTGGTCGATATAAAAGTTAATCGACTCGTTAATCCGTACCACAAGATCACGGCAGTTCAGCAAGGGCATACGCAACGATTCCAAACTCGCCATTTCCGAATGCAGCAAATCATCCAGTGCATAGCGCTGGGGAGTCAGAAAGCGGCGAATTTTCAGCAAGCGTTTGTTCAGGTGAGCCAGTGACTGGCTATCAGCTTCATCCTGATGCTCTGCGTAATATTCAATATCTTCTTCAATCGGGTCGAGAAAGGTTTCAATATTCCGGTTCAGTTTATCAACAATGGTTGCCAGCATGGCCAACAAGCTCGGCGGACTGTTGCCTTCTTCACACTGACGCCGCGCCTCAGCAATTGCCCGTGACGGGTATTTACGGGTAGAGATCAGGCAACCTTTAAAATAGAGAAACCGGATACTTAGCATGTCGTCCGGGTTATTCCCTTCATTCAGATTAATGCCTCGCAGTATCAGAAGGAAAGTCTCCTCCCCCAACAGCTCGAAGCGCGGACGTGTATCATCCGCCAGTAAAGCTGAAGTCAGTGACGGTGGCACGCCCACTTTGGACAACCAGTGCTTCAGCCCGGTGGCATCACGCTGGCAGTGATACCAGCAGTCTTTCTCCAGCGTCTCGCAATCTTCAAGCGTCAGTTGACGCGGTGTATCCCCTAACTGCCAACCATCAATAAACCAATCTGTAGCGGTTTCCGAATTGACCATAAGGTGCGCCTCCCGTGCGCAAAAATAAGAGTGGTTAGCTCAACATCCCATCAGGTGATATCAACTTCATCGCTGACTTCATCAAGAAACGATTCAATTTGTTGCTCGACTTCTGAACTTGCCCCTTTATTGAAATAAGCAAGGTGAAAAACCGCGTCCCCTTCATTGACCAACGGCAGCATTTGCTGGCCAATAACGATGCCGTCTCTGGGTGCAGCCATAGTGTCTTCACCATGGCCGAGCGGGGCACTGATATAGGCAAGCACCTGCCCTTTGGTTACCCGCTCACCGAGTGCCACCACACAGCGCACTATTCCGTTCTGCTCAGCCCTCACCCAACTGCTGGAGCGGGCGATAAAAGGCGATGCCTGCTCTTTTTTCCGGCTTACCCGGCGTATCATTCCCAGCATCCGCATGACACTCACTATCCCTTTCACCGCCGCAGCAATCACAAGCGGCTCAAACCGCAACGCTTCCCCGCCTTCGTAGGTGATAACCGGGATACCTGCCGCATCCGCTACCGCCCGTAGTGAGCCATCACGAATAGCGGCATCCAGAATCACAGGGGTGCCGAAAGCATGCGCCATTTCGGCACTTGCTTCATCGTCAAGATTTGCCCGCACCTGGGGCAGATTCCCTCTGTGAATCGCCCCTGTATGCAAGTCAATAATATGCGTACACTTTTTAACGACGTGTTCACTGAACTGGTAGGCCATACGGGCGGCCGTTGATCCACGTTCAGAGCCGGGAAAACACCGGTTGAGATCGCGTCGGTCAGGTAAATAGCGTGATTTATGAATAAATCCGAACACATTAACAACGGGAACAGCCACTAAAGTACCGTGCAATTTCAACGGATCCACTTTATTCAGCAGTTGCCTGACCGCTTCCACACCATTGAGCTCATCACCATGAATAGCAGCGCTGACCAGCAATACGGGCCCCTGATAGCGCCCGTTCACCACATGAACCGGAATGTGCAGAGGTGAATGGGTATATAGCTGAGCAGCTTCTAAATCTATGGTGGCTGATTGTCCTGGCGGCACTTCGGTGCCAATAAATTCGATGACTTTGTTTAATCTAGCCTTTGCCACTGGTGCGCGTCCTCTGCGGTTTTGCGGTTGATTCTATGTATTTGATTATCATACCCGCGATATCCTTACCAGTCGCTTGTTCAATCCCTTCCAAACCTGGGGAGGAGTTCACTTCCATCACCAGCGGCCCGCGCTGAGAACGCAGCAAATCCACACCGGCTACGCGCAGCCCCATCACCTTAGCGGCAAGCACTGCCGTCTTACGTTCTTCCGGAGTAATCCTGATCAATGACGCCGAACCGCCCCGGTGTAAATTCGATCTGAACTCCCCTTCAGCGCCCTGGCGCTTCATCGCGGCGATCACTTTATCGCCGATCACGAAACAGCGGATATCCGCGCCGCCGGCTTCTTTGATGTATTCCTGCACCATAATGTTCGCTTTCAGGCCCAGAAAAGCTTCAATCACACTTTCTGCCGCCTTGCGGGTTTCGGCCAGTACCACACCTATCCCTTGCGTCCCTTCCAGCAGTTTGATCACCACAGGTGCGCCGCCCACCATTTCAAGCAAATCGCCAATGTCGTCCGGTTTACTGGCAAAGCCGGTTATAGGCATCCCGACCCCTTTGCGCGACAGCAATTGCAGTGAACGTAACTTATCCCGTGAGCGCGTAATCGCCACAGATTCATTGACAGGAAAAACGCCCATCATTTCAAACTGGCGCAATACCGCACAGCCATAGAAAGTGACCGAGGCGCCGATGCGCGGAATAATCGCATCCAAACCAGATAAATCCTGACCTTTGGAATGGATGGAAGGCTGGTCGGAATTGATGTTCATGTAGCAGCGCAGCGCATCAATGACCTGTGCCTCGTGCCCACGCTCACGGCAGGCTTCAATCAGACGACGGGTTGAGTACAGCTTTGAATTACGGGAAAGGATACCAATTTTCATTGTCACTCCAAAAAATGCATAAACAGGTATTGCACGTCAGAATGGAACAACCGGGACAACAACTTAGAGTGCCAACCGGTACACTAGCATGCTGCTCAAAAACTCGAAAAACACTCATGACTGAGTGCCTGCTTCTATAGTCTCAGTGTAGTCAATCAGATAGCGTTCAGCGTTCTCCGCCTGAGGGTTGCAATTGTGAGGCAAATTGCACACAAGACTTAACTTATACTGCTCTTATCGCAAGTAAATTTAATCCTGACTTTATCTGATGACTGTATCTATCTCATGACTAAATTTATCCCATGACTATAGTGACAGATTGGTTATATTGCACAACAGCTTAGCGGTATACGATAGCAATCAGGCACGATAAAAAACGGATTATCCGGCACCCGGAGAAATGAATGATATGCTTTCAGTATCCGGCAGTAACAGGCACTCTCGTCATTGGCTTGTCTATTTGGCACACAGCCTTCGCAGCGCCGCCAAGTCCGCAGGATTTCGGGCCGCTGAAAACCTATGCCCAATCGCCCCTCCAGTCCAACAGCCTGAGCCCGCAGCTCAGGAGCGGCTTTGCGTTACCCGAAGAGTCACTGGAATTTTACGCCACGGCGGCCACGGCCAGTATCTGGGCAGAAACCCCTGAGTACCGGGCCGACTACTATCAGTCGACGTTCAGCACCGGATTAATGTGGCAAGTCACAGCCGGCTGGCAACTGGAGCTGGACGCCAGCTGGCGAATTGCTCTGGACAGCCACTTAGATAACCTGACGTTTGGTTTTCATAACCTGTTCGGCATAAGCCTGAACGGCCGTGAGGATGTGCCCAGGCACAGCTTTGATATTTCTATCCCTGAATACGGGGTGGAGTATTCAGATTTCAAAGGCGAAACGCTGACACGAACACTGACCCTGTACAGCGGCTGGCAGATACTGGATCGCCCAAGGGAAGCCCTTTCTATCGGCGCCTCCCTGTATTACAACTATGTAGACTCCGGCCCGTTCCATAACCATAACCTGGAGCAGGCTTTACAGCTTAATTACAGCTATCACCTGGACCGCCATCGCTTTCACGCCATGTTTGGCGGAGTTTATCGCCATAATCCGGCGGCACTCATTCCTTATAACACGCTGACCTATGCTGCAGCTGCAGGCTGGCAGTATCAGTTCAATGGCCCTCACAGAGTGTTGCTGGAATACCATTTTTACGAAGGTGTGTCAGAAGCCACCTCGGCCCTGTCACAAGCCTCAAACGAGATTCTGGCAGGATACCGCTACCATTTTCCCACCAGCGTGCTGGAGCTGGTCCTCACTGAAAATGTATTCAATATGGATAACAGCCCGGATGTGGCGATTACTCTTGGCTATCGGCAACGCTGGTGATCACTTCAAAGCGCTCAAGCAAGTAATCAATAAACAGACGAAGCCGGTTCGGTATCAAATCCCGCTGCGGGTAAACAAAGCTGATCGGCACAACCGGCGACACCCAGCCTGGCAGTATCTGTATCAGTTCACCACGGTCAATGTGTTCCCGACAGATAAACTCCGGCAACAAGGCAATACCCAGTCCGTCCAGGCAGGCTGACATTGCCGAGGTGATAGTGTTCACCATGAAACGGTACGGCAGTTCAATCTGCACCTGATGTCCATCTTTTTCCAGTGCCCAATGCGGTATCTTCACGGCATTGTAGATCTTGATCTGATGATGAGGTGCAACCAAGTCTACAGGCGACTCAATGTTTCCGTTCAGCGCGAGATAGTCAGGGCTGGCAACCAGGATCCGCCGCGACGAATGAAACGGTCTTGCCACCATACCGGAATCGTTAATGTCGCCCACCCGCACATGCAGATCGATCCCTTCAGCAATCAGATCAACTTCCCGGTTACTCAATTCAAGGTGCAGGCTGACATGCGGATACTGTTTCAAAAACGCGTTGATGCTCTTGCCAAACACTTTCTGGCCGACCTCGACTGGCATCACCACATTCAGCCTGCCTCTGATCAAATCCTGATTTGCCGTCACTTCAAGCTCAGCCTGGCTCGCAATTTCGACCACCTGACGGCACGACTGATAAAACGCTTCCCCTTCATGGGTCAGCACCAGATTGCGGGTGCTGCGGGTAAGCAGGCGCACCGCCAGATCTTTCTCCAAATCCGCTATTTTCCTGCTGATTGTCGATTTCGTAATGTCCATCGCCTCAGCGGCCTGCGTAAAACTCCCGCATTCGACCACCTGAGCGAACATCACCATTGCATTTAAATCCATACCACTACCCATTAATCAGAAAGCTGTCAGCAACAATGCGACCCGCAACATCACCATTAGTGAAAAATCCGCAACAGTGTTTTCGATTTTTCCTATCTAATAAACCAATTCATAATTTTTTACAATTCATGCCCCAAACATAAATCACAACAATACGAATTCTCATGACCGAGCAAGCCTCAAAAACATCTTCACGCCTTCCTCTTATTGCAACGCTGACGCTGGGTCTTATCGCCGTGTCGGTGGGAAGTTACTGGTACGGCTACGGCCGCTATTTTGAAACCACAGACAATGCCTATTTACAGGGTGAGATCACCAACATCAGCCCCAAAGTGGCCGGCTATATCCAGGCAACCTATGTCAGCGATAACGACAGAGTCGAAGCAGGGCAACTGCTGGCCACCATTGACGATCGTGACTATCAGGCCGCGCTGGAAAAGGCCAAGGCCAACCTGGTTGTGACACAAGCTGCAGTCGCCCACCTTAATGCCCAGTTTGCGCTGCAGAAAACCGTGATTCGCCAGTCGGCCAGCCAGGTCAGCTCGGCGCAGGCAGAGCTGGAACGTGCAACGCAGCAAGACAGCCGCGCCCGTTCCCTGCTGGCAAAAAACTATTCGTCTCAGGATGAAGTCGACGATGCCAGCTCACACCTGAAAGTCAGTGCTGCCGAACTAGAAGCCGCAAAGGCCAGCCTGCAGGCGGCAAAAGATCAGCTTCTGGTCCTGAACAGCCAGAAAGGTCAGGCGGAAGCTTCGGTACAGGAAGCCATGGTGCAGGTCAAACAGGCGGAGCTCGATCTCAGTTACACCCGTATTTATGCCCCGGTTGACGGTATTGTCGGCAAACGCAGCCTGAGGATCGGACTGTATGTCCAGCCGGGCATGCCGCTGCTCAGTCTGGTGCCTACCCGGGAAGTCTGGATTGAAGCCAATTTTAAAGAAACTCAGCTTGCCAGTATTCATCAGGGACAACATGTGGAATTTGAGCTGGATGCCTATCCGGGCCAGACTCTGGACGGTGTTGTCGACAGCTTTTCGCCCGCCACCGGGGCAAAGTTTGCCTTACTGCCGCCCGAGAATGCCACGGGCAACTTCACCAAAATTGTTCAGCGGGTGCCGGTCAAAATTGTGATCCCACACCCTGAGCAGCTCGCCGGTCAGCTACTGCCGGGCCTGTCTGTGGTTGCGACCATAGATACCCGCTCACAGTCAGCGCAGGGAGCTGAAACACTGGCAAGTGTTGAGGTCGCTCATGAGTGAACAGGCCCTGCCTCAGACAAATCCAGCCCTTGATCAGCGCTCCGAGAATGACGTCCCGCTCCGGCACTGGATTGCCCTGCTGGGCGGAATGCTGGGCGCGTTTATGGCGATCCTTGATATTCAGATCACCAACTCATCCCTGAAAGATATTCAGGGCGCGCTGTCCGCCACCCTGGATGAAAGCTCGTGGATTTCCACCTCGTATCTGGTCGCGGAAATGATCGCAATTCCCCTGAGCGGATGGTTATCAACGGCACTGGGGGCACGCCGCTACCTGATTGGCACAACGGTGATTTTCACTGTGTCTTCGCTGCTGTGCTCCATCGCCTGGAGTATGAGTTCAATGATTGCCTTTCGCGCTATGCAGGGCTTCAGTGGCGGCGCGCTGATTCCAATGGCGTTTTCACTGGTGGTCCAGCTGTTACCGATTCATAAACGGGCTATAGGTATGGCGATGTTCGGCGTCACGGCCACTTTCGCGCCGTCTATCGGCCCGACTCTGGGTGGCTGGCTGACCGAGCATCTGTCGTGGCATTACATTTTTTACATCAACCTGCCTCCGGCTTTGCTGATGCTGGCCATGCTTCGCTATGGTCTGGATGATCAGCCAATGAATATCAGCAGCCTGAAAAATGCCGACTGGGCTGGCATCGCGACCATGGCGGTCGGCTTAGGCTGTCTGGAAGTCATGCTGGAAGAAGGAAACCGAGAGGAGTGGTTCAGTTCGCACTTTATCATAGGGCTAACCGTTATCGCCGTTCTGAGCTTAGTGGCGTTCGTTATCAATGAACTGCGGCATCCCAGACCCCTGGTGAACCTGAGGTTGCTCACTAATCCGCACTTTGCAATGTCAGGGCTGGCTTATCTGATCCTGGGCATGGCACTGCTGGGTTCCATTTTTGTTCTGCCCATGTATCTGACGCAGATCCATCAGTACAACGCGCTGGAGATCGGGAAAGTACTGATGTGGATGGGGTTTCCTCAATTATTGCTTTTCCCTCTGATCCCCAAACTGACGCAAGTTGTTAAGCCCAAGTTTCTGGTGGCATTTGGTTTCATCATGTTCGGCATCAGCTGTTATGTGAATACCCATATGAATCAGGATTTTGGCGGACAGCAGATGATACTGTCGATGTTACTGAGAGCCATTGGCAGCCCCTTTATCATTGTGCCGCTGTCGCTGGTCGCGATGCAGACCATACAAAAGCACCAGACACCGGATGCCTCGACCATCACCAATGTGTTACGTAACCTGGGCGGCGCTTTCAGCATCGCACTGATAGCCACCATGCTGGACAACAAAGCGCGGGAACATCTGGCTCACATCAAGGCAAGCTTACCCAGCGTCAGTAATGACGCGTGGCATCAACTGGCACAGCAAGCCGGGCATTATCTGCAACAGGGTACAGATCCAACAACCGCGATGCTGAAAGCCAAAGCCAGCCTGGCACAAAGCATGCAAACCGACGCCTACATCATGGCGTATAACGATGTGTTCATGATGATGACAGGCTTCCTGGTCTTTGCCGCCATTTTGGTGCTGTCTTTACCGGATGCAGAGCCGGCTAAGGGTTGATCCATTAAAGCTGAGACAACATGTTGGTATCATGTGCGCCTTGTCAATTTGTTCACTGACAGGGCGCTTTTCAATGAAGAAAACGATTAACTGCATTGCTCAGCATCACGATGCGGCGAGGTTTGTGCGACTAAGTCTTTAATCTCCTGAGGTGGCACATATTCATACAGTTCATCAAAAATATCTTTTTTATCACTCGGTATCTGACCATAAGGATATAAACCATTAATCATAGAGATAATTTTATCTTTGTCCCCTTGTTGACAGTATATCTGTGTCGAAAAAAACTTATATTCCTTAAACTCAATCTCATTATCTTCTGTTTCTGAGAATTTCATAAAGCGATGAAATAATAAGAAGAGATCCCTTGGTTCATCAGAATCATCATGCTCTCTTAAGAAAAAGATATCATCATACGTACTGATGCGCTGTAACAGCATGTACTTGTCTAAATTTGCTCCGCTCAATACCAACCAGGTCACACCCAGCCCGGCAAAGCCCGCTAGCGCCGACGGTCCAATGATAAATACAGCAGCCAGTGAACCAACAGCGGCAACAGCCAGCAACTTTCTGAGGATAGCGTTACCTGTTTTTGATGAATGAACATGACTTTCAGTAATCAGACCATAACGGCTTAAAATGTAGTGATGACGGAACCTGGGAAATAAAGTAATTTTTCCTACCGTTAAACTTATAAATATAACACCACCAAGCATGAACCAAGTAAAACCATCGGTGATTGCTTTCATAACATCAAATGATTCACCAATTAAAATGAGAAAAAATATAATCAAATTTAACATTATTGTCATCAATGCCACATAATATTTACGCCGACTCGGATAAGGCTGTTGAAAAGCTATCACTTCCCATTCAATTTTATCCGGATCCGAATTTATTTTTTCATATAGATTTTTAACCTCGGTTTCTGTTGGTACACTTGCTTTAACGTCTGGCCTGATGAAAGCATCCATGCTCAAGTCCCTACCCAACAATTAACTGTATTTCTCTATATCATCTCGATACGGTGAGGTCTGTGTTTCTAGATCCATGATTTCCTGAGGTGGTAAAAACCTCGCTGCCCCTTTAAATAAGTCCTTCTTATCACTTGGGATTTTCCCATAAGGGAAAAACTCATTAAATTTATTCATAATTTTTTGTTTGTCACCTTGTAAGCAATAAATGTCGGTTGATGTAACCTTATATTGCTCTAATTCAATAACGGACTCTTCAGGCTCTTCGAATATATATCCACGATGATAAATTAAAAAATAGTCTCTTGATTCATCATGATCATCATGCTCCCTTAAGAAAAATATCTCATCATGCGTACTAATACATTGCGACAACAAATACTTATCTAGATTCGTTCCGCTCAATACCAGCCAGGTCACACCCAGCCCGGCAAACCCTACTAGTGCAGACGGACCAATGATAAATACCGCCGCCAGTGAACCAACAGCGGCAACAGCCAGCAACTTTCTTAGGATAGCATTGCCTATTTTTGATGAATGAACATGATCTTCAGTAATAAGGCCATAACGGCTTAAAATGTAGTGATGGCGAAACCTGGGAAATAAAGTAATTTTCCCTACTGTTAAACTTATAAATATCACACCACCAAGCATGAACCAAGTAAAACCATCGGTGATAGCTTTCATAACATCAAATGATTCACCAATTAAAATGAGAAAAAATATAATCAAATTTAACATTAACGTCATCAACATCACATAATATTTACGCCGACTCGGATAAGGCTGTTGAAAAGCGACCACTTCCCATTCAATTTTATCCGGATCCGAGTTTATTTTTTCATATAGTTCTTTAACTTCAGTTTCAGTTGGTACCTGAACTTTCGTTGTTGGTCTGCTAACCTGTTCCATTTCTCTTTAACCTTCTATAAAAATACGACTCTCTGGTACAGAAACGGGCAACTGTTCCCTGTTCATACAAGGCTTTTGCTTCATCGTAGGTGTACTGGTGGTCATCCCAGAACATGGAATGCCGGGGTGGGTAAGGAAAAATTGGATCTGCCATACTGACGCTCGTCTTGATTTAATGCTGTTTAATTCAGGGATTCCAGCAATTTTCGCGCCAATAACCAGCGCTTTATAAATCAGTATGTTACCGGATTGGCAAGACCAAACTTGCCAAGAAGTTGGAAAATTTTCTCGTTTTTTGAACCAGACATGCAGTTCATTGAATAAAAAGCCGCGTAAAAACAACATAAGGGGCGAGCACCGCCCCATTTACATTGTAAATTATGCCTTGATACTTAATCCTTCATGCTCAAGCAGCCAGCGTTTTTTATCCACCCCGCCGGCATAACCTGTCAGGGTACCGGAGCGGCCGATAATCCGGTGGCAAGGCACCACTATGGGTATCGGGTTCTTACCATTTGCGGCGCCCACGGCACGGACGGCTTTAGGCCGGGCGATTTGCAGCGCAACATCTGAATAAGAGCAGGTGACACCAAAAGGCACATCCGTGAGTGCCTGCCAGACCTCGCGCTGAAAAGCGGTGCCCGGCATGGAAAGAGGTAAGTCAAAGTGCTTGCGCTGACCGGCGAAATACTCGTTCAGTTGCTGCACACCCAACTCGGTGACGTCGTTACTGACATCGTCAGGGGCGGGCTGTGCGTCGAACTCAATGGTCGTGATGGCCTGATGATCGGCGACCACGGCCAGCCAGCCAATCGGTGTATCAATCCGTTGCCGGAATCGCTGGACAGCCCGCGTCGTGGTTGAGGTCATAACAAACTCCATAGATACAAAGTGAGATAACTGCGCCAGGGTGCGGCGGCCGTTTCATGAACCGGTTTTTCCAGCGCTGCCAGCGCTTTCTTCACCCCTAGATCACCGGAAAGAAAGATATCCGGATCGCTGTGGCCCCGCATGCGCATGTAATGGACCGTCCAGGGGCCAATCCCGGGCAGCGCCAGCATTTCTTTCTCAGGGGCGTCCATACCGAGCGGGTGTGTCTGGGCAAAACCGGCCAGATTTTTCAGGGTTTCCCTGCGTTTCTGTGGCATACCAAGTTGTTGTAAATCCATCTCAAGCACCTGAGCTGGCGTGGGGAAATACTTGAGATCCTCGCCGCTGTCCGGATTCAGCGTGACCAGTTTTTCCACCAGGTTCCGCGCCGCTTTCACCGATACCTGTTGCCCCAATACCGCACGCATACCGGCTTCAAACGGACTCCAGATACCGGGCAGGCGTATGCCTGCATCCGGTTGTGAGGCAGGCATGGACAGGGTCGCCTGACAAATCGCGTTTGCGATACGCTCACTGTCTGCGTCCAGGTCTAAGCAGCGACGGATGTTTCGGATCACAGGTATCAGCCCACTGAGGTTATCAATCTGAATATCTACATCGAAACAGCATTTTTCAGGGCAGTGAGTTGCAGTAAAGTGTCCCTGATAATGTCCCGTCGCATCACCTGTACGCGAATAAAAAGTGCGGCCGTAGCTGTTTTCTGTTTGCCACTCCAGCCCGGGAATAAGCCGGGCGGCATAAAAACCCTGCACCTGTCGCCAGTCGTAAGGCGGCCGGTAGGCCAGTTGCAGGCGAATGCCCTGCCCCGCCCCTTGTTCGGCTCTACCCTGTTTACGCAATTGGGAAGGTGAAAGCGAAAATTGCTTCTGAAAACAGTCGTTGAACCGGCGCACGCTGTGAAAACCACTGGCAAACGCCACTTCTGTGACGGGCAACCGGGTTTCATGCAGGAGTTTTTTTGCCATCAGGCATTGCTGATACAGGCTGTAAGCTTTGGGAGAAAGCCCTGTGGCCTGGGTCACCAACTGACGCAGATAACGGTCGCTCACGCCCAGGCGAGCCGCAAGATACTCGGTGGACTGAGACATCAATGCCCCTTCATCCAGCAGTGACAAAGCACGCTGCACTGTCGCCCCGGTTCCCAGCCATGCCGGGGAACCAGGAGCACTGTCCGGACGGCAGCGCAGGCAAGGGCGGTAGCCAGCCTGAGCCGCTTCAATAGCGGTGCGGTAGTATTCCACATTCACTTCTTTTGGTGCAGGCGCAGGGCATACCGAACGGCAGTATATGCCGGTGGTTTTCACCGCAGTAAAAAACAGCCCGTCATAACGGGGATCTTTGGCCAGTCTGGCCTGCTGACACTGGGTTGGCGATAAACTCATACACTCAGCCTGTATTACGCAGACGCAATTTCGTAAATCACGCCACTCTTCATCCATGCGCTAAGTGTACGCCTCTGGCCGGGCAAAACTAGCCAGAATCGGAACTCAATAGGAAGGTAAAACGAGATCAGCTCAGCCTGACCGCTGTGCCGTACACCAAAATCTCAGATGCCCCTTGCATGATAGTGCTGGTTGTAAAGCGCATATTCACAATGGCATCCGCTCCCATATGTTCAGCCTCAGCGATGGCTCTGTGCAAGGCCTCTTCACGGGCCTCCACCAGCATTTGAGTATAACCACGGATTTCCCCACCAAAAATGGATTTGAAGCCCGCCATAATATCGCGGCCGACATGCTTGGATTGCACTACGCTGCCACTGACAGTCCCCAGTACTTCTTTAATGGGACGATGTGCCACATCCGGTGTTGTTACACATAACATAGAAAGCCCTCAATCGGCGGGGCAGAACATTCTGCCCCATTATTGTTATTTCACAGAAATTAATTTAAGAGCAATAAGTTACCGCTGTTCACTCAGGTATTCCAGAAAACGTTGCCAGGATTTTTTATCGGCGTCTTCACGGTAACGTTCCGATCCGAAAACAGTGAAAGCATGAGGTGCTCCGCTGTAAACTATCATCTCATTGTCAATGCCTGCGCCTTCGAGCGTTTTATTCAAATTGACAAAATCCTCCATAGTCACCGAGGTGTCGGCCGCGCCATGGAACACCAGTACATTGCCTTTCGTCTGGCTGTAATTCTGGCCTTCCGGTGTATCGAGGCCACCGTGGAAACTGACAAAGCCTTTCATGTCTGCCCCGGAGCGGGCCAGCTCTAATACTGCGGTGCCACCGAAACAATATCCCATTGCCACCGCATTTGCGGTATTGCCGCCAATCTGCCTGGCTTGTGCAATCGCCCCTTGCATCAGACTGCGCATTTTATCGCGGTTCTGATATAGCTCGCCGGTCAGCTTCCTCCGGTCTTCCACTTTCTCCGGACGAACACCGGCACCAAACAAGTCAGCCGCGAACACCGCATACCCTTTATCTGCCAGCATCTGCGCCCGTTTAACTTCATAATCGGTCAGGCCATCCCAATCATGAATCATCAATACCAGCGGCGCATCTTTGGCCGGTGAAATGTAGTAACCCTCGTACTCAGCGCCATCTACTTTATAACGCACTGCTTTGCCTTCATCGGCAACCGCAACCGGTGCCATAAGTACACCTGCCAGTATCGCTGCGGTTCCCAGCACTGCCGTTAATTTCATGCGACTATCCTCATCTTGTTGAAAAACGACTGATTACAAGTGTAGAACAAGTATAAAAACCCGCTAATCGATACACTTAGAGAACCGGAAAAGCCAATATTACGCTTACCCTCAATACCCTTACTCAACCGATGAAATAATCGCCGACTACGGCACCCGTCATCCCCAAAGTTACCCACTGTTTTTGTGGATAAACTTTTTTCTTCTTTCCAAAACAGTCGTTTAAAAAATGCAAATGCCTTTTACGTCAAAATTATGAATCTTTTTTTGCCGGAGAATGTACTAAAGAGTATCGGCTTCAGCGATCCAAAAGCAGTGCCGCGCATAAGCCCTTTCAGTTGACAATTCGAAACGGACTTGTTTACGACAAATATCACTCTTTTTTGTGAAAACAGGACTAATCTTTATCTAAATTCACGACACAACAAGGAGTTGGACATGGGCAGTTATGAGCTGAAAAAAGCAAAAAATGATCAGATTTATTTTGTACTGAAGGCGGCGAATGGCGAGGTTATCCTCAAAAGTGAAATGTATACCACCAAGGCGGCAGCCAATAACGGGATCAAGTCTGTTCAGACGAATTCTCCCAATGCTGAGCAGTACGAACTAAAAGAAGCCGCAAACGGTCAATTCCACTTCAATCTCAAGGCCAAGAACCACCAGGTTATTGGCAGCAGTGAGATGTACAAATCCAAGTCCGGTGCTGACAACGGTATAAAGTCGGTACAGAAGAATGGGCCAAGCGACAAGATCAAAGATCTCACTATCTGAACCCCGAAGATCTGGGACTTTACTCCGTCATCTCCATTGGCGGGTGCGAATGGAGATGACCCTTTTCATGGCTTTGGCACGACACTTTTTCATTTTTTTCTGTTCGCCCGCGCCTGCTGCCACCAGCATCGTGACATTTCAAGAACTGCGATTTCTCGCCTATAGTGCGCATGGCCCGCGCGACTCATTGTGTTCTTGTTTGAAGACAAGTGAAAACAGGTATTTGATGGCAATTTCCAGCCATAACGCGCAAAAGAAAAGCCGCACGTTGCGTGCGGCTTGTGTACTCTTTTACTACCTTCAGTCTACCTACTCAGCACACTGAGGGCCTTTCTTAACGCGGGCTTCGCCACTCATTACGTTGAGTATGCCGTACTCGATAATCGTCATTCATTTCAATCGAGCATTCTGGTTATTTGGCGAAGAAGTACTAATTGTCTTGTGTTGTTGCATTCCAAATTGTAACACTAAGTTTTCACCGTCTTAGTGTCTTGGTGCTTTAGCGGTTGCGTCCTCTGAAGCCGGAAACAACCAAGAAGCAGGAACATGAGAGTATCGAAGAACAGCTTAATCCTCCAGAAGCTAGAGCATGAAACTCTCTCACTTCACACGCTTCACTATTACTATGGGATCAAATCCTGTATTTCGCAACTTTTGCAGCGATTTTCGGATAAATTTTCCTGACAAGTATCCGCTTTTCACAGGCAGCCCAAACGACTGGCAAACCGCTCAATAACAGTCAGCAAGCAGCATCCTTTTTTCACTATATAGTGTAGAATCCTCCGCTTAACTTCAGGGTCAACACCCGCTAGCAGGACAGAAAAAGAGGAGAAATTGTGGCACTCGGCAAAGCATTTATTCAGGTCCCCACCGCCCAGGCAGCTCTGGCGTTGGCCATTACAGGCACCGGGCTTGCCTGGTCACTGTTTTATCCTGAATTCGGTATCCAAGTCCGCTCTGTTTGTGCGCTGATCGGCGCCTGCCTGCTCATTCCTGTGGTGATGAAATACCTGCTCAATCCCAAGCTGTTCTTTTCAGATTTGCACCATCCGCTGTACGGCAGCCTGATGGCGCCTATGTCGATGACAATGCTGGTGCTGGCCGATTATCTGGCAGGTGTTCACCCTGCCAGCGCCCGTATTCTGTGGTATCCGGCACTGGTATTGCACCTCACCATGATGATGTTGTTTTTCAGTTTTCAGATTAATAAATTCCGCATGATACATTTGTATCCGAGCTGGTTCCTTTATCCCGTTGGCGCTATCAGTGGCACGCTGGCAGGCTCACAACTCGGTCACGCTGAATTTTCCATTTTTATGACCAATGTCTGTGTGGCAATTTACTTCTTTATGCTGCCCGTGGTGCTGTACCGCTTGTGCTTTGCCGGTCGCCTGCCCCGGGTCGCTCGCCCCACTCTGACCATTATGGCCGCCCCGGTGAACCTGTCGCTGACGGCGTACCTGACGAATCTGGCAAGCCCCGATCCTATTCTTACCGGTGCGCTGGCAGGCATTGGCATCACGATGACGATCTTCGTCTACCTGTGCTATATCGACATCCTCAAATACAGGTTCCAGCCTTCTATGGCAGCGATTACCTTTCCTTCGGTGATCAGCGCCGTGGCTATGCACCGGCTGACTGAGTGGCTGCCGGATGATCATGCGTTGTCAAAATACCTCAACCTGGCAGGCGTGATCGAAATCAGCGTCGCGACCCTGCTGATGTGCTGGGTTGGTGCTAACTATGCGCTGTATTACTGGAATTCCTATTTCAGAGAGCCATCAAAAGCCAGCCACTAAACGCGTAAAGGCCCACAATGGGCCTTACTTTTAAGTGTAAGCTGCTGTTTTAACTTGACTAAAACTAGTGTGCGTCCACATTGTGGCCACGGGTTTTAATATGACTGCTTTTGGATTAGTCCCTGGGGATCGCCACTCCCCAAGCAAGAAAAACGTTTAGCTAACCCCTTAAAGTCCTCGCTGCTTTCAGCGTGTCAGGAACAGCTTCGGGATTGAGGATTGGCGTTACCACGACTTACGACGGGAAGGTGCAAGCCACTTGTTTGAGAGGGGCTACAGTATTGAGGATATGGCACAGGTGACAGCACCGAAACCTGAACGTTTCTGGATCTTATTGCAGAAAAGCTCTGTCTCTCACGAAGACTATTGCGAAGACTATTGCGAAGGCAGACTCACTGACGCTGAACGCCACCGATCTTGCCGATATCGCTGCTCTGGATCGCGGTCATCGTGTGGCTAATCCAGATTTTTCTCCTGAGCGGGACTGATAGCTCCAGCTGCCAGCGCTTTGGGCAGCCGGACGGTAAAGCGGCTGCCTTTGCCCGGCGCTGAATCCAGTGTGATATGTCCCTGCAAGGTCTTAACCATAGCCGCTACGAACGGCAAACCCAGACCGTAGCCGGGCTGATGACGGCTCGCTTCAACCCGGTACAGGCGCTGGAAAATCAGGCTCTGATGCGCTGGTGCAATCCCGATCCCCTGGTCCCGGACACTGAACCACACCGCATCATCCTCTTCGCCGCACAGCAGAGTGATTTCACCGCCAGGCTGACTGTATTTCAGACTGTTATCCAGCAAGTTAACGGCGATTTGTGTCAGGCGTTTGGGATCGGACTGCAGTAGCACTGGCTGAAGGGCCGACGCATTCAGCGTCATACCGGCATCTTCGGCCACTTCCTCATACCAGGCGGCGACTTCGGCCAGTAACGATGCCAGATTAACCGACGCCAACTGGCAGGGATGACGGCCGACCTGCTCATCATGAATACGCATCAGGGTAGTGAGCATCTGACTGGCTTTCTGTGCTGATTCCGCACAGTCTGATAACGCGGCGGCCAGTTTATGTTGTGACTGCTCACTCTCCTGTTTGCCGCTGTGTTCGCTGAGCGCGGCTTCTGTGGTCAGTATGATACGGGATAGCGGTGTTCTGACATCATGAGCAATCGCATCCACGGTATTATCCATTCCCCGGACGGCCTCCTTCAGGCGATTCATCACCTGTTGCACGCTCCGGCTGAGCTGCCCGAACTGCCCTTTGGCTTCAGGAGGCGGCAGATCAGTATCCAGCATGGCATCCAAAGAGCCGTTGCTGATCTGATCCACGCTTTTGGCCAGATTATGCAAAGGCAAGAGTGTGCGACTCAGTAACTGCCAGACCACCAGTGACATCACAGCAACCATAACAGCCAGCGCCACAATCAGCCAACTGCCCTGCCTGAGTAACTGACTGCGCCGCGGGCCACCATCCATTACCAGCCAGTAGCGGGCCGGTTTACCGCTGAGTTCAAGAGTAAGATAAGGGGCATCACTGAATAAGTGATACCACAAACGATTCGCTAACCGGTAGGCCGAGGGGCCGTCTGGCAATACTGTCAGCTCTGCGCCACTGACCCATTCAAGCTGACCCGTAATCGTCTCTTTTGATACACTGACGGCGTTTTCAATCAGTCGGTTGGGATTACTGACCACCACGTGCTCGAATTTAGTATCTGACTCAAAAGTGAGGATGCGCTGGTATTCCTGCCCGTACGATTCGAGCAGCTTCCTTTCCTGATAATCCAGCTGACAAGTCAGTACCAGCGCCATCACAGTCACTATCAGCAAAAAGCAGACCAACAATGTCAGCAAAAAACGGCGGAACAGTGCACGCTGGGCACCACGTGTAGCCTGTTCAGCCCTGATGTCTGAGCACATAACCCACTCCGCGAATTGTGTGCAGCAGCGGCGTCGCATAGCCTTTGTCGATTTTTGCGCGCAGACGGCAGACCAGTACATCCACCACATTGGTCTGCGGGTCGAACTGAAAGCCCCAGACCTGCTCCAGAATCACGGTTTTTGACAGCACCCGCCCCGGCTGGGTCATCAGCAATTTCAGCAAAGAAAACTCTCTGGGTTTCAATGCAATCAGCACGCCGTCCCGCCGGGCTTCCCGCGACAATAAGTCCAGCGTCAGCCCCTGATAACTGAGGACATCCGTACCTGAAGCCGCGCTCTGACGCCTGAGCAAAGTCTGACAGCGAGCCGCCAGCTCGGCAAACGCGAATGGCTTGACCAGATAATCATCGGCACCGGACTGTAACCCCAGCACCCGTTCATCGACCGAATGGCGGGCACTGAGAATAAGCACCGGGGTTGAATGCCCTTCGCCCCGTAATTGCCGCAAAATCGCCATGCCATCCATGACGGGCAGCATCAAATCAAGAATGATCAAATCATAACTTTCCTGGCTGGCAAGCTGATACCCCAGCTTGCCATCGGCGCACACTGTGACCTGAAAATCCAGCTCTTCCAGCCCCTGCCGTACAAACTCACGAATAGAGGGTTCGTCTTCTATCACCAAGATATGCATGCTTATTCCTGAGTGCGCCCGTGTTAGCCAAACCACAGATAATACCATGACGGATCATGGCCTGATGATTACAGTTTGGTAATCTTCGGGCAAGTCTGCGGCAATTGAGACCCAGTAAAGTAGCGTCATTCCCCCATCCCATCAAAGGATATGACATGAAAACTCTCGCACCTCAGCTTTGCCTGGCATTCTCTGTCTTCGCCGCGTCTGCATCCGCAGCAACCACAGTTACCGAGACCCAGCTTGCGTCCGGCACCGCTTTTGAACTGGCACAAGCCGCTGTTGCGCAGTGCGCCAAAGATAACTATGCCGTCACTGCCACTGTGGTTGACCGCTCAGGCCGGGTACTGGCACAACTGCGCCAGAACAATGCCGGACCGCACACCCTGGACAGCTCGCGCAAGAAAGCCTTCACTGCGGTCAGCATGAAGCAACCGACGGCGAACCTGATGACGCTGGTGAACGATAAGCCGCTGATGGCACCGCTGAAAGACATGGATGACAATTTACTGTTCCTGGCTGGCGGCCTGCCCGTTAATGTCAATAATCAGGTCGTCGCGGCCATTGGAGTAGGTGGCGCGCCTGGTGGTCACCTGGATGTGGCCTGCGCCGAAGCGGCGATCAAAGCTGTACTCAAATAATCACAGCAACAAGCCCTGCCGATAACGATTTACCTCTGACAATAACCGGTTCATCTGGCCGGTTATTGTCACTTTTATCCGTCTCCAGACCAGAAATGCTAATTTATGAAGCCACCACCACACGGCCATTCAGCGGCTGCACAGGACGGTTATTGCTGTGCTTCATGATTTTCATCAGCTCGGTTATCTGACTGGCCGATAGTGACTGAGGCGCTTTCATCACCAGCCAGCGCACCCCTTCCGAGCAGGGCGGTGTGGTCAGCGAGCCGCTGAAGCGATAATAATCCTGTTGTGCGGGAAGAAGCTGGCTGGCATCGACTGGCTGTTTCAGCGCCGCCGTTGCCCCAACCTGTGCCGGAATGTGCGGCCAGATCGAAGCCAGTGCGTGATTGGCGTTGCCTTCTTTAAACATCACTGCAATCACAGCCAGGCTGCCGTTTTTATCAGCATGGACAAAATGCCCTTCCAACGGAAAAGACTCACCCCGGATCAGATTTTCACTGGGGGTGTGAAAGTGAAACTGCTTCAGCTCAAACGGCTCGCCATCAAGCGTGATATAGCTGCCGGTCTGATAATTGACCTGCACTGTGTGACCATCGTTGATTACACTGGCACCAGAAGGCTGGTAACTGATTTCCAGCGGCGCTAGGGCGCCTGCAACGGCAGCGGTTACATCAATCGGGGACTGATTTTTGCCAGTGGCACAGACCTTAAATTCAGGATCCAGTGTCGACCAATGCTTGGGGCCATCGTGCCCGCTATAGCTCCAGTGTGGATTCTCAGCTGCGAGAACCGAACCGGCCTGAAGTGCTGCAATCAAACATGACATAGTTAAAACAAGGTGCTTTTTCATTTTCTCTCCAAACTTTCATCAAAAAAACAAACGTCAGACGATGAACCACGGCCGACATGTCCGGTGTCAGCCAGATAACGTTCAACCACCCTCAAAGGCGGTACATGATAAAAGCGAAGAAAAAAACACATTGTCATAAAAGCGTCATAATGCATCCATTTTCATATCTGCATCGACAAACCTGATTGCAATAACTTTTGTTACATTAAAATGTGAACAGTTTGTCTCATTTCATCTAATCAGTGGATTGAAAATCGCCCTCAAGCCAGGCTAGTCCACCAGCTCGATGCCCAAGCTTTCCAGCAGATGTAACGCTTCAAAACGGGAGAATTTGGCACCTTCAACCTGATTGTCGAGCACGTGAATGTTGTAATGGGTGGATTCAGTGAAATCGACCCGTCGTAAATCGGAACGCATAAACAGGCTGTGGGTAAAATCGCAGAAGGTCATGACAGAGTCTTTATAGTCGCCTTCCCTGAAGTCGACATCGTGCAGCTTGCAATCGTCCAGCCTGAGCTCATTCAATGTCAGGCCGAAAAAGGAAGCGTCATTGAGAATGCATTTCCGGAACCGCAATTCATGATCGATATTAAACGAGGGCCAGTTGGCCTGTGTCCAGTCGATACCTACCAGTTTGCATTCCAGAAAACTAACGTCGAAAAAACGTGTGTGCGGGATCTTCAGCAAACTCAGGTTACATTGATGAAACTGGCAATTGATGAACTTACAGTTTTTGAATACGGCTTCGGTAAAATTACAGTCGTTGAATTCGCAGTCTTCAAATTCAACGTCTGCAAACTCATATAAAGAAAGCGACAGCTTATCGAAGGTTTGATTGTAGTACTGCTCATCATTATCGATGTGTTTCACGGGTATATCCTTGGTTATCGTTATACTTCTTCATCTGGCAGAAAATGCGGATTCCACACCACTTCCCACACATGCTGGTCCGGATCCTGAAAATAGCCGGCGTAGCCGCCCCAGAAAGTATCCTGCGCGGTTTTGATCACAGTGGCACCGGCAGATTCAGCTTGTTTCATGACACTGTCGACCTCAGCTTTCGAACCGACATTGTGCCCCAGCGTAAACCCTGTGGGTGAAGACTCTGACTGAGGCAAGCCAGTATCCTGTGCGATACTGCTGCGCGGCCAGAGCGCCAGCCTGAGCCCCGACTGCAAATCGAAAAAGGCTACCGCACCGTGCTCAAATTCCTGGCCGACAATGCCGTCTGTGTGTAAGCCCAGACCATCCCGGTAAAAACTGACCGCTTGTTCCAGATCATCCACACCGAGTGTCAGGACACTGATTCGGGGTTTCATACTCTGTGCTCCTTATTTGACTCTGTCTGCTTGCTCTGTTTTGTTTGTTCTATCTGCTTTACCTCAATCAGCGAGGCTAGCAGATTCCTTATCAATCTGCTCAGGCAGACGTTGAAAATATGAATGCCATGTGCCGTGCGGTGTTTCTCTGTCTTGCGTTTTCAACACTGATTTCAGACAAAAAAGCCCGCTCTGGCGCAGACCAGTGCGGGCAAAACAGCTCAAGTGAGCCTTCCCCAAAAAATCAGATGATGCGTTGCTGGGATTGCGCGTCGAAAAACACCGCTTTTGACAGATCGATGTGGAAAGGCATGGTTTCGCCGACCTTAGCCTCATAGTCCGGTGAAATGCGGCACGCCACTTCCTGACCGTTCATGGTGACCATGGCAATGGTGTCCGGGCCTGTCGGTTCCAGCACATCCACCGTCAGCGGCAGCGTGGTACAGCCCTCGCCTTCCACCAGCTGCTCAGTGATGTTTTCCGGACGCAGCCCGATCACAATCGACTGGCCATCGCGTTCACGCAGCGCGGCGGGCAGGGCAAGCAGGTGCGGCTCTCCCGCCACTGTCACGCTGGCAACCGGCTTGTTCTGGGCGTCGAGCTCCACTTTGGCCTGAATAAAATTCATTGACGGCGAGCCCATAAAACCGGCGACAAACATGTTATTGGGCTGGTTGTAAATTTCTTTAGGGGTGCCCAGTTGCTGCAGTTCGCCGTCTTTCATCACCGCAATGCGATCGGCCAGGGTCATGGCTTCTATCTGATCGTGGGTCACATACACTATGGTGGTGCCCAGTTGCTGATGCAGACGTTTGATCTGGGTGCGCATTTCAACCCGCAGCTTCGCGTCCAGGTTCGACAACGGCTCATCGAACAGATACAGCTTAGGCTGACGCGCCAGTGCCCGCCCCATCGCCACACGCTGGCGCTGGCCGCCTGACAGTTGCGCCGGTTTGCGATCCAGCAGGTGATCAATCTGCAGCATAGCGGCGACCCGATCCACTTCCTGCGCAATTCTCGCTTTGTCCAGCTTGCGGATTTTCAGACCAAAAGCGATGTTGTCCCGCACCGTCATATTGGGATACAGGGCATAAGACTGGAACACCATGGCGATATCACGATCTTTCGGTTCCACCTGAGCGACATCAACACCATCAATCAGAATCTCGCCGGAGGAGATATTTTCCAGCCCGGCAATGGTATTCATCAGGGTGGATTTGCCGCAGCCGGAAGGGCCAACCAGGATCAGGAATTCACCGGAATCAATGCTGATATCAATCCCCTTCAGGGTCTCAATCTCGGCGTTGCGGTACGTTTTACGAATCTGTTTTAAAGCGAGTGTAGCCATGCTTGTTATCCTTTCACTGATCCCGCGGTCAGACCGCGGACAAAATACTTCCCTGCCAGCACGTACACCAGAAGCGTTGGCAATGCGGCAATAATGGCGGCGGCCATGTCGACGTTGTACTCTTTCACTCCGGTGCTGGTATTGACCAGGTTATTGAGCGCTACCGTGAGCGGCTGGGTTTCTGCCCCCGAATACACCACGCCGAACAGGAAATCGTTCCAGATGGCGGTGAACTGCCAGATCACTGTCACCATGAAGATAGGCGTCGACAGCGGCAGCAGAATACGGAAGAAAATAGTAAAGAAACCGGCTCCGTCCAACTTGGCGGCTTTAACCAGCTCATCGGGCACGCCAACATAAAAGTTACGGAAAAACAGTGTGGTAAACGCCAGACCGTAAATCACGTGCACCGTCACCAGACCGGCTGTGGTGTTGGCCAGCCCCAGCATGCCCAGCAAGGCAGCCATGGGTAACAAAATGACCTGAAACGGAATAAAGCAGCCGAACAGCAGCAAGCTGAAAAACAGCTGAGAGCCGCGAAAACGCCATTTGCTGATCACATAACCGTTAAAAGCCCCCAGCAGAGTTGAAATCGCCACCGCCGGGATCACCATCTGGAAAGAATTCCAGAAATAGCCTTTGATACCGTCGCAGCTCACGCCGGTACAGGCACCGGACCATGCTTTATGCCAGGCATAGCCCACCCACTCCTGCGGCAAGGACATCAGATTGCCGCTTTTGATATCAGGCAGGGTTTTGAACGAGGTAATGACCATCACAAACAGCGGCATCAGGTACACGACGCAGAAAAAGAGCAGTCCGCTGTAAATCGCCATCCGGCCCAGAGTGAAATGCTTATTCATTATTTCTTCTCCCGCAATTCGGAATAGAGATAAGGCACCAGAATGGCCAGCACGCCAGCCAGCATCATGATGGCACTCGCCGCACCCAAACCGACCTGTCCACGGGTAAAGGAGTGCGCGTACATAAAGAGCGCAGGCAAATCGGAAGAATAGCCCGGACCACCCGCGGTGAGCGCGGTGACCAGATCAAAGCTCTTAATGGCAATGTGTGAGGTGATAATCACGGCACTGAAAAAGACCGGACGCAGACACGGCAGGACAATTTTCCAGTAAATGACAGGCATGCTGGCGCCGTCGATCTGGGCCGCTTTGATGATCGATGAATCGATACCGCGCAGGCCCGCCAGGAACATCGCCATGACAAAACCCGACGACTGCCACACCGCGGCGATCACCAGGGTGTAAATCGACATGTCCTGATCCACCAGCCAGTTGAATTCAAAGCCGGTAAATCCCCAATCATGCATCAGTTTTTCGATCCCCAGGCCGGGGTTCAGAATCCACTTCCAGGCTGTACCGGTCACAATAAAGGACAGTGCCATCGGGTAGAGATAAATCGTCCGGATTGCGCCTTCCTGGCGGATATTCTGATCCAGCAAAATCGCCAGACCAACCCCCAGTACAATCGCAATCAGCATAAACATCAGGCCAAAAATACCAAGATTGGTCACCGAGGTGATCCAGCGGTCGTTGTCCATCAGCTTCTCGTATTGCATCAGACCGGCAAAATTAAAGCTGGGCAGAAAGCGCGAGTTGGTCAGCGACAAATAAAATGTCCAAAACATAAAGCCATAAATACAGATCACAGTGACCAGCATGGTCGGCGCCAGCACGATTTTCGGCAGCCATTTCTGTAATCTGTCCGCCAGGCTGGGCAGGGCCGCTTTCTGTTTGGTGAGCGACAAGGTTTGCTCCATAGTGCGTCCTTGATTCTGGTTGCGTCTCAATGATCACCTCTCTGGCACACGCGTGCCCGGGCATGAATCGTCGGATTCATTCGCCGCAGAGGTAAAAAAGCGTAGGTGAACCGGCGGGCTGAGCTCCCAGCCCGCCGACAGGGTTACATGGCTGCTTTTACTGCACGAGCCAGCTGTTGCGCGGCTTGTTTAGGATCGGCAGATGTATCGTTGAAGAAGTTGGTCACCACATCGTAGACCGCACCCTGCACATAGCTGGTGGTGGCCAGGCCATGGGCCATACTTGGGACCAGATCGCCCGTTTGCGCCGAGGCTTTGAAGGTGGCCATTGAATCCAGCGCACACTTGTCGAACTTGTCCATGTTCATGTCCAGACGCACAGGGATCGAGCCTTTATTGAGGTTAAACACTTCCTGGAAGTCTTTATTCAAAATAGTTTTGGCCAGATGTTTCTGGGCCTCTTCGTTGTCTTTGTTGCTCAGTTTGAAGAAGGCAAAGCTGTCAATGTTGAAGGTAAACTGGTTTGCTGTGCCCGGCGCGGGTGCGCAGATGTAATCTTTACCCGGCTGTTTACCCGCCGCGGCAAATTCACCTTTCGCCCAGTCGCCCATGATCTGCATGGCAGCCTCGCCATTGATCACCATAGAGGTGGCGATATTCCAGTCACGACCCGGCGAGTTATCGTCAATGTAGTCATGCATACGCTGGAAGGTCGCGAAGGTTTCGACCATTTTCGGACCGGACAGCACGTCCATATCCAGGTCAACGAACGCTTTGTTATAGTCCTGCGAACCTAATATATCCAGCGCGATAGCTTCAAACAGGGTCGCGTCCTGCCAGGGCTGGCCGCCGTGCGCCAGAGGAATAAAGCCCGCCGCTTTTATCTTCTCGGCCGCAGCAAAAAACTCGTCCATGTTGGCAGGCACTGTCGCACCGGCTTTCTTGAACACTTCAGGGTTGGCCCACAGCCAGTTCACCCGGTGCACGTTCACCGGCACGGCCACGTAGTCGCCGTTATATTTCATGACTTTAGTCACCACGGCTGGCAGCACCTTATCCCATTGGCCAGCTTCAGCCACATCATCCAGCGAAGTCAGAAAGCCCAGATCGCCCCACTCCTGAATGTCATGACCTTTGATTTGCGCCGCAGACGGCGGATTGCCCGACACCGCACGGGTTTTCAGTACTGTCATCGCACTTTCACCGCCGCCACCGGCCACAGCGAAGTCTTTCCAGCTGTCGCCCTGCTTTTCCAGCATTTGTTTCAACACAGCGGCCGATTTCGCCTCACCGCCAGATGTCCACCAGTGCAGCACTTCCACTTCACCGGCATTGGCCGCGGAACTGGCTGCCGCGAATGTCATAGCGATCAGCGATTTTTTCAGAGTAAAGGTACGTTGCTTTGTCATTATTATGCTCTTCCTTGTTTATCAGGGTGATGACTGGCGTGTAGGGTACAGATCGCCAGTTGGTTAGAGTCTACCCAAGCAAGAAAAGCGCACTGTAACAAAAGGAAACCCGAACGTAACACGTGCGTAACATTTGGGTGTGTTTTGTTTTTTATCAGTGAGTTAGGATGTTAAATAGATGCTAAAAAGTGTGATGTCAGTAAGGGGGATTGCCCTGTGCAGGGCTGGCGGGAATCCATACAGCGAGTGCGATTTTTAAGGCTGGGTGAGTATGTCGCGCATGAGTCCTGTGCCTCTCTCGGCATTGTGTGACGCGCGCCAGTTACTCTTTGCTGGCACAAACAGTAACCAGAAATGCCTTTTGTTCTTTGGTGTGGACCGGGACGGTTGTAGGCGCTCCCGGCGCCGACAACCTAAAAATTCGTCCTGAATTTTTCCCTGATTTTGTACCATCAATATACATTCTCAAACCGTCATTCCCGCGACAGGCGGGAATCCATACAGCGAGTGTGATTTTTAAGGCTGGGTGAGTATGTCGCGCATGAGTTCGGTGCTTCTCTCGGCATTGTGTGACGCGCGCCAGTTACTCTTTGCTGGCACAAACAGTAACCAGAAATGCCTTTTTGTTCTTTGGCTTGGGCCGGGGCGGTTGTAGGCGCTCCCGGCGCCGACAACCTAAAAATTCGTCCTGAATTTTTCCCTGTGGTTGTGCTACCAATGTACATTCTCAAGCCGTCATACCCGAAAAAGGAGAAGTGGGCAATTGGGTCATAGATAAACGTAATAAGTAAATTTTATTTTATCAAAGAAGCAAATCAGATTGCCGTAATATCAATTGTTTCTTCATAAATTTCTTGATAATCATCGAGTGACTGAGAAAGAAATCCACGTTCGATTTTGCCGTTACCAATGTAAAAAAGTTTTGAGCTCTCTGGAAAGTAAGACTCTATAACATCTTTAACTCGCACTCTCTCTATAGGTTTTACTTCCAACTCTTCTTGATCAGAGTCTTTGACATGTTCGGACATAGATACAAATGTTTGGGTATCTCTAGGTAAGTTATTACCAACGAATGACAGAATATTCTCTAGGTTTGTCTCATCTATATCTTCTTTGAGAATGGCATCAAGTAAAAACGGAAATCGGTGTGCTGTATCAGATTTTCCTATCATTGCGTTTAACGCAAAATGATACGCCATTACAGTTTTATGTAATTCAACGCCTTGACGAGGAAATGAGTGAATCTTATACAAATCCAAGTACCTTGAGTCGTTCAACGGCTTTAATCCCAGTTGTTTTGTGTAACTAGCGAAAATCTTTTTAAATGCTTTTTCTTTCTTGAAGCGTTCAGACAACGTTTCTTGTTGGGTAACCATCGAAGCTAAAGACGTTTTCACCTTATCCAATTTCGTTTTAGATGACTGAATATCATCCTGCATCTTCTTGTAGAGGGTGATGTTCGCTTTGTTTTCAACCCATTGCGAAAAGGTTACGCCATCAACATTCTTTTCCAGTAAAACGCCATAATTATCAGAAATATCTTTAGTTATTTTCGTCATTTTCTTCTTGGAGGAATTAATACTCGACTGCTTGTCAACTAGTTTCTGTGTGATGTGAGATTCAAGTTCAACAGTGTCGTTGTATTTTTGATAATGGCTGTACAATCCCTCAAGAGAATATGATAAAACCTGAGTGCATGCCGGACATCTGTCAACGTCGTTGTAATTCTGCCTCTTAATGTTTTTCTTGGTTCTTTTCAGAATCTTATGATGATTTTGCAGTAAAGAAAGTTCGTTACACAACCTGATATAGGTATTTCGCTCTTCCTCAAGAAACTTAGACTTCTGTATGTACTTTTCAATGTATTCTTCAGCTTCTTCACCAAAAGCTTCATCAACCAAGTTAGAAAACTGAAATTCAGCCTTTCTACTATATCTATTTAAATTACTAATATCATTAGATAACTTATCTTTCTCTTTAGTAAGATTCCTATGCTCTACTCGATCAAAATTATTGTTTATGCCGAGGTAATAATCTAAATAGTCGTCCTTAAATCCTTTGTAATACTGAAGATTAGAGAAGGATTCACGCAAATAAACCCATCCGACTGACTGAGAAATATAATAAGGTAAAAACATACTTTCAAGCGGAGCAGATTTAAGCTCTCCTTTTTGCTCAAGAATCAAGGAGAAACCAACTAAATCTCTGATGTAGTCCTTCAGCTTAATATGTTCTACACTGTTGTCTGCATTCACTCCATGGAAAGGAATAACTTTACCGCTAGGCTCTTTTACGTATATTGATTTAGGATCTCTGACGATACTGTATGCCAAAAAGGAATCATCAGCTTTTATCCTAAAATCTACTCGGAAGGTTGGTTGATAGAAAAGGATTTCATCAAGACTCTCCTTCACATCATTAACGCCAAACGCAAATAACAAACTCTGAATCAAAGAGCTTTTACCAGAAGTATTCCGACCGCTTATTACATTGACACCTGGTGAAAACACTTCGTTGAAACATACGTTATATGATTCTGAGCTGACGAACAATTTATCGAACGTTATTATTTTTTTCATTAAAGTGTTTCTCCGTGGTGCTCTACAAAAGCGCATAAAGTAGTGAAGAAAATATCAATATGCCTTAGATTTATATTGTACTTCCCTTTGATATCAGAAACGTAGGCTTCAAACATTTCATCATGACTATAATAGTCCATCGAATAATCATGATCATTAACAAAACTTTTGATAATTTGATGCTCGTTATTCATCATGTCTTTCATTAGCTCGAATGTATTTTTGATATGGTTTTCGTAGCTATTTTGAATACCAATTGGAATCCGAAATTTACGTGCTAATTCAGTTGAATGCTCTCTCCAAAGCTTAAAAGTCTTTTGTTCTGTTTCAATGATGTCGATGGCTTTTTTGATTTCATCACCTTCGACTCTTTTAGAACTATCGAGCAACGTAATAACCTTGCCTTGGTTATATGTTGCTTCAACCTCTCTGAACAAACTTAGAAGTAGCTCAACTGCCGCGGGTGCATCCGATACATGCGGAAATTTCCTGCTCATAAGACCAACCAGGCAGTCTCTCTGAGACTGTTTTGTCCTAGGGAAATCTACCCACTGAATGTGCAAATTATCCAACTCTGACTCGTAATATGGAACTTCGGCCTTGCTACAAAAGCTCTTAACTTTTTTACTGATAGTATCTTTAATTACATCGGGTACAGCATCATAGTGGCATCGACAATTCTGCTCATTAAGGACATGAGTTAATTCTTTTTTCCCTGCTTCTTTCTCTTCTTTGTTTGGCGTGAATTTAAGCTCAATATCAGAGTTAGAAACGAACGTAAGTTCATGCGTATAGTTACGGCATTTGGGTGCAGCATCACTTAGGAGGTCATTTCCAACTTCCAGCATTTTTGCTATCACTTCTGAAAAACGCTCATTTATTCTCCAGATGTTACCCGACAGCTTCTTGGCCTGATAAGAGTGGACTTCTTCAATATTGCTTCGACAATCGGTTCTATAGCAATAAAGAAAATCATCGTGATGTTCGATACTTAGGAAGAACTCTCTACCTTTGAACCGACCATAGTCGCTTAGTAACAAATACAGTGCACAATTGCGTTGAAACTCGAAACCCAGCAAGGCGTCGACACCAGAGTTAGCCGATTTTTTTCTTGTACTCAAAGTTTTACCCCAATCAAAGCCATAATGAGATATCTATCAGGATTGTGCCATTCACCCTAAGCCAATAAGTTATGTTTACTCTCGTTCTAGCAGAGCTATTTTTGATTCTATGTCTCTGTATAAATGGATATTTTTGCACATTTTGAAGATTACGGATATTCCCCAATTCAGAATATTTACTAGTTTGTGTTGTGTATCAAACTGTTAAGGGAAAACAATCAATTGCCAGCTTGATATAAGCATCGAACTAATGAACCAGATATTGTCTTTTACTACAGGATAGCTGTTCCATTTTCCATTACTTTAGCAAATCCGCTAGCACGAAATTATCCAAAAATGAGTTAGAAATCAGAGTATCCCAATCCAGGGAAAAATTCAGGACGAATTTTTAGGTTGTCGGCGCCGGGAAGCGCCTACAACCGCCCCGGACCACACCAAAGAACAACAAGGGCTTTCTGGGCACGCTTTGGCCCCGCAAAGAGTGTCTGGCACGCAGTACACCATGCCAAGAGAATCACCGAACCCAAGCGCGACATACTCGCCCAGCCTTAGAAACCGCACTCGCTACATGGATTCCCGCCTGTCGCGGGAATGACAGAGTTGATCTCATTGATGCATGACTGAAATCGCTTCTGCCCAACAACAATATCTAAATTTAAGAAACCCACTCCCCCAGGGAAAAATTCAGGACGAATTTTTAGGTTGTCGGTGCCGGGAGCGCCTACAACCGCCCCGGACCACGCCAAAGAACAACAAGGGCTTTCTGGGCACTCTTTGGCCCCGCAAAGAGTGTCTGGCGCGCATCGCACCATGCCAAAAGAACCACCAGACTCAAGCGCGACATACCTGCAGCTAAAGCAAAAAATAACTAAACACTCCATATTACGGTCGCATTCATACTGGTAATGCATATAAATTATCTCAATCTCGCAGCAGACAGCGTATGAAATTGACCTTCCGCGGGGGACTGCCTATCCAAATTGTTTTAAGGGCCAAACAACATGACACAACCTAAAGAGGCAACAATTCGCGAGTGGATTACAGAGAGTAACTACCAGCTGTCACGGATAGAACAACTGGCAAAAGAAGGGTTTCACCAAAAACACAACATACCGCAAGAAAGCGTATTTCACGGTCGTTCGGAGTATTACGCAGAGCTGGCCATCTGCTATGCCTTACTTGGCGAGCGGAAACAATCCATCGATTCCCTGACCCAAGCCATCATGAACGGTGTCATGCCATATCGCATGGCTTACGATGATCAGTGCGAACTACGCCATTTGTCTGTTGGCCCGGAGAAAAGCGGGTGCGTCAACCTAGCCCTGACCCATTCATTACTGCTCAAAATAGCCTCTCTTGACGATGATGCACTTACCCGTGAGTCAGTACCTTTTATCCAGCTCATAGAAAAAGATATGAATGACTCAAAGTCGATGGAAATGGTGAATACCGTACAGGCGCTGCGTAACATCTTGACGCACGGTGACGATTCTCTCAGCAAGTCACTACTTCAATCAGCGCTGGATAATTCACTGACCCATCCCATTAAAGGAGGTTGGAGAGCTCGCAGCTATACCCTCAACCTTTGCCTTTTCACTATAGTGACTCGTGATCAGCAAAGCTTTGAAAAAGCATTACAAATGAATCTCAAAGACTATGAAAAAGGCGCAAAAGGTGAGATTCGTGGCACCCCAGAGGCTTATATCAGTTTGCCTGCTGTAGGGCTGGTAAAGCTGGCGAAACGCTATGGTTTGTCGTATGAGGGTAAACACACGTTGATCCCAGAGTCTTTACTTTAAGGCCAGTTTAGATATGGTCTGAACTAGTTAAAATTAGCCAGAATGAATAGTCGACATCAAAAATGCTGCCCAACAAGCAAAAGCCCCAAGAAACCCACTTCCCCAGGGAAAAATTCAGGACGAATTTTTAGGTTGTCGGCGTCGGGAGCGCCTACAACCGCCCCGGACAACACCAAAGAAACCAAAGGCATTTCTGGTTACTATTTGTGCCAGCAAAGAGTAACTGGCGCGCATCGCACCATGCCAAGAGAATCACCGAACCCAAGCGCGACATACTCACTCAGCCTTAGAAACCGCACTCGCTACATGGATTCCCGCCTGTCGCGGGAATGACAGAGTTGATGTCATTGATGCATGACTGAAATCACTTCTGCCCAACAACAATATCTAAATTCAAGAAACCCACTCCCCCAGGGAAAAATTCAGGACGAATTTTTAGGTTGTCGGCGCCGGGAGCGCCTACAACCGGCCCGGACCACACCAAAGAACAACAAGGCATTTCTGGGTACTCTTTTTGCCTCAAAAGAGTACCTGGCGCGCATCGCACCATGCCGAAAGAACCACCAGACTCAAGCGCGACATACCTCCCCCGTACCAAAATCCCCAGCCGTACCTTTATGCACCCTAGCCCTGACGCAGTCTTAACTCCTTCTCCCGCCACTCCCGAAACAACACATGACGCCGCCTCGGATAGGCCTGATCCATCATCATCGGATCAACAACCCACTCCGTGCGGAAGTGGCGAAAATCCTGCCGCTGTTCGCACCAGGCGGCGAGTATCCTGCCCTGGGCGAAATAGCCGATCGCAAACGGCCAGATCACCCGGCTGCTCTCTTGCCCATCGGCGGCGCGATAACGGATGGCGAGTTTTCTTTCCCGCCGGATAGCCTTTCTGAACAGGGTGAGATCTTCCGTGGCAAGCTCACCGGGCGGGCCGACGCGGAGTGGAACTTCATTGGCGCCCTGCACCAGATCGGCGGGGAGCACGGCGGTGACTTTCGCCAGCGCGGAGTCGGCGGCGCTGGCCATCGGCACATCGCCAAAGGCCGAGACCCAGCGGACGCCCAGCATGATGGCGCTGATTTCGTCTTCGGTGAGCATTAACGGCGGCAGAAAGAATCCGGGGTTCAGCACATAACCCATACCGGGTTCGCCGTCGATCTGCGCCCCCTGGGCCTGCAGTGTGGCGATATCCCGGTACAGAGTACGGATACTGATGTTCAGCTCATCGGCCAGCCGTTGTCCGCTGACAGGCAGCCGGTGCTGACGAAGGATCTGCAGTAATTGGAGTAATCGTTCGGTACGCATATGCAAAAGGATACTGCCACTTTCTGACAGTGTCACGCGCTAATCTCAGCGCTGTACACACAGACGATTAACTCACAAAGGAAAGAGAGAATGACACCTAACCTGTTGCTGCTGTATGTGAAAAACCCTGAAACAAGCGCAGATTTCTATAGCCGCCTGCTTGGCCGTGAGCCTGTGGCGGCACACCCGACTTACGTGGCGTATGAGTTTGAAAACGGCTTTAACCTGAGCTTGTGGTCGGAACAGGCGCGCAATTTTGTCTCCGGCGGCGAGGGCCACCGCAGTGAATTCGCGTTTATGGTGCCGGGTGACGAGCAGGTCAGGGCGCTGTATGACCAATGGCAGAATGCCGGTGTCGTGATTGAGCAGCCTTTGCATGACGCGGTATTCGGCCTGACTTTTGTGGCACTGGATCCTGACGGGCACAGAATCCGGGTCTGCACACCGGATGAGTAACAGGGAATAAGCCCTTGACCAACAGGCGCATCAGCATGCGCCTGTTGTTATTTGTTGCGATGTCAGTGACGGTTGCGGGTATCAGTCAAAATCGCTGTACAGGCGGGGCACTGAAGGCGGGTAATCGATCGGTTGCCAGCGATCATTGAAGGTAAATCGGGTATACAGCATAAAATGGTTTGGCTCGTAAAAATCAGAGCGCTGCAAGTCCACGGCGACCCCGACATACCAGCGACTGCTGACCCGCTTTTCCAGTGCGCCTTCCAGTGAATAACCAAAACCGCCACCTTTATCTGATTCACCGTCCGACTGATAGGGCGCATCTTCTCGCGACCAGGAATTGGACACAGAAGCGCTGACCAGATAAGACCAGCTGCTGTCGTAGCGGCCATAATAATTCACCGGCAGCGACAGCGACACATAGCGCTGCGGGCTGTAATAGCCGCCGCTGCCCAGTGTGTACTCACTCAGGTTTTTGTCGTAGTCAAAATACAGCAGATTGGTGCCAATACTTAAACGCTGATCATCCGTGGCAATCAGTTTGTAATACCCGCCGCCCAGCAGGGCCAGCCGGGTGTTGTCGGCCACCTTTTCGCCAGTGATCAGATGATGTTGCACACTGCTCCAGAACCCGTACGGGCCGCCAATGTCCCAGCTGGCATTGAGTTTGACACCTGTGCTGACCACACCGCCCCAGAGTGTCCCGGCTGGGTCAGCATTTATTGCTCCTGAGTTACCATCAACCGGAGCAGATCCCGGCACACTCATCCCGGCATACGACAGCACACTGCTGGTTTCCGGTCGGCGCGACAAGGTGCCGGACACACCGAAATCGCCAATATCCCCCTCAAGCGTGACGCCGCCCACCCAGGTTGACTGCGCAAAGCCCAGCGGTGTGGTGCCGATATCGGCCTGCCAGTTGTCCGCCTGCCAGCCGATGCCAAAGGCCAGCCCGGTGTCACGGGCGCGCAGCGCCTCGTACTGCGCATTGGAATCGGCAAACTTGTCGTAATAGTCCAGATCGCCGGAGTCGAGTGAGACATAATCTGCCCGCATGATCAGATGGCCGTCCCATTGTTCGAGTGGGATCCGCGCTTCGATCGGCACCTGACTGGCCTTGTTTTCCCCGTCACGGGCGCTGTAATCCCAGCCGATGATGAGGTGACCGTCGCTGCGATCGCGCAGACGGTCAATGTCAGCTTTAACATTACGGGTCAGCCAGTAATCCTCAGCCTCTTGATACAGTATCCGTAAATCGGGTGGTTGGGCCTGCACCACCTGTCCATCCGCGCTTTTTTCGCTGCGATCCGCATTCAGTGCCTGATAACCTCGCTGCTCGGCCAGCGCCCACTGCTGATTATCCATCGCCAGGGCCATGCTGTTACGGTAATCCATCGCATCCGCGTCTGGCCGCTGGCTCAGTAAACGGTTCAGTTCACGGGCTTTGTCATCTTCGCCCTGACGGTTCATCACAGGGGCGGCGGCCATTAATTGTCTGGCCGTCAGCAGGGATCGACTGCCATACAGCAGCTCAGATACCGGCTGATAGACAGCCTTATCTCCCAATGCGGCACTGGTTTGTAACACGCCAAGCCGGGCATCGGTACGGTAAGGCTCGGGGGCAGGTTTGGCTCCGGTGAGCACATTCTGATAAAGCGCCTGCGCCCGGCCAAACTGCCTTTGTTCAGTCAGGAGCGCCGCTTCTGCCAGCAATCGCCGGGTATTAAGCGTACCCAATACGGCAAGCGATGTGACGTCCCGCTGCCCGTTAACACGCGCCTGCCCCTGCTTGTCCAGCCACTGATCAAAGGCACTGAAGTGCTCCAGCTCTATCATCAGCTCACCATAGCCAAGCTGGGCGGTGTCCGACCAGGCGTCGCTCAGGGTTAACTGACGGTAAAGATTCTCAGCCTGCTGGCGTTCGCCTAAACCGGCCCATGTCACCGCCAGCCGCGACAAAACGTCTGGCTGACCGGCATACTGCTGCGCCAGCGAATGCAGTTGCTGGCGCACGGCATCCGGGTTGGCCTGATAGCGGACAGACAGATCAGCCAGTGACTGATCAAGGCGCAGCCGCAGCAAATTACCCTGCATGGCCTCACTGCGTCTGGCAGCAGGCACACGAGACAGCACGGCAATGGCCTCATCGTCCCGACCGGCCTGACTCAGGTATAAGGCGTAGGCGAACTGCATCTCCGGGTCGCGGCTGCCGGCGGCCCATTGCTGCATCAGAGCGTCAGCCCGGTTGCGCTGCCCGGCAGCGACTAAAGCATCGGCAATATCGCGACGCTGCCAGGGGGAGGAAGGATCCAGTTGGAGTAATTGTTTGGCAAATTGCTCTGCAGCCTGAGTGTCATTCTCAGCCAGCGCGCTGCTCAGCTGTTGCACCACAGACTGGGTTTTCATCTCCAGTAAGGTGTCGCGGAGTTGCCGCCGCTGGGCCGGGGGTAACTGCTCTGCAAAGGTAATCGCCGCCGCCAGCCCCTGGCTTTCCAGTGTCAGGTTCACCAGGCCGCGTACGATCTGCGCATTACCGGGATCACGCTGCAAAGCTTGCCGGTAAGCCTGTTCAGCGTCAGCAAATTTCTGCTGCTGCTGATACAGTTCTGCCAGTTTGAGGTAAGCATAGGGTTCAGCGGCATTCACTGGCATGGCTTTCTGATACGCGCGCGCTGCCTGATTCAGTTGGCCTTTTTGTCTCAGCGCATCACCTTCATCCAGATACGCCCAGTAAGAAGACGCTTCCACCAGCGACTGCCACTTACTGACATTGTCGGGATCATCGTCGAGCTGCTGCGCCTGTCGGAAGTAATCCAGTGCTTTACCCTGCTGCCCCTGGCGCAGGTACACCATGCCGAGGCCGCCCAGAATGTCAGGATCGTCCGGGCGCGTGGTTAAAGCGTATTCCAGTTGTTTTTTGGCTTGCGGGTATGTCCCTTGCTCTATCAGCGCCAGCCCCTGTAGTTTGGCCAGATAGGTGGGATCTTTGCGCAGCGTCTGCTCAGTTTCCCAGCGAGCCTGCGCATTGCGGTTGGCGCGATTGATAGCGGTATCAGACGGAAAATAGCTGGCGACAATGGCGTACTGTTCGGCCACTTCTGCCGATATCGGCTGCTGATCCAGCGCGCGCAACCAGGCATTGGCGGCCACTGTGCCGATATCCGAACGCAGTGCCAGCTGGCGGTAAGTCGCCAGAATCCAGGGATCGGCAGCATCGCGGCGGCGAATATGATTTGCCAGCGCCAGCTGAAAGGAAGGCACGCCGGGATACGCGGCATTGAGCTGCTCCAGCCCCTGCTTCACGCTTTCCCAGCGTTCACTGAGACTGCTTTCAGCCTGCAGGTATTCCAGCTGCAACTCGGCCGAGGGCATCCCATTGGGGAACAGCGCATCATAGGCTTTCAACGCTTGCTCATAACGACCGGCGCGCACCAGTAATCTGGCTTGCTGCAAGTCGGCTTTTTTGCGGCCGTTAATGGCAATCAGATCATTCAGCGCCTTGAGCTGCACCGACTGCGGCGAGCTGGCTCTTAACTGATTTCGGACTTCCTGGGCCTGCTGAAGCTGGTTTTGTTTGATCAGCAACCGTGCCTGGTAATACAGCCCGTCCGGGTGCTGGCTGTCAATCGCCAGTAATCGCTCCAGCGCACTCTCAACGATATCATCGCGACCTAACGCCGTGGCCAGCTCAATCTGATTAACCAGAAACGCCACCGAACTGTTATCTGATGGCACGGCGGAAAATGTGGTCACCGCGTCTGCCGGCTGATAGACCTGCTCAAGCTGCTGCGGTGTCAGGGGTGTTGCCGGCACAATACCGGCGTAAGCGGACAGGCTGATTGACCCGGCGCTGAGACCCAGTGCAATCAGAATACTTGCGTTTAGCGAAACAGTTACTGACATCCCTTTTCCCATGCTGGCTCCAGTTCACCCTGTACGCCGAAGCGATAACGTTGCTGGTGCCAGCCTTCGCCAAACAGCGCCAGCACATTGTCGTAATAATGATCGTCCTGGTTTCTGATGAGGTGCTTGGCTGCCCGCCCGGCCTGAGCCTGCAACAGCGCGGTTTCACCTGACGCGGCCAGCAAGGGCAGCATAGCGGCAGAAAATCCGGCACTGCCCTGCTCCTGATACTGGCCCGACTGAGTGTTCACCGTGCGTGGCGGGGCCGACAAAGCCGCAGTAGCCGCCACCATGGGCTGCATTGCCTTCACCAGTGTCGTTTTATCTTTCGAATCTTCGCTGAGCATGCCTGCCCATAAGTAGGTACGAATGGCGTTATAGCTGCCCACCGGCCCGGTTTGCTGATCTGCGCTATAACGGCCGTTGGCCAGCGTGGCCCAGTCCGGACTGAAACCTGCAGGCATAGTGCCCAGAATCATGGCAAGGCTGGTGCGGTACAGCGACGTCCAGCGGTATTGCGGGTAAAGGTGTGCCATCCGGGCAATCAGTTGCAGCGGCAGGTAACTCGGATTGACCCGATACTGACCGTTCTCCAGTTCAAACCCCACCGAACCCGGCAGCAGCACAGTGCCCAGGCCGTCGATATCCACGGCTTCTTCACGCAATATCCGGCTGGCCATCAAATGGCCCAGCGACTGGTAGTAATGGTTATTCCAGAGGCGGCCCGCTTCTGCCAGCGTGTACGCAATCCAGAGATCTGAATCTGAGGCCGGATTATCATCCAGCACGCCCCAGCGTCCCGATGGCTGTTCTCCCCACAGCCAGGCCGGCAAGCGCGCCGTCAGATCGCCTTCTGCCAGCTGGCTTTGCGTCCAGTCCAGCATGGCGGCAAAGGCCGGTTTGTCATTGGCTATCAGGGCAAAGAACAAGCCGTACGACTGACCTTCGGATGTGGTGATCCGGCGCTCGTCACTGCCATCGATCACACGACCATCGATCAGGTAAGCCGATTTGAACTCTTGCCATTGCGGCCATTCACAGCGGTTTGCCAGGCTGTGGGTACTGAACAGCAGACTCAGCACAATTATCAGGCTTTTCATGCCTCTTCCCCGCTGCGTGCCAGTCTTCTGGCGGCAATTTTCCGCAGCACCCGCCACAGGAAGACAGTGACAATCACCACCAGCAACACCGCCAGGCTGGCGACAAGCACAGGGTGATTGGAGAAGTGATACCAGATCAATTTCAGCACCGGCAACTTGCCGACAAAATAATGCTGGCCGACGTTATAACTGGCCACTTCCTGATCACGCAGGATCACCACAGAGCCTGACATGTGCTCCACTTTCCCCGAATCAATGATGGCATTATCCACCAGGCTGAATGCCTGCGGACTGGCAGCCATGATCGCAACCAGACTGCGCTTCTTGGTGAACGGAGATTCCATGCCTGTGATGGCGGCAAACTTGCCGCTGGCATTGACCGACACCAGATCGACAGCCTCCGGATTGTCAGACGCCCTGCCCAGCCAGTTCATGCCTGATAAGGTTTCGTTGCGGCCCGGCAGGCGGATCTGGCGCAGCCCGGACTGCAGAACCAGATTCACCTGATCCGGTTCGCCAATCGCCTGAGTGAGTTCCTGTGCCACACCTATGCTCAGGATATCCTTGCCTTTCAGCGTCGCGCTGTCCCACTGGTCTGTCACCGTGACCTTGATAGCCGGGTAACCGACATCCGCACCCAACCGGCCCATGACATTCAAAAAGGTTTGCAGCGCTTCAACTGACGAAGAGGCGGGCAGAACCACTGCCGTGTCCGACAAGTCTGCCATGCGGGTAAACGGGAACCCGGAGGTTGCAAAGGAGCGCAGGTTCGGCATCTGGATATAATGCGGGAAGCCACTGAAATCAATGGTCGAGTCGCCGTCAACCACGGCATACTGTTTGCTCGGCTGAGTGATCTGGCAATTCCCCTCCGTGACAGAGGCAAAGCCGAATTCGAAATCGATGAAATTTTTACTGCCCACTTTAAACGCCGGAATCCGTACCCGGTCGCTGCCGCCCAGCAAACCGTCATCCAGTAATGGCACCCGGACACGCTTGGATTCACCACCCTGACCGGCTGTTGTCAGGTTGAACGCTTCGACAAACTCATCGTTGATCCCCAGAGTCAGCCGAGAGCCAGAGTTATCTTTCATTGGCGGCGAATAACGGTAGTGCAGATCCATAGCAATACCGCGGCTCTGCCAGGTGAACAAATCCGGCGGCAGCTGAAAACTCAGCCGTACCGGTGGCGGGGTGCGGCCTTCCACCTGCAACTGACTGCGCTGTTCCACCAGCTCGGTGAACGCCACGGGCCTTGAGGTATCAACCCAGTTGGGCGCGTCATAAGGGACGCGCTGTTTGACCTGAAGCACCTGATTGATCTTCGCCATTGGCCCGGTTAACAACTGGGTACCCAGTGCCAGCCCCTGAACCGCGGTATTGAGATCCTGACTGTCGCGCCCCTGCACCAGCAGCAGCTTGACATAAGGGTTGGTCGGATGGGTGATCACCTGTAAATACGGCCCGTCGGCATCCGGGAAGTCACGCAGAAAATCGGGTTTATTGTCATTAGTGACAAACACCACAGCATGCTGCTCTGGCAGTTGATCGAACAAGAGCGAAAATTGCGCTCCCCGCCACCCCGACAGCGCACCAAAATGAGACGCCAGCACGCCCGCCGCTTTTATCTCCGGCAGATCATAGTCAGCCCCCATAATGACCGGCAGGGTTAACCTGCCAAAATCACGGGGATCAAAAAATGGCGCCGGCAATACACTCAAATCGCTTTCAAGCCGGGTTTTCTGCACAAACAGTTCGACCCGGCTGCTCTGGCTGATCTCCGCCCAGATACTGGCATCATTGGGGTTAGAGCAGGTTTTATGGGTGTTACCAATCAGCTCAAACCGGATCTGGTTATAGTTACTGAAATAACGTGAGTCCAGCGGCATAGACACGCTGCTTTTTTTGCCCTGCTGGCCATCCGTGACCGGCACGACCCCCATCAATTCATTGTTGAGGTACACCTTGATGTGAGACACCAGTGCCAGCAGCGCCGGGGATGACGTGACATCAAAATGCAGGTTGGCTTTGGCTATCACCTCATCCAGACGCGATCCAAAGCCGACATTGGCGTTGGCTTCACTGCCGTAAATACCGATAGAGCCATTAAAGCCCAATTGTGAGAAGGGCAGATCTCGCTGGATAACAGCCGAGTGAATATGTGAAGGCGTCGTGACTCCCGCTGAATCGGCGTTAACTGCCGTGGCCTGCGCACTGGCCATTGCCGCCGTACCCAGACTGCTGAGTATGGCAACCGTTGTTTTTATTGTTTTATTGATTTTCATTTTTTAAGCCCTGTTGGGGACATTACGTGGTCTCAGTGACCAAATCAGGCCACCAAAGAGTGAAACACCCTGTGCCAGCGCAGCAACTGGGGCCGGGCTGTGCTGAATCAGGCGGCGGTATCCGTTCCAGCCGACCTGCAGCACAGATTTCATACTCGACATGGGCTTATCAGACTGATAAGACTGCTGCCACTTCGCCCAGATGTCTGCTCTGGCAAATGTACATTGCACGTACTGAATTTGTTGCTGCGTGCTGAGCTCACTGAGCTGCAGCCCCAGCATACCTTTGCCGCTAAAGGCGATGGTTGCCGGAAATACATAGGATTGCAGACCGCGACTCAGCACCACCTCCAGTATCTGATTCACCTGAACATCCAGACGCTCACTGTCCTGCTCACCCAGCTGGACTCGCAAGCCACTGAGCGAGAAATCTTTCATTTCAGCCTGCAGCAGGTGTCCGGATCTGAGTCTCACCGCCACCGGCATAGAAACGTCAACCCGGTGATCACGGCGTATTTGCTTGGCTTCAACAGCCACCGCCACTGCCGCGCCGAGGATCAGCAGGTTGTAGAGGGTCCAGACAATATTCACCAGCACAGTGGCCACTTCGTTCTCCGGCCCCCATCCCAACCGGTACAGGCCCATGCCGAGCCCAACCACATTCAGCAATACCAGCACCAGATAGGGCCGGGAAATCACCCAGTCATAATGGGATTCTTTAACCAGCCCGCCCTTGGCGGTGACATTAAATTGCCCTTTATGCGGGGCAAACAGTGCCACTGTGGTCGGGCGCGCGATATACCAGGCCAGGACGGTTTCATACACTTCGCCCCAGAATGAATAGCGAAACTCCCCCTGCATCCGCGAGTTGGTCATGCTGGCATGCACCATGTGCGGTAACACGTACAGAATGATCGCCAGCGCCGGTGCATAAATAATGAAGCTGTGCAGCAATAAGAACGCCAGTGGCGCGGTCAGGAAAATGATCCTGGGAATGCCCGACAAAAAATGCAGCATGGCATTGGCATAACACAGCCGCTGGGACAGCTTGAGTCCTTTGCCGGTCAGCGGATTATCCACCCGGAAAATCTGCGCCATGCCCCTGGCCCAGCGGATTCGCTGGCCGACATGCGCCGACAGGGTTTCCGTTGCCAGACCGGCTGAAATCGGTTGTTTCAGATACGCCGAGTGATAGCCCAGACGGTGCATCCGCAGTGAGGTATGCGCGTCTTCAGTGACTGTCTCCACCGCTATGCCACCGACTTCTTCCAGTGGCCCGCGGCGCAGAACGGCGCATGAGCCGCAAAAGAAAGTGGCATCCCACAGATCGTTACCGTCCTGAATCAGGCCGTAAAACAAGTTGCCTTCGTTGGGCACATCGCGAAAATTGGCCAGATTACGCTCAAACGGATCCGGCGAGAAAAAGTGGTGTGGTGTCTGAATCAGCGCCAGTTTCGGATCTTTCAGGAACAGGCCCATTGTCAGCTGAAAAAAGGCTCTGGCCGGAATGTGGTCACAGTCAAAGATGGCCACAAATTCTCCCTGTGAGCGCTGCAGGGCATAGTTAATGTTGCCCGCTTTGGCGTGCTCGTTCGTTGGCCGTCGCAGATAATGCACGCCAACTTCCTGGGCAAAATCGCGAAAACTGTCTCGCTTACCATCATCCAGAATATAAATATTCAGCTTATCCTTTGGCCAGTCGACGCCCAGAGAGGCGTACACAGTGGCACGCACAACGTCCAGATCTTCATTATAAGTCGGTATCATTATGTCAATTGTAGGCCAAACTTTTGTCTCTGGTGGCAGTGCAACCGGTTTTCTGTTCAGCGGCCAGATATTCTGAAAGTAGCCTAAAATCAGCACGATCCAAGAGTAAGTTTCTGCCAGTAACAGTAAAACGCCCAGTATGAACGCCAGAGGATCGTCCCAGTTCAGCGTAGAAGAATAGCGCCACCACAGATAGCGGCACGAAGCTGTGACCGACAGGATGATCAACAGCAAGGTCGGAAAATGGCCTGACATTCGCCGGCACATCATGGCCAGCGCCCACAACAACAGAACAAACACCATCTGGGCTTCCAACCCGAACGGCACGGTAAAACAGATCATAGCAAGTGAGACCACTGCTATCAGCAGCAGAACATTGATCATCCGCCCGGTTTTGGTTTCTTTCAATACCGCTTTAAGATCTTCCGTGTCGGCGTCGGTCGCTTTTTTTTCCAGCCATTCAATAAGGCTGGCAATGCGCCCCAAGGGTAAATAGAAAATGCCTTTCACACGGCGGATCAGCTGTTTGGTGCCCGCCTGCAGCTGGGCTTTAAGATGGCCCGGCGATTGCGGCCTAACACAGAGCAGCCACAGGCTCTGCAGCGCAAAACGCACAGGATCCAGCAACGAAGGGGAAGCAAAATTGATGTGCGGGTAGTAAATCAGAGGTAAACGCCATGCAGGCACGCCGGCAATCTGCGGCTTGAGGCACACAAACGCAAAGGTAAACCACAACCCGAGTATGAGATTTCCTGTGTGGGAAGCAGGTGTATTGCGCTCGCGCTCATAAGCAAGCTTTTGCACTTTGAACTGCTCAATAACCCAGGATTTAAAAACCAGATTTAAGGTGTTGAACATAGGCTCAGGAAACACACTGGATGGCTGACAATTGCGACACGCACCAAAAGGCGAGTGACTGATAATCTTTTGCCGCCTGGCTGGTTGGGGCAAACTGCTGCACTGTGGTCAGATTTGCCACACTGTCCATCAGAGCGATGTCCCGGTGTAACAATACCGGTGACATTTCAGCGCCAAGCTCTCTTTTCATCACCAGCATGAAATCGCGGCTGATCTCGGTTTCAGGCTGATACTGATTGAGCACATAGCGCACTTTGGCTGAGACAGGCGCATCGTTAAAAACAGCCTGGGTTTCGAAAACATCTTGCAGCACGCTGTAACAGGCGGCATCAGGGGTTAGCACCACCAAAACGGTATCAAAAAAATAGCCAAAGGCTTCATCCTCCAGTAACGCCAGATCCGACGATCCCAAATGAATCAGTTGCCAGTGATCCTGATTGTCACCCACCTCAAACCGCCCGAGCGCTTCAAGGATCTCAGCCAGATAAGGGCCGCGGTTAGCCTCAAACTGTCTGGCGTTATGCAATGGCAGTTGGCCAAAAGGCAAAAAAGTCACACCATTGGGACTTTCAAAGCCCGCTGACTGCCAATCGGTATTCGCACACATGTGACTGGCCCACCCCTCAACGCTGGAAATAGGCAATCCGAGGTGTAAACGCAGCAAATTAGCATCAACAGCATCAACCACCAGCACATTTTTCTGTACTTGCACTAGTGCCTGTGCCAGATTTGCCGTGACTGTTGTCGCCCCGGCGCCGCCACGCAAGCTGAGAATCCCGATCCTTTTCATACCATATCGGCCTGGCTGCTGTTTTCAGTTCTGGCTTGCTTTGTCCCGTGAGGTGATTTTTTACTTTTTAATATCAACCACTTATTTTTTACTTTTGAATAGGTCTCGCTTTCATTTAATTCGACATAATCATGATTAGTCATGTTATAAGACGCATAAATTGCATCAACATCTTTCGCAGGCATTACCACAATAATTCACCACTACTTAATAGAATTTATCAATGCCATTAATACAAACTATATTTAAGTACATAATTTTCAAAGAAACAAACAGGCACTAACGTTTATTACATTATCGCCTGTTCATTATTAACATTTGGTCCACAAAAAAATCATGTCCCTATTTATTAGATTTAATACTTGCAGCTATAAACGCTAATGACTGTGACCGGAAAACAACGATAATATTACAGTTAATTATGTATGCCTTTCGGTTCATAATCAAATCTCATCATCAGTACATTGCCCACATGTAAAACGAACAGTTCTTTATAGGTTTCAGTCGGTGCAAAGATAAACCAGATGAATGATTCGACATTTTGAGTAAATTCTATATGATCTTATTATATTAGTAACATCTTTTTCTGTCGTGTTCTTACTGTGATGGTGCCTCTGCAAGCTTAAAGAAGCGGGAAAAGTGCCGATAGCGAGCAACTGGTATTTTATATGTCTACAAATCCAGACTTTACACACTTTGTCGAAATAAACAATTTTCCGTCTGTTTATGTCAATCTTTTTGCCCAAAAAACTCTGGCCATTAATTATCTGACATCAATCATTAAACATAATAAAAACAATAGTTTCACTTGCTTTACAAACAAAGATAATTTTTACTCCGGCCTGAGCGAGCAAGATGGTAGTCAAATTTCAGCGGCGTTACAGGAAAAGTGTAAGAAAATCTTATTTCTGAATCGGAATAAAAGCCAAAATGGTATCCATTTTCATTTGCTGCTCGATGATATCATCAAGTTAAAAGCCACGAAAAAATCGCTCGCCGTCCTTTTTGTACCGGATATATTTTTCGCCAATATTAATAAAGATAATCTCACTATTGTTTTAAAAAAACTTAACGATCACGCAACCAGCAATGATCTGACTATTCAACTTCTGGTGTACGGCTCTATAACCTCCACCTCACTGAAACCGGCGTTACTGGCACTGAACCACCACCTGGCGGGGCTGGCTTCCATGAGTATGATCAGTGACGACAAATACAGCTACCAGGTACATTTCTGGGCGAAATCCGATGGTGTTCAATCCGATAAAACATTCGTTGTGCAGAAAACGGCCCATGGCGTGCTGGCTGCCGTGCCGGTGTCAACACCCAATATTGCGGCACTCAGCAGCCAGGATGACACGGCGCTGATTGTGATGAGTCATGCCGTTGTGGATGACGATATCCCGCTTCCTGCGCATGTCCAGCTGGCGGCGAACAATGCAGAGATCATCAGTGATTTAACAACCCCACCTTCAACGACATTGATCTTGTCCTGCCAGTCGCCGGAGGAGATCCGTCAGTTGGCTGTCGACTGCCTGCATTTACGGCAAAAAGCCGGGCCGCGGCTCAAGATCATCATCAGAGAAGTCAGGCAGTGCCTGCGCTATGCCGATGAAACCTTCCTGCTGAGTGCCGGCGTGAACCTGATTGTACCTTATCACCTGCCCTTTTTAAGGATGATGAGCCAGGTTGATGCGATACAAGGGCAACGCATGACACGCCTGCTGCCAGACAATACTGAAGAGCTGCTGTTAAACGACCCGAACTATAATGCCAGGGGATACTTGGACAATCAGACATTTATCCAATATTGCCATACTGTGATGCAGCAATTTACCTCGCCTCAGCTGGACGTGGTGTTGGTTAAACTCAAGCTGCTGCCAGGAATGCAACCGGATGAGTGTCTGCGGCTGTGCCATATCCGGCGTGATGGCGATGTGATTACCGCCTGCCACCATGCGTTATATGTTCTGTTCAGCGCCATTCGCCAAACGGATATCCATACGGCACTCAATAATATTTTTGATGCGCCGGTGCGGGATCTCTTCCAGACCGTTCGCGTCATCAGTGCGCATCATGATCTGGAAAAAGAGCTGGAAGTGGTCGGTAAAGAGGCACTGACTGTGTGTGCCGATATAAAAAAAATCACCACTGAACCGGCTATTTTTGCAGAAAACAATAGCACCGAGGATAAGATGACGGCCCTTTTTGCCGCACCCAAACGCATTCGATTAAAAGGTGAATCATGAACATTGATGATTTTCTGCTCACTGCAGGGTTAAGCCTGTTAACAGGCATGGTACTGGGTTATTACCTGCGCCACCTGATCACACTGGGCAAGCGTTTCCATCGCAAGTATTTCGGGCGTTCCCGCTACTTTGAACAAGACTGAATTTTATTACTAAGCAGAGACTATGACGATTACACTCTCTTCTCATTCATCACAGCAGGTTAAAGGACTGGGGTGGTGGAATGTTTATTTCATTGCAAAGTTCGCCCTGTATCTGCAGGGCACGATTGATTTCCATCCGCTGGAAAACATAGCGCTGGCTCTCTTTCTATTATTGCCGCTGCGTTCTCGCCTGCTGGCAGCCATCAAGATCGTCATTGCAGTACCTGCCGCGGCCTGGTTGCTGCACTATGATTCTTTTCTGCCGCCTTTAGACCGCCTGTGGGCGCAAATGAACCAACTGATGCATTTCGAATGGGGTTATCTGTTCGAATTGGCAGGCCGGTTTTTCTCTTTCCAGGCGCTGCTGGGCCTTTTTGCCGTTGGCATAGGTTATTACCTGCTCAATCGCTTTTTACGTGTATCGGTACTGGTCATGGCGGCGATGCTGTTTTTCAGTCTGCCATCCGGCCAGATAACGCCTGTGATTGCAGATCAGGGCACGGTTGAGAACAATACCCCGATCACCCGGCCTGCCGGCAATGCCAATACCAATACCAATGCCAATGCCAATGCAGCCAACGTGCCGGCGGGGACGGATGATGCCTCCCTGAACCAGTACGTGGCTGAATTTTTTTCCCGTGAATCAAAACGGCAAGTCCTGCTGGATGACAACGCCGTTAATGCAGCGCCCTTCGATCTCTTATTCCTGAGTATCTGCTCAGTCGCCTGGGACGATATCAATATCGCCGGGCTGGACGATCATCCTTTGTTTAAAGAATTCGATATCCTTTTTGATCAGTTCAATGCGGCAACCTCCTACAGCGGGCCAGCCGTGATCCGTCTGCTGCGAGCCAGTTGCGGGCAGGAAAGCCACAGCCAGCTCTTTGCGGGTGCACCGTCTGAGCAGTGCTATCTGTTCGAAAACCTGAAGCAGTTGGGTTTTGAAGAAAATCTGGTGATGAACCACGACGGGATCTTCGACAACTTCCTTGAGTTGATTAAAACCGAAGGTAATGTGGTGGCAGATCTGATGCCACAAACGGGTTTTAGCCCGTACCAGAAGTCTTTTGACGGTGCACCGATTTACCGCGATAAAGACGTATTGAATCACTGGTGGCAGCAGCGCCAGCAAGCAGGCAACGACAAAGTTGTGGCACTCTATAACACCATTTCCTTGCATGACGGTAACCGGATCATTCACGGTAACCAATCCACCGGGCTGGTGAGCTACAAATTGCGGTTGAAAAACCTGCTCGACGATCTGTACGCTTTCTTCCAGTCGCTGGAACAATCGGGCCGCAATATCGTGGTGGTACTGGTGCCAGAACATGGTGCAGGTATGAAAGGCGATCGGATGCAGATAACCGGGATGCGGGAAATTCCGTCGCCTTCAATTGTACATACCCCTGTTGGCTTAAGAGTTTTTGGCAAGAACATCGTCCGTACCGGCGAGACAGCGCGTGTGGCATCACCGTCCAGCTATCTGGCGTTATCTCAGCTCATTGCCAATGTTTTAGAGCAAAACCCGTACCTGAGTGGCAGCGTCGACCCTGCCTCGCTGATCAGTAACCTGCCAGCCACACCTGTGGTGGCTCAAAACGAAGGCTCTACTGTCATCAGAGTTCAGGGAAAAAACTACGTCACACTGGATGGCAGCAGCTGGTCTGAATACCCGTCGAAATAACCGACGGTACGCAATGGCATTGCCACGCCCCAACCGGGACGTGGCAGTTACAACGGCAGATTGAACGACAACAGCGTGATTTTCAGTCATTTGCATAAAAAATAAATTAGAAAAGATATTATTATTTATCTTAACCATGCAAACTACCTCTCTTATACGCTTTCAGCATCAAGCTTAAATTCATATGAAAAAAAATATATTCACAAAACTTTCGCAGTCCCTGTCACACTGTGTGTATTTATGTTCATACTTTTCTGGAATCAAATGTCTGGAAATAAAGACACACTAAATGCAATGAACTCAATCTATCTTGATCGTGTCATTCCTTTGCAACAACTAAAAACAATTTCTGATGCCTTTGCGGTTGATATTGTTGATGCATTCAACAAGTGGAATATCGGTACACTCTCACAGCAAGAACTGGAATTTTCCGTATTAAAAGCAAAAGACGTAGTTGCAGATACCTGGGAAAGCTATTACTCAACCCAGTTAACTGCCGATGAAAAAGCCATATCAAAAACACTGACAGCTGAAATCAATGCTATAAAGAAAGATCTTGTTACACTTTTACGAGAGGCAAGAAACCAGCCTGATGCTAAGCATCAAATCGTCCACAGAGTCTACAACCGTATAGAGCCTCTCTCTGATAAAATAGACAACTTAATTAACATTCAGATAACGGCTTCTGGACAGGTTTACCAAACAAGTAAAAGAAAGTATGAGGCAGATGTTCAGCTGGGAATCTTACTGCTTATCGCTGCCTGTATTACCGGGTTCATTTTTTCATTCTGGATCATACGTAAGGAATTACGTGTACTGCCTGAAATTACTGACAGTATTCAAAAAATGTCTGATGGCGACTTCACTCCACGTAAAATGACGAAAGCCAATAACGAACTTGATTTGATATCGTCATCCTTGTCTGCACTTCAGCAAAGTATTTTCAGTATCATCCAGTCTTCAGAGCGAATTCAGGAGCAGTTAGCCGTAAACCAAACGCAAATATCGACAGTGATACACAGCAACTCAGAGAATGCCCAGCGCGAATTATCTGAAATAGAGCAAGTCGCAGCCGCTGCCACAGAACTGTCTTCAACCGCATCTGATGTTGCTCACAACGCGCACTCGGCGGAAACTGCAGCGACTGAAGCTATCACCATCATCAACGCCAGCTCAAGTACACTACAACGCTCCGATTCTATTGCTGAAAGTGTCAGTGTATCCATGAAAGAGTCCGCACGAATAATCAACGAATTAAGAGAGCATTCAGAAAAGATAAGCTCAGTGGTGGATGTGATTAACAGCATATCAGAGCAGACCAACCTACTGGCGCTCAATGCCGCTATAGAAGCAGCCCGGGCCGGTGAACAAGGCCGGGGGTTCGCGGTTGTTGCCGATGAAGTCCGAGCACTTGCAGCCAAAACACAAAAGTCGACCATAGATATTCAAACAATCATCAGCCAGCTTCAGGAACAATCCAAACTTGCAGATGAACACATGAAACTCAACACAGACATGGTTTCAGAGTCTCAGGTTATTACTCAGGCCTTGTCCGATGCGTTCAAAACGATTTCAGAGCAGGTTGGACAAATTTCAGACGTCAATGCTTTAGTCGCTACCGCCTCGGAAGAGCAATCTTCTGTCACGAATGATATCTCTCACAGGCTGGAAGAAATCAGCCAGATCGTGCAGAAAAACTCTGAGAATGCCAGCCAGACGACACTGGCAAATAATGATATTTCGACATTAACCCAACGCCTCAGAAAAGAAATGGCTTTTTTTAAAGTCAGTTAATATACAGATCAGGCCCAGCACCGGGCCTGATCTATTAATAAATTACTTACTTGCCATACTTAAAGTGGCTGACATCTTGGGCATGGCGGTTTCGGCGTGCCCGGCACTCTCACATAACCTAAAGACATACCATCGGTATACTTTCCGTCAGACAAAGTAACGCTGACACTATTTATACCTGGATTAGCTGGCGTAACACTGATCGTTGTATTGCCCTGCAATGCACTCAGGCTCACAGATGTCGAGGCAGTCTGGCCATATAAATCATCCCGAACACGAATAATCAAGCGGGCATTCACGCTGGTGTCCTTCGCTGCTGTTGAATATTTATCAATCAGGTACTGTATATTGGCCTGCACTTTGCCCGAAGCGTGGGTCGCACTTCCACTCACAATTCTTGGTTTTTTCTGTACCCAGACACCTTCAGCTGAACACATACCGCCAGCTCGGTTTATCCAAACCAGGCCGTAACCGTAAGTACGTGAAAACTTCATATTAAGATAGGAATTGGCATCGAGGTTTGATTTATCTTTGCCGACATAGCCGAACTCTGAATTGTTGAAATGCACGTTAGCATAGCGGTCAAATAAATTGCCTTTGGCACGGAATACTTCATCCTGAACCACATGCTTTGGCACTTCCACCCGCAAATAGTCAAACGAGTTGAAAAGGTTAATCAGCGACTCAAAAAAGTTGGCATATTCTTCCTGATTATAATCAGTTTGATCTGGGTTAGAAGGATCCGGGTAGGTTTGTGGATCATTATAAATATTGTAGCCACTCTCGACAGCACCCCTCACATCCTCTGATTTAAAATCATAAGATTTTACTCGTCCGTACTCACAGCCAGAGGGTAAATCAAAGTTACGAGCCTGAGCACTCACTGAAGTTACCGAGAGCGCTAAAGCAGCAAAAGTAAGACAGAATTTCAACTTCATTGTCATCATCCTTGTGATCGTTCTGAATGGGAGTTTCATAACCCCATGATATGCACACAAACACACGTGCAACATCGCGATTGAACAGAATCAGAAATGATTAGGCAAGAAGAAACGCATAATAACGGGAAATTATGAATAAATTTAATATATTGATCACATATGCATTTCATTAAATATAAGATTAGCTAAAGTGACAATGTCCCTCATGTATGGAGTCAAGATTTCAGTTTCATATGCATCACACGCCTGTACTCCAGCTGAAATCTTCTTGTCTTCGATGTGTTTTTATCGTGGCAGTCTTGCCTTTGATATGATTCTTATCATGACCACCCGGTAATTTCCCCAACCGGGGTGTGGACTTCACACGTACATTATGCAAGCATAGTAAACAATAAGCATATCATTTATGATTTTTATGGATCTGAAGAGGGTTAATCGAAAGTATTCTTCAGCACGCGAACGGGGATTCATCCTATTCTGTGCATGCTTCGTAAGTACTGATTATTGGGGTAGACCATAAATTTTATAAAAAGATAAATACATGGATGCCAGACACAAGAGAATGAAGGTTAAGCTTCATGGATACGAATAGAGAAAAACTGACTTATCTTTATATGCACAGTTGATGAAAACATACAGAACAAACTCAAGATTACATTGACAAAAACAATATAAATCAAATATTTAGGTTATTCATGAACAAATTAAACTGGGACGATTTAAAATTTTTTCTCACGTTATATGAAACAAATACAGTCAGTGTGGCAGCCAATCGGTTAAATGTGAACTATGCAACAGTATCAAGAAGAATTGACCGGTTAGAGAATGCTCTAAAACTAAAACTCTTTGACAGAACACAGGATGGGTTCATTTCTACGATTGAAGGGCGATTGCTTTACGATAAATCCATCACTATGAGAGACAAAATCAACAGCCTCGAAGAAGAGCTCTCGCCTGAATCAAAGTTCAATCAAAATACTAAAATATCAATGGTTCCATTTTTAGCAGAACATTTCGTCATAGAAAATTTGCATAGCTTGCACCAGAGGTTTCCCGAATTAAGGTTCGAAATTGACACTTCGAGTCGAAATGTCAACATATCTAAACAGGAAGCTGATATCGCTTTACGGATGGAGTTGCCAGAAAAAGGCGAGTCCATTTGTAAAAAACTGGGTGAGATAGAATATGTGCTCTATGGTAACGAGTATTGGCTGGACAAACTCGTAAAAAATGAAAACGTCAATATAATTACATACTCTAATCTGTATAGTCATCTGCCAGAATGTAAGTATCTCATCGAAAAATTTGGAACAAAGTCAATACGAATTCAATCTGACTCTGTTTCAGCTCAAAAAAGAGCATCTGAAAGCGGTTATGGTATCTCGCTAATCCCAAGAATTGTACTTCGAAATGACTCCTATCCATTTATCAGGCCTTCGGAAGAAATATACCGTGAAATATGGATGCTAACCTCTAAGAAAACATCATATTCCACGCCTAAAAAACTTGTTATGGACGAGTTAGTCAGGATATTCAGAAATGCATTTTCGAAATAATAATGAATATTAAAATATAAATAATATTTGAGGATTCATCAATCACCCTGGAAGGGTCTGACAAACTGTCAAAAAAAGGTCCTGTTATTGACAACTCTAAATGCTTTATTTTTTCAAAAGCACTCAAAAAACCTTCTTCAAGTATTACATTTTTAATATTGCCCACATTTTGAATTGGCAGAGCATGAAAACTTCCATTCATCCTCTTCTTTGAACTTGCTAGCGATTCATATATTGGCAATCGAATCTTATCAACCATATAACCTCCTGTTAATTACAATTCAATTTAAAATATTCTTATCACTATAACTATGAGAATTTTTGCACATAGGTCGTGCGCCAACAGTTGGAATGGAATTGTAGTGGTAACGAATTGCTACAAGAATTTTTGCTCATCACGCATGCAAAATTGTTCGTTAACTATTCCGATAAATTTTCTTAGACTAGGCTTGAATTTAAAAAAGGAGTCTACAATGAGTCATTTAAATACTTTACGGAAAATATCAGGCTTATCCGATAGCACGGTTGATTGGAACAATATGGTTCTTCTATATATAGACTTTCAAAATGAGTATGCTGACGGAAAGTTGAAGTTAGGCGAAAATGGTACACTTGCACTGGATAAAGCAAAAATGCTTCTTGATATTGCTCGTGATAAATCGACACCCGTCTTTCATGTGTTGCATAAAGCGAGTTCAGCATCACCAGTGTTTAACTGTGAATCAACAATGTCTGATGTTATTCGATTAGTCGAACCATCTGAGAACGAACAAATCGTGCACAAAACCCTTCCAAACTCATTTTTTAACACAGAGTTAGAAGAGCTGATACGCTTGACTGGCCGTAAGCAAATTATTGTGGCTGGTTTCATGAGTCATATGTGCGTTACAGCAACAACTATCAAAGCTGTTGAGCTTGGATACGACGTTATTGTTTGTGAAGATGCTTGTGCAACTCGAAGTCTTCCGGATCAAAATAATAACGAGCTTGATGGGAAACTGGTTCATGATGTATCCATCGCGGCATTAAGTGATCGATATGCCACTATCATGAAACTTTCTGATTTTACATAACCTTCTGATCGGCGATCTCTTAACCCGATTCAACGTTAGAAATAAGATAAAAAGCAAATTTAACCTCCTTCTCTTTTGGAGGTTTTTTCTTTCTTACCGCAATAAGAATTATAGTATCCGGCAATAGCCATCTCCCCCAGGGCGTAGAATGGGGGGCGTAGACAAAGGCTGAGATAACAAGATCACAGTTCAATTTCTTTCTTACCATACAATGAGTTAATCGGTTCACATTTCAATTCAATTTCTCCGGTAACAGCATTTTCAGCGTTATTTTTTGTGCTATTTACAACTCACCTGGCTGGATGAAATGTCCGCATCAGGTGTGTGAATAACCATAAACAATAACTCGATCCGTTCGGGAGTTATCTCTCTTGCAAAGGACGGCAAAAGGAAATTGAAATGAGAACCTTACCTACGCTTATTGTTGGTGCGACGCTGATCAGCGCCCCCGCACTCGCCGACTGGCATTTCCGGGGCACTCCGAACCAGTGGAACGCGGCAGCAATGACACAAATAACGACCACTCACTATCAAACCTGCCAGACATTTCTGCAAGGAGATGCTACCGGCGGTCCCCGGTTTAAAATCGACCGCTACGGTGACTGGCAGGAAAGCTACCCCGCCGGCGATTACACGGTTGCCGGTGATCAGAACTACCGGATCGACTTTTATACCGACAGCCAGACGATTCTCACCATGCCGGTGGCCAGTTGCGACAGCCAGCCTCATGCGCAAAACTTCGCAACGCTGCATTTTCGCGGCACGACGAATCAATGGGCCGCAGAGGCAATGACTCTGGTCGATCACAACACCTGGGCATTGTTAGTCCATTTTGACGGACAAACCAATCAGCGTTTTAAGTTTGACCTGACCGGAGACTGGTCGCAAAACTATGGTGACAATCTAAACGACGGCGTGTTAGACGCGTCTGGCGATGACATCTATACCCAGGTCAACGGTGGATATCTGGTCACAGTGAACGACCAGACGCTGAACTATACCCTCACGCCCGTGACCCCATGTACCTCAGATTGCACCCCGCTTCCCACCCTCGGCGCACAGTATCAGCCTGATAAAACCACCTTTGCGATCTGGTCGCCGGATCACAGCGATGTGACGGTTACCGTGAACGGCACAGAATACCCACTGAGCAAAGTGAGCGATGCCAACGGCTACACAGATATCTATCAGGTTGACGTCAGCGGCGATCTGCACCTGGCCGAGTACACCTTTAAAGTCAATGGCATTCCGGTGCGCGACCCATACGGGAAAATGGCAACACCCGGCACAGGAGACAGTGAAGCCATCAACATTGTGATGGACATGTCCCGCACTGCCCCTGACGGCGGCTGGGCTGAACGCCCGGCATTGTTGAACCGCGAAGATGCCGTGATTTATGAAGTTCATGTCCGCGATTTCACCATAGATGCCAGCTCTGGCGTCAGCGCAGACAAGCGCGGTAAGTTCCTGGGAATGGTCGAAAGCGGCTCCCGCTACAGCGGGTTGAAAACGGGGATTGATCACCTGGTTGATCTGGGCATCACTCACGTTCAGCTGCTGCCAGTCTATGATTTTGCCACCTGCGACGGACTTCCTGGCAGCGATCCTTGTTACAACTGGGGTTATGATCCGCGCAATTACAACGTCCCGGAAGATCGCTATTCACAGGTACCGACCGACTACGAGGCTCGCGCCAGCGAGTTTAAAACCATGGTGAACGAGTTCCACAAAGCCGGGATCCGGGTCATCATGGATGTGGTGTACAACCACACTTATGCCAAAGAAATGTTTGAAAACATCAGCAGCCGCTATTACACCCCAACCGATCTTTCAGGTACCGGTAACGCCATTGATGCCGACCAGCCTATGGTCAGCCGCATGATTCAGGATTCACTGGCTTATTGGGTCGATGAATATGGCATTGATGGTTTTCGGTTCGACCTGATTGGCATTTTTTCTTTTCAGGAAGTGGAAAAGTGGGGGCGCGCGCTGAATCAACAATTCCCGGATCGTAATTTACTCCTTTACGGCGAACCCTGGAATGGTTACGCCAGTGATCCGAAAGAAGCACAACGTGTTCGTTACGGCACCACGCATAATATGGTGCAAGAGCATGTCGGCGTTTTCAACGGCGCGTATCGTGAAGCCCTGAAAGGGTCGAACGACGATACCCGGACGGGTTATATGTTCAACAATCTGGGCAGCGCCGATGCGGGCTGGTCCATCTATGATGGCATGCGCGGTTCAGCGTACGATCCCAATGACAGCCGCAACAGCACCTGGTTCAGAAACTTTGCCGCCGATCCGGAGCAAAGCATCAACTATATTTCTGCCCATGATAATTTCGGCCTGTGGGATAAGGTGTATTTAAGCCTGTCGGGCAATGTTGTACAGAACAGCTCGCACCAGATTCTCAGCCTGACGCCACCGACCAGCCTCGATTATGCCAAACGCGTGGTGAATTTTGGCATGGGCATGGTGCTGACCAGTCAGGGCATCGGGTTTGTCCATGCCGGTGACGAATTCTTGCGGACCAAAACCGACAACGAACAGATGAGTTATCCGGATGCCTGGAATTTCGGTGCGCACGGCGGCACGCACAATACCTACAATGCGCCGGACAGCTTTAACAGCATCAAGTGGCAGCGCCGTGCTGATAACGCAGCGACCTATGATTACTTCAAAGCACTGATCGCGCTGCGCCGTAATCACCCAGGCTTGCGCATGACCACGAATCAGGACATTGCCAATTACCTTACGGCCTCCCGACCGGCTGAGTTTGGCGGGCAACTGGTCACAGGTTTTATCACTTACCCGCAAGACACGCATAACCTGTTTGTGGTGTACAACAGCGGCAACAATCAGACCATCAGCTTGCCTGCAGGCGACTGGACGCTGGTTGCCGATGCATCAGGCGCCCGTCATCAGACTGGGTTATCCGGCAGTGTGGTGGTTGAAGGCACTGCGGTGACTGTGTTTACCCAACCCCGCTAATTGCCTTGATACGTGTCCCTGAATGTGAAGGGGCACGTATTCACAAACAAACAGAGATCAAACATTCAAAGCATAACGACAGGAATTGAAACGTGAACAAAAGGATTGCTCATTCCACACTCTCATTACTGATAACTGCAGCGCTGGCGGGGTGCGGGAGCTCAACCCCATCTGCGGACGAAAACCCAACCATTGCGCCTTATGCCTGTAACACAAACGTTGCCGAGCAAAGCCAACAGCTACGGATTTACCAGACCATGGTCGAGAGCTTCATCGATGGTGACCCGAATATTGGTCATGGCACCGGCTACGGCACCAGTCATCATCAGGGTGATTTGCAGGGGATTATCGACTCTCTGGATGATATCCAGTCGTTAGGTGTTAATGCGATTTGGCTGACGCCTGTGTTTGAGTCAGTGGCCAAAATAGGCCAGGACCACTGGGCAGACCGTTTGGATGCCACCGGCTATTATGCCACCGATTATTTTTCGATAGATCCGAAATTTGGCACGATAGAGACCGCGAAAGCATTAGTCGAACAGGCCCATGCCCGGGGGTTATATGTGTTCTTTGACGGCGTGTTTGGTCACCACAAAGAGAATGTAGTGCCATCGCCAACCGGGAAACTGCCCGTGGGTGGCAGCAATCCGGTCAGCTACCCCGAGAGCCTGCCTTTTTATCAGGAAGTGGCAGCTTACTGGATAAAAACACTTAAAATCGATGGCTGGCGGTTGGATCAGGCTTATCAGGTGCCTCTGAAGGCCTGGCAGGATATTCGCCAGACAGTTGATGACGCATCGCAGTCGGTCACTTACGTCAATCACCTTGGCGAAACAGTTCACCCGCTGGGTTACATGGTGGCTGAAATATGGAATAACGAAAACGTGATCAATCAGACTGGTTATGGCCCGCAAGGCACACCGGGGTTGTGTTCAGCCTTTGATTTTCCGGTCCGCTACCGATTAGTGGAAACCTTCGCCGTGAATGAAAACAGTAACGGCGGCAAAGGCGGCAGTTGGCTGGCAGAAGGCATGGATTTACATCGGCTTTATCCCGATCATGCCAAGCCCAATCTGATGCTGGGCAATCATGATCTCGTCCGCTTTGGTGATTTGCTGCAACGGGGCAATATTGCAGAACCCAGCGATGATCAATACTGGCAGCGCCATAAAGCAGCGATATCCTTCCTCGCCGCTTATACCGGCCCCATCACCCTGTATTACGGCGATGAAATTGGTGATCAGGTTGAACATTTTGCCGGTAAAGTGCCGGGCGATATCTGCGCCATCCAAGGCTTATGTGATGATCATGTGGCCCGTTCCAGTGGCAAGATTGACGGCGTCAGTGCCACGCTGAATGCACGCCAACGCGATCTCAAAGCCTATGTCACAGAGCTGATGACAATGCGGGCGGCGCACCCGGCGTTATACCAAGGCGAACGCCTCAATATTATGGCCAATGACAAGGTGTATGTGGATCGCAAGCAAAAAGATCAGGACGCTGTCGTTTATCTGGTCAGCACCACAGACGCTTCGCAACAACTGGCTTTAAATGCGGAAATACTGGGCTCAGCCGGTGATTTGATTGACTTGCAAAGCGGTGAGCGCTTCCACGTCAGCAGTGGACACTACACTATTGCACTCAATGGCTTTGAAGCACGCTTCCTGCATATTGTCTCCCCAGTACAGCCTGCCGAGGATCTGACAGCCAAAGCCCTGATCTTAACGGGTACAGGCCTGATGGCAAAGTGCGATAATCCCACTGTGACTGAGCAAGGTCCGGTCAGCAAACCGCTGTATGTGGTGGGTGATTTCACCGATTCAGGGTGGAAGCACAGAGACAACCGGCAGTTCGAATACAAAGGCCAGAACCTGTACCAGGTGGTAACCAATGAACAGGCCGGCAGTTTCCGTCTGCAGTACGCCAGTAAAGACTGGTCGCCTCAGTATACGGCCGAAGGGCTGGAACTCCGGCCGGGTCAGAAAACACCGCTCACGGCTGGCAGCTATGGCAAAGACACAGCTGCCATGCTGCCTGAAGCCGGACGTTATGTGTGGAGCCTGACTTTCCAGGATAACGGCTTACCCGACGCTGTGATGGTGTCGAAATGTGAGTAAACAATTAAATGGCGAGTGCGGTACGCTCGCCATGATCGGCTCAATCAAAACGTCAAAATAAAAACACATCCGCCTGCAACCCGGCTTCTGAACCAGCATATTTCTGCCTCCAAATATTCTGATAGAATTAATAATAACTGCTAAAAATATCAATCACCTACTCAATAAAATAAAATATAAAACATACTTTTTTACATTCATTTACAACCCATAAAAAATAGATTGTTTTATTGTGACTATTCACACATAAAAGATCTTTTCTTCTAGATTAAATTTTTAATTACACGATGATTGCGATCGGGGCGAACAGTTGTATATTTTGATATTTATCAATATGACAAATTATTTATCTATTAAATTTCACCGACTTAGAAAAAGTCAGAATTTAAAAATCCTGGTAATGATAAATACATTCTATCCACCCACAAAAATCGACTCCATTTTAAAATGATGATTTTTATTTAAATATACATCACCACTCCCGGAGACATTATATGAAAGAAGTAATCTTTAATCGAAAATTACTTCCCTTATCGCTTGCCAGCCTCACATCCAAAATTGGCGACTTCGCACATGAAGTTGTCTTCGCGTTGATCACCATTGAGTTATTATCAGGCGATATATTCTATATTGGGCTAGTCTATTTTCTAAAATTTATCCCTTATCTCTTTTCCGGACCTGTGGGTGGCTGGATTGCCGATGTATTTCCATTCAAGAGAAACATGCTGCTCAGTGATACACTCAGGCTGAGTGTGACTTTCGTCATGTTTATCACTTACTACTTGGGCATATTGAATATAGCCGGACTGGTTGTCTGCGCTATGCTGATGACGATAGGACGCAGCCTGTTTCAACCAAGTTTCAGATCCTACCTGCCATTTGTGTTGAACAAAGAAGAATTACCTGCAGGAAACAGTCTGTTTCAAATCATCGAAGATGTCGCATCCATTATCGGACCATTGCTATGTGCCTTGATCATCTCTGTTGCCGACAAAAGTTTTGTCTTGCTTGCCGATGCAATCACTTATGCACTTTCTCTTATTTTTCTGCTTTTGTTGAAAAAGAATCAGACACACAGAGAGGAAAAACTTTCGTTTACCGCTTTGTTTACTGATACCAAAGAAAGCATATCGAATTTAAGAAATCATCAAACTGATTTATTCATGGTGATTATTGGCACGACTGCGTGTGTACTCTTTACAGCCGCGCTGCTGAAATATGTGCTCCCGGCTATCATTGTTGAACATTACCTGCGTGAGGAATTGGTTGGTTATGTCTTTTCAGTGATGGCAACAGGGACAGTCATGGGTGGCATTTTATATCCAAGAATAGTGAAAGACACGACACCAGAACTGGTGATGAAATCGTGGATGTTATATGGCGTGCTGTTTGTACTGGTGGCGATAGCTATTAACATCAACCAGCCTGCGCTGTTCACCTCTGTCTTCATACTGGGGTTTGTTGGCGCCATTGTGGATATTTCTATCATCACCAATATCCAGACCCTATCCCGCCAGGGAGAGCTTGGCAAAAATTACGGCCTCTACTCGACCGTTGCTAACACAGGTGAATCCTTATCAGGCATTGTGGCTGGTGCTCTGACCATAGTAGCTGGCGGATTCTCTTTTATCTGCATGGCGACTTCCATTGTCATTTCGGCCAAATGGGCACTGGTTAAACTCAGAAAAGAAGAAAAAGCACATGAACGAACAGTGTAAAATCGCCCTTTGCCGGGAAGCAAAGGAGATAATCGTTTCAGAAAGAACAAGCTTCGTCTCTACGCGAATGTATTGAGATAAAAACGATGCACACTGAGAGAGAGCAACACGGAGACAGGAAGTTTATTCATATCGACATGGACTGCTTTTTCGCAGCAATCGAGATGAGGGATAACCCTCATCTCCAGAATATTCCCATCGCAATCGGCGGCAGTGTTGAGAGCCGAGGGTGGTTTTCACAGCGAAACTGATCGTGCCGTTGGATATCGGAATTGAAGGTGGAGAGCTGGATTTGGGGTTTGAGCGTTGGGGGATGCTGAAGGCTTCCGAGAAGTGGACGCAGGTACTCAACTGAAATCAGACGCTATCCCTGGTGAGCATTCACTGCCCTAACAGGGTCGATCAATATGTGGGTCTGTGACTTACGCTGGCACAGAACAATGAACAGCCTCCCGCCAAGGTGTCCACGAGTTACAAAGTCAGATCACTCAAACCAACAACGTATGTTCTACAACAAGTAACGAGTTTATGTCCACGCCACAACAGGGCCTCACTTGTGATACGAACGAAAAACTGATAACAATGAATACATTACCAATCATGTGTTGAATTTATGCTACTAAACGATCTTCTCGTGGTGATGAAAGTGGCGGAGCTTCGCAGTATCACAGCAGCCGCCAACAGTTTAGACATGCAAGTCGCTACCGCGAGTGCCGCGCTTAAACGCGTTGAGAAAAATCTGGGACTTGAGCTGTTTATCCGTTCGACACGTCAGTTGCGGATGTCGCCCGCTGGCGAGCGTTACCTGCCTCAGTGCCAGCAGGCTCTACAATTACTCGAGAGCGCACGACTCAATATTCAGTCAGATTTGGATGAGTTGGGCGGCGAAATGCGGATTGCTCTGTCTTCCGATCTGGGCCGAAATGTCATTACCCCTTGGCTCAATGAGTTCCTTGATCAACACCCGAATCTCACTCTACGCAGTCACATAAGCGACAGTATCATCGATTTTTATCGCGATACCGTTGATATGGCTTTGCGTTACGGTTCACCCACGGAAAACAACCTGTATGGTTTTAAAATCTGTGATGTCCCTCGTTTGCTTTGCGCGGCCCCTTCGTACCTCGCAACGCATGGCACACCGTCGCATCCTCACCAGTTGGCGACACACAATGGCTTGTGCTATCAATTGAACGATGTGGTCCAGAATGAATGGCAGTTTGCCCATTACGATCAAACCATCAAAGCCAAACTGTGCGGGAATCGTATATCTAACGACGGCGATCTAGTACGCCGCTGGTGTGTATCCGGATATGGAATGGCCATCAAGTCGTGCCTCGATATGGCGGACGATTTGCTCAATCAACGAGTGATCAGTGTAATGCCTGGTTATACGCCGACGCCGACAGAGTTATGGTTAGTCTGCCCCAGTCGTCAGTCCATCACGCCCACCGTCCGTTTGCTGCGGGATTATCTCAAAACCCGCACTCAGGCGTTACTTTCAGCGCTCGCGGCGCGCCACCTCATCCCGAGCTAAGCGAGCAGCCTCTCGTTTAGCTTGGGATTAAAACGGGTGTGCATCAAGCCATGCTCGAGTCACTGTATCTAAGATTTGCCCCTCTCGACGAACCTGGTAGTCGAGATCAGCGATGATGGCGTTGGAGAAACAGAGTGCATCCAGTCGCGCCAATTGCTCCGGCGTAAACCGAGCGCGACGATCTTCACGTAATAACAGTACCGCGCGATCAACACCGCCCAGCAAACCCTTGGGGTCGTCCAAGTCGCGTATACGATGCTTATGATGCAAGAACTGGGGTTGCCACAGCGGTACCACGACCCATTGTTGGTGTTCGACCGCCTGTTCAAATGCACCAAAACACGCTTCTTCACTGCCGGTATGAAAGCGATAGCCCACCTCCTCCAGACCATACGCGACCATCATATGAATTGAGAAACGCGTGATCCCTGCGCCTGGATTAATGCCTTGAATATCTCGGTGCATTTTTGCTCGCACTTCCGGCTTCAGCAAATCCTCGACACTGGCGACCTGCTCAACCGGCACGTAATCGGGCACGCCCCACAGGGCATACGGTTGATAATGGAGGCCGAGCTCTAGCAACGGCACCTTGGCTTCGACTTGGCTTTTGTAGGTACCATGGCTGGATGGCAACCAAGCAGAGCTCAACATGTCCACCTCACCAGAGGCCAACTGCGCAAAGTTTTCCTGGTGCGGTGCGTACACGCGATCGACCTCAAACCCCATGTCGACGAGCACATGACGAACAAGTGAGGCCGTCACCCGGTGGAAGGAGAGATCCGTGACCCCTATTGTGATTGATTGTGGCATTACTTTTCCTCTTCTGACATAACCTTTCAGGTCGTGGCGATGTGAGCACCACCACGGCTGCGGCACGTAGTGCTCATCACTCCAGCTTGAGGCGCACAATGCGATAAGGCTTGGTCGCCTCTTCCTCGCCCTCGTTCATGATTGGATGCAGGTGCAACGCATTTTGCGTGAGATACAAATAGCCTTTACCTAATGCAAAGCCATCAACCCAGTTGAGCAACTGATCATCTTGCGCGATCAGTCGATAGCCAGTTTCGTCGGCTACACCGATGGCATTTTTCTCCAGATCACCCACATAGATTCGGCCATTCTTTGCCATCACCATGCCATCACTCGGTCGTTTTTCACTGTAAAATTCGATGGTTTTCGCAAGCTGCTCGGGCGCGAGCTTGGGATCAGCCAAAGCCGCAGTTGGGAGACGATAAATAGCACTGCCGTTGACCGTCCCGAAGTACACCCACTCATTATTGGTATCGATCGTGATGGGGTTGAGACCCAGATACACAGGATCGGATTTGCCGTCTTGGCGCTTCGTAGCCAACGCCGACCCATCAATATTGATTTGATGCTGAGGCGCCATCAACGCTTTGTTCGATTCCAGCACGCGCCGCGCCTGACCGGTATTGAGATCCACCACCACAAATGCCGGAGCGGCCGACCCGGCGATGTTGCCTAAGGTGGTGTCAGCGATATACATCAGATTACGCGAAGTATCGAGGGCAAAGTCCTGAAAGAAAGAATTATCCACCATCACTGAAGGACTGAGCGTGAAACGCTTCTCAAGCACATGGTTGACGCTATCCCAAGCGACAATCTGAGCGGGCGTAGTGGCACTGCCCATATCCAACATCCAAACCGTCCCCTCTTTCGTGCTATCAATGCCAATGACCGACGACAGCCCCACTTCCCCGATCTCAGGTCCATCGGCCCAGTCCTCGGTAGGAAACGGCCGTGTTGTGCCGTCGTCTAGCAACTCCATCACTCGATATTTTGGGTTTTCCAATGGATGCATTGACATGATCAGACGTCCTTGCTCCGTGACGGTCAGGTTGCCCGGGCGTGTGCCATTTAACTGTGCAACTACCTCTAAATCCGTCGCTGTAGCCACGTTGGATCCTATCGCAGCCATGAGGGCGATCCCTGTTTTCAGTATGTTCATATTGTACCTCTGTAAGCTCGCACACTCAGTTTGGGCTCTATGTGAATATGTTTCGACAATACGCGAGATATTCAAACCTAAAAACAAGCTAATGATTGAGTAATTATCAAATATTATTTGAATATAAAGGAGGGGATACCTGTCGAAGGGTAAGAGTTGAGGGCTAGTGTTCAGAGTTTTGTGTCTTTTCCTGCACGTCCTAAAAAAAGGGAGAGACACATCATGGCTGATAAATACGAAATTGATATCCAGGCATTCGCTAAAGCGCTGCAGTCCGGGCAAAACCTCAATGGCAAGGATGGCCCGCTCACGCCGCTGATCAAGCAGATCTGGTTATACAATTATCATCTTAAACTACTAAAGTGCTCAATTAAAAAATCTACAAACAAACGAAGTCGCTTGGGTTGATACTGGCGACTCAGGTAAATCACATTCAAATCCGCACCTGCTGAAGAGGTCGATGCGTTGAAGTTCTTCATGTAGCCATTCAACACCGTCACTAAACGCTGCTTTTTGATGTCTTCTTGCACATCTAAAATCGATTTCAACGCAATACCCGCCCCATCCAACGCCCATTGACGAATCACTTCACCATCATCAGAAAAGCGCTTTGGCAGCACAGTGATGACGTTGTGTTGTTCTTCATCTTGAAAATGCCATGTTTTCAGTTCTTCATTGCTGCGAACCATAGCTAAACAATCGTGCTGTGCTAAATCTTGCGGCGTAATCGGCGTCCCTTTCTTTGCCAAGTACTGAGGAGAAGCGCAAAGCACTCGGCGACTGGATGCAAGCTTGCGAGAGATAAGATTGCTGTCGGCCAGCTCCCCGTATCGGATAACGATATCCAAACCGGATTCTGCCAAGTTGGATAAGTTATCGTTCAAATACAGATAAGGGATCACTTCGGGATAAAGCTGATTAAATTCCGACAGTATTGGCGAAATGTATTGCTTGCCAATATCACGAGGAGCCGAGATTTTAAGTGTCCCGCGCACTTCTTTGGTGCCAGTTTGGAGTAAGTTTTCCGTCTCTTTTACGCTGTCGATAATTTCCAGACATGCCTGATGGTACATCGCGCCAGAGTCTGTCAACGATATATGCCTTGTACTGCGATTAAGCAATCTCACCCCATAACGATCTTCCAGCGACTGTAATCTTGCCGTGACCGTTGCTGGCGATAAGCCTAGCTCTCTGCCAGCCGCGGCCAGCCCTTGGTTCTTCACAATGCTGGCAAACAGCGTCATATCTGAAAACTTGTCCACGATCTCTCCTTAAATTTCATTATTCATCTTAGCTGAATAATAAATTCAAATATTACCCAATTATCAAATTCACTCCAATACATATACTGACCCCATCGAAACAAGATTGGAGAAACAAATCATGAAAACAGAAAAAACCGTTTATGTCGTACTGGGTGGCACATCAGGTATTGGTGCTGAACTTAGCCAACAACTTGCAAGCGAAAATGCGGTTGTCCACGTAGCCAGCCGTAAAACAGGTTTAGACCTCAGTGATGAACAATCGGTTTACCACTACTTCGAAACCATTGGTGCTTTTGACCATCTGATCGTCACAGCAGGTTCTTATGCTCCTGCGGGCAAAGTGATGGATGTGGAAGTATCCCAAGCAAAATACGCTTTTGATACCAAATTTTGGGGCGCCATCAACGCAGCTAAACATGGAGCACGCTACATCAAAAAAGGCGGCTCAATCACACTTACTTCCGGCATGTTATCTCGCAAAGTTGTCGCGAACACCTATGTAAAAACCGCTATTAACGCTGCCATTGAAGCAACCACGAAAGTACTGGCGAAAGAATTGGCTCCTATCCGAGTGAATGCGGTCAGCCCGGGTTTAACCAAAACCGAGGCGTATCAAGGCATGAACGAAGACGACAGAAATGCCATGTACCAACGCACGCAAAATAGCTTGCCAGTAGGCAAAGTTGGCGAAGCCAGTGACGTTGCAAAAGCTTACCGACTTCTGATTGAAAACAGTTACATGACTGGCGCCGTAATTGATGTCGACGGTGGTGCACTGCTTGGCTAACACCAAATAGAAACAAGGTGCCATCGCAACAAAAATGCATGGCACCAATGGGTTCAAACTAAATAAAAAAAGAGACTCCCCATGAATAAAGAAAAAATGCCGCTGCAGGTATGGGTCTTAACGCTTGCAGCTTTTGCTATCGGTACCGCGGAATTTGTTATTGCAGGAATTCTTCCTCAAGTCGCCAACTCATTGTCCATCACAGAAGGGCAAGCGGGTTACTTAATCAGTGCCTACGCGCTTGCCATTGTGTTTGGCGGTCCACTACTTACGATTTACTTTGCACGCTTTAACAAGAAAGCCGTGCTGGCTGGGCTAATGGTGTTGTTTATCCTCGGCAACATATTGTCTGCTTTCGCACCAAACTACTTTGTGTTGATGGTAAGCCGAGTGATCACTGGCTTGGTTCAAGGTCCTTTCTACGGCATTGGTGCCGTGGTAGCGACCAATTTGGTTTCAGAAAAAATGGCAGGTCGCGCGGTCGGACAAATGTTCGCGGGATTAACATTGGCTAACGTTTTAGGTGTGCCTGGCGGTACTTGGATTGGCTTGCAATTCGGCTGGCACACCACTTTCTTAACCGTTGCAGCTTTTGGCTTAGTGGCTCTGTTCTTCATCACTTCAGTGGTCAAATCGACCGGTCATGGCGAAGCAAAAGATGTCAAAGCGCAATTGGCAGCGTTCAAAAACCCAATGCTACTTATCAGCCTTGCGATCACTGTATTTGCTTGGTCGGGGTTCATGACTTTGTATGGTTACATCGCCCCTATCGCCATGCACATCACTGGCTTTGGTGAAAGTGCGGTGACTTGGATTCTGGTTATCGTTGGCGTCGGTCTGATTGTTGGTAACACCATGGGTGGCCGTTCATCAGATAAAAACCTACAAAAAGCCTCCATGTTCTGGGCTATCGCGATGATTGTTTCACTAATACTGGTCGGCTTAACCGTAGACAACAAAGTACTGTTCATCGCCACCGCCTTTGTGTTTGGTATTGCTTCATTCGCTAACGTACCAGCGATGCAGCTTCGAGTAATGAACCACGGTGGTGAAGGCCAGGAATTAGCGGCGACGGCAAACATCTCAGCGTTCAACTTAGCCAATGCCTTTGGCGGTTTCTTAGGCGGTATGGTGCTCGATAGCCAAATGGGCGCGGGCATGATCCCTTACGCAGCCATCATTGTTCCGCTGATTGGTTTGCTATTCATCGCCAAGGCGAACCGCAAAGAAAGCAAACAAGCCGAGTTAGCTCCAAGCTTCAACAACTAATTTCATCCCTACTGGTAGCCCTGACTTAACGCCTCCCGAACAAGCGGGGCTGTCCAATACGAATCAATAGGAAAACACTATGAAACTCTACATTTACGAACATTGCCCATTCAGTGCTCGCGTCCGCTATGTTGCTGGCATGCTGAATATCCAACTCGACGTCATCAATATTGCTTATGACGACGACAAAACCACAACGGACCTGATTGGAACCAAACAAGTACCACTTCTTATCAAAGACAACGGTGAAGCGATGGCAGAAAGCCTAGATATCATCGCTTACTTCCTTGAACTGGCTACATCAAGTGAAACAAGCCAACCATCTCAGCAAGCGTTGGATTGGCAAAAAATTGCGTTTCTTCCACTGCAGAAAGTGGGTTACCCACGTTGGTCAAACATGGATTTACCAGAGTTTGCCACTCTGTCAGCGCAACAAGCTTGGCGCGCCAAAAAAGAAACTGCCGCACTCAATTTTGATGCGCTCCTACAAGACACACCAAACATTGCCAAAGAGGTAGAAGCGCTCATCAAAGGTGCGAAAAGCGTGTTGAATCTCGATGCCTGCCAGCATGTGACTTTGGTAGACGAAGCCATCCTGTTTTCTATTTTGCGTGGGTTCTTTAGTGCAACAGAAATCCAATGGGACAACACAGTGAAAGATTGGGTGGAATCTGTAAGCAATAAAACCCAAGTACCACTACTTCAGTAAGGAACCGACCATGAGCAAACTTTTTGAACCAATACAGTTAAAACAACTGGCTCTACAAAACCGCGTGGTGATGGCACCAATGACCCGGGCACGCACTAGCCAACCGGGTAATATTCCAAACCCAATGATGGCGACTTACTACAAGCAACGTGCGACTGCGGGCTTAATTATCTCTGAAGCCACCCAGATTTCAGACGATTCACAGGGGTACTCGTTCACGCCAGGCGTATACACCGATGAGCAAGTGGCAGGCTGGAAAGCAGTCACTCAAGCAACAAAAGAACAAGGTGCTGCAATGTTTTGTCAGTTGTGGCATGTGGGCCGAGTATCGCACCCAACATTCCAAAAAGGCGAACAGCCTATTGCCCCATCGGCACTCAAACCGGTAGAAACCCAAGTGTGGATTGCCGACGAACAAGGTAATGGCAATATGGTCGATTGCGTAACGCCACGAGCCATGTCCCAAGCCGATATTGACCGTGTGGTGAGTGATTTTGCCTATGCCGCTAAACGTGCGATTGAAGCCGGCTTCGATGGCGTCGAAATCCACGGTGGCAATGGTTACCTGATTGATCAGTTCCTGCGTACCAACTCAAACCACAGAACCGATAACTTTGGTGGTACTCGCGAAAACCGACTTCGCTTTTTATTGGAAGTGGTCGATGCGGTGAGCGAAGCCATTGGTGCCAACAAAGTGGGAGTACGACTCGCTCCTTTCATTACTTTTAAGGACATGAACTGTCCAGATATTGTGCCGACTATCCTCGAAGCATCGAAACAACTTCAAGCTCGCGATATTGCGTACCTGCACCTATCTGAAGCGGATTGGGACGACGCTCCAGTGATTCCAGAGAGTTTCCGAATCGAACTGCGCGAATACTTCACAAACACGATTATCGTCGCAGGCAGTTACACCCAAGATCGCGCTGATGAGGTACTTGAGAAAGGTTATGCTGATTTAGTGGCATTCGGACGCCCATTTGTTTCTAACCCAGATTTGGTAGCGCGCTTAAAGCAACAACAGCCTCTGGCTGAACTGGACGGCTCAACGCTATTTGGTGGCAACGAGAATGGATATACGGATTATTCAGTACTTGATTGAATAATTGATTCTTTACTAGAGGCCTAAAAACGGAGTGGATCCCAGTATCGGGTTATCAAGCTCTGCCGAAGCAAGAGGAAATATAACTCGTTACATTTCCTCTTGCTATTACAGCCAACTCAGGCCTCATCAGTATAACGAAGGGCTGACTCCCAATGAGTCTGAAGGCTGTATTGCGAAATACTCTAAACTGCGGCCAATTTTAGTTGACCACTACAGTTATGACTGACTCAACAAGGGATCTCGAGCTGATGGTAGAACCTAGCAAACCTTTACGTATCACCGCTTTATTGCTCAATAACGTCCCAAGCACCGCGATAACCGGTCCAGCAGAGATGTTAATGATCGCCGCCAAACTAGCAGGGCTTCCCAAACCAGAAGTACATTATATTTCCCCGTACGATACGCACATTCAAACCTTTGCCGGATTGACGATTGCCTTTCCCACACCATGGCAGCAGGTTGATAAAACAGATATTTTCTTGCTCGGTTGCTGTGGCGAGCCGAGTGATGAGACCTACCTGCTGCCAGAGACAATCAAAACATGGTTGACGCAGCAACTGGTTGATAGCCAATATGTCGTTTCCTTATGCACGGGCACTTTTTTATTGGCAGAGCTGGGGTTGCTCAATCATCGTAGCGCCACCACCCACTGGGCACATGTAGCGTACTTTCGTGAACGCTACCCCAGTGTCAAGCTGATGCCCCACCTAAAAATCACTCATGAGAGCCCGTTTATCTGCTCGTCGAGTGTGCGGGACTATTACGACGCCACTTTGTTGATAATTGATGATCTGTTCGGCAGTGAGCATCGTACGCGCTGCGAGCGCTACATTGGGGGCGATATTTCCTGTATGACGCGGATCTGCCTGACCAGTTTCGGCCAATATCGGCAGCACAATGACACTCTGATCCATGAACTGCAAGACTGGATGCATCATGAACATCCAGGCAATCTGACCGTGGCGCGATGCGCGAGCAAGAGTTTTTTGAGCGAAAAACAGATGACGCGACGGTTCAAAGCGGCAACCGGCGACGTTCCGGTTAACTATATTCAACGTCTGCGTCTCTCTTACGCACGGGACAAACTGAGTACGACTAAGTTGAACATTGAGACCATCAGTCGCCAGGTGGGCTACAGCAACATCAATCATTTCCGATTACTGTTTAAGAAATTTTATGAAATGACGCCAACACAATACCGTAAAGTTACACAGTCATATTGTGAACACAAACCCGCCCACTGAAGCCGGGCCCTATCCGTCAACGTTCGATCAAGACGACCTTCTCACCACGAATGATTTGGTAAACGGCTATCTTGTGTTGGCGTAGGTGCCCCCCAGAGATCTAGTGAGTTAGAATGCTGACAACGCAACCTTAAGCCTTTGATACGTTCTCATGCAGCACTGCACAATTACCAAGCGAATATTACCTCGCTCTGCCAGATCTCTTCTTAGTAGGCTGGCCACTCTCGCATAAGGCCCCTTAAAAAGGCGAAAAGAATGAGCCCACATCTTGCGAACTCATCCTTCACTCCATTAAAAAACATCAAATAGGAATTAATGTCCAGGTCCGAACCCTGCAATACAGTCAATAAAGTCTTTAATACTTATCTTACTGCCCTCTAGGTAGTCAGTCACGATCGTACATTGGTTGCCGACCGAACTGGTCACAGAGGTGTCACTGCCTCCAAGCGCTGAACCACCAAAGTAATCAAAATTACTCACTGAGTTTTCAACGTTTGGTAGCTTGCCATTGAAGCCAAAGCTCTTGCGCAACTTGTTGGCCGACTCTTTGGTGTAAACAAAGACCTTGCCCGTGTCCGTCATATCCGGTTTATCATAACCCGGCGCAGAAAAGACCATCTGAATCGTCGGATCTTGAGCATCTAATGCGGTTACCGCCGCTAGGTTGGTCCCAAACGCATCGCCCCCATGCACGCTCGGCGCTTTCACATACTTGAAGAAGCTGTACGCCACTTTGGTGTTAGCGTAATTGTTGTCGTTGTAGATGTAAGCCGCCCCCGAATCCAGAGCCTGATTGTTGGTCAAACCGGGGTTTTGACATGGGGCTTTGTTGTTTGTGCCATCCACATGCGTGCCGCAGTTATCTTCACCAGGCGCACCGATCATCAGACCACCCACACTGTCGATGAACAAGTTAGCGCCGAACTGATCGTTCGCGTCAGGGTTTGGCGCTTTGATGTAGGCCACTTCCTTCAAATTGGCATTGTTGTCATCGTAAGCAAACACATAAACCGCGCCAGACTTGCCAATCCGGTTGTCCAATTTGACGTTACTGTTAAGCGGCGAGTTACCACAAACACTTTCACCATTGATTTTCTTGTTAGGGTTTTGCAGCGCCCCATCAATCCCTGCTGAGCAGCCAGACTCCCCTGGCGCACCAATCACGATTTTGTCATCTTGATGATCAAACGACAGTGCGCTGCCAAACAAATCCCCCGCGTCGGTGTTTGAGGCTTTAATGTACTCTTTCAGCACCCACTGCCCATTCTCTCGCGCATAGTGATACACAGCCCCAGAATCCCTCGCCGAGTTATCCCACAGGCTTGGGTTAGGATTTGTCCCACACACGGAGCCATAACCAAGGCGTTGATTTGCGTTCGCCCCCTGGCCACCCACACCGGTACCGCAGTTATCTTCACCCGGGGTACCCACAAGCAGTTGATCCCCATCGGAGTCCAATGCCAAGGCAGAACCAAACATATCACCAGGATCGGTGTTTGGCGCTTTTAGGTACGCATCCAGCACCCAAGTGTTGTTGCTTTTTTTATAGATGTACACCGCCCCTGAGTCTCGGGCACTGTTGTCATCCATACCCGGGTGTACGTACTGGCCGCAGACCGAGTGACCACCTAGACGCTGATTCGGATTGTCGCCCGTGCCTCCAACACCGATGCCGCAGTTGTCTTCACCTGTTGCGGCAATAGCGATGGTATTACCATCACCACTGATATGGACCACACCGCCAAAGTTATCCCAAAGGCTGGGGTTAGGCGCTTTGATGTAAGTGGTAAAATCAAGCAACTTATGACCTGCACTTGTTTCAAACTGACTGTTGTTTGCAAACTCCCCCTGCCCTTCGAATATATAGGCCGCGCCAATGGAGACGGAATCTAATGGCTGACCAGAATCTGCATTACTTTCCATCCCATACGAGAAACAAGTAACTCTGCTGTTGGTGCCAATGAGGTTGGCGTGTTCGGTCGCCCCAACATTGGCCCCACAGCCCGATTCGCCTGGCGCACCGACCACCAAAACTTGATTGTTCCCGGATAGAATGGCCGCTTCGCCGAACTTATCTGAACTTTCTGCATTGGGGGCTTTAATGAGCGCAGTACCGAGTTGTCCTTGTAGCGTTTTCCATTTGAGGTAAACCGCGCCAGAATTGGGCGCAGAATCTGACCCTGGCTGCGAAGCTAAGCTATCTTCATATGGCGCCCCAACCACTATAGGGGCAAAGCTCGCCTCAGCAGCAAACGGAGCCGACATATAGCCGGCAAGCGATAAGTAAATGATAGATCGTAAGACATTCATAATGTCACTCCAGACTTATTTTCTATGTTAGGTGTTGTTATTTCTTCTTAAAACATGAATAACGAAGTTCACACTATTATTAATAACCCAACCAGCTTATTGATAATAATTATTGTTATTTAAACTTATTTGAAGCAATACACTTTAAATACCACAAAGAAGGTCATGGTTATCATTCGTGCATTCAAGATGCTACTTATTGTATATTAACTATTCAATATTAAATGAGCGAGATGTCGGGTATCGGATGGGTATTGTGCGGAATAACAGTGTATTTTACTGATGCAATCAATATTTCATTGGGCAATAAATACGTAACCATTCACCAGTGGGGCATTGACTAGCCAGTAGCCAGCCCGAACACATCCGGGTACGGTTGCTTTCGGTTAACAGCCGTCACTATATCGCTGATGGTATCTAGCGCTGACATCCCGCGTTTCTTGCAGGTTTCGACCACCGACAGAACCCGCGAGCGGAACTGCTCTCCCCGGTGGGAGCTGGTGCGTTGCAACATCAAAACTGACCCCGTACTGAATTTTTTTAGGAAGCGATTTTTGCAGCCATTCCAAAATGTTTGTTTAGCCCATGATTTAGGCATTGTCGCAGTCACGGTATTAGGTAACGAGTTTAGATGTTGTAAAGCTGCATTAATATCTGAATCACTAGTTGCTTACTTCGCAGAGCCATGTAATTCCCCCTTAATGGTTGTTTTTTGATTAGGGCGAAAGAATATTTTTACTAACCGCCACGCGTCCTGCACTTTACTCTTGGAATAAACGCCAAGCCTTACAGCTATTAGTGATGGAAGAAATCCAAAAAAGAGAACAGTAGAAATTAGAGATAAAAACATTGGCAAAGTGATGAACCACGGCTGTACGTTAAAGGAGCCGATTATCATCATGCTGCCTATCAATGAAAGCAGCCCCAAAATACCAGTACACAAGTTAATGAGTAGTTCCGTTCGTTCTTGGCTTGGAAAGCGCTTTACGGCAACAATGAACGCAACCAGAAAAATCCCGCCGCCAAAAAGTAACAACATATTCTTTAAACCAGAAAGATGTGAGATTGTCTCTGACCACCAATTAATAAAGTCATCAGGGATAACTGCATTCAACATGCTTTTTGGGGCGTATGCTACTGGGTTAACTAAAAATTCATCGGTACAGAACTAGAATCTGACGTTATCCCAGTCGAGCCTCCACTTCCCGAACAGGGTTGATAAATATGTGGATCTGTGACTTATGCTGACACAGAACTATGAACAACCTCAATAGATGATTCTTAATCTGGATACTCGAATTTAGTTGCCACAGTTCCGTCTTCATTGATAAACAGTGTGAACGCATTCCAGTCTCCACCTGTATGTGCTTTCATATTAGCGTGAAGCTGGAGCACTAAATCCTTAACAGAACGCCGAAGTTCTCTATCAAGCGCTGGGAAAAATTCTTCATCACTGGCTACATAACTAAAAGCGGACCCTACACTCAAACTACCATCTTCATAGCCATGATCATATTCAAAGCGACACTTAGCTGACGTGGCATCAACTGGACAGCTCTTCTTCACAACGAGGTAAAGCTGCTCGATCAATTTGCGTTGTTCTGCAATTGGATTATTCATATTTACCCTCCAGCCTGATTTTCAAATTCTTTAGTATACGTTCGACCATTAATTTGATACTCAACTTCAAGACTATCTGGCCTTGGATTGTTCGGGTCGGCCCTGTTCAATCTCACTTTTACACTGCCGACATTATCACCATTTTGTAAAGCGCGATTAATTTCATTTTCCCAACGTTTGTAGGCGCTATTATTGAAATTTTTATCTTGCGGAAAAAGATTATATCGGTCACAAGTTCCCCCATATCGGCACGCCTGAATATGCCCACCAACATCTGTATCTAAGCCTTCTTTTCCAACTGCTGTTTGACGACTATCCCTAGGCATCTTAACGTCAACTGGCGTAAAACTGATTTCATCCACGAAACCGCTTTCATTTGTTCTAAACGTAGTCCCATTATCGAGTTCATACTGAGTATTAGGTAACGGATTGTTTAATGCCTCGTATTCTGGCGTACCTTTAACAGCTTGTGATGAATCAACCTTAACAACAGGTATATCACCAAGCATCCTACCATCAACGTCCCCAACGGCACTACCCAAACGTGTCCCCGACACATCCAAATCCGTAGTCGGAGCTTTATCTAAATGGGGGGCGGGGGCCGGCAGAGCCAGATCTGGCAGGTCAAAGTCCGCATCCATATGCTGGATGTGTTCCTGAGCTTTACCCAGTAAAGCTTTGGCTTCTTCGACCCGACCGGCACTGAACGCTTCTTTGGCTTTTTTCAGCAGATCACCGGCTACCGGTATCAGTCCAAGGCCCGCGACCAGATAGTCAATGCCGCTTTCCGCGTCAACAAAACCCTTCACATCCCCGGCCCCCGGGGTGAATTCCATTAAACCGTCGAACAACGCGTTCAGTTGTGCCTGTTGATTCTGGCGCTCCTCACCGGACGGATCATTCAGCACAGTACGAATGCTTTCCTGCTCCTGCCCAAGGCGAGTGTCGTCCCAGGGTGATGCCCCTTCATCAAACGAATCCAACGCGGCCTGTGCCTTCGCTATCTGTGCCCGGCAACCAGGGCTGCTCATGTCCTTACAAGCCGCCTGAAGCTCTGCATCCCGCATGTGGTCAAGCTGATTGGTCTGATTCAGTTGCTGGCAAGCCGCAGAACCTGCCCCCTGCTGGTTACAACTGGCAAGCAGAGACAGTTTCTTCTGTACTTCTTCCTGATTCAGGTAGTACTCGATACTGCCTGCGGGCAATACCGCTTCATCCGCCAGATAGTTGGAACTGTTACGACTGATGAGTGCTGACTGATTCCCATGATGGCGGTTGATATCTCCTTCTCTAACCGTTCCCAGCCCGCTGTTTTCCAATACAAAGGCGTAGTTGTCCGCTGAATACCCGCCCATCAGGCTGGCGTATTCTTCATTCAGCGTTTTATTTTCCCGGCTGTCTAATCCGCCCTGCGCAACCTGACCATGCGTGACTTCATGACCTAACGTTGTCATGTAGTCCTTCGCATTCTTCATGGTTTCATCATTGATAACGATTTTGCTGGCACCATTACCATTCATGTAATGTGCCCCGTGCGTCATCTTGGTGACAGCAACAACCAATGCCGAATCGATATTAACGCCATACACTTCGGCATAGGCAGCGGCGTACGCATTAATCGCGGCCTGCTTTTCTGAAGCTGTTGCTGTATCCAGGTTATTTAATATGACCGCAAACTTGCCCTCTGCCTGCGATGCAACCAGCTTCTGAACATCCAGGTTTTTCTGGACGTTATCAACATGCTCAAAAGTATCGCCGACAGAGACGGAATCTTTGGTGACCACATCGGCGAGCGAGGACAAGCCAAGTTCATTCCGCTTCACATCCTCGGCAATATTATTGCGGCCTTCTTCCGTCAGCAGGCGGTGGTCGAGGGTGACATCTACATTGCCCTGCTGGCGGTCGACTTCGAACAGGTCGCGGCTGGTAGTGC
>NZ_JACYTP010000015.1 GCF_014841115.1 Photobacterium arenosum
TACAACTGACGTGACCGGTACTATCGAACTGCCAGAAGGCGTTGAGATGGTAATGCCAGGTGACAACATCAAGATGGTTGTTACTCTGATCGCACCTATCGCAATGGACGAAGGTCTGCGCTTCGCAATCCGTGAAGGTGGCCGTACCGTTGGTGCTGGTGTTGTTGCTAAGATCGTTGAATAATATTTGACGACAAGGTACGAAAAAGGGCATCATTTGATGCCCTTTTTCTACGCTCCGCCTCAGATTAGCGTATTTTTTGGTCAGTGTGCCGAGTGAAAAATGCGTTAAGGTGTACAGAGCGTTACGAAAGGGATTTACTTAATCCTTAGAAGCCTCGCTACCTGCGAGGTTATTTTCGTCTATATTGAGACAAGTTACAGGTTGGTTGTATGAAAGCGAATGCCGAAAACCAAAGCAGCTCTAGTAGCATGGATAGCCTGAAATGGGTTGTTGTATTTGCCCTGCTGGCAGCCGCGGTGGTTGGTAATTACCTGTACAGTGATGTATCTGTAGCGTTGCGTGCCGCAGCTGTAGTGGTCCTGGTTGCCGCTGCTGGTGGTGTTGCAGCTCTAACAGCAAAAGGTAAAACAGCGATCACTTTTGCCCGTGAATCGCGCATGGAAGTCCGCAAGGTAGTGTGGCCAACTCGTCAGGAAGCTACGCAGACAACCTTTATCGTTTTAGCTGTCACTGTCATTATGGCGTTAGCCCTGTGGGGCATCGACGGCATTATGGTCCGTTTGGTCCGCCTGGTTACCGGTGTATAGAGGTAAGAGTTCATGAGCGAAGCTCCAAAAAAACGATGGTATGTTGTGCAGGCCTTCTCTGGTTTTGAAGGGCGAGTTGCACAGTCACTACGTGAACATATCAAGATGCATGGCATGGAAGACTACTTCGACGAGGTATTAGTACCTACAGAAGAAGTAGTGGAAATGCGTGCTGGCCAGCGCCGCAAAAGCGAGCGTAAGTTCTTCCCTGGTTACGTTCTCGTACAGATGGTGATGAATGATGAAACCTGGCATCTGGTACGTAGTATTCCTCGTGTGATGGGGTTCATTGGCGGAACATCTGATCGTCCGGCGCCAATTTCAGACAAAGAAGCTGCTGCGATTTTGAATCGTCTGCAGCAGGCGAGTGAATCGCCTGTTCACAAAACTGTGTTTGAGCCGGGTGAAGTGGTTCGCGTGACGGATGGTCCGTTTGCTGACTTTAACGGTGTGGTTGAAGAAGTCGATTATGACAAGAGCCGTGTGAAAGTCTCGGTCTCTATCTTCGGCCGTGCGACTCCGGTTGAACTGGAGTTTGGTCAGGTTGAGAAAAACTGATCAATAAGTAATCAAGTCATATTGTCAAGGGCGTGGAATTACACTATAATTTCGCGCCCTTTCGTTAGACGGGGAGTCTGTTTGCTAAAAGCAGACGTTTGAACCCAAATTAAGGTAATTAAGCAATGGCTAAAAAAGTAGAAGCTTACATCAAGCTGCAAGTTGCAGCTGGTATGGCAAACCCATCTCCGCCAGTTGGTCCAGCTCTGGGTCAGCACGGTGTGAACATCATGGAATTCTGTAAAGCGTTTAACGCTAAAACAGATTCAATGGAGAAAGGTCTGCCAACTCCAGTGGTTATCACTGTTTATAGCGACCGTTCTTTCACTTTCGTTACTAAAACTCCACCTGCTGCAGTTCTGCTGAAGAAAGCAGCTGGTGTTAAGTCAGGCTCTGGCCGTCCTAACACTGAAAAAGTGGGTAAAGTGACTGAAGCTCAGATCCAAGAGATCGCAGAAACTAAAGCTGCAGACATGACTGGTGCCGACATCGAAGCGATGAAGCGCTCTATCGCGGGTACTGCCCGTTCAATGGGTCTGGTAGTTGAGGGTTAAGACAATGGCAAAACTAACTAAGCGTATGCGCGTAATCCGTGAGAAAGTTGACGCTACTCGCGAGTACGACATCAACGAAGCTGTTGCTCTGCTGAAAGAACTGGCTACTGCTAAATTCGTAGAAAGTGTTGACGTTTCAGTTAACCTGGGTATCGATGCTCGTAAATCTGATCAGAACGTTCGTGGCGCAACTGTACTGCCACACGGTACTGGCCGTGATGTTCGCGTAGCGGTTTTCACTCAAGGTGCTAACGCTGAAGCAGCGAAAGAAGCGGGTGCAGATCTGATTGGTATGGAAGATCTGGCTGAACTGGTTAAGAAAGGCGAAATGAACTTTGACGTTGTTATCGCTTCTCCAGACGCAATGCGCGTTGTTGGTCAGCTGGGTACTATCCTGGGTCCTCGTGGCCTGATGCCTAACCCGAAAGTGGGTACTGTAACGCCTAACGTTGCTGAAGCTGTGAAGAATGCTAAAGCGGGTCAGGTTCGTTACCGTAACGACAAGAACGGTATCATCCACACCACTATCGGTAAGGTTGATTTCGACGCTGACAAACTGAAAGCTAACCTGGAATCTCTGCTGGTTGCGCTGAAAAAAGCAAAACCTGCATCAGCTAAAGGTACTTTCATCAAGAAAGTCAGCATCTCTACCACTATGGGTGCAGGTGTGGCGCTAGACCAGAATACTCTGGACGCTAACGTTTAATATTTGCAGAATCGCTGGGATTATGTATAATCCTGCGTTTCGAATTAATGGCTAAGATCTGGGCAGCATTCTGCCGGGATCTTCGTCCTAGACCGTAGGTGTTCTCAGAACTTAATACTTCAACCTACGTAGACGGTGCCAGGAACATGATTGATTTACTGTCTTTCTTGGATCTGCGCCGTACAAACTCTCCTGCAATTTTGCAGTGAGTGGGTAAACACAATCCAGGAGCAAATCCAATGGCTTTAAACCTTCAAGACAAACAGGCAATTGTTGCTGAAGTCAACGAAGCTGCCAGTGGTGCCCTGTCTGCAGTTGTTGCTGACTCTCGTGGCGTAGCCGTGGGTGCTATGACGACTCTGCGTAAACAAGCGCGTGAAGCGGGTGTTTACGTACGTGTTGTTCGTAATACTCTGGCTCGTCGTGCAGTAGTAGGTACTAACTACGAGTGTCTTGCTGACACTTTCGTAGGCCCTACTCTGCTGGCTTTCTCTACAGAGCACCCAGGTGCCGCAGCACGTCTTTTCAAAGACTTTGCTAAAGAGAACAAAGATTTCGAGATCAAAGCTGCTGCATTCGAAGGCGTACTGACTGATGCAGATGTTCTGGCGAAACTGCCAACTTACGACGAAGCTATCGCACGTCTGATGATGTGCATGAAAGAAGCTTCTGCTGGCAAGCTGGTTCGTACTATTGCAGCTATTCGCGATCAGAAAGAAGCCGCTTAATAAGTTTGGTTTTTTATTGGTTGCTATTTAAACTAATTGTTGACTTTAAAAGAGAATTGTTATGTCTATCACTAACGAGCAAATCCTAGACGCAGTTGCAGAAATGTCTGTAATGCAAGTTGTTGAACTGATCGAAGCAATGGAAGAGAAGTTCGGTGTTACTGCTGCTGCAGCAGTAGTTGCTGGCGGCGCTGCTGAAGCAGTTGCTGAAGAGCAAACTGAATTCGACGTAATCCTGACTGCTGCTGGCGGTAACAAAGTTGCTGTAATCAAAGCAGTACGTGGCGCAACTGGTCTGGGCCTGAAAGAAGCTAAAGCTCTGGTTGACGGCGCTCCAGCACCTCTGAAAGAAGGTGTTGAGAAAGCTGAAGCTGAAGCTCTGAAAGCTCAGCTGGAAGAAGCTGGTGCATCTGTTGAAATCAAGTAATTATTACTTAATTTCTTAGCCTTTATGGCTATGGGCTGGTGGCTAAAAAGCCACCGGCCCTTTTGCGCTGTAGGGTAGTGGTGTTTTTCACATTGTTTTGCAACCGCTTCCCGTGCAAATCACAGCCTGTACTCCAGTGCTGTTCCTGCTACAAACAATGTTATTAGTCACTGCCTCTTACTAGAGGTAGTTTGGATCACTTATCAGCGATCTGAGGAACCTATGGTTTACTCTTATACCGAGAAAAAGCGTATCCGTAAGGATTTTGGTAAGCGTCCTCAAGTATTGGATGTACCTTACTTGCTGTCGATCCAGCTTGAGTCTTTTGATAAGTTCATCGAGCAGGATCCGGAAGGGCATTACGGTCTAGAAGCTGCCTTTCGTTCTGTATTCCCAATTCAGAGCTATAACGGCAATTCCGAGCTGCAATACGTTAGCTATCGTCTCGGTGAGCCGGTGTTCGATGTCAAAGAATGTCAGATTCGTGGTGTAACATATTCCGCGCCGTTACGCGTGAAATTACGTCTTGTTATGTATGACAAGGACGCACCAGCTGGCACAGTAAAAGACATTAAAGAACAAGAAGTTTACATGGGCGAAATTCCGCTCATGACAGATAACGGTACATTCGTTATTAACGGTACCGAGAGGGTTATCGTATCCCAGCTGCACCGTAGCCCGGGCGTCTTTTTCGACAGCGATAAGGGTAAAACCCACTCTTCAGGTAAAGTGCTTTATAACGCACGCATCATTCCTTACCGTGGCTCATGGTTGGATTTCGAATTTGATCCAAAGGATAACGTCTACGTTCGTATCGACCGTCGTCGTAAGTTGCCTGCGTCTATCATTCTGCGTGCGCTGAACTATACCACTGAGCAAATCCTTGACCTGTTCTTCGAGAAGATCAATTTCGAAGTACAAGGCAAGTCTTTGGTTATGGAGTTGGTGCCAGACCGTCTGCGCGGTGAAACTGCGAGCTTCGATATTGAAGCGAACGGCACTGTGTACGTTGAGAAAGGCCGCCGTATTACTGCGCGCCATATCCGACAGCTGCAGAAAGATAACATTGACCACATCGAAGTACCGGTTGAGTACATCGTGGGCAAAGTGTCAGCACGTGAATATGTGAATGAAGACACGGGTGAGCTGATTGTTGAAGCTAACCAAGAGCTGAGCCTGGAAATTCTGGCTAAGCTGTCTCAGGCTGGCCACAAAGCCATCGAAGTGCTGTTTACCAACGACCTGGATTACGGTCCGTACATGTCTGATACCCTGCGTATTGACAGTACAACAGATCGTCTGAGCGCCCTGGTTGAAATCTACCGCATGATGCGCCCTGGTGAGCCACCAACGCGCGAAGCGGCAGAGCAGCTGTTTGAAAGCCTGTTCTTCTCTGAAGATCGCTATGACCTGTCTGCGGTTGGCCGCATGAAGTTCAACAGCTCTCTGGTACGTGAAGAAACAACAGGTTCTGGCACGCTGGATCACGACGATATTATCGACGTGATGCGTAAGCTGATCGACATTCGTAACGGTAAAGGTGAAGTTGATGATATCGACCACCTGGGCAACCGCCGTATCCGTAGTGTTGGCGAAATGGCTGAAAACCAGTTCCGTGTCGGTCTGGTACGTGTTGAGCGCGCAGTTAAAGAACGTCTGAGCCTGGGCGATTTGGATGCTGTGATGCCACAGGATCTGATCAACGCTAAGCCTATCTCTGCGGCAGTGAAAGAGTTCTTTGGCTCTTCTCAGTTGTCTCAGTTTATGGATCAGAACAACCCATTGTCAGAAGTGACGCACAAACGTCGTATTTCTGCCCTGGGTCCAGGTGGTCTGACACGTGAGCGTGCAGGCTTTGAAGTTCGAGATGTTCACGCCACGCACTACGGTCGTCTGTGTCCTATCGAGACCCCTGAAGGTCCGAACATCGGTCTGATCAACTCGCTGTCTGTATTTGCGCGTTGTAACCCGTACGGTTTCCTGGAAACACCATACCGCAAAGTGGTTGATGGTGAGGTTACCGACCAGATTGATTATCTGTCAGCGATTGAAGAAGGTCAGTTTGTTATCGCTCAGGCAAACGCCGCTCTTGAAGAAGACGGTAGCTTTACCGATGAGCTGATCACTGCCCGCCACAAAGGTGAATCTGGTCTTCACCCACGTGACCACGTTCAGTATATGGACGTTGCAACCAACCAGGTGGTATCTGTGGCAGCGTCCCTGATCCCGTTCCTGGAGCACGATGATGCTAACCGTGCCCTTATGGGTGCGAACATGCAACGTCAGGCAGTACCGACTCTGCGTGCTGATAAGCCGCTGGTAGGTACAGGTATTGAGCGTGCGGTAGCGGTTGACTCCGGTGTAACCTCGGTGGCTAAACGTGGCGGTATGGTTCAGTCGGTAGATGCGTCTCGTATCGTTATCAAAGTGAACGAAGACGAGCTGGTACCGGGCGAAGCCGGTATCGACATCTACAACCTGACTAAGTACACCCGTTCTAACCAGAACACCTGTATCAACCAGCGTCCAACTGTGATGCCGGGTGAACCTGTAGCACGTGGTGACGTGCTGGCTGATGGTCCGTCTACTGACCTGGGTGAGCTGGCTCTTGGCCAGAACATGCGTATCGCGTTCATGCCTTGGAACGGCTACAACTTCGAAGACTCCATCTTAGTCTCTGAGCGTGTGGTTCAGGAAGATCGCCTGACGACTATCCACATTCAGGAACTGTCCTGTGTGGCACGTGATACTAAGCTGGGTGCGGAAGAAATCACAGCAGACATCCCGAACGTGGGTGAAGCAGCCCTGTCCAAACTGGACGAGTCCGGCATCGTTTACATCGGTGCGGAGGTGAAGGGTGGCGATATTCTGGTTGGTAAAGTAACGCCTAAGGGCGAGACTCAGCTGACACCGGAAGAGAAACTGCTGCGTGCCATCTTCGGTGAAAAAGCGTCTGACGTGAAAGACTCGTCGCTGCGTGTACCTAACTCTGTGTCTGGTACCATCATCGACGTTCAGGTCTTCACGCGCGATGGCGTAGAGAAGGACAAGCGTGCACTCGAAATTGAAGAGATGCAGCTGAAAGAAGCGAAGAAAGACATCACCGAAGAATTCCAGATCCTGGAAGGTGGTTTGCTGGCTCGTGTCCGTACTCTGCTGCTGTCTGCCGGTTATGATGACGCGCGTGTGTCTTCCATGGACCGTGAGAAGCTGTTCTCTCAGACTCTGGATGACGAGTCACTGCAAAACCAGCTGGAGCAGTTGGCAGAGCAGTACGACGAGCTGAAATCTGAGTTCGATAAGAAGTTCGAAACCAAGCGTCGTAAGATCACCCAAGGTGATGACCTGGCCCCTGGCGTCCTGAAGATCGTTAAGGTCTATCTGGCCGTTAAACGCCGTATTCAGCCTGGTGATAAGATGGCCGGCCGTCACGGTAACAAGGGTGTTATCTCGAAGATTTGTCCGGTTGAAGACATGCCTTACGATGAGAAAGGCCAGACGGTCGACATCGTACTGAACCCACTGGGTGTACCTTCGCGTATGAACATCGGTCAGATCCTGGAAACTCACATGGGTCTGGCGGCAAAAGGTATCGGCGACAAGATCAATCAGATGCTGAAAGAACAGCAGGAACTGCATAGGTTCCGCGAATTCCTTCAGAAGGTCTATGATCTGGGCGATACCCGTCAGAATGTTGATATTGCATCTATGTCTGATGATGAAGTTCGTACCCTGATTGAGAACCTGCGTGCGGGTCTGCCGATCGCGACACCTGTCTTTGACGGTGCGCCTGAGCCAGCAATCAAAGAGCTGTTGAAACTGGCGGACTTGCCAGAATCAGGTCAGCTGAATTTGTTTGATGGCCGTACCGGTGAGCAGTTCGAGCGTCCTGTAACTGTTGGTTACATGTACATGCTGAAACTGAACCACCTGGTCGACGACAAGATGCACGCCCGTTCTACCGGTTCGTACAGTCTGGTAACTCAGCAGCCATTGGGCGGTAAAGCTCAGTTCGGTGGTCAGCGCTTCGGTGAGATGGAAGTGTGGGCACTGGAAGCTTATGGTGCCGCCTATACGCTGCAGGAAATGCTGACAGTGAAATCGGATGACGTGAATGGCCGTACGAAGATGTATAAAAACATCGTCGATGGTGATCACCGTATGGAACCAGGTATGCCGGAATCCTTCAACGTACTGTTGAAAGAGATCCGCTCGTTGGGTATCAACATCGAGCTGGAAGACGAGTAAGCCTGACGCTGTCAGTACTACTTGAATCCGGTATCAATATGAAGGCGCCGCCGCCACGGCGCCTTTATGGGTCAACTCCTCACAGGAGCCGAATGTGAAAGACTTACTTAAGTTTCTGAAAGCACAGCACAAGACCGAAGAATTTGATGCGATCAAAATCGGTCTTGCTTCACCTGACATGATTCGTTCATGGTCTTTCGGTGAAGTGAAAAAGCCAGAAACCATTAACTACCGTACCTTTAAGCCTGAGCGTGACGGTCTGTTCTGTGCACGTATCTTTGGCCCGGTCAAAGACTATGAATGTCTTTGTGGTAAATACAAACGCCTGAAGCACCGTGGCGTGATCTGTGAAAAATGTGGTGTAGAAGTTACTCAGACCAAAGTACGTCGTGAGCGTATGGGTCACATTGAGCTGGCTTCTCCTGTTGCCCACATCTGGTTCCTGAAATCACTGCCATCCCGTATCGGCCTGTTGATGGACATGCCGCTGCGTGATATCGAGCGTGTGCTTTATTTCGAATCTTATGTGGTTATCGAACCTGGCATGACCAATCTTGAGCGTAGTCAGCTGCTGTCTGAAGAACAGTATCTGGACGCGCTGGAAGAGTGGGGCGATGAGTTCGACGCGCGCATGGGCGCCGAAGCAGTGAAAGCACTGCTGGCCAACATGGATCTGAATGCTGAAATCGAACTGATGCGTGAAGAGCTGGAAGAAACCAACTCTGAAACCAAGCGTAAGAAGCTGACCAAGCGTCTCAAGCTGGTTGAAGCATTTGTTCAATCCGGTAACAACCCAGAGTGGATGATCCTGTCAGTACTGCCTGTACTGCCGCCGGATCTGCGTCCTCTGGTACCGCTGGACGGTGGTCGTTTCGCGACCTCTGATCTGAACGACCTATACCGTCGTGTGATCAACCGTAACAACCGTTTGAAGCGCCTGCTGGATCTGGCTGCCCCAGACATCATCGTACGTAACGAAAAGCGTATGTTGCAAGAGTCTGTGGATGCACTGCTGGACAACGGTCGTCGTGGTCGTGCCATCACGGGTTCGAACAAGCGTCCGCTGAAATCTCTGGCTGACATGATCAAAGGTAAGCAGGGTCGTTTCCGTCAGAACCTGCTGGGTAAGCGTGTCGACTACTCAGGCCGTTCGGTGATTACCGTGGGTCCATACCTGCGTCTGCATCAGTGTGGTCTGCCGAAGAAAATGGCACTAGAGCTGTTCAAACCGTTCATCTACGGCAAGCTGGAAACCCGTGGTCTGGCGACCACCATCAAAGCTGCCAAGAAGATGGTTGAGCGCGAAGAAGCTGTTGTTTGGGATATCCTGGACGAAGTGATCCGCGAACACCCGGTTATGCTGAACCGTGCACCAACACTGCACCGTCTGGGTATCCAGGCGTTTGAACCTGTGTTGATCGAAGGTAAAGCGATTCAGCTGCACCCGCTGGTCTGTGCGGCTTATAACGCCGACTTCGATGGTGACCAGATGGCGGTACACGTACCGCTGACGCTGGAAGCGCAGTTGGAAGCACGTGCGCTGATGATGTCGACCAACAACATCCTGTCTCCGGCGTCTGGTGATCCAATCATCGTACCGTCTCAGGACGTTGTACTGGGTCTGTACTACATGACCCGCGACAAGATCAACGCTAAAGGCGAAGGCATGTACCTGGCCGGCTCTGCGGAAGCAGAGAAAGCGTACCGTACCGGTAATGCAGAGCTGCATGCTCGCGTTAAAGTGCGTATCACTGAGCACGTGAAAAACGAGCAAGGTGAGCTGGTGAAAAACACCCAGCTGATGGACACCACTGTTGGCCGAGCCATGCTGTGGCAAATCGTGCCTAAGGGTCTGCCATACAGCCTGGTGAACACTGAAGCACTGGGTAAGAAGCAGATCTCGAACCTGCTGAACACCTGTTACCGTGAACTGGGTATGAAGCAAACTGTCATTTTTGCTGACCAGATCATGTACACAGGCTTTGCTTACGCGGCCCTGTCTGGTGTATCTGTTGGTATCGACGACATGGTGGTGCCAGACGCTAAGTACACCAAGATCGCTGAAGCTGAAGCTGAAGTTGCAGAAATTCAGGATCAGTTCCAGTCGGGTCTGGTAACAGCTGGCGAACGTTACAACAAAGTGATCGATATCTGGGCAACCGCGAACGAACAGGTTGCTAAAGCGATGATGGATAACCTGTCGTTTGACACAGTTATCAACCGCGAAGGTAAAGAAGAACAGCAGAAATCGTTTAACAGCGTATACATGATGGCCGATTCCGGTGCTCGTGGTTCGGCTGCACAGATTCGTCAGTTGGCGGGTATGCGTGGTCTGATGGCGAAACCAGATGGTTCGATCATCGAAACGCCAATCACCGCGAACTTCCGTGAAGGTCTGAACGTACTCCAGTACTTCATCTCCACGCACGGTGCGCGTAAAGGTCTGGCGGATACGGCACTGAAAACAGCGAACTCAGGTTACCTGACTCGTCGTCTGGTAGACGTTGCCCAGGATGTGGTGATCACAGCTGATGACTGTGGTACGCACGCAGGTATCACTATGATGCCGCTGATCGAAGGTGGTGATGTTAAAGAGCCGCTGCGAGATCGCGTACTGGGTCGAGTCGTGGCCGATGATGTGCTGAAACCAGGTACTGAAGAAGTACTGGTTCAACGCAACACTATGCTGGACGAGAAGTGGTGTGACATTCTGGAAGACAACTCAGTTGACCAGATTAAAGTGCGTTCTGTTGTTACTTGTGAAAACGACTTCGGTTGTTGCCGTAACTGTTATGGTCGTGACCTGGCTCGTGGTCACCTGGTTAACCAGGGTGAAGCAGTCGGCGTTGTGGCAGCACAGTCCATCGGTGAACCAGGTACACAGCTGACGATGCGTACGTTCCACATCGGTGGTGCGGCTTCTCGTGCGGCAGCAGAAAACAGTATTCAGGTGAAGAACAAAGGTTCTCTGAAGCTGCACAATGCCAAGTTCGTTACTAATAACGATGGCAAGCTGGTTATCACTTCGCGTGCTGCTGAGCTGACTATTGTTGATGAGTTCGGTCGTACCAAGGAAAGCTACAAGCTGCCATACGGTTCGATGCTGGGCAAAGGCGACAACGATGCGGTTGAAGCCGGTGAAGTGGTGGCGAACTGGGACCCACACACAATGCCAATCATTACTGAAGTGGCAGGTCATATCCAGTTTGTGGATCTGATCGATGGTGTGACGGTTTCTCGCCAGACGGACGACCTGACCGGTCTGTCTTCTATCGTAATCCTGGACGGTGCCGAGCGTACCGGTGCAGGTAAAGATATGCGTCCAATGGTGAAACTGGTTGATGACAAAGGCAACGATGTCATGATTCCGGGTACAGATATGCCTGCGCAGTACTTCCTGCCGGGTAAAGCCATTGTTCAGCTGGAAGACGGTTCTGCGGTTGGTATCGGTGACACGCTGTCTCGTATTCCTCAGGAATCTGGCGGTACGAAAGATATCACCGGTGGTCTGCCACGCGTTGCTGACCTGTTCGAAGCGCGTAAGCCGAAAGAGCCTGCAATCCTGGCTGAAATCACAGGTGCAGTATCCTTCGGTAAAGAGACCAAAGGTAAGCGTCGTTTGATCATCACCCCAACTGATGGCCAGCCATATGAGGAAATGATTCCTAAGTGGCGTCAGCTGAACGTCTTTGAAGGCGAGAAAGTTGAAAAAGGTGATGTTATTGCCGATGGTCCGGAAGCTCCACACGATATCCTGCGTCTGCGTGGCGTTCACGCGGTAGCAGAATACATCGTTAACGAGGTTCAGGAAGTTTACCGTCTGCAAGGCGTTAAGATTAACGATAAGCACATCGAGACTATCATCCGTCAGATGCTGCGTAAGGTAACCATTACGGTTCCGGGTGACTCTGAGTTCCTGGAAGGCGAGCAGGTGGAATTCTCCCGCGTGAACATCGCCAACCGTCAGCTGATTGCTGAAGACAAGCAGCCTGCACTGTTTGAGCGTGATCTGCTGGGTATTACCAAAGCGTCTCTGGCTACTGAGTCCTTCATCTCTGCCGCGTCGTTCCAGGAAACGACTCGCGTACTGACTGAAGCTGCGGTTGCCGGTAAGCGTGATGAGCTGCGTGGTCTGAAAGAAAACGTCATCGTGGGTCGTTTGATCCCTGCGGGTACAGGTTTCTCTTATCACCAGCAGCGTCAGCGTCGTCGTGATGCGGATCTGGCTCCGGTAGAGCCTCAGGTTGATGCCGAGCAGGCGTCTCAAGACCTGGCAGCACTGCTGAATGCCGGTTTGAACGACGAAGATTAAGATCTGTTTGGTTCTTGCATAACCGAAAACTGAAAAAGGCACCCTCAGGGGTGCCTTTTGTTTTTATGTTTAAATTCGTTGGTTATGTGTTTTCAGCGGCCTGACTGTTTTTGGGCTCTGGCTGATTTTAAACAGACAAAGATGCATACAGTAATCAGGGATTCTGATTACCCGTTCTTGGTAGCACAGCGTGTGATTTGCTGTGATTAAGCGCCGGGTGGAACGGCTAAACTTTCACTGATCAGCTCAATCAGATCATCTTCCAGCTCGAACCTTAATTCGATTTGTTCACCCACCATGGACAATTCGTTATCAAAATTATCCCAATCATCACTGTCGTCTGTGATCTCACAATAGCGGTCTGCAAAATTCAGCAAGGGATCTGTGGTATCAGTAATTTTGTTGTAGAGCTGTGAGATTTCTGTGGTTGGGGAATATCCGGTCGCCTGCCACCTTGCCATCACCTTGTCATAAATTTTAAAGTGACCTTCGGAGATGTAATCAACCAGTTGCTGGCTGAAGAGTTGGAGCTGCGATGACGTGGGAAGTTGCCGGGATTTATTTTCAAAGGGAGGTAAGCCTGCTAATTTGCAGTAATCTATCAGCAGCTGCTGCCTCGACATCAGCCAATGATCGATGACATCATTGTTGCCACCCCATTGTTTTTGCACTTGTTCGAATTTACTAAGCATGACCATGTCCTCATGATCGCCCCGCAAGAAGCAGGAGCCGAAAACAATACCTGTCAAACTCTTAGTGACACTAAGAGTACCAATATGGCAAAGCCAAATTCCACTGTTAGGTTTAGATTGCCAGCAAAACTGATACCCTGCAAGGATGGAGGAGCAGCTAATGTCAAAAAAGCAAGAACACAGCTACTGGTGTGTCATTCGTGACCGCAGAATTTATTTAGAAAATGGTAAGTTACCGCTTACACTGGAAGGCTTTACTGACTTGGATCTTGCAAGATCCACCGTGATCGGTTTTCATCAGGGATACCCGGTGAGATGGCTGGAAGATCCTGATTTATTGGCCGATAAAAAATTTTATTCTCTCAGGGAATTTCTTCACGAGCATGAGGATCTGTTTGCGCTGGCCGGCAAAGCGATGCAGTTATCCCATATGTGCGAGACGCAGGCATTTTGTTCTTCCTGCGGCGGGAAAACGACATTGGCAGACGGTGCACACGCTATGCGTTGCCAGGCCTGTGACAGCTACCATTATCCGCGCATTGCTCCCTGTATCATTGTTGCGGTGAAGAAAGATGACTGCATTTTGCTGGCGCAGCATCCCCGCCACAAAAGTGGCATGTATACCGTTATTGCCGGCTTTGTTGAAGCCGGAGAAACCCTGGAGCAATGTGTGGCTCGTGAAGTCAAAGAAGAGACGGGTATTGAAGTGACCAATATCCGCTACTTTGACAGTCAGCCCTGGGCGTTTCCGTCCAACATTATGATGGGATTTCTGGCGGAACACCAAAGTGGTGTTATCCGTCCGGATTACGAAGAGCTGGTGGATGCCCGCTGGTTTAAACATGATCAGTTACCGCAGATCGCGCCACCAGGGACGATTGCGCATCGTCTTATTCAGGCTACTTGCGAGGCTATCAGGCAGGAAGCAGCAATCCGGAAAGATGGTGACCAGTAAATGCCAGGGAGATAATTTACTGGAAGGGACCCAGGCTCCTATCAGCCTGAGTGGCTTTCTGGCAGTCCGCGGAAAATGGCTTTGGAATGCTTAATCAGGTGTGCGGCATAATGCGGGGTGACTTTATGCAACTGTCCTTTCATGGCTTTGAAAGAGTTTTCCCAACAGCGGTCTTTGTACACACCGGTTTCAGTAAATTCGATAACAACTTGCAGGTCCATAGATCCTCCAATTTTTGCATTAGCCGATGTTGGCTGTTAATAACAGTATCAGAGAACCGATAGGCTATTGATTAAAATATCTGCAACATTAGATTGCCAAAAATGAAACAGCAGATGCTTAAACCGTACGGCTGACAAGCGATGTGCTCTACGCGGCATTAATTGCCATTCAGGGTGAATGCATAGCTGCTGTTGCCGGATCAGGGTGTTACAATGTACTCAATTATTTGCCAGGATGTTGACAATGACAGAATTGAAAAACGATCGCTATCTGCGTGCTTTACTCAAGCAGCCGGTTGACTGCACCCCTGTATGGATGATGCGTCAGGCAGGCCGTTATCTACCAGAATACCGTGCAACCCGCGGCGTGGCTGGCGACTTTATGTCGCTGTGTAAGAATGCTGAACTGGCCAGCGAAGTGACTTTGCAACCTTTGCGCCGTTTTCCGCTGGATGCCGCTATCCTGTTTTCTGACATCCTGACCATTCCAGATGCTATGGGTCTTGGACTGTATTTTGAAACCGGTGAAGGGCCAAAATTCGAGCGTCCTATCACCTGTAAAGCCGATGTCGATAAGATAGGTATCCCTGACCCGGAAGGTGAGCTGCAATATGTTATGAACGCCGTGCGTCAAATCCGAAAAGATTTGAAAGGTGAGGTGCCGCTGATTGGCTTTTCCGGCAGCCCGTGGACGCTGGCTACTTACATGGTGGAAGGCGGCAGCACTAAGGCGTTTACAAAAATCAAAAAAATGATGTACGCCGAACCTGCAGTTCTGCATGCACTGCTGGATAAACTGGCCGACAGTGTGATTCAGTACCTGAATGCTCAAATCAAAGCCGGTGCCCAGTCAGTGATGGTGTTTGACACCTGGGGTGGCGTATTGACCCCGCGTGATTACCAGCTGTTTTCGCTACAGTACATGCACAAGATTGTCGATGGCCTGATCCGTGAAAACGAAGGCCGCCGTGTCCCTGTGACCCTGTTTACCAAAAACGGTGGTATGTGGCTGGAAGCGATTGCGGCAACCGGTTGTGATGCGGTGGGTCTGGACTGGACCATTGATATTGCCGACGCCAAGCGCCGTGTGGGTGACAAAGTGGCCCTGCAAGGCAATATGGACCCGTCCATGCTGTACGCGTCGCCAGAGCGTATCCGTGAAGAAGTGGCCGGTATTCTGTCTGGCTTCGGTGAAGGCACGGGTCATGTCTTTAACCTGGGCCACGGTATCCATCTCGACGTACCGCCGGAAAATGCCGGCGTCTTTGTCGAGGCGGTCCATGAGCTGTCTGCCCCTTATCACAAGTAAGCGGCGGCTGATGACACCAGAAAGCGAGCTGAATGGCTCGCTTTTTGCGTTTTACAGGCAGCTTACAGCCCCAGGTGCTGGTGGACATAGTCGCGGATGTAGGGCACGACATCGGTTTCAAACCAGGGGTTTTTCTTCAGCCACAAGGTATTGCGCGGCGATGGGTGAGGCAGTGGCAGATAATCTGGCGCCCATTGCCGCCAGGCTCTGACTGTGTCGGTCAGGGTTTTGGGTTTATCTGACAGATAGTAATTCTGCGCATACTGGCCGACCAGCAGTGTCATGCCGATATTGGGCAGCAGCGGCCAGACCTGGCCATGCCATTGCGGCGCGCATTCGGGTCTTGGCGGCAAGTCCCCGCTCTTGCCTTTTCCCGGATAACAAAACCCCATCGGCATAATGGCGATACGGCTGGGATCATAGAAAGTATCACGATCGAGATCCAGCCAGCGGCGCAGCCGGTCGCCGCTTGGATCGTTCCAGGGAATGCCAGTGTCATGGACCCGGGTGCCCGGGGCCTGGCCGACTATCATTAAGCGTGCTTCGCTGCTGGCTTGAATCACCGGCCGCGGACCGAGCGGCAGGTGGGCTTTACACAGCTCGCACTGACGGATCTGGTTCAGCAATGCCGATAAGGTGTGCGGAGGGTTGAGATTTGCCATAATCAGCCTTAATAACCGAGTGTGAAGTCAATCTGGTATTGCAGCGGCTTACCTTCAACATAGCGCAGGTAGTTGGTTTTGAATATCTCCATGACCTGTTGCGGGAAGCTCTCGGCGGCAATGTGCGGGGTGACAGTTATCTGAGGGTGACACCAGAAAGGGTGCTCAGCCGGCAGCGGCTCTTGTTTGAACACATCCAGAAAAGCATGGCTGAGCGCGCCACTGGCCAGTGCCTGCAGCAGGCCTGGCTCACACACCGCATTACCCCGGCCGACATTGAAGAGTAAGCTACCGCGGCAATGGCTCAGGCTGTCGGCATTGAGCAGATTGTCTGTCATCGCAGTGGCAGGCAGCACTGACACCAGCACATCAGCCTGTTGCAGTGCCTCGTTCAGATCCTTGATAGCCATGACCTTATCAAAATCAGGGGCAGCACTTTCGCCGGAGCGGTTCACGCCCAGCACTGTCATTCCTAACGCTTTGGCTGCGCCAGCCAGATGCTGGCCAATCGAGCCGGTGCCCAGAATCACCATGGTTTTGTCAGACAGAGCGCCGTAGCTGTGCGGTTGCCACTGCGCCTGCTGTTGCTGGACCTGATAACGGCCGAAATGGCGCTGGTGGCTGATCAGCAAACCCAGCACGTATTCGCTGATCAACTGGCCGAAGATCCCCCGGACATTGGTCAGCGCATAATCGTTGCGCAATCCGGGCTGGATCAGGGCGTCAATGCCGGCATAGGTGGATTGCAGCCAGCGCAGCTGCGGAAATTGCGTCAACCTGTCAGTGATTAATGGCGGATCGGCCAGCACCAGCGTCGCCTCGTCAGGATTGTCTGTCAGTGACAGCGCCGGTAAGTCTGCTTCTTCAATCAGTTGGCGGTACAGGTCTGCCCGTCGGGAAACAATACAGAGTTGATGCATGGCTTTTTCCTTTTGCGCTGGCGGGTTATCAAGTAAAATTCAAGTTAACGTTTTCAGACAGATTATCCCATGCTTAAGAATCCAATTCAGCTTCGCCTAGAAAAATTTGAACCCTGGCAATACCTGACCTTTATGGCCTCACTTTGCGAGCGGATGTATCCCAATTACGCTTTCTTCTGCCGCGAGACTGAATTTGCGGATCCTCAGCCTTATCGTCTTATCCTCGACAGCGTCTGGGAAATCCTGACGGTGAAAAATGCCAAGATCAATTTTGAAAACCAGCTGGAGAAGCTGGAAGAGATGGTGCCTGCTGCCGACGATTTTGATTTGTATGCGGTGAATCCGGCGATCGATGCCTGTGTCGGGCTGTCTGATCTGCTGCATGCGCTGCTGGATCGTGATCTGATCCCTGAGACCGCACTGAGCATCAGTTCCCTGTCGGTTGAAACGGTAGCCAATCTGGAACAAGCGCGCGAGGGTGAGGAAATCACCAACGACAACCAGAAGAACAATCAGGCCGTGTGCGAAGAATGGGATGTCCAGTGGGCTATCTACCGTGCACTGAAAGAGACAGATGGCCGGGATATCGAGCTGATTAAAAGCCTGCGCCGTGAACTGCGTGACGACGGGGTGAGTAATATCGGGATTGCGCTCTGATTTGAGAGTCTGTGCCGAACAAGGCAGGATCGCTATCCTGCCTGGTTCGTCTTTGTTGAGGGGTCAGTTGTTGTAATCGTCTTCGTCGTCGTCGCGGTTTTCAATCACCCCGTGTTTTTTCTTCCAGCGTTCCCAGCGCTGAAACGCCAGTTGCTGCATGTCGGTGCTGGTATCGGCTTCATCGACAATTTCTTCGCCGACCAGGCTCTCGAAAATATCTTCCAGGGTAACCAGTCCCATCACAGTGCCGTATTCATCGACCACTAACGCCAGCTGGACGCGCTCTTTCATCAGTTTTTCAAACGCCACCGGAACAGTATCCAGATTCAGAACCACAGGCAGCGGACGCATTAAGTCACTGAGCAGCAGATTGCCCTGTCCGCTCTGACTGGCGGCAAACAGTTCGAGACGGTGAACAAATCCGAGAATATTGTCTTTACTGCCTTGGTAGATCAACGGGCGTGAAAAAGGGCTGTCTTTGGCCTGACTCAAAAATTCGTTGATAGACAAACTGCCCTCGACACGGAACAGGACCGGCCGTGGCGTCATGATTTTACTCACGCTGACATCACAGAACTGCAGCAGGTTATGCATGATTTTCGATTCCCCTTCGGCCAGTTCGCCGGACTCTTTGGCCAGCATGGCCATGGCTGAGAGCTCATCACGCAGTTTCGGGGGCTGGTGGCCCTGCGACAAACGGCGGGTGATTTGCTCCGAGACCCACACGAAAGGACGAAGCAGCCAGATCATCCATTCCAGTACATGAGCCGTGAACGGTGCCAACTGGCGGCAGTAGGTCGCGCCTATGGTTTTGGGAATGATCTCTGACAGCAGAAGAATGCCGACTGTGAGCGCAGCAGAGAATACCCCTAGCCACTGACTGCCGAAGACGACGGCGGCCTGGGCACCGGCCGTTGCGGCACCAATGGTGTGGGCTATGGTGTTCAGGGTCAGAATCGACGCCAGTGGACGATCGATATTGCCTTTCAGCTCTGCCAGTTTGTCTGCCATGGGATGTTCTTGTTGACGCAGGGTGCCAATGTAGCTGGGAGAAATACTGAGCAGTACAGCTTCCAGCACAGAGCAGATAAAAGAAATACCTATTGCGATTGAGATATAGAAGGTCAGAAGTAACATGCGTTTTGATTTGCTCTTAGTGGAATAACTATGAAGGACTCAAGTGGCCTCAAATTGTCGAATGATAAGGACCGCAACAGCACTGGTGTGTATGAATACGTTGAACTCACGGCACCTAGCTTCTTGAGTTATTTGAGTATTAATTGGTGCAATAAGAAGCAAAAGCAACCAGCGTCTTCTTCAGGATAGTAACAATTTGTGAACTTGCGCTCAGTTTATGGTTAAAGACCCCGCAGCTAACCACAGGAAAGCCGACAAACCTTTGCCACATGGGCTTCTTTTGAATTAGAGTGGATAAGTCTGAAGAAAAAACCTTAGAAGGGAAACCGAATGAACAAGACCCAACTGATTGACCTGATTGCTGAACAAGCGGACCTGACTAAAGCGCAAGCAAAAGATGCGCTGGAATCAACCCTGAGCGGCATCACCGAAGCATTGAAATCCGGTGACCAGGTTCAACTTATTGGCTTTGGCACATTTAAAGTAAACCACCGCGCAGCGCGTACAGGTCGTAACCCGCAGACTGGTAAAGAAATCCAGATCGCTGCAGCCAACGTACCTGCTTTCGTTGCAGGTAAAGCGCTGAAAGATTCTGTAAAATAATCTTAACTCCGCCGGGGATAACTTCGGCGGAGTTTTTATTTATGAAACGAACCTGCCTGATTGTACTGACTTTCCTGCTTTCTGCCTGTGGCAGCTCTGCTTTATCACAACACACACTGTCTCCTTTGGAACGCCTTAGCGGCGGTCAGGTCGTCGGTGATGCGTCATCACTGTACTGGGTCAACCTGCGTCAATCGAAAACCGAGTCTTTGGCTGAACGGGTCTGGATGGGCGATTACGGTGAGTATCAGACGGATTATCGCTGGCATGACGGGCAGTTGCGTGAATTGAAGCGGGCCGGCACAGCGCTGAAAGACGATAAACACCAGCCGTTTGAATTGCATGTGCGTTACGATCAGCACGGCGAGGCGGTGTTCCAGCGCTATAAAGTTGGCGACACGGTTTTTCCTTTGTCTGATACTCAGCTGCATCAGCTCAGCCAGCAGGCTGACATGGCGGTGGCTCTTGTCCGAGAGCAGTCGCGAGAGGGATTCCAGCTGGTGCAGGGTGTGTGGGACGGTCAACGGTTTGTCCATTGTGATGCTCAGGCTGAGATTGAGATTAACTGGCAGCAGATCAATGCCCAGCCAGGTTATATCGCACTGATCGGAAAATCGGATGGCCGGGGCAAGGTCACCGCGCAGCAGATGGTGCTGAACCGGACAACCGCGCAGCACTGCCTGACGCCGCCCAGATTACTGGATGTGTCCTGACGGACAGAGCGAAAGATAAGTGGATAACAACAGATAAGGCGCCTTTCGGCGCCTTATTTTTAGTTTGTGTGCGGTGGCAGATCAGTCCTGTTCACGGGCAATGGCGCGGTAGCCAATGTCGTCACGGAAGAACACACCGTTCCAGCGGATTTGTTTTGCCAGCGCATAAGCACGTTGCTGAGCATCAGACACTGTGTCGCCCATAGCAGTGGCACATAACACGCGGCCGCCATTGGTCACCACGGCACCGTCTTTGCTGGTAGTGCCGGCATGGAAGACTTTTTGTGCGTTGCCGTCTTGCAGGGGCAGACCGGAAATCACATCCCCTTTGCTGTAGTCGCCCGGATAACCACCGGCAGCCAGCACCACACCAATCGCTGCACGCGGATCCCACTGAGAGTCCACGGTATTCAGTTTGCCATCGACAGCCGCCAGGCACAGCTCAACCAGATCCGATTGCAGGCGCAGCATAATAGGCTGAGTTTCCGGGTCGCCGAAGCGGCAGTTATACTCAATCACTTTCGGTGTGCCGTCGGCCATGATCATCAGGCCGGCATACAGAAAGCCTGTGTAGGGGTTGCCCTCGGCTGCCATGCCACGCACGGTAGGAACAATCACTTCGTCCATCACGCGCTGGTGGATTTCCTGAGTCACTACAGGGGCCGGCGAGTAAGCGCCCATGCCGCCGGTATTCGGACCTGTGTCGCCGTTACCTACGCGCTTGTGATCCTGACTGGTTGCCATCGGCAGTATGTGTTCGCCGTCCACCATCACAATGAAGCTGGCTTCTTCGCCGTCGAGGAACTCTTCAATGACAACGCGGTGACCGGCTTCACCAAAGGCATTGCCTGCCAGCATATCGCGGACTGCCGCCTCGGCTTCCTCTTGCGTCATGGCCACGATCACGCCTTTACCGGCTGCCAGACCATCGGCTTTGACCACAATGGGCGCGCCTTTTTCTTTCAGGTAAGCCAGAGCTGGCTCGATCTCGGTAAAGTTCTGGTATTCTGCCGTCGGGATCTGATGGCGGGCCAGGAAGTCTTTGGTGAAGGCTTTGGAGCCTTCCAGCTGGGCGGCGGCCTGGGTCGGACCGAAAATCGGCAAGCCCGCAGCACGGAATGCGTCAACCACACCTATCACCAGTGGTGCTTCCGGGCCAACAATGGTCAGGCCGATTTGCTGCTCTTTGGCAAACGCCACCAGTGCCGCAGTGTCTTCCACGCCAATCGCGACATTTTCCAGTTTTGGCTCTAAGGCAGTACCAGCATTGCCCGGTGCCACGAAGACTTTCTCTACCTGTGCCGATTGTGCGGCTTTCCAGCCCAGGGCGTGCTCGCGGCCGCCATTACCAATGACAAGAACTTTCATCTTTTGATCCTTATCGCGTCGCCAGGTTGGCGATTTCTGTGTCAAGCGTACTCATTGATTCGGTATCAACTGCGTGCGCTTTCCTTGAGATCGAAAACCTGGCTTAGCGCTAAATGCTTAAAAGTTGCTTAATCGAAAGCGCCCAAACCTGTTGAGCGCCCAAGAAATAAAGCAAGGTTCCACAGTGATCGCGGAGCCTTACGATTGATTAATGACGGAAGTGACGCATGCCTGTGAAGACCATGGCCATGCCGTGTTCGTCGGCAGCGGCAATCACTTCGTCATCACGCATTGACCCGCCCGGCTGAATCACACAGGTGATACCGGCTGCTGCCGCCGCATCGATACCGTCGCGGAACGGGAAGAAGGCATCTGATGCCATCACACTGCCAGCCACTTCCAGCTTTTCGTCCGCCGCTTTGATACCGGCAATTTTGGCTGAATATACGCGACTCATCTGGCCGGCGCCTACACCGATGGTCATGTTGCCTTTGGCGTAGACGATCGCATTGGATTTCACGTATTTAGCCACTTTCCAGCAGAACAGGGCATCGCGCAGCTCTTCGTCGCTTGGCTGGCGTTGGGTGACCACTTTGAGATCATCCAGGCCGACCATGCCCTGGTCGCGGTCCTGCACCAGCAGGCCACCGTTGACGCGTTTGATGTCAAACTCTGTGGTTTTGCTGTGCCACTGGCCGCATTCCAGCAGACGGACGTTTTGCTTGGCAGACACCACAGCAGCGGCTTCGGCGCTGACGCTGGGGGCAATAATCACTTCAACGAACTGGCGCTCAACAATGGCTTTGGCGGTTGCAGCATCCAGTTCGCCATTGAAGGCGATGATGCCGCCAAACGCAGATGTCGGGTCTGTCTTGTAAGCGCGATCATAGGCTTCCAGCAGGTTAGCACCCAGTGCCACACCGCAAGGGTTGGCGTGTTTCACTATCACACAGGCTGGCTGGTCGAATTCTTTAACGCATTCCAGCGCGGCATCGGTATCGGCTATGTTGTTGTAAGACAGAGCTTTGCCCTGCAACTGGCGCGCTGTGGCCACAGAGGCTTCTTCCGGCTGTGCTTCGACGTAGAAAGCGGCATCCTGATGGCTGTTTTCGCCATAGCGCATGCCTTGCTTCTTGACGAACTGCTGATTGAAGGTGCGCGGGAACTTAGAGTCCTCGTCAGCTGGGTCGCCATAAGAGGGCACCATGGTGCCGAAATAGTTGGCGATCATGCCGTCGTAAGCGGCTGTGTGTTCGAACGCCGCAATCGCCAGATCGAAGCGGGTAGCGTGAGTCAGTGACCCGTCGTTGTCGGCCATTTCAGCCAGCACGCGGTCATAATCGTGCGCATTCACGACTATAGTCACATCTTTATGGTTTTTTGCGGCACTGCGTACCATAGTCGGACCACCGATATCAATGTTCTCAACGGCGTCTTCTAATGTACAACCCGGCTTTGCGACTGTCGCCGCGAACGGATAGAGGTTAACCACCACCATATCAATCGGTGCAATGCCATGCTCAGCCATGATCGTATCGTCCTGGCCACGTCGGCCCAGTACGCCGCCATGCACTTTCGGGTGCAGGGTTTTAACACGGCCATCCATCATTTCAGGGAAGCCCGTATAGTCGGAGACTTCAGTCACCTGAATACCTTTATCAGCCAGCAGGCGGGCAGTACCGCCAGTGGACAGGATATCGACGCCACGGTTGGCAAGAGCTTGTGCGAATTCAACAATTCCCGTTTTGTCTGATACGCTGATCAGAGCACGGCGAATAGGACGAGCGTTTTCCATTGCTACCATCTCTTTGATTGCGGTGAATTATTTGCCAAAAGCTGACCTGTTATACTGAGATTGCCTTTGGCAAATAGCCTCATCCGTCAGGCGGGATGGGATTTGCGTAATGGCGCGTATTTTACATGATTCCCGGCATTGCGCAAACGTTTGCCTTGGGCCGTAAACGGTCAGCCGTGAGCGCTGTGCAGGGAGAGTTAATAAGGATCATGAGGTTATATGGCTAGGTACTTGATCGGACAACTGGCAAAGCTCTGCGAGGTCAGCAGTGATACCTTGCGCTTTTACGAGAAGAATGGCTTGCTGATCCCCGGCGAGCGCAGTGAAAGCGGCTACCGGCTCTACAGCGACGACGATGTCTCCCGCATTCGCTTCATTCTGCGGGCAAAAGCCATCGGCCTGAGCCTGGAGGAGATCCGGGAGCTGCTGGCGATACGGGTCGAAGCCGATCAGCACAGCTGTGCGGAAGTAAAAGCCATCACTCAGGCCAAGTTAGACGATATTGACAGCAAACTGGCGGAATTACAGCGAATACGCCGGGCACTGAAGCGCTTGAATGATGCCTGTTGCGGCGAGGCGGATGACGATGCCAGCCACTGCTCCATCCTGGAAGCCCTGGCCGATGAACAGTAATGACTCAGCCCTCAGCAAGGGCTGATAAAGGTGTATGCGACCGCAAAAAACTGTGATAGCGTGATGGGTTTCCAATGCCCGAACAGAATAACAGGATAAGGATTATCATGCTGAATACTAACGAATATTTTGATGGAAATGTAAAATCTATTGGTTTCGAAGCCGAGGGTGCGCGCAGCAGTGTCGGCGTGATGCTTCCGGGATCTTATACCTTTGCCACCGCTGCTCCAGAGCGCATGACAGTGGTCAAAGGGGCGATTTCGGTCAAGCTGCCGGGCCATGTCGATTGGGAAACCTACAATGCCGGTGATGATTTTGAAGTCCCGGGTGATGCCTCATTCGATGTCAAGATTGCAGAAACAACCGCTTATCTGTGTGACTATCTGTAATCTGTCGTGATACCCGCCAGCTGGGATACCAGCTGGTTTTCCTGCCCGATAATCCCTCCTGCCATCCCTTTCTTATATTTTATATTTGGTTATATCAATGGCTTACTGAGCGTTCATGTGAGCGGAGCAATTGACGGGACGAGTCGTTGTTCAGGTTGTCTGCCACAAGGCAGGGCAGGGTAAAGCGGACGGATTTAAAACGGGCTGTCTTTGTTGAGGGAAGTGGCAATGCCGGAAATGGCCAGTGCAAGAGTGGATTTGACTATCTGTTCCTGACGAGCGGTCTGCATCTGGTAAAAAGCAAGATCGATGTCTTCTGTGATCGGGGCCATGTCCAACTGGGCAATGCCCATCACATTGGCCTGGTGAAGCGCCTTGATTTCTTTAATGATTTTAGGGTCGGTAAAATGGTATTCGGTCACATCACGGTTGAGCATGTCTTTGATATGCAGGCAGCGTTCAATATCCTGATAGACAGGCTGGGCAATCACCCCCAGGCCGTACAGCAGTTTAAGGCGCACGCTGAGCTCCCCAAGCGGACCTGTGTCGTGCAGCAGCGGCTCCACCACAGATTTCACCGCAAAGTCGTCCTTGCGGAAAATCCGTTGGATGAGTGCATCGACGGCTTTTTCCAAGATATCCACAGAGGTAATAAAAAAGCCGCGTACTGTGGTGGCCTGGTTCAGGCGTTCAATCATGTCAGCTTCGTGTTCACAGGGTGCCATGGCTTCGTCTTCTCTTTGTGCCGCAAAGGCGGGGAGCGAACTCCCCGCAAGGTGATCAGGTCAGCGTCTGATAGCAGTGTTCAATATCACGGGCCACTTCGCTGTCAGCGTCCAGACCTGTGTACTGTGCCAGTGTCTGACGGACCCCTTTCTCGTGTAATGTTTGCTGCAGTTCCATTGCCTGCGGATCGGTATCGTTAACATACTTCAAGGCCGCAGCTATGCCTTTGATCAGCATGCGGTTGTCAATGCCATACTCCAGAGTGCCCAGCAGGGGCTTGATCAATCTGTCGTTGCTGCCCAGCTTGCGCAGCGGCTGGCGGCCTACCCTGTCAATCTCATCGCGCAGGAAGGGATTGGCAAAGCGGGTCAGGATTTTTTCGATGTAAGCATAATGCTGCTCACGATCAAAGCCATACCGGCGAATAAGCACTTCGCCGCTTTCCAGCATTGCAGTTCGGACCTGTCCGCGGATGTCTTCATCTTCTATCGCGTCGCGGATCGTCTGGTAACCTTTCAGCGCGCCCAGATAGGCGGTAATGATATGGCCTGTATTGAGGGTAAACAACTTCCGCTCGACAAATGCCATCAGGTTATCTGTGGCTTCCATCCCGGCAATGCTGGGAATCTCGCCTTTGAACTGTTGCTGGTCGACAATCCACTCGCTGAAACTTTCCACTGTGACTTCCAGGGGATCATCGTTAGCGGCTTCCGCCGGCGGCACAATGCGGTCGACGGCCGAATCGACAAAACCGACATACTGATCCGCCAGCTGCCGGTGCACCGGCGTTAATTGCTTATAGACTTCTTCTTTCAGATGCGTGGTGCCCCGCACCATGTTTTCACAGGCGATGATATTGAGCGGCTGGGTGTTACCTGCTTCAAATCGCTTGGCCAGCCCGTTTGCTATGGTACTGGCAATTTTATCCAGCACTGCAGGGCCGACGGCTGTGGTGATCAGATCGGTATGCACTATCTGATTGATTACATCCGGTCCGGCGGCATTGACCGCTGTGATATGGCTGACGGTATCCAGATGACAGTCATTGCCTACCACTTTGACATTGTAAGACTGCGCATGGCTGAGCTGATCGATCAAAGGCCCGTTAACGTCGGCAAAAGTGACGTTAACCTCGGCATCTGCCAGTACTTTACCAATAAACCCCCGGCCGATATTGCCGGCGCCAAAATGAACTGCTTTCATGATGATGACTACCTTAAGTTTGTAAGAGGCCGCGCTGGGCGGCCCCGGAATCTGCACTGGCGGTTACGCCGCTTCTTCACTGGCCAGAATGCTGAGTACTTCCCGGACATCCTGGGTACGCTTGAGGCGTTCAATGGCCTCGTGGTCATCCAGTGCGTTAGTGATGGTAGTAATCACCTGAATGTGTTCGTCATTTTTGGCGGCAATGCCGATCACCAGATGGGCAATGTCGTCTTCGTCATCGGTAAATGCCACCCCGGCAGGGTACTGGCAAATGACGATACCTGTTTTGATCACTCTGTCTTTGGCCTCCACCGTACCATGCGGCACAGCGATTGACTCACCGAGATAAGTCGGCACCAGTGCCTCGCGGGCAAACATGGCATCAATGTATTCAGGTTCGGCATAGCCCATTTTGACCAGCTGCTCACCGGCAAAGCGGATGGCATCGTCCTTATTGGTGGCTTTGAGCCCAAGATGGATGTTGGCCGCCTGGATCTGGAAAACAGAGGGTTGCTGCGGTTCCAGGCTGTCGTCATTGGCGGCAACCGGTGTCAGTTTCACCAGGTTCGGGTCATTCGCCGCTTCCGGGCTGGACGCGGCAATGATACGGGTGATCAAATCATTGTATACCTGACCATCAAGGAAGTTGGTCAGCGAAATATGCTGAGCCTGCGGGGCATGCTTGCGGGCACGCTCAGTGAGATCTTTGTGGGTGATAACAATGTCGACATCATCGGGCAGGTTGTTGATGGCGCTGTTAGTGACATCAATATTCAGTCTGGCCTCACTGACTTTCTTGCGCAGTAAACCGGCCCCCATGGCGCTGGAACCCATACCGGCATCACAGGCCACTATGATGCGGCGAACCTGACTGAGCTGAACCTTGGATGCTGGGTGGCTGCTGGCAGTGGTCGCCGCAGAGCCTGTGGCAGCACTGCCTTCAGCGGCTTTGCCCGATTTCATGGCTTTCATTTTCTCGCTGGCATTCTTCAGCGCGCTGCCGTCGTCGTCTTCGGTCACTTTCTGGGTTTTCAGCAGCAGTGCAGCTACCAGGAAGGACACAGTCGCGGCTGCCACGATAGAGCACAGCACGCCCACTATGGAGGCTTTCGGCGCCATCAGCATCACGGCAAAAATAGAGCCAGGTGATGCAGGCGAGACCAGACCGGCATTGAACAGGGTCAGGGTGAAGACACCTGTCATGCCACCGGCAATCGCGGCCAGGATCAGGCGCGGATTCATCAGAATATAGGGGAAGTAAATCTCGTGGATCCCCCCAAAGAAATGGATGATGGCAGCACCACCGGCAGTCTGTTTAGCCGTACCGCGGCCGAACACCATGTAAGCCAGCAAAATGCCCAGGCCAGGACCCGGATTCGCTTCAATCAGGAAGAAAATAGACTGACCGAGCTCATTGGCCTGCTGAATGCCCAGCGGCGAGAAGATACCGTGGTTGATGGCATTGTTGAGGAACAGGATTTTCGCCGGTTCAACGAAGATTGAAGTCAGCGGCAGCAAACCGGCATCGACCAGGAAGTTGACCCCGGCAGCCAGACCGCCAGAGAGGATTTTCACGAAAGGGCCGATCAGGAAAAAGGCAACGATGGCACACAACATCCCTATGATGCCAGCCGAGAAGTTGTTGACCAGCATTTCGAAGCCGCTTTTGATTTTGCCTTCAACGGCTTTATCAAAGTGCTTAATCGCCCAGCCGCCCATAGGGCCGACAATCATGGCGCCCATGAACATGGGGATATCTGTACCTACGATCACACCCATGGTGGTCACGGCACCCACCACGGCGCCCCGATCGCCACCCACCAGTTTACCCCCGGTATAACCGATCAGCAGTGGCAGCAGGTAAGTAATCATAGGGCCAACCAGTTTGGCTATCGTCTCGTTGGGCAGCCAGCCGGTCGGAATGAAGAGAGCGGTAATAAACCCCCAAGCGATGAATGCGCCAATATTGGGCATCACCATGTTGGAGAGGAAGCGGCCAAAATTCTGTATCTTGACCTTGGTGTCTGGTGATATCATAACGTTTCCCCGTTTGATGTTCAGCTTCAAGTTCTGTTGTGTCGATAACGGTTCGCCAAAACCGTCGATTGCTTCGTACCCAATCAATCTACCACAGATCCTGAAAACGGAACTGATAACGGGGTTCTCGTGATCCCCGTCTCCTTTTTTAGCTATTCCCCATTAAGATATCGTGAGCAATTTAACATTTACTCTGTGTAATAAAATTACATTTGCCGCTGTTTTTAATAGTCAATTAATTTTAGCTGCTTGATGTCACATTTATTAACTGATTGGTTATTAATCTTATGGTGATCTTGATCACGTATCATGCATCTGATCAAAAGGTCTCTGGTGGTGTTAGTGATCTGAATCACTCCTCTGATTTTGTTCGCGCTGTGAAATAAAAATGTATTATTCAGGTGCTATAAATTTGTAGCTTAGTTACAGTTTGTTGTTATGCGTCTGCAGGCTTATGGGCTTGCATCGGGAAAGTGTGGCTGGGTGAGCGTCAGGGGTGGACAGGGGAAGGGCCATCAAAAAAGGGCTATGCGTGCGCATAACCCTGTAAAATCAGCGTCATCTGAACTGATGATCAGTTCATGCCGTATTTTTTCAGTTTCTTACGCAGGGTACCGCGGTTGATGCCCATCATAGTTGCCGCGCGGGTCTGGTTGCCGCGGGTGTACTGCATGATGGTGTCCAGCAGGGGTTGCTCGACTTCAGCCAGTACAAGCTCGTACAGATCATCGACGTCCTGACCGTTCAGCTGGGCGAGATAGTTCTTAAGCGAGGCTTTGACGGAGTCACGCAGTGGTTTCTGAGTGATTTGGTCTTGAGAAGTGACAGTAGTCACTGTAAGTGCTTCGGAAGTCAGATTTTGTTCGAACATATTCTGTAAGCTCTTCTGGTATTTATGCAACGTTGTCGAAGTAGCCTTGCAGCGCATCGATTTGCTCTTGAGCATCTTCGAGTGCGTTGAAGGTCCGGCGGAAATCACCCGCAGAAGCCTGTTCTTTGAGGTACCACGACACGTGTTTACGTGCGATGCGTAACCCCTGGTACTCCCCATAGAAAGCGTGGAGTGCCTGTACATGCTCCAGCAAGATACTGCTGACTTCTTCAAAAGAAGGCGCTGGCAGGTGTTCACCGGTTGTTAAATAATGCTGGATTTCCCGAAAAATCCACGGCCGTCCCTGCGCTGGGCGACCAATCATCAAGGCATCGGCCCCGGTATAATCCAGGACGAAGCGTGCTTTTTCCGGTGAGTCGATATCACCGTTCGCAATCACAGGAATCGACACCGCCTGTTTCACTGCCTTGATGTAATCGTATTCCGCTTCCCCTTTGTACATACAGGCCTTGGTTCTGCCGTGCAGGGCCAGTGCCTGAATGCCACAGTGTTCAGCGAGCTGTGCGATCTCGACACAGTTTCGGTTCTCTGTATCCCAGCCGGTCCGTGTTTTCAGCGTCACAGGGACGTTCACGGCGCTTACCACGGCCTTGAGGATATCCTCGACAAGATCCGGGTATTGCAGCAGGGCAGAGCCAGCCAGGCGCTTGTTCACTTTCTTGGCCGGGCAACCCATGTTGATATCAATGATCTGGGCACCGTGCTCCACACTGAAGCGGGCGGCGTCGGCCATCTGGCGGGGATCTGCCCCGGCAATCTGTACCGAACGAAGTCCAGACTCACCTTCATGCACCATGCGGTTGAGCGACTTGGCCGTTTTCCAAACGTCTGGGTTGGCAGACATCATTTCGCTGACCGCCATACCTGCGCCGTGGCGCAGGCACAACTCACGAAACGGACGATCGGTCACACCTGCCATTGGCGCGACAATTAACGGGTTGTCTAATTGATATGGACCGATCTTCAATGTCTGTTCCTGACTATGCCAGTAAGGGCGCGCATTTTACGCATTTTTTGCTGTGCTGAAAAGGCCAATATTTGAGCATCCTGATTTTGGATTGCAAAAGGTCATGGAATTCAGTGTATTGCTCACAAAATGCACAATGGATAAATTTGTCAGGATTAGGCTTTTTGACCTGAAATCCGGCACCATTCTTCACGGGCGGCGATAGGATCCAGTGCCAGTTCGTCGCTGTAATGGCTGGCCACATCTTCCGCCTGAGATTCAAGTACCCCGGAAATCGCCAGCAGGCCATTGTCCCTGACCAGGCTCTTGATAACCGGTGACAGCTCACGCAGCGGGCCGGCCAGAATGTTGGCAACTACCACATCGGCTTGCAGATTTTCCGGCTGATCTTTTGGCAGATACAAGTCCAGGTTGTCAGACACACCATTGCGTTCAGCGTTGTCACGCGAGGCCAGAATTGCCTGCGGATCGATATCAATCCCGATCACTTTGGCGGCGCCCAGCTTGAGTGCAGCGATAGCCAGAATGCCGGAGCCGCAGCCGAAATCGATCACGGTTTTGCCAGTCAGATCCTGGCCGTCCAGCCATTCCAGGCACAGAGAGGTGGTTGGGTGCGTCCCGGTGCCGAATGCCAGGCCCGGATCGAGCAGCACGTTGACGGCTCCCGGCTCAGGCGCTTCACGCCAGCTCGGGCAGATCCACAGACGCTGACCGAATTTCATCGGGTGGAAGTTATCCATCCACTCGCGCTCCCAGTCTTTGTCTTCCAGCTGCTCAACCTTGTAGGCAAAATCGTCAGCCAGCAACGGACTGTTTTTCAGCAGCGAGAGCACCATGTCCATGTCACTTTCCGCATCGTACAGGCCAATGACGTCGGTATCGCCCCACAGGCGGGTTTCGCCCGGCAGCGGTTCGAAAACAGGGGTGTCCTGTGCGTCGAGAAAAGTGACCGACAGAGCGCCGGTTTCATCCATCAGCAAGTCGCCAATGGCTTCTGCATTGGCCGCAGTGGCATTCAGTTTCAGTTGAATCCAAGGCATGAGTAAATTCGCTATCAAAGAGACTTTGGCATAAGGCCGCGGAGTTTAGCACGAAAAGTAGTCAGCTCGCATTAGCTTCCTAGCGCGCACGGCAGAGGATACTGACGGTAGAGTAAAAAATAGCACCCCATGGTGCTATTTTGTCAGTTTGCAGTGAATTCCGCCTTTGCGTTCTGGCAATGTGCCCGGTTGGGCCAGAGGTAGCTGGCGGCGATAAAGCTGATCAGCCCGACCAGCAGGGTTGGAACAATCGCATGCACACCATGCATATCCGGTTTGAAAAGCGATAGTGTGATGTAACATCCCAGCCCGCTCAGCATGGAGGCAAATGCCCCGGCGGCCGAGGCTTTTTGCCAGTACAACCCCAGCACCAGTGGCCAGAGAAAGACGGCCTGCATCCCGCCAAAGGCCAGCAGGTTAAGCCAGATAATCATATCCGGCGGGTGGGTTGCCGCGATAAAAACCAGCACCGAGAAAATGCCGGTCACCCACAGCGATAACTTTGGCAACCGACTTTCGATATCAGGCTGTTCCGTTGCTTTGGGGTTGATGTAATTCAGGTACAAATCTTTCAATAGTGTCGCGGAAGCCTGAATCAGCTGGGAATCAATGGTCGACATAATGGCCGCCATCGGGCCGGCGAGAAAAATGCCAGCCACGACAGGTGGCAGTACGCCCATCATCAAAGTCGGCATGATCTGATCCGGCGTGGCAATATCCGGGAAAATCGCCCGCCCCAGTGCGCCAGCCAGGTGCATCCCCAGCATCAGAAAAGCGACCATGGCGGTACTGATCACCATGCCGCGATGCAGGGATTGACTGTCTTTGTAGGACATACAACGCACGGCGGCATGGGGCAGACCAATGACGCCGAAGCAGACCAATATCCAGAAGCTGAGCATAAAGGGCTGTGACATAAAGTTGTCTGGACCGTACGGCGAAATCAGCGCCGGATCGATCTGGTGCAGCGTGGTGACCAGCTCACCTAGGCTACCGCCTGCGTGAATAATGCCAGCCAGCAGGGCCAGCGTGCCGATGATCATCATGATGCCTTGTAAGGTGTCGGTCATGACCACGGCCCGGAATCCGCCAATCGTGGTGTACAGCCCGACGGTGGCGGCAAAAATCATCAGCCCCTGAGAGTAAGACAGGCCGGTTACGGTTTGCAGCAACCGGGCCCCACCGACAAACTGCACCACCATGGTACCGAAAAACGCCAGCAGCAGTGCCAGGGAAGCAAAGACTACCACGCCCCGGTGCTGATAGCGGGCATAGAGCATGTCATTGAGGGTCAGCGCGTTATGTTTGCGGGCTTCAATCGCAAATTTTTTCCCCAGTACCCCGAGTGTCAGCCAGGCGGCCGGGAGCTGGATCATCGCCAGCAATACCCAGCCCAACCCCATCTTGTAAGCCGCACCGGGGCCGCCAATGAAGGAACTGGCACTGGCATAGGTGGCCGCCAGCGTCATCGCCAGCACGAAGCCGCCCATACTGCGGTTACCCAGCAGATATTCGCTTAAAAACCCGCTGCCTTGCTGAGCGCGGCGGCGGGTAAACAGGGCCAGGGCAAACACGGCTGCCAGATACAGCACGAGCGGGATCAGTAATTGATTATGCATCGTCATCCTCCGCATCCGCTGACAGCGGCATATCCTGATAAATACATTTCACCATCAGGGCGCACAGCAGCGTAAAGAGTACCGGGCCGACGATACAGGCGAGCAGAAACCAAAGCGGTAACCCCCAGTAAAGCGCAGGAAGGCTGCTCTGTATGGGGTCAGGGGCAAAGAAATAGGCAGAGCAGTACCACCACAGAAAATAGGCGACAGCCAGTCCCAGCGCCCATCTGGCTTCTCTGTGCGCCTGACGGTATCGGGTGGAAAGTGTCTTCATACTGAATTTCCGGTCAGTCAGTGTAAAACGTCGAACGACGTCGAAATCTGTTCGAAATCGTTCCGAAAAAGAAGAAAAAGAAGAAAAAGAAAAGTATTGTGACAAATGACATTCGTCTTCACCAGCGGCAGACCATTGATTCGGAAAATAAAAAGGCTGCCTTGCGGCAGCCTTGGTTCAGTTCTGTAAGCGAGGTGTCTGTTATTGCAGACCCAGCTTCTTCTCCAGATAGTGGATGTTAGCGCCACCGTGCTGGAAGTTCTCGTCTGCCATGATGTCTTTCTGCAGCGGAACATTGGTCTTGATGCCGTCGATGATCATTTCGTTGAGGGCGTTACGCATGCGCGAAATCGCCACGTCACGGTTTTCACCGTAGGCAATCAGTTTGCCGATCATTGAATCGTAGTGCGGCGGAACCGTGTAGCCGCTGTAGATGTGGGATTCCCAACGGATACCCATACCACCTGGCGCATGGAAACGCTCGATCTTGCCCGGAGAAGGCAGGAAACGCACCGGATCTTCAGCATTGATACGGCACTCAATCGCGTGACCACGCAGGTGAATGTCGCTCTGGCTGAATGACAGCGGCTGACCGGCAGCGATACGCAGCTGCTCTTTGATCAGATCAACGCCAGTGACCATTTCGGTAACTGGGTGTTCAACCTGGATACGGGTGTTCATTTCAATGAAATAGAACTCGCCGTTTTCATACAGGAACTCGAACGTACCGGCACCGCGGTAGTTGATTTCGATACAGGCACGGGTACAGCGCTCACCGATGTATTTACGCATTTCTTCGGTGATGCCCGGTGCCGGTGCTTCTTCAACCACTTTCTGGTGACGGCGCTGCATGGAGCAGTCACGCTCGCCCAGATGGATAGCACCGCCCTGACCGTCAGCCAGCACCTGTACTTCGATGTGACGCGGGTTTTCCAGGAATTTTTCCATGTACACCATGTCGTTGCTGAACGCCGCTTTGGCTTCTGCACGTGTCATGGCGATCGACTGGATCAGATCCGCTTCTTTGCGTACCACACGCATACCACGGCCACCACCGCCACCGGAGGCTTTGATGATTACCGGATAACCGATACGCTTGGCGATAGACTTGTTTTTGGCTTCATCATCGCCCAGCGGGCCGTCAGAACCCGGCACACAAGGCACGCCCGCTTTTTTCATGGCGTTGATGGCTGACACTTTGTCACCCATCAGACGGATAGTGTCCGCTTTGGGGCCCACGAAGATGAAACCTGAACGTTCAACCTGCTCGGCAAAATCCGCGTTTTCAGACAGGAAGCCGTAACCCGGGTGGATGGCGACAGCCCCGGTCACTTCTGCCGCACTGATGATGCGGGGAATGTTAAGGTAGCTGTCTGTGCCTCGTGCCGGACCGATACAGATAGACTCATCTGCCAGAAGAACGTGTTTCAGATCGCGGTCAGCTGTGGAGTGCACAGCGACCGTTTTGATCCCCAGCTCTTTACAGGCACGCAGGATACGAAGGGCGATTTCGCCGCGGTTTGCTATGACTACTTTATCTAACATATGCGCCTCAGTTACTCGATGATAACCAGAGGTTGATCGAATTCAATCGGATCACCGTTTTCGGCCAGGATAGCCACAACGGTACCGGCTTTATCGGCTTCGATCTGGTTCATCATCTTCATGGCTTCAACGATGCACAGGGTATCGCCAACGTTTACGCTTTGACCGACTTCCACAAAGGATTTTGCTTCCGGGCTAGGCGCGCGGTAGAAAGTACCGACCATAGGAGACAGTACCTGGTGGCCGGCAGGCGCAGCAGGAGCAGCTGGTGCCGCCGCTTCAGCAGGTGCGGCAACCGGTGCCGCAGGAGCGGCTGGTGCCGGCGCTGCGTACATTTGCGCAGGTGCAGCAACCGGTGCTGCTGTGGTACGGCTGATGCGTACCGATTCTTCACCTTCAGAGATTTCCAGCTCGGAGATGCCTGATTCTTCTACCAGTTCGATAAGTTTCTTGATCTTGCGAATATCCATGTATCTTTACTCTTAATGTTGTTCATTGAGCGTTCTGAAGGCGGCGGACAGCTGCCTCCAGGGCGAATTCATAACCATCCGGGCCCAGGCCGCAGATCACTCCGACTGCCTTGTCAGACAGGTAGGAATGGTGGCGGAAGGGCTCGCGGGCATGCACGTTTGACAAATGTATTTCAATAAACGGGATAGCCACGCCCAACAGCGCATCGCGAATGGCGACGCTGGTATGGGTGTAGGCTGCCGGGTTGATGAGGATAAAATCCACGTTACCGTGCGCCTGGTGGATGGCCTCAATCAGTTCGTGTTCTGCATTGGACTGTAGGTGATCCAGTGTCACGCCCAGACTGGCGGCTTTGGCACTCAGGTTTGCTACAATCTGATCCAGTGTCTGCTGGCCATAGTGTCCCGGCTCGCGCAGGCCCAGCAAATTCAGATTGGGTCCATTAAGCAGTAAAATGCGGTAATTAGTCGACATATTCTGTTATCTATACCTGTTCTTGCTAATTCAAGCGACAAAGCACAAAAAAACTGTGACTTTGCTTCCTTTCATGCAAACCATCACGGCTGAAAACCTGTTAGTTGCTCAATTATAGAGAATTCAGCGCAATTCGCAGCAAAATACTGGTCTAATCACCACTTTTTTGACCTTACAACTGTACGCAATTAGCGTAAGCAGCCGCCTGCAGCCCCCATTTTTCAGTAAGATAGCGGATCGATTAACCTCACTTACAAGATAAGCGGCCAATCACCTTGAATCTTAATCAGTTTTGCTGAAATTCACCGCACAATGCAGCAGGTTCAAACAATGATGCTGTGGCGGTGAATAAGACAAATCAGACAATGGGAGGTGGCCGGGAGTTCCTGCAATACGGATCTGCTGTGTATTCGCGGGCACTGGAGCCAGTTGGGAGGACAAAGAAGAAAGCCGCCTGGCGGCGGCTTGGATTGAATGCAGGTTTTGTCGGTTAGACGACTTTTTCTTTTTCGGCGATCAGTTTGTCGACCACACTGGGATCGGCCAGGGTGGAGGTATCCCCCAGCGAGCCGGTATCACCGGTGGCAATCTTACGCAGAATCCGGCGCATGATCTTGCCTGAACGGGTTTTCGGCAGAGCGTCAGTCCAGTGCAGGAAGTCCGGTGTGGCTATCGGGCCGATTTCCTTACGTACCCAGTCTTTGACTTCTTTATGCAGTTCAGCCGTTGGTATCACGCCGTCGTTCAGGGTGATATAGGCATAGATCGCCTGGCCTTTGATGTCGTGCGGTACGCCGACGATAGCGGCTTCTGCAATCTTATCGAAGGCCACCAGCGCCGATTCAATTTCCGCTGTCCCCATGCGGTGACCTGAAATGTTCAGTACGTCATCGACACGGCCGGTGATCCAGTAGTAACCGTCTTCATCGCGGCGGGCACCGTCACCGGTAAAATACATGCCTTTAAAGGTCGAGAAGTAAGTCTGTTCGAAGCGCTCATGGTCACCCCACAGTGTACGCATCTGACCCGGCCAGCTGTCCAGCATCACCAGGTTGCCTTCAGTTGCACCAGGGAGAATGTTGCCCATGTTATCGACCAGAGCCGGCTGAACGCCAAAGAACGGACGGGTGGCCGAGCCGGGTTTCAGCGCGGTCGCGCCAGGCAGCGGGGTGATCAGGATGCCGCCGGTTTCGGTTTGCCACCAGGTATCGACAATAGGGCAGCGGCTGTCACCGATAGTGCGGTGATACCATTCCCAGGCTTCCGGGTTAATCGGCTCGCCGACAGAACCCATGATACGCAGTGATGAACGCTGGGTACCGGCAATGGCCTCATCGCCTTTGGCCATCAGGGCGCGAATGGCGGTCGGGGCGGTATACAGAATGTTGACCTGATGCTTGTCGACCACTTCGCTCATGCGGGCGGTGGACGGATAATTAGGAACGCCTTCAAACAGCAGGGTGGTGGCACCGTTTGCCAGTGGCCCGTACACCAGGTAGCTGTGGCCCGTGATCCAGCCTACATCGGCGGTACACCAGTACACTTCACCTTCCTGATAGTCGAAGACGTATTTAAAGGTCATGGTCGCGTACACCAGATAGCCGCCTGTGGTGTGCAGCACGCCTTTCGGCTTACCGGTCGAACCCGAGGTATAGAGGATAAACAGCGGATCTTCGGCGTTCATAGGTTCCGGGTCGCAATGATCCGGCACGGCTGCGGTTGCGTCATGCCACCAGACGTCACGTTGATTGTCCCACTCTACCGGATTGCCGGTACGCTGGAACACCACCACTTTCTCGATGCTGGTGACCTCAGGATGTTTCAGGGCATCGTCGACGTTTTTCTTCAGTGGTACAGCACGGCCGCCGCGGACACCTTCATCGGCAGTCACAACGACTTTGGCTTTTGAATCTATGATACGGCCCGCGAGTGCTTCCGGTGAGAAGCCACCGAATACGATAGTGTGTACCGCACCGACGCGGGTACAGGCCAGCATGGCCACCGCGGCTTCAGCAACCATAGGCATGTAAAGGCAAACCACGTCGCCTTTTTTGACCCCTTGTGCTTTAAGGGCGTTGGCGAACTGGCAGACCTGCTGGTGCAGTTGGTTATAAGTCAGGGTAGCGTCATCGGCCGGGTCGTCGCCTTCCCAGATGATGGCAGGCTGATCGCCGCGGGTTGCCAGGTGACGGTCGAGACAGTTGGCGGAGACGTTCAGTGTGCCGTCTTCAAACCATTTGATATTGACATGGCCGGTATCGAAAGAGGTTTGTTTAATTTTGTTGTACGGGGTGATCCAGTCAACAATCTTACCATGCTCACGCCAGAAGGCTTCCGGGTCGCTGACAGATTGCTGGTACATGTCGCTGTATTGCTCTTCCGTGATATGAGCCCGCTCAGCAATCTGCTGGTTGACAGGGTAAACATGAACCTCACTCATCTCATTCTCCTTGTGTTTCCGTCTTCGTCCTGCGCGGACCGGATCATTGATCATTATAGTTGTGTTAACTTGAGCCAGATTCGGAACAGGCTCAATTAGACTTTAGGATGAGTGTGCGCTGTCATGGCTTTTTCTGTGTATTTGCATTGGCTTACATTATTTTCCGCCAGGCTGGTTGGAGGAGTGGCGAGCAAAAAACTCACAAGGGCGAGGTCAGAGCGGGCAGATCCCCGTGCTTGAGCCGGACATAGATCAGGGCGGCGGTAATACTGTCCTGCAAGGCATCGTGCCGCTCGGGGTGCGGTAGTCCCAAATGACGGCTGATGGCTTCAAGGCTCAGATCGTAACAGGTATTGGGCAACTGGCGCTCAAGCTGCTCATGGTACAGGTGGCTGACTTCTACCAGTTTATTGGGCAGGGCAAAGCCGAACAGACGCTTGAAATAGCGGTCGAGAATCGCCTTGTCATAACGGATGTGATAGCCGACCAGGGGCCGGTTGCCGATGAACTCAAGCAGCAGTGTCAGGGCCTCTCTGGGCGCCAGGCCGTGACTGAGATCCTGATGGCGCATCTTGTGGATGGTGACCGAGGCCGCACTCAGGCTATCGGGTGGACTCAGGGTCAGATACAGTGACTCACTGGTCAGAATCCGATTAGCTTTGATGCGGGTGGCCGCGATAGTCACCAGCTCCGCGCTGGCGGGATCCAGGCTGGTGGTTTCACAGTCAACCGACACCAGCTCATCGCCGCTATAGCGCTGAAACAGGGCGTGTATCGGGTGATGGCGGAATTTGTACTGATACCACCAACGACGCAGAATATTCATTTCATCTCACCATTCCTTAGTATCAGTCTCTGAGCTGGTAGTGATAGCCGAGCCATTCTTTAAATTTTTTCACCACATGCAGGCTGTGTCGCAAGAGATCACGTTCCGCCCGGCTGAGTGTGGCTAGATCCAGCAGATGATGCTGTCCGGCTGAGGCCGAGCCCGGTGGCAGGCTGAGCTGCTGGCGCAGCCTGAGACGGATGAAAAGTTTCAGTGCTTCGCTCAGATTGGACGCCGTACTCGGCTCCAGCACCTGGCGCTGTTCCAGCACGGCCAGGCGGCGAAAGGTGTTGGTGTCTGTCACGTCGTGTTCGAGTGCCAGGGTTCTGATGCCGTGAACAATCGGGAAAATACCGCCACGTTTGATGTCCGGTCCGCTTTTACCGCGCTTGATCTGGCCGAACAGGGTCAGGGGGACGCTGAACTTGAGCGCCGGGCGGGCAAAGGTTGCCAGCAGTAATTCCTGACTGCTGAGTCTTTGATGCAGGCGGTTTTTGACCGGTGCCAGCAGTTGCCTGTTACCGGCAACGGCCTGAGCATCCGCCAGGATCGCCAGCGTCATCATGGCGGCTTCATCCCCTTTATCGCAGCATGTTTGCAGGGTGTGTTGCCAGCCGGAGACACTCTGGACCCAGTCAGGATTATTGACCATGACTTTTCCGGGGCAGGGCGGGTAGCCGAGCTGACACAGGGTGTCGCTCAGTTGCGCCATTACAGTCCGGCACTCGGGCCAGTCGACGCCATCAGCGAGGATCAGGGCGTTATCCTGATCGGTTTTCAGAATTTGCTCACCGCGGCCTTCTGAGCCCAGCACCAACAGGCAACAGAGCGGCTGCCATTGCTCAGGCACCACCAGCTGAAACGCTTTTTCAATAATCTGTTCATTAATACTGGCAATCAGTTCCATCAAAAACCGGGTATGAATGCCGTTGTTGAACAGTGTCTCTACCAGGGCCTGCTGGCTGGCTGCTGCCAGTGCCAGTTCCTCTATGCGGGTGGCGCGGGCAATACGCAGCGCCAGTACATGGGAATGGGTGGAAAACAGGCTCAGTACCTGAGTCATATCCAGCATACCGGCGATATCATTGCCCTGTGTGACCAGCACGCGTTTGACCTTGTGCCGGGTCATGGTAATCATGGCCTTGAACAGATATGCACCCAGTTCAATGCTGATCACCGGTGAGGAAGCTATCTGGCCGACCGCTGTGTCGGCAGTCCGATTATCCAGCATCACGGCGTGCAGCAGATCGGTGCGGGTGACAATGCCAAACCTGTGTTCGGCCTGCTCAGTCGTGTCATCCACTAGGGTAAAAGCCGCGTCACAGTTGCGCTGGCGCATGTGTTCGGTGGCAGTACGCAGATCTGTGCCGGCTGGCAGGATCAGACAGGGCTGAATGTTGTCCTGGCGGACACGGGTCAGAATAAATTCTGCCAGATTCTGTTGCTGATGGGCCTGTTCAAGCAGTTGCTGGCGGGTGGCCAGATCGCTGTTGAAATAAGCCGCAAATGCCGGATTCTGCTGGCACAGCGCGGTAAAATGGGCCTGAGGGAGCAGGTAGCACAGCGTATCTTCTGTGGCCCGGTACTGATGGCGGCTGTGGCCGCTGAACTGGGCACGCACATCAAAAAGGTCATCTGTGGTGTAGTGGGCATAGTGCTCTTGCCGGTCAGCCGAGGTTTCTTCCACGCTGCCTTTGATTATGATGTGCAGCGACTGGCAGGGATCGCCGGCCCGGATGATTACCCCACCGCTGCGAAAATATGCCACATCCAGCGCTTTGAGCAGTGCGTCCTGCTGGCTGCCATCCAGCCGGTCAAAAGGGATCAGTGACGTATTAAAGGTATCCGGCATTACTCTCTCACTTTGTGGTGCTAGCGCGGGTGTGCACAGTGGTGATGGTGACTCCTCTGCTAAGCAGTGTCGCCCAGTGCCCGCTTTTGCTCCAGCCGACTTTAGTCTAGGGGACGACCAAACCGCTGTTGTGCGGTTAAAGGCGGGATAATGTACGGCTTCAGGGCCAATAACGTTGCTGCCGCCTTTCCTGCCATGTGCTGGACAGGCATAATGGCGACCATTTTCATGCAGCAGGGTTTTGGGATGTTAAGAAGTAGCCCGTTTGGCTGGACAGCGCAGTATATGTTCGGCTTTTACTTTAACTATGGCGTGTATCTGCCGTTTTGGGCCGTCTGGCTGAATTCTCTGGGCATACCAGCCGGTGATATCGGCGTGTTGCTGGGCCTGGGCCTGGGGGTGCGCTGCTTTGCCAATATGGTGCTGACGCCCAGGGTGCACCAGGTGGAGCATCTGTTGCCGGCGTTGCGCTGGCTGGCGGTACTCAGTTTGATCTGCTGCGTGTCATTTGTGATGGTCAGCGGCAATTTGATCGCACTGACAGCCGTGATTGTGCTGTTTAATATTCTCGTCGGGCCGGTGATCCCGCTGACAGACAGTTTGGCTAATTATTACGCCAAACACGGGCATTTAGACTATGGTCGAACCCGGCTGTGGGGATCGATCGCTTTTATTGTCGGTTCGACCATAGCCGGTATGGCGGCTGCCGAGTTTGGCGCGGCGGTGATCCCCTGGGTGGCGGTTGGCGGGCTGGCTGCCGCCCTGTTATTGTCGTTGCGCCAACCAACTGTGTTGCCAAGCGAAGCCACCACAGTACGTCAGCCCCGGCCTCCGTTACTGGGGATTCTGCGCGATAAACGGGTGATGCGTTTTCTGATCATTGTGGCCCTGCTGCAGGGAAGCCACGCCGCGTATTACAGCTTCAGCGCCATGTACTGGAAAACGATCGGTTACAGCGAAGCGGTGAGTGGTTATTTGTGGAGTTTCAGTGTGATCGCTGAGGTTGCGGTGTTTGCACTCAGCAAGCGGTTGTTTGCCGGCTGGAGTGTGGCAGCCATGTTCCGGCTGGCGGCGGCGGGTGTCTTGTTGCGCTGGGGACTGACCGCGACCATGACAGAACTGCCGATGCTGGTGCTGACGCAGGCGCTGCATGGGGTGACCTTTGCGGCGGCGCATCTGGCGGCGATTCGTTATATCCAGCATGCGCAAAGCCACCAGATGGTTGCCCTACAGGCGCTGTACAATGCCTTGCCGCTGGGCGCGGTAATGGCGGCGCTGACCACCCTGAGCGGCTGGGGATACGGCTGGTGGGGAGCCGATGTGTTCTGGCTGATGGCCGTGATGGGGCTGCCGGTATTGCTGATGAAAATTGATGAGTCGCCTCAGGCGGAACGGGCAGCGGCGCGCGAAGTGCATTAAGTCATACAGCCTGGCCGGTGAGATGTGACCTGCCGGACGGATACTCACCCGAGAGTGAGGTACACTCGGCCCCAGGCACGGGGCCGAATCAGGGAACATTTTTCAGGGAGATCCTATGGAGCAGGGATGGATAGTCGTGCCGGTATCACTGGCCTATCTTGGGCTATTGTTTCTTATTGCCTGGTACGGCGATAAACATGCCGGATGGATGTCCCGCTGGCGCCCCTGGATATACAGTCTGTCGATTGCGGTCTATTGCACTTCCTGGACGTTTTACGGCACTGTCGGTCAGGCCAGCCGGGATCTGTGGTCGTTTCTGCCGATATATCTGGCGCCCATTCTGGTCTTCACCTTTGGCTGGCGTATTTTTGCCCGCCTGATCCTGATCGCCAAGCGCGAGCATATTACCTCGATTGCCGATTTTATCGCCGCCCGCTATGGCAAGTCTCAGGGGCTGGCGGTACTGGTCACCCTGATTGCCACTGCCGGTATTCTGCCTTATATCGCCCTGCAGCTGCGGGGGATCACCATGGGGCTGGCCCAGGTTGCCCCGGATCTGACCCGCAACAGTATGCTCAATGACGGTGATATCGCCTGGCTGGTGACACTGGCGCTGGCCGCATTTACTGTGCTGTTCGGCACCCGTCATCTCGATACCACCGAGCACCATCGCGGCATGATGATGGCGGTGGCGTTTGAATCTTTGATCAAACTGGCGGCCTTTCTGGTGGTGGGGCTGTTTGTCATGCTGTTGTGGTGGGACATACCGGCACTGGAACTGAGCCAGCTGGACGTGTCTGTGCTGCCGTCCATGGATATCAATGCCGGCAGCTTCATCATTCATACCTTGCTGACCATGACGGCGATCATCTGTCTGCCGCGCCAGTTCCATACGACTGTGGTGGAAAATACCCACGCCCCGGATCTGCACCTCGCCCGCCGGGTATTCCCTGTGTATCTGTTACTGATGGGAATATTTGTGATTCCGCTGGCACTGGCCGGAAAAGTGCTGCTGCCGGATGTAGCAGCCGATACCTATGTGATCAACCTGCCTTTGCTGCAAGGGGCTGACACCATCGCCTTGCTGGCTTTTCTGGGCGGCACCTCAGCGGCCAGCGGCATGGTGATTGTCTCGACCATAGCACTGGCCATTATGGCATCCAACGATCTGGTGCTGCCGTTGTTGCTGCGCCGGCTGCGAGTGTCGAGCCGTAACCATGCGGCGTTTTCCGGACTGCTGCTCAATATCCGCCGCGGCCTGATTCTGCTGCTGCTGCTGGCGGCCTGGGGCTTCCATGAAGTGCTGGATGAAATCGAATCGCTGTCGGCGATCGGGTTGTTATCCTTTGCGGCGATTGCCCAGTTCGCACCGGCGTTGCTGGGGGGAATTTACTGGCGCGAAGGCAACCGCAACGGTGTCTATGCCGGTATGCTGGGCGGCACCGCGCTGTGGGTGATCACCCTGATGAGCCAGACGGGTATGCTGGCCGGCAGTGCTGACACTAACCTGTTGCTGTGGTTGCTGACACCCCCGGCTCTGCCGGTACTGAGCGAGTTGACCACAGTGGACTGGGGCATGCTGATCAGTCTGACGACCAACCTGCTGCTATACGTTCTGGTGTCTATGGTGACCCGCTCATCACTGACAGAGCGCCTGCAGGCGGCCACTTTTGTCGGCGCCCCCATGCCGGAGGCCGATGACGCCCGTCTGTACCAGGCCAGAGTGACAGTGTCTGAGCTTGAACTCCTGGCGGCGCGGTTTGTCGGCCGAAAGCGGATGCGTCAGGCCTTCACTCACTTTGCCCAGCAACACCAGTTTAATTTTCAGCCCCAGCAGCAGGCGCCGGCCAGCCTGATTCGCCATACCGAACGGGTACTGGCGGGGGTTTTTGGCGCCTCTTCGGCCCGCCTAGTGCTGACCTCTGCGTTGCAGGGGCGCAACATGCAGCTGGAAGAAGTGGCCACCATAGTCGATGAAGCTTCTGAATTGTTTGATTTCAGCCGCGGACTGCTGCAAGGCGCCATTGAGCACATCAGCCAGGGGATTGCCGTAGTGGATAAACAGCTGCGGCTGGTGGCCTGGAACCAGCGTTATCTGGAACTGTTTTCTTTCCCGCCCGGTTTGATTCAGGTCGGGCGGCCGATTGCGGATGTGATCCGCCATAACGCGCGTCTGGGTTTGTGCGGACCGGGGGATCCTGAAGTCCATGTCGCCAAGCGGGTAAAGCACCTGCAGCACGGCACGGCACATACCTCTTCCCGGATCCGGCCGGACGGGCGGGTGATTGAAGTACAGGGTAATCCGATGCCGGGCGGCGGCTTCGTCATGAGCTTTACCGATATCACGGCATTTCGTCAGGCAGAGGAAGCGCTCAAAGAAGCCAATGAAAATCTGGAGGCCAGGGTGCGGCAGCGAACGCAAGAGCTGGAACAGCTGAACCGCCGGCTGGTCTCGGCTACTCAGCATGCCGAGCAGCAGGCACACTCGAAAAGCCGCTTTCTGGCCGCGGTCAGCCACGATCTGATGCAGCCGCTCAATGCGGCCCGTCTGTTTTCATCGTCGCTGTCTGAGGTGGCCAAGGATGAAGAAAGCACAAAACTGGCACACCATATCGAAAGTGCCCTGGGGGCTGCGGAAGATTTGATTGGTGATTTGCTCGATGTATCGCGTCTGGAGGCCGGAAAACTGCAGGTCAATGTCCACGTTTTCCCGCTCAGTGATGTGTTCAATAATCTTAATGCCGAGTTCAGTGCGCTGGCAAAACAGCAGGGTATAGATTTTTCCGTGGTAGACAGCAAGGCCCTGGTGCATTCCGATCCTAAGCTGCTGCGCCGGGCGCTGCAAAACTTCCTGACTAATGCTTTTCGCTATAACCCTGGCGGTAAAGTGCTGCTGGGTGTTAGGCGGGTTGGCAGCCAGCTCAGGATAGAAGTCTGGGATAACGGCCCCGGAATACCGCAAGAGAAACAGGCCAATATTTTTGATGAGTTCACCCGTATAGACCGCGGACGCGGTGATCACGGTCTTGGTCTCGGGCTGGCAATCGCCCGGGGGATCAGCCGGGTGATGGATCATCCGTTGTCATTGCGGTCCTGGCTGGGCGAGGGGACAGTGTTCGCACTGTCTGTGCGCCGGGGGCAGGCGATGCATCTGCCGAAAGAAAAACCGCAGGCAGCGCCGGAACAGCCGTTGCCACTGTACGGCACCCGAGTGCTCTGTGTCGACAATGAGAAAGACATACTGACAGGTATGGAAAGTCTGCTGAACCGCTGGGGATGTGACATCCGGCTGGCGGAATCTGTGTCGGCCGCGCTGGAGCAATGTAATGATGGCTGGATACCAGATGTCATTTTCAGTGACTATCACCTGACTGAACTGGAAACGGGGCTGGATGTACTGATCCAGTGTGAAGCCAAGCTGGGAGAGGTGTTTAAAGGTGTGATCATCAGTGCCGACCGACTGCCGGAAAACCAGCAAACGATCCGCAGTAAAGGCTTTGCCTTTATCAGTAAGCCGGTGAAACCGCTGAAACTGCGCTCTTTGCTGAACCAGTACGCGCAGGCCAGGATCAGTTGAAGCCGTTTGCTCTCTTTTCTGTATCCATCCAGTGGATCTTTGCTTTCGCGGGATGAGAGAAGGGGGTTAACTCAGTGGCTTAACTGTCATTCTGCGCACAAAAAAACGGAGCCATCATGGCTCCGTCAGCGAGCGGGGTTTCCCCCATTTGTTGCTACTGAGTGTTGTTATTATGTCGGTGTTGTTTAGTGGCTGTGAGCTTCACCAGACCCTTTCGGATAACGGATAGATTCCACCAGCTCCTGTACATCTTCCGGGACTTCTGCCGTGAACTTGTTCACGACAATTGATACCACAAAGTTCACACACATACCCAGTGTACCAATTCCTTCAGGGCTGATGCCGAACCACCAGTTGTCCGGGGTGCTGGCCGCAGGGTTGATGAACTTGAAGTAAATGATGTAAGCCGCGGTGAACAGGATACCGCTCAGCATACCGGCGATAGCGCCTTCTTTATTCATCTTCTTGTAGAAGATGCCCATGATAATCGCCGGGAAGAAGGACGATGCCGCCAGACCGAAGGCGAAGGCTACCACCTGTGCCACAAAGCCTGGTGGGTTAATCCCCAGATAGCCAGCACCGATAATGGCCAGCGCTGCCCCTATCCGGGCCGCCCTCAGCTCCTGTTTATCCGTCATATTCGGTTTGAAGCCTTTCTTGAGCAGGTCATGCGCCACCGAAGTGGAAATCACCAGCAGCAAACCGGCCGCCGTCGACAGTGCCGCGGCCAGACCACCCGCTGCCAGCAGGGCAACAACCCAGTTTGGCAGTTTGGCCAGCTCAGGACTTGCCAGTACTATGATGTCACGGTTGATGTTCATCTCGTTACGCTCATCGCCAGAGTAGAACATTTTGCCGTCGCCATTTTTGTCTTCCCAGGCTACCAGACCGGTTTTCTCCCAGTTGGTTACCCAGCTTGGTGCTTGTTCTGCCGCGACACCCTGCATGTCCGGACCATTTAAGGTTTCAAACATATTGATACGGGCAAACGCTGCCACAGCTGGCGCCGTGGTGTATAGGAAGGCAATGAACAGCAGTGCCCAACCAGCAGAAATACGGGCATCTTTTACGCGAGGCACGGTGAAGAAACGGATGATCACGTGCGGCAGACCCGCCGTACCTACCATCAGAGCCGCGGTGATGAAGAACACATCTACCATGCTCTTGGAGCCGTCGATGTAGGAGGTGAAGCCCAGTTCGGTACTCAGTCCTTCCAGCTTGTCCATCAGGTAGACATCCGTCCCACTGATGGTCGAACCGAAGCCGATTTGCGGAATCGCAGAGCCGGTGACCATGATAGAGGTGAAGATGGCAGGAACCATGAAGGCAAAGATCAGCACGCAGTACTGTGCAACCTGGGTATAGGTAATGCCTTTCATGCCGCCCATGACCGCATAGAAGAACACGATAGCCATACCAATAATGATACCGACGTTAATGTCGACTTCCAGGAAGCGGGCAAAAACCACGCCCACGCCACGCATTTGTCCTGCTACATAGGTGAAAGAAACAAAGATGGCACAGAACACAGCTACCATACGGGCAGTGCGGGAGTAATAACGGTCGCCGATGAAGTCTGGCACAGTGAACTTGCCGAATTTACGCAGGTAAGGGGCAAGGCACAGTGCCAGCAGCACATAACCGCCGGTCCAGCCCATCAGGTACACACCGCCGTCATAGCCGGCGAACGAAATGATACCTGCCATAGAAATGAACGAAGCGGCAGACATCCAGTCAGCAGCAGTCGCCATGCCGTTAGCAACAGGGTGGACACCACCGCCGGCCACGTAGAACTCGCTGGTAGATCCGGCGCGGGACCAGATTGCGATCCCGATATAGAGTGCGAAAGACAGACCAACCAGTATGAAGGTCCAGGTTTGAATATCCATGAGTGACTACTCCCTTAATCCTCGTGAACGTTGAATTTGCGGTCCAGCGCATTCATCTTGTAGACATAGACAAATATCAATGCGACAAAGATGTAAATGGAACCTTGTTGTGAAAACCAGAAACCGAGCTTAAAGCCGCCCAGCTGAAACTGGTTCAGGACATCCACAAACAACACACCGGCCCCGTATGACACGAGGAACCAGATGGCAAGCAAAGAACCCATAATCGTCAGGTTCTCCTTCCAGTAGGCTTGCGCTTGCTCCTTGGATTCAAACGCCATGGTTATCTCCTTACTATGGTCAGTCATTTTTCAGTTATAAAAATGTTACGTGATGACAATAGCAAGCTTATTGAAGACGCACAGTGCAACTTTAGTCGGGCAAAAAACCATCAAATGTCAGCTAAATTTAGAAAGTTAGTGATATGACTCAAGAAAAATGGGATGTTAAATTGCTGTTAAGTTAGCCGAAAGTATAAGGCGGTCAGCAGATAAAGATCAGGCGATTACCATGACTCCGTTCCGAATATTCGCGGGCGAAACAGTGTTTGGTAAGCGTTAAATACTGGCAATGTCGGGGAATTGTTTACATATAGTTTTCTTAATGTCGCTGTATATTAGGGCAAAATACAGGAGCAACCGGTTTGTTAGCAGGTTGCTGAATTAATAATAATCTTTGGAGGATGAGTGGACGCGATTACCATTAACGGTTTTTTTCTGGTTGGCGCTTTACTGATTGCGTTAAGTGTTCTCCTGAGCCCGGTATCATCCAAATTAGGCATTCCAATTCTGCTGGTGTTTCTGATCGTCGGCATGATGGCCGGTGAAGACGGCCCGGGCGGTATCTTGTTTGATGATTATTCTGTGGCGTATCTGGTCAGTAACCTGGCGCTGGCGATTATTCTGCTTGATGGCGGCATGCGGACCCGGGTGGCCAGTTTCCGGGTCGCCTTATGGCCCTCCGTGGCGCTGGCCATCTTAGGGGTAGCGATCACTACCGCGCTGACCGGCCTGATGGCAACCTGGTTGTTTGATCTGGAGCCGCTGCAGGGCATTCTGGTTGGCGCGATTGTCGGCTCAACCGATGCCGCGGCGGTGTTTTCCCTGCTCAAAGGGCGCAGCCTGAATGAGCGGGTAGGCTCGACCCTGGAGATTGAATCGGGCACCAATGATCCCATGGCGGTGTTTCTGACCGTGACCCTGATTGCGGTGCTCAGCAGTCAGGGAACTGAGTTCAGCGCCGGTTTTCTGGCCCTGAGTTTCGTCAAGCAGTTTGGCATAGGTGCCATCGCCGGACTGGCGGGAGGCTGGCTGTTGTGGCGCCTGATTAATCGTAATCATCTGCCAGAGGGGCTGTACTCAATTCTGGCGGTCAGCGGCGGATTGATGATCTTTGCCATTTCAAACACCTTGGGCGGCAGCGGTATTTTATCCATCTATCTGGTGGGGTTGCTGCTGGGTAATCGTCCGACCCGCTGCCGTCATTCTATTCTCAATGTGCTGGATGGCATGACCTGGCTCAGCCAGATTTGTATGTTCCTGGTGCTAGGGCTGCTGGTCACCCCGTCAAATCTGATTGCGATTGCACTGCCCGGACTGGCATTGGCGTTCGGGATGATTGTCTTTGCCCGTCCGATATCGGTCTGGATTAGCCTGCTGCCGTTTCGCAGCTTCACGGCACGGGAAAAATGGTTTATTTCCTGGGTGGGCCTGCGCGGCGCCGTGCCCATTATCCTGGCGGTTTTTCCTATGATGGCCGGACTGCCCAATGCTCAGTTGTATTTCAATCTGGCTTTTTTCGTGGTCATGGTATCGCTGATCCTGCAGGGGGGAACCCTCACCAAAGCCATGTCGCTGGCCAAAGTCGAGCTGCCGCCTCGTCCCGAACCTGTGTTCCGCACCGGGGTGGAAGTGTTTCCAACCAGTGAGTGGGAGCTGTTTGTCTACAAAATGAAAGCCGATAAGTGGTGTATCGGTGAGCCTTTACGTAACTTGTCACTCCCGCTGGGCACCCGGATTGCGGCTGTGTTCCGCGAGCAGCAATTGCTGCACCCATCGGGCAGTACCCGGCTGGAAGAGGGGGATACCTTGTGTGTGCTGGCGCAGGAGAAAGATCTGGAAGCGCTGAGTCAGCTGTTCAGTGAAGCCCCAGAGAAAGCCGAGTTGGCGCGTTTCTTTGGTGACTTTTTTCTGGATGCCGAAGCCCGGCTGGTTGATGTCGCCATCGCTTATGGTCTGGAGTTAGGGGAAGTCAATCCAGCCATGACACTGAAAGATCTGGTTATTCAGCATCTGGGGACCAATCAGGTACTGGGGGATAACTTTGAGTGGAATGGCTTGCATTGGGTGGTGGCAGATATCGCCGACTGGCAGGTCACTAAGGTCGGCTTACGCCTGCCAGAAGAAGAGGTGGAACAAGGTGATAACGGTGAGTGATTACTTACTCGTCACTGAGCTCATTTAACAGGATAACCGCTTGAGTGCGGTTTTTTACCCCGAGCTTACGGAAAATGGCCGTCATGTGCGCCTTGATGGTGGCTTCAGAGACATTGAGTTCGTAGGCGATCTGCTTGTTGAGCAGGCCATCGGACAGCATGCACAGGACCTTGTACTGTTGCGGAGTCAGGGTGGCGATGCGGGCCGCCAGTGCATCCAGCTCGGGGTTGTCTTCATCTTCACCGATACCCGGCGGAAAATAAGGCTCTCCGTCCAGCACCTGATTCAGTGCGCTGATAAGTTCACGCATATCGCTGGATTTGGGAATAAAGCCAAAAGCACCGTGATGACGGACCTGGCGGATGACGGAAGCTTCTTCATTGGCAGACACCACCACGACCGGCAGTTCCGGGTGCTGGGCGCGAAGCTGGATCAGACCGGACATGCCGTTGGCACCCGGCATTTTTAAATCCAGCAGCAAAAGATCAACATCCGGTTCTTTATCAAGCAGCTGTAACAGTGTATCGAGAGAATCTGCTTCCAGCAGATTGGCCTTGCTGACCGCCATGTGTACTGACTGAAACAGGGCGTTTCGAAACAGCGGGTGGTCATCGGCAATGACTATAGTGTACTGAGCGTCCATGACATTAAGCTTCTTGTTTTTCCTAACGCTAGCATTGCTGAAATGCCAGATCAATTTGTTCCCCCCCAAGATACGAACTGGATCCGTTCCCGTGTGTATTTGGGGGGTATTTTATGCTTTAAGAGAATACTTTTCTGCTTACTGGCCTATCAGCTGGTTGGCTTTCAGGTGATCGAGAAAGGGCTCAGCTTCAACGAAACCGGTCAGGCGGGCTTTCGGAGCCTGTTCACCATCAGCATGCCAGAAATCCAGCGTCGGCAGACCCAGCACATTCATCTTTTGCAGCAGCTTGATGTCGTCCGGATTCGTGTCGGTGACGTCGGCCTGCAACAGGACGAAACGCTGTAATTCTGGCGCCACGCTGGCATCGTGGAAAGTGTACTTATCGAACTCTTTGCAGGCGACACACCAGTCAGCGTAAAAATCCAGCATCACAGGTTTACCTTCGGCTTTGGCCTGAGCCAGCGCTGAATTGAGTTCATCCATACTGGCCACGCGCTGGAAGCTGATCTCTGGTGCGTTCTGCTGCACGGTTTGTGGCTGAGTGCCTGTCAGTCCCTGATAGACGGGCTGCAGGGAAACGAGCAGACCAATAATGGCGATGACACCCACCAGACTGCTGCGCCAGGAATGGGCCATACCTTGTTTCACATGATACAACCAACCGAAGGCACCCAGTCCGAATGCGGCCCATAAATACGGCATCAGGTTTGCGGGCAGAATGCGTTCCAGCAGGAACAGCGGCACAGCCAGCAGCACCAGGCCGAAGAATATTTTAACGCTGTCCATCCAGGCGCCTGCTTTCGGCAGCAGGCGGTTACCGAACATGGCGACCAGCATCAGCGGGATCCCCATCCCCATCGCCAGAGCGTACAGTGCGACCGCGCCAGTCAGTAAGTCGCCGCTTTGGGCAACGTAAATCAAGGCGCCGGACAAGGGCGCTGTGGTGCACGGCGAGCAAACCAGGCCGGAAATGGCGCCCATCGCAAATACGCCGCCGAGCTGGCCGCCTTTCTGCTGATTGCTCAGCTGATTGAGCCAGGTCTGCACACTGGAAGGGAGTTGCAGGTTGTAGACGCCGAACATAGACAATGCTAATACGACAAAGAGAATGCTCAGGCCAATCAGGACATAAGGATGTTGCAAGGCCGCCTGAAACTGCATGCCCGCCGAAGCGACCACTAACCCCAGTAAGGTGTATGTCAGTGCCATACCCTGGACATAGGTGAAAGCCAGAGTGAACGTGCGTCCGCTGCTGAGCTGGCCACGGCCCAATACGATACCGGTCAGGATCGGGTACATAGGCAGCACACAGGGCGTGAACGCCAGCCCTATGCCCAGCGCCAGAAACAGCAGCGGCGTCCACCACTGCTGCGCCAGATCGCTGGCCAGTTGATCCTGCTGGCTCAGTGGCGCACTGCTGCTGAGCGGTTGTCCGGCTGAGCCGGATGATGCCACTGTTGCTGTTTGATTGTCAGTGCTTACTATCAGCTTGGCTTTGACCGGCTCCTGGCCAGACAACGGCGTACCCGCGGCGGAGGCGGTAGCAAACAGAGGCACCTCGCGGGTTTCGGGGGGATAACAGAAACCGGCCTTGGCACAGCCCTGATAACGGACGGTCAGGGTCGCGTTGTCACTGGCCTGTACAATGGGCACTGTGAGTGCCAGAGATTCAGGGTATATCTGTACCTCGCCGAAAAACTCATCTTTGTAGGGTGTGCCTGCCGGCAAACGGATATCGCCTATGGTTGCCCCGTTTGCCACCACAGAAAACTGATGCTGATACAGGTAGTAACCCGGTTTGACCTGCCAGTCGAGCACCAGTTGATCGGTGTTCTGCGAAAAGTTAAAGGCAAAGGCCTGATCAACAGGGACAAAACTGTTCTGACTCGATGAACCTGTCAGCCCCGGCAGAGAAAATTCCGCCCGCAGCGGCAGGCTGAGTATCAGCAGGCAGAAGACAAATAAACGCGTAATGGGCAAGTGTCGCAGTATAGTCATCGGATTCGGGCTCGTTCAGTCTCGGGTCATAGGCTTGAAGATGGCGCCTTCATGTCGCCAATATACCCCATATGGGGACTATGTGTCAGACCCGAGAAATCAGGCAGAGTTTCATTGTCTGTGTTCTCAGGCAATTATAGCTCCCGGCAGGCTTGGCGAAGTGCACTAACCGCTGTTGGTTTCGGAGCCTCAGCCGAGTCAGCGGCAAAAAATCGATGCAGAAAAGGTGATCCAGCTAAAAGCCTCTGCTGCTATGGTTGAAAATCAGGGCAATCTCGCCATCATAGTCGGCATCTTTACGCAATGCGGCTGCAGCTCAACTGTGGACAGCCGTTTCCTCAATAATCGCCAGCCTTTATAAGGGGTGTTTGTGTTTCCGGTACTTTTGTTTTTATTCATTCTGGTTCCCATCATAGAGATCGCCCTGTTTGTACAGGTTGGCGGTGTCATTGGTCTGTGGCCGACCCTGTTGCTTGTACTGCTGACGGCCGTGGTCGGCGCTTCACTGGTTCGCAGCCAGGGTATTGCGACCCTGATGTCGGTGCAGGACAGGCTAAATAAGGGGGAATTGCCCGCCCAGCAAATTGTGGAAGGTGTGATGCTGGCGGTAGCCGGTGTGCTGCTGCTGACACCGGGCTTTATGACTGACGCTATGGGGCTGGTGGTGTTACTGCCCGGGCCTCGTGCCGCGCTGGCGAAGTTTCTGATGACTAAAGTGAAAGTGCAGAGCATGCATCAGAGCGGCTTTGGCGGTGGCTTTGGTCCGCAAGGGCCGTTTTCAGACCGCGACCCATTCCACCGCGATCAAAACGGTGATGTATTTGACGGCGAATATGAGCGCAAAGACAAAGACAAAGACAAAGACAAAGACGAGAAAGAGAAGAAAGACAAATCAGATGACGATGATCAGCACCGGCTGCACTGAGTGATTTGTTAGGTTGTTGATTTAAATGAAATAAATGTCATTCCCGCGTAGGCGGGAATCCATTAAACGCGCAACTGTCAGCGGCAGCTATCGCGAGCGTGAAGACGAGCCCGCGTCATGTTGGTGCCCTGAACTGACATGTTGCCGGTGCAGCCTGCGTGCATACCCCAGTGCCGCCAGACCGCACAGCAGATTGGCTACGGCGATCCCGGTAAATAATCCTTCAGTACCATTTAACCGGCTGCCAACCCAGGCTGCCGGCAGCAACAAACCGAACAGACGGATAAGATTCCACAACAGTGCCTGAAAGGACAGATGCATGGCATTCAGGGCATTGATCAATTGCATGCACACGGCCAGCAATCCGTAGCTGGCCGGTACCAGTATCAGGTAATGCCAAAGCTGGGTCTGCACCGCTTCATCCTGGCTGAACATGAGCGATATGGGCCAGCTCAGCGGCACCATCATCACAAACACCAGCAACTGAAAGCCCAACGCGAATTTCATGGCCGTGAACAGGGCATCAAAGGCCCGTCTGGGCTGTTTTGCGCCGAAATTCTGCGCCATGAAAGGCATCAGGGCTGAGCTCAGGGCGAACATGACCAGCATCAGCAACGATTCCACCCGTATAGCCGCGCCATAGGCTGCGACAGAGGCGGTGCCCTGGCTGGCCAGCAAGACCATCACCAGGGCATTGGATAAAGGTGCCAGGGCGTTGGATAGCCCGGCTGGGGTCCCTATGTGCAGTATCTGTCGCCAGTCGGCAACGATCAGCCGGAGATCCGGTATCGCCAGCAGCTTTTCGCGCACAATCAATATCCGTAACGACCAGACTAATGCAAACGCCCAGCTAACGCCGCTTGAAATGGCCGCGCCGCGCACACCCAGTTCCGGAAAAGGGCCGTAGCCAAAAATCAGCAGGGGATCGAGCACGCCGTTGATCACTCCGGCCAGCATCATGATTTTTGCCGGCGATTTCGCATCGCCTGTAGCCCGGATAGCACTGTTACCGGCCATGGGAATGACCAGCAGCGGGATCGCCAGATACCAGACTTCCATATAGTCATGAATAATCGGCAGCAGGCTGTCTTCCGCGCCCAGCAGGCGGAACAGCGGATTGATGGTCAGCAGTCCGGCGATCACAGCGAGGATCACCAACAGCAATGCCAGTAACAAACCATGGCTGGAGACTCTGGCCGCCGCCTGGCTGCTACCGCTGCCCAGCAGGCGGCCAATGCAGGCTGATAACCCGACGCCCACGCCCATGGTGATGGAGTTGATGGCAAACGTGACCGGAAAGGTGAAACTGACCGCCGCCAGAGCCTGGGTACCCAGCAAAGCAATGAAAAAGGTATCGACCAGATTAAACATCAGGATAGCGACCATGCCAAACACCATAGGGATGGTCAGGCGTCGCAGGACTTCCGGGATAGGATCGGACAGTAAACCGTGTTTATCAGGTCGTACAGTTTGGGTCATAAGGCTCTCAGGTCTGTCTTTGCCTGCACACCCTAATGCAAAGAATGTGATCGGGCAAAAAATCTGGCACAAAAAGTAAAAAAAATCATCGTCAGGACTTGGGTTCCAGAAAAACGACCCAACATGTCTAAGTATCAGTTTTGGCGGGATGGAACCAAACACCGTCCTGCTTTCTAACAACCCATAAATATTACCAAAATCAGGAGAGACGACCCGATGAATATTCGTCCTTTACATGACCGAGTGATCGTTGAGCGCCAGGAAGTTGAATCAAAATCTGCTGGTGGCATCGTTCTGACTGGTTCTGCTGCAGAAAAATCGACCCGCGGTACAGTTTTAGCTGTAGGCAAGGGCCGCATTCTGGAGAATGGTTCTGTGCAGCCATTGGACGTTAAGGTTGGCGACAGCGTTATTTTCGCTGAAGGTTATGCCACCAAGTCTGAGAAGATCGACGGTAAAGAAGTTCTCATCATGTCTGAAAATGACATCTTGGCAATCGTTGAATAATCCATTCACTTTGAATTAAGAATTAAGAAAGGAAGATAAACATGGCTGCTAAAGACGTAAAATTCGGTAACGATGCTCGCGTAAAAATGCTGGAAGGTGTCAACGTTCTGGCCGATGCCGTAAAAGTCACCCTGGGTCCTAAAGGCCGTAACGTCGTACTGGACAAATCATTCGGTGCGCCGGTTATCACTAAAGATGGCGTTTCTGTTGCGCGTGAAATTGAACTGGAAGATAAATTCCAGAACATGGGCGCACAAATGGTGAAAGAAGTGGCGTCTCAGGCCAATGACGCGGCGGGTGACGGTACAACAACAGCCACTGTACTGGCTCAGGCGATCATCACCGAAGGTTTGAAAGCGGTCGCAGCGGGCATGAACCCGATGGATCTGAAGCGCGGTATCGATAAAGCCGTGATTGCGGCGGTAGAAGAACTGAAAGCGCTGTCTTCTCCTTGTGCAGACAGCAAAGCGATCGCGCAGGTAGGTACTATCTCTGCCAACTCCGATTCTACCGTGGGTAACATCATCGCCGAAGCGATGGAAAAAGTCGGCCGTGACGGCGTTATCACTGTTGAAGAAGGCCAGGCTCTGCATGACGAGCTGGACGTGGTTGAAGGTATGCAGTTCGACCGTGGCTACCTGTCTCCTTACTTCATCAACAACCAGGAAGCAGGCAGTGTCGAGCTGGAAAGCCCGTTCATCCTGCTGGTAGATAAGAAAATCTCTAACATCCGTGAGCTGCTGCCAACACTGGAAGCGGTGGCGAAAGCCTCTCGTCCTCTGCTGATTATCGCAGAAGATGTTGAAGGCGAAGCACTGGCTACCCTGGTGGTGAACAACATGCGCGGCATTGTGAAAGTGGCGGCGGTGAAAGCACCAGGCTTTGGCGATCGCCGTAAAGCTATGTTGCAGGACATCGCGGTGCTGACTGCCGGTACTGTGATTTCTGAAGAAATCGGCATGGAACTGGATAAAGTGACGCTGGAAGATCTGGGTCAGGCCAAGCGCATCTCTATCACTAAAGAAAACACCACCATCATTGATGGTCATGGTGAAGAAGTGGCGATTCAGGGCCGTGTGACTCAGATCCGTCAGCAAATCGAAGACGCTACCTCTGACTACGACAAAGAGAAACTGCAAGAGCGCGTAGCCAAACTGGCTGGCGGTGTTGCTGTGATCAAAGTCGGTGCGGCGACTGAAGTTGAAATGAAAGAGAAAAAAGACCGCGTCGAAGATGCCCTGCACGCAACCCGTGCTGCGGTTGAAGAAGGCGTGGTTGCCGGTGGTGGTGTTGCTCTGGTTCGTGCAGCCTCTAAAGTGACTAATCTGACTGGCGACAATGAAGAGCAAACTGTCGGTATCCGTGTAGCGCTGCGCGCCATGGAAGCACCACTGCGTCAAATTGTGCGTAACGCGGGCGATGAAGAGTCTGTCGTGGCGAACGAAGTGAAGCGTGGCGAAGGTAACTACGGTTACAACGCGGCCACTGGCGAGTACGGCGACATGCTGGAAATGGGTATCCTGGATCCAACTAAAGTGACGCGTTCTGCACTGCAGTTCGCCGCTTCTGTAGCAGGTCTGATGATCACCACCGAAGCCATGGTCACTGAGCTGCCTAAAGCTGACGCGCCGGACATGAGCGCTGCCATGGGCGGCATGGGTGGTATGGGCGGCATGATGTAATCAGCCCCGTCACCTGCTGAAAAAGATAAAAGAACCCGCCGTATGGCGGGTTCTTTGTTTCTGGCAGGCGAGGTTTCCTCTATCTATTACAGCACATGCGTTCTCTGTCACGGTGACCGATGAGTGGCTGGCTAGGCCATCAGTGACAGCTAGGGCGCCAGTCTGTAACCATGCTGACTATCAGTACAGTTTTGTTATTAGCTTTATTGCATATTTACTACTCAGCCATATCTTTGTGCTTGAGCTTGCTTTAAGACTCTGTGTTTTCAACGGTATTTCAGAGAGAGCACTATGTTGAAACACACTTTGGCGTTGTTAATGGCCGGCTGCGTTCTTGGCACTACGAGTAGTCATGCCGGTGATGAAGAGCAAAGCTTTATTGACCAATATCATATGGATGCTCAGATCCATCAGATCCCGGGCGATCAGATGTTGTCTGACGAGCGTCTCAGTGACATGTTCCGGGCGCAGTCGAGAAGAATGACCATTTGCCGGGGCGACTTCATTCCTGACGGCTATGTCATCACCAGTACTACAGTTAATTTCGATTGCGGCAGCTGGCAGCACAGCGACAATGCCTACATTCTGACTGTAGCGCCGAAGGACGGTTCACGGTTTAACACTTGCGCCGGATATCACAGCCGGGTGTACGATGGTTTTGTGATTATCGCCAACATCTACAATCCGGCCTGTAATTTTGGATCTGGTAACTCAGTCAACGGCAGCACGCAGGTGTATGCCGATAAGTACAGATCCAGTTTCACTGTGTGTGCCAACTCGCCGATTCCTGCCAACTACACCCGCAGCAGACACCATTTTTCTACAAGTTGCCGGGTCGGCATTGGCATGGGGAATAATGCCTATGTAATCACCCGCCAGTAGCGGTTACGGCTTATTCGGTTTTTCAGGCCCGGCCTTCTGGCTCGGGCTTTTTTGATGCTGTGTCAGGGTGCTACATCGTTATGGGTGCGCCACGAGTCAGGTTTCTGCTCTGCGTTTTTTATTTCTCTTATCTTGCTCATCTCTTTTTAGCTGCACGTCATCGCTTGCAGTTTTCTGCCTTGCACATTGCTGTCATCGTTGCTCTATCTCTGTGAGGTATAGTTTTTATGCGGTTCATCAATAAGCAGAAACTGTCTTAATTGTTAATGATTTCATTTTTTGGTTTATTGCTAGTACATTTTTGATGAGTGGTTTGTTAATTTATTTATCTTCGTCATTTGTATTACCTTTAAATATAGTTGTTATTGGTGTTTTTAATCTTTTTCTTGGTTTTTCTACTTTTGTTTTGTTCTTTTTATGATGTGGTTTTGTGTTTAATGTGTTGATTTTATTGTTTTTTATTTCTTGATTTGTTTATCTTTTAATTTTTTGGTTAATAGCTTTATATTTTTTTCAATTTTATTTTTACCTGCCTTGTCTATTATGAATTCCAACAAGCAATGAGACATTTATTAATCAGTTAATTTACTTAAATTAAGGAATGAAAAATGAACAAGGCAATCAAAGTCGGTATTAATCGCATTGAATTCAGCACCACAGAGAATTATCTCACGCTGGAAAAACTGGCTGAGGCCCATCAGATTGATCCTGCTAAATACCTTTATGGTATAGGTCAGTCAAAAATGGCTGTACCGACGCCGGATGAAGATACCATCTCGATTGCGGCCAATGCGGCGCAGGATGTGCTGAATACTATGACACCGGAAGAAGTGAACACCATTTCGACACTCATTTTTGCCACTGAAACGGGTGTTGACCAGTCCAAGTCGGGTGCGGCTTATCTGATGGGACTAATTGATATTCACCCCAACTGCCGGGCTTTTGAAGTGAAGCAGGCCTGCTACGGCGGTACGGCCGGATTACAGATGGCTTGCGATATGGTGCGTGCCCGTCCGGATGAGTCAGTGCTGGTTGTGGCCTGCGACATTGCCCGTTATCAGCAAAACACCCCGGGTGAATGCACACAAGGTGCCGGTGCGGTAGCCATGCTGATTACCGCTGACCCGGACATCATTGAGATTGATGCTGAACGCGGCTGCTACAGTGCCGACATCATGGATTTCTGGCGCCCGAACCAGTTCAAACATGCCCTGGTGGACGGCGAGTTGTCGAAAGATGCCTACCTCAATGTGATGACAAGCAGCTATCAAGGCTATCTGGTCAACGGCGGTAAGCCACTGGATCAGCTCGAATGGCTCTGCTTCCACCAGCCTTTCACTAAGATGGCCAAAAAAGCCTTTGAGCACCTCAGCGCCCAGTATCCTGAGCAGATGGCGGATAAAACCGATGCCGCTTACAGCATCAGCCAGCAATACGGACGTGAAATTGGCAATACCTATACCGCCAGCCTCTACATTGGCCTGCTGTCTCTGCTTGATAACGCTGAGCAGGATTTGACGGGACAGACAATCGGCTTCTTCAGCTATGGCTCAGGGGCGGTGGGTGAATTCTTCTCGGGCACGGTGAATAAGAATTACCGCCACGCCATTAATACCCTGGCGAATCAGCAAAAGCTGGCTGCACGAACCGCGCTCAGCTACGACACTTATTGTCAGTATATGTACCAGCTGCGCGACTACGATCAGGCCAACATTCGCTATAACCCGACTTCCGGCTCGAACTTCAGGCTGGCCGCGATTCACGACAACAAGCGTGTCTATGAACGTGTGCTCGAGCCAATGAGCAAAGCGGCTTAAAGCCAGACATCGCCACTTTTAACATCCAATCAATACCACTATTTGTTTAATAAGGAAGAGTAACATGTGCGGCTTTGTAACGGTTTATAGTGCGAATCCTCTTAATCAGATCAAACCTGCTCAGATTGAGCAGGGTCTTAAATCCATCATTCACCGCGGCCCCGATGAAGGGCGGGTCTGGCAGTCTAATGACCAGCGCATGATTATGGGCCATACCCGGCTGAGTATTATCGGCCTGGATAACGGTATTCAACCGATCCACAGTACGGATGGTGCGTTGCATATTGTGGTGAATGGCGAATTTTATGACTTTGAGAAAATCCGCTATGAGCTGACCCGTCAGGGCTGCAAGTTCGTGACTCAGTCGGACAGCGAGATCGCGCTGCACCTTTATCAGCTGTACGGCACCAAAGGGCTGGAAAAACTGCGGGGCGAATTCTCTCTGGTGCTGTTTGACCAGCGTCAAAACCTGGTGATTGCAATGCGTGACAGGGCCGGGGTGAAGCCCTTATTCGTGGCCGAAGATCAGGGCCGCTATTACTTTGCTTCTGAAATCAAAGCCATTATTGATTCTGGCGTCCGCGCTGTCTGGGATGAGGCGTCCTACAACACCCGCGCGTTTTACCTCAAGAATAATACCCTGTTCCAAAATGTGCAGTCCGTACCGGCGGGGCACATGATGACCCTGACGCCTTCCGGTGTGACCCAGCAGTGCTACTGGGATATCGACTACCCGGATGCGGAAACGCTCAATGCCAGTACCCTGTCTGATGCTGATGCCATTCAACAGGTGCACGATGCCATTGAAGAGTCAGTGAAGCTGCGCCTGAGAGCGGACGTACCGATTGGGGTATACCTGAGCGGGGGCGTGGATTCCTCGGCTATCCTGGGGATGGCCACTCAGCTGGCGGGCAAGCCGTTTGATGCCTATAACCTGTCCTTTGGTGAAATGGAAGATTACGACGAAAACCGTTTTGCCCGCTTGGCGGCGGAGAAGAACGGTGCCCGTTTCCATACTGTGCCTGTGACGCAAAAAGATCTGGCCGATAATTTTGAAAAAGCCGTCTGGCATAACGAGACCCCGTTTTTTAATGCACACGGCGTGGCGAAATATATTCTCAGCGGCATAGTACAGGATGCCGGTAACAAAGTGGTGCTGACCGGGGAAGGGGCGGACGAAGTCTTTGGCGGCTACCCGCACTTTAAGCGCGACATGGCGCTGTTTAATACCCAGGGCCAGAACCCGGACGATGTTCAGGCCATCTTACAGAAAATGAAGGCTAATCAGGCGGGTTATACCCAGCAAGGTATGCCGGCGGACGTTGAGTGGCTGACGCAGCAGCTGGGGCACGGGGTATCCTGGCTCGACAATCAGGCGGGCTGGTTCAAAGAGCTGCAAAACGTCTATGCCGACAGCCAGATCGACAGATTTGGTGATGTCGAACCCTACCGTATCTTCTTCAATCAGCTCGATCACCGCAAGCTGGCAGGGATCGACCCGGTACACCGCTCTATGTATCTGTGGGCCAAGTCTTTTCTGCCGAACTTTGTGCTGACCACTTTGGGTGATCGCATGGAAATGGCCCACAGCGTAGAAGGTCGCGTGCCTCTGCTGGACCACCGCGTGATGGAGCTGGCGGCGACATTGCCTGTGCACCTGAAAGTGCGCGGTAATACTGAAAAATTTGTGTTCCGTGAAGCCATGAAGCCTTACCTGCCTGAAGAGCTGTATAAGCGTAAAAAACATTACTTCCGCGCCCCGCCTTCCACGCTGATGCAGCAGGGCCCGCTGTTTGAACTGGTTAACGACACCCTGAACTCGTCCAGCCTGGATGCACTGCCTTTCTTCGACAGCAAGAAAGTACGCCGCCTGCTGGCAGAGATGCCGAAAATGTCACCGCAGCGTCTGGCACTGCTCGACCCTATGCTGATGGAGCTGACCAGCCTGTGCATCTTGCAGCGTAAGTTCAACCTGGCATCGACACCGTCTGTGTATAAGGAAGCGGCATAATGAAAATCGGTATTGTTGGCGCGGGATTAAACGGACTGGCCTGCGCACTGCTGCTGAAAAAGTTCGGGCATGAGGTCACTGTGTTCGAGCGCAGCGAGCAACCGCGGGATTCAGGCACAGGGATCTACGTCTGGCCGCAAGGAGTACAGATCCTGCGCTTCATTCTCAATGACAACAGCTTCCTTAACGAAGGGCAGCCGATAGATTCGCTGGTGACGTTGGATCGCCACGGTAAAGAAGTGCACCGCCAGCTGGTTCAAATGCCGGGGCATGATTTTCCGGCACCGGCTGTGATGTTTGAGCGTCAGCGTTTGTTCAATCTGCTCAAACAGGAGCTGGGCCCGGATGACATCCGCTACGGCGCAGCCTGTACCAAGGTGATCAATACCCGCGAAGAGGCAAAAATTGAAATCAACCACAGTGACTATGAATCTTTTGATCTGGTTGTCGGCACCGACGGTATCTCATCCAAGGTCAGGGAATATGTCTGCGACAGTCAGCCGCACTACACCGGGGTGATCGCTTCCCGGGGCGTGACCTGCTTTGACTGCGATATTCTGGAAGAGAATGCGTGCCAGATTTTCGCCCATGATCAGGCCCGGCTGGTGACTTATCCGCTCGATAACAGCACCCGTTTCCGTTACTGGTTCGTGGCGTACCAGCATGACCTGGATCAGCCCACCCTGAACAGAAACGAGATGGCGCAGCGCCTGGAAGGGCTGCCGGCACCGCTGCTGGAGATGATCGAAAATACGCGGGAAGACAACATACTGACCCTGCCGCTCAACGCCATCACCCCGGGTCATCAATGGTACAACGGCCGTTGTGTGCTGCTGGGTGACAGTATTCACGGCATGTTACCGACGCTGGGTTACGGGCTGACCCTGGGACTGGAAAACTGCTTCATGCTGGCTCAGGCACTGAACGGCAGCTGTTTTGATGACATTCAACCGGCACTCAAGCGCTACCAGACCCGGGTGGCACAGCGTTCCTGCCAGTTAATCGAGGTGATGGAGCAACTGACAGACTTGTTTTATTTCCAGAAAGAAACCGTGCAAAAACAACAGCGTCTCGGCGAGGTGATGGGACGCTTTCACGAACTGGCCCGAACAACGGCATTTTAACATGATGATGAACCAATCTTTTGTAACAGAACTCAACCGCTTTTCGGACCACTACATCAAGCCGTATATCGTGCAATGGGAAGCGGCAGGCGAGTACCCGCAGGAGCTGCACAGTATGGCGGGCAGCGAAGGGATATTGCGGTTAGGCCATAGCGACAAAGACAGCCTCTTTCGCGATACCGACAGTGCCGTGGCGCTGGTGGAAACCCTGACCGCCGGCGGCAGCCAGGGTCTGGCCATGGGGCTGGCGTCTTACCTGGTCAGCTTAAGTGCGCTGCACCAGCATAACGATGGCCGGTTTGATGCCGTGATTGAACAGGTACTCGATGGCGACGCCACCATTTCGCTGGCGATCACTGAACCTCAGGCCGGGTCGGATATTGCTGCGATCACTACTCAGGCGGTGCCGTCGGCGCAACAGGATGAGTTCCTGATTACGGGAGAGAAAAGCTATATCTGTGGCGGTTTGCATGCGAACTATTTTGTGGTGCTGGCGAAGTACGGCGATCGGGCAACAGGCCAGCAAGAGATGGGGCTGTTTCTGGTCGAGCGGGAGCCAGGTACTGTGTCCGGAGAGCGAATTCCCACCCTGGGCTGGCAATGTCTGGACGTGTCGAGCGTCAGGCTGGAGATGGCCAGAGGCCGTCTGATTGCCGGCAGTCAGGCCTGCTTCGGCACACTGAAGATGATGCTGAAAAAGGAGAGGATCAATCTGGCCGTTATGGCAAACAGCGACGCCAGAAGCCTGCTGGACGACAGCCTGATTTTTGCCCACAAGCGCCAGGTTCACGGTGCGCCGCTGCACAATAAACAGGCCATATTGCACCATCTGGCTGAGATGCAATTGCAGATTTCAGCCACCAGCGCCCTGGTCGCACAAAGTGTGGCCGCGCTGAGAGAAGAGCGCCTGACGGATGAGGCCGCTTGTGTCACTAAGGTCAATGCCACCCGTGCCCTGGATCTGGTATCCAGCCTTGGGGTACAGATTTTCGGCGCCCGGGGCTGTGAAAGGGGGTATTTGCCGGAACGGGTCTTTCGCGACGCCAAAATCCTCTCATTAGGCGGCGGCACCACGGAAGTGTTACAGAACATCATAGGTAAATCACTGATCCATTCTCTGACCAAATAGGAAGAACCATGACTTATTCTGCACAATCGGCGCCATTAAGTGCCTATTCTCAGCTGTTGTCTGAGGCATTAATTAACCACAACTACCAGCAGTTTTGCGGCATTGAGGTGGTAACACAGACCCCTGAGTACTGCAAAACGCGGCTGACGGTCACTGAGCAGATTGATAACCTGAGCCAAACCCTGCACGGCGGGGTGATCTACTCCATGATGGATGTCACCAGCATGCTGGCGACCATCGCTACCCTGGATGACGGGGAGTACGCCATCACCAATAATTTTTCCGCCAATATCATGTCAGCGACCAAGCGCGGCGAGACGGTAGAATTTGAAGCCCGCATTACCCGCAATGGCCGCAACCTGCTGTTCAGCCATTGTGAGGCTTACAAAATTAATGCATCCGGCGCGCGCAGCCTGATAGCGACGGCTCAGCTCAGCAAGTTCAAGCGCCGTCAGGCTTTGACCACAACAGCAGAGGTGGCGGCATGAAGCAAAAGATGCTCTCTTTGGGCACACTGGCCGGCGCTCTGGCGGCTACTCTCAGCGCCAGCGTCGCCACAGCCCAGGCAGCACCGCTGAAATCGCCCTCCATTGGCGTGATTCAGCTTGTCGACCCGCTGGACAGACCAAAAGACGGCTTTTGCCTGGATGTGATTGGCTACAGCCCTTATGAGCGGTTGGATCTGCCTTTAATCGCCCATAACTGCAAAAACGGGTTATTCCGGGATCAGGCCATGTCGTTGCTGAAAAGCGGGGAAATTTATCTGCCGGCCTATAAAAAGTGCCTCACTGCCATTGCGCCGCATACTCAGGCCCTGCCGGGTACCGCACTGATGGCGCGAGATTGCGGTGAACATTCCGACTTTCTACAGGCGCAGCCGCTGCAGAAATTTCAGTGGAGCGATGACGGGGAAGTCCGGCTGACAGGCTCTGAGTTGTGTCTTGCGGTGGGAGAGCAATCCGATCAGACCTCATCCCCGCTGCATCGCTGGCGGCCCCTGTCGCTGCAGTCCTGTCAGATCAAAGACACCCGGCTGGCCCGCTGGCAGTTTATTGACAAGTCATGATGCGGGTTCCGCTGTGGTGGCTTGTCTGGTGTACCGTTTTTACTATCCCTCCGGGTTGGGCCGCAGTCAGTAACAGCGCCAGCCCGAAAGCTTTTTTGTCCGATATATCCTGCCGCCCTTTTTCCGTTCTGAACAGCTGTCCGTCTGTTCGATTATCCGCTTTGGCTGTCTGCCTGCTTGTTCCCCCTGTGCGTTTGTTCACTTGGGTTGTCTGTACTCTCCATTTCCCTTTTCGCTGTCTGCCGTGAAGCGCAGGCAACGGAGCTGAATCGGTATAGTTATCTGGCTACTGAGCACTGCTTTTTTTCAGCCCGCAAGCAAGGTTAGCGCTTTTTTTGCATTCCTTTTTGCTTTCATTGCTGTCAGTGGTTTGCTTTTAAATTATTAAAAATCAGTTACTTATTTGGTTGTTTGAAATAATTCGATATCAATGCGCCACTCTTTTCAATTTTTTTATCAGGCGGGGGCTCCTAATATCAGTTTCGAGCTTAACGAACAGCAAGCAATGCCTGGCCAGGCTTTAGAGAACAGTTAGCAAGATAACCCAAAGGAAACGAAGCTATGTCTAAAGTAACGATTGAATTTTTTCACGATGCAGTCTGTGGCTGGTGTTATGTCCTGAGCCCACGGCTGCGCAAGCTGGTTGAACGTGCCGATGTCGAAGTCAAACAACGCTGCTTTGTCCTGCAACGTAATGATGAGGAAATGGTGCAGCGCTTTGGCTCTCTGGCGGCGGCCAAATCTGAAATCCTCAACCACTGGGTTGCCTGCCAGCAAAGAGCGGATGATCCGACCCGCTTTAATATTGAAGGCATGCGTGCTCAGCCATTTTCGTACCCGAGCGGTTATCTGGCGGCACTGGGCGCCAAAGCGGCTGAGTTGCTTGGCAATTCTGACACCCACTGGGATTACTTCGATGAAATCCAGCGCCTGCACCTGAAAGTGAACGATAACATTGGCGACCGTGAAGTCATTATCGCCGCGGCGAGCAACATTGGCCTGGATACGGCGGCCTTTACCAAAGCGCTGGACAGCGATGAAGTTCGCCAGGCGGTAGAAGCCGATCTCAATCGAGCCAGAGAGTTTAACCTGCGCAGTATTCCAAGCCTGATTGTCAACGGCGAGCATGTGGTGACTGACACCCTGACCAACGAACAAATCGATCAGCTGTTTTTGCAATAACACCAGAGATAGTCCGGATAACCGGAAAACCTGACAGATTTCTAATTACATTTAAGTGAGATAGCACAATGACGACAAAAGTACTGGTTCTATATTATTCAAGCTATGGGCATGTTGAAACAATGGCGCACGCAGTGGCAGAAGGGGCCAAGAGTGTCAGTGATGTACAGGTCGACGTTAAGCGCGTGCCTGAACTGGTGCCGGAAGAGATTGCCCGTCAATCCGGTATTCAGCTGGATCAGCTGGCCCCGATTGCCGAGCCTGGCGAGCTGGCGAATTACGATGCCATTATCTTTGGTACGCCGACCCGCTTCGGTAACATGGCGGCTCAGATGCGTAACTTCCTCGACCAGACCGGTGGGTTATGGTTTGAGAAGAAACTGGTTGGCAAAGTCGGCAGCGTGTTTACCTCAACCGGTACCGGCGGCGGCAATGAAACCACCTTGCAGTCATTCCATACCACTTTGTTTCACCATGGCATGGTAGTGGTGGGTCTGCCTTACACGGCCTCTGAGCTGACTGATCTGTCGGAAGTCAAAGGCGGTTCTCCGCTGGGCGCGGCCTGTATCGCAGGCGGTGACGGCTCGCGTCAGCCTTCGTCCAAGGAACTGTCGATGGCCCAATTCCAAGGCCAGCATGTGGCTAAGCTGGCCAAGAAACTCAGCCAGTAATCTTAACTGACCCAGGATGGCGGCCGCTTGTCAAAAAAGGCGGCCAGCCCCTCCTGCCCTTCCTCAGAGACGCGGATATCGGCAATGCGCTGCGCAGTCTCAGCAATCAGTTCTGCATCAATCGGTCGGCCGGAAACATCGGAAATCAACTGTTTGGCCGCTATCAATGCCTGAGGTGAATTCTTCAGGATCTGCGTCAGCAACTGCTCAGCCACCTGTTCCGGTTCATCGCTGATTTGGTGAACCAGCCCCAGACGCAGGGCATCTTCAGCATCAAACACTTCAGCGGTCAGAAAATAGCGACGGGCCTGAGATTCCCCCATCGCCCTGATCACATAGGGGCTGATCACCGCCGGAATAAGGCCCAGCTTCACTTCGCTGAGGCAGAAAGCGGCATTACGGGCTGCTATCACAATGTCGCTGCAGGCGATCAATCCCAGTGCGCCGCCGTAGGCTGCCCCCTGAACCACAGTGATCACCGGCATTCGGGCGCTATTGAGTGTGCTCATCAGGGCCGCGAGCTGCGCGGAGTCCGCCAGATTGGCTTCCCGTGAGTTATTGGCCATCGATTTCATCCAGGCGAGATCGGCACCGGCTGAAAAATGTTTGCCGCGGCCGGATAACAAAATAGCTTTCGCCTGTTCCTGATGGGCCCGGTCGATCATGGCGATCAGGCCGGCGATCACTTGTTCGTTCAGCGCATTATGCACCTGCTCGCGGCTAAGCTGGATGTGGGCACAGCCACGTTGGTCAAGCTGATACTCAATAGTCATGTTTTCTCCCTTCCGTGATGTTGTTTTTCTATGGCAGGCCGACAGCAGATGCCGTAGCTGCATAGATCGAGTTCACAATTTCATTTTTATTCATTGTGTTGCTAATCGTTAAGTTGCACTATAACTTGGTTTTCAGTCAATGTTCAGCAAATGTTCAGCAAATAAAAAAACATAACGAGAGTGAGTGGGTTAGAGGGATATCAATCATGTCAGCGCGCGTAACCTTAGAAATGTGGCGGGCTTTTATTGCGATTGCCGAGCAGGGCAGCGCAATGAAGGCGGCCCAGAAATTGAATAAAAGCCAGTCGGCTGTGTGTCACAGCATCAAGAAAATGGAGTCCTTACTGGGGCATTCACTGTTTATCGTCGAAGGCAGAAAATCTACCTTAACGGATCTGGGACACAGTCTGTTACCGCGGGCACAAAGTTTACATAACAATGCAACCCAGATTGAAGCGCTGGCCTCGAAATACCAGGGGCAGCTGATGACAGAAATCAATGTGGCTGTGGATGTTCTGCTGCCGTTCGATTTTATTCAGAGCGTGTTTGAGCGCTTTTATCAGGCCTATCCAATGGTTTCGATACGGGTATTTGAAACCTCGTTATCCGGTGCCGGGCAGTTGATGGAGTCGGGCAGCGTGTCGCTGGCAATTGCCGGCCGTCTTCCCAAAGAAACCGTGCTGGAACCCCTGGCTGAGATCGAACTGCTTTGTGTCTGCGCCCCTTCTTTTCCGCTGGCAACAGAAACTCAGGTATTTCAGCCGGAGCTCAAACGTTATCGCCAGGTGGTGATCCGTGATTCAGGCAATCAGAATGTGGACAGTGGCTGGCTGGGATCCCACCAGCGACTGACGGTCAGCAGCCTGACGGCAGCGATGGCGTCGGTCGAGCAGGGGCTGGGGTTCGGCTGGTTACCCGCGCACAGTATTGCCGATAAGCTGGAGGACGGTGATTTGGTACCGGTTGATCTGACCAAAGGGAAAAGCCGGGTGGTCAGGCTGCAGCTGGGGATGAGCCCGGATCAGGCCCATGTGGGGGAAGTGAATACCCTGTTCGAGCTGTTCAGCAATCTGAAAACGATGATGGTATCCCCTCTGAGTCCTGCCCTGGTGTGAGAAATCATTATTGAAGCATCTCAGGCTGACGTGCAACGTCGGCCTTTTTATTGTCTGAACAGTCAGGAACGCATAGAAATTAGCCAATAAGTTATGCACTATGGAGGGATGAGAGACTAAGGAAAGTTGATATGCATATTCAGGATTTAAAACACCACACCGAGTCGGCATCACTGTATATCGCAAACTGGCACATTGAACCGGGCCAGCACTGGGGGATATTTTCCACCCACAGTCATGCCGCTTCGCTGCTGGTCAGAATGTTCAGTGGCGAACTGACGCCGCAACAAGGCCAGATCCATGGTCTGCCGCAATCTGTTGCCTGTATTTCATTGCATGAACAGCAAAGGCTGCTTGATCTGGAATTGGACAAAGACGAGACCGATTTTTCCGACAGCATTGATTACGGCACCACGGTCGAAGCTCTGGTGCTGGAAGCCGGGTGCAGCGCAGCGGAGCTGGAAGCGCTGCTGGCAAAGACAGATCTCACCCGGCTCAGGCAGCGGGGATTTCGTCAGCTATCTACCGGTGAGACCCGCAGGGTGATGCTGGCACGCGCGCTGGCAACCAAGCCAGCATTGCTGATTTTAGATGAGCCCTATGCCGGTCTGGATGTGCAGCACCGTCAGGCTTTGTCGCAGTTGCTCGATGAGCTGTCGCAACAGATGCAACTACTGATAGTGACTTCGCGGGAAGATGAGTTGCCGCCGTTTATCAGCCATGTTGCGTTGTTTGACGAGAAGCAGCTGTCGCAGGTGCTCAGCCGTGATGCCTGGTTGTCGCACCCTGTGATGGCGCAGATGAAAGCCTTGTCCGCGCAAAAAAGTGACGCCATGCTGGCCTTGCTACAGGCCCATCAGGCGGAGCATGATTACCCCAACCCCTTGGTTTCAATGCGGGATGCCAAAGTGGAATACGTGGGGAGCAGGATTTTTTCCGGCGTAAACTGGCAGATAGAGCAAGGCCAGCACTGGCAGGTTCGTGGCCCGAACGGGTGCGGGAAAAGTACGTTACTGGGACTGGTGCTGGGGGATCATCCGCAGTGCTACAGCAACGATGTGACCGTGCTGGGCATGAAGCGCGGCAGTGGCGAGACTATCTGGGACGTGAAAAAACATATTGGTGTGGTCTCTTCGGCCTTGCACCTGCAATACCGCGTCGGTTGTCCGGCGCTGGATGTACTGCTGTCAGGGTTTTACGACTCCATCGGCTTGTATCAGCAGCCGAGCAAGCGCGAAGTGCTGCTGGCCCGTGAATGGCTGGGGCTGCTTGAAATGGCGGAGTTTGAAAAAGTCAGTTTCCGTGAGCTGGATTATGGTCAGCAAAGATTGCTGCTGATTGGTCGTGCCCTGATCAAACAACCTGCTTTACTGATATTGGATGAGCCGTATCAGGGGCTGGATTATCTCAATCGCAAGCTGGTGTATCAGGCCTTAAATCGTATAGCCTCAGCGAAGATCAGCCAGTTGCTCTACGTGACGCATCATGAAGAAGATGCTTTAGAGGCGATTAAGCATTTTGTTGATTTTATCGACGATCCTGAGGGGGGCTACCGGGTGAACATTTATTCCTCTGCATAAAAGTGAAATGCTGAACCCTGACATGCCGGTACAAGGTTCAGCTGAAAAATTGCCTGAAAAGCTGTACGTGTTTTTTGTCGTTTAAAATCATTGCTTTAAAATGATTTTTTAACTTTTCCATTTAAGATGTGATTTTGAGCAGCAAAATGCTGACAGTGAGGCAAAAAGCCGTACCAGAGGGTTGTTGTGTGATTTTTGTTAGCCATGGGCCGTCGTTAACCGTGACTGGGTTCACCAGGGAAAAAGCCGGAAAAGCTGTACGCTTAACGATCTCATTTAAAATCAATTAGTTAAGTTTATTTAATGTTGTCTTAATTAGTAAGTTCTGATTAAGCGCATAAAAAAGCTGTTCTAAAAGGTAAAAGCTGTTTCATCATAACGGTCTTGTCTTAATGGCTTTGCTAAACTCTGCCCGCCACTGAAAAAGACGGCATCAGCGTCATATGGAAAATAACTGAAAAAGCTGTACGAAATTTAAAATTGTTTATTATCAGTATCTTATCTGTATTTTCAGGCGGGCATTGCAGAGAGGGCTAACAGCGGTCAGCTTATTGGTGTTTTTGTCGGAAAAGTCTGTACTGGCTGCCCCTGGGTGTCAGAGGCAGCTTATCGCGATTTAAACCGTTATTGCTGCTGCTGACGGCGCTTTTTAGCCGCGTGTTTTTCTATGTACTCGATGATCATACCGGCAATGTCTTTGCCGGTGGCATGCTCAATCCCTTCCAGGCCCGGCGATGAGTTCACTTCCATGATCAGCGGCCCGCGGTTGGAGCGCAGCAAGTCAACACCCGCCACATTCAGCCCCATGGCTTTTGCCGCCGCCACCGCGGTGCGGCGCTCTTCCGGAGTAATACGCACTAAGGAAGCACTGCCGCCGCGATGCAGGTTGGAGCGGAATTCTCCCTCGGCGGCCTGGCGCTTCATTGACGCGATCACTTTGTCACCCAGTACGAAGCAGCGGATATCGGCACCGCCGGCTTCTGCAATGTATTCCTGAATCATGATGTTGGCTTTCAGGCCCATGAAAGCTTCAATCACACTTTCCGCGGCTTTCTGGGTTTCTGCCAGCACCACACCTATACCTTGTGTGCCTTCCAGCAGTTTGATCACCACAGGCGTCCCGCCGACCATTTTGATCAGATCTTTGACATCGTCAGGTTTGCTGGCAAAACCGGTGATCGGCATACCGACGCCTTTGCGGCTCAGCAACTGCAGGGAGCGCAGTTTGTCCCGCGAACGCGAAATCGCAATCGACTGGTTGATGGAAAAGACATTCATCATTTCAAACTGACGCAGCACAGAACAGCCGTAAAAAGTAATGTCGGCCCCGATGCGCGGAATGATGGCATCAATACCGACCACATCATGACCTTCAAAATGAATGGAAGGTTGCACCGAATTGATATTCATGTAGCAGCGCAGGGCGTTAATGACCACGGCTTCATGGCCCCGTTGTTCGCAGGCTTCGCGCAGGCGTCGGGTGGAATACAGGTTTGCGTTCTGGGACAAAATGCCAATTTTCATCGTGTTCTCGTCAAAAAGCTGGAGGAATCCGAGCAAAGGGGCTGGCAACCTTAGAATTTCTGCTCGGTAAAACGGACGCAGAATATGCCCTGAAAGTGACCAAGAATCGAGAGGTTGGACCATGATCTCTTTTAATGGTGACGAGAAGAAAATTTACTCAACAAGGGAAGGCAGAAGATAAGCGGGCTGGAAAGCTCCCCTGAGACCAAAGGGGGAAAGGTCTCAGGGGAGAGTTTAATTATTTCAGCACTTTCGGGTTGGACGTGCCCCACAGGGTATAGATTTCAGACAGGATCCGGCCTGAATGGTCTTCCGTTTCGCCAATGGTGATTTCGTCGCGGCCCTGACGGCCGAACAGCACCACTTCATCGCCAGGCTTCACGCCTTTGATATCTGTGATGTCGACCATAGTGGTGTTCATGGACGTTGAACCCAGCACTTTGGCACGCTGACCGTTGATCAGCACTTCACCGACACGGCTCATTGAGCGCGGGAAGGCATCAGAGTAACCGATCGGCAGGTTGGCCAGCACAGAATTGCGTTCCAGCGTTTCCGTCTTGCTGTAACCTATGGTTGAGCCTTTTGGCAGGCGGTGGATGGATGCGACCTGGGTCTTGAACGACACAATGCGCTTGTACTCAGGGAACGCCGGTGTGGTGTCACCGTACAGGGCGCCGCCGGTACGAACCATGTCCAGCTGAGCTTCAGGCACCATCAGAGTGGTGAAAGAGTTGGCTACGTGCAGCAGGACATCATCACGTTCCAGATCCGTGTGCTTGATGATCCACTGGCTGTCTTGCTTGAACTGGTGCAGACCGTCACGGATTTCATTCAGATCTTCGGTCGGGAAGTGGGTCATGATGCCCACTATCTGCAGATGTCGGGTATTGACAATCTTTCTGGCTTCTTTCTTCCCGTGTTTGGTGCGCATTTCCAGACCGTTACGGCCCATGCTGGCAGAGTTCAGTGCCAGATGTACCGGGATCACAGTGCCGTGCTGGCGCGCAATGCGGGCAATAATTTTTGCCTGCTGCTTGGTGCCGATCAGCTCTTCCAGTCCCAGATCAACAGCGGTTTCAATCTCAGAAGGGGTCGCCGCACGCAGGCGCATCAGGCGGCCGTTAAAGCCCATCTCACGGATCAGTCGGGCTTCCGCGTTGCTGGTGATCCCTACACAAGGAATGCCGCTTTGCATCACAGAAGGCAGCAGATTGGCAATGCCGTTCCCGTACGCATCGGCCTTCATGACGGCACAGATGTCGGTGTTGCTGCCAACATGGTTTTGCAGATGCGCAATGTTTGACTCAAACGCCGCCTTGTCAACTTCCACCCAGGCATTGGCTGTCTGAACGTCTTCCATGGTGTGTGCCTGCTCAATGCTTGGCAGCATTGGCGCAGCAGTCGCATGCATTGAAGCGGAAGTGGTCCCCATCATGGCGAGGGCAATCAGTGAGAATTTAAAGTTTTTCATTATAAGTCTCTGTTGTTATTACAGGTTACAGGGTGAATTGACTGACGATCTGATGCAGCGCATTGGCGCGGCGTTTCAGTTCATCAACCCCCTGCTGGGCTTCCAGGGTGGACAGGCGGTTTTCTTCCGCGCTGTCACTCAGGGAAGCGACATTGCGAGACAGATGATCTGAGGCGTGAGCCTGCTCCTTGACCGAACCGGCGATTTCTTCCATGCCGGAACTGACCGCTGAGATTTCCTGGTTAAAGGAACTGAGGGATGCGTTGGCTTGATCGGCATGCTGCACACTGTTGTCGACCCGGTCGACGGCGTGCTGCATGGTTTGCGTGGTATCGCTGGTGTCGGTCTGAATCGAGCGGATCATAGTACTGATCTCTACCGTCGCTTTGGCGGTACGCTCTGACAACTGACGGACTTCATCGGCGACAACGGCAAAGCCGCGGCCCTGCGCACCGGCACGTGCGGCTTCAATGGCCGCATTGAGTGCCAGCAGGTTGGTTTGATCGGCGATATCTTTAATGACTTCGACAATGGAGTTGATTTCACTGGCTCGGTTGTCGAGTTGCTGCAGTTTGTCAGCCACAGTATTGGTTTCCAGCTGGACAGACTGCATACCACGTACTGCGTTATCAATGGCTTCAACGGTATTTTGGGTCAGCAGTTCGAACTGGCCCATTTGCTGGTTAGCATTATCAACAATCTCAGTGATGCTCTGTGCGCTGGCCGCCAGCTCTTCAATGGCGGTGGCACTGCTGCCGACATGTTCTGACTGGGTCATTGAGCGATCTGTCACGGCGCGGATCAGGGTGTCGAGCTGGGCGCTGGTGGCTGCCACACTGTCGGACGATTGCTGCACTTCCAGCATCCGCTGGCGCAAGGCGGCCATAAAGATATTGAAGGAATCGGACATTTCGCCGATTTCATCCTGGCTGCGGACTGTCACACGCTGGTTCAGATCCCAGTTGCCGTTTGCCAGTGAACGCAGCACCTGATTGAGGCCATTGACCGGGGTGACGATCAAGTTGGCAATCATGCGTGCCGCTATCACTGTCAGTACCAGGAACACGGCCGCTATTATAAAGGTTTTCTTCAGCGCTTCGGTTTTGACTTCTTCGATGTCTGTCAGTTTGACATCTATGCCGATGACATGGAGATCGCCTTTATCGCCGCGAAAAGGCACAAAGATAGAGCGGTACATGCCGTATTCGCCCTGATAACTCTGATATTGGGTTTGCTCGGTACGGAAGGCTTCGTACAGCATTTCCGGCACTTTCAGGTATTGCTCCAGATACCAGTTCTTATAGCGGCCGCTTTTCCACTCATTCTCATCCCGGTTGATATAGGTGTAGTACACCTGGCCGCCGCGACGCACGGTTGAGTAGGCCCATTCCAGCTTAGCGCCTTGGGTAAAGTGGGTCAGATGGGCTGAAATGTCGTCATACAGGGCATCATCACGGCCGGCTTCCTCATTGGGCAGATCGCCGATGAGCTGTTCCACGGCCTGAGCAGCAGTGTTCAGTTCTGTATCAATACTGCTCATCGCTGAATTGACCAGGGTGTGATAAGAAATCGCAGACAGAGCCGCGATGATAATAAGCGCGATGGCTGTGAACAGCATCGAAAGCTTGGTTTTAAGATTCCAATTGGCAGTCATGACTTTTTCCGAATGCTAGTGAGTGATATGAATCACAAAAATATGCAATACGAGAGTATTCGGCGGCCAGTCTAATGACATTATTAACACTTTCAAACGCTAATAAGTGATTAATTTTATTTGTTTTTATTTTGTATGATTAATATTTTTCAGTTGTATGTGCTATTGATCGTGATGTGAAGAAAAGGTTGTACTTTTTCGGCAGGACGCGTCCCTGGCTAAGCAGGGACTTGTGGGTCATCACCGGTGAAGACTGACGGGGAGCCGGATGGCACCACATCACAAAGCCGGTATCGGGCGTTATTCCAAATGCAGATCCAGCGGAGTTTTGCTGGTACGTCCGCCAATCTCTCGGGTCAGTTTGGGCACTAAATAACCGGACACCTTTGCTATCAGCCCGGCTATTAACACCCGGGCTTCATCATCGCTTACCATGAAATGAGCGGCGCCCTGTACTTTATCCAGCACGTGCAGGTAATAAGGCAGGATCCCGGCATCAAACAAGGCTTCGCTCAGGTTGACCAGGGCGTCAACCGAGTCGTTGACCCCCCGCAATAACACGCCCTGATTGAGCAAAGTGACGCCGGCGTCGCGCAGCGGTGCCAGTGCCGCTCTCAGCTCGTGGTTAATTTCATTGCCGTGGTTGATATGGGTGACCAGAACGACCTGGAGCCGGGTTTGTTGCAGTAACAGGCGCAACTCGGGTGTTATCCGGGCCGGGATCACCACAGGCAGGCGGGTATGGATCCGCAGCCGTTTGATATGCCCGATGGCGGCAATGCCTTCCACTAACCAGCGCAGTTCACTGTCTTTGGCCATCAGCGGATCGCCGCCCGACAGAATCACTTCATTCAGTTCAGGGTGAGCGGCAATGTAATCGAGTGCCTGCTGCCACTGGCGTTTGCTGCCCGGATTGTCCTGATAGGGGAAATGGCGGCGAAAGCAGTAGCGGCAGTTAATGGCACAGCCGCCTTTGACGATCAGCAGTACCCGGTTGCGGTATTTGTGCAGCAGGCCGGGCAGGGTATTATTCTGTTCTTCCAGCGGATCGTGTGAAAAGCCCTCGTGGACCTCAAATTCTTCGGCCAGCGGCAAAACCTGGCGTAATAAGGGGTCATGCGGGTTGCCCATTTCCATTCTGTCAACAAAGCTTCTTGGTACACGCTGCGCAAACAGCTTTCTGGCTGCCAGCCCGTTTTGCCAGGGGGCAGGGTCGATATCCAGCCGGTGAAGCAGTTCAAGCGGATCCGAGATCGCATCGGCTAATTGTTCGAGCCAGTTTTGCTCAACAGTAGCGACGTTTCGGGTTATGATGTGCGGCATGAAAAATAACTCGAAGATGTTAAGAGGAAAAAAATGGCGTCTTTCAGCACTAATGAATTCCGCGGCGGAATGAAAATTATGCTCGATAATGAACCCTGTGTCATTATCGAAAACGAATTTGTGAAGCCTGGTAAAGGCCAGGCGTTTAACCGGGTTAAAATCCGCAAACTGCTGTCTGGCAAGGTACTGGAAAAAACCTTCAAATCGGGTGATTCTGTAGAAGCTGCAGACGTTGTCGATATTGAACTGGATTACCTGTACAACGACGGTGAATTCTATCACTTCATGAACAATGAAACCTTTGAGCAAATCGCTGCTGATGTGAAGGCTGTGGGCGATAATGCGAAATGGCTGGTAGAAAACAACACCTGTACGCTGACACTGTGGAACGGTAACCCGATTGCCGTCACACCACCTAACTTTGTGGAATTGGAAGTGGTTGAGACGGATCCGGGCCTGAAAGGTGATACTCAGGGTACAGGCGGCAAACCTGCGACTCTGTCTACCGGTGCTGTGGTTCGCGTGCCGCTGTTCATTCAGATCGGTGAAGTGCTCAAAGTTGACACCCGCTCTGCGGAATACGTCAGCCGCGTGAAGTAATTCCTTCGTGTGAGCAGACAAGGGCCGCATTATGCGGCCTTTGTTGTTTTCATGCCCCGTTTTGTCTTCACCACTTTCGACTCAGATGAAAAAGACTCTCCTATGACAATGCAATGGCAACCCACAGCTGATCTGGCGAACCTGCGCCAGCGGGCCGCAATTCTGGCGTCTGTGCGTGAATTTTTCGCACATCGCGGTGTAATGGAGGTGGATACCCCGGCCATGAGCCAGGCCACAGTCACCGACATTCACCTGCATACCTTTCAGACGCAATTTGTCGGTCCCGGTTTTGCCCACGGCCAGACGCTCTATCTGATGACCAGCCCTGAATTTCACATGAAGCGATTGTTATCGGCGGGCAGCGGGCCTATCTACCAAATCTGTAAGGCTTTTCGCAACGAAGAATCCGGCCGTTACCATAACCCGGAATTTACTATGCTGGAGTGGTACCGCCCCGGGTTTGACCACCATGTGCTGATGGATGAAATGGATGCCCTGCTGCAACTTGTGCTGCAGTGTACTGCTGCCGAGCGCATGAGCTATCAGCAGGCTTTTTTACAGGTGTTGAATGTTTGTCCCCTCAGCGCCTCAATGGACGAGCTGAAACGTGCGGCTCTGGTGCTGAATCTCGGCGAGGTGGCGGCCAGTGAAACCGACAGAGACACCCTGTTGCAACTGATGTTCAGCATGGGCGTGGAGCCGGTGATCGGCCAGCAGGTGCCGGCCTTTGTGTATGATTTTCCAGCCTCGCAAGCAGCACTGGCGCGGATCAGCCCGTCTGATAGCCGTGTTGCTGAACGTTTTGAGGTGTACTTTAAAGGCATTGAGCTGGCCAACGGCTTTCACGAGCTGTCCGACGGCGATGAGCAGTTATCCCGTTTTGAAGCCGATAACGCCAAGCGGCTGACAATGGGTCTGCCGGCGCAGCCGATCGATCAGCACCTGGTTGCCGCGCTCAAGGCCGGCTTTCCCGATTGTGCCGGCGTGGCGCTGGGGATTGATCGCCTGGTGATGCTGGCACTGGGGCAGGCGCACATAGCGGCAGTGACCGCTTTTCCGGTCACTATCGCCTGAGAAAGAGGACTGTGCGCATGTCGTCAGTCACTGAGTATCAAACCGGTGCCGATCACCGCCAGTAACGCGCCCAGCCAGGCGGCGCCCGGCGGTCGGTGCCGGGTGTAGATCCACAGCAGCGGCAAAATCATGATAGGGGTGGTGGAAGATAACAGTGCCACCATACCCACATCACCGTGCTGCAGGGCAAACAGAATCAGCGTCATCCCGACGGCCATGGCCAGAAAACCATTGAGGGCAACCATACCTAGGATCGGCAGATTGATCGGCTGCAGGGGTTTGGCAATGCTGGCGCCACTGAGGCGCAGCACACTGTGGGCAGCCAATGCCGTTGCCATGCGCATCGCCGAAGCGGCCACTGGGTCCAGCGTGGTCTGCATCGCGGGTTTCGCGATAATCGCGCCCAGCGACTGACACAGTGCCGCCGTCAAGCCCAGCACCACCGCGATAGCTAAACTGCCGGTGATGGCTTCTATCTGATGCTTCTGGCTTTTCTGGCCGAATAGAATTGCCGTCACCACACCGGCAAACACCAACAGCGCCCCGACCAGCTTCCAGCCCAGTAGGGTCTCATCGAATAGCCAGATGCCGAGCAGTGCAGAGAAGACGGCATGGCAGGAAAACAACAGGCCGCCCCGGCGCGGACCAATCCGGTTGAAGCAGGCAAACAGCGCGGTATCACCGATAAAAATACCAATCAGCCCTGACAGTGCCATCACCAAAGCCAGATCCAGAGTCATACTGGCCCAGCCACCATTAACGAGCGCCATGGCGGACAGCATCACAGTAACGCAAGCCATGCGCCAGCGGCTGTAGGCAAATGCGCCGAGATGGCGAGAAGGTGTGACGGAGATTAAACTGCTGATGGCCCACAACAAAGCGGCGGCCAGCGCCAGCCATTCGTAACCCATGGATATCCTTATTCGAAAACACTGCAAGGCAGTTTGTTATGCGGAGTGGTCGCATATCATGCAGCAAAGCGGCGGAAAATGGTATCGGCGGATGATGGCAACGGCGAGCACGGCCAGCCGGACCGGGCTGACCGTGCGGGGATGAGCGGGGTTAAATCTTAAAGCGTGAGACGTCGTCGCGCATTGCTTTGGCCGCCTGATTCATACCCTGAGCGCTTTGGCTGACGTCTTGCGTCTGGGTAGCCAGGTGATCCGACACATCGCGAATCGCTTGAGTATTGCGGCTGATATCTTCACTTACCGCACGCTGCTCCTCTGCCGCGCTGGCAATTTGGGTGGCCATATCAGAAATCTCTGCGATGGACTGGGTGATCTGGCTCAGGCTGTCACTGGCGGCCTGGGCGTAATCCACACTTTGCCCGGCCAGCTCTGTGCTGGCTCCCATGCTGTCGACTGCCTGGCGGGTATTGCCTTGCAGCGTGTCTATCATGGCCCGGATCTCTTCGGTTGAATCATGAGTGCGCTGGCTCAGCACGCGCACTTCGTCGGCCACAACGGCAAACCCACGGCCCTGTTCACCGGCCCGGGCGGCTTCAATCGCGGCATTCAGTGCCAGCAGGTTGGTCTGTTCCGCAATGCCCTGAATGGTTGCCAGAATATGATTGATGTCCTGCGCATTGGCTTCCAGAGTCTGAATCACCCGGGCTGCATCCTGCACCTGATTGGCCAGCGAAACAATGGCCTCGCGGTTTTGACTGATGACACTTTGTCCCTGCGTGCAAGCGCCGGTGGAAGACTGGGCCGCGGAGGCAGTCAGCTCGGCATGGCTTGCCACTTCGGCAGCAGTGGCCGACATTTCATGGATGGCCGTGGCGATCTGGTTGATCTCATTCTGCTGGCCGTTGACCCGTTCCGAGGCCTGACGAGCCTGGTGAAACGACTGTTCGGCCTGTTCGCCCAGGGTGTGTGAGCGGGAGACTATGCCTTTGATCATCTGTTGCAGCTGGCTGAGGAACAGATTCATGTTCTCTGCCAGCTCGCCGACTTCATCCATGCGCTGGATGGCAATGCGCTGGGTCAGATCGCCGTTGCCTTGGGTCAGCGCATGCACCGAGCGATTAAGATCACTGAGCGGGCGCAGCAGGCTGTTAATGATCCAGCCAGCCAGCAGGGCAATGACAAGATACAAGAGCACTGAGGCCATCAGGGTGAAGGACAGAGTTTTCCCTATGGCTGCATACGCCAGATCTTTATCCTCGATGATTCCCACCGACCAGCCAGTACCGGCAATCGGCGAGACAAAGATCAGTTTGTCTTTCCCTTCTTGATCAAAATGAAACTCTGCGACCTGCTGGCTGCCGGTAACATTGCGGATAAAGCCAGAGGAGAGATCATTATCTAGTTGGGTTAATGGCTTACGACTCAGCGAAGTATCCTGATATGCGACCAGCGTATTGTTGCCGTCAATCAGAAAAGCGCTGCCTGCGTTGTCCAGCGTCAGGCTGAGGATTTTGTCGACAATGTGGGTGACGGTGAGATCTGCGGCCAGTACACCGCGACGTTCGCCGCTGAATGAACGGGCGAAGCTGACCACCAGGCTGCCATCAAAATCCTGATAGGGTTCGGTCAGAATCAGCTGGCTGGACTTACTCGCGTCCTGGTACCAGGGGCGGGTACGGGGATCATAGTCAGCGGGCCAGTCTTCCGTTTTATCGCCATAGGCAATGCTGCCGTCGCTGAAACCGGCATAGACAGACAAAAAATCCCCGGCGCGTTTGGTCAGCAGCAGCTCTCTGTCGATATTGTTATCGGCTGCAATCAGCGGCAGGTTGGCTAATAGCATATCGCGGCGGGCACCCAGCCAGTCGGCAATGTAATCGCTGGTGGCCCCGCCGGCGGCACGCATCTGGGCATTGACTTCGTTGGTGGTTTCGGTGCGAAGCTGGGTGACTGAAATGCCAGCCTGGATAGCACTGACTGTGGCTATGATGGCCGCAATGGCCACCTGGATTTTCATTTTTATCGTGAATTTCATACTGCAATCCCGAGTTCGTTCCCTGACTTTCTTTTGCTGTTAAAAGCGTGGGCAGAAGTAAATAGTGAGTCACTCGGAATTATCAGCGAATCTTATGTTTGCTTAATGCTTAATTGCGCAGTCCATTGTTAGGATGTGATCATGATGCCAAAATTATGCTTCCATCGGATCGAATTACATTGATAAAGCCATTAATGCTACCAGATACAGTACCGACAGGCCGCTGAGACCGACCAGTACCCCCACTTTCATCATATCGCGACTATCAATCAGGCCTGTGGAGTAGGCCAGTGAATTGGGCGGGGTTGAAACGGGAAGCACCATGCCTAACGAAGCAGAGAAGGCCAGCATGATCAGCATGGCAGTCAATCCTCCCGCCCCGGCCAGGGCGGGGACCGAAGTGGCAATCGCGGCCCCGATGGGCATCAGCAGGTTGGCAGTCGCCGTATTGGACATAAAATTGGCCATCAGCCAGCACAATACCGAGAGCAGGATCAGAATCAGCAGGGTCGGCAGGCTGGCGTAGTCAATTGCGTGGGCCAGCTGTCCGGCCAGTCCGGTCTGGTCGAGTGCCATGCCAATGGCGATCCCGCCGGTTACCAGCCACAGCACATCCCAGTTAAAGAGTTTCAGCTCTTCTTTGCCGATAATGCCTGTCAGCGCGAACACTGTCAGGGGGAGCAGGGCGACAACATAGGCATTCATTCCGTGCCAGGCCGTTGTCAGCCAGAGCACAATGGTCAGCCCGAACGTCAGGTAGACCACCCAGGCCTGCCAGCAGCGCTGAAACTGCCCTTCAAGCCGTAAATCCAGCGTGTGATGCCGGGTAGGAAAAAGTCGCTGCAGCAGCCACCATGCCAGCGCAAGCTGTACTAAAACAAACGGCAGACCAAACGCCATCCAGCCGAGAAAACTGATGCTGTGATCATCGCTCAGGTACTGTAAGGCAATGGCATTGGGCGGCGTGCCAATTGGGGTGGCAATACCGCCTGTGTTGGCGGCAACCGGTATCGCCAGTACCAGTGCTTTAATACTGCTGTCTTCTTTGGGGACTGCTGCCAGGATAGGGACCAGCAACGCCAGCATCATGACAGTGGTGGCAGTATTGGACATAAACATGGAAAAGACTGCAGTGATAAGCATCAGCCCCAGCATGATGTAGCGTGGCTGCGAGCCAAAGGGTTTTAACAGCACACGCGCCAGATTGGTGTCCAGCCGGTACTTGGCGGCGGCAATCGCCAGGGCAAAGCCACCGAGAAACAGCATGATGATAGGCGAAGCAAAAGCGTGGAAAATGTCGGTATAGGCAATGACAGCGCCCAGCGGGGTGGTGTCTGCCGGCTGACGGAAAACCAGCAGGCTCTGATCGGAGAGCATGACAAGTTGCAGCACTATGATCAGCAGGGACGTCGCATAGACAGGCACCGGCTCTAATACCCAGAGCAATGCGGCCATCACGAAAATGGCCAGTAACCTGTGCTGCACCAGCGTCAGCTCACCCAGCGGTAGTGAGGGTGTCGGGATCTGCAGCAGGGCAAAGGGCAGGCCGAAGGCAATCAGTAATTTCAGCAGTAGCGATATTTCCCGCATGTCCGGTGCTCTGTATCAAAAAGGGCACGGACAGCATAGCACTCTCAATGAGATGCATATGGCGGGTGAGATCAAAATACGCATCAAAAAAGGGACGAATTCGTCCCTTTTCTGTCAATCGCGTTAGCGGTGCGGTTAAGTGTCGCTGTTGTCTGCCATCGGCTCTGTTACTGGCTGTGCAGTCAGTCGGGCGTAGGCCTCACCCATACGGGTAGCCACATTCGGCGCCAGGTTGTCGGCAAAGGTCACCATCTCTTTCGGGAACAGGTTGATGACGGTTGACCCCAGTTTGAAACGGCCCATTTCCTGGCCTTTTTTCAGGGTGACAGCCTGCTCGCCGTCGGCCGGGTAATCCCAGCGACGGACAACGGGGCCGCGCGGCGGTGTAATAGTGCCAGACCATACAGTTTCGATGCTGCCAACGATTGTGGCCCCCACCAGTACTTGAGCAACCGGGCCGAATTCTGTATCAAAGATACAAACCACGCGCTCATTACGGGCAAACAGGTTTGGCACATTTTCAGCGGTCAGCGGGTTGACCGAGAACAGATCGCCCGGAACATAAATCATCTGACGCAGGGTGCCGTCACATGGCATGTGTACGCGGTGATAATCTCGCGGAGACAGATACAGAGTGGCGAAACTCCCGTCAGCAAATTCTTCTGCCAGCGCCTGGTCGCCGCCCAGCAGTTCAACTGCGTCGTAGTAATGACCCTTGGCCTGAATCAGCTGGCCTTTTTCAATCGGCCCCAGCTGACTGACACAGGCATCTGCCGGGTGACAGAACACCTCTGCCTCGTCGTTCAGCGGACGGGCATCGTCTTTGAGTTCGCGCACGAAGAAATCGTTGAAAGTGGCGTAAGACGCGGGATCTTCGTTACGGGCTTCTGCCATATCCACTTTGTAGCGGTTGATAAACCAACGGATCACCGCCGTGGTGACAAAGCCACCTTTCAGGTCGGCAAGTTTGCCTGCCAGGCGGGTCAGGGCATGTTTGGGCGCGCAGTATTGCAGGCCAATTTTCAGATTATCGCTCACAATAAGATTCCGATTGTTCTATAAATCAATAACTTGGTTCTTCGCCATCAATAGCGCTGACCCGGGCTGCGGATTCTACCTGATTTCAGATATGAAGTCAGGTGAGCGCACACGAAGAGGGAGCCAGTTCGCAGTTGATGACGCAGGGCCGCTTAATTTTGCTTATTTCGGGAAAACTGACGGTTAGCCACGTTTTCCGACATGCTTTCAATGATCTTGTGGTAACTGTCGAAACGCGCCTGGCTGATTTTGCCCTCGTCGAGTGCTTGCCGCAGCAGGCAGCCCGGATCGTCTTTGTGCTTACAGTCGCGGAATTTACAGCCGCCCAGGTAACGTCGAAACTCGACAAAAGCGTTAGTCACTTGCTCCGGTTCCAGGTGCCACAGTCCGAACTCCCGAACACCGGGAGAATCTATCAGATCGCCGCCTTCAGCAAAGTGGTACAGACGTGCAGCTGTGGTGGTGTGCTGGCCCAGTCCCGAGTTCTCCGACACATCGCCGATCTCTGCATCCACTTCCGGCATCAGGGCATTGACCAGGCTGGATTTTCCCACCCCGGACTGACCGGCAAAGATGTTGACGTGATCTTTCAGATCCGCTTTCAGTGCCGCTAACCCTTCCCCTGTCATGGTGCTGACGTAACGCACCTCATAGCCGATCGCTTTGTACAGCGACAGGGTGCGCTCGACCTGCTGACGGGTGCCGTCATCGAGCAAATCGACTTTGTTCAGTACAATGAGTGGCTCGATTTCAACTGTCTCGGCAGCTACCAGATAGCGGTCGATAATGTTCAGTGACAGCTCAGGCAGTACGGAAGAGACGATGATGATGCGGTTAACATTCGCTGCCACCGGCTTAACCCCATCGTAGTAATCCGGGCGGGTCAGCATCGATGTTCGCTCATGGACCGCTTCTACTACACCGGCGATGCCCTGCAGGGCTTCAACTCCGGGCCGCCAGACAACGCGATCTCCGGACACCAGGCTCTGAATACTGCGACGCAGGTTACAGCGGTGAATGGTCCCTGTTTCCGGATCTTCAATATCGGCATGCTGGCCGAATCGGGTGATCACCAAGCCTTCACGGGCATTCTCCAGCAGGGCTTCATCCCACTGGATATCTTCCATGCCCTTAGTCAGGCGCTTATTTTGGTTAGAGCGGACACGTCGGCTCTGACCTTTAGTTAACTTTTTCTTTTTTGCCACAAGAATATCGTTCTGTTTGGTTGGCTTTCATTTCAGGCTAAGTATGATACATGCTTTAGTCATCAAATAGGCAAATTCCAATGACAATCAGCGATCAGAACCTGATTTGGATCGATCTGGAAATGACAGGTCTGGATCCCGATACACACAAAATCATTGAAATTGCGACCATAGTGACCGATGCCCAGCTCAACATTCTGGCAGAGGGACCGGTACTGGCAATTCATCAACCCCAAGCCGAACTGGACAAGATGGATGACTGGTGTACCAATACACATACCCACAGTGGCCTGGTCGCCCGGGTGCAGCAAAGCCAGGTTAATGAACTGGAAGCGGTTCGTCAGACCATCGCATTTCTCGAACAATGGGTGCCCAAGGGCGCATCGCCTATTTGTGGTAACAGCATAGGTCAGGATCGCCGTTTCCTTTATAGCCACATGCCGGAATTAGAACAATACTTTCATTACAGGTACCTGGATGTCAGTACTCTGAAGGAGCTGACCCGTCGCTGGAAGCCTGAGCTGCTGAATGACTTCCACAAGCAGGGCAGTCACCTGGCGCTGGATGATATTCGCGAATCCATAGCTGAACTGCGTTTCTATCGTGAGCATATTTTTAAAATTTGATGCTTTAATGAACGGTTGGGCGGGGCGGCGGAGATTTTTACTCAGAACTATTGCATCCGCCTGTTTTCCTCGTATAATGCGCAGCCTCGAAAGGCAATAATGTTTCAGTTTGCTTTTCAGTGTTTTCGGACGCGGGGTGGAGCAGCTTGGTAGCTCGTCGGGCTCATAACCCGAAGGTCGTTGGTTCAAATCCAGCCCCCGCAACCAAAAATTTAAAGATGGTTTGGTTAATGCCAGATTATCGAAATGCGACACTAGCTCAGTTGGTAGAGCGCAACCTTGCCAAGGTTGAGGTCACGAGTTCGAACCTCGTGTGTCGCTCCAGCTTTCTTTGCTTGAAGAAAAGCGGTTGTCATCGTACCTGACGGTGAAACAATACGGACGCGGGGTGGAGCAGCTTGGTAGCTCGTCGGGCTCATAACCCGAAGGTCGTTGGTTCAAATCCAGCCCCCGCAACCAAAAATTTAAAGATGATTTGGTCAATGCCAGATTATCGAAGTGCGACACTAGCTCAGTTGGTAGAGCGCAACCTTGCCAAGGTTGAGGTCACGAGTTCGAACCTCGTGTGTCGCTCCAGCTTTCTTTGCTTAAAGAAAAGCGGTTGTCATCGTACCTGACGGTGAAACAATACGGACGCGGGGTGGAGCAGCTTGGTAGCTCGTCGGGCTCATAACCCGAAGGTCGTTGGTTCAAATCCAGCCCCCGCAACCAATTTTCTTTTTTAAGAAAATATGCGACACTAGCTCAGTTGGTAGAGCGCAACCTTGCCAAGGTTGAGGTCACGAGTTCGAACCTCGTGTGTCGCTCCAAATTCTTAGCTTGCAAAAGCGGTTGTCATCGTACCTGACGATGAAAAATGATGCGACACTAGCTCAGTTGGTAGAGCGCAACCTTGCCAAGGTTGAGGTCACGAGTTCGAACCTCGTGTGTCGCTCCAGATTCTCAGCTTGCAAAAGCGATTGTCATCGTACTAACGATGATAATTGATGTGACACTCGAACAGTGGGTAGAGCGCAACCTTGCCAAGGTTGAGGTCACGCCCGGCTCCTTGAAGATCAGGAACCTCGTGTGTCGCTCCAAATTCTTAGCTTGCAAAAGCGGTTGTCACCGTACCTGACGATGAAACGTGATGCGACACTAGCTCAGCGGGTAGAGCGCAACCTTGCCAAGGTTGAGGTCACGCCCGGTACCTTGAAGATCAGGAACCTCGTGTGTCGCTCCAAATTCTTAGCTTGCAAAAGCGGTTGTCACCGTACCTGACGGTGAAACGTGATGTGACACTAGCTCAGTTGGTAGAGCGCAACCTTGCCAAGGTTGAGGTCACGCCCGGTTCCTTGAAGATCAGGAACCTCGTGTGTCGCACCAGATTTCCTACTTGATAGGAAGATCACAGCTTAATACATTAAAAGCTGTAGAATCGCACAACCATTACTGTGAAGTAATAGTCTTTGAGGTCAGAGCTTTGCCTCGCGAGGTTCTATCGGACAAAGTCCAGGCCACCTCAAGCTTACATAAGTATCAGTAAGCTGAAATCAACATCATCCCAAATCAGTCAAGACAGCCGAAAGGTTGTTTTTTTGTCTGAAATTAAGATGCTCTGTATTCCCATACTGAGAAGTATTGGCGACCATCAATGATGACAGTCAATGTTGTTTAGCCAATATAGGCTACACTACAATCTTGTCTGCACGTCAAATCAGCCCTAAAGCACATGAGTGTTTATTCGCTTGGGTTTGCTGTTATCCAAATTAAATTCTGCATTTGCATCATCTAATGCACAGAGTTATCCACATCATTTTCTTTGTGGATAAGTCGGTTGATTAGTTGTGCTGTCCATCTGTGCATAACTCTGTGCATTTAAATATTTATCCCCATTATCAACAGAGAATTAATCTTTCAGTGTTTGTTTAACTTGTTGTTTTTTATGTATTTAATTGTGATGATTTCAAAGTTGTGAACAGGGTGATCATATAATGATCATGGTGAATAACATTCTTAAATCAAACAGCTTCAGCTTGTGCTTAATAACCAGTGTTCATAACCAAAATGGTGCAAATGAAATTGTTTTCCACATACAAAAAAGGCTGATCGGGATCGCGTTTTGTAGCCCGTGAATCACCCGCAAACGAAGGTGACGCGTGGTTACTGGTTTCAGGCGTCTCGGGGAAGTCCTTTTTCGACGATTCGGATCAGCCGCTTGGTTTTATTGGCTACGACATCCACACGGGCTTCATCCCGCCTGGTTATTTGACGATGGATTGACCAGTCAAGGTGTTCATCCAGCATACTGTCCAACCCTTTACGTTCAATCAAGGCGTTAAGCAGTGCCGGAGTGTAGGGAGCATTACCAATAGCGACACTGAGATTGCGTAGCCACTTGAGATGACCGATGCGCCGAATGGGCGAGCCTTCGGTGTTTTTCAAGAACGTGGCTTCGTCCCAGTTGAATAATGTCAGCAGATCTTGCTGATAGAGCTGAGGTCGGCAGTGGTAATCTTGTTCATCCGTGATCGCCGACTCCCGGTTGTAGGGGCACACCAGTTGGCAGTCATCGCAGCCGTAAATCCGGTTACCCATGGCTTCGCGGAATTCTTCCGGAATAGGACCATCCAGCTCTATGGTCAGGTAGGAGATACAGCGGCGCGCATCGACCACGCCGTCAGCGACAATGGCCTGAGTCGGGCAACTGGTGATACAGGCCACACACTTACCGCATTGATTGTCTACGGGCTCATCTGTGGGCAATGGCAAATCAATCAAGAGCTCACCGAGGAAGAACCAGGAACCTGCGTCCTCACTTAATATGAGGGAATGCTTGCCCGTCCAGCCTAATCCGGCTTTTTCCGCGAGCGGGCGTTCCAGGATAGGCGCTGAATCGACAAAAGGCCGGTAGCCAAAAGCACCGGTAACCTGCTCGATTTTCTGGCCCAGCTGTTTGAGGCGGTTACGGACCAGCTTATGGTAATCGCGGCCGAGGGCATAACGGCTGATATAGGCTTTTTCGGGCTGTTTCAGGGTCTGGGCAAAGCCGGCTTCCGGTGGCAGGTAATTCATCCTGACACTGATGACTCTGATCGTTCCGGGCAATAACTCAGCCGGACGAGCCCGCATCATGCCATGACGAGCCATCCAGTCCATCTCTCCGTGATAGCCGGCATCCAGCCAGCGTTGTAGCTGAGCCTCGTGCTTTGACAGGTCAACATCGCAGATACCAACATGCTGAAAACCCAGGTCTTTACCCCATTGTTTTATGTCGTTAGCGAGCTGTTGATAGTCGAGCATGATGTGGCTGCCGTCTGATGGATGAATTGGGGGCCGGAGTGTAGCACAGTTCGCTCAGTGAAAAATAATCAGCGATGGCGAAAAATACGGCACGGATTGTTGTGCCAGGAAACGCTTTTCGGCACTATTTTAAAGTATATGCCCAGTACAGGGTGCTTTGATAAGCAGATGCAGAGCGAAGGAAGTCGTGCCGACATGACAGAGACGTCGTTACCCAGCTCCGCTTTTCGGGCCAGGCAGGTTCGGGAGGGTGAGAAACAGGCGGCACAAAAGCTGGGCTGGCCTATGTATCAGTTAATGGAAAATGCAGGGTTGGCGGTATTTGAGTGCCTTCAGTATTGCCATTCCACGGCAAAACATGTGCTGGTGTGTTGTGGCGGTGGTAACAATGGCGGCGACGGCTATGTGGTTGCCCGTCTGGCACGTGAACGCGGGCTAACAGTCACGCTGTGGCAGTTGGGGGAGGCTTCCCGTTTACAGGGCGAGGCGGCGCTGGCCCGGGATGCCTGGCTGGCCTGCGGTGGCAAGATAGACACCCCGAAGGCACATATTGATGCAGCGGTTGATGTGATTGTCGATGCTATCCTGGGGACCGGGTTATCCGGTGCCGTGCGTGATAATGCTGCCGCACTGATAAAAGCGCTCAACGCCACCGCTAAACCTGTCATTTCCGTGGATATTCCGTCGGGCTTGTGCGCTGATACCGGCCAGATACTGGGTGAGACGGTAAAAGCCTGGCAGACAGTCACCTTTATTTGTATGAAAAGAGGATTGCTGACCGGGCAGGCCGCCTTGTACCGGGGAGAGTTAATCTTTGCCGGGCTGGGCGTTGCCGAGGTGCTGGAGCAGCTGCAACCGGCCAGTACCAGAGTGATTCAGCAAGATGATATTGCCGCCATGCTGCCTCCGCGCTCGCGGACAGCCCATAAGGGCAGTTACGGCCGGGTGCTATGCCTGGGAGGCGATCAGGGCATGGGCGGTGCGATTCGTCTGGCATCTGAAGCCTGCGCCAGAGCTGGCGCAGGCCTGACAGCAGCCGTCACACATACTGACAATGTGCTGGCAATTGTGGCCGCGCGTCCTGAGATAATGGCTCAGAGCTGGCAACTGGGTCTTGACCGGGCTAATCAACAGCTCAGCAGCCGGATTGACTGGGCCGATGTTGTAGTATTAGGCCCGGGCCTTGGTCAGCGCGCATGGGGAAAAGCGCTCTATGCCAGCCACAGTGTGGTGCGACAGGATCAGTCACTGGTGCTGGATGCAGATGGATTGAACTTATTGGCTCAGGCACCAGACTATAAAGAGAACCGCATTTTGACGCCTCATCCTGGTGAGGCAGCCCGATTACTCAATCTGACCGTTGCAGAGGTCGAAGCCGATCGTTTTGCTGCTGCTGAACAGATCCAGCAGCGCTATGGCGGGGTCGTAGTGCTGAAAGGAGCCGGTACTGTGGTGTATGATGGCCGACAGCATTATGTCTGTCTGGCCGGAAACCCCGGCATGGCGACGGGTGGAATGGGGGATGTGCTGGCAGGACTGATTGGTGGACTGCTGGCGCAGGGGCTGACGCTATCGCAAGCGGGCCGGGCTGGTGTGTGGATTCATAGCCGGGCAGCAGATCTGGCTGCAGAGTCAGGGGAACGTGGCTTGCTGGCTGGTGATCTCTTTGCGTATATTCGACAATTGATAAATCTAAGATAAAGATAACGACAACAATGCAGACATTGAATATTGTGTTGGCCGATGAAGCGGCAACGGTGGCTTTTGGTCAACAATTGGCTCAGGCCTGTGAGCGGCAGACGACGATTTACCTTCACGGTGATTTAGGTGCAGGTAAAACAACCTTTTGCCGGGGCTTTATCCGCGCGCTGGGTCATCAGGGCAATGTAAAAAGCCCGACCTATACCCTGGTGGAACCTTATGAACTGCCGCCCTGGCAGGTTTACCATTTTGATCTTTACCGTCTGGCAGATCCGGAAGAGCTGGAATTTATGGGGATCCGTGACTATTTCACTTCGGATGCCATCTGTCTGGTTGAATGGCCGGAAAAAGGCACAGGATTATTGCCGGCGCCGGATCTGGATATTGAACTTCGCTACGTAGATCAGCACCGTCAGGTTGAAGTGACGGCGAACAACGGCTACGGGATGGCATTGTTAAAGAAACTGGAGCAGAGTTGATTCAATGGGGTGGCGCAGAAGTTTTTCTTTGACGGTTTTTCTTGCCGGGATAGTGAGCGGCTCAGCTCTGGCGAATGAAGTAGAAGGGATTCGTGTATGGCCAGCCCCGGATGAAACCCGGGTCGTGCTGGACATGGAGGAAGAGCCGACTTTTACCTATTTTACGCTGACTAAACCTGATCGTTTGGTGATTGATCTGAAGGATACTTCGTTGAAATCGTCGTTACCGGTTGTGGTCAAAGACAGTGATGTATTGACGAAAATTCGCAGCAGCAGCCCGCCGGAAACCGGGACATCCCGTCTGGTGTTTGAGACCCGCTCCACCACATCCCCCAAGATTTTCAAACTGCCACCGACTCCGGATGGCCATTACAGTCACCGTCTGGTGCTGGATCTGCCGCATGCCGCCAAAACCGAAACCGTCAAATCGGCGGACACGGGCAGCAAGGCAAAAGCGGTCGACAGCATTCACCTGCCTTACGGTAATGACGATATTATCGTGGCCATCGATGCCGGCCATGGCGGGGAAGACCCCGGTTCTATCGGCCCGAGCCGGAAATATGAAAAAAATGTCACTTTGACCATTGCGCGTAAGGTGGCTGACCGCATTAACGCTACACCAGGCATGAAAGCGGTCATGACCCGTCGGGGGGATTACTTTGTCAATCTGAACAAACGCTCTGAAATTGCCCGCAAGAACAAAGCGCATTTACTGGTTTCTATCCATGCGGACGGTTTTCATAAACCGCAGCCGCAAGGGGCGTCTGTCTGGGTATTGAATACCCGCCGCGCCAATACAGAAATCGGCCGCTGGCTCGAACAGCAAGAGAAGCAGTCTGAATTGCTGGGCGGCGGCGATGTGCTGTCCGGCGGTCAGGACGATCAGTACCTGAGTATGGCGGTGCTGGATTTGCAGTTCAGTCATTCACAAAAAGAAGGGTATGACGTTGCCAGCCGGGTACTGAACGAAATGGCTAAAGTGACTAAGCTGCATAAGTCGAAACCCGAGCATGCCAGTCTGGCGGTACTGAAATCACCGGATATCCCTTCTCTGCTGGTTGAAACCGGATTTATCACCAATCCGCGCGAAGAACGTTTGCTCAACAGCACCAGCCACCAGAACAAGCTCTCAGAGGCGGTGTATAAGGGAGTGTTGGCTTATTTCAATGATAAACCACCGGAAGGGACCTTATTTGCTGCCCGCAAGCACGGTATTAAGCACAAAGTCGCCAGCGGCGAGTCATTGAGCGTGATCGCCGATAAATACAACTCGTCTGTCCAGGCAATCCGTCAGATGAACCAGCTGTCATCCAATGTGGTGAAAGTGGGCCAGATATTGCGAATTCCTGCCGGTAAAACGGCCAGCCACAACAGCAGCACCACTAACAGCAGTGCCGCTGTGGCCAGCATCACGCACAGCACCGTGGTGCATACCGTGCAGCGGGGCGAATTTTTGGGTAAGATCGCCAGCCGGTATAAAGTGACAGTCGACAGTATTCGGCAGGCTAACGCTTTGCGAGCAGATGAACTGGCCGTCGGCCAGAAGCTGAACATTCCGGTTCAGCGCAAGCTGGTTGAGCATACTGTACGCCGCGGTGAATTCCTCGGTAAAATTGCAACCCATTATGGGGTCAGCGTCAGTAGTATCCGGCAAGCGAATCAGCTAAGCTCAGATACACTGGCGGTGGGCCAGAAACTTAAAATTCCAAGCACTTAATTGCAGACCTGATTATGCCCATTCAGATATTACCTGCCAGGCTGGCTAACCAGATCGCCGCTGGTGAAGTAGTGGAACGCCCTGCTTCTGTGGTGAAAGAGCTGGTGGAAAACAGTCTGGATGCTGGCGCAACCCGTATTGAAATCGACATTGATAAAGGCGGCAGCCGCACCATTCGCATCCGTGATAACGGAGTCGGAATAGTGAAAGAAGAGCTGCAACTCGCGCTCAGCCGTCACGCTACGTCAAAAATCACGACTCTGGATGATCTGGAAGCTATCGCCAGCCTTGGCTTCAGGGGGGAGGCACTGGCGAGTATCAGCTCGGTATCCCGTCTGACGCTGACATCCCGTACCGATGCGCAGCCGGAAGCCTGGTCGGCCTATGCTGAAGGGCGTGAAATGACGGTGCAGCTTAAACCGGCCGCTCACCCGGTCGGGACGACAGTGGAAGTGCTGGATCTGTTTTTCAATACCCCGGCTCGCCGTAAATTTCTCCGTACCGAAAAAACCGAATTTGCCCATATTGATGAACTGCTCAAGCGTATTGCACTGAGCCGGTTCGATGCCAGTATACTGCTGCGCCACAACGGTAAACTGATCCGTCAGTATCGCGCTGCAGAGACACAGGCGCAAAAAGAGCGCCGGCTGGCCGCCGTGTGCGGGCAGGGTTTTCTGCAACATGCGCTGTCACTGGAGCTGGGTCACGGCGACCTGCGCCTGTCAGGCTGGATCTGCACCCCGCAAGGGGCGCGGGCACAGAACGATATTCAGTACTGTTACGTCAATGGCCGGATGATGAAGGATAAGCTGATCAATCATGCTATCCGTCAGGCCTTTGAAGGCGCCCTGGCCGCAGAGCAGTACGCGGCTTACGTGCTGTTCATTGAGGTCGACCCGCACCAGGTGGATGTTAACGTTCACCCGGCCAAGCACGAGGTACGCTTTCACCATGCCCGTCTGGTGCATGATTTTATCTATCAGGGCGTGCAAAGTGCATTGCAGCAGAGTGGAGCTGAAAGCAGCCTGTACTCGGCACCAGAACGAGCATCGGCCCGCGGTGATGCCGCCCAGCCGGGTGCTTACCAGATCAAGGAACCGGCACCGCTCAGCAGGCAGCCGGATCCGGCACAAGACACCGATAGCTCGCGCGTCTCTCCTTCCAACGCACTGGATGCTATTGCCAATACCCCGGCCTATCCGCGACAAGCGCCAGCAAAAGAGTGGCGACAGAGCGATGAGTCTGTCACCTCAGCCCGCCCGGCCGGTCGTCCAGAGCAGGAGAGGGCCGCTGTTGCCCCGGTGTCGTCCCGTCCTGCTGCCAGTACCCGGAGCCACTCGCCTCGTCAGCATGGCGGAGAATCGCCTTCCAAAACGGAAGTTGCGGCCTATCAGGCATTGATGCAGACACCTGTCGCATCGGCAGAACCTGAGCAGATGCCACGCCAGCCGCAAAGTGTACAACCTGCCAACGTCTGGCGTGAAACGCCGGAACCGGTCAAACGCGATCCGGTACTCAACAGCCAGCCGGAGCATGGACTGGGTAAAGCGCTGACCGTAATTGCAGAGCGCTATCTGCTGGTCAGCCATGGCACTGATGTGGCTTTGTTATCGCTCACAGAGGCAGATCAGCTGCGCATCAAAGGGCAACTGGAATTTGCCCGTCATGACGGCCTTAAACCTCAGCCATTGCTGATCCCACTGGTGATCCCAACTACACAGCGGTTAAGCCAAAGTGCCGGACAGCACAGCGCGGTCCTGCAGAAACTGGGTATCCAGATCCGGGCAAAAGGGCAGGATAAACTGGTGATCCTGGCGGTGAGCCTGCCGCTTCGCCAGCAGAACCTGCAATTGCTGATCCCTGCGTTACTGGATCAACTCTGCACGCTGTCAGAGGCCGGGGAACAACTGAGTCATACTGATTACTGGGAAGCTTTGCTGGATTGGCTGTCGGCCGAACTGTCGGCTCACAGTGAACGCTTCAGCCTGTCACAGGCCATTACTTTGCTGGGTGAGCTCGAACAACTCTGGGGGAGTACCCTGGAATCTTATTATTCCCGGCTGCTGCGTCCGGTCGATTTGCAGCCGGCATTAGAAGCGTTTAAACATGACTAAATCTCTTCCACAGGCCATTTTTCTGATGGGGCCTACCGCGTCGGGAAAAACCGACCTGGCAATCCGTTTGCGTCAGCAGTTGCCTGTTGAATTAATCAGTGTGGACTCTGCACTGATTTATCGTGATATGGACATTGGTACCGCGAAGCCGGATGCTGCTGAGCTGGCTCAGGCACCGCATCGGCTGATCGATATTCGTGATCCGTCACAAAGTTATTCAGCCGCCGATTTTCGCGAAGATGCCCTTAAAGAAATGGCAGATATCGTGGCGGCTGGTCGCATTCCATTATTGGTTGGCGGCACTATGCTCTACTTTAAGGCATTGCTGGAGGGGCTTTCGCCACTCCCGCAGGCTGATCCGGCTATTCGTGCTGAGATTGAGCAACAAGCCCAGGAACAGGGTTGGCTGGCTTTACATGAAGAATTACAACAAATTGATCCCGTCTCTGCGACACGGATCCATCCAAATGATCCACAACGATTGTCGCGGGCATTGGAAGTTTTCCGAATTTCAGGTAAAACTTTAACTGAGTTGACCCAAACGCAGGGGGAAACATTACCTTACCAGGTACACCAATTTGCGATAACACCCATGGATAGGGCTATTCTGCATCAGAGGATCGAACAGCGTTTTGACAAGATGATCAAGGCAGGCTTTGAACAGGAAGTTCGAGCCTTGTATGAGCGGGGGGATCTGCATCCGGATCTCCCGTCAGTGCGCTGTGTTGGATACCGACAGATGTGGGATTACTTTGACGGAAATTGCACCTTGGATGAAGCGGTTTTTCGCGGAATCTGTGCAACCCGTCAGTTAGCCAAGCGGCAAATTACCTGGCTTCGCAGCTGGAAAGCGCTGACTTGGTTGGATAGCAGTGATGTAGAGAAAGCGTTACAAACAGTCACAAACTCCGTTAGCCGTGAGGTTTGATTAACGTGTATACTCATCTCTGCTTTGCGTATTGTTTTTTTGTTCATTGAAACATACAACTACAAACAAATAAGGAAAAGAAAGAATGGCTAAGGGGCAATCTCTACAAGACCCGTTTTTGAATGCGCTGCGTCGTGAAAGAATCCCGGTTTCTATTTACTTGGTCAATGGTATTAAGCTCCAGGGACAGATTGAGTCATTTGACCAGTTCGTTATCCTGCTGAAAAACACTGTCAACCAAATGGTGTACAAGCACGCTATTTCTACTGTCGTACCGGCTCGCCCGGTAAATCATCACCATTCAGGTGATCGTCCGACAACAGAACGTGGTCAGGAAAAAACAGAAGAATAATATTCTTCGATAAGGAGTTGATTGCTTGTTTGACCGTTATGAAGCCGGTGAACAGGCAATTCTTGTTCATATCAACTTCACGCAAGAAGGGGAATGGGAAGATCTCAGCGAGTTTGAAATGCTGGTCTCCTCGGCGGGAGTCAATAAGCTGCGTGTGATTACAGGCAGCAGACAGTCTCCCCACCCTAAGTATTACGTGGGAGAAGGTAAAGCACAGGAAATTGCCGATGCGGTCAGGGCGGAAAACGCCGAGATCGTCATTTTTAACCATTCACTCTCGCCTGCCCAGGAGCGAAACCTGGAGCGGCTGTGCAAATGCCGGGTTCTGGACAGAACCGGATTGATCTTGGATATCTTCGCTCAGCGTGCGCGTACCCATGAGGGTAAGTTGCAAGTCGAGCTGGCGCAGTTACGTCATATTTCTACCCGTTTGATCCGAGGCTGGACCCACCTTGAACGACAGAAGGGCGGGATAGGTCTGCGCGGACCGGGTGAAACTCAGCTTGAAACTGACCGTCGTTTACTGCGCGAAAGGATCAAGGCGATTCTGCGTCGCTTGGATAAGGTATCCAAACAGCGGGATCAGGGCCGCCGAGCCAGAAGTCGGGCAGATATTCCGACAATTTCGTTAGTCGGTTATACCAACGCCGGTAAGTCTACCCTGTTTAACCGGGTAACTGATGCCGGGGTATATGCTGCGGATCAGCTGTTCGCCACCTTGGATCCGACGTTGCGGAAAATCGATGTGGACGATGTGGGGACCAGTATCCTGGCCGATACGGTCGGATTTATCCGCCATCTTCCTCATGATCTGGTGGCTGCGTTTAAAGCCACGCTGAAAGAAACCCAGGAAGCCGCGTTGTTGTTACATGTGGTGGATGCCAGTGATGAGCGTTATCGGGAAAATATCGATGCGGTCAACACGGTACTGGAAGAGATCGACGCCGGTGATGTCCCGGTATTGGTGGTCATGAATAAGATCGACAACCTGGAAGAGGCTGAGCCGCGTATTGAGCGCGACGAAGACGGTATTCCACGGCGGATCTGGGTTTCTGCCCGTGAAGGGACAGGTATTGATGTGCTTTTCACGGCACTGACGGAACGGCTGTCCGGGACTATGGTCACCCATACTCTGCGTCTGCCGCCGGCAGTGATCGGTCGCTTCCGGAGCAAGTTTTATCAGCTTGGGGCGATTGTCAGGGAAGAGTATGAAGAAAATGGTAACCTGATACTGGATGTACGTTTACCCATCGCAGAATGGGCTCGACTGCAAAAAAGAGAGCACCAGGGGCTGGATGACTTTATCCTTGCCTGATGGACTGCTAGAGTAATAAAAACTGTCGTCATATCATATTGATGGAGTTCTATAATGGCGTGGAATGAGCCTGGAAACAACGGTGGCCGCGATAAGGACCCTTGGGGGAACAATAATCGTGGTGGTCGTGAACAAGGGCCGCCTGATCTCGATGAAGTGTTTGCAAAACTGAGTCGTAAGTTTGGTGGTATTTTTGGGAATAAGCGTGGACCTTCGAGCGGCGGCGGTGCTGTCGGTTTAGGTGTCATTGCTGTTATCGCGGCTGCGATTTGGGGATTTTCTGGGTTTTACACTGTTGGCGAAGCTGAGCGTGGCGTCGTACTTCGGTTTGGTAAATTCTATGAAATGGTCGATCCTGGTCTGAACTGGAAGCCTACCTTCATCGATGATGTTGAGCTGGTCAACGTACAGGCGATTCGTTCTCTGCGCAGCTCAGGTCTGATGCTGACGAAGGATGAAAACGTACTGAGAGTTGAAATGGAAGTGCAGTACAGGGTGTCTGACGCACAGAAGTATCTGTTCAGTGTGACCAATGCGGACGACAGTCTGCGCCAGGCGACGGATTCTGCACTGCGTGCGGTGATCGGTGACTCCACTATGGATGAAGCCCTGACCCGTGGCCGTCAGACGATTCGTGCCAATACCCAGACTGATATCGATAAGATTACCGATAAATATGACATGGGTATTCTGGTTGTGGACGTGAACTTCCAGTCAGCCCGTCCGCCGGAAGCTGTGAAAGATGCATTTGATGATGCGATTGCGGCCCGTGAGGATGAGGAGCGCTTTGTGCGCGAAGCGGAAGCATACAGCAACGATATTTTGCCGAAAGCGACAGGTCGTGCTGAACGTCTGAAGAAAGAAGCGGAAGGTTATACCGAGAAAGTGGTTAACGGCGCACTGGGTGAAGTGGCTCAATTTGAGAAACTGTTACCTGAGTACAACGTAGCGAAAGAAGTAACCCGTAATCGCTTGTATCTGGACACTATGGAACGCGTTTACTCCAACACCAGCAAGGTGATGGTGGACTCGAAATCTGGTGGCAATCTGTTATATCTGCCTTTGGACAAGCTGATGAATCAGTCTGAAGGCAGTAAGCAGCAAATGAGCCCATCCAGCTCGTACGGTATTGAGCTGGAGAAGACGGAAAATGCGAATCCTACTCCAGCGGCACCGCGTGCTGACTCTGGTCGTCAGGGGAGATATTAATTATGCGTAAGTTAATTATCCCGCTCGTAGTCATTCTCATCGCTCTGGTGTTGATGTCCGTCTTCGTCGTCAAAGAGGGCGAGCGTGGAATTGTGGTTCGTTTCGGTCGAATCATTAAAGATGACGTTAGCAACATGACACGTGTGTATGAGCCGGGCCTGCACTTTAAAGTACCGGTATTTGACCGTGTGCGTAAACTGGATGCCCGTATTCAGACCATGGATGATCAGGCTGACCGTTTTGTCACTTCTGAGAAAAAAGACGTGATCATCGACACTTATGTAAAGTGGCGTATTCAGGACTTTGGTCAGTATTACCTGACCACCGGTGGCGGTAATACCGCAACGGCGGAAGGGCTGCTGAAACGTAAGGTTGTCGACAGTCTGCGTGCTCAGATCGGTGCCAAAGAGATCAAACAGATAGTGTCTGGTCCGGATCGTGGCAACAACGTGGATGCCGGCGCTGCTGCACCCGTTGATGAAAGCGTGGCCATTGCATCTGAAATTGTGCAGGAAGTGGCCCCCAAGCGAGAGCTGGAAGGCGAGCGTGACAAGATCATGGCAGATGTACTGGCAGAAACTCAGATCAGTGCCCGTGACCTTGGTATCGAAGTGGTTGATTTCCGGATGAAGAAAATCAACCTGCCGGATGAGATCAGCGAGTCTATCTATCGCCGTATGCGTGCCGAACGTGAATCGGTTGCTCGTAAGCACCGTTCTCAGGGCCGTGAAAAAGCCGAGGTTATCCGTGCTCAGTCTGAGCTGGAAGTCGCCAAGATTATTTCTGAAGCAGAACGTATTGCCCGCATCCAGCGCGGTGATGCTGAAGCGAAAGCTGCAGATATCTATGCGACTGCGTTTAACAAAGATCCGGAGTTTTATAACTTCCTGCGTTCTTTGAAAGCGTACGAAAACAGCTTCAGCTCCAAGCAGGATATTCTGGTGGTTGATCCAAACAGTGACTTCTTCAAATACATGAAAGGGTCGGACGGCCTGAACTAAGAGGGTTCAGTGCTGACAAAAAGACAAGGCGTTGGCCTTGTCTTTTTTTTGTCTGAGACCTGGAGATTATGAGCCGATAGCGGGGTAAAACGATGAGTCAAACATTCTGGCTGGCCGTCGGGCTGGTACTGATTCTGGAAGGTTTGGGGCCATTACTGGCACCCAGGGGCTGGCGCGAACTGATCAGTCAGTTGAGCAGCCAGGATGATCAGACATTACGCCGTATAGGTGGTTGTTTAGTCGTCGCTGGCAGCGTTATTGCTTATATCATGTTCACCCAGCTGTAAATCCTGACGTAGGGTATTCGTGAAGCCTGCCTTTCGATTTTCTGGGTCATGGTCAAAAAATGACTGCAAGCAAATTTGTAAGGTGCTAGAATCCATTTTTAACTACTGATAGACGAAGAAAGATGGCAAACAATGTAGTCGTTCTCGGCACCCAGTGGGGTGACGAAGGTAAGGGCAAGATCGTTGATCTGCTGACTGAAGATGCACAATATGTGGTTCGCTACCAGGGCGGTCACAACGCAGGTCACACCCTTGTCATAGATGGTGAAAAAACTGTCCTGCACTTAATCCCTTCAGGCATCCTGCGTAACAACGTGAAATGCATTATCGGTAACGGTGTCGTCCTTTCTCCTGATGCTCTGCTGAAAGAAATGGAGCCACTGGAAGCGCGTGGTATTCCAGTTCGTGAGCGTTTATACCTGTCAGAAGCTTGTCCGCTAATTCTTCCGTATCACATTGCGCTGGACCAGGCTCGTGAGCTGGCTCGTGGTAAGAAAGCAATCGGTACGACTGGCCGTGGTATCGGTCCTGCCTATGAAGATAAAGTTGCTCGTCGCGGTCTGCGTGTTGGCGATTTGTTCGATAAAGAGGCATTTGCCGAGAAGCTTAAGGAAGTGATGGCTTACCATAACTTCCAGCTGGAGCATTATTACAATGTTGAGCCTGTAAGCTACGAAGAAGTACTGGAAACTGTGCTGGCTCAGGCGGACATCCTGACATCTATGGTTATTGATGTAACCCAGGAGCTGGATGACGCACGCAAGCGTGGCGACAAGATCATGTTCGAAGGTGCACAAGGCACACTGCTGGACATCGATCACGGTACTTACCCGTATGTGACTTCTTCTAACACGACGGCGGGCGGTGTTGCTGCCGGTTCTGGCTTCGGTCCTCGTTACCTGGGTTACATTCTGGGCATCGCCAAAGCGTACTGCACACGTGTTGGTGCTGGCCCGTTCCCGACTGAGCTTGATGATGCAGTCGGTGAGCACCTGGGGGTGAAAGGTAATGAGTTTGGTGCAACCACAGGCCGTAAGCGTCGTTGTGGCTGGTTTGATGCCGTTGCAATGCGCCGTGCTGTGCAAATCAACTCAGTGTCCGGTTTCTGTCTGACTAAGCTGGATGTTCTGGATGGTCTGGAAGAAATCAAGATCTGTACCGGTTACAAACTGCCGGATGGCAAGATCCTGACTGTGTCTCCAATGGCGGCTGATGCATTCGAAGACGTAGAGCCTATCTACGAAACTATGCCAGGCTGGACTGAGACTACCTTCGGTGTGAAAACACTGGAAGAGTTGCCGCAGGCGGCACTGAATTACATCGCGCGTCTGGAAGAGCTGACAGGTGTACCTGTCGATTTGATCTCAACCGGCCCTGATCGTAACGAAACCATCATCAAGGTGCATCCGTACGCAAGCTGATTGCTGAGCGATTTGACCTGATGCTCAAAAGCCAACCTTAGGGTTGGCTTTTTGTTGTTCGCTTTCTGAAATTTTGACTAAAGTCTGTTTGCCTCTGGTCGATAAGGTTCATACCGCCAGGTTTTTTATCGTTTTCAGCGAAGAAATGTGGCTGAGTCCAGTCGTAATGTTTCAATGTAAAGAGAGAGCGGAATGGTTCTGCGTGTAATAGTGCTTTCAGCTTTAATGGCGGCGATGCCGGTTAAAGCGATTACAGATGTTGGGGATGCTGTGCCTTTGTATTCAGAGGCGGAACTGATCCATCTGTTTGAGGGCAACCAGCAGTTACAGCGCGTGAAAGCCGATGAGTGCCAGTTGGTACAGGATATTGAAGTGCGGGCAGAGCGTGTTGAACTGCCAGCGTATCAGTTTCTGTACGGTGACATGCTGGCTTGGGGCGTGTGTGTGCAGCGTGACGTTGAACTGGGCCTCTATTACATGGAAACAGCGGCTCGTCAGGGCCTGCCTTCAGCGCTGGAACAGCTGGGCCGTTATTATGCCAGGGGCACACTGGTGCAACAGGATCGGGAACGTGCGATTCCTTATTTGCGCGAAGCGGCGGCGATGGGCCATCTGGCTGCACGCATTCAGCTTGCCGAATTGCTGCTCAATGATTATGGCAGCCCGCTGGATTACGAAGATGCTTACCGCTGGCTGTATCAGTCAGTGACGGCTGACGGCCGGACCCACAAAAAGATTGCTCAGTTACGTCGCAATTTAGAGCTGCGTATGCCTTCCAATGTGATTGCTCGCGCGAAGCGACGAGAGAGCTTCTGGTAACCTCCCTCTTGCCGTGGTGATTTTTGGCCTGCGGTATCTTTTCAGGCAGTTAGCGCTTAGAATGTGATCTGAGCGGCATTTATCTTGTCGCGTTGCTTGAGCTGCCAGTGACAGGCAGGCTCACAAAAAAAGCGTGTAAGCGACTGATTCACACGCAGATATTATCTTCATTTATTGGAGCGGAATTTGACCTGCTCCCAACTAATTATTGATGGCAGGGATATACTTAGGGTATCTGGCTGCCAATACGGATTATTTTATGTCCAAAGGTACAACTGATTTACCCGTCGATCCTTTCCGCGAGCGGGAAGCTCAAAACTACGAAAACCCAATCCCAAGCCGTGAATTCATTCTGGAAGTGGTTCGCGGCTTTAGTACACCTGTTAATCGCGATCAGCTGTTTACCGAGCTGAAATTGCAGGGCGAAGACCAGTACGAAGGCCTTCGCCGCCGATTGCGCGCCATGGAGCGCGACGGCCAGCTGGTGTACACCCGCCGCCAGTGTTACGCATTGCCGGAAAGGCTGGATTTGATTAAAGGCCATGTCATTGGCCATAAAGACGGCTTTGGCTTTGTGCGCCCTGAAGGCAGCGGCATGGCCCGTCAAGATGACCTGCTGTTGCCGTCTCATCAGATGCGCGGTGTTATCCATGGTGATTACGTTCTGGTTCAGGTGGCTGGCGTCGATAAACGCGGCCGCCGTGAAGGGCGGATTGTCCGTGTGCTGCAGGAATACAGCGGCCAGATTGTCGGTCGCTATTTTATTGAAGACGGTATGGGCTTTGTCGTACCGGATGATTCACGGATCTCGCAGGATATCGTGATCCCTCAGGAAGTGCGTCAGGGTGCCCGCATGGGTAACGTAGTGGTGGTGGAAATCACCCAGCGCGCTACCCGTCAGTACAATGCTGTCGGTAAAATTGTGGAAGTGTTGGGCGAGAACATGGCACCGGGCATGGAAATTGAAATTGCCCTGCGTACCTACGATATTCCCCATGTCTGGCCGGCAGAGGTTGAGAAGCAGGTCGCGACACTGAAAGAAGACGTGCCGGAAGACGCCAAGAAAGGCCGTGTTGATCTGCGGGATTTGCCGCTGGTGACTATCGACGGCGAAGACGCCCGCGACTTCGATGACGCTGTGTTCTGTGAAAAGAAAAAATCAGGTGGCTGGCGTTTATGGGTGGCTATCGCCGATGTCAGCTACTATGTGCGCCCTGACAGCGCACTGGATAAAGAAGCGATAAACCGCGGTAACTCGGTTTACTTCCCGGCTCAGGTGATCCCTATGTTGCCTGAAGTGCTGTCGAACGGCCTGTGCTCGCTCAACCCTCAGGTTGATCGCCTGTGCATGGTCTGTGAGATGACTATTTCGGCGGCCGGCAAACTGTCCGGCTACCGGCATTACGAAGCTGTGATGAACTCTCATGCCCGTCTGACGTACACTAAAGTCAGCAAGATGCTGGAAGGGGACGAGGATCTGCGCCAGCGTTATGCGCCTCTGGTTCCGCACCTGGAAGAGCTGTACAGCATGTACAAAGTGCTCAAGCTTGCGCGTGAACAGCGCGGTGCTATTGAGTTTGAAACGCTGGAAACCCAGTTCATTTTCAATGCGGATCGTAAGATTGACCGCATTGTGCCGTCAGAGCGTAACGATGCCCACAAGATCATCGAAGAATGTATGATCATGGCCAATGTGGCTTCTGCCAAGCTGGTAGAAAAAGCCAAAGAGCCTGCGCTGTACCGGGTGCATGATACCCCGGGCGAAGAACGCCTGACAGGTTTCCGGGATTTCCTCGGCGAGCTGGGCCTGAATCTGACCGGTGGCCTGGAGCCTGCCCCGAGTGATTATGCTCACCTGGCAGCGGCGATCCAGAATCGCCCGGACAAAGAACTGATCCAGACCATGCTGTTGCGTTCCATGAAGCAGGCAGTGTATCAGGCGGAAAACCTGGGTCACTTCGGTCTGGCCCTCAACTCGTATGCGCACTTTACCTCGCCGATCCGCCGTTATCCTGATTTGGCTCTGCATCGTGCCATCAAATATCTGGTTGCCAAAGAGAACGGCACTCACAAAGATCGCTGGACACCGACCGGCGGCTACCACTATTCCTTCGACGACATGGATGTGCTGGGCGAGCAATGCTCAATGACAGAGCGTCGTGCCGATGATGCCACGCGTGATGTGGCTGACTGGCTGAAATGTGAATACATGCAGGACCATGTCGGTGATGAGTTCGAAGGCGTGATTGCCAATGTGACGGGCTTTGGCTTCTTTGTCCGCCTCAATGAGCTTAATATTGACGGCCTGGTGCACATCTCAAATCTTGATAACGATTACTACCAGTTCGATCCTATCGGTCAGCGCCTGGTGGGGGATGCCTCCGGCAAAATTTACCGCCTGGGTGACACTGTCCAGGTGAAAGTCGCGGCGATTAACCTCAACGACCGCCAGATTGATTTCGAACTGGTGGGCGGTGGCAGAAAGTCCCGCCGACCAGGTAAAACCGCGCAAACCCGTGAGAAGCAGCAACGGATGCGCAAAGCAGAAGGCTTGCAGCGTCAGAACCTGAAAGCGTACCGCGTTGAAAACGGTGAAGCGCAGCAGGAGCACAAAGCGGAAGCGAAGAAAGAGCGCACTTCTGTTCGTCAGCAGCTGAAAGCCGGTGTGATAGCTAAGCCTGGCAGCGAAGACGACAAGAAAGGCAAAAAAGCCAAGAAAAAAGACAAGGCGAAAAAGAAATCGGTCAAGGCGCGCAAGCCGCGGGCCGGTAAGAAAGAACGAGCGGCGAAGAAGACTAAGTAATGCGTAATGATATGATTTTCGGCATTCATGCCGTCAGCGCTGTGCTGGGTTCCGACCCGGCACGCTTCATTGAAGTCTTTGTGCTGAAAGGGCGTCAGGACGAGCGGGTATTGCCGCTGCTGAACGAATTGCAGCGATTAGGGGTGACTATCCAGCAGACCGGCCGTAAGGCTCTGGACGATAAAGCCGACGGCGGCAGCCATCAGGGTATTGTGGCGCGGGTAAAACCGGGTAAACAGTACAATGAACAGGATCTGGATGACCTGCTTGAAGGTAAAGACAATCCACTGTTGCTGATACTGGATGGCGTGACCGATCCGCATAACCTGGGCGCGTGTCTGCGAAATGCCGATGCCGCCGGTGTGGTGGCGATTATCGTGCCGAAAGACAGGGCCGCCCAGTTGAACGCAACCGCGTCTAAAGTGGCCTGTGGCGCTGCTGAAGTGGTGCCGCTGATTCGGGTGACCAATCTGGCCCGCACTATGCGTGCCTTGCAGGACAAAGGGATTTGGATTGTGGGGACTGCCGGTGAAGCGACTCATGACCTCTATCAAAGCAAACTGACCGGGCCACTGGCCATAGTGATGGGCGCGGAAGGGGAAGGGATGCGCCGTCTGACCCGCGAGACCTGTGATGATCTGATTAAGATCCCGATGGCGGGCACTGTCTCCAGCCTGAATGTGTCGGTTGCAACGGGTATCTGCCTGTTTGAAGCGGTGCGCCAGCGTCAGGACTAAAACAAAAATACCTGCTAAATCAAATGAAATGCCATCCTCTCGGGTGGCCTTTCTGTCTGTGGTGAAAATAAACGCCAGAACAGGGCGATATCGCTGTTCTTTTAGTTGCGCTGAGCGGTGTAATTCTGTACTATCTCGCGCCTAAATTCTCGGTTTTATTTTTTCGTTCCTTGCTTCCCCAGGATAACCGAGCTGAACAGGGAAGCTGAATAATCCGTAAGGAGCAACCCATGCGTCATTACGAAATCGTATTTATGGTGCACCCTGATCAAAGCGAGCAAGTTGCTGGCATGGTCGAGCGTTACACCGGTGCTATCAAAGATTCTGGCGGTCAAATCCACCGTCTGGAAGATTGGGGTCGTCGTCAACTGGCTTACCCAATCAACAAACTGCACAAAGCACACTACGTTCTGATGAACGTTGAAGCTGAGCAGTCTGTGGTCGACGAGCTGGAGTCAAGCTTCCGCTTTAACGATGCTGTGATCCGTAACATGATCATGCGCACTAAAGGCGCTATCACTGAGCCATCTCCAATGATGAAGGCTAAAGAAGAGCGTGCCCCACGTCGTGAAGATCGTGCAGATGCACAATCTGAAGGTCTAATGGCCGACGCTGAGTAATCATTGAATGACCAATCGTCTGGAGTTGTCTGGCACTGTTGCCAAGCATCCCAAACGAAGCCAGTCCCCGGCGGGCGTTCCTCATTGCCATTTTGTGCTTGAGCATCGTTCCAACCAGGTGGAAGCGGACTTAACACGGCAGGTGTATTGTTACATCAACGTGGTGGTCAGCGGTAAAGGTCAGCAATTACTCACTCATGATTTAGCTGTCGGAAGCAACATTAAAGCCGGGGGATTTATCTCGTGGCAAACCGGCCGGAATGGCATAGGTAAGTTAGTGTTGCATGCCGATCATATTGAAAAAATTTAGTTCAGGAGATAAGCCCATGGCACGTTTCTTCCGTCGTCGTAAGTTCTGCCGTTTTACTGCAGAAGGCGTACAAGAGATTGACTACAAAGATGTAGCAACTCTGAAAAACTACATCACTGAAGCTGGTAAAATCGTACCAAGCCGTATCACAGGTACTCGCGCTAAGTACCAGCGTCAGCTGGCTCGCGCTATCAAGCGTTCACGTTACCTGGCTCTGCTGCCATATACTGACAAGCATCAGTAATAGGCCCGGTTTAATTAAGTTTAAGAGGACAAGATAATGCAAGTTATTCTACTTGATAAAATCGGTAACCTGGGCAGCCTTGGTGATCAGGTAAGCGTTAAAGCTGGTTATGCTCGTAACTTCCTGATCCCTCAGGGTAAAGCAGTTATGGCTACCAAATCTAACGTTGAAATGTTTGAAACTCGTCGTGCTGAGCTGGAAGCAAAAGTTGCAGAGCAACTGACTGCTGCTCAAGCTCGCGCTGAGAAAGTTAACGCTCTGGAAGCTGTAGTTATTGCTTCTAAAGCGGGTGATGAAGGCAAACTGTTCGGTTCAATCGGTACTCGTGATATCGCTGATGCAGTAACTGCTGCTGGCGTTGAAGTAGCGAAAAGCGAAGTACGTCTGCCAGAAGGTGCTCTGCGCACAACTGGCGAATATGAGATCAGCCTGCAGCTGCACTCTGACGTATTTGCAACAGTTAAGCTGGAAGTTGTTGCTGCTGAGTAATCAGCACCTGCACTTCTGCGAAAAAACCAGCCTCAGGGCTGGTTTTTTTATGTCTGGAGAAAGGGCTGTCGGCAGGATGGCGCAGCTTAGTAATGACGCTGCTCAGTAATGAAGCTGATCAGTAATGAAATAGCAGGTTGATTGTCATGGTGCCGTCGCGCTTTTGCAGGCCATCCGGTACCCAGCTGTTGAACTTCTGAGTGTTGCTGAGCTTGATAGCGATATGTTCTGAGATAGCACTGGTGAGAGACACCTGGGTTTCCAGCGTGCTGTTACTGTTACCGACTATGCCTGTCAGCCGGATATTCAGCTCGACATCTTTGGACGGTTTCCAGATCCAGCGGGTACTGCCACGCAGGATCAGCTCATCGACGGTTTCAGGCACTATGATGTCGTCATCGTCAATTTCGTCTATGTTAGGTTCCTGATGGCGGTAACCCGGCCCGGCTTCTATTTCCATCATCATGTTTTCCAGCCGGATGACCCGGTAGCCGATACCGGTTGCCAGAGTGAAATCCCTGAAATAGGGGCCGTATTTATCGTCGATATAGCTGGTATTGCCCAGCACATATGCCCGCTCATTAATGATGAAGTCGCTCTGTAATTCGAGCTGGCCTTTGCGTTTTTCTTCCTCACCGTCTTCTTCTGCCAGCAGGTATTTGGCTTCGACCTGCTGACGAAACTGATCTTTGACATAGGTCAGCCCCAGCCGGGTATTGAGCGATTTGGTATTCGAGTTGCCGGAAAGCGATTGGTATCCCAGCTCCAGTTCACTGGACCAGGGCGAGGTGATCGGCGGGAGCTCTGGCACTTCGTCTGCACTGGCCTCAGCCATCATGAGCAGGCCGGATGTCAGCACAGGAAGCAGTATGCATTTATTTGCCACGTGCCCTCCCAACTACAGACACAAGAAACGACGGCTTGCACAAAAAAGTGCAGAAAAGGTGTAGGCGGCGCAGTGTAGCTGAATAATGTCAGATGATCGTCAGGATGTTGCGCTATTAGACATAAATTTTGCTGAAGTGCCGTAAGATTGGGCAGCACAGCTTTTACCGGGTCTTTTTTGTCTGGATGGCTGCCAGCTCGCAGGAATGTTCAGGTATACTAACAGGCCGGATTCAGGTCAAACGTGCAAGTGGTTATGGCAGAGAAAAGTAAACCCAATCGTCCCAAAGACAGTCAGATGGATGCGCTCAAAATGCCGCCTCATTCGCTGGAGGCAGAACAGTCAGTGCTTGGCGGCCTGTTGCTGGATAATGAGCGCTGGGACAGCGTTGCAGAAAAAGTGGTCGCGCGTGATTTTTACAGCCGTCCGCACCGGATGATTTTTGAGTCTGCCGCCGGGTTGCTGGAATCCGGCCAGCCGTTGGATCTGATCACCCTGTCAGAACGTCTTGAGCTGCATGACCAGCTTGATGATGTCGGTGGCTTTGCCTACCTGGCCGAGTTAGCCAAGAACACGCCGTCTGCGGCCAATATTACCGCCTATGCTGAGATTGTCAGGGAGCGTGCGCTGATCCGTGACATGATAGGGGTCGCTAACGAGATTGCCGACGCCGGTTATGATCCTCAGGGCAGAACCAGCGTCGATCTGCTCGATATGGCCGAGAGCAAAGTGTTTGCCATTGCCGAGCAGCGTACCAATGAAAATGAAGGCCCGCAAAATGTCGATACCATACTGGAAAAAACCCTGGAACGTATCGAACTGCTGTATCAGTCGCCTCAGGATGGTGTCACCGGGGTCTCGACCGGCTTTACTGATCTGAATAAGAAAACTGCTGGCCTGCAGGGATCGGATCTGATCATAGTGGCAGCCCGTCCGTCTATGGGTAAAACGACGTTTGCGATGAACCTGTGTGAAAACGCAGCCATGGAGCAGGAAAAACCTGTGCTGATTTTCTCGCTGGAGATGCCCGCCGAACAAATCATGATGCGTATGTTGGCGTCGCTGTCGCGGGTAGACCAGACCAAGATCCGTACCGGACAGCTGGATGATGAAGACTGGGCGCGTATTTCGTCGACCATGGGTATACTGATGGAAAAGAAGAACATGTACATTGATGACAGTTCTGGCCTGACCCCGACAGATGTCCGCTCTCGTGCCCGCCGTATTGCCCGTGAACATGGCGGTCTTAGCATGATCATGGTCGACTACCTTCAGCTGATGCGGGTGCCTGGCTTGCAGGATAACCGTACGCTGGAAATTGCCGAGATCTCCCGCTCGCTGAAAGCCCTGGCGAAAGAGCTGAATGTGCCTGTGGTGGCGCTGTCTCAGCTTAACCGCTCGCTGGAACAGCGTGCCGACAAGCGTCCGGTAAACTCAGACTTGCGTGAATCCGGTGCCATCGAGCAGGATGCGGACTTGATCATGTTCATCTACCGTGATGAGGTATATCACGAAGACAGTGCACTGAAAGGCATTGCAGAAATCATCATAGGTAAGCAGCGTAATGGTCCCATCGGTAGCGTGCGCCTGACTTTCCAGGGTCAGTTTTCCCGCTTTGATAACTATGCCGGCCCGGCTTTTGATGATGAGTATTAGCGTTAACCCAGCAGCAGGACAATAAATGAAAGCAGCTACCGCCTATATTGATACCCGGGCTTTGCGCCAGAACATGAGTCTGATCAGACAACAGGCGCCCGGCTGCAAGTTGCTCGCCATGGTCAAGGCCAATGGTTACGGGCACGGTCTGGAGCAGGTTGCTACCGGGCTGCCGGATGCAGACGGTTTTGGCGTCGCGAGGATAGAGGAAGCCCTCTCGTTGCGCGCCTGTGGCGTGGTAAAGCCTATTCTTCTGATGGAAGGCTTTTATTCGCCATCGGATTTACCTGTGCTGGTGACCAATAATATTCAGACCGTGGTCCACACCATAGAGCAGTTGGAAGCCCTGGAGCAGGCAGTGCTGGAGACGCCGGTGAAAGTCTGGCTCAAAATTGACAGCGGCATGCATCGCCTCGGCGTGCGTCCGGAAGAGTTCCAGGCTTTTGTCGAGCGCCTGCATGCCAGCCAGAATGTGGCACAGCCGCTGCGCTATATGAGCCACTTTGCCTGTGCCGATGAGCTGGACAGCCCGGTGACAGACAGTCAGATCCAAACTTTTATGTCCCTGACGCAGGGTTGCCGTGGCGAGCGCTCTCTGGCCAATTCTGCGGGTATTCTGGCCTGGCCGGACAGCCACCTGGAGTGGATTCGTCCCGGCATTATTATGTACGGCATTTCGCCGTTCGCTGATAAGACGCACTCTGCCGAGGCCTTTGGTATGCAACCTGTGATGACACTGACCTCCAGTGTGATTGCGGTGCGGACACTCAGGCAAGGGGAAGCGGTCGGTTATGGCGGCACCTGGGTCAGCGAGCGGGATACCAAAGTCGGCGTGGTGGCCATAGGTTATGGCGACGGCTATCCGCGCACCGCGCCGAACGGTACGCCTGTACTGATTAACGGCCGCTGGGTGCCGATTGCAGGCCGGGTCTCTATGGATATGCTGACGGTCGATCTGGGGCCGGATGCCACTGATCGGGTGGGCGATGAAGCAGTATTATGGGGACAGGGATTACCTGCCGAGGTGGTGGCCGATCATGTTGGTACCATAGCGTACGAACTGGTCACCAAGCTGACATCGCGTGTGGCTATGGCGTACCGCTGACAATGAAGAAACTGTTATGCTGACACCCTTATATCGCCGGGCATTATCCCGTACAAGTATCTGCCATCCCAGACAAGCCGTGGTCAATGCCACGGCTTGGTTGTTTTCAGCCTTGCTCTGGGCGGGCTATCCTGCGGTTGCCTGTGCCTCTGATGACGGTATTAAGATCAATACCGGCGGTTATGATGACGAGGGCGAACTGAATTGGGCAAAAGATTATGCCGTGGTGCCCTTTGCTTTTTATACCGACAACATCGGTTTTGCTTTAGGCATGGCCGGAGTGGTCAAAGGCGCGTTTCAGCCACAGGCCTCACTGTTCGGGGCCGGCCTGAAAGGGAACAAGGGAACCTGGCTGACCTATATACGCGGCGATAACTTTCGCTTAAGCAACGACAGCCGCTGGCTGTTAGGTGCCGAGATCTACAACGCCGATTTTCAGCATACCGATTTTTATCTCGGAGAGGCAGCCAGCAATGATTCAAGCGCCCTGGATGCCTTCAATGCCAATGCCTATGATGCCAGATACCGGATGTTTGCCCGTTATATCTTTCCATTGGGCTCTGCAACGGCCAACCCTCTGGCTGCTCTGGCGCTGGAACGTCCGCTGACCGGCAGTACGCCGTGGCAAAGCGGGATCACGTCCATTGAATTTCGCCCTTATTACCAGAACCGCCGCTTTCACGACTCCCCGCCTTTGCCGGACACGGAATTTGCCGATACTGACGAGGTCTGGGCGCTGGAAACCCGTCTGGAGTGGGATAATCTCAACAGCGAACATAACCCCAGCCAGGGATCGCACAGCCTGCTGACGGTGACCACAGATCCCGGCAGCAGCGATCGTGAAAGCTGGTGGCAGTGGGAGCTCAGTCAGAGCTGGTTTTGGGACATAGGGCCGGGCGGTGATTGGTTTGAGCAGCAGGTGATTGCCTTTAATGCCTATTTGTCGGATGTGCCGAGCTGGGATCAGAGTGAGCAGGTGCAGGGGCAAACCCGTTATCACAGGCCGCCAGAGTTTGCCCGTGCCAGCCTTGGCGGTCTGTTTCGCCTGCGCAGTTATCCCGGCGGGCGTTTTTCTGATCGCAGTGCGCTCAGTTACAGCATGGAATACCGGGTCATGCCCGAGTGGCAACCGCTGAGCGGCTGGCCGGTGTTTGACTGGTATGATGTTCCCTGGTGGCAATGGGTGCTGTTTACCGATTTGGGTCGGGTGGCTGACGAGTTTGATCTTGCTGAACTGAACCAGGACATGCGCTGGAGTGCCGGAGGCGCAGTGCGCTTTCAGGTAGAAGGGGTGGTGGTACGGGCTGAAATGGCATGGGGTGAAGAGGAAAGTAGTTTCAACGTCATGGTGAATCAGCCATTCTGAGAGCGGTGCTTTAGCTGTTCGTCCTCCTTGCCATGGGGAGGACGAACGCAAGACTTGCAGCAAACTCAATCAGTCCCTCCCCCTTTTCAAGGGGGAGGCTAGGAGGGGGTGACTGGGGCGCAGACTCAAAAGCCGCGCAGCTGAATGCGGCGCAGAAACTCAGTCATCACCCGGTCGTAGAGCAGATCGCCAAGGAAAGCATCCTCGACTTTATGATCGATACTCGGGTTGTCGTTCACTTCTATCACCACCACCTGGCCATTCACTTCCTTCAGATCAACGCCGTACAGACCAGAGCCAATCTGGTTGGCCGCTTTGAGCGCAACCTCGATAACGTTCTTCGGCACCTGCTTCAAATCCAGCGTTTCAAAGCCGCCCGAGGTCACCCGGCCGCTGTTGTGGTGCTGGTAAATCTGCCAGTGGCCGCGGCTCATATAGTATTTACAGGCAAACAGCGGCTGACGGTTGAGGATACCAATCCGCCAGTCAAAATCTGTCGGCAGGAACTCTTGAGCCAGAATCAGCGTACTGCGCGCAAACAGGGTATCCATTTGGGTCAGCAGCTCTTCCCGGCTTTTGACTTTCACCACGCCGACGGAAAAAGCACCGTCCGGCACTTTGAGCACCATAGGAAAACCTATGTCGTTTTCGGCCTGTTCGAGCCAGTTAGGATCGAAGCTTTTCAGCACCACACTTTTCGGGGTCGGGACTTTATGCAACCGCAACAATTCGGTGAGAAACACCTTGTTGGTGCATTTCATGATCGACTCCGGATCGTCCATCACGATCAGGCCCAGCTTCTCCGCCGTTTTGGCAAAACGGTAAGTGAAGTTACCGATATTGGTGGTGGCACGAATGAACAGGCCATCAAATTCGCCCAGCCGCGACAGGTCATCCGGCGTAATGGCCTGCAGCCGCATGCCCAGACGCTTGGCGGCTTTCTTGAAATTGTGCAGTGCCGCACTGTCTGACGGCGGCATCTTTTCGTATGGATCGACCAGCAGCGCCAGATCGTAGCGTGCATTCTTGCTGGGCTTGGGTGAGCGCCATACCTTGTTAGAAAAACGTTCCAGTGCATCGGCAAACAAATCCTGTTCAGGATCCGTCAAATCCTGAAACGGGAACGGCGTGATCTGCTCTACCTGCCAGTGCGAATCGGAGCGGCGGATAATGACCTTAATCACAGGCACCATAAAGTGCTCGAACAGGCGGCGCGCCATTTTTTCAAAGCCGGGCACTTTGGACTGACCAAAATAAATTTTTTCTTCGAGCTGATCCCCAGACGACTGCAACTGGTGCGCAAAGGCTTTTTCCAGCTGGTCTGACGGTACCGACAACAGGAAGGGCTGAGATAAGTCATTAATCGTCATCACACGGGGAATGACCCTGTGCCCGCGGGCTTCAGCCATCAGCGAGCAGTAATAACCGCTGCTCATGTAACCGTAGTCGCGACACAGGTTTATGACCTGAGTGGCTTTGTTTTCACAAAACGCGCCCTGCTGCAAATATGTGTCGACAGTGACAACCCTGTCAGAGGGAAAATACTGCCGCCAGTCACTGTCGTTGTCGGTAATAATGAGGACTTTTGTCATCTTTTTCTTCACCTATAGCCTTACGGCTAATTTTGGGATTAAATCGAACTAGTCCACTCAAGCGTGAATAAGTCCATGATAGTCCGTATTGCACAGCTTTATGATCTAGATAGTTTAAATGCTCTGGAGGCTCAGCTTTTTGATGGGGATCGAATTTCACCCCGTCAGATGCGGCGGTTTATTAAATCACCCCAGAGCGTGCTGTTTGTCGCGGAAGATGAAGGCCGGATAGCTGGCTATGGGCTGGTGTTATTTCACCGGGGTACCCAGCTGGCGCGGTTGTATTCCCTTGCCGTCGATCCCGTTTATCGAGGCAGGCACATTGCTCAGCAGTTACTGTCTGCCTGTGAAGCGGCGGCACTGGAAAACGGTTTCAATACATTAAGGCTGGAAGTGCGTAATGACAATCTCGCGGCGCGAAATCTTTATGAAAAATGCGGTTATAAACCATTAAAAATTTTAATCCATTATTACGATGATCTGGCCGATGGCGTCAGGATGCAAAAACGCCTGAGCCCTATGGAAGCTAAGCATTTGCTGCCACTCCCTTTGTATGTGCAGACCACGCCATTCACCTGTGGTCCGGCCTGCTTAATGATGAGTCTGTCTTATCTGGATCCAGCTTTTCAGCCCAGCCGGCAGACCGAGATGCAGCTGTGGCGGGAGGCTACCACTATCTTCATGGCCTCGGGGCACGGTGGGTGCAGCGGACACGGGTTGGCACTGGCGGCAAACCGGCGCGGGTGCAAAGTGGAATTGTGGGCTCAGTCGCTGTCAACGCCTTTTATAGACAGTGTTCGCGATCCCAGGAAAAAGGACATTATCGAGCTGGTCCATCAGGATTTTTGTCAGCAGATGGATGAGGCTGGTGTGCCTGTGGTGGATGCCATGCCGGCGGTTAGTCAGATTGAAGACTGGCTGAAGCAAGGGTACTGTTTGCTGATGCTGATCAGCACCTATCGTTTCAACGGCTGCAAAGAGCCACACTGGATTGTGCTGAGCGGCGTCAGCGAACAGTTCTTTTTCTTTCATGACCCTTTCGCCGAAGACAAGGCGGACAGCAGCCATCGCGCCCATATTCCGCTCAATAAAGCCGGGCTGAGCCAGATCCTCGGCTTTGGCCGCCAGAAACAGACGGCCTGTGTGGTGATCAAGTCCTAGCGGGCCGTGTCCTCTGGGGCATCACAGCCAGGGGCATGATGCTGATTGCTACATGCCGAACGGGAAATCTTTCATCCCTTGTTGCAGTTCTTCTCGCACCGGGGCTAAGGCCCTGGCGTAGGCTGCCAGAGATTTGATGGTATATCTCGCCCGGCCGTCGAATCGCTCATCGCTGACGGCCTTGTCCGCTGTCAGCAGAGTCTCACAGTCGCGGAAGATCAAATGATCCGGAATGAAGCACGCATGGTTGTTCTTACTGCCTGTCATGCGCAGCTCACTGATAGGGTAGACACCGTTCACGCTTGCGGAAACACTGGCCAGCAGTACGGGTTTGTGACCCAGTTCTGCCGACGTGCACAGCAACAGGAAGTTTTTGAGGGCCGGGGTTGCCATGCCATGCCATTCCGGTGTGATCAGTACCACAGCGTCCGATGTTTTCAGTTCTTCAGCGAGTGCTCGCCAGCCACTCCATTCCTCACTGCCACTCCAGACCCCTTCGTTCCAGAGCGGCAGATTAAGGGTACTTAAATCCATGATCTCTGCTTCCTCGAACCCTTGGCCATGAGCCAGTGCCTGTAAATAGGCTGCCGCCTTCACGCTGTGAGATTGTTCACGATGACTGCCTGAAATAATGCTGAGTTTCATAATGCTTTTCCTTATCGCTGAGAGGTTGCCGACTGATTCAGTGCTATAATGATTAAAACTTTTACGTAAGTATCTTTTATGAAAGATATGTAATGAAAGGTACGCCTGAGAAATCTTTTTTTCAAGTATCTTTTTGAAAAAATAGTTTGAGAGAATTATATGCATCACGATCATGTAGACAGGTTACTGACACAATGGCAACAGCAACGCCCTGATCTGGATTGTTCGCCAATGGCCGTGATTGGCCGCATAAGCCGCATGAGCAGACTGATCGACAAGAAAATAAATAAGACGTTTAAAAACTATGATTTAAGTGCGATTGAGTTTGATATCCTGGCAACATTGAGGCGTTGTAATACTCCTCTGACCCCGACCGAACTTTACCAGACCCTGATGCTGTCATCCGGTGCCATGAGTACCCGCATTGAGCAGTTGGCCAAGCGCGGGTTGATTGAACGCATAGCCAGCCCCGAAGACAGACGAAGCTGCAGTGTGGCGCTGACAGAGAAAGGCCGGGCTTTAATTGACCAGGCTGTTGAAGCGCATGTCGTTAATGAGAAAGCCATTCTTGATCCGCTGACACAAGAACAGCGACAGCAACTGGCTGCGCTGCTGAGAGCCTGGCTACTGAGCAATGAGTCCTGATCCTTCAGCCAGATAGGGCTATGATTTATTCAACAATCTGTTGTTCAATTTCATCAGTAATGTGAGAGGAATCAGACCAAAGTTCAGATTGGTACTACTGAGTTACATGCTTTCTGTCGATTTTATCTCTTGGTTTCTTTCGAACTGCAGGATAATTTCCTATAGTTTAGCGGCTATGCATGATTCACCGAAAGCGTGACCTGGAGCAAGGCAGGTAGGGCGGTAGCGACGGCATAATTAACAATAAGTTGTAAAATTACCAAAATATCGCCATGCTTATGGCCAGTTTGGCTGTGCAAACGCCGTTGAATTGGACATTCACTGCCGCACCACCGGTTGTGCTGTAGTGAAAAAATAACACATCAGGAACGTCATTATGTTGAAAAACATTAACCCCACGCAAACAACTGCCTGGCAGGCACTGACTGCCCATTTTGAACAGGCACAGGATCTTCAGCTCAGCGAGCTGTTTGCTAAAGACTCATCACGTTTCGAGACGTTTTCCGCGGCGTTCGGCAACGATATCCTGCTGGATTATTCAAAGAACCTTATCACTGAAGAAACGCTGGCCAAGCTGTTTGATCTGGCTGAACAGACCGAGCTGAAAACCGCCATTGTGTCTATGTTCAACGGTGAAAAAATTAACCGCACCGAAGACCGCGCCGTACTGCATGTCGCGCTGCGTAACCGCAGCAATACGCCAGTGCTGGTGGACGGCGAAGATGTAATGCCGCATGTGAATGCCGTGCTGGCGAAAATGCAGCAGTTCTCCGACCGTATTATTGGCGGTGACTGGAAAGGGTATACAGGCAAAGCCATCACAGATGTGGTCAATATCGGCATCGGTGGCTCTGATCTGGGTCCTTACATGGTGTCAGAAGCACTGGCGCCGTACAAAACCCGTCTCAACCTGCATTTTGTCTCTAATGTAGACGGCACCCATATTGCTGAAACCCTGAAGGGGCTGAACCCGGAAACGACTCTGTTCCTGGTGGCGTCAAAAACCTTCACCACTCAGGAAACCATGACCAACGCCCACTCGGCGCGTGACTGGTTCCTGGCTGAGGCCAAAGATCCAGCGCATGTAGCGAAGCACTTTGCCGCCCTGTCGACCAATGCCGGTGCGGTGTCTGCCTTTGGTATTGATACCGACAATATGTTCGAATTCTGGGACTGGGTCGGCGGGCGTTATTCACTGTGGTCAGCGATTGGTTTGTCGATCTGCCTGGCTGTGGGTTACGAGCGTTTCGAAGAACTGCTGGCCGGTGCGCATGCGATGGATAAGCATTTTGCACAAGCGCCGCTGACCGAGAATGTGCCGGTCATTCTGGCGCTGATTGGCCTGTGGTATAACAACTTCTTCGGTGCCGAATCCGAAGCCATTTTACCGTACGATCAGTATATGCACCGTTTTGCGGCTTACTTCCAGCAAGGCAACATGGAATCGAACGGTAAGTATGTCGACCGCGGCGGTAATCCTGTGGATTATCAGACCGGACCAATTATCTGGGGCGAACCGGGCACTAATGGTCAGCATGCGTTTTATCAGTTGATCCATCAGGGCACTAAGCTGATCCCGTGTGATTTTATTGCCCCGGCAATCAGCCACAATCAGTTAGGTGATCACCACCCTAAACTGATGGCAAATTTCTTTGCACAGACCGAAGCGCTGGCATTTGGTAAAACCCGCGAGCAGGTGGAAGCGGAATTCACCGCGGCAGGTAAAACGCCGGAGGAAGCCGCAGAGCTGGCGCCTTTTAAAGTGTTCGAAGGTAACCGTCCGACCAACTCCATTCTGGTTAAGCAAGTGACCCCGTATATCTTGGGTGCGCTGATCGCGATGTATGAGCATAAGATCTTCACCCAGGGCGTGATTTGGAATATCTACAGCTTCGATCAGTGGGGCGTTGAGCTGGGTAAACAGCTGGCCAATCAGATCCTGCCGGAGCTGGCGGACAACGCAGCGGTGAGCAGCCATGACAGCTCGACCAATGGCCTGATCAATACCTTTAAGCAATGGCGTCAGTAATCTTGACGAAAGCCTGAAATGATAAAACGCCGCTTTTGCGGCGTTTTTCTTAGTTGCGGTATGCCTTACGGTTAAGACAGGGCGACCACTTCGCTGGCTTGTGGGCCTTTCTGGCCGTCAGTAACGATAAACTCAACGTTTTGGCCTTCTCTCAGGGTACGACGTCCCTGAGCCTGAATGGCGCTGAAGTGAACAAATACATCTTTGCCATCAGCAGCAGAGATAAAACCAAAACCTTTATCATCGTTGAACCATTTAACGGTTCCTGTCAGTTTGCTCATTTGACGATCTTTCCTTTGTAATCTATTCCTTGCGTTACCCGAAGGCAGGCAACACGAATGCTATTAACAGGTATCTTTATAGGTGAGTAGATACCTAAATAGCATTTCCAGTCTAGATCGTAACCGGAATGCGGGGCAATGATTTATGCGTTATTTATGCAAAAAGAGTGAAAGGGTTAAGCATAGTCACGGCAATAGGTCAGGCCAGTTTGCACTGGCCTGCAGAAAAAGAAGTGGTGTTTGAAAGCGTTAGCGGTCGAAGCTGATTTCGATGAAGGCTTTGCCGTATTCAGATTCAAACGGCATGATGATGATCGCCCCTTCACTCTTGTGTGTGATGGTGTGGCCGCGGCCTGACACAACTGCGGGGGTGGCCATTTCAAAGTCATAGCCTTTTTCAGACAGAATACGTTTAGCACCACCTGTGACCATATTGGTGATCTCGCCAACCATATCGGTCACTTCATCATTGATGCCATTTGGCCGCTCGCCCAGCATGCGCTGCATGATTTCCAGCGCGAGGCCTTCATCAAAGGTAATGGACATCGAGCCTCTGGTCTGCGGACCAATCATACCAATCAGGCCAGATACATCACCTCGGGCGACTTCATCTTTTTTCAGCAGAGGTTTTTGCGGGGCCAGCTCCATTGACGCCATGGTCTTGAGCACATTCAGCAGAGAGGCCAGAAACGGGTTTACAAATTCTGCTCGCATAGGATCTGGATTGCCTTGTTGTTGTTCAGAAACGGACTACTTCTTATGTTGGCATGCTTGGCACACACCGTGGCTTTCAACCACATGGTGAGAAATCTGAAAGCCCTGTTGTTGTGCCTTTAGTTTTAGCATTTTAGCCAATTCATCGTCGTGACATTCCTCCACATGACTGCATTCATCGCAAATTAATAGCTGTGAACAATGAGAGGCATGGTCCAACAGATTGCAGGCGATATAACTGTTTGTCGACTCGACTTTATGGACAAAGCCCTGGGCCAGCAGAAAGTCGAGTGCGCGGTACACAGTGGGAGGCTTGGCCTGAGGTTCAGTTTCCCGAAGCAAATCAAGCAGCTCGTAGGCGCTGATTGAACTTTGGCGTTCAACAATCAGCTCCAGTACTTTCTGGCGTTGCGGGGTCAGCCGGACTCCACGTTGATCACAGAGTGTTTGGGCCTGATTCAGCAGTTGCATATGATTTGCCATACTTCCTCAAAAAAGCGACTAGCGTCATAGTCTATCATAGCATTTCAAAAACCTAGCTCTGAGAGACATAATCCATTACGGATGGACAAAATTTTCGTGTAACTGATCACATTCGCATCAGCGGTTAAGTCGCTGACGGTATGAACGATTGATTCATTGACTGGTTTGTAAGTCAAAAAATGCCGCCTATTCAGGACATGGTGCTTTCAGCGCCGGCAGTCATCTGCCATTGCTGTTGTCCTGAACAATGCGAGGCAAAGTGTATGCAGAAACCACTAAATGGCAAGCAGGACTTAAAGGGCCGGGTGATCTTTTCAGGGCCAACGTCGCTCTGGCCCCGGATAAGAGCTATTGCAGATTCTGGAAAGTGTCACAATCTTTGGGATTGCCGGATTCGAACCCTTTGCGAAACCAACTTGCCCGCTGCTCAGAGGTACCGTGAGTAAAGGCATCTGGCTGTACGGCCTGACCTGCCATTTCCTGCAGCCTGTCGTCACCCACGGAACTGGCGGCTTTCAGCCCTTCTTCAATGTCGCCGGGCTCCAGCAACTGCATGTCATTGTGAACATAGTAGCCCCAGACACCGGCATAGCAGTCGGCCTGTAGCTCAAGCATCACGCTTAAGCGATTGGCATCGGTTTCGCTGGCCTGCTGCTGCATTTGAGCGACTTGCTTGTTGGTGCCCAGCACGTTTTGCACATGATGACCCACCTCGTGTGCTATCACATAGGCAAAAGCAAAATCACCGGGCGCCCCCAGTTTTTTCAGCTCATCCATAAAGCTGAGATCCAGATACACCTTGCTGTCGGCAGGACAATAAAATGGCCCGGACTGTGCCTGACCCATGCCACAGCCTGTCTGGGTGATATTGTTGTACAACACCAGCTGCGGTTCGGGATACTGGCCGTCGAACAGCTTGCTCCACACGGTTTCTGTGGTGCCCAGAATCGCCGCGACAAACTGAGCCTCTTCGTCACTGGCCGGTAAGCCACCGGTTTGTGCGCCTTCCTGTTGCTGCATCGCCCCGGAACCGGGCTGAACGTCCATCATTCCGGATCCACCGGTAAAATACTGATAAGCCAAGTATATCCCGCCGACAACCAGAATAAGTTTACCTACTTTGGTTTTGAGCAGGAAAGGGAGAAAACGCAGTAATCCAGCGACCGCCATCCCGGAGTGAGCTGGCCCCTGACCGCGTCTGTCATCAATGTTGGTACTTTGTTTGGTCTTGCGCCAGCGCATAGGTTTTCCCCTGAGTCGTGAAGAGGTTCTCAACAAGTCTGAACGAAAAGTGCCCTTTTTTCCTGTTACACCCTGAGACGGGAGGCATTTTCATTCAGCAGCACAACACGCTTTTCAGTTAGCCGAGATCTTCTGCTTTGCAAATCCGTGAAAAATCAGCATTTTGGTCTGCTGTAAAGCCTGGTCTCTGCAATCTTATGACTGATTTTTATTGTGATGATTTTAACTTGATGAAATATAAGAAGTGATCAGCAGGTTTTTTACCTGTTCGGATTTGTTTACATCCTTCAGTTATCAGGTTAAGTCCATCATAGTGGCCAGATAGCGATATAAAAACAGCAGGTTACTTATGCCTTGCTATGAGTCTCAACTTGTATGTAACCACGCATCTCTCTGTTTCATTAATAAAATTTGGTGTTTTCATCTTATGTATAAGGGCGTAGTTGCGTATAGGTTTTAACTGTGCCTGATGTGAGGGGTAGGCAATTCCAAGTAACGGACAAACATAAAAAAGGACTAACAATGTTTAAGACAATGCTAGGTTGCTGTATCACGTCTGCGCTGGTATTAGCCAGTGCTGCCATTCAGGCTGAAGACTCGCAGTTTGCAGTAAGTTCGGAGTCACAGGCCAGGCTGATCACCGCGGCACCTGAGAAGGCCGTCGCCAATCAGTATATTGTGGTGTTAAAAGAACCGGCGTATATCGCCAATGATATCGCCGCGCGTGTCGAGTTTGTGGCTCGTACTGTTGAGTCTATCAGTACACTTCATGCTGTGACTGCTGAAAGGGTGTTTGATTCTGCCCTGAGCGGCTTTGTCGCTGAGCTGACGGCAGAGCAACTCAATACACTTCGTCAGGACAATCAGGTTGACTACATAGAGCAGGATCAGCGGATTTCACTTGATCCGGTTTTCCCTGAAGCTTTTGATGCCCAGCAGACCAATGCCACCTGGGGCTTGGATCGTGTGGATCAGCGCAACCTGCCGCTGGACGGTAATTTTGTCACTCAATATAACGGCGCAGGCGTGACGGCGTACGTCATTGATACCGGTGTCACCACCACCCATGCCGAGTTCGGCGGTCGTGCCCGTTCCGGCTATGATTTCGTCGATAACGACAGCAATGCCACCGACTGTAATGGTCACGGTACGCATGTTGCCGGCACCATTGGCGGTACGCGCTACGGTGTGGCGAAGAACGTCAGCCTGGTCGGGGTGCGGGTACTGAGCTGTAATGGCTCGGGCACCACATCAGGGGTGATTGCCGGTGTTGACTGGGTGAAGCAGAATGCCACTGGTCCTTCTGTGGCGAATATGAGCCTGGGCGGCGGTATTTCGACCGCACTGGACAGCGCCATCAACAGCGCGGTGAATTCAGGCGTCAGCTTTATGCTGGCAGCGGGAAATGAGAATCAGGATGCTTGCAATGTCTCACCCGCCAGGGTGGCAAATGGTATCACTGTCGGCTCGACAACCAGTTCTGATCAGCGTTCCAGCTTTTCTAACTGGGGCAGCTGTGTCGACATTTTTGCGCCGGGATCCTCCATTACCTCCGCCTGGTATGACGGCAGCTACAAAACCATCAGCGGAACCTCGATGGCCACACCGCACGTTGCCGGGGTCGCTGCGCTGTATCTCGATGAGTATCCGAACCTGACCCCTTCTCAGGTCAGTCAGTTACTGACCCAGCGCGGCACTACAGGTAAAGTGAGTGATTCACGCAATAGCCTTAATCTGCTGGCTTACAGCGGTACAGATAATGGCGGCGGCGATCCGGGTACACCGTCAGACGGCAAACTGGAAAACGGTAAAGTGCAAAGTGGCCTGAACGGGACGTCCGGTAGTGAGCAGCATTACTACATTGATGTGCCGGCAGGGCGTACCTTAACTGTCCGTACCTATGGCGGAACGGGGGATGCCGATCTGTATGTTCGCCTCGGGCAGAAAGCCACCAAATCCAGCTGGGATTGCCGGCCTTACCGTGCGGGTAACAGCGAAACCTGCTCTATCACCCCCACTCAGTCTGGTCGCTACCACATCATGCTGAATGGCTATAACGCCTATGGCAGCCTGTCGCTGCAGGCTAGCTTCTGAGTCGTTATCACGAATAAAATCATTATTGCCGCGCCTAGGACAAGGAAGTTCAGGGCGCTTTTTTGTTAACCCGTCGCCAGTCGTTGAAATGCGACGCTCTGCACCGGATAACCCGACTAGCTTTAATGAAGCTGAGCGAGCACTTCTGCCGCTCTGTTTTGCCTGTCATTCGCAATCCGGCCAACACCGGTTAAGGAGCCGTAATGGGTTTGTTCAACGATATTCTCAACAAGCTTGGCTTTGGAAAAAAATCACCCCAGACACCAACGCCATCTTCCAACGTCACATTTGCTCCCGACGAAACCCCCGTACCCTCGTCTCCGGCTGAGCCAGCCGCTCCGGCCATGGAAACTGTCGATGTGGTTGCCAAACTGGAAGCTATGGCGACCGGCCATCCGGAAGCACTGAACTGGAAAACCTCTATTGTCGATCTGCTGAAACTGCTGGGTCTCGACAGCAGCCTGTCAGCCCGCAAAGAACTGGCGACTGAACTGGGCTGCCCCGCAGACAAAATGGCCGACTCCGCCCAAATGAATATGTGGCTGCATAAAACCGTGCTACAGAAACTGGCCGACAACGGCGGTGACGTGCCGGATGAATTGCTGTAAATACAAATTTCCTGACTGAATGGCGTAGAGGCTGTCAGGTGTGTAATTAGAGAAGGAAGGGAAACAGCCCCAATCTCAGCAGGGGCTGTTGCTTTTAACCTAATTTTTGTATTGCTTAAAACCGTGATTACATCGGAATGTAGTCGATAAATATTTTCGAGACTTTGCCATCCAGACCGTTGTGATAAAAGCTTTCGCATCTCACTTTCCCTCCGGCATACTCGCCACCTGAGTTAAAGGTGCCTATTGTTGCTTCAGCAACCGGGCCTATCACTGTAATTCGAGCCCAGTCATCACTCTCAGACGCGGATGGGCTGTCGTAGACTTTTATGATGGTAATGCCGCTTGGAATATTTTGAAGTTTCAGGGAACGTGCTTCGTCATTTGAAAAACCATGATCACCGCTTTTACAGTCGATATTATAGTTTTGACTGCCGTTTAGCGTATTACCCACTTGATCCTGAGTGCCGCCATTTCCTTCCCAAAATGTAATTTGTCCAGCCATGTTGAATCTCCTTGACGTTGTTGTTTGTGTTTATGTGCACATCATATGCAATAACAACAATAGACAGGATTTTGAAAAAGGCACTACCGATTGTGTGAAATCACACGTAAGTTTATAAACAAACGAAACCGACGTAATAGAAATACAGCAACAGCCGACGGCTGGCCTCTCCCCAGTATTGGCCGCGGTAACGCAAGATTTCAATCCCTAAGCTGATCTGATACGCGGGTTATGTTGAAATCTCAGCTCGTTTCTTCTTTTTGCTGCATGGCGTAACCCACGTACTTATCGATGGTCAGTGCGGGCTGCGTATTCCGACGAAGTTGAACACTTATTCCGGCTGAACATGAACACTTAACTTTTTCAACGTATCACGACAGTTGTTTTTTAGCTTAAGTGTTCATCTTCCGTCAACGTTCCTAACTTTTTCCGCATTGATTCTCCCTTCAGTTGCAGCCTGTGAGCATTGTGCATCAGGCGATCTAAGATGGCATCTGCCAATGTGTTGTCACCGATTTGTGCGTACCACTGATCAGTCGGTAACTGACTGATTAACACTGTTGAAGCCTGACCATAACGATCATCCATGATTTCCATCAGGTCGTTGCGCTGCCCGACTTTCAACGGTTCAAGTCCCCAGTCATCCAGGATCAACAGGTGCACCTTGGCAAGCTGGGTCAGTAGCTTATGGTAGGTGCCGTCTGCTTTTGACTGGGTCAGGGCCAGCAACAGCCTTGAAGTCCGGTAGTAACGAACGCTGAACCCTTGCTGGCAGGCGTT
>NZ_JACYTP010000016.1 GCF_014841115.1 Photobacterium arenosum
ATGACGATATTGTTGATAAGGTTTGCGCGGCATGGAACCAATTTCTGCAATGCACTCAGCGAGTCAAAAAGATGTGCTCGCGGCAATGGATTGACCTGACCAGTTAATTTTCCAGAATGGTATGATACGCTGATGTCGGCGGCTGGAACGCCAGCCCGGTCGCTCCGTCATCCCCTGCCAAATATAAAGCCTCGTCATCAGGCGGGGTTTCTATGCCTCAATTTCACTCACAGGCCTATGTTAGGGCTTGGAGTGAACCTCACTTCCCTTTTAGACGCAATAGGCAATTCATCCGCCTATCCACGCTGAAGCAACTGAAATCCAACGAAGCAAGCAAATAGGCTCAGAGATAAGTTCAGCATAATATTTAAGCCAGCTTTGATATAGGCGCCTTGCTGGAGCAGTATCAGGTTATCCATCGAAAATGTGGAAAAAGTTGTTAAAGCACCCAGCATACCGATGCCAATCAATGGGCGCCAAGGTGTAGCTTCTATCATGCCCTGGTTAAGTGCTGAGCTCAGCATACCCATAATCAAAGAGCCTGTGATGTTGACGGCCAGTGTCCCGTACGGAAATCCCTTGCCTAATAAAATCACAGAGAGTTCGGCAATCAGGTAGCGTGAACAGGCCCCGAGCGCCCCGCCCATAGCAACATAGCCCAGAATAATCAGTTGGTTCATAGAAAGCCCTGATGGTGACAAAGTTATTACATGCTATTGTGAAAAAGGCATGAGTAAATCCTGCTGCCACAGAGTGACTTGCTTTTTCACGTGAAGGTTTACATTGTGCACTAATCCTAGCAGGAGTAGAGGTGATTATGGGTATGTACCATACCATTTTACTGGCAATCAACCCTGATGATTTGAATGTAAAACAGTTGGTTGCAAAAGCAGGCGTGATTGCAGAGCAAAATAATGCGGATCTGCATCTGGCATATGTAGAACCTGGTGTAGGGAATGTCAGCTTTCTGGATATCGATTTACAACTCGACGAGGCGCATAACGAGCAGGAGCTGAAAAGAATGGCTCAGTTGTCCGCTCTGGCAAAACACTCACCGCATCCGATTGCGGCTATCCATCTGGCCGATGGTGATGTTGCCAAACATCTGATTGCGCTGGGGAAGACGATCAAAGTCGATTTAGTGATCACGGGTAACTACAAACCCGGAATACATTGGCTGGGTGATTTACGTTATGAACTGGCGCAACACCTGAAGTGTGATGTGCTGATCTGCCAGCAGAAAACGCTGTAGTGATGTGGGGATGAAAAAGACGACTTGCTGAGAGGGTGATGCTTCCTTATACTCTTTGACTGAAACTTGTCGGAGTGCCAACTGGCTGAGACCGCATTGCGGGATCCGTTGAACCTGATCAGATTAGTATCTGCGAAGGGAACAAGAGTAAATCATCTGCCTAGCTGTACCATATTTGTACTGCTGCTGTATCAGACGATGCGACACGCCCTACATGTGTCCGCCTCTTGTTTACGCGCCCATCCGTCAAGCAACTTCCCTAACTTTGAAAAAGGAAATTGCTATGTCGAGTCGCAAACAAGCGAGACTGGAAGCGAAACAATTCATTGATTCACTCACCACCCAAGCCTACCCTAATTCACGGAAAGTCTATGTCACCGGCAGCCGGGATGATATCCGTGTTGGTATGCGTGAAATCGCTCAGGCCGATTCCCTGGTCGGTGGCGATAAGAACAACCCTATCTTTGAGCCTAATGAACCGATTCGCGTTTATGACACTTCAGGCTTTTATACCGATCCTGACCAATCTATTGATATCTATAACGGGTTGCCAAAACTGCGTGAAAGCTGGATCGAGGAGCGCGGCGATACCGAACTGCTTGATGAACTGAGCTCTGCCTATACCAAAGAGCGTCTGGCCGACGATACACTTGAAGATCTGCGTTTTGCTCACCGAGCCCGTGTACGCCGTGCTCAAGCTGGCCAATGTGTGACTCAGATGCACTATGCCCGGCAGGGCATTATCACCCCGGAAATGGAATATATCGCGATCCGGGAAAACATGGGCCGCGCTCAATACCGTGATGAGGTGCTAAACCAGCAGCACCCGGGACACAGCTTCGGTGCCAATCTGCCCAAAGACATCACAGCCGAGTTTGTGCGCAGGGAAGTGGCTGAAGGCCGCGCGATTATTCCGTCGAACATCAACCACCCGGAATCCGAGCCGATGATCATTGGCCGCAACTTCCTGGTGAAAGTGAATGCCAATATTGGTAACTCGGCCGTGAGCTCTTCAATTGAAGAAGAAGTGGAAAAACTGGTGTGGTCGACCCGCTGGGGCGGCGATACCGTGATGGATTTGTCGACGGGCCGAAATATTCATGAAACCCGCGAATGGATCATCCGCAACAGCCCGGTGCCCATCGGGACTGTCCCTATGTATCAGGCGCTGGAGAAGGTGAACGGTGTTGCTGAGAACCTGACTTGGGAAGTCTTCCGAGACACCTTGCTGGAGCAAGCGGAGCAGGGCGTTGACTATTTTACCATCCACGCCGGTGTGCTGCTGCGCTTTGTCCCTATGACCGCCAAGCGGGTAACCGGGATTGTTTCTCGCGGTGGTTCTATCATGGCGAAATGGTGCCTGGCGCACCACAAAGAAAGCTTTCTGTATGAGCATTTTCGCGAGATTTGCGAGATCTGTGCCCAATACGATATCTCCCTGTCGCTGGGTGACGGCCTGCGTCCCGGCTCGGTCGCTGATGCCAATGATGAAGCCCAGTTCAGTGAGCTGCGGACTTTAGGTGAACTGACCAAGGTAGCCTGGGAGTACGATGTCCAGGTGATGATTGAAGGCCCGGGACATGTGCCGATGCACCTGATCAAAGAGAACATGGATGAGCAGCTCAAGCACTGCCATGAAGCACCTTTTTATACCTTAGGCCCGCTGACCACCGACATTGCCCCTGGCTATGATCACATTACCTCAGGTATAGGCGCGGCGATGATTGGCTGGTTTGGCTGCGCCATGCTGTGCTATGTCACGCCGAAAGAGCATTTAGGTCTGCCGAACAAAGACGATGTTAAAACCGGTCTGATCACCTACAAGCTGTGTGCCCACGCCGCTGATCTGGCCAAAGGACATCCGGGCGCACAGGTGCGTGATAATGCCCTGTCCAAAGCCCGTTTCGAATTCCGCTGGGAAGATCAATTCAACCTGGGGCTGGACCCGGATACCGCGCGGGCTTTCCATGATGAAACCTTGCCACAGGAATCGGGCAAAGTAGCCCACTTCTGCTCAATGTGCGGACCGAAATTCTGTTCCATGAAGATCTCTCAGGAAGTGCGGGACTACGCTAAAGCGCAAGAAGACGCCCAGGTGATTCAAATGCTTGATGATCCGCTGGAAGGGATGCGCCAGAAAGCGGAGGAGTTTCGTGACAAGGGCAGCGAGCTCTACCATCAGGCAAAAAGCCATGAGGAAGAGCAGGCATGAGTGATGTGATGCAAGCGTCATTTCCTGTTATGGAGGGCGGCATCGGGCCGCTCTATCCTGTTGTTGACCATGTCCGCTGGATTGCCAGGTTGCTGCCACTGGGGGTGAAAACCGTTCAGCTGCGGATCAAAGATCCGGCCCATCCTGAGCTGGAAGCGCAGATTATTGAAGCGATTCGTCTGGGCCGGGAGCACAACGCCCAGGTGTTTATTAACGACTACTGGCAACTGGCACTCAGGCACGGTGCTTACGGCGTACATTTGGGGCAGGAAGATCTGGATATCGCGGATCTTGATGCGCTGCGCCAGGCCGATATCCGGCTGGGGGTGTCAACCCGAACAGCAGCTGAGCTGCAACGCGGTCTGGCACTGGCACCCAGCTATGTGGCGATCGGCCATATTTTCCCGACCCCAACCAAAGACATGCCGACTCCGCCACAGGGTGTCGCTCAGTTAAAAGAGCACCTGAATACTGTGGCTGGCCGTTACCCGACCGTTGCCATTGGTGGTATTGATCTCACCAATGTTGCGGATGTCTGGCAGACAGGCGTGTCCTGTGTGGCTGTGGTGCGTGCCGTTACAGCCGCTGAGGATACCGAGCAGGCACTGGCGGCATTTGCTGACAAGCTGGTGAGGTAGTCATGCTGACAGACGAGTCTTTTTTGCGCTATCAGCGCCAGGTACAGCTACCGGAAATCGGAGAGCAGGGCCAGCAGGCCCTGCAACAAGCCAGAGTGCTGATTATCGGTGCAGGCGGACTTGGTGCGCCGGCGGCCTTATATCTGGCGGCGGCGGGCGTTGGCAGTCTGGTGATTGCCGATGGCGATCGTGTCGAGCGTTCTAACCTCCAGCGCCAGATTATCTACCGTGATGATAATCAGGGTGAGAGCAAAGCGCAGGCCGCCGTGGCGCAGGTCAAAGCGCTCAATCCGCTGATCCGTGCCCGCGCAGTGACGGCCAGACTGGTCAAGCTGCAACTGGCGATGGAAATCAGTCTGGCTGATGTGGTGCTTGATTGCACCGATAACTTTGTCAGCCGGCATGCCATTAATCAGGCCTGCTTTGAACACGGCAAGCGGCTGATCTCTGCCGCGGCGATTCGCTGGCAGGGACAGCTGATGAGCTTTGATTTTCGCGCACAGCAGGGGCCTTGCTACCACTGCTTATTTCCTCAGGGGGAAATGCAAGCACCGCAAAATTGCAGTGAGACAGGTATTGCCGGGCCTGTTGTCGGCATTATGGGAACCTTTCAGGCGCTGCAGGCGGTGAAAGCCATCACCGACAGCGGTGATCTCTGTGTCCGCCAGTTCCGCCAGTTCGACGGCCTCAGCCTGCAATGGCAGCAGTTTACCTTGCCAGCCAACCCTCAATGTCCTGTATGCAGTAAGGAATCTTTATGACCACAATAACCGTTCTGGTGAACGATAAAGCCATGCAGCTGGCGGCGCAAAGCTCGTTGCAACAGCTGCTGGAGCAGCTGGCGATGCCGCTGGATGCGACGGCCGTTGCACTCAATCAGGCCATTTTGGGCCGCGAGTTCTGGGCCGATCAGCGGCTCAATGACGGCGATGAAATCGCCTTGTTTCAAGCGATAGCAGGAGGCTGACATGCTGACCATTGCAGATAAAACCTTTTCATCCCGACTTTTTACTGGTACGGGCAAATATGCCGGCCGGGACATAATGGCACAGTCAATTCTAGCATCCGGTTCTGAGCTGGTGACCATGGCACTGAAACGGGTGGATATTGATAACCGTGATGACGACATTCTTGCCCCGCTGCGCGAAGCGGGGGTTAACCTGCTGCCGAATACCTCGGGGGCCAAGAATGCGAAAGAAGCGATCTTTGCCGCGCAGCTGGCCCGTGAAGCTTTGGGAACAAACTGGCTGAAACTGGAAATCCATCCAGACCCGAAATACCTGATGCCGGATCCTATTGAAACGCTGGCGGCAGCCGAAGCGCTCGTCAAACAAGGCTTCATTGTGCTGCCCTACTGCCATGCTGACCCTGTGTTGTGTAAGCGGCTGGAGGAAGTGGGCTGTGCAGCTGTGATGCCTCTTGGCGCACCGATAGGTTCAAATAAAGGACTGGCATCGCGTGATTTTCTCGACATCATTATCGATCAGGCCCGGGTGCCTGTGATTGTAGATGCCGGGATCGGCGCCCCTTCACATGCGGCTGAAGCCATGGAACGCGGTGCAGATGCTGTGCTGGTGAATACGGCGATTGCGGCAGCGGCGGATCCGGTTGCGATGGGGCTGGCCTTTAAACTGGCAGTGGAGAGCGGCCGGATGGCGTACGAAGCCGGCCTGGCCGGTAAAGTCAGCCATGCCGTGGCGTCCAGCCCGTTAACTGCGTTTTTAGACGCCAGCGCGTAAGGAGACGCCATGAGTTATGTGGATGTATGGCGGCAGCTGGACTGGGATGATGTCCGGATGTCGATTTACAGTAAAACAGCTGCAGATGTCGAGCGGGCACTCAGTAGACGAAAGCGCGATCTGGAAGATTTCAAAGCACTGATTTCGCCTGCGGCGGAACCGTATCTCGAGCAGATGGCGCAGCAGTCTGCCGCGCTGACGCGGCAGCGTTTTGGCCGGACAATCGGGTTTTATGTCCCTTTGTACCTGTCGAACCTCTGTGCCAACAGCTGCACCTATTGCGGTTTTACCATGGAAAACAAGATCAAGCGACGGACGTTAAATCTTGACGAGATTGAGCGGGAATGTGCGGCGATCAAGGCATTAAACTTCGATAATGTGCTGTTGGTCACCGGTGAGCATGAGCGCAAGGTCGGCATGGCCTATTTCCGCGAATGTGTACCGGCGATTAAACGCCACTTCAGTTATCTGTCGATGGAAGTCCAGCCGCTGGATCAGCACGAGTATGCTGAGCTGAAAACCCTGGGGCTGGATGCGGTCATGGTGTATCAGGAAACTTACAGTGCTCCGACGTACGCCAAGCATCATCTGCGCGGCAATAAAATGGATTTTGAATACCGGTTGGCAACGCCGGATCGGCTGGCACGCGCCGGGATCGACAAAATCGGCATTGGTGCCCTGATTGGCCTGGAGGAGTGGCGCACAGATTGCTTTTTTACCGCCAGTCATCTGGATTATCTCGAACGCACTTACTGGCATAGCCGTTATTCGATTTCCTTTCCGCGCCTGCGCCCCTGCACGGGGGGGCTGGAGCCGAAGTCAGTGATGAGCGACCGCCAGCTGGTGCAGCTGATTTGTGCCTACCGGCTGTTTAATCCTGAAGTCGAGTTGTCCATGTCGACCCGGGAGTCGCCGCATTTTCGCGATAATGTGTTGCCACTAGGGATCACCAGTATGTCGGCGGGCTCCAAAACCCAGCCTGGCGGCTATGCCGATGATGAACCTGAGCTGGAGCAGTTTGCTATCAGTGATGAGCGTGCCGTGGCTGATGTTGCCGATGCAGTGAAACAGCACGGTTTTGAGGTGGTGTGGAAAGACTGGCATCACGCCTATTCCGGACTGCCGCTCTAAGTCGGCACTCGGGTTTGTGTTGATGACAAAATCAGGCTGATGAATGATATCAGCCTGATTTTTTACGTTACTTATTCGGTAAAGACAGCATTGACTTTGGCGTCATAGCGGGCGGTGATATTGGAGGAGTAATGACGGGCAGTCAGCTCCACTTTCAACTTCTGCACTTCAACCGGCTGGTCAAAAAAGACAGACAAATTCCCGGATGGATATTTCAGGTAGCTGGGATAAATACGTTCATTGTTCTCGTTGTAGAAGAAGGCCACGACAGACTGATTACGTGCATTGGCTGTGGTATCTACGATCAATTCCAGTGACTTCACTTTTTTATTGTTGTAGGGCGTAATTTCCAGCCATTTGGTCACAGGTGTGCCAAAACTGGCATAGATTGAGGTGCCTGCGGTCAGTGTCTCATCAAAATCGATCACCGGATCGTGATCCGGGAAGCTGGCGGCATCGTTGGGTTTACTGTTACCGAAATATTCCTGCATCAGAGTGAAGCCGTCACCATCGTAGTCGGTATAGGCATCCAGCCCGACAACCTCATAGGTTTTTTTCCACCAGGTAGGCAGGCGATCATTGTCTATGCTGCTGCTTTCGCCAAAGTTAAAGCGGAAGTTACCTTCGAAGCGCTGGCTCGGCTTACTGAAGTTGGCGTTATAGAGGGAAATAACGGCGCGGTAGCCATTCTGATAATACTCGTTTGGCGTATCAAAATGTAATTCTCCCCAGCCCGGACGACAGTCGAGATAATGCAGTCTCTGGCTGGCGGCATTGTAAATACTGATTGTACAGTCCATAGCGCTGGGTTGATTGTTATCAAAACCCAGCGTGACCAGATGGCGTCGGTCAGCAGGCGGCAGGGAAAAGTTAACGGTAAAGTTGACACGCTGGCCTTTGCTTAATGTCTGGCTGACCGATTTGGTATAGCTTTCCAGGTGCGGATTAGTATTGGCGAAGGCGGCAAAAGATAAGCAGCCTAACGCATAGAGAACATATTTTTTCATAGCATAACCTTATGAATTCTAGTGAGTATAATTTCATCGGGGATGCTAACGGCATTATTATGTTGTGAAAACAATCAATAGTGGTGGTTGTTACTAGTGTTCTGGCTTTTATGTGTTTGATTAACTGAAGTGTGAGCCTGACAGTGATAAAAAAGCCCAGCGCATACATGGCCGGGCTGAGAGTGTGAAGATCAATAGATTTCAGTGTTAACGACTGAGCGGTGCCGTGGCTTGCTGCAGCCAGCTCAGATCCTCACCCTGCAGAGAAGGGCTGATGACATCGAACACGGTTTGATGGTAACGGTTCAGCCAGTCGAGCTCTGTCTTTGTCATCAAGCTGAGATCCACCAGGCGGCGGTCAATCGGGGCACGGGTCAGCGACTCGAAGCCCAGTACTGTCATGTCGCCCTCGGTTGCCACTTCTACCACCAGCTCCAGGTTTTCGATACGGATACCAAAAGCATCGGCACGGTAGTAACCCGGTTCGTTGGACAGCACCATACCCGGCAGCAGGGCGGTCGGATTCGGTGCTTTTGAAATACGCTGCGGCCCTTCATGCACGTTCAGGAAATGGCCGACACCGTGGCCGGTACCGTGGTCGAAATCAAAGCCATGGGCCCACAGGTGCTGGCGCGCCAGGGCATCGAGCTGAGATCCTGTTGTGCCGCGGGGAAAGCGGGCGGTCGACAGAGCAATATGACCCTTCAGAACCAGAGTGAAGGTTTGCTTCACTTCGGCGTCAGGATTGCCAATGGCAATGGTGCGGGTGATATCTGTGGTGCCGTCGGGGTACTGACCGCCTGAATCGACCAGATAGACATTGTCCATTTGCAGAACGCCCGGCTCAGGCTGGTTGTTGTGGTTGTAGTGACACATGGCAGCGTTGCCGCCAGCCGCGGAAATGGTGTCAAAGCTGACGTCAGTGCAGCTCGGATCCTGGATGCGGAACTGCCACAACTGATCGGCCAGTGTCGCTTCGTCCAGCAGGTTGCCGGCCGCCACCTGACGGTCGACCCAGGCCAGGAATCTGGACACGGCGACACCATCGCGGATGTGACTGGCTTTCATACCGGCCACTTCGGTGGGGTTTTTCGCGGCTTTTGGCAGCATACAGGGATCAGCCCCTTCGATAATAACCGCGCCGGCGTCGCGCAGTGTCTGCCCGGCCCAGGCATTGCTGGTGGCCGGATCAAGCAGCACCCGCTTGCCGCTCAGGGCTGTCAGGCTATTTTTCAGGGTTTCAGGGGCCTGAACGCGGACACCTTCACCAACATGCGCCGCAAACTCAGCAGGCAGGCGGGCCTGATCGATAAAGAAATCGACGCTGGCATCCTGATGCACAATCGCTGCTGACAGCAGTACCGGCAGGCAATGCACATCGCTGCCGCGCACGTTGAGCAGCCAGGCGATGCTGTCGAGCTGGGTCAGCAGTACGGCATCGGCTTTTTGTTTCTGCAGGCTGGTCGCAATGCCGGCACGTTTGTCCTGGCTGCTCTGGCCGACAAAATCCAGGCCCATCAGTCTGGCATCGGACAGAGTCGGGGCCGGACGGTCGTGCCACAGGTCGTCGATCGGATTACTGCTGATCAGCACCAGCTGCTGATCTTTGTCGAGATGTTGCTGGACGCGTGCCAGCCAGGCACCGCTGTGCAGCCGGGGATCAACTGCAATTTTACTGCCGGCCGGCAAATGCTCCTGCACCCAGTGCATTGGTGGCTCTTCGATCAGATGACGGTATTCAAACACATCGCCCGGCACTTGCTTGCGAACCTGAACCACATAGCGGCCATCGACGAACATAGCCGCTTTGTCACGGCCGATCACCGCTGCGCCGGCAGAACCGGTAAATCCGGTGGCCCATAACAGGCGCTCGTTGTGTTCGGGAATGTATTCGCCCAGGTATTCGTCTTCATGCGGAATCACCAGGGCGTCAAGCTGTTCCGCTTCCAGCCACTGGCGAATCTGTGCCACGCGTTGTGAGATCACTGATTGCATCTGTCTATATTCCTTTCTGTTGTTGTCATCCGAATGGGGATGCTCTAAACCTGCCCCTTGGTCACCCTGACGGCAGCAGCAGGCCGATCCGGTAACGGTAGCGCTTTTAATGAGAGGCTGCAATTATCGACTGGACAATTCGCGGCATCCGTTAATGATTATCTGGCGTAACCAGCAATGGCCAGGATCATTCTCTTGATGTTGTGGCCAGAACAGGGTGTAGGCCATTGCCGGCAGCGGTGTGGGCAGCGGCAGCACCACCAGGTTGAGCTGAGCGGCGACATAGTCGGCAAAATGGCTCGGTGCCGTAAAAATCAGATCCGTATGGGTACACAAGCTGGCGGCACTATTAAAGTCTGGCACATACATGGCGATGTCGCGCTGCAAGCCTTGTTCCGCCAGCTTGTAATCCAGCAGCCAGCGGTCATCGCGGCCGCAGCGCACCTGAATATGGCGCTGCAGCAGATAATTGGCCTGAGTCCACTCGCCCTGCTCAACCAGCGCCAGTACTGGGTGGCCGGGGCGAACAATACAGCGCTGGGTATCGCGGTGAAGTTCCTGAAAAATGATCCCTTTGGGCGGCATCAGGGTGAGCTGGGCGTCGTGTGGATTGAGATCCTTGCCGGTAATGCCGAAGTCGATTTCCCCGCGCAGCATCTTGTCGAAGGTGTCCGGCTCCCAGGCATGGGTATCGAGCAGTATGTTGGGGCCCTGACTGAAGATTTCGCCGAGAAAACGCGGCATTAACAGCGGATAGGCACTCTCTACCAGCGACATTTTGAAGTGGCGGTGGCTGTTTTGCGGTACAAACTCAGTCGGTTCGGTCAGGTTTTCAATATCCTGAAGCAGTTTTTCCAGCACCGGCTGCAGCACTTTGGCGCGCGGGGTGGGCAGCAGGCCGTGGGCACTGCGGACAAACAGTGCGTCATCGAATTGCTCGCGCAGCCTGGCCAGGCTTTTGCTCACCGCCGACTGGCTGAGAAATAAACGCTGGGCAGCCCGGGTCACGCTGCATTCCTGCAGCAGGACATGGAGGCAAACCAGCAGGTTGAGATCGAGGCGGGCTAATTTATCAACAGTCATAATATGTCCGTTACTTTAGCAGTGATATTCTGATATGGAATTTTAGTAGTGAATATAAACCATTTTGATTCATATCACTAAGGCCGTAGACTGGCGCCGTCTTCTGATAGGAAACCGAGTGAATGAAGCCTGAAACGACAACGTCTCACCGCCGTATTGTGGCGTTAATGGTCCTGCTGGTGCTGTTCAGCCCGCTGGCCATCGATATTTATCTGCCTGCTTTGCCTGCTATGGCTGACAGTTTTGCCGTCGACCCGACTCTGGTGCAGGATACCGTCACCTGGTTCATGTTCAGTTTAGGACTGGGACAGGTTTTTGCCGGGCCGCTGGCAGACCGTTTCGGCCGTCGCCCGATTGCGCTGATCGGTGTCACCGTGTACGCCTTCAGCTCGGCACTGGCTTATACCGCCCAGTCGCTGGATATCATGCTGCTCGCGCGTTTTCTGCAGGGCTTCGGCGCTTGCGCCACTTCAGTGGCAGCGTTTGCGGCAGCCCGTGACAGCTTTGGTCCTGAACGCAGTGGCCGGATGATCAGCTATCTGAACGGGGCGATTTGTTTTATTCCGGCACTGGCACCTTTATTGGGTTCCTGGCTGACCCATGAGTTTGGCTGGCGCGCTAACTTCAGCTTTATGGCCGGGTTTGCGCTGGTGGCCGGTGGCCTGCTGAGTGTGTTTTTCCGTGAAACCCGTCCGGCGGAGACCTTTGTCAGCGGCGCGATGTTCAGTCCGTCACGGTACTTTTCTGTCCTGCGTGAGCCGGTTTTTGTCTTCCATGCCTCAATGTCTATGCTGGCAATGGCGGTAATTCTGGCTTATGTGACCTCTGCGCCTATGTGGCTGATGGTGCATCTGGGCTTGGATATGGGACAGTTTACGGCCTGGTTTGGTGTCAATGCGGTGCTGAACATTATTGCCTGCATGGTAGCGCCGAAATGTATGGATAAGATGGGTACCCGCCGCACCCTGATGTCGGGGCTGGCGATGCTGGTGATCTCTGGCGTGATGATGCTGGCACTGAAAGATATCTCAGCGGCATGGGCCTTTATGGTGCCCATCTTTATGAGCTCATTTGGTTTTGCCTTCGTGCTCGGTTCGGCGGCCGGTAAAGCGCTGGCACCATTCGGTGACAGAGCGGGTACCGCAGCGGCAATGCTGGGTCTGTTCCAGATGAGCGGTGCCGGCCTGATGGTCAGTCTGACCCAGCGGATGGAGCTGTCCCCGCCATTATTGCTGACCTTTCAGATGTTGCTGCTGCTACCCGGGCTGCTGATATTGTTATCACGTAAAGGCCGCCAGTGGCATCCGGCACCGGCGCAGGATTAACCGTATGCGTCAGATTTTTAGCTCATAACTAGACGCCTGAAAAAGGCGCTGGGTCTCGACAACCCTTTTGAACTCTCGCTTGGCCTGTCACTGCTGTGACAGGCTTTTTTTCGTTTGCAGATAAGGGATCAGCAGGAGGCGCTGGCGTCGTTGGCTTTGCCCCGCCATTGCTGGATCAGCAGGCCTATGATGATCATCACCAGCCCGACCAGGGTCGCCGGATGAATGGTTTCACCGATAATGGTTGCCAGCAGGATCAGCGAGATAAAAGGTGACAGGAAAATAAGATTGCTCAGTTTGGCGGTATTGCGAGTCAGCTTCATGGCATTGAGCCAGAGCACAAAGGTGATTCCCATTTCAAACAGGCCGACATAACTGACCGCCAGCCAGCCTTGCCACGGAATGGGCTGCCAGCCGCCCATGTACAAGCTCAAACCGATGGAGAAAGGCAGCGACAGCACGAAGCCCAGCAACACACTGACCACGGGATCGGCCTGGTTTTTGGTGTTGATAATCCAGAACAGCGCCCACAGCAGGGTGGACACCAGCGCCAGTGCCACACCCAGCGGGCTGTCGAACTGCAAGGCCATGATGTCGCCTTTGGTGGCAATCACCACCACACCCAGGTAACCGCATAAGCAGGCCACCCAGTCCTGCGGGCGAATTTTCTGGCCGAGGAACAGGGCTGCCATCAGTGTCAGCGTGATGGCCCAACTGTAGTTAAGCGGCTGGGCCTGAGAGGCCGGCAGTAAATCATAGGCTTTAAACAGCACCAGATAATAGATACAGGGATTGATCCATCCGAGCATCAGGTAATACAGCGGTCGGGTACGCAGGGTAGGTAACAGCTGATTCAGTTTGCCCTGATAACCGGCGATGGCGAGCAAGGCGATGGCTGATACCGAACTGGCCGCCGCCACCATCTGGATCGGCGAAAAGTAATCGAGGGTGATCTTGAAGGCGGTGGCGACGGTCGACCATAAGAGCACGGCGGCGAGGCCGAACCCGATCGCTTTCTTTTCCTGCATACTGCGGCTTCCTGCTGCTGGTGTCAGTGTGACTGGCAGGGTGAACCGCTGCCCGTCATAAAGGGGCCAGTTTATGCCATTTGCGCTTACTCAGCCAGTCTGAAATTCGGTATCAGCGTGCCTTAATTGATGACAATATCTGGACATTTATCCAGTATCTTTTTAGCCTTATTGTATAAATACAAAAGCATGCAGGAAACAGATCTATGATGGGTGAATGGCTCAGTGATAACGGCCAGTGGCTGGCGGCAGCGATTGCCGGTGCGACGACCGCTGGCGGTGCCACGGCCCTGTGGTTTCAGGGACGTTTACGGCAGCAGGCGGCGATCTGGCAGCAGCAACTGGCAGCAGAAACCCGGCTGGCCCAGCAGCAGGAGCTGCAACTCCGTCACGATCTGCAAGAGCAGCAACAGGAACTCGATAGCCTGGATGTCGAGCGTGATCGCCTCAGTAATGAACTGCGGCAGATGCACGCCCGGCTGGCGGCGGCGGTAGAAAAACTGCGTTACCTGGAAACGTTAAGGCAGGAAAACCTGAAACTGACTGAGCGTCTGGAGGCAACCCGCCAGGCGGAATCCGGCCTGGCTGCCGATTTGCGTGAGCTGCAAACCCGTTACCGTGAAGAGCAAAAGGCCGCGCAGGAAAAAATCACCCTGCTGGAAAATGCCGAGAACCGGCTTCAGCAGCAGTTTGAGAGTCTGGCCAACCGGCTGTTCGAACAAAAAAGCCGCAGCGTGGACGCGCAGAACAAGCTGAGTCTGGATGGCCTGCTCAGTCCGCTCAAGGAGCAACTGGAAGGTTTTCGCAAGCAGATCAACGACAGTTTCAGCAATGAGGCCAGAGAGCGGCATACGCTGGTCCATGAAATCAACAGTCTGAAGCAGCTTAATGAACAGATGGCTCGTGAGGCCGTCAATCTGACCCAAGCGCTGAAAGGTGATAACAAAGCGCAGGGTAACTGGGGCGAAGTGGTACTGGCGCGGGTGCTGAGTGAGTCCGGTCTGCGGGAAGGCCACGAATACCACACTCAGGTGAATCTGGAAGACAACAGCGGTAAGCGCTATCAGCCGGATGTGGTAGTACACCTGCCGCAGGATAAAGACGTAGTGGTCGACGCCAAAATGTCGCTGGTTGCCTATGAGCGTTATTTTCATGCCCCAAGCCAGGAGGAGCGCGACAAGGCCCTCAGCGACCATCTGGTCTCTCTGCGCAGCCATATCCGTGGTCTGAGCCGCAAAGATTACCATCAACTGGACGGCGTCCGCAGTCTGGATTATGTGCTGATGTTCATACCGGTTGAGCCGGCGTTCCAGACCGCAGTAGAAGCTGACCCTACGCTTATCCGCGATGCCATGGACAGCAATATTATGCTGGTCAGTCCGACCACATTGCTGGTGGCTTTGCGCACCATCAATAACTTGTGGCGCAATGAAAGGCAAAATCAGAATGCCAAACAGATAGCGGAACGGGCCAGCAAGCTGTACGACAAGCTGAGGCTGTTTGTGGCCGACATGGACAATGTCGGCTCGGCGTTGGAGAAAGCCAGCCAGAGCTATCAGGGGGCAATGAACAAGCTGGCGACCGGACGGGGCAATATTATCCGTCAGGCTGAAAGCTTTAAGCAACTGGGCGTTGAAGTGAAACGGGATTTACCCCAGGCGCTGACCGAGCAGGCCCAGCGTGACAGTGATACTGCCCACAGGCTGACCGAGACGGTGAATGACACACCTTAGCGCTTCAAGTAAACTACGGCAATTAGATGAGAATTGATGGAACGAGCATGACTGAACCCACAAATACCACTGATTTTGGCTACCGCGAGGTCGCTAAAGATGAGAAAGCACAGCTGGTCGCGGAAGTGTTTCACTCGGTTGCGGACAAATACGATCTGATGAACGACCTGATGTCTATGGGTATCCATCGTATCTGGAAGCGTTTCACTGTGGACTGCAGCGGCGTACGCCGGGGTCAGCGGGTGCTGGATCTGGGTGGCGGTACTGGCGATTTGACGGCCAAGTTTTCGCGTATGGTCGGTGAAGACGGTCAGGTCGTGCTGGCTGACATCAATAACTCTATGCTCAAAGTGGGCCGCAGCAAGCTGCGCGATCGCGGTATCGTCGGTAACGTGGCCTATGTGCAGGCCAATGCCGAAGAGCTGCCGTTCCCGGATAACTACTTTGACTGCATTACCATCAGTTTCTGTCTGCGCAACGTCACCGACAAAGACAAAGCACTGCGTTCGATGTTTCGCGTGCTCAAGCCAGGCGGTCGCCTGCTGGTGCTGGAATTCTCCAAGCCAGTGATAGAGCCGCTGTCAAAAGTTTATGACGCCTATTCGTTCTATGTTTTGCCTCGAGTAGGAGAAATGGTAGTGGGTGATGCTGACAGCTACCGCTATCTGGCCGAATCTATCCGCATGCACCCGGATCAGGCCACACTGGAAACTATGATGCAGGAAGCCGGTTTCGAGCAAACCCGCTTCCATAACCTGACGGGCGGCATTGTTGCCCTGCACCGTGGTTATAAATTCTGAGGTCCGGATGCCAGTTGATGCTTTAGTCACCGCAGTGGTGGAAACCGCCCTGAATGCTTTGCTGAAAGATGAAGAGGCCAGTCAGCGTCGTCTGGCGCGTCTGCGTGGCAAAGTGATCAGCGTGCAGATAAATGATTTCGGCAAGCAGCTGTTCTTTGTGTTCAGTCAGCAAATAGATGTGCTGGCCGCCTATGAAGGCGAGGCGGACTGCCGCCTGGCCCTGAGTCTGGCCGCGCTGCCTGAACTGCGTGAGCAGGCCAATCTCACCCAGCTGATTAAAGCCGATAAACTGGCACTGGAAGGGGATATTCAGCTTGCCCAGCAGTTTTCCGCACTGCTCAGTGGCCTGAAGCCGGATGTGGCGGAACGTTTATCTCGTTACAGCGGGGATGTGGTTGCCCATACAGTCGTGAGCGGTGCCCGGCACAAGCTGGCGGGACTGCAGCACCTGCTGGGTGAGCGCCGCCGCGATCTGGGCGAAATCGTCACTGAAGAATGGCGGCTGGCGCCGCCGGCGCTGGAAATTGTCCATTTTGCCGACCAGGTCGACGAAGCCGCCTCACAACTGGCCCGTCTTGAAGCCCGGATTCACAAGCTGGCTGAACAGCTGGCGCAACCCACTAGCCCGTCCTGATAGCCCATGAGCCGTTTTTCCGAAATTAAGCGCCTATACCAGATTACTGCCGTCCAGCTGCGATACGGGCTGGACGATTTATTGCCGGACGATCCGCGTACCCGGCTGCCGAAACTGATGCGAAAAAGCCTGTTCTGGATCCGTAACCAGCATCCGGACAAACCTTTGGGTGAGCGTTTGCGGCTGGCGTTACAAACGCTGGGGCCGGTGTGGGTGAAGTTCGGTCAGATGATGTCGACCCGACGTGACCTGTTTCCGCCGCACATTGCTGATCAGCTGGCGTTGCTGCAAGACAGGGTAGCCCCTTTTGACGGCGCCCTGGCCCGAAAGCAGATTGAAAAATCGTTAGGCGGGCCGCTGGATACCTGGTTTGCCGATTTCGACCAGACGCCGCTGGCCTCGGCATCCATTGCTCAGGTCCACACTGCTACACTGAAAGAGAGCGGCCGGGAAGTGGTGCTCAAGGTGATCCGCCCGGACATCCTGCCTGTGATTCAGGCCGACATCAAACTCATGTACCGCATGGCCCGTTTGCTGTCTCGCTTTATGCCCGAGGCGCGTCGCCTGCGACCGGTGGAAGTGATCCGGGAATATGAAAAAACCTTGCTCGATGAGTTGGATCTGATGCGTGAAGCGGCTAATGCCATTCAGCTAAGACGCAACTTCGAGGGCAGCGACTCACTCTATGTGCCTGAAGTATTTACCGATTATTCGCACAGTAATCTTCTTGTCATGGAACGCATCTATGGTATCCAGGTGTCTGATGTCGAGGCACTGAAAGCCAACGGCACAGACATGAAGCTGCTGTCGGAAAAAGCCGTGAATGTGTTCTTCACTCAGGTCTTTCGTGACAGTTTCTTTCATGCGGATATGCATCCGGGCAACATTTTTGTGTCGCACAAGAATCCGGTTGATCCACAGTGGATTGCGCTGGATTTTGGTATCGTGGGTACTTTGAATCGTGAAGATAAGCGCTATCTGGCGGAAAACCTGCTGGCGTTTTTTAACCGGGATTACCGCAAAGTGGCTGAGCTGCACGTGGATTCAGGCTGGGTGCCGTCCGATACCAATGTCGACGAATTTGAATTTGCGATTCGTACCGTGTGTGAGCCAATTTTCGAGAAACCGCTGGCAGATATCTCCTTTGGCCACGTGCTGCTGAACCTGTTCAATACGGCACGACGCTTTAATATGGAAGTTCAGCCTCAGCTGGTGCTGCTGCAAAAAACCTTGCTGTATGTTGAAGGGTTAGGAAGGCAGTTGTATCCGCAGCTGGATCTCTGGGATACCGCCAAGCCGTTTCTGGAAGACTGGATGTCGCGTCAGGTCGGGCCGCAGGCCATTATTGGTGCGGTACGGGACAAGGCGCCTTTCTGGGCCGAGAAATTACCTGAATTGCCGGAACTTCTTTATGACAGTTTGCGCCAGGGCAAGGTGATGAATCAGCGGATTGATAAACTGTACGACAATTTCATGACTAGCCGTCGTCAGCAAGCCCAGGCCAGGTTCTGTTTTGGGGTTGGGGCGACGCTGATTATATGCTCTGCCATACTTTTTAGTAATCAGGTGGATGTTTATCCGGTCGTATCGGCCACAGCTGGTGCGATGTGCTGGCTGTTTGGTTGGCGGGCTTACACAAAATAACGGCTGTGCTGCTGTGTGGCACCGCGTTTTATGAATCTTATTGAGGAAAGGTAAACATGGGTGGAATCAGTATCTGGCAACTCTTAATCGTTGCCCTGATCATCGTCTTATTATTCGGGACCAAAAAGTTACGCTCAATGGGCGGTGACTTAGGGTCGGCGGTCAAAGGTTTTAAAAAAGCCCTGAGTGACGACGACGAAGCGAAAAATAAGGCCGATGCCGATTTTGAGCAAAAGTCGCTGGCGGATAAAAAAGAGGCCGCTGAGCCACAGAAAAACCCAAAAGATAAAGAGCAGGTTTAACGCGTGTTTGATATCGGGTTCTGGGAGCTGATATTAATTGCCATAGTCGGTCTGGTCGTTCTTGGACCGGAGCGGCTGCCTGTGGCGATACGTTCAGTCTCTCAGTGGGTCAATGCGGCCAGAAACATGGCCAGTGCGGTGAAGACTGAGCTGTCTCAGGAACTGAAAATTCACGAACTGCAGCAGGACTTGAAAAAGGCCGAGCAGGCGGGCATGAAAGATCTGTCTCCTGAGCTGCAAAAGTCAGTCGACGAGCTGAAAGAGGCCGCGGCATCGGTGCAACGCCCTTACGCTAAGGCGGACTCTGAGCCTCAGATCACGCCTGAAAGTGCGGCGGCAGATGACCGTCCGCCGGCGGATTATCATCAGGATGACCCGGTGCAGCCGCATCCAACTTCATCGCAAAAACAGGATTAATTACGCCTCATGTCGAGTGTGGAAGACACCCAGCCCTTGTTCAGTCATCTACTGGAACTGCGTAACCGGCTGCTCCGTTCTATCCTGAGTGTCCTGGTGGTGTTTCTCTGCCTGGTGTGGTTTGCCAATGACATTTACAGTCTGCTGGCGGCCCCGCTGGTGGAGAGACTGCCGGAAGGCACCAGCATGATTGCCACTGATGTGGCCTCTCCTTTCTTTACGCCGATCAAGCTGACGCTGGTTGCCTCTGTGTTTCTGGCCGTGCCTCTGATCCTGTATCAAATCTGGGCGTTTGTTGCGCCGGGTTTATACAAGCACGAGCGCCGGCTGGTAATGCCGCTGCTGTTTTCCAGCTCTCTGCTGTTCTATTGCGGTGTGGCCTTTGCGTATTTTGTGGTGTTCCCGCTGGTGTTCGGCTTTTTTACCAGCATAGCCCCGGAAGGGGTGCAGGTGGCGACCGATATCGCCAGTTACCTGGACTTTGTCCTGGCGCTGTTCCTGGCGTTTGGTATCGCCTTTGAAATTCCGGTGGCGATTATTCTGCTGTGCTGGACCGGCGCGACCGATCCGCAGAGCCTGCGCCAGAAGCGGCCCTATATCATAGTGGCGGCGTTTGTTGTGGGTATGCTGCTGACCCCGCCGGACATTATTTCCCAGACCTTGCTGGCGATTCCTATGTGCCTGCTGTTTGAGGTCGGCTTGTTCTTCTCGCGTTTCTATATTCGCGCCAATGAGCAGGCGCCGTCCGAAGAAGACTGAGCCTCTTTTTGCTGACTGATTGCTGAAAAACAGCCGCCCGGTGCGGCTGTTTTTGTTTCCGCGGTTTTTCTTTGTCACCACCCGGTGTGTAGAATGGGGTTCTTTTTCTGCGGATAGCACAGTGATGATAGATATTGGCGTCAACCTGACCAACAGCCGTTTTGATAAAGACAGGGAAGCTGTCATCGCCCGTTCGCAGCAGGCTGGTGTTACCGCCCTGATCCTGACCGGCACCAGTGAAGATGAGAGCCGGCAGGCGCTGGCGATGGCGCATCAGTGGCCGGGCTACTGCTTCAGTACCGCTGGTGTGCACCCGCACGATGCCAAATCGGTGTCGGACTTCTCTCTGCCTGCGATTCGCGAACTGGCGGCCGATCCGGCTGTGGTCGCGCTTGGCGAATGCGGTCTGGATTTCAACCGTGATTTTTCGCCCCGCCCACAGCAGGAAGCTGTTTTTGAGGCGCATTTGGCGCTGGCGGCTGAGCTGAAAAAGCCGGTGTTCATGCATTGCCGGGATGCTCATGAGCGCTTTCTGGCGATACTCAAACCCTGGCGCGATAAACTGCCGGCGGCGGTGCTGCATTGCTTTACCGGCAGTGAGCAGGAGCTGAAAGATTGCCTGGCGCTGGATCTGCACATTGGTATCACCGGCTGGATCTGCGACGAGCGCCGGGGCACCGAGTTGCGCAATATCGTGCGGCATATTCCGGGCAACCGGCTGATGATAGAAACGGACTGTCCTTATCTGCTGCCGCGCGATCTGCGGCCCAAGCCCAAGTCCAGCCGCAATGAACCGGCGTATTTACCCCATATCGCACAAGCGGTGGCAGCGTGCCGGCAACAGTCGCCCGAGGAGTGCATGGCGGCGGCTTTTTCAACAACCCGGGCATTTTTTCAGATCGAGCCAGCGTAAACCTTTGTTCGATGATAATATGAAGCGCAACTGTGATTGACTGCGGTACGCGTTGCCGCATAACCAACAAGGAGTGAGCAGTGTCTGTATCTATTCAGGGGGCATTTCCGGCCCGTCGTATGCGCCGTGTGCGCAAGCAAGATTTCAGTCGCCGACTGACGGCAGAAAATCAGATTTCAGTAAACGACCTGATCTATCCCATGTTTATCCTGCTGGGTAAAAACCGCCGTGAGCCGGTGGAATCCATGCCGGGTGTGGAGCGTCTGTCAATTGATCTGATGCTGCTGGAAGCTGAGTACCTGTCCAAGCTGGGTGTGCCGGCCATTGCCTTGTTCCCTGTGGTGTCGCAGGACTTCAAGAGTGTTTGCGCCGCCGAGGCCTATAACCCTGAAGGCCTGGTACAGCGCGCGGTGCGTCTGCTGAAAGAGCATGTACCCCAGATGGGAGTGATCACGGATGTGGCACTGGACCCGTTCACCACCCACGGTCAGGACGGCATCATTGATGACAACGGCTATGTGATCAACGATGAAACGACGCAAGTACTGGTCAAGCAGGCCTTGTCACACGCTGAAGCCGGTGCGGACGTCGTGGCACCGTCTGATATGATGGATGGCCGTATCGGCGCCATCCGCGAAGCGTTAGAAGAAGCCGGCTATATCCATACTCAGATCATGGCGTATTCAGCCAAGTACGCGTCTAACTATTACGGCCCGTTTCGTGATGCGGTCGGCTCGGCGAGCAACCTCAAAGGCGGCGATAAGAAAACCTACCAGATGGATCCGGCCAACATCGATGAAGCATTGCATGAAGTGGCGATGGATGTGCAGGAAGGAGCGGACATGGTGATGGTGAAACCAGGTATGCCTTATCTGGATGTGGTGCGTCGGGTGAAGACAGAACTGCAGGTGCCGACGTTTGCCTATCAGGTCTCAGGGGAGTATGCCATGCACATGGCGGCGATCCAGAATGGCTGGCTGAAAGAAAAAGAAACCGTGATGGAATCTCTGCTGTGCTTCAAGCGTGCCGGTGCTGACGGTATTCTGACTTACTTTGCCAAGTCGGTGGCCGAATGGCTGGCGGCGGAAGCTGCAGAACGTCAGGCCAGTGTGGCCGACAGAAAGTAAACGCCTCAGAAAAGCGAGCCCGGCTCGCTTTTTTCTTGCCTGATGATCAGGGCTTAACGTTGCGATTGATCGGGTTTTGCAGCGAGATCAGGGTTTCTGTCGATTGCACTTCATCAATGGCCTGGAGCTTGTCAATGAGCACATACTGCAGCTCTTCAATCGAGCGGCACATCAGCTTGACGAATATATTGTAGGCCCCTGTGGTGTAGTAGGCTTCCACCACTTCGTCGAGTTCATTGAGTTTTGCCAGAGCGGAATGATAATCTCTGGCCGCATTCAGATTGATACCAATAAAGCAGCAGACGTCATATCCCAGAAGCTTAGGGTTGATAATCACTTCAGTTCCAGTAATGATGTTGGCGGCGCGCATTTTTTCGACACGGACATGGACGGTGGCCGGGCTGACATTGAAGCGCTTGGCCATTTCGGCATACGGGATCCGGGCATCGTGCATCAGGGCATTCAGAATATCTCGGTCTAAATCATCAAGACGAGGTAGCGGGGTCATGGCATCTTTCCGTGGTAGTTCGCAACTACTGCATCATATACTGGCTCGACTCATGACGCACGGATTAGGATCGGATCACAATCACGGCATAAATAAAGGATATCACTGTCTCTTCATGCGCTTAGTTCTCTTGCTACTGGTACTAGTCATACCCAGATTGGCGCTGGCTGAAGCTAATGTGCTGGTGATTCATTCCTATCATCAAGGTATGCAATGGACGGATGCCCAACAGGCTGGGCTGGAAGCCGCCCTGCGTTCTGAATCGGTGCGTCTGCAGGTCGATTATATGGACAGCAAACGCTACCAGTCGCCCTGGTATCTGGATCAGCTGGTGGATGTATACCGTGCCAAACTCAGCAGTGAAAAGTTTGATGCCATCCTGGTGACCGACGATAACGCCTTGTGGCTGGTCAATCAGCTGTCAGATGAAATCGGCCCGACGCCTGTGCTGATGTCGGGCATTAATACCTACAAGCCCGCCAAGCATGCCAATCTGACCCGGATTGGTGGTGTACTGGAAGCCAATGATGTGTCGGCCAATATTAATTTAATTCAGACCATTCAGCCCGATGTCCGGCAGTATTATTTTATTACCGATCACACCGCAACCGGGCGTGAGCTCTGGCAGGATGCCCAGCGCTATCTCAGCCAGCATCCTGAGTTGGATTACACCTATCTCAGTCCGCAGTCGTTTGCCGACTTGTTTGAGGTAGTCGGCCAGTTACCGCCTGATTCTGCGATTATTTTCCTCAGTTATTTTGTTGATGGTAACGGGGTGTATATGTCGGGCCGTGAGCTGATGCAGACCCTGACCCGCAAGGCCAGCGTGCCTGTGTATGTGTCCTACCGTTTTCTGTTGGAGGACGGCGCACTGGGTGGGGTGGTCAGCCGCGGTTACGATCAGGGCATGATACTGGGGCAGTTGTTAAAGCAGGTGCTGAACGATACGAATACTCATTATCCAGTGTTCCGGAACAGTCCCCGCCAGGTAATGTTTAATTACCCGGCCATGCAACGCTGGAATGTGACTGTGGACAAGGAGCAGGTGTCGCTGGTGAACCGGCCGCTGAGCTGGTTTGACAAGTACGCCGGTCAGGTCAGGCTGTTCAGTCTGGTGCTGGCGGTGATGCTCTCGGTGATCCTGCTGCTGATTGTGATTATCCGGCGCCTGCGGCGCAGTGAAAGAAAACTGACCCAAAGCCGGACAATGTTCGAAGGGGTGTTTGACCAGAGTTTCCAGTTCATTGCCATCTTGCACCCGAACGGTCAGCTGCAATCGGCCAATCTGGCGCTGCAGGATTTGCTCGGCCGCTCAGTGATCAAATATGACCGCCCATTCTGGGACTGGGGCTGCTGGGAGCGGACCAGCACAGAGCAGCTAAAACAGTCTTTCCTTTCGGCGACCAGCAGCCAGCTGGTGAGATTTGAAACCGGTATCAACAGCAGTGAAGACGGCACGCGGATACTGGATATCTCCATCAAACCCCTGCCCCATACTGACGGTGTCGAGGGGCAGTTACTGCTTGAAGCCCGGGATGTGACTTCCCGCCATCATATGGAAGAAAAACTGCGGGAACGGGAAATCAGCTACCGCCTGCTCTACGAACAGCAGCCGGTGATCTTGCTGGCGATCAATCAGCACGGCCGCATTCAGTCTGTGAATCAGTTTGCCACTGAGTTACTGGGCTACAGCAAGCGGGAAATGCTGGGCCATAAAGTGACCGACTTTTACCTGGACGATGAAGAGATCCCCCAGCATTTTATTTCGGCCCATCAGGGCAAAGATGACCAGAACGTCTGGCGGCGCCAGCTGCGCTATACCAGTGCCAGCGGCAAAGCGGTCTGGATTCGGGAAACCATACGATCTTCCGTATCTCAGCATCAGTTGCTGCTGGTCGGTGAAGACATTACCAGTACCCGCGAGCTGGAAGCCAAACTCGAATACCAGGCAAATCATGACTACCTGACCAGCTTGTTCAACCGCAGCTATTTCGAGCGCCAGCTTGACGTGTCGTTATCCGAAGCCAGAGACAAAGGTGCCCGTCATGCCATGCTCTATCTGGATCTCGATCAGTTTAAAGTCATTAATGATACGGCAGGCCACGAAGCCGGCGATGAAGCGCTCAAGCAAGTGGCCTGGCTGCTGCGGGGGATTATGCCGCATAAGGCGACGCTGGCACGGCTGGGCGGCGATGAATTTGCCATCATTCTCAGCCATTGTGAAGTGGAAGGAGCGCTGCGTCTGGGCGCGGAAATCCTGCATCTGCTGGAAGAAAGCGAGTTCTACTGGCAGAACACCCGTTTTAGCCTGAGTGCCTCGATCGGCATCCGGTTGATTGATGATACTGCCGGTTCCCCTCAGCAGGTGCATGCCCAGGCCGATACGGCGTGTTATGCCGCCAAAGATGAAGGCCGCAACCGCCTGCATTTGTACCGTCCGGATGATGAAGAATTGCAACGGCGCGAGCGGGAAATGGCGTACGTCAACCATATCCGGCGTGCGCTTGATGAACAGCGGTTTGAACTCTATGCTCAGGCTATTGCACCGCTGGCAACGGCGTCCGCCGGTCATCACTATGAAATTCTGATCCGGATGCGCAGCAGCGACGGGGCAATGGTACCGCCCGGGCTGTTTATGCCAGCAGCTGAACGCTACAACCTGGCACATCTGATCGACCGGTATGTGGTTAACGCGGTTCTCCTTTGGCTGGAAGCACACCCGGAAGCCGTTGCGTCGCTCAAGCTGTGTTCGGTTAACCTGTCCGGACAGTCGATGGGCAATCCTGATTTTGTCGATTTTCTGCTGGCGCGTATTAGCCAATCCAGTGTGCCGGCCAGTAAGCTGTGTCTGGAAATTACCGAAACCGCCGCGATCGGCAACATGAGTGAAGCCATTGAGTTATTCACTCAGCTGAAAGCGCTGGGGTGCCTGATTTCGCTGGATGATTTCGGCGCCGGTCTGTCATCCTTTGGTTACCTGAAACGCCTGCCCGTTGATCTGATCAAAATTGACGGTATGTTCGTCCGTGACATTGCCGATGATGAAGTCGATTTTGCCATGGTGAAAGCCATTAACGATCTGGCCAAGAAAATGGGTAAGCAGACAGTTGCTGAGTTTGTCGAAAACGAAGCCATTTTGCGGCGTCTGGAGCTGCTGGGGGTGGATTATGCGCAGGGTTACCAATTTGGTAAACCTATGCCTTTGGCCCGGCTGGTGGAGAGTTTAACCCTTTCTTCAGCAGCAGAGACGATCCTGTAAATCCCTCTTGATAGTTGGTATCGCGTGTTCAAGGGGAGTGCTACTTTATCCGCTGCCTTGTTGCCGCTTGTCTTCCTTGTCAAAAAGTAGACCAATAACCGATCCCGATTGGGTATAATCCGCCACAATATATGGATTCCTGTCTGCCAGCCCCGTGCCGGGCGGACATTGTTTTGCGGAGACACCCGTGCAAATCGCTTTACTTTGTGAGCAACCTGAACGTCACGCCGAGCTGGCTGAACTGGCTGCCCGTTGGGGACTGGAGCATAATGCTCAAGCGCAGTTTGCGCTGTCTTTGACGGCAGAGCGTCTGGAATTGCTCAAGCAGGATGAACCCAAGCTAGGGGCGGTTTTTGTCGATCTGGCCGGGGGCGCCGCCGCGCACAGACGCAAGTTTGGCGGCGGGCGTGGTCAGGCTATCGCCAAAGCCGTGGGCCTGAAAAGCGGGGTCACACCGACTGTACTGGATGCCACGGCGGGGCTGGGCCGTGATGCGTTTGTGCTGGCATCTCTGGGTTGCCGGGTACAGATGGTTGAGCGCCATCCTGTGGTGGCGGCATTGCTGGAAGACGGTTTGCGCCGCGCTTGCGCCGATGCGGAAATCGGCGACTGGGTGAGTGAACGTATGAGCCTGTTACATGCTACCAGCCAGGATGCGCTCACTGGATTGGCGGCAGATCCTGACTATGTGTTACCGGATGTGGTGTATTTAGATCCTATGTTTCCCCACAAAAAGAAATCGGCTCTGGTAAAGAAAGAAATGCGCGTGTTCCAGAGTCTGGTCGGTGCTGATATGGATGCCGATCAGCTGTTGACGCCGGCGCTGACATTGGCGAACAAACGTGTAGTGGTCAAGCGTCCTGACTATGCCCCCTGGTTGGATGGTCAATCGCCGTCAACCGTGATCAATACCAAGAAGAACCGCTTTGATGTGTATGTCAAAGCGGCTATGAAGTAGCCGCTGACGGCTGTTGGCTGTTGCAGGTTGGAGAAAGCCGAAATGTCCAGGTCATTGTGCAAGTACCGTCGTTCAGAGATCAGCGAGAAGATTGCGTCAATTGCTGAGTTGGTGAGTGCGCCCCAGTATTTTTGCCGTAGCTGTGCCAGGGTCGCCAATGGTAAATCTTCTCTCTGCAAACCGGGTCGTTTACCCGTGCAGGGCCAGAAGAGGGTGCCAGCGACGATCCCATCGGTCACTGCGGCATCTGTGATGGCCCCGTCGCCTGTCTCAGGTCAGGAGCCGGCGTTGCCGCCTGTGGGTGAGCGATTGGAAAGCGGTGCCATGGTGGGGGTGCCGGTGGGTTTGCTGAGCGTGTCGGTCAAGAAACTGGATAAGAAGCTGCGCAAGCTGGCTAAAAAGAAACGTAAACGCCTCAAGAAAACCGACAAGTACCTGAAGAAGGCGGAAAAGTACCGGAAGAAATCTGAGCAGATACAGCGAAAATTCGACAAGCTGATCTATAAAGCCAGTGCCTGATCATTGCCTGCAGCCCGGTAAATAAAAGAAGCCTCCGTTAACGGAGGCTTCTTGGTTTCTGGGGGAACTGAATCAATCAGGATTCTTTAATCAGCACAGCTGTCATCAGGCAAGTGATTACCGCAACAATAATGCCAGAAACAATTAACCAAGGGAGCATAGCCTTACTTCCATCTATAGCGCTAAAAGAGGCCACATTGAATAGTTTTTAAATACTTCCATCAATAGCAAATATATATGATGAAATGGCTATTAACAGATGGATACAAAAGCGGATTAAATCTCGTTAATGCAATGTTAAATAGAACAAAAAAGCGCCTGTTACGGCGCTTTTTTACATTTGGTAACAGGTATGTCTGTCAGGTCAGATTTTGGCCGGCAGGGCCAGGGTTAAGCCTTCTTTTGATAAGCGGGCCGCGGCAGCTTTATCGTTCAGGGTTTCCAGTACCTCGACCAGGTAGCCGTAATCAGCGACAGTCGGGTGCAGTTCAATTGCCCGCTCAAGGTGCGTGCGGGCTTCTTTGGCTTTACCGTCACGCAGATACAATTGTCCCAGCGCACTGTGGGTGGCTGCATTGTTACTGTCGTATTTCAGCAAATCCTGCAGTGTCACAATGGCGGGGTGATAATCGGTCAGTTTCAGCGTCGGCATCAGGCTGATCAGACGGGAATCAACCTTCTTGCGCAGTGCTTCGCGCAGTATGGTATAGCCTTCGCTGTCGGCGTTGCGGGCGCACATCTCACGGACAAAGCAGGCGACCAGCTCCGGATTCTGTTTGGCTTTACGGCTCAGGCTGTTCCAGTGTCCCATCAGGCCATCACTGCCACTGTGCAGGCTGATCTGCGCCATCAAGCCGCACTCGGCCTGTTCCTCTAATTTATCCAGCTGCTCGCCGCTCAGGCTGCCGTACTTTTTCAGCGGGGCAATAAGGCCCAGCAGAGCTGGCCAGTCTTCCAGCTGTACATAGCATTGCTTCAGCAGTTCCAGTAACAGCGGATTACGCGGATGGCTGCTTTTCATCTCCTGCAGAGTGGCGACAGCTTCTTCATATTGATGCTGCTGGCACTGCAGTCTGGCGCGGGTCAGTGCTACCGCCAGGCTGTCGCTGTCCTGTTCGGCCGCCAGACGCAGGTATTCGTCACGCTGATGCAACTGCCCCTGTCCCTGCGCGGCTTCCGCTGCGGCAAGATAGTTCAGTAGCGGGGTTTCGCTGTGATTCGCCGATTTGACGACCAGCTTTTCCGCTTGTTTCCAGTCACCTTCCAGTACTTTGACCAGGCCGCTGGAAGTCAGCTCACGTGCTTTGCGGGTTTTACGGCCGGAGAACCAGCCGCGGGTGACACTGCTCAGTGACAGCAGCCACTTCAGCAGATGCTCAAGCAGAAAAAACGCACCGAAAAGTACAATAACCAGTAAGAGCAGCGTGGTCAGGCTCATTTCCAGTGTCTGGTTGGCGGCGGAGATCAGCACATAGCCCTGGTTGCCGGCCAGCATGGGGCCGACAACGATGCCGGCAATCAGCGCGGCGACCAGCAGGAGAAGTTTAATCATGCCGGATCCTCCTCAGTCTTAATGGGAGCGATTTGTTGCCGCAGGCGCTGGTTCACCAGATCCGCTAACAGCGAGGGCGATTTCAGCTGCTCAGGGTAGCTGGCTTCAATATTCTGGCCGGCCATCTCATTGAGGCCTTTAATGAAGCTCTGCGTTTGAACATCGTCAGTGTTGTAGAACTGGCTGGCCCAGTCTTTGGCCATGGTCAGGGACTGGGTGTACAGCTCACCCTGTTCGCGATACACAGCTTTAATGGCGGTTTCCAGCTTGGATTTGATGTTTTCCTGCAGGTAGAAATCCTGTTCCGGGGACAAGAGCGGAATGACATTGCCATCGCGCTTACGGTAAGTCACAAAGTGTTCGCTGAACTGCTTCAGGGAAGTCATCAGGTTGGACTGCCAGTCGGACACCGACTCGCTGACCGTTTCACTCTGTGGCTGTTCCAGTGACTCAGGCACGATCGCGTTGGCCAGCGGCAAATTGGCGACCATCTGCTGCAGGCTGGTCAGGCGTAATACGATACCGTCACGGTCAACACGGGCCACGGCTTTGAGGCTGGCAATGTCGTCGTTCATGGCACTGCGCAGTGCCGTCAGGCTCGGATCATTGAGCTGGGCAAGGCGGTTATCGGCAGTTTCCAGTAATACGGTGGCACTGGCCACATCGTGCTCCAGCCAGAGTTTGCGCCCCGCCATACGGGTCAGGTAATCCGCTTCGGCCAGTAACCAGTCATTCGGGCGACGGCCTTTGACTTCCGACATCGCCAACTGCAGGCCTTTAATGTCATTGTTCTGCTGCTCCAGCTTGCCTGAGGCGCTGAGTAAGCGCTGATCAACCTCACTTCTGACATCCTGGGTATTTTTAGCCAGCTCGCTTTTCAGGGTATTGAGCTGGGCTTGCAGCGCACTCACCTGTGCCAGCTGGTCACGGTTTTGCTGGTGGCCGTGATAATACAGGCCAGCACCCAACAGGATAACCAGAGCAATGGCGACCCAGCCGGTTTTGCTGCCTTTGCCTGACTCGGCGGGGGCAGCAGGCTGGCTGGCGGCAGACGACTTGGGTGGCGTGCCGGCAGTGTGTGGCGTTTCCTTGGCCTTGGAAGAGGCATCAGACTGCTTGTCTGTCTTAGGGGGGGTATCGTTATTGGTTTTCTTCTCAGTCATCCGTTTATCCCGTTGTGCCTGTTGTACTTAGTGTAGCAAGCAGTGTGGCATTGCTGGCACTGCCCACAGTCGTTATATGGCAAAAGCCAATGTCCCTGGCTTGACGGGCAATTCGCTTGCTGGGTACCAGCAAGTGGCATGTCATCAGCCATGGCTTTGCCTGCGCCGGCATCAGTCGGTACAGGTATTCCAGTTGCTGACCACTGGTGACCACCAGTGAGTCCACACCCTGTTGTTGCCACTGCTGGCTCAAAACAGCGCCATTGAGTGCCAGCCAGTGTCGGGCATAAGTTTCACAGTAGGAGACATTGGCCTGACGTTCAGCCAGTGTCTCGAAAATCAGTTCGCGGCCGCCGTTGCCGCGCAGTATCAGTACATTGCGCCCTGCCGGTGTCATCAGTGCTGGCAGGGCCAGCAGCCCCTCACTGTCTTCCTGCTGCGGTGCATCGACATGCTGACCGCAGGCGTTTGCCAGTGTGGCGGCGGTTTGCTGGCCGACGGCGATATAATGAAGGCTATCGGGCCAGCAAATCTCTTTTTCGGTCAGGTAAGTATGTGCCATTTTTACCGCGTGGGGGCTGACAGCAATAAGACAATCGCCTTTTTTCAGTGTGGCGAGCTGATCACCCAGAGTCAGCAGGCCGGCACCGGGGGCTATGGTCAGCAGTGGCTGAACCAGTGCCTTGATGCCTTGAGCGGCCAATGCTTGTGCCAGTGCCTCGCCGTGCGGGGCTGGTCGGGTGATCAGGACTGTCATTCGGCCTCGTCGTACAGTCGGGTCAGTATCTCGCGAGCCCCGCGTTCGAGCAGCTCTTCGGCCAGTTGAGTGCCCAGGTTTTCCGCCTCCGCAATCGGTCCGCGAATTTCACCGGCGACAATTTTGCTGCCATCCGGCTCACCCACCAGAGCGCGTAACCAGATTTGATCGCCTTCCAGTTCAGCATAGCTGCCGATAGGCACCTGACAGCCGCCTTCCAGCCGGTTGTTCATCGCCCGCTCACATAAAACGCGGGTGGTGGTGGTGGTGTCACTTAAGGCCTCCAGCAAGCCGCGGATACGGGTATCGTCCAGACGGCATTCAATGCCTACGGCGCCCTGGCCGACAGCCGGCAGGCTGACTTCAGGGGCAAGGGCACAGCGGATGCGGTCGTCCATTTTCAGGCGCTTCAGACCGGCACAGGCCAGCACTATGGCGTCGTACTCGCCTTCATCCAATTTCCGCAGACGGGTCGCTACGTTGCCGCGCAGGGTTTTAATCTGCAGATCCGGGCGGCTGGCCAGCAGCTGGCACTGGCGACGCAGGCTGGAGGTGCCAACTATGGCGCCTTGTGGCAGCGCGTCCAGATCGGCGTAGTGATTGGACACGAACGCATCGCGCGGGTCTTCACGCTCACAGATAGTGACCAGTCCCAGACCGTCGGGGAATTCGACCGGCACATCCTTCATGGAGTGGACTGCAATATCAGCGCGACCTTCCAGCATCGCCTGTTCCAGCTCTTTGACAAACAAACCTTTACCACCCACTTTGGCCAGCGGGGTATCAAGAATGATGTCGCCTTTGGTGACCATAGGAACCAGTTCGACAGTAATGCCTGGGTGGGCCTGCTCCAGTGCGGCCTTAACATATTCCGCCTGCCATAGGGCGAGTGGGCTTTTTCGGGTTGCGATCCGGATTGGCATCTCAGTCATAGCTTGGGGGTCCATCTAATTGCTCTAAATATACTAATCGTACCACTCCGATACGGGTAAGGTAATGTAGATGTTGTTGCCGGTGCGGTGAAGCGCATTTGTCCGGTTCTGTGATATCGCTTATGGGAGATATGTCACATTACTGAGTGTGATCTGGCTTCCAAAGTCCAAGGTGCTGGCGATTTCGAGTCATTGTACTATTTTGTGGTGATACAGAATGGAATTGAGCATCACGAAGCAGGTTTCCGCTTGATTGACCGTGCAGACTTTACGGAATGCCTGAAAACTGTTAGATTGATCACGTTTTTGCTCACGAATGGCTCACAGAGTCCCCTAACGATGACAAGATTCGGGCCGCTCTGGATGCTGGTAGCTCTTGGAAGAGTAATTTGCAAAATTATATTAATACCTTAATTGGCAGGTTGGATAAGCATAACCACCGTCGGGTTGAACGTGCGCGTCTTGCCATGAACGCACAATCTGAGCAGGTGTTCAGTGTGCTGCCTGTGCTGTTGCATGTTAACCATCCCGCATTGCCTGGCTACCAGGATGCCGAAGTACCGCAAGGTATTGCGTCATTTGTTCCTACATCACGTCAGTCGACGCTGATCCGTGAGCATTTTGCTTTCGATCTTCCCGCTTCTTTTTTTCATGACTCACCGGATGGTGACATTCTGGGTTTATACGCGATGGGCAGCACCTCGTCGCTGGGCCAGAGCCTGACCAGTGATCTGGATATCTGGGTTTGTATCCGCACCCGTATGCCGTTAGATGAGCGTGAAGCGCTGCTTACCAAGTGTAAAGCCGTGTCCGGCTGGGCGCAGACACAGGGCGTGGAAGCTAACTTTTTCCTGATCGATGATAACCGTTTCCGCCATAACCGTTCGGAAGCCCTGAGTGGCGATAACTGTGGTTCCAGTCAGCATTTGCTGTTGCTGGACGAGTTTTACCGCTCGGCCGTGCATTTGGCAGGACAGCGCTTCTTGTGGTATCTGGTACCGCCGGAAATGGAAGAGTGTTATGACGATTACGTCGCTTATCTGGCGGCCAATGGTTATATCAACCGCGATGAGTGGATTGACTTTGGCGGCCTGTGCCGCATTCCGGCTGAAGAATATTTCGGTTCCAGCCTGTGGCATCTGTACAAAAGTATCGACTCTCCCTATAAATCGGTGCTGAAAGCCATTTTGCTGGAAGCTTATTCCTGCGAGTACCCCCACACGCAACTCCTGAGCGTGGACGGCAAGCGGCGCTTTTTCTCCGAGCAGTCGTCGCACTACGCGATGGATGCCTACTACCTGATGCTGGAAAAAGTGACCCGTTATCTGGAGCGGATTAACGATCACCGCCGTCTGGATCTGGTGCGTCGCTGTTTCTATCTGAAAACCCACGAAAAACTGACTCGTGAGCCCGGTATTGGCTCAGTCGCCTGGCGTCGTGAGGTACTGGCTGAGCTGACCTCTGAGTGGCAATGGTCCCGTGAGGTCATTGAAGAGCTGGATAACCGCCGCAACTGGAAGGTGGAGCAGGTCAAGCGGGCCCACAACGAGCTGCTTGACGCCCTGATGCTCAGTTATCGTAACCTGATCCTGTTTGCGCGCCGTAACGACATTACCTCGTCGATCAGCCCGGAAGATATCAGTATTCTGGCCCGTAAGCTGTATGCGGCCTTTGAGGTATTGCCCGGCAAAGTGACCCTGCTCAACCCGCAGGTGTCGCCAGACTTGCACGAAGGGGATCTGACCTTTATTCAGGTGCCTGCCGGCCGGACTAACACCGCGGGCTGGTACCTGTACAAGCAGCCGCTGGATCCGTACGCCATTCTGGGCCAGCCGTCGTTAGAGCATAACCGCTACCTGAGCAAACTGGTGGCCTGGGCGTATTTCAACGGCCTGCTGACCGAAACGACCAACCTGCACACTGTGGTGCGCGATTCGGCCATGGATATCGACAAGCTGTACCAGATGGTGAGCGATATCCGCAATACCTTTTCGATCCGCCGTCCCAAGCCAGGCCTGAAAGCCCTGTCCAGCCCGTGTGAAATCCGCCAGTTAGGGATTTTCATCAATCTGGAGCAGGACCCGACGGAAGAAATGAAAAGCCGGGCGGTGAAGTTTGATTTCAAAAATACCGATATCTTCAGCTTTGGCCCTGAACAGACCTGTCTGGTCGGCAGCGTTGATCTGGTTTACCGTAACTCATGGAATGAAGTGCGTACCCTGAACTTCAAGGGTGAAAACGCCATGATGGATGCACTGAAGACCATTTTGAGCAAGATGCATCAGGATGCCATTTCGCCCGAATCGGTCGATGTGTTTTGCTACAGCAAACACATGCGCGGGATGATCCGCAACCTGGTGTATCAGCTGGTGGCCGAGTGTATTGAGATGCGTCTGATGCCGGTGGAGCAGCAGGAGAAGCAGCGCCGTTTTAAAGCGATCCGCATTGGCAGCCAGACACATGGTTTGTTCTTTGAGCGTCGCGGGGTCTCGGTGCAGAAGCTGGAAAACTCGGTCGACTTCTACCGCTGTATTTCCAGTAATAAGCTGCTGGGCAGTGCTAGCGTGGTGATGGGGAAAACCGATGAGCCGCATCCGCCGTCCATTGTCGATGCTTACGCCAGTGAAGGCCTGATCCAGTTCTTCTTTGAAGACTGTGAAAACCACGGTTTCAATATTTATATCCTGGACGAAACCAACCGGATTGAAGTTTATCGCCAGTGCAGCGGCAACATGGATGAAATGGTCCATGGCGTGAACCGTTTTTATACCTCGGCGCAGGACAGGTTCAGTTACAGTTCGAATTTCATCAATTTTAACCTGCCTCAGTTCTACCATATTGTGTATGGCCAGGAGGGTGAGTGTCAGGTGTTACCTTACAAGAGCGGGTATCAGGCTGAGCGTCGGCTGGCGGCCGATAACCAGGCCAATATGGATGAAGCCGGCAAAGGCGGGCAGATGAGTCTGTCTTAAAGCTGTTTTGTCATATTGGGTGCCAGATTGCCGGCGCAGCAGAGAGTGTTATCTGCTGCGCCGGCATTGTTTTTACCAGTCGACACTTTCTTGCGCGTGAACCGAGCACTCGCGCTTAATCAGTGAAATCAGCTCTTCGCCGCTGCGGGTGCAGAGCCAGATCCCGTCGTTATATTTGAAGTGATAGCCGCCTGATTTGGATGCCACCCAGATTTCATGCAGCGGTTCCTGACGGTTGATGACGATCTGGCTGCGGTTTTCAAACTCCAGTGTCAGCACGTTGCCTGTTGTCTCATATTCGATGTCTGCGCCGGACTGATCGATGCCTTCCTCGATATGCATAAGTACCTGATCAGCCAGTTTATGAAATTCAGTATCGTTCATCCTGTAAGTCCTATTGCTTTTCCTAGTGTGGGTGCGATTATAGAGGGCATTGCAATCATTATCACTGGCTTTAAAAATGCGTACAGGTTTAATAGCAACATTTATTCTGACAGTACTGACATTGGCAGGCTGCGGCCAGAGTGGTCCGCTGTATATGCCAGCCGATGACACCGAACAGACAGAGCAAACCGAATAACCGCGGCCATAACAGGGAAGAGACCACATTGGATTATTTTAATTATCAGCAAGACGGCCAGCTTTACGCTGAAGATATCGCAGTAACTGACCTGGCTGAACGTTTTGGCACGCCGCTCTATGTATACTCCCGCGCGACCCTGGAACGCCACTGGCGTGCGTTTGACAGTGCGGTAGCTGATCATCCGCATCTGATCTGCTACGCGGTGAAAGCAAACTCAAACCTCGGGGTACTGAATGTGCTGGCCCGACTGGGTTCAGGGTTTGATATTGTCTCTGTCGGCGAGCTGGAACGCGTTATTGCCGCAGGCGGTGATGCCGGGAAAGTTGTTTTCTCCGGTGTCGGTAAAACCGCCGCAGAAATGCGCCGGGCGCTTGAACTGGACATCAAGTGTTTTAATGTTGAATCAGAGCCTGAGCTGGAGCGCCTGAATCAGGTTGCCGCTGAGATGGGCAAAGTGGCGTCTGTGTCGCTGCGCATCAACCCGGATGTGGATGCCAAGACACACCCGTATATTTCCACCGGCCTGCGTGACAACAAGTTCGGCATTGCCTTTGACCGTGCCCCGGAAGTGTACCGTCTGGCACACAGCCTGCCGAATCTCAATGTGATTGGCATGGACTGCCATATCGGTTCACAGCTGACAGAGCTGACGCCCTTCATTGATGCCACAGATCGCCTGCTGGCCCTGATTGATACCCTGAAAGCAGAAGGCATAGTGATCCGCCATCTGGATGTCGGCGGTGGTCTGGGTGTGACCTACAATGATGAGCAGCCGCCACTGCCATCTGATTACGCGAAAGCACTGCTGGAGCGTCTGGAAAATCACATGGATCTGGAGCTGATTTTTGAGCCGGGCCGTGCGATTGCCGCCAATGCCGGTGTACTGGTGACCCGTGTTGAGTACCTCAAGCATACTGAGCACAAAAACTTCGCCATCGTTGATGCCGCCATGAACGATCTGATCCGCCCGACCCTGTATCATGCCTGGCAGGCGATAGTGCCGGTTGTTCCGCGTGACGGCGAGCCGCTGGAATACGACTTTGTCGGCCCGATCTGTGAAACCGGCGACTACATTGGTAAAGAGCGCCTGCTGAAGCTGGAGCAGGGCGATCTGGTCGCCGTGCGTTCTGCCGGTGCCTACGGGTTTGTGATGTCATCCAACTACAACACCCGTCCGCGTGTGGCGGAAATCATGGTAGATGGCGATCAGGCTCACGTGGTGCGCGAACGTGAAACACTGAGTCAGTTGTGGCAGTCTGAGCGCCTGTTGCCTTAACCCATAAGCGAGAGAACGCCGATGCAGTTTCAATTTTCTAAGATGCATGGTTTGGGCAATGATTTCATGGTCGTCGACTGTGTGACCCAGAACATCTTCTTCTCCCCGGACGCCATCAGGCGTCTGGCGGATCGGCATCGCGGGGTGGGTTTTGATCAGCTTCTGGTCGTAGAGCCGCCTTATGATCCCGAGACGGATTTTCACTATCGCATTTTTAATGCCGATGGCAGCGAAGTGTCGCAGTGCGGTAACGGGGCCCGTTGTTTTGCCCGCTTTGTCTCTATGAAAGGGCTGACCAATAAGTACCGGATCGCGGTCAGCACCAAGTCGGGCAAGATGGTGCTGCAGTTGGAGAACGACAACCAGGTGACGGTCAACATGGGCGTCCCTGAGTTCACGCCGGAAAAAATTCCGTTCAAGGCCAAACAGGAAGAAAAAACCTACATACTGCGCGCGGAAGATAGCACCGTATTCTGCGGTGCCGCCAGTATGGGCAATCCGCACTGTGTGACCGTGGTGGATAATGTGGATACGGCGGATGTCGAGACGCTCGGCCCGCTGCTGGAAAGCCATGAACGTTTTCCTGAGCGGGTTAATGTCGGCTTTATGCAGGTAGTGTCGCGCGCTGCCGTCCGCCTGCGGGTCTACGAACGCGGTGCGGGCGAAACCCAGGCGTGCGGCAGCGGAGCCTGCGCTGCTGTCGCTATCGGTCAGCGCCAGGGCTTGCTGGACAGCAATGTGACCGTCAGCCTGCCCGGTGGCGATCTGCATATTCGCTGGGCTGGCGATGGTCAGCCTCTGTATATGACCGGGCCTGTTGCTCATGTGTTCGATGGCCAAATCACGCTCTGAAGTGTGGCAAATGGCAAGTTGCCGGTGGGGCTGTCTGGCCCCATTGAGCCTAACCAAATCTGCAAGTGATGACTGAGATGACCCAACTGAACCAACGCCCTGCGGATGATGAGGGTGCAGCGCTCAACCCGCAGGCGATCGCGGCTTTTTTAACTGCCAATCCTGACTTTTTTATCCAGCAGCCCGAGCTGCTGGAGCAGCTCAGGCTGCCCCATACCGAGCGCGGATCGGTTTCGCTGGTGGAGCGCCAGATGGAGCGGCTGCGCCATAAAGTGGCGGAACTGGAAAAGCAGATCGATGGCATGATGTCTGTCGCGGCCAGTAACAGCGCGTTATTTGCTGCCTTTGCTCGTGCCCAGCAGCAATTGTTTCAGACCCACAATATTTACCAGGCGCTGAGTGTGCTGACTGCACTGGCGACGGAACTGGATTTACGGGTCAGTGTACGGTTGTTTGACAGCATGGACGCCGAACTGTCGCTGAGCCGGCAGGCGTTTGAAGGGTTTCGACGCGCCCGGCTCAACCCGCAGGATGTTTATCTTGGCCGACTGCGCAGTGCCGAAAGCGAAATGCTGTTCGAACAGCCCCCTCAGCTGGGCTCATTCATCGTGCTCAAGCTGGGTGAATCGGAACGGCCTGACGGTGTACTGTGTTTTGCCAGCCGGGATGGCGGCCATTTTCAACCCGGGATGGACACGCTGTTTGTGACTCAGTTGGCCGACGTGCTGGGACGCTTGATCCGCCACTGGGAATACAGCCGTGAGGTTATTGAATGAGTTTGCCGGCCAGTCTGACCCGCTCGCTTGACCGCTTTTACGAGTATCTGCGCAGTGAGCGGGAGCTGAGTCTGCATACCCAGCAGAACTACAAGCGCCAGCTGACCACAGTGGCTGAGCAGTTGCTCGAACTGGGGGTCTCCGACTGGCACACCTTAGATGCTGCCTGGGTTCGTCAGGTGGCGAGCAAAGGGATGCGGGACGGCCTCAAGGCCAGCAGTCTGGCTATGCGATTATCCGCGTTGCGCAGCTTTCTGGATTATCTGGTCCATCAGGGAGAGCTGAAGGCCAATCCGGCCAAAGGGGTATCAGCACCGCGTAAATCCCGGCCTCTCCCCAAAAACCTCGATGTCGATGAGATGGATCAGCTGCTCAGTGTTGATGAGAATGATCCCTTGTCGGTCCGGGATCGCGCCATGATGGAACTTATGTATGGCGCGGGCCTGCGCTTGTCGGAACTGGTTGGGCTGAACGTGAAAGACATCAGCCTGAGCAAGGGCGATCTGCGGGTGATAGGTAAAGGCGACAAAGAACGCATTGTCCCTTTTGCCGGTCTGGCCCGGGAATGGGTGGGGATCTGGCTGAAAATGCGCGGACAACTGGCCGCTCCCGGTGAACCGGCATTGTTTGTGTCCAAGCTGGGCCAGCGCATCTCCAACCGTAACGTGCAGAAACGTATGGCGGAATGGGGACAAAAGCAAGCGGTGTCCAGTCATATTAATCCACACAAGCTGCGTCACAGTTTTGCCACTCATATGCTGGAGTCCAGCGGTGATCTTCGCGCGGTGCAGGAGCTGCTGGGCCACGCCAATCTCAGTACCACACAAATCTACACCCATTTAGACTTTCAGCATTTAGCCAAGGTGTATGATCAGGCACATCCGCGTGCCAAGAAGACCAAATAAGGAGCCGGTGTCATGCAGTTTTACCGCAGTTTTCGTTCTCCCAAAGCACTCACCTTTGATCTGGACGATACCCTGTACGATAACCATCCGGTGATTCTGCGCGCCGAGCAGGCGATGTATGACTGGCTGGCCGCCGCGCATCCGGCTTCACATGCATTGACGCCCGCAGACTGGCAGCGGCTCAAATACCAATTGGCAAAGGACAACCCTATGCTGCGCCACGATGTCACCGAGTGGCGCCGGGTGATGCTGCGTACCGGTCTGATCCGGCTCGGCTATTCGCAGACCCAGGCCGCGGAGGCGACGGAAGAAGGGCTGCACATAGTATTAACCGTCAGAAATCAGGTCGATGTGCCTGATATGACCCATGCCGTGCTCAGCGAACTGGCCACGCGGGTGCCGCTGCTGGCGATCACTAACGGCAATGTGGACGCGGATAAAATCGGCCTGGGCCAGTATTTCTCCCGGGTATTGGTGGCAGGCCGTGACGGCTTGTCCAAACCGGCGCCGGATTTATTTATCCAGGCTCAGGCACTGTTGGGAGTGTCGGCGGCGGATATTCTTCATGTCGGCGATCACCTGATCAGCGATGTGGCCGGCGCCCGTCGCAGCGGTTTTCAAGCCTGCTGGTTTAATGATCAGTCACGTCAGATGCATCAGGAGTCTAAAGCGACATGGCTGCCGGATGTTGAAATCCACACTCTGGATCAGCTGCTGTTACTGGTGTGAGCCTATTCCAGTAAGCGGCTGGGCCGTCGCGCCAGGCCGGACAGATGATCCAGAGACACCAGCCCCGCGCCCCAGAATACATTCACCAGCAACATCATGCCCCACAGCTGGTGGTCAAAAAAGCCTTTCTCCCACAGCAGCGGATAGGACACCACGGCTATGATGTTGAAGACAAACAGCAGCAGTGCCATCGGCCGGGTCAGCAAGCCCAGTACCAGAAACACAGGCACTATCAGCTCAGTTGCCGTGCCCAGATAGGCCGCTATCCGCCAGGGCAGCAGCGGAACCTGATATTCATATTCAAACAGATACAGGGTGCTGTCCCAGCTCTGGTATTTGATCATACCTGAGTTGAAAAAGACCCAGGCCACCCACAAGCGGGTGAATAACAACAGCAGGGGGATCAGCGGCGCCAGCAGACGGCTGAACCGGGTATCTGTGTCTTTAATAAGGTAGAGCATGTCAGCCTCCTGGACTGCAGGCGAGCCACTTTGATCGAGTAGTGAAACCAAAGTGGCAAAAAAGGTGATTACATCTCATCAGCATAGAGAATATCGCTAAAAACCTGTGCAGCAATCAGCTCCCCCAGCACCGCCAGCATATCCTGGCTGGCTTGTCCCAGAGGTTGATGTTGGCGCGCCAGCTGCACCAGTGCGGTTCCCGCCTGAGTGGTGGCGATCACGGCCGGTCCGGGCAGCACTATGGCGGATTCACTCGTCCGGATGGTCAATCCGTCCAGCTGTTCATCGCGTATCGCCAGCCACAGCGACGCAACCGCATAGTCGCTGTTCAGCAACCAGCAGGCAGGCTGAGGGATCAATCTGGCGTCAGCCAGACGCTGCTCTGTCAGCCCCTGCAGTTTTTCCAGCGGAAACGCCGCCAGGGCCGCATTGCACATAGACGCCCGGTCGACCAGCCACTCTAAGGCCGCCAGATCGGCCAGATAAGGCACAGCATCGGTAAGTGTTGCCTGAGCACAAATCGTCTGGTCAAAACCGCCGCCATAATGGCTGACATCGCCCTGCTCCAACGGTGTGGTCAGAATATGCTGGCGGGCCAGCGCGGAAAAACACTCGTCACCCACCACGGCTTTGACTGCCGGATAGGTCGCTTCCAGCACTTCGCTCAGGCTGATCACAAAGTTGTTGCGGTAGATTTGCAGCCGCTGTTCGGCGCTGAAAAGGTTATCGGTGATCAGGCCGGCGACATCGCTTGGCCGGTATTGTAAGGCCTGGGCAAAACTCGTCTGCAGGGTGGCCAGATCAGGCGCATCATCTTTCATGATTGCCTCCGCCAGGGTGGGTGTTACGCAGGATCTGCCGGGCCTTTTCGGCTTCGCCCAGCAGCACTGCCAGCGGGGGAATGTCGAGGTCCCATTCGATCAGGGTCGGCACTGAGCCGTGAGTTTGTACCCAGTCCCGGTACAGTTGCCAGACGGGATCACTGACCGGGCGGCTGTGAGTATCAATCCAGATTTCACCCTCATCAAGTTGTTTGACCGTAAAGCCAGCCAGGTGGATTTCTTTGACGGCGTTAGGGTTCAGCGCCGCCAGATAGGTGGCACAGTCAAAACCGTGATTGAAACTGCTGACGTAGATGTTATTGAGATCCAGCAGCAGGCCGCAGCCGGTGCGCTGCTGGACAAGATCCAGAAAATCCCACTCGGTATACGTGGCATGGTGGAAGCTCAGGTAGCTGGACGGGTTCTCGAGCAGTAGCTGGCGTCCCAGCGTCTCCTGCACCTGACTGATTTTAGTGCAAACCACATTCAGTGCTTGTTCCGTGTAGGGAATGGGCAGCAGATCGTTGAAATACTGGCCGCTGATCGAACTCCAGCTTAAATGGTCGGATACGGCCAGGGGTTGAATGTCGTCGATCAGGCGTTTGAGCTGAGCCAGGTGGCGGACATCCAGCGGATCGGCAGAGCCCAGTGACAGGCCGATACCGTGGCAGCTGATGGGAGTATGGTCAGCGATGGTGTTGAGACTGCGGCGTGCCGGGCTGTCGGGGTTGAAATAGTTTTCGCTGTGAATCTCCAGCCAACCGACTTCAGGCGGGTTCATCGCGGCAAACAGACTCAGGTGGGGCGCACGCAGGCCAACCCCCACCTGTTCAAAGGCATGATCACGCATCATGATTAACTGCTTTGCGTGCTGCCGCCTGCCAGACGGTCACACAGACCTTTGGGCACCATGATAAAGGCGTCTTTCTGAGCATCGGTTTTGGCGGTACCGGCACAGGAGCCGGTTTTGGTGGCGCAGTCATTTTTACCGGCTTTGGCAACGCCGTAGCATTTTTCTTTGGCCTCGGCGGCAATAGCAGGTGCAGAAAGTGTACCGGCCAGAATTAACAGACCGGAGACGGCGGAGGCTAAGGCTAAGTGGTTCTTGTTCATTATCATTCCTCTTTCAGTAAACAGTGAGATGTTGCGGTGAACGAACGTCCGTCTTGCAGTACCTGGCCACCACTGAGTGGCTCATTTGCAGACTAGACCCTCTTATAAAGACTAGAAAGGCTGGCGGGCGGATAAATTTCAATCAGGTGTGATTTTTTGCTGAAAAGTGATTGTGGGTCGGTGACGGGGGGCAGAAAGAAGCCGGCGACAGGGCAGGCATTCTCTGGCTGAGCTGTTATAATCACCGCCAGTGTATAAATAACCAGTAGAAAGGCGATGGACGTTTCACTCTTGTTAGATGGTCTTAATGACAAACAACGCGAAGCGGTGGCGGCACCGCTGGGGAATCACTTGGTACTGGCCGGCGCCGGCAGTGGTAAAACACGGGTGCTGGTGCACCGGATCGCCTGGTTGCTGCGGGTAGAAGAAGCCTCGCCTTTCTCACTGATGTCGGTGACATTCACCAACAAAGCTGCGGCAGAGATGCGCGGACGCATCAATGCGCTGATGCAGGGCAACTGCGCCGGGATGTGGAACGGCACCTTTCACGGCCTGAGCCACCGCATGCTGCGCGCCCATTATCTCGACGCCAAATTGCCGGAAGATTTCAACATCATCGATTCTGATGATCAGATGCGCCTGCTGCGCCGCCTGATCAAAGCCCAGAACCTGGATGAAAAGCAGTGGCCGGCCCGTCAGGCGGCCTGGTATATCAACGGCAAGAAAGATGAGGGGCTGCGCCCGGCGCATGTCGAAACCTTTAATGACCCGGTTGAACAGACCTGGCTGCGGCTCTATACCGCCTATCAGGAAGCCTGCGATCGCGCCGGTCTGGTCGATTTTGCCGAATTGCTGCTGCGTGCTTTTGAGCTGCTGAAGTACAACAAGCATATCCGCGAGCACTACCAGGCGCGCTTCAAGCACATACTGGTGGACGAGTTTCAGGATACCAACAACATCCAGTTTGCCTGGCTGCGCCTGATGGCCGGCCCGGAATGCCATGTGATGATAGTTGGTGACGATGACCAGTCTATCTATGGCTGGCGGGGTGCCAAGGTCGAAAATATCCAGCGCTTCCTGCGCGAGTTTGCCAATACTTCCAGTATTTTTCTGGAGCAGAATTATCGCTCGACCGGCAACATTCTTCAGGCCGCCAACGCCCTGATTGCCCATAACAATGAACGTATGGGCAAGAATCTGTGGACCGACGGCAGCGAAGGGGAAAAGATTTCCGTTTACTCGGCCTTTAACGAGCTGGATGAAGCCCGTTTTGTGGTGGGTAAGATTAAAAGCTGGCAGGACAGCGGCGGCGCGCTTAATGACACGGCCATGCTGTATCGCAGCAATGCCCAGTCGCGGGTGCTGGAAGAAGCCCTGATCCAGGCCGGTATGCCGTACCGGATTTATGGCGGCATGCGTTTCTTCGAGCGTCAGGAAATCAAAGATGCGCTGTCGTACCTGCGTCTGATCTCGAACCGCAATGATGACGCCTCGTTTGAGCGGGTGGTCAATACCCCGGCCAGGGGCTTGGGTGAGCGCACTCTGGATACCATACGCATGGCGGCCCGCGATCGCGGTATCACTATGTGGCGGGCCAGTGTTGAACTGCTGGACGAAAAAGTCCTGGCAGGGCGCGCGGCCAATTCACTGCGCCGCTTTGTTGAGCTGGTGAATGCGCTGGAAGACGACACCCGCGACTTGCCGCTGTATCAGCAGACCGACGAGGCTATTCGCGCATCGGGTCTGCGGGCCATGTACGAGCAGGAAAAAGGCGAGAAAGCCCAGGCCAGGATTGAAAACCTGGAAGAGCTGGTGACCGCCACCCGTCAGTTTGAAGTACCGGAAGAAGCCCAGGAAATGAGCCCGCTGGCAGCCTTTCTGTCGCATGCCGCGCTGGAGGCCGGCGAAGGCCAGGCCGATGAATACGATGATGCCGTTCAGCTGATGACCTTGCACAGCGCCAAAGGGCTGGAATTCCCTGTGGTCTTTATGGTGGGAGTCGAAGAAGGCATGTTCCCGAGCTTTCGCACCTCCGAAGAGCATGGCCGCCTCGAAGAAGAGCGCCGCCTGTGCTATGTGGGTATGACCCGGGCGATGGAAAAGCTGTTTATCACCCATGCCGAAATGCGGCGTTTGTACGGCAAAGACAATTTCCATAAAGTGTCGCGTTTTGTCCGGGAAATCCCGGAAGAGTTTATCGAAGAAGTGCGGATGAAAGCGCAGGTGTCGCGTCCGTCAACGGGCGGCCGTTTCAGCCAGACCCAGGTCAATGATAACTTTAATCAGACCGGTTTTAATCTGGGCCAGCGGGTACAGCATCCCAAATTCGGGGAAGGCACCATCATCAATTTTGAAGGCAGCGGCACCCAGAGCCGGGTTCAGGTGGCTTTCAACGGGGAAGGCATCAAGTGGCTGGTGACTCAGTACGCCAAGCTGGAAGCGATGTGAGTCATTGCTTACTTCGCTAATCAAAACGCGCCGTATCCGCCAGGTTACGGCGCGTTTGTTTTGAATGTCTTACCAATTACCGGGCGACCACTTTCCCTTCACGGCGCGGGTCGGCGGCCCCATTGAGCTGACCACGGAACAGGCCGATTGCCTGGACCCCTGAGTTGAGCGGCTTGATCTGGACCTCAAACCCCAGTTTTTCCAGCTCCGGCGCCCAGTGCTCAGCACTGGTGCCCTGCTCCAGCTCGAACGGACCGAAGCGATTGTTCATGTTGGGCAGATCGATCGCTTGCTGCAGGCTCAATCCCCAGTCGAGGTGAGCGATCAGGGTTTTGGCGACATAACCGATGATCTGACTGCCACCTGGCGAGCCTATCGCCAGCACCGGCTGGTCATCTTTCAGCACTATGGTCGGCGCCATGGATGAACGCGGACGTTTGCCGGGTTCGACCCGGTTGGCAATCGGCATGCCATTGTCGTGGGTGCTGAATGAGAAGTCGGTCAGCTCATTGTTGAGCAGGAAACCGCGCACCATCAGGCGGGAGCCAAAACCGTTCTCTATGGTGGTGGTCATCGACAGCACGTTTCTGTCTTTATCGACAATCACCAGATGGCTGGTGGAAGGCAGTTCAAGCGCATTATCCTGACCGTAATTTACGGCGTGTGACCAGGGCGGCAGCCCCGCGCTGACTTCTTGCAATGCCTGACTGCTTTTCAGCAGGCCGGCACGCTGGCTGAGGTAATCTTTGTCTAGCAGCCCCGCGGTCGGCATAGGGACATAGTCGCTGTCCGCCATATAGCGGCCACGGTCAGCAAACGCCAACCGGGACGCATCGCCGATCAAATGCCAGCTCAGCGCTTTTTGCGGCCCCAGCTCTTTCATCGGAAAATGGCTCAGCATGCCTAGGATCTGACCCAGTGTCAGCGCCCCGGAACTGGGCGGCCCCATGCCACAAACTTCATACTGGCGATACGGCGCGCAGACCGCCGGACGTTCTTTGACCTGATAGGTAGCCAGATCCATGGTGTTGAGCACCCCGGGATTACCTTCGGCGCTGCGCACGGTTTTGACTATGTCTTTGGCAATATCACCGTGATAAAAGGCACTGGCGCCGCGCTCAGCAATTTGCTGCAGGGTATCGGTATAGGCCGGGTTTTTGAGCGTATCCCCGGCTTTCAGCGGCTGACCGTTGGGGAAAAAGTAGGCTTTGGTGGCTGGCCAGCGCTGCAGGCGTTCGCTGTCTTGCTGAACCAGTTGCGCCAGTCGCGGGCTGACGGTAAAGCCGTCGCGTGCCAGCGCTATCGCGGGTTCAAACAGATCCTTCCAGGGGAGCTTGCCCAAACGCTGGTGGGTATGCCACATCAGTTTGACTGTGCCTGGGGTGCCGACAGAGCGACCACCGACCACGGCATCATAGAAAGACAGAGGCGTGCCCTTGTCGTCCTGGAATAATTGCGGCGTGACTTCGGCCGGGGCCGTTTCACGACCGTCGAAGGTGGTCAGGGCTGCTTCTTTGCTGTCCCAGTACACCAGAAATGCGCCCCCTCCCAAACCGGATGATTGCGGCTCGGTCAGGCCCAGCACCAGCTGCGCGGCAATCATGGCATCAATGGCATTACCGCCTTTGGCCAGAATGGCGGCCCCGGCATCACTGGCATACGGATTGGCGGTGGCAATCATCCACTCTTTGCCTGTGACCTGCGCGTTCCGCTGAAAGCCCGTTGCCCCTTCCGGGGCGATGAGATCTGTGGCTTGTTCGCTGTAGGCCGAGACGGAGAGCAATGCGCAGGTCAGAGCCAGCGCAAGGGAGATCCTTTTCATGGCTTATCCTTCTGAAAATTGTTTTGAATCAGTCAATAAGATTAGGTGTTTTTAACACAGATTGCCCGCGAGTGTGAGCAATCTGTGTGCTGAGTAGCAAGGGGCGGGCAGTGTCAGGCGATTTGGGCTTTCTTGCGGCTCTGGCGGTGTCCCTTGATGCCATCGTAGCTGAACAACACCAGCGCGACCCAAATGCAGGCAAACGTCAGGCTCTTATCGGCACTGAATTCTTCACCGTACACGGCGACGGCCAGCAGGAACATCAGGCTGGGACCTATGTACTGGAAAAAGCCCAGCGTCGACAGCTTGAGTTTGGTGGCCGCGCCGGTAAAGCACAGCAAGGGCAAGGTGGTGACTATCCCTGCCGCCATCAGCAGTAAGTTAGTGTCTATGCTGTTCAGCGTCCAGTCTGAGGTCGGGCTGCTGGCGAACAGCCACACATAACCCAGTGCCAATGGCAGCAGAATACTGGTTTCCATCAACAGGCCGGTCTGGGCATCCAGATTGACTTTTTTACGCAGCAGGCCGTAGACGCCAAAACTGGCGGCCAGTACCAGCGCGACCCAGGGCAGAGAGCCGAAATGAATTAACTGCACCAGTACGCCGCCAGCGGCCAGTGCCACGGCCAGCCACTGCAGCGGGCGCAGGCGCTCGCCCAGAAACACCATGCCCAGCAGCACGTTCAGCAGCGGATTGATGAAATAGCCCAGGCTGGCATCCAGCATGTAGTTGCTGTTGACCGCCCAGATAAAGATCAGCCAGTTAGCACCTATGATGACAGAGCTGGCCAGCAACATCAGCAGAACTTTAGGCTGTTTGAGTACCTGTCGGACTTTGCCCCAGCCCTTGCCAATAAAGATTAATCCCGCCAGAAAAAAGAAAGACCAAATAATGCGGTGGCTGAGGATTTCCATCGGACTGACGCTTTGCAGCATCTTAAAATAAATTGGTGCAATACCCCACATGGTGTAGGCGGCGATAGCCAGTATGACTCCACGTTGGATCGTTTTTGCTTGCTCGTCCATGCTATTCCAGTACGTTATGGTAAATATTGACAGGAAGGTATGGGCATTACGCTAGATATGCCCGAATGGGCAGTATAATGCCAGCCTGTTCAAAATGACCAGCGACTTCTTTTGCTGATCCGGTTGCGGTGAGGGTGACGCTCCCATCCGGGATCTGAATGGTATAGAATAGCCGGCTGTGTCAATCAAGAGTGAAGTCATGTCCGCCTCAACCCCTGATCTCAGCCGTGCCGTTTCATCCGCCAACAGTGAGCAGATTCTGCAGCAGGTGTTTGGCTATCAATCTTTCCGGCCCGGCCAGCAGGCGGTTATCGAAGCTGTGGCGTCAGGCCGTGATTGCCTGGTGATTTTACCGACCGGTGGCGGCAAGTCGCTCTGTTATCAGATTCCCGCTCTCGTACGCGAAGGGCTGACACTGGTCATTTCCCCGTTGATCTCACTGATGAAAGATCAGGTTGACCAATTGCAAGCCAATGGTGTAGCGGCAGGTTGCCTCAATTCAACCATGCCACCGGAAGCGATACACTCCACCTGGCAGGGGATGGCAGACGGAACCTTGAAGCTGGTTTACGTGTCGCCGGAACGAGTGGTGAGCCGGGATTTCATTGACCGGCTCAGTGGTTTGCCGGTTAGCCTGCTGGCCGTGGATGAAGCGCACTGTGTGTCCCAGTGGGGGCACGATTTTCGGCCTGAGTATGCGTCTTTGGGTATGCTCAAGCAACACTTCCCCGCCATGCCTGTCATTGCTCTGACCGCCACGGCCGATGACACCACCCGGCAGGACATCATAAGCCGGCTGGCGCTGGATGACCCTTTTACCCACCTGGGCAGCTTTGACCGCCCCAATATCCGCTATACCCTGCAGGAAAAGTACAAGCCGATGGCGCAACTGGTGCGCTTTTTAGCCAGCGTGCGGGGCCAGAGCGGTATTATTTACTGCAACAGCCGCAAAAAAGTGGAGCAGGTGGCGGAGAAGCTCGCTGAGCAGGGGGTACGTGCGGCGGCCTACCATGCCGGGCTGGAACACGACGAGCGAATCCGGGTGCAGGAAGGGTTCCAGCGCGATGACATTCAGGTTGTTGCCGCTACTGTGGCCTTCGGTATGGGGATCAACAAACCCAATGTCCGCTTCGTGGTGCATTTTGATATTCCGCGCAATATCGAATCTTATTACCAGGAAACCGGCCGTGCCGGGCGTGATGGCCTGCCTGCCGAAGCCGTGATGTTTTACGATCCGGCGGATCTGGCCTGGTTGCGCCGCTGTCTGGATGAGAAAGAGGAAGGCCCGCAAAAGCAGGTCGAAAGCCATAAGCTCAATGCCATGGGGGCGTTTGCCGAGGCGCAGACCTGTCGCCGCCAGGTGCTGTTGCATTACTTTGGCGAGCACAGTGAACACGCCTGCGGCAACTGCGATATCTGTATTGATCCGCCTCAGCATTTTGAGGCACTGGAAATGGCGCAGAAGGCGCTGTCCTGTGTCTACCGGGTGAATCAGCGCTTTGGGGTTCACCATGTGGTTGATGTACTGCGCGGCCTGCAAAACGCCAAAGTCCGGGAGCAGGGGCATGACAAGCTCAGCACCTACGGTATTGGCCGTGAGCACAGCCATGAATTCTGGGTCAGTATTGTGCGCCAGCTGATCCACCGCGGCTTCCTGACTCAGAACATAGTCAACAGTTCCACCCTGCAGCTGACCGAGAAAGCGCGCTCTGTGCTGCGCGGTGAGATCAGCCTCCAGCTCGCGGTACCGCGGATTGACAGCAGCTCGCGCGGCAATGCCCGTCAGGACAACCGGCTTAAACGCCAGTACGACAAGAAGCTGTTTTCCAAACTGCGGATGGTACGTAAAGCGATTGCCGACGAAGAATCGCTGCCGCCTTATGTGGTGTTCAATGATGCCAGCCTGATGGAAATGGCCGAGCGTTTACCGACTTCTGAAGGTGAATTGCTGGCCGTCAACGGTGTGGGTCAGCGGAAGCTGGAAAAATACGGCAAGGTCTTTTTATCGGTGATCGAAGAGCATTTGCTGGCTGCTGCTGAGTATCAAGTGGGCTGAGCCGGAGGCAAAAAAATACCGGACAATCGTCGATTATCCGGCAGAGAGTGTAGCAGAAACAAAATCCAGGATTTTGTTTACTACAAAACAGCTTGCGTATTGGGGTGAGAATGCAATTCATCACCTCAGTGTTACCCGGCTAGGCCTCCTGGCCGTCAAGGCAACCGGGCGATAAGACCACGAATCCCTGCTCATTGCTATGCCTTGCTTATGCTTTGATACGTTAATACACACTTACTTACACCATAACTGCCCGGCAGCGCCGGAGACTGGAAGGACACCCAATGACTTATCCGACTGATATCCGTTTTGGCGTTCGCGAACTGGACAACGCGCAAGGCTGTTTGCATCTGCAGACCCCGGATTTTGACTACGACAGCTTTGCCGATGTCGCGCAGGCACTGATCACTGTGCTGGGGGCGAGCGTGGTAGAAAAAGAGGCCAATGCCGATTTACATATCTGGCTGATCGATTTTGAAGGCTGCCGGATGATGCTGAAAGGCGAGCATTACAGTTCAGCGATGTGGCTGGAATTACTCAGCCGGGATGACGGCGACACGCTGGCTTTTCTGGCTGGTTGGCTCAAAAACTTGACTCAGTAATCAATTTTTAACAGCAAACGTTTGCCAAACCCTGTGGTGTCTTGGCAGTCGGATTGGTTACTGTATAATCAGCGCCTTTGGTGACAGCACTGTACATAAAATGTGCTGTTGGTGTGTTTGGGTTCCCTCGCCCCCATTTGACAAAAAGGTCTGTTGATGACGACTTCTCCTTTCTCGCCGGCCCAGCAGCGTCAGGCTCTGTGGATTCTGGTCTTGTTCCACCTGGTGATCATTGCCTCCAGCAACTATCTGGTTCAGATCCCCTTCACCCTGTTTGGTGTCCACACCACCTGGGGCGCTTTTACCTTCCCGTTTATTTTTCTGGCCACTGATCTGACGGTACGTATTTACGGCGCCGCCATGGCGCGTAAGATCATTACCCGGGTCATGCTGCCGGCTCTGGCGGTGTCTTATCTCCTCTCCGTGGTTTTCTATCAGGGCGCTTTTCAGGGGCTCGCGCCGCTGGGTGAGTTCAACCTCTTTGTGGCCCGGATCGCGATAGCCAGCTTTATGGCTTATCTGCTGGGGCAGATTCTGGATGTTTCTGTGTTTAATCGCCTGCGCCAGTGCAAGCAGTGGTGGATAGCGCCAACCTGCTCGACGGTATTCGGTAATGCCCTTGATACTATTGCTTTTTTCGCCATCGCCTTTTATCAGAGCCCGGATGCCTTCATGGCCGAACACTGGGTGGAAATTGCCCTGGTGGATTATGGCGTCAAACTGATCATCAGCCTGGGCCTGTTTGTGCCTATGTACGGCGTATTGCTCAATTATCTGGTGAAGCGTCTGACTGGTATTCGTTCCCAGCTTGAGCCCTCGCAGGGGCTGTCATAAACTCAAAGCCGGCAAGCGCCGGCTTTTTTGTCGGCGGCATCTGAGTTGGGGGCTGTGATGAAAATACGTGAAGCCAGTCTGGCTGAGGCGGCCAGCGTGCTGGCCAGAATCAAAGAATTTGATCACCCTGAAACAGAGCACAGTCTGGCAACCAGAGTACGCGGACGTTGTCCTTTGATTCTGGTAGCGGAAAAAGAAGGAAAGCTGGTGGGCGTGAAAATTGGCTACAGCCTGTCGGAAACCTGTTATTACAGCTGGCTTGGTGGCGTGGTCGCCGAAGGTCGTCACAATGGGGTGGCTCAGGCTCTGATGAGCACTCAGGAAGCCTGGGTTAAAGAGCAGGGCTATCTGGAGCTGAGAGTCAAATCCCGTAACCGTTACCCTTCGATGCTGAGATTGTTGTTGAGAAACGGTTATCAGATAGAGCATATGGAGAAGAAAGACGGCATAGAGGATTATCGGCTGCATTTCGTGAAAAGTTGGGATAAACAGGGTAAATGAAAATCATTCGCAAATAATGCTTGATCAATAAATGAGAATGGTTATTATTAACTTGCTTTCAGCGAGAAACGAACAGCAAGGCGTTTCTGGTCTGTCAGCACGACATTGCTCACATTGCTTCCAGTGTACTTTAGCGAAGGCAGATATTGAGTGTAGGGCTGAATATGTTGTCGACTTTTGCTTAGCGGTGCTTGTTTTCAAGCACCGCTTTTTCTTTTTTGTCTGCCAGAGAATGGGTAAAGCAAGCAATAAACAGGCGAAGGTATTGAATTTATTAATGAATGAAAATTATTATCAATTAACGCTTGCAAAGGTAATGAGAATGGTTATTATTACTTTGCACTCAGCGGGAAATAAGCAGTAACAGTTTCCGTATGAAGGCACGACATTGCTCACATTGCTTCCAGTAATACAGCTTGGTCAGGTTTTTGGTGTAGGGCTAAAAACAGTGACCACTTCTGCTGAGCGGCGCTTGTATAAAGCGCCGCTTTTTCTTTTTCAGGCCATTTTAACCAGTTGCTGTACCAGCTTGTTGATCCCGCTGGCAGCTTCTGAGATCGAGCCTGCCAGCATGTAAGCCGGAGTGCTTAACAGACAGCGTTCCTGATCCAGTACAAACTCATCGACAGGGCAGTCAATATGATCGCCGCCCATGGCGCGAAATGCACTGGCTACCTCTTTTTCATGCCCTATGGTGCCTTTTGCGCCCTTGCCATAAATCTGGGGGATCAATACCGGGGCAATACACAGATAAGCGGCCGGTTTCTGCGCCCGGGCAAATTCCTGGCAGGCACGCTTGACCTCGGGGTGGATCTGGCAGGATGCACCTTTGATGGCGAAGTCTGACAGGTTTTTCGCTGCCCCAAAGCCGCCCGGCAGCAGCAGGGCATCGAAGTCACGAGCGCTTAATTCAGCCACATCCTGGATCTGACCCCGGGCAATGCGCGAAGCTTCGATCAGCACATTGCGTGTTTCATTCATCGGCTCGCCGGTAATATGGTTAATCACATGGTGCTGATCCACGTTCGGGGCAAAACAGTGCCAGCTGGCACCGGCCTGCTCTATGGCATACAGCGCCAGCACAGCTTCATGGATCTCGCTGCCGTCAAAGACGCCGGAACCGCTTAATATCACTGCAACCTTTTTCATCTTGGCCTCCTTTTTGTTCAACCTTGGGGAATTTGGCATCGCTTTGACCGATTACACCGCCATCTGATAACTTTTTCCACACTTGATGATCTTTTCAGGATCAAGGGTTGTTTTTGGTTATATGTTTTAAGTATATGATTTTTAAATTATTTAAATCATCTTTCTCAGGTTATTCAAAAAAAGATCATCAGGCTTATTCCAAAAACTCACAAACTTATCCACAGGTGGAGTGATCCAGGTAGGAAAAAACTTCTGTTAACACTCGGCACATCTCATGGCATCCTAAGACCCTGATCCTTTTATCTTCCAGATACAGACAATCCATTATGGCAACTATTCCAGAAAATCCACTGATCCTGATCGATGGTTCCTCGTATCTTTATCGCGCTTATCATGCCTCGCCCAATTTCACTAACTCAGATGGTGAACCAACCGGTGCTGTGTATGGCGTGGTAAATATGTTGCGTAGCATGCTGCGTCAATTTGCGACGGAACACATTGCTGTTGTCTTTGATGCCAAAGGCAAGACCTTCCGCGATGAGCTATATCCCGAGTATAAAGCGCATCGCCCGCCTATGCCGGATGATTTGCGTGCGCAGATAGAACCCTTGCACGCCATTATTAAAGCCATGGGTCTGCCACTGATATGCGAACCCGGGGTAGAGGCTGATGATGTCATCGGCACGCTGGCTTGTCAGGCTTCCCAGGCCGGGATGCCTGTGCTGATCAGCACAGGTGATAAAGACATGGCGCAGCTGGTGGATGAGAACGTTACCCTGATCAACACCATGACGGGTGTGGTGATGGATCCTGACGGGGTACGGGAAAAGTTTGGTATCGGTCCGGAACTGATCATTGATTATCTGGCCCTGATGGGAGACAAGGTCGACAACATTCCCGGTGTGCCTGGCGTGGGTGACAAGACAGCAACGGCCCTGCTGACCGGGATTGGCGGCCTGAAAGATCTGTATGACAACCTGGATGCCATTGCGGCGCTGGGCTTTCGCGGCTCTAAAACCATGGCCAAGAAACTGGAAGAGAACCGCGAAGCGGCTTTGATGTCGTATGAGCTGGCAACCATCAAGCTGGATGTAGAACTCGAATTCGGTCCGCATGAGCTGCAAAAAGGCACCCCGGATATCGATGAGCTGACCCGGCTGTTCGGCAAACTGCAATTTCGTCGCTGGCTGGCAGAAATGCTTGACGGCAGCGATGGCCGCATTATTGCTGATGGCGCAGCCACCATTGCGACACAAGACAGTGAGCCGGCACAACCTGCAGCGCCAGCCCCTGTGATTGATCGTAGCGGTTATGAAGTGGTGCTGGATGAGGCCCGCTTTAGCGAGTGGCTGGCGATACTCAAGCAGTCTGATGTCTTTGCTTTTGATACCGAAACGGACAACTTAGATTACATGGTCGCTAATCTGGTCGGGCTGTCTTTTGCGGCGGAAGAAGGCAAAGCGGCTTATGTACCTGTGGCCCATGATTATCTGGATGCGCCGTCGCAGCTGGACCGCGACTGGGTGATCGCCCAGTTGAAACCTTTGCTGGAAGACCCGGAGCAGGCCAAAGTAGGCCAGAACCTGAAATATGACGCCAGCGTCCTGGCGCGTTATGGGGTTGCCATGCAGGGCATACGCTTCGACACCATGCTGGAGTCGTATGTGTACAACAGCGTGGTGGGCCGCCATGATATGGACAGCCTGTCTCTGCGTTATCTGGAACACAAAACCATCAGTTTCGAAGACATTGCCGGCAAAGGTAAGAAACAGCTGACTTTCAACCAGATCGATCTGGAGCAGGCCGGCCCTTATGCGGCGGAAGATGCGGATATCACCCTGCGTCTGCACAACCTGCTGATCGGCAAGCTCGATGCGGATCCTAAACTGAAAAGCGTACTGGAAGACATCGAAATGCCGCTGGTGCCAGTACTGTCTCGCATGGAGCGCACTGGTGTGCTGCTCGATGCCGGTAAGCTGACCGCGCAGTCGCAGGAAATTGCGGTGCGGTTAGATGAGATCCAGGCGAAAGCCTACGAAGTGGCTGGTGAGGAGTTTAACCTCAGCTCGCCAAAACAGCTGCAGGCGATTCTGTTTGAGAAAATGGGCTTGCCTGTGGTCAAGAAAACCCCTTCCGGTACCCCATCGACCAATGAAGAAGTGCTGCAGGAGCTGGCGTTGGATTACCCGCTGCCTAAGCTGCTGCTGGAACATCGCGGGCTGGCGAAACTCAAATCGACCTACACTGACAAACTGCCGCGCATGATTAACCCGGCCACCAAACGGGTACATACGTCATACCATCAAGCCGTTGCGGCCACGGGACGTCTGTCGTCGACCGATCCGAATCTGCAGAACATTCCTATCCGCAACGAAGAAGGCCGCCGGATCCGCCAAGCCTTTACAGCACCGGAAGGCTACAAGATTCTGGCGGTCGACTACTCTCAGATTGAACTGAGGATCATGGCCCATCTGTCCGGCGACAAGGCGCTGCTCGATGCCTTCCGTCACGGCAAAGATATCCACGCCGCGACTGCGGCCGAGATCCTCGGCCTGCCGATTGAAGAGGTCACCAGCGAACAGCGCCGGCGTGCCAAAGCCATCAACTTTGGTTTGATTTACGGCATGAGTGCCTTTGGTCTGGCAAAACAGCTGGGGATGGGCCGGAACGAGGCGCAGCAATACATGAATGTGTATTTTGAGCGCTACCCGGGTGTGCTGGAATATATGGAAAGCACCCGTACCCAGGCCAGCGAGCAAGGGTATGTCGAAACTCTGTTTGGCCGTCGTCTCTATCTGCCGGACATTAAATCGCGCAATGCCATTCGCCGCAAAGCGGCGGAGCGGGCGGCGATCAATGCCCCGATGCAGGGCACGGCGGCGGATATCATCAAACGTGCCATGGTGGCCGTCGATAACTGGATTCAGACACAAGACAGCGAGCGTGTCCGTTTGTTGATGCAGGTACACGATGAGCTGGTGTTTGAAGTGAAAGAATCTGAGCTGGAGAGTGTGGCGAAATCGGTGTGCGAGCTGATGGAAGCCGCTGCCGAGCTGGATGTGCCACTTATCGCGGATGCAGGCAGCGGTGACAACTGGGATCAGGCGCATTAATCCTCCTCAGCGTGAACCGTGAAACATGTAATAAAATCGTCAAAAACCGGCCAGCAGGCCGGTTTTTTTCAATCTGAGTCAGGGTTTATCAAATTTTTGTATAATTTAATTACGTCTCATATGAAAAAAAACTACGAAAAGGGCTTTTTTTCTCTGCACACTTGATATACAGTTATCGGCGTAGGGTACAGAGGTAAGATGTTCTATCTTTCAGACCTTTTGTTTCACGTTATTGGATTTGGCTTTTTTTAGCCGCCCTGGTCATTTGGCCAGGGCGTTTTTATTTGTGGCCGGCCCAATCATTATCCGTTTTCATCTCCCGACTGTTGCTCATTCTCTCCCGCATAAGCTATCCCTCTACTGGCAGTATTTGCTGATACTTTACGCATCTTTGCCCGGAATCGCGGCTAATCTGGCTCCTCAGCCCGGTGTCACTGATGTTGTGGTTTCTCTGCCGGATGACCCGATGGATAATAATTAGAGTAATTACTTTAATTATGTTAATGAGGCGTTTATAATGAAGCCTGCTTCTTGTTCATATTTGTCGGACTGAGTGAATACATTGCCAGCCGACCTATCCATGATCCGGCCACCCGTTTTTGGGTGGCTTTTTTTTGTCATTTTGCCATGTTTCTGTAATTTAGTTCCAAATTGAGCGGTTCAGGTAAATCAGGGGATGACTTAATTTGCAGAATGAAACAATTGGCTGAGCTTTTGGCCTGAGTCGGGCAAAAGTGCATGTTATGTCAGAGGGGAGCTATGGAAAATCAGGAATCAGAGGGGAACAAACGCCCAGATTTCGTATAAAAAACTTGCGTTGGCTGGTTAAATCATTAATCCTTTCTGAACAAATATAAAAACCTCCTATTTCTCTCCCGTTGCCCCATCGTTCCGGTGGGGACATTTTTATCTGGCGTTCGTCAATGGTCTGACCGGTGCGAAAGTGAGAAAAATGGCGGGTTGATGCCTGATCGGGCGATCAGGCATATTGATAGAGGTTATTCTGCGTCCGGCTCCATACCGTCCTGTTCAATATTCTCTGCCTCCAGCAAGGCCTGCTGACGGGCCAGTTCCGGGGCAAACCAGATATCGAGTTTGCGGCGGACCTGATCAACACCTATGCCTTTCAGAGCAGAAAAATTCTCGACTTCCACATCGCCACCAAAGGCCAGCGCGGCTTCGCGAATTTTCAGCAACTGCGCTTTACGGGCACCGCTTTTGAGTTTGTCCGCTTTGGTCAGCAGGACCAGTACCGGCAAATGGCTTTCCACTGCCCAGTAAATCATTTGCTGGTCGAGATCTTTCATCGGATGGCGGATATCCATTAACACCACCAGTCCCTGCAGGCATTCGCGTTTTTGCAGGTATTCACCCAGTGCGGCCTGCCATTTCTTCTTCATCTCAAGCGGCACCTGAGCATAACCATAGCCTGGCAGGTCAATCAGGTTACAGCCGGTTCTGACTTCAAACATGTTGATCAACTGGGTACGACCTGGGGTCTTTGAGGTACGTGCCAGGCCTTTCTGATCAGTCAGACGATTTAAAGCACTTGATTTACCAGCATTAGATCGGCCAGCAAATGCAATCTCAACGCCTTTATCCAAAGGAAGGTGGCGGATGTCCGGAGCACTGGTAATAAAATGGGTTTGTCTGTAGTTGAGAGGGGAATTCACTGTTAACTCCGTCAAGTCTTCTGGTCGTCGACTAATTACTTTTATGCGAAAGTGTGTAAAATGTACCACTAACCCTGCTTGGTTAGTGGTGCATTGTATACCATGTTGCTAAGCAATACTTGTGGTACTGGAAGCTCAATAATTATAAACGGAATGTCATGAAGAAATTAGCATTGATATTTACACTTCTTGCCAGTTGCACAAGCTGGGCCCAGGGAGATGTTGAAGCTGGAAAAGCAAAAGCAGCGACATGTGCAGCATGCCATGGCGCTGATGGAAAAGGTATCACAGGACAATACCCCAACCTTGCGGGTCAGCACCCACGTTATCTGGAGAAGCAGCTGAAGGAATTCAAGCTGGCGATGACGACTGGTGGTGAACAAGGGCGTAATGATCCTGTGATGGGCGGCATGGCGATGCCATTGTCTGAACAAGACATGGCGGATCTGGCGGCTTACTTCAATTCCCTGCCTGCGATTGAAGGCACTACCACTGAGAGCTCGATCGAAATCGGTCAGCAGCTTTATCGTGTGGGTGATGCCGACCGTGGAATTGCGGCCTGTACGGCGTGCCACGGTCCGCGGGGTAATGGCACCAGCCTGTCTGGTTTCCCGGATATTTCCGGACAGCCTGCGGAATACATCAAGAAACAGTTGACCATGTTCCGCGAAGGCCAGCGCAGCAATGATATGAACGCTATGATGCGTTCAGTTGCAGCGAAACTGAGTGATAAGGAAATCGACGCCTTGTCACAGTACGTTGGCGGTCTTCACTGATCACACACTCAGTATCGCAAGCTTCGCAGTGTAATAAAGGCAGCTCAGGCTGCCTTTTTTACTGGCTGGGATTCACCGCGCTGTCCGTTTCTCAATCGGCGCAGGTCTGCTATCATACGCGGCTTGATTTTGACCGCGCCGGAAATCCTGGCTCAAGGAGATGCTGATGACGGTTTGTACCTTATGCGACAGCGCAACCATTCAGGTTTATCATCAAGATAATCGGCGGGCCTATTTTCAATGCCGGGCCTGCAGTCTGGTGTTTGCGGACCCGGCCTCGCATCTGACACCTGAGCAGGAAAAAGCGGTCTACGATCAGCATGAAAACCATGTTGAAGATGAAGGGTATCGCCGCTTCCTCAGCCGGCTGGCCGCACCGCTTAGTGCGCGTTTGCCGCCAGGGCCGCTGGATGGCCTGGATTTCGGCTGCGGGCCTGGACCTGCTCTGGCAAGCATGCTTCGTGAGCAGGGACATCAGGTTGCTGTTTATGACCCCTATTTTGCCCCGGATACCGGTGCGCTGGCATCTCAGTATGACTTTGTCACCTGTACCGAGGCGATTGAACATTTTTATACCCCGGCCCGTGAATGGCAGTTGCTGCTGTCATTGGTCAAGCCGGGCGGCTGGCTGGGATTGATGACTAAGCTGGCAACCGATGCCGAGGCATTTAGCCGCTGGCATTACAAGAATGATCCCACCCACGTCAGCTTTTTCAGCCAAGAGACGTTCCGTTATCTGGCACAGCGAGATGGGCTGACGGTGGAATTTATTGGTAACGATGTAATTATGCTGAGGAAAAATCAGTCATGACCCGTAAGAAAAGAGGCCGTAAACCTGGCTCTGAAGGCCCGGCGCAGTTCGTAGAAAAGAGTGTCAGCCAGCAAGACCTGGATGGCCGTGCCCGTCAGAAAGCCCGTAAGCGTAAAGGCTTGAAAGCGGGCAGCCGCCACTCAGATGCTGATGCTCAGAATGCGCATCGTCAGGGGCAGGCGAAAGATCCTCGCCACGGCAGTAAAAAACCTGTGCCACTGATTGTTGAGCCAAAAGCCACCAAGCAGGCGCGCCGCATGAGTGCCGAGCAGGAACTGGCAATGCTGGAGAATGATCCGCAGCTGATGGCACTGTTGGACCGTCTCGATGCCGGCGAAAAACTGGGTGCCGGCCTGCAGAAGCAGGTTGACCAGAAACTGGACCGTATTGAGCAGCTGATGAAACAGCTGGGTCTGTACGAAGAAGAACAGGATGAAGCCGAGGATCAAATCGCCGCCGGGGATGCCCGCAGCGAAGAAGATCTGCTCGATGATTTTGAAAATACCCGTTGGGACGATTTCGATAAGGAGTAAGCCTTGCAGGATCTGAAACTCTGGTTGTTAGTGGCAGGAAGCCTGATTGTTGTGGCACTGGCGGCCTACGCCGGTTATCTGCTCTACCAGCTGTATTTACAAAAGCAGCGCCATAAGGCTTTTATAGCCCGCGCAGAGCAGCAACAGAGCGAGGCAATTGCGCAGCGAAATAGCAATATTCTGGAAAGTGTCTACATCATTGCGCAAGCCGGACGGCAGGAGCAGTGTGACATGTCGGAAATTGCCATTCGCCTGTACAAGCTGATGACAGTCCTGCAGGCCGATCGCAGCGTCAACTTTTCCGCCCAGTATCCGGCTTTGTTTGAGCTGTATAAAGTGGTTGAAGAGATGCCGCGTGGTGATGAACGCAAAGCCCTGGCCAAGCAGGAGCGGATGAAAGACGATCTGCTGCGCATGAAAGCTGAGTCACGGCTGTTTGATGCGATACAGTCGGAACTGACTCAGATCCTGGCGCAAAAGGCCTGACCCAGAGCCTGCGAGTGAAATGAAAAACCCAGTGGCTGGCCACTAACGCCACTCGCTTAAGAGCGAGTGGCGTTCTTATCCCTCTTCCGTACCGGATATTTTGCTGTTTTCTTGAGTACTGCTCTGGGGTAGGGCTTTCTTTTCCGCTTGTTGGGCAGGATCAATCTTTTCCCGTTTTCCCTCAATATTTTCAAGTTTTTCGGTATCGTGCCAGGTGTTCGACCATCCGCCCAAACAAATTCATCTTGTATTAAATACAATGCATTGATGAAGCTTATTCTTAACGGTTCTACGCTATGTTCTCTGGCCATCTCGGCCATTTCTAAACGTACGATATTGTAAGAAATCAGAATTCCCCAAAGCTCCTGATAGATACCTTCGCTTTTTAAACTTATCAAAAGCGGTTTGTTCTGTAATTGATACTGTTTTAACTCACCGTAACCACGTTCAATTTCCCAACGCTGCCAATAGACTTCAACGAGCTCTTTGAGTGCATACTGCTTTGGACACAAGCAAGAAGTGATGAATCCTTTAATTTCACCTTTTGGTGATGGGATAAGCACCAGTCGAGCACGCCATGTCTGCCCTAAATGAGGCGCCTGCTCTTGTGCCTGAGGGGAGATGGGCATTTCAATCAGATGGTCATAATCGCTATAAGACTCGATAATTTCATACCTGCATTTGGACTTTATGGGGGTTAGCCAGTGCGTGTTTTGGCCGGTTCCCTGCCAGCTTAGAAACAGCTCTGCTGACATAAACCCCCGGTCAAATAACGTGAGCGAATTTTCTGGCGCCGAGCCGATAAGCTGTTGTGCGTAAGAAATTTCACTGTTGGTTACAGGGCCAAAGGCCGCATCTGACAGTATATGGTTTCTGGTCGACATCAGTGTTACAGCCAGAACGGAGGGGAAGGAGGCCGATTTTTGAGCATATCCAAACGCCTGATTACTCGGTGTATCATGGGTCTTAAAATAGGTGCCATCTACACTGAGCACTTTAAGCCCGCAGATTTGGTCAAATTCACACTGCTTTTCCCATTGCGCGGCTGTGTGTTTGAATAAATATTGCATTGGTTTGGCACCGAGTTTTTCTTTTCCCTTAATAATACTGCTTGTCGCTAAAGGCGGCAGCTCTCCTTTCGAGTCCGGAAAGGCGAGTTCAAGTTTGTCGCAAACGTTCTGAATAGAGCGATTTCTAAGTAATCCAATCCCCAGTACCAGCCACACAGCCTGCTCGGCTGGGAAACGTCGTTTACGAACAGAAGCTCGCCCTGTCTGTTGAACAGCTTCTTCTACCCACTCTAAGGGAATGTGCTTAGCAAAAGTATTGATATGGTGGTCTTGGCAGAACTCAGCGGTGATATGCAGTTCTTTAGAAAATTCAGACATAAAAAAATCGGCCTCAACAAAGTTGAGACCGATTATGAAGCCTACAGAGGATCGTTCAATGACTTAAAACGATCGGCATTAGTGGCTGGCCACTGGGTTTTTTGTATGCCGGTCGGCCTAATCCGAGCTGTTTTTGTTATCGATCAATAATCGGGCGGCGGCCTCATGCTAGCTTGGCGGATTGACTTGGCAGAACGTCTGTGAGGTAACGCCGCGATGACAGAGCAATCCATGATTTGGGATCAGGCACTGATCGAAAAATATAACTATTCAGGCCCCCGCTACACCTCGTATCCAACGGCCCTGGAGTTTCAGCCCAACTTTACCGCCGCGGCGTTTTCCGCCGCCTGCCAGCGTTATCCCGAGCGCCGTTTGTCGCTCTATATCCACATTCCGTTCTGTCACACCCTTTGCTATTACTGCGGCTGTAATAAAGTCATTACCCGGCATGCGCATAAGGCCGACATCTATCTGGCGGCACTGGACATTGAGATTCGCCAGCGTGCAGCGCTGATGCGTGGCCGGGAAGTCAGTCAGCTGCACCTGGGCGGCGGGACGCCCACTTTTCTGACCAAGCCGCAACTTACCCGGCTGATGGCACAGCTGCGCGCCTCCTTCACCCTGCAGCCGGATGCGGAAATCAGCATAGAAGTCGACCCGCGCCGGATAGAGCTGGATGTGCTGGATCATCTTCGGGCGGAAGGCTTTAACCGCCTGAGTATCGGTGTGCAGGATTTCGATAAAGAGGTTCAGCAGCTGGTTAACCGCGAGCAGGACAGAGATTTTATTGAAGCTTTGGTCAATCGAGCCAGGGAATTGGGTTTCCGCTCGACCAATCTGGATCTGATATACGGTTTGCCGAAACAGAACAATGCCCGTTTCGTTAACACTCTGGAGCAGGTGCTGGCGATGAAACCGGGGCGCTTGTCTGTGTTTAACTATGCCCACATGCCGTCACTGTTTGCCGCCCAGCGAAAAATCAAAGACGCCGATTTACCGGCGCCGTCAGAAAAGCTGGCGATGCTGCACAGCACCATTGAGACCCTGACCGCTGGCGGTTATCAGTTTATCGGTATGGACCATTTTGCCCTGCCGGAAGACGAACTGGCCGTGGCCCAGCGCGAAGGCAAGCTGCACCGCAATTTTCAGGGCTACACCACCCAGGGGGATTGCGATTTGCTGGGACTCGGGGTGTCCGCGATATCGATGATTGGCGACAGCTATGGCCAGAACCAGAAAGAGCTGAATGCTTACTATGCCGACATTGAATCGCACCAGCATGCCCTGTGGAAAGGGGTGAACCTGACCGCCGATGATCTGCTGCGCCGTGAGGTGATTAAAACCCTGATTTGTCAGTTTGAGTTATCGATAACGGATATTGAGCAGCGCTATGGCATTAGCTTTGCGGACTATTTTGCCCAAGACTTGTCGCTGCTGCAGACGTTTATCGATGACGGTCTGGTTGCTGTGACAGGTGAGCGGATTGCAGTCGCCGCCAAAGGGCGGTTGCTGATCCGCAATATCTGTATGTGCTTTGATATCTATCTGCGCCAGCGCGCCCGCCAGCAGCAGTTTTCACGGGTGATCTGACCCTTGCGCTGATCAGGCTAACCCGAAAAAAACGCCCTGCTTGCGATCTCAAGCGGGGCGTTTTTGTTGCGCAGGCGATGGCGGGATTAACGCTTGGCCGCCATCTCGCGCAGGGCGTTCTTCTCGCTGTCAGACAGGAAAGCCAGTTCCAGGCCGTTGATTTGCGCCTGGCGGATTTGCTCCGGCGTCAGACCTGCCTTAGGCGCAGCCACTTCGTACTCGTAAGGCAGCTCAATGCCTTCAACGGCCGGGTCATCGGTATTCAGACAGGCCAGAATGCCGTGATCGAGAAACTGCTTGAGCGGGTGACCGGCCAGGCTGGCGACAGTGCTGGTCTGGATATTCGAGGTCAGGCAGGACTCAATACCGATGTTGTGCTCAGCCAGGTAATCCATCAGTCTGGCATCTTCCACCGCTTTCACACCGTGGCCGATACGCACTGCCCCCAGCTCCTGAATCGCTTGCCACATGCTTTCCGGGCCTGCGGCTTCACCGGCATGCACTGTGACCTGCAGGCCGGCATCGCGCACCTGTCTGAAGTGGCCGACAAACTGGTTACCCGGCTGGCCCAGTTCATCGCCGGCCAGATCAACGGCAACAAGGTGGTCTTTCTGGCTCAGCAGGGCGTCCAGCTCCTGCTGGCAGGCCTGGGTGCCGAAAGTCCGGCTCATGATACCGATCAGGTTCGCTTTGATACCAAAATCGCGACAACCGGCTTGAACGCCGTCGACAACGGCTTCGACCACACCGGCAACTGGCAGGTTGTGTTTCATCGCCATGTAATAGGGTGAGAACCGCAGCTCAGCATAGTCAATTTGCGCGTTGAGGGCATCTTCGACATTTTCGTAGGCTACGCGGCGGCAGGCCTCCAGATCGCCCAGCACCGCGACGCCCCAGTCCAGTTTGGACAGGAAAGCCACCAGGCTGGGCTCGGCTTCCACGATTTGAACGTGCGGACGCAGTGACTCAAGGTCGTTGGCAGGCAGTGCCATGCCAAACTGCTGGCCCAGCTCAAGAATGGTCTGAATACGGATGTTGCCGTCCAGGTGACGGTGCAAATCGGTCAGTGGCAGGTGTTTGCTAATCATGATCATGGTATCCCGGAAAAACTGTAGCCTCAGTATAAGCAAAGATATCAAGACAATCATTACACTCAGGGTGAGGATCTGGCCCGATCATCAAGATCGGGCTGATGTTTACTTCCGCTGTTGAAAAAATCACCAATCCTGCTCACCGACAGTGGCAGGGCTGTCAGTCACTGGCCATGTTGAGCTCTTTGAGTTTCCGGGTCAGGGTGTTGCGTCCCCAGCCGAGCAGCTTGGCGGCTTCCTGCTTGTGACCGTGGGTAAATTCCAGGGCGGTATCAAGCAGAATACGTTCAAATTCCGGCATGGCTTCCCCCAGCAGATTCTGGTTGCCCTGCTGCAATGCCTGGCGGGCCCAGTGCTGCAGCGATTGTTGCCAGTGCGGTTCGCTGCCGTCGCCTTTCGGCTGGCTGTCGACGGCGGTCAGTTCGGGCGGCAGATCCGACGGCAGGATTTCGTTGCCGCTGGCCATCACTGTCAGCCAGCGACAGGTATTTTCCAGCTGGCGAACATTACCCGGCCAGGCCAGGCTGGTGAGCAGGGTTTCTGTGTCCGGGTGCAGGGATTTGATTTCCACTCCCAGTTCATCGGAGGCCCGCTTTAAGAAATGGCGGGTCAGTTGCGGGATATCCTGCCGGCGGTCTTTCAGGGCGGGCAGATGCACCCGGATGACATTCAGGCGGTGGAACAGGTCTTCCCGGAAATCCCCTTTGGCCACCAGCCGTTCCAGATTCTGGTGCGTGGCGGCTATGATGCGGACATCGACATTGATGGGTGAATGTCCGCCAACGCGATAGAACTGACCGTCAGCCAGTACCCGTAGCAGCCGGGTCTGAATATCCAGTGGCATATCGCCGATTTCATCCAGAAACAGGGTGCCGCCATTGGCCTGCTCAAAACGTCCCTGACGGATGTTGTTGGCGCCGGTGAACGCCCCTTTTTCATGGCCAAACAGTTCAGATTCAATCAGATCTTTGGGAATGGCTGCCATGTTGAGGGCGATAAATTCGCTCTCCCGTCTCGGGCTGTGGCGGTGCAGCGCCTGAGCAACCAGCTCTTTACCTGTGCCGGATTCGCCATTGATCAGCACGGAAATCGAGGAACGGGACAGGCGGCCGATGGCACGAAACACTTCCTGCATTGCCGGTGCTTCGCCGATGATCTCCGGGGCCTGCTTGGTGATTTCCTCCGGCTGCTGCTGGCGCTTTTGCTCCTGGCTGTGGGTGACTGCCCGCTCCACCAGGCTCACGGCTTCGTCGATATCAAACGGCTTGGGCAGGTATTCAAACGCCCCTTCCTGATAGGCGTTAACGGCCGCATCCAGATCTGAGTGCGCCGTCATGATAATGACCGGCAGGGTGGGGTAATCATGATGCAGGTTGCGCAGCAGTGTCAGGCCATCTGTGCCCGGCATCCGGATATCAGATACCAGGACATCCGGCACGCTGCGCTCCAGTGCTTCTACGACGCTGTCGGCATCGGCGAAGGTTTCGCAGCGCAGTCCGGCTGCATTCAGGGTGCGCTCCAGTACCCAGCGTATGGAGCTGTCATCGTCGACAACCCAGATTAGTCCTTTGCTCATCGCATGCCCTCCGTTGTGTCCTTTGTGTGCATGCCGGGCGTGATGGCGGAAACGCTAACAGGCCCGGCTGCTTTGTTATTCTGTTGATTGAATCGGTAGATAAATGGAAAATTTTGTCTGCCCTGGCCAGCTCGACACTTCAATTTTGCCGTGGTGCTGATCAATTAAATTCTGGGCGATGGACAGGCCGAGTCCGTTACCGCCTTCGCGGCCCGTGACCATGGGATAAAACAGGGTGTCCTGTATGTCGGCCGGAATGCCGGGTCCGTTGTCTATGATGTCGATCTTGGCCGCGATTCTGTGTCGCTGACCGTGAATTAAAGCCTGGTGTGCGGTGCGTGTCTGCAGGGTGATTACCCCTTCGCCCGACTGCTGGCTCAGTGCCAGGGCGGCATTACTGACAATATTGAGGATGGCCTGCTCCAGCTGCTCCGGGTCCATGCTGAAATCCGGCAGACTGGGGTCATAATCGCGCTGGATGCGCAGTTGTTGCTCTCTGTGATCCAGCGACACCAGCTGGCGAACTTTCTCCAGCACCACATGGATATTGCCTACCGTTCTGATGCCGGGTTTTTGCGGCCCTAACAGGCGGTCGACCAGATTTCGCAACCGGTCGGCCTGTTCAATGATCATTTGGGTGTACTCGGTATAGCTGGGATCCGGCAGGGCTTTTTCCAGCAATTGCGCGGCCCCGCGTAATCCCCCCAGCGGGTTTTTGATCTCATGGGCCAGCCCGCGGACCAGCTCTTTGGCGGCTTGTTGCTGCGCGTGCTGGCTGATTTCCTGGCTGATCCGGCGCTGCTGATCTATGGGTTTGAGCTCGAGCAGAATCAGCACCTCTTTTTGCCAGCTTACCGGGCTGGCATTGATTTCCAGGGTATGGTGGCGGCCATCGATCACCAGGGTTACTTCGCCGTCGGTTAGTCCTTGTCCGCTTTGCACTGTCGACTGAATCAGGCCCAGATCGAGCGAGCTGTGCTGGAGCAGATCCGGAAAGCGACTGCCCAGCAATCGCCGCTGGCTGCAGGACATCAATTGCTCTGCGGCCGGATTGACATAGCGAATTTTCAGCAGCTCATCGAGCAGTATCACCGCAGTGACCAGGTTGTTCAGGATCAATGGCGTAAAAGCGGCAGTCACAGTCTCATCCTTGTGGTTATGGCCAGTGTGCCCGCTTGCGGAGCAAACACCTCTGGTGCATTGCACTGTTTTGGTGCATTACAGTGTAGCCCGTCTTTTGTTACTTGTGCAGCACTAAGTAAGCGAGTCCAGCCTTTTTAGGCTGTTGGTGACAGCAACCGCTTTGAGACTGACTTTTGGCAACGCATAAAGACGGTGAACGTTGAATAATGCAATAACCTTGCCGTCTTTTCCGGCCCAATCACTTCAGTGAGCCTGTAAAGCGTGCCGGCTGCGGGAAACGGGATGAGTCGTTTTGGTGAAAGTGGTTGCGCCAGCCTGGGTGCTGAGAATGTTTGCCCAGCCTTGGTGAGCCAGATAAAGAAAAGGCCTGCATGCGCAGGCCTTGAACAGTGAATCGCGGTGTTCAGACTTATACAGAGTAGTACAGGTCGAATTCCAGAGGGTGAGTCGCCATGTTGATGCGCTCAACATCTTTTGATTTCAGTGCGATGTAAGAATCGATGAAATCGTCAGAGAACACGCCGCCAGCGGTTAAGAACTCGCGGTCCTCATCCAGTGCTTTCAGTGCGATCTCCAGTGACTCCGCCACTTTTGGAATCTCTGCCGCTTCTTCTGCTGGCAGATCGTACAGGTCTTTGTCCATCGCTTCGCCTGGGTGGATCTTGTTCTTGATGCCGTCAAGACCAGCCATCAGCAGACAGGCAAATGCCAGGTACGGGTTAGCCGCTGGATCCGGGAAGCGAGCTTCGATACGGCGCGCTTTCGGGCTTGGTACCACAGGGATACGGATAGACGCAGAGCGGTTACGTGCTGAGTACGCCAGCATAACAGGGGCTTCGAAACCAGGAACCAGACGCTTGTACGAGTTGGTTGACGGGTTAGCGAACGCATTGATGGCGCGTGCGTGCTTGATGATACCGCCGATGTAGTACAGTGCCATTTCAGACAGGCCGCCGTACTTGTCGCCCGCAAACAGGTTCTGACCGTCTTTGGCCAGAGACTGGTGCACGTGCATGCCGCTGCCGTTGTCGCCAACCAGAGGCTTAGGCATGAAGGTTGCTGTTTTACCGAAAGCGTGCGCGACGTTATGAACCACGTATTTGTAGATCTGGATTTCGTCCGCTTTTGACGTCAGGGTGTTGAAACGGGTTGCGATTTCGTTCTGACCTGCAGTCGCCACTTCATGGTGGTGCGCTTCAACAACCAGACCCATTTCTTCCATGATCAGACACATGGCAGAACGGATATCTTGTGATGAGTCAACCGGTGCAACCGGGAAGTAACCGCCTTTCACGCCCGGACGGTGACCTTTGTTACCGCCTTCAACGGTAGAACCTGTGTTCCATGCCGCTTCGATATCGTCAACCTTGAAGAAAGAACCTGACATATCAGTGGCGAACTTCACGTCGTCGAACAGGAAGAACTCAGGCTCAGGACCTACCAGCACTGTGTCGGCGATGCCGGTGCTGCGCATGTACTCTTCCGCACGCTTGGCGATAGAGCGCGGGTCACGGTCATAGCCTTGCATGGTGGCAGGCTCAAGGATGTCACAGCGAATGTTCAGCGTGGCATCTTCGGTAAATGGGTCCAGCACAGCGGTAGATGCATCTGGCATCATCACCATGTCTGATTCGTTGATTCCTTTCCAGCCAGCGACCGAAGAACCATCAAACATCTTACCGTCTTCGAAGAAGTCTGCGTCAATCTGGTGAGCGGGGATAGAGATGTGTTGCTCTTTACCTTTGGTATCGGTAAAGCGTAGGTCAACAAATTTAACTTCGTTTTCCTGGATCAACGCGAGTACGTTTTCTACTGACATCTTAAGTAACCTCCGGTGTTAGATTTGGGCAACTGGCCGCAAAAAATTTTGGAAAGGAACAAGCATGTGCTCCGATACAGTAAGCTTTGCGAAATCCATGCCAACTTTTTAAATCCCCAAAATTGCCATATTTACGCCCTGTTATGGCGCTCAGTGCAAATAATCATGGGCTCCATTGCACTGATATGGTGATTTTGCGCACCACAATGGTGCAAGTAGGGATTATCTCCCTCTTTGTCACTCCGTTTCACCCGAATGCAAAGACATCGGCTATATTTAGCCCACGCTGATCAATTGTCAATCGTCTGCGCGACGGATTGCATTCACTTTATTGCACCAAAAAAAGCCCGTTGCGCGCTCTTGTTTTTAATTGACTGTTTTTATTGATTTTTTACGCTTTATTCTTGCTATTGCTATCAGTTTCGTTCCGACGTGATGATATAAATCACATATTTGCTGGGTTTTGACGTAAAATCTGGTAGATTATGAGCCGTTTTTTTAATCAGTGGCTGCCTGTTTTTCAGGGGGTCGCAACATCTGAGTGAATGCCAAATCCATGTCTAATCCACAGATCGATAAATTACGTAATATCGCAATCATTGCGCACGTAGACCACGGTAAAACCACCCTGGTTGATAAACTGCTGCAGCAATCAGGTACCTTGGACTCCCGTGGCGGCGTTGAAGAACGCGTGATGGACTCCAACGATATCGAGAAAGAGCGTGGCATTACCATCCTGGCGAAAAACACCGCCATCAACTGGAATGATTACCGCATCAATATCGTGGACACCCCAGGGCACGCCGACTTCGGTGGTGAAGTAGAGCGTATTATGTCGATGGTGGATTCTGTTCTGCTGATCGTTGACGCAGTTGACGGCCCGATGCCGCAAACTCGTTTCGTGACCCAGAAAGCGTTCGCTCACGGTTTGAAGCCAATTGTTGTTATCAACAAAATCGACCGTCCGGGCGCTCGTCCTGACTGGGTGATGGATCAAGTATTCGATCTGTTTGACAATCTGGGTGCGTCCGACGAACAGCTGGACTTCCAGGTGGTTTACGCATCAGCACTGAATGGCTGGGCAACACGCGAAGAAGGCGAGACTGGCGAGAACATGGAACCACTGTTCCAGGCAATCGTAGACAATGTTGCACCACCTGCGGTCGACGTTGACGGCCCGCTGCAGATGCAAATCTCTCAGCTGGACTACAGCTCTTACGTCGGTGTTATCGGTGTTGCCCGTGTGACCCGTGGTTCTGTAAAACCAAACCAGCAAGTGACCATTATTGGTGCAGACGGTAAAACCCGTAACGGTAAAGTCGGTACTGTCATGGGCTACCTGGGTCTGGAGCGCCACGATATCGATCGCGCGACTGCCGGTGATATCATCGCGATCACTGGTCTGGGTGAGCTGAAAATCTCTGACACCATCTGTGATGTCAACGCGGTTGAAGCACTGCCAGCGCTGAGCGTCGATGAGCCAACTGTAACCATGACTTTCCAGGTGAACACCTCTCCGTTTGCCGGTAAAGAAGGTAAGTTCGTGACTTCTCGTAACATTCTGGAGCGTCTGCAGAAAGAGCTGGTTCATAACGTTGCGCTGCGCGTTGAAGAAACAGAAGACCCGGACAAATTCCGCGTGTCAGGTCGTGGTGAACTGCACCTGTCGATTCTGATTGAAAACATGCGCCGTGAAGGCTTCGAGCTGGCGGTATCACGTCCTGAAGTTATCATCAAAGAAGAAAACGGCCAGTTGATGGAACCGTTTGAAACGGTGACCATTGATGTCATGGAAGAACACCAGGGCGGCATCATGGAGAAAATCGGCCTGCGTAAAGGTGAGCTGAAAGACATGGCGCCGGATGGTAAAGGTCGTGTGCGTATGGATTTCGTCATGCCATCACGTGGCCTGATCGGTTTCCAGACTGAGTTCATGACCCTGACCTCAGGCTCTGGTCTGATTTACCACACGTTTGATCATTACGGTCCGCACAAAGGTGGCGAGATCGGCCAGCGCGTCAATGGCGTGCTGATTGCAAACGCCGCGGGTAAAGCACTGACCAATGCCCTGTTTAACCTGCAGGAGCGTGGTCGTCTGTTCATCGGTCACGGTGTCGAAGTCTACGAAGGCATGGTGATCGGTATTCACAGCCGTGATAATGACCTGACGGTTAACGCCCTGAAAGGTAAGCAGCTGACCAACGTCCGTGCATCAGGAACCGATGATGCGCAGGTGCTGACCACGCCAATTAAGTACACCCTGGAGCAGGCGCTGGAATTTATCGATGACGATGAGCTGGTGGAAGTGACGCCGGAAAGCATTCGTATCCGTAAGAAACTGCTGACGGAAACGGATCGTAAGCGTGCGAGCCGTGGTGCGAAGTAACAACTGATTCTGTGCGCCCTTTGGGGGCACAGTAAAAAATCCCCCGTTCCGGTTATCCCGGCGGGGGATTTTTTTATTCAGGCCGACACCAGATTAACTGCGGTTCAGCTGGGCCACAAAGCGCTCAGACTCACTGATAGCGGCGCGCATATCGCTGATCGCCCGCTGGATATCGCGTTCAAGCGAGCGGAACTCGCCTTGCAGAGAGCCGATTGCTGCAGCATTGAGGTTGTGCTTCAGGTACAGGCTGTTATCCCGCAACGTATCCAGCACAGGTGCCATTTTGCCTTCTGCCCTGTGCATGGCAGCAATCATCTTGCTGTAAGAAGCGCGGGTGGCTTTGAGTTTGGCTTCGCTGTCGCGGCGCAGCGCTGAGCTGGAATACAGGCTCAGCTCCTCTTGCCATTCATCGAACAAGGCTTGTGAGACATTTTCAATCGCTGCGATGCGGTCGCTGACTTTATCGGCGGCATCGGCACTGGCTTCATACTGCGCATTCACCCGGTTGTAGGTCTCTTCCAGCGTACCGCCTTCAAAGCGGGTCAGTGACTGTAAAGCGGCCAGCGCTGAGGTAAACTGTTCCTGGGCGTCTTTCTGCGCCTCAGTGGCATCTTCGACGCGATCGACCATGATATCGCGTTTATGAACACCGACCGATTCCATGGCAGAATAGTAGGCGCTCTGGCAGCCCGACAGCAGTGTCAGGCTCAGTATCAGGGCAAAAGCATATGGCATAAAAGCTCCTGGCTGGCGACCTGGCTGGTTGTTATTCCCATCCGGACGCACTATGTTGTTGATATACCCCAATATCCATGACACGGCTGTTCAGAGCCAGAATGCGGCATATTTGAAAGGGCTGAGGTTAACTCTGTCGCGAGTAGGGTCGTTTCGTAGTTGAACGATAAACAACAAAGATTAATTCAATATGGCTGATATGAAAATAACGTCCAGGCCGGGTTTGCGCCAGGCGGTCACAGAACTTTGGCAATTCGTACAGTATTTGTACCGTCGCATCGATCATGATCGCCTGACCGTCACGGCCGGCTCTATGGCCTATGTGACGCTGCTGTCGCTGGTGCCCATGATCACTGTGGTGCTGTCAGCACTGTCGAGTTTTCCCGTGTTTGCTTCTCTGGGCGATCAGCTGCAGGCCTTTGTGTTTGAAAATTTTGTGCCGACAGCAGGGGACGTGGTGCAAAACTACCTCAATCAGTTTGTCGCTAACGCTGGCAAAATGACGGCTGTGGGGATCGGGGCCTTGTTTGTGGTCGCCATTCTGCTGATATCCGCCATTGATAAGTCACTGAATTATATTTTCCGGGTTCGCCAGCACCGCCGTGCGGTGATCTCCTTTTCGATTTACTGGATGGTACTGACCTTGGGCCCGATACTGGTCGGCTCCAGCCTGGCGATCAGCTCCTACCTGGCTTCACTGAATATCTTGGGCAGCGAAACCGTGAACGGCTTTGTACAGCAGCTGTTGCGCGGCCTGCCTGTTCTGATGTCCACCCTGGCCTTTCTGGGCCTGTATATGCTGGTGCCTAACACTAAAGTCCGGTTGCGTAATGCGCTGATAGGTGCTCTGATCGCCAGTGCCCTGTTTGAGCTGAGCAAAAAAGTCTTTGCGCTCTACATCACTAATTTCCCGTCTTACCAGCTGATATACGGCGCACTGGCTGTGGTACCTATTTTGTTTGTGTGGGTGTACCTGTGCTGGTGTATTGTGTTGCTGGGCGCAGAAATCACCGCCAGCTTGTGTGAAGAGCAGCATTGGCGTCAGCGGGCAAAAACACCGCACGGCTCAGGTGAGGGTGAAAAACAGCCTCTGGCCTCAGTGGATGCCGGGCATCAGGGAGCACAGGCATCCGGTGCTGAGCAAACGAAGAACAGCAACAAACCGTGAAGACGTACAAGGATACAAAATGATTGCGCTGATACAACGAGTGAGTGAAGCCAGTGTTGCCGTCGATGGCAAAGTGACCGGTGCTATTGGCAAGGGGTTACTGGTTTTACTCGGGGTAGAGAAAGGTGACGATGAAGCGAAAGCTCGCCGGCTGCGCGATAAAGTGCTGGGCTACCGGGTGTTTGAGGATGATGCCGGAAAAATGAACCTCAATGTGCAGCAGGCGGGGGGCAGTGTGCTGGTCGTCTCGCAGTTCACGCTGGCCGCCGATACCAACAGCGGTATGCGTCCGAGCTTTTCGACCGGGGCACACCCGGCGGACGCTGAGCGCTTGTACGATTACTTTGTGTCAGCCTGTCAGGAAAGCGCTGTCCGCACCGAAACGGGTATCTTTGCCGCCGATATGAAAGTGGCGCTTCTTAATGATGGTCCTGTCACTTTCTGGCTGCAGTGCTAGCCTTGATGCTATAGCGTGAACAAGGTGGTTATCTGAATAACCACGGCCGTTTGCGCAGGTAAGCAGACCAACAGGCGGAGCGTGTGAGTGCGCAAATGGAATTGAATGACTGGAGAAGGACGCTATGTTTCGATTGATCACCCCGCAAACTGAGGCGGAACTGGTCCGCTATTTTGACTTTCGCTGGCGGATGTTACGCCAGCCCTGGCATATGCCGGCGGGATCAGAACGCGATGCCTATGACGCCCTGAGCTGCCATCGAATGATAGTCGATGATGACGGTCAGCCGGTGGCGATTGGCCGGCTGTATATGACGCCGGAAAATGACGGTCAGATCCGCTATATGGCTGTCGATCCCAATTACCGCAATAAAGGCATGGGCGGCTTGCTGCTGATGGCGCTGGAATCGCTGGCCCGGCAGGAGGGTGCTAAGCGGCTGGTCTGTAATGCCCGCGAAGAAGCCATCCGCTTTTATCAGATCAACGGTTTTGCCAATCAGGGTGAGTTAAGCGAGGAACGCGGGCCGGTTCGTCATCAGCAGATGCTGAAATATCTGGATCCGTTAACTGAAGTGGTGCGCCATCCCGACTGGTGCCAGGAGCTGCAGGATGTCTGGCAGTCTCATATTCCGATCAGTGAAAAAATGGGCGTCAAAATCAGCCAGTACACAGGTTACCGATTTGAAGTCAGTGCGGTACTGAACGCCAACCTCAACCCGAGGGCGACCATGTTTGCCGGCAGTATTTTTACCATGGCGACGCTGGCTGGCTGGGGATTCCTCTGGATGTTGCTGAAGGAGCGCCAGCTTCAGGCTGATATCATGCTGGTTGATAGCCGCATTCGTTACTCCGCGCCTGTGAAATCGCGCCCTCGCGCCGTCACGGGTGTGGAGACCCTTACCGGCGATCTGGACCGGATCGCCAATGGCCGTAAAGGGCGAATGGTGGTGGAAGTGCAGGTGTTTAGCGATGAATCCCATGCTGCAACCTTCACCGGAACCTATATGCTGTTTCGCTCGCAAGACAGCACGGATATGTCCTGCTGATGGTTATGCCAGCGTTTGCTGAGCTGTTGGCAGCCATTGCTGGCGTTGAGCTGGATTTCGCGTTCGGACGGGATCGCCAGATCCCACTCTCCCTGTAGCTCCGCTGTTAACTGCTGGCCTTGCAGGCTCAGCGGCTGTATGGCAATGCGTCCCCGATCAGCCCGCAACTTTAGCGGACTCAGCGTGACTGGCGAGCGGACTGGATTGTTACCACTACTGAGTGGGGTAACGGCCAGTGTTTCGCTATTCTGCCAGCTCTGCAGCAGCGAGGCTTCGCTCTGGGTCAGAGACTGTTGGCGGAATGCCGCGTTGAGATGACCATTCAAACTGTAAGCCAGCCCGCGGTGAAACTGCCCCAGACCACTTGCCTGGGCGCTGATATCCATCTTTCCCTGCAGCGGGAGCGGCAGTCCTAACCAGTGGTGCAGCATCTGTGACGGTAAACTGTCACCGGCCAGAGACAGTGTCCATGGCCAGCCTGCTTCGTTGAGCTGGATATCGGCGCTGCCTTCTAACAAGCCTTCTTCTATTGGCAGATTTAACCGTGTGATTTGCCAGTGTCCTGCCTGGCTGCTCATGGTCAGCAGCGGATCGTGGATGGTGATTTGGCGAATATGGGTGAAACCGGCACTGGCATTGAGTTCACCTTGCCACAGTCCGGGTTGTCCCTGACGCAGCAACACCAGCCCTGTGCCGTCCAGATTGATATCGCTGATCTGAAAAGGCAGTGGCGCATAGGTGCCGGTCAGCTGACTGTAGCCGACAGAGAGCTGATCCACGGTCAGAGTATCCAGCTGGCGCCACCACTGATCGACCTGAGCCTGCAGAGGCGTTTGCGGGGCGCTGTCGTGCATCAGCCAGGCCTGAATGGTTTCGGGCAGTACCCAGCGAATACCCTTTAACTCCAGCTGATGCAGCAACATGGCTTCGGGCGTCAGGGTCGCCTCAGCGCGCAGGTAGCCTTCAAGCATACGGGCCGAAAAGCCGTTCAGGCTGATCTGCTCCGGGGTGAAGTGCAGTTCGGTAAGGGGAGAGTCCAGCAGCAGGTCATGCCAGCGCAGCGTATCGGCCCCCAGCGACAGACGGGCATCCTGCTGTTGCCACAGCGTGCCGGGCCAGCGCCAGTTTTCCAGGGCCAGATTCGCATGACTGGTACTGTATTCTTCGTGCTCCAGACTGCTGTCCAGGATATCCAGACGGCGTAAATCTACGCTCAGCCCGGACTCGTTCGCCTGTGCGCTCAGATCCAATAAGGTTTGGATCGGGAAATCTTGGTCTATCTTCAGGCCGCTGGCGCTGAGCTGGTGGATGATCAGGTTATGCTCGTCAGTCTGATATTCGGCCTGGCCGTGGAAGCGGGCACCTTGCCAGTTCAATGACAAACCATACACAGTCCAGGTTCGGGCATCGCGCTCCCCGTCAATAAGCACCTGCTGCAGTGAGTGATCGTGCCAGGTGGCCTGCTCGGCCGAAAGGCGGAAGTCCCCGTTGAAGTCTCCCCAGTCTTGTGCGCGGTTTTGCCAGTTGTCGAGTTCGAGGCGCGCGTTATCTAGCTGCAATCCGGGCACAGAAACAGTCAGTTTGGTCACAGCCAGCCGGCGGGCGTTGAGCTGCCCGTTTTCCAGCCCGATAACCGGTAGCCGGTCGAGATTAACGCCTTGGATTAACAGGCTGTCAAAATGCCAGCCCCGCTGGTAGAAAGAGGCGGGAGACAGCCAGAGATCAAGCTGCTCAGCGGCTAAGGCGGGCGCATCTTGCCTTTGCCAGCGTGGCTGGCTTAGTCGTAAATGCAGCGGGTCGCTCTGCAGTGAATATTGCACACCGGTAACCTGAGCGCCGCTGTAGCCGGCTCCCTTTAAAAAAGTGTTCACCAGGGCAGCGCTGTAGCGGGTATGCAGCAGGATGACAATAATGGTTGCTGCCATCAGCAGCAGAATCATCAGGGTAGCCAGTATTTTTGTGAAGAAACGCATGCCGAACTCCATATCAGCCGCCAAACCATGTTTAGGCCGCTGCCGGGCAATCGGGCGGTGATGAAAGTCTTGGGAAAAAGGCATGGTAAGGCCGGTGTCAAAAGAGTGAAGGAAATGCGACTACTTGGCAAGGAATGCGGCGGGTTTTTGTTGGCTATTTAGTGTTTAGCTAAGGTTGTTGCACGAGTGTGCGATTGGTTCAGAGACAAGGAAGCCCTGCGGTGCAGGGCTTCTTTCAGTTTCACTCAAATCAGTCCAGCTGAGGGCCTGCGGCAACCAGAGCGGCACCTTGTTCGTTATCTGTGTATTTATCGAAGTTGCTAATGAAGAGTTTGGCCAGATCGTTGGCTTTGGTTTCCCATTCCGCTTCACTGGTATAGGTATCGCGCGGATCCAGAATGTCGGGATTCACACCCGGCAAGGCTGTCGGCACGGTCAGATTGAAAATGGGCACTTGCTTGGTTTCAGCGTTTTCGATCGAACCGTCGAGAATGGCATCAATAATGGCGCGGGTATCTTTGATTGAGATACGTTTACCGCTGCCGTTCCAGCCAGTGTTGACCAGATAGGCTTCAGCGCCTGCCGCTTCCATGCGTTTGACCAGCACTTCCGCATATTTAGTCGGGTGCAGACTCAGGAATGCATTACCAAAACAGGCCGAGAAGGTCGGTGTCGGCTCTGTGATGCCACGCTCGGTGCCAGCCAGTTTCGCCGTAAAGCCAGACAAAAAGTGGTACTTGGTCTGCTCGGGCGTCAGTTTGGACACCGGAGGCAGTACACCGAAGGCGTCAGCCGACAGGAAAATCACTTTATTGGCATGACCACCGCGGGATACCGGCTTCACTATGTTCTCAATGTGGTACAGCGGGTAGGACACACGGGTGTTTTCGGTTTTAGAACCGTCGTCAAAATCTATGGTGCCGTCATCGCGAACGGTCACGTTTTCCAGCAGGGCGTCACGACGGATCGCCTGATAGATGTCCGGTTCGGCTTCTTTCGACAGTTTAATGGTTTTGGCGTAGCAGCCCCCTTCGAAGTTGAAGACACCGTTGTCATCCCAGCCATGCTCGTCATCACCAATCAATTTACGCTTAGGATCGGTAGACAGGGTGGTTTTACCTGTGCCGGACAGGCCAAAGAACACGGCAACATCGCCATTTTCTCCCTGATTAGCTGAACAGTGCATAGAGGCAATGTCCTGCAGCGGCAGGAAGTAGTTCATCATAGAGAACATGCCCTTTTTCATCTCGCCGCCGTACCAGGTACCCCCGATCAGCTGCATGCGCTCTGTCAGGTTGAACACGGTGAAGTTTTCAGAGTGCATGCCGTGTTGCTGCCACTGGTCATTGGTGCATTTGGCACCGTTCATCACCACAAAGTCGGGTTTGAAGGTGGCCAGCTCTTCGTCACTCGGACGGATGAACATGTTCTTCACAAAGTGTGCCTGCCAGGCCACTTCAGTGATCACCCGAATACATAAGCGGGTGTCCGGGTTTGCACCACAGTAGCCGTCGATCACAAACAGACGTTTGCCGGATAGCTGATTGGCGACCAGCGCTTTCAGATCGCTCCAGACCTCTGAACTCAGTGGTTTGTTGTCGTTGCTGCCTTGATCTGACCACCACAGAGTATCGCGAGTGGTGTCGTCTTTGACTATGTACTTATCTTTTGGAGAACGACCGGTAAAAATGCCAGTGTCTACAGAAACAGCGCCCAGCTCTGTCACTACGCCTTTTTCATAACCTTCCAGACCGGGTCTGGTTTCTTCCTCAAAAAGGACTTCGTAGGAAGGATTACGAAGGACTTCTTTTACGTTATGGATACCATACTGAGACAAATTCAGCTGTTGGTTGACCTTTTTATCTTCGGCGTGCATGACTGTCATTAGCGACTCCTGGGGGGTAAGAGGTAGTTAGGCTGTCTTTTTTTACCCTGCGTACAGGGAGGTAGCTTTTGTCGTAACCACATACAAAGTATGGTTACTTTCTAGTGTTTTTATCTGTACCTAGCCTAATTTTACCCTGTCTGGAAAGGTTTATGCCAGTGTAAGTGATTAATATTCCTTGCCAATTAAGCATGAATAAGCTGTGCTTGCATTTCAGAAAGCAGCATAAAAGTGTGGAGGAGTTAAAAAAAAAGCCAGCATGTAGCTGGCTTATGTAATTTACTTTCAGTCTTAATAATGGATGAAAATTAATGCAGCTGCGAATCGTCGGCTTCGGAGCCGGTTTCGAACAGGCTGGTAATATCAAAACTGTCGAAATCGTAGCTGGTGCCACAGTAGTCGCAATGCAGTGAGACTTTACCCTCTTCCTGCAAAATACGTTCAACTTCATTACGATCCAGTAACTTAATGGCACCGGCGCTGCGCTCGCGAGAGCAGCCGCAGTGGAAAATCACCGGTTGCGGATCAAAGAGTTTTACTTTCTCCTGGTGGTACAGGCGGTATAACACGTCCTGAGCAGGCAGACCGAACAGCTCTTCATTCTTCACTGTCTCTGTTAATTGCTCCAGGTGCTCAAAATCACTGGCATCGCCTTTACCATCTGGCAGGATCTGCAGCAGCATGCCTGCGGCTTTAGTCTGGCCGTCGGCCTCACCGGTGCGCAGCCAGATGCGGGTCGCCAATTGCTCTGAGTTAGCAAAGTAGCTTTCCAGACACGCGGCAAGCGTGTCGCCTTCCAGGCCGACCACGCCCTGGTAGCGTTCACCCTGGTTCGGTGTGATGGTAATGATCATATGGCCTTTGCCCATTAGATCGTGGATGTTGCCGTCCGCAGCCAGTTCGCCGTCCCAACGTGCGACACCACGCATCTGCTGGTTGTGATCACCATTAATCACAGCCAGTTTCACAGGACCGTCACCTTGCAGTTGTACCGTGATGGACCCCTCGAATTTCAGAGTGGCCGTCAGCAGGCTGGTGGCAACCAGCAATTCGCCCAGTAGTGTCTGCAAAGGCGCAGGGTAGTCCTTGCTGGCAATAATGTGCTGATAGGTATCGGTGAGTTGTACGAGTTCACCGCGAACAGACACATCGTCAAACAGGTAACGGTAAAGATTATCGCTGGTCATGATTTGGTTTTCTCCGGCACTCACTGTCAGTGATTGCTTTTAAACTTAAGTATATCGCGTCGCTGCTTTTTATCCGGGCGCTTGTCCGGGTGCGGATTGTGCGAATTGAGCTTGCGCATCTGTGCCTGTTGCTCGCGCTGAGTCAGGCTGGCTGCTGTTTCCTGATAAAGGGTTTGGGCCTCCGGGGCGCCACGACGCGTACCGGACACTTTGAGGATAGTGACTGTTTTTTCCTCATTACCCTGCCGAAGTTTGATTTCAGCCCCCAGCTCGACAAGCTTGCTGGGTTTGGACCGCTGGCCGTTATAGTGCACTTTTCCGCCGTCGATCATGTTTCGCGCGATCGAGCGGGTTTTGTAAAAGCGGGCAGCCCACAGCCATTTGTCCAGACGCACTTCTGTTGTATCGGATTCGGAGGGTTGCCGACTCATAAAATAGGCTCCTTACCCAAATGGGCGCTAAAAATATCACAATGGAAATGCTGCGTCAGCTGCATAGCCTGATTCCCTGCCGGATTGTCTCTGAGCCAAGGTGATAGTGATCCGGGTAAGTCACAGATCACCAGTGTCACATTTTGGCTAACGACCCGAAAAGCCAAGGAAAAATACCGTTCGTTTTGGCTTGATCTGACACAGCGCATTCACAGTGTTTGGGTTTACTGTAATGCGAAGATAGTCTTAGACCTTGTTTCGTTGCACAAAAAGTCAGCGTTACAGGTACACAGTAGTTATTAAATGGTGATGCCGGATCGCAAATTCAACAATGAATGGGAATTTCCTCACACGAAATAACACACTGCTAAATGAGTAGTATTTTTTCAGTGAGTGGGTTTGCTATATTAACCTGTCATGCAACAAGATGAGCGTCGGGATTGCGGCAAGCAAAAATCCGCTTGAAATAACTGGAACTCAATCCGGGCTTTTCTTGTCATATTATTGATTACAAAGAGTCATGAGGCAGAAAACAGCAAATGGATGTAGCTAGGGTAACAATGCACTGGCGTCAGGCAGTGACGGGAAAACGTATGCCCTCAATGCAGTCTCTGACCCGAATCGTGACCTGGTGTCTGGTGGTTGTTCTGGCCTGGATGCTGGGGCGTCTTGTGTGGTCGGCATTACAACCAGTGGAAGCGCCGCCGGCCTGGCAGGCACCCAGCATCAAGTCTGGCGGGGCTAATCAGCAGGGGCTGCAAGTATCTGAATTGCTGACGTTGGAGCTGTTCGGCCGCTATCGGGCGGATGCCCCTAAGGCAATTCCTCAGCAACCTGTCAAACAGGATGCACCAGAGACTAAACTTAACCTGACACTGGTTGGGGTGGTGGCGAGTAACAACCCGCAAACCACTCTGGCTGTGATCACCAATCGGGGTAAGCAGAATACCTATGGTTTGAATGAAGCGATAGACGGCACGCGCGCGACTTTGCAGGGGGTGTTTGTTGATCGGGTCATTATCCGTAACAACGGGCGCGATGAGACACTGATGCTGGACGGACAAAAGTTTGGCCAGAATGGGTCTCAGGTGTCAGCCCCTTCTACTGCACCGGCTGCACGGCAGGCACCCGAGCCGACAGTGCAGCCCGATTCTACCGAATCCGAGGGAGCCGGTGACGAGCTGGCGCAGATAAAACAAGAGATCATGGACAAGCCACAAAACCTCTTCTCATACATTCGTTTATCTCAGGTAAAGCAGGATGATGAGCTGATAGGTTATCGGGTTAATCCAGGGAAAAACCGTGTGCTTTTTGATGCCGTTGGGCTGCAGCCGGAAGATCTGGCAGTGAGTCTTAACGGCAATGATTTGAAGGACCCGACCGTGATGGCACGGTTGTGGACTGAGCTGTCCTCTGCCACTGAACTGACATTAACAGTAGAGCGTGACGGGCAGTTACATGACATATTGATAGAGCTGCAATAGCGGCACGAATACATTGCGTATATACGCAGGAGTTTTTTGTGAAAAAATGGATGGGTAAGGGCACCCTGTGGCTGGCGGCCAGCTTGCTGTCGACTCCCCTGATGGCAAGTGAATTCAGCGCCAGTTTCAAAGGAACTGATATTCAAGAGTTTATCAACATTGTTGGACGTAATCTGCAGAAAACTATCATTGTGGATCCCTCTGTCAGAGGGCAGGTTAATGTCCGCAGCTATGATCTGCTGAACGACGAACAGTATTACCAGTTTTTCCTCAACGTACTGGAAGTGTACGGGTTTGCCGTCGTCGAAATGGAAAACGGCATACTGAAAGTTATCCGTGATAAAGACGCGAAAATTTCTTCTATTCCTGTCGTTGACAGCAAAACCCAGGCGCAGGGTGATGAAGTGGTGACCCGGGTGGTGGCGGTACGCAATGTCTCCGTCAGAGAGCTGTCTCCTCTGCTGCGTCAGCTGAACGATAACGCAGGTGCGGGTAACGTGGTGCACTACGACCCGGCGAACATCATCATGATCACCGGCCGTGCGGCCGTCGTTAATCGTCTGGCGGATATCATTGAGCGGGTTGACCGTGCCGGTGATAAAGAGATCGACGTGGTTGAGCTCAATAATGCCTCTGCCGCAGAGATGGTGCGCATTGTCGATGCCCTGAACAAGTCGGCTGATGCCAAATCGACGCCAGAGTTTCTGCAACCTAAATTAGTCGCGGATGAGCGCACCAATTCTGTGCTGCTGTCCGGCGATCCTAAAGTGCGTGAGCGCCTTAAACGTCTGATACGCCAGTTAGATAAAGAAATGGCGAGCTCGGGCAATAACCGTGTCGTTTACCTCAAATACGCCAATGCCGAAGAGCTGGTCGATGTACTGAAAGGGGTATCCGATAACCTGCAGGCCGAAAAACAAGGCAATGGTCAGGCCGCTGCTGTTGCTAAGAAAAATGATGTGATGATAGCCGCGCACGCCGACACCAATGCCCTGATCCTGACGGCACCGCCGGATATCATGCGCGCGCTGGAAAACATCATTGCCCAGCTCGACATCCGCCGTGCTCAGGTGCTGATTGAGGCGATGATTGTTGAATTGTCTGAAGGGGCCGGTATCAACTTCGGTATTCAGTACGGCTCGAAAGAAAACGGGATAGTGCAGTTTAACAACTCTAATGTGCCTGTCGGTCAGTACCTGATTGGTCTGGAAGAGGCGAAGGATACTACCCGGACCGAGCAGCGCTTTGACAATAATAACAATCTGGTTGACGTGGAAGTTACCGAAAGCGGCGATTTTTCGACTCTGGGCCAGGTGCTGTCAGGTGCCAATGGTGCGGTACTGGGCTTGATCATGGGTGACTGGACCATGCTGGTCAATGCGGTGGCCACAGACCGTGAATCTAACATCCTGTCTTCACCCAGTATTACCGTGATGGACAATGGCGAAGCTTCGTTTATTGTCGGTGAGGAAGTACCTGTGGTGACTGGCTCAACGGCCAGCTCTAATAACGATAACCCATTCCAGACCGTCGAACGCAAAGAAGTGGGTATCAAGCTCAAAGTGACCCCGCAAATTAACGAAGGAGATTCTGTGCAGCTCAAGATTGAGCAAGAGGTCTCTAACGTTCTGGGTGCCAACGGCGCGGTTGACGTGCGTTTCTCCAAGCGACAGCTTACCACCTCTGTGCTGATTCAGGACGGACAGATGATTGCCCTGGGCGGCCTGATCCAGGACGAGACCAACGAAAATGAATCCAAGATCCCGATTCTTGGCGATATTCCTATTCTGGGCCACCTGTTTAAATCCAATAATACCAGTAAGGGCAGAACCAATCTGATGGTATTTATTAAGCCGACCATTATCCGTGATGGCGTGACGGCAGATGGTATTACCCAGCGTAAGTACAACTATATCCGGGCTGAGCAGCTGTATAAGGCCGATGAAGGCCTGCGTCTGATGCCGGAGACCAAAACCCCGGTATTGCCGAGATATGGCGAAGATATTTCTCTGCCCCCTGAAGTACGGGCATTTGTATCCCGTCTGGAGGAGAAGTGATGGACACGCTGCGCCCGGCCGATCTGGTGCAGTTCCGTTTGCCGTTTTCTTTCGCCAAGCGTCATAAAGTGGTGCTTGAAACGGGTGAACACGGCAGGGTGCTTTATCATGACGGACCGCTAAAAGCTGTGGTGCTGGCGGAAGTGCGCCGGGTGTCTGGCCGCAGTTTTCGCGTTGAAGCGCTGGAACCGCATGCTTTTGAACAACGCCTCACCGATGCCTATCAGCGTGATTCGTCGGAAGCGCGTCAGTTGATGGAAGATCTGGGCTCTGACAGCGATGACTTTTTCTCGCTGGCTGAAGAGTTGCCTCAAACCGAAGACTTGCTGGAATCGGAAGATGACGCGCCAATCATCAAGCTGATCAATGCCATGCTGGCTGAAGCGATCAAGGAAGGAGCCTCGGATATCCATATCGAGACTTTTGAGAAAACCTTGTCGATTCGTTTTCGTGTCGATGGCGTGCTGCGCGAGGTGCTGACCCCGAGCCGCAAACTGGCGCCGCTTCTGGTCTCCCGGATCAAAGTCATGGCCCGGCTGGATATCGCCGAGAAACGCGTGCCTCAGGATGGCCGGATCTCTCTGCGCATCGGTGGCCGGGCGGTAGACGTGCGGGTGTCAACCATGCCGTCCTCGCACGGTGAGCGTGTCGTATTGCGTTTGCTGGATAAAAATGCGACCCGGCTGGATTTACACAGCCTGGGCATGACGCCCCGTATTCACAAAAGTTTCCAGTACCTGATTGCCCGTCCGCACGGCATCATACTGGTGACAGGGCCGACCGGTTCGGGTAAATCGACCACTTTATATGCCGGCCTGCAGGAGCTGAACAGCCATGAGCGCAATATCCTGACGGTCGAAGATCCGATTGAATTTGATATCGATGGCATAGGTCAGACACAGGTGAATACCAAAGTGGACATGACCTTTGCCCGTGGGCTGCGGGCGATTCTGCGTCAGGATCCGGATGTGGTGATGGTCGGTGAGATCCGTGACCTGGAAACCGCTTCCATTGCCGTGCAGGCCTCCCTGACCGGTCATATGGTGATGTCGACCCTGCACACCAACACAGCGATTGGTGCCGTGACCCGTTTGCGCGATATGGGCATCGAGCCTTTCCTGGTCTCTTCTTCTTTGCTGGGAGTACTGGCGCAACGTCTGGTACGGACGCTGTGTCCCCATTGCCGCGATCCCTATCAGGCTGACAGTGAGCAGAAAAAGCTGTTCGATGTACCGGAATATGAGTCCTTGACCCTCTATCATGCCGTCGGTTGCGAGCACTGCAATAACAAAGGCTATCGTGGCCGGACCGGAATTCACGAACTGCTGCTGGTGGATGAACAGGTACAGGAGCTGATCCATGCCGATGCCGGCGAGCAGGCGATAGAAAGAGTGATCCGCCAGCACACCCCGAGTATCCGTGATGATGGTCTGGCCAAAGTCCGCCAGGGTATTACCACGCTTGAAGAAGTGATGCGAGTGACCAGGGAGGGCTGATGGCAGCATTTGAATATAAGGCCCTGGATACCAAAGGACGCCAGAAAAAAGGCGTCATGGAAGCCGATACGGCCCGCCAGCTTCGCCAGCAACTGCGCGAGCAGGGATTGATCCCGGTTGAAGTCAGCCAGAGTCATGAGCGTGAAAAGCGCAAGGCGGGCGGGCGGATTGCGTTTCGCCGCGGGATCAGCACCAATGAACTGTCCCTGCTGACCCGCCAGCTGGCCACCTTGGTCCAGGCGGGGATGCCGTTAGAAGAGTGCCTGCGCGCGGTGGCCGAGCAGAGCGAAAAAGTCCGTCTGAAAAACATGATGCTGGCGGTGCGCTCTAGAGTAGTTGAAGGCTACACCCTGGCAGACAGCATGGCAGAATTCCCTCATATCTTTGACCAGCTGTTTCGGGCCATGGTCTCGGCAGGGGAAAAATCCGGCCATCTGGATACCGTGCTCAATCGTCTGGCCGATTACACTGAAAACCGGCAGAAAATGCGCAGTAAGCTGCAGCAAGCGCTGATTTACCCGACCATGCTGACTCTGGTTGCCGTGTCTGTGGTGGCTTTTTTGCTGGCCACTGTGGTGCCGAAAATTGTGGATCAGTTTGTCCATATGGGGCAGGAATTGCCGCAGATCACTCAGGTGCTGCTGGCCGCCAGTAATTTTGTTCAGCACTGGGGACTGGCCGTTGTGCTGGTCATCATACTGCTGATTGCGGGTATCCGGATGGCGTTGCGTCGTCCGGACCTGCGGCTGCGCTGGGACAGGCGGATGATGGGCGTTCCTGTTATCGGTAAAGTGGCGCGTGGCCTGAACACATCCCGTTTTGCCCGCACGCTGTCGATTTGTACCTCCAGTGCCATCCCTTTGCTTGATGGAATGAAGGTGGCCTCTCAGGTCATGACCAATACCTGGGTGAATCAGGAAATCCTTGAGGCAGCCGATAAGGTCAGGGAAGGCGCCAGTCTTCGCGTCTCACTGGAACAAACTAAGCTGTTTCCGCCCATGATGCTCCACATGATAGCCAGTGGTGAGCGCAGTGGCGAGCTGGAGCAGATGCTGACCCGGGCGGCCGATAATCAGGACAGAGATTTCGAATCTTTGGTCAACATGGCACTGGGGGTGTTTGAACCCCTTTTGATTGTAGTAATGGCTGGGGTGGTGATGTTTATCGTTATCGCGACTCTGATGCCAATCATTGCCCTGAATAACATGGTGGGCATGTAGTTTTCCCTTTTGGAGGTGTGTTAATGCAACGTCAACAACGCGGTTTTACCCTGCTGGAAGTCATGGTGGTTATCGTGATTCTGGGCGTACTGGCCAGTCTGGTCGTCCCGAACTTGCTGGGTAATAAAGAAAAGGCCGATCAGCAGAAAGTCGTGACCGATATTGGTGCGCTGGAGCAGGCATTGGATATGTATAAGCTGGATAACAGTGTTTATCCAACCACAGATCAAGGTCTGGATGCGCTGGTGACTGAGCCTGCGTCAAGCCCTGAACCACGTAATTACCGTAACGGTGGCTATATCAAGCGTCTGCCTAAAGACCCTTGGGGTAACGACTATAACTACGTGATGCCTGGTGAACATGGTCCGGTGGATGTCTTCAGCCTGGGTGCTGACGGCCAGGAAGGCGGTGAAGAGGTCAATACCGATATCGGTAACTGGAATATGCTGGATTACCGTTAATTCAAACTATGAAACGTGCAGCTGCCGGATTTACGCTGATTGAACTGATGCTGGTGCTGGTACTGCTGGCCACCAGCGCCGTAGCCGTTGTGATGACACTGCCGGCGCCTAAAAATGAGGTGCTGAAAGAAGAATCACAGCGATTTTATTATCTGGTGCAGCTGCTGGGTGAAGATGCCATGCTGAATGGCCGTGATTACGGTGTCCGGGTTGACAGGCAGGGCTACCAGTTTTTTGAGCTGGACCCGAAAGGCTGGCAACCCCTCAAGGATTCACGTTACTTCAGCGAAGTCACTTTGCCCGATACGCTCGGCATGGAAGTCAAGGTTGGCAGCGACGCCTGGCAGGACGAGGATCGTTTGTTCGAACCCGGTTCGCTGTTTGACGAGGATCTTTTTGCCAGTGAAGAAGATGAAAAAGCCAAACCGCCGCAGATTATCGTGATGTCCAGTGGTGAGTATACGCCTTTTACTGTGTCGTTTGATGCCAGTGGAGAAGGTGATATCTGGACAGTCGAAGCCGATGAAGTCGGACAATTGCACCTGCTTGAACCGGGAGCCACCCGAGAGGAGTCAGGCCAATGAGTTCCCGGCGGAAATTATCTTCTCAAACGGGTTTCACGTTACTGGAAGTGCTGGTTGCCATGGCCATTTTTGCGACGGCCGCCTTGAGTGTGATGAAGGCGGTCGGACAGCACATCAACGCTATGGGCTACCTGGAGCAGAAAACCTTTGCCACCATGGTAGCGGATAATGAGCTGGCCCGAATTCGCATTGCAGGCGAGCGGCTGACCGCCGAGAAGAAAGGCAAATCTGAGCTCGCCGGACGGCAATGGTACTGGTCAATCAAAAGCACCGCCACAGCGGATGGCTACCTCCGGGCTCTGGATATCGTTGTCGCTACCGATGAGGCACTGAAAGACAGGGTGGCGACCTTAAGGACTTACATTGAGAACTGAGCATCGTCAGCCATTATCGCGACATGCGGGATTTACACTGCTCGAAGTACTGGTGGCTATTGCGGTGTTTGCTATGTTCAGCCTGTCGGCCTATCAGGTCATGAACGGGGTGCAGCGCAGCGATGAACAGTCGCGGGAGCATAACCAACGGTTACAGGAAATTCAGCGGGCCATGCTGATGCTGGACAACGATTTTCGTCAGATTATCGGCCGTCAGGTCAGGCAGCAGGGCAATAACGAGAGTGGCCCTTTGTTGCAGAGCGGCGAATACCTGCTTGATTCCGCCAGTCACGGCATTATTTTTACCCGCGATGGCTGGCAGAACCCACAGCAAATGTTTCCCCGCAGCGAGATTCTCCGGGTGGGCTATCGCATTATTGATGACAAACTCGAGCGGGTGTGGTTTCGCTATCCCGACACTGTGGTAGGTACTGAGCCTTTGGTGCGTAAGGTGCTGCAAGGGGTGACGGCTTTGTCATTCAGCTACTACGGTGCGCAAGGCTGGCAGGAAGCCTGGTCAGATAATACCAGATTGCCCAAAGGCATTGCTGTCACCCTGACACTGGAAGATCTGGGTAAGATAGAGCGCGTTTATATGCTGCCGGAAGCGGTATTGCCGGACGCAGAAAAGCCAGATGAGGAGACCGCCTCATGAGACAGTCTCCCGCCAGACAGCAAGGGGTAGCCTTAATTGTGGCCCTGCTGCTGTTAGCCATAATGACATTGCTGGCGGTTCAGATGACAGATCGTCTGCAACTGAATTTTTATCGGGTTGAGAATCAGGTTTTTAACCAGCAGGCCTATTGGTACAGCCAGGGTATGGAGCAGTTGGCCAAAGTGGCGATAGAACAGAGTCTGGCGGACAGTGACACTGTTAACTTAAGCCAGGTCTGGGCAACTGAAGGCCAGAGCTATCCGCTGGATAATGGCGAAGTGCAGGGAAATATCTATGATCTGCAGGCGTGCTATAACCTGAATGCCTTGTCGGGTCAGGCACCTGAGCAGGATCGCAGCCAGAAGCCGTTTCGGGTACGTTTTCTGCAGGCTCTGTTAGAAGAGGCGGGAGCGGAAAGCTATGAAGCAGAAGTGGCGGCGGATTCGGTGTGGGAGTATGTCGATCCCGACGAGACAGTGTACAGCGCCTACGGTGCAGGCGACAGCAGCTATGAAGGTTTTTCACCGGCATACCTGCCGCCCAGAAATCTGATGGCAGATGTGAGTGAGTTTCGCGCGGTGAATGGCGTGAGTGCCACCATGTATCAGCAGGCTCGCCCTTTATTGTGTGCCTTACCGTCGACCGATCTGCTGATCAATGTCAATACGATCCAGCCTGCTCAGGCAGCGCTGCTGGTCGGCGTGTTCAGCCCGGAACTGAGCCTGGATGATGCCCGCCAGTTGATAGAGAACCGCCCCTATGATGGCTGGCAGGATGTGGATGCCTTTCTGGCCGAAGGGGCCGTTAACCGGCTGACTGAAGCGGCGCGCAAACAGGCGAAATCTTACCTGGCCGTAAAAAGTGATTTTTTTGAGCTCGATGCTGAAGTGACAGTGGATCGCGCGCGATTGCGAATATTAGCCCTGCTCAAACGAGACGGGGAGAACAAGGTGACTGTCGTACGTCGCCGTTATGGAGGAATGAGTGAGCGAGTTTCTGACGATAAGGCTGAGTAGCCGTCCTGACGGGCCGGTACATTGGCTGGTCTGGTCGCCACAGCAACAGGAAGTGATTGCCTCGGGTGAACTGGCTGACAGTGGTCAGCTGGGCGAGCTGGCGGCATACGGGGAAAACCGGCCTGTGTATCTGCTGGTATCAGGCAGCGATGTGCTGTTGAGCCAGGTATCGATCCCATCCGGGTCCGGGCGTCAACTGGCACAGGTACTGCCGTATCTGCTGGAAGAAGAGCTGGCGCAGGATGTTGATGACCTGCACATTCATATGCTTAAGCGGGAAGCCGATAAGGCGGATGTTGCTGTTGTCGGACATCAGCGGATGCAGCACTGGTTGTCGTTATGTGACGATGCCGGGCTGGTGGTACGCAAAATCATTCCAGACTGTCTCTGTTTGCCGGCCTTTGACAATAGTTACAGTGCCGCCGAGATTGATGGTCAGTGGCTATTGCGCCAGTCGGCGACTCAGGGCATTTGCGCCGACACCGAATGGCTGGCGAGCTGGATGATGGCACAACAGGTGCCATTAATCAGCCAGGTGCTGGAAGAGGAATCCCCTGAAGCGCAGAGCGCCGATGCGCAAACCGCGGCCGAGGCGTTAACGGACGACACAGAAGATTCGGTCAGTCAGCACCGGATTCGTCATTTCACCCCAGCACCATCCGGCATGCCGGGACACTGGCAGGCCGAAGCGCCTGAGCTTGTGATGGCCTTGTTGGCGAAAGGGGCTGATGACAGCAAAGTCAATTTACTGTCCGGTCCTTATAAACTGCAACCGACCTGGCACAAAGCGCTTAAGCCCTGGCGAAAAGTGGGCATTGCCGCTGTGCTGGTACTGGGCGTGCTGGTAGCTGAATATGTGGTGCGTGTGCAGGGCATGGAAAATCAGGCACTGGCCTATAAAACCGAGAGTGAGCGTATCTTTCGCCAGTTACTGCCGCAATTTAACAATATTCCCACCAGCAGTTACCTGAAACGCCAGATGAATCAGGAGCTGTCACGCCTCGGCGGTGCGGAATCGGGTCAGGGGGTATTGCCCTGGTTGATTGAGCTGCGTCCGGCGTTACTGAAAGTGCCGCAGATCTCGGTGCAGAATCTGAAATACGATCACAACCGCCATGAATTGAGGTTGCAGGCGGTGGCGGCTGAATTCCAGCATTTCGAACAGCTCAGGGTTTTGCTGGTGGAAGGATTTGAAGTTGAACAGGGCCAGCTTAACCGTGACGGCCAGCAGGTAAGTGGTGCTCTGGTGCTGAGGAGACGTTCGTGAATCAGTGGTTTAAAGCATTAAGCGGGCGAGAGCAGCGTCTGGTGATTGGCGGCGCAATCGCACTGGTGATTGCCGTATTATACTGGGGCATTTGGCAGCCGATGGCACAAAGGGCTGACTCTGCCGAGCAAAATCTGCAAACAGAGCGTCAGCTACTGAGCTGGGTCAGCGAGAAGGCTGACGATATTACCGCGTTGCGGGCTAAAACCGGCGCAACTGGCAGTGTCAGCCCCCTGGGGCTGAATCAGGTCGTCAATGAAACCACGCGCCGGTTTCGCATTGAATTGATCAGAATGCAGCCGCGTGACGAAGCCGTTCAGGTTTGGGTGCAGCCTTTGCCCTTTAATACATTAGTTAACTGGCTGGCTTTTCTGCGTGAAGAACATGGTATTGAAGCGCAGTTTCTGGATGTATCAAAAACCAATCAGGCGGGGCTGGTAGAAGTGAACCGTTTACAGCTGGGACGAGGCTAAGCGTGAGGTACAACATATTGTTAGGGGTGAGTTTTGTGCTGGCCCTGATTGTAAGTCTGCTGGTGCATTTGCCGGCGAGCTGGGTGTGGCAGTATGTGCCCAAGGTGCCCGGACTGTCGGTGACCGGCATCAGCGGAACGCCCTGGCAAGGGGCCGCGAGTCAGGTGCGTTGGCAGCAGTGGAACCTGGGGCAGGTTTACTGGGAACTCAGTCCGTGGAAGCTGCTGAGTGCCAATGCTGAATTTGCGGTGCGATTGGGCCAGGGCAGTGATCTGGGGCTGAGAGGACGAGGTTTGATGGGCGCGGATCTCAGTGGTTTGTATGCGCAGAACTTGCTGTTATCCCTGCCTGCCCAGCAGGCGATTCAGTATGCACGCCTACCGGTGCCTCTGAATCTGGGCGGTAACTTCGAACTCACCGTTCGTGACTACAGGTTTGCGGTGCCTTACTGCCAGTCGCTGGACGGCGGACTAGTGTGGAGTGGAGCCAGCATAGGCACACCGCTGGGTGACGTCGATCCCGGTCAGGTACTGGCGGAACTGAGCTGTAATGACGGGCAACTGGCGGCGACGGCCAATCAGGCTTCGGCCCAGGTAAGCAGCGAATGGCAAGCGGGCTTAACCACGGATCAGCGTTATAACCTGAACGGCTGGTTTAAACCGGGCGCCGAGCTGCCATCAGGCTTACAGGAACAGCTGAAATGGCTGGGCAACCCGGATGCCGATGGCCGTTATCCTATTCGTTATACCGGTCGCCTGTAGGCCACAGGCTGCGCAGCGACACCTGGTCTGGCGGGGTGAGGAAAATCAAATCTGTCTGAATACGCATTTTTCCTTTATTTCATGACCGCCATGCCATTTAATAGCAGATAGACCAAGCGACAGGGAAATATGATGGCGGCAGAGAATAAGAAACCGACAATTCTGGCAACCGAGGTGGTGGCACAATCCCGCCTGTTTAAAATAGAGTCTTTGGATCTCCGTTTCAGTAACGGTGAAACCCGTACTTATGAGCGAATGAAACCCAGCGGCCGGCATGCTGTGATGATGGTGCCTGTGACGGCAGAGGGCGATCTCTTATTGGTGCGTGAGTATTCGGCAGGAACGGATCGCTATGAACTCGGCTTTCCCAAGGGTTTGATAGACCACGGCGAAACGGCCGACCAAGCCGCTAACCGGGAATTGAAAGAAGAAATTGGTTTTGGTGCCAGACAGTTAGTGCCAATGAAAGAAGTGGTGCTGGCGCCGTCTTATTTTTCCAGCAGGATGACGCTGTTTCTCGCGCAGGATTTATTTCCTGAGAAACTGATCGGCGATGAACCTGAGCCGCTGGATATTGTGCGCTGGCCATTGTCACAGGCTGAAGAGTTACTGAGCCATCTTGATTTTGCTGAAGCCAGAAGCATTACCGCCTTGTTCCTGGCATTGAAGTACTTATCCTAGCAGGAGTGTGAGATGGAGCTGTCGATGTTAATTCCATCCGTGATAGAAATTGCCCGGGAATCGGGACAGGTGATCCTTGATATTTATCAGCGTGGTCAGTTCGAAAAACAGATCAAGACTGACAATACGCCTGTGACCAGCGCAGATCTGGCCGCCCACAAACTGGTGCTGGAAAGATTAACCGAGCTGACTCCGGATATTCCTGTGTTGTCTGAAGAAGATGCAACTATTCCGCTGGAAGAGCGCCAGCAGTGGGAGCGTTACTGGTTGGTCGATCCTCTCGACGGTACGCAAGAGTTCATCGCTGGCAGTGGCGACTTTGCCACAATCATCGCCCTGGTTGAGAACAATCACCCTGTGATGGGTGTGGTGTATGCGCCGATATCAGGTGTCGTTTACTACGCCAGCCGCCGGCAGGGGGCCTGGAAAATTACCCCCGAAGGTGAAACTGTCTCCATCTCGACCCATAAGCACGAAGGGCCGACCCAGTCGATAGCTGTGGCTATCAGTCGCCGCCAGGATATCCGGGCGATCACCAACCGGCTGGATCCTGCACTGAATTACGACTTAGTACCGCTGGGGTCAGCGGCCCTGAAATCCTGTCTGGTGGCAGAAGGGGCAGTCGATTGTTACCTGCGTTTAGGCCCCACAGGCGAGTGGGACACAGCGGCGACACAGTGCATTGTGGAAGAAGCGGGCGGACGTATTCTCAATACCCACCTGACACCTCTGTCTTACAATGAGCGCCACACGCTGGAGAACCCGAACTTTATTACGCTGGGCGATGAAAGCCTGCCCTGGGCAGATATCCTGACCCCGGACAACCGGATGATGGAAGCCAGCTAAGTGGGCTGACTTGGCCTCTTTTGACAGAAAGAGGCTGTGGTACGTTGTCAGCCGCTCGGGAAAAACCGCATCAGACTTCATGTTCAAAGATGCGATCGCAAGTACTGATCAGTCGCTCTGCCAGGATTTTGCTCAGCGCCGACAGCTTATCCTGGGTATGCAGGGTCACTTCCATATCCTGCACCGGCGGCAGTCCGTCATCTTGATCCAGAATTCTGTGGTGCTCGGTCACCAGCCTTCTAGGTAGCAGCGAAATACCCAGCCCGGCCTCGACGGCACAGCAAACCCCCGACAAACTGGTGCTTACGTAGGCCAGACGCCAGCTTCTGCCCAGGCTGTCAAACGTATGGGCCATTTCATTGCGATACAGGCCGCCAATAGGAAAAGACACCAGGGGAACCGGCTGCCTGTCGAGGTTATTGCTGTGTAAGCTATCAATCCAGCACAAAGGCTCCGGCCAGCTGGCTAACCCCGGCAGGCTGCCCTGCCGCTGCTTGACCAGGGCTAAATCCAGCTCGTTACTCTGAAATTTCCGCCATATATCGCTGCATAAGCCACTTTTCACTTCCAACCGGATGCCCGGAAATTCAGTTGAGAAAGCATGCAGCGTGGGCATGATGGCGTGAGTGGCAAAGTCCTCCGGCACCCCAAGCCGGATTTTTTGCTGTTCGGCGCTGACACTGGTCTGCACGACCGCTTCATTCATCAATTGCAGGATGCGGCGGGCATAATTGAGCACCCGCTCGCCTTCCAGCGTCGCTGTGACATAGCGTCCTTTGCGGTGCAGCAGTTCGCAGCCGAGCTGAGACTCAAGTTTGCGGACCTGCTGGCTGACCGTCGACTGAGTGAGGTGAGTACTGTCGGCGGCTCGGGTAAAGCTGCCGGAATCGACCACGGCGACAAAGCTGCGCAGCAGCACCGGGTCTAACGTCTTGTTCTGATTCATAATCCGTTACCAGTGGAAATCCCACTACTTGGCATTAAGTTATTTAATTTATAAATCAAATTGCCATGATCTACAATCAACACAATTCAGAATTGAAACAGCAGCCTCGTCAAGACTCTGCTTATCCATTGGCGCAGTAATACTGCTATACATGAAAGGACATATGTAATGGCCCGGAATACTTATTATGCCCCCACAGGTGGCCTGCCACCGCAAACACAGATTCTCTCTGACCGCGCGGTTTTTACCGAAGCCTATGCCATCATTCCTAAGGGCGTGATGAGTGATATCGTGACCAGCTTTCTGCCGTTCTGGGACAATACCCGGCTATGGGTGATTGCCCGGCCAATGAGTGGTTTTTCTGAAACTTTCTCCCATTACATCATGGAAGTCTCCCCGCAGGGCGGCAGCGACAAACCCGAACTGGATGCGGGTGCGGAAGGTGTGCTGTTTGTGGTAGAAGGCGAGATGACCCTGACGCTGGAAGGCGAGCAATATCAGATGGAAACCGGCGGTTATGCCTATCTGCCGCCATCAGCCAAGTGGAGCCTGAAAAACAATGGCGATGCGCCGGTGCGTTTCCACTGGATCCGCAAGGCCTATGAATTTGTTGAAGGTATTGAGGTGCCTGACGCCTTTGTAACCAATGAGAATGACATCGAGCCAACGCCGATGCCTGACACCAACGATGCCTGGGCAACAACCCGCTTTGTTGATTCTGAAGATATGCGTCACGACATGCAAGTGAACATAGTGACTTTCCAGCCCGGCGGGATCATTCCGTTTGATGAGACTCATGTGATGGAACATGGTCTGTACGTACTGGAAGGTAAAGCGGTTTATCATTTGAATCAGGACTGGGTGGAAGTGGAAGCCGGTGACTATATGTGGTTACGCGCTTTCTGCCCGCAGGCATGCTATGCCGGTGGTCCGGGTCGTTTCCGCTACCTGCTGTTTAAAGACATCAACCGTCACATGGTACTTAACCCATCACCGGCTTATCGCGGTAACCGCCGATAAGCAAAGCCCCAATCGCAAAAGTCCCAATCGTAAAACGGCGCCTAGAGCGCCGTTTTTTTATGGTGTGTACCGCTCCACAGCATTGGCTGCGGAGTGGTGCTTTCAAAACAGGCGGTTCAGTCCATTCAGTGCGGCCACCCGGTAGGCTTCAGCCATGGTCGGGTAATTAAAGGTGGTATTGACGAAGTAATCTATGCTGTTACCGCCGTTTTTCTGTTCCATGATCGCCTGACCAATGTGAATGATCTCAGACGCCCGCTCACCGAAGCAGTGGATCCCTAAGATCTCTTTGGTTTCGCGGTGGAACAGTATCTTCAGGCTGCCGACATCGGTACCGGCTATCTGAGCGCGGGCCAGGTGTTTGAATTGCGCCCGTCCCACCTCATAAGGGACTTTTTCCGCAGTCAGCTGCTGCTCTGTTTTACCCACAGAGCTGATTTCAGGAATGGTGTAGATACCGGTTGGGATGTGATCGATCAGCTGGCCCTGAGCCTGACCGGTTGCTATGGCCTGCGCCACGAAGCGGCCCTGATCATAGGCGGCGCTCGCCAGACTCGGATAGCCAATCACATCACCCACCGCATAAATGTTATCGGCCTCGGTACAGTAGTTTTGGTCGACGGACAGCTGGCCGCGTGAGTCTGGTGTCAGTCCGACCACCTCCAGGTTGAGGCGATCTGTGTTACCTGTCCGGCCGTTGGCGTACAGCAGACAGTCGGCTTTCATTTTCTTGCCGGATTCCAGATGCAGGATCACGCCGTCTTCCGTGCCTTCAATCTTGCTGTAGGCCTCCCCGCTGCGGATCATCACACCGTTGTTCCACAGGTGGTAAGACAGCGAATCAGAGATCTCGTTATCAAGAAATTCCAGCAGCCGTTGGCGGGTGTTGATGAGGTCAACTTTTACCCCCAGGCCGCGGAAGATAGAGGCATATTCACTGCCGATCACCCCGGCCCCGTAAATAATAATGTGGCGCGGGTCGTGCTGCAGACGCAGCACGGAGTCACTGTCGTAGATGCGCTGGTGGGTGAAGTCGACATCTTTGGGCTGGTAAGGACGTGAGCCGGTGGCAATCACGAATTTATCGGCGGTATAGGTGTCATGACTGCCGTCAGGGTGGCGAACACGTATGGTGTGTTGGTCGACAAAACTGGCTTCACCGGCAATGATGGGGCAACTGTTGCGATCATAAAAGCCCTGGCGCATTCTCGTTTGCTTACTGACCACTGTCTGCGCGTGACCAAGAATCTGGCTGAAAGTACTGTGCAGTGTGGTGGTGTTTTTGCTGTAGAGCGGGTTTTTATTGAATTCGATAATACGGCTGACCGCGTGACGCAGTGCTTTAGAGGGGATAGTGCCCCAATGGGTACAGCCGCCGCCGACACGGCTTTCACGTTCAATAATAGCGACGCTGAAACCTGCTTTGGTCAGTCCCATGGCGGCCCCTTCGCCTCCGGGTCCGCTGCCGATAATAATCACATCATAGTGAGAAGGAGTCGTGGGGTGTTGAGTGCTCATGGGCCGCCTTATTTATCCGATTGTTTCTGTGGTGCGGAGTGTAACGCTTTCCAATCGAAGGGAAAATCGCGACTCCCCGATAGAGCGCGTAGGATCACGTTGTGGCAGAAGAAACCCCCATTTTTATCGCTGGCAGACAGCAGTTTGTGAGCCGACAGGGAAAATGACGTTTGTGATTTTGCTTCCACCTGACAGGGCCGTTAGTATTCCCACCGGCAAAGTGTGGATTGGCGCTGATCAAGTGGCTGAAAGCGGGTATAGTGAGACTCAAACTGGCAACTTAACAGAAGCAGGAACCCATGGGGATCAGGGCCCAACAAAAAGAAAAAACCCGGCGTTCACTGATTAACGCAGCCTTTAACCAGCTCAGTGCTGAGCGCAGTTTTTCCAATCTCAGTTTGCGCGAAGTTGCGCGTGAAGCTGGTATAGCACCCACATCTTTTTATCGCCACTTCAAAGATATGGATGAACTTGGACTAACATTGGTTGATGAAGGTGGCTTACTGCTTCGCCAGCTGATGCGTCAGGCTCGCCAGCGCATTGCTGAAGAAGGCAGTGTTATCCGCACTTCTGTTGAAACCTTCATGGAATTTATTGAAAGCAGCCCGAACGTTTTTCGTTTGCTGTTACGGGAACGCTCCGGCACCTCGCCGGCATTCCGTGCTGCTGTGGCGAGAGAAATTCAGCACTTCGTGGCGGAACTCACTGAGTATCTGGAAGCCAAAGGCGGGAGCCGGCACGAAGAAGCTTATATCCAGGCTGAAGCGTTAGTCACTTTGGTGTTCAGTTCAGGAGCCGATGCACTGGATCTGGACAGTCAGTCGCGGGCAGAACATGCAGAGCGCTTAATCATGCAACTGCGAATGATAGCCAAAGGAGCTTACTGGTATCGTAAAGAGCGTGAGCGCAACACGCTGGCGCATAAACCTTAATTGAGTATGTTGGTGAAGATATGGACAAGCAACAAGTTAAAGCAGAACGCAAGACCTTAATCCTGTCACTGTTAGCAGGACTGTGCGGTAACGCCACGCTGGCAGTATTTACCTCCAGTGCTGTCGCTTTTTCTATTTTTCCGGTGATTGCTTTTGTGATGACTGTGTATTGCATGTATCAGGACTACCTGACACGCCCGATGGCGGAAGGGACCCCGGCCATTGCTTTTGCTTTGTTTCTGGTTGGCGCTTTTGGCTATTCTGCCTTTCTGCGCGCGCAGGCACCGGATATGGGATCTAACTTCCTGCCGTTGATGATCTGTTTAGCGCTGCTGTTGTGGGTCGCTTACCGCATGGGTGTGATGAAGCCTAAGTCAAAGTCTCAAGATAACGCGTCATAATATACATGCATGAAACAGAAAAGGCGCCTGAGGCGCCTTTTTCGTTTTTGCCGTTTTCGCTTGGATTATTTACGTTCCAGCATTACACCCGCTTCCATGTGGTGGGTGTAAGGGAACTGATCAAACAGCGCAAACCGGGTAATGCGATGGGTGTGACCCAGAATCTCCAGGTTAGCTTTTAAGGTGTCCGGGTTACAGGAGATATAGACAATACGCTCATAGGCCTGAACCATGCGACAGGTATCCTCGTCCATGCCTGAGCGGGGCGGATCAACAAAAATGGTGTTGCAGTTGTAGCTGCTGAGATCAATGTTATTGTCTTTCAGGCGGCGAAACTCGCGCTGCCCTTCCATCGCCTGAGTAAATTCTTCAGCAGACATACGTATGATCTGCACATTGTCTATCTTGTTCGCTGCAATGTTGTACTGTGCCGATTCCACCGACGGCTTGGCCAGTTCTGTGGCCAGCACACGGTCAAAATTCTTTGCCAGTGCCAGCGAGAAGTTCCCGTTGCCGCAATACAGCTCCAGCAGATCTCCTTCGCTGTCCTGAGTGCAGTCTACCGCCCACTCCAGCATCTTTTGCGCCACCTCGCCGTTCGGCTGGGTAAAGCTGTTTTCAACCTGCTGATAGGTCAGTGTTTGATCGTGAACCGTCAGTTTCTCAATCACATAGTCCTGATCCAGCACGATTTTCTGTTTACGTGCACGACCGATCAGATTGAGGTTGAACCCTTCATCATTCAGCCTTTGCTTCAGGGCATTGGCTTCTGCAACCCACAGATCATCCAGTTGACGGTGATAAAGCAGGGAAACCAGAATCTCTCCGCTCAGTGTTGACAGGAAATCGACCTGGAACAGCTTATGACGCAGCGCACGGTTCGGCTTCATGGCATCTACCAGCAACGGCATCAAATCATTGATCAGACGGCTGGCTTGCGGAAACTGATCGACCCGGTACTTCTCGCGGGTTTCCTGATTGAACATGATGTAATACAGGTCTTCACCTTCATGCCAGACACGAAACTCAGTACGCATACGGTAGTGTTGAGCAGGAGAAGCGAACACCTCCAACTCCGGGGTGTCTACGTCAGCAAACAGCGCTTGCATACGCTCGGCCTTTTCGTCCAGTTGTGCTTGGTAGGTGGCGGGGTTGATTGGGGTTGCTGCCATGGTGTTGCCTCAAAACTGCTCAAAATAAGAGCGCAGATTTTATTGCATTGTTGACTGATGTCCAGTGAAAGGGGGGAGAAAAGTGCAGGCCAGATAGATTTGTCATGACTAATAGCAAACTAAACTAGACAATTCCGACCGGTAAAACTAGCATTCCGCTGCGCTGGTTTGCCTGTTCGCAGGCGGGGAATACGGTGAGAATCCGTAACTGACGCGCAGCGGTAAGAGAGAACGAAAGACACAAGGCAGATAGCCAGACACTGTTTCATCAGGCAAGCGCAACGCCGGCCAGATGAAATGGGAAGTCGTTGTCCTAGGCGGTTGTTCAACCATGCTCTCAAGTCCGAAGACCGACCAGCGAGACAGGCAGTATGGAGACTGCCCAGATTTCAACGCGATTTAAGGTATCCATGACAATGAAAAAAACGCTTTTAGCCGTGGCGTTGGCACCTTTGTGTCTGCAATCCTCGCTCGTTTCCGCCCAGACCACCACCGCCGATGAGACCATGGTGGTGACCGCCAATCGTTTTGAGCAGTCTGCCAAGAATACGATTGCATCTGTTTCTATTGTTACCAAAGAAGAAATTGATGCTATTCAGGCCAAATCCCTAACAGAAGTACTGCGTCGCTTACCAGGAGTGCAGGTTGTTGCTGGCGGTTATGGTCAGACAACTGAAGTTTTTGTGCGAGGGACTAAGTCCGCTCATTTGCTGGTACTGATTAATGGTGTGCGCATCGGTAGTGCGACATTGGGAGCGGTTGATTTCAGCCAAATACCATTAACCGGTGTTGAACGGGTTGAACTTGTACGAGGTACACGTGCTGCGCAATACGGCTCTGATGCTATCGGTGGTGTACTTAATATCATTACGGCTTACCAGCAGGGAGAGAGTCTTGCTCAGGCCACTATAGGTGGAGGCAGTAACGGCTTCTACGAATTGGGTGCTTCTTTTGCTGGTGAAATTGGAAATGCATCATGGGGCAAAGTAGCGATTAAAACGAATGGTGCAGATGGTTTTTCGGCGCGTAAAGACCCTTACGAATCAGACAATGATGGCTTCGAGCAGAGTAATGCTGTCGCTGAAATTGGTACCCACATTGATGATAACTGGACAGTCAGCTTACAAGGCTACTTTCAGGACGGCGAATCTGAGTATGACGATGGATCTTCCAAATCTGGCGCTGAGGCCGAAAACTCTCTCTATAACCTTGCCAGCCACCTAAAGTATTCAGATGAACGCTTCAACAGCGAGGTCATCTTGGCTTATAACGAAGATGAATCCGAAAATAAATTTGATTTATCTTCTGGAAGTAAAATTACCACGGATAGAACGGTTGCAGCTTGGCAAAATCATTACCAGCTGAATTCAAATGTTGATTTTGGTGGTGGCCTGGAATGGAATCGTGAAAAAGTGTCGAACTCGTTAAGCCGGTACACGGATGACAAGCGAGACAATATGGCTTTGTATGTCACGTCAATCTACCATGATGAACGTTGGTTATTTGAGGGTAGTGCCCGAACAGATGACAGCGATAGTTATGGGCGAAACAATACTTGGCAGTTGGGTGCCGCTTATCATGTAACCTCTCAAGTCCAACTTTCTGCTAATCTCGGAACTGCGTTTAAAGCACCGTCTTTTAATGATCTATATTGGCCTGGACAAGGAAATCCAGATCTTGAGCCTGAAGAGGCGCAGTCAGCAGAGTTTACGTTGCAGGGGCAGCACGAACTCTTTAATTGGGGTGTCACCTGGTATCAGAATGATGTTGATAAGTTGATCGCTTGGGCTCCTGATGCATTAGGCAACTGGATGCCTTCCAATATCAATCAAGCTGAACTGAAAGGTCTTGAGGCTATTGTAGGATTTGATACTGGCCCTATCCGTCATGATTTGAGTTATGACTTCTTAGATTCTGAAGATAAAGAAACGAAAAAGGAGCTGGCTCGTCGGTCACGTCATAGTGGTAAGTGGAACATGTCTTACTTAGCTGAACAATGGCAATTTGACTTAAGCGCCATTTACAAAGGCACAAGTTATGAGGATGCGATCAATACTCAAAAATTGGGTGCTTTTACGCTGTTTGATTTAGGTGCCAGCTATTATTTATCAGAAAATCTGACCCTGAGAGGGCGTATCGATAACCTGTTTGATGCGGATTATGAGGTGAAATCTTCATACAACGTTCAGGAACGAAGCTATTACGCTTCTGTGACCTACCAGTTCTAACCCTCAGCCGCCTTCGGGCGGCTTTTTCGTGAGGCGACAATGAAACCAAAGAAAGTGATAGTCAGTTGGTCATCCGGTAAAGATTCAACCCTGACGCTGTTGCGCTTAATAGAAAGCCCTGCCTTTGACGTTGTGGGGCTGTTTACCACTTATGTCGGTACCGAGGTGCCGTTTCAGGCAACACCAATCGCTGTGGTGCGGGCACAGGCCCGGCTGACAGGGCTCCCCTTGGTTGAGATACCGCTGCCTGACGTGTTTCCTCCGAATGACGTATATCAGGCGCTGGTGGTGGAAGCCATTCGCAATAGCGGATTGGCCGTTGAAGCCGTGGCATTTGGCGATATGTTTTGTAATGGTATTGAAACCTATCGGCGCAGTTATATTGAGCCGGCCGGCTGGCAATGTGTTTTTCCTTTGCTGGGGGAGGACAGCCAGCTGCTGGCCGAGGAAATTTTGCAACGGGGGATAAAAACGATTCTGACCACTGTGGATACCAGCCAGCTCAGCGGTGAGTTCTGCGGTAAATGGTTTAATCACTCATTACTCGCACGGTTGCCTGATGAGGTGGACCCTTGCGGAGAAGACGGCGAATTTCATACTCTGGTGGTCCATGCCCCATGTTTTTCAGGGCAGTTAGCGCTTGAACCTCTGCATATAGACAACCAAGGCCGGTTTCACCATCTTCGCTATCGGATCTCAGTACCAGACTGACAGTAAACTGATGTGTGATAGTTGGCTTTTATCTGTCAGCCAGTATGATGAGAGCTTCTATCTTGGAGCAGTCAGAAAGACGTTGTGAAAACCATCCTTATTTTTGATTCTGGTGTGGGCGGCCTCTCCGTCTATCAGGAGATATACCGCCAGCTACCACATTATCAATACATCTACGCATTTGATGATGCGGCTTTCCCTTATGGTGAGTTGGACGAGGCGGTATTGGTTGAGCGTACCCTGCACATTGTGTCGTCTCTGGTCATAAAACATAAAGCAGATCTGGTTGTGATTGCCTGTAATACCGCCAGCACTATCGTCTTGCCGCCTCTGCGGGCTGCGCTGAGTTTGCCTGTGGTTGGGGTTGTGCCTGCTATCAAGCCTGCAGCATTACTGAGTAAAACGAAAAGCCTGGGCGTGTTAGCCACACCGGCCACGGTTAAACGCCAATATACTCAGGCTTTGATCCAGGAGTTTGCTTCAGATTGCGAGGTTCATTTGCTGGGCAACACGCGTCTGGTTGAAATGGCAGAGATGAAACTACGGGGAGCTAAGGTTGATCTGGACGAGCTGACCGGGATATTGCAGCCTTGGTTTCACACGGCAATCGATACGGTTGTGCTCGGATGCACTCACTTTCCGCTGATAAAAGATGAAATCAGTAAGGTGTTTGTTCAGGCTACGAATGTGATTGACTCCGGCAGCGCGATCGCTAGCCGGGTCAATTCACTGTTGGGAGACATGGCCACAGGAAGGTCACCGCAATGGCAGAACTTGACCTATCATTCTGGTGAGAATTCCAATGTTGTGATTTTAAATCACAGTCTATTAGCCATGAACTTGGGCCGGGTAATCAGCCTTAACTATCCTCATTCTTAGGGTCGTTGGCTTCACGTACTTTTAATGTACGCTGACCAAATTCTTTCTCATTTAGCTTGCTGACAGCATAGTCAGCATCTTTGCTGCTCATAACCACAAAGCCGAAGCCCCGCCTTTTTCCTGTTCGTTTATCTTTCATCAAGCGAACAGCAAAGACCTCCCCGTACTCTGAGAATAAATCTTTAACTTCACTTTCGTTAGCACGATAGGGAAGGTTTCCGACATAGAGCGTTTTACTGCTCTGGTTTTCATCGCCCATCATATTTTCATCCTGATTCGTGTTCAGGTAATGATTGGCAAATCCGGATAAGACGGCGCCCAGTGCGAAGGCTATCGCAGCGGTAGAAGAAATGAAGCTAAATATGATGGCACCAATAAGAGTTATCAGCGCAATGATCATAGTGTGTGAGTTGGAAAATTTCATAGGCAAGCTACAGTGTCATCGATTGAAAAGTTAGAAGGCGATTTATTTAACAAATTAATCACAATTATAGTACGTGCATAGTTTTACGATTACCAGAAAGTGAATGTATTGATCGTATAATGTTGACTTAAGGCGCATATTTTTACATTAGTTGAAATTATGACCGGTTAAACATTTTTTATTAAGAAAAGGGTTGTCAGTCTTTTCCAAGTCTCTATAATGCCGCCTCACCAAGACGGGAACGGATGAAAACATCAGTTCAGTTTTGATGAAAGGCGGCACAAAGAAAGCAAATAAAAAATTGTTTGACTACTTTGTTTGATTCGTTAGAATGGCCGCCCTGTCCACGACAAGCCAATGGCAAGTCTGGCAACGCTCTTTAACAATTTGACCATGCAATCTGTGTGGGCACTCGACAATGATACAGTCATAAAAGATTTATCAGTGAACTGAGTGACCAATTGGTAGCACTTTTTATAAAAGAGTTACCGGCACAGTCAATTCGTTTCAACTTCGGTTGGAACATCAGTAATCACTGAGCCGCTTTCCTTCGGGAAGGCAACAAAACTTTAATTGAAGAGTTTGATCATGGCTCAGATTGAACGCTGGCGGCAGGCCTAACACATGCAAGTCGAGCGGCAGCGACAACATTGACCCTTCGGGCGATTTGTTGGGCGGCGAGCGGCGGACGGGTGAGTAATGCCTGGGAACATGCCTTAGTGTGGGGGATAACCATTGGAAACGATGGCTAATACCGCATAATGTCTTCGGACCAAAGCGGGGGACCTTCGGGCCTCGCGCGCTAAGATTGGCCCAGGTGGGATTAGCTAGTAGGTGGGGTAACGGCTCACCTAGGCGACGATCCCTAGCTGGTCTGAGAGGATGATCAGCCACAC
>NZ_JACYTP010000017.1 GCF_014841115.1 Photobacterium arenosum
GAATTGAGAAAAAGCATCGATATTCATCAGGAACTCCCGTAAAAAAGGAGTATATGATCACAACCAGCCCAGATCGTCAAACTGATCTATTTTGTTCAAAAAACGTTCGTGATCTTGCCCTGGGATATCTGATACTTCACGCCCTTTTATAAACTTACTATCGAGTACCATTTCTAATTCAGAAAATGTGTATTCCTTTTGGCCTGCTCTGAATGTGTCAATCAAATTTTCCAATTCCGGAAATTGATGTTGATGCTCTTTAATCAAGTCATCACGGCGATTTTGTCCAAATTTAGTCAAAATTTCATTGAACTGCCTTAAAGAAACTTTACAACGACTTCTATGAGCTTGGTTTGCCGCCATCCTACACAACTGTCCCATTGAGCGAGGTCTATGATTTGAGAAAGCATTGATGGCGTCGAAAACAGGAGCCTCTTTCCCCGCCCAGTTTATTGGAGATATGAAAATGAGCTTGAATAATTTATTATAGTCACGATCAAATTTATACTTTGCTTCTGGAGAGTCAGAATGTTTTCTCTGGACATAAGACAGAATTTTTTTAGCAAGCATCTCCCTCATTTGTCGCTTAGTCCAAACGATATTAACAATGTACTGATCCCATTTATCCAAATCTTCAACATGTCTTAAGTTCGTCCATACATCGGAACGTACTGTTGCTCGTATATTTAAATTTTTCACATCAAAGCAAAGGCTACGAATAGCACTAAAAAATGAACTGATACGATGTTGGAAGTCTTCGCTATCTATATATTTCGCATCAATATCATCTACTAACAGCCATACTTTTTTATCATGGTTATCGTCTAAGTAATTATTAAGAAGCCTTTCTAAGTTTTCTGGCTTAAACCCTTGAGTTTCAGAACCAAGAACAGGGAGCTTTCCTTTTATTCTGGATATTAGCCCTCCGATCAAATTTTTGCTTTTCATTCCCTCTAGTTCAGAAATCTCTACCATTGACATATCATCACTAGTAAAAGCAAAGTTAATTGTTTTACCTATGTGGATGTTGATTTCTTTACAGATGATTTGTTTCCAGTAATTCTCCAGATATGCGGGATCTTTACCATTAAAGTCCCCTAACCCTAATAATGAATTTCCTGTAACACGAACAACGATTGGACGACCATATTCTTCTTTTGATGCTAAGTCATAATCTAGTTTAGATAGTAGCGTTGACTTACCCATACCTTTTCGTGCGTTTACAACGCATAATCGGTGCTCATCGTCATAAAAATCATCGAAGTCATCATTATCGATAAAATAGGAATTTAGGATTTCCTGAGCTTCGTCTTCACCTGCATCATTACCAAACAAAGACCTATCATTTAACTTGAGCTTTAACATCTATGTAGTACTTCCTAAGTTTTTAGATTGTCATATTCTATAATCAAATACTTCAGTTGCATATTGACCTATGATAGCTAACGCTTTGCTCACCGGTAAATTAGGAGCGCAGCGAGTAATTTATCCGCGTGCAGCAACTTGTTAGCCATTTGCCAGCTGTGAGACAGTTTGAATAATTTCTTCGATCTCATATCTATCTGCACCGTCGTCTCCACAATATTTTGATCTTTGTTTAATTTGTGCAGCTGTCATCCTTGGCCAGAATCTTTCCAATACATCATCTTTTCTAACGGTTAATGCTGTTGCGATTTTCTTTTTCGCATCACAGGTATCTGTGTACTCAATGTTGATATCATGAGAAGCCTGAAAAAGGGCAGGATCTAGATAGTTCTCAGGCTCTCTTTTCCTGGTAAGGAGAGCAATTTTTCCTTGCGCCTTCAGTTCAGAGATCTTCTCCACATTCCTTGGATTTTGAATTGGATCCCCTAGATCAGAATCCATCAATATTCCCCACTCCAAACCCAGTTGATCAATAAGCTTCTTGGACACCCAATGTTTTAGATTTCCACAGCCACCTATAGGAATGCAAGCTATCCCGAGTTCAGACAAGGTGTTTTCAATATCACCATTAATCTTTAATTGCTCAGCGGAATGGTTAACAAATGTCACATCGCTATGACCTTCTACTAGGAGAACGCCCCGTGATGATGCAATTTCACTTTCAGGGAGTACACCTAGACTGATTGCTACCTTTTCAAGGACTTCATCTGACCCGCTGGTTATATTAGGAGTGTTATTTTCGTCTTTCTCGATAAAGCGAATAGATTCTATAGGCAGAAGTCCAGCCAACGCTGGGACATGCGTTGTTAATAATATTTGGCAGTCAGGTCTGCATGACAAAGCGATTAGCGCCTCAATAAGCATGATTTGATAGCTTGGGTGTTGTGATGTTTCAGGCTCTTCAATAGCGTATATAACCTTAGGAGAGCTTTTTTCCACCCGAACCTTTTCCGCTTCAGCTCTAAAAAAGTTAAGCAAAATAAGTCTTCTAACACCGCTACCACGCTTATTTATCGGAACTCCTCCCTCACCATCTAACGTGAAATTGAAAGTCCACTTTGGCTTATCCTTGAACCTTGGGTGTAATTCCGAAGCCAGCGCCGGATCCATTTCCCGTAATTTTTCTTTCGTACGCTCTGCGACTTCCAAAACAGACTGTTCGATTTTTTCTTGCAGCTCATCTATTTCTTTCTGAAGTGATTTTTTAGCTTGATCTACCGCAACCTGAATTGGGTTTTTTGCCTCAGGATCAGAATCGTTACTCTCTCTATCAGCCTTGAACAAGGCAAAAGTAGGCATTTCCGCCTCAATTTTCTTATATATATTCTTTGATTCTTTTTCCAGCGCACTGACATCCAAATAGAAGTCCGTCAGTAGTAAGTTATCAAATTTCTTCCAGATAGCAGAGCGCCATAAACTTGAAACTCTCTTATCCTCTACCTCTCCGTCGACACCTAACTCTTTACCTCGAGCCTTTAATTCCGATAGTTTTAAGCTGTGTAGATCATTAGCGCTTTCGATAGAAGGGTGCATGCAGCGAATTAAAATGGAAGGTGCTGAGACTGTTTTTTGCACCTTGAATACCTTCGATATTTCGATATCACCATTGCTATTTAGTAGGTACTCATTTTTAAAGCTTGTAGGATAATTCTCATCGACAACAACTTCTTCAGATAATTCATCAAAAATACATGATATTTTTATTTCAGAATCATCAGACTCTACATTTTTATCATCACTATCTATTTTCACAGACTTGTTATTAAAGAAAATCTCGAGAGCCTCAAGAATCGTGGATTTTCCTGCGTCATTTCTTCCGGTGATACCCGTTAATCCATCCTCAAATGATACGGAGGTCTCCTCTTTATAGCCTCTAAAGTTTTTTATCTTTATTTCCTTGAGTCGCATGAAACCTCCTTAATATGATGGTGTGGCTAACGCCCTGTTAAGGGGTGAGCAACGCAATACCGAAGCCACCGCATACCACCTTAATCACTTAAACCAACGCACAGTAAAAATGCCACGCGTTGCGAATCCCTCTTGAACAGTTTGTTATGTGTGTGGTTGAAACCTATTCTACACTTGGCTCCGGTAAAACTGGAGGTGTGCTGTCCATATAAGTTAAAAAGTTTTCCCATAACTCGTGCGTTCTTTGCTTAGTTAACTTAGTTTTGCACGATATCGCCATAATTCCACGAATAGTTCCATCACGCCATTGCGTATAAACCGAATCACAGTGTGAGGACATATATGCTTGCCAATCCTGTTGAGCAAGCTTAATTGCTGCGATCAGTTCTGGGTCATGAGCGTTGTGCTCAAAGCTAGTGTTAGATATTTGTCTAATTTAATTTGTGCTGACTCTAATTGAATAGCGGCACATTGGTTTATCTCGATTGTGGTCATCGCATTATTACAGTCAATGGGCTCTTCTTCAGCAAGAGCACCAAATGAAAGACTAGCTAATATGATGATTAGACACTTATTCATCGTTTTCTCCGAAAGCACATAACATTTTATTCAACGACATCATGTCGTATAACTCTGTCGTATATTTCTTCACTTAAATTAACACGTAACCATTTGGTATAAAACAAAAAATCTAACTTTATCATATAGCCTCATCACTAAGATATACGACATGATGTCGTATATCTCGCTTTTGTATCAATTTCTATGTAACTGATTCACATATAATTTCATCATTCATGTTCGTTGCATCGTAAATCAGTGACAAGTGATTCGAAAAAATAAAGCGATTTTCTATAGTCTCAGGTCTGTTCTTCATCAAACACGCAGGGTGAGAGCATGAGTTAACAAGTTGTAAAATCACCATATAAAAAGCATGTTGGGATATACAAAAATAGTGATTTTTAACCGCCTGCCACAGGTGTGAAATGCATGAGGTGTCTAATAATTACTCAACCAGCCCGAGAGAACTTACGTGTGTTCAAAAAGTGAACATACGTGCTCTCACCCTGATCAAACACGCTACCGCCCTTCACATTGAAGTGAATCGCATGATGGAAATTTGACACTTTTACATAATATTCAGATATGGCCGCTGTTTCACGCTTTGGTGTGTTTTGAGTTGCATATCTGTGCATTAGGGCAAGTTCTGCGGCGAGAAAAAAGGAGGCAGTGCCTCCTTGAGTAGGTGAAGTGTAAGCTGTTGATGGGGCTGGATTACTGCACCATGATGCTCTTCACCATACCGGCTTCGGCGTGGCCGGGGATGTTGCAGGCGAGCTCGACCTCTGGTTCACCGTGGAAGTGCCAGAGCAGGGTTTTGGCTTTACCCGGTTTCACCGTCACAGTTGAGCCGCTGTCGTGGGCATGACCGGTTGTCATGTTGCGCATCATTTCCCTGTGTTTGAGTTGTTCTTCCATTGAGCCGATGGAGAACTCATGGTCGATCTTGCCTGTGTTCATTACGACAAACTGCACGACATCGTTGGCTTCGATCTGCACGTCTTTCTTGAAGCGGATCTTCATGTCATCGGAGAGAATAACGTGAACCACTTTGTCGGGTTTGGCGCCTTTGGCGGGCATACCGACAGCAGACATGCCTTCCATGTTCATGCCATCCATTTTCATCCCTGAATGATCCATTTTACTGTGGTCCATTTTCGAATGATCCATCGAGCCGTGGTCCATTGAACCGTGACCCATTTCATCCGCAAGGACAGGCGTCGAGGCCAGTGTGATGATCAGGGCGAGTACTGTTTTTTTCATCTGTATTTCCTTTGTGTTCAGCAAAATTATTCTGATGTGTTTACCTTTGTGCCCTTCTCCCGCCGGGCAGGAGAAAGGCAAAGATAGTTAACGGTTTGATGTCACTTCGCGCTGCTTCCACAGCTTGAAAATGGCGGGCAGCACCAGCAAGGTGAGAAGCAAGGCTGACGCCATGCCGCCAATCATAGGTGCGGCAATACGCTGCATGACTTCCGATCCTGTGCCTGAGCCGTACATAATGGGAATCAAGCCAATGATGACTGTTAGAACTGTCATCATCACAGGACGGACACGCAGCCCGGCCCCTTCCCGGATAGCGTCGGTCAGATCCTGTGGCTGCAGGTGATTCTGCTGCTCTTCTGCCTGTAATTTGCGCCAGTGCCAGGCCTGATTGAGGTACACCAGCATGATCACGCCAATCTCGACCGCCACGCCTGCCAATGCGATAAACCCGACGCCTACCGCAATAGAGAAGTTGTATTGCAGGTGATACATCAGCCAGACACCGCCTACCATCGCCAGCGGCAGGGTGGCCATAATGACCAGCACTTCACCGATGCGACGAAAGCTGAAATACAGCAGCAGCATAATGATCATCAGCGTAACAGGCGTAACCACACTGAGTTTTGCCTTAGCCCGTTCCATATATTCATACTGCCCGGACCAGGTCAGTGAATAACCGGCTGGCAGCGACAGTTCGCGGGCCACAATCTCTCTGGCTTCGGCAACGTAAGAGCCCAGATCACGATCTTCAATATCCACAAACACCCAGCCGTTGGGACGGGCATTTTCTGTTTTGATCATCGGCGGCCCGTCTTCGTAGCGAATATCGGCCACATCGGCGAGGGCAATCCGGGCGCCGTTAGGCGTGACCAGTGGCAGGTTCTGCAGTTTCACCACGGAATCCCGATAGTCCTGCGGGTAGCGGACATTGATCGGATAACGCTCCAGCCCTTCAATGGTTTCGCCGACGTTCACACCGCCAATTGCAGAGGCAATCACCTGCTGAACGTCCTGGATGTTCAATCCGTAACGCGCAGCCTGGCGGCGCTTGATATCAATGGTGACATAGCGCCCACCGGCAACCCGCTCGGCATAGACAGAAGCCGTGCCCGCTATCGCGTTGAGGATAGGCTCAATCTGCGCGCCGATGGTTTCTATTGTTTTCAGATCCGGCCCCGCAATTTTGATCCCTATCGGGGTTTTGATACCCGTTGCCAGCATATCGATGCGGGTTTTTATCGGCATCACCCAGGCATTGGTCAGGCCGGGAAACTGCACCAGATCGTCGAAAGTTTTACGCAGCGATTCTGTCGTCACGCCCTCGCGCCACTGATCGCGCGGTTTGAACTGAATCACGGTTTCTATCATGGTCAGCGGCGCGGGATCGGTTGCGGTTTCTGCCCGACCAATCTTGCCCCACACGGTTTCCACTTCCGGCACGGTTTTGATCAGCTTGTTGGTTTGCTGCAGCAGCTCACGCGCCTTGCCAACTGAAATACCAGGATAGGTGGTTGGCATGTACATCAGATCGCCCTCGTCCAGCGGCGGAATGAACTCACTGCCCATTCTGGCGGCCGGGTAGTAAGCCGAAGCCAGCAGCGCCAGTGCCACTACAATCACGGCTTTAGGATAAGCCAGACTGAGATTCAGCAACGGCCGGTACAGGGCCACCAGCCCGCGGTTGGCCGGGTTTTTGTGCTCAGGCAACACCTTACCGCGAATAAAGTAGCCCATAAGCACCGGAACCAGCGTGATCGCCAGTCCGGCGGCTGCGGCCATGGCATAGGTTTTGGTGTAAGCCAGCGGCGAGAACATCTTGCCTTCCTGACCTTCCAGCGCAAACACAGGCACGAAGCTCAGGGTGATGATCAGCAACGAGAAAAACAAAGGCGCACCGACTTCTTCTGCCGCTTTGCCGATCACCTGCCAGCGGTTCTGATCTGTTAGCGGTGTGCGTTCGATGTGCTTGTGCACATTTTCAATCATCACAATCGCGCCATCGACCATCGCCCCGATGGCAATCGCAATCCCGCCGAGCGACATGATATTGGCATTGATCCCCTGCCAGTGCATGACGACAAAGGCCGCTAAAATACCGACCGGCAAACTGATAGCTATCACCAGTGAGGAGCGGATGTGGAACAGGAAGATGGCGCAAACAATCGCCACCACGATGAACTCTTCCGCCAGTTTCTGCCACAGATTCTCAACCGCAGCGTTAATCAGGGTTGAACGGTCATAAGTGGGCACTATCTCGACACCGTCCGGCAAGCTGCGCTGCAGTGCTGCCAGTTTGGCTTTCACCGCCTCAATTACCTGACTGGCGTTCTCGCCATAGCGCATCACAATCACACCGCCTACCGCTTCACCTTCGCCGTTCAGCTCGGAAATGCCGCGTCGCATCTGCGGGCCAATGTTGATATCGGCGATATCTCCCAGCAGCAAGGGGGTGCCTTTGGCTGTGGTTTTCAGTGGCAACGCTTTCAGATCGTCAACGCCGGTCAGGTAGCCGGTTGTTCTGACCATGTGCTCGGCTTCGGCCACTTCGATAACCGACGCGCCAACTTCCTGATTACCACTCTGAATGGCGTTGTTAACCTGCTGAAGCGTCAACCCGTAAGCGCGCAGCTTGGCTGGATCTATCTGCACCTGATACTGCTTCACCATGCCACCGACTGTGGCCACTTCCGACACCCCATTAACGGTTTGCAGTTCATACTTCAGAAACCAGTCCTGCAGACTGCGCAGCTCAGCCAGATCGTGCTGGCCGGTTTTATCCTGCAGCACATAACTGTATACCCAGCCAACGCCGGTCGCATCCGGGCCCAGGGTCGGTTTCGCGTTCGCCGGCAGCTTGGGCGCAACCTGGCTGAGGTATTCCAGTACCCGGGAACGCGCCCAGTACATGTCGGTATCATCGTTGAAAATGATATACACGTACGAGTCGCCAAAGAAGGAATAGCCACGGACCGTATCGGCACCCGGCACTGCCAGCATGGCGGTGGTCAGCGGATACGTCACCTGATCTTCCACCACTTGTGGTGCCTGTCCCGGGTAGCTGGTTTTGATGATCACCTGTACATCGGATAAATCCGGCAGTGCATCGACTGGGGTATTTTTAACGCTGTACAGGCCCGCCAATGTCAGGAACAGGGCCGCTATCAGCACCAGAAAACGGTTGTGGAGTGACCAGCGAATAATGGCAGCTATCATTGCTCACCCCCGGCCGCAATCAGTTGTTTCAGGCTGTACTCACTGCCGTTGCGGACAATCAGAAAGCGGACGGTTTGCCCTTCTGTAAACGCAGACAGATCGATACTGTCATCGACGGTGAAATTCATTTCGCCCGGCTGCCATTGCCATTCAGGCACCGCTGAATGTGACAGAGTGATCATCCCGAAATCCGCCATCAGCATTGTAATATCACCTTTTACCCAGATTTCCCGGGCAGCAGGCTGCTCCTGCACCTTATAATCCACCACCTGATACTGGCCGGATTCTAGTTTGGTAATTTCGAAATCCAGTGTCTGTCCCGTTTTCAGTGGTACCATTTCCAGGCTTTCAGCCAGAGTGAAATTCATCACCATGCCCGGCCAGTCCCATTCCGGTACAGGCTGATGGTTTATCGTCAGCATCTTGTGATCGGCCATCACCTCGGTAATTTCACCGGTTGCCCAGACTGTGGCTTGTTCAGGTTCAACACCGTTGATGCGTGCCAGATCTGCCGACTGACTGGATTCTGAGTCCAGCAAGAAATGTGCAGAGGTCACAACACTGTCCTGCAGGCTTAATCCCTGCAGGACTTCAATCTGTTCTGCCGCCTGGCGGCCCACTTCTATCCGGGCAGAGCGATATTTCCCCTCACCTTCTGACAACACCACGCGCGTCATACCGCCGGAGCGAATCACCGCAGAGGCCGGAATCGTCATCACCGCTTTGTCTGTCTCGGGCTCCAGCACGATGTTGGCAAACATATTGGGTTTGAGTTCGCCCGCTGCATTGTTGAAATTCAGCCGCATCCGCAGAGTACGGGTGGCTGGGTCAAGAATGGGATAGACATAATCCACACGCCCCTGCCACGCTTTGCCCGGCAGGGCATCCAGCGTCATGGTGGCTTTACTGCCTGTTGTTATCCAATGCGCCTGGCGTTCAAACACCTCGGCATCGACCCAGACTGTATTCAAGGGCCCTGCGCTGATCACCGACTGCGCCGGTGACAGATACGCCCCTTCACGGACATTCAGGCTGGCGATCACCCCGTCTGCCGGGGCCTTCACTTTCACTGTCTGTACCGCTTTTCCGCTTCTGGCGATGGCCTGAATTTGTGCCTTATCAACTCCCAGCGACACCAAGCGCTCATAGGCGCCTTTAATCAGGCCATCACGTTTAGTGCGGTATGCATTCAATAGCTCTTCCTGGGCTTTGACCAGTTCCGGTGAATACAGGGTGAAGAGTACATCTCCTTGCTTCACCTGCTCACCAACCGCATTGATGTAAAGGTTCTCCACCCAGCCGCTGACACGCACGTTGGTTTGCCACAAGTGCCTTTCATCAAAAGCGACATACCCGACGGTTTCAATTCTGGGCGACAGTGGCTGGACAGACACCGCGGCCGTTTTCACGCCAAGGTTGTTTTCCACCGCCGGATCAATACGTACCGTGCCCGGTTTAGTCTTCGAACCGCCTTGGTCTTCTTCATAAACCGGGATCAAATCCATCCCCATCGGCGACTTTCCCGGCTGATCTCGCCGGTAGTTGGGGTCCATAGGTGCCACCCAGTACAGCGGGGCTTTGGGTGTATCCGCTGATGAGTCGCTGTTATTGGCTGACAGAGCCTGGCTGCTGAGGTATTGACTGCCCACATAGCCGATTGCGCTTCCAATGAGCAGCGCCAGCACAGTAATTGTTATTGTTTTCATTCTTATTTTCCTTGGTCTGTCAGTGATGGGGCGAGAGTTTGCAAGGCTTGACCACCCAGCAAAAATGCCAGCGTACTGCTGGTCTGGCTGAAATCGGCCGTCAAACGTGCCAACTCCAGTTCAAGTGCCAGTTCATCGCTGGCCGCATTGATCACATCACTGAACTGCGCGGTGTTATTCTGATAGCCGCGTTCCACGGCTTTGGTTCTTTCTTTCGCCTGCGGCAGCAAGCTGTTCTGATAACGTTCCAGCCGCTCTGCCTGGCTCTGTCTGTCAGCCAGCAAGGCATTCACCCTGGCGTTCAGCTGAGCCAGGAGCAGGTCTTTTTGTGATTTGGCTGCGCCAACCTGATAATGCGCAGCAGCGCGGTTTCTGTCCTGCCGGTTGTCCGTAAACAGCGGAAGATCCACCGTCAGATAAGCACTGAGCAGATCTGAAGCCGGTTCGCCTCGCATATTATTGGCCTGCCGGTAGCCGTACATGACTTCCACGGCAAACTGAGGCTTGTAAGCTTCGCCAGCGATATCTGCCTGAGTCTGACTGGCTGAAATCGCCGCTTCAGTCATTGCCACCATGGGGTGCTGAGCCAGCAAAGTGTAAAACTGACTCGTGCCATTGTGCGACTTCAGCACAGCGTCCAGCGCTGCCCTGTCAAGTTGATAACCGGCAGCCAGTGAAGCATTCGCCGACAACCAGTCTGCCCCCAGCCATTCAGACATCTGCGACATCAATTTACGCTGGCTCTGCCGGTTGGCCTGAAGTTTATCGTCCAGCCGACTCACCTGAAGCTGGGCCTGAAGCAGGTCCTGGCTTTCACTTTTGCCAATTGCGTAATTGGTCTGGATAAAACCGGCCATTTCCGACATCAGGCGCTGATTTTCCCTTAACACGCGTTCAGCATATTGCTGATAGCCCAATTCAAGCCACAGCTGGGTAATACTGTTGGCGACCTCCCTTTGCCGGGCCTGAATTTGCCAGTCCACGCCTTCCGCTTGCTGACGCACTTTTCTGGCCTGCAGCTCAAGCGTGTCTCCGCGCTCGAACTGCTGCATCAGCCCGACTGAAATATTGGTCATGGGATCGTCATCAAACTGAAAGCTGTCCACAGGCAAGCCGCCGACACCGACTTTCAGTTTGGGATCCATTTGAGTGGCACTGGCGACGGCCGTTTCACGTAACGCACTGGACTGCGCAGCGAGCTGCGCCTGACTGGCGTCATTGCGTACAGCCAGCGCGATCAAGGTTTGTAACGATGCTGGCTGAGCTTCCTTGTGGGCGGAGACGGCCAGCGTCTCTGCTGCCCAGACAGGAAACTGCCATGCCGGGTACAGCCAGGCGGCACTGAGACTCAGCGCCAAAGCATGCATATGTTTTTTCACCATAACATCCATTCTGTTTGCTGCCGGAAAGCGGCAGAAAAACGATACTCACCGTCAGTTACGGTGAGACAACTTACGAAGAATGGATTCAGGCGATGGGAGGACGGTAAAGGGACTGGGAAGTGTAAACCACAGAAACAACGCTCTCCGCTGGTCTCAAAGCTAACTGGCTCTTAAGAGGAAAAGGCTGATGCTGGACGGGCAGCACAAAAGCTGTACTACAAGTTGCGGTACAACAGGTGTGAGCCATGGTCATATCATGATCGCAACCGGGTGGCATCTGCGCGCTGTGTTCTGAGTGCTCATTGTCAGATGTGTGAGACATACCGGCACAGTGATGTTCAGCCATTACCATGCTGTCACTTATCATACTGAAGGTCATTAAAGGCGTGCTATTGACCACACTCGATACAATCAGTACCAGTGAAGTCAATAAGGTTAACCAGATTGTCCGACGTGATTTCCGACGCATAACCAGCCTATGAATATCTGAACGCCTACACCCTAAAGCTTTCCCTTAGGGGAAGGTCAATACTGATGGACTCCTCTATTAAAAAAATGATACCTGTGACAAGAAAAGTCAATCATGCAACACGGCTACTACGCCCTTTTCTCGTGCATTCTTACCCTTGCAACAAATACCGCGCCAGCCTGGTCATACTAAAGATAGTGTTGTTACGGAATTCAACTGATGCGCAGATGGTCGGTTCCTACCTGGATACTTGTCGCTACAGGGCTGCTGCTCAATATCGTCTCGGCATTGATGACCAACTTTTATATCGACGGTGCCACGGTTGATGCCAACCAGCTCATTCAGCAGCAAAACAATAATGAAAAGCTCATCAGCCTGACCTGGCAACAGATTGAAGGGATAGAACGAAAGCGGGAGTTAGTGCTGAACCTAGTGTCGCTCAGTGAGCTAAGCGGCGCGCCACTTCCCGCCCCGGTTCAGCAGGAAATACAAGATCAACTGGCACCATTACACAATGCGACATTCGCCGGTCTGGCAACAGACAAGCTGACAGGACTCATGGCTGCCTTCAATACCGAACAGGAACTGCTCAGAGAAAAGATCAATCAGCTCTTTATCGATAATCTCTCACTGGCCGATAAGCACACCCGCCTGATGGCGCACATCTCCGGTTTGAGAAACCTCGCGCTATTTCTGCAGATCATCGGGCTGGCGCTGATTTTAGCCAGAGATCTCAGCCGTCGGCAGGATCTGTCCCGATAGCATAAAGCCTGCCCGCCGATGAGGCAGACAGGCTTTACGATCAATCAGCTTCAGCTTAACCAGAGCCTCAGCTCAGCCAGAGCCTTGCCAGCAAGCCCGGCGGGGTGGTGATGCCACTGGTGATAAAGGTAACCTTACCATCACGGACGATAAACACAGTTGGCGTAAACGCCACACCCCATTCACGACCCAGCACATTTTTTTCGTCATTCACATTCTGAAAATCCAGCCCTTTACTGGCAAAATACTGCTGCAGTTTTTGATCAGAACCGGACGACAGAGAAATCCCGATCGTTGGATAATACTGACTCAGCCAGTTAACACTCGGGGTGACAAAACGGCACACGCCGCACCAGGTTGCCCAGAAATACACTATCACAGGCTGCTCTTTACTGAGCGCGGCAATATCAACCGGCTCACCCTGTATGTCGAGCGCTTTCAGGGTAAAAGGTGCGTCATCCGGTACGGACTGACTTCGCCAGAGATCGACCCCCACTGAAACCACAGTCAGCAGCACAGTAAAAAAGAGGATTTCTCTCAGCCACTTTTTCCACTTCCCCGCGTGCCTTTTATGCTCTTCACTCATTGGCTTATCCTCCCTGAGCCTGTTGAATAGCAAGCATTACATCCTCGCTGGTGTAAATTACAGGTAACGCAATACCCTGAGGGGCACCCGGGCCGTAGACGATATTAAATGGTACGCCGAACCGGCCATTGGCCTGTAAATAGGCGGTCACTGCATCATTAGGAATTGTCCAGTCTCCCTGCATACGCACCAGACCGGGTTGCTGAATCGCGTCGTAAACCGGTTGCTGCAGCAGTACGCGAACCTTGTTGGCTTTACAGGTGATACACCAGTCTGCGGTCACATCCACGAACACGGTTTTTCCCTGCGTAACCTGCTTACTGATATCAGCAGCAATCAGCGGCTGCCAGCTTGGCTCCGGCGGCAAAGGTGTCGCCCACTCTTCAGCCGTCAGACTGGCTGCGAGCAGGGCAACAGCGCTGAACAGCAGAAACACGCTGCCCAGCACACCCACAGGCTTGCCGCCAAACACTTTAACGGATCGCCACACAATCAGGCTCACACCCGCAATACCTGCCAGCCACAGAGACCAGATCGGCCAGTGTGGGGCCAGCAGAGTCAGCAGCCATAGCGTTGTCGCCAGCATCATGATCCCGAACAGGACTTTCATTTTGCCCATCCAGACACCCGGCTTAGGTAACCATCGCACCATAAACGGGAACAATGCGATAGCTATCCAGGGCAGTGCCATCCCCAGCCCCAGGCCGGTAAAGATCACAGCCAGATTGCCGATACTGCCCGCCAGAGCGAAGGCGACCGCCGTACCGAGAAACGGCGCAGAACAGGGCGTGGCAAGAAAGGTGGCAAACATACCTTGCGCATAATGACCGGCATAGCCTTTGCCACCTTTGGTGCCCAGCCAGGTACTGATGCCCGATGGCAGGCTGATGGTGAACAGCCCCAGCATATTGGCACCAAACATGAAGGTCACCAGTACCATCACGGCAAGAAAGGCCCCGCTCTGGAACTGTATCCCCCAACCGATAGCCTGTCCGGACAGCTTCAGCGCCACCAGCGCCAGTGCAATCAGCCAGAATGCGCTGATGATCCCGCCGGCTGAGGCCAGAAACTGCAGTCGGATCTGTTGCTTTTCCTGCTTCTCGGCCGTCAGCACGGTAGAGAGTTTCATGCCCAGCACCGGCAGCACGCACGGCATGATATTGAGGATCAGTCCGCCCAGCAGCGCCAGGCCGAACATGACCAGTAGGCTATGACCTGCCTGACCGGTAACGATACCGCTTTGCACCTGTAGGCTGTGTTCAGACAACACCGCATCGTCTGTCACTGTGACCGTGAGCGCTTGCTGGGCGAGATCCGGCTGACCGAACCAGCTCGACACGCTTATCTGCGCCGTCAGGGTTTCCCCCTCGATACTGATGTCCGGACGTGAGAAATGGCTGTCTTTAACGGCGTCGGAATCACCATCAATAAACAGATCAGGTTTGACCCAGCCCTGTTCGTTGCTCAAAACTACCTGCAGTTTGCTTTGCTCTGCATCCCAGATCGCTGACTTGATCTCAGCCAGCGAAGAGGCTTGCGGCACAGTGCTTAACGCTTGTGCATAGCGGCGCATGTCAGTCTCTGAAGGCGTCAGCTCTGAGGGAATAAAGGACAAATCGATCGGATAATCGGTGATCACACAAACCGTCGAGCACGAAGACAGGCTGAGAGTGGCCAGCAGAATCACAGGCTGAGAAAAATCCTCCACCTTGATGGTCATCGGAAAAATAACATCCTCAGCATAGCCTATGGTTTCCACACCGAGTACGTCATACCTTTGCGGTACAGGCCACTGCCAGTCCAGTTCGGCAATATTCGCCGAATCCTGCCAGTTCATACTGGGTGCCACACCCCCTTCGCCGGGTGATCGCCAGTAGGTTTTCCAGCCCTGTTGCAAGCGCACTTCCAGGTAACCGGCCACTGTGCCATTGACAGCATCTGTCTGTCCGGTTAACACAAAGCGTGTTTCAACCGGCGGATGATTGGGGTCACTCAGCCAGCCCGTGCTGACGACTGATGCCTGGGCCACAGACATAAATAACAGGCACAGCCATAACCCGCTGCTTGTCAGCCATTTGATGGTCAATCGTAAATTTTTTTGCATTGTCTTTCCTAAGTAATAAACACACAGATTTTTTGGCATCACGCCAGATGCTATGTGTGTTATTCCCGGAAAATACAAAGTGTCAGATGAATGCGCCTTTTAGGGACTTTAGGCTCACGAGACGGAGGCGGAGAGAGACAGCCAGCGCCTAACAAGCCAGCAAGCAACAGTGTCAGTAGCAGAATGGGGATCAGGAAGAGAGTATCAAGCTGCTGATATTTCACCTGTAGCAGTTGTTCCGACAAATCACACTCAGAGGAATCTGCCGAGGCTTCAGGCTCAGCCAGTTCACTGACAGAGAAGATTTGCACGACCTCAACAGGTTGACTCGGACAGAGCGCCAGCAGAGCCGTGTTTTTCGACAGACACACGAACACCACCCAGACCGTTAACAGTAACGCCCAGTGTGCTAAGAATTGTCGTCGGAAAAAATACTGCATGATTGCCCGTCTGTCTCGTACCCTGACCCGTGATAATCTGATGCACTGACTTAGGTTTCAGCATCAGCCACAGGAAAATACCACGAAACTGCGTCAGGGTAACCCACAGAGTGTTACCAGGCATGTCCGGCTGCTGCTTACATCGCCATATGGCCCATTCCGTTCTCTTCTTTTGGGTTATTGCCGTATTCATTCGAGCCGGGCTGGCCCGCTCTGGCAAAGAAAAAGAGCAGAATGACGAAGCCCAATACCGGGATCAGGCTCAGTAACATCCACCAGCCTGATTTGCCGATGTCATGCAAGCGCCGAACCCCTACCGCGACAGAAGGAATCAGTACTGCCAGCGAATACACACCGCCCAGTAAGCCTGTCCCCTCGCCCGCACCCGGAGTATTGAGAAGATTATCTGCTATGCCCAGCGCCAGAGTAACGACCAGGTTGATCAAAAAGAAATACCAGTACTCCTGTCGCTGCGCGCGACCTGAGAAAACCGCGTACTTTCTGAGTGCGTACAAATACCAGTTCATGCTCAATCCCTTGGGTTGGAGGCTGTCAGGTAAATTTCTGCAGGTGACCAGAGTCAGTTACACTCAAGTATAGATTCAGATCACAAATTTATGGTTTTTCTCTTCTGATAATAAGGAAAGCGATAGGGTTCACACCCTGTTAACAGAAATGCCGCTGAGCACCGAAAGCTGAGATCAAGAGCAAAGTCTGTTTGCTGTTACACGCTACACTCAAAGTATCTTCATGATTCATAAATAAAAGCATCAGACTTTTTCACTTTTCGTCTACGAGCAAGGGCAACTATGACGGACAACTACCAGCAGCTGATCCAGCAGCTTGGCACCCTACTTAATGCCGAGCAGATCATCACAGATGAAGCCAAGCGCCTCGCCTACGGCACCGATGCCAGCTTCTATCGCCTGATCCCTAAGATAGTGCTTCGCCTGCACAACCAGAATCAGGTCATTGAGGTTATTCGCGCCTGCGCCGAGCTGGACATTCCCTACACCTACCGCGCCGCAGGCACCAGCCTGTCGGGACAGGCAGTCTCCGATTCGGTACTGATCACCCTGAGCGATCAGTGGCGAGGCCATCTCATTGAAGACCACGGGCTGAAAATTACCCTGCAACCCGGTGTTATCGGCGCGGATGCTAACCGCTATCTGGCCCCTTACGGACGCAAGATCGGGCCGGATCCCGCTTCGATCAACACCTGCAAAATTGGCGGGATCGCGGCCAACAATGCCAGTGGTATGTGCTGCGGTACGGCACAAAACTCCTATCGCACTGTAGATGGGATGACAGTTGTTCTGACCGATGGCACGGTACTGAACACCCGCGATGAAGAGAGTAAAGCCGCATTCCGCCGCAGCCATGCCTCATTACTCGGCGATTTGTCTGAACTGAAGAAAGACGTCGACACTCACCCGGCACTGAAAGATAAAATTCAGCATAAGTACCGGCTGAAAAACACCACAGGTTACGCGCTGAATGCACTGACCGATTTCAGTGATCCTATTGATATTCTTGAACATCTGATGATCGGCTCGGAAGGCACGCTGGGCTTTATCTCCGACATCACTTACAAGACGGTTATCGAGCACCCTCACAAAGCCTCTGCTTTGCTGGTTTTCAGTAATATTGAGCACGCAAGTGAAGCGACCACAGTACTGGCCACCACCCCTGTCTCCGCCGTCGAAATGATGGACGGTCGCGCGATGCGCTCCGTTGCCGATAAAGCCGGAATGCCCGATTTTATCGCCCATCTGGATCTGGAAGCCGCCGCCTTGCTGGTTGAAAGCCGGGCAGGTACGCACGACGAACTGCTCAGTCAGTGCGACGCCATCATGGCCAGTTTGTCGGCGTTTACCATTATCGAATCTGTGCCCTTCACCTCTGAGCCGGCCACTGTCAATACACTGTGGGCGATCCGCAAAGGCATGTTCCCCGCCGTGGGAGCGGTACGGGAAACCGGCACCACTGTCATCATTGAAGATGTCGCCTTCCCTGTCGCAGATCTGGCTAAAGGCGTTCGTGATCTACAGGCCTTGTTTGCGCAGTTCCGGTATCACGAAGCCATCATTTTTGGCCATGCGCTGGAAGGTAATCTGCACTTTGTGTTCACCCAGGGGTTTGATGCTCAGAGTGAAATCGACCGTTACGGTGCCTTTATGGATGCCGTCGCCGAGTTGGTGGCCGTCAAGTATCATGGCTCGCTGAAAGCCGAACATGGCACCGGCCGCAACATGGCGCCTTATGTCGAGCTGGAATGGGGCAAAGAAGGCTACCAGCTGATGCAGCGCATCAAGCGGCTGTTCGATCCGCAAGGGCTGCTGAATCCTGGGGTGATCATCAATGACGATCCGCACGCCCATCTTCGTCACCTGAAACCCATGCCTGCGGCCGACGAACTGGTGGATCGCTGCATTGAGTGCGGCTTTTGTGAACCTGTCTGTCCGTCGCGGACGCTGTCTTTATCCCCGCGTCAGCGCATTGTGTTATACCGCGAGCTGCAGCATCGCCATCGCAGCGGAGACTCAGTCGGCGCAAAAGCACTGGAATCTGTCTTTCAGTATCAGGGCGTTGACACCTGTGCGGCCACAGGGTTGTGTGCCGATCGCTGCCCGGTGGGCATTAACACAGGGGATCTGATCAAAAAACTGCGTACCGACAAGTATCAGCGCTTTGCGCCGATTGCGCGCTGGACCGCCGATCACTTCGCCACCACTACCCGCTTAGTGAAAACCGGTCTTGGCGTGGCGCAGTCTGCCCAGTCTCTGCTTGGTGAGCACAGAATGACAGCGATCAGCAACGCAGCCAGACGCTGGAGCCACAACAGTACACCACAGTGGCTGCCAGAATTACCGGCAGTCAATCGCCATCAGTTAATTGAAACTGCCGGCAGCAGCCCGGCACACGGCGAGAAAAAAGTGGTATACCTGCCTTCCTGTGCCAGCCGCACTATGGGTCAGCAACCAGATAACCCGGATCAGCGCCCGCTCACAGAAGTGACGCTGTCACTGATTTCAAAGGCAGGGTTTGATGTTGTTATCCCTCAGGCGGTCAACGATCTCTGCTGCGGTATGCCCTACGACAGCAAAGGGATGACAGAGCCTGCGGCGCAAAAAAGCCAGCAACTCGAAGACGCGCTCTGGCAAGCCAGTGAACAGGGCAAATACCCGATTCTGATTGATGCCAGCCCCTGCGCCAAACGCAGTGTGGAAAGTTTCAGCCGGCTGATGAATATTGTCGAGCCTGTTGGGCTGGTACTGCATTATCTGTTGCCACATCTGGAACTGAAACGTCTGCATGAGACTGTGATGCTGCATATCACGTGCAGCAGCCGCAAAATGGGGCTAGAAGATGACATGCTGGAACTGGCCAAAGCCTGTGTCAGCACTGTGATAGTGCCGGAGCACATTCAGTGCTGTGGCTGGGCGGGCGATAAAGGATTTAGTATCCCTGAGCTTAACGCCGCCTCGCTGGAACCATTGAAGGCTCAGGTTCCGCCAGACTGCCGGCGTGGTTTCAGCAACAGCCGTACCTGCGAAATCGGCCTCTCGCATCACAGTGGTGTGCCTTATCAGTCGATCTTGTATCTGGTGGATGAAGTCGCCCGTTAGTACACAGCTGTTAGTACACAAAGGGTGAATACGCAATGAGTCACGGGCCAGTGAGTACACTGGCCTGCAATATTGTTATCTCGTGCTCAGATCTCAGCATTAAGACAGAAAAAGCAAACCGCTGACACTACTATAAATAGGCCTTTAGGTCTTACACAGTACGAAAAAACCCGCCAGTAATTTTATTGGCGGGTTTCTTATTTTTTATTAACTTTCAATACATTAACTTTCAATACGTTGTTCTATTGCTGCTTCTTTTAGCTGGCCTTGATGCTGTGACCTTCACTCGCATTGGCTACCTGAAAAAAGCTGACCTGCTCAACCACTTCCTGGCTGACACGGTGCATGTCATCGCTGCATTGTACCGTTTCAGAGGCGATAGACGAGGTCTTATCCGACAACGCCTGCACCGTATGAATATTCTGGCTGATATCGGCGGCAACCGCGCTCTGCTCTTCCGCTGCCGTCGCAATCTGCTGAGTCTGCTCATTAACCTGATTGATCATGTTCATGATGTCTGCCAGTAACTGATTGGTTTCTGACATCCTCGCTTCGGCCTGATCGGCTTCTGTGGTGCTGTCTGCCATCATGTCAACCGCGCTGCTGCAGGCTTGTTGCAGCTGAGCCAGCATCTGCTCAATTTCGTTGACAGAAGTTTGTGAGCGCTGCGCCAGGCCGCGCACTTCATCGGCCACAACAGCAAAGCCCCGTCCCTGTTCACCGGCCCGGGCTGCTTCAATCGCCGCGTTCAGGGCCAGCAGGTTGGTCTGTTCAGCAATACCGCGTATCACTTCCAGAATACTTTCAATCTTGCGGGATTCGCCATGCAGCTCATTAACGACGCCCGAGGTATCTTGCAAGGTGGCAACCAGCCGCTGAACCACAGACTGGGTGTGCTCAGAAGATTCAATGCCCCTTTCCGCCAGTCCCATCATCTGATCAGATGCTCTGGCTGAATCTGAGGTATTGACCGCAATACTCTTACTGGTTGTCGAGAGCTCTTCAATCGCCGTCACGGCCTGAATGGTATGCTCTGATACCTCACCCGCCGCAACCTGAATATTGTTATTGGCATCTTGTAAAATACGGCTGTTCTCGGTCACCAGTGTGCTGGAGCGCACTATGCCTGCAACTGTACTGTTCAGACGGTTGACTGTGCTGTCAATCGCGCTGCTCAGCTGGGCCACTTCGTCTGTCCCTTTAACATTGGACAGCACATCCAGATGGCCGCTGGCCAGGGCTTCGGCTGTTGCCTTAACCCGGCTGATCCCGCCAACCAGACCTCGCGCAATCCAGTGGCTCAATACAAACGCAATCAGCACCGACAGGATAATGGAGATATAAAAGACAGTATTAGCGGTTTTAATTGACTGCAAGGTATCCTGATTGGCCTGAATCGCCATCTGAGCACTGGCCTGCTGGATTTTATCGAACTGCAGATTCAGGGCTTCATAGCTGTCAACAAAGGCTCTGAATACTGGATAAGGTGCCTGATGGTTAGGTGCTGATTCCATATCCGACACAAACTGAAGCGTATTGGCCTGGTAGGTCGATAACTTTTGCTCAAAGTCCGCCAACATCTGAGGGTCACCGTTGTAGTCTTGCTTCAGCTCTTTCACCAGTTCCGGGGTGATCGCACTGTTTTTATCGACAATCGCATTAAATTCAGGCACTTGTTCATACAACCCCAGAAGGTACACCACCTGCAGCCCCCTGACATTACCGATAATATCGGCCTGCGCCTGGCGAATCTGGCTGATTAATTGCGACACTTTATAGTTATGCTGGTAAAACTCACTGAAATTACTGCCAATACGGTCATTAGCTGATTTAATGAATAACATTGCAATCACGAACATCAGTGAGACTGCACCACCTAAAACCAAAATTTTATTGCGGATTGAGAAATGACTAAGCTGCATTGACGCGCCCCAAACAACGATTTGATGTAATTTTGTCCTCACTATTCACAAAAAGAAAAATAAAGGCAAATAAATGCCACGAGGGAATGACAGAATGCTACTCAAGCTCAAATTTTTGCATAAATAGTACAAATATATTTAATTCTGACTTGCAAGTCAGTAAAACTCCTGCCTGAAAAATTTCATGCCCCGAAGAATAAATATTCGCTGTTCAGGCAAAGAAAAAGCCGCAGGTTCTGCGGCTGGATGAGATTGGGTTATGAGCTGAGATTCTGCCGTTGATTCTGCCGTTTACGGCGGCGTATCATGGCAATGCCAGCCAGCACTGTACCCAGAATGGCAACACTGGCGGGTTCTGGTACCGGCACCTCAGTCAGTGCAGAGATATTAGCCTGAATGAAAGCCTGATTGGTGCTTTGCTCAACGGTTTCAAACCGATCAGCAAATAGACCGTTGACCAGAAAACCCTGAATGTTCACCGTATACTGGATGCCGTTTACGGTAGTGACATCCGTGAACTGCGAGGTGGATACCGTAATGATGTCCGCACAGCCGTTCACGTTTACCCCAACGCCATTCGCTTCCCCGTTCGCGCAGGGATCCGCGCTGTTGCTGGTCTCGTTATGGGTAAAGTTAAACACAAACTGCACATCCACCGGCGTTCCGCCGTCAATAGACACTGTCGTGCTCAGTTGCAAATCGACACTTTGCAGGCTGGCACCTGAGCTCAGAATGACATTATTTAAATGGGTAAAAGTCCCCAGCTGAAAATCATCGCTGGTGCCGGTATCTGTATCAAACGTGGTGTCGAAGCTGGCTGCAGAGGCAAAATCATAGCCGCTCTGCGGACCCGAAGACGGCGATGGCAGCCCCCAGCGTAACATAGGGTTATCCGTCGCATTGCCGATCGTCATTGGCTGACCACTGCCGGAATCTGCCACCGCGTTAACCCAGGAACCCGTAAATGCGCCAAACTCAACAGTGACTAATGCGGCATTGACATGAGCACTTGCCAGCATCGCCAGACTGAACATCGTTATTTTTGTCACAGGTTTCATTACACACCCCCAACCCAACTTTATTGTCGTTTTTGTGTTCGTGCAGGAGTGCTTCAAGTTCTGTGCCATCGCAGCCTGAACGAAAAACAGCGCAGTAACGGAAGCGGAACTTTTCAGGAAATGACCTCAGTAAATCAAGGCTATAGCGCTCACCAAGCTGTGTGGGGATTTTCCGGGTAATTTTGCGTTTTTTTCATACCTGCTTGCCCAGAACCCTTTACGTCTTGCTGTGTAAAAAAAGGTGACACCGGGATACCTGACCCTCATCTGCCATGGCAGACCCGCGGCTCAAGTGAGAAATGCCTTCCATAATTCATCATGCAGTCAGGTATCATTTATACCTCATGAGTATTATTGATAGCCTTTCATCAGTCTACGATTTCACATTAACTGCAATTATTGATGTATATCAGCCACTTAGTTTCATCTTCATAGAGTGTTCAACAAACTGCAACAAACCTGTCATAAAACTCTCCTAACCTGTGCCTCGTTCGTTAAACAACTGATTGGCAATTCCGCCAAATTCGAAAGGATATGGAAAAATGAAAGCAAAGGTTATCGGTGCTATCACACTGGCTGGCTCAATGATGTTTAACCCGGCTATGGCGGCTGAAACAGTTTCTGTCGTTGGTTCGAACTCGGTGACACCACTCATGGAAGTGCTGGGCGAAACTTACACTAAAACTCACGACGTTGTGGTAGAAGTTCAGGGGCCGGGTTCTTCTGCCGGTATCCGTACTGCTCACGACGGTTCTGCTGACCTGGGCATGAGCTCTCGTGATCTGAAATCATCTGAAAAAGCGTCTGACATTACCGAAGTAGTGATTGCCCGTGACGGTATCGCTGTTGTTGTGAACAACTCCAACCCGGTAAAAGACCTGAGCAAAGAGCAGGTTTCTCAAATTTATAAAGGCGAAATCACCAACTGGAAACAAGTAGGCGGTGAAGACAAGCCTATCGTTGTAGCTACCCGTGATACCGCTTCAGGCACCCGTGGTGCATTCGAAGACATCATGTCTCTGAAGCGTAAAATCAACGGTAAAACCGTTACTGCTATCTCTCAGCGTGCTCAGGTGGCCAGCGGTAACGGCCAGCTGAAAACCATGGTAGCCAGCAACCCGTTCGCTATTGGTTACATCTCGCTAGGTTCAGTCGATGACTCTGTTAAACCTTTGTCCATCGAAGGCCACACACCATCAGTTGAAGCAATCAAATCCGGTGATTACGGCGTACAACGCCCATTCCTGGTGCTTTACAAAGACGGTCGCCCATCTAAAGAAGCTCTGGAATTCCTGAACTGGATTAAAACTGCAGATGCTCAGGCATTGGTTGCCAAAGAAGGCTACGTTTCTATCCTGTAATTTTTCTTAGTGACTTACCTGCCCATATTTTTGGGCAGGTTTATTTATTCGCAGCAACTGAACCTGCTGTTCAGTGTCTGGAGTAACGTTCAAATGACCATCGCCAATAATTACGATAACGCCGACAAGAAAAATGCCGCGCTCGCCGCTGCAGATAAAATTGACTGGCGTGAACTCTTTTTTAAATACCTGTTTCTTTCCAGTGCCGCTATCGGCATTTTGTCTCTGATTACTATCGGCTATTTCATTTTCCGTGAAGGCTATGCGGCTTTCGCTGAAGCCGGTTTCTCCGGCATTGTGCTGGGTGACGAATGGTTACCACCTGCCTTGTTCGGCATCTTCCCTATGATCGTCGCTTCTGTGGTTTCTACCGCAGGTGCTGTGATTGTCGGTGTGCCGATTGGTGTGATGACCGCGATTTTTATCGCTGAAGTAGCTCCCAAGCGCCTGGCCGACATCATTCGCCCTATGGTTGAACTGCTGGCGGGTATCCCCTCTGTGGTTTACGGTTTCTTCGGTCTGGTGATTATCGTTCCTCTGATCCAGAACGTATTTAATGTACCGGCGGGTAACACGGTGCTGGCGGGTATCATAGTACTGGCAGTCATGATTCTGCCCACAGTGATCACTGTGTCTGAAACCTCCATTCGAGCTGTGCCGCGCAGCTATAAAGAAGGCTCGCTGGCGCTGGGTGCATCGCATATTTTCACCATTTTCAAACTGCTGGTACCGGCTGCGCGTTCCGGCATTATGACGGGCGTTATTCTGGGTATCGCACGTGCATTAGGTGAAACCATGGCCATCATCATGGTGATGGGTAACTCCCCGGCTATGCCTGAGGGCATTCTGGATTCAGCACGTACCCTCACCGCCAATATCGCGATTGAAATGTCGTACGCCACCGGTATTCACGCCAGCGCCCTGTATGCCACAGGTATTGTTCTGCTGGTGTTCATCATGATGCTGAATGCTGCCCTGCTCTACCTGAACCGTGAGCGCGCGAGGTAATCACAATGACCCTATCAACAAACACACATTTGCAGGCAAGTAACCCTGCCAGACAGCAACTTAAAGACAAAATCTACCTCAGTGTGATCTGGACCTCGGCCACGGTAACGGTCGGCTTCCTGCTGTGGGTCGTCTGGTACATTCTGAGCAACGGCCTTGCCTACGTCGACTGGACATTTATCTCCAGCAACTATACAACGCTGGACGAGGAGTCGGGCATCTGGCCGATGATCGTTGCCACGCTGTACATGGTGCTGGCGTCAATTCTGGTTGCCGCGCCCATGGGGATCATGACCGCAATATACCTGACAGAATATGCAAAAGTCGGCAGTCGGCTGGTGAAAGTGATCCGCTTCTGTACCGAGTCACTGGCGGGTATTCCTTCTATTATTTACGGCCTGTTCGGTATGACTTTCTTTGTGGTCGTGCTTGGCTTTGGCTTCTCGATTTTGTCTGGTGCCCTGACACTGAGCATTCTGATTCTGCCCGTGATCATCCGCACCACAGAAGAAGCCTTGATGGCGGTGCCGCAAACTTACCGTGAAGGGTCTTACGGACTGGGCGCATCCAAAATTTACACCATCTGGCGCCTGATATTGCCAAGCGCAATGCCAGGCATAGTCACTTCTATCATCCTCAGTGTAGGTCGTGTTATCGGTGAATCGGCACCGGTATTCATGACAGCAGGCATGGTGGCACGTCTTCCGGAGAGTCTGCTTGATTCCGGCCGGACACTCACCGTGCACCTGTACAAGCTGACTCAGGAACTCTACACCATTCACGAATGGCATCAGGCTTACGCCACTGCCACGATTCTGATTGTGATTGTTCTGATCATCAACCTGTGCACCAAACTGCTTGCCAAACGTTTTAACACTGCGACTTACTGATTTCGGGGAAACACATTATGAACAAATTTAATATTGAAAATCTGGATCTGTTTTACGGCGACAACCAGGCACTGAAAAAAATCAATCTGCCGATTCCTAATCGCCAGGTGACAGCATTAATCGGCCCGTCCGGTTGCGGTAAATCTACGCTTTTGCGCTGCCTTAACCGCATGAATGACCTGATTGAAGGTGTGAAGATCAAAGGCAAACTGTCGATGGACGGAGAAGACGTTTACGGCAACATAGACGTTTCCAGACTGCGCATTAAGGTGGGTATGGTGTTCCAGAAGCCTAACCCCTTCCCGATGAGCATATACGAGAACGTGGCTTACGGCCTGCGTGCTCAGGGTGTGACCGACAAAAAACGTCTGGATGAAGTGGTAGAGCAATCGCTGCGCGGTGCCGCATTGTGGGATGAAGTGAAAGATCGCCTGAAATCACACGCCTTCGGTCTGTCTGGTGGTCAGCAGCAGCGTCTGTGTATCGCCCGTACCATCGCTATGGAGCCTGAGGTCATTTTAATGGATGAACCAACCTCAGCGCTGGATCCGATTGCGACCAAGAAAATTGAAGATCTGATGGAGTCTCTGAAAAAGAACTTCACTATCGTTATCGTCACTCACTCTATGCAGCAGGCACGCCGAATTTCAGATCGTACCGCCTTCTTCCTGATGGGTGAGCTGGTCGAACACGATGATACTTATGCGCTGTTCAACAGTCCGCGTGATGACCGTACCCGCGGCTATGTGAACGGCGACTTCGGCTAAGCCTGGATTCCAGACGGCATAGGCATGCCGTGAAATCCGGCCGGCCCCGACACAACAGATACCCGAAACGACAGATAATAAAAGCGATGGTAAGTACTTGCCCCCAACCTTGGGGGCTTTTTTTTGCTCTTTTTTTACCCATTCCTGACATTTCACACAACAGCCGGATTTACACTCAAATGAACACTGATTAATTCTATTGGCGCCGGACATTCAGGCCAAGGTCAGACAGGTGAGATGATGCAAAAGAATCATGAAATTTCACATGCTAAATCCTGGATTCACAAACTCGCAGCAATGGATGCTCACCCCAAACTCACTGGTATTCTGCAATCTTCGCGGATCATGACGCAACAGTATGCCGCCTTTTGCCGTTTACATAACCTGATGGCCTTTACCTATTCACAAAATGGCCACCAGCAGCTGCTTGCAGACACCCTTGCGGCTTCAGGATGCGACACCCTCATCTGTGATCAGCGCCACTACCCTGCACTCTGGTATATGCTGCATCAGATTAACCGGCCTATGCTGATCATTCTGAATCAGGAAATGTGGACGCCGGACTGGTGCTGGCAATTTGATCATCATCAGTTCCTTTGCCAGCAGGATTTGCTCTGACCTCACCCACAACGGTTAGCATGTTATAATCACGGCACTCATTCTCATCGCGGCACACCCGTTGCCGCGATGTACTTGTATTTATCTCCCTGAACCGGAATACCGCTCTACTATGCGCAAGCTTTTACTCATTATTACGTTGCTTACATACAGCCTCAATGTCTTTGCCCAGGCTGAAACACCGCCCTCTCAGCTGGATGAACTGTCGCAGTTGAATCAGGAAGTCATGGAGCTGTATCAGGCCGGCCAGAGCCGTACCGGTACCACACGTGATGTACTGCGCATGCAGGTACTGAATAAGAACAATGAACTGCGCGACAAGATCGGGGAATTAATCAGTGAGCCGCCGGAAGGGGCAACCGCCACCCTGCTGGATTACGTCAAACGACAGGAACGCTATACCGACAATACGGCAAACTATCTGAGTAACAAGATTCTGGCTGATGAAAAAGCACTGGACAAAGCCTCGCAGGAAGAACAGCTGCTCAAGCTCAAGCAATTGAATGAAGAGCGCATGCTGTCTGTTCAGATGCTGGGCGAGCAGTGGGAAAACTACCGCTGGATGGAGCAGCTTGGTCATAATGCCGATCAGAAAAAAAGCAAACTGGCTAAAGCCATCAGCAACCGCTTAGAGTTTGTCTCTGCTTCACTGGATTACAACAACCAGCAGGAAAAAGTGCTGGCTAAGCAGCTCAAAGAGGCGTCAGAGGGTGAGAAAGCCTCACTGCAACTGATGCACATTCTGGCACAACGCAAACTGTCGAGCGATATTGACCGCTTAAACTACTTAATCAACCTCGGTGATCAGGCACAGATAGATACGTCGAACTACAAAAAGCAGCAATTTGAAGTGACCGGTGATCTCACCAATGACATCCTGAATCCGCGGGTAATCTATTCGATTGTCTCAGCCTGGGCCGACAACCTGAAAAAGTGGCTGATTGATAATACCCCGCAGGTGCTGTTCAAGGTGTTGATCTTCGCCCTGGTCCTTTTGCTGTTCCGGCTGTTAAAAAACCTGACACGTAAAGTGGTTAAGCGCGCCGTGGCGTCACCCAATCTCAAGATGTCGCAGTTGATGCAGGACTTCTTTATTTCCATGTCGGGCAAAGCGGTCTTTTTTCTCGGGCTGTTAATTGCCCTGTCACAGGTCGGGCTTAACCTTGCGCCGATACTGACAGGTTTCGGTGTGGCCGGTGTGATCATCGGTTTTGCTTTGCAGGACACCTTGTCTAATTTTGCTTCAGGCATGATGCTGCTGATTTACCGCCCTTTTGATGTCGGCGATTTTGTTGAGGCTGGTGGGGTGTCTGGTAAGGTCAGCCACATGAGCCTGGTCAATACCACTATCCGTACCTTTGATAACCAGATCATCATAGTGCCGAACAGTAAAATCTGGGGGGACACAATCAAGAATGTTACGCACGAGCGCGTCCGCCGTGTCGATATGGTATTTGGGATCGGCTATAAAGACAGCATTGAGCAAGCCGAAGCCATTTTACATGACATTATTGATAACCATCCGGCTGTGCTGCGTGCCCCGGAGAAAACCATCAAAGTACACACACTAAACACCTCTTCGGTGGACTTTATTGTTCGGCCCTGGGTGAAAACGGATGACTACTGGGATGTGTACTGGGATGTCACGCGCGAAGTCAAACTGCGGTTCGACAAAGAAGGCGTTTCTATCCCCTTCCCGCAGCAGGATGTGCATTTACACATGGTCAGCCCGGAAAAGAACGATGCGTAAAAACATCCAAGTTGAATTGCTTCTACACTAAAAAACACGGTTTACGGAATTTTTTGTCTTACCGTCAGTCAAAAATCTTCGAATCCATTTGGGGAAATACAATGAAAAAACACCTGCTGACCGCCATGGGCACTGCCCTGCTGTTATCTGCCTGCGCCGGAACCGGTGGCAACACAACAGCCGGCTCTTCTGCTGATCTGACGCAATATGAATGGGAACTGTCAAAGATCGACAATCAGGCCGTCACCATCCCGAGTATGGGAGCCGTGCCGACCCTGGGGTTTGAAAATAACACAATGGCACATGGGCATTCCGGCTGTAACCGCTACTTCGGTTCTGCCGAAGTTAAAGACGGCCAGTTCCGGATTGAAAAAATGGGCATGACCATGATGGCCTGCCCGGATGATGCGATGAAACTGGAACGTGTGATGAGTGATACCTTAAGCCAGTGGAGCAAAGCCGAAGTCAAAGGAAATACGCTGACGCTCAGTAATAGTCAGCATACTCTGACTTTCACCGCCACTCAGCCAATGTAATTCGCCACCCTTCTGTCTGACAGCATCAACTGAGCGCGTTCTCAGTTGATGCTTGTGGCTGACGAACCTTTGCACTCACTTTGTTAAATCCTTCCTGCTGTGCCTGATACAGCAAAGCTTCTGTTTGATGGAACAGGGTTTCTGCTGTTAACCCCTGAATGTCGAAGACTGTCATCGCGCCCACAGACACCGTCAGATAGGGATTGGCACTCATTTCTGTATTGGCCAGATTCAAACGTTCAGCCGCAGTGCGCAGATGGCGGGCAACCACTTCACCATTGTTAGTATTCGGCAATACGGCGGCAAACCTGTCATCATCGAGCCGTGCCACCATATCAGCGGGGCGTTTTAATGTTCTGCCCAGCTCGTTGGCCAGCCTCCTGAGGCCGGACTCATACATGTCCTGCGGACACTGGCTGACAAAGTGCGCGTAATCATCAATTTGGATCAACACCACCACCAGCGGGGATTGTTCCCGCCGTGCGACTCTGACCGCTTTATCCAGACTTTCTTCAAACGCTCGCTGATTAGCGATACCCGTCAGCGGGTCAATCAGGCTCATGCGTTCCAGCTTTTCGTTAACGGCCAGCAGTCTGTCATGTTGCTGATTCAGAGTATCCAGATATTGCTGGCCCCGTTGAAACACGAAGAAACTCACCAAGGCTGCGACAGCAAAAAATGCATTGACTCCCCAGAAGACCCACCAGGGTGTTAATGACTGATGCTGGCGAATATAGTCCTGCATAGGTGTGGCTTCAATCACCCAGCGGCGTCCGCCTTTGCTCAACACCTGATGAACATAGCGGTAATCAGGCGCATACTCGCGGGTGAGAACCTCCTGGGTCAGCCTTTTCTGGCTATAGTGGTAATGCTTTTGCTGGCTAACCGGGCCGGTATCCAACGTCGGCACCAGGCTGAATACCAATTTATTTGACTGGGGTGCCAGGGTATCAATCAGTGTCAGTGCAAAAGGCTTGACCTGAGTTAAGCCGGGTGATGAGAGAAAAATCTGCGCGGGATTAAACACCCCTGCCACAAAGCCCAGCAAGCTGTCCTGCCGCTCTGCCTCTGACATAGGTTCAGGGAATTCGTACACAGGCAACAGGCTGAGGATGCCCTGTGCGGTGACATCATTGCGCTGAATCTGGAGCGGGACAGTCAGTTGCAATTGCCCGGTATCTCTGGCGCGCTGAACCGCTTCAAAACGCAGAGAGTGCGAGCCCATGTCGTAACCTATTACCGCCTCGTTTCCGGTGACAGGCTCGACGTAATAAACCGGATAGTAAACAGCTCGCTCGCTGGCCGCTACACGCTCTCCGGACGCGACCTGTTCGGTAATCACATATCCGGGCAGCCATTCATTGGCCCGTTGTTCTAAGCTGGCACGGTCTGCCTGTTCCACTTCGGGAATCCATTCCAGGGCAGTGATTGCCGGAAAACGGGTAAGAATTTTATCTGTCAGTGCCGCGAAACCCTTGGCATCCGGAATGCCGTTGGTGTCCAGATTAAGCTGCAGGGTATAAAGTGCTTCAAAGTGGCTGTTCATCGCCTGAATAAAGGCGTGTGAGGCTTCCGTGACATCCGATTCAAATTCCTGCTGAATACGGCGGGTTTCCAGATGAGAGAAGAAAAGCAGCATCACAATCGACAAGATCAACCCGGCAAACAAGAGTAAGCCAATAAATGTAAGACGTTGTCGCTTCATCAAGTTCCCTTAAACAATTTAGTTACACCGGGTTTCAATCCTATTTTCAGCCAGGCGTCATCTATTTGCCAGTTTGGTTTCAGATAACAGATACAAGATCACTATGCGACACTCATTACGCCCTAATGTAATCGATTATAGACGTCTGGATGTTTACACTTCTCTCGATAACCAGTACTCTGAACAGCAGTAATCTTCAGGGACTGAGTGAACATGATTGAAATTAAACACCTTCGCACATTAGCGGTACTGAGAGACACCGGTTCCCTGACAGCAACAGCCAACACCCTTTGCCTGACCCAGTCGGCGCTGTCTCACCAAATTAAGGATCTTGAGCAGCGGATTGGCGCACCACTGTTTTTACGCAAGACACGCCCGGTCAGATTCACCGCAGAAGGCGATATCCTGCTGAAACTGGCGGATGATTTAATGCCCCGTATCGCACGCGCCGAACATGAACTTGCCAATTTAAAAGAAGACGCAAAAGGTCGGCTGCATATGGCAATTGAGTGCCATTCCTGCTTCCAGTGGCTGATGCCTGCGCTGAAGGAATACCAGATTAACTGGCCAACGGTGAGCCTGGATTTTTCATCCGGCTTCAGTTTCGAGCCTATCCCGGCTCTGGCTGCCGGGGAACTCGATCTGGTGATAACATCTGACATTAACCCGCGCTCGGAAGTGCACTATGAACCCCTGTTCGACTTTGAGATGCGCCTGGTAGTTTCGCCGCAGTCTCCCCTGGCCGAGTTGAGCACAATTAAACCGGCCGATCTTGCCAGCCAAACCATGCTGACCTACCCGGTACAAAAAAACCGCTTAGATGTGGTGAAACATTTTCTGCAGCCTGCGGGCATTGAACCTAAGATATGGAAGCAAGCCGATAATACCCTGATGCTGGTGCAAATGGTCTCGGCAGGCTTGGGAGTTGCTGCCCTGCCCAATTGGGCAATCCATGATTTTGCCCGCCAGGGATTAATCGCCAGCAAGCCACTGGGTAAAGGCTTGTGGCGAAGACTGTATGCGGCGATTCGCGCATCAGAAAAAGAGCGCCATTATCTTCAGGCCTTCTTTGCGACGGCCCGGCAGCAGTGCCAGACACACCTTGAGGGCATTAAAGCAGCCTGAGGCAAGTCTACAAGAGACCTGAAAAAACAAAGGGCACCGAAACGGGTGCCCTTTATTCATTTAAATTGATTAGAAATGGGATCATAGCGGTAGCCGAGGGCCGCCATTTTTTGTCGCAATTGTTCCTGATCCAGCTCGTAACGACTGGAAAGATCGTCAATCGTATCGCATTCCAGACGCAGCCTTTCATTCACTATGCCCAGCACTATGTTAGCGTCCATGTTCAGCAAGTTACTGATTTCCACCTCTCCCTCCTCCGGCTACTGCCGTTAGAACATCAGACCCGGAGTCAAACAACTCCTCTTGTTGTTAGCATAGACGCTCTACCTATCATTCGACCAGTCAGAACACTTCATTCAATCAGAACACTGAAAGCTGGCATCCTGCTGAGGCAGACAGCAATAAAAGCACACCGGACAATTGCCAGACTTTGACCGGTTTCGCCAACACAATATGGCCGACCCAAATCACCTGAGCAGCAATCAGCAATAACAGTGCCGCACAAATCGCCAGTAACTGGCTTTCCACCTGTGCCTGAGGCACAGAGTAATAGAGCTGGCCTGAAAACAGCAACACACTCAGCATGGCACTCACCAGGCCTGCTGCGGGTAATACCCGGTGAAAAGCCTGCAACCGCGTTCGTGATTGAGTCAGCAACAGGTGCGCCAGGGCGGCGCCAAACATCACCACGGCAATCAGGCTCTGCGCTTTTTCTGACCATGACAGCGAAGAGAGTGTCATCAGCCAGCTCAGCACTGCCATCGCGCACGAGGCATACAACAGCTTCAACGGCCCCTGATCCCGCGTCTTACCGGTTTTTACCTGGAAAGTGAACAAGCCTACACCCAGAAGCGGCAACAGTGCCACTGGCTGGTTGATGCATGCGATTAACCAACCCAGCAACAGTACAGGAAGCATCTTATGGACCCGGCCTCGCTGGCCCGGACAGATCTCCCCTTTCGTTAAAACGAGAGTGAGAATCATCTGTGCTCCCAACAGGGCAGAGACGAGTAAAGTGGTATAAGTCATATTCATGAAAGGCTACAGAAGAAAGAGAAAAACGCCCGAAATTATATCAGAACAGTACTAAAAACATCCATTGCTCAAATTTCCCGACAATTAACCTGGTTTCACATGTATTATATGAATCAAGATCACGGTTTTGGCGACCGTCTTGTAGAATAATTGTTCGATTATAAAAATAAAGGGCGTTTACCGTCTGTTTTTTCTCACAAAACAGATGTCAGATGAGCTGGAAGCAAAGATGATATCGACTTATAACCACTACCATAGGCTGTTGTGCCATGCGCTCAAGCTCTATATTCCGGATCTATGGAGTGCTAAAGCACACACCCAGAGCTTCCAGAATACGCGAAGCGGATACCTGCGCAGCCGAATTTCTCTGCTCTGCATTGTATGGGCAGTACTGATCATAGCATGGATACCTTTTGACTTTTTTTACCTCAATACAGGAGAAGATACCCGAATTGCCAGTGCCCGTTTACTTCTCGCGTTATTTTTAATGGGTATTGCCAAAGTCAACGAGACTCACACCACCTTGCGTCAGTCGCAATGGTGCATGGCACTCATGGTTCTGGGACTGAACCTCTTCTACACCTATTGCATCTGGGTATTGGGTTTTCCCGAAGTGTACAGCGGTTTTGAATACGGCTATACGCTGTTGCCTATTTTGCATGTCGCCATTTTAACTATCCTGCCGATTACACTGAAGGAAAGCCTGTGCCTGCTGGCATTCACCGCTGTCACAGAAATCGCAGTCGATTTACAGACAGGCACGGTGCTGATGCCGGAAACACTGGCCAATTACTGGCTGCAGAACGTGCTGGCTATTGTCGTCATCTGGTCACAGTTATCCAAGCTTTACATGTTGATGCGTTTGTACCGCCAGGCAACCCTGGATCCGTTAACCGGGATATACAATCGCAGAATGTTACTGCAGCAAGCCCAGAAAGCCATGGAAAACTGTCAGGCCAAACGCCAGCCTTTTTCTCTGCTGCTGTTTGATATCGATCGTTTCAAACGCATCAATGATACCTGGGGCCATGGCGTTGGTGACAAAGTACTGCGCGGTTTTGCCGATCATCTGCAACTGGCATCGCGGAAAACCGATCTGTTCGGACGCTATGGCGGCGAAGAGTTTATTCTTTGCCTGCCCTGCTGCGATACCTTAACAGCGCAAAAAATTGCAGACCGGATGTTAGCCGATATCCGCTCACTGCAACTGCCGACTGATATAGAAGAAACACATGTGTCAATCACAGCCTGCATCGGCATTGCGACTTTTACCTCAGGCGACAGCCTGATGACCATGATAGACCGTGCCGACCGCGCATTGTACGAGTGCAAAGATGCCGGTCGCGACTGCTACCGGTTCCACCCGTATGGCTATCAGTACCGCGACAGACGCAAGCCGTTAGAACCCCTGGTCAGTGAAGCCAGCAGCGAGGTTTAACCCAGTCTGACCAGGGTATATGTTAAACAGCCACCGATGCCACTGGCTCGGTGGCCTGCTTTCTTCCCAGGCGCCAGCACAAGGCATACAGAGCCAAATACAGCACACTGCCGCCCACCAGCACGCCGTGCCAGTTCCAGTGTTGCCAGCAGGTGATCAGGTAAAACCCGCCCAGGCTGCCGCCGACATAATAGTGCACCAGGTAAAGGGCGGTGGCCGTGGCTTTTCCTGTCTTTGCTTTCTGGCTCACCCAGGCATACGCCAGAGAATGGGTAAAAAACGCACCGGAACTGATTAATAACAAACCGCTCAGCATGGCCGACACAGAGTCCAGCGCGGCTACCCACATCCCCAGCGCACTGATTGTCGTACCCAGTATCATGCCACTCACCGGCTTGTACCTGATGCTCCAGCTGCCACTGAGTTTTGCGGTAAGCGTCCCGCTCAGATAACACAGAAATATCAAAGACGCCCAGCTGACCGGCAAGGAATAAGGCGGTGAGACCAGCCTGAAGCCCATCACAGAATACAGGTTCACAAACAAGGCAAAATTGATACCGCCAATCAGCATAGGGATCCACAATACCGGTTGCTGTAAATGCCGGATCACATGTTTTGTGTGATGCCTGAGCTGCCCACGCTGAGGGGTAAAATGTTGCTGCTGCGGCAATAATCTGGCGACCACCAAAGCGCCAACCAAACTAAAAAGTGCCATACCCAGCACAGCCCCCTGCCAGCCCCAGGCGTCTGACGCAAAGCCGCCGAATAATCGCCCGGCAATGCCGCCCAGTGAGTTAGCGCTGATGTATCCGCCTACCGCCAGCGACAGGGCTTTAGGTGAAAACTCTTCAGCCATATAGGCCACTGCAACCGCTGCAAACCCTGCCAGCGAGGCGCCCATCAGTGCCCGGGCAAGACTCAGCATCAGCAAGCTCTCAGCCAATAGCATCAGTACGCCCACCACAGGCAGCAAGAACAGACTCAGCAACATCACCTTACGCCGTCCAATCATTTCGGAGCTGACAGCCCATGGCACCAGAGTTAGCGCCAGAGCCAGTGTACCTGCTGCCAACAACCAGTTAACTTTGGTGGCACTCACGGAAAAAGCCTCCGTCATTACAGGCAACAATGGCTGGAAGAGATACAAATTACAAAACACCAGAAATGAACCAAGAGCCAGAGCAAAACTGGCCCGACGATAGGCAGAACTATGGATTTCTATCACAGACAGGCACCAGACGATGAAGAGTTGCTGAAACAGTAGCAATTTCCCTCTGATAGTGAAAATATATTAAAAATATCGGATCCATATCTTTTATTAATAGCCAGAGTAACCAATGGACATTCGCCAGCTCACTTATTTCATTGCCATTGCAGAGGCCGGCAGTTTCACGAAAGCCGCGGAAAAACTGCACATAGCCCAGCCGGCTTTAAGCATCGCAATAAAGAAATTCGAGCAACAGCTAGAGATGCCGTTGTTTCACCGCAGCGATCGCCAGATAGTGCTGACTCACGAAGGTGAAGTACTGATTCAGCATGCCCGCCTGATTTTGCAGCAGGTGGGTGATGCAAAGATCGCCATGGCGGAATTGAAGGGATTGCAAAAAGGCGAAGTCCGGCTGGGTGTACCCAGTATGCTGGGGTCGTATTTTTTTCCCGATATCCTGATGGGGTTTAAATCTCGCTACCCCAATCTCAAACTGACGCTGGTCGAAGCCGGTACCCAGTCGATCCGCTTGATGCTGCTTAACGGAGAGCTGGATTTAGGTGTGATCCGAAGTGCTGATCTCCCCGACAGCCTTGAAGCCGAGCCGTTACTCACGTCAGAAATGGTGGCTGTCGTCAGCCCGAACCACGAATTTGCCCGGCAGTCCTCGGTGTCGTTCGAACAGTTTTTCAGCCAGGAGCTGGTGATGTTCAAGCAAGGGTACTTTCATCGCGACTACATCGACCATGTATGTCAGGCACATCAGCTCAAACAGCACATCGCGTTTGAAACAAACCTGTTGCCCATGATCCTGAGTATTATCAGACAGGAGTTTGCCATATCAGCCTTACTGGAAATGGTCACCCGCCACGAGCCCGGTTTAGCAGCCGTGCCTTTCGAACAACCGGTACAGCTCAATCTGGCTATCGCCTGGCGAAAAAATGGCTACTTATCGATGGCTGATCGGGCATTCATGGAATTTATCAAAGAGCATCAACGCCATCGCCGATTGCATTCAGCGTGATCCGGCATTTCAGGATGGGTATATGAAAAATTGCAAATTCGCAATGTGATCAAGCTCACGTGAAAATTTCCAATAGATGATGTTTGTGTTTCATTTTCTTTTACAATGGATGTTTGCTTGGGAGCCTGATCGCACCGGAATGTCAAAAGCCAGACCGGATTTCTGTCTGCCAGATCCTTGAAGGACTGCAGAATTTCGATCAGAGTCACATGGCCATTGAAAAATTATGGTCTTTCCAGGCACGTCGACCGTATCACTGACTAGCATGGATGATTCACGAATGTTTGAAAAAATCGTTGCCGCACCAGCTGACCCTATCCTGGGACTGACTGAAGAATTCAAAAATGACACTCGCGCTGAGAAAATTAATCTTGGCGTTGGCATCTACAAAGATGAATCGGGTAATACCCCGGTTCTGGCGACAGTGAAAAAAGCTGAAGCTATCCTGCTGGAAAAAGAAACCACCAAATCTTATCTGAGTATTCCCGGTACAGCAGAATACGGTCTGGCTGTTCAGGAACTGCTGTTTGGCAAAGGTGCCGCCATTATTACTGACAAACGTGCTCAAACGGCTCAAGCGCCGGGTGGTACGGGTGCACTGCGCGTAGCGGCAGAATTCATTAAACGCCAGCTGGGCGATGTGACCGTTTGGATCAGCAACCCAACCTGGGCAAACCACTTTGGTGTCTTTGGCGCTGCTGGCCTGCAGACAGAACAATATGCTTACTACAATGCCGAAACCAAGAGCATGGATTTCGATGCTTTGCTGAGTTCTCTGGCAAATGCTAAAGCAGGTGATGTGGTATTGCTGCACGGTTGCTGCCATAACCCTACCGGTATCGACCCGGATGCCGATCAATGGCTGGCTTTAGCAAAATTCTGTGCAGAGAAAAACCTGCTGCCAATGTTCGACTTTGCTTATCAGGGCTTTGCCAAAGGCGTTGAAGAAGATGCAACCGGTTTGCGTATTTTTACTGAACACAACAGTGAACTGCTGATCGCCAGCTCTTTCTCCAAGAACTTTGGCCTGTACAACGAGCGTGTGGGCGCCTTCACTCTGGTGGCTAAAACCGCTGAAGTGGCCAGCACGTCATTCAGCCAGGTTAAAAGCATTGCCCGTGTGATCTACTCTAACCCACCGGCTCACGGCGCAGCGATTGTGACTGAAATTCTGAACAATGCCGAATTGCGTGCAGAGTGGGAACAGGAAGTCGCAGACATGCGTGACCGCATTCAGGAAATGCGTACCCTGTTTGTTCAGACACTGAAAGATTTGGGTGTAGACGCCGACTTCAGCTTTATTGAGCGCCAGAACGGCATGTTCTCATTCTCTGGCTTGAATAAAGATCAGGTGACACGCCTGAAAGAAGAATTTGCTATTTATATCGTAGGCTCTGGCCGTATCAGCGTGGCGGGTATGACCAAAGATAACATGCAGCCTCTGTGCAATGGCATTGCCGCTGTCCTGTAACTTTCAGGCTCAGTAACCTGCACAGAAGGGGGCGCTCACAGGGCGCCCCCTTCTTTTGACTGTCTTTTGGCTTTCTGTTTAATGCTCTGGTGCATTTTGCTGTATTTGTTATTCACTGTGCTTTCGGTGCACTGTCTGCCTGCTTCACATCAACCGGATTTATCCAGCGGTAACACATTACAAAACAGCTCACGCTCATATTGTCGTTCCAGCTGGTCTCGCCACGACTTCTTGGAAATATGGACCAGATAAAAATTTTCCCGTGATGTATCTGTTACGAATGCCATATCAAACTGCATTAACTCGTAATGAATATCATGCACAAATCCCAGCGAGAAACTTTGCCGGCCAGTCAGCTGATTAATGTCCTCCCGGGTTAAACACACACCCTGTTCATCCTCAGCAAAACGGTTACGTAACCATTCGGAAAACTCTCGAGCACTGATCATTGTCATATTACCTCATCTGTGAGTGCCTACATCCGTGAATAATCCGATCCTCTTAAATAGGTATAGCAGAATAAGACTAGTTCGTCAGACCGAAACGAAATTGCGCAATAAAATCAGCCATGAATGGTCGGCTGTAAGAAATGCTGATTACGAGGAAAAAAGGAGATAAATGATTGAAAAAGGCAAGAAAGGTAACCCGCTCCTGATAATTCAGGAACGGGGAAGGACAATTATAGCGCTTTATATACGACTTTATTGCCAGCAAGCTGAATTCGCTCAACAAGCCCTTCTTCAACCAGTTTTTTCAGTGCCCCCGTTGCCCAGGAAGCGGCTTTGCTGTCTTCCTGGCCGGCTTCAAGGCCGATACTTTTCGGGTTAATACCTTCTGCATTGTTTGCCACTATGCCCAGCACCTGCTGCTGCTTAGGTGTCAGCGATACAGTAACCGCGACTTTACCCGCTGGTGCTTCTGTTTTTTTCACATCAACCTGAGGCTTTGCTGCCGCTACCGGGGCTGCCTGCTTCACCGCTGCTTTGGTGACAGGTTTTTGAGTCACTGCCGTGGCCGCTTTGATGCGTTTTTGCAGTTTAAGCTGTACTTTACGTTTGTGAGAGATTCTCATTAACTTCCTACTCCGTTGTACTACTTTCAGTCGCCAGTTTGGATGCCCAGCGGGAAAAAAAGTAGCGCGAGTTATATCAAGGATGTCAGAGGAATGCCAGCAAACGGCTATTTTAAGCACAATAAAAGCCATATTTTGCGTATTTTAAGCGACAAGATCTCATTTTTATCTTTTTCAAGTTCATGCAATTAATGGAATAAATACCGACTTTCATGCAAACTAGCCCTTACGCATTGCATAAACAGTCGTCAGTGATTTGACACCCATATCGCTAGCCACAACCTGTGAGTAATATCTCTGGACAATTTGCCATACTTTATAAAGATGACATCTTCATGCTCTCTCTGGAGTTAATTTGAATAGCGTATATATTCAGTCGCCGCATCCCAAACCCGGTGCTTATCTGATCTGGCTGAGCCTGCTGGCTATACTCGTGCTCGGGCTGACCGTCTTTACCTTTCCCGACATTAACGGCGTGGCCGTCGCGCTGTTATTGCTCGCCTTGATGACCTTGTTACTCATAGGGGTGAAACTCAACCGACAGTCACCGATTACTTTCACCCTCACTTTCATGCACCTTCAGTACCACAGTCCGCACGGCGGCTGGCTGACCCGATGGCAAAATGTCGCGGATATAGGACGCGCGTCTGTCAGCACTCAGGGCTGGCACAAGCCCCTGCCCTGGATTGGCATCAGACTCAAACATTACGATGAGTTCCTGGACAGCATCTGCCCCCGTATTGCCAGCCAGATATTAATGGAACAGCGCGGTTTGATGATCATGGCGTACAAGCGTGCAGACAATCCGCCTCATGAAATAGAAGATATGTTATTTGATGACAAACACTATGTGGGGGAAAACGGTAAAATAAACAAGGGGTTGCTGGCTATGCTGGCAAATCGCATGCGCTACAACAGAGAACTGATGGGGTATGATTTTTTTATTTCAGAAGATCTGCTCGACAGGCCAGCCGATGACTTTATCGGTCTGGCTCGTCGTTTTCTGGCTCAGTCCAGGTAACAATCAATTACCAGAGCGGCATAGCATCAGCCACGTGCGGGTTACTGGCACGCTCTTCACCAAAAGTCGACATTGGACCGTGGCCGGGAATAAAGCGCGTGTCATTACCCAGTGGCCATAGCTTGGTTTTGATCGACGCAATCAATGTGCCATGGTCACCACGCGGAAAATCGGTTCGGCCGATACTGCCGTTAAACAGCACATCGCCCACAGCCGCCAGTCCGGCTTCTTCACTGTGCAGAACAACATGTCCCGGCGTATGGCCCGGTGTATGATACACAGCCAGACTCTGCTCACCAAAGTGGATACAGTCTCCCTCATCGAGCCAGCGGTCAGGCTGAAACGAAGTCACGGGAGGAAAGCCAAACATCTGGCACTGCTGTTGCAGCGAATCCAGCCAGAACGCATCGTCTTGATGCGGTCCCCATACAGGCACCTCAAGCTGGGACGATAAAGGTGCTGTGCCGCCGACATGATCCAGGTGACCATGCGTCAGAACGATTTTCACCACCCTGATGCCTAATGACGTAATACGGGCCGTGATACGTTCAATATCCCCGCCGGGATCGACAACCACACCTTCCAGTGTTTTATCACACCACAGAATTGAGCAATTCTGCTGAAACGGGGTCACTGGCACGATTTCAAACTGCAGACTCATACACTTGTCCTAACTGTTGCAAAACCGCGCCAGCATACCACACCCCTGCTCTTCTGCGTACTGTGCTTACCAGCGACGCACAGGACCTGTATCAATATGCACAAACCCGCTGCGAGGATAATAACCAACACCACCCAATTTCAGATCCAGTGCTGCACTGCGGACACGAGACAAAGAAATACCTTCCAGATTAAAATCAATGGCTTGACCTGTCATATGGTAGCTTTTCTTTGCCACTCCTTTGGTGGAGCCGCGCAGCATTTGATTGGTTTTGGGCGAACGGTAGCCAGATATGATACGAACCTGACCTTTATGGCTCAATTCTTCACGGATCTGGGAAATCGCATCGAACAGGCGTCGGTCCATTGGCGCAACTTCATTCTGACGGAAGTCACGGCAAATATGGTTCATGCGCTTTAACTCTTTGTCCAGATAGAACTTCCCATCAAAGTAACGTGTTTCCAATTCTTCTTTGGTATGAATGTTACATAGGTACAGCTCTCGGGCACTTTTCGCGGTATATGGACTCGCAATCGCCATTTTTGGCAACATAAAGGCGCCTAATGTCAGCCCGCTCGCGATCAGGAGCTGACGACGCTTATTATCTACTTCTGACATCCTGAAAAACTCAACTGTAAAACACAAAAAACAAGCGCAAAAGCCTGTAAACGACTGCACGATAGCCGTGTGTTTTCGATGAGTCAACGCACGAATGTCAAAAAACAGACATCAAAAAAGCCATTAAATTGACTAACTATTGACGTATAAGGAATTTAATTTTTGTAAATTGATGCAAATTTTTCAGAGTCTGGTGAATTTTTATCCTGCTCATCGTATTGGTACACATCATTGCGATAGTTCACCAGCCCCTGTTCGTCAATCCACGCAGTCTGATAAATCAGGAACACTTGAATTTTCTGTTTCACGCCGACGGTTCTGGTCGAGCTTCGCCCGGCCAACTGATCAAAGCGCTGCTCTGATACACCTGCATAGCTTAACAAGACTTTCGCCATCTCATCCGCGCCCTGAACACGGATACAGCCGGAGCTGAACGCTCTGAAATCTTTATTGAACAGACTTTTTGACGGCGTATCGTGAAGATAAATAGCCTGATTATTCGGGATAGTGAACTTAAAACGTCCCAGTGCATTATGCGCACCTGGTTTTTGCCGTAACCGGTACGGGAAGTTCTTCGCTGTCACATAGCGCCAGTTGATAGAGCTGATGGGAATTTTTTCATTACTGTTCCAACCGCGGAGTACGTCGTAATGATGGCGGTACAAGTAGCCGCTGTCGTACCGGGCTTTAGGCAGAATGTCTTTTCTCATGATGGAGTTAGGGACATTCCAGTACGGATTAAACACCACAGCGGACAGGTTCGAGATCATGACAGGCGTTGGCCGTTTGGGTTGCCCGACTATGACTCTGGCATCAAACACCATGCGGTTATCCAGCCACAGATTCAGCGCAAAATCGGGAATATTCACAACCAGCCTGGACGGAAAATCTGACGTCCACACCCGGCTGCGCTGGGCATTTAATGCCAGCAGGCGAATACGCTCCTGAGGCGTCACCGCTAGCCAGGCACGGGTTTGCGGGCCAATTGCACCGTCCACTTTTAATCCATGCCGTTGCTGGAAGTGCTTCACCGCTTCTGCCAGATCGATATTGTAGTGTTTCTTGCCCGCGGTTCTGAGCTGCTCTGCCTGGTAGTCAGTTAAGTCACCCAAACGTTCCAGCATGGTGATTAAGATATCAGGATTTCTCAGCCAGGCGCCCAGGCGGATAATGCCGGGCTGACTGAACACTGGCCAGGGCTTCTCCGCAATGGTTTCCATTCGGTTGATGGCCTGCAGAAACTGGTTGTAGTGGCGTCCGGTAGGTTTGAGCGACGCCACGAAAACATTGAGCTGATCCCGTTCCAGCACTGCCATCAGCTCAGCCAGACTTTCATCCGAAGGCGCAGGCATGCGCGTGGGCACTTCCTCGCTAAACAGCCACTGCGTGCGGTTATCAATGACATTTTCAATGAAACTGAGGTATGCCAGTAAGGTGTCTGTCGCGAGCAGATCATACTGACGCCAATCCTGACTTTGCTTCAGCCGTTTGAGCTGCTTCAGGCGATAGTTAAAATCCGGGCTGGTTTCCGCGAGTGTCAGCACCCATAACTGCTGCTCAAAATCAGTCACAGTGAAGCTGTCTTGCCAGAGAGGCACATAACCTAACCCGTGATACAGCTGAGCAAGTTGCTGTTTATATCGCAATCCCGGTAACTGAGCAGACACTTCATCGACCCAGGCCAGTGACTTTTGCCGGATAAGCGCTAATTCGTCCGCGTGTTTCTGAGCCTGAATCTGCTCCGGGGTTGGCGCAATGGCCGCCGCCTCGGCCGCAGGAGCCGGTTCAGCCATGGCACTTGTTTCAGCTTCTGGTGCAACAGGCGCGTCAATGTTTACACTGATCTCTGACTCAGGATCTGTGTTTGACGCATCCTGTGCATGCAGAGTATATGAAACACTGCTGACTACCAGAAGAAGCCCGATACGACCTAGCCTAGTCATGTGCGCTCTCCGCTACCATCACTATCATTATGGCAAAGCGAAGCGATTATCGCTTGAAATCAAACGATAACTCGATGCTTTCCCTGTTTATAGTTATAAAGGTAGTGAGATATTCGAAAGCCCGTTGTTTCAAAGTTTCAACTGAACAGCAATTTCCAGTGGTTGTCCCACATCACTGCAGATTGAGCGATCCGGCCCGGACGTAGCGGCGTGCGGGTCAGAATTTTTCCCGCCCCTGAGCCAACCAGCCACTGCCCCTGGCTGACTGCCACCCCTGACGCATCCGTCAAAGGCTGTAGATCCACCAGCTCGCCAGTCTCTTCACGCCAGATGCCATAGCAGTTGCCTCGTGGTGAGGTTGCCAGCAGATAACCGTCCAGGCTGGCAATACTGGCAATATAATGGTTAAACCGCATCCAGTCCTCTTCATCCGCCTGCAGCGGGCGAAGCGCGCCGCCACGAGTGTGCAGATGAACAAGCGGCGCGGCCTGCTCTGGCAGTCCCCGATATTGCTGACCACAGGCGATGTCACCGGTATCTGTCACGGCAAGGTGCCGGATACTCAGCCGTTTATCTGACAGCACGGCTTTCTCGACAACTTTCCCGCTCTGAATATCGAGATACACTATTGCAGGTTGCATGGTCTCCAGGTTCAGCGGTTCCCGGCCGAGGGTATGTACGCCCCCGACACCAACCGCCAAAGTTTCCGGATCGGCCAGCACCACTTCATGAGGCCCAATACCAAACCCAGTGTATTCAGCCACTTTTTGCAGTCCGGCTGTCGTATCATAGACGCCAATCACGCCTTCACTGGTTGTGCTCATCCCTTCGGTTGCGTACAGGTAACGGCCGTCAGCGGAAAATGCGCCATGACCATAGTAGTGGCGGTTCTGATCCGCACGGCGAAGCGGCTGTTTCTCTCCCGTTGCCGGGTAAAAAGCCTGCATATAAGCACCCGGACGACGAGCAAACGCCACCGCCAGTACTCCGCCAGGCTGAATCGCCACACCGTGTCCGCGCTCAGGCAGAGCTATCTGGTGTATGGGCCGACCGTGCGAGTCTGCCACAACAACCGCATAACGGCCGTCAGCGGTTCTGCTGCAGCCGATGATGCGATCCCCGGTTGCTGTGCCGGTTGACTGTCCTTTGGTAAGTTGCTCCTTGGCGAGCTCCGCTGAAGCACAGGCAGACAGCATCCCGGCAGCCGGAAGCAAAATAGCGGTGCCCAGCGCCTTTTTCAGCAGTGCCCGCCTTGTTAAATCAGTCACCATCGGTTGCATTAAATCCTACGACAATGCCCAAAGCAGGCGATACCTCATCATGGAGTGCGAAACGAAGGTACTCCATGCCGTTAAAAATGCTGATGAGTTCGCGATACCCATCGCGTGTTTTCAGTAACTCGCCCATACTGGCACTTTGCGGCCAGCCAGCGATCAGGCTGTTAAACTGCCCGGCAATACGATCAGCCAGTGCAGCTTCTCCCTGCGCCCGCAATAAAGCATCCAGCCCTTTCCCATCCGCCAGGTACAGCGACTGCATTGCCTGTACATTGGCTTTCAGATTGTTCATGGATGTTTGAGAGCGCCAGGACTCCGCCTGATAAGGACGCGGTTGGCCCGGCTTGCCCATAGGTAATGTCAGCTTCTTCAGGGCAAAATCCAGCTGATTGGTCAGGGCGCCAACGTATTCGCCCAGTGCCAGCTGCGGTGTCATTGCCTGCCAGGGATTGGCTTTCCAGGCCTCAACCAGTGCTTCCCCACTGTCTATCAGGCGCTGGCTGACTGCCGATGCCAGCGCACAGCCGTTAGGCTGGCTTAACTTATCAGGGTTGGCATACAGTAACCACTCCATCGCCCCCAGCCCCTGTACGGCCACGCTTTGTTCAGCCAGCAATTCGGCTGTCCATTTTGTGTCCTGCGCCAACAGCTGCTCCATTTTTCGACCCGTAATGTCTTTCTTGTCCGGCCAGAACTGGATTTGCCAGGCTAAAGCCAGTGCTTGTTCACTGCCTTTCTCCCGGCCTTGAAATACCATCCAGTCTTGCATCAATACCTGCCAGGCTGATCGACTGGCCGCCAGCGTTTTTTCTGTTTGTGTCTGACACACTTCACCGACAGCGCTTCCCAACACGCGGGCAGCGTCGGAAAAGGCGTCTGCCGCTTTAATATGTTGCTGATGAATTACCGCACTGCTGATTTCTTGGTTTTCGTTGCAAGCGGTCAGTCCGGCCAGTGCAGAGATAAGGCTCAGTGCAACTATCGTTCTTCTCATTTCATGTCCTTACAGTGATTGCAGGAAAGCGATTAACGCTTCCCGATCCTGTTTACCCAGCTGGAGCACCTGATCGCGGCTGGCCTGCGCTTCACCGCCATGCCAGAGCACAGCTTCCATCAGGTTGCGGGCCCGGCCGTCATGCAGGAAATACGTATGACCATTCACTTCTTCGGTATAGCCAATCCCCCACAGCGGTGCGGTTCGCCATTCCCGGCCGTTGGCCAGAAACTCACCACGGCCATCCGCCAGGCCTTCTCCCATGTCATGCAACAGCAAATCGGTATAAGGGTGGATGGTCTGCTCCGACAAAGCCGGTAAACTGTCAACTTTGGCTGTCTGTAGCTTGCTCTGGTGGCAAGATCCGCACCCTGCTTCAGCAAATAAGCGCTCACCGCGTTTTACTTGCGGATCATCCAGATTGCGGCGCACAGGCACAGCCAGATGACGGGAATAGAATTCAACAAAATTCATGATCTTATCGCTGACTTCGGGGGAGCCGCCATTGGGCAGTGTTTGACATACGTCCTGACCGCTGGTGCAGTTTTCAACCGGAAACAAACGACTTGTCAGGCCAAGATCGCCGTTAAACGCGCCGGCGTTTTGCTGCATCAGTGTCGGCTGGCCCGCTTTCCAGCCAAATCGCCCGGCTACGGTTTGCTGTTTTTCCACATCCCATACCCGGTTCAGCCTGCCGGAAATCCCTTTATTTTCCAGTGGTTGTGCTGCCGCGAGGGATTCCAGGGTCTGCTCGGGGATCTGCTCCAGCAACCCCAGGCCAATCATGGGCGGTGCGATACGCGCCGACATCATGATGTCTGGATGCAGGTCGCCGTAGTTCAGATCAAGAATCGTCAGTGTGGGTTTACGCAATGTGACGATGTCGCCATCCGAAAAAGTAACCGGCACCTCACTGTACGTCACTGTGATCTGGCCTTCGGGCTTGGCGTCAGGCAGTGCAAAATCCTGCAGTTGACCGCCATAGACAGGATCTGGAATCACACCATCCAGAATCAGGGCTTTCTTTTGTTCCGGTGTCAGGGCCGGGATGCTTAACCGCACCAGCATAGACACAGCATTGGTATCCCCTTCTTCCGGCGGATGCCCCCGGCCATCTTTGATGTGGCAATTCTGGCAGCCATTGGTGTTGAACAAGGGCCCCAGCCCGTCGCGGGCATCTGTGGTCGCGGGGGCCTGTACCCAAGGGTTACGGAAAAAACTGTTGCCGACACTAAAATCCAGACGGTGAACCAAAGGCAGGTTCGCCGCAGGCATGGAGAAGGCATTGGCACCGGTTTTAGTGACACTGGTCGCCCCACCGGATTTCAGTAAAGAAAGATCAGCCGTAGTCGCGGTTTCACTGCTTTGCTGGGCCACGGCAGGAAAAGCGATCGCTAACGGCAGAAAACATACAGCTATTCTGGCTGCAAAAGGCTTGAACTTCATGCTTGTACACGCTCACATTCTAAAGGCTTCAAATAACCCGTTATGACGGCAAAAGGGCTCAGATGAGCCCTTGTTTTTGTTTTTATTGATTCATGCCATCACAGTTTAAAACTGATGGTCAGCGGTATCCGGATTCAGGTTTGTGACACCCAGAATACTGGCCGCGCGCTCGATTTCCGCCGTTTGTTTCACCAGCGACATGATGGCGTCATTAACCAGCTTGTTACCCGCTTTATTACCCGCCGCAATCAACTGATCAAAATGCTGACTATTCTTCTCTGCAGACTCAACCAGGCTATAAACCTGCGAGCGAGCATTGTCGAACTCAGTATGAATCGCTTTGGCTGCTTGCTGATCTTTCTCAGCCACCAGATCGTGGATACTCGGCCCTGTCACTGTGCTGCCATCAACACGCTTGTAAGTACCGGTATAAACGTTATAAATACCCTGCTCATTGTAGAAGTGTGAGTTATGGGTGTTGTCTGAAAAACAGTCATGCTCATCTTCGGTCGAGTTGGCTTCCAGCGCCACTTTCATACGCTCACCGGCCAGTTCACCCAGCGACAGTGATCCCATCCCGAACAGCATTTTCCGCAAGCCGTTATCCGCTGAATCCGCCAGCAACTCGCTGCGGTAATTGCCTTTCTCGGTGACAGACCATTGCTTAGCCATCCAGTCCAGATCTGTCAGCAGCAGCTCAGATGTCGCTTTCAGGTAAGCACGGCGGCGATCACAATGGCCGTTAGTACAAGCTTCACCATTTGCAAAATCGGTATAGGCTCGCTCACCGGCACCAGCAGAGGTACCATTCAAATCCTGGCCCCACAGCAAAAACTCAATAGCATGATAACCGGTTGCGACGTTAGCTTCTGAACCACCGACTTCATTCATATCCGCCAGTAACTCAGGAGTAATTTGCACCGCATTGATCGTCGCGTTACCCACCTGAATCGTTTCATTTGCAATGATATTAGCGGTGGCACCGTCATTACCAAGCTCATAGTGGTAACCCTGAGCAACATAATCGATCAGACCTTCATCCAGAGGCCAGGCATTCAACTGACCTTCCCAGTCGTCTACAACTGTGTTACCAAAACGAAACACTTCCGATTGCTGATAAGGGATACGAGCCAGCTTCCAGGCCTCTCTGGCTTCAGCCAGCGTCTTTTCAGAAGGAGCAGCAATCAAAGCATCAATGGCTTTGTCCAGATTTTGTGCCGTTGTCCGGGCATCACTGAAAACATTAAAAGCAATATCTGCGTAGTGGCTGACCACATCTTGCTTAGAAACAGCAGCATGCGCTGAAGCGGAGGCCACGACAGAAGCAGCCAGCAGAGAAAGGGTAAAAGTCTTCTTCATCTTGGGCGTATCGTCCTTGGTGAAATTAAAAATAATGAGGCTTATATTGAGAATTATTATTATTCACGAAAACAACAATAACAAGTAACAAGTAGAAACAATTTGAAAAACAGTGACCAAAATCCGTACAAACAAAAAAATACGATACGCAGTGGTTAAGGTTTAGCCATTTTCATTAGTGTGCCTCAGAATAGTCCACCGCTCCTTATCGAGATTTCGGTGTGGGTCCGATAACTATTCCATTAATCTACAATAGAAATTATCAGCAGGAATCGACAGCTAATCTGTTTATCAGGAATTACCTGAGTTGTTCGTCGCTGCTTCCTGATGTCAGAAGCCGATAAATCGAGCAAATCATGGTTTTTACAGCATTTTTGATAGCTGGCTTATTAATTGGCGTGCTAGAATTTTGGCTTTACTGAAGGTCTGGCTGAAAAAGATAAACCATCACGTCAGCTAACTACTCAGACAACCTGAATCAATAAGTGCTTTTGCCGTTTCTATCACGCAACAATCCATCGCCTGATGTTCCGTGCGGCAACAAGGTGGGAGAGCAACATGGACAAACATGAAGAAGTCCTCATCGCCCTGCGACAAATAATCCGAGCGATCGACCTGCATTCAAGACAACTGAACAAATCAACCGGTCTGACCGGACCGCAATTGGTACTCATGAAAGCCATACGCGATTCAGGTGAAGTGACTATTCGCCAGCTTTCCAGCAACACCAATATGAGTCAGGCAACAGCAACAACGATTCTTGACCGATTGGAAAAACGTGGCCTTGTCATCAGAGAAAGAAGCAAGCTGGATAAACGAAAAGTACATGCGCATCTCACCGCGGAAGGCTTGGCTAATCTGGATAAAGCCCCGCTGCCTTTGCAGGAAAGTTTTGTTTCCCGTTTTCAGCAGTTAGACGAGTGGGAACAGTCGCTGCTGCTATCGTCGGTACAGCGCATTTCTTCCATGATGAATGCCGAACATCTGGATGTGGCACCTATGCTTGAAGTGGGCAGTATTACGCAGACGCATCCCGACGATACCTCAGGCCACCACTAAGCTTCCTTTCTGATAAACCGCCGGACAGTTTACTGGCGGTTTATCTGTTATTTTCCCGCTCGACCATCGCCTCCCCCCGCTGGCTTTGCTATCATCGATTCCAACTATTCATCAATAATGCACCAGGAGCTATTGTGCTGCTTGAAGGTGTGGAAACATTACTGGTACTTGCAAAAGAAGGCACCATGAGCCGTGCCGGCAGCCGTTTATACATCAGCCAGAGTGCTGTCAGTAAACGTATCGCCAGGCTTGAACAACGGTTAGGCAAAAAGCTGATTGTGCCTGATGGCCGGAATATCAAGTTAACCCCGGATGCGCAGGCATTAGTGGCGCAGGTCGGCCCCGGTTTCAATGAATTAAAAGGCCAGATCTTCGATCAACAGGCCATCCGGGATCATAGCCCGGTTATTCTGGCCTGTTCTGAAACCCTGGTCGCGGGTTATCTTGCCGCCTTAATGGGAAGCTTTCTGAAAGACGACCCTCATATAGTGCTCAATACCCACCACACTCCCGTTATTGTAGAGAGAGTACAGGCCGGTGATGCAACCGTCGGGTTTTGTGCCGGTCACCTGCCCGCCCATCACGGACTTCAGGCCAGGCATCTATTCGATGAGCCTTTTACTGTGGTGTTCAATCAGCCGCTGGATGAGGCACCAGAGTGCCTGCTGACCAATGATCTCAGCAATCCTGCCAATGCCTATCAGGCGGGATTATTGCAGCAGGCGGGGATCCGCCCTTTGATGGAAATGGACTCTTACACCGCAGCCGCCAAACTGGCATTGGGCGGAGCAGCCCCTGCACTGGTGCCGCTTTCTGTGGTGAAAACACTGGCAATCAAAGAACAGCATTGCCAGCATTTTGCGTTTCTTGATGGCTTTGCCCGGCCCATTTATCTTTGCTACCGACAACACAGCTACCGCTCAGAACGTGTTAAGCACCTTATTGAAACCATTGCGGATTTTGTTCCCACAGCAGCTTTACTGCCATCAGCATAGACATGATCACCACCATAGGACGAATTAACTTTCGTCCGTTACTGACCACAATTTTGGCACCGATCCTGGCACCGATGAATCCACCTACCGCCATCACCAGGCCAATCTCCCATACCGGCAGCCCTGCCATGATAAAGAACATCAGTGCGGCAATGTTGGAAGTGAAATTCAGCACTTTGGTACGGGCTGTCGCTTCCACTATGCCCAGACCGGCTAAAGTGACAAAGCAAATGGTAAACAATGAGCCGGTTCCCGGCCCGAAAAAACCATCATAAAAACCAATGCTGGTGCCGACAGTAAAGGCAAAAAGACCGTCAGAAATCTTAGCTTTACCGCCATGTACACTGGCCTGGGGCGCAAACAGAAAATACAGAGAAATAACAATCAGCAAAGCAGGAATCATAGTCGTCAGCAACCCTGCATCAATCACTTGCACCAATTCCGCACCCACGGCTGAACCGACAAAAGTACAGATTATTGCCAGCACCATTTGCCGGAGATCGACCAGGCCGTTACGCACAAAATAATAGGTAGCCGAAAAACTGCCAAAGGAGCTTTGCAGTTTATTGGTTGCCAGAGCCTGTGTTGGCGGCACGCCGGCTGCCAATAACGCAGGCACGGTCAGCAACCCGCCGCCACCCGCAATAGCATCAATAAAAGCAGCCAGACCGGCCACAAAGAATAAAATAGCGAGAATGTCTAAAGAGATGTCCATACTTCTTCCTGAAAACGATGGGGACCTGTACCCATAGGCCGGAAAAATTAGCATCACTCAGAACCCGTTAACAGCGAAAGCTGAGATATCAATTCATTCCCTAATGGAATCAATCAAGCACTAAGACGACTTGAGTGCCTGTCCGTCTTTGGCGGCCGGTTTTGGGGCAGCCGGTTTTGGGCGACCGGTTTGGCCGTCCGGCGCTGGCGTAACAGATCTACACTTAACATGGAGGTAGAAGCGTATGTATATCGAGATTCAGCGCTCTGAGCTCAGTGCCGGTTTGTCACAAGCAGGAAACTTACAGGAGTGGGTAGATGCTGCTATTCAGGCGCTGGAGGACTTACTGAAGTCCCCGCAAGATTATCTGAAAGGATCAGAATCATGAAAAAAGGGAGTGAACACTCCCTTTCCGGCTTATGGTTTTATGACATCGTTCATGATTGCGTAATGCGTCGTCTGCGTTGGCTTCTTAATAGCCCTAATAAGCCAAGGCCAAGTAATGCCAAGCTACCCGGCTCTGATACGGGCGTTGGCGGATCACCACCATCCGGATCAAATGCCACCTGGTCATGTGCCCACTCTTCAAAGCCTGAATCAAACTCAGAGAAGCTGGAGTAGAGAACGAAATTGTTCTGACCGGCGGGAATATTGGCAAAGTAATTCTCATTGATTAAGAACACTAAATCCGTCGCACCGCTACCTGGGCCGTTGTTATTCTTGCTGGTATCCAAACGCACAGAGTTATCCTGAAAAGCACCATTGTCATCCCAGTCCAGACTCCAGAGCAAAGTACTATTCTGCAAGTTCGCAATATCATCCACATTCTGGCTGGCAACACTTGTTGAGAACAGCATCAGGTTAGTGAGCACGATTTCATTATTATTACCGGTTTCATTAGCATCGAGAATAAAGGCATAGAAACCATCCAGTGACTGCAATTCAGAGAAGGTGACATCACGGGTAAAATTACCCGACGGGTGCTGATCCATCATATAAGGATCAGTGGTGCTGGTATTAAAACCTTCCTGGATACCGTTTCCATCCCCATTGCTGTTCCCATTCCCGTTACCGTTTCCGCTTTCCTGAACACGAAGAAATGATCCCAGATTACCCGACCCGGCCCCGGTTTGCTGATAAACAGCCACATAGCTGTCACCTTGGTTGCCCATCGTCAATACTGCCTGATCCACACCCGGTGCCGCTAAATTGATTTCAGCAGCATTGACTGAAGTGCCAAAACAGCACAATGCCGTCAATGTTAACCCATTCAATAACTTCATGCCTTGCTCTCCAATCTACAACATGAGTAACTAGGCTATGCAAGCAGCAAGCCACCTTATAATGCTTTGTTTTTATTTACAAAAATAAGGTGAACAAAGAGAGGGTGTAAAAGAAATCGACAGCCAGCCCTTTGCTATTCAGAGGCCTTTCGCGTCATTTCAGCCGACAAGGTTAACTGCACCATAACATACCGCTTAAACACTTCACTCAGGGGCTGAGTATCCAGTGCCTGTTGCATACAGCGAAGCCATGCTGCTTTCTCGGCGCTGTTCAGGCGAACCCGCCGCTGATTGGTATTCAGGTAACGCCGACCATTCGATTTAGTGTACAGCGGCACTTCACCCCGTATCCAGGTCAGCAGAAAAGTCGCCAGCGTTTCACGAAAATCAGTGAGATCGTCCGGATACTTGGCGCGAATTACAGCCAGTTCGGGTTGCGTTTCCATACACTGACAAAATGCATCGGCCAGTTTACGAATACCCGCGTCGCCACCTGCAGCATTCAACCGGTTGTTTCCAGATGAGAAATCCAGAATGTCACCGCTTACAATATCGGATATATCACGTTCGGGAGGTATCACAACAGCGCCCATTACAAAAAACACAGCTATGTATTAATTATCGGCAAAATACTGCCAGTTGAGGTAAAAATCTGTATTCGAAATGGGACAAAAGAAAGCCTTCACAACACTGTGAAGGCTTTAATGCATAACAGGAGAAGAAATAACCGTTCAGGTGTTGTTATGCGAAATGGGTATTACAATGAAGCGCTGTAAATCGTCTGGTTTTGCTGATATAGCCTTAAGCGCTGAGTAAACTTCGCAATGCGTTGCGCTTCTGCGTCCTGCTCCAATTTATCAAGGGCGATTTCCTGCGCTCTGACAGCCTGATTAAATTGACCGCAGGCTGCATAAGCGGCAGCGAGATTGTCATAATCACCCGCATCTGCCTCTGACTTTTTGACTAACTGTTTAGCCAGCTTCAGCGCTAAATGGCCGTCGCGTGCTTTTTCATCTGAGCAGGTTGCGTATAACCAGACCAGATTACGCTTTGAATCCAGTGAGCCGCCATTCGACGCCTGAGTAAACCAGTGAATAGCTTTACCGCAGTTCACCTCGCCTGCAGCGCCGGAAGCATAATAATTGCCCAGCTCGACCATGGCAGGGATATCACCTTCATTGGCCGCCTTGCTGTACCAGTTGATTGCCAGCTCATTATTCTGCGGCAGCAACTGGCCTTTTTTGAACAGATCGCCGATCATCGTTTTCACTTCAGGCATATCTACCGCGGCTTTTTCCAGCCAGTAAAGCCCTTTCAGTGGATCGGCCTCAATGCCGCTATTCCCTTCCAGATATGCCCGGCCCAGAAAAAGCTGCATATTCTTATCACCCGCTTCCGCTTCTAGCTCCACGTATTTAAGTGTGGATTTCAGGTGATTAGTCGGTTTTGTGGTCACAGATGCCTGAACCGGATGTATACCATACGCCATCACAGCAACACCCAATACTGAACTGAGTGCAATTTGTTTTAGTAGTGTGAGTCCATTCAACGCCGGTGAAAGCAATTTGCCACTGAAAGTCATAGTTGTTTCTCTTTGGTTCCTGTACACGCAATGGAAAGAACTTTAATGAATGGAAGGTCAAAAAACAACCAGACCTATCTGGGCAATCGCGACTAAAAACATCGACATTGTTTATAAACAGGACGGGAATCAAAGAGTTGTTCTGAACGTACTAAGATTATTTTTGCGCAAAAATGAGATATTGATCTTGTGTAAAAAGCTAAAATTACGCATTTTCAGCATTATCGACTAGATGTTCAGCAGAAATTCAAGCTTGTGGCAAAAAGAAACCGGTCGAACAAAGTCGACCGGTTGTGTTTACATCAACCCGATAACTCAGTAGATGTCATAGTTACCGTCTGCGTTATCTGTCACTTCAACATCGTAGTTGCCGTAACCGGAGAATTCGGGAATAGCATCATCGACATCACACATGATTTCGAAGTCATAGTATCCTTTCGGAATACTTGCCATACCGTAAGAATAGCCCCCGTTATCATCCTCACTTGCAGTGGTCACATAATCAGGATCACCTGAGCTTGGGCCATCGGAGTGAGATTTAAACAGATAAATCAGTTTCAGGCTGTCCTGCACGCAAGCCGAGTCCAGAATATCACCCACGACATCGATAGCATCCAGTTTATTCACCAGCCACATCCCTTTACCTGACAGCCCGTAAGCACCGTTATCCTGTATGTTAAAGGCACTATAAGGGTCAATCATCATGGAATAGGTTTGTGGGTAACCATACTTATCTTTCAGGTTAAAGCCCGCAAATTCCAGCTTACCGCCCAGATCAATTTTCTTGTAGTCACCATCATATTCCTGAACATAGGAATAAGGGCTACCGGTATTGATATCAATATCGCCATCAAGATCAACATCATAACCACCACCGTAACTACCCTGGTCGTTGATATTCAGAGTCACACTGACATAATCATCAACCGGCAGACCCACGCCTTTGAGCAGATAAGCCAAATCATTGCTCATATGCAGTAAATCAATCAGCACCATGCCTTCTGGCAGCGCATCATTGATAATTTCTGATGGTGGCACACAATCTGGATCCGACTTCAGCGCCTGTTCAATCACTTCATTGGTGTATTCAATAATATTACCGGCACTGCCTTTGATTTCCAGGCCCGTAATGGCCAGACACACTTTACGTGGACCATCATAACCGTCTCCAGGACTACCAGGGCCACCGGGATCACCAGGATCCGTACCCGGGTTTTCAGGTACTTCAATTGTGACGGGTACTTCCTGCTGACCATCTGAATCTAATGGTGTATTCGCAGCATTATCCGCACTGTCTGAATCACTACAACCCGCCACTGCCATCATGGCGAGCATTAATAGAATTATACTTTTCATGTCATCACCCCTACGACAAAACTTATTCATTCGTTATTCACTATTCACTCAACCCGACCGCCACGCCTGAAACATGCATTGAGTGGTTAGTCAGATGGCCGACTCCAACACTAAAATTCTAGGCACTCTATCGAGCCCCAAAGCGCTATCGACTGTGACACTAACGATTGAGAAACAGGTCTTAGGAACAAGACAAAACTGACCGCATGATGATGCAAAACAGGATAAAAAGAGGCGAAGTGATCGCTCAGACAACGCTTGATACAAAAGCCCTCAAGTCAGAGGGCTGGAGAGAACAGGAAAAAGATAGGACAAAAAAAACCAGCATGATTCCACGCTGGTTTTCGTTTTTCGTCAGGTTTAGGCCGGGTCTAACTCGAGTTGCCTGCCCGGTTCCGGCTCACCTTTCGGTTCCTGACCAAAACCACGCAAGCCCACCACATGGACGTGTTCCCGATCTTTAAAGATCTTGCGCACAAGCTTGTAGGTGGTGCCCTTCTCCGGGCTGATATTCTCTGGCGCAGCAATCAACAGCTGCATGTCCAGACGATCACACAGCTCGAACAGAGTTGCGATAGACTTGGCATCCAGTCGCGCTGCCTCATCCAGGAACAGCAGACGACATGGAATAATATCTTTACCGCGCAGACGACGGGCTTCTTCTTCCCAGCTCTGCACAACCATCAGTAAGATAGCCTGGCCTGTACCAATAGCCTCACCGGTTGACAATGCGCCCGATTCCGCCTGCAGCCAGCCATCTGTACCACGGTTAACTTCAATGCTGAGTTCCAGATAGTTCCGGTAGTCCAGCAGTTCCTCACCCAGGGTTTGCGGCGAACGCTGACCCATATCAATATGCGGATTCAGTCGCTGGAACAACTTGGCAATGGCTTCAGAGAAAGTCAGACGATTATTGCCGAACAAATCCTGATGCTGATCCTGCTGATCAGCAAGACCCGTCAGCAGAGATTCATGGGTTTCGCGCACGTTAACATTCAGACGCACCCCTTTCACCTGACCGAAACTGATGTTCTGCAGACCCTGGTTCAGCATCTTAATGCGGTTTTGCTCGCGCATAATGGTCTTGCGGATGATATTCGCCACACTGTCTGAGCTGATAGCCAGACGCTTTTCACGTGCTGTCAGCTCTTCTGTCAGACGGGCCAGCTCAACTTCCATCTCTTCGATGGCCTCAACCGGATCGTCGGTACGGATAATATCGTGGCGGATACGCTCACGCAGATGCTGGTACACAGCAATGTAGAACAATACTTTTCGCTCCGGACGTGATACGTCTTCAGAAGCACGCAGTGCATCACGCAGCGTTTCATTATCGGCCACGGCCAGACGCAGTGCGCCCAGGGCTTTATCTGACAATGAGCGCAGTTCGTCGGCCGTCATGTAGGCCATTTCGCGGCGATGCAGACGGCGTTCAACATCACTTTCTCGAGCCAGTCGCAGCACGGCACACCAGCCCGCTTTGGTGTTCACCACCAGGGTGCGTAAGTCGATATAATCTTTTTCTACCTTGCGCAGACGCTTCACCAGATTACGCATTTCCATATCCAGTGACGTGGTGGCTTTTTCCAGCTCGCTGCGACGGTTACGGGAACTGTGCAGACGCTCATGCAACTCATCACGACGCAGGCGTGCACGTTCTTCCGCTTCTAGATCAGCGCGGACACCCAGTTCCTGCAGCTCGCGTTCAAATTCCTGTACGGTTTCCTGCTTGGCCTGGTGTGAACTTTTCAGCGACGCCAGCAACTGGTTGTACTGGTTGCTCTGAGTCTGCGCCTGTTTCAGGCTCTCACGGTGGCGGGCACGTTCGCGTTCCGCCGTTTCCAGTTTGGTTTTCAGCTGCTCGTTGAGCTCAGAGCTCTTGCTCAGCAGCTCAACCGCATCGGCATAGCCAAAGTGGTGGCGACGTTCAACCAAATCAGCCAGTGCAAAAATCTGGCTTTTCAGGGTCTGAAGGGCCTGATCCGCATCCTGATACTCGGCCTGCATGGCATCAAACCGCTCAGGATCGGTATCCAGTGCCGACACCAGACCTTCCAGCTCTTCCAGTGCTTTGCCGTGACGTTCAAGGTAATGACGTGCTTCGTCAATCTGGGAAAGCTGCTGCTCCACCTCTTCAAGGCGGGCGGCGATCGTCTCATCTTCTAACAAGGCCACGACCGGCTGCAGTTTGGATAACAGCGATAAACCTTCACGTGCAGCGGTGAGCTGGCTGCGCTGCTGCTGCTCGGTGGCTTCGGTGTCATTCAACTGACGCTGAATCTGATTACGTTTTTCACGCGCGATACGAATTGCTTCTTCCGGATCGGCATCGAAAGCGACCGCCAGATGGCTGGCGACGAAGGCATTGAAGCTCTGGTACAAACGCTGAAGTTTCTGCGCATCAAAAGATGCCTTGGCGTGATCCTCAACAATCTGATCACGCTCTTCGCGCAGAATCGCCAGACGCTGCTCGCGGGCGGCCCGGCCAAACAGTGGCACTTTCGGGAATCGGGAATAACGCAACTGCTGCTGATTGAGCTGAACGCACACTGCGCCTTCCAGTTCGTCAACAACAAAGCTGCTGTCGTCAAACGAGTCCGCTTCGCCTTCGATGATATACAGATCGTCCGGGCAGTCATCCAGCCCTGAGAGTTTCTCGCGGACTGACTGAAGATCCTGTACCACGATGGCATGGCGTGCAGGACCGTACATGGCACTGAAGTACGGCGCATCATCAATCGTGATGTCGTCATAAATCTCAGACAGTAAGGTACCGCCCAGCACATCGGCAATCACACGCAAACGAGAATCATCGCTGCCGCCCGGCAAGGCCAGACGTTCGATTTCATGTTCTACATTTTGCTTGCGCACTGCCAGCTTGTCTCTGGCATGAATGGCGTCACGCTCAGACTCCAGCGTCTGATGCATGGCCGTCATCACCGCCTGGCTGTCATAAAGATCCTGGCCAGATTGTTCTGCCAGTTTTTCCAGCGCATCACTGGCAGCAATCCAGGTCGGCGCTTTGCCTTCCTGCAGGCTGATGTCTTTCGACAACTGCTGTTCCTGGCGGCGCAGCTCACTGCGTTTTTCCACCAGATCAGACTGGTTCTGCTCCAGACTCTCTAAGGTTGCTTCGTGACGGGCCTGCTCTTCAGCCAGCGCCAGTTCGCCATCAATCTCAACGGCAAAACGTTTCGCGTAAGTATCTGCCAGTTCCTGGGCCTGACGCTGGTGACGCATGCTGCGCTCCAGATCGCGATACTGAGCACTCAGCTGTTCACTGCGCTGAGCAATGATCCGCAATTCACGGCCTGTCGCCAGTAATTCACGGGCTTTTTCACCTGCCGATGCACGATCAACAGCACCGGCAATGGTCACCACCAGCTGCAGACCACGCTCAAATTGCTGCGCCGCGGCTGCAGACATATCCAGCTTATGTTTGAGTGCCAGCAATGCCGTGGTTTTACTGTCTTGCTGCTGTTTCAGGCTGGACAGGCGTTCAGCGGCATTCTCCTGATCCAGCGTGTCATCTGCCGAAATCTGACGGGCCTTTTCCAGCGCCTGAACGGCTTGCTGGTACTGTAAGGCGCGGGTTTGCTGTGCATCCAATGCCTGCTGATAATCAGCCAGCTGAGATTTCAGGCTGTCGACCTCGTCTTCACTGAGCATGGCCTGTTCTTCCGCCAGTGCCAGTTGCTCAGCCGCTTCTTCGACAATCATGACCTGCTCTTCCAGACGCTCAGTCAGCTCAAGAAGATCATCACGGTAACGCTCTATTTTTTCCTGCTGGCGAACGGCCGTCTGAACCAGTTGTAAGTGATCCGATGCCGCCTGATGATCCTGCTCCAGCGCACTCTCGTTGTCTTTCAGCTCGTCGAGCTCTTGCGACATGTTGCCGAACACCTGCTGTTGATCAATCAGCGTCTGGCGTGAGCCCAGTAATTCGCGACGCAGACCAAGTGTCTGTTCCAGCTTGATACGGCGCTCGTTGGCATGACGCATGTAGTCGGCAGCCACATAATTGGTCGCTTCAGTGATCAGGTGTTTAAACAGATCACGATCGCTCTGGGTCACTTTGATCGCTTCGAGCGTCATGCGGTTTTCACGCAGCGCCGCTTCCATATCCTGGAAGGCTTTCTTCACGCCAGAGTTATGCGGCAACAGGTAATCACGCAGCGAGCGTGTAATAGCACTGGAAATACCGCCATACAGCGACGCTTCGATTAAACGGTAGAACTTAGACCTGTCGGTACTGTTACGCAGCTTCTTCGGCAAAACACCGAATTCAAACATCTGCGTGTGGTAGTCCGTAACAGAAGAGAAAGTTTTAAACTGTACACCTTCGTACTGAGACACAGCGTCTTTCACTTCATTGATCTGACGCACTCGTGCCTGGTTCTCAGACAGGGTTTCCACCAGAATATCCGTCGGTTTCACCGCTGACGGTAAGCCTTGGATCAGGAAAGGTTTGATGTCGACTTTCTTGTCCCGGCCGGCAACCTGCTGCAGTTTCACCGCAAAAATAATGCGCTGGTTCTTGGAGTTGACGATATCGAGCGCAGAATAACAGGCGCCTGGCTTGAGCTTGCCGTGTAACCCCTTATCACGGGACGCATTGGAACTTCCCGCTTCTGTGGTATTACGAAAGTGCAGCAGGCTCTGATCAGGGATCAAAGATGTGATAAACGCAGCCATGGTGGTGGATTTACCCGCACCATTACCGCCGGAAAGTGTGGTGACCAGTTGGTCAATATCAAATGTCCGGGCAAAGAAGCCGTTCCAGTTAACCATGGTCAGAGATTGGTACTTACCGCGCTCCATCAGGCGTGTTCCTCTTGCTCGGTTTCTTCATCACTTGCAGTGTCGTTCGGTTGCTCTGCCTCAATCAAACTGGATTGAGTCGGCAATTGCTGATGCACTATGGCTTCGCCGTCACGGATCAGGCGAAGCTGAGCTTCCCGGATATCATCACTGCTACGCACATCTGCACCAAAGCGGAATACCGCTTCACTGATGCGGAATTTACCGCTGTCGCCCAGCATGATCACCATGCCCAGACGGCGCATACGGCGCAGGGAAGTTTTCACTTTATCGAACAGTTTTTCACGATCCAGATCAGAGCCTGACGCCCGGTTGGTCACCAGCTTCATGAGTTTCTTTTCGTCGGCCAGCGACAAAAGCTCATCAAACAGTTCCTGATTGGTAAATATCCCCTCATGGGCCAGACGTTCAGGGCTCAGGTACAGGAAGCACAGTACTTTTCCTACCAGCATATCCAGCTCAGACAGCACAGAGCGGCCAATCAGCGAGGTGGAGCGGGGACGCAGATAGAAGAAGCCTTCAGGGGCTCTGACCAGTTCAGCGTTATAGCGCTTATAAAACAGCATCAGGTCCTGCTCAAACTCCAGCAAAAAAGCATGATTATCCAAATCTTCGCTGGAAACATGGCGGCCCGAACGCAATGCATTATCCAATGCCGGGAACAAGGGGTTGGCAATGGCTTTGGCCAGATTCTCTGGCATAAATTCTTCAATATTTGTCAATGACATTGGCTTGTACCTTGGCTCCGTAGTCGTTGATCAGTTCCCAATCAGGCTGAATCGCACTGAAATCCGACTCGGAATAACCGAGCCTCACGGCCTGATCGACAATAATACGAGCTAAATCAAAATGTTGTGCATGGGAATGCTGGCTCAGATATTCCCGGATCAAGGCGCCCAGATTAATGGCGGCGCCCTGAGATTTATGAATATCCAGCATTTCAGCAATTCTTTCACTGAGCTGATCATTGACCTGGCTCAGTTCTTCAAATTCAACCGTTTCCGGCACTATGCCTGTTACTTCATCGTCACGCAGGACCAGTTCTTCATCACGCATGTCCAGCAGGCGATCAGCATCGGCGTAAGTGAGCTGCCATGGTGCGTCGAAAAACTCGGCGACCGACTGGCGCAAACGCTGGCTGAAGGCACGGTTTTTGTCCATATCAATGGCGGTACGGATAAACTTATGCACATGGCGGTCGTAGCCGATCCACAAGTCTATTGCCTGCTGACCCCAGTTAATGATCCGGTCCAGTTTTGCCTGCAGCGAGTACACCATGCCTTCGACATATTCCAGATCCAGATCCGAGGTTATGCTTACTGCATCCTGAATGGCAAGCAGCTGGGTTTGCAGCTGATCACCGGCTGCTTGCAGAGTATCCTGAAGCTCGCGCAGCGTACTGGAGGTTTCATTAAGCAGGCTTTCACAGTTGGTAATGGCCGCACGCCAGTCCTGATTCAGCAGTTCAGCAATGTCTTCTTTCACCTGCTGCTGCTGCTCATCCATGGTGCGCTGGTTCAGATCGATACGATCAAAAATCTCGGCCACTGAATATTTCAGTACCGCATAGACGTTGATCTTCCAGTGCTGTTCATTGCCGCCTTCATGGGCAGCGACCGCTGCTTTGGTCAGCTCATCGGCCACCATAGCCAACTGAATCGACAGCTTCATCGATGAGAACTCGCGATGACGGGCGTAGTAATCGGCAATACCCAGTGCCAACGGACTGAGCCGGTAAATACTGGCACCTTCTGTCATTTCACTGGTAAAACGGGAAATCAGACGCTGGCGCACCAGTTCGTTGATTGCGTTATTGGCGCGGAAAACCAGGGTGTCTTTCGACTGGTCAAACATATCGCTCACGATTTTGAACGCATCGACCAGTTCACCTTCCCCCAGTTCCTCATCCAGACGCTCGCCGCTTAACACGGCAATCGCCAATAAAAATGCCAGTCTTTCCGTTGGCAGGTTAAGGGCGAATTCATGTTGTTTCACCCAGGTCACCAGCTCAGGAACAGTCTGGGATTGGTCACTCATCCGTTGTCCTTATTTGTTAGATTTATTACTTGCAACCGGCTTTATGTTTCTTACTGCAACGGTTTCTGAGCGTATACATGGATATACCGCCCTAAAGATAAATACGGTTCCTGACGGCAGAGACGCTGCTCCATCGCCAGTAATTGTTCAAGACTGTAGTCACCCACCCTGTCGGTACGCATGTAATCATGAAAAGTCCGTACACCGGTTTTACCCAAAATGGTAAAACCGCCTTCCGTGAGCCATGCATACACCTCTTCCGGTGTCTGTGCCGACTGGGGCTGAAGCTTGAATCGTTTGCGGTGTGGCATCCCTTGTTCTACGTGGGTTAGATTACCGCAAATAAGGTTCTTAAACAGCAAGCCATTATGGTTATAAAACATGACGGACACTATCCCGCCAGGTTTCAGCTGCTTCATCAGGTGTTCGAGTGCGGCACGCGGATCGCTCAGCCATTCCATTACCGCATGGAACAAAATCAAATCGACCGGCTCATCCAGGTATTGATCAACCTGCTGCACCGGACAATGTATGAGTCGATATTGCTCAAGCAGGCCATTTTTGGCAATTTCCACACCTGCCAGTTTCAGCATTTCTCCAGAAAGATCACATAAAGTGATGGTATGACCACGTTTCGCAATCAATTGCGATAACTGTCCCATTCCGCCGCCAGCATCCAGCACATGCAATAATGCGCCCGGCTCTGCTGATGTCGCGTCAAGGGTATGTAAAATCTGCTCCAAATCTTGCCATACGACAGTCTGACGGATCAGCCCTTTTGCTGTACCGTAGATGTTTTCTGAGAACTTTTGGGCTAAATCATCAAAATTTCGATCTCTGATCACGTCAGTTTTCGTTATGATAGTGGCCTAGTCAGATGCTTATTGTGTCACAAGCTTTAGAGTAATAAAGACTTGGAGCGCGTATTCAAGCTCAATTGCTGAAATTTCGGACGACCTGATATGTTTGAACTGAAAAAAATCTTGTCAGCTTTTTTGATGCCCCTTCCTTTGCTGCTGATCGTGGGCATCACAGGGTTGATGATACTCTGGTTTACCCGTCGCCATAAATTGGCCGGGTACATGCTGGCCGTCTCCTTATTGGGTATTTTCCTGGTTGCCTTTCAGCCTGTCTCCAGTAGCCTGCTGACCCCGTTAGAACGTCAGTATAAAGGCTATATTCCTTCCGGACAGCCGGTGGATTACATTATGGTGCTAGGTAACAGCCATGTAGTCGACAAAGATCTGCCTATCACCTCTGAGCTGTCACGCGCCTCGCTGATGCGCCTTGCTGAAGCCATACGTATCCATAATCTGTCACCCGGTTCCAAAATCATCCTGTCAGGCTATGACGGAGGCACTGAAATCAGTCAGGCCAGAATGATGGCAAAAGTGGCCATCGCATTAGGGGTGAATAAACTGGATATACTTTTGCTGGAAACCGCAAAAGATACCTGGGAAGAAGCCTTTCAGGCCGCTTCTGTGGTCGGCAAGCGCAACTTGGTTCTTGTGACTTCAGCCAGCCATATGCCGCGTGCCATCACCGAATTCAGTCAGGCTGGCCTGAGCCCGATTCCTGCCCCGACAAATTATCTCGCCAGTGATGAAATCCACCAGCCCTGGCTGAAATACGCACCTAAAGCCCAGTATCTGGAACAAACAGAGCGATTCTGGCATGAAACGCTGGGGAAATGGTGGCAGAAATTGCGTGACATGGCCGACAGCGCCGCGCCCGTCAATGTCGTGCAGCCTGTCGCCAACAACACCGCCGCCTGAAACGCTTCAATACAACAGCCAGCTCACTGCTGGCTGTCACTGCACAATTATTCCCCTCCAATAGGTTACAGCTTAACCAATATTCCATTTGGTTTTAACATGTTCGATTTTTGAATAGTTAAAGTAATTAGGAAACATTCCTTAAACTCCGCTTAATCCCTATGATGCTGAAAACATTTTTTGACAGCTCTGCGCAACATGTTATGCAGGCTGGATACCTTATGAATAGAGAGAAGTATGTTTCTAATCGTGAACCTGGCGGTATTTGCGCTGCTGATTGCCTTTCTGGTGAAACAACAAAGCAGTGATCAAACCCTGTCCAAGCGTGTATTTACAGGTCTGGGACTGGGTGTCATTTTTGGTGCGGCGCTGCAGTTTTTTTACGGTGCCGGGCATGAAGCCATTGCAACCACACTCAAGTATGTCGGTATTGTCGGTTCAGGCTATGTCAGCCTGTTAAAAATGATTGTGATGCCTTTGATCATGGTGTCGATTATCGCCGCTATCGTCAAAGTGAAGAATGCCGGTTCACTGGGCAAAATTTCAGGCCTGAGCATTGGTATCCTGCTGGCAACCACAGCCGTATCTGCACTGATAGGTATTCTGGTCAGCAACATGTTTGGTCTGAGCGCTGAAGGCATTGTTCAGGGCGCGCGTGAAATTGCCCGTGGTGAAGCACTGCAGACCCGTCTGGCCTCGGTAGAGACGCTGTCTCTGGCTGACATGATTATTTCTTTCTTCCCTGGTAATCCGTTTGCCGATTTGGCAGGCAGCCGTCCAACCTCAACCATTGCAGTGGTGATCTTCTCCGCGTTCATCGGTGTCGCCAGCCTGACCGTTATCCGCACTCAGCCAGAACTGGGCAAGAGCCTGGAAACCTTTGTCAATGTAGCACAGGAAGTTGTCCGAACTCTGGTGCGCATGGTGCTGGCTCTGACACCGTATGGCGTACTGGCACTGATGACCAAAGTCGTTGCCGGTTCAAACTACAGCGATATTCTGAATCTGCTCAACTTCGTGGTGGCTTCCTACGTCGGCCTGGGGCTGATTCTGGTAATGCACCTGATTCTGGTAGCTGGTGTCGGTGTGAACCCGGTTCGCTTCCTGAAAAAAATCCTGCCGGTGCTGACTTTTGCCTTCACCTCACGTTCCAGCGCAGGCACCCTGCCGCTGAACATTGAGACTCAGGTGAAAAAACTGGGTAACGGTGAAGCCGTTTCTAATTTCTCTGCCTCTTTCGGTGCCACCATGGGCCAGAACGGCTGTGCCGGTCTGTACCCGGCCATGCTGGCGGTGATGATTGCCCCGACCCTTGGCATTGACCCGCTGGATCCGGGCTTCATTATGACCTTGATTGCAATCGTTACTATCAGCTCATTCGGTATTGCTGGTGTGGGTGGCGGTGCAACGTTTGCTGCAATTATCGTTCTGTCTGCGCTGGATATGCCGGTGGCTCTGGCTGGCCTGCTGATTTCCATTGAGCCTCTGATTGATATGGGCCGTACTGCGGTGAATGTCAGCGGTTCGATGACTGCCGGTACAGTGACATCCCGGGTACTGGGACAAGCAGACAACAGCATTTTCGACAGCGATGAAGAAATCAGTGGTGAGCGGGCTAACGCCTGATCCGCTAGCAATACGGATACACAAACAGCCCGGTCCTGACCGGGCTGTTTGCATTCAGGGTTATCACATGTTTACGTCATGCCCATTTTTCAAAACCTTTCCAGCGTTTTCATCATCTGATCAATCAGCGCGGCGCGCTTTCTGAAATCAACAAAAAAATTATTAATCAACAACACCAAACCATCCCCTGTCTCCGGATCAACCATGACGCGAGATAGAATGCCCGGCCCACCGCCATCATGGCCCCAAAATGCCCCGTAACGGGGAGATTTGAATTGAAACCAGCCCAGCCCAAGCGTACTCCCCGTACGCGGATCATGGCGCTGAACCTGCCACATGCTATTCAGCGTTTCTCTTTTAAGCAGAGCAGGCGTCGTTTTATCCTGGGGCAAACAGGCACACATCAGGGTGACAAATGCGTTGGTGGAAGATCCTAATAACGCCGCAGCATTCAACGGTGAATAATACTGACAATCATTAAAGGCAAAATAGGTTTTATGATCATCCGCTGTAACAGCCGTCCGGTCCAAATAGCCTCTGTCCTTCATCTGCTGGGTAAATACTGCCATGATTGGGGCTCTTGGGCTGTTTTTGGCCTCATAAGGCGTGATGATTTTTTGCTGATCCAATTCAGCCTTTTGCCAACCGATATCCTTCAAACCTAAGGGCGAAAAAATATGCTGCTGGGTATAGTCTTCAAATGAGAGGCGGCTCACCTGCTCAATCAAACAGGCTGCGACCATGGTATTCAGGCTCGAATAACCTGCAATCACCCCAATGGGGTCTGGTGTTAATTGCGAAAAATCTCCAGGCTGATAAGGATCAAACGCCAAGGCCGGATCGTGTAGAGCGCCCCGCGGCGATAAATAAGTCGTCACCCAGGTTTTCAAATCAACCGAGTCCTGCTTGCAGAAAAAATCGGCCATGCTGTCAGGTGCCGATGTCATTTTCCGGGTCGACAGCGACGAACTGTGAGTCAGCAAGTGATAAGGAGTAATCGGTGTATCCGGAAAATGCGGATTGCGCAATGTGAACCCCAGGTAGTCACTGACATCATCATCCAGCCGGACCTGATTCTGCTCCACCAGCTGCATCAGCGCTATCCAGGTCACCAGCTTAGAGACAGATCCCAGTGTCGGCCAAATACTGTCCAGCGTTGCTGGCACTCTGTTTTCCAGGTTCTGGTAGCCAAACCCTCTGCCCCACACCACCTGACCATTTTTGATCAGAACCGCGCCGATAGATGCAGCCGGTAAATCGGTTAAAGCATCATTGAACATCTCATCCAAAGCCGCCTCCGGCGTTTGGGTATCATGGAGCCACCATGCGCCTGTGGTGCCCGCCACACCAGCAATCACAGCACTTTTCAGTAGACCTCTTCGTGAAATCTTTTGCATTATCAACCAGTCATTAACAGTGAAGAAGATTCAGAGATAGGACCCACCCGGAACACACGAGCGTTCAACCAGCCCCTCTTAAGTAACTGATTTTATAACTGATTGAAAGAAAAAGTCTGCGAAAGATATCACTGATGCGACCAGAACCATTAAATGCGGGGGAGAGGAATCAGAATGGTGAATGAAAAAAACAGCCGGCCTGGTGGCCGGCTGTTTTTATTTCGCCAGATCAATCTTACTTAATCAGCAAACGGACTTTATCCAGATCTTCCGGGGTGTCTACCCCAGCCGGCGGCGGCTCAATGGCGACATCAACGTGGATTTTTTCGCCGTGCCACAGCACGCGCAGCTGCTCGAGCGACTCAATTTTCTCAAGTGCACTGGGTTCCCAGTTGATATAGGTATTGATAAAACCAGCCCGGTAGGCATAGATTCCGATATGGCGCAGCAGGTTCTGATGGATCTCCTGCGGGCGCTTGGCAAAGTTATCACGGTCCCACGGAATGGAGGCCCGGCTGAAATACAGCGCGTAACCGTTTTTATCCATCACTACTTTGACGGCATTCGGGTTAAACACTTCATCAGCATGGTCAATTTCCACCGCCAGGGTGGCCATAGGGGCGTCACTGCGGGCCAGATTGTCCGCCACCTGACGAATGATACTTGGCGGGATCATCGGCTCATCGCCCTGAACATTCACCACTATCTCGTCAGCAGCCAGTTGGTATTTCTCGACCACTTCAGCGAGGCGCTCAGTGCCGGATTCATGATCCGCGCGCGTGAGACACACCTCGCCGCCAAAGCTTGTCACCACTTCTGCGATGCGCTGATCATCCGTCGCGACAATGACCTGTCTGGCACCGGCTTTACTCGCTTGTTCGTACACCCACTGGATCATCGGTTTCCCGGCGATATCTGCCAGCGGTTTGCCGGGCAAACGGGAGGATTGATAACGGGCCGGAATAATGACAGTGAATGCCATTACATCACCTCATCGGCACTCAAAGTGCGCGCTTCCGGCTCCAGCAGAACTGGAATGCCGTCATTTATCGGATAAGCCAGACGATCAAATTTACAAATCAGTTCATTATTGTCTTTATCAAAGTGCAGTTTGCCTTTGCATACCGGACAAGCAACGATCTCAAGCAGACGGTGATCCATATTCTTCCTTCACTTCTATAATTTTGTTCAGTAATTCGATTGACTGAGGCTCTGAAAGTTTGGCATCAACAGGCAGATACCACCAATTTTGCCGGGCAAATGCCTGACACTTCACCGCATCTTTTTCAGTCATCACCAGGTGTTCGCCTTGCTCTGCCAGCGCTTCCAGTTCACTGGCCTCAAAAGCCTGATGATCCGAGAAAGCCTGACAATGAACCGGGGACACTCCCAGCGCATTTAATGTGGCAAAAAAGCGTGGCGGATGACCGATTCCGGCGATGGCCACGACCTTTTGCAGGCTGTCTGGTGCACGGCGTTCACCCGTCATTAAATTCACCAGCTCGCCTGGCTCAAGGTGCATGGCAATTTCGTTACGCCGGGCATCGCCGCCATTGCAAATCAAAAAGTCGACCTCGTTCAGTCTGTCGCAGCTCTCACGCAGCGGCCCCATAGGGATCAACTGCGCATTGCCGAAACGGCGTTTACCATCGATGACGACAATTTCAATGTCTCTGTCGAGCGCGTAGTGCTGAAGGCCGTCATCGGTGATAATGACATCGACGTCCTTTTCCAGCACTTTCACCGCTTCCGCCCTGTTTGGTGCAACTACAACAGGGGCACAGGTGCGACGGGCAATTAACACCGGCTCATCACCTGCTTCAGCCGTTGTTGTGCTCTCGCTCAGGCGCAGCGGGTAATGATCCGATTTGCCGCCATACCCCCGGGATACCACGCCTACTGTCAAACCCTGCGCCTGAAGTTGTTCCACCAACCAGATCACGACCGGCGTTTTACCGTTTCCGCCTGCGGTAATATTGCCGACGACGACCACTGGAACGCGGGCACGGTATGCCACTTTTTTACCGGATTGGTAGCTGAGTCGGCGCCGGCGACTAATCCAGCCAAATAGCTTGCTTAATGGCCAGAAGACAGGTGCCAGCGCCCACCCTCCCGGGTGGCGCTCAAACCAGATTTTTTCGATCAGACTTGCCATCAATGACCCGCTCTGCTTATTCGCCAAACTGAATTCGGTGCAGCTGCGCATAGGCACCGTCTTTTTCCAGCAGCGCGGCATGGACACCGCGTTCAATGATTTCGCCTTCGTCCACCACCAGAATTTCATCGGCATTTTCAATGGTCGACAAACGGTGAGCAATCACCAGCACAGTTTTGTCTTTCTGCAACTCATCCAATGCTGCCTGAATGGCGCGCTCAGATTCTGTGTCCAGCGCCGATGTGGCTTCATCCAGTATCAGCACTGGCGCATCACGCAGCAGGGCACGGGCAATGGCGATACGCTGACGCTGACCACCGGATAAACTGACCCCGTTTTCGCCGATAACCGTGTCCAGTCCCTGATCCATACCTTGGATAAAATCCATGGCGTAAGCAAGTTCAGCGGCTTTCTCTATATCTTTCCGGCTGTATTTATCATCACTGGCATAGGCGATATTGTTGGCAATGGTGTCGTTAAACAGGTGCACGTTTTGCGACACAATCGCCACCTGATCGCGCAGGTTTGCCAGTTTATAATCATGGATGTCACGCCCATCTATGCTAATCAGGCCAGAATCTATGTCATAGAAACGGGTTAGCAGATTAGCAATCGTACTTTTACCCGAACCTGAACGGCCAACCAGAGCCAGTGTTTTACCCGCCGGTAAGTCAAAACTGACATTGCGCAGTGCGGGAGTATCTTTTGTCGGATAAGTGAAAGTGACGTCATTAAAGGCCACATCCCCTTTCACGCGCTGCGTTTCGTAAGTACCGTGATCTTTTTCGGTTTCCAGCTCCAGGATGCCGAAAAGCGTCTGGCACGCCGCCATGCCACGCTGGAACTGAGAGGTGACATTGGTCAGCGCTTTCAGTGGCCGCATCATGCCGAACATGGCACCAAAGATCAGGGCAAAAGTACCGGGAGTCAGTTCACTGCGCAGACTTTCGGTATTGGCCAGGATCAGCACAGCAACCAGCGCCATTGACGCAATAAGCTGAATAACAGGGTTGGCAATGGCCTGAGCCGACACCAGCTTCATGGTCTGCTGACGCATGCGGTTGCTGACTTGCTCGAAACGGTTTTTCTCAACCTGCTGGCCGCCATAGCTCAATACCACTTTGTGCCCTTTCAGCATCTGCTCGGCCGATGAGGTCACAGAACCCATGGTGTCCTGCATATTTTTAGAAATGAGGCGGAAACGCTTTGAGACCACACGAATACTGACAGCCACCACTGGGGCAATCACCAGCAAAATGGCAGACAGTTGCCAGCTGTTCCAGAACATCATCCCCATCAGCGCAATAATGGTCGCGCCTTCACGAACCAGGCTGACCAGCGCACCACTGGTTGCGGAGGCAACCTGCTCAGTGTCATAGGTAATTCGGGATAAGAGTGCGCCGGATGATTCTTTGTCAAAAAAACTGACCGGCATCGTCATGAAGTGGTTAAACACCTGCCGGCGCATATTCATCACAACATTGCCGGAGACCCAGGACAGACAGTAAGTGGAAACAAAGCCACTCAAGCCACGAACCAGCATCAACCCCAGAAGATAAAAAGGCATCTTGGCCAGAAAATTGGAGTCCACACTGTTCAGACCGCCAAAGCTTTCATCCATCAGAGGTTTGATCATTGATAACATCAATGCATCACTGGCTGCATTAATGATCAGCGCGATAACGGCAGCAATCAAACCCGCCTTATATAAGCTGATTGACGGCCAGAGTCGTTTGAACGTATCCCAGGTGGATTGATCGTTAGCTTGTATCATGTAAAACCGATTGTTATCTGTTAGTGGCGGTTATTCTACTCGTTAACGAGTCATGCACCAAGTAAGTTACAAGGCTCTCGTGCTTCTTAAATCCTGAAAAGCGATGCTTTTTTATCCGTTCGAGCACAATTTGAGAGACTCAATCACGGCCTGAAAAGCGGTTGATACCAGTGTCGCTGGCTGTCTTTGCGATAGCGTGTGACCACCACTTCGCCCTGTTCAATACGCATGCTGACCTGGCCGTCTTCGGCCGTCTCCAGCCAGTGTAAACCCTGCATCAGGTAACGATGCTTTACCTGCTCAGCCGGTAAAGCCCAGGGGCTGTATTTACCAGCAGAGACTAAGGCGTATGTCGCCTGCAACGAATCTAACCAGGTCTGAGTGGATGATGAGTTACTGCCGTGATGAGGCACCAGCAATATATCCGCTTTCAGATCCGGCTCCAGCCTGGCGAGCAGCAATTCCGAAATGGCATCAATGTCACCGGTTAACAACAACGATGTGTCCGATTCCGGGTTTAGCCACTGGTCACTCACCTGTATCACGCAGGAATGCGGATTGGCGGCTTTTGTTACCCTTTTCGGCGGCCAGAGCACCTTGAAGGTCAATCCCTGCCAGTGCCATAAACGTCCGCGTACACAAGGTGCAAAGCCCTCGCGCTTGTCACTGCTGCGCAACCAGGCCGGATTCAGACGTGCTGTCACATCTGATGTCCCGCCAGCATGATCGGCATCTGCATGGCTGAGAATAAGACCGTCCAGATGACGAATGCCCTGTCGTCTCAATACCGGCTCAATAACCGAGAGAGCCATGCTCCCGCCCGGCCAACTATTTCCGGTATCGTAAAGCACAGCTCTGCCCTGTCGCTGAATCAGTATTGCCAGCCCATGTCCGACATCCAGCATATCGACCTGCCAGCTGTCAGGATCAAGCGTTTGGGACTTGTTCCAGTCACTGACTCCCCACAGCGCCAGTACCAGACTCACTTGCAGAGACAAAAAGCGTCGCCAGGGCAGAAGCCAGCACAGCACAATACCCGTCACCATGGCCAGCAGGACGATAAACAGACTTTCAGACAGTGGCCACCAGGCACCTTCCGCCAGACTTGCCAGAGCGATAACCGGATGCAGAGACCAGTCGGCTAACTGCCAGAACACACCTGAGAGACCGGGCACAGTGATAGTGACCACGGCCAGCAATACACAAGGTACAGTCACCAGACTGACCCAGGGCACCGCGAGTAAATTAATCAGCGGCGCTGCCAGCGAGATCCCGCCAAACCAGACCCACTGCAACGGCAGCATTAACCCCAGCAGTGCCAGTTGCAGCAGCACATAAACACGGACTGTCTCGCGCCATGGTACTCTGACCTGCTCAGCCTGCTTTCGTCGCCGGATACCGCCAGTATTGGCCAGATACAAAACCAGCACAGCACCAAATGACAACCACAATCCGGCCGAGTAAGACGCCAGCGGATTGAGTATCAGACAACTGGCCAGTATCACAGACCACAATTGCAGTCCGCTCCACACTACACCGCAACGAATCATCAGCAGACACAAGACCGATGTCAGTAAAGCGCGCTGAGTGGGAATACTGAATCCGGCCAGCCAGGCATAGCCATACGCCAGCAATAATGCCAGCCAGAAGGGTAACCAGAGCCAATACCCGGACTCAGGCAAGGCACCCCGTACCCGGCTTCCGATACCCCATCCAATCACCACAACCAGTCCGATATGCAGGCCGGATATCGCCATGAGGTGAGCCAGTCCGCTGTCGCGAAGTATCGACCAGTCATCCTGATCTAAACCGTCTCTCTCGCCAAAACCGAGCGCTAACAGATAGGCCCGGTAGGTGAAACCGTCTGTTTGCTGCACCGCGCGATCAAACCAGCGCTGACGCAAACTCATAGTGCCATTTTGCGACAACAAGGTACCGGCAATGACAGTCCCTGTACCATGGATACCGCTCCCCACCGCGTAACGTTCGGCATCAAATCCTGCGGCATTTGCCCGTCCGTTGGGGCGACGAACCCTGATATCCAATTGATACCGTTGCCCTTGTTTCAGATCCGTCACCGCCGGCCAGTCAAGCAATAAACGGATCGCATCTTTTCGCAGAAGATCGCGTTCCTTCACACTCTCTGCAACAAAAATGAATCGCTTATCAAGAATATTATGATTAATTAGGCTGCGAACTTCGCCAACTATGGTAATATTCCCGCGCTCATGAGGAAGGCTATTGACTGCCTTGCTATAGTCAACAGCAGTTACCCAAGCCCAGAGCCCACCTATTGCGATCGCAAGAAACAAGTTGATACGCAAACAGAAAAATATCGCTCCACCTATAATCATGGCTGTAATAAACCATTTGTAGTCTGGTAAGGATTGCCAGTAGTGAAGTGACAAAACGCCAATGGATAAACCGGCTGTCATCTGAAACATCATGACAACCTGACGCTAACAGCCATTAAAAATAACGACAGACGATGCCAAGACAACTGATAAAACGTTTCTTGCCCAGCCCAGAGATGATTAAAAACCACAAGGCTTTGAAAGTTTTTGGTACTGTGCTGCATAACCCTAACCTGTGGTGTCTGAACCGCCGGTCTGCCTCTGGTGCATTCGCGGTGGGACTGTTTATGGCATACGTCCCCTTACCCAGCCAGATGATCATGGCTGCAGGGTTAGCCATCCTGTTTGGCGTCAATCTGCCGCTCTCCATTTCTCTGGTGTGGATTACCAATCCAATCACTATGCCGGTCATGTTCTACGCGGCATACAAGCTCGGAGCATGGCTGATGAACGTGCCCTATCAGCCTTTCCATTTCGAACTGTCCTGGGCCTTCCTTGAGCAGCAGATGAGCCAGATTGGCCCGCCGTTTCTGCTGGGCTGTTTAGTCTGCGGGACGATTTGCGCATTGATTGGTTACTTCGGTATTCGTGGATTCTGGCGTTATTCTGTTGTCCGCAGCTGGAACCGCCGCCGCTTCCGGTGACAATCACTCTAGAAATAAGCACCTAAGATTAACCATAAAAAAACCTCGCCAATGCGAGGTTTTTTTATAACGTATTTTGACGGGGTGCAGAAAAACACTGTCTGTTTGGAAGCCAGGTATTATCGATTACCCACTTTGCGTCATTGGCATCAATACTTTTTCGGCCTGATTCACAGAGCTACGCCAATATAAGCGCCAATTTACCGACATTTATTTTGCACTTAATACCTGCGCTGGCTGGAGTGCACTCGCCCTGCGAGCCGGATACCAGGTTGCCAGCAGGCTCAGCACAATGGCTGTCACCATCACGATCAGCACATCATGCCATCTCAGCTCTGTAGGCAGAAAATCCACAAAGTAAATATCCCCTGATAAAAACGGATGACCAATCAGTTTTTCCACAAAACGTGCTATCGAAGTCAGGTTCAGTGCAACCGAGGCCCCGAGAACAGCTCCAAGCAGGCTGCCAATCAGGCCAGACAGTAAGCCATGCCAGACAAAGATCATTTTAACCAGACGATCACTTGCGCCCATGGTTCGCAAAATAGCGATATCTGCCGCTCTGTCTTTCACAGCCATCATCAGTGTTGAAACAATATTAAAGCAGGCGACCCCAATCACCAGTACCATCACCAGATACATAATAGTACGCACCAGTTGGATATCACGATAAAGATAGCCATACTTCTGGGTCCAGCTTTTTAAGTAGACATACACAGGTAAGGTATATCCGACTTCTTTCACTATATTTGTGGCATCAAGCACCTTGTCCACATTGAGCGAAATACCTGAAACCCCGTCACCCATGGCAAGGTAATCCTGGGCATCTTGCAGAGGTACTAAAGCAAAGTTATGGTCAATCTGACCGCCCAGCGCCAGCACGCCGGCAACCTGCAGACGAATGCGCTTAGGGGCTTTGAGCTGATTTCCGCTATCACGGTTTGGCAACATCGCAGAGATCCAGTCACCCACCTGTATCCCGAGCAGATCCGCGACTCCCTGACCAAGAATAATGTATTTCTGACCCGCCTGAAAATCTCGCCACGCACCGTCTTTAACATAGCCAGGCAAGGCGCTGACCCGGGTTTCCTGAACAGGATCGACCCCTCTGACTTCAACCGCTTTAAGCTGCGTGCCTTTTTCAAGCAAGGCGGTAAATTGCACATAAGGCGCCGCCGCTTTGACTCTGGGGTGCTTTTCAACGGTTTCCAGAACAGGTTGCCAATCCGTAAATGGTGGTTTCACTGCTTCCAGTTCACCGTGGGGGATCACCGCCAGTACCCGGTTTTGCAACTCACGCTCAAAGCCATTCATTGCCGACAGGCCAATCACAATAACCGCCACGCCCACTGCGATCCCGAGAATGGAGGAGATTGAGATAAAAGAAACCAGTCGGTTCCGCTGCCGGGCCCGGCTAAAGCGGCTGCCGATAAAAAGAGACAGTGGTCGCATCAGGCCACCTCTAAGGCCGCCAACTGGCCATCCTGCATATGCAGGCAACGATCAAGCTTGCCAGCCAGTTCATTATCATGCGTTACAACCAAAAAAGCGGTGCCGGATTCCTGATTCAGCTTGCGCATCAGATCGTAAATTTCCAACGCGGTTTTGTGATCCAGATTGCCGGTCGGCTCATCGGCCAGCACCAGGGCAGGCTTATTCACCAGGGCCCGGGCAATCGCCACCCGCTGGCGCTCGCCGCCACTGAGCTCTGAGGGCCTGTGGCTGGTTCTGTGGCTCAACCCCACCTGTTCCAGAATTTGTCTGGCCTGCTCTTTGGCTGCCGCGGCTGAAATACCGCCAATCATCAAGGGCATCGCGACATTTTCTTCCGCAGAGAAATCAGACAGCAAATGGTGAAACTGATAGACAAAACCTATGTCCTGGTTGCGTACTCTGGCCTGTTTATTGGCGCTCATGCCATTAAGTTTCTGGCCTTTAAAATACACATCTCCCGCCGTTGGCGCATCCAGCGCGCCCAGTAAATGCAGCAAGGTACTTTTGCCCGATCCCGATGACCCTACAATCGCCACCAGTTCCCCGGCTTCTATTTGCAGGCTGATATCATTCAACACCTGGGTTTCCAATTGGGCTTCACGGTACACCTTGCTCAAATGCTGGCATACCAATAACGAATCACTCATAACGCAAGGCCTCAGCAGGACGGACAGCCGCCGCCCGATAAGAAGGGAAAAGGGTCGCCAGTAAACTCAGACAGATAGCCCCGACAATCACGATAGCAACCTGGAATGGCTTCACATCGACAGGTAACGAACCGCCTAAGCTCGCCAGATCAACGCCCAGCAGCGACAAAATACCATTAATATTCAACGCCAGCAGGGTGCCAAGTATGCCACCAGCCACAGCACCTATCACACCACTGCTGGCTCCCTGCACAATAAAGGTCAGCAATACCTGCTGACTGGTCATTCCCTGTGTTTTCAAAATAGCGACTTCGGCCTGCTTTTCCATCACCACCATGATCAGGGCCGAAATGATGTTAAAAGCCGCGACGCCAACCACCAGACCCAGCATCAGCCCCATCATGTTCTTTTCCATTTTCACCGCCTGAAACAGCTCACCGCGCTGATCCCGCCAGTCCGACCAACTGAAGCCATCGGGCAGATCAGACTGAGCAAGTTCTGTGACACTAAACGGATCATCCAGAAATAAACGCCAGCCGGTGAACGCGTCGGGTTTGTAGCGTAACAGACGTCCTGCATCTGCGATGTTGGTTAACACCAGCGATTTATCGACATCAGAACCGGTGAAATAGATGCCAGACACAATAAAATTGCGCTGACTGGGAATACGCCCCAGAGGGGTATAGACGCTGACGCTGGTCACCATCAGGCGGACTTTATCCCCGACTTTAACTCCGAGTTGCTGCGCCATGCCGTTACCGAGAATGACCCGGTAACTGCCCGGTGTCAGATCAGCAACCTGCCCTTGCACCATATGCGCAGCCAGCGGTTCATAGCCTTCAGGCTCTATGCCCAGCATGGCTCCGGCCGCCAGCGCACCTGCACTTTGCAACACGGCCTCAGCACGGGTTAACGGCACCGCCCGGTTGACCTGAGGTAAGGCAGACAGCGCAGCAGGCGGCGCATCAGGCTGGGTAAAAGGGCCATCCTGAGTAATCAGTGCCTGCGGCAACACACCCAGAATGCGGTCTTTGAGCTGCTGCTCAAAACCGTTCATCACAGAAATGACAATAACCAGCGCAAGCACACCTATGGTGATACCTGCGGTAGACATTGCAGAGACAAAGCGGCTGAAACGGTCACCCGAACGGCCTTTCAGATAGCGCAGCCCAATAAAAATAGGCAATGGATGAAACATCATTCAGTCTGGAACCATCCTGTTAACAGTGGTCGAAAGCATACCTGCTGCTGGCTGTGATTACCATGCAACTTGGTCAATCTCATGCAAAAAGAGTGGCTAAAAATCAACCTGTTGAGACCTCTAACTTGCCCGTTAGGCGATGCTAAGTGATAATCGAAGAATAGTTAACAAATCACGAGTGTGACATGAATCAGGACGAGTACTTTTCAGTCCATGCAGGGCTTACCATTAATGTTGAACCTTTAGGGGAACATACTGTGCTGCCCGATGACGCCGAATTTCTGCGGGAAATTCCCCCTCTGTTTCGTGTTGCCAGTGAATGTAGCGAACTGGAAGGCAGTGCAGAAAAAATGCTGCAGCAGGATAAAAAGACAATGAACCGGCCACTGCTGGATTATCTGGCAGCGCAGAACAATAAGATAAATCTGCTGCTCTCATTTGTGCTTTCACAGCAAGATGATCCAACCCTGCGTCATACCACGCAAACCTTCGGGGCCAGCCAGTTGACTTATCTGGCAGAGCGGCCGCTTGAGATTGGTTGTCAGGTTCGTCTTAAACTGTTTCTTGATAATCCTCCTGCAGCCGTGTATTGCTATGCCAGTGTCAGTGATTGTCAGGCCAGTGAAGATAAGTTTGACATCACACTGCAGTACACCAGACTGCAGGAAGACGACAGGGATTTACTCATTCGTGCAGCTTTGCACATCCAACAAAAACTGCTGCGTCAACGTGCGCTGCAACGAAACGAAAGTCAATCATAGTCATGACAACACACACGCTATTTTCTCTTCCATTGCCGAACAAAGCTGGCGACAAGCGCTTTGTGGGAAATGTCTCCGGTGCCGCCTTGGCGGTTGCCATTGCCGAACTGACGAAAAGCCATACAGGCCCGGTGCTGGCTGTGGTGCCGGATACGCAGACGGCATTGCGTTTACAGCCTGAAATCAGCCAGTTCTCTCAGGCCGAGGTCAATATTTTCCCCGACTGGGAAACCCTGCCTTATGACAGTTTTTCGCCACATCAGGACATCATTTCTGATCGCCTGGCCCGTTTATATCAACTGCCGACTCAGCAGGATGGTGTGCTGCTGGTTCCTGTCAGTACCTTGTTACAGCGCCTGACACCGCGCAGCTTTATTCACCAGCACGCTCTGCTGGTCAGCAAAGGTGATCGCCTGTCGTTGGAGAAGTTACGCCTGCAGCTTGAAGCCGCCGGTTACCGCCATGTCGATCAGGTAATGGAACACGGTGAGTACGCCAGCCGCGGCTCACTGCTTGATCTCTTCCCAATGGGAAACAATGAGCCCTTCCGGATTGATTTCTTTGATGACGAAGTGGATTCGATTCGTCAATTCGACCCGGAGTCGCAACTGTCGACCGGCGAGATCGACAATATTCACCTGCTGCCCGCGCACGAGTTTCCGACCGATGAAGTGGCCGTGGAAAACTTCCGCATGCGCTGGCGTGAGCAATTCGAAGCCCGCCGGGAGCCAGAGTCCATCTATCAGCAGGTGAGCAAGCGCACCTGGCCGGCAGGGATTGAATACTGGCAGCCGCTGTTTTTCGACAATACAGATACTTTGTTTGATTATCTGCCAGATAACACGCTGTTACTGACCATAGGCGATCTGGACAACGCAGCGGAACATTTTCTGCACGATGCCGAATACCGCTTTCAGGAGCGCCGTGTCGACCCGCTGCGCCCGCTTCTCGAACCTAAAGCCCTGTGGCTGACAACCGCAGAAATGTTCAGCGGATTTAAAACTCTGCCGCAAGTCAAACTGAACAAAGCCCTGGAAGAAGACAAAGCCGGCCGGTTCAACCCGGCCATTTCGCCTGTGCCGGCGCTGACCATCAATCATCAGCTGAAAGAGCCCTTATCGGCACTGCGTCAGTTTCAGGAAAGCTTCACCGGAAAAATCATCTTTTCCGTTGCCAGTGAAGGCCGCCGCGAAGCCTTGCTGGACTTGCTTGCCCGGATAAAACTGCGCCCTATGGTCTGTCACAGCCTTGAAGAGGCCATGGCAGCCGCCAGTCAGTACACTCTGGTGATTGGGGCCGCAGAACAGGGTTTTATCCTCGATGAACCGGCTCTGGCTTTCATCTGTGAAAGTGATCTGCTGGGTGAGCGTGTAATTCAGCGCCGTCGCCGTGAGGACAAGCGCACTGTCAGCTCAGATACCATTATCCGAAATCTGGCAGAGCTGAAAATTGGCCAGCCTGTGGTCCACCTTAACCATGGCATAGGCCGTTATCAGGGCTTGCAGACCCTCGAAGCCGGCGGCATTACCACTGAGTACGTCACCCTGGAATATCAGGGCGGGGCGAAACTCTATGTCCCCGTGGCATCCCTGCACCTTATCAGCCGCTATTCGGGCGGGGCAGAAGAAGCCGCCCCTATCCATAAACTGGGCAGTGAAAGCTGGCAAAAAGCCCGCAACAAAGCGGCAGAAAAAGTCCGTGATGTGGCGGCAGAGCTTCTGGATGTTTACGCCAAGCGTGAGCTGAAACCGGGTTTCAAATTTAAACTCGACCGCGAAGCCTATGCCGATTTCTGTACCGGATTCCCGTTCGAAGAAACTCACGATCAGGCTATGGCCATCAATGCCGTGCTGTCGGATATGTGCCAGGCCAAAGCCATGGATCGCCTGGTGTGTGGTGATGTCGGTTTCGGTAAAACCGAAGTCGCAATGCGTGCAGCCTTTGTGGCCGTCGATAACAGCAAGCAAGTCACAGTGCTGGTACCAACCACTTTGCTCGCACAGCAGCATTTTGAAAATTTCCGCGACCGCTTTGCCAACACCCCGGTACGTGTGGAAGTGCTGTCCCGTTTCAAAACAGCAAAAGAACAAAAAGTGATTATGGAAGATGTCGCTAAGGGAAAAATTGATATCCTGATCGGCACGCACAAGCTGCTCAACGCCGAAGTGAAGTATCAGGATCTCGGCCTGCTGATTGTCGATGAGGAGCACCGCTTCGGCGTCCGCCAGAAAGAAAAACTGAAATCGCTGCGCGCAGACGTCGACATTCTCACGCTCACCGCTACCCCGATTCCGCGTACGCTGAATATGGCAATGAGCGGCATGCGCGATCTGTCTATTATCGCGACCCCGCCTGCCCGGCGTCTGGCGATCAAAACCTTCGTTCGCGAGCGTGAAGACCTGATCATCCGTGAAGCCGTATTGCGTGAAATTATGCGCGGCGGGCAAGTGTATTTCCTGCACAACGACGTAGAAAGCATCGAAAAAACGGCGCAGGATCTGGCCGTTCTGATTCCTGAAGCGCGTATTACTACTGCCCATGGGCAGATGCGCGAACGTGAGCTGGAAAGAGTCATGAGCGACTTTTACCACCAGCGTTTTAACCTGCTGGTCTGCACGACTATCATAGAAACCGGAATTGACGTCCCGACAGCAAACACCATAGTTATCAACCGGGCTGACCATCTTGGTCTGGCCCAGTTACATCAACTGCGTGGTCGCGTTGGCCGTTCGCACCACCAGGCCTATGCGTATCTGCTGACCCCGCATCCCAAGCGTATGACCAAAGACGCCGTGAAGCGCCTGGAGGCCATCGCGTCACTGGAAGATCTGGGCGCAGGCTTTACACTGGCGACACACGATCTCGAAATACGCGGCGCAGGCGAACTGCTGGGCGATGAACAATCGGGCCAGATCCAGTCGGTTGGTTTTACGCTGTTCATGGAAATGCTGGAACAGGCAGTAGAAGCACTCAAAGCCGGCAAAGAGCCGTCGTTGGATGACCTGCTGCGCGAGCAGACTGAAGTTGAACTGCGATTACCAGCGCTGCTGCCGGAAGATTACATCCCGGATATCAATACGCGACTATCCCTGTATAAACGTATTGCCAGTGCCGGCAATGAAGACGCCCTTGACGAGTTAAAAGTGGAGCTGATTGACCGCTTTGGCCTGTTGCCGGATGCCGCTGCGAACCTGTTAACGCTCAATAAGCTGAAGCTGAAAGCAGCAAATCTGGGACTTCGTCGCATAGAAGCCGGAGAGAAAGGCGGTTATTTCGAATTTACTGAAAATGCTGCCATTGACCCCGGTTTCCTGGTCGGTCTGTTACAATCACAGCCACAGCGATTCAGAATGGATGGTCCAACCAAGCTGAAGGTCACGGCAACACTGACGGACCGCCGTGAGCGCATCAAGTATGTTGACGGCTTCCTAACACAATTAGCTGAAAACACCCTATAATGGCTGCATACCAGTGCGGAGTATAACCTTGAAAAATCTGATTTATTTGCTGCTGCTTGCCATCAGCCTGCCAAGTTTCGCAGCACGACAATTTGACATTGAAGTCATTATCTTCAAGCGAAATATTGATCCGGGGCAAACGGCTGAATCCTGGCCGGATCAGGCAGAGCCTCTGAATTACAGTGGCACAGTGCGACTGAACAATATGGCGCAACTGGCAAACAGAGGCATTACGCCTATGCCGGCAAGCCGATTTAAGCTGAGCGAACAGTATCAGCGCCTGAAGAGTCATGCCGGTTTCGCCCCACTTGCTCACTTTGGCTGGCGGCAAGGGGATCTCAGCAAAGCACAGGCACCGACTTTTCACTTAACCGCTGGCCGGGATTTCTCAGGTCAGTTTCTGCAAGACGGCACCTCTAAAGCTGAAGCTGCGCGCCATGGCCTGAACAGCAGCGAAATGACAGCACCGCCCAGCTTTGATCTTGCTTCCGGTGAAGTCACGCAAGCAGAGCCTTCTCCGGCAGCAAGTAAGCCGCTGTATGAGCTTGAAGGGAAAATTCAGGTCTATGTGAATCACTTTCTTTTCACCAATACCCAGTTGGATTTACGTGAGCCTGGCCGCCGTGAAGTGGTTGTCGGCACCGAGCCATTAGACAGCCTGGATCCAAACCAGAGCGGCACGGTTCAGTACGGACAGCTGCAGGAAGTGAAAAAGAAAATAGAGGTTGAAGAATTCCTCAAAGCATTCCGCTTTGACCAGCAGCGTAAAATGCGAAGCGGTGAAACCCATTACCTTGATCACCCGCTGATGGGAATGGTAGTACAAATCCGCCGCCTTGATTCAGAATAACAGCTTTTGCGAGGGGCCATCCGGCCCCTTTTTCCGTTTACTGTCTGCAGGAATCACCGATGAAGCTGGACTTCATACTCACCACTCCCCGCCTTTACCTGCGACCCTACAAAATTGCGGATGTTGACGACAACCTGTCCGCAGTACTGGAATCGCAGCCGGATTTAAAGCCCTGGGTCGAGTGGTGTCATGATGGCTATGACCAACAGGATGCACACGCCTGGCTGTCGGCTTCTCAGATGAACTGGAAAATCGACAATGGCTACGAACTGGCAATTTTTACCCGCCGTGACGACAAATTTTTAGGTACTGTGTGTCTGAATAATCTGTCTCAGCTGACCAATTCTGCTGAGTTGGGTTACTGGATACGAAGCAGGTGCCATCGTCAGGGGTATGCGACAGAAGCGATTGTCGCTCTGGCGCGTTTTGCGTTTGATACGCTGGCACTGACCCGGCTGGAAATCGTGGTACACATCACCAATACACCCAGCCAGAAAACAGCTGAACGCACAGGCGCCCTGTTCGAATCTCTGAGCCGGAACCGGATTTACACACATGGCAAAGCTTGCGATGGCATGGTCTACTCACTGATCCCGCAGGACTTGGCACCTAAACGCAACCGGATAGGCTAAGATAGCCACATAACCTCGGGTTACTTGGCTATATTCATCAAAGACAATACAAAAAAGGTAGGAATATCAGTGTTTAAAATTATTCTCGCGATCATTATCATCGGCTTGGTGATTTTCTTCTTTCAACGCAGCCAGAACAATAAGCAGCTGGCAGTTCAAAATGCAGAAGAAGGCCAAGCCTTCCTTGAAGCCAATAAAAACCAGGATGGGGTTAAAACCACAGCCTCAGGCTTGCAATATACTGTGCTGAAATCAGGCACGGGAACGGAGCACCCCAAGGCATCGGACAAGGTGACTGTCCACTACCACGGTACCCTGATTGACGGCACAGTGTTTGATAGCTCTGTTGAGCGCGGTGAGCCGATCGCTTTCAACCTCAATCAGGTGATCAAAGGCTGGACAGAAGGACTTCAGCTGATGGTTGAAGGGGAAAAAGTACGTTTATTTATCCCGGCTGAACTGGCGTATGGTAACCGCTCTATGGGTAATATCGGTCCCGGATCTGTGCTGATTTTCGATGTCGAATTATTAAAAATCAATTGATAGCCAAACCCTCACCACCGCCCGTGACAGGTGCGGTTAGAGATAACAAAAAACCGCCGTTTCAGGCGGTTTTTTGTATGAGTGCCAGCTCCAAGTGTCTGACACAATAGTCTTAGTGTAGCTTGAGGTTGGGACGCAGCACGCGGTTAATTCGTCCAACCAGCATCATCAGGCTGGTCTTGAAGAAACCGTGCAGCGCAATATGGTGCATCCGGTACAACGAAATATACATCACGCGGGCAATACGGCCCTCAATCATCATCGACCCTTTGGTCAGGTTACCCATCAGGCTCCCGACGGTAGAAAAACGACTCAGGGAAACCAGCGAACCATGATCCACAAAGACATAAGGCTTCTGCGCACGATCTGTCAGCTTAGCGACGATATTTGAAAAGCAGCGGCTGGCCATCTGATGAGCCGACTGTGCCCGAGGCGGAACCAGAGTACCGTCCTTCTGCGTACAGGCAGCCAGATCCCCAATCACATAAATATCATCGTCACGGGTGGTCTGCAGCGTGTCTTTCACCACCAGCTGGTTAATACGGTTCGTTTCCAGTCCCGCAATGTCTTTGATAAAATCCGGGGCTTTAATACCCGCCGCCCAAACCATCAGTTTGGCCGGAATATGCTGACCGTCTTTGGTTGTCAGGCCGGTTTCATCCGCTTTAACCACCATGGTTGCCGTGTGTACTTTGACGCCCAGCTTAGTCAGCTCGGTATGCGCAGCAGCTGAAATGCGAGGCGGCAACGCAGGCAAAATACGCTCACCGGCTTCAATCAGGTTGACGTTCAGTCGGGAACTGTCCAGATCACCAAAGCCGTACAAACGCAGCTCTTTCACGGCATTATGCAGCTCCGCGGACAATTCCACTCCGGTAGCACCCGCACCGACAATAGCGATATCAACCGTTTTCTGCTCTTTGTGTGCATGCAGCTTCAGAAACTGGTTATTCATTTCAGTCCTGAATTTATGTGCCTGCGCCGGACTGTCCAGGAAAATACAATGCTCTCGCACCCCGGGTGTATTGAAGTCATTACATTTCGAGCCGATAGCCAGAACCAGAATATCGTATTCAATCTCGCGCTCGGGGATCAGCAGTTCATCGTGCTCATCGTAAAGCGGATGCAATGTGATGCTTTTGCGATCGCGGTCTATGTCTTTCAGCGCACCCAATTGGAAATCGAAATGATGATTTTTGGCATGCGCACGGTAGCTCAATGCGTCAACGCCCTCATCCAGCGAGCCGGTCGCCACTTCATGTAACAGTGGTTTCCACAGATGACTGCTGTTTTTGTCTACCAGGGTAACGTTTGCCTTTCGTTTACGGCCTAAGGTGCGCCCTAGTTTGGTGGCCAATTCCAGGCCCCCGGCACCGCCTCCAACTACGATGATTCTCGTCACAGTCTTTTTCCTCTAGTTTTTATAAATCTTGCACAAACCGGCAGGGACATTGCCCTGCCAGGTAAAAATTCTGACTGACGTAGAGTTGGGCAGAGGATCGTTTCAATCCATCTGCGGAGGGAGAGGCATATACTCAATTGGTTGCTTTAAATTGCTTTATTGCTTGTAAGTGCTGGGAGATTTTCTTGAATTTATGCGTTTGTGTATCGTCCCAGATCACTTGGTAATATGCGTCCAATGTTCTATTTATGGATCGATTATCTAACACTTCATCATTAGTTGAAAGTATACAGAGGCACTTCCCGATATTTTTTTCTCTGAAATCAGACACGCATTTTGTTGCTATATCTTCGTACTCTTCCGGCCGGTCTATTTTCTTCTGCATATTTGTTTCAGGATGTAAATTTGGGTTAATGATTACTTGCTTGATACCACAGAGAAAGCCGATACGCTCAGCCCAGTAACCCCCCAGCCCTACGCCACATATCAACGGATGTGCATCATCGCTGGCAGCAATGAGTTTATCCACTTTTTTAAGCAAATATTGCATATCGTGTTTGGGATGAAGTGTACTATAAGTCACTGCGCGAACATCGGGATCGATAAATTGCAGCTGAAGCACTTTTTCGTGGTTGCCAGGGCTGGTGGAATCAAAACCATGCAGATAAATGATCATAGTGAAGCGACTCCTGAAAAATGTCCGTATTGAGGTTAATAACTATACGGCATTCCCTCTTACCCACAAAGTTAAAGTGGTTAACCTGGTCATTGATAATGGTTACTGTTGGATTAACACGGCGATTTCTTTGCGCGTGTCGGTTAATTTATTTATCAGGTACTGGCGCTGAGAAGAAGACAAACTCTGATTCAGCTGCGCCATTAAGGTAAATCGGCGCTGAAGGTATTGGTCTAATTGAGACTGTACCGGCGCATAGCGAAGACCGACAACATCTCTTAATAACCTCTCGAACCTGGCATCAAATTCCGGACGGTGACGCTGTGACAATAGCGCCTGCCATTGCTGATAAAGCCCGCGACGCGCAGAAAAAAAGACCGGCTCAATATCCAACTGGTACTTTGCCAGTTCTTCAATAATGGTTTGTTGCTCTTCCGTCAGTGAACCAATCCATTCCTTGCTGAATTTCTCAAATCTGGTGGTATAGCGCTGAAGTTTCTCTTTCTGGCTTAACTTATCTCTTTTGACCCGAAGTTCATCCAGTTCCTTATTGATCTTACTGTTAATCTGATCAATCTGGATATTACTCAGGTATCGCAGCAGGTTTGCCGCCGGAGGGGTAAAAACTGAAGCACTCTGCTCTGCCAGTGCCGTAAAGCTATAGTGGTAACTTCTTATTTGCTCTGAAGTCAGCGGACGTTGCAGATCCTGCTGAAATTCAAGAATATGCTGATGCAGTTTTGGCAATTCCTGACGACGGTGCACAGCCTGAGCCTGTAACAGCTCGCTTTCAAACCGGGATGCCTGCGCCGGGGTCAGGCTGACATAATCATCCAGATACCAGGGAACCCAATAGTTCATCGTGTTATAGGCAAGGCGGGCGGCACACCCCGAGAGAAAAGCCAATACACACAACAACAGTAACGGACGATACCAACGAGCACAGGCTAGACTCACGCGTACTTCCTCCAGAAACTGTCTGACAGGTTTACCCGGCGATAGCAATCAGGCAACAGCCAATTTCGCTAACAATGCTTTTGCCTCAATACGATAGGTGTCATCCTGCCACAAATTTGCGCCAGCATAATACCAAAGCATAGCCAAGAAATCGCACCAGGGTAGCCACTGCTGCACAGCTTCTGAGACAAGCTCCGGGTCACCCCCCTGATAACGGCAGTAGTGCTGCGCAGCCGTTACAACTTCAAGCTGGTTGGCCTGAACCGTCAGCGCCAGATCCAGCATAGGGTCACCGGCCGCCGCATACTCCCAGTCAATCACGGCCAACTCTCCGCCCGGACGTTGAATGAGATTGTAAAATCCCAGATCATGATGGCAACAGGTGTCTGGAAACCCACTTTGAGGAATATGGCTGAAATAATGTGCGCATACTGATGCCAGTTCTTCCCCGTTATCCTCCGGTGAGATGGCAGCAAGATACTGTTCAGCCCGCTGACGTACGGCTAAACGCCAGCCAGGCAAAGGTAACCGGTGAATCTTGGCCTGCAAAGCCATCATCACGGCTGGCGATGGGGAATGAGTACAAACCTCTCCTGCTATCCACTCCACAAGTATACCGGCTGGCGTTTCTGCAATTGGATGCGGGGCAAACGGGCAAGGCTGAATCGCTGACAACAGCTGATATTCTTGCTGACGGTCAACGCCAAATGCCTGGCTGGCCGGGCTGACAGGACGCCAGACCGCGTGTGAATCAGAAGAGGTAGAGGAGTGCAGAACAAGCTGCCAGCATCGGTTACTGAGCCCGCCCCCCAAAGGGCGGGCATTCAGCACATCGAAACCAGCAATGCGGGAGAATGGCCATTCTTCCGGCTGAATAGACGATGAGTCAGGCACTTACCAGCCCAGCAAGCGTTTGGCTTCCTGCTTACGGATTTCAGTTTCATCCGCCCACTCAATCAAGCCGGTTTCCAGATCCATCAGGCGCATAGTCATTTTATAATACACGTCTTTATCGCTGCCTGATTGCTTCACGATACTGGCAAGGTTGCCGTACATCATATATTCCGCGCCAACCATCTTGCCAAACTGAATCGCCGTACTTTGATTAACCAGTTCATCGTTATTCTGGAAGTTCAGTTGCTTACGAACAGCTTCTACACGCGTCATATCGACAAAACGGAACTTACCTGAGTTGAGCATTCGCGTGCTGATTGAATCGGTAATAGATTCTGTATCGATGTGCTCGCTGGTTTTATTTTTGATGCTGTCCACCACTATGATAGGACGCTTACCGGCAGTAATCGCGCCCACTGAGCCCGATGCCAGCATGCTGTCTGTCATGTTTTCCGCAATCTTTTGCAGGTCTGTCGAGCCGAATTCAGAAGTCGTGGTTTCTACCCCCTGAGCATCTCCATAAGTTACCTGTTTTGCACACCCCCCCATCAGGGCAGCAATTCCCACTAAAGCTATGACGCGTTTTTTCATTTCTAACCCTTAATCGGTTTTTATCATTCTTGGAATAATGAGGTGATTACAATCAGCCCACTAAACTTGCTTACCATGTACTGGTCGCTTCACGGATATAAATACGGTAATTGGTGACATCCGCACTCTTCGCCATGGCTTTGATTGTCATTGTGTCTTTACCATGCAGTACGAACTGCCGCCATGGGCTTTCGCTACCGCTGACTTCCAAGCCTTTGGCATCGTACCAGTAAAAACGGTACTGCAGCTTAATATCAGTATCTGACTTGCTGTTTACCGGCACACCGGCCTGAAGCAAGCCATTCTGACGTGAGACAATGGCTTTTTCTATCCCAATCTGGTTGGCCAGATAAGGGTTAGCAATAACCACATACTGGTTACTGCTATCAATGCTGATACCAGAGGTTGTGGTATCCGCACAGGCTGCCATCATCACAGTTAACAGTAGTACTGCAAAATATTTCATTAGTTTCCTCCTAATAACACCGACCAGCCACTCATTGACTGACCCTGTCGGGAAATCCAGACCATAGTGGTACGGCCTGATTTAACCTCAGCATCCACCGACCTGCCCTGCCATTGAATTTGATGGCTGCCGGGAGGCAAGTCTTCCTGGTACAAAGCAACCCGAGCAGGCAGAGTTTGCCAGCTTCTTGTATCCGGTTGCTCTGTTAATGTATTGAATATATTAGCCAAAACATTACCGACTTCATCACCGTTTCGCGCCGCCGACTGTCTGACCTGCTCTTTGGCAATCACTCGCAGGCTTTGGCGCAATACCCGCACTGGCAGCGTTTCGCTCAGGCTCTGTTTCGCCATTTGATCAACATTAACCAAAGGCGGCGCAGTCAGTAACCGATTGTTAAGACTGAGTTTACCCGGCAATACTGCCGGACGCGGCGGGTAATGAGGCAATGCCAGATTGTAAAGCACACTCTGACCCTGGCTGTCATAGAGCCAAAGCGGCAAACGCCAGCCTTCGGGAGCCTGTACCACGCCCTGTTCATCTAAAATAATCAGGCGACCAGTTCCTGACTGAGGTGATTGCCAGGGGCCATACTTTTTGGCCAACAGCTGCTGATCATCTTTCATGCTCAACCGCTCAGCCAGTCTTTGCACCGCCTCTGCCACATAGGGATTATCGGGAGCAACCGCTAACGCCCGTTTGAAATCGATATAGGCATCATTCAGATTACCGTCCGCTTCATACAGCATGCCTGACAAATAGAATAAATAGCCGTTCTGCACCGCTGCCAGTGTCTGCCCGGCATTCGGGTAACGCGCGAGCACTGAACCGATATTGTCTGTCAGCCCCTCTTTTTGCAGCTGATTTTCTGCCGAGGCTAACTCAGATTCACGCTGCTGTCTGGCCGCTTCCTGAACCTGATTCGCTCTGCGCATTTCAACCAGCGCGCCATTCAGGTCCCGATTATGAATGTAGTTCAGCGCAAGATATAAATGCAAAAATCCCAGTTCATAATCAGAGGCTTGGTAGCTGATCATATTGTCATTGGTGAACAATGATCCAGCCTGGTTCAACCCTTCAGACACCTGAATCCGGGCTGCATCTTGCTGCTCTTTAACCGCGTTGTCCGATTTCTGCAATGCTGCAAAGCTGGCGGTGTAATCGCCGGTCAGCAACGTCAGCCTGCCCCGCTCCATGCCGTCGAGAATCGCCCCAGCCGGCTCATCAGGCAGACTGTCTAATGCGCCCTGAATCTGGCCTTGATACAAAGCGTGTCTGCTCGATTTTGTGCTGGCGCTGTAATGGCTGAACAGGCTGTGCCCGGATAAATTGGCACAGCCCGAGAGAATAAAAGCGCAAAAAAAGACAAGAGTTTTGTGCCGGAAATGTTTTTTCATTCGATCCTGTTTGTCATCTGGCTGCCCACAAATCTCTGCGGAAAGCAGGCCATGAAGATTCGCCAGTCTTAACCAACCAGCATCGGGCCGAGCGGTCGTCCACCCAACAGGTGCATATGAATGTGGTACACTTCCTGCCCACCGTGAGGATTACAGTTCACAATCAAGCGATAACCGTCTTCCGCAATACCTTCCGCTTCTGCGAGTTTGCGGGCCACGGTAAACAAACGCCCCATCATCGCTTCATCTTCCGCTTCAACATGGTTAACCGTTGGAACCAGCTTGTTAGGAATGATCAGGATATGGCTTGGAGCTCGGGGGTTAATATCGCGAAATGCAGTGACCAGATCATCCTGATACACCACATCAGCCGGGATTTCCTTACGGATTATTTTGCTGAAGATAGTTTCTTCTGCCATGACTTTCTCCATCTTTTGATTTCTACCATTGCCGAGTATGCGTGAGTCGCGTAATCAGAGCAATATTGAACGTCGTTTTAAACCAATTTTCCTACGATTATTTCACTGCAAAATCTTCATTTTGTTACACCTGCCAAAGTATGTGCAGAGAGTATCCGGTTATCCTCATCAAACGCCTGCCTAGCAAATTACGGTGATATTTTGATGACACGGTCACGGCTTGAGGCACACTTATTTTACGTCGTGAAGCAAACGATGTATGAGTAACAAAATAATAACACTCAAAATAAAAACCACACTGGTAAGCAAGGAAATGCTCGGGCTGTGTCCGGCCTGGGATGTTTTAGGGACGATAGTGCAATGAAAAAACAGACTTCTGTCATCCGGCGTATGTACGCGGGTTTCGCCGTGATGATCGGCCTCTTCGCAACCACCAGCACACTAACCCTGATGGAAACCAAAACTATCTATGGGCAATTAGAGTCGGTAAACACCGAATCCGTTCCGTTAGTCACCATTTCCAGTCAGGCCAACGTGGAACTACTGGTCGCCGACAAAGTGTTTAAAGATTTTCTGACCACCAATGATCAAAACCGAATGCAGCAGTATGAAAGTCAGTTTACTGAATCTTACGATCATTTCAGCCAAACGCTGACAACCCTTGTCGATACCGCGAAAGACTACCCTTCGCTGAGCAGCCAGCTGGAAGCCTTGACAGCACTAGAAGGCAGATACTTTACCCAAGCCCAGGTTGCCATGAGCAACTACCGTGATCAGTTAGCCGCCAATGAAGCTCGTCAGCAATCCATCCGCCGCTTTCAGCAGTTGCATCGCGACCTCAATGTGCGGATGAAAGATGTGATTGCCGATCGCAGCCGGGTGTCTGAGCTGATGCTGGCAAAAAGTTACTTCGACAAACTCAGCCAGACAGAAGCCATTACATCTGATGCTCTGGCATCCAGTGATGTTGAAAAAATTAATGAAGCGATAAAAAACAATAAGCGCCTGGTTAACCATCTCAGCAATTCTTACCGCACACTAACCTCGATGATCCCCGATCTCAAGCGGACTTTTGACTCGTCGATTGACCAATACAATCAGGACATAGGTCAGTCAGGTGGTGTGCTGGATGTGCATTTTAACTATATTCAGGCCCAGGAACGCCTCTATACCAGTATCAGTAATCTGGCGGCAGAAATTAACAATGCTAACTCTTTGCTTGAAAGCTTCCGCAGCCAGGCAAGAGATGACATGAATATGGCCATCGCTCAGGCAGGTGAGTCTTACCAGACGGGTGTCCGAAATACCGTTCTGCTAGGCAGTCTGGCCGCGTTTCTGGCCGTTGTTATCGGCTGGTTCCTGGCACGTAATGTCAGACAACCGCTGGCTTCCACGCTGACCACACTGGAAGCACTGACAGCAGGCGATATGACAAAGCGCATTACTGACAACAAATACGCTGAGTTCGGTCAACTGAGCCATCACATCAATACGCTGGCTGACCATCTACAGCAATTGCTGAGCCAGTTGAGCGATGCCTCTGCCGAGCTGACTGAAGTCGCCACCCAGAACCAGACCACCACAGCTGACGCCAAAGATCGTCTGAACGAACAACGCCAGCAAACCGCGTCCGTAGCAACAGCAATGACAGAGATGGAGCATTCTGTGGCTCAGGTGACCCAAAGTGCTCAGCACACTCTCGATAAAGTGAAAAATGTCGAGTCGGCCGCGGCAACGGGCCGTGGAGTCATGGGCCGTAATATTTCCACCACCCATCAACTGTCTGAGCAATTGGATCAGTCGGTGCAGGCGGTGAACCAGCTTCAGCAAATGAGCAGTAATATCGGCAGTATCCTGGATGTGATTCGCACTATTGCCGATCAGACTAACCTGCTGGCACTGAATGCGGCTATTGAGGCCGCACGCGCCGGTGAGCAAGGGCGGGGGTTTGCGGTGGTTGCTGATGAAGTGCGCATTCTTGCTCAGCGAACTACCGCCTCAACGGGCGAGATTGAATCTATGATTCAAGAGCTGCAATCCAGCTCGAGCCAGGCTGTTCAGGTGATTGAGAGCTGCGTTAACGAAATGGAAGACAGCGTCAACCAGACGTCAGAAGCCAGCAGCGCGATGGAAGAAATTGAAGCCATCATTATTGAAATCAGCGATATGAGCAGTCAGATAGTACAAGCCACCGAAGAACAACGCAGCACCACTGCCAGTATTGCCCGTAGCCTGGAAGACATCAGCGAAATTGCCGATGCCAACCTTGCGGCGATGGAAAGCGTCACCAGTGCCAGCCTGAAATTGGATCACCAGGCCAAAGAGCAAAACGCCCTGGTTCAGCGATTTACCCTCTGATCAATACAATAACACTCAATAGGCCAGAACGAGTTTCTGGCCTTAATCATAGTGTCTGTTCCGCCAACACCCTTTTCGTCATAACCGTGTCTGTCCCGTCATAGCCAGCGACAAGCTCAGTTACTGATACTTTTATCTGCTTCGCAATTGCGGCAGATTGGTTTACTATGCGCCACCCAAAAATTTCAGCTCAGTCTACCAGGCAACTATGTCCGCCAACGCCCTTTACACAGACCTTTCAGGCTATTACGACTTAATGTGTGTCGATATCGATTACCAGGCCCAAAGCCACTGTATTCGTCGGCTCCATCAATTGTTCGGTAACAACGGAAATACCCATCTTGATCTGGCCTGCGGGACAGGGCCGCATGTTCGTCATTTCATTGATTATGGCTATCAGAGCAGCGGACTGGATATCAATCAGCCGATGCTGGATATTGCCGCCACGCGTTGCCCGGAAGCACAGTTCACTTTGCAAAACATGAGTGATTTCAACATTACGTCCCCAGTCGACTTGATCACCTGTTTCCTGTATTCCATCCATTACAGCGATGGTATTGAAAAATTGAAAGACTGTATCGCCAGCGTGCACAGTGCATTAGGCGATCAGGGGATGTTCTGCTTTAACGTGGTCGACAAAGATAAAATCAATAACGATTTATTTGTCAGGCACACTGCCCAACACGACGGCAGCCAGTTCACTTTCCACTCGGGCTGGCATTATTGTGGCGACGGCGAAAAACAGTCGTTAAAGCTCAGCATCGAAAGAAGCACGGCTGAAGAAACCCATCAATGGCATGACGAACACCCCATGGTTGCTGTCACTATCAATGAATTAAAAGACATACTGCAGCCCTACTTTGAAGTTCATATCTTTGAGCATGACTATGAGAAAATCATCCCTTGGGATAACAGATCAGGCAATGCCCTTTTCGCTTGTGTGAAAATCTGACTCTGACGGGCATCATTCACGTTAATTGAGAGTGATGTTCATTTGATTGGCTTATCGGCGGCAGTTGCTATAAAGCTGCTCCGTTACCCCAGAGGCCAACTTTGGTGTCCAAAACCCATATTGGCCTCGCTTTAAAGGCGTCTATTTGCCTCGATCTATACTGTATCCAACTGCCGTAGGCGCTTTGGATATACAGACGCTGTGCTTCTGAACCGTGATTGATCCCCAATAATCACGCTAAATCTGCTCTTTCATCCCGACATTCGTACGAGCCCATTTCGAATTCCCGGCAAATCCAAGGCCGGTTTTCATAGATGGTACACATAAAAGTTTCCCGGTTTAGCGCCGAACACCAACCATCAGCCAGACGTAACATGGTTTCACCGCCCCATTCATCAGTGGCAATGTGTTGTTCTGGAACGCCAGTGTCAGTAATGATCATGACTTCTAAGCGGCAACAGCAAGCCTGACAAGTAGAGCAAGAAACCTCAGGGACAGCGATGTTTTTTATTGGAATGGTCATGAATGTCTTCAGCAAGTACAGTGACGACATAATACGCTAATTCGCACGGATTTACCGAAATAGATGACCAGCCAACATTGAGGACCATCGGGGGATATACCGGGACAGACAGGTCAACAGTCGTACAAGGACAGACATACCATGCTTGCAAGGAAGACACCTGAAGAAAAAAACAACTTCATCAATTTCATGAGATTCTGACCCAGATCCCCACTTCGTGATTTGCTCCTTTTTCCGGCCAGCACAGACGTATACTGTATATTCATCCAGTTCAATTGTTGTGACTCCCAATGACGACAGCACGCAGCCAACTTATCAGTATAGAAGCTACGCCCTACTACCATTGTGTTTCCCGCTGTGTTCGCCGCTCCTTTCTTTGCGGCTACGATGAACTGACCCAG
>NZ_JACYTP010000018.1 GCF_014841115.1 Photobacterium arenosum
TGAAGAATGCAGAATAACGACGAGCACATTGAAAATAACCAGTTTCGGAGCGGTAGTTCAGTTGGTTAGAATACCGGCCTGTCACGCCGGGGGTCGCGGGTTCGAGTCCCGTCCGCTCCGCCAATTATTGAAAGCCCCAGTCGACAGACTGGGGCTTTTTTGCATTTCTGCGACCCAAAAAGTGCTGCGCACTATGCTCATATCCAATTGCTGGCTGCTATGAAACAGTCTGGTTCTGAGCCCGCTCTAGCAGGTAGAAACTGGTTACAATTTGGTTGGTTAAGCTCTTGCCTTAGGTGTGAGGCTGTGAGAGGGTTAGGGCAATTTTTCTGGGATGATTAAAGATAATTCGCCATGAGTTTATTCTACGAGCGGCAAGAAACCGCTGATTCTGTCACTATTACACTGAAACCGCATTCCTTGTACCTGATGCTGGTGATGCTCGCGGTCTGGTTAGGGAATGATTTCTTGTTAAAGTCAGCCTCCATGGCGCAAATCATCATGCCGATATTTATTGTGTTTATGGTGATACGTTTCTTTTCATTAGTCAGAGTACAGCGCGAAGTGCTGGTTGCAATGAAACAGGGGCGGGTTACCACTCAGGGCAGCAAGTTCTCTTTCACTAATCCGTTTCGTTATGTGATTCAAAAAGCACAGAGCTCCGACTCCTAAGTCTTTCACTTCATGAAATAGCCGTAAAACAGTGCGGCTATTCTTTCCTGTCAGGACATAGCTCCTGTTGCCAATGATGGCTTATTCCTGACCAGTATGCAGGCATAATATCTGTGTTGTTATCGATATAGAGAAATGTATGCCAGCATTCCATTGGAAACCCCTGTTATTTGCTTGTTTGATTGTCAGTATTGGTCAGCTCAGTCTTGGCCTGGTGTTTCCATTGTTACCCTGGATTGGACAGGATCTGACATTGACCTCAGATCAAACACAGCTTCTGGTTGCCATTTATCTTTTAGGTTTTGGTCCCTCACAGCTGGTTTACGGTCCGCTTTCTGACGTGCTGGGTCGTCGGCCAGTATTGCTTGCTGGGGTAATGATAGCTTTGTTCGGTGTTGCACTGGTGATTTTCAAAGCGGAATCGTTTTCCGGATTATTGCTTGGACGCTTTATTCAGGGCTGTGGGGCCGGCAGTGTGTCTGTACTGGCCAGGGCGACAATCCGGGATAGCTACCAAAAGCAAAATCTGGCGAAAGCCATGACTTGGTTAGCCATTGTTGCCGCATTTACTCCTATTATGGCCCCAGTGATTGGCGGTATGGTTAATCATTATCTGGGCTGGCTTTCTGTTTTTGTGCTGCTTATTGCTTACATCGCACTGGTTTGGTTATTGCTTGTATTTAGCTTTCGCGAAACCTTAAAGACAACAGGCATGCCACCTTCAGTTAAGCAACTTGCGGGTAATTACCTGTCTTTGTTTAAAGACCGCCATTTCCTGACATTTGCCGGTATAGGCTGGATCAATTTTGCCATGGTTGTACTGGCAATTTCCATGATGCCCTACATTATGCAAGTTCAGTTAGGGATAAGCTCTGACCAGTATGCGATGTGGGCTATGGTGCCGGCTTGCGGACTGCTTTTGGGTGGTTTGCTGTGTCAGCGCTTACGGCCAAAGTTGGGGACAGCAAGAATGTTGCAGCTGGCACCTTTGATGCAATTGGTCTCGGCCGCTGTGTATGTGTTGGCCCCGTTAGACCCGGTCTGGATGTCAGCGGCCCATTTTCTGCTGGCGATGACAAACGGCATTGCTTTTCCGTGTGCACAGTCGATGCTTTTGGTTCCGTACGGTGAAAAAGCAGGGACTGTGTCTGCGTTATCCGGGGCTTGCCAGATGGTTGCGGCGTCTGTTATCAGCCATTGCCTGTTACAGATGGGGATCAGCCAGCCCTGGCATCTTGGGGCAGTATTGCTGAGCGCCGCATTTCTTGGGATCGTATTGGTGAATCTGGGGGTAAGAAGTGAATCAGGGCGGCAGGCATCGCTGGAACTGAGCCAGCCTTGATAAAAGGCTCAGATGAGAAACTTTCTCACGCCAGAGATATTCTTCCATACTTAAGACACCGGATCGCAGTTGGCTGAGGAGGTCGTATGCGTCAGCTGATCTGTTTGGTGGTGATTATTTTGCTATCGGCTTGTGTCAGTCAGTATGAGGCTAACTTGTCTCAGCATGGTGAATGGCAGGAACTGGGGGCTTATCACGGAGAGTATGGTTATCAGGAGTGGGAGAAAAAGCGCCTGGACCGGCTTGGCGTGATGTCTGAATCTGATTATGAAAAATACCGCGCGGGCTATCTGCAGGGGCGATATGAGTACTGCACGGGTAAGAAAACAGTGACCACAGCGCTTAACCCAGGTTACCCAGATGAATGCCGGCAAGATGCCAGCCAGTTCGGGCTGGCGGAAAGAGGTTACTGATACAAATAAGAAAGGCTGCCATTGGCAGCCTTTTGCGATCTTTCACTCAGTGACTGAGGATCAGTTGTTGCTGTGCAACTCGCTGTTCAGCTCAACCGCAGTTTTATTGGTCAGACATTCGATCGCGCCACTTACTGAGTTACGACGGAACAGCAGATCGGATTTGCCCGCCAGATCGCGTGCCTTGACGGTTTCAACGACATTGCCATCTGCATCCAGCATAGTTACTTTGGTGCCTGCGGTGACATACAAGCCAGACTCAATGGTACAACGATCGCCAAGCGGGAAGCCAAGACCGGCATTGGCACCCAGCAGGCTGTTTTCACCAATCGCAATGACCACTTTACCGCCGCCACTCAGGGTACCCATGATAGAAGCGCCGCCGCCGATATCGGAACCATCGCCGACCACAACACCGGCAGAAATACGGCCTTCAACCATGCTCACACCTGTTGTACCAGCATTGAAGTTGATAAAGCCTTCGTGCATCACTGTGGTACCTTCACCGACGTGAGCGCCGAGGCGAACACGGGAGGTATCGGCAATTCGCACGCCGGCCGGGACTATGTAATCGACCATTTTCGGGAATTTATCAACACAATCGACGCTCAGCACCTCGCCGCTCAGGCGAGCTTCAATCTGACGCTCTGCCAGTTCAGGCAGATCAATCGGGCCTTTATTGGTCCAGGCAATGTTGTGCAGCAAACCAAAGATACCGTCCAGTACCAGACCATGAGGCTTAACCAGTCGCTGAGAGATCAATTGCAGTTTCAGGAAGCCTTCAGCAACAGAAGCCGGCGCCGTATCAGCAGCCAGAATGACTACCACGAGAGACTGTCTGGATTGTGCTGCTTTTTCAGCAAAACCAGCACTGGCTTGCTCGCCATTCGCTGCGAAAGCACCGGCTAGTTCAGCCGCCTGAGCCGGGGTAATCTCAATGGCTTGGTTACCTTCCTGGTAATCAACAACTTTTGCGATGTCATCAACCAGAGCCTGAGCTGGATTCAGCAGTGGGGTCGGGAAGAAAGCTTCGATGATTTTACCGTCACGGTTTTTGGTCGCGGTACCCAGGGCTAGAGAAAATGTCGCCATGATGAAATGGTCTCCATGTCAAAAGGGATAACGACTGCAATGTATGGCAGTCTGTCTGATATTGAAAAAGTGAGATGTTCCCATCATAAAGAGACTGAGCGGGATATTGAAGGGGAAATCTGCCATTCATGGCAAAATGACTGAGAAATGACGAAAATCCGCACTTAACCACATATAAAATCAGTCTTTGTGAATAAACACGGAAATAAATAAACCTCCGGGCGGAGGTTTATTATTCATCGTCAAGGGGACTGACTCAGGCGGCTTCGCTGTCAGCGTCGTCTTGCACAGCTTCGGGTTCTACCGCTTTCTTTTTAGCGGCGGGTTTGGCTTTTTTCGCCCCCAGAGCGACAAGGACTTTTTCACGCTCTTGTGCCAGGAATAGTGCTAATTCTTCCTGTTTGGCTTCGTCTTCAAGCAGTTTGCTTTCACTCAGAACAGCAAACAGCTCGTCAGCCATATCCAACATTTTATCGTAGGCATCAGCTTCAGATTTAGAGGTAAAAGTCATCTTCTCTTCTCCGTTGCGCTCTACTACATATTTGACGATAACAGCCATGGTCACCCTCTCCAGATATTGATTAACTGGTTTTTTATACAGTAGGATAAAGGCATAGTCCAGTGCTGAGTTCTGACAGAAGGTGTTCTTGTGAGCATGAGAGAAAAATTTGAACAAATTTATACCCGTGCCGCTGATCGCAAAGGGGGCAAGGCGGCGTTGGAAAGCTTGTTGTCGGCCCCGCTTAGTGCAGAGGCGTTGACCGCCATTGCCGATGATCGCTGGCTGGCCGCCTTTACGCAGAAAGTGTTCCAGTCTGGTATGAGCTGGAAAGTGGTCAGGCAAAAGTGGGACGGTTTTGAGTCGGTATTCTTTGGCTTTGATATAGAAAAGTTATTGCTGGTGCCGAACGAAATGTGGGAGCGAAAAGCCACAGATCCGGCCATTATCCGTCATCTCGGCAAAGTCATGACGATTCCGGAAAATGCGTACATGATTCACCGAGCCGCGAAAGAGCACGGCTCGTTTGCCGCTATGGTCGCAGCATGGCCATCGGATGACATTATCGGCTTATGGCACTATCTGAAAAGTAAAGGTAAGCGTTTGGGCGGTAATACCGGCCCCTATACATTGCGGGTGATGGGCAAAGATACTTTTATTCTCAGCCAGGATGTTGAAGCTTACCTGCGCAGTACCGGAATTATTGATGGCGGTCGGGACACCCAGCGCTCCCTGTCGGCGGCACAGGCGGCGTTTAATGACTGGCAGCAGGAATCCGGCCGGCCTTTATGTCAGATCAGCCAGATCATTGCCTTCAGTGGCGGCGATAACCGGATCTGAGCCCGGTTGCCAATGCTGGCAGAATGCAATAAATGCAGATAACAGCGGGCTGTTGTATTTGTCTTTGTGATACAGCAGCCAGTATTGTCTCTGCTTGCTCAGCGTGATGGGCAGTTCAGCCACGCGTTTTTCCTGTACTGCATGATGGACCGCGCGCCGCGATAAACAGGTCAGGCCCAGTCCGGCGGCGACGCTGTTGATAATGGCTTCTGTGGTGTTGAGCTCAAAGGCCAGCTGCCAGTTATCAATTCCCGGGGCGAGATGATGCAGGAAATAATCCCGGGTGCCGGATCCGGCTTCCCTGAGTACCCATTCCGAGTGTTCAAGATCTGACAGAGACAGCTTGTTTCTGGTCAGCAGTGGGTGCTCGGGATGACCGATAATTACCATCTCATCCTTAAGCCAGGGTTGGCTTACCAAGTGTTTTTCCGTGACCCGGCCTTCAACCAGTCCGATATCCAGTTCAAAATCACCTAACTTTTTCACGATTGCCGCGGTATTGCCGATCAGCAGTGACTGGTCAGTATGCGCTGTCTGCGCCCTGAAATCCCGCAGCAGAAAAGGCGTGAGCTGATTACCTACGGTATCGCTGGAACCTACAGCCAAGCTGCCGGACAACGCGCCGGTTTGTGCGAAGAGTTGTTCAATACTCTGGGTACGCTGGAGCAGTTCATCGGCCAGAGGTAACAGGCGCTTGCCTTCGCTGTTTAGGGTCAGCCGGTTGTTATGGCGATCAAACAGTGGCTGGCTGAGCTGTTTTTCCAGCTCGGCCAGCGCCATGCTGACAGCCGGCTTGGTCAGAAACAGGCGCTCGGCGGCAGCAGTAATGGTTTTTTCCTGTGCCACGGCAACGAAGACTCTTAATTGTTTTAGCGCAATGTTCATAGTCGCTCTTTATTAGTTAAATTAAATTTAACTATTGTTTAAATTTATTCAATTATTCTAAACCATGCGAGAGAAGTACACTGCCTCTATCGACAAAAAGAACAAAAAGAACAAAAAACGAATCGGATGTGATGGAGAGCAAATCATGAATCAAGCCTGGAAAAATCGGTTTACCCTGATGCCGACACCCATGGCCGGGCTGGCTCTGGCCATTGCCAGCCTGGGCTGGTGCTGGGAGAATGCGGCGCCATTTCACGGTATGGCGCAAACGGGCAGTGCCGTCATTGCCGCTGTGATGCTGCTGGGGCTGACGCTGAAGTTTGTTTTACATCCTCAGTTACTGTGGCAGGATTTGAAGCACCCTGTGGTCGGCAGTGTCGTGCCTACTTTTTCGATGGCGCTCATGGTGGTTTCTCATGCGCTGGCGACATATCTGCCGCTTGCCGGGTTAGTATTGTGGCTGGCGGCTGTGGTCTTGCATCTGGCGTTTTTAGCCTGCTTTGTCTTCCACCGCTTGAGCCGGTTTGAGCTGCACCATATGGTGCCCAGCTGGTTTGTGCCGCCTGTCGGTATCATAGTGGCCGATGTCACTTTTCCGGGTGGGGCGCTGGCACCCCTGGCGCAGGGCTTGATGGTGTTTGGCCTGAGTGCTTACGCCCTGATGCTGCCCGTGATGTTATACCGGCTGATTTTCTGTCATCAAGTACCGGATGCGGCCAAGCCGACCATTGCGATTTTGGCGGCACCGGCCAGTTTGTCACTGGCGGGTTATCTGACAGTGACGGCGCACCCTTCAGTGTTACTGGTAGCACTGCTGGCGAGTATCGGATTGCTGATGACGCTGGTGATTTATCTGGCCTTCTTCAGACTCTTGCGATTACCCTTCAGTCCGGCTTATGCCGCGTTTACGTTCCCTATGGTGATCGGGGCGACGGCCTTGTACAAAACGGCTCACTGGATGAGCACTCAGCCCCTGCTGGCCGACTACGCGCATCAGGTTCAGGTGCTGGCTCTGGCCGAGCTGTTAATCGCTACTGTGGTGGTCAGTTATGTCATAGTGCGCTATCTGGCCCATTATTGTACCGCTGAGGTAGGCTATCGCAGAGCAGCGATGTAATGCATTGAAGCGAAAGGTCGGCGGTCATCACAGGCACTGCTGTTTACACCCTGCGTGCCTTGGTAGACAATCATGGCATTATTCTCTGCCAGCGAGCCTGATGCGTGTTTACTGTCTACCATTCCAACCAGCTGGATCTGCTGAAGTCTTTGCTGGTTGAGCTGATCCGCCGGGATCCGCTTTCAGACCCTTTTATCCCTGAGCAGATTCTGGTGCAGAGTCCGGGCATGTCACAATGGCTCAAACTCGAACTGGCCCAGTCGCTGGGCGTGGCCGCCAATATTACTTTTCCGCTGCCAGCGACCTTCATCTGGGACATGTTCACCAAAGTGCTGCAGGACGTGCCGGCACGCAGTGCCTTCAATAAAGACGCCATGACCTGGTCGCTGATGCAGGTGCTGCCCGGATTGCTGGAGCAGCCGGAATTTGCGCCACTGGCGCGTTACCTTGCAGAGGATGCCCATCAGCAGCGCCGTTTTCAGCTGGCCGGAAAAATTGCCGACATTTTTGATCAGTATCTGGTGTACCGGCCGGAGTGGATACAGGAGTGGGAAGCGGGGCACATTGATCCTGAACTGGCGGGCGATCACCCCTGGCAGCCGGTGTTATGGCAGGCGCTGTATGACCACATTCTGGCGCAGGGGCAATCGCCATACCACCGCGCTAATTTGTATCAGCAGTTTATTGAAACGCTGACGCATTACGCCCAGTCCGGGACAGAGCTACCGGATGGATTACCTCAGCGTCTGTTTGTCTTCGGTATCTCAGCGCTGCCGCCACGCTATATGGATGCCCTGGCGGCGTTGGGGCAGCACATTGATGTGCACCTGATGTTTACCAATCCTTGTCGCCACTACTGGGGGGATGTCAGAGATCGCAAGTATCTGGCCCGGCTGGCAGCGCAGCAGCGTCAGCAGGTGATTTGGCAGGATCAACACAGCGAGAAGGCCGGGGCCGTGGGGATACTCAAAGGCTCGCTGGAAGATAACCTGATTGACGAAACGCATCAGGATGCCGCAGTTGGCAACACATTGTTAGCCTCACTGGGTAAGCTGGGACGGGACAATCTGTATCTGCTGTCGGAATTACAGGCCTATGAAGTTGATGCGTTTGTCGATATTCAGTCTGACAGCCTGCTGCACAGCATTCAGTCGGACATCCTGAATCTGGAAGACAGAGTGAATGACCAGCTGCTGGCCGACAGCCGGCACAAACAGCCGGTTGAGGCGCAAGACCGCTCTTTGTCGGTGCACGTCTGCCACTCACCGATGCGGGAAGTGGAAGTTCTCTATGATAATTTGCTGGCGATGCTGGATGCCGATCCCGGCCTGTCGCCACGCGATATCGTGGTCATGGTTGCCGATATCAATGCCTACAGCCCTTATATTCAGGCCGTTTTCGGTAATGCGCCGTCTGAGCGCTACCTGCCATTTTCCATTTCTGACCGCAGTGCCGATCAGGAAAACCCCGTACTGCTGGCCTGTCTGCGCTTGCTGGATTTACCCAATAGCCGTTGTCATGCCTCTGAGCTGACGGAATTGCTGGAAGTACCGGCCATCATGAAGCGGTTTAATCTCGACAGCGATCGTTTCATGCAGGTAAAGGGCTGGATTGAGGAAGCCGGGATCCGCTGGGGACTGGATGCCGACACGGCGAGCGAATTTTCACTGCCGGTGCAGCAGCAAAATACCTGGCTGTTCGGGCTGCAGCGTATGTTGCTTGGCTATGCGATGCCGGCGCAGGCGGGTTTGTATCAGGGGATACTGGCCTATGATGAAGTGCAGGGCATGGATGCCGAACTGGCCGGTCAGCTCAGTGTCTTTGTTGAGCAGCTAATCCATTACCGCCGGGTACTCAATCAGCCGCATTCGGCGGTCGAGTGGTTCAGTGTGCTGAATCAGCTGCTGGATGACTTTTTCAGTGTCGATACTGAAGGCGAACTGGTGCTGCGTCTGATCCGGGAAAAGCTGCAGCAACTGGAGCAACAGCTGGATGATGCCGGTTATCAGCAAGCGCTGACGCCAGCGATCATGCGCGATTACCTCAATGACAAGCTGAGCGGCGAGCGTGTCAGTCAGCGCTTTCTGGCCGGTCAGATAAACTTCTGTACCCTGATGCCGATGCGTTCGATCCCGTTTAAAGTGGTCTGTCTGCTGGGAATGAATGATGGTGTGTATCCCAGAACGATTGCCCCTGAAGGCTTTGATCTGATGGTGGGGCGCCAGCGCGCCGGTGACCGTTCTCGCCGCGACGATGACAGATACCTGTTTCTGGAAGCACTCCTGTCTGCCCAGCAGCAGCTGTACATCAGTTATGTCGGGCGCTCTATTCAGGATAACAGCGAAAAAATGCCTTCCGTCCTGCTCAGTGAGTTACTGGATTATTGCCAGCAGGGTTTTTGTCTGCAGGGAGACAGCGCGCTGCCTCCTGAAGACTCCGCGGAGCGTCTGATCCGCTGGTTGACTCACCACCATCCACTGACGCCGTTCAGCCCGCAGGCGTTTCTGGGAACATTGCCCAGCTATGCCGCCGAATGGCTGCCCGCGGCACGGCGCATCACGGTCGACACTGTGGATTTTCTGTCGCAATCGCTGTCCCCGTTTGCGCTGACGGATCTGGCGGAGTCATCCGCCTCACTGCCTGTGATTGAAATGGCAGAGTTGCAGCGCTTCTGGCGCCTGCCGGTGCAGTACTTTTTTAACCGGCGTCTCAAGGTGTATTTTGACGCCGCTGCTGGGGCCATGGTGGATGAAGAGCCCTTTGCGCTCGATGGCCTGCAGAGTTATCAGCTGCGGGCACATTTGCTGACCACTATGCTCGAAGCGCAAACCCGCCCCGAAGCGATGAGCCGTTTTCAGGCAATGCAGCAGGCGGCCGGCACCTTGCCGATTGCGGCATTTGGTGAGCTGACTCTGGAGCAGGAACAACAGCAGATAGCCCCGCTGGCTGAGCGAATTGCCGGTTTGCTTGCCTCACCACTCGAGGATCCGGAAATTGACCTGCCGATGGCGATCTCTTCCGGGCAGTGCCGGTTACAAGGCTGGATCTGCCATTATACTGCGTCTGGAGTGATTCACTTCAGGCCCGGCAAAGTGCGGACCCAGGATCTTGTTCATGCCTGGCTGGAGCATCTGGCGATGTCGGTACAGGGGATAACCGCCGATAGCCATATACTGGGTATTGACAAGCATGTTCGTCTGCGGCCCGTTGAGGCAGCGTACGCCAGGGAGCAACTGACTATGCTGACAGAAGGGTATCTGGCCGGACAGTCATCCCCTTTGCCTTATTTTCCGCGAACGGCGCAGGCCGGCCTGGAGGCGCTGCGCGACAAAAGCGGGCACTGGCTGACAGATGAAGACAGTCAGGAAAAAGCATTCACCAAAATGGCCGGGGTGTTTAACGACAGTTATCTGTTCAGCGGTGAAGGCAGCAATGCTTACATCGCTCGGGTCTGGCCGAACTGGCAGGACGATCTTGCCATTGAGGCAATGGATTGGGCGCGGCGGGTGTTACAGCCTGTGTTGATGCATCTTGAAGAGATAGCTTAGTGGAAGGTGCGAGGAGAAAGGAGAAAGGTGCGAGGTGGCCGCCGGCAAAATCGTTATAAGGTGTAGGGTGTTCACCGGTCGGCCACAAGGTCCAGAGGTAGACCAAATTTCTTGGCAGCGATACTACCGAAAGCCCGGCACTGAAAATGTGAAACGTATCCCATAGTGATAGATGAATCAGAATAGAATCCGCTGGCTGAGAGCTAATCAGTCAGAGATCACACAGTGCTTTGAAACCAGCGGCAGCTTTCCATCATTTATGCTGCCTGAAACCTAAATTATTGTCGCTGCGGCTTATGGAGTGAGTGCATGAGCCGCAGCGAGCCTGACAACAGGAACCGGTTGACGATCATGACTTTGACCCCATCAACAGATGTCTCCGCCATCATGCCGCAAACACTGGAACCTATGGTGTTTCCGCTGCACGGTACGCGACTGATAGAAGCATCGGCAGGGACAGGGAAAACCTTTACTATAGCGACCTTGTACCTGCGTTTGCTGCTGGGACACGGTGATGCCAATACCGCGTACCCGCAGCCTCTGACGGTGGACAAGATACTGGTGGTGACTTTTACCGAAGCGGCAACGGCTGAGCTGCGTGACCGGATCCGTCGCCGTATTCATGATGCCAGGATCGCCTTCAGCCGCGGCATAAGTGATGATCCTGTGCTGGCGGCTCTGCTGCGTGATCTGCCGGATCATGCCCGATCGGCGGCCTTGCTGCTGCAGGCGGAAAGGCAGATCGATGAAGCGGCGATCTTCACCATCCATGGTTTCTGCCAGCGTATGCTGACGCAAAATGCCTTCGAATCAGGCAGCCTGTTTTCCAATGAATTCATTACCGAAGAAAGCCAGCTGCGGGCGCAGGTGGCGGCGGATTACTGGCGGCGCTATTTTTACCCTCTGCCCCGCGAACTGGCGAACGAAATCCGTCGTTGCTGGCCAGCACCGGCAGAGCTGCTCAAAGATATCAATGCGTTTTTGTCCGGCGCCCCGGTCACACTGATGGCCCCGCCGCTGTCGGGCGATCTGACGCAGCTGCATCAGCAGAATCTGCAGCGGATTGAGGCGGTAAAGCAGGGCTGGCGCGAGCACGCGGCAGATTTTCTGGCGCTGATCAGTGAATCAGGCGTGAATAAACGCAGCTATACCAAAACCAGCCTGCCTAAAGCGCTTGAAGAAGTGGGACTGTGGTCAAGCCAGCCAACGCTGGATTACAGCTTGCCCAAGGCGCTGGAAAAATTTGATCAGGCGGTGCTGGAAGAGAAAACCGCCAAGGGCACCGTGCCGCAGCATCCGGTGTTTGCCGCCATTCATGACTTGCTGGCTGCCAAGCCCAGTGTCAGGGAGCCGATTCTGGCCCATGCGATTCAGGCCTGCCGGGAGCTGCTGGCAGAGGCCAAGCAGCGCAAAGGCTGGCTGTCGTTTGATGATCTGCTGACTCAGCTGGCGGCGGCTTTACTGACGGACAAAGATAGCGGCGAAGGCGCATTGGCAGCCAGGATCCGCCATTTGTATCCCGTTGCCATGATTGATGAGTTTCAGGACACCGATCCGCTTCAGTATCAGATCTTCAGCACTGTGTATCTGCCTGATGATCAGGCCGGACCGGTTCATACAGCTAGGGACTCGGGATTGTTCATGATCGGCGATCCCAAACAGGCGATCTATGCATTTCGCGGTGCAGATATCTTTACCTACATCCGGGCAAGGCGCCAGGTCAGCGCGCACTATACGCTGGGCATTAACTGGCGTTCGACCGCCGGCATGGTGGCAGCAGCTAACCGGGTGTTTGCACTGCCGGACAGCCCGTTTATTTATGACAGCGATATCCAGTTTCTGCCCGTTCAGCCCAGCCCGAATGCGCAGAGCAAGCACTGGCAGCTCAACGGTGAGCGTCAGCCGGCACTGTGTTTGTGGCAGATGGACGCCGACGCCCCGGTCAGCAAAGGTGAATATCAGCAGGCGATGGCGGATGCGACGGCAGCGCAGATTCAGGCCATTCTGACTCAGGCTCAGGATAACCAGGCGTTATTGGTTAAGGGCAGCGAGCAGCGGCCGGTGTCGGCCGGTGATATTGCTGTGCTGGTGCGTACCGGTTCAGAAGCGGCGCTGGTACGCCAGGTACTGGCTGCTCAGGGGATACCCAGTGTGTACCTGTCTAACCGCGACAGTGTGTTTGCCAGCCAGGAAGCGGCAGATTTGCTTCGCTTGCTGGTGGCCGTACTGCACCCGGAGCAGGAAACGACCTTGCGGGCCGCCCTGGCCACCCGTCTGTTTGCGCTCAGTGCCTTTCAGCTCGACAGGCTGAATAACGAAGAAGACGAGTGGGAGCGCTGGATTGCGGAGTTTCGTGACTATCGCAGCCTGTGGCTGCGCCGCGGTGTACTCCCTATGATTCGTCATGCTTTAACACGCCGCCAGATCGCCGAACGTCTGCTGGGTGAAAACGGCGGTGAGCGCAGATTGACGGATTTACTGCATTTGGGCGAGCTGCTCCAGCAGGCCAGTCAGACCCTGGACAGTGATCAGGCCTTGATCCGCTGGCTGGCTGAACACATGGCATCGCCGAACGGTAACAGTGATGAACAGCAATTGCGGCTGGAATCCGACAGTAATCTGGTGCAAATCGTCACCATCCACAAATCCAAAGGGCTGGAATACGAGCTGGTCTTTCTGCCGTTTGTCTGCAGTTACCGCAGCACCGAAACAGCGCTGTTCCATGATCCGCTGTCTCAGCAGGCGGTGCTGGATATCAGTGGCCAAGAGCGCAGCCTGGCTCTGGCCGAGCAAGAGCGACTGGCCGAGGATCTGCGTCTGATTTATGTGGCGCTGACCCGGGCTGTTTATGGCTGTTATGTCGGCATGGCGCCGCTGCGCAATGGACGCAGTACCAAAGAACCCACCGGGCTGCACCTGTCTGCAATGGGTTATCTGATTCAGAACGGCAAAGAAGGCGGGTTGGCCGAGCTGTCTGAGGCACTCAATACGCTGGCGCAAAGTGAGGATATCCGTGTGGAGCTCCCGCCCGCGCTGCCTGAGTCGCTCTGGCAACCGGCGTTGAGCGAGCAGCCTGTGCCGCAAGCGGCCCGCTTTTCACATCCCATCGAGCACAACTGGTGGATCACCAGTTATTCCGCTTTGGTGAAGCAGGGCCACTCGGCGCTGGACGCCACCAGCGAATTACCCGGTTTTGATACCGATTCATCGCAAGACAACCTGCTGGATGACCCGGACAGTGAAATGGCCGTTGCCGCGCCTGAGCGCTCTGTGTTTACCTTCCCGAAAGGCGCCAGGCCGGGAACCTTTCTGCACAGCCTGTTCGAGACTATTGAATTCACCGATGCGGTCGACAGTGCTGCCACCACCCAGGTCATCAGTGATTTACTGCGACAGGAAAATTACGACCCCGAGTGGCTGCCGGTACTGCAGCAAATGCTGAACCAGGTACTGAACTGTGCCCTGGATGGTCAGGATTTGCGTCTTGGCGCCCTTCAGCCCCAGCAACGTCTGGTCGAGATGGAATTCATGCTGCCGATTCACCTGCTGTCATCGGCCTTGCTGAACAAAACGCTGGCCCGGCATGATGCTTTGTCGGCAAAAGCAGGGGAGCTGGGGTTCTCTACGGTCAGCGGGATGCTGAAAGGGTTTATCGATCTGGTGTTTGAGTATCAGGGGAAATATTACGTGCTGGACTGGAAATCGAACTGGCTGGGAGACACCCATGAGGCGTACCGTGGTGAGGCATTGAATACGGCGATGAGCGAGCACCGCTACGATCTGCAATATCAGCTCTATGCGCTGGCGCTGCACCGCTTTCTGAAAAGCCGAAAAGCCGATTACGATTATGAGCAGCATTTTGGCGGCGTGTATTACCTGTTTTTGCGTGGCGTACGGGCAGAAGACAACAGTGGTATTTTTCATGCCCGGCCAAGCCATGCGCTGCTGAGCGAACTTGAACAGCTGATCGATGGTCAGATTAGCCAGGGAGAGCCAGCCTGATGAGTCTGTTAAGCCACACTACCTATGATATTGCTGTTATCGGCCAGCTTGAGCGATTGACCCGTCAGGGCGCGCTGCGGCCGCTGGATAGCCAGTTTGCCAAGTTTATCTGTCAGTCGGTTAACGGACAGGATGATGAAGCGTTGCAACAGGTGCTGGCCCTGGCTGCGGCCTGGCTCAGTCAGGAGCTGGGGCGCGGCCATGTTTGCCTGCCGCTGGCGACTGCGACCAGCCCGCCTTTGGGGCTGCCAAGAGAGATGGCTGAATCGCTGCTGGCGGCATTGCCGGCCGCCTGGCGTTTACCAGCCAGCTGGCCAGCTGTACTGAGCCAGTCCGCTGCCGTGTCCGATGGTTCTCAGCCCACGCCTTTGGTGCTGATCGACAACCGATTGTATCTGCATCGTTACTGGCAATATGAACAGACTGTCGCGCAGCGGCTGCTGGTCTCTTCCGGGCAGGGGAATGTCCGGGGAGCCCGCCAGGCCGGCATGCTGGACACCTTGTTTTCACGCAATTATCGCTATGTTTATGACGCTCTGGCTGATTTACGACGTAACGGCAATGACAGCGCGGAGCAGCGCCGGATGATGGTGTGCGATAAGCTGGATGTGGTGGCAGCGGAAACTCTGAATTGGGCTGAGATAGACAGTGTGCTGTGTCAGGCGCAGCGCTTTTCCGATTTGGTAGCGCTTGATCGGCTGATCCCGGATGACGCTTGCCTGAACTGGCAGAAAGTGGCGGCCGCCACCGCCCTAAGTCGTCAGTTTGCTGTGATCTCCGGCGGGCCGGGAACAGGGAAAACCACCACAGTCGCCAAATTGCTGGCCGCGCTAGTGATGCAGGCGCAACCCGATACAGAAACGCTTGATTCAGCCAAAGTGCCCCATATTGTGCTGGTGGCGCCGACCGGAAAGGCGGCCGCACGCCTGACCGAATCGATCGGCAAGGCGGTTCAGTCTTTGCCTGTGCCACCGGCGATTCAGTCGGCCATTCCGACCCAGGCCAGTACCTTGCACCGTTTGCTCGGCGCCATTCCGGGCCGGGCCTCTTTCCGGCATCACGCTGCGAATCCGCTGCATGCCGATGTGCTGGTGGTGGATGAAGCCTCTATGGTCGATTTGCCTATGATGGCCCGCCTGCTGGAAGCACTGCCTGCTCACTGCAAGCTGATTCTGCTGGGCGACAAAGACCAGTTGGCTTCGGTGGAGGCGGGCGCTGTGTTGGGGGATATCTGCGCATTTTCCGGTCAGGGCTACAGTGCCGGACAAGCCAGACAACTGAGTGAGATGACGGGCTTTGTGTTGCCGGCCGGGCCGTCAGGCGGGCAGAGTCCGGTCGCTGATTGTTTGTGTGTCCTGCAAAAAAGCTACCGTTTTCATGCATTGTCAGGCATAGGGCAACTGGCGAAAGCCATCAACAGCGGCCTGCCCGACAGGCTTGCGACTGTGTGGCAACAGAATTTTACCGATATTCATCAGTACCCGCTCAGTACCGAGCATTACCAGCGTCTGATCAAACAGATGTCTGTTTTTTATCGTCGCTATCTTGAGGCAATTACTGAGGGTAAAGAGCCCGGTGAGGTACTGCAGGCGTTTGCCAGCGTCAGGCTGCTGTGTGCGGTCAGGGAAGGGGATTTTGGCGTGAAGGGTCTCAATACACGCATTGAGCGGCAACTGGCCAAAGAGGGGCTGATCGCCCCCGGCGAGGAAACCTGGTATGTCGGGCGGCCGGTTATGATCACCCGCAATGATCATGGTCTGGGCTTGTATAACGGGGATATTGGTATTGCGATGCCAGACCCTGAGGGGCGGACTGACAGTAAAGGCCGTCTGGCACTCAGGGTGTATTTCGATATGCCGGACGGCAGTATTCGCAGTTTTCTGCCCAGTCGTCTGCCGGATCACGAACTGGTATATGCGATGACAATCCATAAATCGCAAGGCTCGGAATTTGCCGATACCCTGATGATACTGCCGCCGGATTTCAGCCCGATCCTGACACGGGAGTTGGTGTATACCGGCGTTACCCGGGCCAGGGAAAGACTGTACCTGTATGCTCAGCCAGAGGTGTTGCAGCGCAGTATCCAGCGTTGTATTGAGCGGGCCAGTGGCTTGGAAGCCAACTTAAGCTGAGGGCTGCTTATCCGCCAGTCTTTGACTGGCGGTAGCGGCTCACAGTGCCAGCGTCAGGATTTTTGAGCGGCGTTGCAGGTTATAGAGTGCCTGTTTTGCCATAGGCAAATCAGAGACATCGATTTCGACAAAACCGTGTTCCCTGAACCAGTGCAGACTGCGGGTGGTCAGCACAAAGAGTTGTTTCAGCCCCTGAGTGCGTGCCTGGTGGCGAATGCGGTTGAGCAGCAGAGAGCCGCGGTCACCGTCGCGATAGTCAGGGTGAACGGCCACACAGGCCATCTCGCCCATCTGCTCTTCCATAAAGGAATACAGGGCCGCACAGCCGATGATCAGGCCGTCCCGTTCGATCACCGTAAATTGTTTGATTTCCTGCTCCAGCTGTTCGCGGGAGCGACGAACCAGAATGCCATCCTGCTCCAGCGGGCGGATCAGTGCCAGAATACCGCCGATATCATCTATGTTCGCGCCCCGGACTTTTTCAGCACTGGCCATGACGATTTGCGTACCTATCCCGTCAAAAGAGAAGAGCTCCTGGATCAGTGCGCCATCCTCTTTATAGCTGATCAGGTGGCTGCGCGGCACACCGGCCCGGCAAGCGGTCATCGCGCCACGCAAGAAACGCGCGGTGCCTGAATCGGCTTTGTTTTGTTCTGTCAGTCGCTGCAGTGTGGCTTCGGCTTCAGCGGGAAGCATTTCAGAAACGATTTGATCATTTTCATCCCTCACGCCCTGGTGAGAGCAAAAGCCAATCAGTTTGTCGGCTTCGAGCCGGATTGCCACCTGAGTTGCCACTTCTTCCGAAGTCAGATTGAAACACTCTCCGGTGACCGAGCTGGCAATCGGGCCCAGCAGTACAATACTGTTCTGATCCAACTGGCGTTTAATGCCGTCGACATCGATGCGGCGGATGCGGCCGCTGTGGCAATAATCGATACCGTCATCAATGCCCAAAGGCTGGGCGATGACGAAGTTGCCGCTGACTACATTGATCTGCGAGCCCGCCATAGGGGTATTGTTCAGACCCATAGAGAAGCGGGCTGTGATATCTAAATGGAGCTGACCCGCGGCCTGCTTGGCAATTTCCAGCGAACGTTCATCGGTGATCCGGACGCTTTTATGGTACGGGGTGCTGTACCCGTGCATATCGAGCAGGTGAGAGATCTGCGGACGAGCGCCATAAACCAGCACGATGCGCAGCCCGAGGCAGTTCAGCAGAGCAACATCGTTAACGATATTGCGAAAGTTGTTATCGGCGATGGCTTCACCGCCCAGCATAATCACCAGCGTCTTGCCGCGGTGGGCATTTACATAAGGCGCTGATTGGCGAAAGCCTTTCACCAGCGCAGTGCTTCTGAGCTTCACTCTGTCTTCCGTTACAATAATTAATAGGGATCAAGCATGCCTGCATGTTGCCTGTTTATCCTCTGCGCAGCAAGCATGAAAATCACTCAGGAGGCGCGGCGCCGGAAGGAAAATATTGAGTCGAGATCCCATTCTGACATTACGCACTTATTCGATGCGCCGAAGCGACGCCAGATAAGCGTATAGTTGTAGAACGTGCGGATGACTGGCAATGTTAATGGCATTCAATAATTACACCCGGTGGCAGGCAGCCACAGTACTGTTTATCTTGGTGAGTGGCCTTGCATTAAGTGGCTTTATTGCGGTGGGGGCAGCCAAAGGAGACTGGTTTTCCCCTACGCCAGAGCCAACTATTTACGGCACCTGGATAGAGCAGGACGTGGCGCCCTACGCCGCGGACCAGTTCGAACTCAGAGCTAATGGTGTCTATGTGTCAGGCCGTCTGGTCAGTACCACCTATGAATGGGACGGTAGCCAGTTACGTTACCGCATGGGAGAGGATACTTACCGTTATACCTTTGAAGAAGGTCAGTTCATCCGCCAGCAGCCTGCGCATTATGTGTCTTCGTTCGCACGGCAAGAAACCAAACAGGGCTCGTAAATCCCCAGCGGGTCACCCGCTTTATTCTTCTTCCTTGAGGCGGGAAAAAAGCTGGTGGACCGGAAGTTTATTCAAGGCTACCTTGCGCAGTGTATCCGCAGTCTGGGCTGTGCCGCCAAGGCAACGCTGGATCACAGTGTTGATTTGTTGCGGAGAATTACCGTCACTGGCCAGATTGCGAATCCACTGATATTCAATAGCGTTTGGATCAAGTAAGGTTTCTTTGCCAATTTTAAACTGATTGTTCATGCCAGTCCTTCCTGAAATGTCATGCTCTGGGGCTTAAGACCCGTAAAGGTGCTCGCATTGCTGTTTGTCGTTTTGTTGCCATGCTGACATTGTCTGTCGGCTGGGCAATGATGTCGTTTGTATGACGTTTTTATTAAACCGTTATATTGTGACACTTATATGACATCCAATGCGTATTATTAATCTTTCGTGACAATCAAAACAAGACTTTGACATTGGTTATGATAAAACAGCCTAACATTGTGGCTTTATATGTACATGGTATGTTTGAGATGACCTGCCATGCGTTAACCTGTCGATATTACTAAGGCATTTCTGTGTTCCAACAACTTTCCCTGCTAAGAAAACTGACCTTCGTTTCCTGTGTGTTCGGCCTGGCGGCGTGTGCCCGACCGGTTGACCGCGGCCAGCAATACCTTGATGGCGAGTTTGATGATCTGCTGAACCCGGTCACCAATGTGGTATCGGATAAACCTCGCGATTACAGCCGCTTCGAAGCGCAAGCGGAACAAGTGCTCACCCGTTCTCCTTCTATGATGCTGCGTTATCAGAATTTGTATCAGCAGATTAACGACTGGGCGGCGAACAGCGGCGATCCGACATCTTTCTCTCAGTACGGTTTGACGACTGAGCAGATGGGCGGCGGTGACGGTTACGGTAATGTGATGTTCACCGGTTACTTTTCGCCGGTGATCGAATTGCGTCACGAGCAGGACGACAGGTTCAAATACCCGGTTTACGCGCTGCCAGAATGTAACGGCCAGTGCCCGACCCGTGCCGAGATTTACAATGGTGCACTGGCTGGTCAGGGGCTGGAGCTGGGGTATTCCGCCTCCAAGCTGGATGTTTTCATGATGGAAGTGCAGGGCAGCGGTTTTGTTCACTTCGAGGACAATGACGAGCTGCAGTATTTTGCTTATGGCGGTAAGAACGGCCATCCTTATGTCAGTATCGGTAAAGTGCTGATTGAGCGCGGTGAGGTGCCAAGAGAGAAAATGTCTCTGAAAGCGATCGCTGAGTGGGTCAGTGAGCATGATGATGCCACAGTACGTGAGTTGCTGGAGCAGAATCCGTCTTATGTCTTCTTTAGTCCGCGCGACGAGCTGGATGTGTTAGGCACTGCGGGTATTCCGCTGTTACCTATGGCTTCGGTAGCGGCTGACCGGGAATTCTTACCTATGGGCAGTGTGCTGCTGGCTGAAGTGCCCCAGCTGGATGCGGACGGCAACTGGAATGGCAAGCATGTATTAACCTTGCTGATGGCGCTGGATACCGGCGGCGCAGTCAAGCGTAACCATTTGGATCTTTACCATGGTATGGGCGCTCAGGCCGGCATCGATGCCGGTCATTACAAGCATTTTGGCCGGGTATGGAAACTGGGACTGACACCAGATACCGACGCTGAGCTGACGGAACAGAGAATCGAAGCCAGTCAGGAAGCCGTGATATCACCGGTGGATACCACGCTGACCTTCCATGAGGAAGCTGTTGTGGCCCAGCCGGCTCAACAGGCGCAGGGACTGGACAACTGACAGCAGAGCGCGTATAAAAACGCGCTCATTCTCAACACACTCTGACAGGCCGTTATGCAGCATCCCGACACTCCAGCATCAGACAATTATAACCAGCGTTTTGGCGGCACCCGCCGTTTGTATGGTCATCAGGAGGTTGAGATCCTGAGGGCTGCTCATGTCTGTGTGATTGGTATCGGCGGTGTCGGTTCCTGGGCTGCCGAAGCCCTGGCCCGATCCGGTATCGGTCAGCTAACGCTGATCGACATGGATGATGTCTGTGTGACTAATATCAACCGTCAGATCCATGCCATGTCGGGGACGGTAGGCCGCAGTAAAATTGAGGTGATGGCAGAGCGGATCGCGTTAATCAATCCGGACTGTAAAGTGAACCTGATTGACGATTTTATTTCCCCGGAAAACATCCCCGAGTACATAGGTAGTCAGTTTGATTATGTGCTGGATGCGATTGACAGTGTGAAGCCTAAAGCGGCGTTGCTGGCGTTCTGCAAGCGAAATAAAATCAAGGTGATCACCACAGGTGGTGCGGGCGGCCAGATTGATCCGACCCAGATTCAGATCGCTGATCTGGCCAAAACCATTCAGGATCCGCTGGCGGCGAAAATCCGCAATATGCTGCGCCGCTTTTACAACTTCAGCAAAAATCCGGCGCGCAAATTTGGTATTGACTGTGTGTTCTCAACCGAGCAGCTCAAGTACCCTCAGGCTGACGGCAGTGTCTGTGAGGCCAAAGCGACGGCGGAAGGCCCGAAACGTATGGATTGTGCAACCGGGTTTGGCGCGGCAACTATGGTCACCGCGACCTTCGGTTTTGTGGCAGTATCCCGCATTTTGCAAAAACTGATTGAAAAACACCGTTAACAGCCACTGCTGCGTGAGCCGTGTTTTAGCGGCTCACATTAGTGATAATGGCGTCGACAATAGCTTTCAGCCCGTTACTGCGCGATGGGCTCAGGTGTGCCAGTAATCCCAGCTGTTCGAAATACCCGTCGATGTCAAACACCAGAATCTGCTCCGCAGTTTTCCCCTCGTAGGCGGCCAGCACCAGGCAAATCAGCCCTTTGACAATTCTGGCGTCGGAATCGGCGGCGAAATGGTAATGACCGTTGTCACAGCGCTGAACCAGCCACACCTGGCTTTCACAACCACTGATTTTCACTTCCTCGTTTTTCAGCGTCTCCGGCAGGGCGGGCAATTGCTTGCCAAACTGAATCACATGGCGGTATTTGTCTTCCCAGCCTTTGGTCTGAGCCATTTTCTCCAGAATATCTTCAGCAGAAATCGTGGTGCCAAACGGGTGCGAAGGGAATGGAACTGAGGTCATGCTCTCTCTCTTTGGTTACAACAAATCACAGGCTTTGTGCAGCGCAGCCACAAAACGCTCAATATCTTCTTCAGTATTATAGAGGGCCAGAGAAACCCGCAGGGTGCCAGTCAGTCCGAGTGCATCCAGCATTGGGTGGGCGCAGTGATTGCCGGCACGCAGTGTCACGCCCTGTTCATCGAGCAGGGTCGCGATATCCTGATGGTGAATGCCGTCAACCACAAACGAAAACAGGCTGGCGTCAGCTTGCAGGCCGACAATCCGCAAGCCGTCGATGTCCTGGATTCCATCCAGTGCTTTTTGGCGGAGCGCGTGAATATGGCACTCGGCACCCTGACGATCAATGCTGTTGAGCCAGTGAATACTCTCTGCCAGCGCGATTGTGCTGGAAATGTTTGGTGTACCGGCTTCAAACTTGCCCGGTAGTCCGGTGTAGTGAGTACCTTCGAAGGACACTTTTTCGACCATCTTGCCGCCGCCGTGCCAGGGCGGCATGGCTTCAAGCAACGCCTGTTTGCCATAGAGCACACCAATGCCGGAAGGGCCGAACAGCTTATGGCCTGAAAAAACATAGAAATCGGCATTCAGCGCCTGTACATCAACAGTTTCATGCACGATGCCCTGCGCACCATCAATCACGACAATGGCGCCGTGGGCGTGCGCTGCGGTGATCATGGTTTCAATCGGATTCCGGGTGCCGGTGACATTGGTGATGTGCGCAACCGCGACAATGCGGGTTTTGGCACCGAGCAGCTGATGAAAGGCATCCATATCCAGGGTGCAGTCGGGCTTCATCGGGATTTTCACCACAGTTGCGCCTGTCTGTTCGGCAACCATCTGCCAGGGCACTATGTTGGCGTGGTGCTCCAGTTCGCTGACCAGAATCTCGTCTCCCGGCTGCAGGGTGCTGCGCGCCCAGGATTGTGCGATCAGGTTGAGAGCCTCAGTGGCCCCGCGGGTCCAGATGATTTCTTTCGGGCTGCTGGCGTGAATAAGCTGGCGCACCGTCTCTCTGGCTTGTTCGAAACGCTGCGTCAGACCCGCTGTCAGCTGATGACTTCCCCGGTGCACATTAGCACTGTGTTGCCGGTAAAAGCTGTCAAGAGACTGAATCATGGCCAGCGGCTTTTGCGTGGTCGCAGCACTGTCGAGGAAAGTGATCGGGTGCTGCGCATCATGTAATGCCGGAAACTGCGAACGGATCGCCTGAATGTCAAATGGGATGGTCATACTGGGCTCATTGTCTGGTGTATGGGACGATCTTCCTTATTATCCGTCACTGAGGCAAGGGGTGCAGGGGGATTATCTAAAAAAATGGCACCGCGTTGGGGCGCAGTGCCATAAAAAAGTTTTGACAGACAGGTCAAAAAACAGGAAGTAAATCGGTAGCACTCCGGCTACCCGCCCAGAAGAGACCGGGCAATATGCAAACACAACATTGCAATCTAAGAGGTAACAAAAGCTGATAAACAATTCTGCGATTAAGCAAAATTACAGCGTTTTACCCTTGAGATTGCGGCGCCAATCTTAGGGTTTATGTGGTACTTGAACAATCGACAATTTATAATGACCTGGATAAAAAAAACTAATGCAACCAGTATGGCAGGACATTATGTCAAGACGACTCCCACCACTTAATTCGCTGAAAGTATTTGAGGCTGCCGCCCGGCACCTGAGTTTTACCCGAGCGGCAGAGGAGCTGTTTGTTACTCAGGCCGCAGTCAGCCACCAGATTAAAGCGTTGGAGGAATTTCTGGGCCTGAAACTGTTTCGCCGGCGTAACCGTTCCTTGTTGCTGACCGAAGAGGGACAAGGGTATTTTCTCGATCTGAAAGATATCTTCAGTGCCATCTCAGATGCCACCGACAAAGTGTTGGAACGGGGTTCAAAAGGGGCGCTGACCATTAGTTTATCTCCCAGTTTTGCCATCCAGTGGCTGGTGCCCAGACTGAGTGACTTTAATCAGCTGCATCCTGATGTGGATGTCAGAATCAAAGCGGTTGATCTGGATGAAGGCTCTCTGACAGATGACGTGGATGTAGCGATTTATTATGGTCGTGGCAACTGGCCTGGACTGCGCTGTGACCGGCTGTATCAGGAATTTCTGCTGCCCGTTTGCTCCCCTATGCTGCTCAGTGGCCCTAAGCCGCTCGACACCCTGGCTGATCTGCAAAAGCACACCCTGTTACATGACGGCTCGCGTAAGGAGTGGAAAAACTACATGCGTGAGTTCGATATTCCGGGCGCCAATGTCAACCAGGGGCCGATTTTCAGTCACTCTACCATGGTGTTGCAGGCCGCTATCCACAGTCAGGGAATTGCACTGGCCAACAATGTATTGGCGCAACCTGAGCTGGAAGCCGGCCGATTAGTCTGTCCGTTTGATGAGGCTTTGCTGAGTAAAAATGCCTTCTATCTGGTGTGTCAGGAAAAGCAGGCCGAAACCGGCCGGATTCAGATCTTCCGTGACTGGGTGCTGGAGAAAGCCCGTAAAGAACAGGAAGAGGGTCCGCTCCCTCAGCCTGAATATCAGGCCGAGGTCATGGCTTGATCCCACCAGCGTTACTCTGATTTTGTGTTGCTGGTTCTGCACCGGCCGATGAGTGATTAACAATCAGGGTGGGCCAGTAACCCAGGTTCAGTCTGCCAATCGAATATGAGAGGAAATCAGTGGAATATCTGATAACAACACCAGAAAACGGCCAGTTCGCTGCCACCTTTCTGTTTGCCCACGGCGCCGGTGCCGGGATGGATCACGCGTTTATGACGGCGGTTGCCCAAGGGCTGGCTGCCGAAGGGATTCGCGTGGTGCGTTTTGATTTTCCCTATATGGTGAAACGGCGGGAAGACGGCAAAAAGCGTCCTCCAGACCGGCAGCCAAAGCTGCTGGTGGATTTTCAGCGCCATATTGAACATTTCAGTCAGCAAGGGCCGCTGGTGATCGGCGGCAAATCTATGGGCGGCCGCATGGCCAGCCTGATGGTGACGGAAGCTGCCGAATCGACACCGGATGTCCATAACTGTCAGGACAAGGTCTGCGGCGTCGCTTGTCTGGGGTTCCCGTTTCATCCGCCGGGCAAACCGGAGAATTTTCGCGGCGATCATCTGAAAACAATCGCTGTCCCGACCCTGATTCTGCAGGGCGAGCGCGATACCTTTGGTATCCGCAGTGAGGTGGAAGGGTGGAGCTATGCCGACACAGTGACGCTGTCTTTTCTGCCGGACGGAGACCACAGTTTCAAGCCGCGCAAAGCCTCGGGCTTTAGTGAAGCCGGTAACCTGGCGCAGGCTGTCGATGTGTTAGCCCGGTTTATTCGCCAGTGCGTATCAGACTGAAATCATTCCATGAATACAAACCACAGAAGGACAGAGTGAATGCAGAGCCGGAGTATGATTCTTTTCGCCGCGATCAGCGGTGCCATTGGGGTAGGTTTAGGGGCCTTTGCCGCCCACGGACTGAAAGTGCACCTTAGCCCGCATTTACTGGATGTTTTTAAGACAGGCGTGGATTATCAGCTCTGGCACAGCCTGGCATTGTTGGGCTGCGGCATTTGGGCACGCAATTTTTCTGCAAAAGCGCTATCATACGCGGCCCTGTTATTTGCAGTGGGGATCTGTCTGTTCAGTGGCAGCCTTTATCTGCTGGCATTAACGGGGATGAAGTGGCTTGGTCCCGTAACACCACTGGGGGGACTGTGTTTTATTCTAGCCTGGTTGTCACTTGCTGTGGCGGCCTGGCGTTCTGCGTGAGGACTCGTGGTGAATCAGGTTCTGTTGTACTGCCGTCAGGGATTTGAAAACGAATGTGCCGGAGAGGTGCAGGATAAAGCCAATAAACTCGAATTGTTTGGCTTTCCGCGTGCGAAGAAAAATACCGGTTATGTACTGTTTGAATTTTATCAGGCAGGGGATGCTGATAAGTTCGTGCAACTACAGCCGTTTTCGGAACTGATTTTTGCCCGTCAGATGCTGGTAGTGACAGCACGTCTGGAAGATTTACCGACCGATGATCGTATCAGCCCTATTCTGGCTGAGGCGGAAGCATTGCCGCGTTGTGGCGATCTGCGGGTTGAAACCCCAGATACCAACGAAGCCAAAGAACTGTTGAAGTTTTGTCGCAAGTTTACTGTGCCATTGCGCCAGGCATTTCGTAAGCAGGGGGCTTTGTACGCGAAAGATAACCCGAAGAAGCCGGTGCTGCACTTGTGCTTTACTGCACCGGGCTGCTGTTTTATCGGCTATTCCTACACCAATAACAATTCGCCATTTTTCATGGGAATCCCGCGGCTGAAGTTCCCGGCGGATGCCCCAAGCCGTTCTACGCTCAAGCTGGAAGAGGCATTTCATGTCTTTATTCCGCGCGAAGAGTGGGACGAACGACTGGCCTCTGGCATGTGGGGCGTGGATCTCGGGGCTTGCCCTGGGGGCTGGACCTATCAGCTGGTGAAGCGTTCCATGTTTGTGCATGCTATTGATAACGGGCAAATGGCCCAGAGTCTGATGGATACGGGACAGGTGAAGCATCACATGGTGGATGGCTTTAAGTTTGAGCCGCCACGTAAGAATGTCACCTGGCTGGTGTGTGACATGGTTGAAAAGCCTGCCCGGGTCGCGCATTTGGTGGGGCAGTGGCTGATTAAAGGCTGGGCAAAAGAAACCATCTTCAACCTGAAACTGCCCATGAAAGGCCGTTATGAGGAAGTACTGCAGGATATTGAAAATCTGAAAGTCTTTCTGATTCAGAATGGCATGAAATTCCGCCTGCAGGCCAAACATCTGTACCATGACCGTGAAGAAATCACGGTACATATCCAGAGTCTGGACAACCGTCATCCTCACTAATTTGATCCGGTAGCTGGCGGGCTGCTCAGCCCGCCAGCTGAAATCGGATATCCTGCAAATTAAAGCCAAGCTCTAAATCGGTTTTCAGCCTGGCGACCGCTTTACTGGCTCTTGCGCTGTCTTTATTGGGTGTGATTTTCTTGCGCCATTTCTCCGGGAGATTGTCCGCGGACAAAATGCTGTCGAGATCCGGATAAAGTTGTAACAATTCACACGCTGCTTTAGGGCCGATTCCCGGTACGCCTGGAATTTTGCTTGAGCTGATCCCCGCCAGTCCCCAGTAATCGGGCAACTGCTCAGGACGGACCCCGAATTCTTTTGCAATGAACGGGCTGTCAAGCCACCGCTGCTGGAAGTAATCACGGATCATTACAGTCGGTCGCAGCAGCTGGCAGTAGCCTTTGTCGGTTGACACTATAGTGACCTTGCCGCCATGGTCTGCCACTTTGAGCGCCAGGGTGGCAATCAGATCATCGGCTTCATCGCCGTCAGACAGCAGTGAGTCGACGCCCAGCGCCATGAAGTCATCCTGTATCTGATCCATCCCTGTCTGCAGTTCCGGCGGCATAGGTTTGCGCCCTTCTTTGTAATTGGGCAGCAACTCCGCCCGCCAGCCTCTGTCATCGCCATGATGGTCAAACACCGCCACGATATGGGTTGGCTGGCTGATAGCAATGATTTTACTCAGCGCCTGGCAGCACACCTTACTGGTGCTGGCGATATCGGGCTCGCCCGGCTGGGCGGCATGCACACGGCGGATCAGGTTGAGGGCATCAATGACGACTAAGTGTATGGACATATATATCAACAATAGTAAAACAGGGCCTGCTGGCCCTGTATTCTACGTTGCATGGCAAATTATTTCACCATGTCGGGGTGAGTGAGGATCCGGTAGCAGGGAATATATTCGCTGCCCGGCAGTTTCATACGTCGCTGAGCGACGAAATTTTTGAGCAGCTTATCCATGCGCTTCATCAGGGATGGATCGCCGTTGATCAGAAAGGGGCCATTGCGTTCAATTTCCTTGATCCCTTCTTCTTTGACGTTGCCGGCGACAATACCGGAAAAAGCACGGCGTAGATTCGCGGCAAGCTGTTCCGGCCGCTGGTTGAAGTGCAAATCCAGACTGCCCATGGCATCGTGGTTGGGTTCAAAGGGCAGTTGAAATTCCGGTGGGATTTTCAACGACCAGTTGTAACAATACGCGTCCCCGGTTTCCTGACGGTATTCTTTGGTTTGCGGCATGGCCGCTTTCATGATGCGGGCCACTTTCGCCGGGTCATCAATGACTATCTGATAATGTTTGGTTGCTTCTGCACCTAAGGTATCGCGCACAAAGCTGTCCAGGGTGCGGAAATACGGCTCACTGCTTTTCGGACCGGTGAGCACCACAGGCAAAGGTTGATCCTGATTTTCCGGGTGCATCAGAATACCTATGATGTACAGCAGCTCTTCGGCGGTACCGGCTCCTCCGGGGAAGATAATGATGCCGTGACCCACACGGACAAAGGCTTCCAGCCGTTTTTCAATATCTGGCATGATCACCAGTTCATTGACGATAGGGTTAGGTGGCTCGGCAGCAATGATGGACGGTTCGGTCAGGCCGATAAAACGGCTTTTACCGTATCTTTGCTGGGCATGGCCGATGGCGGCCCCTTTCATTGGCCCTTCCATGGCACCGGGCCCGCAGCCGGTGCAGATATTCATCTCACGTAATCCTAACTGGTGGCCGACATCCCGGGTGTATTGATATTCTTCCGGGTTAATGGAGTGCCCCCCCCAGCAGACCACGATATTGGGATCTTCCCTTGAGCGGACTGTCTGGGCGTTACGCAGAATACTGAAGATGAAATTGGTGATGTGTGGTGCACTGGTCAGGTTTAAATCGTTGCGCTGGTTAACGTGTACGTTGACGTAAATAATGTCCCTCAGCACGGCAAACAGGTGCTCCTGAATACCGCGAATAATTTTACCGTCGACAAAGGCGTGCTCGGGTGGGTCTTTGAGTTCGAGTTTTATCCCGCGTTCTCTTCTCAGTACATTGATATCAAATGACTTATTGAGTTCCAGCAGTGCGTTGGAATCGTCACTGTTACTGCCTGAATTAAGTACAGCCAGTGAACAGTTGCGGTACAGGCGATACAGGTCGCTGGCCGCTGTGGCCTTCAGACTGTCAACTTCGAGCTGCGACAGCAGTGTCATCGCACCAACCGGACTGATGTGTGTAATCATGCTTACCTCCCTGGAGACGAATACAGAGGCTGATGCTTCTGTATGTAAGCGATTTTCCTGGCGGATAAAGGATCGACCGCGGATGGAAATAGCGGGCATTTTCCTGACCCGTACTATTGAACATACACAGGGTTACAGGGTTTGACTAGGGCAGAAAGAAAAAAAAAGAGTTTGTGTAGCAGTGGGTTAGAGCCTGGATTTGCCAGCAGCTGAGTGAGTAATCAGTGATTAAGCGATCCAAATCAGATGGTTGCGGCCAGCATGTTTCGCGCTGCTCAGAGCCTTTTGTCCCCGCTCGATCACCTTGCCCGGGGTATCTGTGTCATCAAAGAGCGTCGCGCCTATTGAGGCCGAAATGGTGACGTTCTTTTCCCTGAACCGGAAGGGGAGCTGCAAGATGGCTTCACGAATACCGGACAGCCGTCGATGACGTTCATCTTCGGCGATATCAGGCAGGATAAGCATGAACTCGTCATTGCCGACCCGGGCGATAAAGTCGGTATCTCTGAGATGCTGGTGCACAGTACGGGCGATAATCTTCAGCACTTTGTCGCCAGCCTGGAAACCATAGTTGTCATTGAGATCCCCGAAATGATCGATATTGACAATGGCCAGGCACAGCGGGTGCTGATAGCGAATCCAGCGGCGGTATTCGTGCTCCAGCCGGTCATGAAAAGCCGCCCGGTTGTAAACACGGGTCAGCGGGTCAAGGAATATCCGGCGTTGCAGATCTTCAATCTGGCGATGCTGGTTCTGCGTTTGCTGATAGAGGTGCTCGGCACGATTCTTGTGATAATGCAGTTGCTCCAGCAACGCCTGTTCACGGTTTTCAAGCGAGCGCTGGCGCTCGACCAGTTGTCTGAGTGAGGTATCGAGCGAATGTGCGGCACCGCGCCAGCTTTCCAGGTTGGTGTACTGCTGCAGCGCGTGGTGGAAGCGGTCAGACAGTTGCCCAAGCTCGGCAGTCAGTTCAGAACGGTGCTTGTACAGCGCTTGCCCCTGATCGGCGGTCTGGCGCGTCGTTTGTTCCAGTGCTGCCAGATCGCCGCTGATGACATCAAGAAATTTTTGCGAATGGCGACGTTCGTGAATAAAGCTGTCCAGCGCCAACCGCAACACATCCAGGCATAGCTCGACCAGTGAAATGGGCTCGACACCGGCGAGCAATTGGTGCCGTATGGCCAGCAACTGGTCGCCGGATTCACCCTCGGCATCCAGCTCTGTGATGATCTGTTGCAGCTCATTGCACAGCTTATGCTGTAAATCGTTGTCTTTTGAGCGTGATTCACGTTCGATGCTGACAGGCACAGTCAGGAGTTTCAGGGCGCGATCATACAGACCGAACAATTGGGTGATTTGCTGGTGGCTGTGGTGCAGTGAGTCAGGTGCCTGGGACAGAAGATCATGGATGTCGCGTTTTAGCTGAACCGGCAGGGCAGGGATGCGTTTCAGGCTTTCAGAGCTTTGCCGGATCAGATCAGACAGGCGTTCCATGGTTGAATGGGTTGAGGTTTGCCGGAGCAATAACCGTTCAACCTGGGCCAGATGCGGCACAATCTTACTGATATCTTTGTTTTGTTCCAGATCGGTACGCAGGGTATCAAGCCGTTTGTCCAGCTCGCTATCCAAACCTTTACAGGCAACAGACATACGGGCAATCAGGCGTTTTAGAATAACGATTTCACGACGCGATTTTAATGACACATCGCGGTATGACAATTGAGCCTGATCCAAACGCAGCTTCAATTCACTCACATCAGAAGCTGCATTATATTTCGCAGTCACGTCGACTAATAATTACCTTATCTAAACATCCATTACACCCAGCGGCAGGCGCTGTGCAAGCTCGATGTTAGCAAAAATGTTCTGATGAGTTGAACATTATTAACGGCTTGTTTTCCCAGACACAAACGCTCGCGTGCTTTTTATGCTATTTCGTGATCTTTGTAGCTCTAAACAGCGGAAATACTGAGCGTTTTTTCCTCAGAGGTGCCGGCGCCAGTCATATTCCTGATGGGAAGAGGTCTGCACCCTGACCAAACCTTTGTCCATCGCCAGTATGCAAGCGCGGCGGATATTCTCGCCGGCGAAACTGGCGGCCGGGGCTGCTTCGATGGCACTCAGGTGCACCCATTGGCTGCCGGTTTCGGTTTTGCTTATCTGGCGGGCGGCATGGGTGGCCATCAGCAGAATGTCGATCAGTTCCTGATCATTGATGGCGGTACAGGCCCGTGGCAGAAAAGGGTACTCGGCCATTCCTATGCGTACCCGGCTGTCGAGCTGCCTGTCGTTCATGAAAGTGTCCACCAGTTGTTTGATGGAATCTGCCAGCTGCTGAGGCGCACTTTCAAGGCGTGAGTTTGGCTCTATGTACAGGAACATGGCATCGGAAAAATGGTACAGGCGGGCCGGTTCGCAAATCTGGGCTTTGAGGTAATCACCAAACTGGCGCTCCAGCTCCAGTCCCTGCTGGTAGCCATGTTCAAGATAGACATGTTTGAGTAGCGGGACTTCAAACAGGGCAAAGCGTAACCGGTCGCTCAGGGGTTCGTTAATGATCTCCCCCAGGTGCCACTGCTCGAAATGCGCACTGCTCTGCTGCAGCGAGCTGGAGAGTCTGGCATTGAGCATTCTCAGGTTGCGCAGGCCACTGCGGGGGTGGGTGTAGAATTCATCCCGCAGCAGCGCCAGGCGCTCCCGCCAGCGGCATGCGGAGCGGTGACGATACCAGAGCACCAGCAGGGCCAGCAACAGGCCGATCAACAGTACTGTGGTGATGTTCTTTTGCTGATAAAGGGCTTTTTCCTGGGTGAATTGCTGTCGTTCAAGTTCTTCTAACTGCAGCGCCCGCGCCATCATACGCTGTTGCTGGCGGAACACTTCGGCATTACTTTTCACCTGATTTTCCTGCAAAGAGGCATACAACTGCTCATAGCGGCGTTGGCTCAGCAGGGCGTTGTAATAGTCTTTCTGCTTCTCAAATGCGGCCGACAGGCTGATTTCTCCCTGCATTTGCAGAGCCGGCTGTGCTTTGGGCAAACGGCTCGCCGCCAGCAGTGCCGCCTGGATGGTCGAGATTGCCTGCGCGGTTTTATCTTCTGCCAGCTCAAGCTGTCCCTGGAGCAGCTGTGACTTGATCAGAGTGATTTCATCATCGCTCTCCTGCGCCAGCTGACGGGCATGGTGCAGGTATTGTTCAGTTTTCGGGTAGTTATAGAGTTTGAGATAAACGCGGGCAATACTCAGGCGCAGCTTGGAGGAGCGGGTAGGTAAGCGCAACTGGTTTTCCTGATCTAAAGCATTGAAGTAATGCACCAGCGCAAGGTTATACCGGCCCTGCTGTTCGTAAATATTGGCTATCAGGGCCAGAGTGCGGGCCAAGGGGATGGTGCGATTGAAGTGCTCGAAAAACTCTCCTGCCTGCGTCGCGTGTTCCAGTGCCTTGTCAAAGACTTTGCGCTCTTCGTAAAGCGTGGCCAGTTCCAGGTTGGCGATCGCCATTTTGCCGTGATCGTCTTTTTCCTGCGCCAGCCAGTAGCCGCTCAGCAAACGATCCAGCGCCAGATCATAGTGCTGGTGCCGTAAATAATGCATCCCGTGATTAAGCAGGAAGTTGATTTCTTCTTTACTATCATCAAGCTCAGACAGGTCACGCTTGGCACGGATATACATTTTCTCTGCCTGTCTTTCATCGCCAAGGGTGGATTCCATATCGGCACGGAGCATCAGCAACTGATACTGCAGAATCTTGATTTGTTCGCTGCGTTGCAGTTTCTCATCACCGGCGATGACCTGATCGATTTTATCCAGTCGAGCCGCCGCTGAGGAGGCCTCGCCCATCCCGTGCCATAGAATATTGGCATGAATGAGCTGGGTTTCGAGCAGCGTATAGCTGAACGCGTTTTCAATCGCCAGTGCTTCGGCTTCGTTGATGGTGTGAATGGCGTCGCTTTGCGCATTTAACAAAGACTGCGCTCTGGCTTTTATTTGCAGCGCATTGATGGTGCTCAGCGGGGTGCGGATAGAATGGTCAGTTTCTTCATTAACATGGACGCGAGAGCTGTCGACAGGCACACTGAGGCGACGTTGGTTCAGGTAGCGTTCGGTGATCTCCAGTGCTTTTTCCGGGCTGGTTTCCAACAGGAGATCGGCATCGGCCAGAATAGGGGTGGCATAAATCTTCGCCTGAGCCGGCAGGGCGGTGAGAAACAAAAGCAGGATGCTGAAGAGCCAGTAACGACAGTTCATAGCGCACTTATCCATCAGGAAACACGGCCCTCATATTACTGGCTCAGGACGTCAAGTCCAGCAAAGTAAAGCGATTTGCCGGACTTGACTGTTAAGCGGGCGAGCCTTTACTGGCGTGCCATGCGATCGTTGTTGCTTGGCGTCTTGCCCTGATTGGTGCGGTAAGGGTTAATATCCAGACCGCCACGGCGGGTGTAGCGGGCGTAAACAGTCAGTCGCTCCGGCTGGCAAAAACGCATCAGATCCATGAAGATCCGCTCAACACATTGTTCGTGGAACTCATTGTGATTGCGGAAAGACACCAGGTAGCGCAGCAGTTTTTCACGATCTATCCGCTTGCCTTTATAGGCAATTCGCACGCTGCCCCAGTCTGGCTGGCTGGTGATCAGGCAATTAGATTTCAGCAGATGGCTGTGCAGCACTTCCTCTACTTCCTCACCACTGGCGGCATTGTTCAGCAGCTCAGGTTCAAAGTCGAAACTGGTAATCTCAATATCCTGCTCATCAATGCATTCACCGGCAAAATCCACGATAGGCTGATCGGTAAAGTCACTCAGCGGCTGGATAGTCACGTCCACATCCATCCCGGCGCAGGCGGATAAATCTTTCTGCAGAATATCTGCCACTTCCTGCCAGCTGCCGAAACGGGTATTGTTCAGGCTGTTCAGGAAGAGTTTGAAAGACTTGGATTCAATCAGATTAGGGCTGCTGGCGGGCAGACGCACTTCACCGATAGCCACCTGAGGCAGTCCTTTGCTGTTGAGCCAGGACAACTCGTACAGGGTCCAGATGTCATACCCGGTGAATGGCAGGTCGTCGCTCAGCGACAGATCATCACGATTTAGCTTACGCGGCACGGCCTGCAGCAGAGTGGGATCGTACTGATCTTTGTATTCGCTTTTTTGGCCAAGAGTTAAACCGGCTAGTTCTTTCGCGTCTTTGTATTTGCTCATATTGTCCTGGACACACACACTTGGATTAGAATAGGCAAAGTTTACTGAATCTTGCTTGAGGTTGCGAATGAATCATCCTGTAACGGCCGCATTGGCTGAATTTTCTTCCCGTTTTATTAAAGTGTGGCACGATGAGCGCGCCTGTCTGCCCTGCAGCAGCGATCTGATTGGCCTCACATCTCCTTGTATTGAAACGGATAATGGCGATACCGTGAGCTGGCAGCCGGTCGCGCGTGAGCCTGCTGGCCGTTTTGATGCGGTTGAGACAGGCATTGAACTTCGTCTGCATCCGGATATTACGGCGTTTTACGGCAGCTTTTTCAGTGGCGATATGGCGGCCCGTTTCAAGGCGCTGGAATTTGACTTGCTGCAGGTGTTTAGTGAGTCGGATCATCAACGGCTGCAGGAAAACATCCTGGGTCACCTGGTGACTCAGCGCCGGCTGAAGCTCAAGCCGACTGTCTTTATCGGGGTGATGGATGCAGAAGATCAGGTAATTGCTATCTGTAATCTGACCGGTAACGTTATTCTCGAGACGCTGGGCAAATCCGACCGGGAGGTGCTGGCGTACGATGTCGAGACTTTTATCCGCCAGCTTGAGCCCGTTGTGAAGGTGAGTTAAGCCATGTATGTCGTTGAGCTACAGTTTGAATGCTTTGACAACACCACTGTCGCTGCGGTGGAGCAGGCGATCAATGGCCTGATGGATGCGCTGCGCTATAACGGCCAGGTGCTGGGGCGGGAGTTCCCTGTCGTGATGGATGAAGCCGTGTTTAAAGTGCGGGCTGTCTGTCCGGAGAAAACCAGCCTGCACAGCCAGTTTCACAGTCCGCAGGTCAAAGCGGGTATCAACCGACTGACACAAGCCAGTTTGCTGGCCCCGAAAATTAAAGTCTTGGGGCGTGATATCAATTCGGAAGCGACGGCCGAAGAAGCACCGGGCTGGCAGGTGCTGTATACCACTTATGTGCACACCTGCTCCCCGCTGCGCAGCGGCGACAGCTTATTGCCTATCCCTTTGTACCGGATACCGGCAACCTTTAACGGTGATCATAAAGCCTTGGTCAAATGGCAGACCGAATGGCAAGCCTGTGATGAAATTCAGATGGCCGGAGGCTGTAAAGCTGAACATGCGGCCCTGCATGAAATCCGCGATGCCGACAGTGATTTGTTCCGCCGTGGCTGGGATTTACGCGGCAGAATTGAATTTCTGACCAAAGTGCCCACCTATTATTATCAGTACCGGGTGGGTGGGGTCAGTCTGGTCGATGAGGCTGATCGTCCTTGCCCTAAATGCGGACAAGCCTGGCGGGTGGATGAGCCGATCCACGGTATTTTCCATTTCAAATGCGATCCGTGCCGGCTGGTGTCCAACCTGTCCTGGGATTATCAGTAGCTCAACCCCCGTTGGTCGGCATGCGCCGTTCGACGCAGTCACCGCCCGTTACCACAAAGCAACGGGCGGTGACTGCACTTAACAAGGCAGGTTATTTATCTTGCTGGGCCTGCTCCAGGGCGGCAAGGCGTGCTGTCAGGCTGGCGACTTGTTGCTCCAGGGCAGCCAGTCGTTCGCTGTCGCTGGCCGGTGCTGCCTGGCTGGCTTTTATGTCTGGTACTTTGGCATGCTGTTTCCAGCTTTTAAGCGCCTGAATGATCACAGGCATAGGTAAAGGCTCACGCAGGCGGGCTTTCACCAGTGCGACACTGGGCTCTTTACCTTCCGCGATGAGTGTGGATATGGCGCGCTCCAGCGCATCGGTAATGGCAGATGACATATTTCTTCCTGAAAGAGTGGCTCGGGTTCACTTATTTTCGTAGCAAAGCGTCTAATTGATCAATCACTTCGCACCAATCGGCATCTTCAGCAATCGATTCTTTGAGAAAACGGCGCTGGGCGGGTTGCCAGAAATCAGCCTGAGCGAGGGTTTCGTCTTGTTTGAGATTATGGTCGCGAATGAAGCCTTCTATCGATTCCTTGGACGAATTCATTCCTAACTGATTGAATAAACTGTGTAAGTCGTGGCTGAATGTTTCCATCTTGCTATTCCCCTACTGGTGTTTGTCATAAGTATAGTGGGGAATAGTCGTCAATTCGTCTCTGTGGTTTGTGAGAGATCGCTTACAAGCATGTAAGACATACTGAAGTCTTGCTATGGCAGTTAGCCTAAGTGGGTATAGATAATTGTTTATTATCATGTGGTTATGTTTGTTTTTTCGTGCCAGGCTAAATGTGGCGTGATAACTGACGTTCAATGTGCGCTTGTTCGAATCGGGATATCGCGTAATCTTAACTCTGTCGGAAGGAGCTGACACGGAACAGGAACATGAGCCACGGAGTTGGCGGTCTCAGGATGAGACACGGTCTTCAGGATGAGGGCTGACATGGACAGTTCGGAGACTGCAGGATGTAGTCAGTGCAAGCAGGATGTTTGCCGTCAGGATGACACAAGGATGATGCTTCAGGAAGAAGCCAGGGACACCGCCAGGATGGCTGTTGAGAGTTCACCCGGGATGGGTAACGGGTCAGGAGACCAGGACACTTCAGGATGAAGTTCAACAAGGGAAGCGCTGAAGGATACAGCATACAAAGGAATGATGCAGGGAGCACCATAGTAGTAGGAAGCTACAGGTAAGACCTAAGGGCGCAACGCAAGTTGCGCCCATTCTTTTATGTCTGGAATGTGGTAACAGGGCGTACCACAGCAGGCATTCCGACCGTCAGCTCATTTTTGTTCCCTTGTCTCATACCCTGTATTGGCTGTACTGAGTTGCGACGGCTGATTACGCGTCATCCTGCTTCATATTTTGCCTGCTATCTTGTAAGCGATCTCTCACAAAAGCGTGAGAAATATGCGTTTTCTATGATCTCTTTCAGCGCACAAATCTAAAAATATATCAACCAATTCATTGTCTTATGTTTTTATCGCCTTGTGGCCTGAGCGCAGGGGAAAGAGCAAACCAACGACTGTGCTGTGTCCGGCGCGTAATTATCGTAGTCTTAGAAGTGTCGAAGGAATTGACACACGGAACAGGATAACGGCCAGGGAGCAGGGTCGGTTAAGGATGATAGTGAAGGCGAGGACAGCTTTCACGCTAAGGACGGTTCAGGACATGGCGGGATGCCGGCTGCAGTGTTCAGGATGACACTGCTCAGGAAGAGACAGGGATACTTTCAGAACGAAAGCAGGGACACCGCCAGGAAGGTCGAAGAGAGTTATTTCAGGATGAAGTAACGGATCAGGAGATCAACGGACACGTTCAGGATGAGCGTTTAAAGGAAAATCGCCGACGGATTCCGGCGCATCAAAGGAATGAGGCAGGGAGCCTATGTGTAGCCGGATTGCTGCAAGTAAGACCTAAGGGCGCAACGTAAGTTGCGCCCGTTTTATTTTGTGTGTCGGGAAAAAGAAAAATTGGCGCGGGAACGGTTCAGCCCGGCATATGGTGCGGCGGCACATAAAACTGTACCGGACGCAGCCCCTTGAAGGTGGCGCATCCCTGATAGGCATCAGCACCGTCAGCTGAAAACTCAAACAAGTACAGGGTTTGCCAGCTCCAGTTGCCGGCATCATCTTTCAGGCGGTGCGAGCCTCTGGCGACACTCAGCAACTGCAAGCCTAACTGCTGGCAGCGTTGAGTGATAAATTGCTGGGCCAGCTCGCTCTGGCGCCTTTGCTGCCAGAACAGATAGCCCAGTATGGCCATCGCCAGTATGCCAAGTAAATTATCCATCCGTGGGATTTCCTTCTCAGTTCCGTTTCATTTGTTATTGGCCGCGAGTGGCTTGTTGCAACCGGGTAATGGTCTCGGTCAGCTCGGCATTGGCTGAACTGTGCAGCACCTGCAGCATAGTGCCGCGCAGTGCTGGCAGCATCACCAGATCGGCAAACAGCTGGTTGAATAAATTCTGATCCTGAGTCTGGGCCAGGCGCAGTAAAAACTGACTGGCTGAGTCAGTGTCAGCTAGGCCTTTCCAGCACCGGCCGGCTATGGCGACCAGCATTTCAGGGTGGCAGAGTTCAGGTTTTGCCAGTATGGCCTGAAGCGCCCGGTTCAGCATAGCCGTCTCGGCACCTGACATGGCACGCAGTAAGGCAGACAACAGGAAGATGTCGGTTTGCTGTGCCGTCAGCTCACCTTGAATGCGTTCCGCCAGACGCTCAGACAGCGCCGCTGGCAGCTCACAGTGTTCCAGACAACCCAGCAGCGCGTACAGCGGCGTCATGGGGAGATTCTGCAGCGCCTTGCGCAGGCAGGTCGCGTTATTTTCCTGCTTCATGCGGGCGCAGATATCGGCCAGCCCCTGTAAGCCGACGCCCTGCCATTGCGCCCAATCCAGTTTACCGCTGAGATACACCTGGGCATGTTCGTAATACTGGCTGGCTGGCAACGCCAGTTGCTGACGCAGATGGGCGTGGAAGATCGCCATTTTGTCGTCTTTCGGTTTGAAGGTATACGGGTTGGCCGCCAGCTTCTCCTGCTCTTCGTCTGTTGGCACTGCATTGAGTGTGGCGCCCATGGCTTCGATGACATACTTAATGAAATCGCCGACTGCGGCCTGTTTGAGTAAGCCCCGCTCATCCAGCGGCAGCTTGAGAAACCAGATCCAGGGCGGATTACCCTGCTGCCAGAAGGAAATCGACAGGTGAGCATGCTGCTGTAACGGCCATGGATAAGGTTGGCGGTTATCTTCAACCGCTTTGAAAGTTGCTCGCTCGATTTCACAGACCCGGCGGCCCAGATCGAAAATCTTATACTGGCATCCGGCATTGTCCAACAGTTGGGTCAGGGTGTGAAATTTATCCATGGGCATGCTACAGGGCTCCTAGAGTTTGACGGCTTATGCTGGCGCATTATAGGGAGTTGAGCGTGAAGATGGTATCCTTGCGCGCCAGTTGTCCGGCTGAGCTCACCCTCAGCCATCAGGCTAGTTATGTTGATCCAGGAGTACAGCATTGGATTGTTACGAAAAAACCACCCGTTTGCTGGTACGGTTAGAACAGCAGTTACGCGCGCAAGGACTGTGGCAGCACAGCCCACCCAGTGAGGAAGCGCTGGCCAGTACTGAGCCATTCGCCATTGATACGCTGACATGTGCAGAATGGCTGCAATGGATTTTTCTGCCCCGTATGTATCATCTGGTCGAGGAAAGGCTGATGTTGCCGACTCAGTTCAATATTTATCCCTATGCTGAAGAGTCAGCCAAACTGGAACCTGAACTGGCCGGTGTGTTGCCGCTGATTGCTGAACTGGATCACTGGCTGGGCGGGGCGAATCAATGACAGCGCCAAATACTGAACTTGAGATCCTGTATCAGGATGACTATCTGGTTGCCGTTAACAAACCGGCCGGTATGCTGGTGCACCGCTCCTGGCTTGATCGCCACGAAACCCGGTTTGTGATGCAGACCCTGCGGGATCAGCTCGGTGGGCAGCATGTGTTTCCCTTACACCGACTCGATAAACCGACCTCAGGCGTACTGTTATTTGCACTCTCAAGCGAGATGGCCGCTGAAATGATGCCAAAATTTGCGGGCCGGGAGGTGAAGAAAACCTATCATGCTGTGGTACGCGGCTGGGTGAAAGAAGCCGCAGTATTGGATTATCCGCTGAAAGAAGAGCTGGATAAGATGAGCGATAAGCGGACCTTGCAGGACAAAGCACCGCAGGAGGCCGTCACAGCGTATCGTCCGCTCGCCAGAGTGGAAACCCCAATCCCTGTCGGCCGTTATGCAACCAGCCGCTATACCCTGGTTGAAATGAAACCGGAAACCGGCCGCAAGCATCAGCTGCGCCGGCACATGCATCATCTGAGTCATCATATTATTGGTGATGTGAACCATGGCGATGGCCGGCATAACCGCATGTTCAGGGAGCACTATGACTGTCACCGGCTGATGCTGCATGCCTCTGCGCTGGAATTTTTCCATCCGGTTACCGGTCTGCCGATAACGATCCGTGCAACCGTGGATCAGAGCTGGCAGGGTGTGATGCTGGCCTTCCAGTGGCCGCTGTCTTATCTGGACGGATAAAATCACCGTTTTTGATTGCAGGATCGCGCATTTGTGTTTCGGAATTTGCATCTGGCCGGTACAAGGGTCAGAGTAATCTCAGGTCATTGAAATTTAAACAGGGAGTGAGGTGTGACTGTGATGGCAACTATTGGTGTATTTGTGGGCTCTGTGTTTGGCGGGGCAGAGGAAGTCGCAGAAGAAGTCGTCAGCGAGCTGAAAACCAATGGCCACGATGCGGAACTGTTCACAGATCCCAGTCTGGACGATTTTCTTGCTTACCGGGATCAGGTCGCGTTGGTGATTACTTCCACCACAGGGCAGGGGGAGATCCCTGAAAATCTGTTGCCGCTGTATATGGCGCTGAATGATCAGTTTCCACTGATGCCGGCGCTCAACTATGGTGTGATAGCGATGGGCGATTCCAGTTACGGTGAGGACAGATACTGTGGCGGCGGACGGCAGTTTGACGCCTTACTTCAGGAGCTGCAGGCCAAGCCTGTGACTGCGCGTCTGGATATTGATGCCTGCGTCAATTTTGATCCGGCGGAAGCGGCGCTGCCCTGGCTGCAGGACTTTATGAAAAAAGTGCAGTAATGCCGGTGTCTCACAGGTAGCGAGATGTAAAAAGGGCACCTCAGCAGGTGCCCGATTTCTGACTTATTATTTACCACTAGTTACTTCAGTTTTGCCAGATCGGATTCGATCTCGGCAATTTTATGGCTGACCACCTGTTCCAGATGGCGTAAATCGTCCAGAATTTTTTTCTTGATATCGACATCGGTGTGACGCTTTTTCGTGATCTTGTCTAACTCGTCGGTGACAAAAGTCAGCTTGCGGTTAATCTCCGAGACTTCCTTGGCTTCACGGTTGCCGCTGTTCACGATGACAGACTTGGACTGGCGTTGGAATTTGAACTTCATGCTTTTGGCAAAAATCTCTCCTTTTCCTTTGGCGAAGTAGATTTTCAGAATGTCATTCGCAGCTTCCTGGCGCAGACTATAACTTTCAATGCGCTCAGGGTGTTCGATGCCCAGGCTGGTAAGGTTGGGGTACATGGCGGCCTCGTGTTGTTTCAGTCAATAAACCGTCTGCGCTCAGTACAACAAATGCGAACCTAAGTGGCATTACCTGGCGTTGATAGAGGCAGTTTGTTGCTACTCTAGCAATTTATGCTGGGTAAATCTTGCACGCGGCGCAGAATCTGCGTCAAGGATTCGCAACAGCCCGTCATGTTTGGCTGACGGGCTGACGGGTTTGACTATGCCGCGTCGTCAATACGTTCAATCAGTGCGGTTTTGAGCGCCGATTCCTGCTCGGCGCTCAGTTGCTGACCCTCTTCATTGACCAGAATGAAAAAGTCTTCTGCTCTCTCCCCTATGGTGGTGATCTTGGCGGCCTGCAGACTGACATTCTGATCGGCAAACACTGAACCTATCCGGGCCAGCAGCCCTGGCATGTCCAGTGCCACCAGCTCCATCATGGTCTTTTTGCCTGTTTTGGTGGGCAGAAAATCGACCTGGGTTTTGACGTTGAAATGGCGCAGCTTGCGTGGCGGACGCTTATTGCGCCGCACCGAAACCATGGTGTCCAGGGCATGGATAAGATCGTCCCGGACCGTGGCGCGGCGGTTGTCCGTCAGGGGATCACCGTTTGGATCCAGCACCATGAAGGTATCTAAGGTGTAGCCATCTTTACTGGTCATGATTTGTGCATCATGAACGCTGAGGTTTTTCTTATCCAGTTCGGCCACAACAATGGCAAACAGTTTGGCTTTGTCGCGGCTGTAAACGAACACTTCGGTCCCGCCACGGGTCGGCTTTTTGCTGATCAGTATCAGCGGCACATCCGGATTCTCATGTTTCAGCAGCGCCTCGGCATGCCAGGCTATCTGCTGGTGGGTGTGACGCAGAAAATAGTCGGCTTTAAAACGTTGCCAGAGCACGTCGACTTCACGCTGGCTGAAGCCTTGGCTGCGCAGCAGGGCAGAGGCCATTTGCTGGTTGTGGCGAATACGTTCGCGGACATCAGGCGGGTTTTCCAGGCCGCGACGTAGCGCTTTCTGGCTGGAGTAATACAGTTCGGCCAGCAGGGTGCGCTTCCAGCTGTTCCACAGCTCCTGATTGGTGGCGCAGATATCTGCCACTGTCAGGCAAATCAGATAATCCAACCGCTCTTCATCGCGCACTGTCTTGGCAAACTCAGTGATCACATCCGGGTCATAAATGTCTCTGCGCTGGGCGGTGACTGACATCAGCAGGTGATTCTTGACCAGCCAGGTGACCAGATTGGCTTCCGGTCGCGACAGGCCATGTTCAAGGCAGAACCGGTAGGCGTCGTCTGCCCCCAGCTCGGAATGGTCGCCGCCTCGGCCTTTGGCGATGTCGTGGAAAATTGCCGCCAGTATCAGCAATTCTTTTTTCTGAATCCGCGGATACACTTCGCAGCAGATAGGGTGAAGCTCCCGGTTGGCCGGATCGCTGAATTTGTTCATGTGTTTGAGCAGGCGGACACTGTGCTCATCCACGGTGTAAACATGGAACAGGTCAAACTGCATTTGCCCCACTATCTGGCTCCATTGCGGGAGATAGGCGGCAAGCACACCGTGGCGGTGCATCAGGCGAAAAGCTTTGTTCAGGGCGTTTGGCTGGCGTACCAGCTCCATGAATTTCTCGCGTGCTTCAGGAATATCCACTAAAAAGCGGTTCAGACGGCGGCGGGCAGTACGTAACTGGCGCAGCGTGGGGGCTGAAATGCCTTCTATCTCTGAATTACCTGCGATATGCAGGAACATGTCGAGAATGGTCTCCGGACGTGCCTGAAATAAGGCTGGCTTTCTGGCTTCGATGAGGTTGCCGACCAGGCGGAAATCGTCGTCCAGATCGACGATGGCTAACTCGTCACCGTTTTTCAGTATCGCCTGATCAAACAGCTGCAGCAGCATTTTATTGAGTTCGGCCACACGCCTGAGCGTGCGGTAGAACTCTTTCATCATCATTTCGACCGGTTTGTTGCCTTCCCCTTGATAGCCCAGTTTTTGCGCGACGGAAGCCTGATGCTCGAAGGTCAGCCGGTTGTCGTAGCGTTTGAGCTCACAATGCAGGGCAAAACGGATACGCCACAACGAGGCCTGGCACTCATACAGTTCACGGTACTCGGCATCTGTCAGAAAACCAAAGCGGCTCATCTCCAGCAGATTGGTCGCGCCGAAATGCCGGCGGGCGACCCAGCTTAAGGTGTGAATGTCACGCAGCCCGCCAGGGCTGGATTTGATATCCGGTTCCAGGTTATAGGTGGTGTCGTGATAGCGGGCATGGCGGATGCGCTGCTCTTCGACTTTGGCACGGTAGAAGGCTTCGCTGGGCCAGAATTTGCCGGAATTGACCTGATCCTGCAATTGCAGAAAGCTGTCTTCACTGCCGCACAGCAGGCGGGCTTCCTGAAGATTGGTGGCCACGGTTAAATCTTCCAGCCCGATATTGATACACTCTTCAACGGTACGGACGCTGTGGCCCACTTCCAGCTTGAGATCCCACAGTAAGGTCAGAAACTCACTGATTTGTTTTCCTGTATGATTATCAAGCGGGATGGTACTGAGCAGCAGGATGTCGACGTCAGACAAGGGATGCAGCTCGCCGCGACCGTATCCGCCGACCGCAACCAGCGAGAGATCGTCGCGCTTATCGAGTCCGAACAGGGGCCAGAGATGGCGAAGCAGCCGGTCTATACAGCCCGCTCTGGCTTCGACCAGCTCAGTCACAGGAACATGCTGGGAGAAGAGTAACTGCTGCTGATCGTTGAATTGCTCCAACTCTTCTTTGAGCATGATAAGCAGCTGAGCAGTGTCTTCGCAGCTGGTTGGGGTGTGGGGTTCGGATTGAATCTGTGTCATTGCTGTCCATGCCATGTTGAGGTATCAGTGACGGGCAATAAAGCCTTGTTTCCAAGCCTTTGCTGGTGGCTGGGAGGAAAACTGCCGTCTCTTTACTCTAGCCTGAATTACAGCAACAAAAAAGCCAGCAATGTGCTGGCTTTGAGTCAATGGTCAGTAATCGTCGAACTGACCTGCGGGTCAGGCGTTTTTCATCACCCGTGGCAGGCTTTCTTCTTTACGCAGGGTCAGGATTTCACAGCCGCTATCAGTGACCAGCAGCGTGTGTTCCCATTGCGCCGATTTCTTGCCGTCGACAGTGTAAACCGTCCAGCCGTCTTCATCATCGAGAAGGCAGCCGAACTTACCGGCATTGATCATTGGCTCGATGGTGAAACACATACCCGCTTTCAGTACAGTGCGGTCGGCGTTTTTGTAATGGACCACTTGCGGCTCTTCATGGAATTCATCACCGATGCCGTGGCCACAGTAGTCTCTGACAATGGTGAAGCGGCTGTTACCGTTTTTCACAAACTTCTGGATTGTGGTGCCAATCTCGCCCAGCTTGGTGCCCGGCTTCACTTTTTTAATGGCCTGGTAAAGGCTTTCCTGCGCGACACGGCACAGGCGTTTGTCTTCCAGTGAGACCTCGCCTACTTCAAACATTTTAGAGGTATCGCCGTGGTAGCCATCTTTGATTACCGTGATATCAATGTTGATGATATCGCCATCTTGCAATACATCTTGTTCGCTGGGAATGCCGTGGCATACCACATGGTTGATTGAGGTACAGATGGATTTAGGGAAACCGTGATAGTTCAGCGGAGCCGGGATCGCACCCTGGGTTTCGGTGATGTACTCATGACAGATCCGGTTCAGTTCTTCAGTGGATACGCCAGGTTTTACATACGGCTCAATCATTTCCAGTACGTCGGCAGCCAACTGGCCGGCAACGCGCATCTTTTCAATTTCTTCAGCCGTCTTGATCTTAATGCTCATGCAAACTTCTCTGCTCTGTCAGTCTCTATACTTTATATGGTATCAGCGAGAGCGGAGGATGAAAACTGACTTTGGCCTGCACAGAAGATTTTGACTGGATTTTTGCGGTCTAAATATGGTATAAAGCGCGCCGTAATTTGGCATATTGTGCGTTGACGAAAGTCAGTGCGGCAGGTCAGATTGCGAAAACATTATTTTATTTAATCACTCACACATATCGACACGTGCTCCGGGGTGCCCAAGGCTTATGAGTAAGTCGACCTTAAAAGGTCAAGGGTCGGTAGCATGGGATATGTGGACGCCTAACCCCAATTGAGGAATATTCAATGGCAACTGTATCAATGCGCGACATGCTGAAGGCTGGTGTACACTTTGGTCACCAAACCCGTTACTGGAACCCTAAGATGAAGCCATTCATCTTCGGTGCTCGTAACCGTGTACACATCATCAACCTTGAAAAAACTGTACCAATGTTCAACGAAGCGCTGGCAGAAATCAACAAGATCGCTGCTCGCAAAGGTAAAATCCTGTTCGTTGGTACTAAGCGTGCTGCAAGCGAATCTATCAAAGACGCGGCCAACAGCTGTGATCAGTACTACGTGAACAACCGTTGGTTGGGCGGTATGCTGACTAACTGGAAAACTGTTCGTCAGTCAATCAAACGTCTGAAAGATCTGGAGACTCAGTCTACCGATGGTACTTTCGACAAGCTGACTAAGAAAGAAGCGCTGATGCGTACTCGTGAAATGGAAAAACTGGAGAAATCTCTGGGCGGTATCAAGAACATGGGCGGTCTGCCAGACGCTATGTTCGTTATCGATGCTGATCACGAGCACATTGCTATCAAAGAAGCGAACAACCTGGGTATCCCAGTATTCTCTATCGTAGATACTAACTCTAACCCAGACGGCGTAGATTACGTTATCCCAGGTAACGATGACGCAATCCGTGCTATCCAGCTGTACACAGGTGCTGTTGCAACTACTGTTACTGAAGCTCGTAACCAGGACATCGTTGTTCAGGCTGAGCAAGACGGTTTCGTAGAAGCTGAGTAATCAGTCGCTCCTTTGAGCATCTTAAGTTACCTTGTGTAAACTAAGTATGGTTAACAGGGGCCGTTTACAGGCCCCTGATTTTTACACCAAGATTTGAAAACTGAGGATATAACAATGGCAACAGTTACAGCTGCCCTGGTTAAAGAACTGCGTGAGCGTACTGGCGCAGGTATGATGGAATGTAAAAAAGCACTGGTTGAAGCAAATGCTGATATCGAGCTGGCCATCGAGAACATGCGTAAGAGCGGCGCTGCAAAAGCGGCTAAGAAAGCAGGTAACATCGCTGCTGAAGGTTCTATCATCATCAAGAACAACGACAGCCTGGCTGCTCTGGTAGAAGTGAACTGCCAGACTGACTTCGTTGCTAAAGACGGCAACTTCCTGGCTTTCGCCAACGAAGTCGCTGATGCTGCATTGGCTGGCAAAACTGACATCGCTGAACTGCAAGCTCAGTTCGAAGAGAAGCGTATTGCTCTGGTTGCTAAAATTGGTGAGAACATCTCTATCCGTCGTGTTGCTTACATCGAAGGTGAGAAAGTGGCTTCTTACCGTCACGGCGACCGTATCGGTGTTGTTGTTGCTGGTAACGGCGAAGACGAAACCCTGAAGCACATTGCAATGCACGTTGCAGCTTCACGCCCAGAGTACGTGAACCCAGAAGACGTACCAGCTGACGTTGTTGCTAAAGAGCGTGAAGTTCAGGTTGAAATCGCCATGAACGAAGGCAAGCCTCAGGAAATCGCTGAGAAGATGGTTGAAGGCCGCATGAAGAAGTTCACTGGCGAAGTCTCTCTGACTGGTCAGCCTTTCATCATGGAGCCTAAGAAATCTGTCGGTGACGTACTGAAAGAAAACGGCGCTTCTGTTTCTACCTTTATTCGCCTGGAAGTAGGTGAAGGTATTGAGAAAGCAGAAGGCCTGAGCTTCGCTGAAGAAGTTGCTCTGGCGCAGAAAGGTTAATCTTTCGCAAATTGCTTATAGAAGACCGTGGCCAAGGCTGCGGTCTTTTTACAACTCCATATCTCTATAGTAAGCCTGGAAGGTACAATAAATGACCACGAATCCTAAACCGACTTATCAACGGATCCTGCTGAAACTGAGTGGCGAAGCGCTGCAGGGCGACGAAGGTTTTGGTATTGATGCACATGTGCTTGACCGCATGGCTCAGGAAATTAAAGAACTGGTAGAACTGGGCGTACAGGTGGGTCTGGTTATCGGTGGTGGTAATCTGTTCCGTGGTGCAGGTCTGGCTGCTGCGGGTATGAACCGAGTTGTGGGCGATCACATGGGTATGCTGGCGACAGTGATGAATGGCCTTGCCATGCGTGACGCGCTGCACCGTGCCTATGTGAACGCGAAAGTAATGTCAGCTATTCCGCTGAATGGTGTCTGTGACAGCTATAACTGGGCAGAAGCTATCAGCCAGCTTCGCCAGGGCCGGGTTGTTATTTTCTCTGCCGGTACAGGTAATCCTTTCTTTACGACAGATTCAGCGGCATGTCTGCGTGGTATTGAAATTGAAGCTGATGTTGTGCTGAAAGCCACAAAAGTGGACGGTGTTTACAGTGACGATCCAGTTAAAAACCCAGAAGCTGTTCTTTATGATAAGCTAGGTTATCAGGATGTTCTGGAACAAGAGCTGAAAGTCATGGATCTCGCCGCCTTCACATTGGCTCGTGACCACGGTATGCCGATTCGTGTGTTCAACATGAATAAACCTGGCGCACTGCGCAAAGTGGTGATGGGTGAGCCGGAAGGTACCTTGATCGCTCACAGCGAGTAAGGGCGTAACATATTGATAGGGTAGGAAAACAGCTTCCTGCTAAGACCGACTATTCAAGGGTACAAACGTGATTAACGATATTAAAACTGATGCGCAAACGCGCATGGAAAAAAGTGTTGAAGCACTGAAATCTCAGCTGGCAAAAGTGCGTACTGGTCGTGCACATCCAAGTTTGCTAGATGGTATTCAGGTTGACTATTACGGATCCAACACACCGCTGCGTCAAGTAGCTAACGTCATCGCTGAAGATGCCCGTACCCTGGCCATTACGGTATTCGACAAGGAACTGACGCCTAAAATTGAAAAGGCGATCATGATGTCGGATCTGGGCCTTAACCCATCCTCTGCAGGTACGGTTATCCGGGTTCCACTGCCAGCATTGACGGAAGAGCGTCGTAAAGACCTGGTGAAGGTTGTTCGCGCTGAAGCAGAACAAGGCCGTGTTGCCATTCGTAATATCCGTCGTGATGCCAACGCAGAAGTGAAGGCACTGCTGAAAGATAAAGAAATTTCAGAAGACGATGATCGTCGTGCTCAGGATGACATTCAGAAGCTGACTGATGCTGCCGTGAAGAAAATTGATACCATTTTGGAAGCGAAAGAAAAAGAGTTGATGGAAGTATAAGGTTCTCCTTACTTATTATTGACTCTGGCTTGATAAGCTCTAAAGCGCTGTGCGTGCAGCACGGCGCTTTTTTGTTGAGGGAAAAGTATGACAGAGCATACAAGCAGCACTGAATGGTACACCCAGAACCTGCCCAAGCACGTGGCTATCATTATGGATGGTAACGGACGCTGGGCGAAGGCGAAGGGTAAAGCGCGGGTGTTTGGCCATAAAGCCGGTGTAGAAGCCGTACGTAAAACTGTCTCTGCTGCGAGCCGTATTGGTATCCAGGTAGTGACTCTGTTTGCATTCAGCAGTGAAAACTGGCGCCGTCCGGAAGATGAAGTGTCTTTATTGATGGAACTCTTTCTGACCGTTCTTGGCCGGGAAGTGAAGCGTCTGCATAAAAATAACATCCGTCTTAAAATTATTGGCGACACCAGCCGCTTCAGTCAGCGTCTTCAGGACAAAATCACGGCAGCCGAAACTTTAACCGCTGGCAACACCGGCATGGTTCTCAACGTGGCGGCGAATTATGGCGGACAATGGGATATTCTTCAGGCTACTCAGGCTCTCGCCCGGGAAGTGGCCGAGCAGGGGCTGACCCCGGATGATATCACTGAAGACATGCTGGCTGCTCGCTTATCCACCAGTGGCTTGCCTGATGTCGATCTTCTTATTCGTACCAGTGGCGAATGCCGGATCAGCAACTTTATGCTGTGGCAGACCGCCTATGCCGAGTTGTATTTCACACCGCAACTCTGGCCTGATTTTGATGAAAATACCTTAGCCGATGCCATTGCCTGGTTTATGGATCGGGAGCGTCGTTTTGGTTGTACGGGTGAACAAATAAAAAAGTTACTGAAAGCTCAGTAACACCAAGATGGTAGCGCGGAAAATGGAACCCCGCTGCCATTCTGAAAACAAGCTCGTGGCTTGTTGGATTGCTGCCAAGCAAGATATTGCTGAGAAGCGACAACGATAAATAATAACGAGAGGAACAAGCTTGCTTAAGCAACGAATTTTGACTGCATTGGTTCTGGCACCATTGGTGGTAGCCGGCATCTTCCTGCTACCTTTTTCGGGTTTTATGTTGGCTATCGCAGGTATCACCCTGGTTGGCTTCTGGGAATGGACCCAGTTTGTAAATACCCGTTCACGCCTGCTGGCGATGGTACCCCCTGTTTTAGTCTTACTGGCGTCATTTCTGGCTCTCCCTGCAGATGCCATCGAATTGGGTAATTTACAATTTCCTCATCACATCATGTTAGCTGCAGGTGGCGCCTGGTGGTTGTTTGCCTGCTTGCTGGTCGTGACTTATCCGAACCAATCTGGCTTCTGGGTTGGTTCAACCACGCTTCGCTACCTTTTTGGCTTACTGACTTTGATTCCCTTTTTCTGGGGCGTCGTCATGTTACGTGCTGTTAACTATGCCGAAGCCCCCTATCTGGGTGCCAAACTGGTTATGTTGGTGTGTTTACTGGTCTGGGCGGCAGACAGCGGTGCTTATTTCGCGGGTAAACGTTTTGGCCGCCATAAAATGGCCCCCAGAGTCAGCCCGAATAAAACCCTTGAAGGGCTTGCCGGTGGTGTGGTGCTGGCAGTGGTCGTCGCGTGGGCAACCGCAGAACTGTTTGGCATAACCTTTAATAACAGCGGTGCACTGTTAGTGACAGTGGTGCTGACTGTGATTGCCTCTGTATTTGGTGATCTGGCAGAGAGTATGCTCAAGCGTGTTTCCGGAATTAAAGACAGTGGACAGATCTTACCTGGTCACGGTGGTATTCTGGACCGGATAGACAGCCTGACGGCGGCACTGCCCGTTTTTGCATTGCTCTATCTCTGGCTTATCTGAGACCTGATTCGGGGGGAAGCGGGTAACCACTTCCCCCATTTTGATTTTGATACCCTTGATAGTGTGTTGACCCCCTGTTTACACACTGACTGGAAATGAACGGTAGGATTATGGCTGTGAACAGCCAGAATTCATAAAGTAGTGAAGGTATGCGTAAGTTAACCATTCTTGGAGCAACGGGGTCGGTAGGCACCAGTACACTGGCCGTAGCGGCAAACAATCCTGACCACTTTGAGGTGGTCGCGCTGGCGGCTGGGACAGACAGCCGTAAAATGTTTGAACTGTGCTGTCAGTGGAAGCCCAAGTTTGCAGCTATGGCCTGCGAGCAGGCCGCACGTGAACTGTCTGAGCAGTTGAAAGCTCACGGTGTTGCCACTCAGGTGCTGACCGGTGTTGCTGGCATGTGCGAAATTGCCGCGCTGGATGAAGTGGATACCGTAATGGCCGCCATAGTGGGGGCAGCAGGGTTGATGCCGACTATGTCTGCGGTTAAAGCCGGGAAGCGAGTGCTGCTGGCTAATAAAGAAGCCCTGGTGATGTCTGGCCAGATGTTTATTGATGCCGTTGCGAAGTATGACGCAGAATTATTACCGGTGGACAGTGAACATAATGCTATTTATCAGTGTCTACCCTTAGGTGTTCAAAAGCAGACCGGGCGCTGTGATCTGTCTGCAGCTGGGATCAGTAAGATTTTGCTGACCGGCTCTGGTGGTCCGTTTCGCTATACCGATCCACGGGATCTGGAGACTGTGACACCGGAAATGGCCATTGCGCATCCAAACTGGTCGATGGGACCGAAGATTTCCGTTGACTCGGCCACTATGATGAATAAAGGGCTGGAGTACATAGAAGCCCGCTGGTTGTTTAATGCGTCCAGGGAGCAACTGGAGGTGCTGATTCATCCCCAGTCGGTGATTCACTCTATGGTACAGTACAAAGATGGTTCAGTGATTGCGCAGATGGGTTTGCCGGATATGCAGACGCCAATCGCTTTTGCCATGGCCTATCCTGAAAGGGTGGATGCCGGCGTTAAGCCGCTTGATTTTACCCAGGCGGGAGAACTGACATTTATGGCGCCGGATATGTCGCGTTATCCGTGTCTGCAGCTTGCGATAGATGCGTGCTACAGTGGACAGGCAGCAACAACGTCGCTCAATGCTGCCAATGAGGTGGCGGTGGCAGAGTTTCTGGCCGGTGGAATACGTTTTACCGATATCGCGCGAGTGAACCAGCAAGTGCTGGAGCGGATTAACCTGACAGAGCCGCGGAGTCTGGAGTGTGTGATGGCGTTGGATGCTGATGCACGACAGCTTGCGCAGCAAGTGATTCAGAAGGTAGCTAAATGATGGGAATTTTGTGGAATTTGGGCGCCTTTCTCGTTGCGCTGGGCATTTTAATTGCGGTGCATGAATTCGGACACTTCTGGGTTGCACGCCGTTGCGGCGTGTATGTCGAGCGTTTTTCCATTGGTTTTGGCAAACCCCTATGGCGCCGGGTTGATAAGCAAGGCACCGAATACATACTGGCAATGATCCCACTCGGCGGCTATGTCAAAATGCTGGATGAGCGGGTTGACACTGTACCGGCTGAACGTCGCCATCAGGCTTTCAATAACAAGTCATTGTGGCAAAGAAGCGCCATTGTGGCGGCTGGCCCTCTTGCTAACTTTGTTTTTGCTATCTTTGCCTATTGGGTTGTGTACCTGATTGGTGTCCCTGCGGTTAAGCCGGTGATCGGAGAGGTTGCGCCGCAGTCAATAGCTGCCCAGGCCGGTATTGAAAGCGGCATGGAACTTAAGTCAGTTTCCGGTATCCAAACTCCGGATTGGGAGTCCGTCAATATGGCCATGATAAGCCATATTGGTGATGATGAGATGACGCTGACAGCCGTGCCGTCGGAAGAGTCTTATGAAAAGACATTCAATCTGGATTTGCGCAACTGGTCTTTTGACCCGGAAAGTGAGCGTATACTGACGACTCTGGGTCTCACCCCGTTTTCACCGCCGATCACGCTGGAAATTGGTCAGTTGGTGGATAACGGAGCGGCCAAAAAAGCTGGCTTCGAAATAGGGGATACGATTGTCGCTATCGACAAGCAGCCGATTACTCAATGGCTGCAGGTGGTTGATGCGGTTCGTTCCAGCCCGGATCAAGCGCTGACAGTTCAGCTGCGCCGTGGCGACGAGCTGGTAGAAGCCTCCTTGACGCCCATTAGCAAAGAGTTGCCGAGCGGTGAGTGGGTTGGATATGCTGGCTTCGCACCTGTGATGTCAGAGTGGCCAGCAGATCAGCGCTTTGTTCGCCAGTATGGACCGATTGAGGCCATTGGTGAAGCGACCGGGAAAACCTGGCAACTGGTGACACTGACCTTTGATATGGTAACCAAACTGGTGACCGGGGATGTGGCACTGAAGAATTTAAGCGGCCCGATTTCTATCGCCAAAGGTGCGGGAACAACGGCTGATTATGGCATAGTGTACTTTTTGGGTTTCCTGGCTTTAATTAGCGTTAACCTGGGTATAGTGAACCTGTTGCCGCTGCCTGTGCTGGATGGTGGGCATTTACTCTTTTTTGCAATTGAAGCTGTGACACGACGTCCTGTTTCAGAGCGTATACAGGATCTTGGCTACCGTCTTGGATCTGTGATTTTAGTCGTTTTGATGGCTGTAGCGCTCATAAATGATTTTACCCGCCTTTAATAAGTGCGTTTTTAGCAAGGAATAATCAGAACAGTAATGGCGATGAAGAAACTGTTAGTCGCATCCCTCTTGCTTGGCAGCAGTGTGGTACATGCGGAACAATTTGTGGTGGATGATATCCGCTTTGAGGGATTACAGCGTGTAGCCTTGGGTGCTGCATTGCTGAAAACGCCTGTCAGAATTGGTGATTCGGTCGATGAACGTGACGTCGCGGATATGATCCAGGCCTTGTTTGCTTCAGGCAATTTTGAAGATATTCAGGTTTTTCGTGACGGCAATGCTCTGGTGGTGAAAGTCATTGAGCGTCCGACCATTGCCAGCATTACGTTTTCTGGCAACAAGGCAATCAAAGACGAGCAGCTCCAGGAAAACCTCAACGCGTCTAAAATCAGCGTGGGTGAAGCACTGGATCGCACTACTCTGAGTAAGATTGAAAAGGGCCTGGAAGATTTCTACTACAGTGTGGGCAAGTACAATGCCAGTGTTAAGGCCGTTGTGACCCCATTGCCACGAAATCGTGCTGACCTGAAATTTGTCTTTACCGAAGGGGTATCGGCGAAAATTCAGCAAATTAATTTCATTGGTAATAACGTGTTTACCGATGAAGATCTGCGCGACAAATTCAATCTGCAGGCCGATGTACCCTGGTGGAACTTCCTGGCCGATGAAAAGTATCAGAAACAGGTGCTGGCTGGTGATCTGGAAACCCTGCGTTCTCAGTACCTCAACAACGGTTATCTGAAATACAAGCTTGAATCGACCCATGTGTCTATCTCCCCTGATAAGAAAGGGGTATACATCACTCTGAATATCAATGAAGGCCAGCAGTATACTGTCAAGGGCGTCAAATTCCGCGGAAACCTGGTTGGCGCGCAGGGCGAACTGGCCGGGCTGGTCACCTTTAAAGAGGGTGATATTTACAACGGTGCGAAAGTCACAGGGTTGGAAGAGTCGATCAAACGCCGGCTTGGCGAGTTGGGTTATGCCTACCCGCAGGTGAATACCATTCCAGAGTTTGATGATACCAATCAGCAGGTGTCCCTGCTGGTGAACGTTGAGCCAGGCAAGCGTATTTACGTGCGTAATATTGCTTTCTCTGGCAATACATCAACTCAGGACGAAGTGTTGCGCCGCGAAATGCGCCAGATGGAAGGCAGCTGGCTCAACTCTAAGTCAATTGAACGCGGTAAAGAACGTCTGAACCGTACCGGTTTCTTTGAATCGGTTGATGTACAGACAGTGCGTGTTCCGGGCACCGAAGATCAGGTCGATGTTCAGTACAAGGTGAAAGAAGCCAACGCTGGTAACATCAACTTTGGTGTCGGTTATGGTACTGAATCCGGAGTTTCTTTCCAGGCTGGTATCCAGCAGGACAACTTCCTGGGAACCGGTAACCGTTTCGGCATCAGTGCCATGATGAATGACTACCAGAAAAACGTGAGCGTTGAGTACCGCGACCCGTATTTCACGCTGGATGGTATCAGCCTGGGCGGCAAAGTGTACTACAACGAGTTTGAAGCCTCTGACGCTAACATTTCTGACTATACCAACCAGAGCTACGGTACCAGTCTGACCTGGGGTTTTCCGTATGATGAACTGAATTTCTTTGAATTTGGTCTGGGCTATGACCACAACAAGATCTCGAATACGGAAGAGTATTATCAGATCGAAAAATTCAAACAAATTCATGATTTTGATCAAGCGAATACTTCCATTGAGCTGGATGACTTTGACTGGTCGGTTTCCTGGACCCGCAATAACCTGAACCGTGGCTTCTTCCCGACAGCAGGTAACCATCAGCGTGCTACCTTCCGCATGACAGTACCGGGTTCAGATGCCCAGTATTTTAAAGCGCAGTATGATGTCCGTCAGTACTTCCCGTTAACTCAGGAACAGGACTTTACCCTGTTGCTTCGCGGACGGCTGGGCTATGGTAATGGTTACGGCACAACGGATAATGGCAGTGATCAGCTATTGCCGTTTTATGAAAACTTCTATGCGGGTGGCTTCTCTACCCTGCGTGGGTTCCGTTCCAATACTGTGGGTCCGAAAGCTGTCTATGTTGGCGGCTGTGATAGCGGTGGTAGCATAGGTGGCAATAACAGCTGTGCGACAGGTTCTGACGATGCTGCGGGCGGTAATGCTGTCGCACTGGCCAGTGTTGAGCTGATCGTCCCGACTCCGTTTGCTTCTGAAGAGGCGAGGAATCAGATCCGTACCAGCCTGTTTATTGATGCCGGTAACGTGTGGGACACAGAATACGATTTGAGCGGACAGGACGGTGATTTTCTGTATGACTATTCAGATCCTTTCCTGATCCGTGCTTCATATGGTGCGGCTCTGCAGTGGATGTCACCAATGGGACCTCTGGTCTTTTCGGTAGCGAGGCCACTTAAGAAATACGATGGCGATGACGAAGAATTCTTCACATTTACCATCGGACGCACATTCTAACCCTTTAAGGAGAGAGCCTTTGAAACAGTGGATTAAAGCAGCCGGTCTTAGCCTGGTCGTTCTTTCATCATCTATGTATACCCAGGCAGCGGCAGCGGCTGAGAAGGTAGGCTACGTTGCCACGGCTCAAGCCATGGCGCAACTGGCACAGCGTTACAACTTGCAGGATAAGCTGCGTAACGAGTTCCAGGGACGGGTAACAGAATTGCGCTCGCTGGAAACCAATATCAAATCTAAGCTGGAAAAGCTCAAGCGTGATGGTCAGCTGATGAGTGCCAGCGACAAGTCTAAACTGCAAAACGAGTTGCAGACGCTGGATGGCCAGTTCAAGCAAAAAGCGCGTGCTCTGCAGGAAGATCAGGCGCGTCGTGCGTCGGAAGAGCAGCAAAAGCTGGCCATGAAACTGCGTACAGCGATTCAGGATGTGGCTAAGCGCGAAGGCTACGATATGGTTGTTGATGGTCAGGCAATCCTGTTTGCTAACCCTAAAGATGATCTGTCTGCGAAAGTGATGTCAGCGGTGAAATAAGCTGCGCTTGTTTCACTGAGTGCTAGCGAGAGAGTACACCGGGAGGGAATCAAGGTCCGTCTGGTGTATTCCTCTTAGTATCCAAAATGACATTATTATGTGAACATTGTTCAAATTGTGGGCGTTTCTGCGTTATCCCTTTGCATTGTCTCTTACTCCGCAGATAATAAGGCGCAGTACGTACAAAACGAAATATTAAGGTAAATAATGGCTGCATTGACGCTTGCTGCATTAGCAGAAAAATTAGGTGCGGAGCTGCGTGGTGACGCAGCGGCCGAAGTCACAGCAATTGCAGGGTTGGGCCAGGCAGGCTCCGGCCAGATCACTTTCCTTTCCAGCAGTAAATACCGTCAGCACCTGCAAGCGTGCAAGGCGACAGCGGTGATGTTGACACCGGCTGATGCTGAATATTTCGACGGAAATGCACTGATCGTTAAAGACCCTTATCTGGCCTACGCCAAAGTGGCTCAGTGGCTCGATTCCACACCAGCCAGCGCGGTAGATATTGCGCCATCAGCGTATATTGCCCCTGACGCCGTTCTGGGTGAGGGCGTTGCCGTTGGCCATAATGCCGTGATCGAATCCGGTGTGGTGCTGGGTGATCATGTTCAGGTTGGTCCCGGCTGCTTTGTCGGTAAAGGTGCGCGCCTTGGCAGTCGCACTAAGCTATGGGCCAATGTCAGTATTTATCACAATGTTGTGCTGGGTGACGATTGCCTGGTTCAGTCGGGGACAGTGATTGGCTCTGATGGCTTTGGTTATGCGAACGATAAAGGCCAGTGGCAAAAAATTCCTCAGCTGGGCACGGTGCGTATTGGTAACAGAGTAGAGATCGGAGCTTGTACCACTATTGATCGTGGTGCGCTTGAGGATACCCTGATCGCTGATGGTGTTATCATTGATAACCAGTGTCAGATTGCCCATAACGTTTCCATTGGTGAAAATACTGCGATTGCAGGTGCTACGGTTATGGCAGGCAGCCTGAAAGTCGGTAAACATTGTTTTATTGGCGGAGCCAGTGTGTTCAATGGCCATATGGAAATTACCGATGGCGTGACTGTGACAGGTATGGCAATGGTCATGAGACCTATTACTGAGCCTGGCGTGTATTCATCCGGTATCCCACTACAAACTAACCGGGAATGGCGTAAAACGGCGGCACGTGTTCTGAAAATTGAAGAAATGAATAAGCGATTGAAATCTGTAGAGAAAAAACTCGAAAAAGATAGTCAGTAGTTTTTCGTTCTCATTTTGCCGTTTCGGGCCTGCGTCACTTACCGCGTAGGCCGCTTACGTTTTTGTCCGGCGCTTTATTAACTTTTTAGACAGGAATGCAGTTTTGACTAGCGAAAACAAAACGCTGAATATCACCGAGATCCAAGCTCTTCTTCCGCACCGTTATCCTTTTCTGATGGTTGATCGTGTTGTTAACTACGAAGAAGGCAAAACACTGACAGCGATTAAAAACGTTTCCGTCAATGAGCCGCAATTTACCGGCCACTTCCCGAAAATGCCTGTTTTTCCTGGTGTACTGATTCTTGAAGCCATGGCACAGGCCACTGGCTTGCTGGCGTTTAAAACCTTTGGTGCGCCGGCAGAAAATGAACTGTATTACTTTGCCAGCATTGATAATGCGAAATTCCGTAAACCCGTTGGCCCTGGTGACCAGCTGGTAATTGAAGTGGAATTCCTGAAAGAGCGCCGCGGTATTGCCATGTTTAATGGCATTGCGAAAGTGGACGGCGATGTTGTGTGTTCTGCTGAGTTGAAATGCGCGAGACGAGAGTTTTCATGATTCACGAAACAGCACAAATTCACCCATCAGCGGTGATTGAAGACGGTGTGATAATCGGAGCCAATGTTACCGTTGGCCCTTTTACCTACATTGGCAAAGATGTCGAAATTGGCGACGGTAACGAGATCATGTCACACGTTGTGATCAAAGGCCCGACCACGATTGGCAAGGATAATCGCATTTTTCCTTATGCAATTGTCGGTGAAGAGTGCCAGGACAAGAAATACAACGGTGAACCGACGCGCCTGGAAATTGGTGATCGCAATGTGATCCGCGAAAGCGTACAGATCCATCGCGGCACGGTACAGGATAAAGGCGTGACTATTGTTGGCGATGACAACCTGCTGTGTGTCAATGCCCACGTTGCTCACGACGTCGTGATTGGTAATCACACCCATATTGGTAACAACTCAATTCTGGGTGGCCATGTGGTGGTAGGCGATTACGCCGGCGTGATGGCACTGTCAGCCATCCACCCATTCTGTAATGTGGGTGCGTACAGCTATGTCGGTGGCTGTTCTGCCGTGGTGCAGGATGTGCCGCCTTATGTACTGGCTCAGGGTAACCATGCCACACCGTTTGGACTGAACATTGTGGGTTTGCAGCGTAATGGCTTTGAAAAGCCTGAAATTCATGCCTTGCGCCGTGCCTATAAAGAGATTTACCGCTCGGGTAAAACGCAGGCCGAGGTGAAGCCGGTACTGGAAGAGATGGTGAAAGACTGGCCGTCGGTTGGCCTGTTGCTGGATGCTCTGAACAATACCGAACGCGGAATTATTCGCTGATATGAGCAAGCCTCTTCGAATTGGAATTGTCGCCGGGGAGATCTCCGGCGATATTTTAGGGGCCGGCTTTATTGAAGCGGTCAAAGCGCGCTATCCGGATGCCGAGTTTGTTGGCGTTGCAGGACCGCGCATGCAGGCGCTGGGCTGCGAAGCTCTGTTTGATATGGAAGAGCTGGCGGTCATGGGGATCGTCGAGGTTGTCGGTCGGCTGCCTCGTCTGTTTCACATTAAAGCCGAGCTGGTTAAGTATTTTTCAGCCAATCCGCCGGATGTGTTCGTGGGCATTGATGCGCCTGACTTTAATCTGCGTTTGGAAAAAGACCTGAAATGTCAGGGTATTAAAACCGTTCATTATGTCAGCCCGTCGGTCTGGGCCTGGCGGCAGAAGCGGATCTTCAAAATTGAAGCCGCGACCAATCTGGTTTTGGCCTTCCTGCCCTTTGAAAAAGCCTTTTACGATAAATTTAACGTTCCGTGTGAATTCATCGGTCATACCATGGCGGATGCCATTCCATTAGAGACAGACAAAGCCGCTGCCCGGCAAAAACTGGGACTGGACAGCGATAAACGCTGGCTGGCCGTGTTACCTGGCAGCCGTGGCGGTGAAATGGGTCTGCTGGCAGAGCCGTTTATTCAGGCTTGCCAGTTGCTGAAAGCGAAACAGCCAGAGCTGGGTTTTGTGGTGGCGCTGGTGAACCAGAAACGCCGGGAACAGTTTGAACAGGCGTGGAAGGCGACAGCGCCCGAACTGGATTTTGTTCTGGTTGATGATACCGCGCGCGATGTCATGACGGCGTCAGATGCGGTGTTACTGGCTTCCGGTACCGTAGCGCTGGAATGTATGTTGGTTAAGCGTCCAATGGTGGTGGGCTATAAAGTCAAACCGCTGACAGCCTGGTTAGCCAAACGCATGCTCAAGACCAAATATGTGTCATTACCCAATATTCTGGCGGACAAAGAACTGGTGCCTGAATTATTGCAGCAAGAGTGTGTGCCAGAGAAACTGGCCGCGGCAGTTGAGCAAAGCCTGACAGCCGACAACCAGCCGCTGATGGACGAATTTACCCGGCTGCACCAGCTTATCCGGTGTGATGCGGATAAGCAGGCTGCCGAAGCCGTGCTGACCTTAATCGGTAAGTCATCTAGCAGTGGCCGGTGTTAATTTACCGGACAGAGTGAAACACATTATGCAATACGAACCCTTTGTATACCCGGATGCCCGATTGATTGCGGGTGTGGATGAGGTTGGCCGTGGGCCGCTGGTCGGTGCTGTTGTGACAGCCGCTGTCATACTCGATCCGGCCAACCCTATAGTCGGGCTTGCTGACTCGAAAAAGCTGAGTGAGAAAAAGCGGCTGGCGCTGTTTGACGACATTCAGGAAAAAGCACTGAGCTGGTCTTTGGGCCGCTGTGAGCCGGAAGAAATTGACGAGCTGAATATTTTGCAGGCTACTATGGTCGCGATGCAGCGAGCGGTTGCTGGCCTGTCTGTACAGCCCGATTATGTCTTGATCGACGGCAACCGTGTGCCATCGTTACCTGTGCCGGCCCAGGCCGTGGTGAAAGGTGATATGCGGGTGGCAGAAATCAGTGCTGCCTCGATTCTGGCCAAAGTGACCCGCGACAGAGAAATGCAAGTCCTGGATGCGCAGTACCCTGCTTACGGGTTTGCCCAGCACAAAGGTTACCCGACCAAAGCGCACTTTGCGGCGTTGGAAAAACACGGCGCGATTGAGCAGCACCGTAAGAGTTTTAAGCCAGTTCGAGAGCGAATTGCGCAAAATTTGAAGTAATGGCTTTCGGGCACTTGCGTTGACGAAAAATCATTTTAGACTCAACACCTGTTTGTGTCTTAACCGCTGAATTGACGACATCATCATGGCTGAACCACGCTTTATACACCTGCGCATCCACAGTGACTTTTCCATGGTCGACGGCCTGAGTAAGGTCCCGCCTCTGGTCAAGAAAGTGGCAGAGCTGGGCATGCCCGCAATGGCCCTGACAGATTTCACTAACTTGTGCGGCCTGGTGAAATTCTATTTCGCAGCCCATGGCGCGGGGGTGAAGCCTATTATCGGTGCGGATTTCAAAGTGCGCAGCGATGAGAATGGCGATGAGCTGTCTGATCTCACTGTCCTGGCGGCAGACAATGACGGTTATAAAAACCTGACTTTGCTGATATCCCGTGCCTATCAGCGCGGGCATGTGCAACACATGCCTGTGATTGACCGCGACTGGCTGGTTGAGCAGAAGCAGGGGTTGATCCTGTTGTCTGGCGGTAAAACCGGAGATGTCGGACAGGCCTTGCTCAAAGGCAACCAGGCGGCGGCAGAGCGCTGTGTGGCCTTTTATCAGCAACACTTTCCCGGCAATTATTATCTGGAGCTGGTCCGTACCGGCCGGCCGGATGAAGAAGCGTACCTGCATTTTGCCATTGAACTGGCCGCGCAGGCAGATTTGCCTGTGGTGGCAACCAACGATGTGCGTTTTATCAACCCGGATCAGTTCGATGCTCATGAAATCCGCGTCTGTATCCATGATGGTTATACTCTGGTCGATCCCCGCCGTCCCAAACATTACAGTGCTCAGCAATATCTGCGCAGTGAAGAAGAAATGTGCAAGCTGTTTGCTGATATTCCGGAAGCCCTGGAAAACTCAGTAGAAATTGCCAAGCGCTGTAATGTAACGGTCCGGTTAGGTGAATATTTCCTGCCAAACTTTCCGACCGGTGACATGACGACGGAAGATTTCCTGGTCTTGAAGTCTAAAGAAGGTTTGGAGCGACGTCTGGAATTCTTATTCCCGGATGAAGAAGTGCGCAAAAACCGTCGCCCTGAATACGACGAACGTCTGGATATTGAACTGGAAGTGATCAACCAGATGGGTTTCCCTGGCTACTTCCTGATCGTCATGGAATTTATCCAGTGGTCGAAGGAGAACGGTGTGCCCGTTGGCCCGGGGCGGGGCTCGGGTGCAGGATCCCTGGTCGCTTATGCGCTGGATATCACGGATCTCGATCCGCTGGCCTTTGACCTGCTGTTCGAACGCTTTCTGAACCCGGAACGGGTATCCATGCCTGATTTTGATATCGATTTCTGTATGGATAAGCGGGATCAGGTGATAGATCACGTGGCCGAAATGTACGGCCGGGATGCGGTATCCCAGATCATCACTTTTGGCACTATGGCGGCTAAAGCCGTTATCCGGGATGTGGGCCGGGTACTGGGCCACCCTTATGGCTTTGTCGATCGCATTTCCAAGATGATTCCGGCAGAACCGGGCATGACACTGGCAAAAGCTTTTGAGGCCGAGCCGCAGCTGGGTGAAGTGTACGAAGCCGATGAAGAAGTCAAAGATCTGATCGACATGTGCCGGGTGCTGGAAGGGGTAACCCGAAACGCCGGTAAACACGCCGGAGGGGTGGTCATATCGCCGACCACAATTACAGATTTTGCCCCGCTGTATTGTGACGCTGAAGGCCATCACCCGGTCACACAGTTTGATAAGAACGATGTAGAAACCGCGGGGCTGGTGAAGTTCGACTTCCTGGGCTTGCGTACGCTGACCATTATTGACTGGGCGCTGGGCATGATTAACCCGCGCCTGGAAGCTCAGGGCAAGCCGCCGGTCAATATTACGGCTATCCCGATGGCGGATCAGAAATCGTTCGCCATGCTGCAACGCTCAGAATCCACCGCGGTGTTCCAGCTTGAATCGCGCGGCATGAAAGATTTGATCAAGCGCCTGCAGCCGGACTGTTTTGAAGACATGATCGCACTGGTGGCCCTGTTCCGTCCTGGCCCGCTGCAATCAGGCATGGTGGATAACTTCATCGACCGTAAGCATGGTCGTGAAGAAATCTCTTATCCCGATGCCACTTATCAGCACGAGTCGCTGAAAGAGATTCTGGAGCCGACATACGGCATTATTCTGTACCAGGAACAGGTCATGCAAATTGCCCAGGTCCTGGCCGGTTACAGCCTGGGCGGTGCTGACTTGCTGCGCCGTGCTATGGGTAAGAAAAAACCGGAAGAAATGGCGAAACAGCGAGCCACGTTTGAAAGCGGCGCCGTGAATAACGGGGTCGACGGCGAGCTGGCGATGAAGATCTTCGATCTGGTAGAGAAATTCGCAGGTTACGGCTTCAACAAATCACACTCGGCCGCCTATGCCCTGGTGTCTTACCAGACTCTGTGGCTGAAGGCGCATTATCCGGCTGAATTTATGGCTGCGGTAATGACCGCCGACATGGATAATACCGATAAAGTGGTCGGCCTGGTGGAAGAATGCCAGCGCATGAATCTGCAAATACTGCCGCCGGATGTTAACAAGGGGCTTTACCGCTTCACCGTTGATGATGAGGGTGCCATTGTCTATGGCATAGGCGCTATTAAAGGGGTAGGTGAAGGCCCGATAGAGAATATTATTGCGGCACGGGAAAAAGGCGGCCATTTTAAGGACTTATTTGATTTCTGTGCCAGAATAGACACCAAGAAGGTCAATAAACGCGTTCTGGAGCGGTTGATCAAAGCCGGTGCGATGGATCGTCTCGGACCCAACCGCGCGGCGATGATGGCAACATTGGACGACGCGCTGAAAGCCGCTGGCCAGCACCATCAGGCCGAGGCATTCGGTCAGGCGGATATGTTCGGCGTGCTGACAGCAGCGCCGGAAGAAGTGGAAAAAGCGTACGCCAATATTCCGGAATGGCCAGAAAAAATCTGGCTGGAAGGCGAGCGGGACACGCTCGGCTTGTACCTGACCGGCCACCCGATCAACAGTTATGTGCGTGAGCTTAAGCACTATGTCACCTGGCGCCTGAAAGATGCCCATCCGACAGGGCGTGATAAGGTAGTGACGATTGCCGGACTGGTTATCGCCGCCCGGGTTATGACAACCAAGCGCGGTACCCGGATTGGAGTGCTGACATTGGATGACAGATCGGGGCGCATGGAAGTTATGCTGTTTTCCGATGCTTTGGAGCGATATCTCGATCTGATTGAAAAAGACCGGATTTTGGTCGTTTCCGGACAGGTCAGCTTTGATGATTTCAATGGTGGCCTTAAAATGTCTGCACGTGAAGTCCTTGATATTTCTGACGCTAGAGAAAAGCACCTGCGGGGTCTTGCTATCTCGCTGACTGAAGGGCAGATTGATCACACATTTTTTGAGCGTTTCAGCAAAGCGCTGGAGCCGCATCGGGCAGGTACTGTCCCGGTGAATATTTATTATCAGCGTTCGAATGCACGCGCTAAACTTACCCTTGGCACAGAGTGGCGGATAACGCCAAGTGATGATTTAATCACTGATCTCAAAGTGTTACTGGGCGAGCAGCAAGTCGAATTTGAGTTTAATTAATGAGTCCGATACCTGTCAGACAGGTTGCTAATAATGGACAAAGGATTACAAGTGGTATGAGCCTGAACTTCCTTGATTTTGAACAACCCATTGCCGAGCTAGAAGCCAAAATTGAAGCACTGCGCGATGTATCGCACCGTGATAAATCGGCTTCGGTTGATCTGGACAAAGAAATTGCACAGCTTGAACAAAAAAGCCTGGAACTGACCAAAAAGATTTTTGGCGATCTGGGCGCTTGGCAGGTCGCACAACTGGCCCGTCACCCGCAGCGTCCGTATACGCTGGATTATATCGAGCATATCTTTACTGAATTCGATCCGCTGGCCGGTGATCGTGCATTTGCCGACGATAAAGCCCTGATCGGCGGTATCGCCCGTCTGGATGGCCGTCCGGTTATGGTGATTGGCCATCAGAAAGGCCGAGAGACCCGTGAAAAAGTATTGCGTAACTTCGGTATGCCTAAACCTGAAGGCTACCGTAAGGCATTGCGCCTGATGAAAATGGCTGAGCGTTTCCGCATGCCGATCATCACTTTTATAGACACAGCAGGCGCGTACCCTGGTGTGGGTGCCGAGGAACGCGGTCAGTCTGAAGCCATCGCTATGAACTTGAAAGTCATGGCCGGTTTGAGCGTACCTGTGATTTGTAACGTGGTCGGTGAAGGCGGCTCTGGCGGCGCACTGGCGATCGGTGTCGGTGATTGCGTGAATATGCTGCAATACTCGACTTATTCAGTGATCTCCCCGGAAGGCTGCGCGTCGATTCTGTGGCGTGATTCTGATAAAGCCCCTCAGGCTGCAGAAGCTATGGGTATGACAGCAAATCGTCTGAAAGAGCTGGGTCTGATTGATAACATCATTGAAGAGCCTCTCGGTGGTGCGCACCGTGACGTGCCTGTGATGGCTTCGCGGATCAAGCAGCAACTGCTTAATACACTGAACGATCTGGAAGGCCTGGATGATGACAGCCTGCGGGAGCGTCGTTATCAGCGTTTGCTGAGTTACGGCTACTGCTGATAAGCACTTCCGGATACAGATCAACGGGTCGCCACAGACGGCCCGTTTTGCTATCTGTTGCGCGTCGTTGTTGCACACGGGCCCAAAGCAGCACTAACACCTGGCACTGCACTGATATAAGATAGCCTTATTGCCACAGATCACAGAGCAGAATTGCTGACATTTATGTTGTTTACTCATTTCTCTGACACCCTCTTGCGCCTTTGCCCGCAGCCATCACAGCTTGTTCTTGCGCTCAGCGGCGGACTGGATTCCCGTGTTTTACTGCATCTTTTGAGTCGGTTTGTACAAAAGTATCCGCATTATCAGTCGATTGCTGTGCATGTGCATCACGGCTTAAGCCCGAATGCGGATCGCTGGTTAGCACAGTGCGCAGCCTGGGCGAAGAAAGATGGGGTGACCTTTCACTGGGAACGAGTCAGTGTGCCGTCGGGTAACCGTATCAGTCTGGAACAGGCCGCGAGAGAAGCTCGCTATGACGCACTGGCGGGGTATGTTCAGTCTCAGGAGTACCTGCTGACCGCGCAGCATGCCGACGATCAGCTGGAAACTGTCTTGCTGGCGTTAAAGCGCGGCAGTGGCCCTGCCGGTCTGGCTGCAATGCCCGAGGTCAAACCCTTTGCCAATGGCTTACACCTACGCCCTTTGCTTGATGTCAGCCGCGCCGAGTTACAAGCCTATGCCAATGAGCATCATTTGGACTGGGTGGACGATGAGAGCAATCAGGACAGGCGTTTTGACCGTAATTTTTTGCGGCTGGACATTGTGCCGGCACTGACATCACGCTGGCCGGGATTACGGCAGGCTGTAGCACGAAGCGCCGCATTGTGCGGCGAGCAGCAGTCATTGCTGGAATCCTTACTGACAGACAAACTTCATCAGATGAGTGCGCCAGACGGCAGCATAGATCTGAGCACAGTGACGGACGAGAAACAGGGCAGAGCGCTGGTGCGTCTCTGGTTGCAGCACCAGAACCTGTCTGTTCCCTCTAAAGCGCAACTGGAACAAATCTGGCAGGCGGTTTGCCTGGCTCGTGAAGACGCTAACCCTTGTGTGTCGTTGAGCGGATACGATATACGCCGCTTTCAGTCTCGTTTATATGCGGTCCGGCCCCGGCAGGATGTGACGGAATGGCGCCGGGAGATCACCCCGGATATCCCTTGTCCGCTACCGGCTTCGCTGGGCGTTATTACACTCAGCAGTCTGTCTGGCGGACATCTGCGCAGCCCTGAGCCGGGTGAGCGGGTGTGGGTTACTTTTGACCCCAGTGGTCTGCAGGCACAACCACTGGGGCGTGCAGGCAGCCGCAAGCTGAAAAAGCTGTTTCAAGAGTATGGGGTGCCCAGCTGGCGTCGGCGCCAGACACCCTTACTGTTTTATGGTGACAAACTGGCCGCGGTGGCGGGCTTATTTGTGGTCGAAGGCTTTGAAGGCAATGAATGCGAGTTAGTCTGGAAGTGTGATCACCTACACTGACACCGGGGTCAGGAATGTAGATAGTCAATCAGTGTTTGAATGTCGATATAAGTAAAATAATGAGGATCTTATGAAAAAAGCAATGACGCTGACACTGGCTGCGGCACTATTTTCACTTCCTGTTATGGCTGCAGGTGATGCCGAGGCCGGTAAGGGAAAGGCCGCTATTTGTGCCGCTTGCCACGGTGCTGATGGTAAGACTTTGATTCCGGGCTATCCCAACCTGAATGGCCAGAATGAGCAGTATCTGGTTTATGCCCTGAAAGCTTACAAGAATAAAGAACGAAATGGTGGCAACGCCATGTTGATGCAGGCGCAGGCTGCAATGCTGAGTGATACAGATATTGATAATCTGGCGGCTTACTTCTCGCAAATGTAGTAACGGCCACCCGTATCCGCCCGGCGGGGCTGGGCGGATAAACTCCCTTCATTCTCTTCGCGATTAAACAATCTTCTGGTTGCTGTAATATTGACCAGTTGGATTCACTGGCATTGATAAAATCCACCAATAAATATATTGTACTAGTTCACTGATACGGTAGGGTTGTAAAGCATGGCAGGAACACGCGAACATTTTGGCTCACGGATAGGCTTTATCCTCGCGGCTGCAGGAGCAGCGGTAGGGTTGGGTAACATCTGGGGGTTCCCCACTCAAGCGGCCAGTAATGGTGGCGGCGCTTTCCTGCTGGTTTATCTCCTGATGATTCTGGTGGTGGCTTTTCCTATGTTGATCGTTGAAATGGCGATTGGTCGTTATGGTCAGGCTAACCCGGTAGACAGTATGCGAAGCCTGAGCGATAACCCGACAGCAAAGCGTGCGGGTGCGTTGGTGGGCTGGGTTGGCCTGATGGTTCCTTGTCTGGTGCTGGCATTTTACAGCATAGTGGCCGGCTGGCTGGTAACCTTTCTGCTGGCGGCTGTTACCGATATTCTGGGAATGGCAGATGTCACCGCCTGGCTGAAAGGTTTTTCTGTCTCTCGTAACCTGTTTGGTGCGGCTATCTTTTATTTGCTGACCATTTTGATCGTACAAAGCGGGGTGAAGCAGGGAATTGAAAAATGGTCTACCCGCTTGATGCCGGCGCTGTTTGTGCTTTTCCTTCTGATGTTTGTCTACATCATGACTCAGGATGGGGCAATGGAAGGTCTGAAGCATTATCTGATTCCTGATTTCAGTAAGGTACTGGAACCTAAGCTATTGCTGGCAGCAATGGGGCAGGGCTTTTTCTCCCTGACGATCGGCGGTTGCTCAATGTTGATTTACGGCTCTTACCTGAGCAAGAAAGAGAGCCTGCCCAAAATGGCACTGAGCGTCACCCTGGTTGATACGGCGGTGGCCTTTATCGCCGGTCTGGTGGTGCTGCCCGCGATGTTTGTTGCCATGCAGAAAGGGGTGGCGATATACGCTGAAGACGGTTCGTTGCTGGGATCGGATACCCTGGTATTTACCGTACTGCCGCTGCTGTTTGACAGCCTGGGCTTTGCCGGTCAGCTGATTGCACTGGTGTTTTTTGTCTTGATGACCATTGCGGCGCTGACGTCTTCGATTTCAATGCTGGAGTGCCCGGTGGCTTTGGTCAGTGAGCGCTTTGAAACGGACCGTAAAGCGACAAGCTGGGTTTTGGGCGGGGTTATTGCCGTATTCAGTGCGGTGATTATCTTTAACTTTGGCCAGCTGTTTGGCCTGGTGGCGACCATAGCCACCCAGTATTTCCAGCCCGTAGCGGCCTTGTTGTTCACTGTGTTTGGTGGTTGGGTATGGTCTCGTCACCGTAAACTGGAAGAGCTGAGCGAAGGTAGCCCGGAACTGGAGAAGTCGCTGTTCTGGAAAATCTGGCCTGTGTATCTGAAGTTTGTTTGCCCTGTGCTGGTCATCGCGGTCTTGGTGTCTTCTTTCAGCTAACTCAATCGCTTTAGAACATCACGCAACACAAAAAACGGAAAGCCTGGCTTTCCGTTTTTTGTGTTGCGGTATTTAGCGAAATTGCCTGGCGTCGGGTAAATAGTCAAATCCGGCAGTAGCAAGCCTGGCGATCAGTTTATCTTTGTCAATCTCGTAATAGCGGACCAGAGCGTCCAGATCGCCAAACTCATCGCGTATCTTCATATTGACGATGCTCATCAGCATGACAGGATCCATGGTGTCGAAGGTTTTCAGATTCATTCTGCGTCCTCGTGATCACTGATCAATAAATTTGCAGCGGCAAAGGCTGCTTGATCTCGGATGGACTGCGGCACCTCAGAGCTGGCCGCGACATTATTTAAAGCACGTACGGCGCAGGCAATCGCGGCAGGGATATAGCCCTGATCTCCACTGCCAATCTGGCTGTAACTCTGACGGACAAGCTCGCAGCAGTCAGCGACTTTCATAGTGTCTCCTGATTATGGTCACGAAAGATGAGTCAGAGCTTACCGCTATCGGCTATTGAGATCGAGTGAAGAGGGTTATTTAGAGCGCTTGTGCTGGTAGAGCTGGCGATCTGCCCGCTCTAATAAGCTTATCGGCGTATCACCACGCCGATAGGGGGTGGCGCCAATCGAGGTGCCTATGTCCAGGCTGCGCAGGGTATGGTCCTGATCTATCCGCGTCATGACGCGGTGAATGACCTTGCGTGCAGACTGCTCAGAGGCCGGTTGCAGCAACAGGACAAATTCATCTCCGCCCATGCGGTAACATCGGTCTGAGGTGCGGACTGATTGTTTCAGGATCGACGAAAAACGGCGGATAACGTTATCGCCATCCAGGTGGCCATATTTATCATTGACCTGCTTGAAGTTGTCCAGATCAAACAATAGAAGTACCAGGCCAACCTGGCGGCGATCACTCATGGCGATGGCATGCAGTATGTCCTGATCCAGACAGCTGCGGTTACGCAGGCCGGACAGATGATCCCGCATCGCCATTTCTTTGATCCGGCGATACTCTATCGCACTGAATAACGGGCCGGCCAGGAGCCTGTGGTAGGTATGGAGAAGGTTAATTTCATCTTGATCCAGTGCGTAAGGCGTGTCGTACTGGATCTCCCCCAGAGAGTGATCGGCATACCGCAGGGCAAAGCACTGGCGGTTGTCCGTTCCTTGCCCGTGGCGTATCAGGGTGGTGGTGGTTTCATGGCGCCAAAGCATGCGACTGATATCAATCTGTTTCTCAACTTCCAGTGCAAAGACTTCCAGCAGCACAGACAGCTCAGGTTTGCCCTGCATTTTTTGCAGGATAAGCAAGCGCTGATCCGCACCCAGCGGCTTGGCGCGGGTTCGGCAGGTGTCGGTTTGCTTTTTGTGCCAGATAATTGGATCCATGACTAATATCATTGATAAGCAAGGTTTTTAATATATGAGATTTTGGAACTAGATCAATAGAAAATGGAATGAAATGAAAATCTCCCATTGTTTTTATTCTAAAAACGAACGTAGCTCACTTTCTCTCTCCTGGGCATCCAAATAACCGAGATTAATCAGTGCGTGTATGTAATTGGGCTCGAAAAGTATATAGCTGGTAAGGGCGGCATCGTCCTTGGGACTGATGCCTAATAAGCGCATCAGAGAGCGGGCGGCCAGCGGCATATGGTGATAGAAAGCCTGGGCCAGAGGCTCAAATGACTGACTCGGGTACAGGTGCAGGGTATCAACCGATTTGACTGCCATCTTGCGCCTTTCATCGTCTGGCAGCTTGCTGAGCAAAGTATTGGTGTATTCCAGATGCTCCAGCTCAGCGGCCATGGTATCACTGAAAATGGTATCCATCAGATGGCCTGTCAACATGCCTACGCCAGGGGCCTGGGTGGGATCTTGCGGCCGTAATCTTTGATTGATCAAATCAATGATCAGAATCTTATCTGCGCCCATTTTCATCGAAGGACGCAGTGGCGTCAGTTGGTGAATTGATCCGTCGCCATAGTATGCCTGTCCAATCCGGCTGGCCGGGAAGACAAAAGGGATGGCCGATGAGGCCAGCAGGTGCTCTGTGGTGATCAGTGAACGGCGTCCTTTGGATTTCGAATAGGTCCAGGGCGTAATACTCTGCTGGCCCTGAAAAAAGCTGACGGTTTTCCCGCTTTTATAGCTGGAGGCTGTGATGGAAATACCGTGCAGATTACCTGCCAGGATCTGCTGTTCCAGCCGGCCGTAATTATTGACCTGGTTCAGCAACAGGCGCAGTGGCCGATTGTCCAGTAACCCGAACGGCGGCCTGGGGTGATGTTCTGCCCGCAGCCTTGCCAGCAGTTGATGTGATAAATGCTGGGTGATGCCCCAACCACTAGAACGGAACACCCGTCTGCTGTGCAGGCGTGCCCAGATCCATTCCAGCTTTTTTACTCCTAATCGAAAACAGGATGCATAACAGGCAATCGCAGTAGCGTTAATGGCACCGGCAGAGGTACCACTGTAGATGACAAAAGGGCTGTGATGGTTACGGGGATACCACTCAGAAATCGCTTTCAGTACGCCAACCTGGTAGGCCGCTCTGGCGCCACCCCCTGAAAGCAAGAGACTGATTTTTGGCTTTTCCTTGCCCATGCAAAACGTTCCACTCAAGATACTAAACAGATGCGACAGACACTGGTGGCGTCTAGTCTAGTGATAATACTCAGTTTATTTGTAATTTAAACTGAGTATATGTGGCACAGACACAAAAAAGCCTCCGTCCGGAGGCTTTTTTTAATATTACGGGTCAGCAAAGGCTTAAGCCAGCTTTTGCTTAATGAAGTTTGAAATGCTGCCGGCGGCCACAGGCTCTTTCGTACCTGTGCGGCGGTCTTTGTATTCCACTTCACCGTTTTTCAGGCTGCGATCGCCGATCACCACAGTATGTGGCACACCGATCAGTTCCATATCGGCAAACATGACGCCAGGACGTTCTTTACGATCATCAAACAGTACCTCGATACCGGCAGCCGTCAGATCCGTATACAGTGCTTCAGCAGCCTGCTGAACTTCTTCTGATTTGTGCATGTTCATCGGCACAATGGCCACCTGGAACGGCGCAATGGCATCCGGCCAGATAATACCGTTCTCATCGTTATTCTGTTCGATAGCCGCTGCGACCACTCGGGTACAGCCAATGCCGTAACAACCCATTTCCATTACGGCCTGCTTGCCGTTGGCATCCAGCACAGTGGCGTTCATGGATGAAGAGTAGTTAGTTCCCAGCTGGAAAATATGGCCCACTTCGATACCGCGTTTGAGCAAGATAGTCCCTTTACCGCATGGGCTTGGGTCACCTTCAATCACATTGCGAATATCTTCGACACGACCCAGTTCTACGTCACGACCCCAGTTGATGCCAAAGTAGTGTTTGCCGTCAATGTTGGCACCGGCACCGAAGTCGCTCATCACGGCAACGCTGCGGTCAACAATGAAAGTGGCAGGCAGATTGACAGGTCCCAGTGAGCCCGGGCCGGCATTCACAACGGCGCGGATTTCTTCTTCTGTCGCAAACTCCAGTGGTTTGGCAACACAATCCAGGTTTTCTGCTTTCACTTCGTTGAGTTCGTGATCGCCACGTACGATCAGAGCGATTAATTCTGCGTCTGACTCTTCAGACGCTTTCACGAACAGTGTTTTAACGGTTTTTTCAACCGGCAGGCCAAATTGCTCAACCAGCTCAGCGATGGTTTTAGCATTTGGTGTATCAACCAGCTTCATCTCCTCTGCTGGCTCTGCACGCTCGATGGCAGGCGCCAGCGCTTCGGCTTTTTCGATGTTGGCGGCGTATTCCGACTCGGTAGAGAAGGCAATCAGATCTTCGCCACTTTCGGCCAGAACGTGGAACTCGTGCGAGCCGCTGCCGCCGATAGAACCGGTATCTGCCAGCACGGCACGGAAATCCAGACCCATGCGACTGAAGACGTTGCTGTAAGCACGGTACATGTCGTTATAGGTGTCTTGCAGGCTGTCTTTATCCAGGTGGAAGGAGTAGGCATCCTTCATGATGAATTCACGTGAGCGCATCACACCGAAACGGGGACGAACTTCATCACGGAACTTGGTCTGGATCTGGTACAGGTTCAGTGGCAACTGCTTGTAGGATTTCACCTCATTACGCACGATGTCAGTGATCACTTCTTCGTGCGTCGGGCCCAGTACAAACGGTCGGTCATGGCGGTCAGCAATTCGCAGCAGCTCAGGACCGAATTTGTCCCAGCGGCCTGTTTCCTGCCACAGTTCAGACGGCTGAACCACAGGCATCAGTGTTTCGACTGCACCGGCATTGTTCATTTCTTCGCGAACAATGGTTTCGACCTTACGCAGGACACGCAGACCTGTAGGCAGCCAGGTGTACAAACCTGAGGCCAGCTTACGGATCATACCTGCACGTAGCATCAGTTGGTGGCTGATGACTTCTGCGTCGTTTGGAGTCTCCTTCAGGGTAGAAAGAAGATATTTACTGGTACGCATTGATGGTATCCGTTGGTAATTATGAGGATTAATATTGAGAGCAGTATATTAGCAGCGTATCTGTCTTTCGCCAAAGGGAACCCGAGGCTTATTGGCTGTCCGGTGACTTCAGTCACCGGAAAACAGGTTAAGTATAGTCTGTAAGGTCAGCTTGCCCGGAGGCGACTATTTGTTCGACCAGGACTTTATGGCCTTCAAACCGAAACAGTACGTTGTAGTCAAACAATAGTACGCCATAGCGCTTGTCATCCGTTTTCGCTTTCTTATAGGCCGGGCGGGGATCCTGCGCCAGTACTTCTTCAATCACCGCTTGTTGATAGGCTGCGTCTTCGCCATCAAGCTGGGCCAGTGCAGCAGGGGTAAACTCGACGGGAAGCAGTTCAGGTGTCTCTGCCGCAAAGCCGCCACCGGCATCCGGCACACTGTCGGAATAGGGAATATAGGGTTTGATGTCAATGACAGGCGTACCGTCAACCAAATCCACACCGGCCAAATCCAACAGCACCTGACCTTTTTCCTGCCGCACGCCGATCAGCTTGATCGCTGACATCCCTATACCGTTAGGGCGAAAAGTGGCCCGGCTGGCAAAGACGCCGATGCGGTCATTACCGCCTAGTCTGGGCGGTCTCACGGTAGGGCGCCAGCCCGCCGCCAGGTTCTGATCAAATAAAAACAGCAGCCACAAATGGCTGAACTGTTCTATGCCTCTGATCGATTCCGGCGTGTTCGCATCGCCGCAAAGCACCAGGGTTGCTCTGGCACTGGGTACCAGGCCGGGCTGACGGGGAACGGCGAATTTCTCTTTGTAAGGGGAGTGGATGACACCAATTGGCTCAATCTGAAAAGTCATTTTCTCTGTCATTCGTGCATGTCGCTGCAGATCATATCTGCCAGACCTTAGCACATCTCAATGTGGTGTTGCTGAAAATCTTGTTGTGGGAAAAGCGCATTAAGTGTTATGTTATACTATAGCATTTAATGCGAGGAGGCATGATGAAACCAGGTATCCATCCCGAGTACCGTAAAGTGGTGTTTCACGACACTAGCGTAGATAAATATTTCGTTGTCGGCTCGACACTGAAGACAGATAAAACCATCACATGGCAGGACGGCAAGGAGTACCCCTACTTCTTGCTGGACGTGTCGTCTGAATCGCACCCTTTCTACACCGGCAAGCAGCGGGTGATTAAGACAGAAGGCCGGATGGCAAACTTTAACCGCCGTTTTGCGGCGTTTGGAAATAAGGAAGCACAATGAAGGTATTAAGCTCACTCAAAAGCGCCAAGCTGCGCCATAGAGATTGCCAGGTGGTCAAGCGACGTGGCCGCATTTACGTAATTTGTAAATCCAATCCACGCTTTAAAGCCGTGCAGGGTACGGTGAAAAAGAAGAAGTAAACGACCGAGCGGTCTGATCAGATCATTGTTCCCCATCCAGAACAACAAAAGCCCCTTTGCAGGGGCTTTTGAACTTTTATCGGCAAGGTGTTGTGAGGCGATGGCTTACCAGCCTTTGACAATGCCGCCTTTGAAGATCTCCATCGCTGCATCGTTCACCGCATCAGACTGATATGCCTTGATAAAGGTCTGCACGTTTTCGGCATTCACGTTATCTTCACGGGCAACAATCAGGTTCACATAAGGTGATTCTTTGTCTTCCACAAAGATACCGTCATGATCCGGAGACAAGTCGATAGTGCTGGCGTAGGTGTTGTTGATAATGGCCAGTTTGACGTCATCCAGAGAGCGCGGCAGTTGCGGTGCTTCCAGTTCAACGATGTCCAGGTTCTTTGGATTTTCAACGATATCCAGCACAGTGGCTGTCAGGCCTGCGCCGTCTTTAAGTTTGATCAGACCTTGTTGCTGCAGCAACAGCAGCGAGCGGCCCAGGTTGGTTGGATCGTTTGGCACTGCGATCTGATCACCGTCTTGCAGCTCATCGATAGAAGCGATTTTGCTTGAGTAGGCTGCAATCGGGTAGACAAAGGTGTTACCGGCAATCGCGAACTTGTAGCCACGGTCTTTAATTTGCTGATCCAGATAAGGCTTATGCTGGAAGGCGTTAACGTCGATCGAGCCTTCTTCCAGCGCCGCGTTAGGTGACACATAGTCGGTGAAAGTGATCAGCTCAACGTCCAGACCATACTTGTCTTTGGCTTCTTTGGCGGCCACTTCAGCTACCTGCGCTTCTGCACCGGCCATCACACCCACTTTGATTTTGCTGTTGTCAGCAGCAGCGGTAGATTCCTGTTTTTCGCCACAGCCAGTCAGTGCCAGAGCTGACGCCAGACCCGCGACTGCAAAGAAATGTTTAATATTCAGAGCCATTGTACTTCTCCTATTGTTCAGGGAATCCCTGTACTTTGTTGTCGTTGTATTTCTGTAACTTATCGGTTTCGCCGGCAAGCCATGTCCGGCGGATGTGAGTTTTCTGTTGTGTTCCCGTCAAACTTATCTGTGGTCGACGCGGCGGACCAGATGATCCCCGGCGGACTGGATCAGCTGTACTAACACGACCAGCATGATCACAGTGATCATCATGACTGTGCCGTCAAAGCGCTGATAACCATAGCGGATACCGACATCACCTAAACCGCCGCCGCCGACTGTACCTGCCATGGCCGAGTAGCTGACCAGAGTGACCAGAGTAATGGTGACGGCATTAATAATGCCCGGCAGCGCTTCCGGCAGCAGTACCTTGCGAATGATTTGCACTGGCGTGGCACCCATAGCTTGCGCGGCTTCAACCAGACCGCTGGGTACTTCGAGCAGTGCACCTTCCACCAGACGGGCGATAAAGGGAATTGCGCCGACTGTCAGTGGCACAATGGCCGCCGCAGTACCGATGGAACTGCCCACCACAAAGCGGGTGAATGGAATAATGGCCACCAGCAGAATAATGAACGGGATGGAGCGGCCGATATTAACCACACCACCCAGCACTTTATTAAAGCCCGGGTTGGCCAGCAGGCCGTTGGGCTTGGTCAGGTGCAGAGCGACACCCACAGGAATGCCGATGGCGAAACCAATCAGGCCGGAAGCGAAGACCATCATCAGTGTTTCGCCTAAAGCGTCCGTCAGCAGACCAATCAGGCGTTCGTTGGTTTGCCACCAGGTGGCGATAGAATCAAGCAACATAACCCAGCACCTCTACATTTACTTTGTGTTCGCGAAGGAAAGCGATGGTTTGTTGTGTCGCTTCTTCAGAGCCAAAAAATTCCGCCAGCATCAGGCCGAACTTCACACCGCCGGCATAGTCCATGTCGGCACTCAGAATGTTGGCATCAATACCGAACTGCCGCGATGCCTGACTGAGCAGTGGCGCATCCACGGAAGCGCCGGTGAATTCCAGCCGTATCAGAGGGTAGTTAGTCTCTGTACGCTCTGTTTCCAGGCGCGCTTTATAATCTTCCGGTATCGACAGATCTAAGGTAGAACGGATAAATTCACGTGCCAGTTCTGTTTTCGGATGGGCAAAGATATCACCCACCGGACCTTTCTCGACCAGCTCGCCGTTGCCTATGATGGCCACTTCTGAACAGATGCTTTTCACCACGTTCATTTCATGGGTGATCAGCAAAATTGTCAGGTTCAGCTTATTATTGATTTCTTTCAGTAACTCAAGAATGGACTGGGTGGTGGCCGGATCCAGTGCGCTGGTGGCTTCGTCACACAACAAAACTTTAGGATCAGAGGCCAGGGCACGGGCAATAGCCACCCGTTGTTTTTGTCCGCCGCTGAGGTTTGACGGGTAGGACTGATGTTTGTCAGCTAAACCAACCAGATTGAGCAATTCGGTTACTTTGCGTTTGACTTCCGCTTTATCCGTGCCAGCCAGTTCCAGCGGCAGCGCGACATTGTCGAAAACGGTGCGGGACGATAACAGATTGAAGTGCTGGAAAATCATGCCGATTTTACGGCGAGCCAGTGTTAATTCCTGATTAGAGAGCTGAGTGAGATCGATACCATCAACAATGATGTGTCCTGAGGTTGGCTTCTCAAGCAAGTTAACGCAACGTATCAGGGTACTTTTTCCCGCACCGGACGCACCGATGACACCAAAAATTGTGCCTTGCTCAATGCTGAGGTTGATATCGCGTAAGGCGTGGATGTCTTTATCCCCGACTTTGAAGGTTTTATTGACCCTGTTGATCTCTATCATGCTGTGTCCTGCTACTGCTTTTTTAACTTGCTTGCTGTGTTGTAAACCAGCATAGCTTTATGGTCGTAATTTCGCCTGCATTAGTGTTTTTGTGTGTAGTTTAAGCGATAGACCTTGTCATCTTCTTGTGTTACCGGAATTTTTCCGTGTCATCTGTTGTGGATGCTAGGGTGTCTAGATGGCTAAGTCAATAGATATTTTTACGTCTAGACGGCTAAATCAAAAAACACTGCGATTCAGCCGGAAAAGTGTCAGCCAGTCTGCCTGAGGATAAAGAGATGATTCCGTGTGTCAGCCATGCCATAATTTAGCGAATTTGATTTCTATCTTTAGGTGATCGCTTGGCTAAGCCTGCTGTGTTTATTGATCGTGACGGCGTCATTAACGTTGATCACGGCTATGTCCATACTGTTGACGATTTTGAATATATCGAAGGGGTGTTTGACGCCTGCAAGAAACTGAAAGAGCAGGGTTACCTTCTGGTGCTGGTGACCAATCAGGCCGGTATTGCCAGAGGCATGTATACCGAAGATGAATTCCTGACCCTGACAGAGTGGATGGACTGGAATTTTGTCGATAACGGTGTTGAATTTGACGGCATCTATTACTGCCCGCATCACCCGACAGAAGGAAAGGGCGATTATCTGCAAGATTGTGATTGCCGCAAGCCCAAGCCAGGCATGTTTATTTCAGCCCGCGATTTTCTGAACATTGATATGGCCCGTTCAGTGATGATTGGCGATAAAACCGATGATATGACAGCGGCGCAAGCGGCTGACGTGGGCACCAGAATTCTGGTGCGTACCGGTAAGCCAGTCACTCAAGAAGGGGAGGCACTGGCTTCGGTTGTGCTCGACAGTGTCGCGGATGTCCCGGCCTGGTTAGCGGCCAGCAACTAACTGTCCGGCATCTTTAAGGTTCACAAAAACAGACACGCTCAAAACGTGTCTGTTTTTTTATATCTGTATAGTGACCACTCTGATGGCCTGCCAGGTGGGTCAGAATATCAGGACAGTATTTTCCCTTTGATACAGGGGGAAATATAAACTCATGTTTTTATTGTCAAATAGTGAGCAGGCTGCTGTTTGGATCATCATTAAACATTCAACCAACTGCTATACTGACTAGACCAAGGAACAGGCGGACAATGACAGGAGTCATTTACCTTCATGCTTTCATACTTTTTGCGCCGTTTGGTGCTGGTAATCCCCACTTTTATCGGCATTACGATTCTTATTTTTGCCCTCACCCGTTTTGTGCCGGGCGGACCGGTCGAGCGTATGCTGGCCAGTATTCAGGCGCAGCAAAGTATGTCTATGTCTCCTTCTATGGCAGGGGAAAGCAATGCACTGTCAGAAGATCAACTGGCCGAACTCAATGCGTTTTACGGATTAGACAAGCCGGTCTTTGAAGCTTATTCCGAGTGGCTGATGAAAATGCTGCATCTGGACTTCGGATTGTCGACCCGTTACTACGAACCTGTCTGGGACATGATTATGGACAGGCTGCCGGTGTCCATGTTCTACGGCGGTGTGACCTTTTTTCTCAGTTACTTTATCTCTATTCCTCTGGGTTACTACAAAGCCTTAAAACACGGCAGCGGCTTTGACTCCGGATCTTCAATTCTGATTTTTGTCGGTTATGCCTTGCCGGGGTATGTGGTAGGGGTGATGCTTATTACGCTTTTCAGCTATCAGCTGGAATGGTTTCCAATGGGCGGCTTTGTCAGTGACGATTTCGATGACTATGAATCACTCTGGCAGCAGGTTAAAGATATCCTCTGGCATGCCTGTCTGCCGCTGATTTGTTATCTGATTGGTGATTTTGCCACCCTGACAATGACGATGAAAAACAACATGATGGAAACATTGTCAGCGGATTATATCCGTACAGCTATCGCTAAAGGGTTACCCTTTTCGACCGCGGTTCGCCGCCATGCGCTCCGCAATAGTCTTATTCCTATCGCCAGCCACTTTGGCAACTCCTTGCTGTTCTTTATGACAGGGTCTTTCTTGATTGAGGTGATATTCAATATTGATGGGATCGGTCTGCTGGGGTACGAATCTATCATTGAGCGGGACTATCCTGTGGTGATGGGAATCGTTGCGATAAATGCTGCGTTATTAATGCTGGGCAATATCATTTCCGATGCTTGTGTTGCCATGATTGATCCCCGAGTGAGATTCGGAGCCTGAGATGCTGACACTGAGCCCACTGACAAAAAAGAAAATCCAGCGTTTTAAAACGATAAAGCGAGGTTACTGGTCACTGATAATATTATCCACACTGCTGGTGTTATCCTTCTTTGCCGAGTTTTTGATTAACAGCAAAGCGCTGATCGTCAAGTATCAGGGGGAGTACTATTTTCCGGTCGTCAGCGATGTGCTGCCTGGCACTCAGTTCGGGCAGGAGTACCAAAGCGAGGCACAGTACCGGGAATTGCAGCAGGCTTTTTCGCAAAGCGATACGGATAATTTTGTGCTGATGCCGCTTGTGCCCTGGAACCCCTATGAACAGGATTTTAGCGGGGATTATCCTCCCACCGCGCCTGACGCCCAGTCCCGGCATTATCTTGGCACCGATACCATAGGGCGGGATATTCTAGCCCGGCTGGTTTACGGTTTTCGTATCACTATGGGGTTTGCCTTAATGACCATGGCCATTTCCTACGCCATAGGTACAGCCGTTGGTTGCGCGATGGGTTTTTGGGGCGGAAAGTTTGACTTGCTGGTGCAGCGTTTTATTGAAATCTGGTCAATGGTGCCTTTTCTCTATGTCATCATGATACTTGTCTCTATCACTCAGCCTTCGTTTACGCTTTTTGTCGCCATCAATGTGCTGTTCGGCTGGATGGGGATGACCTGGTACATGCGCACTATGACCTACAAAGAAGTGGCCCGGGATTACGTCATGGCCGCGAAGGCACTGGGCGCCTCAAACTGGCGGATTCTTTACGCCCACATTTTGCCCAATGTTATGGTGATGATAGTGACATTGGCTCCGTTTACCATAGCAGCCAATATTACGGCGTTAACGGCACTGGATTATCTTGGTCTGGGCTTAATGCCGCCGACACCCAGCTGGGGAGATTTACTGCAGCAAGGGAAATCAAATTTGGGTGCGCCCTGGATAGTGATTACCGTGGTGACGGCCATCGTGCTGGTCCTGGTAATGGTGACCTTTATCGGCGAGAGCGTGCGTGCGGCTTTCGATCCGAAAAAATTTACCCGTTATAGTTAATAAAGACGTGTAGCCAGATAACAAGGATGTACGATGAGAAAGATACTGAACATTTTCGCCTTTTGGACCATCACATTGAGCGGTGCACCGGCAGGGGCAGCCGAGCTTCCGGCCGGGCTGAAATGGGAGTCTAATCTGCATGAGCCGCGTTTTGCTTCTCCGCATGCCAAATTCGGCGGCACTTTTAATACTTATATTGAGAGTTTTCCGCAGACATTTCGTATCGTCGGACCGGATTCCAACGGCCGCTTCCGTACCTGGCTGCTTGACAGCCGACCCGCTGCAGTAACCCGTCATCCTGATACCAAGGCCTGGATCCCGGATATCGCCAGTGAATGGGCTTATGGCAATGACGATAAAACCGTTTATTATCGTATTAACCCCAACGCCAGATGGTCTGATGGAAAGCCTATTACGGCGGATGATTTCATCTATGTACTGACGTTTATGCGCTCCAAAGACATAGTTGCCCCCTGGTATAACACCTTTTATACCCAGCAGATTGCCGATGTCGTTAAATATGATGCTCACACCTTTGCTGTGGTATCAGCAGAAAAACGTAATAAAGAAGAGTTGATGCTGTACACCAATCTGCAGCCCCGTCCCGCTCATTTCTATAAACCGAAAGTCGATAAAAACAGTGATGGGGTAGAAGATAACTTTGTTCGCTACTACAACTTTAAAGCCGAGCCGTCCGCCGGCCCGTATTACATTGACGATATCAAAAAAGGCAAGTCGATCACTTTCAAACATGTTGGCAAAGACTGGTGGGGATACTCAAATCCTTATTATCTGTATCGTTATAATGTCGAGAAAATTCGCGTCAAAGTGATACGCGACAAAGACATTGCCCGTCAGCACTTTGAAAAAGGCAATCTGGACTCTTTCTGGCTGGACACCCCTGAGTTGTGGCGCGAGAAGTCGGACACCCCCAATTTTGAGCATGGCTACATCCATAAGTTTTGGGGATATAATCAAGTCCCCATGGGCGCGGGTGGATTATGGCTAAATACCGCCAAACCACTGCTGGGGAATCTGGATATCCGTAAAGGCCTGGCATACGCCACCGATTTTGATGGTCTGATTGAGAAAGTCTTACGTGGTGATGTCATCAGGAAACCCAACCCGATGGGAGTCGGGCATGGTGATTACACCAACAGCGAGCTGAAAGCGCCACCGTTTGATCCGGATACCGCGATTGAATATTTTACAAAAGCGGGGTTCGGTAACATTGGCCCGGATGGCATTCGGATCAACGATAAAGGACAGCGGCTTTCGTTTGCTATCACCTACAGCTACGGCTACCTGACATCACAAGTGGCTTATCTGAAAGAACAGGCCAAACTGGCCGGGCTCGAATACACCCTGAATCTGGTTGATGGTTCATCGGCATTCAAATATGTGCTGGAGAAAAAGCACGAGCTCTCTTTTCACTCTATGGGCACCAGCGAAATCCCCCAATACTGGGAATATTTCTACTCTGAGAACGCCAATAAGCCGCAGAATAATAACTTCACCAATTACAGCACCCCTGAATTAGACCGGCTGATCCTGGCCTATCGTTCCGAATTTGACTTGAATAAAAAGAAAGCTCTCGCCAAGCAAATACAGGTCATTGTGGATCAGGCCAGCGTCATTATTCCTGGTTACATGCGCCCCTATGCCCGTGAAGCTTACTGGCGCTGGCTGCAGATACCGCAACCGGCGATGACAAAATCCACTGAATTTCTGTTTCCCTCGGGGACGTTCCGGGATCTGGGCACGTATTGGATTGATGAGTCGCTGAAGCGTGAAACCAAAGCGGCTATGAAGTCAGGCAAAACCTTCGAGCCCGTCACTATCATGGAAGAGGCATACAAGCTGTAAGCGGGCGGAGGGCGAAATGAACGAGCATCAGGTTATCCTGCGGGTAGAGGGGCTGGAAACTGAGTTTTGCACAGATGACGGTGTGGTAAAGGTACTGCACGGCGTGTCATTTGATGTCAGAAAAGGCCGCACTCTTGGGTTGGTCGGCGAGTCAGGGTCAGGCAAAAGCGTGACGGCCATATCTGTCATGGGCCTGCTGCCAAAGCCTTATGGCCGGGTAACCAATGGCAAGGTTTTGTACCGGGAGACGAACTTACTCGAACTTTCCGCCCAGGACATGTGCGCTATGCGTGGCGATCGCATATCAATGATCTTTCAGGACCCAATGACAGCACTCAATCCTGTGTACACCATAGGTAAACAGCTTAACGAAGTGCTGGCGCTTCATCGTCCGGAACTGAACAAAAAGGAGCGTAACCGTTATTCACTGGACATGCTGAATAAAGTGCAGATACCCATGGCCGAAAAACGCCTGCATGAATATCCCCACAGCTTGTCCGGCGGCATGCGGCAACGGGTGATGATCGCCATGGCGCTGGCCTGCAAGCCAGACATTCTGATCTGTGATGAGCCGACCACGGCACTGGATGTCACGATCCAGGCCGAAATCCTGAAATTGATGAAGGCACTGCAGGAAGAAACCCAGATGGCGATGATCTTTATTACCCATGATTTGGGTGTAGTGGCGGAAATTTGTGATGATGTGGCTGTTATGTATGGCGGTAAAGTGCTGGAAACGGCCGATGTGTTTGAGTTGTTCGACCATCCCCGGCATCCCTACACCCAACGGCTGTTGGGATTGATGCCCAGCGCTGAACGTCCAAGCAAACAAATGATTCCGCTTGAACCCATAGATCCATCAAGGTTTCCGGAATTTGGGGAATAGAGTGGCAACTACGCAAAGGAGTGGGTGTCTTCATGGACGACATTTTACGTATTGAGAACCTGAAGCAGCACTTTGTTTCAGGTAAAGGAATATTTAAAAAGGGCTACACAGTGAAAGCCGTTGATGGTGTCTCTTTTTCAATAAGAAAAGGAGAGACCTTAGGGCTGGTGGGGGAATCCGGCTGCGGCAAAAGTACACTGGGCCGAACCATTCTGAAGTTGCATGAGCCGACAGAAGGTAACATCTTTTTCGACGGTAAGGATATTACGCACTTGTCTCCTCGCCAGATGCGCCCGCTCAGAAAAGATATGCAGATTGTGTTTCAGGATCCTCTGGAATCGCTGAATCAGCGACATACGGTAGGCATGATTCTGGAAGAGCCATTTATTATCCATAATGTAGGAACATCAGCCGAGCGTAAGCAATGGGTACTGGAATTGCTGAATAAAGTCGATTTACCTGCTACTGCCATTAATCGGTATCCTCATGAGTTTTCTGGCGGGCAGCGCCAACGAATCGGAATTGCCCGCGCGATTGCACTAAAACCTAAATTATTAATCTGTGATGAATCTGTCTCTGCTTTGGATGTCTCTGTCCAGGCGCAGATATTGAACCTGTTACTGGCGCTGCAACAGGAGATGAAACTCACCGTGATTTTCATTTCTCACGATTTGTCAGTCGTAAAGCATGTATCAGACAGAGTCGCGGTTATGTACTTCGGCAAACTTGTTGAGATAGGAACGGCTGAAGAGATTTATCATGCACCGAAAGCGGATTATACGAAAACCTTATTAGCTGCGATCCCTATCAGCCATCCATCGCAACGGAAAAGACCTGCAGTACCTCAATAATTTCCTTTTAAAGTGGGTGAAATGTGCTGTTTTTAGGCTGTATGTTTTGGTGTTGTCTAAAAAATAGACCAACGAAATAAAAATCAAAAAAAACTATTGCGCTGTAAGAACATCTCTCTATAATGCGCCCTCGTTGTCACGATAAACCGCACGGCTTAACGGGATAACAAAACGTTCTTTAACAATTTGACCATGCAATCTGTGTGGGCACTCGACAATGATACAGTCATAAAAGATTTATCAGTGAACTGAGTGACCAATTGGTAGCACTTTTTATAAAAGAGTTACCGGCACAGTC
>NZ_JACYTP010000019.1 GCF_014841115.1 Photobacterium arenosum
CTGTGCCGGTAACTCTTTTATAAAAAGTGCTACCAATTGGTCACTCAGTTCACTGATAAATCTTTTATGACTGTATCATTGTCGAGTGCCCACACAGATTGCATGGTCAAATTGTTAAAGAGCTTGTTTCGATATAAATCTTTGTGATTAATCTCTCGAAACGGGCGGCCATTCTAACCAATCGAAGTGAAGTGTCAAACACTTTTTTCAATTTGTTTTTCTAACCGCTTACACTGCCTAGCGTTTCAGTTTTGCTGCTCTGCCGTGTCAGTGAGGCGGCATTATAGAGAGTTCGATCACGTTGGCAATAGCTAAGTTGAAATAATTTTGTCATTTTCGCCCAAGCGACCAAGATTCACACAACCCCCTGTGGTTTTGGTGGTATAAACACCGGAGAAGTTCCGAGACTCAGTAATCCTGCTCCAGATAATCGAGGTAACCAGATGCAAAACTCACTCCGGTCATATAAAGGAATCACTCCCACAATAGGCGAAGAAGTCTATATCGACCCATCAGCCGTACTGGTAGGAGATATTCACTTGGCCGACCACAGCAGTATCTGGCCATTGGTGGCAGCACGGGGTGACGTAAACCATATCAAGATAGGAGAGCGTACCAACGTACAGGATGGGACTGTCTTGCACGTCACCCGAAAAAGCAACAGCAACCCTGATGGCCATCCTCTTATTATTGGCGATGATGTGACAATTGGCCACAAAGCTATGCTCCATGGCTGCAGGGTGGGTAACCGGATCCTGATAGGGATGGGCGCTATTCTTCTTGATGGGGCAGTGATCGAAGATGATGTGATTATCGGGGCAGGGACTTTAGTGCCGCCAGGCAAGGTATTGCAAAGCGGTTATTTGTATGTCGGCAGCCCCGCCAAACAGGCGAGGCCATTAACCGATGCTGAATTAGCATTTCTTCCGCAATCAGCCGATAACTATGTCCGACTAAAAGACGAGTATCTGGAAGAGAATAAGATCAGCCAATTATGATTTCGCCGTCTTGATTGAAGTTTTCTTCGTCAATCGAAGATTCGGCGAGCTCTTCAAGATCAAAACGGTACTCGGCAAAGGCGGCTAAAATGGCCGCCTCATCGGTCAGTGCCATCTCGGCTTTCTTTTCTAACCAGTCCAACCTGACCCAGCAACGAATTAACGCTCCGGCCTGCTGTGCAGGGAAACACACCGCCTGGCGCTCACTGTCCCAGCTCTGCAAGTCGGCAAATAAAATATCTTGATTCATAGAATTCTCTACTTTGCCTGTAAAGTACGACGCAACTCGCGCAGTACCTGTTCGGTACCGGGCCGCATGCCTCGCCACAGCATAAAGCTCTCGGCAGCCTGACCCACCAGCATACCCAAGCCATCAATCACCTGGCGGGCTCCTAATGTCTCTGCCCACTGATTAAATGTCGTTTGCTCCTGGCCATAAACCATGTCGTAGCACACTACTTCAGGATGAATAAGGGAAGAAGGAATCCCCGGCAGCGACTGGCTCAGGCTGGCAGAGGTCGAATTGATGATCACATCGAAGTGCGGCGCATCAGCCAGATCACCCAATGCCATACCCGCAACCTCGCCATAAGCGGCAAACATGGCGACCAATTCTTCTGCTTTGGTAAAGGTTCGGTTGGTAATCACCAGATTGGCAGGGGCCTGTGCCAGCAAAGGCAGAATGACACCACGAGCCGCACCTCCTGCTCCTATAAGAAGGATGCGCTTCCCCTGGATTGCAACCTGATTTCGCAGTAAATCCTGCACCAGACCTTCACCATCCGTGTTATCCCCGAGAATACCGCCATCATCCAGTTTCTTCAGCGTATTCACGGCGCCGGCCAATTGCGCCCGTTCTGTCAGTTGTGTGGCATAGGTAAAAGCCAGCTCTTTAAAAGGCACAGTAATATTACAACCACGCCCTCCGGCAGAGAAAAACTGATCCGCGGCAGCCTGAAAACCCTCCACAGGTGCCAGCCGGGCTTCATACACCATGTCTTGTGCTGTTTGACGCGCAAACAGGGTATGAATCAACGGTGACTTGCTCTGAGCAATCGGATTACCGAATACGACATATTTATCCTTGGCCTGATTCATGGCTGCTGTGTCTTCCTTATCACTTAATCACTTACTTAATATTCACCGGCGCCGGACTACCAGTCTCGGGGAGTCAGGTAATCGCACAAGCGGGCTTCCTGTGAATCTGGCTCTGGCTGAAAGCAATACTCCCACCGTGCCAGAGGAGGCATAGACATCAAAATAGACTCAGTGCGCCCGCCACTTTGCAGGCCGAATAAGGTACCACGGTCATACACCAGGTTAAATTCGACATAACGGCCACGGCGATATAGCTGAAATTGACGTTCACGCTCACCGTAAGGGGTAGGGCAGCGTTTGTCCACTATAGGCAGATAAGCATCCAGAAAACCCATACCCACCGACTGCATATAAGCAAAGGACTTTTCAAATCCCCACTGATTGAGATCATCAAAGAATAAGCCGCCGACACCTCGGGTTTCCTGACGATGTGGCAGAAAGAAGTATTTATCACACCAGGCTTTATGATCGGCATAGACAGTATCGCCGAAAGGCGCACATATGTTTTTGGCCACCTGATGCCAGTGACGGCAGTCTTCGTCAAACGGATAAAAGGGAGTGAGGTCAAAGCCGCCGCCAAACCACCAGACCGGATCTTCGCCCTCTTTTTCGGCAATGAAGAAGCGGACATTGGCATGAGACGTCGGGATATAGGGATTCTTGGGATGGATCACCAGAGAAACTCCCATCGCCTCAAAGCGGCGTCCTGCCAATTCAGGCCGGTGAGCCGTTGCCGAAGCCGGCATCTGGGCGCCAAAAACATGGGAGAAATTGACGCCGCCTTGCTCAAAAACTGCACCATCACGCAACACCCGGCTGCGGCCGCCACCACCTTCTTCTCTTTCCCAGCTGTCTTCGACAAAGCTGGCCTGACCATCCTGCGCTTCAAGTGCCCGGCAGATGGTATCTTGCAGCTCCAGTAAGAACGCCTTCACGGCGTGTTTGTTAACGTCTTGCATGCGTAAGTTATCCCTGTCGAAAAATGTGCCCTGTGGCAGCATCGCGAATTTCAGACGGATTGTCACGGCCGCCCGTTTCACCGTGCAGGATGGTACTCAGGTGATCGCCCAACTGGGATACCACCTCATCAACTGTCCGGCAAGGCGGTTCGCCAGTCAGATTCGCACTGGTCGAGGTCAGCGGTTTACCAAATTCACGGCACAGCTGCTGCACCAGCGGATGGTCCGTCACCCGAACCGCAATGGTGGTGAATTGCCCGGTCAGAAAGGCCGGTACCTGGGGTTTGGTTGGCATAACCCAGGTCACCGGACCCGGCCAGGTGGCCAATATGCGCGCTTTCTGCTCATCGGTAAGCTGGCTGTCATCTATATAGGGCGCCAGCTGGGCATAATCGGCTGCGATCAAAATAAGCCCTTTTTCTATCGGCCGTTGCTTCAGAGCCAGCAGCCTGGCAACCGCTTCCGGATTATCGGGATCGCAGCCCACCCCAAAAACGGCTTCTGTCGGATAGGCTATCACTTCACCTTGCTGTAACGCGGTGACCACTTGGCTTAAATTATCCACACTGTCCTCAATGGCTTGATACCGCACCAGACCCGCTGGCGACGGCTGTTATTCTCTGGGTCGTTATTTTAACTCAATCTCAGCGAACTGCATCAATTACGCCCCAGACCGCGACGCAAACGTTTTCCTTAAGGAAAAATCTCCGTATAATGCGCGGCAAACCCTCTTGCCTGATTAACATAACCCTAAGGAGTTCGGGATGAAAGTCGGTATTATCATGGGCTCAAAATCTGACTGGCCAACCATGCAACATGCAGCTGAGATGCTGGATCGCTTCAATATTGCCTACGAAACCAGAGTTGTTTCCGCACACCGGACTCCGCACCTGTTGGCCGAATACGCCGAAACCGCTCACCAGCGAGGCATTTCAGTGATTATTGCAGGGGCTGGCGGTGCCGCCCACCTTCCGGGCATGACCGCCGCTTTCACCAGCCTGCCGGTGCTTGGCGTACCTGTGCAGTCACGTGCGCTGAAAGGCATGGACTCGCTGCTGTCGATTGTTCAGATGCCAAAAGGTGTTGCGGTAGGAACACTGGCCATTGGTGAAGCGGGCGCGGCCAATGCCGGTTTACTGGCAGCACAAATCATAGGCACTCAGGATGCCGGCGTGATGGCAGCGATAGATGCCTTCCGCAAAGAGCAGACTGACACAGTGCTGAGCCAGCCAGATCCGTCTGAGGACGCATGATAATGAAAAAGGTTCTGGTTTTAGGTGCCGGGCAGCTGGCCCGCATGATGTCACTGGCTGGTGCCCCGTTAAATATTGATGTTATCGCCTACGACGTAAACAGTGAAAACATAATGCACCCGCTGACGCAAACCGTGCTCGGCCACGGACTGGATAGCGCGATTGCCCAGTGCGACGTCATCACCGCAGAGTTCGAGCATATCCCGCATGATATCCTGGATACTTGCGAGAAAAGCGGAAAGTTCCTGCCGGCGACAGCGGCGATCAAAGCCGGTGGTGATCGACGCATTGAGAAAGCCTTGCTGGATAAGGCCGGCGTAAAAAATGCCCTATACACTGTGATTCAAAGCCGCGACGACTTAAACACCGCCATTGCACATGTCGGTGTCCCTATGGTGCTGAAAAGTGCCCTGGGCGGCTACGACGGCAAAGGCCAGTGGCGGCTGAAAGATTCCGCCGATGCTGATCTTATCTGGCCGGAAATGGCACAATGCATCGCCTCCACCCCGACTCAGGCAATTGTGGCTGAACAGTTCGTGCCTTTTGATCGCGAAGTCTCTTTAGTGGGTGTCCGTGGCAAAAACGGGGACATTGCTGTCTATCCGTTAGCAGAAAATGTGCACACCGATGGTGTACTGAGCCTGTCTACCGCAATCCATTGCCCTGAGCTGCAACAACAAGCCAAAGAGATGTTCACCGCAGTTGCGGACAGTCTGGATTATGTCGGCGTACTGGCGCTGGAGTTCTTTGATGTACAAGGCCAACTGCTGGTGAATGAAATTGCTCCCCGGGTGCACAATTCAGGACACTGGACCCAGCAGGGCGCGGAAACCTGTCAGTTCGAAAACCATTTACGGGCGGTGTGCGGCTTGCCACTGGGCAGCACGGATTTTATTCGTCACACTGCTATGATCAATATTCTGGGGGAAGACACCCTGCCTGAAGACCTGCTGGCCATGGCGGGCTGCCATATTCACTGGTATGGCAAGGAAAAACGCGCGGGGCGCAAGATGGGGCATATCAATGTCTGCGCCAACAACAACAGCCTGCTGGAATCGCGCCTTGCTTCGCTGGCAGAGATCTTAAACCCTCACACTTTCCCGGCCCTGCAGCAATACCGCAACTAAACCTTTATACGCAGGCGGCATGAGCTGTCTGCGTCCTTTCAACGAGTCATCCAGACTTAACAGCAGCTGTTCCAAAGGAAAGGCCGCCAGATCAGGACGACTGGATATGCTGGCACTTACGGTTAGCACACTGGTGTTTCTCACCGTTGGCGAGCTTTTTTTGTACCAGCAACGGATAGCCACAGGCTTCACATTCTCCGGCAACGGGCTGCGCATTGACGGCAAATTTACACTTGGGATAGCAATCACAGCCATAAAACGCCTTGCCGTAACGACTGTTACGCTTCACCAGATGGCCAGTGCCGCATTCAGGACATAACCAAGTATGCTGTTGCGGTTCTGCAGGTGGCGCATTTTGCGTTTCTATATGGTGACATTCTGGGTAATTGCTGCAGCCGATGAACATACCGTAGCGTCCCTGGCGCAGGACCAGCTCATGCTGACACTCGGGGCAAGGTACGCCCAGCTCTTTAACTATATGACCATCATTCTGATGCAGCGGTTTGATGTAATCGCAGACCGGATAGGCGCTGCAACCTAAAAAGGGACCGTGTTTTCCATGGCGCATTAACAGAGCCGCCCCGCATTGAGGGCAGGGCGTCTCTTGGTGAACCTGGTGGGAAAACAGCTCAGGGTTAATTTTACTGGCCATACCTCAGGCCTTCGCTTCTGTTATGTCGCAATTAATGAAGATAGCCGTCCTCTGCACCATAAAGTAGTTCTTCCATCTGGCTGTAAGCACTTTCATTGCCTGGCGCATTAAACAGCACCATCAGGATAATCCACTTCAGATCATCGAGTATAAATTCTGTCGTTTCCAGTTCCATAACTCTGTCTATCACCATCTCCCGAGTGTCAGAACTCAGTACATGGATCTGTTCCAGATAAGTCAGAAAACCACGACAAGTAACGTCCAGACGATTCATCTCATCCTGTGTATAAACACGGATCGAGGTTACCGCACTGGTGTTCATATAAGGGGTGTGGTCGGTATCTTGCAGCGCTGCAAGTTTCTCTAGCCAGTTCAGAGCCTTATAAATATCTTCTTGGTGAAATCCTGCGCGTAGCAATTCTTCGGACAGTTCGTCCTGATCTACCATTAATTCAGCGTCACTGTGAATATAGGTTTCAAACAGGTACATGAGTATATCCATCATGACTAGCCCCTCCTCGATCTGATATAGCCACCGGGCACTGAAGTGATAACCCCTTGCAATTCTAACTCCAGCAATTGCGTCATTACTTCATGGACAGGTTGATCACAACGTTCAGCAACCACATCTACGGGTGTTGCTTCATTGCCTACGTTAGCCAACACCGCATTAAATGGCAATTGCTCATTTTCAGGATGTGGCAGCGATACGCTCATTTGACTACTTTTTGCGCAGTGGGTGAGTGCGCCAACCTCCTCAAAGATGTCGACCGGGCTTTCCACCAGTTTAGCACCGGATTTGATCAGCGCGTTACAGCCTTTGCTGCCTGGTGCATAAATAGAGCCGGGGAGTGCAAACACATCGCGATCTTGCTCCAGCGCATAGCGTGCTGTGATAAGCGAGCCGCTCTTGAGTGCGGCCTCCACCACGAGAACGCCGACGGACAGTCCGCTGATAATGCGGTTGCGGCGGGGAAAATGCTGCGGTCTGGGGGATTCTGACGGCCAGAACTCGGAGACCAGGGCTCCCTGCTCCGCAATCAGACCCGCCAGTTCCCGATGGGCCGCGGGGTAGATGCGTCCCAGGCCAGAGCCCAGCACCGCCACAGTCGCACCGCCATTTTTCAGTGCGCTGTCATGGGCGTGACCATCGACCCCCAGCGCCAGGCCACTGGTCACCACATAATCCGCTGCCACCATAGCTGCGGCAAACTCCCGTGCCGCCTCACGGCCGTCAAGACTGGCATGCCGACTGCCGACAATCGCCAGTTGCGGTTCACAGAGCCAATGTGGTTCTCCACGAATAAAAAGGACAGGCGGCGGTGAGCTGATTTCCTTGAGCAAGCGAGGATAAGCCGGGTCACTTAATACTAATAGTTGTTGATTATCCTGCTCGCACCAGCGCAGAGCTTCTTGCAAGCGCTTGCTGTCCGGCTGGCGCAACAGGGAGATTTGCGACCCTTTGAGCCCCATTGCCATCAGGTGCGATTCGGGCATTTTGCGAATCTCAGTCACTGTGGCCTGATCTAACAATTGCTGGATCCGCTGTCCGCCCAAGCCGGGCACTGCCGCCAGTGCCAGCCAGTCTTCCCTGTCACTCATGTTCGCGATCAATGCGTTTAGCGATATCGCCGATTTTTATCGGACCCTGACTGCTAATGACCTGAGCGAGGCTGAACTGGTCAAGGGTGTCGCCAATTTCCACATCGGCCACCAGCCGCTGTCCCAGCAATTGATGCTCAATCCGCCAGCGCTGACCGGGCTCCAGACCGTGCTCCGCGCCGTGATCCAGCACCAGCCAGTCCTGCATATAATGGTGGTCCTGCAAACCTCCCAGCACTCTGACAGCCTTCGGAGGGACATCGGACTGCTCGGCTGAATGGGGAGCCGTGGGCCTGAGCAGGCGATCACCCGGGCGGATTTCCTGCATCCCTGCGGTAACGGCCAGCCGGCTGCCCTGATCATCATTGGTCACCACTGTGACGCTGGCCACCGGCAGCATACCCCACACATCGGCGGCGGAATGATAGGAAGGTTCAGTCGTGCTAAATGCCCGCGTCGGACGATAGATATGCCAGGTACTGCCATTCTCGAGCACTTCTTTGACCAGGAGTTCATCTTCGTGGGTCAAGTATTGACGCCCGTTCATCACAGGTATCACTCTCGGGGCTAATCCCAGTTGCTCGGCGGTTACTAAACGCCCCGGCAACCCGAATCCGGCAACGGCCGGCGTTAGCGTCGACAGCCACAACACACTCAGCCATACACACATACGCATCGTCAATAATCCCTTCTCGCTACACTCATACTGCAGCTTGTCAGGCAAAGACGTCTGTTACTATTTGATGATTGGATCTTTGCGGCAGAATTCTCGCTTTCAGATTCGGGTTTCATCGTACCGGTAATGGTACTGACGGCCGGTATCACAGCCGGTTGTCCGGCAGACAAAGGCGTCGAAAGCTGTTCTTTGATGATGAAAATGACTAGAATTAGAGCAAATAAGCTATTGTCCTTTTTTATACGTCAATATTTACGGGAATCTATGTCTGTTTTAAACGTGTTAACTTTCCCTGATGATCGCCTGCGTACTGTCGCCAAGCCAGTCGAAGCGGTCACGCCTGAAATCCAGAAAATCGTCGATGACATGCTGGACACTATGTATGACGAAGATGGTATCGGCCTGGCGGCCACACAGGTTGATATTCATCAGCGAATCGTTGTCATTGATATCTCGGAAGAACGCAACCAGCCCATGGTGCTGATCAACCCGGAAATCCTGGAAAAACGCGGCGAAGACGGCATCGAAGAAGGTTGCCTGTCGGTACCTGGCGCCCGTGCGCTGGTTCCCCGCGCCGCGGAAGTCACAGTGCGCGCACTGGACCGTGACGGCAAGGAATACACTTTTGAAGCCGACGATCTGCTGGCTATCTGTGTACAGCACGAGCTGGACCATCTGGCCGGTAAACTTTTCGTTGATTACCTGTCACCTCTCAAGCGCCAGCGTATCCAGAAAAAGCTGGAAAAAATGAAGCGCTACCAAGAGCAAGTCTAAGAAGCCGAGGTTATCTTGAGCCAACCTTTACGTATCGTATTTGCTGGTACGCCTGATTTCGCCGCCCGTCATCTGGCGGCGTTATTATCTTCACAGCACGAGGTTATAGCCGTTTACACCCGTCAGGATCAGCCTGCCGGTCGCGGTAAGAAACTCACCGCCAGCCCGGTCAAACACCTGGCGCTGGAACAGCATATCCCGGTTTACCAGCCGAAAACCCTGCGCGATGAAACCGCCCAGCAGGAACTGGCCGCCCTGAATGCCGACCTCATGGTAGTGGTGGCCTACGGCCTGATCCTGCCCAAAGTGGTACTGGATACCCCGCGTCTGGGCTGTATTAATGTCCATGGCTCGATTCTGCCGCGCTGGCGGGGAGCAGCGCCAATCCAGCGCTCTATCTGGGCGGGGGATGCCGAAACCGGTGTCACCATCATGCAGATGGATGAAGGTCTGGATACCGGCGACATGCTGAAAATCGCCTCACTGCCGATTGCCGCAACAGATACCAGCGCCAGCCTGTACGACAAACTGGCCGAACTGGGACCGGACACCCTGCTGAGCTGTCTGGACGATATCGCCGCAGGCCGCGCCGTGGCGGAAAAACAAAATGACGAGCGTGCCAATTACGCAGAAAAACTCAGCAAAGAAGAAGCGAAAATCGACTGGGCCATGGACGCCGAAACGATTGAGCGCTGTGTTCGCGCCTTCAATCCATGGCCGATGAGCTTTTTTACCGTGGCAGAGCAAAACGTCAAAGTCTGGCAGACCGAAGTGGAAGCCGATAACCAGGGCCAGGCGCCCGGCACCATTTTGTCAGCCGACAAACATGGCATAGTGGTTGCCACCGCAAAAGGCGCGTTGCGTCTGGTACAACTGCAACCGCCGGGCAAGAAAGCCATGGCAGCTCAGGATCTGCTGAACTCACGCCGCGAGTGGTTTACCCCGGGTGCCGTGCTGTAAACAGCCGTGCCCCTGCAAACGTTTTTTAGCCAGTGAACAGCAGATTTGCTGTTGCGCTGGCTTTTTCATTCGCCGCTCACGCGGCAACCATGGCAGTCAGTAAACTGCCATAAGCTCATCTAGTCAGGAATTCAATCATGAATGTAAGAGCTGCTGCGGCCGAGGTGATCTATCAGGTGGTGGATCAGGGCCAATCGCTTGCTACTGCTCTGCCGGCGGCGCAACAGGGTATCAAACCCCGTGACCACGCCCTGCTGCAGGAAATCTGCTACGGCGTGCTGCGCTGGCTACCGCGCCTGGAATCTGTCACTCAATCCTTGATGGACAAGCCGCTGAAGGGCAAACAACGTGTGTTTCATCATTTGATCCTGGTCGGTCTGTACCAGCTCGGGTATATGCGCATACCAGCGCATGCCGCCGTGGCCGAGACAGTCGATGCAACCAAGACACTGAAAAAGCCTCAGCTGCGTGGCCTGATCAACGCTATTTTGCGTAACTATCAGCGTCAGCAAGAAGAGCTGGATCAGCAAGCGATGAGCCATGATGCCGGTAAATACGGCCATCCAGGCTGGTTACTCAAGCTGTTGCGCGAGCACTACCCGACGCAACTGGACGCTGTGACCGCCGCCAACAACACCAAAGCCCCGATGTGGCTGCGGGTGAATCGCCGTCACCACAGCCGGGATCAGTACCTGGCCCTGCTGGACGGCACAGACATCAGAGCGACTGTACATCCACAGGCCGGCGATGCGCTGAAACTGGAGCGCGCCTGCGATGTTCAGCTGCTGCCGGGTTTTGCCGATGGCTGGGTATCAGTGCAGGATGCCGCCGCACAGCTGGCGGTCGATTACCTCAAGCCACAGGCCGGCGAGCTGATCCTTGACTGCTGCGCCGCGCCGGGCGGCAAAACCGCCCATATTCTGGAGCGCGAGCCGGGCGCCAGTGTCGTCGCCATCGACTGTGATGAGCAGCGCCTGCTGAGAATCAAAGACAACCTGCAGCGCTTGCAACTGGACGCAGAAGTATTGTGCGCCGATGCCCGTTACCCGCAGCAATGGTGGCAGGGCAGTGCCTTTGACCGGATTTTGCTCGACGCACCGTGTTCGGCAACCGGGGTGATCCGCCGCCATCCGGACATCAAATGGCTGCGCCGCGCCGACGATATTGCGGCACTGGCGACCCTGCAGGCAGAAATTCTGGATGCCATGTGGCAACAGCTGAAACCGGGCGGCACGCTGGTGTACGCAACCTGCTCCATCCTGCCGCAGGAAAACCGCGAGCAAGTGAAAGCCTTCCTGTCGCGCACGCCAGACGCTGTGCTGGCCGAAGGGACAGAGAACGGCACCGCTGATGCGCCAGGGCGCCAAATCCTGCCAGGTGAAGAGGACATGGACGGCTTCTATTACGCGGTGCTGGAGAAACGCCTGACGGTCTGATCCCGTGGTGAGAGAAGTCTCTGCGTATTCCGCAAAGCAAGGTTAAGTCTTTGTGCAAACGGGTTGAAATTGCTGCTTCTCTCGCCAACTCAGTGTACCCTAACGACAAACAGCAAGGATCTGAGAACACTCATCAGGCATCAGCTATGAAAATTATCATTCTTGGCGCAGGCCAGGTCGGCGGTACGCTGGCAGAAAACCTGGTTGGCGAGAACAATGACATCACTATTGTCGACTCCAACCCTGAACGCTTGCGCGAATTGCAGGACAAATACGATTTGCGGGTAGTGCAGGGGTATGCCAGCCATCCCCGCACCCTCAGGGATGCCGGCGCGCAGGACGCAGACATGCTGGTCGCAGTCACCAATTCTGACGAAACCAACATGATTGCCTGTCAAATCGCCTTTTCTCTGTTCAATACCCCGAACCGGGTGGCCCGTATCCGTTCACCGGAATACCTCAAAGAAAAACATCAGCTGTTCCATACCGACGCAGTGCCGGTCGATCACCTGATTGCGCCGGAAGAATTGGTGACAGGTTATATCGAACGCCTGATTGCCTATCCGGGGGCGCTGCAGGTGGTGGGCTTTGCCGATAATAAAGTTGGGCTGGTGGCGGTAAAAGCCTATTACGGCGGCCCACTGGTCGGTAATGCACTGTCCGCACTGCGTGAGCACATGCCGCACGTCGATACCCGTGTCGCGGCAATTTTCCGTCAGGGCCGGCCTATCCGTCCGCAGGGGACCACCATTATCGAAGCCGATGATGAAGTATTTTTTGTCGCCGCCAGCAACCATATCCGTTCAGTGATGAGTGAGCTGCAGCGACTGGAAAAACCCTACAAGCGGCTGATGATAGTCGGGGGCGGTAACATAGGTGCCGGTCTGGCGAAAAGGCTGGAGAACAGCTACAGCGTGAAGCTGATTGAGCACAACCCGCAGCGGGCGGAAAGCTTATCGGAAATGCTGACCAACACCATAGTCTTCTGTGGTGATGCCTCTGATCAGGAACTGCTGAGCGAAGAGCATATCGAGCAGATAGACGTCTTCATCGCCGTCACCAACGATGACGAAGCCAATATCATGTCGGCCATGCTGGCCAAACGCATGGGTGCCAAGAAGGTGATGGTGCTAATCCAGCGCGGCGCTTACGTCGATCTGGTGCAGGGCGGCACAATCGATATTGCGATTTCGCCGCAGCAGGCCACGATTTCTGCCTTGCTGACCCATGTGCGTAAAGCCGATATCGTCAACGTTTCCTCGCTGAGGCGCGGAGCGGCAGAAGCGATTGAGGCCATAGCGCACGGCGATGCCAGCACCTCGAAAGTGGTTGGCAAAGCCATAGGGGATATCAAGCTGCCGCCGGGCACCACTATTGGCGCCATAGTGCGCGGTGAAGAAGTACTGATTGCTCATGACCGTACCGTGATTGAACAGGACGACCACGTGGTCATGTTCCTGGTCGACAAGAAGTACATCCCGGATGTAGAACGTCTGTTCCAGCCCAGTCCTTTCTTCCTCTGAGCAGCTATGGTTAATCTTCGTCCGATCATCTTTGTCATAGGGCTGGTCTTGTCCAAGATCGCCCTCTTTATGTACCTGCCCACCATTCTGGCATTTTTGACCGGTTCGGGCGGTTTCATTGATTTTGCAACCGCAGTCATCATTACCCATGTCGTGGCATTTGCTTGCCTGACCTTCGGCAAAGTCACAGATTTCAAGCTCGGGGTCAGGGACATGTTCCTGCTGACCACTCTGGTCTGGACTGTCGCCAGTGCGTTTGCCGCGCTGCCCTTTATGCTGATTAACCACATCAGTTTTACCGACGCCTATTTCGAAACCATGTCGGGCATCACCACGACAGGGTCAACGGTACTGAGCGGGCTCGATGACATGGCCCCCAGCATTCTGCTGTGGCGTTCCACCTTACAATGGCTGGGCGGGATCGGCTTTATCGTGATGGGGGTGGCCATTTTGCCAATGCTCAACGTTGGCGGAATGCGCTTGTTCCAGACCGAGTCCTCGGACTGGTCAGAGAAAAGTTCCCCGCGTACCAAAAACGTAGCCTCCAACATAGTGACCGTCTATCTCAGTCTGACAGGGCTGTGTATTCTCGGCTATATGGCAGCGGGCATGAACACCTTCGATGCGGTCAACCATGCTTTCACCACCTTATCAACCGGTGGTTATTCCACCTCAGACGGCTCGATGAACCACTTCTCACCGGCAGCGCACTGGATAGCCGTTGTGTTTATGTTTGCCGGCGGGTTGCCGTTTCTGCTCTTTGTGCAGGTGCTGCGCAAAAAGCAGCCGGCTTCATTGCTGCGGGATGCGCAGGTCCGGGGATATACAGTCACTATACTGATCGTCAGCCTGATGGTCGCGCTCTGGCTGTGCTGGCAAAATGGGTATGATTTCAGTCATGCCATTCGGGTAGCCATGTTCAATATCGTTTCCGTGATCACCACGACAGGGTTCGGGCTGGAAGATTTTACCGCCTGGGGCGCATTTCCGACCGTGGTATTTGCCTTCATGATGCTGGTCGGCGGCTGCTCAGGATCGACTGCCGGCGGCTTCAAAGTGTTCCGTTTTCAGGTTGCCATCGCCTTGCTGCGCAAACAGCTGATGCAGCTGATCCACCCGTCAGGGGTGTTTATTCAGCGGTATAATCAACGGCCGGTCACAGATGCGATTGTCCGCTCTGTGGTGGCCTTCGCCCTGACCTTTATTATGACCATCATCATTATTGCCGCATTACTGGCGTTGCTGGGATTAGATCCGATCACCAGTATCAGCGGCTCAGTCACAGCTGTGGCCAATGTGGGGCCGGGCATGGGCACTATTATTGGCCCGACAGGTAATTTCGCCTCCCTGCCGGATGCCGCCAAATGGATCCTCAGCCTCGGCATGCTGATGGGTCGCCTGGAGATCCTGACGGTACTGGTACTGGCATTCCCGGCTTTCTGGAAAAACTGACCCGTTGCACATTGCCGGGTCTAACCCGGCAGCCCGGCCGTTGGCGCCACATACCAGTAAATAGCCAGAAAATGGCAGACCGTGCCGCCCAGCACAAACAGATGCCAGATGGCGTGATTGTAGGGAATCCGCTGATTGACGTAGAACACCACGCCAAGGGAATACACCACACCGCCTACGGCCAGCCATATCAGTCCGGCCGCCGACATGGCCATCGCCAGCGGATACACAGCCACCAGAGACAACCATCCCATCGCCAGATAGATCACCAGAGATAAACGCTTGAAGTGATAGATAAACACCACTTTGAACATGATCCCCAGCAAGGCTACCGCCCAGATCACGGCCATCAGCGTCACCGCCAGCGGCGTCCGCAGGGTAATCAACAGGAAAGGGGTGTAAGTGCCGGCTATCAGCAGGTAGATCGCACAGTGATCTAAGGTTTTCAGAACGCGCTTTGCCCGCTCAAACGGAATAGCGTGATACAGGGTGGAGGCGAGATACAATAAAATGATGCTGGCGCCATAAATGCTCAGGCTGGCCACACTGAGCGCATCGGCATTCACTTCCACTGCCCGCATCAGCAGCATCACCAGAGCGACTATGCCGAAAATCATCCCGGCGCCGTGACTGAGGCTGTTGGCGATTTCCTCAGCTACCGAGTACGCCATTTTTTGTTGCTTGCCCATCAATGCTATCCGTTGTCTCTGAACTTTCCAGCAGTATGGCACAGTTTAGCTTACACGTGTAAGCTGAATTTTATGACACCGCCGTGACAGCACAGTTAGCTGTATTCATGGTGCGTGACTCAGAGATCGTCGACCTGCTCCAGATACCTTATCACCCGCTCCCCGGCTTCTGACGGAGACAGCCCCAACGGCAAACGCAACTGGCGTTTGAGCTCACTGCTGCCGAGCAGGCCCGACAGCAATCCACCCACCCCGCGCTGACGACGATCAATCGAGAACCACAGCTTCAGGCAGTCATCTTCACGCTGAGTGATCAACTCCAGTTCACGCCAACGGCCATGAAAGGGGCCAGAAACAGGTACAAACTCAAACACCTGCACAAAGGGCAGATCAAAACCGCGCACCGCTTCACATTCCACCTGTAATATACGCAGTCCTGCTTGCTCAAGGGCAGTAAACACACCGTCAAGCAAAGGATCCGGCCGCACGGTCAGGGAGTCTTTATCTTTGGGATCCAAGGCCGATGGCACATCCAGGTGCGTTTCCAGCCACACACCCGAATAACCGATAGTGATTGGGGTGTTGAGCGGCAATTCAAACCGGCAGTCAAACTGGCGATCTTCACCGGCAGCCAGCGTAAAGGCCTGCGGCAAATGCCACTGTGCCAGAGTATGTGTTCGGGTGATTTTTTCCATCCGCCGTTCGCTGTCACCCCGGCTGACAGCCTGCTCATCTTCAAAGCTGCAGCACAGATACAAATGCACATTATCCACCGCCTGCGCAACTTTGCCGCCTTTGACCTCAACACGAACGGGCAGAGCCTGACCCGGGATCAGCACTTCGGTTTCCAATACTGTATCAACTCTGGCACCACCCAAACCGAAACTGGCCAGTGTTTTATGAAAAAGCGACATAATGGCTCCTTGTCCGTATTCATCCGTAACGAAGTATGAAACCAGTTTATATAGCCAATTCTGGTTGAGCAAGGCATGTACTGAAACTGACAGCGTTTGGGTTCAGGCAAAGCCGTCTGGTATAATCCCCACTAAAAGTAAGCTTAAGAAAAGGAGCCAGATAATGGCTGAGCACCGCATTGCTGAACTGCTGGCACTACTCAAGCCTTATTGGCAGCATTTCCCGGATTTAAACCTGGCAGAGATCATGGCACAGCTGGCAAACGAAGCCGGCTTCCAAGGATCACTGAGCGATGTGAGCGATGATATGTTGATTTATCAGCTGAAAATGCGGCAGGAAAAGCGAGAGGCCATGATTCCTGGCCTGGCTAAAGACTGCGAGCCAGATTTCAAAACCGCCATACTCCAAGCCAGAGGGATCATCAAATAACCCCAAAAACCTTAAGCGCATTATTTGAGCGAGGTAGAATATTCAACCAGTTAGATAATGTATAATCCGAGCTTATTACTATCAGGGCCAATAGCACCTGAATTTATGATTGCCCAGGCGATGCACCCGGGCACATCTGCCAGCGTACAGACTGGCTATGCCCAAGGAATGCAATGCCATGAATCAAGAGAGAATCAAAATTAAGGACGTCACTCCCAAAGAGTACAATCCTAAGACCCATAAAGGCGGCGACGACCGCTTCAACCCGAGTAACCGTATTTATGTGCGGGCCATGAAAGGGGTCTATCAGCAGCTGCGCCAGCGTATGGGGTGGTTAATGATGGGCCTGTTCCTGATACTGCCGTGGATCACCTACAATGGCAGGCAAGCAATTTTGCTTGATATCGGCCGCCAGCAGTTCAACATTTTTGGTACCACTTTCTGGCCTCAGGATCTGATGTTACTGGCCAGCCTGCTGATGGTCGCAGCCTTTGCGCTGTTTTTTGTCACTACCTTCCTCGGCCGGGTCTGGTGCGGTTATATGTGCCCGCAAACGGTCTGGACCTTCATTTACATCTGGTTTGAGGAAAAACTGGAAGGGCCGGCCAACAAGCGCCGCTCTCGGGACAACAAGGCACTGACCGCCGATCTTGTCGTGCGTAAAACACTCAAGCACATTGCCTGGCTGCTGGTTGCCCTGATCAGCGGCCTGACCTTCGTCGGCTATTTCCTGCCTATCCGTGAATTAGTCCCCGGCTTCTTCACCTTCAGTGCCAGCTTCCTGGCCGTGTTCTGGGTGCTGTTCTTCACCTTCTGCACCTATGGCAACGCTGGCTGGATGCGTTCAATCGTCTGTATTCACATGTGTCCGTATGCCAGATTCCAGTCTGCCATGTTCGACAAAGACACCTATATCGTCGGCTATGATGCTGCCCGAGGCGAAAAACGCGGCCCGCGCTCACGCAAAACCGATCATAAAGCGCAGGGGCTGGGTGACTGTATCGACTGTAACCTCTGCGTGCAGGTTTGCCCGACCGGGATCGATATCCGGGATGGCCTGCAGTATGAGTGCATTAACTGCGGTGCCTGTGTGGATGCCTGTAACCAAACGATGGACAAAATGGGCTACCCGCGCGATCTGATCACTTACACCACAGAGCACAAGCTGGAAGGCAAGAAAACCCATGTCATGCGGCCAAAACTGATCGGCTATGGCGCTGTGATGCTGGCGATGTTCGGCCTGATGGCCTATCTGGTGGTTTCCGTACAGCCTATGGGACTGGATGTGATCCGCGACCGTAACCAGCTGTTCCGTATCAATACCGAAGGGCTGGTCGAGAATACCTACACCCTGAAAATTCTCAATAAAACCCAGCAGGATGCCACTTATCAGCTGCAGGTTGAAGGTCTGGACAATGCCCAGTGGTATGGCCCTCAGCAGGTTAATGTCAATGCCGGTGAAGTATTTACCCTGCCGATAAGCCTGGGTGTTGACCCTTATGAGCTGGAACGACCAATTGTCGATATCCGGTTTATCATGGAACATCAGGGCAGCGAGGAAACAAAGCGTCTGGTGACCGACAGCCGCTTTATCGGCGAGTTACGATAGCCACCTCACGCCAATCAGGAAATAAAGGGCCGATTACGGCCCTTTTTCATTATGCTGTATACTGATGCGACATTTATAACCATGGCTGTACCACTATGACAGCACTTGATGATTTCAGCTTTGCTGATCTGACACCGGACTTACTGCTCAATGCGCTGGAGAGCACGGGCATCTATGCCTCATCGGGACTGTTGCCCCTCAACAGTTATGAAAACCGGGTCTACCAGTTCAGCAGTGATGACGGCCGCCGCTACGTCGCCAAATTCTACCGTCCGCAGCGATGGAGTGACGCCCAGATCCAGGAAGAACATGACTTCGCCGCCGAGCTGGCTGCGCAGGAAATTCCGCTGGCAGCGCCCCTGGTCATGAACGGCCAAACCCTGCACCACTATGAACACCACCGTTTCGCGCTGTTTCCCAGCGTCGGCGGCCGCCAGTTTGAAGTCGATAATGCAGACCAGCTTGAGCAGGTCGGCCGCTTCCTGGGCCGCATCCACAAAGTCGGTCAGCGCACCCTGTTCAGCCACAGACCGACCATCGGCCTGGAAGAATATCTGGTTCAGCCCCGGCTCGTTCTGGAGCAGTCCGGGTTTATCCCGACGCATCTGGAATCGGCTTTTTTCGGCGATCTGGACCGCCTTATCGCCTTATTGAGCGAACGCTGGCACAGCGACTGGCAGTCGCAACGTATTCACGGTGACTGCCATCCGGGCAACATACTGTGGCGCGACGGCCCACTGTTTGTCGACTTAGACGATGCGCGAAACGGCCCGGCGGTGCAGGATCTATGGATGCTGTTAAACGGCAGCCGCCAGGATCAGCTGATGCAGTTGGATACCCTGCTGGAAGCGTATGGCGAATTTGCCGATTTTGATCCGCGTGAATTGCAACTTATTGAACCATTACGTGGTCTTAGATTGGTGCATTACATGGCATGGCTAGCAAAACGCTGGCAGGATCCGGCTTTCCCGCGTGCATTCCCCTGGTTTGCTGATGCAAAATACTGGGAAGGTCAGGTACTGGCCATTAAAGAACAACTGGCTGCCCTTGAAGAGCCGCCACTGCAGCTGATGCCGCAATGGTAATCAGTCTGACTTGAATCCGAACAGCCGTACCTGTAAAAGGTATTGTATTGATTTTTCAGGGAGAACCCTTACATGTTTAAAACACTTTTTGCGCTGGCAACAGCAGCGCTGCTTTCTTTTTCCGCGCATGCCGCCAAGTTTAGCGAAGGCGATTACTATCAGGTGCTGGAACTGCCAAAATCATCCACACCGGTTGTGAACGAATTTTTCTCGTTTTACTGCCCGCACTGCTTTAACTTTGAACCGCTGATCCAACAGCTGAAAACCAAAATCCCGGACAACGCCAAGTTCCAGAAAAGCCATGTCTCCTTCATGGGCGGCAACATGGGCACCTCCATGAGCAAGGCTTACGCGACCTCGGTCACCCTGGGTATTGATGACAAAATGATCCCGGTACTGTTCAGCCAGATCCATCAGGCGAACAAACCGCCGCGCAACGATGAAGAGCTGCGCCAGATCTTTCTGGATAACGGCGTGAAAGCCGAAGACTTCGACGGCGCCTTCAACAGCTTCGCCGTCAACTCTATGGTCAACCGTTTCAACAAAGGTTTCCGCGACAGCGGCCTGACCGGTGTCCCAGCCGTGGTGGTCAACAACAAATACCTGGTGAAAACCGACAAAGTAAAATCAGCCGACGAATACTTCGAGCTGATCAACTTCCTGCTCAAGCAGTAAGTTTGCTTTCTCTGTGAAAAAGGGCCGAAAGGCCCTTTTTTGTATCTTGATGCATCATCAAAATAAACAACCACTAGATCCTGATTTTTTTGCAGAGCCAGTCACAGGCTCTTAATGAGTAATACATAAAAAAAACAAATCCCACGCCGATTAGTGCAATCAAACCAACCAAAAACCATTTATTTTCCATTTTCATTACTGGAGCATCAATATCAACACCGAACATACTCGGGATAACATTGATAACTATTGCGAGCAGGACACCATCAATCGCAAATGCAATATTCATCAGCGTAAAACGTAGAAAACGATGGAGTTTTGTCCGGCCTTCTGCTATTGAAAATGGGTGATCTTTTAGTTTCGATCTCTTCTCTCTATAAATCATCCACGCCAATATCCTTTATAACCTCAGTGGTTTTTATCACAGCATTAACGGTTACTGTCTCTCATTCTTTGTAATTCTTTCTTAAACTCGATCATAAGGTCATCCGTTACTGGCTGAAGTTGTTTCACTTCAGAAATCATCACTGGCTGCATCTTTTGTTGTATCCGAGGTAGTTCTTGGATTAGTTTTTTACCCGTAGAGGACATATAAAAATCAAAAATCTCATCCAGTTCCTCTTTTGTAAATGCTTCCTTATAAAGCGTAACAATTAAGTTCATTACTTTTTTGAATGATAAAACTCGGATAAAACTTGCTTATGCATATAACTATAACTAACCGCTAACGATGCTTCATCTTCATTATCAACATCAATAAACTGTGCATATTGGCTTAAGGCTACAGATCTGAGACCTTCCACTGTTACATCTATTGATTCATTAATATTCAGCACATCAACTAACTTTTCAGCAGATCTGATATGAGCAGCATCATCCGCCAATGTGGAAAAAGGAAAAAAAAAGAACAACCCATACAAACACGTACTTCATCAAATCAATACCAATATGAAATCAAAACCATATAAATTTAACCATAATTAGTCTGTTTTACACAGCGTTAATTCTCTCCCTGATAGTCACACCACCTGACTGGTGATCTGCTTCAGCAGCCGGTCCATGGCGCGGTAGCCTAAGGCTTCGGCCAGATGGACCCGTTCGATCTCAGGTTTGCCGGCCAGATCTGCGATGGTGCGGGCGACTTTGATGATGCGGTGATAGGCGCGGATCGACAGGCCGAGCTGATGCAGGGCGGTTTCGAGAAACTCGGCGTCGGCTTTGGTCAGCGCACAGTGCTTGTCCAGTTCGCGGGTACCCAGCAGGGCGTTGATCTTGCCGCCGCGGCTGTGCATCCGGCCCCGAGCTTCCTTCACCCGCTCTTTGATCACCCCAGTGGTTTCCCCTCTGTCGCCGCCCTGTGCCAGAGTGCCACGCGGCAGGGCGGGGATCTCAATAGACATATCAAACCGGTCCAGCAACGGGCCGGACAAACGCCCCAGATAACGCAGTATCGCCTGCGGATTGGTACGGGTCTGGCTGCCTTCGTAGTAACCGGTCGGGCTGGGATTGAGCGCGCCAATGAGCTGGAACCGCGCCGGAAAGGTGGTTTTGCTGGTGGCACGAGAAATCACGATCTCGCCAGATTCCAGCGGTTCACGTAAAGAATCCAGCACTTTTCGCTCAAACTCCGGCATTTCATCTAAAAACAGAATCCCGTTATGGGCCAGCGAAATTTCACCGGGGCGGGGGATGGAGCCGCCGCCCACCAGCGCTGCCATCGAGCTGGAATGATGCGGGGCGCGAAACGGACGGTTGCGCCAGTTGCCGGCATGGAGTGACTGCGCGGTCAGGGAAGTAATGGCGGCCGTTTCCAGTGCTTCCTCGACATCCATCTCAGGCAGCAAATCGCACAACCGTGAGGCCAGCATGGTCTTGCCGGTGCCGGGCGGGCCGACAAACAGCAAATTGTGACCGCCTGCCGCGGCGATCTCCAGCGCCCTTTTGCCCTGCTGCTGGCCTATGATGTCCTGCATGTCGCGGCCATTGACCATCGGCACTGCCTGACCGGGCGCGCGACAATGCAGCGACAGCGCTTCCTGACCACACAGGTAGGCACACACGGCCAGTAAGCTGGCCGCTGATTTGTGTATCTCTCTGCCCACCAGCGCCGCCTGATCGCCATTGGCATCGGGCAGCACCAGGCAGCGATTCTTCTGCTTGGCCGCCAGCGCCGCCGGCAGCGCGCCCTTGATGGAACGTAACTCGCCAGACAGGGCCAGTTCGCCCAAAAATTCATGATCGTGCAGCTTAGTGTCGGGGATCTGGCCGGATGCGGCCAAAATGCCCAGCGCGATGGGCAAGTCAAAGCGCCCGCCCTCTTTGGGCAGATCGGCCGGGGCCAGATTGACAGTGATCCGGCGCGACGGAAACTCGAAATTAGCATTCACTATCGCGCTTCTGACTCTGTCTCTGGCCTCCTTCACTGTGGTTTCAGGTAACCCCACCAGATTGACCGCCGGCAGGCCATTACTGAGGTGAACCTCTATCGTAACCGCCGGCGCATCCACCCCGACACAAGCCCTGCTGTGAACTATCGCCAACGTCATTTTCAACCTCTCAATAAATTAATTAACTGCCATATCACTGGATAAATACGTTTTATCAGCATAATGTACGCAAGATATCCAAGGCGGATTGAAAATAACCACAACAAATTTCTTGTCATGCGACGAATGTCTGTGTTAAGACTAAGGACGCACAACATATAAACAAGAATTTTGGACAGACAAGCCAATGCTATTAAACGTCAACCTACTGGTCCTCATTATTAACGTCATCGTGGTGATTATCTCACCGCGACGGGGGCTGGCAGGCGTAAAATAGCACATACGCAAACACACGCTAAAAAAGCCCCCGCACCGAAAGGTCCGGGGGCTTTTTTCATATCTGATGCCAGAAGACTGCACTATTCCAATAAACCGCAGCACTGGCAGAGGTCATCAAGAAACAGGGAGCCATGATGACAGGCGCAGAGTTAGTAGTAGAAGCCTTGAAACAACAGGGGGTGAGCACAGTCTTCGGATATCCGGGCGGTGCCATCATGCCAATTTACGATGCCTTGTACGATGGCGGCGTCAAGCATGTGCTGTGCCGCCACGAACAGGGGGCTGCCATCGCCGCTATCGGCTATGCCAGAGCCAGCAAAGGGATAGGCGTTTGCCTGGCCACCTCAGGGCCGGGGGCCACCAATCTGATCACCGGACTGGCCGACGCCATGCTGGATTCCATCCCGTTAGTGGCTATCACAGGTCAGGTCGCCAGCCCTATGATAGGCACTGACGCGTTTCAGGAAGTCGATGTCCTGGGGATGTCACTGTCGTGCACCAAGCACAGTTTTCTGGTAACAGACCCGGCAGAACTGCCCGCCGTACTGAGCGAGGCCTTTGAAGTGGCACTGAGCGGCCGCCCTGGCCCTGTGCTGGTGGATATCGCCAAAGACGTACAAGTCGCCGCCATCGAACACCCGCTTGCCCCACTGCATGAATTACCTGCGTTACCCGAAACCGACCCTGCACAGTTTGCTCTGGCTCAGCAGCTTATTGCCGACAGCCAGCGTCCTATTCTTTATGTCGGTGGCGGTGTACAGCTGGCAGATGCCGTCGCCAGTGTGCGCGAGTTTCTCGACATCACGCACATGCCGGCAGTGTCGACCCTGAAAGGGCTGGGCTGTGTTGAGAAAAACTATCCGTACCACCTGGGCATGCTGGGGATGCACGGCACCAAAGCCGCCAACCTGGCGGTACAGGAAGCCGATTTACTGATTGCGGTCGGCGCCCGTTTCGACGACAGGGTGACCGGCAAACTGGATACCTTCGCGCCTCATGCCAAAGTGGTCCATCTGGATATCGATACCGCCGAGCTGGGCAAGCTGCGTCAGGCCCATGCCGCTTTGCGCTGCGATATCAATGAGGTGCTGCTGCAACTGGCCCGTCCGATGGCGCTGGCGCCCTGGCAACAACACGTTACCCACCTGATGGCAGACAACGGCTGGCGTTATGACCATCCGGGCGAGCGTATTTTCGCGCCGCTGCTACTGAAACAACTGTCAGACAAAATGGATGACAACACTGTCATCAGCACAGATGTCGGCCAGCACCAGATGTGGGTGGCCCAGCATATGAGCCACAGACAACCGCAGAATCTGCTGACCTCGGCCGGACTCGGCACTATGGGCTTTGGTCTGCCGGCCGCGATCGGCGCCAAGCTGTCGCGCCCGGATGATCAGTCTATTCTGGTCTCGGGCGACGGCTCTTTCATGATGAATGTGCAGGAACTGGGCACCATCCGCCGTCTCGGCCTGCCGGTCAAGATTGTACTGCTGGACAACCAGCGTCTGGGCATGGTGCGTCAGTGGCAGGAGCTGTTCTTTGATGGCCGCTACAGCGAAACCAACCTGTCCGATAACCCGGATTTCGTCACCCTGGCCAGTGCCTTCGGCATCCCGGGCCAGACCATTACGCGCAAAGATCAGGTCGGTCCTGCGCTGGATACCCTGCTGGCGAGCGAGACAGCCTACCTGCTGCACGTTGCCATTTCTGAAGCTGATAACGTCTGGCCGCTGGTTCCACCCGGTGGTGCCAACCACGACATGATGGAGGAACCTGTATGACCCAGCACACCCTGACTATCCAAGCCACCAGCCGTCCGGAATTACTGGAACGTGTTCTAAGAATCACACGCCACCGCGGATTCATGGTAAAACAGTTTTCAATGGCGCATAGTGAAGATTGTCAGTCCGTCGACATTGAAGTCACGGTAGACAGCGAGCGTCCCATCAGTGCCCTCTATCACCAGCTGGACAAACTGTGGGATGTCAACGGCGTCACCATTTTAGAGCAACAACAAAAACAACAAATCAGCGCATAACGAAAGGATTACACAATGGCAAACACAGCAGATTACATTTGGTTTAATGGCGACATGGTGCCTTGGGCAGACGCGAAAGTACACGTACTGACTCACGCGATGCACTACGGTACTTCCGTGTTCGAAGGCATTCGCTGCTACGAGACGCCAAACGGACCTGTGGTCTTCCGTCACCGTGAGCACATGGCCCGACTGAAAGATTCTGCCAAGATCTACCGCTTCCCGATCCCATACACTGTTGATGAGCTGATGGAAGCCTGCCGCGAAACCCTGCGCGCCAACAAACTCAATTCTGCCTATATCCGTCCGCTGGGCTATGTGCCTAACGTGGGTCTGGGTGTCTGTCCGCCGAACGGTACGGAAATGGATCTGATCATCGCGGCGTTCTCCTGGGGCTCTTACCTGGGCGAAGAAGCACTGGCCAACGGGGTCGATGCCATGGTGTCGAGCTGGAACCGCGCCGCGCCGAATACCATTCCGACTGCTGCCAAAGCGGGCGGTAACTACCTGTCTTCGCTGTTAGTCGGTGGTGAAGCCCGTCGTCACGGTTATGCCGAAGGCATTGCGCTGGATGTGCGCGGCTACCTCTCTGAAGGGGCCGGTGAAAACATCTTTGTGATCCGCAACGGGGTGATTTCTACCCCACCGGCCACCAGCGCCATTCTGCCGGGCATTACCCGCGATGCCATAGTGACGCTGGCCAAAGACATGGGTTATGAGATCCGCGAAGAAAACATCGCCCGCGAGGCGCTGTATCTGGCCGATGAAGTCTTCATGACAGGTACCGCGGCGGAAATCGTCCCGGTACGCAGCGTTGATCAGATCACAGTCGGCGAAGGCAAACGCGGCCCGATCACCGAAAAGATTCAAGCGGCTTTCTTTGGCCTGTTCAACGGCCAGACTGAAGACAAGTGGGGCTGGCTGGATCCTGTATATCCGGCAAAATAAGCCACACTTATAAGCAAGAGAAGTAATGTCCCCGCTGGTGCTTTACGGCACCGGCGGCCAAAAAAGGAATTTCACGTTATGCCTAAGTACCGTTCAGCCACCACCACCCACGGCCGTAATATGGCGGGTGCCCGCGCCCTGTGGCGTGCCACCGGCGTCAAAGATGAAGATTTTGGCAAACCTATCATCGCTGTCGTTAACTCCTTCACCCAGTTCGTACCAGGTCATGTTCACCTGAAAGATCTGGGTCAGCTGGTTGCCGCTGAAATTGAAAAAGCCGGTGGGATTGCCAAAGAATTCAACACCATTGCCGTTGATGACGGGATTGCCATGGGCCACGGCGGCATGCTGTATTCCCTGCCGTCGCGCGAGCTGATTGCCGACTCGGTCGAATACATGGTCAATGCCCACTGTGCCGACGCCATGGTCTGTATCTCCAACTGCGATAAGATCACCCCGGGCATGCTGATGGCGTCCATGCGCCTCAATATTCCGGTGATCTTCGTCTCAGGCGGCCCGATGGAAGCCGGTAAGACCAAACTCTCTGATCAGATCCTGAAACTGGATCTGGTCGATGCCATGATCCAGGGCGCCGATCCCAAAGTCTCTGACGAGCAAAGCGAGCAGATCGAGCGTTCAGCCTGCCCGACCTGCGGATCCTGCTCAGGCATGTTCACCGCCAACTCGATGAACTGCCTGACCGAAGCCCTGGGCCTGAGTCAGCCGGGTAACGGTTCATGTCTGGCCACCCATGCCGATCGTAAAGAGCTGTTCATCACCGCCGGTCAGCGCATTGTCGGTCTGACCAAGCGTTATTATGAGCAGGACGACGACAGCGTGTTGCCGCGCAACATTGCCAGCAAGAAAGCCTTCGAAAATGCCATGGCACTGGATATTGCCATGGGCGGCTCAACCAATACCGTGCTCCACCTGCTGGCGGCGGCGCAGGAAGGCGAGATCGATTTCACCATGGAAGACATCGACCGCATGTCACGCCGGGTGCCTCACCTGTGTAAAGTGGCGCCGTCAACGCAGAAATACCACATGGAAGATGTCCACCGCGCCGGGGGCGTGTACGGCATTCTCGGTGAGCTGGACCGTGCCGGCCTGCTGCATTCAGACGTTCCCAACGTGCTGGGCATGACGCTGTCAGAAGCGCTGGCCCGCTACGACATCAAGCAAACCGATTCAGAAGAGGTCGCTTCCTTCTTCCGCGCCGGTCCGGCCGGTATCCGTACCACTCAGGCCTTCTCACAGGACTGCCGCTGGGACACTTTGGATGACGATCGCGAGAACGGCTGTATCCGCAACAAAGCCCACGCTTTCAGTCAGGATGGCGGATTGGCCGTGCTGTCGGGCAACATGGCGGTCGACGGCTGTATCGTGAAAACCGCAGGCGTCGATGAAAGCTGCCTGACCTTCAAAGGCCCGGCCGTGGTGTTCGAGAGCCAGGAAACCGCGGTTGAAGGCATACTCGGCGGTAAGGTCAAAGCCGGTGATGTGGTAGTGATTCGTTATGAAGGCCCTAAAGGCGGCCCGGGCATGCAGGAAATGCTGTATCCGACCACTTACCTCAAATCAATGGGGCTGGGTAAAGAGTGCGCCCTGATCACTGACGGCCGTTTCTCCGGCGGTACCAGCGGCCTGTCTATCGGCCACGTGTCACCGGAAGCAGCCAATGGCGGCACCATAGGCCTGATTGAAAACGGCGATCTGATCACTATCGACATCCCTAACCGCGGTATTGAGCTGAATGTGGACGATGCCACCCTGGCACAGCGCCGTGCCGCCGCCGATCAACGCGGCTGGAAACCGATCGACCGTCAGCGCAGCGTCTCTTTTGCCCTGCGTGCCTACGCCAACCTGGCGACCAGTGCCGATAAAGGCGCGGTCCGCGATAAATCCAAACTGGAAGGGTAAGTATGATGAGTGAGGTGACACAGGCCAGAGCTGCTGAGTTTCTCAGCGGCGCTGACTATTTAAGGGAAACACTGCGCGCCCCCGTATACGAGGTGGCGCAGGTCACCCCGCTTCAGGACATGGAAAGGTTATCCCAGCGTTTGGGTAACCGTATCCAGATCAAGCGCGAAGACCGCCAGCCAGTGCACTCATTCAAACTTCGTGGTGCCTACAACATGATGTCTCAGCTGACCGCAGCACAACGCCAGGCAGGTGTGATTGCCGCGTCAGCGGGCAATCATGCACAGGGTCTGGCATTGTCAGCCCGCCAGCTGGACGTCAAAGCTGTGATTGTCATGCCGCGCACCACCCCGGATATCAAAGTAGAAGCGGTCAAAAGCTTCGGCGGCGAAGTGGTGCTGCATGGCAGCAACTTTGATGAAGCCAAAACGTACGCGATTGAACTGGCTGAAAAGCACCAATTCACCTTTATTCCTCCGTTCGACCACCCGGCGGTGATTGCCGGGCAGGGCACAATCGGCATTGAGCTGGTCCAGCAAAACGGCCATCTCAACTATGTGTTCGTGCCTGTCGGCGGCGGCGGTCTGGCCGCCGGGGTGTCGGTACTGCTCAAACAGCTGATGCCGGAAATCAAGGTAATAGGTGTTGAAGCCGAGGATTCCGCCTGCCTGCGTGCCGCACTGGATGCCGGTGAGCCGGTTACTCTGGATCAGGTTGGCCAGTTTGCCGACGGGGTGGCGGTGAAGCGGATCGGCGACGAGACCTTCCGGCTGTGCCAGCAGTATCTCGATGATGTGATTACGGTCAGCAGTGACGAAATCTGCGCCGCCGTAAAAGACATTTTTGAAGATACCCGCGCGATCGCCGAGCCGTCAGGGGCACTGTCGCTGGCCGGTCTGAAGAAATACAGCGAGCAGCATCAGCTGCAAGGTCAGCAGCTGGCTTCGATTTTGTCGGGTGCCAACCTGAACTTTCACGGCTTGCGCTATGTGTCTGAACGTTGCGAACTGGGTGAAAAGCGCGAGGGTCTGCTGGCCGTCACTGTGCCGGAACGGCCGGGCGCGTTTCTCGATTTCTGTCACCTGCTGGGCGGCAGGGCAGTCACTGAGTTCAACTATCGCTACAACGACGACACACTGGCCAATGTCTTTGTCGGTGTCCGTTTGCTGCAGGGGCAGGAAGAGCTGGAAAGCATCATTACCGATCTGCGAAAAGGCGGCTATCCTGTGGTGGATCTGTCTGATGATGAAATGGCCAAGGTGCATGTGCGCTACATGATTGGCGGCCGCCCGTCCAAGCCGCTGCAGGAGCGCCTGTACAGCTTTGAGTTTCCGGAATATCCGGGGGCATTGCTGAAATTCCTGACCACATTAGGTACCCACTGGAACATCAGCCTGTTCAACTACCGTAACCACGGTGCCGACTACGGTCGTGTGCTATGCGGAATTGAACTCGAAGATCATGACCTGCTGTTCTTCACCAGCCATCTGCGTGAACTGGGTTACCAATGGAAAGACGAGACCGGCAATCCGGCCTACCAGTTCTTCCTCGCCCAGTAAGCAAATAGATCAGTAAACCGGTAGTAAACCGGCCAGAAAAACACAGCCCCGTATAAACGGGGCTGTTTTCTTTCACCTTTATCCTTTTCACTACCCTTATCGCTCCCGTCAGGATTTATCTTTCTGGGTCAGCGCCCGGGTGTATTCCGCCATGAAACCGGCCAGATTGATACTCTGCTGCAAAATCACATTCCGGGCCGAATGGGGCAGACGACTGAAATACTGGAGCAAGCGGTCAATTTCTTCTTTATATTCGCTTTCCAGAATTTCCAATCCTTCATCCCCGTACACGAACCAGGTCAGCGGCCGCTCAGTGATTTCTGAAATCGCCGACAGCAAACGCACTTTAGGCTCGGTTTTTCCTGTCTCCAGGTCCAGATAAGTTTGCCGGGCGACCCCCAGTTGCTGAGCCATATGTACCTGAGTCAGGCCTTTCCACTCTCGCGCTTCCTTGATCCGCGAGGCGATCTTCGCTTTAGGATCTGTCATCAATACCTCCACCACTGCAATATGTTCCGACCAAACAGGCCAGCATAAAATCAGCCAACTCAGGTGTTATTATTTTTATAAAAATATCAATATGTTATAGAAGGCGACATTTCGGGATTGCAAAGCGCAACGCAAAACAGGAAGAATTCAACCAAAGCATCTGATTTCGCAAACAAAAAACGTCACTTCTGTACTAAATCATAGACGCTGGGAGTAGGGGCGAAGGGTAAAACGAACAAAGGCGCCACAATTGACGCCTTTATCTCAGGGCTAAGACAGCCGTGTCTTATTCTACTGTCACCGATTTGGCAAGGTTGCGCGGCTGGTCAACATCCGTGCCTTTGATCAGCGCCACATAGTACGACAGTAACTGCAGCGGCAAGGTGTAGAGGATAGGTGCAATGAACTCGTCGCAATGCGGTACGTTCAGCACTGTCATAGTGTCGTCACTGGCGAAGTGGGCATTCACATCGGCAAACACATACATCAGGCCGCCACGGGCACGCACTTCTTCGACATTCGACTTCAGTTTTTCCAGCAGCTCGTTGTTCGGCGCCACCACTATCACAGGCATGTCGGCATCAATCAGGGCCAGCGGGCCGTGTTTCAGCTCACCCGCAGCATAGGCTTCAGCATGGATATAAGAGATCTCTTTCAGCTTGAGCGCACCTTCCATGGCAATCGGCGACTGCTCGCCGCGGCCCAGGAACAGGGCGTGGTGCTTGTCGGCGAAATCTTCTGCCAGGGCTTCAATGTCGTCCGCCATCGCCAGCGTCTGCTCAATTTTGGCCGGCAGACTTTGCAGTGCCGCCACCAGCTTGGCTTCCAGCGCATCATCGATGGTTTTACCGCGGCCAATCGCCGCCACCAGCATCAGCAAACCGGCCAGCTGCACGGTAAAGGCTTTGGTGGACGCCACACCGATTTCCGCCCCGGCTTTCATCATGTAGGCCAGGTCGGATTCACGCACCAGCGACGAGCCAGGCACGTTGCAGATGGTCAGACTGGCCATGTAACCCATTTCCTTGGCCAGACGCAGCGCGGCCAGGGTATCGGCAGTTTCACCAGACTGAGACAGGGTGACCAGCAGACTGTTCTCATACACATGTGATTTGCGGTAACGGAACTCAGAGGCAATCTCGACATTACAGGATACACCCGCCCATTGCTCCAGCCAGTAACGCGCCACCAGACCGGCGTGATAACTGGTTCCGCACGCAATGATCTGAACATGTTTCACTTTCTGCAGCAGGGCTTCGGCGTTATCACCAAAGGCTGATGCCAGCACTTTACCATTCGCCAGCCGGCCTTCCATGGTACGTTGCAGCGCTACCGGCTGTTCATAGATTTCTTTCAGCATGTAATGACGGTACTGACCTTTGTCACCGGCATCGTGCGACACTTCCGATTCTTTGATCTCGCGCTCAACCGGCTCACCCTGTTTATCGAAGATGTTCACTTCAAAACGGGTCACTTCCGCAACATCCCCTTCTTCCAGGAACGCAAAACGGCGGGTCACCGGCAGCAGGGCCAGCTGATCTGAGGCAACAAAATGCTCATCAACGCCATAGCCGATCACCAGCGGGCTGCCGGAGCGGGCCACCACAATCCGGTTCGGATCACGGCTGTCCATCACCACAGTGCCGTAGGCACCTTCCAGCTGAGACACTGTCTTCTGCACCGCTTGCAGCAGGCTGTCGGCGCTGCGCAGTTCCCAGTCCACCAAGTGAGCAATCACTTCGGTATCTGTCTGAGAAACGAAGGTATAGCCGCGTTCGGTGAGCACAGTACGCAGCGATTCGTGATTCTCAATAATGCCGTTATGAACAATCGCGATGTGCTCGCCGGACACATGGGGGTGAGCATTGGTTTCGGAAGGTTCACCGTGTGTCGCCCAGCGCGTATGGGCAATGCCGGTGCCGCCGGACAGCGGGTTGGTGGCTACGGCGTCAGCCAGCTCCTGCACCTTACCCAGACGGCGAACTCGCTGCAGGGCATTGTCGCTGTCCACCACAGCCACACCGGCAGAGTCGTAACCCCGGTATTCCAGCCGGCGCAAACCTTCAATCAGAATGCCAGCCACATCGCGTTGGGCCACCGCCCCGACGATTCCACACATAGAAAATACTCCTGAAAAAATTAAGATTTATACTTTGACGGCGGCGCAGATCACCTGCACCCCTTGCTGTTCGATTTCTGCCCTGGCAACCGGATCCAGACCTTGATCGGTGATCAGGGTGCTGATGCTGTTCCACGGCAGTTCAAGATTCGGGATTTTGCGTCCGATTTTGCTGGATTCGACCATCACCACCACTTCCCGTGAGACTTCTGCCATCACCCGGCTCAGGCCGATCAGTTCGTTGAAAGTAGTGGTACCGCGAGTGATATCAATGCCGTCGGCACCGATAAACAGCTGGTCAAAATCATAGGAACGCAGCACAGACTCGGCGACCTGGCCCTGAAACGCTTCGGAATGCGGATCCCAGGTGCCCCCCGTCATCAGCAGGGTCGGCTCGTTTTCCAGCTCATTGAGGGCATTAGCGACATTGAGTGAGTTAGTCATCACTATCAGGCCCTGCTTGTCACCCAGCAGGCCAATCAGTGCGGCCGTGGTACTGCCGCTGTCTATGATAATACGGTTATGATCGCGGATACGGGCCGCGGCAGCCTGGGCGATCGCTTGCTTTCGAATCGAAACTTCCGGTTCATGACCCGCCGCCACAATCTCTGAAGGCATGGCAATCGCTCCGCCATAGCGGCGCAGCAGCAGACCGGCTTTTTCCAGCGCAGCCAGATCTTTACGGATAGTCACTTCGGACGTAGCAAATTGCTGAGCCAGCGCATCGACACTGACCTCGCCCTGTTCATTGACCAGAGCGACAATGGCATGGCGTCTCTGCTGGGTGTTTCGTTTCGACATGTAAGTTTTACTTATTATTTAAGTTTCGAACTGAAACCAAATATAGCAAACCAAAAGAAGTAAGATCAAGAAAATACCAAGATGGCAGCCAATAAGCTGTGCGGCAAGCTGAGTTTACGGCAAAAAAAAGCAGCGCCTGAGCGCTGCCTGTCTGTTAGCCGTTCCGGGTTATTTTTGCTTTTCCGGTCGCTTCCAGCCTTTTATTGTCCTGGCCGGGGCGCGAGTGATCACTAACTCACCGTCACCCACATCGCGGTTAATGGTGGCGCCGGCTCCGATAGTGGCACCCTTACCAATTTTCACCGGGGCGATCAGCTGCGTATCTGAACCGACAAAAACATCGTCTTCGATTTCAGTCCGGAACTTATTCGCACCGTCATAATTGCAGGTGATGGTTCCGGCGCCGATATTGACCCGATCACCGATTTGCGCATCGCCCAGGTATGTCAGGTGGCTGGCCTTAGAGCCTTTACCGAGACGGGACTGCTTCATTTCGACAAAGTTACCGACATGGGAATCACCCACCAGCTCAGCGCCCGGGCGCAGGCGGGTAAACGGCCCCACAGTACAGTCTTCACCGACCGTCGCCCCTTCAATAATGCTGTAAGGGCGCACCAGAGTATTATCATCGATTTCGCAGTCAATCAGCACCGAACCCGCACCGATCACCACATTATCACCCAGGGTGACATGGCCTTCGATGATGACATTGACATCAATTTCGACATCCTGGCCACATTGCAGGGTACCGCGCAAGTCAAAACGAGCCGGGTCACGCAGCATTACGCCCTGTACCAGCAAACGCTCAGCCTGAAGGCTCTGGTAAGCACGTTCCAGACGCGCCAGTTGCAGGCGGTTGTTAACGCCTTCCACTTCGACCGCTAAGGCCGGGTGGACCGCCTGGATATAACGGCCTTCAGCATGGGCCATGGCAATCACGTCAGTCAGATAATATTCACCCTGCGCATTGTCGTTTTTCAGCTGGCTCAGCCAGCGCTTGAGATCACCGCCATTGGCGACCATTACACCTGTGTTGATCTCACAAATTTGCTGTTGTGCCTGCGTGGCGTCTTTTTGCTCTACGATGGCGACGACAGCATCATCTTCGCGCACGATGCGGCCATAACCGGTTGGATCATCCAGCACTACAGTCAGCAGACCTATGCCGCCTTCTGGCTGTGCATCCAGTAATTTTTCCAGCGTCTCACCACTGATCAGTGGCACATCGCCATAGAGAATCAGTACCTGCTCATCATCACCAAAATCACCCGATGCCTGATTCACAGCATGACCGGTACCAAGCTGCTCAGCCTGAAGTACCCAGTTCACAGATTCTTCCGCCAGACGCGCCTGCATCAGATCGCCGCCATGGCCATACACCAGATGAATATTCGCGGCACCCAAATCGCTACAGGTATCGATTACGTGTTTTACCATCGGCTTACCTGCCAGAGTATGCAAAACTTTAGGCAGAGCAGAATACATGCGGGTACCTTTACCCGCGGCCAGGATCACAGCGCTGAAGCTCATGAATCAGTGTCCCTTCTTATCAATGTGGTGGATATCTGGATGCATTGTATCGGCTCGCTGCATCCGATATAAGTCTTTGTCGATCATTATTGACACAGCATACACTGACAAACCACGGCTTTGTGAACTCATCCAAGACATTTCACTGCCAACCGGGAGCCGGGCAACTGCCTGCAGGCAAAAAAAAAGCGACCCTAAGGCCGCTTTTTTGCACAGATACCTGATTAACGCTTACGCCTTGTCAGCTCGATCACTCGAAGCTGGGCGATTGCTTTAGCCAGGTCACTGGCCGCTTGGGCGAAGTCGATGTCGCCATGCTGACTGTGGATACGCTCCTCAGCCTGACGTTTCGCTTCTTCAGCCTTGGCTGCGTCCAGATCAACACCACGGATTGCAGTATCAGCCAGTACAGTGACTGCACCTGGCTGCACTTCCAGCATACCACCGGAGAGGTAAATGACTTCCTCACCACCGTGTTGTTTAACGATCCGAACCATTCCTGGCGTGATAGCGGTCAGCAGCGGGGTGTGGCCTGCGTGAATACCCAGTTCACCTTCGCTACCGGTCACCTGGATATTTTCAGCACGACCAGAGAAAAGACTCTTTTCTGCGCTTACTACGTCCAGATGGAAAGTTATCGCTGCCATATCGCCTCCTGTTCAGCTTACAGCTTCTTCGCGTTTTCCAGTGCGTCTTCGATCGCGCCGCAGTACATGAATGCCTGCTCTGGAATATCATCGTATTCGCCAGCCAGCAGGCCTTTGAAGCTGCGCAGAGTATCTTTCAGAGGAACATAGATACCAGGGTCGCCAGTGAAGACCTGTGCTACGTGGTAAGGCTGAGTAAGGAAACGCTCAATCTTACGTGCGCGGGCAACAGTTTGCTTGTCGTCTTCAGACAGCTCGTCCATACCCAGAATGGCGATGATGTCTTTCAGTTCTTTATAACGCTGCAGGGTGCTTTGTACACCACGTGCAATGTCATAGTGCTCCTGACCAACAACCAGAGGATCCAGCATACGTGATGTAGAATCCAGTGGGTCGATCGCTGGGTACAGACCCAGAGAAGCGATCTGACGAGACAGTACAACCGTCGCATCCAAGTGGGCGAACGTAGTCGCTGGTGATGGGTCAGTCAAGTCATCCGCAGGAACGTAAACGGCCTGAACAGAAGTGATAGAACCCGTCTGAGTCGACGTGATACGCTCCTGAAGTACACCCATCTCCTCTGCCAGCGTAGGCTGATAACCTACTGCTGATGGCATACGACCCAGCAGTGCTGATACTTCAGTACCGGCCAGGGTATAACGATAGATGTTATCGATGAACAGCAGTACGTCACGGCCTTCATCACGGAACTTTTCAGCCATAGTCAGGCCAGTCAGTGCAACGCGCAGACGGTTACCCGGTGGCTCGTTCATCTGACCGTAAACCATTGCTACTTTTGATTCAGCTGGATTTTCCAGGTTTACAACCCCGGCTTCCTGCATCTCGTAGTAGAAGTCGTTACCTTCACGGGTACGCTCACCTACACCGGCAAATACCGACAGACCTGAGTGTTTCAGGGCGATGTTGTTGATAAGTTCCATCATGTTAACGGTCTTACCTACACCAGCACCACCGAACAGGCCGATTTTACCACCCTTAGCGAATGGGCAAACCAGGTCGATAACTTTTACGCCAGTTTCCAGCAGTTCAACCGCATTAGACTGCTCTTCATAGCTTGGTGCTGCACGGTGAATAGCGTAACGCTCTTGTTCACCGATCTCACCACATTCGTCAATAGGTTGACCCAGAACGTTCATGATACGTCCCAGAGTCGCTGTACCTACCGGTACTTCAATTGGTCGGCCTGTATTTTCAACAGTCAGACCACGACGCATACCATCAGAACTACCCATGGCGATACCACGAACTACGCCGCCACCCAGCTGCTGCTGAACTTCCAGTACAAGCGTACCTTTTTCTTTGGCATCAACGTGTAGGGCATCATATACCTGTGGTACAGAGTCCTGTGGAAACTCTACGTCGACTACCGCACCGATGATCTGTACGATCTTACCTGTAGCCATCGTTAATCCTCTAAACTTATTAATTCTTTGCCTTAAACAGCGGAAGCACCGGAGACGATTTCCGACAGCTCTTGTGTAATCGCAGCCTGACGGGCTTTGTTGTACACAAGTTGCAGTTCGTCAATCAGATCACCTGCGTTATCCGTTGCCGCTTTCATCGCAACCATTCGGGCCGCTTGCTCACAGGCAAGGTTTTCGACCACACCCTGATAGACCTGAGATTCGACATAGCGAACCAGCAAGGTATCCAGCAGAGGTTTAGGCTCAGGCTCATAAATGTAGTCCCAAGCATGGTTACGTTTCATTTCTTCGTCTTCTGACTTAGGCAAAGGCAGCAATTGATCGATCACTGGCTCTTGAACCATGGTGTTGACAAACTTGTTGTACACCAGATACAAACGGTCCAGTTGGCCCTCATCATATTTCTTCAGCATCACACCTACGGTACCGATCAGCTCATCAACAGAAGGCTTATCGCCTAAACCTGTTACCTGAGCCGCAACACGGCCACCGTAGCTGTTAAAGAAAGCAGTGGCTTTAGCACCAATCAGCGCCAGTTCAACCTCTGCTCCCTGATCTGACCATGACTTCATCCCTGCGATAGCTTGTTTGAACAGATTCACGTTCAAACCGCCACACAGACCACGGTCAGTTGAAACAATGATGTAACCTACGCGCTTGGCCTCACGCTCCTCTAAATAAGGATGCTTATATTCGAGGCTACCAAGGGCGATATGACCGATCACTTTGCGCATTGTTTGTGCGTATGGACGTGATGATTCCATAGCGTCTTGCGATTTACGCATTTTAGACGCAGCAACCATCTCCATCGCTTTAGTGATCTTCTGAGTGTTTTTAACACTACCGATCTTGTTACGTATCTCTTTTGCGCCGGCCATCGTTACTCTCCTTGAGCTGGTGATCGCATGCGATCACCAACCAATTACCAAGTCTGGGTCGCTTTGAAATCTTCAACCAGTTTCACGAACTGGGCTTCAATTTCATTGTTCCACGCACCCGTTTCATCAATTTGAGCTACCAGCTCAGCAAATTGACTCTTGGCGTAAGACAGTAACGCAGCTTCGAAATCTGCCAGCTTAGTCAGCTCAACATCTTTCAGGTAACCTTTCTCAGCAGAGAAAATCACCAGCGCCTGCTCGAAAACAGACATTGGCGAGTACTGCTTCTGCTTCATCAGTTCAGTTACTTTCTGACCGTGGTCCAGCTGACGCTTAGTCGCGTCGTCCAGATCAGAGGAGAACTGGGCAAAGGCCGCCAGTTCACGATACTGAGCCAGTGCAGTACGGATACCACCAGACAGTTTCTTGATGATCTTGGTCTGAGCAGCACCACCTACACGCGATACAGAGATACCTGGGTCAACCGCTGGACGAATACCAGAGTTGAACAGTTCTGTTTGCAGGAAGATCTGACCATCGGTGATCGAAATAACGTTAGTCGGTACGAACGCAGATACGTCACCCGCCTGAGTTTCGATGATTGGCAGAGCAGTCAAAGAACCAGTCTTACCTTTCACTTCACCGTTAGTGAACTTTTCTACGTACTCTTCGCTAACACGAGCAGCACGCTCCAGCAGACGGGAGTGGAGGTAGAAAACATCACCAGGGAAGGCTTCACGGCCTGGTGGACGGCGCAGCAGCAGAGAGATCTGACGGTAAGCAACAGCCTGCTTAGACAGGTCATCGTATACGATCAGTGCATCTTCACCGCGGTCACGGAAGTATTCACCCATAGCACAACCAGAGTATGGTGCCAGGTATTGCAGTGCTGCCGCTTCAGAAGCAGACGCCACTACAACGATAGTGTTCTTCAGTGCACCGTGCTCTTCCAGTTTACGTACCACGTTGGCGATAGTGGACGCTTTCTGGCCGATAGCGACATAGATAGAGTAAATACCAGAATTTTTCTGGTTGATGATGGCATCGATCGCCAGGGCAGTTTTACCAATCTGACGGTCACCGATGATCAGCTCACGCTGGCCACGGCCGATTGGAATCATTGAGTCAACCGCCTTGTAACCAGTCTGAACAGGCTGGTCAACAGATTTACGGTCGATTACACCCGGTGCGATCACTTCTACCGGAGAGAAAGTATCGGTCTCAATCGGACCTTTACCATCAATCGGCTCACCCAGAGTGTTGACAACACGACCCAGCAGGGCAGGGCCGACAGGCACTTCCAGGATACGACCGGTTGCGGTCACTTTCATGCCTTCCTGAAGGCTGGCATATGGACCCATTACAACAGCACCTACCGAGTCACGCTCAAGGTTCAGTGCCAGTGCGTACAGGCCGCCTGGTAGTTCAATCATTTCACCTTGCATGACATCTGCAAGGCCGTGGATACGAATGATACCGTCGCTTACAGAAACGATGGTGCCTTCGTTACGCGCTTCACTGGCAACATTGAAATTTTCAATCCGTTGCTTGATCAGTGCGCTAATTTCCGTGGAATTAAGTTGCATGCTCCAATTCCCCAAATCAAGACTGCAAAGTATCGTTCAGACGGGCAAGCTTGCCTCGTACTGACTGATCGATGACTAAGTCTCCGGCTCTAATTACAACCCCGGCAATCAGGGTCTCGTCTACACTGCAGTTCAGCTTAACCTTGCGCGCCAGACGCTGTTCCAGCTTACTGATGATTGCACTCATTTGACCTTCGTCCAGGGTGATCGCAGAGATCACACTGGCTTCGATGGTTTTTTCCAGTTCATCTTTCAAGAACAGGAACTGAGTACAGACTTCAGGAAGAATTTTCAGGCGTCCGTTTTCGGCCATGACCTTAATCAGGTTCTGGCCGGCGTCGTTGAGTTGCTCGCCGCAAACTGACAGAAAGATTTCCGTCAGTTTGTCTGCCGCAAAACCACCATCCAGTACATCCAGAATGGTATCGTTTTTAGCGACTTCCGAAGCAAAGGTGAGCATTTCTGACCACTGGGCCAGCTCACCTTTCTCAACCGCATAATCAAAGGCTGCTTTAGCGTAGGGGCGTGCGATAGTAGTCATTTCCGACATGGTGCTTGCCCCTTCTATTACAGTTCTGCAGTGACTTTGTTAAGAACATCAGCATGAGCGTCTTTATCGATAGTACGCCCAATGATTTTCTCAGCACCAATCACAGCCAGAGTTGCAACTTGTTTTCTTAGGTCATCGCGCGCGCGATTACGTTCTGCATCAATTTCAGCACGACCTTGAGTCAGAATTTTTTCACGCTCGGCCGTCGCTTCCGCTTTGGCCTCTTCGATGATTTGAGCTTTACGCTTGTTAGCTTGCTCAATCAGTTCAGTTGCAGTACGTTTTGCTTCTTTCAGTTGATCAGAAGCATTTGACTGCGCCAGGTTGAGATCTTTGGCAGCGCGATCCGCTGCTGCCAAACCGTCAGCAATTTTTTTCTGACGCTCTTCAATCGCTTCCATAATTGGTGGCCATACATATTTCATGCAGAAGACCACAAACAGGAAAAACGCGATAGCCTGACCCAGTAATGTTGCATTCATATTCACAACGGCATCTCCTTAAACAGGGTAGCTATGGGTCCGTTACGTTCGTGGATTAACCAGCCAGCTGTCCAACGAATGGGTTAGCGAATGTGAATAGCAAAGCGATAACGATACCGATCATTGGAACCGCATCCAGCAGGCCTGCGATGATGAACATCTTAACTTGCAGCATAGGAGCCATTTCAGGTTGGCGAGCAGCGCCTTCAAGGAACTTACCACCCAGCAGGGCGAAACCAATCGCAGTACCCAGGGCAGCAAGACCTACAATGATGCCCACGGCAATTGCAGAAAAGCTTAGTAAAGTTTCCATCACTATCTCCAGTTTATTGTTGTCGGCCTAAATGCCAGTAAATAAAAAATAAAATTGTTTACGTATTAATGATTGTCTTCGTGAGCCTGAGACAGGTACACGATAGTCAGCATCATAAAGACGAAAGATTGAATCGTAATGACCAGGACGTGGAAAATTGCCCACGGAACCGAGCCCAGCCATTGTGCCCACCACGGCATCAGCGCCGCGATAAGAATAAACACCACCTCACCGGCGAACATGTTACCGAACAGACGCATGCCGAGAGAAATAGGCTTCGCCAGCAGCGAAACTACTTCCAGTAGCAGGTTGAACGGAATCATAACCGGGTGATTGAACGGGTGCAGTGCCAGTTCTTTGGCAAAACCGCCCAGGCCTTTGATCTTGATGCTGTAGTAGATCATCAATGCAAAGACACCCAGCGCCATTGCCATGGTGATGTTAACATCAGCAGACGGTACGACCTTAAGATAAGGAATACCTAGCCAATGCTCCGCCGGATACGGAAGAAAGTCGATTGGAACCAGGTCCATGACGTTCATCAAGAAAATCCAGCAGAAAATCGTCAGAGCTAGCGGAGCTATCAGCGCGTTGCGGCCATGAAAGGTTTCTTTAACGCTGTTGTCAACGAATTCCACCATTATTTCCACAAAACACTGTAGCTTACCCGGCACCCCTGAGGTTGCCTTCTTCGCTGCCAGACGGAACAATCCCAGAAAGATCGCACCTGTCAACACAGAAAAGAAAAGGCTGTCGATGTGTACCGCCCAGAAACTTCCCTCGGCCACCAGACCCAGCTTATCGGTTGATAAGTTTGTCAGGTGGTGAGTGATGTAACTGGAAGGTGTAAGCGCTTCACCTGGCGCAGCCATAACTCATCCTATTTGTTGTTGTTAATGAATAAAACCGGCGCACAGATATTAATACCCAGAGCCAGCAAATAGGTCAGCTTGAGGGGAACAAGTTCCACCTCGACATACAGGTAGACAAGGGAAAACAAGATGACTGTAATGAGGATTTTCAGCACTTCTCCGCCGTAAAATGACGCCATTACCAGACGGGCCTTAGTGGCCCCGCCGAAGAGAAAAGCGCACACAGAAAAAGCGGCGTTAGCTATCACAAAGATGCCGCCACCGATAAGTGCAGAGATTCCCCAGTCAACATTGACAGCAAACACTGCCATGATTGCCGTTGTCAAAACGACGCCAGATTGTAGTAACAACAACCGCTTCGCCAATTGGCGTCCCGGCCTGACTAGCGTCGAAACCATGTATTCATTCCTCGAGTCCGTTCCACTACACATACGTCGTGCTGGGAAAACTGCGAAAATTATACGGTTCATTAGATTGAATGCAATCTAATCACAATAAAAAAACAGTTAGAATTTATAACACATTATCCCGATCACGCAGTGGTCATTTTTACGGCAAAAATAGTAAGAATCCGGTCACACTTCTGAACTTAACATTGCCAAAAGTTGCTGTAACTTCTGGGGCTCGTCAAAATTTATGATTATTTTACCTTTACCGCTTTTGCTTTGATTAATCGCAACCTGAGTGCCAAATTGCTCACTCAGACGATTTTCCATCGCTTCAACCTTGGGATCGACAGAGACAGGGGCGACCTCCGGGGCAGGGGTGAGCAGTTTTTTCACCAAACGCTCGGTATCCCTTACCGTCAGAGATTTCGCCACGACGGTGTGAGCCGCTTCCAGTTGCTGTTCAGCAACCAGTGACAGCAATGCACGGGCGTGACCCATTTCCAGCTGCCGCTGGGCCAGCAACCGCTTAACCTGTGGCTCCAGCTGGTTTAAACGCAGCAGGTTAGACACAGCAGCGCGGGACTTGCCGACCGCTTCGGCAATTTGCTGATGGGTGAGGGAGAATTCATTCTGCAATCGCTCCAGCGCCTGAGCTTCCTCAATAGCATTGAGATCTTCACGCTGGATGTTTTCAATCAGGGCAATCGCGACGGTGGCACGATCATCCACGTCTTTGACCAGACAGGGAACCTTAGACAGGCCTGCCTGGCGAGACGCCCGCCAGCGACGTTCGCCGGCAATGATTTCATACTGTTGCGGGGCCAGTTGGCGAACCACTATAGGCTGGATCACCCCCTGAGCACGGATAGAATCAGTCAGTTCCGCCAGCGCTTCTGCTGACATATCCTGACGTGGCTGATACTGACCCGGTTGCAGCTGACTGACCGGCAGTTCGCGCAGCGCGCCTTCTTCCGGTACCGTTTCTTCCTTGCTGACAGCCTCTGTGGCCTGTTGTCTTTCTCGGGCCACCGAACTGGTGGCCAGCAGTGCATCAAGGCCTTTTCCCAGGCCTCGTTTATTCATGGTCATGCTTGCTTACGCCTCTACCTGAGCAGGTTCCCGCGCGGTTTCCTCACGACGAATCATCTCTCCGGCCAGCGCCAGGTAGGCCTTGGCACCGCTGGAGGTCTTATCGTAGTACATGGCCGGACAGCCATGACTCGGGGCTTCGGCCAGACGCACATTACGTGGGATCACGGTGCGGTACACCTTATCACCAAAATGCTTCTTCAGTTGCTGGGACACTTCATTCGCCAGCCTGTTGCGCGGATCATACATGGTGCGGAGCAAGCCTTCTATCTTGAGATCGGCATTGACCACGGCAGCCAGCTTGCTGATGGTGTCCATCAGGGCCGTCAGACCTTCCAGAGCGAAATATTCGCACTGCATTGGCACCAGAACAGAATCCGCCGCTGTCATCGCATTGATGGTCAGCAGGTTGAGGGAAGGGGGACAGTCGATAAAAATAAAATCGTACTTATCCCGTACCGGTTCCAGCGCAGTACGTAACCGCACTTCGCGGGCAAACACTTCCATCAATTTGATTTCTGCAGCAGTCACATCACCGTTGGCGGCCACCAGATGGTATCCACCGGCATTTTCGGTGATCACGACTTCTGAAAACGGGGTTTCTTCGACCAGAAGCTCATAGGCAGTGGCATCAACCTGATACTTGTCGACACCGCTGGCCATGGTGGCATTCCCTTGCGGGTCGAGATCAATCACCAGCACTTTACGCTGGGTGGCGGCCAGTGACGCAGCTAAATTGACACAGGTTGTGGTTTTACCCACACCACCTTTTTGGTTGGCAACAGCTATGACTTTTCCCACGAAACACCCTCGTTAATTCATTCCTTTGCCGTCAAGAGTACTAAATGACGCGCCCCCTCCAAGTCGGGGACATGCAAAGATTTGACCTCACTCACAGAACACCAGCTTGGTAATTCTGTCAGTTCCTCTTCAGTAACCTGGCCTTTGAGCGCCATAAACTGACCTTCCGCAGCAGGCAGATGACGGCACCAGTTAACCATATCAGACATGGACGCAAATGCCCGGCTTAGTACAGCATCAAACCCCTGTTCTGGGATAAAGGCCTCGACCCGGCTTTGCACAGGTGTGACATTGTCAATCTTCAGTTCATGAATAACCTGACGGATAAAACGTATTCGCTTACCCAGACTGTCGAGCAGGGTAAATTGCTTCTCGGGCAGCATGATAGCCAGTGGAATACCCGGCAAGCCAGGCCCGGTACCGACATCAATAAACCGCGTTCCCTGTGACAGGTAAGGACTGACGGCCAGGCTGTCCATGATGTGCTTAACCAGCATCTCATTGGGGTCCCGTACTGACGTCAGATTATACGCTTTGTTCCACTTGTGCAGCAGGCTAACATAGCCCACCAGTTGCTCAAGTTGTTGTTCTGTGACCTTGAGTTCAGTTTTTGCAATCAGCTGTGCCAGACGCTCCTTCACGCTGCCACCTCCGAGTCGCCTTTTTTCAGCAGGCCGTGTTTTTTCAGGTACACCAGCAGCAGCGAAATGGCAGCCGGGGTTACGCCTGAGATACGTGACGCCATGCCGATAGTCGCAGGTTTTGCGTCGTTCAGCTTGGCAATCACTTCATTTGACAAGCCTTTCACTTGCTTGTAATCCAGATCAGCCGGCAGTTTGCTCTGCTCATGACGCAGAGATTTTTCCACCTCTTCTCTTTGGCGGTCGATATAGCCCTGGTATTTAACCTGGATCTCAACCTGCTCGCTGGCCTCGGCATCGGTGCTGGCCGGGCCAAACAGAGCCAGAGCCGTCAGTTGCTCATAGGTCACTTCCGGACGGCGCAGCAGATCCTCACCACTGGCTTCACGGGTCAGCGGGGTTTTCAAAATCTCATTGATCGTCGCCGCGTGCTCAGAAGCCGGGTGGATCCAGATGTCTTTCAGGCGCTGACGCTCCTGCTCGATGGTGTTCATTTTTTCATTAAAACGTGACCAGCGCTCGTCATCCACCAGACCAAACTGGCGACCCAGCTCGGTCAGACGAATATCGGCGTTGTCTTCACGCAGCAACAAACGATACTCAGCACGCGAGGTAAACATGCGGTACGGTTCTTTGGTACCCATGGTCGACAAATCGTCAATCAGTACGCCCAGGTAAGCCTGATCGCGGCGCGGGCTCCAACCTTCTTTATCCTGTGACTGCAAAGCGGCATTCATGCCCGCCAGCAGCCCCTGGGCAGCGGCTTCTTCATAACCTGTGGTGCCATTGATCTGGCCGGCAAAGAACAGACCGCTGATAAATTTGGTTTCCAGCGTGGGTTTCAAATCACGTGGATCGAAGAAATCGTATTCAATGGCGTAGCCTGGGCGAATAATACTGGCATTTTCAAAGCCTTTCATTGAACGGACGATTTGCATCTGCACATCAAACGGTAGGCTGGTGGAGATACCGTTCGGATACAGTTCGTGTGTCGTCAGGCCTTCCGGCTCAATGAAAATCTGGTGGCTGTTTTTGTCCGCAAAGCGCATCACCTTGTCTTCGATAGACGGACAATAACGTGGGCCAATACCTTCAATCACCCCAGAATACATAGGGCTGCGATCCAGATTATTGCGGATCACATCATGGGTCTTTTCATTGGTATGGGTAATAAAACACGGGATCTGGCGTGGATGATCCGAGTGTTTACCGAGGAAAGAAAACACCGGAGTCGGATTATCACCATGCTGAGCTTCCAGCTGGCTGAAATCCACCGTACGGGCATCGATTCGTGGCGGTGTACCGGTTTTCAGACGATCGACACGGAAAGGCAAGGCACGGAGACGATCCGCCAGGGCGATCGACGGAGGATCGCCGGCGCGGCCGCCGCTGTAATTTTCCAGGCCGATGTGGATCTTGCCGCCCAGGAAGGTGCCTACGGTTAATACCACGCTACGGGCACGGAATTTCAGACCCATTTCTGTCACCACGCCCACAGCACGATCCTGCTCGACGATCAGATCGTTAACCGCCTGCTGGAACAGCATCAGATTAGGCTGGTTTTCCAATGCTTCACGAACTGCAGCTTTGTAAAGCGCCCGGTCTGCCTGAGCACGGGTTGCACGTACGGCCGGGCCTTTTGATGAATTCAGGGTACGGAACTGAATTCCACCTTTATCAATGGCTTGCGCCATTAAACCACCCAAAGCATCCACTTCTTTTACCAGATGGCCTTTCCCGATCCCGCCAATCGCCGGGTTACAGGACATTTGACCCAGGGTATCGATATTATGGGTCAGCAACAGGGTTTTCTGACCCATGCGTGCTGCTGCCAATGCGGCTTCCGTTCCGGCATGACCGCCACCAACTACGATGACATCAAAATTTTCCTGGTAAAACATGAAATTACCTCAGGTGATCAATTAGCCATTCAATTTGCTTGAAGCAAAGGGGGTATATTCTACCTCGTTTCCAGGCAAGAAAGAATCACTCTTGGTGATCAAATGATCAGAGGCCGAGATCCTAAATATATATAAGATCTTTTTAAGAAGATCTCTTATTGGATCTACTATTAGGATCGCCCGATCGTGTGGATAAGTCGTTTTTGATCCTAATGATCATGCTGTTAGGGAGGATCACTTCTTGTTAGGTGTGTGGGATCTTCGTAAGGACTTCCTGGGATCTAAATGGCACTTTATCCACAGGTGGTTATTGGCGATCAAGTTGTTCATTGGATAACAAAGGGTTGATCACCGTTTAGATCTATAGTTATACACAGAAGAAAAATAAAAAACTGGCGTAATTGGGAGTAATTATCGCCAGTCAGAGAAGGCTTAAAGGAGCTTTTTCCAGCCGTCCAGCCAGATTTCGGCCGGGTCTTCCGGAACAGGATCCTGAGAAACGTCGATGTCGAGCCGTTCACCAAGACGCTGGGCGCCCAAATCGGCCAGCAGTTGATCCAGTTCTTTACCTGCCTGGCAGAAAGTGTCGTAACTGCTGTCGCCAATGGCCACCACACCATATTTCAGCCCGCCGAGATCGGGCTGCTGATCCTTCAGCTGGTTGACAAAGGGCTGAATATTGTCGGGGAACTCACCGGCACCATGGGTTGAGCAAATCAGCAGCCAGATATGCTCTGAATTAAGCTCATCCAGGGCGGCCTGGTTGAGAGTTTCGGTGTCGTGACCGGCGTCAGTAAGCAGTTCGGCTAAGTGATCGGCGACATATTCCGCGCCGCCGAGAGTGCTGCCTGTGATTAGGGTAATGGTCGCCATAGGGGCCTCTTTATATAGACAAATGTCAGAATGGCTGAATTGTACTCTGAGTTGGCGATAAGAAAACCCCTGGAAAAATGTGCCTGTTGTCCGCCTTTTGGGCACCAGGCAGAGGCGGGAAGGGGGTTGGCGATGGGTAATAACACCATTAATGCAACATTGTTATTAATTTCAGTCTATTAGAGCAGTTACCAACAGTTAATCCCAAGGATCCTCTGTGCTTGATCGTTCTTAAAGCGGCAGTTATCAACGGCTTTTGATCGCTGCCGATACCCAGGGATCGGGGGCTGGGTGAGCTGTTATGGTTGCCAAGCAGGATCACCCTGCTGATCATTACAGTAAGGTGAAAAAAAGCCCTGCCAGTCTGGCAGGGCTGTGTGGTTGGCGCGTCGGTTTTATTTGCCGATACAAAAGGAGGTAAAAATGCGGCCCAATAGATCATCGGAGGTAAATTCCCCGGTGATTTCGCTCAGGTGCTGCTGAGCCAGACGCAGTTCTTCGGCCAGGATTTCACCGGCCATGTAGCCTTCCAGCTGCGATTTTCCTGTGTCCAGGTGCATGGCGGCTCGTTCCAGTGCATCCAGATGGCGACGGCGGGCCATGAAGCCGCCCTCCGTGGTCCCGGCAAAGCCCATGCAGGCTTTGAGGTGTTCGCGCAGGGCTTCCACGCCGTCTCCGGTCCGGGCTGACAGGCGGATCAGGGTGGGCTGGCTGACATGGCAGATCCCGGTTGGTTCACCGGTCAGCTCCGCTTTGTTGCGGATCACGGTCAGGCCCATGGAGTCCGGCAGGCGTTCGATAAAATCGGGCCAGATCTCTGCCGGGTCGGTCGCGTCTGTGGTGGTGGCATCGACCATAAACAGCACGCGGTCAGCTTGACGGATTTCCTCCCAGGCCCGTTCAATCCCGATACGTTCGACTTCGTCGCTGGCGTCGCGCAGGCCGGCGGTATCTATGATGTGCAGTGGCATACCGTCGATGTGGATGTGCTCGCGCAGCACGTCACGGGTGGTGCCGGCAATGTCGGTGACTATGGCGCTGTCTTTGCCGGACAGGGCATTGAGCAGGCTGGATTTACCGGCATTCGGCCGCCCTGCAATCACCACTTTCATCCCCTCGCGCATGATGGCGCCCTGATTGGCTTCGCGGCGCACCGCATTGAGCTCTGCCATCACAGTATCCAGATCGGCGCTGACTTTGCCGTCACTGAGAAAATCAATTTCTTCTTCCGGGAAATCAATTGCAGCTTCAACGTAAATGCGCAGATGGATCAGGGCTTCCACCAGCGCATTGACGCGCTGGGAAAAAGCGCCCTGCAGCGACTGGAAGGCACTCTTGGCGGCTTCTTCACTGCTGGCATCAATCAGATCGGCAATGGCCTCGGCCTGCGCCAGATCCAGCTTGTCGTTCATGAAGGCCCGTTCGGAAAATTCGCCCGGGCGGGCAGGGCGTACCCCTTCAATCTGCAGTATGCGTTTGATAAGCATATCCATCAGCACCGGGCCACCGTGCCCCTGCAATTCCAGCACATCTTCACCGGTGAATGAATTCGGGTTCGGGAAATACAGGGCGATGCCCTGATCGAGTGCTGTGCCGTCTGCTGCCCGAAAGGGCAGATATTCAGCGTAACGTGGCTTGAGGCTGCGTCCGGTTATGGCTTCGGCCACCTGGCCGGCCAGCGGACCGGATACACGAATAATGCCGACTCCGCCACGGCCCGGAGGGGTGGCCTGAGCGACGATAGTGTCGGTTGTCTGAGTCATCATGATAGCTTTCGTCTTTGAGCGTGGGCGCTATTGTAATCAGTGTTGATCAGGATAGCCAACTCTGCGAGCGGGCAACAAAAAGGCGGCCATACAGGCCGCCTTGTCATCTTTATAGTCAGAAGCAGGCTTACGCTTTTTTGCTGTGCAGGCCTTTCTTCTCCAGTTGTTTGAAGATGATGTACTGCTGAATCAGGGTGACGATATTCGACACCAGCCAGTAGAGTACCAGACCTGCCGGGAAGAACAGGAAGAAACCGGTGAACAGCACAGGCATGAAGGTCATGATCTTCTGCTGCATAGGATCGGTCACTGTGGTCGGGCTCATCTTCTGGATCAGGAACATAGTGACACCCATCAGGATAGGCAGCACGTAGTACGGGTCCTGAGCTGACAGGTCATGAATCCAGCCGAAGAAAGGAGCGTGACGCAGTTCCACTGACTCCATCAGTGCCCAGTACAGGGCGATGAAGATTGGCATCTGCAGGATTAACGGCAGACAGCCACCCAGCGGGTTCACTTTCTCTTTCTTGTACATCTCCATCATTTCCTGGCTCATGCGCTGGCGGTCGTCGCCGAAGCGCTCACGCATCGCCTGCAGTTTTGGCTGCAGCATGCGCATTTTGGCCATGGAGGTGTATTGGGCTTTGGTCAGCGGGAACATCACACCACGGACGATAAACGTCAGGATGATGATGGCGATACCCCAGTTAGCCACGAAATCATGGATAATCGACAGCAGTTTGTGCAGCGGGCTGGCAATGAACCATAGCCAGCCGTAATCGGCGGTCAGATTCAGATTCGGTGCCGTTGCTTCCAGTTTGTCCTGCAGTTTAGGACCAGACCACAAGGTCGCCGTCAGCGTCTGCTCGGCACCCGGTGCCACAGTGGCACTTGGCAGGCGGACACCAATGTAACCCTGGCCCTGGCTGGTGCGGGAGAACAGGTTACTGGTGTCATCGGTACGCGGGATCCACGCCGAGACAAAGTAATGCTGCATCATGGCTGCCCAACCCTGTTCCATGCTCAGGTTCAGGTTCTTATCGGCCATGTCATCAAAGCTGTACTTTTTGTATTTCTCGTCGTCAGCCGAGTAAGCACCACCGCGGTAAGTCGGCATGGTCAGGCTGCCGCCGTCATCGAGCAGGGTTTGCTTCAGCTGGGCGTACATCTGCACTGTGGCAGGTGCGTCAGACTGGTTGTTGATGGTGTAGGACACGTCCACCGCGTAACTGTCACGGGTCAGGGTGAAGGTCTTGGTGTACTCGATACCGTCTTTGCTGTAGGTCAGTGGCACTTTAAGTTCGTCCTGACCATCGGCCAGTACAAAGTCAGTGCCTGCTGCTGTTAGTTGGGCACGGCCGGCGGTAGAGTCGATACCATTGGCGCCGATCAGACCTGACTGGGCAATGTACTGGTGCGCCGGTTCGTTTTTCAGCAGCACGAAGGGATCGCTGGAGTCCAGTTCGTTGTCGTAGGCCAGCAGTCTGGCTTCAACTATGTCACCACCCAGAGTATCAACAGTCAGATCCAGCACATCGGTGCGGATGTGGATCAGCTTGTCGGAACTGCTAGGCCCTGGGATTGTCTGACTCTCGCCACTGTGTGACGGGACATCGCCCTGGGTCGTCGCGCTTTGCGCAGCTGTCTGGTTCTGAGGTTGCGTGCTGGTGTCGGTATTCCACTGTTGAAACAGAAGAAAAGACACGAACAGCAGGGCAATTAACAGAATATTGCGTTGGGAATCCATCGTTAATGTTCTCTGTCGTTATCCTGGGTTGGCGGAACGGGGTCGTAGCCACCGTTGTTCAAAGGGTGACATCTTAATAGACGTTTCGCCGTGAACCAACAACCTTTTATTGCCCCATGAGTTTTTAGTGCTTCAATCGCATACTGGGAGCAGGTCGGGGTGAAACGACAACGTGGCCCGATCAGCGGGCTGATTGCCAGTTGGTAAAAGCGGACTAGTCCTACGACTAGCCACGCGAGGGGCGAGACAGGCGATGCCATAGCTTATCAAGCAACTTACACAGATCGGCGTTGCTCATTTCACTGGCACTTTTTTTAGCAATCACCACAAAGTCTTTAGCAGGCAGATCATGTTGCTTGAGACGGAAACGTTCCCGTGCCAGGCGTTTAAACCGATTGCGGCCTACCGCGGTTTTGATTTGTTTTTTAGGGACTGCCAGACCGAGCCGTGGATGGTTCAGGTCGTTGTTGCGGGCCAGAATGGTGAAGTGAGGAGAGCCAGCACTGTGAGCTTGCTGGAAGACATGTTTATAATCTTCGGGAGTTAACAGACGTAACTCCCGAGAAAAAGCGTACTTAGTCAAAATAATCGCAATGATTACTTAGACAGACGCTTGCGGCCTTTGGCGCGACGTGCATTGATTACAGCGCGACCGTTCTTAGTTGCCATGCGAGCACGGAAGCCGTGGCTACGCTTGCGCTTTAGAACTGAAGGTTGAAAAGTGCGTTTCATGGTTTTACCTTAAAATTACTGATCAGTTTTAAGTTTTTGTGTTAACCGGTTGCCCGAAGGACCCCTGGAAGGGCTTCAAAAAACCCATTACGTCCACAAAGAGGCGGAATTGTAATCACTGACCCGCTCGGAGTCAATCTTTACCCCCTGCCTGTGGGTCGGTTTTTATCCTGTTTTTGTCAGGATGCACCCGGGCGCTGAATTATACGTTTTGTTTGGCGGAGTGCAAGGATCCTTACTGGATCCCGACCTGGCGCAGGAACTTTTTCAGACGCGGATCCTGCGGATGGCTGAAGATCGCCTGCGGAGATCCCTGTTCGACAAACTCGCCGTCGGCCATAAAGATCACCCGGTCTGCCACTTCTCGGGCAAACTGCATCTCATGGGTCACCACCAGCATGGTCTGGTTACGTGTTGCCAGCATTTTCATCAGGTTAAGCACTTCGCCGACCCATTCCGGGTCCAGCGCGGAGGTCGGTTCATCAAACAACAGCAGCTCGGCTTCCAGCGCCATGGCCCGGCCGATCCCGACCCGTTGTTGCTGGCCGCCGGACAGCGCTGCCGGGTAGCTGTCACCTTTTTCACCCAGCCCTATGTCATCGAGAATTTGCTGGGCTTTATCGTTGGCGGCCTGCTTATCCCAGCCTTTGACTGTGATCAGACCTTCGGCGATGTTCTGACGTGCCGTCATATGGGCAAACAGGGCATAGTTCTGGAACACGAAGCCGGTTTTGCGCCGAATGGCCAGTATGTCTTTTTTGGTTGCTACCGGGGCTTCAACATGGATGCCGTCTATGGTCATATGGCCAGTGTTGGCGTGTTCGAGAAAATTGATACAGCGCAGCAGGGTGGATTTCCCTGTACCGGACGGGCCGATGATCACCACGATTTCGCCCTGACTGATCGACAGGTCAATCCCTGAGAAAATGGTGTTGTCACCGAAGCGTTTACTGAGGTTATGCAGCTCAATCATCGTACGTATGCCCTGTTAAGTTTTACTTCTGCCCAGTTTTGTATCCGGGTCAGCACCACCACTATCCCCCAGTAAATCAGGGCGACGGCCAGGAAAGCTTCGAAGAATTTGAAACTGGAGGAGGCTTCCATCTGTGCCTTGGCCATGATCTCAGCGACCCCTAAGGTAAATGCCAGCGAGGTGGATTTGATCATGTCAATGAAGTAGTTCATCAGTGACGGCAGGGCGACCCGGGTCGCCTGTGGCAGTATGATGCGGCGCATGGCCTGCATTTCAGTCATACCGATAGACAGGCTGGCTTCGCGCTGGCTGTGGTCGACACCTATGATGGCGGCGCGGATGCTTTCCGCCATGTAGGCGGCAAAGTGCAGGCTGAGTCCTATCACGGCAGCACTGAACGCATCCAGGCCGACCAGCGGAGGAAAGATTTGCGGCAAGCCGTAGTAGAGCAAAAACAGTTGTACCAGCAAAGGTGTGCCGCGAAAGAAGCTGATGTAAACCTGACTGAGCTGATCCAGTACGGGTAACCGGTAGACCCGAACCAAGGCCAGAGTAACGGAGATCACCAGCGCAAAAACCAGTCCCCATACCGCCATGCCCATGGTTGTGCCCAGATATTTGAGCAAAATAGGCATGAGTGACAGCATGTATTCAAAATCGAAGCCCATATGGATGCGTGTTCCGTGGAGTATTGATAACGAAAGTGACAAGACCCACCCTAAAGGTGAGTCTTGATATTACGTATTAGTATAAGGATGGTGACCTGAAATGGCAGGATTAATTACTGTCAATTAGCGGGTAATGTCAGTACCGAACCATTTTTGTGAGATTTCGGTCAGTGTACCGTCTTCACGCATGGCATTCAGCGCTTGGTTGACCTGGTCACGCAGTTGCTGGCCTTTTTCGTTGTTCTGGAAAGGCCATGCATTTTCGATGCGCTCAAAAGTCGCTCCCGCCAGCTGCAGCGGCAAGCCTGCTTTATTGATCAGTTCAACAGAAGACAAACGGTCCATCACGAAGGCGTCAGTACGGCCCAGCGCGACATCGTGTTCAATACCTGTGTCATAGGTTTTGATCGTAATCTCGTCGGCATTATCCAGGCCACGCAGCAGTTGCTCGTAGTTAGAGCCCAGATTCACGCCTACGGTTTTACCGTTCAGATCGTCTGTGCTCTTGATGTTTTCGTTACCTTTACGGACCACCAGTTGCGCGCCGTCAATCACATAAGGGTCGCTGAATACGTATTTGGCTTTACGCTCATCGGTAATAGTGATCTGGTTGGAAATGGTGTCAATACGGCCGGTTTCCAGCAAGCCAAACAGACCGGAGAAGTTCGCGGTGACATATTCCACTTTGTAATCGTTGCGTTTACCGATTTCATTCCACAGATCGACTTCAAAGCCCTGCAGCTGATCTTGTTTCACGAAAGTGAACGGGAAGTAGCGGCCAGACATGCCGACTTTAACGTCAGTAGCAGCAATCGCTGCCTGGCTGACGCTCAGACCAAGTGTAAGCGCGGTTAATGAAGCTTTAACCCAGTTTTTCATCTGTCTGCTCCTGAGATGATGTTGTTTTTGTAGGGTGATTCCTATCATCCTACTTGTCAGTAAGAACAATGCTTAAATAACCAAAAGTTATTTGTAATAACTATAGGGCTATTACCCGGCAAAGCGGAAAACTTTGTGCCGGTAAAAGCGGCTACCGCTTATATAAGACCTGAAATAATAGTGTTTTGACCGGCAAGCTGCTGTTTTTATCCTCAAGATCCTGTTGATTGTGCAAATAACTGTGGGTAAGGCTAGGCTAAACTGTGCTGATCTGGCCTTTGGTTGTGGGATCTGTGTGAATAACTTAGATCTTATTCACTGGATCTGGGATCTCTTTGCTGGAGATCCTAAGCCAGCAGGTATAAAATTGCGTCCCTTTTCGTATTTTCGTTATTCAATGTGGAGTCGAACTTGTCATCTTCGCTTTGGCTGCAGTGCCTTCAACGCCTTCAGGAAGAACTCCCTGCCACGGAATTCAGCATGTGGGTTCGTCCGCTACAGGCCGAGTTAAACGACAACACCTTGACCTTGTTCGCCCCGAACCGATTTGTGTTGGACTGGGTACGGGATAAGTACCTCAATAGTATCAACCGCCTGTTAAATGAATTCTGCGGTGCCGATACCCCAATGCTGCGTTTTGAAGTGGGCAGCAAACCTGTGACTGTGCCGCCGCCCCAGCCCGCTGCTGTGGTGAGCGGGAATAAGATCGATCCGCCGTCACCGACCTGGGAACCCGCACCGTCGCCGGTGCAGCCGGAATCGCAAAAGGGTTACCGCTCCAATGTTAACCCGAAACATAACTTCAACAATTTTGTGGAAGGTAAATCGAACCAGCTCGGGCTGGCCGCCTGTCGCCAGGTGGCGGATAACCCGGGAGCGGCGTACAACCCGCTGTTTCTTTATGGTGGTACCGGCCTGGGTAAAACCCACTTGCTGCATGCTGTGGGTAACGCCATTGCAGATCGCAAACCGAACGCCAAAGTGGTCTACATGCATTCTGAACGTTTTGTTCAGGACATGGTAAAAGCCCTGCAGAACAATGCGATTGAAGAATTTAAACGTTACTACCGCAGCGTCGATGCCCTGCTGATCGATGATATCCAGTTCTTTGCCAATAAAGAGCGCTCGCAGGAAGAATTTTTCCACACCTTCAATGCCCTGCTGGAAGGGAACCAACAGATCATCCTGACCTCAGACCGCTACCCGCGTGAAATCAGCGGGGTGGAAGATCGCCTGAAATCCCGCTTTGGCTGGGGGCTGACAGTGGCCATTGAGCCGCCTGAACTGGAAACCCGGGTGGCTATCCTGATGAAAAAGGCTGAAGACCACAATATTCGCCTGGCCGATGAAGTGGCTTTCTTTATTGCCAAGCGCCTGCGCTCGAACGTGCGTGAGCTGGAAGGGGCACTGAACCGGGTGATTGCCAACGCCAACTTTACCGGCCGGGCGATTACGATTGATTTTGTCCGCGAAGCGCTGCGTGACTTGCTGGCGCTGCAGGAAAAGCTGGTCACTATTGATAACATTCAAAAGACAGTGGCCGAGTACTATAAAATCAAGATGGCTGATATGCTCTCCAAGCGCCGTTCCCGTTCGGTGGCCCGCCCTCGTCAGATGGCGATGGCGCTGGCCAAAGAGCTGACCAACCACAGCCTGCCGGAAATCGGTGATGCGTTTGGCGGCCGCGACCATACCACTGTGCTTCACGCGTGTCGTAAAATCGAACAGCTGCGTGAAGAAAGCCATGATATTAAAGAAGATTACTCTAACCTGATCAGGACATTGTCGTCGTAATATGAAATTTTCCGTTGAACGAGAACATCTCATTAAACCTCTGCAGCAGGTAAACGGTGCACTGGGTGGCCGTCCGGCGCTGCCTATCCTCGGCAACCTGTTACTGCAGGTAGATGCGGGCAAGCTGTCTCTGACGGCTACCGATCTGGAAGTGGAGCTGGTGGCCGGTCTGGCACTGGACGGTGACTGGGAACCGGGGGCGACCACTGTACCTGCCCGCAAATTTCTCGATATCTGCCGCGGACTGCCAGACAGTGCGCAACTTAAGATTGAATTGCAGGGTGACAGGCTGCTGCTGCGCTCTGGCCGTAGTCGTTACTCACTGACGACTTTGCCGGCCAGTGACTTTCCCAATATTGAAGACTGGCAAAGCGATGTGGAACTGCATCTGGCGCAGGGGCAGTTACGCCAGTTGATCGAAAGTACCCAGTTTTCCATGGCCAATCAGGATGTGCGTTACTACCTGAACGGTATGCTGATGGAAACCGATGGCAAGCAGCTGCGCTCGGTGGCGACCGACGGGCACCGTATGGCGGTCTGTACTGTCGATACCGAGACTGATATGCCGGGCAAGCAAATTATCCTGCCGCGTAAAGGGGTGATGGAGTTAATGCGTCTGTTAGACAGCCCGGATGCCGAGGTCGTGCTGCAGATTGGCCAGTCTAACCTGCGGGCTGTGGTCAACAATTTCACCTTCACTTCCAAGCTGGTTGACGGCCGTTTTCCGGACTATCGCCGCGTGTTGCCGCAAAACAGCAGCAAGTTTCTGCAGGCCAGCTGTGAGGAACTGCGCCAGGCCTTTTCCCGTGCCGCCATTTTATCGAATGAGAAATTCCGCGGCGTGCGCGTGAATCTGATCAACAATGAAATGCGGATCACTGCCAACAACCCTGAACAGGAAGAAGCGGAAGAAGTGCTGGATGTCGACTTCCAGGGCGACGAGCTGGAGATTGGCTTTAATGTCAGCTACATCCTGGATGTGCTCAATACCCTGAAATGCGATCAGGTGCGGATTTCGATGACGGACGCGACAGCCAGTACCCTGATTGAAGATGTCGCTGACAGTGATGCGCTGTACGTGGTTATGCCGATCCGGCTGTAACCTATGGCGTTAACGCGATTCATTGTTAAAGATTTTCGTAATCTTGAGGCCTGTGATCTCACCTTCTCGGAGGGTTTCAATTTTCTGGTCGGTGCCAATGGCAGCGGTAAAACCAGTTTGCTGGAAGCCATCTATTTTCTCGGCCATGGCCGCTCCTTTCGCAGCCACCTGACCAGCCGGATTATCCGCCATGGTCAGGATGAACTGGTACTGCATGGCCGGGTGCATGCGGACAGCGCACTGAAAGGTGATCTGGAGCGACCGCTGGGGATCAGAAAGCAGCGGGATGGTACGACTCAGGTTAAAATAGCCGGCCAGACTGGCCAGAAAGTAGCACAGCTGGCGCAGATTCTGCCGCTGCAGCTGATCACCCCGGAAGGCTTTGAGCTGATGGTGGGCGGCCCCAAATTCCGTCGTGCGTTTATCGATTGGGGGGTGTTTCACGTGGAACCACGTTTTTATCAGGCCTGGAGCCGGGTAAAACGGCTGACCAGGCAGCGTAATGCGCTGCTGAAAACCGCGCGCAGCTACCGTGAACTCAGCTACTGGGATCAGGAACTGGCCCAACTGGCGGAAGTGATTGACGGCTGGCGCCGTGATTACATTGATGCCCTGCGAGAGCAGGCAACCGCCTTTTGTGGTGATTTTCTGCCGGAATACGATATTCAGCTCGGCTACTACCGTGGCTGGGAAAAAACGACCCCTTACAGCGAGCTGCTGGCCGCCAACTTTGAGCGCGATATGCAGCTCGGTTATACCGTCAGCGGCCCCAATAAAGCGGATCTGCGGCTCAAGGTGTCGGCTATGCCTGTGGACGATGTCCTGTCCCGCGGCCAGCTTAAATTACTGATGTGTGCGCTGCGATTGGCACAGGGTCAGCAGCTTCGTCAGGCAACAGGCAAGCAGTGTCTTTACCTGATTGACGACTTTGCCTCAGAGCTCGACAGCAGCAAACGCGCCCTGCTGGCAAAGGGATTACACGATACTCAGGCTCAGGTGGTCATCAGTGCCATCAGCGAGGAGCAACTGGGCGATATGAAGACCGAAAAGGGCAAGATGTTTCATGTCGAACAGGGTAAAATAACCGCAAGATAATTAAAGCGAGAGTAACTCAATGTCCAACAATTACGATTCATCAAGTATCAAGGTATTAAAGGGTCTTGATGCGGTACGTAAGCGTCCGGGTATGTACATCGGCGATACGGATGACGGTACAGGTTTGCACCACATGGTTTTTGAGGTCGTCGATAACTCTATCGACGAAGCTCTTGCTGGTCACTGTGAAGATATCGTAGTCACGATTCATGAGGATGGCTCGGTCTCTGTCAGCGATGATGGTCGTGGTATCCCGACAGACATGCACCCGGAAGAAGGGGTGTCCGCCGCTGAAGTTATCATGACAGTCCTGCACGCCGGCGGTAAGTTCGACGATAACTCCTATAAAGTGTCCGGCGGTCTGCATGGGGTAGGTGTGTCGGTCGTGAACGCCCTGTCTGACAAACTGGAACTGACGATTCATCGCCACGGTCATATTCACCAACAGATTTATCACCTGGGTGAACCTCAGGCACCGCTGGGTGTGGTGGGCGACTCGGATCGTACCGGTACCCGAATCCGCTTCTGGCCAAGTGATACAATCTTCACCGATACCACTTTCCATTATGAGATTCTGGCAAAGCGTCTGCGCGAATTGTCTTTCCTGAACTCAGGTGTCTCTATCAAGTTGAGCGATGAGCGTGACGGCAAGCAAGACCACTTTATGTATGAAGGTGGTATCCGTGCGTTCGTTGAGCACCTTAACCGTAATAAAACGCCTATCCACCCGAAAGCCTTCCACTTTGCGTTTGAACGTGAAGACGGCATTTCTGTTGAAGTGGCGATGCAGTGGAACGACAGCTTCCAGGAAAATATTTACTGCTTCACCAACAACATCCCGCAACGCGATGGTGGTAGCCACCTTGCCGGTTTCCGTGGTGCGTTGACCCGTACCCTGAACAATTTCATGGATGCCGAGGGCTACACCAAGAAAGCCAAAGTGGCGACTTCTGGGGACGATGCCCGTGAAGGTCTGACCGCTGTGGTGTCGGTGAAAGTGCCGGATCCTAAATTCTCCAGCCAGACCAAAGATAAGCTGGTTTCAAGCGAAGTGAAACCTGCTGTTGAATCGGCCATGGGTGAGAAGCTGAGCGAGTACCTGCTGGAAAACCCGGCTGACGCCAAGATTGTCTGCGGCAAGATTATTGACGCCTCCCGTGCCCGTGAAGCGGCGCGTCGTGCCCGTGAAATGACCCGCCGTAAAGGCGCACTCGATTTAGCCGGCCTGCCGGGCAAATTGGCCGACTGCCAGGAAAAAGACCCGGCACTGTCTGAACTCTACATAGTGGAGGGTGACTCGGCCGGTGGTTCCGCCAAGCAAGGCCGAAACCGTAAAAATCAGGCGATTCTGCCGCTGAAAGGTAAGATCCTGAACGTAGAAAAAGCCCGTTTCGACAAAATGCTGTCGTCACAGGAAGTTGCCACGCTGATCACGGCCATGGGCTGCGGTATCGGCCGCGACGAGTACAACCCGGACAAACTGCGTTACCACAGCATTATCATCATGACAGATGCCGACGTCGATGGTTCGCACATCCGTACGCTGCTGCTGACTTTCTTCTACCGTCAGATGCCTGAGCTGATTGAACGTGGTCACATCTACATTGCCCAGCCGCCACTGTACAAAGTGAAGAAAGGCAAACAAGAGCAGTACATTAAAGATGATGAAGACATGAACCAGTTCCAGGTAGCCCTGGCGCTGGAAAATGCTTCTTTGTTCACCAGCGACAGTGCACCGGCCATTTCGGGTCTGGCACTGGAAACCTTGGTGAAGCAATACAATGGCGCGGTGAAACTGATCGAGCGGATGAGCCGTCGTTACCCGACATTGCTGCTCAATGAGCTGACTTACCAGCCGCGTCTGGGTGAAGACAAACTGGCGGATCAGTCGCAGGTGGAAGCCTGGGTCAAAGGGGTGGTTGACGCCCTGAACAGCAAGCAAACCGGTGAAAGCCACTACGGTTATGAAGTGTTCCAGGACCCGGAACATAACGCCTGGCTGCCTAAGATTGTTGTGCGTACCCACGGTGTCGACTACCAGTATCCGCTGAGCTACGATCTGCTGCACTCGAAAGAGTACGCTAAGCTGGCTGACTTGTCTGAAGCACTGTGCGATCTGCTGGAAGAGACAGCCTATGTCCAGCGCGGAGAGCGTAAGCAGCCGGTTGACAGCTTTAAGACAGCGCTGGAGTGGCTGATTAAAGACTCGACCCGTGGTCTGAGCCGTCAGCGTTACAAAGGACTGGGTGAGATGAACCCGGATCAGCTGTGGGAAACCACCATGGATCCGAATTCGCGTCGCATGATGCAGGTCACTATCAATGATGCAGTCGCAGCTGATGAGCTGTTCACTACTCTGATGGGCGATCACGTCGAACCGCGTCGCCAGTTCATTGAAGAGAATGCCCTGAATGCGAACCTGGACGTGTAACCAGTCCGCCGTCAGTTGCTGATAATAACCGTGTACTGAATAAGAACGCCGCTCATCACTGAGCGGCGTTTTTTTATGCTGGTTATCCCCTTAATCAGGCCGTGCGCAGTTCACGGCGCAGAATTTTACCGACAGTGGATTTGGGTAATTCCTGATGAACTGAAATATGTTTGGGCACCTTGTAGCCCGTCAGGTGTTCGCGGCAGAAGGCGATGATGTCGGCTTGGTCTAACCGGGCGGAAGTGGTGATGTGCGCGTGCACCGCTTCGCCGGTTTTCTCATCCGTTTCACCCACCACAGCCGCTTCGACAATGTGTTCATGGCGACACAGCACTTCTTCAATCTCGTTTGGGTACACATTAAAGCCGGACACTATGATCATGTCTTTGAGTCTATCGACTATCTTGATGTAACCATCTGGCGCAATGAAACCCAGGTCGCCGGTTTTGACGAAACCGTCTACCAGCACCTTGGCGGTTTCATCCGGACGCTGCCAGTAACCCTGCATAACCTGCGGGCCTTTGATCACCAGTTCGCCCACTTCGCCCTGAGGCAGCGGCCGGTTATTCTCGTCCCAGACTTCAACCACAGTGTTAATCAGCGGCACTCCGACACTGTTGATTTGTTCGCAGTCGAAGTTGTTGAGTGTCGATACCGGCGAGGTTTCTGTCAGCCCCCAGCCCTCGGTGATGGTGCAGCCAGTGATGGATTGCCACAGCTCGAACGCTTTGCCTGTCAGGGCTGCGCCGCCGGAAAAGGTAATTTTCAGGGAGCTGAAATCCAGTTTTCTGAATTCCGGGTGCTGGCATAAGCCGACAAACAGGGTGTTGATACCGGCAAAACCGGTAAAGCGCTGGCTTTGCAGGGTGTTGATGAAGCCTTCTATGTCCCTTGGGTTCGGGATCAGCACGTTTTGCGCGCCCAGATAGAATAGTCCCATCATGTTCACCGTAAAGGCATAGATGTGGTAGAGCGGCAGCGGACAGATAAAACTTTCCTCGCCCGGGGTCCCTTTTTGCAGAATGCGGTGACTCATCTGCGCGGCATTGGCCAGAATGTTGCCATGGCTCAGGCAAGCCCCTTTAGCCACCCCGGTTGTGCCCCCTGTGTATTGCAGCACGGCAATGTCATCCGTGCCGGCCGTATTCGGGCGCAGGGCAGCTTGTTCTTTGCCGCTGGCGATTGCTGTGTTAAAGGCAATGTACTGATGACCTGCCTCGGCACTGTTTGTCAGCAGATCTGTTGCTGCGGTCACCAGGACGTTTTCCACCGGAACCTGCTTGCGGATGGCTTCATACTTGGGTAACAAATCTTCGAGAATAATCAGTGCTTTCACACCGGCATCACTGAACTGGTGCTGCATTTCCCTGGGCGTGTAGAGCGGGTTGGTATTAACCACTACCAGTCCGGCGCGGATCGCGGCATAGGCGGCAATCGGATACTGAATAATGTTAGGCAGCTGAATGGCAATGCGATCACCGGCCTGCAGCCCGCTCTGGTGCTGCAGCCACTGCGCCAGATGCCGCGAGCGCTGCTCAATATCGCTGTAGGTCAGGGTCTGCCCCAGACAGTTAAAGGCCGGGTTATCTGTATAGCGGGCAAAACCGTCTTCCAGAAAATCCGCCAGGTTGGTAAAGCTGTTCAGGTATTGGTATGCATCCATGATGTGCTCTCTTCTTGTTCCGTTCAGGGGGTGCCTCCGCGTCTTGACGGAGGCTTATTGTTATAGGGTGGGTGGTTCAGATTTTGGCCAGTGCCCGTTCCACGATGGATTTGGCATCGATGTCTGCCGGCAGAGTGCCGAACTGGAAATAATGATCGGATAAGCGCGCCTGGGTGAAGGCCTCGGCAATGTGAGGTTCGCCATAGCTGAACAGAGTCGCGGCCTGCCAGATCAGGGCCAGCTGCTCCATCATTTGCCGGGCACGGAGCTCAATGTTTTCCGTGCTGGCAAATTCGGCTTTCAGTTGTGCCAGCTTGCGGTCGAACAGCGGGTGCTTACCTTGTGCCTGGTCAAATTCGGCAAACAGGGCGCTGAAGGTATCGGGTTCACGCTGCAGCACGCGCAGCAGGTCGAGGCACTGCACATTGCCTGAGCCTTCCCAGATCGAATTGACCGGCGCTTCGCGATACAGCCGGCTGGCAATGTTCTCTTCGACGTAGCCTACACCGCCAATACACTCCATGGCCTCGGCGGTATGCTGAATCGCCCGCTTGCAGATCCAGTATTTACCGATGGCCGTTGCACTGCGGATCAGGGCTGCTTGTGTGTTGTCCTTGCTGTTATCCAGCGCATGAGCAATGCGCATGGTGATCGCCAGTGCCGCTTCTGCTTCCAGTGCCAGATCAGCCAGCACATTGATCATCAATGGCTGGTCATGAAGATTGCGGCCGAAGACGCTGCGGCCTGAGGTATGCCAGATCGCTTCTTTGGCGGCCTGAGCCATCAGTGCGCTGGACCCTATCATGCAGTCGAAGCGGGTGAGGGCGACCATGTCTATGATGGTACGGATACCGCGGCCTTCCTCGCCAAGCAGCCAACCGTGCGCGCCGCGAAACTCGATTTCAGAGCTGGCATTGGATTTATTGCCCAGCTTGTTTTTCAAGCGTTGAATTTGCATCGGGTTCTTACTGCCGTCTTCGCGCCAGCGTGGCACCAGAAAGCAGGACAGTGTCTCGCCGGTTTTGGCCAGGACAAGAAATGCATCGCACATAGGTGCGGAGCAGAACCATTTGTGACCGACCAGGCTGTAGAGTTTACCCGGCCCGGCGTCAGCGACCGGGGTTGCCCGTGTGCTGTTCGCCCGGACATCCGAGCCGCCCTGTTTTTCTGTCATCGCCATGCCTATGGTGACCCCGGCTTTGTCGAAATAGGGCTTGTTAGTGCCGTCATACACAGTGGCTGTGATTTTCGGCAGCCAGAGTGCTGCAACGTCAGGCTGGTGCTGCAGGGCTGGCACACAGGCAAAGGTCATGGTCAGCGGGCAGCCGGAGCCGGGATCGGCCTGGTTGTGCATAAAGGCCAGTGCCGCCCGGGCAACGTGGGCACCGGCTTTGGGCTGTGTCCACGGCAGGCTGGTATGGCCGTTTTCGATCGCGTGCGCCATGAGCTGGTGGTAAGCCGGATGGTAATCGACCTGATCAACCCGGTACCCGAAGCGGTTATGGGGCTGAAATTCCGGTAAATGTTTATTGGCCAGAAAACCGGCTTCCTGCAATTCATGGCCAATATGATGACCAAAACTCGACAATCGGCTGTTTGCCCAGTCCCCGGAAAACCGGGCTACCCAATATTTCAATATGCTGTCAGAGTCATATGTATTGTAGTGTTCTAAGGGTTTTGGCTGGTTCACTACTGTGTGAGTATCCTGGCTGGTGGTCGGGTTGAAAGGTTCCATATTCGGCTCTCCTTGGTTAGAAGGGGTCAGAGTGTCCTGTTGATCTGCTATGGGTTTGGCGAGCATGGCATTCGACATTCCCCGTCAATGCTATTAACATCGCCTTAACATGGACTTTATACGAGCAGCCATGTTTGGCTATGTCTGTTCACGCCAATTTATTGTTGATCTGCGCAATCGGCAGCTGTGATGACATTTCTGGGAGGCAAACCGCATTAGAGCGGGGCAGTATTGATGGAAGGCTATTACTCGACCCTGAGCAGTTGGATGATCCCCATCGCGAAAGCGATGCAACATTACGGACTGGATATGGAGCAGGCCCTGCACGAGTGCGGTCTCGACATCCGTGAACTGCAGAACCAGGAAGTGCGGGTCTCAATCCGTAAATTGTCGGCACTGATAGATTATTGTAATCGTTTTTTACCCGAGCAGGATTTTACTGTTCAGATTGCACGGTATTTTCATCCCGGTGTGTTTCATATTCTGGGCTACGCTATGATGTCGGCGGATACGCTGGAGGAGGCGCTGTTGCAGCTTGTCGCCTACAACAGTGTGGTCTGTGACATCAGTAATCTTCAATTAATCGAGAACCCGGATACTCTGGTACTGGATGTCGCTTTGGTGGCCAGGAATGAAGAACAGTCTGTGCTGATGCGGCGCCAGGAGCTGGAAGCTTTTATGGCGATGGTGGTCAGTTTTTCGCGTGATGTGGTTGATGCCGATTTGAAACCGGCTTATGTCACGTTCCAGTTTTCTCCGCCGGCAGATCAAGGGCACTACCTGACCGCATTCTTCCAGTGCCCGGTCAGCTTTGGTCAGGCGCGTAATTTGCTGGCGTTTGACAGTGGTGCCGCCAGGCAGCCATTGCTCAGTGGCAACCCGGCGATAAGGACAGGCCATGAAAAGATCCTCAACGAATTTCTGGCTCGTATCGATCGCCATGATCTGGTGCACCAGGTGAAGTGCAAAATTCTTGAACGGCTCTCACTGGGCGCACCGAGCCAAACCCAAGTGGCTGCTGCGTTAGGGATGAGTGTGCGTAATTTGCAGCGTAAACTCAGCGAGCTTGGCACCAGCTATACGCAGATACTGGAACACAGCCGCAAAACCTTGGCGCTTAACTATATGCGTCGGCAGGATTTCTCCTTAAGTGAAATCGGCTATCTGGTGGGCTTTGCCAGCGATGCCAATTTTCACCGCGCGTTCAAGCGCTGGACAGGGCAGGCACCGGGCGAATACCGTCGTCAGTTGCTGGCCTGACACCTTGTCATCTTCCTTGTCCTTGTCTAGGGGCGAGCTGTCGTTGTGAACCGGCCCCGACAATTTTTTTTCAATTCTCCCTTGAAGCCAATTTAGATGCCCTTATATCTATTGGTGAAGCAGGAGGTGCCAGACACTGGGCCTTCACAGGTTTGTCCACGAGGAAAACCCGCTTCATGACTGACTTTCGTAATAGTATTGCTTCATAGAAGGATAGTGATTATGCGTACCTTAGATTTTACTCCTCTGTACCGTTCTGCCATTGGTTTCGACCGTCTGTTCAACCAGATGGAGCAAAACCTCAATAACAGCAATGGCGGATATCCTCCATACAACATAGAGCAGCAGGATGAAAACCACTACCGTATTACCATGGCGGTGGCCGGTTTTTCTGAAGCCCAGATGGACATCAGTCAGCATCAAAACCGCCTGATTGTGACGGGTAAACGTGCTGATGCCGACAACAACCAGGAACAGCGTCATTATCTGTATCAGGGCATTGCTGAGCGCGATTTCGAGCGCAAGTTCCAGTTAGCGGATCACGTAAAAGTGGTGGGTGCCTCGATGGAAAACGGTTTGCTGCACATCGAACTGGAACGGGAAGTCCCAGAAGAAGAGAAACCGCGTCGCATTGCGATTAACGGACAACGTCTGTTGGGGCAAGAAGACTCGGTGGTGAGTCATTCCGCTGAATAAGGCTTGTGAAAGTATTGTATGGAAGGTCAGCCTGTGGGCTGGCCTTTTTTTTATGTGAACCAACCTGATGAGAAGCAGGCTATGTTTCACGTGAAACACAGGTGCTATCTCATGATGAAGGTTTCACGTGAAACAATACTTCATTGACGCTTTGGTTAGGATTATCCTCTTCAAGCTGTGATCTATTTTGAAGGAAGAAAAGTGTGGGTAAGGAAACCAAACCACAATTAAACCCGAAACGTCAGCGTGTCAGTGCAGCCTGCCTACAGCCGTTGTTGCCAGCGAATACACCTGACGGATTGTCCCTCGTTACGGCTGCAGACCACCATGAACGTTTTGTTTTCAAATTAAAGAAAGCCGCAGAACGAGAGGCTGTCACTCAGATCTTTGGATGGGATGAAACCTTACAGTACCAACTGCATCTGTCTGAGTGGCAGGATTGTAAACCCTTGGTGATTCTGATGGACGGAACCCCGATTGGCAGTGTGTTGCTGGAAATGATTACGCCCGAATGTCATTCGAATACCGAACAAGACAGTCGCGATCTCCCGCAAAGTTATTTCAGCCGTTTCTTTCTTTTACCGCAATGGCAGGGACGGGGGATTGGCAGTGCGGTACTACGGGCAGTGATTGCCTGGTCTGACAAAGCACATCGACCTTGTTGTTTAACGTATTTACAAGGCAATCCAGTGAGCGGTTTATATCGGCGGTTCGGGTTTGACAAGATCACTGAAGATTCTCAGTTTGTCACCATGGTTTACCATCCGTATACAAAGACAACCCTCTGAGCCGCCTGTATCTGTGACATAAATTGTGCTGCTTGCAGACGACTCTGTCTGGGTTCAGATGAACAAACAGGGCAGTGAATGCCCTGTGAATTGTCTTTCAACGCTGGGTTCAGTGACACTGTTAGCCTTGCTGATAGGCTTTTGCGATTTCTTCGGCAATGATAGCAATGCCGCGCTGCATCTTTTCATCTTCCTGCACATAGTTCATGCGCAAACATTCATGGCCGTGTTGCCAGTCTTGTTCCAAGCCAATGAAAAAATATTCACCGGGCACTATCAGTACCCCTCGTGCTTTCAGGCGCCGGTACAGTTCCATGGTGGTGATTGGCAGCTCTTTAAACCACAACCAAAGGAACATGGCACCTTCCGGTTTGTGGATCCGAAAACGCGGGTCTGGAATGGCTTGTTGCAGCCATTGCACCGCCTGCTGCGATTTTTTGTGATAGTAAGGTTTGATGACAGTTTCGCTCAAACGCAATAAGTCGCCTTGCTCAATCATCTTGTTGGCAATTGCAGGGCCGACACTGCCCGGCGCCAGGCTGAGCACACCGTTCATGTTGGCCAGCGCTGTGGTGATCTCTTCACTGGCAATAACGATGCCGCAACGCACCCCGGGTAACCCCAGTTTAGAGAGGCTCATGCACAGGATAGTGTTGCGGTTCCAAAAGGGAGTGACGTCTTCAAAAATGATGTCAGGGAACGGCATGCCATAAGCATTATCTATGATTAACGGGATGTTGTGCTGCTGAGCGAGCTGATCCAAATGACGAATTTCTTCGTCGGTCAGGACATTGCCGGTCGGGTTGGTTGGCCGCGACGCGCAGATAGCGCCCACACTGTCATCTAGGGTCAGGGCGTTGAAATCGACGTTGTACTTGAACAGGCCGTTATCCAGTAAGCTAATCTCCGGCCTATAAGAGATAAACATATCCGGGCTGACGCCGGCATCCCCGTAGCCGATATATTCTGGCGCAAGCGGTAGCAGGATTTTCTTGCGACGGCCATCGGGAAATTCACCAGCCAGCAGGTTGAACAAACTGAAGAAGGCGCTTTGGCTACCGTTGGTCAGGCTGATGTTTTTGCTGCTGATATCCCAGCCGTAACGTTCACTCAGCAGGGCGGCCAGCGCATTAATAAAGGTGTTTTTCCCTTGTGGCCCATCATAGTTTGTCATGGCTGCTGTCAGCTCGCCGCTTTGGTTCAAACTGTTATTGAGCTGGGTAAAGTACTCCACCATAGCCGGTATCTGTGCCGGGTTACCGCCACCTAGCATGATGGCTTCCGGATTACGCAGGCCATCATTCAAATCATCCATTAATTGGGTAATGCCTGAGTAGCGGGCAAATTTGTTACCGAATGTAGAAAACTCCATCTTGCTTCGACCTCAGTGTGTGTCTTGTTGTGATTTTTTTGTGGGTGAGCCAGACAACATACAACAATGATACATACAGTGAAAGTGGCTTTAGTCGCTGCAGTCCCACATAGTGTTCATCATATGTTCCACGTGAAACACAGTCGTAAATCAGGCGTGTCACTTTAAGTTTAGATGAAGCTATCCGGTGAACCGCTGTGGTGGCGACACGGCCCTCAAAGGTGCGAGATGGGAGGGTGATGAGTCGTGTAGTGATGAGTGCGATGCTGAATATTTAGGTGTGTTGATCCCGCGGTTGGTGCTTGCATAATGGGCCGGGTGTTGTAACCTTGAGTGGCGCTGCCTGCGCCTCCTGCTCGCGGAAAGGATAGTATCCAGGGTCACTGGCTTTTGTAACACAGCCGACAACGTATTTCTGCCTTCTCTTCTGTCAGGCGAGCACAGGAGCTAAAGAGAATGGGGAAATCATGAATTCAGACAATGCATTTTCGTTTAACCTGAACTACCTCAAATCCCAGGCTAAGCATCGCCTGAAAGCCATACGCCGCGGCGATCACGATGCCTTGCAATCTGTTAAGCAGTTACATCCGAAACAGGCACAGCTCAATCCGGACAATATTAAACTGGCAGATATCCAATTCGTGATGGCCAGGGAGTGTGGGCTACCCAGCTGGAGCCGCTTGAAACACCATGCTGAAATGCTTGAGCATCACAAACAGCAAATGGCGCAGGGTAGTGAAGCGCTGGATAGGGATCTCACCACATTACACATTCGCTGCGGCCATGATATTGCACAGCGCTTAGAGCTGGCGGGCTTTCATGGTGACTTCCTGCCATTTATCGATCCCTACTGCATGGGGCCGCTTTGCTCAGCGCCCGATTTCGAACGGGAACGCGCTGAATACATCCGGCAGTCTTTACTGAGTGAAATCGGCGATCCGCGCACGACGGATGACATCCTGACTGAGACGGCGGACAAGCTAGCGCAGCTCGCACAACCTGATTATCACCGGCTGGTATTCTGGGTCGAGCACGATAATTACGATCAACTTATGCTGATACGCCTGCTGACGCATGTGGCGACACTGCCGGGTGTGGCTGGCCGTCAGCTTGAGATCATAGAAGTGAATCATTTTCCGGGTAATACCCGTTTTATCGGGCTGGGCCAGTTACCCGCCGAAGGGTTGAGATCGCTCTGGCAGCACAGACGGCTAGTGGATGCCATTACCTTGGAGAGAGCAAGAGTACTGTGGCAGGGGTTCTGTTCCCCTGATCCTGCGGCGCTGCTTGCCTTGCTCGGTGCCTCCTGGCTGAGCCAGTTCGAAAACATGGCGCAGGTGATACACCGTCATTTGCAGGAGCTGCCGCATCAGCAATCCGGCTTAAGCCTGACTCAGTCGTTGGCACTGTCTGTGTTGTCGGCATCGGGCAAGATGACGGTTGCCGATCTGTTTTGTGGCTATCAAGCGCTTGAGCCGTTACCCTTTTTGGGCGATCTGATGTTCTGGGTATTGCTCAAGCCGTTGCTGCAAGGCAGTCAGCCTTTAATCTGTCTTGAATCATCACCCGGTTCTGCTTCGTGGCAGGAGCAGATTGTCAGTCTGACTGAGCAGGGAAGCTTATGCCTGTCACAGCAGCGCAAGATCGTGTGTAGTGCTTACTGGGTTGGGGGAATTAGAGTCAGCCCCGAACAACATTGGACCTGGGATCATGCATCGCTGTCTTCATTGCATCTGGTTCAAGGTTAGCCGGGTAAAGCAGACAGTATGGCTTGGGCGTTTCACGTGAAACACTCTGTGGCAGCGAGCCGGCTGTCAGGTGTCTGATTCTGGCTGGCAGCTAGTAGGACCTGACAAGACGGGACAAGCAGGTAAAAGAAAGCCCGCTGGTGCGGGCTTTGTGATCAGACTAGAGAGCCTGTGACGCTCATTAATGGCTATCAGTTCTGGAGCAGTGAAATATCTGCCACTTTTAGGAACTGATTACGTAGCTGGTTGAGCATTGTCAGCCGGTTCACTTTCAGGGCTTGGTCATCAGCCATTACCATCACGTTGTCGAAGAAGGCATCGACTGAATCGCGCAGGGTAGCCAGCTCTGAAAGGGCTTGCTGATAATCACCGGCAGCAAAAACAGGGGTCAGTTTAGCGGTAACTGCTTCCACGTTTTTCGCCAGAGCTTTTTCGGCTTCTTCAACCAGTAACTGGCTGTCGATTGCCGCAGGTAACTCACCATCAAATTTCGCCAGGATATTGCCGACACGCTTATTGGCCGCAGCCAGTGATTCCGCCGCGTCCAGAGAGCGGAAATGGCTGACCGCTTTAACGCGCTTATCAAAGTCAGCCGGTGAGGTCGGGCGACGAGCCAAAACGGCCTGAATCACATCAACCGTGTGGCCTTCATCCTGATACCAGGCACGGAAGCGGCCCAGCATGAAATCAATCACATCGGCTTCTACGTTATGGTTCGTCAGCTTATGGCCAAACAGCGCTTTGGCTTTGGCAATCATATCGACCAGATCCAGCTGATAGCCTTTTTCTACCATGATGCGCAGGGCACCCAGAGCGGCTCGGCGCAGCGCGAATGGGTCGTTGGCACCTTTAGGGTGCTGGCCGATACCGAAGATACCTACCAGGGTGTCCATTTTGTCAGCCAGTGCAACCGCCGCTGCGACATCGGAACCCGGCAGGCTGTCGCCGGCAAAACGTGGCATGTATTGCTCGTTGAGCGCCACTGCAACATCTTCGTGCTCACCGTCAAGCCGCGCATAGTGCATGCCCATTACGCCCTGAGTATCGGTAAACTCGAAGACCATGGATGTCATCAGATCGCATTTTGACAGCAGGCCAGCACGCTCTGCGTGTTCTATATCAGCACCAATTTGCTGAGCGATGTAACCGGACATCGCGGTAATACGATCTGTTTTGTCACGCAGGCTGCCCAGCTGTTTCTGGAACAGCACGCTGTCCAGCTCGTGCAGGCGATCAACCAGCGGGCGCTTACGGTCGGTGTTAAAGAAGAATTCAGCATCTGCCAGACGAGGGCGGACGACTTTCTCGTTCCCCTCGATAATGTGGCGCGGCTCTTTCGACACTATGTTAGTGACGAAGATAAATTTCGGCAGCAGCTTGCCCGCCGCGTCATAGACAGGGAAGTACTTCTGGTCACCTTTCATGGTGTACACCAGGGCTTCTGCCGGAACGTTCAGGAATTCTTCTTCAAAAGAGGCGGTCAGAACAACCGGCCACTCGACCAGAGAGGTGACTTCTTCTACCAGCTCGTCTTCCAGATCGGCGGTGCCGCCAACGGCAATGGCGGCTTCTTTGGCACCGGCAATGATATGCGCTTTACGGGTGTCGTAGTCAGCGATCACTTTACCGCGCTCTTCCAGGATAGCAGGGTACTGATCTGCATGTTCAATGCTGAACTCTGCTTCACCCATAAAACGGTGGCCACGAATGGTACGCGCCGATTCCACACCCAGAATCGTGCCGGGGATCAGCTCGTCATTAAGTAGCATGACCAGAGTTTTTACCGGGCGGATAAATTGTGTCTCTTTATCGCCCCAGCGCATAGGTTTCGGGATAGGCAGTTTTGCCAGTGCCGCCGCTGCCAGTTCGCACAGCAGTTCGGTTGCGGCTTTGCCTTTGACGGCTTCTTTGTACAGTAACCATTCTCCTTTGTCTGTCTGCAGGCGTTCAGCCTGCTCGACAGTAATGCCGTTACCGCGCGCCCAGCCCTGAGCGGCTTTGGTCGGGTTACCGTCAGCATCGAAAGCAACGCTGATCGCCGGACCGCGCTTCTCGACCACCTTATCAGCCTGGCCTTCTGCCAGTGCGGTGACTTTCAGAGCCAGCCGGCGTGGTGCGGCGTACCATTTGATATGGTCAAAGGCTAATTCAGCCGCGTTCAGTTCCGCCGTAAAGTTTTCGGCAAAGGCTTCTGCCAGGGTGCGCAAGGCTTTTGGTGGCAGCTCTTCCGTACCCAGTTCAATCAGAAAATTCTTGTCAGCCATGCGTGATCCTTACTTGTCTTTTTTACACATCGGGAAGCCAAGTGCTTCACGAGAGGCATAGTAGGCTTCAGCCACTTGCTTGGTCAGGTTACGGATGCGCAGGATATATCGCTGACGCTCAGTCACCGAGATCGCTTTACGGGCATCCAGCAGGTTGAAGGCATGGCCAGCTTTCAGAATACGCTCGTAAGCCGGCAGCGGGAGAGGCTGTTCCAGTTCAAGCAGTGACTTACACTCTTTCTCGCATTGATCAAAGAAGGTAAACAGGAAGTCGACATCAGCGTATTCAAAGTTGTAGGTCGATTGTTCTACTTCGTTCTGGTGGAAAATATCACCGTAGGTCACTTTTCCTAAAGGTCCGTCGGTCCATACCAGGTCATAAACAGAATCGACACCCTGAATGTACATGGCCAGACGCTCGATACCGTAAGTAATTTCACCGGTTACTGGTTTACATTCCAGGCCGCCGACTTGCTGGAAGTAGGTGAACTGGGTGACTTCCATACCATTCAGCCATACTTCCCAACCCAGACCCCAGGCACCCAGCGTCGGGTTTTCCCAGTTGTCTTCCACGAAGCGGATATCATGCACCTGCGTGTCTACGCCCAGCGCTTCCAGCGAGCCCAGGTAAAGTTCCTGAATGTTGTCTGGCGATGGTTTGATGATCACCTGAAACTGGTAATAGTGCTGCAGACGGTTAGGGTTTTCACCGTAGCGGCCGTCGGTCGGGCGGCGTGATGGCTGCACATAGGCGGCCGCAATAGGCTCTGGGCCCAGTGCACGCAGGCAGGTCATTGGATGCGAGGTACCGGCACCCACTTCCATATCCAGCGGCTGCACGATAGTACAACCTTGCTGGCCCCAGTAATCCTGAAGCGCCAGAATCATGCCCTGAAAGGTCTTGATGTCGTATTTTTGCATTGTCAGCTTCGCGAGATCCGTTGATATAAGTAGAAAAGATAACAATCCAGTATACCTTGGGTCGCCTTGAGGGAGTAGGGGCAGCGCACGTTTTTTGCGCATAACAGTATCGAATGTAAATTTTTGTCATCAGGCTTCCGCTATAAGCAGAAACAAGGTAAAAAAATTGACAGGTTTTTGATATCTGCAGTCTCTACTTGACTACAATGCAGCAGGATAATGCTAGCGGAAACGGGCGTTCCGTTCGGCAAACTTACAATTTATCGGGGAAAGAACATGCAACAACATCATTCAACAATGTCACGTAAGTGGGTACGCGCTATCCTTTTGGCCGGTGTTACTACTATGGTAGCTACGGGCTGTACCACAGTTAATCCCTACACACGTGAAGATCAGACAGCAAAATCAACCAGTGGTGCTCTGATAGGTGCCGTTGCTGGCGCGGCTATCGGTGTGGCCTCTTCGAGTAAAAGCGATCGAGGTAAAGGGGCGCTGATCGGCGCAGCTTCTGGCGCGGCGCTGGGCGGAGGTGTCGGCTATTACATGGATGTGCAGGAAGCAAAACTGCGTCAGCAACTGGAATCAACCGGTATCAGTGTGACGCGTGAAGGCGATCAGATTGTGCTGAACATGCCAAACTCGATCACTTTCGGTGTCGACCAGTCTAACCTGAGCCAGCAGGCGATGAATGCACTGCAAAACGTGGCTTTGGTGGTGAAGGAGTACGATAAAACCCAGCTGAATGTTTACGGTTTTACTGACAGTACAGGGTCTGAATCTTACAACCTGCGCTTGTCTCAGGTCCGTGCCAGTGAAGTCAGTAACTACCTGGTTCGTACGGGCGTAGCGGCGCAGCGTGTTCTGGCGAAAGGTATGGGTGAAGCTCATCCGGTAGCTTCCAATGGCAGCGATCAGGGGCGTGCTCAGAACCGCCGGGTGGAAATTGTCTTAAGCCCGACCGCGTCTTAATCACACCAACAGCATGAGTTCAGGAAGGAAGGGAAGATTGGCTTCCCTTTTTCGTCACTTGATTCCGGGTGCCATTCTGGCTATCATGCCGATTCCTTTGGGGAGTAGCCTGCCGTTCTGACGGCACAATCATCAACATAATTGAAGCAAAATCTTCATGGTGATTGTGACTGACCATTACTCCGGTCAGTTTGGCGAGACCATAGGCAAATCGACATGAACCGGGGTGGGGCGTGTCAGTTTGTCTTTGGTTAAAATTATAATCCTCGCCCCAATGAGCATGTCGTGAGCATTTTAGCTGTTTCTATTACCACGGTCGCCCTGGCTGAGATTGGGGACAAAACCCAATTGCTGTCATTGTTACTGGCCAGTCGGTACCGTAAGCCTGTTCCTATCATTCTGGCCATTTTCCTGGCGACTCTGGCCAACCATGCTTTAGCGGCCTGGTTGGGCGTGGTCGTTGCTGATTACTTATCGCCTGAGATTTTAAAATGGGTGCTGGTAGTGAGTTTTGTGGTGATGGCGGGTTGGATTCTGATCCCGGATAAACTGGATGACGATGAAACCATTTCAAACCGCGGCCCGTTTATTGCCAGCTTCATTGCCTTTTTTGTGGCGGAAATCGGTGATAAAACCCAGGTGGCAACCACCATGCTCGGGGCAAAATACCATGACGGCCTGATGCTGGTCGTGCTGGGCACCACTATTGGTATGCTACTGGCAAATGTGCCTGTAGTACTGATCGGTAAGCTGTCAGCTGACAAAATGCCATTAGGGTTAATCCGCAAAGTCACTGCTGCACTGTTTGCTGTACTGGCGCTGGGTGCCGCCTTTGGCCTGTAATCCGGTTCGAAGCAGGGAGCGGGCGTCTTATGCCTGCGATTAATGAGATTGTCATAAGGCAGCGTTAGGCTGCCTTACTTATTTTTGTAGCTTGTTGCTATGACTTGCCTTTGCGGATCAGGAAGCGGTATGGCAGTGAGTCTGTTTCCGCCGCCAGCAGCGTATGGTCCATAAACCGGCAAAAGCTGGGGATGTCTCTGGTTGTGGATGGGTCATCGGCCAGCACTAATAGTGTGTCGCCATCTGCCATCCTGCGAATAGTTTTACGCACCATCATGACAGGTTCCGGACAACGCAGTCCTTGTGCTTCCAGATTGTGAGTGGCGGATTCAAATTTCGTGATCATAGTGAAGCCATATCGTAAATGAGAGCCAGATCATACTCACGGATAATAAACAATCAACCGGGGGTTGGCAAAGGTAACAATTATGTGTAACTTAGTTAACAGCTTGTTAACCAATTTGTCATCGCGGGAGGTGGAGATGATTACTCAGATGGATAGACTGACTATTTACTGTGTGCTGTGCTTTATCGCTTTCTGCTCTATTGTACTGCGCAATGCAAATGACTTAACTCTCTTTTCGCTGGCAGGCTTAGTGGCCGCGGCGATCGGACTCTGGCTCGAGCTCTCTCATTCTCCTGAGCTTGAAGAAGAGGAAAGCTAACTTTCACATCTACTACACTCCCCAGTTTTCTTGGGCTTCCCCGCTTTTATAGCGGGATTTTTTTTATCCGGGGTACAGAAATAATCACCCGGCCCGTGTGGCAGACCGGGTGATGAGAGATGGTTTATCAGGACAGTTTTACGAGTGTACGCCCGGTGACCTGACCCTTAATAATGGCTTGGGCATATTCCGGTACTTGTTCCAGCGAAATGGTTTGTCCTGCTTGCTGATAAAAACTATCCGGCAGCAATTCGCTCAGACGCTGCCATGCCTGCTGGCGTTTTTCATATGGGCAATACACAGAATCGACCCCTAACAGCCGTACATTGCGCAGGATGAAAGGCATCACTGTGGTTGGTAAATCAAATCCGCCAGCCAATCCGCAGGCCGCGACCGCACCGTTATAATCCATTTGGGTCAGTACTTTGGCCAGGACTTTGCTGCCCACAGTGTCGACTGCGCCCGCCCAGCGCTGTTTCTCCAGCGGTTTGGCCGCTTCTTCCAGTTCACTGCGATCAAGAATGGAAGTCGCCCCCAGTTGTTTGAGCAGATCGCCATTTTGCGAAGCGCGACCGGTGACAGCGGCGATGCGATAACCCAGCTTAGCCAGGAGCGTTATCGCGACAGAGCCGACACCACCGCTGGCACCGGTGACCAGAATCTCGCCAGACTCAGGCGTGATACCCGCATCTTCCAGCGCCTGGATACAGAGCATAGCGGTTAAGCCGGCTGTACCGATAACCATTGCCTGTTCGGGGTTTAAACCTGCCGGGAGGGGAGCCAGCCAGTCGGCTTTCACACGGGCCTGCTGAGCCATGCCGCCCCAGTGGTTTTCACCGACGCCCCAGCCGGTCAGTACCACAGGATCGCCCGCCTGGTAGCGGTTATCACTGGAGGTGATGACAGTACCTGCAAAGTCGATACCCGGCACCATGGGGAATTGGCGGATAATTTTGCCAGCGCCCGTGATAGCCAGGCCATCTTTGTAATTGAGCGAGGAATAGTCGACAGCCACAGTGACATCGCCGTCTGGCAGCTGGCTGCTGTCAATGTCACCAACATGAGCTTGGGTGGTGTTATCTTGCTGGTTGAGGATCAGTGCCTTAAACATTACGGTTCTCCGTGCTGGGAATAAGCGTCTGTTTGTGATTGTAATGAGTCAGAGTGTCTCATATATGAACATAAAACAACTTTTTGTCTGATTATGGATATAAAAAAGCCCGCGACAGGTGCGGGCTTAATCGGTGTTGTGATAACGGATTAGTCGTCGACGCGCTCAAAGATGGTCGCAATGCCCTGACCCAGACCGATACACATGGTCGCTAGGCCGTATTTCACATTCTGATGTTCCATCAGGTTGATCAGTGTGGTTGAGATACGTGTACCGGAACAGCCCAGAGGGTGACCCAGTGCAATGGCACCGCCGTTGAGGTTCACTTTTTCATCCATCGCATCCAGCAGACCCAGGTCTTTGGCGCATGGCAGAGACTGAGCAGCAAAGGCTTCGTTCAGCTCGATCATGCCGATATCATCGATAGTCAGGCCGGCACGTTTCAGCGCTTTCTTCGACGCCGGCACCGGGCCGTAACCCATGATAGATGGATCACAACCGGCTACCGCCATCGACTTGATACGGGCACGAATACGCAGTCCCAATTCTTTGGCTTTGCTTTCGCTCATGATCAGCATAGCTGAAGCACCGTCAGACAGGGCAGATGATGTACCGGCTGTCACTGTGCCGTTAGCCGGGTCGAAAACAGGACGCAGACCTGCCAGACCTTCAACTGTGGTTTCAGGACGAATCACTTCATCAAAGTCGAATACTTTCAGTATGCCGTTCTCGTCATGACCTTCGGTGGGCAGAATTTCATTTTTGAAGCGGCCTTCAACGGTAGCGGCATAGGCGCGCTGGTGAGAGCGTGCAGCAAATGCATCCTGTTGTTCACGGCTGATGCCGTGCATACGGCCCAGCATTTCAGCAGTCAGGCCCATCATACCGGCAGCCTGAGCCACAGATTTTGACAGACCAGGGTGGAAATCCACACCATGGTTCATCGGCACGTGACCCATATGTTCCACACCGCCGACCAGGCAGATCTCGGCATCACCCACCATGATGGCACGGGTGGCGCTGTGCAGTGCGTCCATAGAAGAACCGCACAGGCGGTTAATTGTGGTGGCGCCTACAGTGTGCGGGATACCTGCCAGCAGTGCTGCGTTACGGGCAACGTTGAAGCCTTGCTCCAGGGTCTGCTGGACACAGCCCCAGTAGATATCTTCAATGGCCGTTGGGTCAACCTGAGGGTTACGCTCCAGCAGACCTTTCATCAGGTGTGCTGACAAATCTTCAGCACGTTTGTTACGGAAAGCACCGGCTTTTGAACGCCCCATAGGGGTACGGATGCAATCAACAATTACGACGTTATTCATGTGTGTGTTCCTCGTCCTTAAGCGTTTACTGGTGCGTTGTAATAGCTTTCGCCTTTAGCGGCTTTGTCACGAAGACCGGCAGGGACTTCGTAAACAGCACCCAGATGCGCGAATTTTTCTGCCATTGCGACATAGTTCGCCAGGCCGATTGAATCCAGGTAACGGAACACCCCGCCGCGGAATGGAGGGAAGCCCAGGCCGTAGACCAGCGCCATATCCGCTTCTGCCGGTGTGGCGATAATGCCTTCTTCCAGACAACGCACTACTTCGTTAATCATAGGAACCATGGTACGGGCGATGATGTCTTCATCACTGAAATCAGCGGCACGGCTGACAACAGGAGCCAGCAGCTCAGCCACTTCTGGCGCCAGATCTTTCTTCGGCTTGCCTTTTCTATCGACAGAGTAGGTATAGAAGCCTTTGCTGTTTTTCTGGCCCAGACGCTGACTTTCGAACATCACGTCGACCGCATCTTTGTAGTCTTTACCCATACGCTCCGGGAAGCCTTCTGCCATCACAGCCTGTGCATGGTGCGCGGTGTCGATACCGACAACATCCAGCAGGTAAGCCGGACCCATTGGCCAGCCGAACTTCTTCTCCATGACTTTATCAACTTTGGTGAAATCAGCGCCGTCACGCAGCAGCAGGCTGAATCCAGCAAAGTAAGGGAAAAGTACGCGGTTGACGAAGAACCCTGGGCAGTCGTTGACCACGATAGGGGATTTGCCCATTTTGGCCGCGTAAGCCACCACGCGAGAAATGGTCTCTTCCGAGGTGTGCTCACCGCGGATAATTTCAACCAGTGGCATGCGGTGTACAGGGTTGAAGAAGTGCATGCCGCAGAATTTTTCCGGGCGCTTCAGCGATTTCGCCAGCAGGTTGATTGGAATGGTAGAAGTGTTCGAGGTGATCACAGTGTCGTCGCCGACACGCTCCTCCACTTCCGCCAGCACTGCTGCTTTCACCTTCGGGTTTTCAACCACAGCTTCAACAATCACATCGGCTTCTTCAATGCCTGCGTAATGCAGCGTGGGCTGGATAGACGCCAGGATTTTGGCCATTTTCAGGCCGTTCAGCTTACCGCGCTCCAACTGCTTGTTCAGTAGTTTAGAGGCTTCATTCATTCCCAGATCCAGTGATGGCTGAGCGATGTCTTTCATGACAACCGGTACGCCTTTCAATGCAGACTGGTAGGCAATACCGCCGCCCATAATACCGGCACCCAGAACGGCTGCGCGTTGGGTGTCTTTGCCTTCTTTAGCAGCTTGCTTCGCTTTGCCTTTGATGTACTGATCATTGAGGAAGATACCGACAAGCGCTGGGGCGACGTCACTTTTTGCCAGTGCCACGAAACCTTTATTTTCAACTTGCAGGGCTTCATCACGGCTCATGCCAGCGGCTTTTTCAATACACTTAACGGCAGTGATTGGGGCAGGATAGTGAGGACCGGCAACTTGCATCACCATGCCTTTGGCCATAGTGAAGCTCATGGTCGCTTCAATTTTGTTCAGTTTTAGTGGCGCTTTTTTCTGCTCACGGCGTGCTCGCCATTCCAGCTTGCCGGCAATGGCATCTTTCAGCATGGTCAGCGCTGCGTCACGCAGGGTCTCAGGTGCCACAACGGCATCCACAATCCCAAGTTTTAAGGCTTCGTCGGCTTTTTTGGCTTTGCCGCCAGCGATGATGTCCATGGCCGGGTCGGCGCCAATCAGGCGAGGCAGGCGTACGGAGCCCCCCCAGCCAGGCATGATGCCCAATTTGGTTTCTGGCAGGCCTACCAGCGCAGTATTGTCTGCAACGCGCATGTCGGTTGCCAGCACGCACTCACAGCCGCCACCCAATGCAAAGCCGGTAATGGCGGCAATGGTCGGTACTGGGATATCTTCCAGGCGGTTAAAAATGACATTGGCTTCTGCCAGCCAGCTGGACAGAACATCCGCGTCTTGGGTCATGATGTCAGGAAACTCGGTGACGTCCGCACCAACAATAAAGGCGGATTTACCGGAAGTCAGGATTACGCCTTTCAGTTCATTTTGCTGATACAGCGCGTTGATAGCTTCACTGAGGTTTTCCAGGGTCTTGCGATCAAGCTTGTTGACGCTGCCTGGCGCATTGAAGTTGATTTCCGCAATACCATCTTCCAGATAGCTTACGGATAGGGTTTCACCTTGGTAAATCATGTTCTATCTCCGTGAATACCGGTTCATTGCCGGTTTGATTTTGACTGGTTTGGCCTCCAACCAGGTTAAAGATTAGTCTGAACCTGTTGCAAAGGGATTTCAACACCTATTTTAAACAATTGTTTAAACTTTGATATTGGTATGTAACTGAAGTTGTTTTACGTAGCTTGTGTTTGACTTCTCTGTAGATTCCCTGGCATCTGAATTGTTTTTTTATGTTTTATATCAATTATTTGTGTGATTGGTTAGCAGTGTGCCACCATGCCTTCTCGGTAAGCTTTCATCCATGTATAGCTCATGAAAGTGATAACAATGGCGTTACCTGTTGAAATTTGTGCGGGCTGTGGCGAGCGATCGGCCAAACTCACTTTCATCACCAGAATGGAAAAGCATGCTTGATAGACGGCGATTCGGCTCTTTGTTGTTCGCTGTGAATCTGTGAGCGCGTTTATGCTATTCTTGCGCCTTTGTATGGCGTGATGTGAGCAGGCAAAATGGATCAGGCTCCTTATCTAATACCAGCGGAACCCGTTGTTTTCGAACAAGAGATCAAAAAAAGCCGCTTCATTACCTATTTAGCCCACACATCTGGTGTGGAGGCGGCGAAAGCCTTTGTTCAGAGTATCAAATCACGGCATGCAGATGCTCGTCACAATTGCTGGGCTTTCGTGGCTGGTCGCCCTGAAGATTCCATGTCATGGGGGTTCAGTGATGACGGCGAGCCCTCCGGAACGGCGGGTAAACCTATGCTGGCCCAGCTCAGTGGCAGTGGGGTCGGTGAAATAACCGCTGTTGTCACGCGGTACTACGGCGGTATCCGGCTGGGTACGGGCGGATTAGTGAAGGCGTATGGCGGCGGGGTGCAGCAGGCGCTTGCTGTGCTCATCACCAAAGAAAAGGTCATTACTTCACCACTTTATGTCCGCTGTGCGTATAATCAGGTGCCTTTACTTGAGGCTGTGATCGCTGAGCATCATGCTGAAGTACAGCGCGCTGATTACGGGGTTGATGTCACTATGGACATTCTGCTTGATGCTCGCTTAGCCGAAACATTCAAGGCAGTGCTGATCAATCGCAGTGGCGGCCGGATTGTGATTCAGGACGCAGACAATATTTTGAAGAATTAAAAGTGAGCGCCCGCTAGATTATGCAAATTCGTTCCATTATCCGTATCGTTGGCCTGTTACTGGCGCTATTTAGTGTCACTATGCTGGTACCGGCCCTTATCGCCTTGCTGTACCGTGATGGTGCGGGTTTCCCTTTCGTGGTGACTTTCTTTATTTTGCTGGCGGGTGGGGCGGCACTCTGGCTGCCTAATCGCCATCAAAGGCGAGAACTGAAAGCCCGTGACGGATTTTTGATTGTTGTGCTGTTCTGGACAGTTATCGGCAGCGCCGGTGCTGTGCCCTTTATTTTGTCTAAGACACCGGATCTTTCTTTTACTGATTCTTTTTTTGAGTCGTTTTCCGCACTGACTACCACGGGTGCCACCGTCATTGTGGGGCTTGATGAATTACCTAAAGCCATCTTGTTCTACCGACAAATGCTACAGTGGTTTGGTGGTATGGGGATCATTGTGCTGGCCGTGGCCATCTTGCCTGTCTTAGGCATCGGTGGTATGCAGCTTTACCGGGCTGAAATCCCGGGACCGGTCAAGGACAGTAAGATGACGCCCCGTATTGCTGAAACGGCCAAGACACTCTGGTATATCTATCTGACACTGACTGTTGCCTGCGCCGGGGCTTTCTGGGTGGCAGGGATGGATCTCTTCGATGCCATAGCACACAGCTTTTCGACCGTCGCTATTGGTGGCTTTTCGACGCACGATGCCAGTATCGGTTATTACAACAGTACTGCCATTAATATGGTCACTGTGGTCTTTCTATTGATCTCCGCCTGTAACTTTTCATTGCACTTTGCGGCGTTTTCCAACCGTGGCCATAACCTGCGGACCTATTGGCGGGATCCCGAGTTCAAGGCTTTTCTCGTGATACAGCTGATCCTGCTGTTGATTTGCTATGGCATGCTAATGAAGCACCAAACCTATGACACCTGGTGGGCAACGCTGGATCAGGCGCTGTTTCAAACTGTGTCTATCTCAACGACAGCCGGTTTTACCACAACCGGTTTTTCTGAATGGCCGCTTTTTCTGCCTGTATTGCTTCTGTTTTCTTCCTTTATAGGGGGGTGTGCAGGATCGACGGGGGGCGGGATTAAAGTGATTCGTATACTGCTGTTGTTTTTGCAAGGCGTCAGGGAGCTCAAGCGCCTGGTGCATCCCCGTGCTGTGTATACCATCAAAGTAGGCAACAAGGCCTTGCCGCAGCGTGTGGTAGATGCGGTTTGGGGATTCTTCTCCGCCTATGCTTTGGTGTTTGTTATTTGCATGCTGGTTCTGGTCGGGACGGGAATGGATGAGCTGACGGCATTTTCGGCAGTCGCTGCCACCCTCAATAACCTGGGCCCGGGGTTAGGGCAAGTTGCCGTTCATTTCGGGGAGGTGAACGACGCAGCGAAGTGGACATTAATCGTGGCCATGCTGTTTGGGCGTCTTGAAGTTTTTACTTTACTGGTGTTATTCACCCCGACATTCTGGCGAAACTAAGGAGAAGTGTGTGGAGAAGGTTTTATTGCTGCACTCCAGTTGTGACGGTCAAACCATCAAAATCTTACGCTATATAGAGCAGCAGTTAGGTGGGCACTATCTGTGTGAGACCCAGGATATTCATCAGTCACCTGAGATTGACTTCACTCGCTATGATCGAGTGTTGATTGGTGCTTCCGTTCGATATGGCCATTTAAATAAAAAGCTGTACCAGTTTGTAGAGCAGAATCAGCAAGCTCTGGATAAACATATAACGGCTTTCTTCTGCGTAAACCTGACCGCGCGTAAATCTGGTAAGGATACGCCGGAGACCAGCGTCTATGTGCAGAAGTTCCTGCAAAAATCGCCTTGGCACCCCAAACTCTTGGAGGTATTCGCCGGAGCGCTGCGTTATCCGCGCTACAACTGGTTTGACCGAACCATGATTCAACTCATTATGCGGATGACAGGCGGGGAAACCGATACGACAAAAGAAGTTGAATATACGGATTGGGACAGGGTTAGTGCTTTTAGCCGGGCATTCAAGCAACTTTAGTGGCTAAAAAGAGGTGCTTTTGGTGAGCTTTTGTTCGAAAAATAATAAAATCAAAAAAAACCTGAAAATGCGCTTGCGCCCTGAATTAAAGTCCCTATAATGCCGCCTCACTGAACGGGGTTACGGCAGAGAAAGCTGAAAACCAGAGGTTCACAGGAAAGTTGTTCTGAAATAGATTGAAAAAAGTGTTTGACACTGTTTTTCATTTCGATAGAATGGCCGCCCTGTCCACGACAAGCCAATGGCAAGTCTGGCAACGCTCTTTAATAATTTGACCATGCAATCTGTGTGGGCACTCGACAATGATACAGTCATAAAAGATTTATCAGTGAACTGAGTGACCAATTGGTAGCACTTTTTATAAAAGAGTTACCGGCACAGTCAATTCGTT
>NZ_JACYTP010000002.1 GCF_014841115.1 Photobacterium arenosum
GCCTCCTGAAGGGCTGTTCGAGACTAGAACGTTGATAGGCAGGGTGTGTAAGCGTTGTGAGGCGCTCAGCTAACCTGTACTAATTGCCCGTGAGGCTTAACCATACAACACCCAAGGGGTTTTACGGACTCCATGAGCACTTGAATGTCGTGCTGAGAACACTAGTTAACTTTCCAGAATTGTGAAAATATCCCACCTGCTCAGGTAGCGCCGGGATAAAGCTTGATAGCAAGGCAAGTTGTGAGTCGAGGGAGGGAGTTTAGTACGCTAAATGACCGAACGAGAGAGCCACTTAACGCCGATAGCGAGCTTTATAACCAGCGGGATGTTTTCAAACAGAATTTGCCTGGCGACCATAGCGTTGCGGACCCACCTGATCCCATGCCGAACTCAGACGTGAAACGCAGCAGCGCCGATGGTAGTGTGGGGTCTCCCCATGTGAGAGTAGGTCATCGCCAGGCTTTAATTGCCAATTTGTCTACTGTAGCTTGCCGCTTTTGAGTGTTGAGATGCTCATGTACTGAATGTACACTGCGCTTCTCGCATTAAAATCGTCATCGCACAGCGACAAATTACTCAAACAAAGCATTGTAAGAGTAAGACTTTGTTTGAAAGATATTTCCTGGGAAACGCAGGAATTTTTGATGCGCTCAAGGCATTCAAAAGATGAACGAAGGAGCATACATAAAGTATGTGACTGAGTGAAGAATGCAGAATAACGACGAGCACATTGAAAATAACCAGTTTCGGAGCGGTAGTTCAGTTGGTTAGAATACCGGCCTGTCACGCCGGGGGTCGCGGGTTCGAGTCCCGTCCGCTCCGCCACTTATTAGCTAGAAATAGCTTGCAGGGGATTAGTTCAGCCCGGTAGAACGTCGGTCTCCAAAACCGAATGTCGGCGGTTCGAATCCGTCATCCCCTGCCACTTATAAAAAGCCTCGTCTTCGGACGGGGCTTTGTCGTTTCTGAGAGTCAGCGTGTTACGCTGATGTCGGCGGCTGGATCGTCAGCCCGCTGAGGCGCCTGTTCGATCGTCCGTCATCCTTTGCCACTTTGAAAAGCCTCGTCTCCGGACGGGGCTTTGTTGTTTCTGATATGTCCGGTCAGTGTATATGGATACAGATTTGTGAGTCGTATTTGGGTGTTATCTTCTAAGTGGATCTGAGTTACAGAAATTGCGCTTAGGTGTGGAAAATGTCTGATGATAATATGGTCAAATCAGAGATGGATGCAGGTGCAGAATGTTCAGAAAGCTCGCCATTGTTGTTGGTTTAACCCTGCTGGTCGCCGGAGGCGGAACCTATTACTCATTTGATATCCCTGATCAAGCGCAGGTGACAGACGCAGTGCAGGGAAAACAGTATAGTATTCATTGTCTTGATGCTAAGCCGAAAGCGGCCATTGATCGGAATGGAATGCTTCAGGTTACAGTCTGGAATATCTATAAACAGCAACGTGACACTTGGCAGACAGCACTGGAAACATTCAGTGCAGACAGTGATCTGGTGTTGATCCAGGAAGCCAAGCTGAGTGAGTCTTTTCGTCACTATCTGGCGCAGAGTCCATGGCAGGTCACGATGGCAAATGCGTTTGCTTTTCTGGATACGCCTGCGGGCGTGATGAACCTTTCGCGCCATCAGGCGGCACAGACATGCGCTTATCTGGCTGTTGAACCCTGGTTGCGTATTCCAAAGTCTGCGTTGCTAGCCAGATTCCCGCTGACGAATGGGCAGCAGCTGACGGTGGTGAATCTGCATGGGATAAATTTTGCGTGGGGACTGGACGAATACAGGGCACAGTTTAACGCTTTGTCAGAACAGCTTGAACAAGCCAAGGGACCGGTATTATTGGCAGGCGACTTTAATACCTGGCGGCAAGAGCGTATGGCTGTGGTGACCCGTTTTATTGAAGAGTTGGGTCTGCATGAAGTTACCCTTGATAAAGACCTGCGTACCCGGGTTCTAGGTTGGCCACTTGATCATTTATTTTATCGTGGCCTTAAACTGGAACAGGCTGAGGCACCGGGAACCGATGCCTCAGATCATCATCCAATCATCGCCCGTTTCAGGCTGTTAGAATCAAAAGGGGCCAAACAGTAACGACCAGTAACCAAGGTAATGTAGCAATAACAATGGCTTTGGCACGCTCGATACCACACCACAGGCTGACTGCTATATAACTAAGCGCAATATACCAAGGTGCAAGCAAAGGAATGCTAGAGGCAAAAGCGGCCCAGGGATGATTCATCGGCAGTTTGATGAAAGCGTTCAGGCTGTTCAAATCAGCGGCGTTTGGCAGTACTTGCGATGGGTTGAACAGCACATTCAGATAGCTGGCCAGATCGCCAATCAGAGTTGGTAGCATAATAAAGCAGCTTGCAGCCAGCCACTTGCCGAAACTTTGCGGTGCTTTACTGTTCTTGGTCGCCAGGTTCAACCAAAGTGCCAGAAGCAGGAGGTTGGCAGTGCGACCGAAAATATCACTGAACACTTCTCCTGCAAGCAGCACTTCCCGTGATAGCCAATCAAGCTGATTTTCTTCCGTAAGCTGGGCTAACTGGTTGCGAAGTGTGTCTTGCAGCCAGGCCAAATCGACCTGATTAAAGTAACTGCCCCACAAACCAAAGGGGGTGAGTATCAATAACAGATAAGGTAACAGCGCCCATTTAGGGCGCTGGTGCAATGCAGTAAAGCAATCTACCGGTGAGCGAAACAAGTCCAGTAAAGCGATAAATGGATTGCTGGACGGCATCATACGCTCACCTTAGTGACATCAACAAACAGCTTCAGTTTTTGACCCGGCTTGAGGTACTTTTGGCTCCCCAGTTGATTCCATTTAATCACATCTGCCAATTTTACATTGAACCGATCCGCGATAGCACTGAGGTTGTCACCGGTTCGGACTTCATAATAAACCGTTCTGATCACACCGCCGTTTTGGCTGGTTTTCCAGATGTTCAGCTTCTGTCCGACGCGAAGCGTTGATTGCTTGCTTAAGCCGTTCCACTTCATCAGCTCTTTAATACTGACTTTCTGCTTTTTCGCGATGGTCCACAAACTATCACCGGATTCCACCTTGTAAATCGTGCGGTATCCGCTGCCATGGCTAACCTGGGAGCGAACTTCGGTCAGGCTTGGAAATGCATTTTCACCATTCATAGCAACAGGGATAAGAATATACTTACCCTCTCTGATGCCTGAACCTGCCATTTTGTTAGCCCGCTGAATAAGATCAACCGAGGTATGGTGCTTCTTGGCCAGTACGCTCAGGCTGTCCCCGGCTTTGACCTGGTAGCGCACGACTTTCATGCCCTGTCGGCCATTCTCTTCAAAGGATTGATTGAACGTCGCGACATTAGCGACCGGTAGCAGGAGATGCGTTTGACCTTCGGGGGCTGTTGCCCACTGATTATAAGCAGGATTGAGCGATTTCAGTTCCGAAAGAGAAAGTCCTGCATATTTAGCGGCCATGGCTAGATCCATTTGGGTTTTTGGATCGACGGTTTCAACCGCAGGCTCATTGGCAATGAAGGGAATATCGACGCCGTATTTGCTTTGATGACGGACAATGTCAGCAACAGCTAGCAGCTTGGGAACGTATCCGCTGGTCTCTTTGGGCAGATCCAGTGACCAGAAGTCTGTAGGTTTACCGGCTTTCTTATTTTCACGAATCGCCCGGAATACTCTGCCTTCTCCTGAGTTATAAGCGGCCAGAGCATGAAGCCAGTTACCATCGAAACGGCGGTTGAGGTACTCAAGCAGGTCAAGGGCAGCTTCGGTTGACTGGACGACATCACGACGGCCGTCGTACCACCAGTTTTGCTTCAGGCCAAACTGACGGCCAGTACCTGGGATGATTTGCCACAAACCGGCCGCGCGGCCATGTGAATAGGCAAACTGATCAAATGAGCTTTCTACGATAGGCAGCAGTACCAATTCCAGCGGCATGCCACGTTTTTCGACGGCGTCAGTAATGTAGTAGAGGAAGGGTTCTGCACGTGAAGCGACAATAGTGAGATGCCCGGGGTGGCGAAGATACCAGTTGCGGTAGTAATTGACACGTTTGTTATCCGGGACATCGAGCTTGAGCTGCATGGCAATGCGTTGCCATGCATCATCCTGTTCCTGTGGTGTCACCACGGGTGCCGGCGGCGCAACATCAGCCATTGGTGTATCCAATGCGGTCACTGGCTTGTCTGCTGTGCCTGTATCTGTATTGTTATTATTTTGCGCTGCAGCTGAACTTTCCTGATTAGTTGCCACAGGCTCTTGTTGAGAATTTCCTGTTATTTGGCAACCAGCCAGAAGCAGCGCACTCGCTAAAAAAAATCGGTATTTCATGTAACCTGCCTTTAGCCAAAATCGCAGGTGATAATACTTGGCGAAAGGTGCTGGTTACAAGTGACCGTCCTTCAAAAATTGTCCTTCCAACGTCTGAGGGCTGCGAAGGTTTCCAGGTCACTGTCGTTAACCGCTTTATCTGAAACAGCTTTTTTGATACTTGGCTGATCACAACGTAAAAACGGATTGACGCGTTTTTCCAGCCCTAAAGTCGTTGGAATCGTACTTATTCCACGGGCACGTCGCTGACTGACCTCTTCACGGTAACGCTGCAGGTGAGGATTATCCTGCTCAGCAACTAACGCAAAGGCCAGGTTACTACTGGTATATTCATGCGCACAGAAAACTTCAGTTTCGTCTGGCAATGCGGTTAATTTTTGTAACGAACTGTACATCTGGGCTGCTGTGCCTTCAAAAAGGCGGCCACAGCCAGCCGAGAACAATGTATCGCCGCAGAAAAGTTTGCCATCGCCAACGTAGGCAATATGTCCCGAGGTATGGCCGGGCAAGCCTAACACCATGAAACGTTCGTCGAAAATATCGACCTGATCGCCATCTTCGACAGACTGTGTCAGTCCGGGAATGGCCTCAGATCCGGGGCCGACTATTTTACAGGCAGGAAAAGCTCGCTTAAGTTCACTGATTCCGCCAACATGATCATGATGGTGATGGGTAATCAGGATTGCTTCAAGTGTCAGATTGCTGGTGTTTAAGCAATCCAGAACAGGAGTGGCGTCACCCGGGTCAACAACAACGCAGCGATTATCCGGCCCTTGAACTAGCCAGATGTAATTGTCGTTAAATGCAGGTATGCTCTTAATAGTTAGCATGAAATTGTCTCCAGTCCTTGATGTGTGAGTCATCATTTATGAAGCCAGCCCGCACGATAAAAGAAATCGACACACCCTATTCCTGGTCTCAGCTGGTTCAGGGAGAATGGGCGGCACAAATGCTTCAGGCTCAGCTGGATGAATGGTGGCCGAGACTCTTTGGCTACCACATGCTGAAGTTGGGCGGCCTGAGCTGCGAATTTGTCAGTGGCCATTGTAACATCCGCCATCAGGTTTGTATTGATCGCGATAATCCGCTTCGGAATCTTGAAGCCGATCCGATGGCATTACCTTTTCTGGAAAAGTCCTTTGATGCCTGTGTGTTAGCGCATCAGCTGGATTTCTGTGGTGATCCCCATTCACTGCTTCGGGAAGTTGACAGGGTACTGGTCGATGACGGCTATCTGCTGATCACAGGTTTTAATCCACTGAGCTTGCACGGTATGCGGGGGCTGCTGCCCTGGAACCGGAAACGTGCGCCTTGGTCGGGACGCATGTTCATGCCTATCCGGGTCAAAGACTGGCTGGGGGTGCTGAATTACGAAGTCGTGTTTCATGAAAACCTGGCGATATTACCGCCCACCCGATATCCGGCGTTTTCTGCCTGGGCAGAAAGTATGCTATCGGGCTCCTTCTCCGGAGTCGGCGGAATTTATCTGATTGTGGCCAGAAAGCGAACCTTTCCACTCAAGCCGATCAAGCCAAGCTGGAAGCTGCGGCGACAACTCACGCCAATCAGTGTGAATTGCCGCACTCAGGCTAATAAGAAGCAGTCGGGATAATACCGACTGAGAGCAGTCAGCTTTCCTGGTAACCGGTATCGTCTTTCGAGGGGGATTCGGCCGCCTGGCGGGCCAGCTCGTCACAGCGTTCATTTTCGGGATGGCCGGCATGGCCTTTTACCCAGTGCCAGCGGACTTGATGGCGTTGCGTTTCCTGTTCCAACTGCTGCCACAGATCAGCATTTTTGACCGGTTTTTTATCTGCCGTTTTCCAGCCACGCTTTTTCCAGTTGTGGATCCACTGTGTGATACCCTGACGCACATATTGGCTATCAGTGGTCAAATCAACGTCGCAAGACTCTTTGAGGCTGGCCAGTCCGACTATGGCTGCTAACAATTCCATGCGATTATTGGTGGTCATGAAGAAGCCATCATTGAGCTCTTTGACATGGCCTTTATAACGTAAAATTGTGCCATAGCCGCCTGGGCCTGGGTTGCCGAGGCAAGAACCGTCGGTGAAAATCTCTACCTGCTTGGTCATCTTTGGTAGTATTCATCTTTATTAAAACTCTAGTCTGACATAACCGATACTATGAAAGCCACCAATGAACGCATAATTGTATTTGATACCGAAACCACAGGTATGAATATGACCGGCCCTCACTATGAAGGGCATCGCATCGTTGAAATCGGTGCTGTGGAAATCGTTAACCGAAAATTCACCGGACGGACTTTTCACGTCTACATCAAACCGGATCGGCCGATTGATCCAGAAGCCGTTGCCGTTCATGGTATTACGGATGATTTTCTGCGCGATAAGCCGTCTTATGCTGACATCCATCACGAGTTCATGGATTTTATCCGCGGTGCTGAGCTGGTCGCACATAACGCCCCCTTCGATATCGGCTTCATGGATTATGAATTCAGGAAGCTGGATCCTTCTATCGGAAAAACCACCGACTTTTGCTCGGTGACCGATACCCTGGACATGGCGAAGAAAATCTTCCCGGGTAAACGCAACAATCTGGACATACTTTGTTCGCGCTACGGTATTGATAACTCTCACCGTACGCTGCATGGCGCTTTGCTCGATGCTGAGATCCTGGCCGACGTTTATCTGATGATGACGGGCGGGCAGACCTCACTGGCATTAAATGCCGCCGGTGAAGAAAGTGACAGCGGTTCAGAAAGCGGGATACGTCGTCTTGCCTCGGGAAGGAAAACATTAAAGATTATCCGTGCTTCTGCCGATGAACTAGAAGCGCATGAAGCGCGTTTAGATATCATCGAGAAAAAAGGTGACGTCACACTCTGGCGTCGATAGGAGAAGCATGCGAAGGCTAGCGTTACTGTCTACATTGATCCCGGTGCTGCTTGGTACGCAAAGCGTGCAGGCTGCGTCCTGGCTGGACAACCGATTCCGGGTTGATCCTACCATCAAGCAAGTGGCCTTCGTGGTAGAAAGAGAATCCGAGAACCAGAATGTGGTCTTGGTCAGGCCGGACGGGGAGAAATACTATCCGTGGCGGCATCCGGATAATGTCGCCTGGCACGAAGAACCGGGCAGGGACATCATTACGATTGAAAACCCGATGCCGGGCCCCTGGCAGGCGGTTGGCCGGGTCAGTGATAAGAATCAGGTCAAGGTGCTTTCAAACCTGAAGCTGGATGTGGCACCGTTGCCGGAAAGATTATATCAGAGCGAATCTTACAAATTCACTGCTCGCCTGACACAAGATGGTGAGTTGCTCACTGACCGGGATTTTCTCGACAGCGTCAAGATGTCGGTGAACTTCTTTGAATATGTGGACGAGCCTGAAACGCAATCTGAAGATGCTTTGCCCACCCCTCTGTCATTGGGCGAGTTTGCCGATGATGGGCTGAATCTTGATGAAGCCCCCGGAGACGGTGTGTTCACCGTCGCCCTGCCGGTACATATCCAGCCGGGGCGATACCGGGTGAATATCACCTCTGGCAATGGTATTTTTCTCCGTACTCATGAGCAGCAGGTCATGGTTTACCCGCCACCGGTATTATCCACCTTCATTCAGGCGAGAGCGCAGGAAGATTCCCATAAGTTGGTGGTGACCTCTGATGAAGGCATGATTGAGCCGGGCTCTGTGTCGGTGCATGTTGAGCAGGATGCACCGGATGGCAGCGTGACTATCAGCCAGGAACAGTCTCAGCCAGAGACAACCAATGTGGACGTTGCCGTTCCTAACCTGCAACAGCCTGGAAGCTATGCCTGGTCTGGGTGGGTGTATGCTACGGATACTTATCAAAAGCGGCCTTTGGTTTTCCCGTTAGAGAAAAGTCATTTTGCCATTACGTCAGTTCTGCAATTAGATAAGAACCTGGCAGAGTACCGTGCCCGACAAGAAGAAAAAGCCAGACTTGAAGCTGAAAAACAGCGACTTGAGGAACAACTGGCCGCCCGCAGTCAGGCATGGAAGGTGATTCTGGCGGGTAACGGTGTGATGGTATTGATGGCGCTTGTCTTTGTGATGCTGAGAAAAAGGCGAACAAAACCGGTTGCTGCAGAACCGGAAGCGCCTAAATTGGAAATACCACCGGATGTCAAAGTCTAGCCGCGTAAAGGAAAGGTGCGGTGAATCCTGAACTCGGCTTTATACTAATCAGGCCAGCGAATCAGATGAAAAGAAAAAGGGAAGCGCAATGCTTCCCTTTTGGTTTGTGCTTTCAACAAGCAGATGTGTTTACGCAAGCAGGCAGATACGTAAGCAAATAGTTACGCAGCATTTTCAATGTTTTTCTGCGTATCGGCCATGCCTGCGACTAAACGCTGGGGGTCGAAGTCATCCACATTGATGGTGCGCAGACGACCAGTTTCAGCACGTCGCAGCAGCTCAGCTTCATCTTCGTTGATAGCTTTCAACTCCAGGCCGGTGTCGGCCACTTTATCCAGCTGCATGAACGGCAGTTTTTTACCTGCAGCCTGGCACACTCGGTCGTATAAAGGCTCAGCAGCCAGAATGTCTTTCAGCGCTTCTTCCATCATACCCACGGGGTTAGTCTCAATGGCTTCAAGGAACTGGCCGCGGCCTAACCGGTCACGGGTTTCACTTGGTGTTTGCAGCATAACGGCCAGCTTGTGATCCAGTTTGTCGCTAGGTTGAACACGAGACAGACCACGTGGCAAGATCAGCACGCGTAGCAGCCCGGCAACGGCACGGTTAGGGAAGTTGCGCAGGAACTGGTCGATGGCTTGCTCGGTCTGATACAGCGCATCCTGCAGGCCCCAGTGAACCAGCGGCAGATCTTCTTGCTTACTGCCGTCATCGGCATAACGTTTCAGGGTTGCAGAAGCCAGATACAGCTGGCTCAGGATATCACCCAGACGCGCCGACAGGCGTTCTTTACGCTTCAGTGAGCCACCCAGAACAGCCATGGACATATCAGACAGCAAAGCCATGTTGGCACTGTAGCGGTTCAATTGCTGGTAATAACGTTTAGTGGCGTCTTTACGCGGCGAAGAAGATCCGCGACCGTCGGTCAGGCCCAGCCAGAATGAGCGCATCAAATTACTGATCACAAAGCCAACATGCCCAAACAGCGCATCGTCAAAGTCGATCAGTGCCTGACGCTGGTCTTCGTTGTAGGCGGCATTCATTTCTGTCAGCACATAGGGATGACAGCGAATGGCACCCTGACCATAAATAATCATGGAGCGGGTCAGGATATTGGCGCCTTCCACAGTGATCGCGATAGGTGCCCCCTGATAGCCACGCGCCAGGAAGTTACTTGGACCCAGGCAGATGCCTTTACCGCCGATGATGTCCATCGCGTCTATGATTCCGCGCTGGCTGCGGTGAGTACAGTGGTATTTCACGATGGCAGAAATAACCGACGGCTTTTCACCGAGATCAATACCGGAGACAGTCAGGCTGCTGGCAGCGTCCAGCACATAAGCATTACCGGCAATACGTGCCAGCGGCTCTTCAATACCTTCCATCTTACCGATAGGCAGCTTGAACTGACGACGGATACGTGAGTAGGCGCCGGTTGCCAGGGCTGTTGTTTTCAGGCCACCTGTGGTGTTTGATGGCAGTGTGATACCGCGGCCAACCGACAGGCATTCCACCAGCATACGCCAGCCTTGCCCTGCCATTTCCTGACCACCAATGATGTAGCTCAGCGGAACGAAGATTTTATCGCCCTGAGTCGGACCATTCTGGAACGGCACGTTGAGTGGGAAGTGGCGGCGACCTATCTTCACGCCGTCTAAATGCGTCGGGATCAGGGCACAGGTGATACCCAGCTCTTCTTCATCGCCCATCAAATGCTCTGGATCGTACAGCTTGAAAGCCAGACCCAGAACCGTGGCCACGGGAGCCAGCGTGATATAACGCTTGTTCCAGGTCAGCTCCATACCCAGGATTTCTTCGCCCTGCCACTGGCCTTTTTTGACAATACCGAAATCTGGAATCGCGCCGGCATCAGAGCCTGCTTCCGGACTGGTCAGAGCAAAACAGGGAATTTCTTTGCCTGCCGCGAGGCGAGGAAGGTAGTGATTTTTCTGCTCTTCTGTACCGTAGTGTTGCAGCAGCTCGCCCGGACCTAATGAGTTAGGCACGCCAACGGTTGATGACATCACCATAGACACACTGGACAGCTTTTGCAGCACCAGTGATTGCGCATAAGCCGAAAACTCCAGGCCACCAAACTCTTTTTTGATGATCATGGCAAAGAATTTCTTGTCTTTCAGGTATTGCCAGACTTCCGGAGGGAGATCGGCCATGTCATGAGTGACTTCAAAGTCATTGACCATGCGGCAGACTTCATTGACCGGGCCTTCCAGGAAGGCTTTCTCTTCTGCACTCAGGCGTGGTGCAGGAATATCATGCAGCTTGTTCCAGTCCGGCGCGCCGCGAAACAGATCCGCTTCCCACCAGACAGTGCCGGCGTCGATCGCTTCTTTTTCCGTCCGCGACATTTCCGGCATCACGCCTTTGAAGGCTTTCAGTGCCGGTTTGCTGAGTAATTTCTGACGGATTGCCTGCAGATTCAGCGGCAATGCAATAATCAGGAAAGCCAGCCAGCTGTATTCGCCGGTGATATCCAGCACAGTACCAACAGCAAGCGCTACGGCGAAAACAAGGGTGAAGGTTCTGAGGCTGGCTCTGTGATAAGCGAGCACTCCGGTTATCCCCAACAACCCCAGCAGGTACACGAGTGTAGCCATTGTTTCTTCTCCTTATTAGAGATATTCCCTTAGGGTATTTTTAGTGAGTTCTGTATTCGGGTAAGAGGTCATACCACTTGATTTGATTGTAAGGTAATCTTTAGCGAAATGTAAAAATCTTTTTTTGATTTTGCTGAGTAGGTTCTCATCGCCATTGGAGGACAGGGGCGACAAAAAGGCGGAAAAAGTGGCAGGAAATCGGTTTCCCTGTTCGCCGGGACGCTGATATGAGGGGAAAATCACTGCAATTGCTGCCCGGTCAGTCGACACTTCCTAGTGTTTGTGGGTAAACTGCCTGTCAGGGCATATCCGGCAGGGAATTCCTTGCTTTACACAACAAATCACAGAGAAAAGCCTATGTACCAAGATCTCATTCGTGCCGAACTGACTGAAGCGGCGGACGTACTGAACCGATTCATCAGCGATGAAAAAAATCTGGCGGATATTCAGGCTGCCGCGAAGCTGCTGGCAGATTCTTTCAAACAAGGCGGTAAGGTTTTGTCCTGCGGCAACGGCGGCTCGCACTGTGATGCGATGCATTTTGCCGAAGAGCTGACGGGCCGTTACCGGGATAACCGTCCTGGCTATCCGGGCATTGCGATCTCTGATCCCAGCCATCTGTCTTGTGTCAGTAACGACTTTGGTTATGAATATGTGTTTTCCCGTTACCTGGAAGCGGTTGGTGCGAAAGGCGATGTACTGTTTGGTTTGTCAACGTCCGGTAATTCAGCGAATATTTTGAAGGCCATAGAAGCGGCAAAAGCGAAAGGCATGAAAGTGATTGCACTGACAGGCAAAGACGGCGGCAAAATGGCCGGTATTGCGGATGTGGAAATTCGTGTGCCGCATTTTGGTTATGCTGATCGTATTCAGGAAATTCACATTAAGATCATCCATATTCTTATCATGCTGGTTGAAAAGGAAATGGAAGGGGCCGAGTAATTCGGTAACCTGACTGAGGGACAAGGAAACATGTGTGAATTGCTTGGCATGAGTGCCAACGTACCTACTGATATTTGTTTCAGTTTCACCGGTCTGATGCAACGCGGTGGGCGCACAGGCCCGCACGCAGACGGCTGGGGCATTACCTTCTATGAGGGTAAAGGGTTTCGTACATTCAAAGATCCCAAACCCAGTTGCCATTCTAAAATTGCTGAGTTGGTGCAACAGTATCCGATTAAAAGTTGTGCAGTGATCAGCCATATCAGACAGGCGAACCGGGGTGGGGTGTGTCTGGAAAATACCCATCCCTTTACCCGTGAGCTATGGGGACGCTATTGGACCTTCGCACATAATGGCCAGCTGACAGGGTATGAAACCCTGGAAGCGGGGCGCTATCAGTCAGTCGGAGATACAGACAGTGAAATTGCCTTTTGCTGGTTGATGAATCAGATTGACAGCAAATTTCCTCAGCCACCGGATGACTGGAGCCAGATTTTTGAGGTGGTGGCTGAGTGTTGCGATGAGCTGAGGAAGCTCGGTGTATATAACATGCTGCTCAGTGATGGTGAGTTTGTACTGGCTTATTGTACTAATAACCTGCACTGGATCACCCGGCGGGCACCTTTTGGCAAAGCTTCGCTGATTGATGAAGATGTCACCATTGATTTTCAGAAAGAGACCACACCGAATGATGTGGTGACTGTGATTGCGACTCAGCCGCTGACTAATGATGAGCGCTGGCACAAAATGGCAACGGGCGAATTTGCGGTATTCCATTATGGCGAACTGATCAATAAGCGCGTGCTGGACGTACCGGAAGATCCCCCGCCGTCACTAACTTAACCTTGTTTTCTGGATATAAAAAATGCGGCTCTATAGCCGCATTCTTGTATTCAGCACCTGAAAGATCACTCTTCTGAGGCGTAACCCTGTTGTGGCAGACGTTTGCCGTCCAACAAGGCAGCATCATCTTGCATGATCACTCGTCCTTGCAGGAACCACTGACACACCAATGGGTAAATTCTGTGCTCTTGCTGCTGAACCCGCGCCATAACATCTTCAGCCGTATCATCTGAAAAAATCGGCACTTTGGCTTGCAGAATAACCGGGCCACCGTCTAACTCTTCCGTGACAAAGTGCACACTGGTGCCGTGTTCCTGATCGCCGGCATCCAGCGCACGCTGGTGAGTGTGCAGACCGGTATACTTAGGCAGCAGGGAGGGGTGGATGTTCAGCATACGGCCATGGTAGTGACTGACAAAGTCGCCACTCAGGATACGCATGTAGCCAGCCAGCACCACTAAGTCCGGCTGATACCCATCGATGAGATCTGCCAGCGCGCGATCAAAGCTGTCGCGGTCGGCGTAATCTTTTGCAGCGAGATGGGCCGTCGAAATACCGGCCAGTCGCGCACGCTCCAACCCGTAGGCGTCCGATTTATTGGAGATAACGGCTGCAATGCGGCCGTTATCTATCACGCCGTTTTCACAGGCATCTATGATGGCCTGTAAATTAGAGCCGCTGCCTGATATGAGGACAACAATGTTTTTCATTGTTTAGCGAATCTCCACCTGGGCTTCACCCTCGGCAGCATCCGCAATGGTTCCCAGCAGCCAGGCGCTCTCACCTTCAGCGTTGAGCAGGGCAACAGCTTGCTCCGCCTGTGTCTGAGGCAGGGCAATGACCAGGCCAACACCACAGTTAAAGGTACGGTACATTTCATGCGTTTCCACATTGCCCGCGGTTTGCAGCCAGTTGAATACAGCCGGCCACTCCCAGCTTTTGCCATCAATGATCGCTTTTGTACCTTGTGGCAGTACGCGTGGGATGTTCTCCCAAAAACCGCCACCGGTAATGTGAGAGATGGCGTGCAGTTCGCAGCTTTCCATCATCTTCAGTACGGATTTCACGTAAATGCGGGTTGGCTCCAGCAGGTGGTCAGCTAAAGGTCTACCTTCCAGATCCTGAGTCAGATCGGCTTGAGACACTTCAAGGATTTTACGGATCAGAGAATAGCCGTTTGAGTGCGGGCCACTGGATGCGACGGCAATCAGTGCATCGCCTGCTTTCACTTTGGTGCCATCGATGATCTCAGACTTTTCCACGACACCGACACAAAATCCGGCTACGTCGTAATCTTCACCATGGTACATGCCCGGCATTTCTGCCGTTTCACCACCGATCAATGCACAGCCAGACTGTACACAACCTTCACCGATACCGCTCACTACGCTTGCTGCTGTGTCTACGTCCAGCTTACCCGTTGCATAGTAGTCGAGGAAAAACAGTGGTTCTGCACCCTGTACGATCAGATCGTTCACACACATGGCGACCAGGTCGATACCAATGGTGTCGTGCTTTTTCAGATCCATCGCCAGACGCAGCTTGGTTCCTACCCCGTCTGTGCCAGAAACAAGTACAGGTTCTTTGTACTTGGTCGGCAGTGAGCACAGGGCGCCAAATCCACCCAGACCACCCATGACTTCAGGACGAGTTGTGCGTTTGACTACACCTTTGATTCGATCAACCAAGGCATTCCCTGCATCAATATCGACACCTGCATCTTTGTAACTAAGAGAAGAATGATTACCGCTCACAACAGATCCTCACCGGTTAAATCGCAAAATCCGCAGTATGATAACAGCAGTCAGGGCGGAAAGGAAAACGTTTGCGTCAAATATTCCTGGTGGAGGAATGCTAAGCAGATAAGCTGCTATTCCCTACCTGTAAGACTATGGACTAGTGTATAATAGATCGATTTTTTTGAAATTTTGTTGTGTAGGAGTCCAAGATGAAAGTCGTTGAGGTAAAACATCCGCTGGTGAAGCATAAAATTGGCCTGATGCGTGAAGCCGACATCAGCACCAAGCGGTTCCGCGAGCTGGCGACAGAGGTGGGAAGCCTGCTGACTTATGAAGCGACGTCTGACTTCGAAACAGAGACAATTACCATTGAAGGTTGGAATGGCCCGGTTGAGGTTGATCAAATCAAAGGTAAGAAAGTGACAGTGGTGCCGATTCTGCGTGCCGGCCTGGGTATGATGGACGGTGTGCTGGAACATATGCCAAGTGCCCGCATCAGTACTGTCGGTATTTATCGTGATGAGGAAACGCTGGAGCCTGTGCCTTATTTCCATAAGCTGGCATCAAACATTGATGAGCGTATGGCGCTGGTGGTTGATCCTATGCTGGCGACCGGTGGTTCTATGATTGCCACTATTGATTTGCTGAAAGAGCACGGCTGTAATGCCATTAAAGTGCTGGTGCTGGTGGCAGCGCCTGAGGGCATTGCGGCTCTTGAGAAAGCGCACCCGGATGTAGAGCTGTACACAGCGGCTATCGATCAGAAGCTGAACGATAAAGGCTATATTGTCCCAGGTCTGGGTGATGCCGGTGACAAAATCTTTGGTACTAAGTAACAGCAGTTAACGCGCATAAAAAAACCGGCAGTTCGCCGGTTTTTTTGACTCTGTCTATTGGCTCAGAATAATGGGATCAGACGTCGTTAGAACCCATTTGTGCATTATCCACCACTTTGCTTTCACCCAAGTCTTTCGGCAGCACCAGGTTCAGGACAATGGCAACGATACCGCACAAGCTGATGCCCTGCAGGCTGAATTCGCCAATGCCAAACGCCATACCGCCAATACCGAACACCAGAGTCACAGCCACAATCACCAGATTGCGTGATTTGTGCAGATCGACCTGATGCTTAATCAGAGTATTCAGCCCTACTGTCGCGATAGAGCCGAACAGCAAAATCATGATACCTCCCATCACAGGCACAGGTATGGTTTGCAGTGTGGCGCCCAGCTTACCGACAAAAGCCAGAATGATGGCAGTGACAGCGCTCCAGGTCATGATGGCCGGGTTGAATGCTTTGGTCAGCATAACGGCACCTGTGACTTCTGAATAAGTGGTATTAGGCGGCGCGCCAAACATGGATGCGGCAATGGTTGCCACGCCGTCACCGGCCATGGTGCGGTGCAGACCCGGTTTTTTGAGATAGTCTTTGCCCGTCACATTCGAAATGGCCAGCATGTCACCGACGTGTTCAACAGCCGGGGCAATCGCCACAGGGATCATGAACAGAATGGCATTGATATTGAATTCTGGCATGGTGAAATTCGGCATGGCCAGCCAGCTTGCTTGCTGTACCGGTGTGAAATCGACCACACCGAATGCCAGGCTGGTGGCATAACCGGCCAGAATACCTGAGATGATAGGCACGAGCTTGAAAATGCCTTTGGCGAGTACGCTGACCAGAATAGTCACGAGCAGCGAGATACTGGCAATCCACAAAGCCACATCGCCGTTTACAATCTGGATGGCGCCATCACCACTTTTTCCCAGCGCCATGTTGACTGCCGCAGGTGCCAGCCCTAACCCGATCACCATGATGACGGGGCCGACCACCACAGGCGGAAGCAGTTTATGGATAATGCCGACCCCGCGGACTTTAATCACACTGGCCATGATCAGGTAGATCACCCCGGCCATCATCAGGCCACCGAGTGTCGCAGGGATCCCCCAGGTTTGGACGCCGTAAAGGATGGGAGCAATGAAAGCAAAAGAGGAAGCAAGGAAGATGGGGACACTGCGTTTGGTGATGACCTGGAAAAGTAAGGTGCCGATACCGGCGCCGAACAGCGCGACGTTGGGATCCAGTCCGGTTAAAAGCGGCACCAGAACCAGCGCACCAAATGCTACAAAAAGCATCTGCACACCTTGTAATATCTGCATCATTGTCACGAATCTCCCTTGGTATAAAAAAATCGCGCAATGCTAGCACAAGCGCAAACGTTTCCCCAATGATCCTGAATATTAATTTTATAGTCTTGTTATTAGTGTGGCGTGAAAGGCTAAAGCTGGCGGACTGTCTATGATTTCATCTTGCGATACGCGTAGTAAGTTTGTTCAGGACGAGAACCTCTGATGCAAGGTTAATCTGTCTGAAGAAAGAAAGCTAACTTGTCCCCGTTTTTGGTATTTTTTTATGGTAAATAACGTCATTTGTCGCTAGCTAAGGTATAGTGAGCCCTGTCAATTTGCTGACGTCAGGTTATGGCTCACTGCAGTCATAACTCTCACAACAGGATGATTCTCATCCTTTATTTACAATGATATTCGACGAGTGATTTATGTGGCGTGTTGCTTTTTTTCTTGTAGCGCTCATGGCTTTGCCGCTGCAGGCGGCTACAGTGAATACTTTATATCAGGCGCAGGTGCCTCTGCCTGATTCCGACCGGCAAACGGAGCGAACCGCACGGGTTGCCGCCTTACAACAAGTGCTGGTGAAAGTGTCCGGGCAGCGAGACATCGTCAGCAATGACGTCATCCGGAAAGCGCTGGAAAACAGCAGCTCTTATGTCAGCCAGCTGGGTTACGGCAATGAGCAGGGACAGCCGGTGCTGGAAATCAGTTTTGACAGCGAGAAAATCCGTACACTGCTGACTCAGGCCAGTGCCACGTTTTGGTCCGAGCAACGACCCACTGTGCTTGTCTGGCTGGTGGAAGAGGCTAATCGTGATCGCGCGATAGTGTGGGATCAGTCCGGTAATAGCCTGCAAGCTAGTCTGAACCTGGCGGCGGCGCACCGTGGTGTGCCAGTGCTGCTGCCCATCGGTGATTTTCAGGACGTGACCGCTATTAGTGTGCCGGATTTGTGGGGCGGATTTTCGCAGCCAATTGCGAATGCCAGCACTCGTTATCAGCCCGATGCAGTACTGATTGCGCGTGTTCAGCGTCGCAGCGACAGCATGCAGCTGGCCTGGCAACTGTATCCGAGTTCACCGGCAGCCATGCTGGATGGCAACTCAGCATCACTCGAGGGGCGTAACAGTGGAGACAGTGTGGCGGCCATTACGGCGATGATGGATCAGGTTGCCGACAATCTGGCATCACGCTATGCCGTGCAGCTGGGTGGTGCCACCGAAGGCGGTTTTGCCATTGACGTGGCTAATGTGCGCCGGGTTGAAGACTTTTTTCAGCTTGAGAAACTGCTGAAAGATCTCAGCTCAGTGGCCTCTGTGAATGCCAGCCATTTGCAGGGTGATAAGGTCCGCTTTGCGATTCAGCTGTTGAGCAACGAACAGGTGTTTGCCCGCGAGTTGAGTATGGAACCCAGGATTCAGGCACAGCCGGCTGCGTCGCTGGTGCGTGATGTCGCCTTTGATAATCAATCCGCAGAGGATACAACTCCAGCGAAGCAGGAAGGTATGATAGTGCCGACCTCCAGAGAAGGATCGGCGTCTGAGCCCTTGTCTCAGCTGGATGTGTCTGGCACTCAGGCTGCAACATCCAGCATCGGTTTGTATTACTGGAACCCAAACGCCTGATACTATTGCAGAAAATTATCGTAAAAAAGCCCCCAGGCTGAGTGCCGGGGGCTTTTTTCATCTCATTGTCTTTACTTATCGCCGTGGGCTTCCCGCTCTTCCCGCTCAACCTGAGACAGTTTTTTAAGCTTGTTGCCCAATTCCCGGCTCCGTGTCCGTGCAAACAGAATGTTGGCGAAAAAAGCCGCGGTGGCCAGTCCGAGTTCAATCAAGGCCAGCCAGCGCTCTCCGCCGTCAATCCAAAGCAGCGTCAGGGCATGCAGAAAATAGAACATCAGAATGAAGTTTGCCCAGGCGTGGGTGTAAGGCTTACCTTGCAGCATTCCTTTGAGAGGCAGCAGCAAAGGCAGTATCCACATCCCGGCAACCACATAGTTGTTCAGGTGCGGGTGGGGCGAAATCACGCTCTGCCACAGAAAAACCCACAGTAGCAGAGACAGGTTGGCTGTCAGTGCGAAGTAGCGTAATTTCTGTGTTGAAGGGCTCATCGGTTTCATATTGGTATCCGTATCCTAAAACTGCGCAGGTGCGACTGGATAATACTTATTGATGTAATTGCCTGGCCGTTTGTGCCAGCCTTTTGCCTAACGCTTGCGCCAGAGCGGCTTCATCTGGTGTCAGTCCGTCGTTCTGATTGAGGTGTGAGGCACCATAGGGAGTACCGCCAGACTGGGTGGTATGCAGCAGTGGTTCGGAGTAAGGCAGTCCTAATACCAGCATGCCGTGATGCAGAAGCGGTAACAGCATGGACTGCAGTGTTGTCTCCTGTCCGCCATGCATTGAAGACGATGCGGTAAACACGCAGGCAGGTTTGCCAATCAGGCTGCCCGAGAGCCATTGCGCACTGGTACTGTCGATGAAGTGTTTCAGTGGCGCGGCCATATTGCCAAAGCGAACAGGGCTGCCCAGGGCCAGCCCCTGGCACTGCTCCAGATCAGCGACAGTCACAAAGGGATCGCCGTTGTCCTGAGCGTTTTCCAGCTCGCCGTTTGCACGTATCTCAGGGACGGTACGCAGTACCGCCTCACACCCCTCAATCTGGCCAATGCCGCGTGCTATCTGTCTGGCGAGCTGGCGGGTGCTGCCATGGCGGCTATAGTAGAGCACCAGAATGGGCAGCATCAGAGGATATCCAGTACTTGCTCAGGCGGACGGCCAAGCGCCGCTTTGTCACCTTTGACCACGATAGGGCGCTCAATCAGTTTGGGGTGGGCAACCATAGCGTCACGCAGCGCCTGCTCAGAGACTGAGTCGTCGGCCAGATTCAGTTCTTTGTAGATGTCTTCTTTGGTGCGCATCATCTGGCGGGCAGAGTCAAATCCCAGCTTTCGCTGCAGCTCGGCTAATTGCTCAGCGGAAGGCGTCTCTTCCAGATACTTAATAATGTCTGGCTGGATGCCTTTGCTTTCAAGCAGGTTTAAAGTTTCCCGGCTTTTTGAGCAGCGTGGATTGTGATAAATAGTGACAGACATAATAGCTCCAGGATTGTCGGTATCTAATTGTTAGGTAAAGTTGTTAAGGTAAAGCCCGCCAGAATCAGCGGGCTAAATAACGGATATTAAGGTGACGTGCCGCTTTGATCAGAGATCGGCAAATCTGGCTCGTGCCAGACGCAGCTGATCGATGCGTGCGTCATATCTGGCCTGATCCAGCGAGCCGACATCGACTATCTGGCTGGCCTGAATATAATTCTGGATCGCTTTTTCCCAGTCGCCGCGTAATGCCATTACTTCCGCACGTGCTGCCAGCTCACCGTCTCTGCGTCCGATGCCGGCATAAGCCTCGGCCAGCATCCCCCAGCCGTTGATATCGGCTGGATTATCATAGGTAAAGCGGCTTAACAGCGACAGGCTGTCTTTCGCCCGGCCTGCTTCAAGGAGGGCGTGGGCCAGGTTGAGCCTGAGGACGGCATTTTCCGGGTTGGACTTAAGCGCGTGCTGTAACCGGTTAATGGCACTGTCATAGCGTTTCTGGAACAAATCTAAATCGGTTGCAGAATCAATAAAGAAACGGTTACCTGGCTCGGCCTGCAGCAGCGGCATCAGCAATTCACGTGCCTGGTCATATTTTCCGCTGTCCATATACACTACAGCCTTGCCGTAATTTACTGCCATCAGGGTGGCGCCGCGTGCCTCTTTTCCTTTGCGGTTGAACCAGTCCAGCGCATTTCGGCTGTCCAGATTGGCATATCGCGCGATGATTCTGGCCTGAGCCAGCAGATAGTTTTCCGAAACGGCTACACGGCGAGGCGGATACTGAGCAGCGCGGCTTCGGGTATCAGCAATACGGGATTCCGGTAATGGGTGAGTCAGCAACATAGCAGGTGGCGTACTGGCGTATCGGTACTGGTCGGCTAAACGGCCAAAAAAGCCCGGCATAGCCTGAACATCAAACCCGGCTTTGGCTAAGGTCGCAATGCCAATGCGGTCTGCTTCCATCTCATTGCTGCGAGTATAGTTTATCTGGCCTTGCACTGAGGCGGCGGTGGTCGCCTGCATGGCAGCAATACCTGCTTCCGGTGAGGCAATCGCCAGCATGAGTGAGCCAATCAGAGCAGCCATAGTGGCAGGTGATTTCTTGGCTTGATCTTCCATGCTTCTGGCCAGATGGCGCTGAGTGATGTGGGCAATTTCGTGCGCCATCACAGAGGCCAGCTCACTTTCACTTTGGGCATGCAAGAACAGTCCGCTGTGCAGGGCAACGTGGCCGCCAAAAAAAGCAAAGGCGTTCACTTCCCGGTTCTGAATCAGAAAAAACTCAAACGGAGTGCGCACATCCTGCGCATTGGCCACTAATCTGTGCCCCAGATCTTTGACATATTCGGACAGTAAAGGGTCATTAATGATAGGTTTACTGGCTCGCAGCAAGCGCATATAAGCATCACCGTACTCCAGCTCTTTTTCGATGGTCAGTGTCGCGGCGGCCGTTGTTCCGATCTCGGGCAGATCTTCCAAAGAAGCCTCAGCCCAGCTCACTGGCACTGTGCTAAGCAGAGCACACAGCAGCAAACAAACTGGCTTTTTGACAAATCGAAGCTTAGAAAAGGTGATCATCTTCATTCGTATGTTGATATTCCGGTTGCTGCGGGATTTGCAGTTAATCAATCTGCGCGCTTACAGGTATGACAACAAAAGCTCCAGGGTGTTTCTTTCTTGTCGTCATAATGTTATTTACAATAACTTGTTGGATAATAACCGCCTGTGCCTGAGAATGGAAATACCTAAGCTGGATTTAACCGATACCCGTTGCCCGCTGGCCTTACTGACGGCAAAGCGCACTTGCCGTCTGCTCAAAGCCGGGCAGCCGTTGGAGATACATATCTGTGATGCCGGCTCAAGAAAAGATATACCACGCTATTTGTTGAATCATGGGTTTCAGGTTCATATTCAATCAGATAACCCACAGTTACTTGTGATTACCGTTACTAGAAGGTTGTGACGCTCATATGCTCGAAATGATTAGTCGCTGGTATCAGCGCAGATTTTCTGACCCCCACGCGGTCAGTTTGGTGGCGATCCTCTTGGTGGGCTTCATCACCATCTATTTTTTCGGCAACCTCATCGCGCCTTTGCTTGCTGCAATAGTGCTCGCTTACTTACTGGAATGGCCGGTGATGTATCTGACCCGGATGAAAGTGCCACGAACGCTGGCCGTCACTCTGGTCATATTGCTGTTCGCCGGGTTAATGGTGATGGCCGTTTTCGTGTTGATTCCTGTTATTTGGCATCAGATCAGTAATTTGCTTTCTGATATGCCGAGTATGTTTAACGATCTGCAGCATTATGTGTCCAGCCTGCCAGAGCGATACCCTGAACTGGTTCAGCCGGAGCAGATAACGACTGTGATGACCAGCCTTCGTGCAAAAGTGCTGGGTATGGGCGAGAGTGCTCTGAAAGGCTCAGTGGCATCGCTGTTGAGCCTGGCGACACTGGCTGTCTATCTGATTCTGGTGCCCTTACTGGTCTTTTTCTTGCTGAAAGACAAGGATGAGATGCTCAGTGCTTTCAGCCGCATACTGCCTCGCAACCGTCGCCTGGCCAGTAAGGTCGGCGCTGAGATGAACCAGCAGATTTCGAATTATATCCGCGGTAAGGTCACTGAAATTTTTATTGTCGGTACTGTCAGTTACATCACTTTTGCGCTGCTTGATTTGCGTTATGCCTTGTTACTGGCTGTGCTGGTGGGTTTCTCGGTATTGATTCCATATATAGGCGCGGCAGCGGTGACTTTGCCTGTCGCTATGGTCGGGCTGTTCCAGTGGGGGCTGACGCCAGACTTCTGGTGGCTGCTGGTGGCCTACGGCATTATTCAGACGCTGGATGGTAATGTGCTGGTGCCTGTCCTCTTTTCTGAAGCGGTGAATCTTCATCCGGTCGCTATCATTATTTCCGTGCTGGTCTTTGGCGGGTTATGGGGCTTCTGGGGGGTGTTCTTTGCGATTCCGTTAGCCACACTGGTGAAGGCCGTTTGGAATGCATTACCGGCCACAGATCATGGCGAAGAAACCGATTAACCATCACTTAGCTAGTCAGCGCACAGCTAGTCATCGCACAGGGAAGTTACGTGAATATATCCGTGAAGATATTACTGCTGACCGGGCTGGCGATGCTGGCCTTTGCTGCCAATTCACTGCTTAACCGGGTGGCCTTGTCTGACACGACAATTGATCCCGCCAGTTTTACTCTGATTCGTTTACTGGCGGGGGCTCTGTTTTTATGGCTCATTCACGCTTACCGTCATTCAAGTAAGAAACACAGAGCGAGTGTGGGCGGCAACTGGCTGTCTGCGCTGGCACTCTTCATCTATGCAGCCGGCTTTTCTTTTGCTTACCTCAGTCTGACAGCAGCGACTGGTGCATTACTGCTGTTTGCCGCGGTGCAAATCACCATGATGGCCGTTGCGCTGAGCAAAGGTGAAAGGCTGACCTCCTTGCAAGTGATTGGTTTTACACTTGCCTTGGCAGGGCTGGTGGTACTTTTGTTACCCGGGGTGTCAGCGCCTTCCTGGCAGGGAGCTGTTCTGATGCTGATGGCGGGGGTGGCTTGGGGAGCCTATACCCTGCGAGGTAAAGGTGCCACAGATCCGCTCCAGACGACGGCAGGGAACTTTTTGCGTGCTGTGCCATTTGGTCTGGCATGCTGGTTGATATGGGGGAAAACTGAGCTGGATGTGCTCGGGGTGTGGTATGCCGTGCTTTCTGGTGGGCTAGCCTCAGGCGTCGGTTATGCGATTTGGTATACTGTCTTACCTTCGCTGAGCGCAATGATAGCGGCTACCGTTCAGCTCAGCGTGCCTGTTTTGGCGGCTGTCGGTGGTGTGCTGATGTTATCGGAGCCCGTGACACTACGATTGCTGGTCGCTTCGATGGCGATTCTGGGAGGGATAGCCATGGTTATCGGGGCCCGAAAAGTGACCAATTCAGGGCAATGACGCTGAAAGCACAAAGGCCGAGCTGACGGCCTTTGCTGAGTGTCCGCAGGACTAGCTGTTACCGTTCAGATAAGCCAGCACGACTTCGTGGTGATCTTTGGTTTTGAATTTATTAAAGACATGTTCAATGACACCGTCTTCGTTAATCAGAAAGCTGATACGGTGCAGGCCATCGTACACTTTGCCCATGAACTTTTTCTCGCCCCATACGCCAAACTGTTCGGCAACAGCATGATCTTCATCAGAGAGCAGAGTGAAGTTCAGGTTGTCGCGCTCAATGAATTTAGGCAGGCGTTTGACCGGATCAATACTGATACCCAGTACAGCGACGTTCAGCGCATCCAGCTCCGATTTGCTGTCGCGTAATCCGCAGGCTTGTACGGTACAGCCCGGGGTCATGGCCTTAGGATAAAAATAAGCGAGTACTTTTTTACCTTTGAAGTCTTTCAGGCTGACAGGCGCACCATTCTGATCTGGCAGAGTGAAGTCAGGCGCAGGAGTACCTGCAGTCAAGGTTTGCATGTGTCGTTCCTTATCATTCGGAGGTTACTTGGGTAAATGGCCGGTAAATGTCACTGTGCCTGTGACTTGCACTGTCTGGCACAGGGCTTCAAATTCTTCCTGCAAAGACATCAGATTGCAACCTTCAGGCAGATTAGTACTGAGCTGTAAGGTGAGCTGGTCTTCTTCACCTTTACCTACTTCTTCCTGGGAGTGAGCACTGAGTGCTGAAATGTCTATTTGGCGGCTGGCACAGAAATGGGTGAACTTTTCTATCAGACCCGGGGCATCATTGCCTTCAATGTGGAAGTCGGCGGTATAGGGATAAAAGCGGTGCTCGTGCTTGGTGGTTCTTTTCATCACGGTCAGCAGATCAAACTGCTGGGCCTGAAGCGGCAGGGTTGCTTCAACCTTGGCTATCGATGCTGCCGTTCCTGACAGTAAAAGTATGAAGGTAAATTCACTGCCAAAAATAGCCAGTCGGCTGTCTTCAATATTGCAGCCGCTGAGTGAGATATGTCGGGTAATTTCATCAGTAATACCCGGGCGATCTGAGCCGATTGCGGTGATGACGAGGTAGTGTTCCATACAGTTTCACATTGATGACCTTTATGTTTGCATGGTAGCACAGCCAACTTATCTCCTGCCATGAAGTTACCTGCGCAAATGATGATATTGTTATGATTGGTATATTTTGTTGTTAAATTCGCTGGCAATGGTGCAAGCCACTGGTTTAATCCACTTTTGACAGGGGATCACAGGACAGAATTAACGAACAGGATATGGCCAGCCATGACAGCTATTTTACATTCTACTTGCTTGTGTTTACTGCCACTGAAAAGTACCATGAGAAATCAATAAAAAAGGGAGATCGACATGTTTACTGGTAGCATGGTAGCGCTAGTTACGCCCTTGGATGAAGTCGGCGAAGTTGATTACGCCAGCCTGAAATCCTTGGTTGAATATCATATTGCAGCGGGTACAGACGCGATTGTCGCTGTTGGTACCACAGGTGAGTCAGCGACTCTGACTGTTGAAGAGCACGTCAAAGTCGTGCTGAAGACAGTCGATTTTGCTCAGGGACGTATCCCTGTTATTGCCGGTACAGGCGCTAATGCCACCCATGAAGCCATCACTTTTAGCAAACTATTCTCGGGTACGGGCGTAGCAGCTTGCCTGACCGTCACACCGTATTACAACAAACCGACTCAGGAAGGTTTGTATCAGCATTTTAAAGCGATTTCAGAAGCCACCGATCTGCCTCAGATTCTGTATAACGTACCAGGTCGTACGTCGGTAGACATGTTGCCTGAAACGGTTGCCCGCCTGTCTAAGCTGGATAACATTATCGGCGTCAAAGATGCGACAGGTGATTTAGCCCGAGTGGAAAAAACACGGGAACTTTGTGGCAAAGATTTCCTCCAATTCAGCGGTGATGATGCAACAGGTCTGGAATTTGTGGCACGCGGCGGTCACGGCGTGATTTCTGTGACGGCGAATATTGCAGCACCAGATATGGCAACTATGTTCCAGTTGGCCTTAAAAGGAGAACTGGACGAGGCGAAAGCCATTGATGCTAAACTGATGCCGCTGCACAAGCACCTGTTTGTTGAGTCCAATCCCATTCCGGTGAAATGGGCAGCACAAAAGCTTGGACTGATTCAGCACGGCACACTGCGTTTGCCATTAACGCCACTGAGCAAAGAGGCTGAACCTGTGGTGTTGCAAGCGTTGAAAGATGCGAAACTGCTGCCTTCACTGGCTACCGCATAGGAACGTAAGAACTCTACATGAATGTGAATTACAGGCTGGCAGTTACAGCTGTCATGGTGGCTGCTTTGGCTGGCTGTTCTGGCAGTGCAGAGCGACGCCGACAGGCTAACCAGGATTTTAATTATCTGGAAACAGCGCCGTTAAGCAGCTGGAACAGCCCTAGCGGCTCAGCAGCGACGCTGTCGAACGAGTATGCGATACCGTCTAAAGAATACCCGGGCGCGATTGGCAGGGCTGTAGATATTCGTCCTCCTCAGCAAGTTCTGGCCCTGATCCCTGGTGCCAGAACTGTGCACAACAGTGATGGTACCGTTAGTTTGCAGTTAGTGAATTCGGCTGAACTGGACGAGTTGTGGACTCTGACCAAACGTATGGCAACTGAGCGTAATATTGCTCTTGATGTGAATACGGCCCGGACGCTTGAAACCGGGTGGGTGAACTGGAACAACGAAGATGAAGATACTGAGATAAGCAGTCGCTATCGGATTTCTCGTGACAGTGCCAACGACCAGAACCTGTATACCATCAAACTGCTCGACTGGCGTGAAGCCGGTGTAGAGAAACCTGTCAGTATGGTTAATCAGGAGCGTTACAGCATTCTGATGACCAACCTGGTGATGGCCAAGTACGATGCTTATGAGCGAGAGAAAGCAAGATTACGTGCCGAGGAGCTGGTGAAGCAGATCCCAATCACTATGGGCCAGGATCGTAGCGGCTTGCCTGTGATTATCGCCCGCGCGCCTTACAACGTGTTCTGGGAACGCCTGCCAAGTCTGTTGCAGACCCTGGGCTTTACTGTCGACGGGCGCAATCGCTCACAAGGCACGATCGATGTGAGCTTCCGTAACCCGGATGACAGCTTCTGGGTCGATTTAGGCATTCAGCCTCTGCAGTTGGAAAACCGCGAATATAAGTTGCAGCTGGGGGATTTGGGTAACCGGACTTCGATCACAGTGACAGATGAAGACGGAAAACCGATCACAGACGAGGCATTAGAAAGTATTGCTCCGGTATTAGCCGCTGTGATTGACAAAGATAATCAGAAGTAATTTTTTTCTGATTCTTATCGCGACAAAAGTTAACTGACAAAACGAGAACGACAAAAAAACGCTTCGGCATCTGAAAGGATTGCCGAAGCGTTTTCTTATGTACGGATAAGAGAAAGGGTATTCTCTGCTATCACGCGTTTTATTTCACTACTTCGCCTTTTGCCTGCAGATCGGCATGGTAGGAAGAGCGAACAAACGGGCCACAGGCAGCATGAGTAAAGCCCAGTTCCAGCGCGATTTCTTTCAGCTCATCAAACTCTGACGGCGGCACATAACGCTCAACCGGCAGGTGATGTCGGCTTGGTGCCAGGTACTGACCCAGTGTCAGCATGGTGACACCGTGAGCGCGAAGATCTTTCAGTACTTCCACAATTTCTTCTTTGGTTTCACCCAGTCCCATCATCAGGCCTGACTTGGTCGGCACTTCAGGATGCATCTCACCAAACTTTTTCAGCAGATCCAGTGACCACTGGTAGTTGGCACCCGGGCGGGCCTTGCGGTACAGGCGCGGTGCGGTTTCCAGGTTGTGGTTGAAGACATCCGGCGGGTTATCGCGCAGGATCTCCAGTGCATGATCCATACGACCACGGAAGTCGGGTACCAGAGTTTCGATTTTGATGTCAGGGTTTTTCACCCGAATCTCACGGATACAGTCAGCAAAGTGTTGGGCACCACCATCACGGAGATCATCACGGTCAACCGAGGTGACAACCACATAGCGTAGTTTCATGTCGGCAATGGTCTGAGAAAGCTGTACCGGCTCTTCGGCATTCGGAGGCAGAGGACGGCCGTGGGCCACGTCGCAGAACGGACAACGACGAGTACAGATAGCACCCAGAATCATGAAGGTCGCAGTACCGTGACTGAAACACTCTGCCAGGTTAGGGCAAGAAGCTTCCTCACACACGGAGTGGAGGTTGTTCTTGCGCATCGCCGCTTTGATTTCCTGAATACGCTGAGTGTCGGCCGGGAGCTTGATCTTCATCCACTCTGGCTTACGCAGCATTTCGCGAGGCTTTTCCTCTGCTTCCATGTTACGTACAGGAATCAGGGCCATTTTATCGGCGTCACGGTATTTGACACCAGGTTCAATTACGATCGGTTTGCTCATGATTAATTGCTTTCCGTTGTCCACTCTATGCTCTGGTAATCGAGCAGTTTCACTAACTCATCGACAAGTACAGGTTGCACGTCAGCCAGTTCTGTAGGGCCATTTAGCCTGGCCAGCTGAGTCATTTCCATACCCGCATAACCGCAGGGATTAATACGCAGAAAAGGTGTTAAATCCATGTCGACATTAAGAGCCAGACCATGAAAAGAACAGCCGCGACGGATACGTAGGCCGAGTGAGCAGATTTTTTTACCGTCGACATACACGCCAGGTGCATCAGGACGGGCGTTGGATGCTACACCGAAGCGGGATAGCGTGTTGATTACGGTGTTTTCAATGTGCGTGACCAGTTCGCGGACGCCAAGTTTATGGCGACGCAGGTCAATCAACAGATACATCATTTGTTGTCCGGGACCATGATAGGTCACCTGTCCGCCACGGTCACTCTGAAAAATCGGGATGTCGCCGGGATTGAGCACGTGTTCAGCTTTGCCAGCCTGACCCTGTGTAAAGACGGGAAGGTGCTCAACCAGCCAGATTTCGTCGACAGTGTCGTCATCACGGTTGGCGGTAAAGTGATGCATGGCCTCATAAGTAACAGAATAGTCTGTCAGGCCCAGATTGCGGACAATGAGATTTCGTTGCACATTTCACCCATGTTGTCTGTCGGTCTCAGTTGAGAGCCATTCGAGACCAATAATGGTGCATTATAAATCGTGGCGGCTAAAATTTCAGCCGCCAATTGCTCGGTAGGACCAGGTATCAGAGCACGACACGAACAATGTCGATTTCACCCAGCTCTTTATACAGGGTTTCAACCTGCTCAATATGGGTCGCTGTGATAGTGATAGACACGGCACTGTAGGTCCCTTTTCCGCTTGGTTTAACGGTTGGGGTATAATCGCCAGGCGCATGACGCTGGACAACTTCCACCACCAAATCAGGCAGCTCAGGCTTGTTAAAGCCCATTACCTTGAAAGAAAACTGACAAGGGAACTCGAGTAAATCTTTAAGTTTTGGCTGTTCTTGCTGTTGCATGCTGAACTCCCAGGAAGGTATGCGGTATATCACAATTTAGGGCAGCATATTAATGGCTCGCAGTCCATAACACAAGTCAAGCATAGGGGCTGGGAAGCAGGCCGCAGCGGCAAAAAGAAAAAGGACAGCGAGGCTGTCCTTTATCAAAAGCGGTGACTTAGCTTAGCCAGCCTTTAAAGAGTAAGACTACGTAGTCAATTAAGCGGCTGAAAATACTGCCTTCGTTAACTTCGTTGAGCGCCAGAAGCGGGTATTCAGCCACGTCTTCATCGCCCAGACGGTAGTAAAGTTTACCTACCACGTCGCCTTTACGGATAGGCGCTTTTAACTCTTTTTCCAGCACAAAGTTAGCTTTCAGATCTTTGGCGGAACCGCGAGGCAAGGTCACGAAAGTATCCTGATTGACGCCCAGGGAGACTTCATCGTTGTCGCCCATCCAGACTTTTTCGGTGACAAAAGTTTCGTTCGCTTTATGCGGCGAAACGGTTTCGAAGAAGCGGAAACCGTAGTTCAGTAACTTCTTACTCTCAGCCTTACGGGCATTGGCGCTTTTGGTGCCCATCACAACCGCAATCAGGCGCATCTGACCTTCAGTGGCGGTACTGACCAGGCTGTAACCCGCATTGTCCGTGTGGCCGGTTTTCAGGCCGTCAACATTCAGGCTTTTGTCCCACAGCAGGCTGTTACGGTTAAACTGTTCAATGCCGTTGTAACGGAATGATTTTTCTTTATAGATGGCAAACTCATCCGGCACATCACGGATCAGACCCTGTGCCAGCAAGGCCATATCATAAGGTGTGGTGTACAGTTTGTCGTTGTCCAGGCCGTGTACATTGGCGAAGTGTGTTGAATCCATGCCCAGCGATTTCGCCCAGCCATTCATCAGATCAACGAACGAGTCTTCTGAACCGGCGACATGTTCAGCCATGGCCACACAGGCATCATTGCCGGACTGAATAATAATGCCGCGATTAAGGTCAGCGACTTTTACTTCGCTGCCCACTTCAATGAACATTTTTGATGAACCCGGGAAATTTTTTGCCCAGGCATTTTTGCTGATCACAACAGTATCATCCATAGAGATGTTACCGCGTTTGATTTCCTGACCGATCACATAACTGGTCATCATTTTAGTCAGGCTTGCAGGTGGAATCTTATCGTATTCTTGTTGCCCGGCAAGAATTTTACCTGAATGGTAATCCATCAGGACATAACCTTTAGCGGCTATCTGCGGGGCTTCTGGAACAACGGCGGGCGCCGCGGCCGCTGAAAGACTAGTCAGTAAAGCGGTTGAAACAGCGACAGAGCGAAAAAATGCAGCAGATTTATTCATGATATATGTTACTTGGGTTACGGATATCAAAAAATTGGAACCACTATATCAGATTGAGCTTGTTTAAACAGTTCTCAACCAGAGGAATAGTGGTTCATTGAGGGATCTTGTGAAATTTTTACATTCTTTTGTCAGACTTTGCCCTGACAAATTAGTTCAACTCACGTTGTTCAGAAACGACAAATGCTTCCGGGAATTGGCTCGCCCTGGCTTTATTTCTTTGTATCTCGGCTTCACCTGAGTCGAGGTACGGACCCAGGCGAAGCCGATAGACGGCGGCGGACTCGGCTTTTTTTACATCAACCTGGGTGTTGAACTCTGATTTGAGCTTCTGAGCGGCGAGTTGGGCTTTATTGAGATCACTGAATGCTGCCAATTGCACAAAGAACCATTTGGGATTTGCGCTTTGCCATTCAGCAGTAGAGTCTGGTTTGGGCATCTGCAGCAGCTCAATTTTGACCGGCGCCGTGCCGTGACCCACCACATCCAGTTTGGTGGCCGCTGCCATGCTGAGATCTATGATACGCCCTTCATGGAACGGGCCGCGGTCATTGACCCGGACAATGGCACTTTTGCCATTGCTGGTGTTGGTGACTCTGACATAGCTGGGTAACGGTAAGGTTTTATGCGCCGCTGTCATCGAATACATGTCATAAATTTCGCCGTTAGACGTTTTGTGACCATGAAACTTTTTGCCGTACCATGAGGCCAGCCCTTCTTCGCTAAAAGGCTGCTCGGCCGGTACAATGGCGTAGGCCTGGCCTCTCAGCGTGTAATCTTTATTGCCGGCCAGACTTTTGGGTTCGTACCTTGGCTGTGCATCTTCAATGTGATCCAGGGTGGGGGAACTCTCTGGCGCGTGGTCATCTTTTATCTGATAGCGATCGGAGTGAGTCGTGCTGCACCCTGCCATGAGCAGGGTGACACTGAGTGAAAAAGCGAGTGATTTGGACACTGTGTGCATCAGTTAGCCTTGGACAACATTTTTCTGTGGGTGTGGATAGACATCAGGATACCGAAACCTGCCATCAGGGTGACCATGGAGGTGCCGCCGTAGCTGACCAGGGGCAGCGGAACGCCGACCACAGGCAATAAGCCACTGACCATGCCAATATTGACGAATACATAAACAAAAAAGCTCAATACGATACTGCCTGCCATCATACGGCCAAAGGCGGTTTGTGCCCGGCTGGCCAGTAGCAGCCCGCGGCCGATAACGAACAGATACAGGGCCAGCAGGCCGATGACCCCGGACAGTCCCCATTCCTCTGCGATGACAGCAAAAATGAAGTCGGTATGGCGTTCCGGCAAAAACTCCAGCTGTGACTGGGTGCCGTGGAGCCAGCCTTTACCGGTAATACCGCCTGAACCAATGGCAATTTTCGACTGAATGATGTGATAACCCGCGCCGAGTGGATCGGACTCAGGGTTAAACAGTGTCAGTACCCGGGTGCGCTGATAATCATGCATCAGGAAGAACCAGAGCACCGGGATGAACGCACCGATCAGCATGCCGGCAAAAATAATAATCCGCCAGCTGATGCCGGACAGAAAAAGCACAAATACCCCGGATGCGGCGATCAGGATCGATGTGCCCAGATCGGGTTGTTTGGCAATTAGAATGGTTGGCACGAAAATCATCAGGGTTGCGATGATAATATTTTTCAGGCTGGGGGGCAGCGGGTGGTTTCCGATAAAACGGGCCACCATTAAGGGGACAGCCAGCTTGATCAATTCAGAAGGCTGGAAACGGACGACGCCCAGATCCAGCCAGCGCTGTGCCCCTTTGGAAATTTCGCCCACCAGCAGTACTCCCACCAGCAGCAGTAAGCCGACCCCGAACAGATAGGGAGCCCAGGCTTCATAGTGGCGAGGGGCAATCTGGGCCAGGATGAACATCACCGCCAGAGACAGCAGCATACGGACCGCCTGGCGTTCCATCATGTCAAGGTTCTGGCCGCTGGCACTGTACATGACGACCAGGGCGAATCCCATCAGCGTTAGGATCCCCAATAATAAAGGAACGTCGATATGCAGGCGATCACTCAAGGTGGCTTTGCTGCCTGCCGCAGCCATGATACTCATTGCGAAACCTCAGCCAATGTCGATTTATCTTTGTCATCTTGATTGAGCAGCATATGGTCAAAAATCTGCCTTGCGACCGGGCCACCATTACTGGAACCGCCACCGGCATTTTCAAGCACCATTGCCACTACGTATTCAGGGTGCTCAAAGGGGGCAAAAGCGGTGAACAGCGCGTGGTCTCGCAGATGTTCTTCAAGCTCTTCGGCATTATATTCTTCATCTTCAGCCAGTCCGAAAACCTGGGCTGAACCGGATTTACCGCCAGCTTTGTATTCTGCGCCGTAGAAAGAGCGTCTTGCCGTCCCGCGGTTGCCATGCAGTACCCGGTACATACCATCTTTGGCGACCTGCCAGTATTTAGGATCGACACCGGAAATGGGCGGAAAAACTTCGTACTTGGCGGGGATTTCTCCATCGGCATCCATAATGCTTTTCAGCAAATGCGGCGCCCGGACAACACCGTCATTGACCAGTACTGTGGTCGCTTTGGCTATCTGCAATGGCGTTGATGTCCAGTACCCTTGCCCGATCCCGACAGGAATGGTGTCGCCCTGATACCAGGGCTGGCGGAAACGTGCCTGTTTCCATTCGCGGGTAGGCATGTTTGCTTTGCTCTCTTCCGCAATATCAATCCCGGTATATTCACCGTAGCCAAACTTGCTCATCCATGATGATAACCTGTCGATCCCCATGTCATAGGCAATCTGATAGAAAAAGGTATCGACTGACTCTTCAATGGCTTTGTGGATACTGACTTTGCCGTGACCCCAGCGCAGCCAGTCACGGAATGGCCGGCTGTTGGTGTTCGGGATTTTCCAGTAGCCAGGATCGTTGCGTGTCGTCCGTGTTGTGATGACGCCTTCGGCTAAGGCTGCCACAGCAATCGCCGGTTTGACGGTTGAGGCCGGCGGGTAAATCCCCAGAGTAACCCGGTTCACCAGCGGCCTGTCTTTGTCATTGAGTAATTCGTTGTACTGTTTCGAAGAAATGCCATGTACGAACAGGTTAGGGTCATAACTCGGGCTGGAAACCATCGCAAGCACGGAGGAATCTTCTGGATCCATCACCACCACAGAACCCCGTTTCAGCTTGGTGTATTCTTCACCGGTTTCCGGGTCGATTTTCTTTTCAGTCAGCAGCTCTTTAACATACAACTGCAGACCAATATCCAGATTCAGGCGCAGATCTTTGCCCGGCACAGGCGGTACATATTTCAGGGTGCGGATGATACGGCCGCGGCTGTTGACTTCGACTTCCTGGTAGCCAGAGGTGCCGTGCAGCAACTCTTCATAGTATTTTTCAATGCCCAGCTTGCCGATATCCCGGGTGGCCTTGTAGTTGTTAAGGCGCTCTTCCCTGTCCAGCATCTCTAGATCCCTGTCATTGATTTTTGCCACATAACCAAGCACATGGGTGAGCGCGTCGCCGTAAGGGTAGTAACGTTTCAGGTAGGCTTTAACTTCCACACCCGGAAAACGGTGCTGATTAACGGAGAAAAGGGCGACTTCTTTTTCGGTCAGCTGGTTACGCAGCGGTACAGAGTTAAAGCGCCGGGTACGGCGACGCTCTTTGTCAAAGCGTTCAACCTCTTCCTCTGTGATCCCCAGCAGTGATTTCAGACGGCCAAAGGTATCATCCAGATCCGGGACTTTCTCTGTGACCACTTCCAGCGAATACACTGGCCTGTTTTCGGCCAGTAATACACCGTTACGGTCGTAAATCATGCCGCGGTTAGGCGAGACAGGGACAATTTTGATGCGGTTGTCATTGGAGCGGGTCTGATAATCTTCAAACTCACGAACCTGAATGTGATACAGGTTCGCAATCAGCACACCAATCAAAGCAAAGATACCGACAAAGGAGAAGACCGCTCGTCTGAAAAACAGAGACGATTCGGCCTGATGATCCCGGATCTGAAGTCGCTTTCTGCGCATGCCGTCTATTCCCTGTGGTATGGGTGGTTGGCTGTGATGCTCCAGGCCCGGTAAAGGCTTTCGGCCATCACAATACGCACCAGCGGATGTGGCAGCGTTAACGGAGACAGGGACCAGCTTTGTTCTGCAGCGGCTTTACAGGCCGGTGCCAGACCTTCAGGTCCGCCAATCAGTATAGACACATCCCGGCCGTCCAGTTTCCAGCTTTCCATCTGATCGGCCAGTTGTTCTGTGTCCCAGCGTTTACCCGGAATATCTAAGGTGACAATGCGGTTGCCTTTGGCAACGGCAGCCAGCATAGCCTCGCCTTCTTTTTGCAGAATACGGGCTATATCCGCATTTTTACCCCGTTTGCCGGCTGTAATTTCAATCAGTTCCAGCGGCATATCTTTAGGAAAACGGCGGCGGTATTCCTCAAAGCCGGTTTCTACCCATTTAGGCATTTTTGTGCCGACCGCGATCAGTTGCAACTTCATCCGTCAGTTAGCCCCAAAGCTTCTCCAGTTGGTAAAGCTGACGCGCATCTTCTTGCATGATGTGCAGCATGACGCTTCCCATATCAACCACGACCCATTCAGCGTCTTCTTCGCCACTGATACCAAACGGCGGGAAGTCTATCAGTTTGGAGGCAGTGTTGACATTGTCTGCAATCGAAGCGACGTGGCGGTTTGAAGTACCGGTACAAACGACCATGAGATCAGTAATGCTGGATTTGCCGCGCACATCCAGAGTGACTATGTCCAGGGCTTTCATGTCATCAATTTTGTCAATGACGAAGTCGTGTAGTTCTTGTAGCTGCAAAGGGGTCTCCCTCAATTCAGTCTTCTCTTGTTATTAGAGTCAGGTGGGCCGATCGGGTTCACATTTTAACGCTGGAGTATACCATGCTCAATTCTGGCTGACGCTTGCGTGGTGCAGTGATGTACAGATTTTTTGAGCATCAGCCAGTTTTAACAATAATTTGCCAGCGGTGTCAGTGGGACTGCAAAGGTAAGCCCTTACTCAGTCCGCACATCATGGCGCATAATGTGCTTAAACCGGGCCAGATACTGGTGTCATAGTCGGTTTTAGCCTGGCGTTCAAGCTGACTGAGTTGTTGGATAGCTGTTAGCAGAGCAGGTAAGGGTAATCGGTGCAAGGCGCCCACATAGAGTTCACGCCGGTTTTGCCAAACCCGAAAATTTTCGAGGATCCGGTTCAGGGGGATTCCCTGTTTACCCATTTCCTGCATGCGGTACAGCTGGGTCAGTTCACGTTGCAAGGTACGCAGAATAATAATAGCTTCCACCCCTTCGGCTTCGAGCTGACGCACAATGCGCTGACTGCGTTTTGCCTGACCGGCCAGTAAGGCATCCAGCAGCTGAAACGGGGTGTAGTGGTTATGGCGGCTAAGCGCCTCCTGAATCCGGGGCACGGTCAGGGTGCCGTCAGGATAAATCAGGGTGAGTTTGTGCAGACTCTGTGCCAGTGCCAGCAGGTTACCTTCATGCCACTGAGCCAGTATCTGTATGGTTTCTGCATCGGCATTCAGCCCCAGTTGCTGACAACGCTGCTGGATGAAGCGGGGTAGCTGACGGGCATCAGGCGTATTGCAGGGCACATATATCCCCTGAGTCGTGAGCGCTTTAAACCAGGCGCTGCTTTCTTGTTTTTTATTGAGACGCGGGCCCTGCACCAGCAACAGGATATCCGGATGTAAAGCATCAATCACTGTTTGCAGTGATTTGGCCTGAGTCGCCGTGATACCGCTGTCCGGCATGGTCAGTTCGATGATCTGGCGTGAAGAGAACAAACTCAGCGCCTGGCAATTATCCAGTACTTCATTCCAGTCCAGCTGATTATCTATGCTGTGGCTGTGTCGCTCGAGAAAACCGGCGTCTTTGGCCTGTTGCCGCACCCGGTCAGCCGTTTCCTGTAACAGCAAAGGTTCGTTGCCAGCAAGCAGATAAGCGGAGGCTAACCCCTGTTTTAATCGCTCAGCCAGCTGTTCCGGGTAGATCCTCATTGCGCCGCGCTGTCCATGGTGTCGAACATCCGATCTGCGGCCTGTTTATCGGCATCGGTTTCTGTCTCAATTGTTGTGACACTGCCATTGGCGTCGCTGGCAGAACGCTCTGCATTGTCAGAGTCTGACTGGTTCAGGTCGGCGGTCAGACGGGCAAGCTGACGCATAATCTGGCGCGAGGCCTGCTGGCGCATTTCATCGAGCAACATATCGCGTTCCACCGACTTTGCCAGTGCGGTTAACGGGTTATCCAGAAAGCTGCGGTTAACTTTAGTGGTAAAGCGCTTGGCCCCTTTTTCAGGCACCACCACCTGATAGTTGACGGTATAGGTCAGTTCGTACTCGGCGGCACGGCTGTTCTGGTATAAGGATAAGGTACGCTCCCCCTGAGATTCACTGATCAGATGCAGATTGGGCACCTGAGACGATGGCGGAACGGCTTCAATACCGTGCAGTTTGAACTGGGATTTCACCATACGGGTCAGCGGGCCGTATTTATCAAAGCTGGTCAGAGACAGGCGGGCAATATCGTCGGGCAGCATGTAGTTACCACGTAAATGGAAGCCGCATGATGCAGTGGCCAGCGCCAGTACGACGACAAAGACCAGACGGAAACGGGACAGTAGGGATGACGCTGCGCTCACCGTGTCTACTCCTTAGTAACAAATTCGAGAGTGAAAGAGAAAACGCCTTCCCACTGGGAAGGCGTTGTTGGTATGCCTGTTAGTTGGCAACAATGTTCAGCAGCTTGCCCGGCACGTAAATCACCTTGCGAATAGTTTTATCGTCGGTGAATTTGGTGACGTTCTCGTCTGACAGTGCCAGCGCTTCTACCTGATCTTTACCAGCATCTGCCGCGACAGTCAGTTTGGCGCGCAGTTTACCGTTAACCTGAACTATGATGAGCTTCTCATCTTCCACCATAGCGTTGTCATCGGCAACCGGCCAGTCAGCATGATCCACCTTAGACTCACCCAGTGCATGCCACAGTTCAAAACAGATATGCGGGGTGATTGGGTACAGCATACGGACAACCGCTTTCAGGGCTTCGTCCAGCAGGGCACGATCCTGGGCGCTGTCTTGTGGTGCTTTACCCAGCTTGTTCATCAGCTCCATGATAGCCGCAATAGCTGTGTTGAACGTCTGACGACGGCCAATATCATCGCTGACTTTGGCGATGGTTTTGTGAACATCACGGCGCAGCGCTTTCTGATCGGCGTTCAGTGCTGAAGCATCCAGTGCTTCGACCACACCTTTTGCCGAATGTTCAAAGACCAGTTTCCAGACTCGTTTCAGGAAGCGGTTGGCACCTTCCACGCCAGATTCCTGCCACTCCAGCGTCATATCAGCCGGCGAGGCGAACATCATGAACAGGCGAACGGTATCCGCGCCGTACTTGTCGACCATTTCCTGCGGGTCGATGCCGTTGTTCTTCGACTTCGACATCTTGGTCATGCCTGAGTGCACCAGTTCGTTACCTTGCTCGTCAGTGGCTTTGGTAATGCGGCCTTTTTCGTCACGCTCCAGAGTCACCTCTGTTGGCGATACCCAGACTTTGGCGCCTTTTTCGCTGGTGTAGTAGAAGGCATCTGCCAGTACCATACCCTGACATAAAAGCTGTTTGAATGGCTCGTCGCTCGTCACCATACCGCTGTCGCGCAGCAGTTTGTGGAAGAAACGTGAGTACAGCAGGTGCATACAGGCATGTTCAATACCGCCGATGTACTGGTCAACCGGCAGCCAGTAGTTGGCGGCATCAGAATTCAGCATTTCGTCCGCCTGAGGTGAGCAGTAACGCGCGTAATACCAGGACGATTCCATAAAGGTGTCGAAGGTATCGGTTTCGCGCAGCGCCGGTTCACCGTTAAAGGTGGTTTCTGCCCAGCTCTTGTCTGCTTTGATCGGGCTGGTCACGCCGTCCATCACCACATCTTCCGGCAGGATCACCGGTAGCTGATCGGCAGGGACAGGATGGACTTCGCCGTCCGGGGTGGTAACCATAGGAATCGGTGCACCCCAGTAACGCTGGCGGGAAACCCCCCAGTCACGCAGGCGGAAGTTGACGGTTTTCTTGCCTTTACCTTCGGTTTCCAGCTTGGCGGCAATCGCATCGAACGCCGCCTGGAAATCCAGACCGTCGAATTCGCCAGAGTCGAACAGCACGCCTTTTTCGGTGTAAGCTGCTTCACTGATATCCAGTTCGCTGCCGTCGGCCGGCTTGATAACAGGAACGATATCCAGCCCGTACTTGGTGGCGAATTCAAAGTCACGCTGATCATGGGCAGGTACGGCCATCACAGCGCCTGTTCCGTAGTCCATCAGCACAAAGTTAGCGACATAGACAGGCACGCGGCGGCCATTGAGAGGGTGAACGGCATACAGGCCAGTGGCCATGCCTTTCTTCTCCATGGTAGCCAGTTCGGCCTCTGCCACTTTGGTGTTCTTACACTCTTCAATGAAGGCAGCCAGTGCAGGATTGTTCTTGGTGGCCAGATCAGCCAGAGGATGACCGGCGGCAATGCCGACGTAAGTCACCCCCATCAGGGTGTCCGGACGTGTGGTATAGACTTCCAGTGGTGTGTCCTGGCCTTCAACGGCGAAGGACAGCTCAACACCTTCAGAGCGGCCAATCCAGTTGCGCTGCATGGTTTTGACCATCTCAGGCCAGCCTTCCAGGTTGTCCAGATCGTCCAGCAGCTCCTGGGCGTAAGCCGTGATCTTAATAAACCACTGCGGAATTTCTTTTTGCTCTACTGGTGTATCACAACGCCAGCAGCAGCCGTCTTCAACCTGCTCGTTGGCCAGCACTGTCTGGTCATTCGGGCACCAGTTTACGGAAGAGGTTTTCTTGTAGACCAGGCCTTTGCTATACAGCTTGGTAAAGAATTCCTGCTCCCAGCGGTAGTATTCCGGGGTGCAGGTAGCAAACTCACGGTTCCAGTCGTAACCAAAGCCCAGTAATTTCAGCTGGTTCTTCATGTAGTCGATGTTTTCGTAAGTCCACGGCGCAGGGGCGGTGTTGTTCTTCACCGCGGCATTCTCTGCTGGCAGACCGAATGCGTCCCAGCCGATTGGCTGCATTACATTCTTGCCCTGCAGGCGCTGATAACGGGAAATCACATCACCGATGGTGTAGTTACGCACGTGGCCCATGTGCAGACGTCCACTTGGGTACGGGAACATGGAGAGACAGTAGAATTTTTCTTTATTAGGGTCTTCACTTACAACAAAGGTTTGGTTGTTGTCCCAATGTGCTTGAACTTTAGGTTCAATGTCCTGTGGACGGTATTGTTCTTGCATCGATGACTTCCGGAATCGTTGTGAGTTAATACAAACACAGTCAAAATAATCGACATAGAATAACTAAAGGTAAAGGTAGCAACAATAGCTGAGGCCGAATAGGCCGGTTATTATCATTATTCAGCCACGGATTGCCCGTGCCGGACTGGTTACTGACCCGGCGCTATGTGTCAGGGTGCCTATGTCCGGCGGATCAAGCCTAGGAGAAACTCACATGGCTAAAGAAAAAGATGCGTATGAATCCATGTTGGAAGAGATCACGGAAGCCCTCAAGCATAGCCCTGATGAACTGAAACATTGGATTGATACCAGTGAAAAGTATCGCACCGCGGCCAGTGACATGACCAAAGATGAACTGGCGCTGATACGTGCATATTTCAAACGGGATCTGAAAGAATTCGGGCAAAACGTGCAGGAAAGCCCGACCCCTTTCTCTGAAAGTCCGTTTTACAAACTGGTGACCGAGACGATTTGGGAAGGGTTGGCTGAGGTGACAGATAAGACACAGCTGGAATGGTTAGAGGTCATGGACGATATCAAGCATCAGGGCATCTATAAAGCCGGTGAAGTGGTTGGCCTGGGTAATCTGGTCTGCGAGCAGTGCGGACATCATGAACAGTACACGCACGTGCGGACGATTGAGCCCTGTACTAAGTGTGGACACACCCAATTCACCCGTCAGCCTCTGGCGCCGTAAAGCAGCTGCCGCTGACAAGCGACAGGGAGCCTGTTGCTCCCTGTCTGGTTGGATCTGTGTTTGATTTAATGGACGCCTTCTTGCGGGGTGGTGTCTCTGAAATCGCCCCGGCGGCGTTTAAGCAGTAGCCAGGAAACAGCAACGGACCAGAGTAAATACAAGTACAATGGCCAGCTGCCCAGCGTCGTGTAGGGCGTCAGACCCTTGGTCGGGGTTACAGTGGCACGCAGTACGCCGGTTTCGAACTGTGGCAGCTCTGCAATGATCTGACCCTGGTGATCGACAACGGCTGTCACGCCCGTGTTAGTGGCACGCAGTAAGGGTTTACCTGTTTCCAGAGCCCGCATCTGGGCGATTTCCATGTGCTGGTGCGGGCCAATGGAGCGGCCGAACCAGGCATCATTGGACAGGGTCAGCAGCATGTCGGTGCCCATGCCCACATTCTGGCGAACCTGCTCGCTGAAGGCGATTTCATAACACAGAGCCGGAGCCAGGGCATAACCCTTGGCTTCCAGATTGGTCTGGACAAAACTGCCGCGGCTGAATGATGACATCGGCAGGTTGAAAAACGGGGCAATCGGACGCAGTAAGTCGCCGAAAGGTACAAATTCACCAAACGGCAGCAAATGGTGCTTGCTGTACCGGCTGGCAGTATCGTAGTGGTATTGACCGTCACGGTTGATACCCAGCGTCAGTATATTGTTGAAAAACTCACCCTGTTCGGTTTTATCTAGCACACCTGTAATTACCGCACTTTGATTTAAACGGGCGGCTTCATCGAGATGACTGAGGAAGGTCTCTACCTGTTTTTCCAGCGCGGGAATTGCTGCTTCCGGCCAGATGATAATATCAGCATCCCAGTTTTCACGGGTGAGATCTAAGTATTTCATCAGGGTTGGCCAGCGTTGCTCAGGTTGCCATTTCAGTGCCTGCGGGACATTGCCTTGCACCAGCGCGACCTTGACCGGTTTATACGGTTCAGTCTGAACCCATTCAATGCCTTTCGCCTGATACGCCAGCAGCAAGACAAGAACCGGCACGGTCAGGGGGCGCCAGTTACGGTAATAGCCGGCGGCAACCAGCGCACCACAACTCAGCACCAGTGCGAGCGTCAGACCTTCAACCCCGAGGATCGGCGCGAAACTGGCCAGCGGGCCGTGAATTTGCCCGTAACCCATCCACAACCAGGGAAAACCGGTAAACAACCAGCCTCTGACCCAGTCCAGCAGCAGCCAGAACACCGGGCCCAGCAACATCAGCTGGTGGAAAGGCCGACCCAGTCCGAACCGGGCAAATAAGGCGCCAAATAAGGCAGGGTAGAGCGCCAGATAACCAACCAGCAGCGCCATAAGGAACAGACCCGCAATGACGGGCATGCCGCCAAAGTCGGCAATGCTGACATGTACCCACCAAACGCCACTGCCGAATAATCCTAACCCCCATGATAAACCTGTCCAGAAGGCGGTTTTAGGGCGTTGATTCTGCAGCAGGGTAAAGAAAATAATCAGGGAGAGCGGGGCGAGATACCAGAGCTTATAAGGGGCGAAAGACAGGGTTGCCAGTGCGCCGGAAGGGACGGCCAGTAGCAGCCGTCCTGTCAGGTTTAGATTGTCGATTCGTCTCATCAGGGCGTCATCGTTGGTTGGTGTGCCTCCTGCGGCACTGTCACTTGTAATTGTATGACCCGGCGGCTGTCTGCGGCGGTGACTTTGAACGCATAGCCTTCCAGTTCGACCACTTCACCACGGGCTGGCAGGTGACCAAAGCTGGTCATGACCAATCCGCCTATGGTGTCGATATCGTTAGCACTGAAGTTGGTCTGGAACAGTTTATTGAAGTCATCGATAGTGGTTAATGCCTTCACATTCCAGGTGTGCTTACTTAACTGACGGATGTCCTGTTCTTCTTCATCGTCGAATTCATCTTCGATTTCACCAACGATTTGCTCCAGAATATCCTCGATAGTGATCAAGCCGGATACGCCACCAAACTCATCGACCACTATGGCCATGTGGTAGCGTTCTTCCCGAAATTCTTTCAGCAGGCGATCTACCCGCTTGCTCTCCGGCACAACAACTGCCGGGCGCAGAATGGCGCTGAGGTCAAATGGCTCGCTGTCCGGGCGCAGGTAGCGCAGCAGATCTTTAGCCAGAAGAATACCTTCAACGTGGTCTTTATCATCACTGATGACCGGGTAGCGAGAGTGCTGGGCATCAACAATGATATCAATGAGGTCTTCAACCTTCTGTGAACGCTCTATGGTGGTCATTTGGGAGCGGGGAATCATGATATCCCGAACCCGCATCTCAGAAATCTGGATCACACCTTCGAGCATGTCGCGTGTGTGGTGATCAATCAGATCATTTTCTTCGGAATCACGGATCACATCGACCAGTTCTTCCTTATTCTGAGGTTCGCCCTGAAAGAGCTGGCCAATACGTTCAAAGAAGGTCTTTCGACTCGGACCGTCAGAATTTTGGGGGTTATCTTCGTTCATTGCTTTCTATTCAAATATGTGGACAGAGCCACGGAAGGTCGGCGTCGCCACAGGCGCAGCCGACAGTATCTTAGCCAAAGACAGCCAGAAGCTGATGTTAGTATTGGTCAGCTTCGTAAGGATTGGCAAACCCTAAACCTTGCATTATCTCGGTTTCCAGGGCTTCCATTTCTTCGGCTTCTTCGTCATCAATATGGTCATAACCTAGCAGATGAAGTGAGCCGTGTACAACCATATGTGCCCAGTGGGCAAACAAGGGTTTACTCTGCTCCCGCGCCTCACTTTCAACCACCTGACGACAGATAATCAGATCGCCCAACAGCTCCAGTTCTACACCCGGAGGCGCTTCAAACGGGAAAGACAGCACATTGGTGGGCTTGTCTTTCCCCCGGTATTCACTGTTGAGTGCCTGGCTTTCGGCTTCATCAACCAAGCGCACAGTCACTTCGGTTTCGGTTTGAAACGGAGTCACCGCCGCTTCCAGCCAGCGCTGAAAGTCAGCCTCAGTCGGCATGCCACTCTCATCAGCGGTGGCAAGCTGTAAATCCAGATAAATAGCCATCTGTATGATTATTCCGTTTCAGGACTGGCCTGACGCGCTTCCTGCTGGTCGCGACGGCGTTGTTCAGCCAGTTTTCGTTGTTTCTGATCTTCGCTCTCCCAGGCTTCATACGCCTGGACGATACGAGCTACAACAGGGTGACGTACTACGTCAGTTGCCTGGAAGAAGTTAAAGCTGATTTCATCCACATCGGCCAGCACTTCAATGGCATGGCGCAGCCCGGATCGCGCCCCGCGCGGCAAGTCGATCTGGGTCACGTCACCTGTGATCACGGCACGCGAGTTAAAGCCGATACGGGTCAGAAACATTTTCATCTGCTCTACTGTCGTATTCTGGCTTTCATCGAGAATAATGAAGGCATCGTTCAGTGTCCGGCCGCGCATGTACGCCAGCGGTGCCACTTCAATGACATTACGCTCAATGAGCTTTTCTACCCGCTCAAAACCCAGCATTTCGAACAAGGCATCGTAAAGCGGGCGCAGATACGGATCGACCTTCTGGCTTAGATCCCCCGGCAGGAAGCCCAGTTTTTCACCGGCTTCTACGGCAGGGCGGGTCAGCAGAATACGGCGGATTTCCTGGCGCTCCAGCGCATCAACCGCAGCGGCAACAGCCAGATAAGTTTTCCCCGTACCGGCAGGACCAATACCGAAGGTGATATCGTGACCAACCATATTGGCAATGTACTGCGCCTGGTTTGGTGTCCGCGGCTTGATGACGCCTTTCTTGGTCTTGATATGAATTTCTTTGCCGTAAGGGATACTTGAGCTCACATCTTGTTCCAGCACACCCGATTCTTTAATGGCGAGATGAATCTGCTCAGGCTCAATATCCGGGATCACGTTGCGTACCGGAGCGGTGTCAACATACAGATTCTTAAGGATATTGGCTGTGGCTTCGGCAGTGTGCGGCTGACCGACTATGCTGAAATTGTGACTGCGGTGGTTAATTTCAACGCCCAGACGGCGTTCCAGCTGCTTGATATTGTCGTCGAAAGGACCGCAAAGGCTGGCCAGGCGGTGGTTATCGGCGGGTTCGAGATTCAGTTCAACAGTAATAATTTTGCTCAAGATTTGCCTCTCTGTGGGCCACCCACTGTGACGGGTGGCCGGAATAGTTGGGCACAGGCAGAAATTTCTGTCCTCTTATTAAGGAGTATAAACGCCTACACCTATTTCATCTTCTTTACGGGTTTTCTCTATGACCTCGCTGGGAGACATAGCGATCCGCAGATTCATGTCTGCTTCAGTACGGACAAGTTCACCACGCAGGGAATTATTGAATACATCCGTGATTCTGACATCAACAAATTGGCCGATCAAATCCACTGAACCTTCAAAGTTCACCACACGGTTGTTCTCGGTACGGCCGCGCAGCTCCATGATGTTCTTTTTCGATGGCCCTTCCACCAGAATGCGCTGTTCAGTGTCCAGCATCTGGCGGGAGTAGCGCATTGCCTGCGCATTGATCTGCTGCTGCAGTTCATACAAACGCGCTTTCTTCACGTCTTCAGACAAATCACAAGGGTAATCGGCCGCTGGTGTCCCGGGGCGGGCTGAATAAATGAAGCTGAAACTCATGTCAAAGTCGACATCGCGGATCAGTTTCATGGTGTCCTGGAAGTCCTGATCGGACTCACCCGGGAAAGCGACGATAAAGTCGGAGCTGATGGTGATGTCCGGGCGAGCTTTACGCAGCTTGCGGATCTTGGATTTATACTCGATGGCAGTATGAGGCCGCTTCATCATCGCCAGGATACGGTCGGAACCGCTCTGAACCGGCAGGTGCAGGAAGCTGACCACTTCCGGCGTGTCTTCATAAACGGCAATAATGTCGTCGGTGAACTCAATCGGGTGGCTGGTGGTATAGCGAATGCGATCGATACCGTCAATTGCTGCCACCAGGCGCAATAACTCAGCAAATGAAGCGATCTCGCCATCGTGTGTCTCACCGCGGAAGGCATTCACATTCTGGCCCAGCAGGTTTACTTCACGTACGCCTTGCTCTGCCAGCTGAGCGATTTCAAACAGTACGTCATCCAGCGGGCGGCTGACTTCTTCACCACGGGTGTATGGCACCACACAGAAAGTACAGTATTTGGAGCAACCTTCCATGATAGACACGAACGCGGTAGGGCCTTCGGCCCGTGGTTCAGGCAGGCGGTCGAATTTCTCGATTTCCGGGAAAGAAATATCCATGACCGGCGCATCGGAAGACTGTGATGTGCTGATCATTTCAGGCAGACGGTGCAGCGTTTGCGGACCAAAGATCACATCGACATAGGGAGCACGATCCCGGATGGAATCCCCTTCCTGAGTAGCAACACAGCCGCCAACGCCAATCACCAGGCCTGGCTTTTTGTCTTTCAGCGTTTTCCAGCGGCCCAGCTGGTGGAAGACTTTTTCCTGTGCCTTTTCGCGAATAGAGCAGGTGTTAAGTAGCAGTACATCGGCTTCTGCTGGTTCTTCTGTTAATTCATAACCGCCATTGGCGTTGAGAAGATCGGCCATCTTGGATGAATCGTATTCATTCATCTGACAACCCCAGGTTTTGATAAGCAGTTTCTTCGCCATGTCTAACTCTTCACTCGTAGTGTTAATTCAGTGCATTTACGTTGCGTTTGCAGCGTCAGAGATCGCCTCTGGGGCCGCCTTAAATAGCAAGCCGCGTATTGTACTGCTTTCGACACGGCGTGACCAGATCATCCATGCTGATTATAAAATCAGCAGCAGGCGAATCTCTGGCCGGTGGCTATTGGCACAGATCAAGCTTCAGTGCCAAAGATGACAGAAAAGCGAGCGCAGAAAGTGTTGAGTGTAGTAAACCCGCGTAAAGCCGTTAGAATGTCGGCAGAGTAATGAGATGAGATACCTGCATGGAACAGTTTGATATTGTGATTGCTGGCGGCGGCATGGTGGGTGCGGCGGCAGCATTGGGAATGGCCCGGCAGGGACGCAGAGTGGCGGTGATTGAAGGTCAGCCTCCGGTGGCTTTTGACTCCGCACAGGAGATGGATCTGCGTGTGTCAGCCATTTCTGCCCAGTCGGTCACCCTGCTGAACCGTCTGGGGGCATGGCCACATATCCAGGCCATGAGGATGTGTCCTTTTCGGCGTTTGGAAACTTGGGAGCACCCGGAATGCCGCACCCGTTTTCATGCCGCTGACCTTGGGTTAGCTGAGCTGGGCTTTATGGTGGAGAACCGTTTGATTCAGCTGGGTCTGTGGCAGGCGTTTGACGCATATTCCAATCTTTCACTGATTTGTCCTGCCCGTTTAGCGCATTTTCAGCGTGCTGATGAAGGGTACCAGGTCACATTGGATAACGGTCAGGTGCTGCAAACCCGCTGGTTGGTTGGGGCCGATGGTGCCAATTCCCGCGTTCGTCAGCAGGCCAATATCGGCATTACAGCCTGGGATTATCGTCAGCATTGCATGCTGATCAATGTTGAAACCGCTTTGCCCCAGCAGGATATTACCTGGCAGCAGTTTACGCCGCATGGTCCTCGCTCTTTTCTGCCGATGCCGGGTCACAACGGATCGCTAGTCTGGTATGACAGCCCTCAGCGGATCAAACAGTTATCAGCCATGTCGGCGGAGCAACTGGAAAAAGCGGTGCGGAGTGAATTTCCTGTTGAACTCGGTGCGGTTCGTGTGCGGAACAAAGGCAGTTTCCCGCTGACACGACGCCACGCCCAGTCTTACTATAAAGACGGGATTGTTTTGCTGGGAGATGCCGCGCATACCATTAACCCGCTGGCGGGGCAGGGAGTGAATCTCGGTTTTAAAGACGTTGATGTGCTGCTTGATGAAATGGCGCACGGTGGAGAACACTGGTTCGGAGAGCCGGTTCTTCAGCGCTACCAGAGGCGGCGCAGACCCGATAACCTGATGATGCAGACCGGGATGGATGTGTTTTACTGTGCCTTTAGCAATGATCTTAAACCCGTTGCTTTGCTGCGAAACCTTGGCCTTAAACTGGCCGAGCATACCGGCCCGCTGAAACACCAAGTGCTGAAGTATGCGCTAGGGTTGTAAGCTTTTTGTTTTTATTCGATTTTATAAGCCACCAATAGCGTGGCTTTTTTACTGCGTGTGTCCCGTCCTAAATAAGGTGACACTTTTCCAACCCATTTCAGGACGGTCAGTGTGAAAAGAGACGTGTTAGGGCGGGCTGTGTTTTTCAGGTATAAAAAAACCAGCAAAAAGCTGGTTTCTTAACAGATATTACAGCGAGTAATACCCAAGTGTTTTACAACTTCTGCCTGAACAGTAAGTTGGTGCGGAGGGAGAGACTTGAACTCTCACGTCCTTGCGGACACTAGCACCTGAAGCTAGCGCGTCTACCAATTCCGCCACCACCGCAACATGGTGAAAGAGACTCAGTCTCTAACTTTTTGACACTCTTGGTCAGCATCAAGATGGCAGGGCTACCTGGATTCGAACCAGGGAATGGCGGCATCAAAAGCCGCTGCCTTACCGCTTGGCGATAGCCCTAAAGTCTCAGATTAATATCAAAAGTCAATTGGTGCGGAGGGAGAGACTTGAACTCTCACGCCCTTGCGGGCACTAGCACCTGAAGCTAGCGCGTCTACCAATTCCGCCACCACCGCGTGTATTGACTCTTTTCCATTTTCAACCATGGTAGGGGATGAAAATGGTGGCTACGACGGGATTCGAACCTGTGACCCCATCATTATGAGTGATGTGCTCTAACCAACTGAGCTACGTAGCCATTTTCAAAACGCTAATTAAACAGCGTGTTGTTAATGGCAGGGCTACCTGGATTCGAACCAGGGAATGGCGGCATCAAAAGCCGCTGCCTTACCGCTTGGCGATAGCCCTGCTGGTGATCTTTTCAGATCTAAGTTGTGTTAACTTTCACTCACAACTAAAAAGTTGGTGCGGAGGGAGAGACTTGAACTCTCACGTCCTTGCGGACACTAGCACCTGAAGCTAGCGCGTCTACCAATTCCGCCACCACCGCACGTGGTATTTCGTTTGCAATATAACTCTGTATCACAGCACCGGCTGACACCCATACTGTAAAATTTGGCAGGGCTACCTGGATTCGAACCAGGGAATGGCGGCATCAAAAGCCGCTGCCTTACCGCTTGGCGATAGCCCTAAAATGGTGCGGAAGGAGAGACTTGAACTCTCACACCTTGCGGCGCCAGAACCTAAATCTGGTGCGTCTACCAATTTCGCCACTTCCGCAAATTGTTTGATGTGTAAACATCTGAAAAGTCACTGGTGCGGAGGGAGAGACTTGAACTCTCACGTCCTTGCGGACACTAGCACCTGAAGCTAGCGCGTCTACCAATTCCGCCACCACCGCATGTGTGACTTTTCTTTCAGGGTGAAATTCACCCGGGTCCCTTGTTACAGGGGAGATTCCGACACATTTATCGAAACCTGAAACATGGCAGGGCTACCTGGATTCGAACCAGGGGATGGCGGCATCAAAAGCCGCTGCCTTACCGCTTGGCGATAGCCCTAAATGGTGCGGAAGGAGAGACTTGAACTCTCACACCTTGCGGCGCCAGAACCTAAATCTGGTGCGTCTACCAATTTCGCCACTTCCGCAAATTCTCTGCCTGTCAAGGCAAGGATGTCATTGGTGCGGAGGGAGAGACTTGAACTCTCACGTCCTTGCGGACACTAGCACCTGAAGCTAGCGCGTCTACCAATTCCGCCACCACCGCGTGGAATGACATCTTTTTCTCACATTGTTGTGAGATTGGTGGCTACGACGGGATTTGAACCTGTGACCCCATCATTATGAGTGATGTGCTCTAACCAACTGAGCTACGTAGCCACTTTGTGTTAAACGCCGGCGTTGCCTACGTCAAGTAATGTGGCAGGGCTACCTGGATTCGAACCAGGGGATGGCGGCATCAAAAGCCGCTGCCTTACCGCTTGGCGATAGCCCTGCAGAATGTCACAAAGAATTGTGCAATTCAAGCAAGAAATGGTTACTTGTCCACTTCTTAACTGTTCACCTCAGAGATTGGTGCGGAGGGAGAGACTTGAACTCTCACGCCCTTGCGGGCACTAGCACCTGAAGCTAGCGCGTCTACCAATTCCGCCACCACCGCAATACGCTGGGTGAACCATTCATCGTCGAATGATGAATTTATGGTGGCTACGACGGGATTTGAACCTGTGACCCCATCATTATGAGTGATGTGCTCTAACCAACTGAGCTACGTAGCCATTCAATTTTTATAACGCCGACAAACATGTCCACGCTGAGTAAGATGGCAGGGCTACCTGGATTCGAACCAGGGGATGGCGGCATCAAAAGCCGCTGCCTTACCGCTTGGCGATAGCCCTAAAATGGTGCGGAAGGAGAGACTTGAACTCTCACACCTTGCGGCGCCAGAACCTAAATCTGGTGCGTCTACCAATTTCGCCACTTCCGCATCTTACTGTTTTTTATCACCATTTCAAGTGGTGATATGGTGGCTACGACGGGATTCGAACCTGTGACCCCATCATTATGAGTGATGTGCTCTAACCAACTGAGCTACGTAGCCAACGTGTCCGAAACAGCCAGCGCAGGCGCTGTCCAATACAGGGTTGCTGTCTCGGGAACGGGGCGCATTATGCGTATACCAGCTTTGAGCGTCAATAGTTTTTTTAATTATCCCCGTAAAATCTGCCTGTTCGATGGTTATTTGGACGAAATGGCCGAATGCCATGCTAGATGTGTGATTTCAAGGGTAAAAAAGAAGTAAGCGGGACAGTGAAAATAAAAAAGCCGGCAGAAGCCGGCCCTTTATCAGATGTTTTGCAGAGGTTTTGACTTCAAGTTATACATTGAAGCGGAAGTGGACGACGTCGCCATCTTTAACGATGTAATCTTTACCTTCCAGACGCCACTTACCGGCTTCTTTCGCGCCGTTTTCACCGTTAAACTCGATGAAGTGCTCATAACCGACTACTTCGGCACGGATAAAGCCTTTTTCAAAGTCGGTGTGGATCTTACCGGCAGCCTGAGGTGCGGTTGCACCAATAGGGATAGTCCAGGCGCGAACTTCTTTGACACCTGCCGTGAAGTAAGTCTGCAGATTCAGCAGTTCGTAGCCCGATCGGATAACACGGTTCAGGCCCGGCTCTTCAATGCCCAGATCTGCCAGAAACTCTTCACGATCCGCATCATCCAGTTCAGCAATTTCAGACTCGATAGCCGCACAGACTGGCACAACAACGGCGTTTTCTTTGCTGGCGTGCTCAGTCACCATATCCAGGAACGGATTGCCTTCAAAACCGTCTTCGCTGACGTTCGCGATATACATGGTCGGTTTCAGAGTCAGGAAGTTCAGGTAATCAATCGCGGCTTTTTCTTCTTTGGCCAGCTCGACTGAACGTGCCATGCCGCCTTCAGTCAGTGTTGGCAGCATTTTTTCCAGCACTGTGATTTCGAATTTGGCTTCTTTATCACCGCCTTTGGCGCGTTTGGCCTGGCGCTGAATGGCACGCTCACAGGTGTCCAGATCTGCCAGAGCCAGTTCCAAATTGATGATTTCGATGTCTGCTAATGGGTTGATCTTGCCCGCAACGTGCACGATATTGTCGTTTTCGAAGCAGCGAACAACGTGGCCAATCGCATCGGTTTCACGGATGTTGGCCAGGAATTTGTTACCCAGACCTTCACCTTTGGATGCACCGGCAACCAGACCGGCGATATCCACGAATTCCATAGTGGTAGGCAGGATACGTTCCGGGTTGACGATGGCAGCCAGCTTATCCAGACGCAGATCCGGTACAGGAACCACACCCGTGTTCGGCTCAATAGTACAGAACGGGAAGTTAGCGGCTTCGATACCCGCTTTTGTCAACGCATTGAAAAGTGTGGATTTACCTACGTTCGGCAGGCCCACGATACCACATTTAAAACCCATGGCTTGAAACCCTTTAGTGATGTTTCCGGCATCCGGCATAGTGCGGGATGATGAAAAAGTCTGTATTAACTTATTCGGCTTTGAATGAATGTAGCCGGTTTTGCGCCTTGGTCAGGCCGTCTTTCAGCCAGATATCAAGACAGCGAACGGATTCGTCTACTGCAGCGTCAATCTGAGATTGTTCGCTGGCGGGGGCTTTACCCAATACGAAGCCAGTCACTTTATTTTTGTCGCCGGGATGACCAATGCCCACCCGAAGACGGTAAAAGCTTTTGTTGTTACTCAGTTTGCTGATGATATCCCTTAACCCGTTATGGCCACCGTGACCGCCGCCTTGTTTGAACTTGGCGACGCCTGGGGGCAGATCCAGCTCATCATGGGCGACCAGAATTTCTTCCGGGGTGATCTGAAAAAAATTCGCCAGTGCCGAAACGGATTTACCAGACAGGTTCATAAAGGTGGTGGGGATCAGTAAACGCAGATCATCACCATTCAGCTGGATCCTGCCGGTTAAACCAAAATATTTGGGATCGTTTTTGAGGCTGATGTTGTGGATCCGTGCCAACTCTTCCACGACCCAGGCCCCCGCATTGTGGCGTGTTTTGGCATATTCCGGACCTGGATTTGCCAGGCCAACCAGTAAACGGATTTTTTGACTCACGCTGGTCTCTCTATGTCATCGGGATCAAATCGCGCGCTATGTTAACATTGCTGCAGAGATAAATAAAAACAAACACGCCCCGCACAGGGCGGGGCGTGTTGACTGTCATCGCGTTTACTGAGCTATCAGTGCTCGAACATCGCAGAGATAGACTCTTCATTGCTGATGCGGCGAATGGCTTCAGCCAGCATGCCTGACAGAGTAAGAACAGAGACTTTGCCTGTATCCAGCATTGCCTGAGACAGTGGGATAGAGTCAGTGACGATCACTTCATCAATCACAGAGTTTTTGATATTTTCCGGCGCGTTGCCTGAGAATACCGGGTGTGTTGCGTAAGCGAATACACGTTTAGCACCACGCTCTTTCAGTGCTTCGGCAGCTTTACACAGGGTGCCGCCGGTATCGATCATGTCATCAACAATGATGCAGTCACGGCCTTCAACATCGCCAATCAGGTGCATAACCTGTGACACATTGGCGCGTGGGCGACGCTTGTCGATGATAGCAATATCTGTGTCATCCATCAGTTTGGCCGTTGCACGAGCACGGACTACACCACCGATGTCTGGAGAAACGACGACTGGATCTTGCAGCTCTTTTGCCAGCATGTCTTCCAGCAGAACGGGCGAACCAAAGATGTTGTCTACCGGCACATCAAAGAAGCCCTGGATTTGCTCGGCATGCAGATCGACAGTCAGCACACGGTCAACACCCACATTGGACAGGAAATCAGCAACAACTTTCGCTGTAATAGGCACACGAGCAGAACGGACGCGACGGTCTTGGCGGGCATAGCCAAAGTAAGGGATAACCGCTGTGATACGACCAGCAGAAGCGCGGCGCAGTGCGTCGATCATAACGACCAGTTCGATCAGGTTATCGTTGGTTGGGGCGCAAGTCGATTGAATGATAAAGACGTCGCTGCCGCGAACGTTTTCATTAATCTGAACACAGACTTCACCATCGGAGAAACGGTTCACTGTCGCGTCTCCAAGTGAAATGTAAAGACGGTCAGCGATGCGTTGGGCTAGCTCTGGTGTAGCGTTACCAGCAAACAGCTTCATATCAGGCACGGGGTAAACCTCAATTGCGTCCAAGTTGTATTTACTGACTTTCCGCAGTATGTCCGCTCAGGGCGGTCATCAAAGGTGAATGATTCACCCCTTTGGCGACAAAACCTTGGAGCCAGTCGGGTAATTTTTTCAGGGTTGCAGTAGCCGCTTGCTGAGAGCTAAATTCAGCAAAAACACAAGCGCCAGTGCCGGTCAATCTCGACGGCGCGTATTCTAACAGCCACGAAAGCGCCTTATCAACCTCAGGGTAAATTCTTCTGACTATTTTTTCGCAATCGTTTTCGTAATTGCCGGCTAATAACACAGATAAAGGCCGTATTGGTGTGTTTCGGGTTAAGTCCGTCGCAGTGAAGATATCTGCGGTTGCAATGGCAACATCAGGCTTGGCGACCAGATACCATTTCTCTTCTGGTTGAGCGGGTTGAAGCTTTTCGCCGATCCCTTCGGCAAAGGCACTAAAACCACGGACAAACACGGGCACATCTGCCCCCAGCGTCAAGCCAATCTCGGCCAACTCGTCAGCGCTTAGTCCGGTTTGCCACAAATAGTTTAATGCGACCAAAGTTGTCGCCGCATTCGATGAACCGCCGCCCAGACCACCACCCATAGGTAAAATCTTTTGGATGTTGATATCTGCTCCGGCCTGCAGACCGGCTTTTTTGCGCAGGGCATCTGCGGCGCGGTAAATCAGATTTTGCGCTAATGGTACGCCTTCGATGGCCGGACTCAGGGTTATCTGATTGTCGGCTCGCGCCGTTATGGTCAAGGTATCACCGTAATCTAAAAACTGAAACAGGGTTTGCAGTTCATGATAACCGTCCGGACGTTGCCCTGTGATGTAGAGAAACAGATTAAGTTTAGCGGGTGCTGGCCAGCTTGTAGTGTGTGTGATCATTTTTTGAATGCGCGTCAATTATTTTTGGGTTTGCCAACGGTTGATTATCAGGGTAACTCGCTGTTTGCCTTGCGAAAGGACTAACCGGGAAGGCAAAGCGGGCGACGTTGTTTCATCATAGGCGTTATAGTCCAGTTGCCATCGCTGATTACCCACTTGTTTGACTAAGTAAGCCACGCGGTTTTCTGCATTTAACTGATAGGTATCTGCGCCTGTTGGCAGGCCGAGCAGCCAGTCCCGCATCTGGTTAACGGGTAAGGCAATATTGGTCAGAGATAAGACCAGCTGAGCCGCATCGCTGCCCTGATGGCGTTGGCCTTCATTATCAATCAGCACCGCACGTCCGGGTTGGGTGTCCAGTTTCAGCAATGTGGTGCCGAGAAAGTTAGTCAGCAGCAGATGATCGGCACCAGGATCGGTTTTCCAGTTCAGGTTAGCACTGAAACGTTGCGCCGGGCTGATGTAGCCCAGCTTGCCTGTTGCCTGATAGGCAGTGACTGCGGACAATGCTTGCCTGTGGCTGTTCCAGTCGGTGACTTTACCCGTGTGCGGCGTCGTGGTACAGCCTGCTACCCACAGAGCCAGCAAGGCCAGAAGTTGTGTTTTATGCTGCTGACATTTTCGCGCCAAGATAGGCGGTAACTGAAACGAGAACAGAAAAAGAGGCGCAAACGCCATTCGCATAACATGTCCTTATTCGACAGGTAAGTGAATAATGTGAAAGTAAAAGAATAATAGCATGACTTGTCTGATGAAATCTCTTTCATGAACGAACGGCGGAATCAGTAAGGGGAAGCAAACTGATTCATGACATTTCCGGTATTTGTCTGTAAAGTCAGGATTTGTTTTGACGTCAGCGCGATAAAATGATGCGCTGGCAGACAGAATCGAGTCATATCCTTTTATTACGCAGGGTCATCAAGTAAAATGACCTGCTGGATCTTTATCATCGGGTAGTAGGTAACACCATCTCCATGACCTTGCTTGCATTAGGAATCAATCACAAAACAGCGTCTGTAGACCTGCGCGAGCGTGTTGCCTTTTCGCCGGAAAAACTGACCGAAGCCTTGCAGACTCTGGCTCAGCATCCGGAAGTCAACAGTGGTGTGATCGTCTCTACCTGCAACCGTACTGAGATCTATTGTGATGTCAGTCACAGCGGGCCAGGTGTGATGATTGATTGGTTCAGCCGCTTTCATAATCTGTCAGCGGAAGAGCTGATGTCCAGCCTCTATTTCCACGAAGAACAGGCCGCGGTGCGTCACTTGATGCGGGTGGCATGTGGTCTGGATTCACTGGTGTTAGGTGAGCCGCAGATTCTGGGACAGGTCAAGCAGTCCTATTCTGAATCCCGCGATCATGACACTATGGATGGCATGCTGGAGAAACTGTTCCAGAAAGCCTTTTCAGTGGCAAAGCGCGTCAGAACCGAAACGGATATCGGTGGCAATGCGGTGTCGGTTGCCTTTGCCGCCTGCACCCTGGCCAAACAGATTTTTGAGTCGATGAGCGAGGCAAGAGTGCTGCTTATCGGCGCCGGTGAGACCACAGAGCTGGTAGCCCGGCACATGGTTGAACACGGTTGCCGCAGTCTGATGATAGCCAACCGCACCCCGGAGCGTGCTCAGGTGCTGGCTGATGAATTTGGCGCTGAAGTTATTAGTTTGCCGGAGATTCCGGACCATATTCATAATGCAGATATCATTATCAGTGCAACGGCGAGTCCTCTGCCGATTGTGGGCAAAGGAATGGTTGAGAAAGCGCTGAAAAAGCGCCGTCATCAACCCATGTTGCTGGTCGATATTGCTGTACCCAGGGATATCGAAGCTGAGGTCGGCGAGCTTGATGACGCCTATTTATATTCAGTGGACGATTTGGAAAGTATTGTTGAACGCAATCGCGAGCAGCGAAAAGTGGCGGCGATCCAGGCAGAAGCGATAGTCAGTGAAGAAAGTGCCGCATTCATGCGCTGGTTACGCTCACTGGAAGCGGTAGACAGTATCCGCCAGTACCGTTGTTACGCCGATGACATTAAAAATGATTTACTGAGCCGCAGCCTGCAAGCGCTGGCTAACGGCAGTGCACCGGAAAAAGTGCTGGCAGAGCTCAGCAACCGTTTGACGAATAAGCTCATTCATGCGCCGACCAAGGCCATGCAGCAAGCCGCCCATGATGGCGAGCCTGAAAAACTGGCCCTTATTCGTGAAACGCTTGGCTTAGGTGCATTGAAAGACCAGTCGGCTGACTGACTCAGCGTTTTTCACATGCATTAATTTTTATGATCGCGCCTTGCCGAACCGGTTTAAGGCGGATCCTTGTTAGGATCTGATGTTGTACACATGATGAAACCGTCCATTTTAGCGAAATTAGAATCCCTGGTTGAACGCCACGAGGAAGTGCAGCATTTGCTGGGTGATGCCACTATCATTGCCAATCAGGATAAATTCCGGGCTTTGTCTCGTGAATATTCGCAGCTAGAGGAAGTGAGTCAGTGTTTTCGTGCTTACCAGCAGGTGCTGACTGATCTGGAAACCGCGGAAGAAATGGCCGGGGAAGAGGATCCTGAATTGCGCGAAATGGCGCAGGAAGAAATCAAGCAGGCGAAAGAGACTATCGAGCGTCTGGAAGACGAGTTGCAGGTTTTGCTGCTGCCCAAAGATCCCAATGACGAGCGCAACTGTTTCATCGAAATCCGCGCCGGTGCTGGCGGTGATGAAGCCGGTATTTTCGCCGGTGATTTGTTCCGCATGTACAGCAAATTTGCTGAAAGCCGCCGCTGGCGGGTGGAAGTGATGAGCTCGAATCAGGCTGAACACGGTGGCTATAAAGAAATGATCGCCAAGATCAGCGGGGAAGGAGCTTACGGTATTCTGAAATTTGAGTCAGGCGGACATCGTGTTCAACGTGTTCCCGCGACGGAATCCCAGGGCCGTGTTCATACTTCTGCCTGTACTGTGGCAATTTTACCTGAAATCCCGGAAGCGGAAATCCCGGAAATTAATGCCGGTGATTTGAAAATTGATACTTTCCGCGCCTCCGGTGCCGGTGGTCAGCACGTTAACACCACGGATTCTGCCATTCGTATTACCCACTTACCAACCGGCATTGTGGTTGAGTGTCAGGATGAGCGCTCGCAGCACAAAAACAAAGCGAAAGCCATGTCTGTGCTGGCGGCCCGTATTATCAAGGCCGAGGAAGAGAAGCGTCATGCTGAAGAAGCCAGCACAAGACGTAACCTGCTGGGCTCTGGCGATCGCTCCGATCGCATTCGTACCTATAACTATCCGCAAGGCCGGGTATCTGATCATAGGATCAACCTGACCCTCTATCGCTTGAACGAAGTGATGGAAGGCGAGCTGGAAAGCCTGATTGATCCTGTTGTGCAGGAACACCAGGCGGATTTGCTTGCTGCCATGGCTGATCAGCACTGATGAATCCCGCCATCGACGTTGCACTTAAGCAAGCGGTAACGCAACTGATGAACGCCGGCTCTGACAGTCCGCAGCTTGATGCTGCGGTCTTGTTGTGTCATGTGCTGGATAAGCCCCGCAGCTACCTGCTGACCTGGCCTGAAAAAGTGCTGACTGACGAGCAGTCCGCTGCGTTTTCAGCGCTGCTGGCGCGTCGTGAATCGGGCGAACCGGTCGCCTATATCACAGGTGAACGTGAGTTCTGGTCACTGCCGCTGAAAGTGGCGCCCCATACTTTGATCCCGCGTCCGGATACGGAACGACTGGTGGAAGCGGCGCTGGAGAAAATGCCTGCAGCGGCGTCGGTACTTGATTTAGGTACGGGAACCGGGGCGATTGCTCTGTCTCTGGCCTCTGAGCGCCCGGATTGTCAGTTCACTGGCATCGACTTGCGCCCGGAAGCGGCGGCACTGGCGGAAGAAAATCGGCGTGCGTTGCAATTGCAGAATGTACGTATTTTATGCGGCAGTTGGTTTAATCCATTGCCGGAAAATGCACGTTTTGATGTTATTGTCAGCAACCCCCCTTATATTGATGCCAACGATCCGCATCTCGCAAGAGGGGATGTGCGATTCGAACCCCGAACCGCATTGGTCGCAGAAGACGCTGGCCTGGCGGACATTCGTCATATTTGTTCACAAAGCCGGACATTTTTAACGCCTGGTGGCTGGTTACTGCTGGAGCATGGCTATCAGCAGGGCGAGGCCGTACGGGGCATTTTTTCTAATTTAGGTTATCAACAAGTGATAACCGTTCAGGATTATGCAGGACAAGACAGGGTAAGCTTAGGCTGCTGGTCTGTCTGAGGCCGTCTGGCCATTCATGATTCGAAGGAAACGATAAAGAGAAAAACCAGATGTACATAGCATTAAAACATTTTCACCTGACCATTATCGCCATGAGCGTGTTGTTATTTGTAGTGCGATTTGGCCTGATGATGGCAGATTCAGCACTGATGCAGAAAAAAGCCCTGAAAGTAACACCCCATGTGGTCGATACCTTTTTGTTGCTGAGTGGCGTCGCACTGGTGGTGTACACTGGCTTTACTCCTTTCACGGCAGGCGCAGGCTGGCTGAATGAAAAGCTGACCTGTGTGCTGGCCTACATTGCGCTTGGCTTTTTCGCGCTGAAATACGGCAAGAACAAAGTGTTTAAAACCTTTGCTTTTTTCGGTGCTTTAGGTTGGCTGGCAATGGCCGGCAAACTGGCGGTGACTAAAATGCCGTTGCTGGGGTAAAGACATGTATTTCTCAGATGAAGACAGAGATTTCGAAGCGTCTGCGCTGGTAGAGGGAGCCATTGAGATCATGGTGGATCTGGAGCCGGATTTTCCGGTTGCCTGGGTACGCCATCAATTACAAAAAATGGCAAAAGATGTCGAGGCGGCACTGATGTCAGAAACCAATCCCCATCTGCGATTAGAAGGGCTGCTGCGCCTGTTTTACCGCGAGTGGGGGTTCTGTGGTGATCGCCATCAGTACTATGCGGCTGAAAATGCCTATCTGGACAAGGTGATTGAGCGTCGTAAAGGCATTCCGGTCAGTCTGGGAGCCATTATGATTTATCTGGCTCAGCATCTGGAGTTACCTGTCACCGGTGTGGCTTTTCCCACTCAGTATATTCTGCGTGTCGACTGGCCCAACAGTGAGCCTCAGTTTATTAATCCGTTTGACGGTGAATTTGTCAGCCGCCAGACACTCAGTGCCTGGCTGCGTGGGCACAAAGGCCCGCTGGCACCCTGGCGCGAAAGCTATCTCACCACCACCAGCCATACGGATGTGCTGGCACGATGGCTGACGGTGCTAAAAAGTGCTTTGCTGCGAGAAGAGCAATACGCTGATGCATTACGCTGCAGCGATCTGGCCCTGTCGCTGCGGCCGGGTGATCCCCATGAAATTCGCGATCGCGGCTATATTTATCAGCAATTAGAGTGTAGTCATGCCGCTGCTATGGACTATGCCTATTTTATTGAGCAGTGTCCGGAAGATCCGGCCGCAGAATTGCTGAAACTGCAAGTGAAAGTCTTGAATGCAAACCCGCAGGTCCTTCACTGATAGCCTGCGGAACAGACTAAATGACAGAGAAGAAGAGTAGCATCATGGAACAGAAAGTGGTTCGTATTGGCGACATTGATGTCGCTAACGACAAAGCCTTTGTGCTGTTTGGTGGCATGAATGTGCTGGAGTCGCGTGATCTTGCGATGCAGATCTGTGAGCACTATGTCAAAGTAACGGAAAAACTGGGTATTCCTTATGTATTTAAGGCTTCCTTTGATAAGGCGAACCGTTCTTCGGTCCATTCTTATCGTGGTCCCGGTATGGAAGAAGGCCTGAAAATCTTTCAGGAGCTGAAAGATACCTTTGGCGTGAAAATCATCACTGATATTCATGAACAATATCAGTGCCAGCCTGTTGCCGAGGTGGTGGATGTGATTCAGCTGCCGGCATTTCTCGCTCGTCAGACCGATCTGGTTGAAGCGATGGCAAAAACCGGTGCCGTTATCAACGTGAAGAAACCTCAGTTTATGAGCCCGGGTCAGGTGGGTAATATCGTTGAGAAGTTTGCTGAATGTAACAACGACCAGATTATTCTCTGCGAGCGTGGTGCGCTGCACGGTTACGATAACCTGGTCGTGGACATGCTGGGCTTTGATGTCATGAAGAAAGCCTCGAAGGGCAGTCCGATCATTTTTGACGTCACCCACGCACTGCAGTGCCGTGATCCACTGGGTGCCGCCTCCGGTGGTCGCCGTGAGCAAACTGTTACGCTGGCGCGTGCAGGTATGGCGGCGGGAATCGCCGGTCTGTTCATGGAAGCGCATCCCAACCCGGATGCCGCTCGCTGTGATGGCCCTTCTGCATTCCCTATGGATAAGCTGGAGCCATTCCTTCACCAGATCAAACAGCTTGATGATCTGGTGAAAAGTTTCGAAGCCATCGACATTGCATAAGGCTGTTACTGGCAGAACCTGATCAGGGTGACTACCGGAGACGACCTGAGACAAACGATCAGAGAAAAACGAAAGGGGGTGTCATGACTGACACCCCCTTTTTTGTTTTCTTTGTTCTATTTGTTTTATCCGCTTAACGGCTCTTATAACTTAAAGCGGCTGATTTCCTGCTGTAGCTCGTGAGACAGCTCTGACAGCTGAGAAGCCTGCTGTGCCGCTTCACTTGCTTCCTGAGCCAGCTCGTTAGAGACATCCCGGATGCCCTCAGTGTTACGCGTGATCTCAGAGGTCACAGAAGACTGTTCTTCTGCGGCAGAAGCTATCTGAGTTGCCATGTCACTGATATTGGTAATTGCCGAGATGATTTGCGCCAGACTGGCAGAAGCGGCATTGGCATCATCCACACTGGTTTCAGCTAAACGGCGACTGTCGCCCATAATGCCGACAGCACGTCCTGTCGTTTGTTGCAGGGTTTCAATCATTTGCTGAATTTCCTGCGTAGAAGCATGGGTACGCTGGCTCAATACCCGCACTTCATCTGCCACTACGGCAAACCCGCGACCTTGCTCACCTGCACGGGCGGCTTCAATGGCAGCGTTGAGCGCCAGCAGGTTGGTTTGTTCAGCAATATTCTGAATGGTCGACAGAATCGTGGTAATGCTCTGCGCATGGGTATTGAGCTCACCAATGACGTCTGTCGCTGTTTCCACTTCGCCGGCCAGATTGGTAATAGAATGCTGGCTTTGGTCGACCTGCTCGGCACCGTGCTCTGCCGCCTGAACCGTTTCGGTCGAGGTACGTGCCGTGTTATCAGCATTACCGGCAATTTCCTGTGTGGCAGCCGCCATTTCATTGATGGCAGTTGCCACCATGTTGATTTCATCCTGCTGGTGGCGGATTCGAGTGCTGCGCTCTTCTGCTTGTGAGGCCGTTTGATGTGCCTGCAACGTCAGAGAGTGAGAAACATCGCGCAGACGCGTTACCATGCCATGCATGTTACCGACAAAGCGGTTGAAGTTATGTGCCAGTTGGCCGACTTCGTCGTCGCTGCGTGGTTCAAGGCGCTGGGTCAGATCACCTTCACCCGTTGCAATCTCGGCCAGTGCATCAGACACACGGCTCAGGTCGCGGAACAGGAATCCGACCAGCCAGGCAACAGCTGCCAGAACGATCAGAGTAATAAGGATGGAGGTGATGATCAGGCGGCTCAGCAGTTGGCTCTGGCTGGCTTCTTCGGTGGCCTTGTCCATTTCCAGGCCAAGAATCCATGGCGTGCCGGGAACTTGCGCAAAGTACAACAGTTTATCCGCACCCTGAATCGTCTGATTCAATACCGTTCTGTTGCTTACCGAGCGTTGAATCTGGCTGATGCTCAGGTCTTCAGTGTAACCATTGATAGGTTTCAGTAGCAAAGACTGGTTAGGGTGGGCCAGGAACGTATTATCCTGGGTGTTGATGAGCATGGCGTAGGCATTTTTACCTGCATCCAGGCTGATCACATCGGAAATCAGTTGATCAATCAGTACATCGGAGCCAATAACGGCTGCAAGCTGGCCATTCTTTTTGACAGGCTCAGCCAGAGTCACCAGTAACGCGTTAGTAATGGCATCACGATAGGCGGTTGTAATAATAGGTTTGTTAGCCGATTTGGCATCTATATACCAGGGACGCTGGCGGGGATCGTAACCTGCCCGGTTTCGCTCAGGGTAGGAGCGGAACATTTCACCGGCGGACGTGCCGAAATACATTTCATCAAAGCCACCGGCAATGCGAGCCTGCTGCAGGTATGGCACAGGATCTGAGGTTTCCAGGTAAGGTTTGATAGCACTGGTGATACTGCGACGGATCTCAATCCAGTCACTGATCCCTTTAGTCGCTGTTTTGCTCAAGCTGTCGGCACGGCTAAAAATGCTGTTTTGTGTCTGTTGATAAAGTTGGTTTGCGGCCAGCCATGTCAGCGCGGTTGCCATAACCACGACGGCAGATAAGCTGGCTCCTATGAGTTTTTGTTTTAGGGTCAGTTTCATGATGAGTCTCAATGGATGGAACAGAAGCTGATATCAATGTTTTTACTTTTCGTTGCACAAAAAATGTGACAAATGAGGAAAAACAGTACGGAGAATTCTATATAGCTATACGACGGTTGTATATGGAAATTTAACTTTTTAACATGACTGATTATTGACGCTTTTTTGGTTGAAAATTTGTCACTTTGAGGTGCTTGCAGCGGGTGTTAAGACGGAAAGGATAAGATGAAGGAGAATATTTTGTTTAACATGAGCTTACAGTTGTAACAACTATTGCATCTGATAAAAAACGTAAAAATGAAACAATATATTATCGGAGCTTTATTAGTGACATGAAACACAGCAAAGTAACTTGTGTTTAAATATCTGATTTCCATGATTATAGTTATTTAATATTTAAATTGTTATCAATGGGTAAAATAACGTCTTAATTATCAATAAGTGCACTCTGTTGACTATTGTCATAGTTGAATATAGCATCCGTTGTTTTGGTCATATAACAAGGATGTAACAATGGATATAAAGACAAATTATGAAGACGGGAAACGCCCACAACTCGTTATGTTTACCGGTGGAAGAGACAGTACTCTTGCCGCCAGTTATTTAATGTTAAACGGCATTCCGGTTCACTTATTTACTGCCAATAGTGGTTGTGGGCTACATAGAAAACTATTGCCTTTACGTGTGGAAGAATTAAAAAACAGATTTGGTGATTTGGTAGTAACACATCAAGTGGTTGATATTAGTGGTAGTTTCAGAAGTATTGCGATAGAGAATATTGAAAGCGATTTTGCCAGGTACAAGAAGAACCTGATATTACTGGGTGAAAAAATGGCGATTCATGCCCACGTTATTGATTATTGTACAAGGAATGGTATTGAAGTGATCAACGATGGCATCGTTGAATATCAAAAAGAATTTCCAGAGCAACGTTTAGTGGCGAAAGACTATTTCGTTGATTATATGAAACGGTTTGGTATTACGTATAACAGCCCTATTTATCATATGGCTCAGTCACAAGATGAAGTAAAGTACCGTTTACTGCAATTAGGACTGTCGACAAAATCACTGGAAGGTGTGTCGATTTTTGGCGATTCAGCGACCATTGCTTCCGATGAAACGATTTTGGAATATTTGGCTGAAAAGGAAAGTCTGTGTGATGACATCATTCATTTTCTGTCAGGTAGCCTTAAAAACTACCAAGAATTGAGACAAGCTTCCTGAATGTATTGATACATCTGTATCCATATGTTTAACAATGCATTATCCATCTAAGAGTGTTGTTAATACAGCACTCTTATTGATTTGCGAAAAGTGACGCTGAAAATGAAAACGATAAGAAAATATGCTGCGGCTATATGCCGGGCAGGACAAATATTACTGGTCAGAAAAAAAGGGACAGATATGTTTATCTCTCCAGGGGGTAAACCCGAAGCCGGTGAAACAAAAAAGGAATGCCTTGAGCGGGAGTTAGGTGAAGAGCTTGGCGTAAGCCTGGTGAGAGCTGAGTATTTGGGTACTTTTACACGAAAGAGTGCTTTTGAAGATGCCTTGGTGGAGATTGATGTTGATACTGTGACAATATTTGGTCTGCCAAAGCCATGTTCTGAAATTGAAGAGATAGCCTGGGTTGATGGAGAACACTTGGCAAATGGCATGGCGGTGGGCAGTATTTTTGCTATTGATGTTATTCCTTCTTTGATCAGAGATGGATTAGTCAGGCAATCAGCAAAGAAAATCAATAAGGCACTTCCCAACATGCTGGTGTTTGATATTGACGGCACGATTGCCGACGGCGGAGTCGTCAGTAACAAAATGAAAGCAGCGCTCCAAAAAATCAAACAAGATCCGTCATCCCGTTTGGCATTTGCTACATCCCGTGCTCCCAGAGGAGCCAGAAAAGCATTAGGCGATCTGATCAGTGAAGTCCCTGTTATCTGCTGTAATGGTTCTATCATATTAGATGAAACACAGAAGCAGACTTTTGTGTCCGGTTTGTCGCAACAAGACGTGAATACAATTGTTCAGTTCCTGGAAGAAAATGGTGTGAGCTACTTTCTGGAGTACGGGGATAAGTTTGCGATTCATGGTGACGAGTCATTGTATCCGGAAATGCTTGCCTATGAAGATAAACTGACGCTGGACAAAGAGAGCCCGTGGTGGGATCAGGGGGTGATAAAAATATCTTGTCGCTCAGCGAATATTCAGAAAAAAATCATGCCACTGTATAAAGATATCAGAGATGGGGTCGCATTTAATTTTCATGGTGATGATACCGCAGAGCTGAATTGCTACTTTACAGATAAATACAAAGCACTGAGTTTAGTCAGCGGAATCGAGCACTCTAACCTTATCTGTTTCGGCAATGATGACAATGATTTTACTTTGTTATCGAATGCTTCTGAAGGTTATGTCATAGGCGATGAGCTGGTTGGATTAGAAAACAGCATGAACGTGTCACGTTTGAGCCGAAATGATGACCTAATTATTGATATTATCAGTCAGCGCTTAGAAGGGCATAAATAAAGTGACTGAGACAATCATGTTGCCAGACTCCTCGTCAGTACACCCGGATCTCGTCAAATCGTTTAGAGCGGATCTGAAAGGAAAAGCATACTATAAAACGTATTACCAACTGAAATTGGATGTTAAGGAAAAACTGAAAAACATATATTGCCCTGAGCATGATGTATTCATGTTTACCAATACAACGGAGTGTCTGGTCAATTTGTTATTTGCTTGCCAGTTAAATAATCTTGGGATCAATATTGATACTAAGGGTGAGCAGCACTATCCGCAATACCATCATTTATTTCAATTGTTCTCTGAAATGAATACGAGCAGTGAGTGTCCTGAGATACAGCTGGTGACGCATCTGTCGCCAGTGACAGGCAATCTTCTGGATTTAAGTCAGTTGAATGGTCATTCAATACTGGCAGTAGATGGTGCGCAGACATTTGCTACCGTGCACCATAGCGATCTTATTAAACACTCTGATGTCTTCTTTGCACCTCTTCATAAGCATGCCGGGTTACATATTGGTATTGCTTTGATAGGTATTAAACGTTCCCATCCGTTAAATCAGGTTCTTAGCAGTACGCTGGAAACAGCCAGCTCAGGGGCTCGTTCATTGCTGGATTTAATCGCGCTGGAAAAGCGGCTGTCCTCCACTTCGCCGCAATGTTTCAATAAGGCTTTTATCCATATCTCACCCAGAATCCAGGCCCTGCTCAATCTGAACGGTGTAACAGTGATTTCTTCCGATAACAGCCACATGGTCGTGATTGAGTGCCAGTCGGCAGTATTAAGGCAGAAGCTGGCTGCATTTTTTTCATGTCAGCCGATAAAAAACACCGATCGCCTTCGTATTTCAGTCAACCACATGACGGATGACAGACATCACAGTGTTGATTTTTCTGAGTTGTTTTATCAGTCACTCAGGTTAATCCTCGATGAGGATAACCATGTTAAGTAAAGGACATTATCTGGGGCAGGCCTGATGCAGCCGACACCTTTTCCATAGCGGTGATTGGCTATCTCATCGCAGACCAAAGCTCAGTCTGTTTGCTCATCTTGATTTATTGCTGATTGTTATCAGTGGATTAATGAATGTAAGGCATAGGACGAGAATGCTAGCTAGACGGGCAAGGCACAGGTGACAGGGATCAGGATAAACATTCTGACTATTAATTGCATATAGATGTTTAGACGTCTGGATGTTGACACGTTTGGATGTAAGTTTTAGGCTATGCGACCAATTCGGAACAATACCCTGTAGAGATAATGTCGCACGCCAAACCACACACACTTTCAGACTCACCGTCTCCTTCTGCTCTGGCACTGCTGCCTTTGGCTGTTTTTCTGTCTCTCTTTATTGGTGTAGGCAGCTACCTGACCTGGCAGGGTGTTGATTTTGCCTTCTATCAGTTACCGGCCCCTGTTGCGGCTTTGCCTGCAATACTGATTGCTATTGTGTTGAGCAAAGAGGCGCTCAATAAAACTATTGAAGATTTCATGCGTGGTGTGGGTCACAGCGATATCATAGCCATGTGTATGATTTATTTGCTGGCCGGTGCGTTTGCGGCAGTGGCGAAAGCAACGGGTGGGGTTGATGCCACCGTCAATCTCGGTTTGTCCTTATTACCACCCAGCCTGATATTGCCGGGTATTTTTGTCATCGCGGCCTTTATTGCCACGGCAATGGGTACCTCTATGGGCACGATTGCAGCGGTGGCGCCTGTGGCGTTGGGTATTGCAGATACGGCCGATCTGGATATCGCTCTGACAGCCGGTGTGGTGCTCAGTGGTGCCATGTTCGGCGATAATTTGTCGATTATCTCTGATACCACTATCGCCGCAACCCGCTCTCAGGGCTGTGCGATGCGCGATAAGTTCCGCGAGAACATCGCGATTGCGCTGCCAGCGGCGCTGGCGGCCATCTTGCTGTTTCTTTTCCACTCCTCACCGTCTGAAGCACCGACTGTCACCAGCATAGAATGGCTCAAGGTCTTGCCCTATATCACGATTCTGGTACTTGCTGTGTCCGGCGTTAATGTTTTTGTTGTACTGAGCCTGGGCATTATTCTGGCTGGCGGTGTGGGTTTATTGTCAGTGTCTGATTACAGTCTGGCTAGCTGGAGCAAAGATATCTATACCGGGTTTGGCAACATGCAGGAAATCTTCCTGTTATCTCTGCTGATTGGCGGTATGAGCGAACTGATGCGTCGTCAGGGAGGGCTGGCATTTCTGACGCTGTTAGTCAGTAAACTGATCGGCGGTTTCAGTAAAAAATCAGGCGGTGATCAGTCGCAAAGAGCGAGCGAAATGGGCATTGCGGGGCTGGTCAGCCTGACCAATGTCTGCACGGCCAACAACACTGTGGCTATTATCGTCGCAGGCGGCGTTGCCCGTGAACTGGCAGAACAAAATGCAGTGACGCCACGTCGCTCTGCCAGCTTGCTGGATATATTCTCATGCGTTATTCAGGGTGTGCTGCCTTATGGTGCGCAGGCGCTGTTGCTGGGTTCTGTCTTTGGGCTGTCGCCATTAGCGGTTGTCAGCCATTCCTATTATTGTTTCTTTCTGGCTGCCAGTGCGCTGATCGCAGTGTTTGTGAAGCATCAGCAGCGCCAGGCCGTAACCGCCTAAACGCAGGCGTATCCTCAAATAAAAACACCCCGATTCGGGGTGTTTTTTTGGAAAGCAACTGAGTCGCAGACTACAGCTTAAAGCGGCTGATTTCCTGTTGTAGCTCATGCGACAGTTCAGATAACTGCGCGGCCTGTTGTGCTGCGACACTCGCTTCCTGAGCCAGATCGTTAGAAACGTCCCGGATACTTTCAGTATTCCGGGTGATTTCTGATGTCACAGAGGATTGCTCTTCCGCAGCCGATGCAATCTGTGTTGCCATATCACTGATATTGGTAATCGCAGAAATTATCTGTGCCAGGCTGGCTGAAGCGGAATTAGCGTCATCCACACTGGTTTCCGCCAGACGGCGACTGTCACTCATAATACCGACGGCACTGCCTGTTGTTTTTTGCAGAGTTTCAATCATTTGCTGAATTTCCTGTGTCGAGGCATGTGTACGCTGGCTCAGCACGCGCACTTCATCGGCAACCACAGCAAAACCACGACCTTGTTCGCCGGCACGGGCGGCTTCAATCGCGGCATTCAGTGCCAGCAGGTTTGTTTGTTCAGCGATGTTTTGAATGGTTGACAGAATCGTGGTGATGCTCTGCGAGTGATGATTCAGTTCACTAATGACCTCTGTTGCCGTTTCTACTTCGCTGGCCAGGCTGGTAGTTGAACTCTGACTCTGATCGACTTGCTCGGCACCATGCTGTGCAGCCTCAACGGTCTCTGCCGATGTTTTGGCCGTATTATCAGCATTGCCGGCGATTTCCTGTGTGGCTGCAGCCATTTCGTTTATGGCGGTCGCAACCATGTTGATTTCATCCTGCTGGTGGCGAATGCGGGTGCTGCGCTCTTCCGCCTGAGAAGCCGTCTGATGTGCCTGAGAGTTCAGTGACTGAGAAACATCCCGCAGGCGCATTACCATGCCGTGCATGTTGCCGACAAAACGGTTGAAATTATGGGCCAGCAGGCCGACTTCATCATCGCTGCGCGGCTCCAGACGTTGGGTCAGATCGCCTTCACCCGTCGCAATTTCAGCCAGTGCTTCAGACACCCGGCCCAGATCACGAAACAGGTAACCGACCAGCCAGGCCACAGCCGCCAGCACAGCCAGCGTAATCACGATTGAAGCAAGGATCAGCCGGGTCAGCAGCTCGCTCTGGCTGGCTTCTTCCGTCGCTTTGTCCAGTTCCAGACCTAAAATCCACGGTGTACCAGGGACTTCGGTAAAGTAGAGCAGCTTCTCCTTCCCTTTGATGGTTTCATTGATAAGGGTTCGGGTGCTGACCGCTTGATGAATGATGCTCATGCTTAATGCCGAATCGTATTTGTTGATGGATTTAAGCAGTAGCGTTTTGTTTGGGTGTGCTAAAAATGTGTTGTCCTGAGTATTGAGCAGCATTGCATAAGCATTATCACCGGCATCCATGCTGATCACATCTGAAATCATCTGATCAATCAGGACATCAGAGCCGATGACAGCAACCAACTGCCCATTTTGCTTCACAGGCTCAGCCAGTGTCACCATAGGCGCATTGGTAATCGCATCCAGATAGGCCGTGGTAATGATCGGTTGATCTGCTTTTTGAGCATCCGTGTACCAAGGGCGGACGCGGGGATCATAGCCAGCGCGGTTGCGCTCCGGATTAGAACGAACCATGTCTCCGGCTGGCGTACCGAAGTAGGTTAAATCAAAGCTGCCGGCATCCCGGGCCTGTTGCAGGTAAGGGACAGGTTCTGCAATGGTTACATAAGGTTTGACGGCACTGGTAATATCACGTCGAATATTAATCCAGTCGCTGATCCCTTTGGTTGCTGTTTTGCTCAGGCTGTCAGCCCGGTCAAAAATGCTGTTTTGGGTTTGTTCATGAAGTTGGCTTGCAGCCAGCCAGGTCAGAGCGGTAGCCATAACAACAACGGCAGATAAGCTAGCGGCTATGAGTTTTTGTTTTAGGGTTAGTTTCATGAGTGGTCTCAATGGATGGAACAGAATCTGATCACCATGGTCTTTCATTATGTTGCATATAAATGTGAAAGATGGGGCAGGGAAACAACATTTGAATTCAATATCTTTAAACGACGGCCATATCCATAAACTTAAATATTAGGTGTGACTAATATTACCGTTTTTTTGGGTTAAAAGTTTGCCGGGAAAGCTTAAATGATAAATATGTGATTAATTATCTTGGTTGATGGCCTGTTTGGTGAATAAAAAGCGGTTCAAACATTTTCGTTTTATTTAGGGGCGTGATGTATGGAAGCCTGTGTTTTTTGGAGAGGTGGGCATGTTTCCTTAGATAGGAGGTATTTATCAGCAATCCTGTAACGTCATGATGCCGGGTTCTGTATGTTATCTCGATTCCAGTGTTTGGGTCAGATACTGAAAGTCGCGTTTTCTGATATGAACCTGGTGTATGCCATTCAAAAATAAAAATGATATCGATTGCATAGTGATCCAATTAACACTATGGTGAAATCGCCTGCCACCTGGCATTTGATTACTTTACACTGAGCACTGTTTTTGGCCACAACCACCGCCAAGGAAAGGAGGTGAGCCATGAGAGTTGACTGTGTAAGGTGATGAAATGAAAAATAAAATGTTTACCCGCACTGCCTTGTCAGCGGGATTGCTAATGGTATTGGCTGGCTGTGCGAGCCAGGAACAAGCCGACACCTGGCAATCAGACCAGACCTACAAGCTGACAATTCTTCATACCAATGATCATCATGGCCGTTTCTGGCACAACCGTGACGGTGAATACGGTATGGCTGCCCGCAAGACCTTGCTGGATGACCTGAGAGAAACCGTGACAGAAGAAGGCGGCACCAGCCTGTTACTGTCTGGTGGCGATATCAACACAGGCGTGCCTGAGTCGGATCTGCAGGATGCGGAGCCCGATTTTAAAGGCATGAACATGCTTGGCTATGATGCGATGGCTGTGGGTAACCATGAATTCGATAACCCGCTTGATGTGCTGCGCAAGCAGGAAGGATGGGCAAACTTCCCTATGCTGTCAGCCAACATTTATGACAAGGCGACAGGCAAGCGTTTGTTCCAGCCGTACCAGATTTTCGAGCAGCAGGGGATCAAAATTGCCGTTATCGGTCTGACGACAGAAGATACCGCGAAAATCGGTAACCCGGAATACATTGGCGGCATTGAATTTCGCGATCCAAAAGCCGAAGCTAAAGCTGTCATCGCCGAGCTGAAAGCAACGGAAAAGCCGGATCTCATTATTGCGGCTACCCACATGGGCCACTATGCCAATGGTAAGCATGGTGTCAATGCGCCGGGTGATGTTGCCCTGGCGCGTTATCTTGAACCGGGCGATCTGGACTTGATCGTCGGTGGTCACTCTCAGGAGCCTGTCTGTATGGAAGGGCCGAATGTGGCGAACCCATCTTTCAAACCGAGTGACGATTGCAAACCGGATCAGCAGAATGGCACCTGGATTGTGCAGGCGCACGAGTGGGGCAAGTATGTGGGCCGGGCGGATTTTGAGTTCAGAAACGGTGAGCTGAATATGGTCAGCTACGATCTGATCCCGGTTAACCTGAAGAAGAAAATCAAGCTGGCTGACGGCCAGTCAGAGAAAGTCTTTATTGAGCAGGAGATCCCTCAGGATGCCACGGTGAAAGCTTTCTTAACGCCATATCAGGAGCGCGGACAAGCGAAACTCAATATCAAGATTGCCCAGTCAAACGGCAAACTGGAAGGCGACCGGAGCGTAGTGCGTTTTCAGCAGACCAATCTGGGACGTTTAATTGCCGCCTCTCACATGCAGCGTGCCAAAGCTGATTTTGCGGTCATGAACTCAGGCGGCGTCCGTGACTCTATTCCTGCCGGTGATATTACTTATAAAGATGTGCTGAAAGTACAGCCATTTGGCAATATGGTGACCTATACCGATATGACAGGGGCCGAAGTGCTGGACTACCTGGGTTCTGTTGCGACTAAGCCCGTCGACTCGGGGGCATATGCGCAGTTCTATGGTGTCACTATGGATATCCGGGACGGTAAAGTCAGCAATGTTAAGATTGGTGGCAAAGCTTTGGTACCAGGCAAAACCTACCGGTTTACTGTGCCCAGTTTTAATGCCGCCGGTGGCGATGGATACCCTAAACTGGTTGATCATTCCGGTTACGTGAATACCGGATTTGTTGATGCAGAAGTGCTGAAAGACTACCTGGAAGCCAGCAGCCCGATTAATGTTCATGCGTTCGATCCTAACGGCGAGATTGTGTACCGTTAATCGGTACTGAAACTCTGCGTTGAAGACTAAAGCTCACTTGTTCTGGCAGGTGAGCTTTTTTATTGCTGTCTGTGCCGGTACTGGCTTGGCGTGAAGATACCTGTTAGCTATAGTGGGTAACGATAATTATGCCGGAGGACAGGATGACACCCGCTATAAATCTCGCGAAAAAGCACAAAATTGCCCATAAAGTCCATCAGTATCTGCATGATCCGAACAATACCAATTTCGGCCTGGAAGCGGCAGAGGTGCTGGGGCAGGATCCGGCCCGGGTGTTCAAAACCCTGCTGTTTTCCTGCAATGGCGATCCCAGGCAACTGGCGGTGGCTATAGTCCCGGTAGCGGGCATGCTGGATCTGAAATCGGCGGCAAAAGCCGCAGGGGCCAAAAAAGCCGAAATGGCCGATCCGGCCATAGCCGAAAAAACAACTGGCTACATTGTGGGGGGGATCAGTCCCTTAGGCCAGAAAAAGCGCTTGCCCACTTTTCTTGATGACTCGGCCAAGGACTATGACACTATCTGTGTCAGTGCGGGTCGGCGAGGATTGGAAATAGAATTGGCGCCCAAGGATCTGTTGCAACTGACCTGTGGTCAACTGGCGGCGTTAGCCCGTTAATTATTCCAGCCACTTATTTAATTTACGACAGGCTGAGTATTGGCCGCAGGAGACAAGGATGACGTTCAGTATCTGGCTTTCATTACTGATGATTTGTATGTTGGGGGCAATGTCGCCCGGACCCAGTTTAGCGGTTGTGGCTAAACACAGTCTGGCGGGCGGGCGCTTACATGGTATTGTCACCTCCTGGGCCCATGCATTTGGCGTTGGCGTGTATGCGTTACTGACTCTGCTCGGGCTGGCTGTTGTCCTCAAACAGTCGCCAGCACTCTTTCAGGTCATGACCTATTCAGGAGCGGCTTACCTGGCGTATTTGGGGATCAATGCCCTGCGTTCGAAAGGGGGAGTGGCGGCAAAACTGGCGGCAGGCGAATCTGCAAGCATGGCTAGTGCAGCCCGGGACGGACTGATGATCTCTGTGCTGAATCCCAAACTCGCGCTGTTTTTTCTCGCCTTGTTCAGCCAGTTTGTGGCCGTTGGGAGTGCTATGAGCGATAAAGTGATTATTGTCGCTACACCATTATTGGTGGATGGCCTCTGGTACACACTGATTGCCCTGGTTCTGTCCCGACCAGCGGTGCTGGAAACGCTGAAAACACGCGCCCAGCTGATCGATCGTTTGTCCGGCGTGGTGCTGATTATGCTGGCACTCAGAGTGGTGTGGCAGGGATAGGCACACTGCCACCCGTTGCTAATGTTAATATTAATGTCAGCTTTGACGCTTCTGATGCCGCTCCCGGTTTTCCAGTTTACGTTCAGGGCTTTTCTTTAGCATGACATACAAGGCTCCGTTTCCGCCATGTTGTCGTAACGCTGAATGATAGCCCATCACATCGCTGATTTGAGTCAGCCAGGTCGCGACATAGCTCTTCATTAAAGCCGGAGGCGTTGAACGTTCACCTTTACCGTGAACGATCAGCACGGTACGAATATCCATTCGCTGACATTGCTTGAGAAAGTGCAACACGTCATCTCTGGCTTCCCTGAGCGTTTTGCGGTGCAGATCAAGCCTGGCCTGAATATCGTACTTGCCCAGTCTTAACTTGCGGATGACGCCATCCTGAACCCCGTCACGTTTGTAATCCAGCATGTCATCCGGCTTGACCATAGTGACATAATCTAGCGATAAATATTCCGGGTCACTGTCAGCCAGGCTCTGCGCTGCGGCTTGTCGGGCGAGCTGGGCGTCAGTAATCTGATGCTTCTTTTCCGGGGGCACTTTATCCTGCTCCAGCGGGGCCACATCGGCCATCATTTCTCGGAACAGGTCCAGTTCATCTTGATCGGACATGGTGTGTTTTTCTACTGCGGACGGTAGGGAAGATTATACGTGGCTAGGCAAGAAAAAAAAGAATCCCGAGCCTGTCAGAGTTCTCAGGATTCAAAGAAGATTGGAGATAACGGAACGGCTAATCTTGTGGCTTTGCATTCATAGCTTTATAGACAAAATAACCACCATAGAAGAGCATTAGCCCCAATGCACCGAAAATCACTATCATTGATGATAGGCCAACCGGATTACCAAAGAGTAAATCTAGCCAAAAATCCATGTGATGTCCTCTGCCAGGGAAACTGAATTCAAGCTTAATGGACCTTGGCGAACGAGCTGATGATCTGGATCAATTCATACTCGAATCATCACTATTGGTGTGTTTTTTTGCGGATCTCAGCAAAATTCTGTGTTAACTGGTGCATTCCTAAGCAAGTAGCAGCAAGGAAAGGAAATTTTCTGTCCATCCTCTTGCGTTCAGTAAATTAGCCAGTATTATAGGCCACCTCGAATCGCATCAGCGTTTCGTTTTTGTCGGCGAATAGCGCAGTTTGGTAGCGCATCTCCGGCTTTTGAGAATAGCGGACCAGAGGGACCCTCTGGAGCAAGTCTCAAAGCGAAACAGAATTATCGGTGAATAGCGCAGTTTGGTAGCGCATCTGGTTTGGGACCAGAGGGTCGGGGGTTCGAATCCCTCTTCACCGACCACTATTTTAAGACGCGGTTTGAGTAACTCAGATAACAAGAGTTATACTTTCAAAAGAAGCAAATCTCGTTTTTAAGACTGTAGTCAGTCTGAACAAATTTCGGTGAATAGCGCAGTTTGGTAGCGCATCTGGTTTGGGACCAGAGGGTCGGGGGTTCGAATCCCTCTTCACCGACCACATTACAGAAGCCCGCTCATCGAGCGGGTTTTTTTATGTCTATTAGCTTTTAATCGCTAGAGAGCGACAGGTTTGGTCCCGTCGGGTCGGGTGCGGAAGCCCGCCGCGTTGAATCCCTCTTCACCGACCACATTACGGAAGTCCGCTCAATGAGCGGGCTTTTTTGTGTCTATTGACTTTTAATTGTCAAGAGAGCGGCAGTTTTAGTCCCGTCGGGTCGGGTGCGGAAGCCCGCCGCGTTGAATCCCTCTTCACCGACCACATTACGGAAGTCCGCTCAATGAGCGGGCTTTTTTGTGTCTATTAGCTTTTAATCGCTAGAGAGCGACAGGTTTGGTCCCGTCGGGTCGGGTGCGGAAGCCCGCCGCGTTGAATCCCTCTTCACCGACCACATTACGGAAGCCCGCTCAGTGAGCGGGCTTTTTTTTGTAAGTGCATAATTTGGCTCTTGTGCCCAGTAACCCCCTCCTGACCTCCCCCTTGAAAAGGGGGAGGGATCGTACAGAGCTTGCTGAAACCACGGATAATCCCTCCCCTTGGCGAGGAAAGAATTAGACTCGGCGACTCATGGCCGATGGCCAGAGGTTTTTTTTGCGATACCGGATTGGCAGGAGGCAGGCTGTGCGCTGTTAATTTGGTGCACTGTGAATCCCTGCTTTTGCAGCAATGCCGGTAGCCCCTCCTCGCCCATCATGTGGTAAGCGCCGACTACCACCAGGAAAGTCCCTTTTTGGTACTGAGGGGAGATGGTGAGCTGTTTAGCCCAGTTGTAATTACGCTGTATCAGCAAGTGCTGTTCGGTCTCTTCAGACAGGGCAACTTGCTGGCTGAGCTCTGTCAGTACGGCATTATTGCCCTGCTGCCAGGCGGTGAGCAGGCAGGTCATTTCTTCTTCCAGCAGAGGCCATTCGTTGAGCGTCGTTTGCAGCAGGTTTAATCCGTGATCAGGCAGTGAAGACAGCAGGCGGAACTGCGCTTCTATCCCTTCCAGCTCGAAAATGGGCAGATTCTCTTTTAGTGCCCGGTTAAACACCACCTGATCAATCCCTTTGTCCGGAGTGAGGCCAAGCGCTAGTGACTGGGCCATTTGCAGATGCATGGCGGTGAGCCAGGGAGGGCTTTCAAGCAGGCTGAAAGGAGACAGTTTGAGCTGAGCGACAAGCTCTCTGAGTGTCCGGATATCAGATGGCGGCAGCAGTTTACGGGTAAAGTGAGCCTCGTCGATGGCCGGCATACTGAATTGTTTTTGGATATTGGCTTCTAAAATCAGACCATCCGCTTGAGGCCAGTAACGGTTAAAGGCATCAGGCAGCGGGTAGAGTGCATCGCTGCCGACATGGATAGATCCCATCAGCACAAACTGTCGCTGGTTGTCTTTGGCCAGCCAGACCTGAGGTTCTGCAGAGGCACCTGAACTGAAGATTGTCAGCAGGATACCGGCTTTGGTGAGCAAGGATTTGAACATGCTGTTTCCATTGGCGGTAGGATGCATACAGCCTATGGAATCTGGTGTGGGCTGGCAAGAAAAAGCGGCTGTAGAAAGCAGCCGCTCAAAAGTCATTATTTTTTTGGATGCAGCCAGAACCACCAGACAATAAAGCCAATGGCCAGTGCAGCAAGTATAGCCATCATATCAGGCCTCCTTCTTCAATTGAGCGTTGTCCTGACTACCAGGGCGGAAAAGTCTCAGTCTGTTGGCATTGCTGACCACAGTGATGGACGAGAGCGCCATTGCTGCTCCGGCTATCACAGGGCTGAGCAGGCTGCCGGTGAAAGGGAACAGGATACCGGCGGCCAGCGGAATCCCTAATGTGTTATACACAAAGGCACCGAACAAGTTTTGCTTCATGTTACGTAACGTCGCTGATGAGAGCTCAAGTGCATCGGCGACGCCGTGCAGAGAATGGCGCACCAGGGTTAATTGCGCGCTTTCAATGGCGACATCGCTGCCGCTGCCCATGGCAATACCAATTTCTGCCTTAGCCAGTGCAGGAGCGTCATTAATGCCGTCCCCGACCATGGCTACGTGTTTCCCGGACTGCTGTAATTGCGCCACCTGCTCGGATTTTCCATCGGGCAGGACACCGGCAATGACGCGGTCAATCCCCGCCTGACGGGCGATCGCTTTGGCTGTTCGTTCGGTGTCACCGGTCAGCATGATCACCTCGATCCCTTTCGCCTGAAGTCTCTCTACTGCCGCTTTAGAGTCTGAGCGCAGCGGATCACTGATGCCTAACAGTGCGGCCAGTGCTCCGTCTACGGCAATGAAAATAGCCGTTGCACCTGCATCGGCCAGCGAGTGGGCATCGTTTTGATGGGCAGAAATGTCGATATTTTCTTTTTCCATCAGCGCACGGTTGCCCAGCAGAACACGCTGTCCGTTAACCTCGCCGCTGACGCCATAGCCAGCCTGAGCGTTAAAATCTCGGGCTGATTGCAAAGACAGTCCTTTTTCCTGTGCCGCCGAGACGATAGCTTTTGCCAGCGGGTGCTCTGCACCCCGTTCGAGGCTGGCCGCCAGAGTCAGCACAGCGTGTTCAGTGTGATCACCATAATAATGGCTGTGTGTGAGCACAGGCTTGCCTTCGGTCAGCGTACCGGTTTTGTCCAGCACCACTGTATCTATGTTGGCGGCCAGTTGCATCGCATCGGCATGACGGATAAGGATGCCGTATTCTGCAGCGCGGCCAAGACCGACTGTCACCGACATGGGGGTCGCCAGTCCAAGTGCACAGGGGCAGGCAATGATGAGTACCGTTGTTGCGGTGATCAGCATGTAAATCGAGACGGGATCCGGGCCAAAGTAATACCAGAGAGTGGCGGTAACAATGGCAATGATCATCACGGCCGGAACAAAAATGGCAGAAATGGTATCCGCCATTTTCGCCAGCTCAGGCTTGCTGCTCTGCGCCTGACGAACCAGACCTATGATCCGGGCCAGCAGGGTTTGATTACCGACCTGCACCGCTTTAAACAGCAGGCTGCCGCTTTGGTTAATGGTACCGGCATGGAGTTTGTCTCCCGGCTTCTTGTGGGCCGGGACGGGTTCACCGGTCAGCATGGATTCGTCAAGATAGCTCTCACCTTGCTCAATCACGCCATCGACAGGCACTTTGGCACCCGGACGTAAACGCAGCACCATACCCGACTGAACTTCAGCCAGAGGGACTTCACGCTCGCCTTGCTGATCCACCAGAATGGCGGTCTGCGGCTGCAGATCGATCAGTTTTTCCAGTGCCCGTGAAGTGCGACCGCGCGCTTTGGCTTCAAGTGCATGGCCCAGTGTGATCAGCCCCAGAATCATGGCTGATGCTTCAAAATAGACATGCCTGGCTTGTGCCGGGAACCAGTCTGGCTTGAGCACCACAAACATGGAATAAAACCAGGCAGCACCTGTCCCCAGGGCGACCAGGGTATCCATACTGGCTCTGTGATGTAAAAAAGCTTTCCAGGCATCGCGGAAAAAGTGGCCGCCACAGTAAATGAGCAACGCCAGCGTCAGCACACCTATGATGCCCCAAGCCCACTGGCTGGTGGCCGACTCTATCATCATACTGCCACCGAATACGCCCCAGGCCATGAGGGGCACACCCAGCGCTAATGCCAGCCCGGCATTGAGCAGATGCTGTTTGTAAGTTGCTGTATTCTGGGCTTGCTGGCGCTCACGTCTTGTCGCTTCATCTTCACTGAGCTCTGCACCATACCCGGCATCAGACACAGCTTGGATCACAGATTCAGGACTGATATCCCCCTGAACCAGCGCTGTCCGTTCGGCCAGGTTGACACTGACAGCTGTAACCGCTGCCACGCCCTGAATGGCTTTTTCAACTGAGGACACACAACTGGCGCAGGTCATGCCTGAAAGCAAAAAGTAGTGGCTGTTATCGGATGATGGCGCGGTTTCAGTAGCGGCTGATGGTGACGGCTCGGGTTGCTCCGTTTTCGCTTGTTCAGGTGCAGTTGCGTCGTGCAAGACAGCTTCTGCCGCATTCGTTTCAACCGCACCAGCTTCAGCCGGTACCTGATAGCCTGCAGATTCAATCAGGGCTATCAGCGCGGATTCGGTCAGTGAGCCCTGCACCTTTGCCCGGGTTTTGCTGACTTCAAACTGCGTGATTTCCGGCTCGTTTGTGAATATGGCCTCCAGCTTGCTGACACACTTGCCACACGACAGACCCGACAGCGGCAAGTCATGGTGGTAACCCCCTTGGTAGCCAAGGCTTTCGATAGTAGCAATCACTTCATTCAGATCGACCTGCCCTGTGATATGGGCTTGCTGGGTATTAATGTCCAGAGATTCGATACCATCAAGCTTGCTCAGTGCCTGTTTAATTTTTCCGACGCAGTTCATACAGCGAACCTTGCCAAGTGGCAGCCTGATATCCATGTTGGCAGCGGAATGGCTGGCTGGGGTGGCGGCGTGATTTGAATTATCCATGGGCTTCCTCTACACCACAGTTATGAGATATGCTAACCCTAAAGCTTCCAGTTAATGGAAGGTCAAGCGGTATTTTAATGAGGTAATGATGAATATCAGCGAAGTGGCAAAACAGACGGGCCTGACTAACAAAACCATACGATTTTATGAAAGCAAGGGCATGATTAGTGAGCCGCAGCGGGGTGAGAATGGCTATCGCCGTTACAGCCAAAAGCAGGTGAACGAACTGTTGATGATAAAACGATCGCGGCTGGTCGGATTCAGTCTGGATGAAAGTCGTGAGCTGCTGGCCTTGTCTCGGGATCCGGACAGAAAAAGTGCTGACGTAAAAGAAAAAGCTGAGCACAAACTGGCTGAGATTGATCATCAGATCCAGGAATTACTGGCAATGAAACAAAGCCTTCAGAGCCTGATCAGTCAGTGTCCGGGTAACAATCAGCCGGGTTGTCCGATCATTGATGCCCTGACCATAGGGGAGGCTGCGGCAAGATAACCGCAGGCAAAGTGGGATTGCCTGCGGCGTGGATGAGATCAGTACAGCAGAGAATAAAGCTGACGACGATACTGACTGGCAAGGGCATTGCCCTGACCGAGTGAGGCCAGGATATCCATCATGGTTTTCTTGGCATTACCGTCGGCGAAGTTCAGATCTTTACGCAGCAGATTCAGCAGGATATCCAGAGATTCCTGATGACGATTGACCTGGCTGTACTGCACCGCAAGCTCATAAGCGAGCTGTCCGTTGCCCGGATCGGTGGCCAGTTTCTCTTCTAACTGGCGGATCTCCGGAGAATCGCTGGCTTGGCGGTGGAGCTCCAGCTTTGCAACCAGCCCTTTGTAATAACCGTCCTGATCCTGCATCGGAATCTGCCCAAGCAGGGTTTCCGCTTCGTCAAACTGTGCCGTTTCCAGCAGGCATTCGGCGGTGGCAAGCAACACCTGGCTGTTACCCGGCAGGCTGCCTGCCAGTTCGCGCAGAATGGGCAGTGCTTCGTTGAAGGCTTGCTGGCTGACTAATTGAATGGCCTGTTCCAGCTGCATTTCTTCCTGGCTGGGTAAATGCTTACTCAGCATCTGACGCAGGCTGTCTTCGGTTTGCGGACCTGCCGCGCCGTCAACCGGCTGACCATTGCTGAAAATGGCGACGGTCGGAAGACTGCGCACACCAAACTGGGCTGCCACCATCTGCTGTTCTTCACAATTGAGCGTTGCCACCACAAACTGGCCAGCATACTGGGCCGCCAGACGCTCAAGCAGGGTGTTGACTTCTGCTGTTTCTGGCATGGATGGAGCCCAGAAGCTGATCACGACCAGCTGTTGCATTGACTGCTCTATCACCTGATGCAGATTGGTTTCATTCAGTTCAATTGCTAATTTGTCATTCATACCGGGCGTTTCCGTGATCGTTTAAGAGTGATGTTCAAGATGTTGGGCTGATTGGCTGGAAAATCAAGGGAAAAGACAGAAAAACGCGGCTGGTAACGGGTCTAAGAGAAAAAAACGGAGAGCAGGGCTCTCCGTTACAGATGGAAGGTCAGAAGCAGAGCAATAGCGACACAAAGACAGAGCGCATTTATCTGGCGTAATGTCATGCCGATCTCTCCGAAAAATGTAGCACGTTTATTTAGGGGGATCGCTGGTTTACCCCTTCTAGCAGGTAAGGACCAACTTACCCTGAAGCCTAGAGTGCTCAGATGACACAATCATGACAGCTGGCTAAAAAAAGCGCATTTTTCCGCTGAGGTTTTGACTCTCGGATCAAGATCAAAGTTTGCCCATTATGAGTGCCAGTTAATCGCTTTTTCCCAGCAGATGATCGAGCCAGCGAACGGGCAACACTCTGCGCAGAAAGCCAAAGATATAGGTCGGCTGGGTGACATAGTACCGGGCTGATGGCCGATCACTGTTGATAATGTGCATCAGCGGTTTGAGTACGGCCTCCGGGGTCAGTGTGAACTTATTGGACGGGGAGGGCTTGCCCAGTCTGTTCAGTGTGTTCTGATAACTCTCTTTGTGCCGTGATGCCGTCATATCAATATGGGCTTCAAACTGACGCTTGGCATTGGCCCGGAACTGACTTTCAATTGGCCCTGGCTCTATCAGGCTGACTTTAATCGGGGTGTTAGCCAGCTCCAGCCGCAGTGTATCTGTGTATCCTTCCAGCGCAAATTTACTGGCGTTATAGGCGCCGCGGTACTTCATGGCAACAAGACCGAGTACAGAGCTGTTTTGCACGATTTTGCCGCCTCCCTGAGCCAGCATGACAGGAATCACAGCTTTAGTGAGCGAGTGCCAGCCAAACAGGTTGGTTTCGAACTGCTCGCGAAGGGCATCGGTGGGGAGATCTTCAAGGGCGCCGGGCTGGCCGTAGGCGCCGTTGTTAAACAGCACATCGAGTTTACCTTCAGTGATACTCAGTGCTTTTGCCAGTCCTTGTTCAATAGACTGGTTGTCGGCGAGATCGAGCCTCACGCAGTGAAGGCCTTCGTCACGCAGGCGTGCGACATCGTCATCGTGCCGGCAGCTGGCCACCACCAGATAGCCAGCCTGATGAAGCGATCTGGCACAGTGGTAACCGATACCGCTGCTGCAGCCGGTAATAAGAATGGCAGTGCTCATTGATAGTCCTTAAATCCGGGCATCATCGCGCCCGTAAAATCTGGTTACAAAAAAGGTGTGATAGTGTCCGTTATGAATTCAGCGATCCAGGGCTGAGCATCGGCTTTGGGGTGCAGGCCATCATCCATCATCCAGCCGTCACGCAGAATGACTTGCTCCAAAAAAAAGGGAAGCAGAGGCAAAGCGTAGTCTGTGCTGAGTCTGGGATAGATAGCTTCAAACTGGCTGGTATAGCGCTTGCCGTAGTTGGGCGGGATGCGGATTTGCATCAACATCGGCTCACCGCCGCTATCCTTAATAAGGTCAATAATGGCTTTGAGGTTATTCTCTATGGTCGCCGGTGGAAATCCGCGCAGACCATCATTCGCACCCAGTTCAATTATGACGTAATCTGGAGCATGCTGTTTCAATAGCTTAGGCAGACGGGCAAGACCATTTCCTGTGGTGTCGCCCGATATACTGGCATTAATGACGTCAATTTTCAGCCCGTTGCCGTTAAGCATGGGTTCCATCAGGCGGGGCCAGCTTTGTTCGGCACGCATCTGATATCCTGCACTCAGGCTGTCGCCAAGCACCATTAAGGTGGCGGCAACACTGCTGAGTGGGGTCATAACAAGTAATAACAGTGCAAGGATCCGCATCATGTCTACATCCGTGATAAAAGCGCAATCAGTAACTAAACAGGTGACAACGGCCACCACGACTCTCACCATTCTGCAGGATGTTTCGCTTGAGGTCGAGCAGGGTGAAAGCATTGCTTTGGTTGGGGTTTCCGGGGCGGGTAAATCGACACTGATGACCTTGCTGGCCGGGCTGGACGTACCCAGCAGCGGCGAAATTGAGTTGCTGGGGCAAGTTTTGTCCCACATGGACGATGAGTCCCGTGCCGCGTTGCGCAGCCAGGCCGTTGGGTTTGTGTTCCAGAGTTTTTTGCTGATCCCGTCGCTGACGGCGCTGGAGAATGTGACATTACCGGCCATTATCAAAGGGGAAACCGGTGATAGCGAGCGGGCAGCAGAGTTGTTGCGCCAGGTCGGACTGCAGGGGCGCGAAGAGCATCTTCCTTCCCAGTTATCGGGCGGTGAGCAGCAGCGTGTGGCACTCGCCAGAGCATTCATGACCGCCCCACAGGTGCTGTTTGCCGATGAACCGACGGGCAATCTGGATCAGCAAACCGCTGCGACCATCATAGATTTACTGTTTGCGCTCAACCGGGATCACGGCACTACCCTGGTGCTGGTAACGCACGACCCGCAACTGGCAGAACGTTGTGATCGGGTAGTGCGTATTCATGGCGGACGGGTGGAGGCGGCATGACAGAGATGAGTGAAAGCCAGAGTCCGGTTAGGCCAAAGGGCCATTCCCTGTTGCTGAAATGGAGCTGGCGTGAACTGTGGCAAGGGCAGTTGTGGCCCGTTGCGGTGGCACTGACTTTGATCATTGCCTGTGTATTTGCACTGGCCTCGCTGGTGGTACGGGTTGAGAAGATCATGATTAACCAGGGGCGCAGCATGATAGCCGCTGATCTGGTATTGAGATCGGCCAATCCTGTGCCTGATAACCTTGTCAGGGAAGCGGAGCGTCTGGGGCTGACGGTCACAGAGCAAACGCGGTTTGGCACCATGGCGTTCAGCGATAATGCCATGCAGCTGGTTAGCGTGAAATCTGTCTCCAGTGATTTTCCATTGCGGGGAGAGCTGGTGCTGCAGGGCACCCGCCGGACCCAGCAACAGGTCAACCCGGGTGAGTTATGGCTGTCTGAGCGGTTATTCTCTCTGCTTAATGTCAGCAATGGTGATCAGGTGGCTATTGGCAACGCTGAGCTGACAGTAGCCGGCACCATAGTGCAGGAACCGGAACTGTCGTTTAACCCTTTCAGTCAGATGCCGGCCGTGTTGATGCATGAAGCCGATCTGGCCGCCACTGAGGCTATCCAGCCCGGCAGCCGGGTACGTTACCGGGCTTATTTTAATGGTACTGAGACCCAGTTAAAGCAACTCAGGGAGCAATCACAGCTGACACCGGATCAGCGCTGGATCAGTGAAACCACCCAAGGCCGGACCGGCGAGATGATCGAGCGGGTGCAGCAGTACCTTTCGCTGACCCTGATACTGGTGATCATGATGGCCACGGCCACTCTGGTGCTGACCTGTATGCACTATACCTCCAGCCGGACGGAAACCGTGGCCATGATGAAAAGCCTCGGTGCCGGTAAAGCCTTCTTGTGGCGGTGGCTGGCGAGGCAGCTGGGGCTGTTGTTTGCCATTGCCGCCTCGGCGGGCCTGGCGCTGGGGCTTTTTCTGGAGTGGTTGTTGCGTCTGCCGCTTACTGATGTGTTACCGCAGCCGCTGCCCGAGATGGGAGCCATGCCCTGGCTGGTCAGTCTGCTGGTGGCGATCCTGGTATCGGTACCGGGCATCGGGATCGCACTGTGGCGCTTGCTGGATGCACCGGCTCTGGCTGTGATGCAGCGCCAGACGGCGGACACCAGTTCTAAGAAACGTTACCTGCTGATTTTGCTGCCTGTTGTTGCACTATTACTCTGGGTCGGTAATAACCCTATGATGTGGCTGACCCTGGCAGGTTTGTTTGTGTTGCTGGTGCTGCTGGCGGGCATGGGATTATTGCTGGTGGCCGGGTTGCGTCGTCGTCAGTGGGGACCGGCGATGACACTGGCTCTGAGTCGTATCGGTCGCAGTCCGCTGGCAAGCGGTGCCCAGTTGGCCGCCCTGACCAGCTCGCTGATGCTGCTGGCGGTTATCTGGCTGCTGCGTACCGATTTGCTGGCGGACTGGCAGCAGACATTGCCGCCGGATGCCCCCAATGTGTTTGCGCTTAATATCAGCCCGGTTCAGCATCCGGCCTATCTCAATGTGCTGGATGAGAGCGGCTTAATGCGTTCCGACAGTTATCCTATAGTGCGCGGCCGGCTGGTAACCATAAACGGCCAGAATCCAAGGGCTGAAGGCGCTGAAAACGGCAGTGAGAGTGATGAGCGTCAGGAAGGGGATGAATCCTTGCGCCGCGAACTGAATTTTACCTGGCGAGATTCCATGCCAGTACACAACACCTTAGTGGCTGGCGAATGGAGCAATGCCCCCGGTGGTGTGTCGGTAGAAACCGGTGTGGCAGAACGGCTGGGGATAAAACTGGGTGATACCCTGGGCTTTAACGTGAACAGTCAGGTGTTCAGTGCAACAGTTACCAGTCTGCGGGAGGTGGAATGGCGCAACATGCGGCCTAATTTCTACTTCATCTTCACACCGGATGTCATGGCTGATTTGCCTGCCACCTGGCTGGTCAGTTTCAGAGTGGCGGCAGAGCAGAGTGAGCTGGTGAACAAGCTCGGCCGAGATTATCCGACAGTCACCTTGCTGGACTTGAGAACCATGGCAACCCGTATTCAGGCCATACTACAGCAAGTGTCCTTGTCATTGTCTGTGCTGGCTTTTCTGGGGGTGTGCAGCGGCTTGTTACTGGTGCTGACTTTGTTACGCCTGAGCCTGTCACAGCGGCAGCAGGAAATTAAGCTCTACCGCACCTTAGGCGCCAGCCGAAGCCGGATCCGTGCCACCATCTGGAGCGAATATGGCCTGATGGCGGTACTGGCGGGGGTGATCGCCGTACTCGGGGCTGAAGCACTGGTGGCTTCTTTGATCAAATGGGGATTTGAGCTGCCTGTCAGCTGGCATCCGGGGTTGTGGCTGGTATTACCGCTACTCTCAATCGTGCTGATCCTGCTGATCATCAGTACCATGATGAAGCAACTGCTGCGTCCTTTGGGCCGATAGCGTTGTTGTGCCGGGTTACTCTACACGGGTAACCCGGCTTTCCTGATCGCTCAGGGCACTTTTCAGCGCACCTTCCAGCTCCGGGTAGCAGAAATGGAAACCATGGGCTTCCAGCTTAGCCGGCAGAGCACGCTGGCTGTCGAGCAGCATCTGGGCCGATTCTCCCATACCGAGGCGCAACAACCATTCCGGTGTGCTCATCACATGCGGACGATGCAGCACTCTGGCCAGTGTCTGGCTGAACTCTTTATTGGTCACAGGTTTGGGGGCCGTGAGGTTATAGGGGCCCTGAGCATTAGTTTGCTTGATCAGAAACAGTATGCCTTTCACCATGTCCTGCAGATGAATCCACGGGAAATACTGCTGTCCATTGCCAATCGGGCCACCCAGGCCCATTTTGTACAGCGGGACCAGTTTTGCCAGCGCCCCGCCGCCTTTGCCCAGTACAATGCCGGTGCGAAGCACACACACGCGGGTTTTTTCTGACTGCGCCGCCAGTGCCCGCTCCTCCCAGGTACGGCAAACCGTATGGGCAAAATCGTCGCGCTTAACATCGAGTGACTCGTCAAAGCCGTTGTGCTGTTGATCGCCGTAGTAGCCTACAGCAGAGCCGCTGATGAAGGTATGCGGCGGGCTCTCACCGGCCTGCAATCTGACCACCAGATCCCGGGTGAGCTGCCAGCGGCTGCGGCAAATCTCTTCTTTCTGTTTCTCTGTCCAGCGCTTATCAGCAATCGGTTCACCGGCCAGATTGATCACCACATCAAATTCATCCAGATTAACCAGTGAATCCAGGCTGGTGATGACTTTAATATGATGGCCCAGACGTTGATAAGCGCGGTTGGGGTTACGGCTGAGAACAGTTACCTGATCATGATTCAGATGAGGAAGTAGCGCTTTGCCAATAAACCCGGTTCCGCCGGTGATCAGAATATGCATGTCTCGTCCGCCTGTCTGACTGATAATTTATCCTTGTTTTGTCTAAATTATAATCAATCGGCGAGCTGTTCTCTGTTTTTCCAGCGCTTTCGGTTTTGACGTCAGTCAATAAACGAGGATCAGCGATCAACATGACCCAGATCGCGAGCGGGATCCAGAATATCCCTGACCCTTTGTTTGAGTTGTTTGGCATCAGGAAAACCGCCATCGATTTTGCGTTCCCAGATGCGAACGTTATTGCAGAAGACTTCAAACCGGCCACCTGTGTCCGGGTGCAGGCTGACGGCGTCCAGATCTTCGCTGAACGTATGCAACAGCTCCTGACACATCCAGCTGGCCCGAAGCATCCAGTTGCACTGGCGGCAGTAGTAAATATCAATCACGGCTTTGCTGGCCGTTTGCGGTGTATTGTCAGACATAAGAATTCTCACATTCCGAATAACAGTTTGGCCCCGATCAGAAACGTCAGGGCTTCGAAACAGCGCTTGATCAGCTTATTGCTCTGCCTGATAGCCAGATGCGCCCCGAGGTAGCCCCCCAGCAATGAACCGGCAATCAGAATCGGCAGCCAGGGCCAGAATATTTCCGCGCCTGCCGCGTACATGGCGACCGCGCCTGTGCCGTTCCAGAATAAACCGACACTGATCATGGTTAACGCGACGGCCTGTTTATAGTCATACCCAAACCAGCGTATCAGAAATAAGGTCACAAACAGACCGCTGCCTGCGGTCAGCGAGCCATTGATCACTCCAATCCCAGCCAGACCCAAGCTGCCGGTGATCAGCCCTTTGGTATCCCGTCGGCGTGCATTTTCGCTCTGGCCCAGGCTGGGTTGATACAGGGAGTATACGCCAAGGCCAATGATGAGGATGCCAAGGGCGGACTCGGCTATTCGGCCCGGTACAAAGAGAATGGCATTTGCGCCCAGGATGACACCTAAGGTACCGGATGCAATGACATAGCCTGTCATTGACCAGTTCAGCTTACCGGATCGGATATGTTTGACGGCTGCACCCAGCCCCAGCGCGACGCTGGCAATTTTATGGGTAGCCAGCGCCACGGAAAAGGGCAGGCCCAGAAAAATCAGCAGGGGAAACTGGATCAACCCGGCACCACCGCCGGACAAAGAGGCCAGAGTGTTGGCAAACAGGGAGCCAATGAAAAGTCCGAGAGAATTCAACCAATCCATGTATCTTGCTGCAATCCTTAATTATTCAGACTTCACAGCATACGGATTATGAATAGTCTGGCAATGAGAATAGGGTGCTGCAAAAAAAATACCCCGGCAATGCCAGGGTATTTTCTTCGTTCGATTAAGTGGAGACTTAAGCGTTTTGCTCTTCAGCCTGCTTGGCCTGAATCGCGGTCAGAGCGATGGTATAGACGATGTCGTCTACCAGCGCGCCACGAGACAGGTCGTTCACCGGCTTGCGCATGCCCTGAAGCATTGGACCGATAGACACCAGCTCGGCAGAACGCTGTACCGCTTTGTAGGTGGTGTTACCTGTGTTCAGATCCGGGAACACGAAGACAGTTGCTTTACCGGCAACCGGTGAGTCCGGCGCTTTAGATTTTGCCACGTTTTCCATGATGGCGGCGTCGTACTGCAGCGGACCGTCGATGATCAGATCAGGACGTTTTTCCTGCGCAATACGTGTTGCTTCACGGACTTTATCAACGTCTGCACCCTGGCCCGAGTTACCGGTAGAGTAAGAGATCATTGCTACGCGCGGTTCAATACCGAAGGCTTTGGCAGAGTCCGCCGACTGAATGGCGATTTCAGCCAGTTGCTCAGCGTTCGGATCCGGGTTGATGGCACAGTCACCATATACCAGAACCTGATCAGGCAGCAGCATGAAGAAGACAGAAGACACCAGTGACGCACTTGGCGCGGTTTTGATCAGCTGCAGCGGCGGGCGAATGGTGTTGGCTGTGGTATGTACCGCACCCGAGACCAGACCGTCCACTTCGTTTTGTTCCAGCATCATGGTACCCAGTACAACTGTATCTTCCAGCTGTTCACGGGCAACCACTTCGGTCATGCCTTTGTTCTTACGCAGCTCAACCAGACGAGCCACATACTGCTCGCGCACAGAGGCCGGATCGATAATGTCAACACCGGCACCCAGTACCACACCTTGCTGTTCGGCAACGCGTTTGATTTCCGCCGGGTTACCCAGCAGCACACATTCAGCAATACCGCGTTCTGCACAGATAGCAGCCGCTTTTACTGTACGTGGCTCATCACCTTCAGGCAGCACGATGCGTTTTGCCGCGCGGCGGGCATATTCTGTCAGTTGGTAACGGAAAGCCGGCGGGCTCAGGCGGCGTTCACGGGCAGAACCTTCGCTCAGGGATTCGATCCACTGGCCATCAATGTGGCTGGCCATGTACTCGTTGACCATCTCGACCCGCTCTTTATCGTCAGCCGGTACTTCCAGGCTGAAGCTCTGCAGGTTCAGAGAGGTCTGCCAGGTGTTCCCTTTGGCAATCATCACAGGCAGGCCGGTTTCGAAAGCACGCTTGCACAGTTTTTCAACGGTAGCAGGCAGTTCATAGCCACCGGTCAGCAGCAACGCGCCGATTTCCACACCGTTCATCGCCGCCAGACAGGCAGCCACAACCACATCAGGACGGTCTGCTGAGGTTACCAGCAGTGAACCCGGACGGAAGTGCTCAACCATGTTAGGGATAGAGCGGGCACAGAAAGTGATGCTCTTAATGCGACGGCTGTCGATTTCACCCGGGTTGATAATGTCAGCATTGAGGTGCTTCGCAATATCGGTTGCACGGGTAGCGATCAGCTCGGCATTGAAGGGCGCACAGCCCAGCACGCGAATCGGGCTGGAGTTGAACACTTGCATCACTTCAACGTGAGTGGGCATCACAGAGTCAGAACCGTCGAAAATTTCAGACAGATCCGGACGGGTGCGGCCTTCAGCATCCACAGGGGCATTGAGTTTGTTCACAATCACACCTGAGATGTGTTTGTTCTTAATACCGCCAAAGTTAGAGCAGGCAATTTCAATGCGCTCTTTCAGCTGGGCTGGGTTGTCTGTACCCGGCGAGACCACGAACACGATTTCCGCGTCCAGTGTCTTGGCAATTTCGTAGTTGATCTGGTTCGCAAACGGGTGCTTGCGGGTGGGCACCAGACCTTCAATCAGGGCCACTTCAGCGCCTTCAGTGGCTTCTTTAAAGCGTGCAACGATATCTTCCAGCAGCACGTCGCTCTGGTCGCTGCGTATCAGCTCATCGGCTTCAGCCATGGACACCGGCTGAGCAATTTGCATGTCGCTGTTGGCACGGATAATCGACGTTGTCAGATCCGGCTGATCGCCGCCGTGACGAGGCTGGGCGATAGGTTTGAAAAAGGAAACACGGACGCCTTTGCGCTCCATAGCGCGAAGCACACCCAGGCTGACGCTGGTCAGGCCGACTCCGGCACCGACCGGAATGAGCATTATGGTACGTGACACAGTCAATTCCTCAAACTGTTAGCAAACGGTAGAAAGGGAGGTCAGGCTGTCGGACAGCAACTCCCGATTATTATCATTCTTGATAGAAAAAGGCCGACTAAGTCGGCCAATTGGTGTTGCTTAGATGTTGGTCAGGCGTGCTGTATCTTCAGCAATCACCAGCTCTTCATTGGTCGAGATAACCATGGCCGGTACGCGGCTGTTGTCTGTCGTGATCACACCTTCGCCACCGAAACGGGCTTTCAGGTTCTTTTCACTGTCGACTTCGATACCGAAGAACTTCAGGCGGTTCAGCACCATTTCACGGATTGGGGCAGAGTTCTCGCCAATGCCGCCGGTGAAAGTGATCGCATCCAGCTGACCGTCCAGCGTCGCTGTGTAGCTGGCCACGTATTTCGCCAGGCGGTGGCAGAATACGTCCATCGCACGGGTCGCTTCTTCTTTCTGACCGTAGTTGTCTTCAACGAAACGGCAGTCAGAAGTGACTTCTGTCAGGCCAGCCAGACCGGATTCTTTGGTCAGCATGGTGTTGATTTCGTCAACAGAGTAGCCCAGAGAGTCGTGCAGGTGGAAGATGATAGCCGGGTCGATGTCGCCACAACGCGTGCCCATCACCAGGCCTTCCAGCGGAGTCAGACCCATAGAGGTATCAACAGACTTACCATTCTTGATTGCGCAAACAGACGCGCCGTTACCCAGATGGCAGTTAATGATGTTCAGTTCGCTTTCTGCTTTACCCATGCGGTTAGCCGTTTCACGGGTGATGAACAGGTGCGAAGTGCCGTGCATACCATAACGACGAATGCTGTGGTCTTTGTACAGCTTATATGGCAGCGCGTACAGGTACGCTTCTTCTGGCATAGTCTGGTGGAATGCGGTATCGAATACTGCAACGTTCTGCAGAGCCGGGAAGGCTTTCTGAGCGGCTTTGATACCAATGATATGTGCTGGATTATGCAGCGGTGCCAACGTAGCGCACTCTTCAATGCCTTTCAGCACGGCTTCATCAATCAGAGCTGATTGTGTGAACTTCTCGCCACCGTGAACCACACGGTGACCAATCGCTTTCAGGTTTTCAGCCAGCTCAGGCTTGGAAGCCAGAATAGTTTCTACCATGAAAGCCAGTGCTTCTTCGTGTGCTGCACCATTACCCAGTTGAGCTTCGTGTTTGGCACCATCAAGTTTCCACTTGATACGGGCTTCTGGTAGGTGCAGACATTCTGCAAGACCTGTCAGGTGCTCATCACCTGATACTGCGTCGACGACAGCAAACTTCAGAGAAGAACTACCGCAGTTAAGAACTAAAACCAGCTTAGACATGTGAGTGACTACCTATATAATCTGTCTGAAAGTTGATATTCAATTGAATAAGCGTTAACCATAGAATAGTCGACCCAGTGTATGGCGAGACTAAACCAGGTATTTTTGCTTCTGTCCGTAGAAGTGAAATGCAAACCTGAGGAGTTAACTTATCCTTAATTTATTGCGATAACAGGGTTATCGGCCAACAATTACCTAAGGCGTGCATAGGATAGCCCTTGTTGGTCGATATAACAAAAAAATTTTTAAAAATTAATTCATGGTAGATTGATTGTTGTTTGTTTTGAAAATTTACAGTATTTGTTGAGGCTGGTGCGATATGAATCAGACAAAAATCTGGAAACAGGTCCAACACGGCCAGCATTACATGTCGGTATGGCCAATGCGCAAAGAGCTGGCTGTATTGTTTCCTGAACAACGCTATATCAGGGCCACCCGATTTGCGGTGCGTGTGATGCCCGCTGTGGCCGTGATGAGCGTTCTGAGCCAGATGGCTTTTCATAATTCCTCTGGTTTGCCACTGGCGATGGCAGTGGCCTTGTTTGCGCTCAGTATGCCGTTGCAGGGCCTGTTGTGGCTGGGGAAACGCAGCCGGACAGCCTTGCCGCCCTCACTGGCGAGCTGGTGCCGTGAAATACACGGCAAAATTTTAAGTGAAGGCTATTCCATGCAGCCGCTGAAAGAGCGGCCTCGCTATCTGGAGCTGGCACAGGTGCTGGACAGAGCCTTTAAGCAGTTGGATAAGGCCTCTCTCGAACGCTGGTTCTGATTGCCGTTTTGCGGGGTGATGTGCTGCGGATTTGCCCTGTGTTCAGTCTGCAAAGGCGATTAGGAAAGGCGAAAAACGGTTAAAGTGAACATGTGGCAAACAAAAAAAACGGACAGGGATATTCCTGTCCGTTTTTTTGTTTGCTATCACCGGCGATTCAGCTGGCCAGATAGCGGCGGATTTGGGCCTCTATGCCCGGACCATCGATTTCCAGTTCAGCATGCAGTTCAGCTTGAGTGCCCTGATGGACAAATTTGTCCGGCAGGCCGATTTGCAGCACAGGCTTAATGCGTTTGTCTTTCATCAAAAACTCGATCACACCGGAACCGGCGCCGCCGGCGATGGCATTTTCTTCCACCGTGACCAGCAGATCATGGTTGTCGGCCAGCTCGCGAATCAAGGCTTCATCCAGTGGTTTGACAAAGCGCATGTCAGCAACAGTGGCATCCAGGGCTTCTGCCGCTTCCAGCGCATAGCTCAGTGTGGTGCCGAAGTTCAGGATCGCCACTTTTTCACCCTGGCGGCGGAGTATCCCTTTGCCCAGTTCCAGCGCCGTCATGGTGGCATCTGGTGTTACACCGGTTCCGCTGCCTCGCGGGTAGCGCACTGCGCTGGGCCCCTGATGCTGATGACCGGTATAGAGCATCTGGCGGCACTCGTTTTCGTCACTCGGTGTCATGATCACCATGTTAGGAATGCAGCGCAGGAAGCTCAGATCAAAGGCGCCCTGGTGGGTCTGGCCGTCAGCCCCGACCAGTCCGCCACGATCTATCGCGAACATCACAGGTAAATCCATAATGGCGACATCGTGGATCAGCTGATCATAACCGCGCTGCAGGAAAGTCGAGTAGATAGCGACAACCGGGTGATAACCGCCAATAGCCATACCGGTCGCCAGTGTTACCGCATGCTGCTCAGCGATGGCGACATCAAAATACTGATCCGGGTATTCTTTGGAGAACCGGACCAGGCCGGAACCTTCACGCATTGCCGGTGTGATGGCCATCAGCTTGCTGTCTTTCTCTGCCATATCACATAGCCAGTCGCCGAAGATTTTCGAGAAAGTCGGTTTGCTGTCTTTGGCTTTCGGCAGCGGGTTCTGGCTCAGATCAAACTTTGGTACGGCGTGATAATTGATCGGATCGGCTTCCGCCGGCGCATAGCCTTTGCCTTTTTTCGTCATGATATGAAGAAATTGCGGGCCTTTGAGGTTGCGCATATTTTTAATCGTACGCACCAGCTCCTGCACATCATGGCCGTCGATAGGGCCGATGTAATTAAAGCCCAGTTCTTCAAACATAGTGCCTGGCACGACCATGCCTTTGAGGTGCTCCTCGGCCCGGCGGACCAGTTCTTTAATCGGTGGTGCGCCTGAGAGAACCTTCTTGCCGCCTTCGCGAATGCTGGCATAGAAATTACCGGACAGCAGACGTGCCAGATGATTATTGAGCGCACCTACGTTCTCGGAGATCGACATTTCATTGTCGTTGAGGATCACCAGCATGTCGCTGTGTACATCACCGGCATGGTTCATGGCTTCGAAAGCCATGCCCGCGGTAATGGCCCCGTCACCGATCACGCTGACAACTTTGCGGCCCGCGCCTTCACGCTCGGCGGCAATCGCCATGCCCAGGCCGGCACTGATTGAGGTAGAGGAGTGGCCGACAGACAGCACGTCATATTCACTTTCTTCCCGCCAGGGGAAGGGGTGCAAACCGTTTTTCTGGCGAATGGTATTTAAACGATCGCGACGCCCGGTCAGGATTTTATGCGGGTAGGCCTGATGACCGACATCCCAAATCAAATGATCGAAAGGTGTGTTGTACACATAATGCAGGGCAACCGTCAGTTCTACGGCGCCCAGACCCGAAGCAAAATGCCCGCTGGACTGACTCACAGAGTTGAGCAGATACGTCCGCAGCTCATCGCAGAGCGCAGGTAAACTGTCCACCGGCAGTAAACGGAGTTCGTCCGGTGTATTGGCTAAGGCCAGATGTGGGTATTTAGAAATATCCAATGTCATAACAAGTCGGCGCTTATACTGTTTTAGTTGTTGCGCTCGATAACGTATCGGGCGAAAACTTCTAATGAATCTGTATTGTAGGGTATAGCTTCCAGGGCGTGTAGGGCTTCCTGGTATAGCTGGCGAGCTTTATCCTGTGCGCCTGCTAATCCTAGCAGGGCAGGGTAGGTGCTTTTTTCCAGAGCGGCATCTGATCCCTGGGGTTTCCCCAGTGTCTGAGTATCGCTGATCACATCCAGAATGTCGTCCTGAACCTGAAAGGCCAAGCCAATCGCCTCTGCGTACCTGTCCAGCTGTGGCAGGATGGCGACCCCTTTTTCACCGGCCGCCAGAGCGCCAAGGCGCACCGCACAACGGATCAGTGCCCCGGTTTTGTGTCTGTGTATCGTTTCCAGCTGCGCCAGACCGACACGCTTGTGCTCTGCAGCTAAATCCAGCATCTGTCCGGCACACATACCGGATGCGCCGGCAGCCTGAGCCAATTCGCGAACCATGGCGATGCGCTGGCTGTTGCCCTCGGCACTCAGCCGGCCAGAAGCCAGTATTTCAAAAGCGAGTGTCTGCAAGGCATCACCGGCCAGAATGGCAGAGGCTTCATCAAAGGCAATGTGACAGGTCGGTTTGCCCCGACGCAGTTCGTCGTCATCCATAGCAGGAAGATCGTCATGGATCAGCGAATAGGCATGAATACACTCTACTGCCGCCGCCGGGGTATCCAGATCATTGATATCCGCTCCCAGCATGCTGCCTGTGACATAAGTCAGGAAAGGCCGGGCACGCTTTCCGCCCAGCAAGGTGCCGTGCCTCATCGCCTGAACCAGAGGCTGATCGGTAAAGGGCAACTGATTCAGCCAGTGTTCCAGCTGATCATTATTACGGGCCGCGTACTCGGCCAGTTGTTGAGAAAGGCTGTTAGTCATCGCTCGGTTCAAAGTCCGTTAGTGGCGCATTGTCGTCAGCTTGCAGCAAAATCTCAACCCGTTGCTCGGCCTGGGTCAGTTTTTGCTGGCTGTTGCGGGCCAGGGAAATGCCACGCTCAAATTTTTTCAGCGCGTCTTCTAAAGGGATATCACCGGATTCCAGCTCGTTGACTATCACATCGAGTTCATTCATGGCCTCTTCGAAGGCCATCTTTTCTGGTTTTTTAGTCGCCATATCCGGTCCATTGATGGGTTGTGAGCGCGTTTGGAGGTGCGCCCGAAAATGAGGGGAAAATAGCGCACAGGCTATGCCGGGTCAAATTATGGCACAGGGAAGTGTGCGCATTACAGTGTTATTTTTATGGTTTTTATACCCTGTGCTGCTTTCTATCGCCCATTGCAAGAGGAATGCAATCACAGATGACAGGCGGAAGTTCGGTTTTTCCCAGCAGAGCACAAAACCAAGGGTTAATCAGTGCTAAACCAAAATCCAAAGGTGCCGATACAGGGTGAGTAAGTTAGAATAGCGCCAGTTTGAGCTGGCCAGAGTAACCCGGACATCCTTGATGTTACTTGGGTTGATAAGAAAAAATTACAGAGGAGTGATCCGTGGATTTGGCAACCCTCATAGGCTTAGTTGGTGCCTTTGCTTTTGTCATTATGGCGATGCTGCTGGGTGGCAGCCTTGATATATTTTTTAATGTGCCCTCTATTTTGATTGTATTGGGCGGGACATTATTTGTTGTATTAATGAAGTACAGCCTGTCGCAGTTTTTTGGCGCCGCCAAAATTGCGGCCAAAGCCTTCATGTTTAAAACAGACGACCCGGAAGATTTGATCGCCAAGATTGTTGAAATGGCGGATGCGGCACGTAAAGGCGGCTTTCTGGCGCTGGAAGAAATGGAAGTCAATAACAGCTTCCTGCGTAAAGGGATTGATTTACTTGTCGACGGTCACGACGCCGACGTAGTGCGTTCGACATTGCAAAAAGACATCGGGCTGACCAACGAGCGTCATGAACGGGGTGTCGGTATTTTCAGCTCATTAGGTGAAGTTTCACCTGCGATGGGGATGATAGGTACCCTGGTGGGACTGGTCGCCATGCTGACCAACATGGACGATCCGAAATCTATCGGCCCGGCCATGGCCGTGGCGCTGTTAACCACCTTATACGGTTCGATCCTGGCCAACATGGTCGCTATCCCTATTGCTGATAAACTGTCATTACGTAAAAACGAAGAGCGCCTTAACCGCCGCCTGATTCTTGATGGGGTACTGGCCATACAGGATGGTCAGAATCCGCGTGTGATTGACGGTTTTCTGAAAAATTACCTCCATGAAAAACAACGCCGTACTGACGTTGATGAATAAGGAGGCTGGTGATGGATGAGACCGAATGCAATTGTAAGAAAGGGACACCGGCCTGGATGGCAACGTTCGCCGATCTGGCGACCCTGCTGATGTGTTTCTTCGTGCTGCTGTTGTCATTTTCTGAGCTGGACGTCCTGAAGTTCAAGCAAATTGCAGGTTCTCTGAAATTTGCCTTTGGTGTGCAGAACATGGTGGAGGTGAAAGACATTCCAAAAGGCACCAGTGTTATTGCACAGGAATTTCGTCCGGGGCGGCCTGAGCCCACCCCGATTGAAGTCATCATGCAGCAAACCATTGACATGACGCAGCGGACGCTGGACTTTCATGAAGGTGAATCGGATAAGGCCGGCGGTACGAAACGCGAAGCCGGTAAGCTGACTGGTGGGCGCTCCGAGCATACCGCCACCCAGATGAACCAGAATACTCAGTCGGAAATGACCCAAGCTCAGCAGCAACTGGCTGATGTCTTGCAAACGGCCCTTGAGCGAGAAATACAGGAAAATCTGATTGAGGTTGAAAACCTGGGTCAGCAGGTGGTGATCCGTATTCGTGAAAAAGGGGCATTTCCGGAAGGGTCGGCTTTTCTGCAACCCAAATTTCGTCCGCTGGTGCGCCAGGTGGCTGATCTGGTCAAAGACGTGCCTGGCGTGATTACCGTTTCTGGTCATACTGATAATCAACGTCTGGATTCAGAGTTGTATCGCTCCAACTGGGACTTGTCGGCACAGCGAGCTGTGTCCGTTGCTCAGGAAATGGAAAAAGTGCAAGGCTTTGATCATAACCGGATGCGTGTGCTGGGACTGGCAGATACCTCGCCGCTGGACAGCAATGACACCCTGGATGGACGTAAACGTAACCGCCGGGTAGAAATTGCCATCATGCAGGGTAAACCGCATTTTACCAATGAACTGACCAGCGACCCGGCAGGGGAATCTGCCGTCCCGTCAAATTAAGCCTACAATCTGAATAAGGACATGATGCGCGTTCGCCTGACAGGGCGAACACGCATCAGGCGGCGAGGGCAAGAGCCATGATGGACCGCGTGTCTGTGAATCTCTGCAATCGCCGTTTTTCTGATAATCCTTTGTATTTCAGCGACCGCTTGCTTGCTGTATAATCCGCGCCTTTAGTTAGGCCCTGTGAAGCGAAGCATGTTATGAAATTTATTGTAAAGCCCCATCCAGAGATTTTTGTAAAGAGTGAATCAGTGCGGAAGCGCTTTACCAAAATCCTGGAGTGCAATATCCGCATTATCCTTCAGCGCCTGTCTGATCAAGTGGCTGTGTACAACCGACGCAGCTACATTGATGTCACAGTGAAGGACGACAGCCTCCGTGATCAGGTTCTGACCGTACTGACCCAGACGCCTGGGATTCATCATGTGCTGGAAGTCAAACAAACCGGTTTTACCGATATGCACGATATCTTCGAGCAGACTCTGGCCCATGTCGGCAACGAGCTTGACGGCAAAACCTTTTGTGTGCGCGCCAAGCGGGTTGGTAAACACGATTTCACCTCCATTGAGCTGGAACGTTACGTCGGCGGTGGTCTGAATCAGGCCTTTGAAAGTGCGAAAGTGCAACTGAAAAATCCGCAGGTGACGGTCAATATTGAAGTGGACGGCGAGAAACTCAACCAGGTGCTTGCCCGCCATAAAGGGCTGGGTGGCTTCCCGCTGGGTACTCAGGAAGATGTATTGAGCCTGATCTCAGGCGGTTTCGATTCCGGTGTGTCCAGCTATCTGCACATCAAGCGCGGCAGTAAAGTGCATTACTGTTTCTTCAATCTTGGCGGTCCGGCACACGAAATTGGTGTGAAGCAGGTTGCTCACTATCTGTGGAAGAAATTCGGCTCTTCGGCCAAAGTGAAGTTCATTGCCATTGATTTTGAACCTGTTGTGGCAGAAATCCTGGAAAATGTTGATGACGGCCAGATGGGCGTGGTGCTCAAGCGTATGTTCATGCGCGCGGCAGGCCAGGTTGCTGAACGTTTTGGTATTCAGGCACTGGTGACCGGCGAAGCACTGGGTCAGGTTTCAAGCCAGACGCTGACCAATCTGCGTCATATCGACAACGTGACAGATTCGCTGATCCTTCGTCCGCTGATCAACTGGGACAAAGAAGATATTATCAATATTGCCCGTGATATCGGTACGGAAGACTTTGCCAAGACCATGCCTGAATTTTGTGGTGTGATTTCGAAAAGCCCGACCGTGAAGGCGGTGAAAGAGAAACTGGAAACCGAAGAAGCCAAGTTTGATTTTGCGGTGCTGGATCGTGTGGTGAGTGAAGCCCGTATCCTTGATATCCGCGACATCGAAAAAGAAAGTCAGGAGCAGGCGCCTGAGATTGAGTTGGTGGATCAGATTGACGGCAACAGCACAGTGCTGGATATCCGCAGCCCGGATGAAGAAGATGAAAGCCCGCTGCATATCGAAGGGGTTGAAATCAAGCATTTGCCGTTTTACAAACTGGCGACCCAGTTTGGCGATTTACCTCAGGATAAAACCTACCTGCTGTATTGCGCTCGCGGTGTGATGAGCCGCTTACAGGCCCTGTACCTGAAAGAAAATGGTTTCGATAATGTGAAGGTTTATCGCCCGTAATCTTCCATTGCTTTTCGTTCCCTCCCCTTGGTAAGGGGAGGGCTAGGGTGGGGTTCGTGAGGCGATCTAGACTTTGCATTTGTGCCTTTTAACCCCCTCTTAACCTCCCCCTTGAAAAGGGGGAGGGATCGTACAGCGATGACTGAAACCACGAATATTCCCTCCTCTTACGAATTATGAAGGGGAGGGAATATCAGCTTTTCCCAAGCACGTCATAACTCATACTTGGCCACATCACCATAGGTTCTGCCACTTTGGCGGTTGTTGCTTTCCCCAGCAGCAGGGTGATGATTTCCAGTGCAAACTCTTGCGAAGTGCCCGGTGCCTGGCTGGTCAGCAGATTATTGTTCACATCAAACATCACGCGACGACCTTCACGGCGACGGTGCTCAGGAATACGATTAACAAAGGCCGGGTGAGCCGTCATCAGCGCGTCCGGATACAGCTGGTGATGTTCCAGCACCACAGCAGGTGCGGCACAGATCGCCGCCACAAGCTTACCGTCGTATTTATGCTGTTTAATGAATTCAACCGTCAGTGTGCTGTCTCTGAGATATTCTGCGCCAGGCAGCCCGCCGGGCAGTACCACGCAGTCGAACGGTTCATCCGCAATCTCAACCAGCGGGCAGTCCGCTGTCAGTGTAATGCCCTGCGAGCCTTTCATCGCCAGTGCCCCATCCTCAGCCACGCTGGCAATGGTGACTTGCATGCCGGCCCTGATCAGAATATCAACCGTGTTGATGACTTCCATTTCCTCACTGCCGGGGGCAATACAGACCGCCACTTTGGGGGGCCGGACTGAGGATTGTTGTGGGTTAGCCATAGTTTTGCTCCAAATGTTTTATCTGTTGCCACAAGGCGACGTTCGCCGGGGTGGCAAGCTGAAAGTGGTGTGCCTGCTCAATCAGAAAGCCGGTAATGGCGTCGATTTCTGTCGGCCGCCGGTTGGCAACATCCTGCTGCATGGATGAGCAGTTGGCCGCCGTGGCTTTGATCACTGTCAGGGTACGTTGCCAGAGAGCGTCTGCGCTGGTGGTGTAGCCGACGGCTGTCATGACAGCCGCAACTTCGCGGCAGACAGCCGTCAGTTCGGCACTAAAATCCGGCGCAGCCAGATCGCCATTGCGGCATTGGTGGATGGCCGTCAGCGGATTGATGGCGCAATTGATCGCCAGTTTCTGCCATTGCGGATAGTGAATATCATCATGCCACTGGCAGGGAGCCAGAGCCGTGTCCAGCATCCCAGCCAGTGCCTGCCACTGATTGCCGGCTGCATTTACAGCGCCCAGCCAGGTCGGGCCAGATCCTGTATGGCGTACGCTGTGGCTGTCGACACGTAACGCCGCCTGAGAGGTGGTTGCATACAGTACCGGGTTATCTGGCAGCAGTTGCAGCACCTCGTTTTCGGTACCCATGCCGTTGTGCATCACAATCACAGGCGTTGAGGCGTCCAGCCAGGGGGCGATGCTCTTTATTGCCTCGGAGACCTGAAAGGCTTTTACTGTGATCAGAACGATATCGCTGCGGCTGAGCTGGTCGGGCTGATTGCAGCAAAAGGTGAAAGCGTCCAGATTCGTCGTATCAATACCTTGCCAGTTCAACGTATAGGTACTGTCAGTCTGGCGGCGCCAAAGGTGTACGGTGTGGCCTTGTCTGGCCAGAGCTCCTGCCCAGAGGCTGCCTATGGCGCCAGCGCCGACTAAGGTAATGTTCACGGTATTGCCTTTTGGGAAAGGGATCACTGAAGCCTATTGTAGCGGCTGTGAAATCAAGGGGTAAAGCAAAAGTCCGGATACCTGAGTACCCGGACCGGATGTTATTCAGAATTTATAGGTGACAGAGAAATAATGGGATGGGCCGGTTGACTCAAAGCTATCTGAATCTTCAATCAGGTAAACATCATAGAAGAGTTTCAGGCCGTATCCGACGGAAAAGCGATCGGAGTGCCAGTAAAGCCCGTTGAACCAGTTCCCGCCATGTGTGGCCTGGGAATTGCCGTTAAACTCATCATCTGCCCCGAACTGGTAATCAATATAGCCCTGATAGGAAATGAATGAGCCATTATCAAAGGTATAGAAGGGTTTAAACCAGTTGGTGGATATCTGGTAGCCGTTCCAGTCTTTCGCGTTGACATCATACAAGCCATACAGATTCAGGCCCACTTTACCAAACCAGGGCACAATGATATCGGAGCCAATCCCCCAGAAGGAATTATTGACGTCATGCGCACCGCCTCCCCAGTTGAACAGGGTGGCAAAATAGAGTTCCTGCACCGGGCCGAATGAGAGATCGGTTTTGGTTAATGCATCGAGCGAAACCCGTGGTGCAAACTTCATGAACATTTTGGGTCTGTCTTTCTTGTCACTGGCATCGCTTTCTGTCAGATCGAAGAAATCCACATAGCCGTAAAGGTCAAAAATACCCGACCGACCACCAAATTCCATTTCCAGATAGTCATGACCGGATGGATCGCTGGGCGCACGGGGATACTCTTCCAGTGCGTACATCAGATTGAACTGAAACCATTTATAGTCATTTTTATGGATATCGCCGTCAGTGTAGTCAGCGGCAAAAGCGGTTCCGGGACATACCAGTGCTGCTCCAAGAGCCAAAGCTAAACGAGTCTGTTTCATGTTGGCGTTCTCACTTATCGTTGCCATTGCTTAGTAACACTTCTGCCAAGAGGCTTGTTTCTTAACAGAAAGACAGTGTCTAACTTAAAAGATTAGTGGATTGCGGATGGGATGCCTTAGAAGTAAGAAAATAATCTGTGCTCTGGAGAGTGATACAGATCGTAACTTTAGAAATCAGTCAGAAAATCAGTCAGATGAGAGGGTTTGGCAGGAGAATAAAATCGTCTCAGGAGTTAGAACGAAAACAAAGGCGCCGGGAAGGCGCCTTTGCAGGATTCAGAGTGTTGCTCAGGGCAAGCCTCAGAACTTGTAAGTCACGCTGACATAGTGGCTGATACCGGTCGATTTGAGGGAATCAGAGTCTTTAATACCGTACACGTCTTTGTAGGCTTTCAGGCCGTAACCCACCGCATAGCGCTCAGAGTGCCAGTAGATACCGTTGAACATGACGCCGCCGTTGCTGGCAGAAGAGTACTCTTCTTTCATCTCAAACTGGTAATCAATGTAGCCCTGGTATGACACGAAGCTGCCGTTGTCCAGGGTATAGAAAGGTTTGAACCAGTTGGTCGAAATCTGGTAACCGTTCCAGTCTTTTTGGTTCATGTCATATAGGCCGTACAGGTTCAGGCCGATTTTGCCCAGCCAAGGTACGTTCACATCTGAGCCAAGACCAACGAAAGAGTTGTTTACGCCGTCAGCGCTGCCATCCCAGTTGAACAAAGTTGCTACATAAAGTTCTTGAACTGGACCAAAAGACAGGTCGGTCTGGGTCAGAGCATCCAGAGAAACACGTGGCGCAAACTTCATGAACATTTTTGGTCTACCAGCTTTATCGCTGTCTGGATCGCTGGTCAGGTTGAAGATGTCGACATAACCGTACAGATCGAAGATACCGGAACGGCCGCCGAATTCCATTTCCAGATAGTCGTGGCTGGATTCGCCTGGCAGCTCGTCAAATGCGTACATCAGGTTGAACTGAGACCATTTGTAGTCGTTCTTGTGGATATTACCGTCGGTGTAATCAGCAGCATTTGTAGCAGCAGACAGGGAAGCTGCCAGTACACTCAGTGCAACAAGGGATTTACGCATCGTCAACTCTCGCTAATTGAATTAAAACACCGGACTTTTTTGACTAGTCCGTATCAATGGCGGGAAGTATATTGTTTGATGTCACTAATGTGAATGTAACAAAAGACCAGTTGTTTTTTGATTGTGAGTTTGATCTTGTGTAATGGATTGCAAAAAAAATCAAAAGTGATTTTGATCTCTTTTTGTTCGCTATTGGATGTAATTTTTCTGATCTAAATGAGTAATAGGTCAGTTATTGCCCATGTCTGGTATGCGGGAAAGTTAACTGAGATCAAATAAAGTCAACTTGAGAGTCAAAATTATCAACAGATATAGAAACAGAGGGGAGAGGGGCAAGCTATCTGGCCTGACATGTTGGAACGCTCAGGCCAGATAAAGTTCCCGGACAAGGTTATTTAGTTCTGATGAGGGGCGTATTTCGCCACCGCTTTGATGAGGATCAGTACAGGTAAGCCGATCAATGCGGTACTCAGAAAGAACATGTTATAGCCCCAGTGATCAACAAACAGGCCTGAAAAACCGGCAAGAAATTTCGGGAACAGCAACATGATGGAGCTGAAAAGGGCATATTGGGTAGCAGAGAACGCCACGTTGGTCAGGCCGGACATAAAGGCAATAAAGGCAGCGGTGGCAATGCCCGCACTCAGGTTATCAATCGAGATCACCAAAGTCAGCATAGGCAGGCTGTTGCCGATATAGGTAAAGGCCATAAACAGCAGGTTAGTGAATGCGGCCAGCACAGCGCCCAGAGCCAGAATCCGCAGCGTGTTATAGCGGTAAATTAATATACCGCCCAGGCCCGCACCAGCCAGTGTCATGATTACGCCGTATATTTTCGAGACAGAAGCTACTTCGGTTTTGCTGAACCCCATATCAACATAGAAAGCATTGGCCATCACGCCCATGACGACATCTGAGATACGGTAACAGCCGATCAGCGCCAGCAGCAGCAGGCCGGCTCTCCCATAGCGCGAGAAGAAATCGATAAAAGGCATGATCGCAGAGGTATAAAACCAGGCACACATACGGGCCAGCCAGTGCGGCATGTTCCCGGCTGCCAGTCTTTGGCGGATCTCCGCTTCCAGCGCATCCATTTCTTTGCCGTTACGTGCTGGTTCATGAATGCAAAGCGCGGTGATCAGGCCGACGGCCATAAAGCCGGCCATGATGAAATAGGCAGTTTTCCAGCCGATAGGGTCATAGCCGGTGTCTGAACCGAATAAAGCGGCAAAAGCCAGTGCGCCAGCGCCAGCCATGATCATGGCCAGTCGGTAGCCTGTCATATAAGCGGCAGCCAGCGCGGCCTGCAAGCGTTCCGTTGCCAGTTCTATCCGGTAAGCATCAATCACTATGTCCTGCGACGCGGAAGAAAACGCCACTATCACAGCAAATACCGCTAACTGGTATAAATCAATCTGCGGATTACTTAGCGCCATACCGCACAGTGAGGCGATGATCAGCAGTTGCGAGAATACCATCCAGCCACGGCGACGGCCCAATAAGCTGGACAGTACAGGTACGGGGAAGCGGTCAATCAGTGGTGACCATATCCATTTAAAGCCGTATGCGAGCGCGACCCAGCTGAAATAGCCAATGTCAGTACGGCTGACTTCTGCTTCACGCAGCCAGAATGACAGGGTACCAAAAACCAGCAAAATGGGCAGACCGGACGAAAATCCGAGTGCCAGCATGATGAGAACTTTTTTTTCGAGATATACGCGCCACCCGGTGTTCGGGCGATCGTCGACGGTATGCTCCATGTGGAGTGGCCTCTGCTACTGATTACTATCTGGTTCCAGATTTAGCGCTATAAGGTAACAGCAAGCGCGGGTGAGAAAAACCATCGGAAAGTCAAAGTGTGGTGAGTTTGGGGGCAAAGTACTGCTTTAGGGGCGAATGCCCTGCATTTTGTCGGGTGCCTCACCGATACCCAGCAGGAATTTAGCGCCGGCAGTGACACGAAACTGGATAAAGCAGTTGCCCAGCAACTGGTGTTCTTCCAGCGACTCCATCAGATGCAGCAGATACCAGTACACGGACTCATAGGTATTGTCAGGCGTACCGCTGGGGATCGACAGCAGCCACCAGTCATGCAGATGCTCTGTGCAGGTTTTTTTTAAGGAGTCGTAGCTGGTATCACCATTAATGGTGCCCAGCATAGAAACAGCCAGAGCGGGTGCGTAATCAGTAATGTGACTGGCAATTTGCTCTGTCGGCACATCCGGCATTGAGGAAACAAGTTTGAGCATAGGCACCACCCTGGCCGAAGATTAACGGCCAGGGGCGTCAATCTACTTGTTGATTAGGTTAATAGCTTTAATAACTATAGGCTGCTGAGGCACATCTTTCATACCTATTGAGCGGACTGTTGTTGTAGGAATCGCGGCCATTTTTTCAATAACTGAGAACCCTTTCACAACTTTTCCGAACACCGCATAACCCGGCTTGCCCGAGCGGCCGTCAAGAAAGGTATTGTTCTGGTAATTGATGTAGAACTGACGAGTGGCTGAATCGGCCACTTGTGTCCGCGCCATTGCTAGGGTGGCTCTTTGGTTGCTCAGGCCGTTATCTGATTCATTCTTGATAGGCTCGTAACTCGGGCGCTGCTGTAAATCGGCATCAAATCCACCACCTTGCGCCATGAATCCCGGAATAACCCGGTGGAAAATGGTGCCCACATAGCTGCCGTCTTCGACATAGCGCAGGAAGTTTTTGGTGGTGACTGGCGCTTGCTCTTCATTCAGCTCAACCACAAATTCGCCCAGACTGGTTTCAATGGCAACCTGAGTGGCGGCAGAGGCTGAAAACGAGAGTGCCAGCAGGGTGGCAGTGATAAAATGTCGCATTACAGGTTTTCCTCCATGTAGCTGTTCAGTTCAGTATCAGACTGGATGTCACGAAGTACGGCATCCATCAGACCCGTCATCGCCACTTCCATTGACTCTGTTGACGCTGTCATCGCGCCTTCCCGGGATGATTTACCCGCATAACGTTTAATGAATTTTCCGTTGGGGGTTGTCAGAACCAGCTGCAGCTGCAACTTGCTGTTCAGGGTGTGGCTGAAGGCGCTCTGTTTGACATTGACTATGGCTTCAAGAATATCCAGTCGCATTGTGTTCTGGCTTTCGTGACCAATTTGAAGGCCCTGAGAGGTCAACTGACGAGAAAGTGCGTCTTGTAATGTCAGGCGCAGGTTTTCTTTCGCGTGCAAGGGGTGAACGTTTTGATTGCCGTTATCTACCACTGCAACGAACTGGGCGGTGCGCAGGTCGCGGCTTTCAAGGGTCAGGCTTTGCCCCTCCAGGTCTGATTGTTTGGCCAGAGAAGGGGAGGGTTGGATAGAAAGCTGGGAGTCAGTCGGTGCCGTACAGGCAGTCAGCGCCAGCAGTGATACGGCGAAAATGAAGGGTTTCATCCGGTTTGTTCCTTATTAAACTGGCTGTCGTCAGCCGCAATGAGCAAAATTATGGGCTTATTTTTCAGCTTGATAAACCACAAATTTATGGTTCTGAGCAATTTTATGTACTTTAGCAAACAGGCGCTTAAGCTTTCCATCATAGCCAAGATGACGATTACCGATCACAATCAAACGTCCATGTTGCCTTAGGCTTTGCTTTGCATCACAGAACATTTGCCAGGCAATATGATCGGTAATGGTATTTTGCTGGTGGAAAGGTGGGTTGCATAACACCAGGTCTGCGTTGCTATTTGCCATACTTTCCAGGCAGTTATCTACTTTAGCCTCGAGTTGAGCCGGGTTAGTCAGATTCAGGTCAGCATTTTCCCGGCAAGACGCCACGGCCATGTAACTTTCATCGACACAAGTCACTGTTGCTTGTGGATTGAGTCTGGCTGCCTGCAAGCCAATGACCCCGTTTCCGCACCCTAAGTCGATAATGTGCTTCAGTGCCTGATCCTGAGGGATATGCTCCAGCAATAATCTGGCCCCGATGTCGAGACTTTCACCAGAAAACACATTGGCATGGTTGGTTAAGGTGAGTTTGTACTCAGGTACCTCCCAGCGCTGGGTTTCCGGCAGCGATGCCGCCAGATTTTTATCCGGCTGACAGAAAATCAGTCGTGCTTTTTTCATTGCCAGTGACGTACTGGTCGGGCCCAGATGTTTCTCGAACAGTTTGAGTGTGGAGGAATGTATGTCCCTGGCTTTAGCGGCAGCAATCACCACACAGTCTTCAGGTAAAGCGGCACAAAGCTGGGTAAGCTGCCAGATGAGCAGCCGGTTATTTTTGGGCAGCTTCAGCAGTACCAGCTGGGTCTGGGGTGGCACAGGAGCCAGGCAGTCAGCGAATTTGACGTCCGGCAGCGTGTTTGCGGCCAGATTGTGCTGGCTGGCCGTTCTTGCAATGTATGAGTCACCAACAGATACCGTCTGTCCCTGGCGGGCGAACCAGCATGCTAAGGCACCAAAGCTGTCATTCATGATCAAAACGGGGCGCTCAGCATCCAGAGTGAGCGCCTGCTTCTGCTTCATGTCTTCAACCTGGTTGATCAGGTATTCATCCGCCGCATCCCAGGCTTGCAAAGTTTCATTTTGACGAATCGGGTATCGGTTCAGTTGCAGGGTCTGGCCGTGCAGGGTGAGCTCAGGTTTCATTCAGGCTATCTTTAGGGTATGTTGTCGGGTTGAATATTTTCGCAGATGCTGACGTAGCTGCAAAGACTAACAGTGAGAAGTGTGTTGTTATGGTGAGCATAACACAGCGATTTTCAGGATATCGCCGAATTTTCATTCGCTACTCTTGCACAGACACCTAGCATGCCAGCGTCAGGAGGCCATATGATCCAGGAACGCATTGAACAGAAACTGCAAGCCGCATTGTCACCGACCCATCTGGAAGTGCACAATGAAAGCTATATGCATAATGTGCCAGAAGGCGCAGAAAGTCATTTTAAAGTGATAGTGGTCAGTAATGAATTTGAAGGTCAGCGTCTGATTGGTCGCCATAGAGCAATTAATACAGTACTGGCAGATGAGCTGGCCAATCACATTCATGCGCTGGCGATTCACACTTACACACCGGATGAATGGCAGGCGCAGCAGTCTGCACCGGCTTCTCCCGCTTGTTTGGGTGGTAGTAAGTTTGGTTAAGATATGATGACTACATCAAGTGATTGAACAGTGGTGAATCGCTCGTTGATCAAAAACCGCATCTTGTTGCGGTTTTTTACAGTCCGAAGTTTGAAGTTGATAGTCATCAATAATTGAGCCATGGCGTAGTATACGCACCGTTAAGTCACAGAGTGTCCTGTGATTGTCCCGCTGCTGGTCTTGTGGCGCAGGGCTGCTTAGTTAGCAAGCCTATTCTCATTTCAGGCGACTATAATGAGTCCCGAATGTGGTGAAATGTTCGGTGATGCCTTAGCTGCCGGATGAAAACATATGTTGCAAATTCGATGCGGTTTTGCGTCGAATTTTACTGTTTTATGACCATCGAATGCGTTAGTTTTACCGACTGTCCTTTGGTGTTGACGTTTTGATACCAATTTGTAAATAGCAGAAAAATACAATTTTCGAGGCGACAAGCAGAAGATTCAGCGCAAGTGTGCGTTGGGTCAAATTTATCTGTTCTCGTGATTATTAGCACATCAGCTATCGCTGAATTTCAGTTCGATTAGCGAGGTTTGCCATAGTAAAAACCTGTTGATTAATGCTAAAATCCGGCCCTCGAAAAAACTCGTCATCTTAATGTGTGATGGAAGAGTTAATAGGATGTTGCGGCGCTGGTTGCTGGAAAACCGGCCTCGGACCAAGGAAAGTCGTGTCTAAGTTGCGCAATAACAAGTTCTTTTTCCCGTTAATGTAGTGCAAGTGCGTATGATTACAATAAAGAAGGGGCTGGATATCCCAATTGCAGGGACTCCTACCCAGGCGATAAATGATGGTAAGTCCATCTCTCGAGTCGCCTTGCTTGGCGAAGAATACGTGGGTATGCGTCCAACCATGCATGTCCGCGTAGGGGATGCAGTAAAAAAAGGTCAGGTGCTCTTCGAAGATAAGAAGAACCCAGGCGTTAAATTTACTGCTCCAGCCAGTGGCAAGGTTGTGGAAGTCAACCGTGGAGCTAAGCGTGTGCTTCAGTCTGTTGTCATTGATGTTGAAGGCGATGATCAAATCACCTTTAACCGCTATGACAAAGCTGGGCTGGCTCAACTGGATCGCTCTGTGATTGTAGAGCAGCTGGTTGAGTCTGGTATGTGGACAGCGTTACGTACCCGTCCATTCAGCAAGGTCCCAGCGATCGATTCTGAAACACAGGCGATTTTTGTCAATGCGATGGATTCCAACCCATTGGCAGCCAACCCAGAAGTGATTATCAACGAACAAGGCGAAGCCTTTGTTGCTGGTCTGTCGCTTCTGTCTCGTCTGAGCAGTGGCAAGGTGTATGTGTGTAAGTCAGGTGCAAGCCTGCCGCGCAGCAGCGAAGCCAATGTTGAAGAACACGTATTTAACGGACCGCACCCTGCCGGTCTGGTAGGTACGCACATCCATACTTTGTTCGGTGCTGACGCTCATAATGTTGCATGGCACCTGAACTATCAGGATGTGATTGCTTTCGGTCAGTTATTCCTGACTGGTGAGCTGTACACTCAGCGTGTTGTTTCTCTGGCAGGTCCTGCCGTTAACAACCCTCGTCTGGTTCGTACTGTTATCGGTGCGTCTGTCGAGCAGTTGACTGAATCTGAGCTGTTAACCGGTGAACTGCGTGTGCTGTCAGGTTCTGTCCTGAATGGCATTCCGGCGACTGGCCCTCATGCTTATCTCGGCCGTTACCACCTGCAGATTTCTGCGCTGCGTGAAGGTCGTGAGAAAGAGTTCATGGGCTGGATCGTTCCTGGTAAGAACAAATTCTCTGTAACACGTGCTTTCTTTAGCCAATTTTTCCCAGGCCAGCTGTACAACATGACAACCACTACCAATGGTAGTGAGCGTTCCATGGTGCCAATCGGTAACTATGAGCGTGTCATGCCGCTGGACATCGAGCCTACACTGCTATTGCGTGATCTGTGCGCCGGCGATACTGACAGTGCCCAGCAGTTGGGTGCGTTGGAGCTGGATGAAGAAGATCTGGCACTGTGTACCTTCGTGTGCCCAGGTAAGTATGAGTACGGTCCAATGCTGCGTGCATGCCTGGACAAGATTGAGAAGGAAGGATAATTCATGAGCCTCAAGAATTACCTCGAGCAGATCGAACACCACTTTGAGCCAGGTGGTAAGCATGAGAAATGGTTTGCACTGTATGAAGCAGTCGCCACCGTGCTGTACACCCCAGGTATTGTAACCCGTACCGGTTCTCACGTGCGTGATAGTATCGACCTGAAACGTATCATGATCATGGTCTGGTTGGCCGTATTCCCTGCCATGTTCTGGGGTATGTACAACGTAGGTCATCAGGCAGTGTTTGCCCTGAACCACCTGTATGCAGGTGATCAGCTGGCTGCCATTATCAGTGGTGACTGGCATTACTGGCTGACCGAGTCTCTGGGCGGCACCTTAGGTGCTGACGCCGGCTGGGGCAGTAAAATGCTGCTGGGTGCGACATACTTCCTGCCTATCTATGCCACGGTATTTATCGTTGGTGGCTTCTGGGAAGTACTGTTCTGTATGGTGCGTAAGCACGAAGTGAACGAAGGTTTCTTCGTGACTTCGATTCTGTTTGCGCTGATCGTTCCGCCAACATTGCCTCTGTGGCAGGCTGCACTGGGTATTACCTTTGGTGTGGTCGTGGCGAAAGAGATCTTTGGCGGTACAGGTCGTAACTTCCTGAACCCGGCTCTTGCCGGTCGTGCCTTCCTGTTCTTCGCTTACCCGGCGCAGATCTCAGGCGATCTGGTGTGGACTGCCGCTGATGGTTTCTCTGGTGCAACGGCATTGAGCCAGTGGGCAACCGGTGGCCAGACAGCAGTGGTTAACACTATCACAGGTGAAGCTGTGAGCTGGATGGATGCTTTCATTGGACGCATTCCTGGTTCAATCGGTGAAGTGTCGACTCTGTTCATTCTGATCGGCGGTGCTTTCATTGTGTATCTGGGCATTGCGTCCTGGCGCATTATTGCCGGTACCATGATAGGTATGGTTGCTGCCGCAACACTGTTTAACATCATTGGTTCCGATACCAACGCAATGTTCGCTATGCCTTGGCACTGGCATCTGGTACTGGGTGGCTTTGCCTTCGGTATGATGTTCATGGCAACCGATCCGGTTTCTGCTGCTTTTACCAATAAAGGTAAGTGGTGGTACGGTGCACTGATTGGCGTGATGGCTGTGATGGTACGTGTGGTTAACCCTGCGTTCCCGGAAGGCATGATGCTGGCGATTCTATTCGCAAACCTGTTTGCACCGCTGTTTGACCATGCAGTAATTCAAGGCAACATCAAACGGAGACTGGCTCGTCATGTCAAATAAGAATGATAGCTTTAAGAAAACGCTGATTGTTGTTGTTGTCCTGAGCCTGGTGTGCTCTATCGTGGTATCAACAGCAGCAGTCATGCTGCGCCCGATGCAGCAAGCGAATGCTAAGCTGGATGTTCAGCGCAATATCCTGTCTGTAGCTGGCCTGCTGCAAGAGGGTGTGAATGTTCCAGACACGTATAACAAGTTCATTGAACCAAAACTGGTTGAACTGAAATCCGGTAACTTCGTCGAGTCTGTCGAAGGTGAATCACCAGCAGAGTATGACCAGCGTGACGCATCAAAAACGCCGGCTCTTTCTGTGAAACTGGATCCGGCTGCTGATCCGGCGAAACTGATTCGTCGTGCGAACGTTGCCAAAGTGTATCTGGTAAAAGATGAAAACGGTCAGGTTCAGAAGCTGATTCTGCCAGTTAATGGTAAAGGACTTTGGTCCATGATGTACGCATTTGTTGCAGTTGAAACCGACGGCAACACCGTGTCTGGCATCGCTTACTATGAACAGGGTGAAACCGCTGGTCTGGGTGGTGAAGTCGTTAACCCGAAATGGCGTGCACAGTGGGAAGGCAAGAAGCTGCTTGATGATAACTTCGAACCTGCCATCCGCGTTGTGAAAGGCGGCGCGCCGGAAGGTGATATTCATGGTATCGACGGCCTGTCTGGTGCAACGCTGACGAGTAATGGCGTTCAGAACACCTTCCAGTTCTGGTTAGGTGACAACGGCTTCGGTCCGTTCCTGGCTAAAGTGCGCAATGGAGGCCTGAACAATGGCTGATACTAAAGAAATGAAAAAAGTCCTGTTGGGGCCGATCGTTAGCAATAACCCGATCGCCTTACAGGTACTGGGTGTGTGCTCAGCGCTGGCTGTAACCACTAAACTGGAAACTGCGTTCGTAATGGCGCTGGCTGTGACCTTCGTTACTGCATTTTCCAACTTCTTTGTGTCTCTGGTGCGTAACCAAATCCCTAACAGCGTACGTATTATCGCTCAGATGGCGATTATTGCCTCGTTGGTAATCGTGGTTGACCAGGTGCTGAAAGCATTCGTCTACGACATCTCTAAGCAGCTGTCTGTATTCGTTGGTCTGATCATCACCAACTGTATCGTTATGGGACGTGCAGAAGCCTATGCAATGAAATCGGCCCCATTGCCATCTCTGTTGGATGGTATTGGTAACGGTCTGGGGTACGGCTTCGTACTGCTGACAGTGGGCTTCTTCCGTGAGCTACTAGGCTCAGGTAGCATCTTCGGTGTTCAGGTACTGCCGCTGATTTCTGAAGGTGGCTGGTATCAGCCAAACGGTATCATGCTATTGGCACCGTCTGCCTTCTTCCTGATTGGCTTTATGATTTGGACAATCCGTACTTTACGTCCGGATCAAGTAGAAGCGAAGGAGTAAGGGAAACATGGAACATTATATTAGCTTGCTGGTTCGCTCGATTTTCATCGAGAACATGGCACTGTCTTTCTTCCTGGGGATGTGTACATTCCTGGCAGTCTCTAAGAAAGTAAAAACGTCTTTTGGTCTGGGTATTGCAGTAACAGTGGTACTGACAATTGCAGTGCCGATGAACAATCTGGTTTATAACCTGTTGCTGAAAGACGGCGCCATTGTTGAGGGCGTTGACCTGACGTTCCTGAACTTTATCACTTTTATCGGTGTTATCGCGGCACTGGTACAGATTCTGGAAATGATTCTGGACCGTTTCTTCCCGCCGCTGTACAACGCGCTGGGTATTTTCCTGCCGCTGATCACCGTTAACTGTGCAATCTTCGGTGGCGTATCTTTCATGGTACAGCGTGACTACAACTTCGCGGAGTCTGTGGTATACGGCTTTGGCTCTGGTGTGGGCTGGATGCTGGCTATCGTTGCCCTGGCGGGTATTCGCGAGAAGATGAAGTATTCTGACGTACCTGCCGGTCTGCGTGGCCTGGGTATCACTTTCATCTCTGTAGGTCTCATGGCGTTGGGCTTCATGTCCTTCTCCGGTGTACAGCTGTAATCAGGATAATAAGGAATAATTCATGGATATTATTCTTGGCGTAGTTATGTTCACCTTGATTATCCTGGCTCTGGTATTAGTGATTCTGTTCGCTAAATCCAAGCTGGTACCATCTGGTGACATTACTATCTCAATCAATAACGACCCGGAAAAAGCAATCACGACCCCTGCGGGTGGTAAACTTTTGGGCGCACTGGCAGGCAGCGGCATCTTTGTCTCTTCTGCTTGTGGTGGTGGTGGTTCATGCGGTCAGTGCCGCGTGAAAATCAAATCTGGTGGCGGCGATATTCTGCCAACGGAACTGGATCACATCACTAAAGGTGAAGCACGTGAAGGTGAGCGTCTGTCTTGCCAGGTTAACGTGAAAGCCGACATGGACATCGAACTGCCGGAAGAAATCTTTGGTGTTAAAAAGTGGGATTGCTCTGTTATCTCTAATGATAATAAAGCGACCTTCATCAAAGAGCTGAAGCTGGGCATTCCAGACGGTGAGTCAGTACCATTCCGTGCTGGTGGTTATATTCAGATTGAAGCGCCACCACACCATGTTAAGTATGCTGATTACGACGTACCTGAGAAATTCCGTGAAGACTGGGACAAGTTCAACCTGTTCCGATACGAGTCAAAGGTTAACGAAGAAACAATTCGTGCTTACTCGATGGCGAACTATCCGGAAGAGGAAGGCATTATTATGCTGAACGTGCGTATCGCTACGCCGCCACCTCGTAACCCGGACGTGCCACCAGGTATCATGTCTTCGTATATCTGGTCACTGAAAGAAGGTGATAAGGTGACTATCTCTGGTCCGTTTGGTGAATTCTTCGCGAAAGATACCGATGCTGAGATGGTGTTTATCGGCGGTGGTGCAGGTATGGCACCTATGCGTTCACACATCTTTGACCAGCTGAAACGTTTGCAGTCTAAGCGTAAGATGACTTTCTGGTATGGTGCTCGTTCTAAGCGTGAAATGTTCTATGTGGAAGATTTCGATATGCTGCAGAACGAAAACGATAACTTTAAGTGGTACTGCGCCCTGTCTGATCCTCTGCCAGAGGATAACTGGGACGGTTACACCGGCTTCATCCATAATGTGCTTTATGAAAACTACCTGAAAGATCATGATGCACCGGAAGACTGCGAATACTATATGTGTGGTCCACCGATGATGAACGCTGCTGTTATCAGTATGCTGAAAGACTTGGGTGTTGAAGACGAAAACATCCTGCTGGATGACTTTGGTGGCTAATCCTGCCTGAGGTCTTCCTTTAAAATGGCTGATCCCTTGGGATCAGCCATTTTTCGTCAAGCCCTGCATAAATTCTTTAGCGCGTATCAATGCCGTGTGAGCGGTAACTGAGTGACATTGTCTGTATTTGGGAGATCCCTGCATGATGAAACTATTCACCCGGGCAGCTGTGCTGCTGGTGATGGCACTGGTTGTCAGTGGCTGTAGCGAGCAACGTCAGTTAATTCACCTGACCGGCTCAACAATGGGGACCTATTATTCGATCAAGTTGATTGAGCAGGAAGGCTTACCGAGCGAAGTGGCACTTCAGAAAGAAATTGATCGCCGCCTTGAATTGGTTAACGATCAGATGTCGACCTATCGTGAGGACTCCGAGCTCAGCCAATTTAATCAGCATCAAAGCCGTGAACCGTTTGTTGTGTCGGCTGATACGGCGGCAGTCGTCCGGGAAGCGATTCGCTTGGCAAAATTGACGGATGGAGCGCTGGATGTGACGGTTGGCCCCCTGGTTAACTTATGGAGTTTCGGACCGGAAGCCCGTCCGGATGTGGTACCGACGGATGAAGAGCTGAGTGCTCGACGTCAGGAAATCGGCATAGAGCATCTGAAAGTCGAAGGTAACGCTTTGGTAAAAGATTTGCCCGGACTGTATGTTGATCTGTCATCCATTGCGAAGGGTTATGGCGTCGATGTTGTGGCTGACTATATTGCTTCTTTGGGTGTGAATGACTATCTGGTTGAAATCGGTGGTGAAATTCGCCTGAAAGGCAAGAATCTGGAAGGTGTTCCATGGCGGATAGCCATTGAAAAGCCAACAGAAGATGGCAGCCGTTCGATACAGGAAGTGGTTGAGCCGGGGGAAATGGCGGTGGCCACTTCGGGTGATTATCGTAACTATTTTGAAGAAAATGGTGTACGCTATTCACATCTGATAAATCCTAAAACAGGTAAGCCGATTACCAACCATGTGGTGTCAGTGACTGTGATGCATCCGAAAAGCATGACAGCAGATGCTCTGGCAACGGCATTTTCTGTAATGGGAGAAGAGAAAGCAATTGCACTGGCAAACCAAGAAAAATTGCCAGTTCTGTTAATTGTAAGTACGGAAGAAGGCTTTAAGGAATATGCCTCTGATGCCTTTACGACTTACATGCAGAAGAAATAAGTTGAGAGCATAGTATGTTGGTATATGTAACAACCTTTGGTGTTTTTCTGTTGGTCATAGTCGCTATGGCTGTCGGCTATATTTTCCAGCGTAAAACGGTAGCTGGTAGCTGCGGCGGCCTTGGCGCGGTTGGCATTGAAAAAGAATGTGACTGTCCTGAACCCTGTGATAAGCGTTTGAAACGTGAAGCTCGCGCCGCCAAGCAGGAAGAATGGAAGAAAAATCAGATCATCTGATTATGACTGGCGTTCTCGCTGAGTAAAAAGCCCGTGGTTAAAACCGCGGGCTTTTTGTTGCTCGCTATCTGCAAGGTGAGCACATATAATACTGTGTATAAATACAGCTATCTATTATCCAGTCACATGTTGAAAGCCGATGTTATGTCAGATAAAAACGTGACCAACAGCCATCAACGGAAAATTATCCATGTTGATATGGACTGCTTTTTTGCGGCGGTTGAGATGCGCGATAACCCTGAACTGCAACATGTCCCTATTGCTATCGGTGGGCGATCTGAACAGCGGGGAGTGCTCAGTACCTGTAATTATCTGGCCCGGCAATTCGGCGTGCGTTCTGCTATGCCGACAGCTCAGGCGATGCAGCTCTGTCCGGACCTGGTACTGGTGCCCGGCAGGATGGCTGTTTATAAAGAGGTCTCGCATCAAATCAGGGCGATTTTCCGGCGCTATACCTCGCAGATCGAACCCCTTTCTCTCGATGAAGCCTATCTGGATGTCACAGACAGCCACCTGCACCGAGGTTCAGCGACTTTAATTGCTCAGGACATCCGTCAGGCTATCCGTGAAGAGTTGCATCTCACAGCTTCCGCAGGGGTGGCACCGGTAAAATTCATTGCCAAAATAGCCTCCGATATGAATAAACCGGATGGTCAGTATGTGGTGACGCCAGCCGGCGTGTCTGATTTTGTGGCCGAGTTGCCATTGGAGAAAATACCTGGAGTTGGCAAAGTCACCATCCAAAAACTGCACGATATCGGCCTGTATCTCGGCAAGGATGTACAAGCTTATGACAGGCGGGAATTGTTAAAGCAGTTTGGCAAGTTTGGCCAATCACTGTGGGCGCGTGCACACGGCATTGATGAGCGTGACGTTGTGGTCTCGCGTGAGCGAAAATCTGTGGGTGTCGAGAGAACCTTTTCCCGCAACATTGTTGATTATGCTCAATGCTGGCAAGTCGTTGAGAAACTGTATCCTGAATTGGAAGCACGGCTCAGAAAAGTGCGTCCGGATCTGCGTATTGCCCGTCAGGGAGTCAAAGTGAAATTCGCCGATTTCCAGCAAACCACGGTCGAGCATAGTCAACCGGTATTGCAGAAGCAGCAGTTCGCCGCTTTACTGACCGAAGCCCTGACCAGACAAAAAGGGCGGGAAATTCGCTTAGTTGGTATCAGCGTCGGGCTGGAATCGGGCGTCAAAGCGCAGCAATTGTCGTTTGACTGGTAGGTGTGTTTTAGGAAACTCAGGTTTTCCGGAACAGACAAAGGGGAGCGGATACGCTCCCCGCTGCATTTATCAGGCTTTCACCGGGATCTGTTTCAGGATGGCGACCATTTGCTCCCAGAACAGGCCAACGGTTTTAATGTTCACCTTTTCGTCGGGGGAATGCGGAAATTTAATGGTCGGACCGAAAGAAATCATATCCATGTTTGGGTACGGCTCTTTAAACAAGCCACATTCCAGGCCAGCATGGATCACCATGATATCCGGGATATTACCGTAAATCTCTTTGTAAGTGTCGCGGAACAGATGCATCACTTCTGAATCCGGGTCTGGTTTCCAGCCCGGATAGGCGCCGGAGAACTCACACTGTGCGCCAGCCAGCTGGGCCAGGGCGCTCAGCGCGTGTTCAACACTGCTACGGCCAGAGTCAATCAGAGAGCGGATCAGACACAGCAGGGTCACGCGGTCAGTCTCTGTGGTGATCACGCCCAGGTTCAGTGAGGTTTCAACGACACCGGGAATGTCGTCGCTCATGCGCACAACACCGTTCGGACAGGCATTGATCAGTGCCAGAAGACGTTGCTGGCTGTCAGCACAGAGCACATCTACAGGCAATTCGCTGTTTTCAACCGACAGTTTGATACCGGTTTCTACGTTACCCAGCTCGGTATTCAGTATGTTTTGGAAATGACCGAAGCGATCCTGCAGCGCATCAGCCTGTCTGGCTGGCAGCGTAACGATGGCAAAGGCTTCGCGGGGAATCGCGTTGCGCAGTGTGCCGCCTTTGAGGCTGTGTACTCGCAGCCCCAGCTCTGCGGCATGGGCAAACAGGAAACGTCCCAGCAACTTATTGGCGTTGGCACGGCCGGTGTGAATATCACAGCCAGAGTGGCCGCCTTTCAGGCCTTTGATCATCAGTTTGACAGCAGTGTGCTCTGCCGGAACCGTCTCACGCTCAATCGCCAGAGATAGCTCGGCATCAACGCCACCGGCGCAACCCATGTAGATTTCGCCTTCCTGCTCTGAATCGGTATTCAGCAGAATATCGCCTTCCAGCCAGCCTTCCTGCAGACCAAATGCACCTGTCATACCGGCTTCTTCATCAATAGTTAGCAGTACTTCCAGAGGGCCGTGCTCAATATCTTTCGAGGCCAGTACAGCCAGACAAGTTGCCATACCAATACCGTTATCTGCCCCTAAGGTCGTTCCTCTGGCGGTTACCCACTCACCGTCGATATAAGGCTGAATTGGGTCAGCAGCAAAGTCGTGATCTGTGTCTTCATTCTTTTGCGGAACCATATCAATGTGTGCCTGAAGCACCACGCCTTTGCGGTTTTCCATTCCCGCAGTGGCTGGCTTTGTAATAAATACGTTGCCAGTGGGATCTCGGCGTACGGCCAGGCCTTCGGTTTCAGCAAAACGTATGATGTGTTGAGCCAATGCTTCTTCATGCTTGGACGGGTGTGGTATAGCGCAAATTTGATCAAAGAATTGCCACACGATTTGTGGCGAAAGATGGCTGATTTCAGACACAGAACTCTCCCTAATAAACTGTCATTCATGCTGCCTTACCCGGACTATCATAGGGTGAATTTCCGGGACAGGCAGATGAATATCTTACCTCAGCCACAGGGAGCTTGCTATTAATCCACTTTGCTTTTCGCTAAATCTTAAATTGAGAGATCTGTACATTAAGGTGACGACCACTAGCGAGCAGTTGCTCACTGGCCGCCGCAATCTGCTGACCCTGTGAAACATGGCTGTGACTGTGTTCACTCAGTTGCGACAGGCTGATGTTAATGGCTTCTGTCGCATCGGACTGCTGCTGGCTGGCATCGGCAATGTGTTGATTCAGATCTCGAATAGTATGAATTTGCTGACTGATCGCTTCCAGTGCATTGGCGACATCCTGGGTATGTTTTACCGTACTGGCTGACTGCTCACTGGTCTGGATCAGGGCGTTACTGACATTGCTGGAGCGATTCTGCAGCCGGGTGATAATGGATTCTATCTCATTGGTACTGGACTGAGTGCGGGTAGCCAGAGTACGTACCTCATCGGCGACTACGGCAAAACCACGGCCCTGCTCGCCAGCACGGGCTGCTTCAATGGCGGCATTCAGGGCCAGCAGGTTGGTCTGTTCAGCAATGTTGCGGATCACGTCCAGCACAGCTCCTATGGCTTCAGAGTCTTCGGCCAATGCTTGCGCACTTTTATTGGTTTCATCCAACAAGGCGAGCAGGGCACGCATTTCCTCTCCCGAGCGAGATACAACACTCAGCCCCTGTTCACTGTGAGATTGCGCTGTTGTTGCGGCGTCGGCAGCTGTTGCTGCCGAGCGTGCGACTTCCTGGTTACTGGAATGCAGCTCTGTCATGGCCGAGGCGACGGAATCCACCCCCTGATGCGCCTGACTTGCACTCTCGGCCGTGGTGTTGGCGACGGCATTGAGCTGACTGGCGGCCGAACTGATATGCTCACTGACGGGTTCGACAGCACGCAGCATGTCGGTGATTTTATCGGCAAACTGGTTGTAGGCAGTAGCGATGAGGCTCAGTTCATCATTACCCTGAACCGGCAGGCGCCGGGTTAAATCACCTTCACCGCGGGAAATATCCTGCATGGCCAGCAAGGTGGATTCACACGGGGCGGTAATGCTGCGGCCTATCACTTTGGCCAGAAGCAGCATCAGGATCAATGAAGCGGCCAAAATGAGCCCGAGGCGTTGTAACTCTGTGTAAAACAGCGCTTTGACATCATCGACATATATCCCAGATCCCAGAATCCATCCCCAGGGGGCAAATCCTTTTACATAGGAAATTTTATCAACAGGCTCAGAGTGACCTGGTTTTTCCCACTGATAATCGACAAAGCCCTGGCTTTGCTGCCTGACGACGTCTGCCATGCTGACAAACAGTTTGTTGCCGAGCGGATCTTTGAACTGGGAGAGATCTTTACCGTCCAGTTCGGGTTTGAACGGGTGCATCACCATGTTGGGATGGTTATCGTTAATCCAGAAGTAATCATTATTTTCATAGCGAAGGCTGGCGATGGCCAGTTTTGCCTGCTGTTGTGCTTCAATGCGTGTCAGCTGGCCCTGAGTTTCCTGCTGGTAGTAGTAAGCCAGCAAACTGTGGGCACTCTCGACCAGGTTTCTGGTTTTATCTCGTTTTTGGTCCAGAAGGGTTTCCTGATAGCCAGATATAAAGGTAATCAGAGGGAGCAGGGTCAGAATGGTAATGATCAAGCCCAGCAGATACAGACGGCTGCTGATAGATAGTGAACGTAAGTGAAGGAGTTTTGTCATAGCGCTTTCTTCCTTGCTTGCACTCAGGCAAATGACCTTCACTGATGTTGTCTGCTTCTTCGGAAATTAGGTATGCCACTTTAGTCTCATTTGTGTGGATTTATGGCCTGGTTAACATAGTTCGTGGTGTAATAAATTACCGTTAATGGGTGTTATTGAGAGGTTTATTCACAAAAGTGTGACGTAGTTAAAATTAAAGTTGTAATTAAATTACCATATGGTTATTATTATCCCAAGTTGAAAAACGATAGTTAGCACAGGGAAAGGTCAGTGCATTAACTCCAGGGAACCGAGATTGGTGGCCAGGTTGCTCTCAGTTAGCCTCCAGGCAATAAAAATATATTAGGAAGTCGTTGTCATGAATGTATATGAATCCACAGCAAAATTTTGGAACAATAAAGGCGTTTTCAGTGGTGCGTTTAGCTACCCGCGATCTTTTGGTTACTGATAATTGAATTGCTCAAGGCACACATCCCCCTGATGTGCCTGCAACTTTAGCGTTGCGAACAGATGTTCACCCCCTAACTTTCAAGACTAATCAGATAATTGCTCTGCTGCAGTGATTGCTGCCGACAGAGACCCGATGACTTAGTTTTGCCGCCACCCGGGAAAGGGTGGCGTTTTTTTTATCTTCCGCTTAACTCATTTTACTTTCACCCGGCATTTTTGATGATAATGTTGTGAAAAGGAATGTATTCGATTACACCCTGCCTAACAGAGTAAAGACTTCACTCTTTATATATGATTAAGCGTTTGCTTTTGCTGTGAAAAATTTAATCGCTTAAATATCAATCATGAATGGTTAATTTTAACTTGTTGATTTTTATTATATTTAATGGGGTTTCGGTGTTGGGTTGGATTAAAATCAGCCATATATCTGACATTGACTGATATTTCTGACCCGTCTGGTAATTTACTACTGATAAGCCTATAATCGCCCCCCAAAATTACTGTGACGCAATCGTTTACTATTTGCTGTTATACTTTTTGCGTTTCAGAGGTAGCAAACACTTTTCTCCAAGGACCAGAGAGCAATGCTAGAGAAGCTGTTTAAGTTAAATGAAAACGGGACCAATGTTCGTACCGAAATGCTGGCTGGTGCGACGACCTTCCTGACGATGGCCTATATCATCTTTGTGAACCCGTCGATGCTGGCGGCGACAGGAATGGATAAAGGGGCCGTTTTTGTTGCAACCTGTCTGGCGGCGATGATCGGCTGTTTCATGATGGGCTTAGTGGCAAATTATCCGGTTGCTCAGGCGCCGGGCATGGGGCTGAATGCTTTCTTCACTTATTCCGTAGTTTTGGGAATGGGTCATACCTGGCAGGTGGCGCTGGCGGCGGTCTTCTTCTCGGGCCTGTGTTTTATCGTGCTCAGTCTGTTGAAAGTCCGCGAGTGGTTAATTCATGCCATACCACTCTCGTTGAGGACGGGCATCACGGCGGGCATCGGGTTGTTCCTGGCATTTATTGCCTTGCAAAGTGCGGGGATTGTCGTCGATAACCCAGCAACGCTGGTTCAGGTTGGTGACTTCACCAGTTTCCCGGCAGCCATGGCAGCGCTGGGTTTCATTCTGACCATTGCACTGGTTCATCGCGGTTTAAAAGCTGCGGTTCTGATTGCCATTCTGATCATTACGGCACTGGGGATTTTGTTTGGTGACGTCCAGTACCACGGCATTGTTTCTTTGCCGCCAAGTCTTGCGCCAACCTTCATGCAGCTGGATTTCAGCGGTGCCATGGATGTAGGCCTGGTGTCGATCGTCTTTGCTTTCCTGTTTGTGGATCTGTTTGATACCGCCGGGACGCTGGTGGGGGCAACCACCAAAGCTGGCATGGTCGACAAAGACGGCAGGATGCCGCGCCTGGGTCGTGCGCTGCTGGCAGACAGTACCGCAACCTCCGTGGGTGCACTGCTGGGAACATCCAACACGACGTCTTACGTTGAAAGTGTTGCTGGTGTTGCGGCAGGCGGTCGGACCGGTCTGACCGCTGTGACTGTGGGTGTCTTGTTCCTGCTCGCGCTGTTCTTCTCGCCGCTGGCGGGCATGGTACCTGCTTACGCGACGGCCGGCGCATTGTTTTACGTCGCCATCCTGATGATGTCGGGGCTGAACAGCATTGACTGGCGTGACTTAACAGAAGCGGCACCTGTTGTTGTGGTCTGCCTGCTGATGCCGTTAACATATTCCATTGCAGAAGGGATCGCGCTGGGCTTTATCAGCTATGCAGCGATCAAGTTGCTCAGTGGTAAAGGACGCGAGGTGAATATCAGCGTCTGGGTTATTGCCGTGCTGTTTGCAGCTAAAATCATCTTTTTATAATTTGTTTATCGACCAGCGGTTTTTATTCGCTGATTTAGAGGTTCATCGGATATGAGTAATAAGTTCGTCATCACCTGGGACAACATGCAGAGTTACACACGCCAGCTGGCTGAGAAGCTGCTGCCGGCTGAGCAGTGGAAAGGCATTATCGCTGTGAGCCGTGGCGGTCTGGTACCGGCTGCCATTCTTGCGCGTGAACTGGGTATTCGTCATGTTGATACAGTCTGTATTTCAAGCTATGACCACGATCATCAGCGTGATATGAAAGTACTGAAAAAAGCAGAGGGTGATGGTGACGGCTTTATCGTGGTGGACGATCTGGTGGATACAGGCGGTACGGCTGAAATGATCCGTGCTATGTACCCGAAAGCAAAATTCGTTACCGTGTGCGCCAAACCTGCCGGTAAACATCTGGTTGATGATTATGTTGTCGATATTGCTCAGGATACCTGGATTGAGCAACCCTGGGATATGGCTGTGACTTATGTTGATCCAATTGCCAAGCGCTAAGTAAAACAGCTGCCCGGCATTTTTTCGAAAAGGAGCGAACAGGCTCCTTTTTTTGTGCCTGCCGTTTGGGGTAATGGCTGAGAAAACATATACAATATAGCCAGATTTAATGTTATCGCTGTGGTGGCGGTAGCAGGTTCTGAACCGACAAATGCAGGAGTCAATTGTGTCTGAGCCTTCTAAGGTAAACTTGTCTGAAAAATTGTTTGCTCCTCGTCAAACGACCAAAGAAACCTCGAGTCTGGTTAAACTGGCCCATACTTCATCCCAGGAAGTTCATAACGCGCTTGATGGGGACAGTGAAAGCGGCTGGTACCGGGTTCTGCGACGTCCGCAATGGATCTGGCAAGGCGTTGATCCTATTGAAATGGAAAGTGTCTTTGCCAAAATTGCCAGTGCCGAAGCACAACGCACCAATGATGAACTGCTGGATACAGTGATCGGCTACAAGCCTGGTAACTGGGTCTATGAATGGTCGCAGCTGGGCAGTAAATACCAGCGCTTAAGCCGCGAGAGCCTGGATAAAGGCGACAAAGAACAGGCCGCTAAGCTGCTGCTTAAAGCGAGCACCCATTATGGTATTGCGGCCTATCCGCACCTGAAGGGGGATGAGCTGGCCGCCCAGGCGGAGCTTCAGGCGACCCTGACCTACAAAGATGCCACCGAACTGATGCCGCATCAGGTGAAAACCATTGATGTCTCCTACCAGGGCAAAAAATTTCAGGCTTTTATTCACTTGCCTTGTACCGACAAGCTGTTGCCGACCGTGATTGTCAGTGGTGGTCTGGATACATTGCAGACTGAGCTGTGGCCCTTGTATCAGGATTACTTCGGACCGGCCGGTTTTGCGATGATCACACTGGATATGCCATCGGTTGGCCACAGTGCGGCCTGGCCATTAACCGAAGATACCAGCCGGCTTCATCAGGCATTGCTGCAACAGGTGCGTGATGTGCCCTGGGTTGACCATAACAGGGTCGCGATGCTGGGGATACGCTTTGGCGGCAATGCTGCTATCCGGCTGGGGTTTCTGGAGCCGACACGGCTGAAAACCAGCATCAGTATTGGCGGTATTATTCATGGATTACTGAGCCAGCCTAAGTTGCTGAACAGTATGCCCAGAATGTATCTGGACATGTTTGCTTCACGGATGGGGAAAAACTGGGTGTCTAAAGCAAGCCTGGTTTCGCATATGAGCGCCTGGTCGCTCAAGCAGCAGGGGTTGCTTGCCCGTCGTAAAGTCGACATCCCTATGCTGGGCGTCAGTTTAAAAGATGATCCTGTTTGCCCTGAGACGGATAACCAGCTGATTGCTTTATCAAGCCGGGGCGGGAAAGCGGTGACTGTACCTGCGGCACCTTTGCACGATGGCTACCACAGAGCGATGAGCACGGTAGTCGACTGGTTGAAGGACACACTGTAAAGGTCGCTTTGTCTGGTCCGAGGATGTAAATAATATGTTGCCATTTCATTGGCCTTGTGCGTTAAATGGTCATTCCAACAAGGGATATTTTCAGAAAGTTGCGCTTTTTTTGAACTCCGACTAAGGATGGACATGCTATGCCAACACAAGTCATTTTTCCTCCTCATGGCCGCCTGATGACCAAGCTGACCGCGCTTGGCCCGTATCTTCGCCAGCAGCACTCATCCGAAGGGCATTTTTTCTTCGATTGTCTTGCCAGTTGCATTAATGCCAAGAAAGCACCGGAAGAACGTGAGTTCTGGGGCTGGTGGCTGGAAATGGTTGAAACAGCGGCCGGCTATCAGTATCGCTATTATTTCGGGCGTTATGACATCAATGGCGACTGGCTGGAAGATAAAGTGCCGGCCAAACACCTTGAGCCAGTTCAGCAGACTCTGGATGATTTTTATCAGAAGCTTATCACTTTGCTTGATCAGGAATACTCGCTGACGCTGAGCCCGGCATCGGATCTGTCAGCACCGACTTTATCCGTTTCGGCCTGATTTTAGTATTAAACCCTGAAAAAACAGAAAATGCGCCGCTACCGGCGCATTTTTCTTGTGCTTTACGGTCGGGGTTGATAAAACAAATGCCATTCATCCGCATCCTTTTTGAATCTTCATGGCAGACAATCACGAAAAACACGCCAGTGAGCAAAGTGCTCACCATACAGAGAAAGCTGTAATACAGACCATAGTGGTGAAACTGGGGACCAGTGTGCTGACTGGCGGCACCCTCAAGCTGGACCGAGCCCATATGGTTGAACTGGTTCGTCAATGTGCTCATTTGCGACAGCAGGGGCATCAGGTGATTATTGTGACTTCCGGCGCCATTGCCGCAGGTCGCGAGCATCTGGGCTACCCTGAGCTGCCGAAAACCATGGCCAGTAAGCAGTTGCTGGCAGCCGTGGGCCAGAGCCGTTTGATTCAGGAATGGGAACAGCTCTTCAGTATTTATGGCCTGCATGTGGGTCAGATGCTGTTAACCCGTGCTGATCTTAATGACAGAGAGCGTTACCTCAATGCCCGGGATATGCTGCTGGCCTTGCTGGAGCACGGGATTATTCCTGTCGTGAATGAAAATGATGCCGTGGCAACGACTGAAATTAAAGTGGGTGATAACGACAACCTCTCTGCGCTGGTTGGTATTCTGGCCGGTGCAGACAAGCTGTTGCTGCTGACCGATCAGCCAGGGCTGTTTACTGCCGACCCGCGCAGCAACCCGGATGCGGAACTGATACGTGAAGTCCATACCATTGATGAAACCCTGCGTAAGCTGGCCGGTGGCAGTGTCGGCGGATTAGGCACAGGCGGTATGGCGACCAAACTGCAGGCGGCTGATGTAGCCCGCCGGGCAGGGATTGAAGTAATTATTGCTGCGGGCAGCAGACCGGAAGTGATTGCCGGAATAGTGAAGGGCGAGCAATTGGGCACGCATTTCCTGCCGCTGGAATCACCACTGGAAAGTCGTAAGCGCTGGATTCTGGCCGGTCCTCCTCCTGCCGGGGACATTATTGTTGACGCCGGGGCGGCTATGGCCGTAACACAGCGCGGCAGCAGCTTGCTGGCGAAAGGTATTACTGCGGTGAAAGGCGAGTTTGAGCGGGGCGAAGTGGCCCGCATATACAGCGCCGATGGCATTTTGCTGGCCCGCGGCATTAGCCGCTATTCAAGCCTGGATATCGCGAAAATTGCCGGTAAACACAGCCAGGATATCCACAAGGTGCTGGGTTATGAATACGGGCCGGTTGCCGTACACAGGGATGATCTGGTACTGATATAACCAGAAACAGATAATCAACCCCAAGCCTGTTCAGATGGCTTGGGTTGAATTGACTTGGTAGAGACAGACCGACAAAGGGGAACAGGGTGGAATTGCAAGCAATGGGACAGGCAGCCAGGCAGGCTGCTTTTACACTGGCAACGACAGCAACAGCGCAGAAAAATCAGGCGCTGGCGTTTATCGCCGATGAACTGGAAGCCCGTCAGGCAGAAATTCTGGCAGCCAATGAAAAAGATCTGGCTGCGGCGCGCGAAAGCGGCATGTCTGAGGCGTTGCTGGATCGGCTGATGCTGAATGCATCGCGTCTTGCGGCCATCGCCGGTGATGTGCGCAATGTGATTGGTTTGCCGGATCCCGTTGGTGCCGAGTTGGATTCTCGTGTGCTGGAAAATGGTATGCGCCTGAGTCGCCGCCGTGTTCCGTTAGGTGTAGTGGGTGTGATTTATGAAGCCCGCCCGAACGTGACGATTGATATCGCAGCGCTGTGTCTGAAAACCGGTAACGCCAGCATTTTGCGCGGGGGACGGGAAACCTTCCATTCCAATATGGCGCTGGTCAGTGTTATTCAGCAGGCGATGGAAAAAGCGGGCTTGCCTGGCGCATCGGTGCAGTATATTGCCAAACCGGATCGCGAGCTGGTCTCTGAGCTGCTGACCATGGATCAGTATGTCGATATGATTATTCCCCGTGGTGGTGCCGGCCTGCACAAAATGTGTAAAGAAAAAAGCACGATTCCTGTGATTATCGGCGGCTTTGGTATCAGCCATGCCTTTGTCGATCAGTCTGCTGATTTGGTGCGCGCGCTGGATGTGGTGGAAAACGCCAAAGTGCAGCGTCCGTCCGCCTGTAATGCTCTGGATACACTGCTGGTTCATGACGCGGTGGCAGCCGATTTTCTGCCTGCACTGGCAGAGCGCATGAACCAGAACAAAGTGACGCTGGTCGCTGAGGGTAAGGCGCTGGAGATGCTGCAAGGTCAGGCCGCTCAGCTGCGCGAGGCACAAGAGGGAGATTTTGATACCGAGTGGCTGAGTTATACCCTGGGGGTGAAACTGGTGCCTGATGTGGAAGCGGCTATCCGTCATATGCAGGATCACAATGCCAGCCATTCCGATGCCATTCTGACCAATGATCTGATGTCGGCTGAGCGTTTCATCAATGCCGCAGGTTCTGCCGCTGTGTATGTCAACGCTTCAACCCGGTTTACCGATGGCGCACAGTTCGGACTGGGCGCAGAGGTTGCGGTGTCTACCCAGAAACTGCATGCGCGAGGCCCTATGGGGCTGGAAGAGCTGACAAGCTACAAGTGGGTTGGGCAAGCGGATTATCTGTGCCGCCGCTGAGGCCAGGACAGCGCTGAATGAGTAAAATAACCGGTTCAAAGCAACCGGTTATTTTTTGTCTGTCGCATCGTTCTGATCTGCTGCATCGTCCTGGGGGTGTTTATGCTTCAGGTTCTCGACTTCCTGCTGTTTTCGTAACAGCTCCTGGGTTTTGTCATGGCGGCCAAATTTCATATTGGCCGTGTATTTAATGGCGGCAATATTGCTGACCACCACACTCACAATGATGATAGAGATAACCCAGGGATTGAGCAGCCATTCCATCTCAGACCTCACAGATGTTGTTGATGTACTTACTATAAAGCGTATCAAGGTTTGCCAGAATATGCGATTTTCCTGCAACAGGTTGATCGCCTATCACAGTGGCAAGCTGGCTTGGCGTTAGCTGTTCCCGAAGCGACTGACTGACAGGAAAATAGCTGATATGCCAGGGCTCGACAGCGACACCTCCTAAATCAACGGCATAAGGCCGGTAAAAACCAAAACGGCCCATATTGTCCGTCAGCCAGGTGTTGAACGCAGCCTGATGTCCGCCTTCTTCGTATTCCCAGGGCTCTAACTGTAACTGGGTGTCTTGCGGCAGGCAGTTGCTGGCATAGACATCCAGATCCGTTCCCCAATGATGGCGGCTGGCACCGGGCAGAGCCGACCAGCGTAAAATCGCCCGGATCTTATCAAGTTCGCTCAGACAGCTCGTATCCAGCGGCTGGCTGCAGCTGTCCAATATAGGACGCACGCCGTTGAACTTGTTATTCCAGATCAGCATCTGGCGCTCAAAGGAGCGAAAAGCGCTGGCAATCGTCAGCTCAAACCCGGCGTCAGTGGCCGCCTGCTGTATGGCGGCCAGCGCAGCATGAACGTCCTGATGAATCAGGCGGTGCTGATACTCACAGAGATGGCTTTCATCCAGCCCTGTGAGTTGCTCCAGCGTCAGTGTGCTTTTACTGAGTGTCATGCCAGGGCTTTTTCCATCACTTTCTGGTACATATCGGTGAGCTTTTCCAGATCGGCCATCTTCACACATTCGTTGACTTTGTGAATGGTGGCATTAACCGGCCCCAGTTCGACCACCTGTGCCCCGGTGCGGGCAATGAAACGGCCATCCGAGGTTCCGCCTGTGGTCAGCAGTTCAGGACGCTTGTGGTTCACGTCTTCAATGGCGCAGACCACGGCTTCGAGTAAGGTGCCTTCGTCGGTCAGGAAAGGGTGACCGCTGAAAGTCCAGATAAGATCATAATCCAGCCCGTGGGCATCCAGCACTGAATGGACTTTGCGCTTGATGTCCTCCACCGTCAGCTCGGTACTGAAACGGAAATTGAACTGGACGTGGAATTCACCGGGGATCACATTGGATGCGCCTGTACCTGCAGCGACATTGGCAATCTGAAAACTGGTCGGTGGGAAGTAGTCGTTGCCATTATCCCACACCGCGGCAGAGAGTTCGGCCAGGGCCGGCATCGCTTTGTGAACAGGATTATCGGCCAGGTGAGGGTAGGCAACATGGCCCTGGACACCTTTAACAATCAGATCGCCCGTGATGGAGCCGCGGCGGCCGTTTTTCACCACATCGCCGACTTCATGGGTGCTGGATGGCTCACCGACAATGCACATGTCGATTTTTTCATTACGCGCTTCCAGTGTATCCACCACCCGCGTTGTGCCATTGATGAAGGGGCCTTCTTCATCAGAAGTGATCAGCAGGGCGATTGAGCCTTTGTGATCCGGATTCTCAGCCACAAAACGTTCAATGGCAACTATCATGCAGGCCAGCGATCCTTTCATATCGGCGGCGCCGCGGCCGTGCAGGTAACCGTCAATGACTGTGGGTTCAAACGGCGGCGTGTGCCATTGCGCTTCCGGTCCGGCGGGCACAACATCCGTGTGACCGGCAAACACAAATAAGGGAGCCTCTGTGCCACGGCGCGCCCAAAAGTTGGTGGTATCTTCAAATACCATGGTCTCAATCTTGAAGCCCAGTTTTTCCAGTCGGGCAATCATGACATCCTGACACCCGGCATCTGCTGGGGTGACTGATTGTCGGCTGATAAGGTCTTTGGCCAGGGCGATGACTGGGCTGTCTGACATCCGTGTTTCCTTCTTAATATTGCGTAGTTAATGTGATTGTGAACGTTAAGCAAAAATGGCCTGATACTGATCCGGTTTGAATCCCAGGTGGTAACTCTGGTTGTGAACCAGTAAAGGGCGTTTGATCATGGCCGGTTGTTCCAGCATTAATGTGAGTGCGCTGTCGCGGTTGAGGGTATTTTTCTGCTCGTCACTCAGCTGGCGGAAAGTGGTGCCCCGTTTATTCAGCAAGGCTTCCCAACCCAGTTCGGCTTCAAAGGCTTCAAGGAGGCTGCGATCCAGGCCGTCAGCACGGTAATCATGAAAACGGTACTCGATGCCTTGCTCATCCAGCCACTTTTTCATTTTCTTGATGGTATCGCAGTTTTTGATCCCGTAGGCGATGGTGCTCATAATCTAACCTGTTTTTCTGTCTGGCAGGAATAATAAAACAAGCCCCTTTTATAACGGGAATGAGCAGGGTTCGCAATGGCAAACCCTGATTGAAATGCGGGATGAGGACTATCTGTCCTGCGTTTGCAGGTAGATGACAGTGGCCGCGGTACGGGAGCCGACGTCCAGCTTTTTCAGCAGGCTTTTGATATGCACTTTCACTGTCGCTTCTGATATGAACAGCTGGACAGCAATATCTTTGTTACGTTTACCCTGAGCGACCAGATGGAGAATTTCTTTCTCTCTGCCGGTTAATGTACTGAGTGGATCGCCGGTGTTGGCGCTGTCTGCCAGATACTGACTGATTTGATGGCTGAATACCTGCTGGCCGGCAACGGCCTGATGCATTAATACCAGTAGTTGCTCGGGTTCGGTATCTTTCAGAAGATAACCGTCTGCACCGGCTTTGATCAGTGCGCGAATATCACTGGGGTTATCGGAAACAGTCAGGATAACGACTATCGCCTGGCTGTTCTGCTCACGCAGCGCACGCAGGGTATCTAACCCGGAGAGCCCTTTCATATTGAGATCCAGTAAAATCAGATCGGGTTCGTGCTCGCTGGCAGCATCCAGAGCCTGATAGCCGTTACTGGCTTCACCGACCAGCTCAAAACCGGTTTCCAGTTCCAGTAACTGGCCGAGACCGCGACGCATCAAAGGGTGGTCATCAACAATTAAAACCCGGTATGCCGGCGTGTTACTCATGGTTATTATCCTGTGTTTGTAACGCAAATTTCAGTTGAACCAGGCAGCCTTTGCCCGGTGCGCTGGTAATGGTCAGCTGGCCGCCAAGGCTCTCGGCGCGTTCATTCATGATAGACAGCCCGTAATGGGCAGCCTTGCTGTGATCCGGATTGAACCCCTGGCCATCATCGGCAATTTCAACCAGTACATGGTTTCCCTGCTGAAGACAGTCAACGGTTATCGTATTTGCTCCGGCGTGTTTAATAGCATTGATAACCGCTTCTCTGGTCAGGTGGAGCAGGTGAATGTGCTGCGCTGCGGTCAACTGGATTGAGGGCAACTGATTATGAAGCAAAATACTGGCATTGGTTTGATTACGCAGCACGCTCAGCATGTCGTTCAGGGCGTCGCCCAGCTTGCCGGGTTTGACTGACAGGCGAAAGGTATTGAGCAATTCGCGAAGCTGGCGATAGGCCTGCGACAGGCCATTGTCAATATCATTGATCACACCATTGGCAGTTGCCGGTGATGTGGCCAGCTGACGCTTGAGCAGGGTGAGCTGAATTTTCAGATAAGACAGCGCCTGAGCCAGTGAGTCATGCAATTCCCGGGCAATGGTGGCCCTTTCTTCCATCAGCAGCAACTGCTCGTTCTGGACCTGGATCTGATGGGCGTAGAGGGCGCGGCTCAGCAGATGGCCGACACTGATGATCAGTGCCGGGTCCGGGCACGGCAAGGTATGCTGCCACCAAAGCGTGCCCAGATGCTGGTTCTCCTGCTTCAGCGCATGATGATGCCAGGACTGATTCTCTGCCGGCTCTCCGGCCTGAAATTCCGTTCGTATACCTTGCCCTTCTTCAGCGACCAGCCTGATAGCGGCGAAGCCTTCCAGCTGTATCAGCCGGTCTAATACCTGGCTGAAGTGCTTGGCCTGAATGCGGTTCATGGATAATAACTGTGCGCAGTCATACAGGGTTTTCAGTGCGTTGTTGGCTTCTTGCAGCCGGTGCGTTTTCTCTTCGACGGTGCGCTCCAGCGCCTGATAACTTTGCCCCAGTTCTTCAGCCATCTGATTGAACGCTTTAGCCAGGGTGCCAAGTTCATTCTGGCAGTCTTCCTGCACCCGAACGACAAAATTGCGAGACTGTACCTGCTGGCTGGCGATGAGCAGGTTGTAAAGCGGTGGCACAATAAACCGCCGGCTGTACTGAATCGCAAATAACGCCAGCAGCAGTATCAGCCCCAGGCCCAGTCCGGCAATGATGGCCATTATCTGCAGTTTCTGCTTTGAAAATGCTTGTAACTCATAGACAAAGTGATCGATTCGGTCGACAAATTCGGGTACCTGGTGGATAAAAAAATCAGGGTGCTGACCTGTCAGTTCCGGGCTGATTCGTTGCCAGTCGTCCAGTATGGCCTGATAGCTTCGGGTCAGATCTTCTGGGGTGGTCAGCCCGAACAGGGAGGTCATCGCTGGGGTCGCCAGCGTCTGGCCGAACTGGGCGATATCCTCAGCATCCGCCTGACCTTTTTCTGCCAGCTGGAATGCCAGCCGGTAGCTCTGCATGCGCAGCGAACCCGCCAGATTAACGACCTCAGCGTCATAGCGGCTGGCATTGACGGCAAACATAGTTGCGCCTGTTGTCAGCAGGGAAAGTAACACAATTGCCAGCATGACTCTGGCCACGGTTCCCGTGACACTGCCGGCCAGCAGGCCAGCCTTTGGCAGGGTGTTTGAGGGAGATGAATCCGGACGTTTGGGCACACGTTCTCCTGCTAAGCGTGGGAGGCTTTCCATTTCAATTAGACTGTTTTCGCTGATGGTGAGCATTTTGTGAAGTTAAGCGTTGTACTTTCTTGATCTCAAACAAGCTTAGGCCCGAATTACCTCCTTAGGGGTATGTTACGACCAGAATACCCACAACTAATATATGTCTATACTTTGACTGTTTATCACTGAATGTGTTGCCTTTTAAAGGCAGTGGAACGAATACGTAATTCATATGGCTGATTTAGCACGACGATTCTGGCTCCGGCGAGACAGTGCGCTACAAGCGCCTCGTTTACCCTGGATGATTGACGATCAAGCGTTCACGGACAAGTGTACCCGTTGTCAGGCGTGCCTGAATGCCTGTGAGACAGACATCATTGTGCAAGGCGATGGCGGTTTCCCTCAGGTCGATTTTCAGCGTGGTGAATGTACGTTCTGTTACCAGTGTGCACAGGCGTGTCCGGAGCCGTTATTCCGTCCGCGCCAAGACCCGCCCTGGCAGGTCAGTATCACGATGTCCTCTGCCTGTTTAGCGAAACAAGGTGTGGACTGCCGAACGTGCGGAGACGAATGCGAACCTTCGGCCATACGCTTTGCCTTGCAGCCAGGAAAGGTTGCTCAGCCGGTAATCAGTGACGCAGATTGCACCGGCTGCGGTGCCTGCCTGTCCGTCTGCCCAACTCAGGCCATTCAGATTCAGTCTGTCACTAAAGTGGAATAACACGCTTATGAAGCAACGAAGTGCACCTTGTCATTCAGGTTCAGCGGTATCTGCCGGACCCTCATTTCTGCCTGAAGAAGTTCATATTTCCAGTCTGGTGGTGCATGTCAAACCAGAAGGGCTTGTGCAGGTAAAGGCACAGATCAATGCACTGCCACAGGCCGAAGTGTACGGAGAAAGCCCTGTTGGCAAACTGGTTGTGGTACTGGAGACGCCAAGCCACAGAAAAGTGACAGACATTATTGACACTATCAATGCATTTGAACATGTGCTGACGACGTTTCTGGTATTTCACCAGGTTGAGCAGCAGGGACCTGACTTTGAGGACACACCATGAAAATGACCAGACGGGCGTTTGTTAAAGCAAATGCGGCAGCATCGGCTGCAGCCGTGGCAGGGATCACTCTGCCTGCATCGGCAACCAATCTGATTGTGAGTTCGGATGAAACCAAAATTCACTGGGATAAAGCCCCTTGCCGCTTTTGTGGTACCGGCTGCTCAGTGCTGGTGGGGACGCAGGCGGGCAGGGTGATAGCGACTCAGGCCGACCCAGAAGCTGAAGTTAACCGGGGTCTTAACTGTATCAAGGGCTATTTTCTGTCCAAAATTATGTACGGCGCTGACCGCCTGACAACGCCTTTGCTGCGGATGAAGAACGGCCAATACCACAAAGAGGGTGACTTTCAGCCAATCAGCTGGGATCAGGCGTTCGATATCATGGCTGAAAAATGGAAAGCAGCGCTGAAAGCCAAAGGGCCAACCAGTGTCGGTATGTTCGGCTCTGGTCAATGGACAGTGATGGAAGGCTATGCGGCCTCCAAAATGATGAAGGCAGGGTTCCGTTCAAATAACATTGACCCGAATGCCCGACACTGTATGGCGTCGGCTGTAGTAGGCTTTATGCGTGCGTTCAATATGGATGAACCCATGGGCTGCTACGATGATTTTGAACATGCCGATGCGTTTGTGCTCTGGGGCTCGAATATGGCCGAGATGCACCCTATATTGTGGACGCGTATTACAGACCGTCGGCTCAGCCACCCTCATGTCAAGGTCAACGTGTTATCGACCTATTATCACCGCTCATTTGAGCTGGCGGATAACGGGATGATCTTCCACCCACAGACTGACTTGGCTATCGCGAACTTCATTGCCAACTACATCATTGAAAATGATGCGGTGAACTGGGATTTCGTCAATAAACATACTCATTTCAAACGTGCTGATACCGATATCGGCTATGGTCTGCGCGACGATGATCCTTTGCAAAAAGCCGCTGCGCATCCTAACTCAGGCGTCATGCATAACATGACGTTTGAGGAATACAAGAAATCCGTGTCTGAATACACGCTGGAAAAAACCGTTGAAATGTCCGGCGTGGAGAAAGACAAGCTGATCGAACTCGCCAAGTATTATGCTGATCCGGACACCAAAGTGATGTCACTCTGGACCATGGGTATGAACCAGCATACTCGCGGTGTCTGGATGAATAATCTGGTATACAACATTCACTTGCTGACCGGGAAAATTTCCCAACCCGGCAACAGTCCGTTTTCTCTGACCGGGCAGCCGTCGGCTTGCGGCACCGCGCGTGAAGTCGGTACGTTTGCACACCGCCTGCCGGCGGATCTGGTGGTGACCAATCCTGAACACCGTGCAACGGCAGAAAAAATATGGAAGCTGCCTGAAGGCACTATTCCGCCAAAGCCTGGTTTCCATGCGGTGCAACAGGATCGCATGCTGCGTGATGGCGTTCTTAATGCCTATTGGGTGATGTGCAACAACAACATGCAAGCAGGTCCGAATATCAACAAAGAGCGTCTGCCGGGCTACCGTAGCCCGGACAACTTTATTGTGTGTTCAGACCCTTATCCGACAGCCACTGCCCAGTCTGCGGATCTGGTACTGCCAACGGCCATGTGGGTCGAAAAAGAGGGCGCTTACGGCAATGCTGAACGTCGTACTCAGGCGTGGTATCAGCAGGTGGCTGCACCGGGTGAATCGAAATCGGATCTCTGGCAGATCATGGAGTTCAGTAAACGCTTCACAATGGAAGAGGTGTGGGACGAGGCTTTGCTCAATAGCATGCCGGAGTACAAAGGCAAGACGATGTATGACGTGCTGTTCCGTAACGGCCAGGTGGATCAGTTCCCGCTGGAGCAGGCGCAGGCGCTTAATGATGATGCCAAAGCGCAGGGGTATTATGTTCAGAAAGGGCTGTTTGAAGAATATGCCAGCTTTGGCCGCGGTCATGGTCATGATCTAGCCCCTTACGATGATTACCACAAAGCCCGTGGTTTACGCTGGCCTGTGGTTGAGGGTAAGGAAACACGCTGGCGCTATGCCGAAGGATCAGATCCTTATGTGCCTGAAGGAAAAGGTTTTTACTTTTACGGTCAGCCAGACGGCAAAGCCAATATTATTTTTGCGCCTTATGAACAGCCGCCGGAAGTACCGGATGAAGAATACGATATGTGGCTGTGTACCGGCCGGGTACTGGAACACTGGCATACCGGCACCATGACCCGCCGGGTACCTGAACTGTACAAAGCTGTGCCGGATGCGGTGTGCTACATCCATCCTGATGATGCGGAAAAACGCAATTTACGCCGGGGCGATGAAGTCATTCTGACCTCCCGTCGCGGTGAGGTGCGTTGCCGGGTGGATACCCGGGGCCGTAACAGACCACCGGTCGGACTGGTTTTTGTTCCTTTCTTCGATGCCCGGGTGTTGATCAACAAACTGGTACTGGATGCCACTGATCCCCTGTCAAAACAGACAGACTATAAAAAATGTCCAATCAAGATCAGAAAGGCGTAAAGGGAGTCGACCATGAAAATTACATCTAAATTTGCCAGTGGCTTGATGGTCTTGTTACTTGCATTCGGGGCGGCTCATGCCGCTAACGAAGAGCTGGTGGGCGGTAACGGTGGTCTGCATTCGTTACGTGGTCAGACGGAAATTAAAGATACTTTTCCCGGTGAAAACTGGAAAAAGTACCCGAAAGACGGCCAGCCGATTGACAGCGATTATGTGTATCAGCCGCCGCTGATTCCACACACCATACGCAACTACGAGGTGTCGCTGAATGCCAATAAGTGCTTGTCGTGCCACAGCTGGAAATACGCCAACGAAATGGGGGCGACTAAAATCAGCGTGACTCATTACCGTTCTCCTCGCCACGGGCAGGTTTTGTCAGATGTGTCGCCCAGCCGCTATTTCTGTTTGCAGTGCCATGTGCCACAGGCCGATGCGACTCCCTTGGTGGACAACACGTTCAAACGGGTTGATGCCCTGGATGAAAAATAACGACGGAGCCAGTTATGAATATCATTAAACGCTTCTGGCGTCGTCTGAGTTCGCCGAGTAAAGCGGCAGCGGGTGTGGTGCTGTTTCTGGGCTTTATGGGTGGTTTACTGTTCTGGGGGGCATTTAATACAGGGATGGAGGCCACGAACACTGAAGCTTTCTGCTCTGGCTGCCACGCACCCATAGTGAAGGAGATACGTGAAACCATTCATTACTCAAACCGCTCGGGTGTGCGGGCGATTTGTTCAGATTGTCACGTTCCTCATGAGTGGACAGACAAGATTGTCCGTAAAGTCCAGGCATCGAAAGAGCTGTTTGCGTTTGCGATGGGGACGATAAGCACCGAAGAAAAGTTTCAGGCCAGGCGGGGGCACCTTGCTCACCGCGAATGGAGCCGAATGAAAAACAACGACTCCAAGGAATGCCGGAACTGTCACCAATTTGACTACATGGATTATTCTGAGCAAGGGTCACGCGCAGTGAAACAGCATTCAGAGGCGCTCGCTTCAGGAGATAAAACCTGTGTGGATTGTCATAAAGGGATAGCCCACCGACTGCCTGATATGAGAGACGTTGAAGGCTGGCAATAAGGAGAGAGCAATGAGTACTCTAGAATCGATTATCTGGCATGTACTTGGCTATGCCGCCATGCCCGTGATTATATTAACGGGCTTTCTGATGGTTGCGGTTGTGTCTTTATGGATACTCTCAATCGGTAAAGATAAACCTGGCCGTTAAGTACAGCCATTTCCCTGACCAGGCGGCTTGTAGCTGATAACTAAAGCCGCCAGCCAGGCAGTATAGAGCGGCAGCCAGTCAGTCAGCAATGCAACAAATGGTGTGTGGCCTGTAAGCCAAATTTCACCCAAGTGAAGTACAGCAACGCAGGCCAAACCAAGCAAACAGATAATACGAAACACATTCCGCCCCATACATATATCCTTTGAAAATCTACGGATAAGTATAGATGCAAATGCTAATTGTTATCAAGTGCATTTGTGGGCTATTTATACATCACTTAATAAAGTGCCAACCAATGAATCCTGCCCAGGATAACACCAGTAGTATCCAAGCTATCGGACTCTGTGTGACGATTTTCTGCACTTCAGTGTGCTCCGACTGAGCCTGAACCGTGGGATCGGGCGCCGTTTTTTCTTTTAACTGCTTCTTACGAAACTTATCCCTTTCGCGCGCTTTGGCCTTTTGCTGTTTTTTATAGAGTTCGATGCCCTTCTGAATCCCTTGTGCGATCAGCTTGGTCTGTTCTTTTGTCTGTCCGGGTTTTTGTGTGGCTCTGGCAATTTGCATCGCTTCAGCTTGCGTTTCTGGTGAGGGTGATTGGGTCGTTTTGTTCATTGCGTGCTCGTTAATGGTAAATGTATCGATTTAATAGCATTTTATACCGTTGTTGTACTTGTGCTAAATGGCTGCATTTTGTAGGAATATTCCTACATATTGTAGTGTTTCACATCAACCAGCGCGCGATTTTTTTGGATCACAAGCTGTAGTAAGTGAATGAAATACCATTAGTTATTATCGTGATATTGAAATTGTTGCTTCTGAAGAAATCATAGTACTTTTCATTGTTTGTTAAATATACGTAAAACCGTGATCAAGATTACAGGTTAAGTAATTAATCCGTGCGTTATAACGCAGAACGAATGTCTGTACCTTTGCCAATTGATCCATATCATTTATTGTCAGGAAAGATAAATATGATTTTCCTGTTTCTGAGCGCCACACGCATGTATTCAATAGATGCTTACGACAGCAATGGTCTGCTTAAACCTTCCGGCTTGTTATGGTTAAGTATGCTGTTCAGTGCCAGGGGGTGGGGAGTATTTGTCATGGCTGGTGTAAGCCGGGCACAAGGTGCTGAGCTGCTCCAGTTGTTTTTTCCTCATACTGAGAATTTGTACTTCTTGATGGGGATAGGTTTGCCAGCCGTGTTCCTGATGTGGCTGAGTGGACTGAGACATAAAAATAACAACATGATAAATGGAGTATGGCGGTACGGCAGATTTGTTTTGCTGCTTGGTTATGCTCTTGATTTAATATTGCAAGTGTACCAACTGACATTGTTAAGAGGCGCCTTTAGCTGGCCGGCAGCGGTTACTTTGCTGGCAACCATTTGGCTAATGGCTTATCTGGTACGAAGTTCCCGAGTCAGACATACATTTGCCAATTAGCCTATGGAGAAAGTGTCAGATGAATGATTTGGGAAGAGGAGTTGTGCTGTTTAGCGCCTTACTTAGCCCTTTGGCAATGGCAGACTGGTTATTGAATGTGAACCTAGAGCTGTCAAGTGCAGGTTATCGTCAGTCGGTAGCGACTTCAATACAGTTGCTACCGGGTGAGGAAACAGTGATCTTTGGTACAACTGAAGGTGAGCAGCGGCGAAAGTTTTTCGGTAGTGCTGAATTACTGGAAGTATCCGCAGAAGAAGTCAAAATTAAATTTAAAATCCAGGAGCAACTGGATGATGGTGCCTGGCGGATATTGGCGGCACCAGTGATTTCGACCGGGCTGGATACACCAGCATCATTTGAGTCGTCGCAAGACGATGAACTGAACTCAGTAAAGCTGCAAGTTGCCGTGATGTCAGCGTAAAGTTTCAGCATATTCTGGATAAATGTGATAAAAGCGCCTTTTTGGCGCTTTTTGCTTTTTCTCTGCAACATTTTGTCGTAAATGAGCGTTTTTCTGACTTGGCTGTCCATGATCAATATGCTTAACTCAGAGTAAATTACAATATACTTTTCTTCTTGGATGCTGCAATCAGACTGGTTGTATTATCAAAGAGCTGAGTATAGAAAAACGCAATATTGGGAGAATGAATGTGACGCCACAAAGTGCCATTTTACCTGAAGCGGGCCCGTATTCCTTGGTCTGTGTGTTTAACCTTGTAGGAAATAAAGACAAGGTTATACGTCAGTGCCAGGGGCTGCTTGAAGTAGCGGAAAAGCTAAATCAACAGCACGTGAGTGCCTGTATTCACCTAAGCTTTGGTTTCGGCAAAGCGTTCTGGCAACAATTTGAAAAAGGGTGTCCTAACGACTTTGAAGAGTTTGCGCCTTTGGGAAGCGGTGATGTTACTGCGCCATCCACGGGCGGTGACTTGCTGCTTCATGTTCACTCTAATCGGCATGACCTGAATTTTCATCTGCTGAGCAGCTTCATGCAGCCCATAGCTTCGGAAGTGGAATTGATCGATGAAACGAATGGCTTCCGGTATCTGGACGCCCGTGATCTCACCGGTTTTATTGACGGCACTGAGAATCCGAAGAAACAAGCGGCCAGACAAGAGATTGCAATCATTCCTGATGGGCCATTTGCCGGAGGAAGCTTCGTGATGCTCCAGCGGTTTGTTCATAATTTACCTGCCTGGCATGCTGTGAATGTTGCTCAGCAGGAGCAAATTATCGGGCGCACTAAACCAGATTCAGTTGAGCTGGATGAGGTTCCGGCTGACTCACACGTGGGCAGGGTGGATCTGAAAGAAGAGGGGAAAGGGTTAAAAATTGTACGTCATAGTTTGCCATACGGCACTGTGAGCGGTGAACATGGCTTATTGTTTATTGCCTATTGTGCGCAGCAACGGAACTTCCGCGAAATGCTCGACAGTATGTATGGTGAAAAAGACGGGCAGACTGATAAGCTGCTGGATTTTACCAAGGCGGTTACCGGCGCTTACTTCTTTGTACCCTCGACAGAAATGCTGACGCAGCTGCAGGGATGATTTTGATCATTCAATGATGCAAAAATGCCGCCTGAAAAGGCGGCATTTTATTAACTCATACTTTACATCAAGGTGTTTTACTTCTTGATGCGCAGTACAGGTGTTTCACCCACGGTGACGGCGCCGGACAGCTTACTCAGCTCTTTGATTTCATCCATGTTAGAAATCACTACAGGCGTAAGAGTAGACTTCGCTTTTTCTTCCAGTACAGCCAGATCGAACTCAATGATAGTGTCACCCACTTTCACTGTTTGACCTTCTTCTGCTATACGTGTGAAGCCTTCGCCTTTCAATTCAACGGTATCAATACCGAAGTGAACGAACAGCTCTACACCGTCATCAGACTCGATAGAGAATGCGTGGTTGGTTTCAAATATTTTACCGATAGTGCCGTTTACCGGGGCAACCATCTTGTTACCTGCTGGTTTGATAGCGATACCGTCACCAACAATTTTCTCAGCAAAAACAACATCAGGCACATCTTCGATATTTACGATTTCACCTGAAAGCGGGGCGATGATCTCAATAGCACCAGTTTCATTGGTGTCGTCAGAAACCAGCTTCTTTAATTTGTCAAACAGACCCATAGTGTTGCTCCTAAGCGTTGTTATTCTATCTGCAGCTATCTTAGCAGATGGTTTTTTCTGCGATAAATGTCTCTACGTGTGCTTCGATTTCCGCGGCAGTTGGCAGAGCAAGTGCTTGCTCGGCCATCAGCTTCACATCAGCAAAGTTACTGTTACGAATCACTTTTTTGATGCGTGGGATTGAAATCGCACTCATGCTGAACTCATCAAGGCCCATACCAAGCAATAGCAGGGTCGCACGATCATCACCAGCTAACTCACCGCACATGCCAGTCCATTTACCTTCCTTGTGGGAAGCATCGATGACTTGCTTGATGACAGTTAACACTGCGGGTGACATTGGATTATATAGATGAGAAATCAGCTCGTTACCACGGTCAACAGCCAGAGTATACTGGGTTAAGTCGTTTGTACCAATGCTAAAGAAGTCAACTTCTTTGGCTAAATGGTGAGCAATTGCTGCTGCAGCTGGTGTTTCAACCATGACACCAACTTCAATCTTGTCGTCGAAAGCAATGCCTTCTTCACGGAGTTCTGCTTTGTAGGTTTCCAACTCGTTTTTCAGTTCACGAATCTCTTCGACAGAGATAATCATCGGGAACATCACACGCAGCTTACCGTGTGCAGAGGCACGCAGTATAGCGCGCAGCTGAGCACGCAGGATTTCACGACGATCCAGGCTGATACGCACTGCGCGCCAACCCAGGAATGGATTCATTTCTTTTGGCAGGTCCATATACGGCAGATCTTTATCACCGCCGATATCCATGGTGCGGATGATCACTGACTGACCAAGCATGGCTTCTGCCACATCTTTATAAGCCTGATACTGTTCGTCTTCAGTCGGCAGTGAATCGCGGTCCATGAACAGGAATTCAGTACGGTACAGACCAACACCTTCGCCGCCGTTACGGTTTACGCCTTCACAGTCTTTTACTGTACCTATGTTGCCGCACACCTCTACCTGCTGGCCATCAAGGGTAATTGCCGGCAAATCTTTCAGTTTCGCGAGTTCATCTTTTTCTGCCTGATACTCATCGCGAATGGTTTTGAACTTTGCCATTTCGTCTGCTGACGGATTAATAACGATTTGGTTATTAATGGCATCCAACACCAGCATGTCACCGTTTTTCACCTGTTTGGTGATGTCGTTCGTACCCACAATGGCAGGTAATTCGAGTGAACGAGCCATGATTGAGGTGTGAGACGTGCGGCCACCGATGTCGGTAGCAAAACCCAGCACGTATTTCAGATTGATTTGCGCCGTTTCTGAAGGCGTCAGATCGTTGGCCACCAGTATCACTTCTTCATTGATGGCACTCAGATTGACTATGTTGATACCCAGTGCGTTTTTCACCACACGATTACCGATATCACGGATGTCGGTGGCACGCTCTTTCAGGTACTCATCATCCAGAGATTCCAGCGTGGTTGCCTGCTCTTCAATGATAGCGTGGATCGCACAGGCGGCTCGTGCTTTGTTATCTTTAATGAAGGCTATGATTTCCTCTTCAAGCTCTTCATCTTCAAGCAACATGATGTGGCCTTCAAAGATGGCTTCCTTCTCTTCACCGAAGGTAATACGTGCTTTCTCTTTGATAACGTTGAGTTGCTCAGAAGATTTCTGACGCGCATTGAAGAAGCACTCAATTTCTTTTTCGATTTGATCGGCAGAAATGGGTGACTTGTCGAGAGTAATCTCTTCTTCCTGCAGTAGCAGCGCTTTACCAAAAGCGATGCCAGGAGATGCCAGGATACCTGAAATCATAGCCTTACCTTAAATTTAACAAACAACTAGGGAAATAATGTACTGCGGCCGATTAGTGCAGCTGGTCCATCAGGGCAACCAGGTGATCAACAGCTTCCTGAGCTTGTGAACCTTCAGCTGAAATGGTGACCACAGTGCCTTTAACCAGGCCTAGTGTTTGCAGTTTGAACAGGCTTTTAGCACTTGCGCTTTTACCATTAGAAGTCACTGTGATATCAGCGTCAAAACCTTTGGCTTCTTTAACGAATTGCGCAGCAGGACGAGTGTGTAGGCCGTTTTCTGCAGTGATCTCAACTTGCTTCTGATACATTTTTCACCCCGATTCTTAATATCGTATTATGTAATAATCACGTAACTGAAAGTAAGCTTAATCCCAATAGCGAAAGCTTGCTAATTTAGGTTCTAATTTCACATTCACTTACATTGATTTAGTCTATGTCTGAAACCCATTCTAAGAGGTTTGTGACCCGGCAAACATCGACCAGGTCAATTTTCACTCTTTTATTTCGATGCTGAAAATAAAAGCGTGGTCGGATTTATATTAAAGCTAAGGTCAAAAAGCAATAAAAAAGCCCCTATTGAGGGGCTTGACTTTAACAAATGCTTATCAAAAATGGCAGTTTTGTGATCACTGTTGGGTTTCTTTTTCTGTAAAGATACCAGCGAACAATGCCGATGAGAGATAGCGCTCACCTGAACTTGGTAGCACTACAACAATGTTTTTACCAGCGAATTCCGGGCGCTCTGCAAGGCGGTTTGCTGCAACCACAGCGGCACCTGAAGAGATACCTGCCAGAATGCCTTCTTCTTCCATCAGACGCTGAGCCATAGCTATCGCATCTTCCGAGCTGACACGCTCTACTTCATCAATCAGAGACAGATCCAGGTTGCCAGGGATGAAGCCTGCGCCGATACCCTGAATTTTGTGCGGAGCCGGTTTGATCTCTTCACCGTTCAATGCCTGAGTAATAACGGGAGATTCGCTTGGCTCAACGGCAACCGTGGTGATGGCTTTACCTTTCTGCTGTTTGATAAAGCGGCTAACACCAGTCAGAGTACCACCGGTACCTACACCAGAAACGAACACATCAATGTCGCCTTCGGTTGCATCCCAAATTTCCGGGCCTGTGGTCTTTTCGTGAATTTGCGGGTTAGCAGGGTTATCAAACTGCTGCAGCAGCAGGTATTTTTCCGGATCAGAAGCGACAATTTCTTCTGCTTTCTCAATCGCACCTTTCATGCCTTTTGGTGCTTCGGTCAGAACCAGGTTGGCACCGAGTGCTTTGAGCAGTTTACGACGCTCCAGACTCATACTCTCTGGCATCGTCAGAGTCAGTTTGTAACCGCGGGCGGCGGCAACAAAGGCAAGGGCAATACCTGTGTTACCACTGGTAGGTTCAACCAGCTCTACACCTTGTTTCAGCACGCCACGTTTTTCAGCATCCCAAATCATGTTGGCACCGATACGGCATTTAACGCTGAAGCTTGGGTTGCGTGATTCAATTTTTGCCAGAACATTGCCTTTGCTGACACGGTTCAGGCGTACCAATGGGGTATTACCAATTGTCAGAGAATTATCTTCGTAAATCTTACTCATGCTTGTCGTTCCTTGGTGACACGTTATCAACAAATGATAGTCAAAGCATAATCGCTGACCACGCATTGGAAAGGAATTTATTGTTATATCTTAGAGTTATAAGAAAAGGTGTGAACTGTGCCGCTTTATTATTCCTTATGAGTAATATGTAGTGACACTGAGAGCATATTGACTGAGCGAAGGCCGAGAGAAGAGAGGAGCAAAAGCTCCTCTCAGGCAGGGTTTACTGACGACGGTTGAGCATGGGCTGTCGGTAATGATCAACCCACATGGCTGTTGCGCCGCAAACGGCGACAGGCATGACAAACAGGTTCAGAATCGGTGTCATGGTACACAGCATAACAAGGCTGCCGAAGCTCAGTGATTTGCCGCGGCGCTCTTTGAGGGCATCACGCATGGTATTGAAGGGGATCTTGTGGTTGTCGAAAGGGTAGTCGACATACTGAATCGTCATCATCCAGGCACTGAACAGAAACCACAAAACCGGGCCAAGTGTCTGCCCCACCATAGGAATCCATAGCAGTATCAGTAAGCCCAGGGCTTTGGGCAGGTAATACCTCAGCTTGACCCACTCACGGTGCAGGATACGGGGGAGATCTTTGATGATTGCCCCGATTCCGGCGTCAGGCGGCGCCTCCCCAGTCAGCTTGGCTTCCAGGTGTTCGGCTAACAGTCCGTTAAACGGCGCGGCTATCCAATTGGCAATCGTACTGAAAAAATAGGACAGTATGACCAGCAATGCGATGGCTAATAAAGGCCACAGCAAATAAGACAACCAATCCAGCCAACCGGGCAAGCTGGATAGCCAGCCGTTAATCCAGTCATCCAATTGAGTCAGTGTGTATCCGAATGCGGCACCAAAAAGCAGGATATTGATTAATAGTGGAATGATCACAAAACGACGCGTGCCTGGCTGCATCGCCAGAGAAACGCCGCGAAAAAAATAACCTGCCCCGCCAATGGGTGTGGTGTTGTATGTCGCTTTAGACATCGTTGGTCTCCTACTGGATTTCCTGTTGCAATGCCAATATAAGGCGTCAGGATATGGATGCAGGCATAGTAACGGTATCTATAACGACTAATCAATTGGGGCGTATAGTCTCTTAAGTCAAATTTGCCAGCAGTTTGGCGGAAAATTGTGCTCAAATGCACTATATGACATCAATCACAACATTGAACTTCTCTTTCGGATTTGAGTTTTGATACATTAAGGATAATACCTTCATGAGATAGGCTGTTTAGTTCAACAAAAAATCTCAGGTGTGACTCGCTAAGTTGGTCTGCGTCTGAACAGCAATCGTATTCAGACTGAATGGATTCACTGCTTCAGGCCGTCTTTGTCAGGTAAACAAGTTATTCAGAGTATTCATAATGCAGGAATTGCGTCTGGTTCTAATTATTGTGGGAGTGCTGGCTATTTCAGCGCTTCTGTTGCACGGATTGTGGTCAAGCCGGAAGGACAAACCCGCCAAGTTCGGCGAGAAGCCCATTGGCCGACTGGCAGAGGGTAAGGAAAAAGATAATGAAGGCTTTGATCAGGACGGAATAGGTTCTGTCAGGGTTGTTGCCGGTAGCCCGGTTCCGGAAGGAGCAGCAAAGCGGGCCGAGCGAAGAGAGCCTGAGCTGCATTTCGGTGACGAACTGGAGATCGATCCTTTGTTCAGTGCCGCCGCCGATCCTGTTGATCAAGAACGCAAGCCGGCCTCATCCAATTCGGCGACTAAAGTAGAATCTCATCCGGTAACGCCAACCGAACCGCCAAGGAAAACTGTTCAGGAAACTGTTCAGGAAACTGTTCAGGAATCTGTTCAGGGATCTGTTCAAGAGTCGACTCAGGCTTTGGTACAGGAATCGGTACCGACGAAAGACCCAGCACCGGAAACCGTCTGGCAGTCAGTGCCGGAAACCATTCACGACCATGCACAGGCTCAGGATTCAGAACCGTCATTCACTGTGTCGGGTGAGGTTTCAGACTCAGGTTCAGATTATGCACCGGAGCACACATCATCTGCTGCCGAACAGGGTGAAGCGCTTTCACAACAGTCAGAAGCTGACATAGCTGTGGCGCAAAAAGTACAAGCTGAAGAGCCGCCGCCTGAGCCTGATTTCCTGGTTCTGAATGTTCATGCCCGCGGTGGTGAAATGCTGACGGGTGTGAAGTTGTTCCAGTGCCTGGAACGGCATCATCTGATTTATGGTGAAAACTCGGTTTATCATCGCCATGTTGATCTGGCAGGTACCGAGCCTGTGCTATTTACTGTCGCGAACATGGTCAGCCCAGGGTACTTCCCGCAAGATCAATTGGATGAGTTTGCTACACCTGGCATTGCTTTTTATCTGATGCTGCCTTGCCACGGCCGTGCCGATGACAATTTCAATCTGATGCTGCAAACCGTACAACGTATTGCGGATGAGATGGGCGCTGATATTTTGGATCACGAGCGTAATCTGATTACGCCACAGCGCTTGAAAGGTTACCGGGAAAAAGCGAAAAAATACCTGTAACAGGTGTGAATATTGCCCAGAATTTATCAATAACAGGGCCCCGGTTAGGGGCCCTGTGTTTTAGTGTTCAGGAATCGGCAATATGACTAATAAAGGTGAGTGATGGCCCATTGCACTCAGGTGCTACCGCCGCAAACAATGCCGTCCTGATCCCCGCTAGTGATAGCGATAAGAATTGATGTAGGAAAAGAAAAATGACAGACATCCAAGCCAGGCTGATCTCCCTGCGTGAGCAGCTTGCTTATCATGGCTACCGGTATTACGTTCTGGATAACCCTGAGGTTCCGGACGCTGAGTATGATCGGTTAATGCAAGAATTACTGGCGTTGGAAGCTGCGCATCCTGAACTGATTACGACTGACTCACCCAGCCAGCGTGTTGGCGGTGAGCCTTTGGCGGCTTTTACCCAGATCAATCATGAATTGCCTATGCTGTCGCTGGATAATGCATTTTCTGACGAAGAATTGCAGAGCTTCGACCGCCGAATCCGAGAGCGTCTGGCAGCAACAGCTGCAGTGTCTTATTGCTGTGAACCCAAACTGGATGGCCTGGCCGTCAGCCTGATGTATGAAAACGGCGTACTGGTTCAGGCCGCTACGCGTGGCGATGGCACCACGGGCGAGAACATTACCGCCAATGTTAAAACCATTCGCGCCATTCCATTGAAATTACGCGGCAGCGACTGGCCGGTGCGACTAGAGGTGCGTGGTGAAGTCTTTATGCCGAAAAAAGGCTTTGAAGATCTGAACGCCCGGGCAGCAAAAAAAGGTGAGAAAGTGTTCGCGAATCCGCGTAATGCGGCTGCAGGCAGCCTGCGCCAGCTGGATCCGCGCATCACAGCGACCCGGCCTTTGAGCTTTTATGCCTATTCAGTTGGCGTTGTTGAAGGCACGGAGCTGGCAGGCAGCCAGTATGAGCGCTTATGTCAGTTAAAAGAGTGGGGCCTGCCAATGTGCCCTGAAACACGGTTGCTGCATAACCTGAGTGAAGTGATTGGCTTCTATCAGGGGATAGGTGAAAAGCGTCAGGCGCTGAGTTATGAGATAGACGGGGTTGTCATTAAGGTTGATGGTATCAGTCATCAGCAGCAACTGGGATTTGTTGCCAGAGCGCCAAGATGGGCCGTGGCGTATAAGTTCCCGGCACAGGAAGAGCTGACGCTGCTAAATAATGTTGAGTTCCAGGTAGGCCGGACCGGGGCAATTACGCCTGTGGCGAAATTGCAGCCTGTCATGGTTGGTGGAGTCACAGTGAGCAACGCTACGCTGCACAATGCCGATGAAATTGCCCGTCTGGGCGTCATGATTGGCGATACTGTGGTAATCCGCCGTGCTGGCGATGTCATTCCGCAAGTTGTCTCTGTGGTGCTCTCTCGCCGGCCTGATGATGCGCAGGCCATAGTGTTTCCGGAAACCTGTCCTGTTTGCCAGTCTGCACTTGAGCGGGTGGAAGGAGAGGCGGTGACACGCTGCTCTGGCGGTCTGATTTGTCAGGCTCAGCGTACAGAAGCCTTAAAGCATTTTGTATCACGCAAGGCGCTGGATGTGGATGGCTGCGGTACTAAGGTCATTGAGCAACTGGTCGACAAAGAAATGGTCGAAACGCCAGCCGATTTATTTAAGCTGTCTGCCGGGATACTGACAGGTCTTGAGCGCATGGGGCCAAAGTCAGCCCAGAAGCTGGTTGATGCATTCCAGAAGGCAAAACAGACCACCCTGCCTCGTTTTCTGTACTCACTGGGGATTCGGGAAGTGGGTGAAGCGACCGCTGCAAATCTGGCAAAACATTTCTTCACATTGGAAGCCGTAATGGCCGCCACGCCGGAGCAACTTGTTGAAGTGCCTGATGTCGGGGCAATAGTTGCTGCCCACACGCATAATTTTTTCCAGGAAGAGCATAATCGGGCTGTGATCTCTGACTTGTTAAACCAAGGGGTTTACTGGCCAGATATTGAAAAGCCGGCTGATGATGCGGAACTGCCTCTTGCCGGAAAGGTGGTGGTGCTGACCGGCACACTTTCCCAGCTCAGCCGTTCCGGTGCCAAAGAGGCATTAGAGGCGCTTGGTGCCAAGGTTACAGGCAGCGTTTCCAAGAAAACGGATTTGCTGGTTGCGGGAGAAGCGGCAGGTTCCAAGCTGACCAAAGCACAAGAGCTGGGCATTGAAATCTGGGATGAAGCGGAACTGCTGGCCAGACTCGGATCCTGATTGTTTATTTAAGCTGTGAAAATAGATGAAAGCCTGTCTGACTGAGACAGGCTTTTTATTTATTGGTTTGGTGAATAACTTTTTTCGAATCATGTTTTTTATGATCGGATGAAAAGCATTTTAATAGCGATATCAGAATAAATTAATGGAAATTTAACAAAAATGGCATAAGAAGTAAGATCTTACATTTATGTGAAACGATTGTTGCAACATGCATAAAACTACTATCAAGATCTCATTAATGAGATGGTTGTTTTTATAAGTAGTTGTTATTTATCGGTTATTGTTTGGGTTTATTGGTGTTGTTGCAGTTTCATGACTAGGATCACTGTTACTGGATAAATTTGCGCTGAATCATATTTTTTTAACGACAAATTAACTTCTGATTGATGTTTTGCGCTGCGAAAGTAGTCTTAGCTGTGAACTTATAAAGTTCTCAACCAAACAAAAATATGGAAATGCAAACTCACTATAAGTTTGACTGACATATTGGGGAGAATCACCTGACGTCAACGGCGGCCAACCATTTTGACGCAGGTATACAGCTAGTTTTTTAGGAGTTTTCCATGGAAAATGTGTTCAAGCGTTCGGTATTAGGAATTGCGGTTGCAGCAGCTGCAACTATGGCTGCATCAGCACAAGCAGCACCAGCAACAGACTCTGTTGATCTTTACGGTCAGATTGCTGTCTCTGTATGGCAATTCGGCGAAGATAAAATCGGTGGTGGTGATGCACCGCTGAAAGTTGAAAACGAATCCCGTTTCGGCCTGCGTGGCTCAAAAGATCTGGCCCGCGGTCCAAATTTGATCTGGCAGCTGGAAGGCGGTGACGTCGGTGATAACGGTGGTAACTCCGGTCTGGGTGTGCGTGATACTTTCGTGGGTGTGAGCTTTGATGACGGCGGTAAAGTTCGTTTGGGCCGTATGCTGACGCCTCTGTATGAGATGATTGACTGGCCGTATTCAGGCCAGCGTGCCGGTGCTATTTTTGACTGGGGCGGCGATGTCGTTGGCGGTGCACGTTACGATCGTCAATCTAATATGGTGCGTTATGACTCAGGCAACTACAGCGGCTTTACCTTTAACGTAGCGGCTGGTCGTGGCGATGAAGGCAATAAAGACTCTAACTTCTACGGCGTTGGTGCACATTATTCAACGGGTATGTTTACTCTGCATGCTGGCTATGAAGCTGGTTTCGACCGTAAAGTAAGTGCATCTTCCGTATTCTATGATGCGTACTTAGCTCAGCAGCCAGGTAACAAACCAACTTATTCCGATGTAGAAGGTGACACACTCTCTGACACCAATGCTTATCTGCTTGGTTTCGAACTGAACCTGGGTGATTTTGGTCTGTACGGTGCGTTCAAAAACGAAAAAGCCGATTACGCAGATACAACCCTTACTGTTGATGGAACTGACATCAGTGTGACTGATTTGGATATCGACCAAAACAGCTATTCTGTTGGTGCAGTGTACAACGGTGTGGCGAACTGGCAGTTTAAAGCCAACTATGCCGCTAACCTGGAAGCTGATGCTAAAGGTAACTCAGTTTCAGGTACGGAAGATTACATCGTTTCTGCTCAGGCGCTGTACTTCCTGGATGACTCTGCGCTGACGTATGTTCGTCCATACATGATCTCGAAAGACGACTCAGACGCTGAGTTCGGTTGGGGATGGGGAGTAGAATACTACTTCTAATTGCTCAACTGCTACTGCCTTATTTCATTTTGGCCGGCCTTGAAGGCCGGTCCTTTTGCTTAGCTGGGTTGGGCAATCATTGTTTAGATAAGCCGTTTAAAACAGCAATGTTAAGGCAAGCAATGTCAGCGTTGGACTGGGATTTCAAAAGCACCTTTAAAGGTGCTTTTTTTATTGCTAACACAAAACCGCCGCCAATGGCGGCGGTGATTTTTTTTCGTTTCAGCGGATCAGGCTTATTTATCCATGTTGCTGATTGCCCAGCTCAGAAATGCTTTTCTGCTCTCAGGGCTGGCTTGTTCAAACCAGTATTTCAGCATGTTATCGACATCAGGATGATTGGGCACTTGTGCTGTATTGGTTGTACCTGGCTGCGATTGTGGCGCATTGTGTAACGAAGCAACACTTTGGGTTTGGTTGTACTCTTTGGTCAATGTGACGTAATTTGGTGAGATATCAAACCCAACGGACAGCGTATCCGACTTAACATTAATAGGTTTGCCGTTATTAAGTATGTCGAAGCTTGGCGATTTATCGTATTGCTGGCCTTGTGCCAGGGTATCAATACGTGGAACCTTAAGTTCCAGTTTGGTATCAGTGGCTTCAAAAAGTGCAACAATAGGGACTGAGTCGTATTTTGTCTTCAGACTGCCCGATTCCATGACAATTTTTCCAATGCGAAAAACGACCTGGTTTTGTCCGTCAGGCAATTCCAAAACAGGCTGATGATTAAAACCAAGTGAGGAATAACCAGCATCCTGGCCATTGACAACCAGAAGATGGACACCTTTCGGCAGTTCTACATTTACCTGCGCCATTGACGGAGAAGCTAAAGCCAACAGCGCAGATGACAGGAGTAACTTTTTCAGTTTCATTGGGCACATTCCTCAAGCGCTAAGGGAGTTTTTGAGTAGGGTTTGTAAAAATACAGTTTACTGAGGCTGTGAGCGGGGTAAAGCAGTAAAACTGGCAAACTTGTATAATCTGAAGCTGGTCACTCTCGCTACGCTCGATTGCATCAGGTTTTCATCTCTTGCCTGAATAGCAGGTTGAGGATTGGCGTGTCAGTGGTAGAATGCCGCTAATGCTCACTTATCGTTTGAATCATTTAGATTGAAGGTCTTTTCATGACGGTTAAAACTCGTTTTGCTCCAAGTCCAACAGGCTTCCTCCATGTCGGCGGTGCCCGTACGGCACTGTATTCCTGGCTATACGCTAAACACACTGGTGGCGAATTTGTACTTCGTATTGAAGATACTGATATCGAACGTTCCACCCAGGAAGCTATTGATGCGATCATGGAAGGTATGGAGTGGCTGGGCCTGAACTGGGATGAAGGTCCATATTATCAAACCAAGCGTTTTGACCGTTATAACCAGCTGGTTGATCAACTGCTGGCTGAAGATAAAGCGTATAAGTGCTATTGCTCAAAAGAGCTGTTGGATGAAATTCGTGAAGAGCAAATGGCTGCTGGTCTGAAGCCCCGTTACGATGCCTGTCACCCTCGTATTATTGCAGCCAATGCGGCGGCAACTGCAGACTCTCCGTTTGTGATTCGTTTCCGTAATCCGAAAGAAGGAAGCGTTGTTTTTGATGATCATATCCGTGGTCGTATCGAAATCAGCAACAGTGAAATGGATGATTTGATTATCCGTCGAACTGATGGCAGCCCGACGTATAACTTCTGCGTAGTGGTTGATGATTGGGATATGCAGATCACGCACGTGGTACGTGGCGAAGATCATATCAACAATACGCCTCGTCAGATCAACATCTACAAAGCCTTAGGTGCGCCAGTACCTGAGTTCGCACATTGTGCAATGATCCTGGGTGATGACGGTGCCAAATTGTCTAAGCGTCATGGTGCGGTAAGCGTGATGCAATACCGTGATGACGGTTATCTGCCTGAAGCGTTGCTAAACTATCTGGTTCGGCTGGGATGGTCACATGGCGATCAGGAAATTTTCTCTCAGGAAGAAATGATTGAGTTTTTCAGTCTGGACGACATCAGCAAGTCTGCATCTGCATTTAACACAGACAAACTTCGCTGGCTGAATAATCATTACATCAAAACCTGCGAGCCTGAATACGTGGCTAAGCATCTGCAATGGCACCTGGACCATCAGGCTATTGCTACCAGTAATGGCCCGGCTGTTACAGACGTGATTCAACTGCTGGCTGAGCGTTGCGATACCCTGGTTGAGCTTGCTGCTCAGTCTCGCTATTTCTATCAGGATTTCTCCGCATTTGATGAAGCCGCGGCGAAAAAGCACTTACGTCCGGTGGCTAAAGAGGCACTGGAACTGGCGAAAGCCAAAGCGCAAGCCTTGGATAGCTGGAATACTGAAGCATTACATCAACTGATTCAGCAAACCTGTGAGGAGCTGGAGCTGGGGATGGGCAAAGTCGGCATGCCGCTGCGTGTAGCGGTAACGGGTCAGGGACAATCACCATCGGTGGACGCTGTAATGCATTTGATCGGTAAAGAGCGTGTTGTTTCACGTATTCAAATGGCTCTCGACTATATCGCACAGCGCGAAGCGAATGCTTAATCACCACTGTCATTGAGTGGCTGAGTACAGATAAAGTTTTGAAGATGAAAAGCGGAGGCCAGTGCCTCCGCTTTTTCTTTGGGTGGAGCGCTATTTGTTTTGTCTTTCAAATGTATCTACGCAAACCCAAAAGTTTTGTGCGCCAGCACAGTATTGCATGGCATCTTGTGGGATTTGAGTTGGTGTTCCGGACAATGTATAAGCCAACGCATTAAAGCTTAACGCCATCAGTGCGGCTGTTACGAACATTGCGAACTTTTTCATAGCTCTCTCCTTTTGTGGCGGCACAAAGTGATAGGTGAAAAGAGAATGTTATGGACATATTCTCTGGTTTTCTTTTATCACTTGGTCTTTATCACTATTAGACTAGAACAAGATCATATTTTTCAATTATTAAAAAGAGTCAGAATCTTGTCATGCAAATAGAGTGGCCGAGCGGTGAATAATTTCACTTTGAGCACGAAAAAGCCGTGTCTTATCTCATCAGTGAGACAGAAGGAAGCAAAGAAGAGAGTAGAAGCGTGTAACGTTTGGGGAATGGCGCTCCCTGCAGGAGTCGAACCTGCGGCCTTCCCCTTAGGAGGGGGACGCTCTATCCTGCTGAGCTAAGGGAGCCTTTCTGAAAATGCAGAAAGGCCATTATACCCAAAAGTGATGAATTATTAAGTAATTAGTATCTGCGATCTGGTTGCTTGGTCAGTAAATCGCCAGGTTGGATACTGGCAGCTAAATCGCTTTGTTGCACACTGCCTTCCGCGGAAGTTTCATAGACGCGGTCGACAACCAGCGTCATGCTGGTTTCAACCATCCGGTTACGGGAAATACCGTACTGGTCGATGAACCCGGCGGTATGCCAGAGCTTTAATTCATCACCCTGTTTTACGCCATGGACTCTGCCGACATTGATCTGTACCTGATTGCCATGTGCATTAATGACTTCAGGCAGACTGGCCCGGCAGGCCAGAGACGATTCCATGTCCAGCATGATATTCCGGCTTAAACGTTGCAGCGCAGCACCATAAGGTGATACCCAGAAGCGGGCGCTTTGAGTATCTACCTGGCTGATGCGGGAAAACGGCCATTCTGCTACTTCCCGGTATTTCCGCTGGGACAGAATTTCCCCCGTTTTGCCGTTGATCACCATGGTTTCTACGGAAAACTGTCTGTTAATTTTGTCATCAGATAGCAGGCTTTGATCAAGCGTGGAGGTCAGATCCGTCACCTGTCCGCTGATAATATATTGTGCATCATAATCTTCCGCCAGCATCATCATAGCGTCGGGATTACCTGGCTGGAGAGGGATCTCACTGGTGCCTGTCACAACAAAGCTCTGCGATTGCTTACCAATCTGCCGCTTAAGTAACTGGGTAAAATCTTTGCCGATTTGGTAAATGCCCCCCAGCGCCGCTTGTTGAGGAACACTGAGCGAGAAATCACTGATCAGCAGGCCTTTCTTGTACTGGATGTTGTGGCAACTTTTTGCCGACGGGTAGATATCAACCCTGGCGGTGACATAGTAATTGCCGTCCTTGGTAAACGCCTTGCTGATCTGCACGTGGCGAACTTCGGTGCCATTGAACTGATAATCCTGCCTGTCTTCCTGAAAGTAAGGCTTCATTTGCGCAAAGCTGGAAAAATCAGCCCCTGAATAGTACATGGCGCGGTAGACAGCGTCTTCAATCGCATTGGTTCGGGCCGATGTTTTACTTTCCAGCAAGATAGCCTGGCCAGTCACTTCAAACCAGGCGGCCTGTAGTGGTAAAGCAGTGAGCATTCCCAGACCCCAAAGGGCTTTCCTGAGCGTCTTTTTCATAGGTTTTCCAATCTCGGGGGCGATTTCGGTACGATAATTGCTAAGTTTTGTGTGTCGTTCAGGTTGAATCACCATGGATTCATGCTGATTAGCCTATCAGCTTTTTGCTGTGCCAACATCCTGAGTCGCTAGCTGATGCATGCAAAGAGTGTTCCCAAAATTTCGAATTGGGAGCGAGGCAATGAAAAGTCGTAAAGTTTTCGAGATAGCGGACGATAAAAAGCCATTGTCTCGTTTCTTCCGGAGCAGGGTAGAATGAAAAAATTGACCATCTTGCTGTTGTCGCTGCTGACAGCATCATGTGCATACTCACCAATTTATAATGGTAAAGAGAGCTATACGGGCAGCAATTTTCTGCTGGCGGAAACGCCTCGCCATACCATGGACTTTTTTATTGAAGGTCTGACCAAGCAGTTGGTCGATTCGAATCAGTACCTGACAGCGAAAACACCGCTGGCCGTGACTTCATTTGTTGATATGCAGCAGATGAATGAAACAAACTGGCTGGGTAATGCCGTTTCTGAAGGCTTCATGTATCACATGCAGCAATTGGGATACACTGTGGTGGATTACAAGGCAACCGGTGCGATACGTGTGACAGCGGAAGGGGATTTTTCCCTGAGCCGTAACTGGAAGGAACTGGCTGCTGAACAACCGGTGGACTATGTACTGACCGGGACAATGCTGCGCCAGGGTGGCGGGGTGTTGATCAATGCACGTGTGATTGGTATGCGCTCCCGCGTCGTGATCGCCAGCGCCCAGGGATTCCTGCCGGAAGACCGGATCGGACGCGATTTGGATACACTCAATAAAATGCGTCTGGAAAACGGTGTTCTGATTCGCTCAGAAGCAACAAAATTTGAGAACAATTCAATTATTTTAAAACCTTAGGAGTCACTATGCGGTTTTGGTGGATGGCTGTTTTGCTGATTACCCTGTCTGGTTGCCAGCCGTTAACAGAATTTCGCGATATCAACTTGCTGACAGCGGTTGGCTACGCTTCAATCAGCGAGCAACGCGGTCAAACCCTTGAAGAAAAACGCCTTCGTGCGATGCGGGCTTCGAAAGTGGATGCTTACCGTGAGCTGACCGAGCAGGTCTATGGCATGCGTATCAGTGCCAGGACGGGACTGACAGATCAGCAACTTGATTCAGAAGAGACCGATGGCGCGGTGGACGGCGTGATTCGCGGAGCAGAAGTGATCCGCAGCTACCCGGTAGGCGATAGTTATGTGACTGAAATGCAGCTCGATTTAAATAAAATGGAGCGAATGAAGCAGCAGGGTGAGGTCTATCATGTACCTGCGAATCAGGAAGTGATGTTCTAAATACGCTTTCGTCAGGCAAGGCGGCAACTTTATGCCAGTCAGGTTGCCGCCTTGTCTTTGTCTCTAACTCTTTGCTTCTTCTTTCGGCTTGTCTGCTGACTCATCTATCCGAAAAACGGGAAGTTGCCAGCTGAAACGAATCGCGGCAAGGCGCAGCAGAAACCCTGTCACCAGTGTGACCCCTATCGCAATGTTCTCCGACACACCAAAGTGAAGCTGGGCCATGTAGAGTCCGGCAGCAATAAATGCGACCGAAGCGTACAGCTCTTTGTGAAGCACTAATGGCGTGCGACGGCAGATCAGATCCCGAAGCAAACCACCAAATACACCCGTTACCACGGCGGCAACCAGACAGATGATCACAGGTTGCCCCATGTTCATAGCAACCCGGCAGCCCAAGATGCTGAATACGATCAGACCTAATGCATCTAAAATAACGAATATTTTATGAAAGCGAACCACCAGAGGCGCAATCCAGGTGGTGGCTAACCCCGCCAGGCACGTGATAAGCAGATACTGCGGGTTGGCAATCCAGTTCAGGGGATAATGACCCAAGAGTATGTCCCGAACCGTCCCGCCGCCTATGGCTGTTGCACTGGCAACCAGCATCACACCAAACCAGTCCATGTGGCGCTTGCCGGCAGCCAGAGCGCCTGTCATCGCTTCTGCGGTGATCCCGACAATATATAAAATGGTTAATAGCATGAAAATCAGACTCTTAGTGAATAGGGATAAGGTATTGGGCGCAATGGTAAATGTGATTCAAGTCAATATCCAATGAAATTTTTGAGTGGTTTCATTAGCTGACGTAATTCTGACACCCGAATGCCAAACAGATAGCCTTGCAAGCCATTCTGGCTGAGAGTGACTACGAGATGGGAATGAACAGTTTGAATGCTACCAGTTCGGCCTTGATTTATAACGTTTTTGCACAGAGACAGACATAGAGCACATCAGTGTCAAATAACTGACGGGTAATGGGCGGGGGATTCAGGCTTTCAGGTTCGTGCCTAAGGAACGCAGATTCTGTGCAACACCTTCTTTGTTGTATGTCTGGTGATGACCCAGGCTCTGCTGGAACAGATTGTTAAGTTTGTGGAAACTGAGCTGCGCACGCTGCAAAGCGGCACCGTTAATCTCGTTCTGGCTTCGGCATTCGTCAACCAGCGCCTGGATGGCTTCCACCTGACGGGTAAGCTCAGGATTTTCTTTCAACTGACTGCTTTGCGAATGTCGGGCGATTTGCTGATCCTGAAGCTGGATTTTATCGACCAGTGATTTTTTGTCACTGGCATGCCGGGTAATGTCGCCAGCCTCACGGTTCACAATTGACGCCCTTTCCTGCTCTAGCAGGCGTAACAGAGCCTCAAGCGTGGCATGTTGCTGGGCAAGTAATTGTTCTATGGTTGGCGACATGTTTCTGCACTCCGGCGCTGAATCTGCAAGCTATGGATAATATCAGAGCCCGCGTAATTCGTCCTCAAATCGCAGCATATTGCTGGCCAGCCGATCCGCATCAACCTGGTAGGAACCATTGCTGATGGCATTTTTAATCGACTCGACCTTGTTGCGATCAAAGCTCGGTTCAGCAGCCAGTTGCTGATGAATTTGCCCGACCGCACGTGCCTGCGAGCTCAGTGAGACCGCATCCCGAGGCGTGTGACCAGACTCTTCTCTGGCCTCGGTCCTGCCTTGTGTGTTGTTCGTACTGCTACTGTTGCGCAGGTTGCTTAACAGCTGACCACTACGCAGGGAATCAATACTTGCCATAATCGTGTTGCCTTTAACAGATATTCATCGTTGATGCCCTGCTATCGGCAAGGCTATGACTAACTTTAGCATTTTTTTCGTTCAGTACTTCACTGTGACTTCACCAACTGCGGTAATGGTCGCATTGATAATGCGGCGTGATTTATTGTTCTGCACCCGTATGTCTTCACCCAGAGAGCCATCGGAGAGCGCTGTCCCCTTAGTTACTATGTTCAGGCCACTCTGGCCTGCTCTGATCAGCACGGAATCGTTACGGCATACCAGGCAGATATCATTACCCAGCACAGCCTCACCCATGTTGATATTACGTTTTACTGTCGAGCCGATGATTTGCTCAGGGTATTCGAACACTATGCCTCTCTGATAACGACTCTCAACCTGACGTACCTGCAAGTCTGAGTCGGCAATGACTGCGCCGCGGGCCAGTGGTCTTGCGGCAACGACTCTGGGCAGCAAGAGGGAAACCTGCACCGGTACGTAAACCTGCCAATTTGTTGAAGGGCAGCTGACCAGAACGGTGACATTGCCGGTCAGAGACTGCTTACCCGGCACAGACGTATCAAGTGCGTCTTGGCAATCACCAATGCGTAACCGGTTATCCAGCTCGGAGGCTGTAATGTCCAATTCTCCGCGCTCTGGTTTGTCCACCAGGCTTCTGATGTGATCCGCTGCTGCCTCGCGCACATTACTGAGCATATTATCGCTAGCAGCAATTGCATTCATGCTTAAGAAACCGCACAGTATGCCGATAAAGATTAAACAGAGTGTAAATTGTGTTCTTCCTGTCACGCTTTTCGCTCTTTTTATGTCGCTTTCTGGGGCTACAATTGCCCCATGATAGGGGATTTTGACTCGGATTACCCGTTGATCCTTCAAGATTGTCTATTTTTACAACAATTCATTTCGACAACTTTGGAGTCACGTTATATGTCGGGGATATTGGATTCTGTGAACCAGCGCACTCAGCTTGTGGGACAAAACCGTCTCGAGTTGCTGACCTTCAAGCTGAACCGCCGCCAGCGCTACGGCATTAATGTCTTCAAGGTCAAAGAGGTACTGCAGTGCCCTAAGCTCACAGCCATGCCGAATCTTCATCCGCTGGTGAAAGGGATAGCCCATATTCGTGGTCAGACCATTTCTGTGATTGACATGAGCCTGGCAACTGGCGGACGTCCGATTGAGAGCACAGAAAATTGTTTTGTGATCATCTCCGAGTTTAATCGCTCTGTGCAGGGTTTTTTGGTGTCTGCTGTTGAGCGAATCATTAATATGAACTGGGAAGACATTCTTCCGCCTCCTAAAGGTGCAGGCAGTGGTAACTACCTGACCGCGGTGACAGAAATTGATGGTGAATTGGTCGAAATTCTGGATGTGGAAAAAATCCTGGATGAAATTTCTCCAAGGCACACGGAAGTGTCACAGACATTGCGGGATGAGATGATTCGTGACAATCCGGTCACTCGCCGCGTACTGGTGGCTGATGACTCCAGTGTGGCGCGTAAACAGGTGCAAAGGGCAATTGAATCAATCGGTTGCGAGTGCATTCTGGTGAAGGATGGTAAAGAAGCCCTCAACAAGCTCCGTGAAATGGCAACAGAAGATAGTATCTATAATCAGCTTGATTTAGTGATTTCTGATATCGAAATGCCTGAAATGGACGGTTATACCCTGACGGCGGCCATCAGAAATGATGCCAAACTAAAAGATTTACATGTTATCCTGCACACCTCGTTGAGTGGGGTATTTAATCAGGCCATGGTAGACAGAGTCGGTGCTAATGCGTTTATTCCCAAGTTTAATCCTGATGAACTTGGCGCAGCAGTTAAAGCGGCCATGCCTGAATAAACTAACGTTAGAGTAGTAGATGACAGCCATAACAATTAAAGACCAGGAATATCGAGATTTTTGCCGTTTCTTGGAAGGTCAATGCGGTATCATTCTTGGCGACAGCAAGCAGTATCTGGTTCGGAGTCGCCTGAGTCCTTTGGTCAACCGCTTTGGTCTGGCGTCGCTCTCTGAATTGTTGCAGATTGTGATCAGTGGCCGTAACCGTGAATTACGGGTCGCGGCAGTTGATGCCATGACAACGAATGAGACACTGTGGTTCAGGGATACCTATCCGTATACTGTACTGGCCGACAAGATCCTGCCGGAACTGGCCACGAATAAGCGGCCGATACGCATCTGGTCTTCCGCAAGCTCTTCAGGCCAGGAGCCATACTCCATTGCCATGACAGTCCTGGAAACACAGCAGCGCCGCCCTGGTATGTTGCCACTGGGTATTCAGGTGACTGCCACAGATATTTCGCAAACCATGCTGGATATGTGCCGGACGGGTGTGTATGACGCTCTGGCGTTAGGCCGTGGCCTGTCCCCGGAGCGCCGGCAAGCGTTTTTCGAACCGATTGGCGACGGGCGGATGCGAATTGGCAGCAAGGTAAAGCAGATGGTAAATTTTCGTCCGCAAAACCTGAAAGACAGCTACGCGTTGCTCGGTAAGTTTGATGTGATTTTCTGCCGCAATGTCCTGATTTATTTTGCGCCAGAGATGAAAGCGAAAGTGCTCAATCAAATGGCGGCCAGCCTGAACCCAGGCGGTTACCTGCTGCTGGGCGCATCTGAGTCTCTGACCGGACTGACTGACAGGTTTGAGATGATCCGCTGTAACCCGGGTATTATCTACAAGCTGAAGTGATGCCGTCGTAGTCGAGCCGACGCATTAGAACTGATGCATGAGAACAGAAGTATTAGAACAGAGGGGTCCGTAATGGACCCTTTTTTGCATCCCTGCATTTGTGCTTTGCCCCCGCAAGACTGCCGGCATCGCCTCCTTTCGTTCCGCTATCACACCATTTTCAATATTGGCACGCCCTTTGCAGATAAATCAGTAAGTGATTCAGGAGGCAGACGATGGCCATTTCTTTTGATAAAGCATTAGGTGTGCACCAATACACAGTTGGTGTCAGGGGTAAAAGGGCTGAAACCCTTGCCAGTAACATCGCTAACGCCAATACACCCGGTTATAAAGCAAAAGACATGGACTTTCAGCGCGCGCTGAATGCGGCAACATCAGAGGCAAAAGTTGGCCTCAGCCGTACCAATGAGCGGCATATTGCTGCCTCCACCAAAGTCATGGGTGAACAGAAGTACCGTGTGCCCGATCAGCCGGATACCGGTGATGGCAACACGGTCGATGCTCAGTTGGAGCAAAACCTGTTTATGCAAAACGCGCTGGAGTATCAGGCATCGCTGGATTTTCTGGGCTCGAAATTCAGTAATCTGAGCAAGGCATTAAAAGGGGATTAATAAATGAGTTTGTTTAACGTTTTTAATGTCACCGGTTCGGCAATGAGTGCGGAATCCGTACGTCTGAACACCACGGCCAGTAACATGGCGAATGCCAACACCGTCAGCAGCTCTGCGGCACAAACGTACAAGGCGCGTCACCCTGTGTTCGAGGCGGCGCTGCAAAGTGCCAGCTACCAGCGTGAAGAAAGTGTTCCTGTAAGGGTGAAAGCCATTGTCGAAAGCCAGAAGCCTTTGACGGCGGAATATAACCCGGCACACCCTTTGGCCAATGCCGAAGGCTATATCTATAAACCGAACGTTAACGTGATGGAAGAGATGGCGAACATGATCTCGGCTTCACGTTCCTATCAAAGCAATGTTCAGGTCGCAGATGCCAGTAAGCAGATGCTGATGCGAACACTGCAGATGGGCAAATAAGGGTAGGGAGTAACTGACATGACCGGTATTAAAGGCACAGGTCAAAGCCCTTTGTCCTATATTGACCAGCTTAAGAGCATGCAGGAGAAAAAACTGCAGTCTGAGCAGAAAGTAACTGGACAACAAGAGCTTAAGCAGGAAGATTTTCTGTCATTGCTGACCAAGCAGATGTCGCAGCAAGATCCGTTCAAACCTGTTGGTAATGATCAGATGATTGCGCAGATGGCGTCGTTTGCCACAGTTGACGGCATCAGCAAGATGAACGAACAGTTTGGTGGCCTGAATGCTGCCATGACATCCAATCAGGCCCTGCAGGCATCTTCTCTGGTCGGCCGCGATGTGCTGGTTCCGAATCCAACCGGCTCGAAATCTGCCGAAGGTGGTGTCGCGGGAATGGTTAAGTTGCCGCAATCGCTTAATAACCTGATTGTTCGGGTTGAAAATGCGACAGGCGAGCTGGTACGCAGCTTTGATTTAGGCTCTAAGCCTGCCGGTGATCATCGCGTGGCATGGGACGGTAAAGATGACCGCGGCAATATGTTGCCTGCCGGTAAGTATCAGCTGAAAGTCAGCGGACTGGCCGACGGCAAGAACTCAGAATTTGACGTTTCGACTTACGCCAACGTGAACAGCGTGCTGCTGGGCAATGGTGACGGTAATGTCATGCTGAATCTGGCTGGATTTGAGTCCCCGATTAAGCTGGCTGAAGTGCTGGAAGTCGGCAAGGCATAACGCCGGACGCATTAATAAATCACCAGCGACATCAATAAGGTGTGGCTGGTGAACAATAAGTACGCTGTACACAGAATTCAGGAGAGTCACCTATGGGCTTTAATGTCGCACTGAGTGGACTGGGCGCCGCCCAGAAAGATTTGAACACCACAAGTAACAACATTGCCAACGCCAATACCTACGGCTTTAAAGAGTCGCGGGCCGAATTTGGTGATGTGTATTCAAACTCTATTTTTTCCAACACCAAAACCACTACAGGTGGTGGTGTCCAGAATTCTGTGGTTGCTCAGCAGTTTCATGAAGGTTCCAGTATTTATACCAACAACCCGATGGATCTGCGTATTTCCGGTACCGGCTTTTTTGCCGTATCAGACCAGCGTCTGGAGCCGAACAATAACAGCCTGACCCGTAACGGTGCTTTCCATCTGGACAAAGATAATTACATTGTTAACTCAGAAGATCAGTTCTTATTGGGATACGGTGTGGATCAGGAAACGGATCAGGTGGTCTCTTATGAACCACAGGCACTGAAAGTGCCGGATCAATTTGGTCAGCCGAAAGCCACCAGTCAGGTCGAGATTGGTGTCAACCTGCCTGCTAACGGCGACCCGAAAGACATCAATCAGTTTAACTTTGAAGACCAGGATACCTATAACAAATCCACTTCTGTCACCATGTATGACTCCTTAGGTCAGCCCTACAAAATGACCAGTTATTATGTGAAGGACAATACGCAGCCAAATCGCTGGGCGACGTTTTATACCGTGACGGATGCCGACGGTGAGAAGCCGCTGGACATTGCCGACGGTGAGGCAACCAATGTCGCGGGACATACCGGCGCACTGGTTGATTTTAACTTCGACGGAACAGTCGCCCAGGTAAATGGCGGTAACCCGATGATTTCTGAAGCTTTCAGTGCGGCTGGCCTGAGCATGAACGGTGCGGATGGTTCACAGACGCTGAACTTTAACTTTGATGCCCCTACTCAGTTTGCGGCGCCGTTTGAAGTGCGTAAGTTCAGTGAAAATGGTGCCACTACAGGTTATCTGGCCAAAGTGGATGTCGATGCCAAAGGCTCTATTGTGGCAACCTACAGTAACGGGGAAAACATTACCCTTGGCCGTGTCGGTATGGTTCGTGTTCCGAATGAGCAGGGGTTGCTGTCTAAGGGCGGCACTCAATGGGCGGTAAGCCAGGAGTCTGGTGCTGCTGTTTGGGGGGAGGCGACCTTCGGTGCGTTTGGTTCGGTGAAAAGCGGTACGCTGGAGCAGTCAAACATTGATATGACTCAGGAGCTGGTGGATTTGATCACCGCGCAGCGTAATTTCCAGGCCAACTCCCGTGCCCTGGAAGTGGACAACAGTCTCCAGCAGACCATACTGCAAATTCGTTAATCTCATCTCGTCTGACATTGCCGCCTGAGCCTCTGATGGCGGCAATGTTTGTCCGACACCTGTCTTTCAGATGCCATTTCTTTGGCACCTCGCTGGTTTCCCATCTGCGTTATGGCAAGCATCTCTCACTAATTACCTGATCTTTCGCTGTTTCATGACTGTTTTTCAGCCATTTACCAATGTGGTACGTATATTGCTTCTATAGCTGCAGTACTGATTGGGAGACTCGAAATGGATCGTGCACTGTACCTGGCAATGAGCGGCGCTAAACAAGATATGTATGGCTTGCAGCTTCATGCCAACAACCTGGCTAACGTTCGTACGACTGGCTTTCGCGCTGATTTAGAGCAGGCGCGGAGTATGCAGGCGTTTGGCGAAGGCATGCCGTCCCGTGTGTTTTCCATGACAGAGAGGCCGGGGCAGGATTTTGCCCAGGGGGCAGTGATGACTACAGGCCGGGATCTGGATGTTGCCGTAGAAGGTAACGGCTGGCTGGCGGTATTGGATGCCAGCGGCCAGGAAGCCTATACCCGTGCCGGTCACCTGAAAATCGATCAGACAGGCTTGCTGCAAAACAGCAATGGCAGCCTGATGGTCGGTGAAAATGGCGGCCCGATTTTTATTCCTCTGCCAATCAGCAAAATTGAAATCGGTAAGGATGGCACTGTTTCGGTCCGTCCTCAGGGCGCACCGGCCGATGCGATGGAAGTGGTTGATCGCATTAAAATGGTGAAGCCGGACAACAGTGAAGTTTTTAAAGACGTTGATGGCCTGTTCAAATCCAAAGTGCCCGCGCAGATATTTGATGCCGATGCTGAGGTGACTCTGCTGAGCGGTGCGCTAGAGGGCAGTAACGTGAATGCCGTGGGTGAAATGACCAGCATGATAGATCTTCAGCGTCATTTTGAAATGCAAGTTAAGTTAATGAAAACCGCAGAGGAAATGGACCAGGCGTCCTCGTCTCTGCTGCGTTTGGGCTAATTAGGAAAGGAATAACACATGCATCCAGCATTATGGGTCAGTAAAACCGGTCTTGACGCTCAGCAAACAAACATCTCGACCATTTCGAATAACCTGGCTAACGCCTCGACCATAGGCTTCAAAAAGAGCCGCGCAGTGTTCGAGGATCTGTTTTATCAGAACATCAACCAGCCTGGCGGTCAGTCCACTCAGGATACGACCTTGCCATCCGGTCTGATGCTGGGGGCGGGTTCAAAGGTGGTGGCAACACAAAAAGTGTTTACTCAGGGTAATACCCAGACCACCAATAACGCCATGGACATGATGATTGAAGGCGATGGCTTCTTTCAGATCCTGCTGCCGGACGGCAACATAGGCTACACCCGGAATGGTCAGTTCACTATCAATGAAGAAGGCCAGATGGTGACCTCAGGTGGCGGTTATTTGCTGCAGCCTGAAATTGTCGTGCCGGAAGATGCGGTCAGTATTACTGTCGGTACAGACGGTGAAGTGTCTGCCCGCATCCGTAACCAGCAGGAAAGCCTGGTACTGGGCCAGCTGACCACGGTCGATTTTATCAACCCGGGCGGTATGGAGCCTATCGGTCAGAACCTGTTCCTGCCAACCGGTGCGAGCGGCGATCCGCAGGAAGGCGTGCCAGGTCTGGAAGGGTTTGGCCAGATCCGCCAGTCAATGCTGGAAACGTCCAACGTGAACGTGACTGAAGAGCTGGTCAATATGATTGAAGCTCAGCGCGTGTACGAAATGAACTCCAAAGTGATTTCAACCGTTGACCAGATGCTGAGCTATGTGAACCAGCAGCTTTAATTAAGAGTGGGGTCTAAGATGAAAAATTGGTTGTTGACTGCTTTAATACTGACGCTGACCGGTTGTGTCCAGATGCCGGAACAACAGGATGAGCTGACACAGGCGACGACCAATGTCGATGCCGTAGAAGGGAATCAGGATTCATCGGGCGGTGATTTGATTGACCTTGTACGTCGTCGTGATGACCCGCAGGCCGGCGACCCGGCCTGGAGCAGTGTTCGCCCGCAGGATAAACCGGCCCATTACGCCACGGCGACCGGTTCTTTGTTCAGCCAGGCGCTGGCGCAGGATATGTATGATGATACCCGTCCGCGCGGGATCGGTGATATTGTGACCGTGATGCTGGCTGAGAAAAACAAAGCGAATAAAAGTGCCAGTACCGATCTCGACAAGTCGACAGATCTTACCATGGACCCCCTGACACTCGGCGGCAAGCCGCTGACGATTGGCGATCGTGACATCTCTTACGATGTCAATAACTCCAATACCTTTTCAGGCAGTACCTCAGCCGACCAGAGCAACAGCATTCAGGGCTCAATTTCAGTCGAAGTGGTTGACGTATTGGCGAACGGTAATCTGCTGGTGCGCGGCGAGAAGTGGCTGACACTCAACAGCGGTGATGAGTATATCCGGCTGAGCGGCACGATTCGTCCTGATGACATCACGCAGGAAAACACCATAGAATCGACCCGGATTGCCAATGCCCGCATTCAGTATTCCGGCACCGGCGACAGGCAGGATGTACAGGAGCAGGGCTGGCTGGCCCGGTTCTTTAACGTCAGTTTGTAAGCCATGTATTTCCCTTTAACCGCCACCCGACGATGAGAGTATGACAGTGACCAGACAAATGCTATGGGCAGGACTCGCCCTGTTGATGGCTTTCCCTTTGCAGGCCGCCCGAATTAAGGATGTCTCTGAAGTTGCCGGGGTGCGGAGTAACCAGTTGTCAGGTTACGGTCTGGTTGTTGGTCTGCCGGGAACCGGGGAAACCACGCCATTTACCGACCAGAGCTTCAATGCCATGTTGCAAAACTTCGGCATCCAGTTGCCGGCAGGCACCAAACCCAAAACCAAGAATGTGGCCGCTGTAGCTGTCAGCGCGACCTTGCCGCCTTTCACCAAGCAAGGTCAGCATATTGATATCACTGTCTCTTCTATCGGCTCGGCGAAAAGCCTGCGCGGCGGCACCTTGATTCAAACTTTCCTGCGCGGCCTGGACGGTAAAGTCTATGCGGTGGCGCAGGGCAGCCTGGTGGTTGGCGGCTTCAGTGCCGAAGGTCTGGACGGTTCTAAGCTGGTGGGCAATAACCCGACGGTCGGCCGCATTGCAAACGGCGCGATTGTCGAGCAGGAAGTCCCTAACCCGTTCAGCCGCGGCGATCATCTGACTTTTAACCTGTTTGAATCTGATTTCACCACAGCGCAACGTATGTCAGATGCCATCAATCAGTTTCTCGGCCCTGATATGGCCGCGCCCATTGATGCCACTTCGGTACGTGTACGTGCGCCGCGAGATGTGAGCCAGCGGGTGGCTTTCCTGTCGACTATCGAAAATCTTGAATTCGACCCAGCCGAAGGCGCGGCGAAAATTATCGTGAACTCCCGTACCGGGACAATTGTGGTCGGGCAGCATGTAAAGCTCAAACCGGCAGCGATTACCCACGGTGGCATGACAGTGTCGATCCGGGAAAATCCTACTGTCAGCCAGCCCAATCCATTCTCCGGCGGCGAAACTGTGGTGGTACCTGACTCTCAGATTGAAGTGACGGAAGAAGACTCCCGGATGTTTAAGTTCAATCCGGGGATCACCCTGGATGAGCTGGTACGCGCGGTCAATCAGGTGGGGGCTGCGCCTTCCGATCTGATGGCGATTCTGCAGGCACTGAAACAGGCTGGTGCCATTGAAGGCCAGCTGATCATTATTTAATTATGGCTGGCACCTTGTGTGAAGGTGCTGATGGAAAGACCATTACAGGCAGATAACTGACGATGAAACCGACGGATCCAGGCTTTGTCAACGACCTTGCTAATCTTGACAGACTTCGTGCTGGCATCAAAGGCAAAGGGGATACGGAATCTTTGAGAGCAGCAGCAGAGCAGTTTGAAGCCCTGTTCACTCAAATGCTGTTTAAATCGATGCGTCAGGCCAATGAAGCCTTTGAGTCTGATCTGATGAGCAGCTCAAACACCAAGTTTTTTGAAGAAATGCGCGACGAGCAAATGTCCAGTGAACTCAGCGCCCGCGGTTCGCTTGGTTTGGCTGATCTGATCGTAGAACAGCTCAGCGCATTAGAGCAGCCACCGGCAACACCGGAAGAGCAGGCGAAAGCGGCGCAAGAAAAAGCCGCCGGTTTCGAGGCCATTCAGCAGTCGCGTCAGGTGTCTGCCGATGATGTGCTTGCTAAAGTCTTCGCTGCCAAAGATACAACAGCTATAGACACGGCGGCTAAAGATAAGATTGCGTCCGCGCCGGAACAAGCGGCGATACCAGCAGCTTCTGCCACCACGCCAGCTGATCTTGTTCGTTCGCCACTGCGCCAGCCGCAGGAAAAACCGTTTTCCTCGCCGGAAGATTTCGTGACCCGTATGCGTCCGTTTGCTGAAAAAGCGGCAGGCATGCTGGGCACCGATCCGGCAGTGCTGATTGCGCAGGCGGCGCTGGAAACCGGCTGGGGTAAAAAAGTGGTTAAAAATGCGGCAGGCGACAGTAATAATCTGTTCAACATCAAAGCGGACCCACGCTGGGCCGGCAATAAAGTGGCCACTCAGACGCTGGAATACCATGACGGCATTCCGGTTCAGGAGCGGGCGGCATTTCGCTCTTACAATAGCTATGAAGACAGCTTCAACGACTATGTCCGTTTTCTGAACGACAACCCGCGTTATTCAGAGGCACTGGCCTCGCCGCAAGATCCGCGCCGTTTTATCCGTAACCTGCATCAGGCCGGTTACGCCACCGATCCGAAATACGCTGATAAAATCATCAATGTGATGGAGTCAGTGAAAAAGCTGATGAAATAAGTGTCATTAAAGTCACTGGATCCCCGCCGAGCGGGGATGATAAATGTCACTAAAATTCATTGATTTAGTGTTATTCCCACGCAGGCGGAATTCTCAGATCACGGCATGTCAGCGATGTGCCGAGCCGATGTCGCCAGCGGTTTTCCAGCAAAACTTCCTGCTCCCCCTTTCCGGCAACGAATTGCCCATTTCAGGCTACCTGTCTTTGTAACTACATGAAAAATAAAAACATAAATATTGGAATGATTTTTGCTTATTAATCTCCAGTAAAGTAACTCCCCCCGAGGTTTTCTGGAGGCGCAATGGCGTTCGATTTGCTCAGTTTGGGCTCTCAAGGTGTGTTAACAGCGCAAAGGCAGCTGAATACCACCAGCCATAACATCAACAACGTCAATACGGATGGTTACAGCCGCCAGTCTGTGGTGCAGCAGACCAACGATCCCCTGTGGTGGGGCGGCAATAACTACGGCACGGGCGTACACGCGGCAGAAGTTCGCCGCGGTTATGATCAGTTTGCCACTAACGAGCTGAACCTCACCACGACCAATCACAGTTACGCCACTGAGCGCGACGGCCAGCTGGAGCGGCTGGATAAGCTGCTGGCAAACAGTGCCAGTCAGGTGCCGCAGGATATGAACCAGTGGTACGACGCCGTCAAAGCAATGGCTGACAGCCCCAATGATCTGGGCACCCGCAAAGTGGTGCTGGAAAAAGCCAAAATGGTTGCGGCCGGTTTGAATGACACCCACCGGGTTCTGGCCGAACAGAAAGACGTCACCAATGACGTACTGGCAAAAACCCTGCACAGAGTGAATGACATTGGCCGCGAGCTGGTGGAAATCCATCAGGCTTTGCTGAAAACCCCGGCCGGCGGCGCAGATAACGACCTGATGGACAGACATCAGCAGTTAATCAATGAGCTGTCGACTTACACCAAAGTCACGGTCACGCGCAAGAACGCGGAAACCTTCAACGTCCTGATCGGCAGTGGCCATACCCTGGTGTCCGGGACCCATTCCAGCGAGCTGCAAATGATCAATGGCGATCCGGATCCGCAACAGACCCAGCTGGCAGTGGTGGCAGGTAAATCCCTGAAAGCCATTAGCTCGGACGATGTTGGCGGCAAATTGGCGTCACTGTTTGAATACCGTGACAAAACCTTGCCACAGGTGATGGATGAGCTGGGCAAAATGACCATAGGTTTCACCGAGTCGGTGAATCAGCTTCAGTCACAGGGGCTGGATCTGAACGGTCAGGTGGGTGAGGCCATGTTTACCGATGTCAATGCCCCTGAGGTTGCCGCCTCCCGCGCGCTGATCCCCCAGGGCTCAAGTGCGCAGGTGAAGGTGTATATACAGGATCTCAGCAAGTTGCAGGCCGGTGAGTACGAGCTGGGATTCAACGGCAGTCAGCATACGCTGAAAATGCCGGATGGTTCTTCGCAGTCCGTCATTCCGAGTGGCCTGCCGCCGAGTTTCGATGTTGATGGCGTGCGGATAGAAATTGCCGCTCCGATTGCCAGCGGCGAAAAAATCCTGCTGCGGCCTACCCGCAATGCGGCCAGAGACGTGCAGGCTGAAATGACAGATCCGGCAAAAATTGCAGCGCAGAGTTATCTCAGCTCTGCAACGCAGGCGCAGGGAAAAGCCGAGTTTGCTATTACATCTCCCGGCCCGTTACGTGAATTCCAGGTTGCGGTATCACCCGACTCCTCGCAGTTTGCGGTGCTGGATATGCAGGGCAATGTGCTGCAGGCTCCGCAGCCTTATCCGCCAAGCGGGCAGGTGGTGGTCGGCGGCACCGGGTTCACCCTGAGTAATGGTGCGGCAGGCGGTGACGTCTTTGCCGTTAACCTGAATGCGGCCACCGGCGATAACGGGAACCTGATCAAAATGCAGGATCTTCAGGATATGAAGCTCATGAATAAAGGCCGATCCAGCGTGATCGACGTCTATGAGGGGCTGAACACCGAAATGGGTGTGCAGCGCGCATCGGCCGCACGTCTGAAAGAAGTGGGTCGTCAGGAAAAAGAAGCTGCAGAGAGCCGTGTGGCTGAAATATCCGGCGTCAACATGGATGAAGAAGCCGCAAACATGATGAAGTTCCAGCAGGCCTACATGGCATCGTCCCGCATTATGACGGTGGCGAACGAAACCTTTAATACTTTGCTTAATGCCGCGCGATAAGGAGTTAAAGCCGTATGATTAGCCGAATTGCCAGCTTTCATAACTATCAGTCCGTGGCGAATGATATGAACCGTCAACAAGTGAAAGTCGCGGATAACCAGGAACAACTGGCGTCCGGCAAGCAATTGCTGACCGCCGGGGACGATCCGGTTGCCTCTATCTATGTGCAGAATTTTTCACAGCAAAATACGGAAATTGATCAGTCGCTGCGCTCTATCACCCTGGCACGTAATCGCCTGAACAGTGAAGAAACCGCGATTTCCGATGCGGAAACCCTGCTCGATGACGCCAAACGCAAAACCATGTCTATGGTGAACGGTTCGTTGTCAGATGATGACCGAATTGCACACATGCAGGATTTGCGAGGGCTGTTTGATTCCGTTATCCACTTAGTCAATACCCAGGATGAATCCGGTAACTTTGTTTTTGCGGGCAATCAGTACGACAAACAGCCGTTTTTCCGTGACGGCAACGGCAATGTCAGTTATGTCGGCGACAGCTATCAGCGGATGTCTAAAGTGTCGCCGAACGTCGAAGTGCCTGTGAATGATCCGGGCGACAAGTTGTTTATGAACATCGAGAACCCGTACGGCGATTATCAGCCGGATTACGATCTGCAGTCTGGTTCGCTGTTGCTGCTGTCGCATGCCCGGAATAACAACCACTCAGACAATGCCAGCTATACCATTGATTTTACGCAGACGGGGTCAGGGGCGGTTTACGATCTTTATCAGGATGGTTTGCTGGTTGACAGTCAGCCCTTTGATCCGAAACGCGGAATCGAGTGGGGGACACTGTCGGTACAGCTGGAAGGCGAAGTGACAGACGGTGATCAGATCACCCTGAGCCGGCAGGATACTTTCAGTCTGTTTGATTCTTTCAAACGCGGAATTGAAGTCTCTGCCCGCGCACCTTCTGATGCCTCAGCAACCGCTGAATTGCACCAGGTGGCAGAAGAGTTTTCACAGGCGTTCAAGCATATTAACCGGGCGCGATCAGAAGTCGGCACCCGGCTGCAGACCCTGGATCGTCAGGCCGATATGCATGAAGACTTTAAGCTGGTGATCAATAAAGCACGCGGTACGCTGGAAGATCTGGACTATGGCAAAGCCGTGGTGGAGCTCAATGAAAATATGCTGGCGTTGCAGGCTTCCCAGCAGGCGTTTGCGAAAACTAAAAACCTTAGCCTGTTCAACTATATCTAACTTCCGGTCTCGGCTGTCCGTTTAATGAGCCCCTTTATCGGCATTTTAGGTAAGGGGCTTTGTTTTATCTTTGCCGCTGTCAACTTGCCGGGCGGCAAGGCTTGGCGGCAGAGCGGTTCAATGAGCTGGCATGGCTTTGCCGCTTTGCTTCAATTGCCACTGAAATAGAGTGCAAAGCCATGAAAATAAAGACTTATTATTTATGGCACACTAATTGCTAAAGTATTATTGTGATTTTCATTAACGACATTTTTACTAACGCTGGTCCCGCTTCACTCTCTGATGGGTTGACGTTGCGGGTAGCTGTTTCGCTAACAGCGAAAAGTCAAAGGAGAGCAAAATGGGTGTAACAGTGAACACCAACGTGTCTGCCATGACTGCGCAGCGCTACCTCAACAAAGCATCTGAGGGCCTGAGCCAATCCATGGAGCGCCTGTCTACGGGTAGCCGCATTAACAGCGCCAAAGACGATGCGGCCGGTTTACAGATTTCCAACCGTCTGATTGCGCAGACGCGTGGTCTGAACGTGGCGATGCGAAATGCCAATGACGGTATTTCAATTGCGCAGACCGCAGAAGGTGCGATGCAGGAATCCACCAGTATTTTGCAACGTATGCGTGATCTGTCGCTGCAATCGGCGAACGGTGCCAACTCGGATGACGACCGTGTTGCTATCCAGGAAGAAATTACCGCGTTGCAGGACGAGTTGAACCGTATCGCGGAAACCACTTCGTTCGGTGGCCGTAAACTGCTCAATGGTACTTTCGGTGAAGCGGCCTTCCAGGTCGGTGCGGATGCCGGTGAAGCGATTGTTGTCGGTCTGGACAGTGTCCGTGCCGACGAAGCGAAAATGGGCGGCAGCTTGCTGGTCTCGACCACGACGATTCAACCGGATGCAACGCTGGCCGCTGATACCAATATTGAATTGAGTGTTACGGCAGCAGACGGCACGGTCACGCCAGTGGCTATCGGTCTTATTGGCGGTGATGATGTGGAAGAAATTGCCACCCGTATTAATGGCCAGAATGGGCTGATTAATGCGTCCGTGACCGAGAAAGGCGAGCTTCAGTTGGTCTCCAGTGACGGTACCGTGGGTGTCACCAATGGTGCGATCAGCATGATCAACAGCGACGGAACGACTGTCGCGGGTGATATCGCCGGTACGGCGACTGATATTACTGTCTCGCAAGTCGATGTATCAACTGCAGGTGGGGCGCAGCGTGCTGTTCCTCTGATTGACTCGGCGCTGAAATATATCGACAGCATGCGAGCCGATTTGGGTGCAAAGCAAAATCGTCTGACGCACACCATCAATAACCTGGCCAATACCTCTGAAAATGTGTCTGCCTCGAACAGCCGTATCCGTGATACCGACTTTGCGAAAGAGACAACAGATATGACTAAGAATCAGATTCTGCAGCAAGCAAGTACCTCTATTCTTGCTCAAGCCAAACAGATTCCGCAGTCTGCACTGAACTTACTGCAGTAACCTCTAAACGCAGTATTTTGATTAAACGGCAAGGTGGCAATACCTTGCCGTTTTTTATTGGTGCCAGCCAATAAAAAATTAGCAAATAAATAGCAAAAAAATCCTGTAAAGTTTTCTTCCTTACCGCCGATAACCCTTATAGAACAAGAAAGTGCGCCACTGCTTAATCAAGGTAATGAATTCTGATTCATTGTTGATTGTGTTCAGTTTCACACTTTTTTGCCCAGTAAAAAAATTTCAAAAAAAATCTTAAAGCTTTCTTCACCAGTGCCGTTAAAGGTGATGTACGAAGAATAACTCGGACTTGCCGGCTGAGCTGGTCAAGCCACAAAGAAGCACAAGTAAGGAGAATTACTATGGCAGTTACAGTAAACACTAACGTTTCTGCAATGACCGCTCAGCGTTACCTGAACAAAGCTAGCGATAATACAGCAGCTTCTATGGAGCGCCTGTCTACCGGTTCACGCATCAACAGTGCAAAAGATGACGCAGCAGGTCTGCAAATTTCTAACCGTCTGATGACTCAGAGCCGTGGCCTTGACGTAGCAGTACGTAACGCCAACGACGGTATCTCAATGTCTCAGACTGCTGAAGGTGCGATGCAAGAAACCACCAGCATCCTGCAACGTATGCGTGACCTGTCTCTGCAATCGGCGAACGGTTCTAACTCAGATGACGACCGTAAAGCGATTCAGGAAGAAGTAACAGCACTGAATGATGAACTGAACCGTATCGCGGAAACCACGTCTTTCGGTGGTCAGAAGCTGCTGAATGGTTCATTCGGTACCCGTGCGTTCCAGGTGGGTGCAGATTCCGGTGAAGCCGTACAGCTTACGCTGAAAAATATGCGTTCTGACAGCGCTGACATGGGTGGTAGCCTGATGGTTTCAACTAACCAGGTGGCAGATAAAAACTCTACCCTGGATGCAGATACAACCATCGAGCTGAGCGTAACGGATGCTGACGGTAATGCGACAGCGGTAAGCATCGACCTGGTTGGTGGTGACGATATCGAAGAAATCGCGACCCGTATCAACGGCCAGAATGACCAGATCAATGCGTCTGTTTCTGAAAAAGGTGAGCTGCAAATTTTCTCATCTAACGGTACTGTCGGTGTGACTACCGGTACTATCGCAATGACTGATACTGCGGGTAATGCTGTGGATGCCTCAATTGCAGGCACAGCGGCTAATATCACAGTGTCTCAGCTGGATGTCAGCACAGTCGGTGGTGCACAGCAAGCAGCGGCCATTCTGGATGGTGCTATGCAGTTTGTTGATTCACACCGTGCAGAGCTGGGTGCGAAACAAAACCGTATGGATCACACCATCAGCAACCTGAACAGCATCAATGAAAACGTGACTTCTTCTAACAGTCGTATCCGTGATACTGACTTTGCGAAAGAAACCACAAACCTGACTAAGAACCAAATCCTGCAGCAAGCGTCGACCTCTATCCTGGCGCAAGCGAAGCAGGCGCCTCAGGCGGCACTGAGCCTGCTGGGCTAATCCGTTCAGTAAAGCGGCAGGGGCAAGCCCTTGCCGCTTTTTTCGATCAGAAGGTGTCAGAAAATGGACGTAAAATCTGTATTAAACCCTTCATTTCTATCCCGCTTTTCTTCAACCGGTGCGAAATCACCTGTTGGCACAGATGTTGCAAACCCTTCTGTTGGTCATCCACGCGAAGATTCTTTGGCGGTCGCAACCCCAGGGCACAATACCTCAGGTGTGGCAGCGAACACGGACGTCAGACGCGTAGAGCAGTCGGCCAGGTTGGAAGAACAGCAGCAGTTACATCGCCAGCAATTAGAGAAACTGGTGGAAAGTATTGAAGATTTTGTCGGCTCAATGAATAAAGGGCTGGCATTTAGAATTGATGAAGAGTCTGGACGTCAGGTCGTTACCGTTTATGAAAAAGCAAGCGGTGAAGTGGTCCGGCAGATCCCCGATGAAGATATGTTGGCGCTGTCACGTCAGATAGCTACCTATACCACCGGGCTTTTGACCACCAAAGTGTAATAGTAACTGATTGAGGTTGTAGATGAATATTGGCGCAATGGGTACGGCATCCGGTTTGGATATCAATGCCATGGTCGACAAGATTGTCGCCGCAGAGCGGGCGCCAAAAGAAGAGCGCATCAATCAGCGAAAAGAGCAGGCCAATGTTGAGCTGAGTGCTTACGGGCGCCTGAAAGGTGCACTGGATGGTATGAAAACCCTGATGGCAGACATCAGGCAGAACCATACACTGGCTGAGCGTACCGCTTCTTCAGACAATCAGGATCTGGTGTCTGTCCGTGCCAGCCATGAAGCGCAGCCCGGGCGGTATTCCGTTGAAGTCAAGCAACTGGCGACCTCGCATAAAATAGCGTCCCAGCCGGTTGATGATAAAACGGCAATGGGTGCCGGAAAATTGACACTGTCCGTCGGTGGTCAGTCTTTTGACGTTTCATTCGACCAGGATCAAACCAAACTGCTGGATGTGGTTCGTGAGATAAACCGTCATCCGGATAACAAAGGCGTGCTCGCCACTGTTATTAAGGATGCCAGCGGCGCCCGGTTGGTGCTGAACTCCGATAAAACAGGGGCTGGCAATCCGCTGAAAGTGACTGTCGAGGCGCAAGCCGGCAGTCCGTTGCAGTCTTTTGCGTTTGATACCGGTAATCCCGGCAGCCCAATGCAGGAAATGCAGGCTGCCTCTGATGCCAAAGTGCTCATTGACGGCCTGGCAGAAGTGACGAGCGACACCAATACCCTGACAGATGCGATTCCCGGTTTGGATATAGATTTAAAGCAACTGTCAGCGAATGCCGAAAAACCGCAAGCCGTGATTGAAATCGGCTACGACAAAGACAAGGCCGGGGCACAGATCGAACGGTTTGTGAACGCTTACAATCAGTTTTACGACACCGCTCTGGAACTGGGTAAATTTGACCCGAATACCCAGAACAAAGGGCCGCTGGTTGGTGACAGTATGCTGCGCTCATCGGTTCAGCAACTGCGAAACGCATTCAGTACGCCGCTGGAAGAAGGGCCATCGAGTTTGCAGACCCTGAGTGAGCTGGGTGTGACAACCACACTGAGCGGGCATCTGGAAGTTGACTACGATAAACTCGACAGGCAACTGAACCAGAATTTTGCTGCTGTCGGTGAATTTTTTGGCAGCCGTAAAGGTTTTGCCCGTCGGATTGAAGATATGTTACATGCTTATACAGGTGTGACCGGTAGTATCTCGAACCGGGAGAAAAGCATCAATGAGCAGGTGTTAACGCTCAATGATGATCAGCGCGATCTGGAACGCCGGATGGAAGGCGTCTATCAGCGCACCCACGACCAGTTTTCTGCAATGGATCATGCCATGGGGCAGATGCAGAGCCAACTGGGATCAATGATGAGTATGATGCCGCAGATGTAATAGCGGATAACAAGAGGGAAGGCAGTGTCAAACAAGATGATGCAAACCCTGGCCGACATTGATCAGCAGCTGAATCAGCTTATCAATGACGGTACGGACATTGACGTGGACACCCTGTACCGCTTGCTGGCGGATCGCCAGACGGTGCTGAATGATCTTAAAGCCGTGCCAGAAATGCTGGATCAAGTCAGCTGGCAGGAAGCAATAACCCGAACATCGGATTTGCTGACAAGATTGCGCGAAAGGCGCGAAAAGTCAGCAAGTCAACTGAAACGATTACAGCACGGACAACGTTCGCTGCAGGCATATAATCAATTTCGTTAAGGTAACATCATGAGCATGAGAGGAAATCTACAGGCTTATAAACGAGTCTCAGTAGACAGTCAGTTAACATCCGCATCACCTCACCGTGTGATTCAAATGCTGATGGCGGGTGCCATAGAGCGTTTGATTCAGGGTAAAGCGGCTATGGAGCAAGGATCAATTGCCATCAAAGGTGAGCGCCTCGGTAAAGCTCTGGATATCATCATCAGCTTGCGTGGCTGTCTGTCATTTGATGATGGCGGCGAGATTGCCAGCAATCTGGACTCGCTGTATCTGTATATGATTGAAAAAATCACCGAAGCCAACCAGAAAAACGAAGTAGAGCATGTTGATGAAGTGATCGACATGTTAAGGGAACTGAAGTCAGCGTGGGATCAGATTCCTCCTGAGCATCACAATATTACTCAGATGGAGTATTAATCCGTTTACGAGTCAGTATTCAGCTTCCTACTTCCCCCGCACGATTTTGGCCGTTAATAGTCTATTAATTGTGTATCCGGCGTAATTCCGTGGCACTGGGCTCACAGCTTTTCACTGTGCCCGGTTGCCAAGTCCTGTTCTTTTATTACAATGGGCAGCATCAGTTTTGGTTGCTGTTCCGTTTGAATACGCCATAAGAATACATAAAGACAGGCAAATATCACTTCTATGCAAGGTTTAGCTAAGACCCTCGTCATTGATGACGACCCGCAGCACCGTCACGATCTCAGCGTGATCCTTAATTTTGTCGGTGAGCAGCATGAAGCGATATCCACCGATGAGGCTGAAGGCGCACTGTGGGAACAACCCTGGGGCGCCTGTTTGATTGGCAATATCCATTCTGTTAAAAAACAGAATCAGGTGCTGGAACAACTGCGTCAGCGATATCACATTCCTGTGTTATCCATGCCTCAGCATGAAAAAGCAGTCTCAGGCATGCCGAATTTTGTCGGCACCCTGGCCCATCCTCTGCACTACAGCCAGTTGATGGATGCGCTGCGTCATTGTCAGGAATTCCAGGGCAAAAATCATTTTCAGGTGCCGCAACTGTCCCGAAAAAATACCCTGTTTCGCAGTATGGTCGGGCGCAGTGACAGTATCAGTCAGGTCCGTTACCTGATTGAACAGGTTGCAGGGACGGACGCCAGTGTGTTGATCCTTGGTGAATCCGGTACAGGTAAAGAAGTCGTTGCCCGTAATATTCACTACCACTCCTCTCGTGGTAAAGGCCCGTTTGTGCCAGTCAATTGCGGCGCAATCCCAGCTGAGCTGCTGGAAAGTGAGCTGTTTGGTCATGAGAAAGGCGCATTTACCGGCGCGATATCCTCACGCAAAGGGCGGTTTGAACTGGCGGAAGGCGGTACGCTTTTCCTGGATGAAATCGGTGATATGCCGATGCCGATGCAGGTTAAGCTGCTGCGCGTTATTCAGGAACGTTGCTTTGAACGTGTGGGTGGCAATCAGAGTATTAAAGCCAATGTCCGCATTATTGCCGCGACCCACCGTAATCTGGATACTATGATTGCAGAAAACCTGTTCCGGGAAGACCTGTTTTATCGTTTGAATGTATTCCCGATTGAAACGCCGCCGTTACGTGAGCGACTGGAAGATATCCCTCTGCTGCTGCAGGAATTACTGTCCCGGATGGAAGCTGAAGGGGCGAGATCGGTGCATTTTACCCCGAGAGCGATCACCTCTTTGATGGAGCATGACTGGCCAGGCAACGTGCGTGAACTTGCCAATCTGGTCGAGCGCTTGATGATTCTCTATCCGGGTGAAATGGTGGATGTGAACCATTTACCGGTGAAATACAGGTACTGTGATTTGCCGGATTTCCGTCCTGAAGAGCGCATGATGTCTGTTGAGGAACAAGAACGTGCGATGTTAGCCGATGTCTTCGCCGACAGTTATGATGAGCAGGACGAGAGTTTCGGTTTCAGCGATTTACCACCTGAAGGCCTTAACCTGAAAGAAATGCTGGCAGATCTTGAGATTGACATGATTCGTCAGGCACTCGAAGCGCAGGGTGGGGTGGTTGCTCGGGCAGCCGACATGCTGGGCATGCGACGCACAACCCTGGTCGAAAAAATGCGTAAGTACAATATCTCGACCAAAGAGTCTGTGCGTGAAGAGTCTGTGCGCGAATAGCATCAGCGAGTAAAAATTTATCCTGGAGTATTGTAACTTTTATGCAGTACTCCAGACTCTGACAGGAGTGATGTCAATATTCTGACATCACTCTTTTTTTATGGGCTTACCATAACTTGTTGTTTTTTGTTGAATATTTTTGGCATAAAAAGTGCTTATTTAGTGTAACAAAGGACAATGCGAAAGTAGGTGTAAGGTGGAAGAAGGGCAGTCTGTCTCCCCGCTGGGAAACCTGAGTCAACAGGTCAGCCGGTATAAGCAAGTGATTGAAGTCATGCCGACTGGCGTGATCTTGCTCGATGGAATGGGAATGGTATGTGAGGCCAACCCTGAAGCTGTCCGCCTGTTAGGAGAGCCATTGGCCGGGGAACGCTGGCTGGATGTCATACAGCGTGCCTTTGCGCCTCAGGAAGATGACGGCCATGAAATTTCTTTACGCAGTGGTCGTAAAGTCAAACTGGCCATCTCCGCGTCAGCCAGTGGACAGCTTATCGTGATCACTGACATGACAGAAACCCGCCTGTTGCAGTCCCGCTTCAGTGAGATGCAACGCTTATCCTCACTGGGCCGTATGGTTGCTTCGCTGGCGCATCAGGTCAGAACACCGCTGTCCAGTGCCATGCTATATGCTGCAAATCTGGCCGCGCCTCAGCTGACCGCGCAAACCCGCGACAGGTTCCAGAGCAAACTGATGGACAGGTTGCGGGATCTGGAAAAGCAGGTCAATGACATGCTGCTGTTTGCCAAAGGCGGTGATAACAAAGTGGTGGCACCTTTTACGCTCGAAGCCTTGTTCAATGAACTGGACGCCATGATAGAGGCCCAGGTGGTGTCCAATCAGGTGGATTTCTCGATTGAGTGTGATGATGAGAGCCCCAGTGTTCTGGGTAATGTGAATGCCCTGGCGAGTGCGATCAGCAATCTGATCACCAATGCCATTCAGATGTCAGGCAAAGCATGCAAAGTCTGTTTGTCGGTACACTGCGACGCCGACATGATTCACCTCAGCATTACCGATAACGGTCCCGGCATTGCCCCTGAGATGCAGAAAAAAGTGCTGGAGCCTTTTTTCACTACCCGCCAGCAAGGCACAGGCTTAGGGCTTGCCGTGGTGCAGATGGTGGCAAAAGCCCACAATGGCAGCCTTTCGCTGTTTTCCACCCCGGGAGAAGGCGCCTCATTTACGCTCAGCCTGCCTAAGGCAGAAAGCCATGAGCAAGACTATGAATTAACAGCAACAGGAGACAGGCAATGACGAGCCGAGTACTGATCGTTGAGGACGACGAAGGTCTGCGTGAAGCTTTAGTGGATACACTGGCGCTGGCAGGTTATCAGTGGCTGGAAGCAGACAGTGCCGAACAAGCCCTGTTGCTGTTGAAATCTGAGCAGGTGGATATTGTGGTATCCGATGTTCAAATGGCCGGTATGGACGGACTGGGCCTGCTGCGAAATATCAAGCAACACTGGCCCAAACTGCCGGTACTGCTAATGACAGCCTATGCCAATATTGAAGATGCTGTACTGGCAATGAAAGACGGCGCCATTGATTACATGGCAAAGCCTTTTGCTCCGGAAGTGTTACTGAACATGGTCAGCCGCTACGCGCCTGTGCAAGCGGTCAGCAGCCAGGCGATAGCCGCTGATGAGAAAAGCCTGAAATTACTGGCGCTGGCCGAAAGAGTCGCGCAGACTGACGCCAGCGTGATGGTACTCGGGCCGAGCGGCTCGGGCAAAGAAGTCATGTCGCGATACATCCATGAGCACTCACTGCGCCGTGAGGGGCCTTTTATCGCGATCAATTGTGCCGCCATTCCCGACAATATGCTGGAAGCGACCTTATTCGGTTATGAAAAAGGCGCCTTCACCGGTGCGGTTCAGGCCTGTCCGGGAAAATTTGAACAGGCACAGGGCGGTACCATCTTGCTGGATGAGATCAGTGAGATGGACCTGAACCTGCAGGCGAAACTGCTGCGTGTCTTGCAAGAGCGAGAAGTCGAGCGTTTAGGCAGCAGGAAAAGTATCAAACTGGATGTGCGGGTGCTGGCCACCAGTAACCGGGATCTGAAACAATATGCGGCGGAAGGAAATTTCCGGGAGGATTTGTACTACCGCCTGAATGTTTTTCCGCTTGTCTGGCCGTCGCTGTCTGAACGTCCGGGCGATATTATGCCGCTGGCCAGTCACCTGGCTGATCGGCATTGCAAGAAACAGGGCATGCCATCGCCGGTCTTTTCTGCTGCCGCGCAAGCCAAACTGCTTCAGTATGGTTGGCCCGGTAATGTCAGGGAGCTGGATAATGTTGTCCAGCGCGCACTGATTCTGGCCGGTGATGCCGACATAGGTGGCGAACATATTTTGCTGGAAGGCATGGACTGGATGGATTCACACAGCCTGCAGCATGCTATCAGCCTGGCTCCGGTGGCATCGCAGGAAGTGAACGACACATCGGTACATGTGATACCACCTGGTGTGTCAGGGGCTGACAGCCTGGGCAGCGAACTTCGCGAACAGGAATTTGCCATTATTCTGGAAGCCATACAGGCCTGCGAAGGCAAACGAAAAGAAGTGGCGGAGCGATTAGGCATCAGCCCGCGCACGCTCAGGTATAAATTAGCCAAGATGCGGGACGCCGGAATCGAGATCCCAGTTTGACCATAAAAGCGGAATTAACAGATTAATTTCATATTTTTGGCGTTAAGCTTGCACAACTTTATCTTTTAAGATGCGATCAATTTAGATTGTGTCAAAAAAGTACCACGGAGATAACCTATGAAAGTCAACGGATTTATGTCAGAAATGCAGGCAATGCAAATGGAAGCCAGCAATGCGTCACGTCCGGCGACTGGCGCTAAGGTCAGTGCTGATTTTGGTGCAGCCCTGCAAGATGCGATACAAACGGTTAACGGATTACAGAATACATCCAGTGAGATGACCAGTCGTTTTGATCAGGGCGATCGCAGCATTTCGCTGTCAGATGTCATGATCGCGCGAAATAAATCCAGCGTGGCTTTCGAAGCAACCGTCCAGGTTAGAAATAAGCTGGTTGAAGCTTATAAAGAACTGATGAATATGCCGGTTTAATTCAGGAATTAAGTGAGTGTCGGAACAAACATCCAACGAACTCGCCATAGCGGGTAGTGCTGCAGCTCCTGTCGTTGCCAACAGCGACCTGGATCTGCAAAATCCGGATCTTGAAGAGAAGAGTGCCAGCACACGTGTTGACAGCATGCTGGGCAACCTTGATTTGCTGCGTCAGATTATTCTGGTGCTGTCAGTGGCTATTTGTGTCGCTTTGATAGTGCTGGTCGTCGCCTGGCTCAAAGAACCGGAAATGCGTCCGCTGGGTAATTTCTCCACTGAAGAGCTGATTCCGATTCTGGATCATTTTGACCAGAAGCAAATTGAATACCAGCTGGAAGGCAATACCATCAGGGTGCCGGCTGATAAATACGGCGCACTTAAGCTGGAGCTGACCCGTGCCGGACTGAATAACCCGACGGCGGAAGGTGATGATATCCTGCTGCAGGATATGGGATTTGGTGTTTCACAGCGTCTTGAACAAGAACGGCTGAAACTGAGTCGCGAACGTCAGCTGGCAAGAGCCATAGAGCAGATCAGACAAGTGCGCAAAGCGCAGGTACTGCTGGCGATGCCCAAGCAAAGCGTTTTTGTCCGTCATAATCAGGAAGCGACGGCCAGTGTATTTCTGACCCTGAGTACAGGTGGCACGCTGGGTCAGCAGGAAGTGGACTCCATTGTTGATATGGTCTCTACCGCCGTGCCGGGCCTGAAACCCAGCCGTGTCACAGTCACAGATCAACACGGTCGTCTGCTCAGCTCCGGTACTGAAGATCCGGCAGCCACGGCACGCCGGAAAGAATACGAACTGGAGCGCAAACAAGAGCAAGCCTTGCGCGAAAAGATCGATGCAATCTTAATTCCTGTCCTGGGGCTGGGTAACTACACCTCTCAGGTCGATGTCTCGATGGATTTCAGTGCCCAGGAAGAAACGCAAAAACGTTTTGATCCCAATACGCCGTCTACCCGCAGTGAATATACGCTGGAAGATTACAACAACGGCCAGTCTGTAGCGGGTATTCCGGGCGCGCTGAGTAATCAGCCGCCGCAGGATTCAGCGATACCGCAGGATGTGATTGATTTACAAACCGGTAAAGGCGGCAACGGCTCGGTGCACCGGGAAGCAACGCGAAATTTTGAACTGGATACCACTATCCGTCATAAGCGTTCGCAAACCGGCACTATCAGCCGTCAGACGGTTTCAGTGGCAGTGAATTATAAGCCGCAGATCAATCCGGAAACCGGCGAAATGACCCGTATTCCGGTGACCGAAGAAGAGCTGGTGAAAATCCGTCGTCTGCTGATGGGCGGGGTTGGCTTCCTGCAGGATCGCGGCGATATGCTGGAAGTGATTTCCGTACCTTTCGCCACTCAGGAGCAAGAACGCATTGTCGACTTGCCTATCTGGGAACACCCGAATTTCAATACCTGGATTCGCTGGCTGGCTGCAGCGCTGGTTATCATAGTCGTGCTGGTGGTGCTGGTACGCCCTGCCATGCGCAAACTGCTCTATCCGAACCAGGCTGCCGATGGTACACCTCTGGATGAGAATGGTCTGCCTATCATGGCGGGTGACGGTTCAGATCTGATAGGGGCCGATCTGGACGGTGTTGACGGTATCGATTTAACCAATAACAACCTGGATCTGCCAAATCTGCACAAAGACGACGACTTACTGAAAGCCGTGCGTGCACTGGTGGCCAACGAACCGGATCTGGCGGCTCAGGTTGTGAAGAACTGGGTATACGAAGATGGCAAATGAAGTCGCGACTACAGATGAAAAACCGTTCGACATTAATAGCTTAAGTGGAACGGATAAAGCAGCCATCCTGTTACTCAGTCTGAATGAACAGGATGCGGCTTCCATCATACGCCACCTGGAACCCAAGCAGGTTCAGCGCGTGGGTGGGGCGATGGCCAGTATGAAGGAACTGAGCAATGATAAGGTGACGGCTGTGCACCGCCAGTTCCTGACCGATATCCAGAAATACACCAGCATTGGTATGGGCAGCGCCGACTTCGTCCGCAATACCCTGATCGCCGCACTGGGTGAAGATAAAGCCAATAATCTGGTTGATCAGATCCTGATGGGCAGTGGCTCCCGCGGCCTGGATTCTCTCAAATGGATGGATCCACGTCAGGTGGCCAGCATCATTCTCAATGAACACCCGCAGATTCAGACTATCGTGTTGTCGTATCTGGATCCTGAGCAATCGGCAGAGATTTTATCCCAGTTCCCTGAGCGCGTGCGCCTGGATCTGATGATGCGTATTGCGAATCTGGAAGAAGTTCAGCCTGCTGCCCTGCATGAGCTGAACGACATCATGGAGAAGCAGTTTGCAGGTCAGGCTGGTGCTCAGGCCGCGAAAATTGGCGGCATGAAGGCGGCAGCCGATATCATGAACTACCTCGACAACAATATCGAAGGTCTGTTGATGGATCAGATCCGCGAGAACGACGAGGAGATGGCCGTTCAGATCGAAGACCTGATGTTCGTGTTCGAGAACCTGGCCGAAGTGGACGACCGGGGTATCCAGAGCCTGCTGCGGGAAGTGCCTCAGGAACTGCTGCAAAAAGCGCTCAAAGGGGCCGACGATATGTTGCGCGAGAAAATTATGCGCAATATGTCCAAGCGTGCTTCTGAATTGCTGATGGATGACCTTGAAGCGATGGGGCCGATACGTGTCTCCGATGTGGAAGCAGCACAGAAAGAAATTCTGTCTATTGCCCGTCGTCTTTCTGAAGCCGGCGAGTTGATGCTGAATGGCGGCGGTGGGCAGGATGAATACCTCTAATTCAGCCGGGGAAGCACAATGACGATTGAACGCCGTCGGGGCTTTGTCCGCCTGAGTGGCCACCAGGCAGAAGAACTGGAACGCTGGGCTTATCCCGATTATAGCGATGAAGATCGCGGCCCGGTTGAGAACGCATTAAATTATGATCCGGGCTGGCGCCCGAGAGAAGTGCCGGAAGAGGAGCAGGCTCCCCAGCCACTGACCGCTGCCGATCTGGATGATATCCGCCAGTCAGCCTATGAAGAAGGACTGGCCGAAGGCCGGGCTGCCGGTCATGCTGAAGGCTTTGAAACCGGAAGGCAGGAAGGTGCTGCCGCCGGTCATCAGGAAGGGCTGGAGGCTGGCCGGGAAGAAGGACTGGCTGCCGGACAGGAACTGGTTGATCAGCATGTGGCTCATCTAACGCAGGTTTTTGACAAACTCGCCCAACCCTTACAGCAGGTTGATCAGCAGGTAGAAAGCCAGCTGGTGGAGATGGTCAGCGTGCTGACTCGTGAGTTAATCCGGGTTGAAGTGCAGACCAATTCGCAGGTTATTTTGTCCACGTTACGAGAAGCCATTGCCACTTTGCCGCTGGCCTCTCAGTCGATCACTGTGCAACTGCATCCGGACGATCTTGCGCTGGTAACTGCCGCGTACAGCCAGCAGGAACTGGATAACCGTCGCTGGCAGTTGCTGGCAGAGCCGGGGCTTGAGCGCGGTGATGTCCAGCTCAGTGCCGGTGATTCTGCGGTGGATTATCGAATGGAAGATCGTGTTCGTCATCTGTTGAGCCAGTTTCTGGGCATGAATCAGCGCCCTGCTGACAGTTCATCACAGGATAGCGCGGAATGACCCTGTCGCAGCGGCTGGGTAGCTACCGCTTACAGGGGCTAGCCTGTCGCCCCGTGGCCTCCGGGCGGCTGGTGCGCGTGGTCGGTTTAACGCTGGAAGCCATTGGTTGCCGGGCGCCTGTTGGCAGTGTGTGCCGTGTCGAGGCGGTACAGGGCAGTATCGAAGCCGAAGTTGTCGGATTCAGTGGTGACACCCTGTACCTGATGCCCAGTGAGCAGCTGACCGGGGTGATGCCCGGCGCTAAAGTCACGCCTGTGATGAGCGACGGTGGCCTGCCGGTGGGTCCTGAGTTGCTTGGCCGGGTTATTGACGGCATGGGAAATCCCCTGGACGGCAAAGGACAGATTTATACCTCGGCCCGGGCCGCACTGAATGCGGAGCCCATCAACCCTCTCGCAAGAAAACCAATCAGTGAACCTTTGGATGTCGGATTAAAAGCCATTAATGGGCTGCTGACCGTAGGTAAAGGCCAGCGCATTGGCCTGTTTGCCGGTTCCGGGGTGGGTAAATCTGTCACTCTGGGCATGATGACCCGGGGCACTACGGCGCAAGTGGTGGTGGTCGGACTGATTGGTGAGCGTGGCCGCGAAGTCAGAGAATTTATTGATGAGATCTTAGGTGAAGAAGGCCGCCAGCGCGCGGTTGTGGTGGCAGCCCCTGCTGATGCTTCTCCTCTGATGCGCCTGAAAGGGTGCCAGACTGCCCTGACCGTGGCGGAATATTTCCGCGATCAGGGCTTAGATGTTTTATTGCTGATGGACTCGCTCACTCGCTTTGCTCAGGCGCAGCGTGAAATTGCTCTGTCGATTGGTGAGCCACCAGCCACCAAAGGGTATCCGCCCTCTGTGTTTGCCAAGCTCCCGGCCCTGGTTGAGCGCGCCGGCAATGGCGGCGATCATCAGGGGTCGATCACGGCATTTTTTACTGTGCTGACCGAAGGCGATGACTTGCAGGATCCTATCGCCGATGCATCACGAGCGATTCTTGACGGCCATATCGTGTTGTCACGTGAGATGGCCGATGCCGGCCATTATCCGGCCATTGATGTTGAACGCTCTGTCAGTCGTGTTATGCCAGCCATAGTGGATGAAGAGCAGATGCTGATGTCGAAAGCGGTTCGGCAGATATTGTCTATTTGCCGCAAAAATCAGGATTTGGTGTCTATCGGCGCCTATAAACCCGGCTCAGATCCGGCGATTGACCAGGCCTTTACGTTAAAACCCAGGTTGGATCAGTACTTACAGCAGACAATGAAAGAGTCGGTTCCTTATGACATGTGTGTCAACATGCTCCGTTCTGCGCTGGGAGCCTGAGGATGAAACACCTAAGCGGCATGACCGGAGGCGCGGATGTCTGATCAGGCACTGAACCTGATTCTTGAACAGGTCAAAGACAAAGAACATAACGCGTTTCTGGCACTTCAGCAGGCTAAGCGGGATTTGGACAGCTTTTATCAGCAACGCGAACAAATTGAAAAATACCGCTACGATTACTGCCTGCAATTGACCGAGCGTGGTCAGAATGGACTGACGGCCAGCCAGTTCAGCCATCTGCATAAATTCCTGGGTCAGTTAGACGAAACTCTGGTTCAGCAGGGAGCGGCCGGCCGTGAATTTGAACGTCAGGTAGAGAAATGCGCTGAGTTCTGGCAACAGGCCCGTACTGAACGAAAGTCGGTTGAATGGCTGCTGGAAAAAAAACACACAGAGCGGGAACAGCGTCTGGCGCGTCAGGAGCAAAAGTTAATGGATGAGTTTGCCACATTGCAATCTGCCCGCCGCCGGTGTTAGTCGCTTATCGCAGTCAACTCAAGAGCTGGTTCACTTCTTGCATGGTTTTGAGTATAACCACGACTTTGGTCGTCAAATAATTGTCAGTGTAAGGTAGTTATGAAACCGTCCAGCAGCATTTCTGTCGATTTTAGCGCGTCCGGATCCTCTGTCCGGCCGGGTAAGCCTGCTCGTTCTGACAGCCGTGAAGAACCGGGACTGTCAGGGTTTTCATCACGACTTGAGTCTGCCGTCCACAGTGAAAATAAGACGGCGACTAAGCGTCAAAAAATTGAATCGTCTGACGCGCAGCCGGCAAAAGCCAGTGACAATACCGCGCAAACACACAAGGCGAAAGACAGCCAGCGGCAAGAAAATGCAGATAAAGTGACTGCCAGTAAAACATCGGAAACGCCGGACGATACCGCGCAGACAGCGGAGAACGTCAAGCCTGAGTCTGAGGGCACTGAAGAAAGCATTCGCGCCGAGGCAGAAGCACTGTTAGACAGACTGAATGCCTCCAGTCAACAGCTGCTAATGGCAAAGGATGGCAAAGAATTGCCACCTGAAGCTGAAAGCAGCGAAACGGAAGGGGTGGAGATGGGCTTATTGTCGCCGGGTTTCTCTGTCCAATCCGGCGTTCAGACACTTGCTCAGACTGGTGATCTGTCTGAGGGTGGGGGTGATGATGACAGTGTGACGGCCGGACAGTCGGGTAAGCTTGCCGAGATGCTGGCGGCAGTCACTAAAGGGACAGCTTCTGATGCCAAAGGTAAAGGCGATAAACCTGACTTGACGCTGGTGGCCGGCTCGGTTCAGTCCGCCATTCAGGGTGACGCCAAGGCGGGCAGCGAAGGAGATACACAGCCAGATTGGCTCAGTGATGCTATTGCCCGGCTTTCTGCTTCTGCCAAAGGCGGGGAAGCGGGTCTGGCTGACGGTGCAAATGCTAATCAGGCCGGAGCCGGTCAACCGGGCGTCTCTGCATCGCTTCAGGCAGCTTTGGCTGATGCCGGACTGCAGATGGATACAGCGCAGAAAGAAGCGATGGCGACGGGGGCAGCATCAGGCACCAATGCGATCACCGGGCAGCCTACTTCACTGGCTGCGATGCAACGAGCTGAAGCGCAGGCACAACCTGCCGCACTGCCTTTACAAAAAGAGATGGCTGGTGAGCAACTGGCGGAGCGGGTGCAGATGCTGATGAGCAAAAATCTCAAGCATGTCGATATTCGTCTGGATCCGCCTGAATTGGGCCGGATGCAGATAAAACTGGCCATCAATAATGACCAGGCTTCAGTCCAGTTTCATGTCGGTAACGCGCAGACCCGGGATCTGGTTGAACAGGCCATGCCGCGACTGAGAGAGCTGTTACAGCAGCAAGGTATCCAGTTGACTCAGGGCAGCGTCCAACAGGACGGTAATCAGCAGTTTGCCGGCCAGCATACCGGGACCCAACAGGGTGAAGAAGGCTTGGCCAGAGGCGGTCAGAGCGGCCAGTCGCAACAGGATGATGACGATGGCAAGGCGATTGCCGTGACTGTCAGTGAACCAAGCGACGGCATTGATTATTACGCATGACCTCCAGCGGCATAGCTGGCATCCTGCGACACCCAAGTGACTATTATTGACCCGCGAACGGAATTGGAAATATGGCTGAATCAGCGGCAACAACAAATAGCAAAAAACGCATTTTATTGATTTTAATTGCTTTGGTCCCCGTACTTCTGGGGGGCGCAGCAGCCTGGTTTTTTCTGTCTGACGATCAGTCTGCTGCTGATAGTGACGGCATGTCGGCAAGCCAGTCATCAGGTAAGCCGGAACCGGCTTATTATGTGATTTTGCCGCATCCCTTTATTTTTAATGTGACGGGAGATACCCAGCAGCGGCTGGTACAGGTAAAAGTACAACTCATGGTACGCGGTGATGAGAATGATACTCTGGCCCGTCAACACATTCCTTTGGTAGAAAGCACCCTGCTTCAATCTTTCGGTGCAGCCAGTGTGGAGCAGCTTCGTTCTCCCAGCGGACGGCTTGAACTACGTCAACAGTCGCTGCAATCGGTGCAGTCTGCGCTGGTGAAAGTGTCTGGCAGCCCTGTGGTCGAACAGGTACTGTTTACTGGCTTTGTAATGCAATAGGTTCCCAGTGACTGATTTATTAACCCAAGACGAAATTGATGCGCTGCTGCATGGCGTCGATGATGTAGAGGATGATCACCCCCGGCAAGAGGAAGGCACTGGGGTTATATCGTTCGACTTCTCATCGCAAGACCGCATTGTCCGTGGCCGGATGCCGACGCTTGAGCTTATCAATGAGCGTTTTGCCCGTCATATGCGGATCAGTTTGTTCAATATGCTGCGCAAGACGGCAGAAGTGTCGATCAATGGCGTACAGATGCTCAAGTTCGGCGAGTACCAGAACACACTGTACGTTCCTACCAGTTTGAATATGGTGCGTTTTCGTCCCCTGAAAGGCACGGCCTTAATCACCATGGAAGCCCGGCTGGTCTTTATTCTGGTAGAGAATTTCTTTGGTGGCGATGGCCGTTTTCACGCCAAGATCGAAGGGCGTGAATTCACACCGACTGAGCGCCGTATCGTCCAGATGCTGCTGAAACTGGTGTTTGAGGACTACCGGGAAGCCTGGTCACCCGTGATGGGCGTGGAGTTCGAATACCTGGATTCCGAAGTGAATCCGACTATGGCGAATATCGTCAGCCCGACAGAAGTGATAGTGGTGAGCTCTTTCCACATTGAAGTGGACGGCGGCGGCGGCGATTTCCATGTTGTGATGCCGTACTCCATGGTGGAGCCGATCCGTGAATTGCTCGATGCCGGCGTCCAGAGTGACAAAATGGATACCGATGTCCGCTGGAGCAAGGCCCTGCGGGATGAGGTGATGGATGTCGAAGTGAATCTGCGTGCCAAGTTGCTCGATATTGACCTGACGCTGCGGGATCTGATGGAACTGCATTCCGGCGATGTTATACCGATTGAATTGCCCGAAACGGCCACTCTCTATGTTGAAGACCTGCCGACTTACCGCGGTAAAATGGGTAAGTCAGGCGATCACGTAGCGATAAAAATTTCCAAGAAACTAAAGCGGCCAGATACGGTGAAAACGGACCTTGCCTTCCTGGATGGCGATGAACTGAGTCCGACTTTCTCCGCCACTGACCCGATTGACGATTAATACAGGTGACTTATGTCAGATAAAGACCAACAAGTAGCTGACGACTGGGCGGCAGCCCTGGCCGAACAGGCCGACGACAATATTGAAGCCGCACCGCTGGAAGAACTTACAGATGAAAGTACCCCTATTTCTGATGAAGAACGTCGTCGTCTGGATTCCATCATGGATATTCCGGTCACGATATCGATGGAAGTCGGGCGCACCAAAATCAGTATCCGTAACTTACTGCAGTTGAACCAGGGTTCCGTCGTCGAGCTGGACCGTGTCGCCGGTGAGTCGCTGGATGTACTGGTCAATGGCACTTTGATTGCCCACGGTGAAGTGGTGGTGGTCAACGATAAATTCGGTATTCGTCTGACCGATGTGATCAGCCAGACTGAACGTATTAAAAAGTTGCGGTAACTGGGATGAAAGCATTGAAAAGCACATTGCTCGCTGGTCTGGCAGTGATCAGCCAGCCGGTAAGGGCGGCCGGGGCGCCGGAGCTGGATATGGGCACAACGATAGGTTCATTGCTGCTGGTACTGGTTCTTATCGTGTTTCTTGCCTGGCTGCTGCGCCGCATGAAATTGCCGGGTGTGAGTGGCGGAGATAACGGGTTGCAGATTGTCCGCCAGGTGGTGGTTGGCCAGCGTGAGCGAATCGTGCTGGTACAGGTGGGTGACGAGCAGTTACTCATTGGTGTGACGCCGCAAAATATTTCAATGTTGACCAAGCTGGAAACCCCCTTGCCGGTCAGTGCTGGTGCAGGCAACGGTGAGTTTGCTCAGCAACTCGGTAAGTTGTTGAAAAGACAATGATGTATAGATCTAACTTCTTTATCTGGGTTATCGGTGCGCTTTGCCTGCTGCTTTCCGGCATGGCGAGTGCGCAGAGCGAAGATGGCGGGCTGGGCAATGTGGCGGGCAATAATGTCACCGTCAGCGAGATGCAGAGCGATAAAGGGGCGGCAACCCTGCTGACCACCAAAGGCGGTGGTGGTATTCCGGCATTTTCTGTGTCGGTGAACCCGGATGGCACTGAAGATTACTCAGTCACGCTGCAAATCCTGGCCTTGATGACCGCGCTGGGCTTTTTGCCAGCCATAGTGATCCTGATGACCTCATTCACCCGCATTGTGGTGGTGATGTCGATTTTGCGCCAGGCGCTCGGTCTGCAGCAGACCCCGTCAAACCAGGTGATTATCGGGATTGCCCTGTTCATGACTTTCTTTGTCATGTCTCCGGTATTGGATGAGATCAATACCAAGGCCGTTCAGCCCTATATCAATGAAGAGCTCTCTGCCCGTGAAGCCTTGACGATTGCTCAGGATCCATTGCGCCAGTTCATGCTCAAACAAACGCGGGTGAAAGATCTGGAAACCTTCGTTGATATGTCGGGTTCGCAGGCGACAGACCCCCAGCAAGTCCCTATGACAGTCTTGATTCCCGCTTTTATCACCTCGGAACTGAAAACGGCGTTTCAGATTGGCTTTATGCTGTTTCTGCCTTTTCTGGTGATCGATCTGGTCGTGGCTTCAATATTGATGGCGATGGGTATGATGATGCTGTCGCCGATGATCGTCTCACTGCCGTTTAAACTTATGTTGTTTGTACTGGTGGATGGCTGGAACCTGATCCTGTCGACACTGGCCGGCAGCTTCGGCACCTGATGACAGGGAGAGACAGACAATGACACCAGAAGCCTTCGTCGAAATTTTCCAGGAAGCCCTGTACATGGTCCTGGTGATGGTCTGTGTGATCGTCATACCCGGCTTGCTGGTTGGTTTGGTGGTGGCAGTTTTTCAGGCCGCCACCTCAATCAATGAGCAGACGTTAAGCTTCCTGCCTCGTCTGGTGATCACCCTGGTTGCGCTGATGGTGTTTGGTCACATGATGACCAGAATGCTGATGGATTATTTTCATCGCATCATTGAGCACATTCCTCAAATTCTTTACTGAGCAGATTGGTCATGACGTATCCGGCGGAAGTCATATTAGATTGGCTGGCCAATTATTTTTGGCCGCTGACCCGCATCGGCGCCATGATGATGAGCATGACCTTCTTCGGCGCCCGTTTCGTGTCGATGCGCATCCGGCTTTATCTGTCGCTGACAGTCACTTTTGCTGTGATGCCGATGCTGCCTCAGGTCCCTGATATTCCTTTGTTGTCCTTTGAGGGCTTTCTCACCACAGGCCAGCAAGTGATCATAGGTGTCGCTATGGGGCTGGTCACTCAGTTTGTCACCCAGACTTTTGTCCTGTTAGGGCAGATTCTGGGCATGCAGTCCAGTTTGGGCTTTGCCTCCATGGTCGACCCGGCCAACGGACAAAACACCCCTGTGCTGGGCCAGTTGTATATGATGCTGGCGATCATGTTATTTCTCGCCACTGACGGTCATCTGGCGATGCTCAGGCTGGTGGTGCTGAGCTTTACCACTTTGCCGGTCGGCCAGTCTATGTTGCAGGCGGTGGATTACCAGCAGCTGGCGGGCTGGTTCGGCTGGATGTTCAAAGCCGGTTTAAACATGTCGCTGGCCGGGATTATTGCGTTGCTGACGGTGAATCTCTCGTTCGGTGTCATGACACGTGCGGCACCTCAGCTGAATATTTTCTCTCTGGGCTTCTCGTTTGCGCTGTTGCTGGGGCTGTTCGTCAGCTGGTATCTGTTAATGGGCATTCAGGCACAGTATGAAGAACACTGGCAACTGGGTACTGAGCAAATCTGCAGCCTGATCAGGCTGGATTGCTGATGACAGACAGGAGGGAGTCCGATGGCTGAGTCAGACGGACAAGAACGTACTGAAGACGCAACCCCCCGACGGTTGCAGCAAGCGCGGGAAAAAGGTCAGGTCGCGCGCTCAAAAGAACTGGCGTCGGTTGCGGTACTGGTATCGGGGGCAGTTGGCCTGATGTGGTTTGGCGAAATGCTGGCCGTTGCCTTGAGCGAAGTCATGCGCAAGTTCTTTACCCTCAGTCGCGAGGAAGTGTTTGATTTTACCAAACTGCTTGCCGTGACCGGGGATGCCATAGTGCATATGCTGTGGCCTTTGCTTCTGGTGTTGATATTTTTGTTTGTGGCGGCACTGATTGGTGCTTCCGCCTTGGGCGGAATCAGCTTTTCCGCTGAGGCGGCAAGGCCCAAGCTCTCAAGAATGAACCCGGCCAGCGGCCTTAAACGTATGATTGGAAAGCAAAGTGCCGTTGAGCTGGTGAAATCCATCATGAAAGTCACTTTGGTGGCCGGTGTCGCTTACTACCTGATGTACAGCAGCCTGGAAGGTTTCTTTCAGCTCAGCATAGAGATCTATCCGAGTAACATCTTTCATGCGCTGGAGATTTTACTGCGCTTTGTGTTGCTGATCTGTTGCTCGCTGCTGGTCGTGGTGGCTATCGATGTGCCGTACCAGATCTGGCAGCATAACGAGCAACTGAAGATGACCAAGCAGGAAGTAAAAGACGAACATAAAGATGTTGAAGGTAAACCTGAGGTCAAAGGCCGTATCCGTATGCTGCAGCGTGAAATGGCGCAGCGGCGCATGATGGCGGAAGTGCCGAAGGCCGATGTGGTGATTACCAACCCGGAGCACTTCTCTGTTGCCTTACGATATGACCCCACGCTGGACAAGGCGCCAGTGGTCATCGCCAAAGGTACCGATCACATGGCGATGAAAATCCGGGAAGTGGCCAACGAATATAAGATCGATATTGTGCCTGCGCCTCCGCTGGCACGCTCCCTCTATCACAGTACCGAGCTGGAACAGCAAATACCGGATGGTCTGTTTGCCGCTGTGGCGCAGGTACTGGCGTACGTATTCCAGTTGAAACAATACCGGCGTGGTAATGGTAAGCGGCCTAAGTTATCTTCAGGCGCGGTTGATATACCTCCTGAATTACGGCACTGATTGCTTGCGGCAAAATGTTTTGGCTGCAGGTCAAAAAATTGACTTATCAAGACGGTATAAATTTTGCTTTATGCGAAGCTTAGCCCGTTCAGTTGTCTGCGATTCACTGCCGCACCAAGTGTCAGACAGAGAATAGCGGTGAACACTGAGTGAGCACTGACGATTAACCGATTCCAACCAAATAAGAATGCATGAAGCTGCCGATACCCTTTTCAGATAAATTGCCTTTACACCGATTGCAGTCACTGCCTGCAATCGGCGCCCCTGTCATGGTACTGGCAACATTGGCGATGGTTGTGTTGCCAATGCCAGCAATGCTGCTGGATATGGCCTTTTCTTTTAATATAGCCCTGGCCCTTGTGGTGCTGCTGGTCACTGTGTATACCCGCCGCCCGCTCGATTTTGCGGCTTTCCCGACCGTACTGTTGATTGCCACCCTGCTCAGGCTGGCGCTGAACGTAGCGTCAACCCGGGTTGTTTTGCTGAATGGTCATGAAGGCCCGGAGGCGGCAGGCCAGGTGATCGACGCCTTTGGTTCTGTGGTTATCGGGGGGAACTACGCTGTTGGTTTAGTGGTATTCCTGATTTTGATGATCATCAACTTCATGGTAGTCACCAAAGGTGCGGGTCGTATTTCAGAAGTCAGTGCCCGCTTTACCCTTGATGCCTTGCCGGGTAAGCAGATGGCAATTGATGCCGATCTCAATGCCGGGTTAATTGATCAGGAGCAGGCACGAACACGGCGCAGCGAAGTCACCAAAGAAGCCGACTTCTACGGTTCGATGGACGGTGCTTCTAAATTTGTCAAAGGGGATGCCATTGCCGGCATCCTGATCCTCTTTATCAATATTATTGGTGGCCTGATCATTGGTATGGGCCAGCATGATCTCAGCTTCAATGAGGCGATTCATATCTACAGCCTGCTGACCATAGGTGATGGTCTGGTGGCGCAGATCCCGTCTCTGTTGCTGTCCATTGGCGCAGCCATGATGGTGACTCGTCAAAATACTGACGAAGACATGGGGCAGCAGATGCTGTTCCAGATGTTCAACAACCCTCAGGCGCTAATCATCACAGGCGGGATTTTGTTTGTGATGGGTATTGTTCCTGGCATGCCTCATGTCCCGTTTCTGCTGCTGGCGCTGATCATCGGCCTGATTGCCTACTGGCGGGTGAAGAAAGAGCAACAGGCAAAAGTGCTGGCAGAATCCGCACCGCCTGAGGCGCTGGACAGCAAACCCGTCACCAAAGAGCTGTCGTGGGATGATGTTCAGCCTATGGATACCATCAGTCTGGAAGTCGGTTACCGCTTGATTCCTATGGTCGATAAAGAACAGGGTGGCGAGTTGCTGGAGCGGGTAAAAGGTGTTCGGAAAAAACTGTCGCAGGATTTCGGCTTCCTGGTACCGCCTGTCCATATCCGCGATAACCTTGAATTGCCGCCCAATACATACCGTATCAGCCTGATGGGGGTGAATAACGGTGAGTCAAACATCCACCCTGATATGGAGCTGGCTATCAATCCGGGTCAGGTATTTGGCAGTTTGGAAGGGGAGCGGACGACCGATCCCGCTTTCGGGCTGGAAGCAATCTGGATTTTAGAATCGCAGCGAGAGCATGCTCAGGCATTGGGTTATACCGTTGTTGACGCCGCCACTGTACTGGCTACCCATCTGAGTCAGATTCTGGTGAACAATGCTTCTCAGCTGCTTGGGCATGAAGAAGTCCAGAACCTGCTGGAAGTGCTGGGGCAGTCTACACCGAAACTGGTGGACAATTTCGTCCCTGATCAGCTGCCGTTAGGGGCTGTGGTGAAAGTGCTGCAGAACCTGCTGCATGAAGGTGTGCCTATCCGGGATATCCGCACCATAGTTCAAACTTTGTCCGAGTATTCCGGTAAGAGTCAAGATCCCGACATTCTCACAGCCGCCGCACGTATTGGCCTCAAACGCCTAATTGTTCAGGAAATCAATGGAATAGAGCCTGAGTTGCCTGTTATCACGCTTGTTCCTGAGTTGGAACAAATATTGCATAAAACAATGCAGTCTAGCGGGGGCGAGTCCTCCGGTATCGAGCCGGGTCTGGCAGAACGTCTGCAGCGCTCTTTGACCGAAGCCACACATCAGCAAGAGTTGAAAGGCGAACCGGCTGTACTGTTAACGTCTGGCGTATTGCGCGGCACGTTAGCAAAATTTGTGAAAAACACCATCCCGACACTGCGGGTGCTCTCTTATCAGGAAATCCCTGATGAAAAGCAAATCCGTATTGTGAATGCAGTGGGTAACTAGGTGTCCCCAGGCTGACTGAGTCAGCCAAAACGTGCAGGGTAATCCGTACCGGATGGGAAGACTGAATTGAAAATTAAACGATTTTTTGCCAAGGACATGCGAACCGCGCTGAGTGAAGTCAAAGAACAACTCGGTGCGAATGCGGTGATCATGTCCAATAAGAAAGTGACCGGCGGTGTTGAGATCGTGGCGGCGGTGGATAATGACGCCAGCGAAGCCAAGGTGCCGTCGCCGTCACAGCCTACCCGTGATGCCCTGGCTGAACGTTTGGGCGAGGCCAGGCGTAAATTGGCTGACGACAAGGTGCAGCTGCAGCAGCCCGGTAGCGGCCACTTTGCCAAGGTGCTGCAAAATTATGCTCAGGATCCCGAGACAGAAGTGGACTCCCTGTCAGCCTTATTACAGCGCCAGTCGAAGCACACCGGTGGACACCCTGCTGAACGTCAAGGATATGACTATTCTTCCCGTCCTCAGTCTGAGAACAGCCCTTACGGCAGTGACAGGCGTCAGTCTTCCCACCCTTATGGAGCGGGCGGACGTCAGCCAGCACCGAATGCTTACAGTGACTACCGCCAAAATCATGACGCAGATGCACACGCACCGGCAGGACGCACCGGTCGGGCAAATCCAGCGGCTGCGAGCCAGAAAAACAGTGCTTTTCAGAACCGTCTGGATCCCAGCCGGTTTGAACAGCGAGCGCCGCACCGCGAGGATGATCTTGATGCCATGCGCAGTGAAATGGCGTCAATTCGTCGCCTGCTCGAACATCAGCTGTCTGGTTTGATGTGGCAGGAGGTTGAGCGTCGCGAGCCGATGCGGGCCATGATGATTAAGCGTTTGGAAAAAATGGGCTTATCAGCAGAACTGGCCGATCAGCTGGCTTGTTATATTCCTGAAGATGTCCAGCCGCACAAGGCTTGGTCATCCTTGCTTCAGTTGCTGGCCGACCAGATCATTACCACTGATGACTGTATTCTCGAAACCGGGGGCGTGGTCGCACTGCTCGGGCCGACCGGTGTAGGAAAAACAACGACAATTGCAAAACTGGCCGCCAGAGCGGCGATGGACTTTGGTCCGAATGAAATTGCTCTGGTTACCACAGATACCTATCGTATCGGTGCACATGAACAGCTGGCGACTTATGGTCGAATTCTGGGCTGTCCGGTAAGAGTTGCTAAAGATGCCGAAGAGCTTGCCGATATACTTCATCAGTTACGGCATCGGCGCCTTGTACTGCTGGATACAGCAGGCATGGGGCAACGGGATCTTCGCCTGCAGGAACAGCTGGATACCCTGATGCATAATAGTGGCTCACAAATTCGTAGCTTTCTGGTATTACCGGCGACCTCCCAGCGCCGCGTTCTGCACGAAACCATTGAGCATTTCCGTCGTATCCCGCTGTCGGGGTGCGTGCTGACTAAGCTGGATGAAACCCTCAGTCTGGGTGAAGTTATCAGTGTCACATTGGAAAGTGCTCTGCCGATCGCATATCTGGCGGACGGTCAACGAGTGCCTGAAGACATTAAAGTCGCCACAGGACACTTCATGGTTAATCGTGCAAACGAGTTGTTGGAAAACGACATGGGCCAGCAAACCCACTTCTGGAGCAGCGACAGCGCAGATAACCAGGGGGCGGATTTTTATGATTGAGAACATGATGCACGATCAAGCAAGCGGCTTGCGCCGTATGACAAAACTGGCCTCGACCAAAGTGATCACCGTCAGCGGTGGTAAAGGCGGTGTGGGTAAAACCAACATCACACTGAATATGGCGATTGCCATGGCCCGTCAGGGCAAGAGAGTGATGGTGCTGGATGCCGACCTTGGCCTGGCCAATGTTGATGTGATGCTGGGGCTGCGAGCGGGTCGTAACCTGTCTCATGTCCTGTCGGGTGTGTGCGATCTCCGGGACATCATTATCGAAGGTCCTTACGGCGTAAAAATCATACCGGCCTCTTCAGGCACGCAAAATATGGCGGAACTGTCCAGTGCTCAGCACGTTGGCCTGATCCGCGCGTTTGCCACGCTTGAAGATGAAGTGGATGTCCTGCTGGTGGATACTGCTGCAGGGATCTCAGATATGGTGTTGAGTTTTGCCGGTGCGGCCCAGGATGTACTAATTGTCGTATGTGATGAGCCGACCTCCATTACCGATGCTTATGCGCTGATTAAAATCCTGAACCGTGAATACCAGGTGCAGCGGTTTAAAATTGTGGCCAATATGGTACGCAGTTACCGCGAAGGGCGAGAGCTGTTTGCCAAGCTGACCCGGGTGACTGAACGGTTTTTGCAGGCCAACATGGAGTTAGTTGCCTGTATTCCACTAGATGACAGGGTACGTCAGTCTATTAAGCGACAAAAAGTAGTCGTGGAAGCTTTCCCACGAAGCCCAGCGGCACTGGCCCTGACAACGCTCGCCAATAAAGCGTTAACCTGGCCGGTACCGAATAATCCGGCCGGACATCTGGAATTTTTTGTTGAAAAGTTATTAGTTAAACCAACACCTGAAGAGGTACCTCTGGGTGAATAAAGCACAAACATACGGCCGATATCAGGAATCCCCCCATGCTTTTGTTGAGCGGTATTCGTCACTGGTGAAGCGGATTGCGCATCACCTGATGGCGCGATTACCGCCCAATGTACAGCTGGAAGACCTGATCCAGGCTGGCATGATTGGTTTGCTGGAAGCACAACAGAACTATGATCCGAGCAAAGGTGCCAGTTTTGAAACTTTTGCCGGAATTCGAATTCGGGGCGCCATGCTGGATGATATCCGTCGTGGCGACTGGGTTCCTCGCTCCGTGTATAAAAACAACCGCCGGATATCTGAAGCCATTGCTCAATTGGAAAGCCGTTTTGGCCGCGATCCGAATGATCAGGAAATTGCTGAATATCTCGAAATGACACTCGAACAGTACCATCAGGCATTAAATGATGTTAATTGTGGTCGCCTAGTGGGTATGGACGACCTGGGTGTCTCAGAAGATACGGTAGCAACCGAAGATTCAGTGGCAGAAAACCTCCCTTTTCAGGATGTTGCGGACGGCAGTTTTCGCCACGCTCTTGCTGGTGCCATTCGTACATTGCCGGAAAGGGAAGCACTGGTGTTGTCGTTGTATTACGACGAGGAACTCAACCTCAAAGAAATTGGTGCCGTTTTAGGTGTCAGTGAATCCCGTATTTGCCAGATTCACAGTCAGGCAATGCAGCGTCTGCGGGCCAAGTTGTCTGCTTGGACTGCTTCATAAACACACGATTTAGAAGAAACACTGTGACCTCAGTGGAGGCAACTTTGAATAAAAATATGAAAATCCTCATTGTTGACGACTTTTCAACAATGCGCCGTATCGTCAAGAACTTACTACGTGACCTGGGCTTTAATAACACCCAGGAGGCGGATGATGGATTGACTGCGTTACCCATGCTAAAGAAAGGCGACTTCGATTTCGTCGTCACCGACTGGAATATGCCGGGCATGCAAGGTATTGACTTGCTCAAGCAGATCCGGGCCGATGCTAGCCTGAAACACCTGCCAGTATTGATGATTACTGCTGAAGCCAAGCGCGAGCAGATCATCGAAGCGGCTCAGGCTGGTGTCAATGGCTACATTGTTAAGCCATTCACCGCTGCCACGCTGAAAGAAAAACTGGACAAGATTTTCGAGCGTATGCAGTGATGCCGTCAGTCTGACGCTAACTAGGGTAGACACATATGATTTCACTTGAACAGGCGAAACAACTCGTCGCGCTGCTGGAAGAAGATCGGCAAGCGGACGCGGATGAGTTGTTCCGAAGCCTGGTGTCGGATTGTCGGGATCCGATGTATCTCGAAGTGGGTAAATTGACGCGTCAATTACATGACTCATTGCAGAATTTTCGTCTGGATCCCCGTATTGCTGATTTAGCGACGACCGACATTCCTGACGCACGTGGGCGTCTGAATTATGTGATAGACAAAACCGAGGAAGCGGCCAACAGGACAATGGATGCTGTTGAAGGCACCCTCCCTATCGCTGATTTATTGCGTGAACGTCTGATGCAAGTGAAACCCCAGTGGCAAAGTTTAATGCACGGGGAGATCACCCTTGGCGAATTTAAACGGCTTTGTCACGATATTGACGCATTATTAGTTCAGCTCGACGGTGACAGCGAGCTGCTTCACCGTCATCTGACCGATATTCTGATGGCACAGGACTTCCAGGATTTGACAGGCCAGGTTATTCGCAGAGTGATCGAACTTGTTCATGAAGTGGAACATCAGTTGGTTGAGATTCTGAAGGCTGCCGGTATTGAACAGAGTGAAAGCTCAGTGATAGTGAGCCAGAAAGACAAAACACTCTCCCCGGAAGGGCCAATTATCAACAGTGCTGAACGCACTGACGTCATGTCTACCCAGGATGACGTCGATGATTTGCTATCAAGCCTTGGATTTTAGGGGAAGCTTATGAGCTTTGATTTAGACGAAGATATCCTGCAGGACTTTTTAATCGAAGCCGGGGAAATTCTGGAATTACTTTCCGAGCAGTTAGTAGATTTGGAACGTCGTCCAGATGATACAGATTTGCTGAATGCCATTTTCCGCGGTTTCCATACTGTTAAAGGTGGTGCCGGGTTTTTGGCGTTAACGGCATTGGTTGACGCTTGTCACGGTGCTGAAAATATTTTTGACTTACTCCGTACCGGTAAACGCACTGTGACGTCAGAGCTGATGGATGTCATCCTTCAGGCACTGGATACCATCAATGTGATGTTCGCACAGGTGCAGAACCATGAGCCGATTGAGCCCGCGGAACAAAGCCTGCTGGATGCGCTGCATTATTACAGCCAGCCACCGGGAGCCGAAGAGATGGCGGCTGTTTCAGCCCCGGCATCGGTTGCTGCTCCCGTAGCGGCAACGGCACCGGCTTCGCCTGAGCAGCCTGCGATTGCCGGTGGTTCGGTTGATGAAATCACACAGGATGAGTTTGAACGTCTGCTCGATGAGTTGCATGGTGCGGGCGGAAGCCCAAGCCCGAGTGCAGCACCAGCCAGTGATGTTCAGAGTGCACCTGTCTCGACCGACATCGATACTGGCGATATCACCGATGATGAGTTTGAACGTCTGCTTGACGAGCTGCACGGTATAGGTAACGCGCCTGGCACTGAAACCACGGGGGCTGAAGTGTCGGCCTCGCCAGTTGTTGCACAAGCGTCCGAATCACCTGCTGCTGGCGACAGCGACTTAATGACAGATGACGAATTTGAACGTCTGCTCGATGAACTGCACGGCAGCGGTAAAGGGCCGTCAGATGAAGAGCTGGCGATCGCAACCAAACCGGCTTCCGCGTTACAGGCTAAAGCTGAATCAGCGCCTGTTACCTCTCAGCCCGTTACTGAGATGCCGCAACCTGTGGCGGAGCGTAAAGCAACAGGACTAAAAGAAAAATCCAAAACTCAGGCTGAAGCCACAGTACGTGTCGATACCTCTACGCTGGACACCATAATGAACATGGTTGGCGAGCTGGTATTAGTTCGTAACCGTCTGATCAGCCTGGGCCAGAACAGCAATGACGAAGAAATGTCAAAAGCTGTTGCGAACCTGGATGTAGTGACTGCAGACCTTCAGGGCGCGGTGATGAAAACGCGGATGCAGCCAATCAAGAAAGTCTTTGGCCGCTTCCCGCGTGTTGTTCGCGATCTGGCCCGAAGTCTGAAAAAAGAAATCGTGCTGGAAATGCGCGGTGAAGAAACCGATCTCGATAAGAATCTGGTGGAAGCGCTGGCCGATCCTCTGGTTCACCTGGTGCGTAACTCAGTCGATCACGGTATCGAAATGCCGGATAACCGCGAGAAAGCCGGCAAGCCGCGTATTGGCACCGTACTTTTGTCTGCGGCGCAGGAAGGGGATCATATTCTGCTGACTATCGAAGACGATGGCGGCGGTATGGACCCGGATCGACTGCGTCAAATCGCCGTTGACCGTAATGTCATGGATGCCGATGCCGCCGCGCGTCTGTCTGACAGCGAATGTTATAACCTGATTTTCGCGCCCGGCTTCTCGACCAAAAAAGAAATCTCAGATATTTCCGGCCGTGGTGTCGGAATGGATGTCGTAAAAACTGCTATCAGCCAGCTGAACGGTTCCATTTATATTGATTCCAATCTGGGCAAAGGCACACGCATTGATATTAAAGTGCCGTTGACGCTGGCCATTTTGCCAACGCTGATGGTCGGTGTGGCTGACCAGCCATTTGCACTGCCTCTGGCCAGTGTAAATGAAATCTTTCATTTGGATCTCAGTAAGACCAATGTGGTTGATGGGCAGCTGACTATCATAGTGCGCGATAAAGCGATCCCGCTGTTCTATCTTCAGGATTGGCTGGCAGGTCACAGTGTTTCCAAGCGGGAAAGACAGCTTGGGCATGTGGTGATTGTTCAGATAGGCCATCAGAGAATGGGCTTTGTGGTGGATACGCTTATTGGGCAGGAAGAAGTGGTGATTAAGCCGCTCGATGAGTTATTGCAAGGCACACCTGGTATGGCGGGGGCCACCATTACCAGTGATGGTCACATTGCACTGATTCTGGATGTCCCCAACCTTCTGAAACATTACGCAGGCCGCAGATAATAATAATTGACAGGGGCTTAGAAGGCCCCTGTTCATTCAGGCCTGATTGCTTACGGAAAGATAAAACATGGCTGTAAAAGTGTTGGTGGTGGACGACTCCAGTTTTTTCCGCCGCCGGGTGAGTGAAATTATTAATGCGGATCCGCGCCTTGAAGTGATTGGCGATGCTGTTAACGGTAAAGAAGCCGTTGAAAAAGCGCGGACACTGAAGCCTGACGTCATCACTATGGATATTGAAATGCCTGTGATGGATGGTATCACCGCAGTGCGCGAAATCATGAAGTCGAACCCGACACCTATCCTGATGTTTTCGTCGCTGACCCATGAGGGCGCGCGGGCGACATTAGATGCTCTGGACGCGGGCGCGTTAGACTTCCTGCCGAAAAAATTTGAAGATATTGCGCGTAATAAAGACGAAGCAATCTCTCTGCTGCAAAAACGTGTCGCCGAGCTGGCCCGTAAACGTGTCTTTATGCGGGCGCCTGTGCGTACCAGCACTCCTGTTTCGCCATCGCCGGCTGATCGCCCGCTGACGTCAAGCCGCCCGGTCGCAAGTACGGCCACTGCCACGACGCTGACACGATCAGCACCGTCACAGGTTCGTCCGACCGCGCGGTTTAAAGCGACAGGTAAACAGTATCAGCTGATGGCGATAGGTACATCGACCGGCGGTCCTGTGGCGCTACAAAAAATTCTGACACAGCTGCCTTGCTCATTTCCGTACCCCATTGTTTTGGTGCAGCATATGCCTGCAACATTCACCGCGGCGTTTGCTGCGCGTTTGAATAACCTTTGCAAAATCGGTGTGAAAGAGGCCGAAGATGGTGATGTACTGCGTGCCGGTACGGCTTATCTGGCACCTGGCGGTAAACAAATGATGCTGGAAGGCCGCCCGGGTAATGTGCGTTTACGTATTATTGATGGTGGCGATCGTATGAACTACAAGCCTTGTGTCGATGTCACTTTTGGCTCTGCAGCCAAGGTGTATCATGACAAGGTGCTGTCCATGATCCTGACAGGAATGGGCGCAGACGGGCGTGACGGATCGCGTATGCTGAAGTCGGCCGGCGCAACCGTCTGGGCGCAGGACGAAGAAAGTTGTGTGGTATACGGTATGCCACAGGCGGTTGCCAAGGCAGGGATATCGACCGAAGATCTTCCTTTGGATCGCATTGCTGAGCGTATTCTGATTGAGGTTGGCTTAGCTTAAGGAGATGTCGTGGTAGTCTGGAGCATTGCCAACCAGAAAGGCGGCGTGGGGAAAACCACCACTACTGTCAGTCTGGCGGGCCTGTTAAGTGAACGAAACAAACGCGTATTATTGGTGGATACTGACCCGCATTCATCACTGACGACATACTTGAATTTTGATTCTGATCGCCTTGAATCCAGCCTGTTTGATTTGTTCCAGCTGTCGACAATTGACCGTGACACTGTCAAACCACTGGTGCTGGAAACACGATTTAAAAATATCCATCTGATACCGGCGCACATGTCGCTGGCGACCTTGGATAGAGTCATGGGGACTCGCAGCGGCATGGGATTGATTCTGAAAAAGGCACTGAAATGCCTGGAAGAAGAATATGATTATGTGCTGATTGACTGCCCCCCGATCCTGGGTGTCATGATGGTGAATGCGCTTGCTGCCAGTGAGCGCATTTTGATTCCGGTGCAAACGGAATTTTTGGCGATGAAAGGTCTGGAGCGAATGATGCGTACTTTGCAAATCATGCAAAAATCCAGGCCGGATGAATTCAAAGTCACTATTGTGCCAACCATGTATGACAAACGAACCAGGGCCTCACTGGAAACCCTGCAAGAACTGAAGTCGCGTTATGCCAATCAGGTCTGGGCTTCGGCTGTGCCCATTGATACCAAGTTTCGTGATGCCAGTATCAAGCACATGCCGCCATCTCTGTATGCCCGTGGCTCTCGCGGTGTGTTTGCGTATAAAACTTTATTGAATTATCTGGAGCGGCTTGGTCAAGATGAGCGATAACGCAAAGCTGTCCAGTGAACAGGCATTAGATGATTACTTTTTCGGGCTGCTGGATGATTCTTTGCTGCCCGAAGAGGGTAGCGTGGACGCTGTCAGCCCGCAGGATGACCTGCCAGCGTTAGCAGAGGAAAATGACGGCCAGATGTTGTTGTCTGATTCTGCTGTTGCTGATGAAGCAGCGGCTGAGTTGCAAAGTGGCAGTGAGCCCGATGATGCGATAAGTCTTGCGGTGATCCCCCAGACTCATCAGCCCTTTGATTTTAATAGTCTGGATCAATCCGGGCGAGATAACTCGTCTGTGAACTCGTTTGCAGAAGGTGGCGAACCGCCATCACTGCGGGCAATGGCAACCCAACTGCCGAGTGCTGCTGCGCCGGTTTCGTTGTCCGCAGAGCCAGAGCTGAGTGTACCTGAAGTCAGGTTTACCCCGCCGCGGACGAGAACGGATCTTGAGCAGTTGCAGCGTCTTCTCGACCAAATGTCAGAGATGCAAGAGGAAGTGATTGTTGAAAGTGAAGCCTGGATTGCTGAGCAACAGCAATTGGCTGAACTGGAAAAACAGCAAGAAGTTAAGCAAGAAGATGTTAAGCCAGCCGTTTTAGACGACCCGGGCTGGTTTGAGGATGACAGCGCGCTGACTCAGCATCAGAACACTGCGCCAGAGCCGCTTAAAAAATCGCTGGCAGTGGCTGCGCAGGCGTCAGCTGTTGAGTCGGCCCCCTATGCAGAGCCGCAAAACAGTGTCCAGCTGATGCAGATGCTGCCTAAGGTCGCTGAGGCTCCGGCTGTTGCTGACAAGGCGGCGCAGGTGGCTGAATTGGAAACAAGCTCTCAGCCTCAGAGTGAAATAGTTGCAACGGAGCCTGTTCCAGACATTCTTGATAAAGAAGAGAGTGTGCAGGAAACTGTGGCCGATGCCGCACCTGAGCTGGCGGCTGAGCCGCCACCGCCTTCCTGGGCATTACCTGGCGCCAGTGAGCAAACAGAATTTCAGGCGCTGTTTTTTGCTGTCAACGGTGTGACTTTTGCTGTTCCGCTGACAGAGCTGGGAGGGATTCACCAATTGGGTGAGATGAGTCACCTTATTGGCCGCCCGGACTGGTATCTTGGCTTGCAGCCGGTACAGAACCGAAAGCTGGATGTGGTGGATACCGCCAGATGGGTGATGCCAGAATCTATCTACAATGATGACCATCAGGAAAATTACCGATATGTGGTCATGTTGGGAGAAAGTAAGTGGGGACTGGCTTGTGATCAACTTCACGGAACAGAAACCCTGACAAAACAAAGTGTTCGCTGGCGAGAAAAGGCAGGTAAACGGCCTTGGCTGGCGGGTATGGTTAAAGAGAAAATGTGTGCTTTAATTCATGTCAATGAACTCATTTCCATGCTGAAAGCGGGTTTGGACGTGAAGAGCGTTTTGTGACGATGGCCGGAGAGGATACAGCATGTCGCAGGTAAGTGTTGCCGAGATTCAAAAAGAAGACAGTAACGACCAGGTATTACAGTGGGTTACCTTCCAGCTGGAAGAGGAAACCTACGGTATCAATGTAATGCAGGTTCGTGAAGTGCTGCGTTATACTGAAATCGCCCCGGTTCCGGGCGCGCCAGATTATGTGCTGGGAATTATCAACCTGCGTGGCAATGTGGTCACAGTGATTGATACCCGTGCACGGTTTGGCCTGATGTCAGGTGAGATTTCAGATAATACCCGTATCGTAATCATTGAAGCTGAAAAGCAGGTTATCGGTATTATGGTCGACAGTGTGGCAGAAGTGGTTTATCTGCGTAGCTCTGAAATCGACAGTACGCCAAGCGTGGGCACTGATGAAAGTGCCAAGTTTATTCAAGGCGTCAGTAACCGTGACAATCAACTGCTGATCCTGGTTGATCTGAACAAGCTCCTGTCTGATGAAGAATGGGAAGAGATGGCGTATCTCTGATGCCTGCTATCTTGCTTGAATGGCTGCCTTTGGTTGTTGCTTTGCTGGCAGTGGTGATAGCGGTTGTGCTGGTCCGGCGTGAGCGAAAAGCACGCCAGGATCTGGAAACCAAGTTTGCAGCAGCAGAGTTGCTGTTAAAAACCGCCAGACAGCAGCAGGAAAGCTTAACCAAACAGTTTCATGAGTTGCGTGCGGGTACGATGGCAATGAGTAATAAAATGGCCATATTAACCCGCCAGCAGGAAGAGCTGTCTGAGCGTCAGGGTGAAATGGCCATGCAGGATCCCGATGGCCGCCTGTACAGCCGCGCCAGTAAAATGGTCGAGCTGGGTGCCGATGTTAATGAGCTGATGGAAGAGTGTGATTTGCCGAAAGCGGAAGCTGAACTGCTGTTGCGGTTACAGCAGCGCATGAATAAAGGCCGGCGTTAGCCTGTTGCTTGCTGGCTGTTGTTTGTGGATAGCGACACCTTGCCGCTTTTATTCACGTTTTCTGCTATTTCATCACGGTTTCGGTTATTCACGGCACCTGTGTATAGCTTCGGTACACGCCTTAGTACATAGCTTCAGCGTCAGGTTCTGCCGCTTCACTGCACAATAGCGTCAGACGGTTTCGTTTACAGACACAGGCCCTTCCCATCCGGGAGGGGTTTTTCCGTTTAAAACCCACGAAAAAGCAATCAGTTCGGCTATGATCACGAACAGGGCGGGTGGGATGTTATCTCCGGCCTCTAGGTTATTGAGGTACTCAGCCAGTGCCGGATCCTGGTGTATCAATCCTCCCTGGGCTTTGGCCTGCTCGATGATCTCTCTTGCCCAGTCGTCATAACCTTTCGCTGACACATAAGGGGTGTTATAGCCATCGTAGCTCAACGCGATAGCCCGGTTTTGTTCTGTTGTCATACGCTGATCCTGATGCCGCATTGTGGGTGGATGTCCGGCGCTGAATCATCATGGGTTGGCGTCTGATGAAAACTCACGGACTCACAGTTAATCTCCAGCTGTTTCAGGCGACGCATAAGCTGAGGTGTTAACTGTTCTGTCAATGTCAGTATGTCTGACTGCTCGCAACTGAAAGCCAGATTGAGCTGGCTGTCCTGCCAGATGGCAGTGGCTTCTAACGTGTTCGACTCACCGACAGGTAATCCCAGTTTGACTGTCCAGGCCCGGCCGGGCGATTGCCGTTTCGAGGCTTGTTGCGATGCGTTTGAATGCACACTGAGACGGATTTCGCGGCCGTTACTTTGCGGTAAATGCAGTATAAAAGGCGTGTTTTCGTCGCGTCCGGCTGGCGCGCCGGCAATACGCTGCTCGGCGGCCAGGCGGATCAGTGCTTTGAGTTCGGTTTGTGAATCAGCCGGCAGGCTGGCGAGCAACCGGGCAAGCGGACTGTCGGGCTGTGTCAGCTGGGTTACCAGTGCCTTCAGGCTGTCTTTACCGGCCCCTTGCTGTAACCAGGGTGCGATATCGGCCGGCGTTCGCGGCAGCACCAGCTGAGATAGCCATGGTGCGATCGGTGAACTCTGGCCGCTCACTGCAGGAGGTAAATTGGCAAATAATCGTTGCAACACATGAAGTTGTGTTAGCAAGTGTGAAAGTTGGCTGATTTGCTGGCCGGATTGGAATACAGTTGCGCCTGCCTGAGCTTGACTTGTATGGCTGACCGAAGCGGTCTGCTGCGGCGCAGTTGTCTTCGACGCACTGGCCGCTGCTGGCGGATAAGCGGAGGATTGAGATATAGAGGTCACATTTAGATACCTTGCTGCCGGATCTATAACAGCCTGAAACTAACAAAGATCTCAGTCGCTGTGATATTATCCGAGGATTATTTGTGTCATTCAGGATGTCTCATCCCTATGTTATCAGTCAAAGGATTGAGCTGTACCCGTGATGAGCGTGTATTGTTCGATGACCTCCAATTTAATGTTGCTTCTGGCGAGCTGGTTCAGATTGAAGGCCGCAACGGGGCCGGTAAAACGACCTTATTGCGTATCATCGCTGGGCTCGGCTCTCCTGATACCGGCGATGTCTATTGGCACGATAACAAGATAGGCCATGTGCGTGAAGAGTATCATAGCCAGATGCTGTTTTTGGGACATCAAACTGGGGTCAAGCGCGAATTAACCGCCTCAGAAAACCTGGCTTTTTTCCAGGCTATGCATACGCCGGATAACAGCGAGAGACTCAGTGGTCAGGCAAGAGTGCATGGTGATGATGCTATCTGGCAGGCCCTGGCCCATGTGGGGTTGGCCGGACGCGAAGATGTGCCTGCCGGACAATTGTCCGCCGGCCAGCAGCGTCGGGTGGCTTTGGCCCGCTTATGGTTAAGTAACCATCCGCTGTGGATTTTGGACGAGCCGTTGACAGCGATTGATAAACTGGGAGTAAAAGTCCTTGAGCAGCTTTTTGTTTCCCATGCCGAACGCGGCGGGATTGTGCTGCTGACGACTCACCAGGATATGTTTTCTGCGCAGAACAGATTGCGCAAGGTGACACTGGGGCAGGCGTTGTGATGTGGCATTCTATGTATCAGGTTATCCGGCGGGAATTGCTGATTGCGTTTCGTCGTCAGGCCGATGTGTTCAACCCTTTGTGGTTCTTTATTATTGTCATCACCCTGTTTCCATTGGGGATAGGGCCTGAACCGAACCTGCTGGCGCGTATCGCGCCCGGTATTATTTGGGTAGCAGCTTTACTGGCGGCTTTACTGTCACTGGAGCGTCTGTTCCGGGATGATTTTGTTGACGGCTCGCTGGAACAAATGATGCTGATGCCAACCCCGTTATCGGTATTGGCACTGGCAAAAGTCGTGGCTCACTGGTTGCTGACGGGTTTGCCGCTGATAATAATCAGTCCGTTATTGGCAGTTTTACTGTCACTCGACTGGTCAACCTGGACTGCGGTGGTATTAACCTTGCTGCTTGGCACGCCAACACTGAGCTTTTTGGGTGCGATTGGGGTTGCACTGACGGTGGGATTGCGTAAAGGTGGAGTATTATTGAGCTTGCTCATCTTACCGCTGTTTATTCCCGTGCTAATCTTTGCTACGTCGGCGATAGAGGCGGCGTCGCTGGGAATGAGTTATCAGGGGCAACTAGCTTTGATGGGAGCAATGTTAGCCGGATCAGCCACACTGGCTCCTTTTGCGATATCAGCATCATTGCGTATCAGTGTTAACTGACGCGTGAATATAACGAATATTATTATTAATCATAGAGTAAAAAACTATGTGGAAGTGGTTACATCCCTACGCTAAAGCAGAAAACTGCTACCGCCTGTGCGGAACCCTGCTGCCCTGGTTTGCGGCAGTGTCTGTGATCAGCCTGATAACAGGCACTGTCTGGGGCCTGGCTTTTGCGCCAACCGATTACCAGCAGGGTGACAGTTTCCGCATTATTTACCTGCATGTACCGGCTGCTATCTGGTCCATGGGGGCTTATCTTTGGATGGCGGTAGCTGCCTTTATCGGCTTAGTCTGGCAGGTGCGCTTATCTGACATGGCAGCTGCGGCCATGGCACCGATTGGCGCTGTGTTCACCTTTATTGCATTGCTGACCGGTGCGGTATGGGGCAAACCAATGTGGGGCGCCTGGTGGGTGTGGGATGCACGTCTGACATCTGAACTGATTCTGCTTTTCCTCTATCTGGGTGTGATTGCGCTGTATAACGCTTTCGACGATCAGAAAACGGCGGCCAAAGCGGCCGGTATCCTGGCGATAGTGGGCGTGATCAATCTTCCTATCATTCATTATTCCGTTGAGTGGTGGAATACCCTGCATCAGGGCGCCACTATTACCAAATTCGCTAAACCGTCGATCGACAGCCGTATGCTGTGGCCATTACTGCTGAATATTTTGGGTTTTGCCTGTTTTTTTGGTGCGCTGACTCTGATTCGGTTACGCAATGAAATTCTGACCAGGGAAAGCCACCGCCCCTGGGTTCGTCAGTTGATTCAGTGAGGTGAGTATGCATTTCGATTCGTTCAGTGATTTCCTTGCCATGGGCGGGTATGCCGGTTATGTCTGGTCGGCCTATGGGATATCTGCTTTATCTTTGCTGATTCTTTTATGGACCAGTATCCGTAAGAGTCGTCGTCTGGCTGCTGACATTAAAAATAGAATTGCCCGCGAGCAACGCATTAAAGCGGCCGAGAATTTGGAGAATACCTTATGAACCCAAGACGCAAAAAACGCCTGACCGTGATCATTGCCTTGCTGGCCGGTCTCGGTGTGACGGTTGGCCTGACTTTGTATGCCATGAGCCAGAATATGGATCTCTTCTATACCCCAACGGAGCTGGTAGAGGGTAAACCCGATGGCACTAAACCCGAAGTGGGTCAGCGTTTACGCATTGGCGGTATGGTAGTCAAAGGCTCAGTCAGCCGTGACCCCCATTCTTTGCAGGTCAGCTTCAAAGTGGCTGATGTTGGCCCGGCCGTGACTGTGACTTATGACGGTATTTTGCCTGATCTGTTCCGCGAAGGGCAGGGGATAGTCGCTCAGGGTGTGCTGGTTGATGCCCAAACGGTGAAAGCCCATGAGGTGCTGGCTAAGCATGACGAAGAATATATGCCGCCAGAAGTGGCTGAGGCGATGCAGAAAAATCATAAGCCTCTGAAATATACCGAACAACAAATGCAAGGTAGCGTGCAATGATTGCAGAATTAGGGCAGTTCAGCCTTATCCTGGCACTGGGGTTATCGCTTCTGGTGAGTGTTTATCCACTGTATGGTGCCTATAAAGGTAACCCGGTGCTGATGCGTTTGGCCCGGCCTTTGACCTTTGGTGTCTTTGCGATGCTGCTAGTGTCTTTTGCATTGCTGTCGTGGGCCTTTTACATCAATGATTTTACTGTGACCTATGTTGCCAGTAATTCGAACAGCAATCTGCCCTGGTACTATAGGCTGACGGCGGTCTGGGGCGCACATGAAGGGTCATTGCTGCTTTGGGTCTTGATTCAGGCCACGTGGGCTGCCGCGGTGGCCATGTTCAGCCGGGGCATGCCACAGGAATCTGTGGCACGGGTGCTGGCTGTGATGGGGATGATCTCAGTTGGTTTTCTGTTATTTATCATCATCACCTCCAACCCGTTTGAGCGTACGCTGCCTTATTTTCCTGTTGATGGCCGCGATCTGAACCCCTTGCTGCAGGATCCGGGGTTAATCATTCATCCACCTATGCTGTACATGGGCTATGTTGGTTTCTCAGTAGCCTTCGCCTTTGCTATTGCCTCCTTAATGACAGGCCGGTTGGATACAGCCTGGGCGCGCTGGTCGCGGCCCTGGACAATTGCTGCCTGGTCATTTCTGACCGTAGGGATTGCTCTGGGCTCCTGGTGGGCGTATTACGAGCTGGGCTGGGGTGGCTGGTGGTTCTGGGATCCGGTCGAAAATGCCTCTTTTATGCCTTGGCTGGCTGGTACGGCGTTAATGCATTCGCTGGCAGTGACGGAGAAGCGAGGCACCTTTAAAGCCTGGACAGTGTTACTGGCAATATCGGCTTTCTCTCTGAGTTTGCTCGGAACTTTCCTGGTGCGCTCCGGCGTGCTGGTGTCAGTGCATGCCTTTGCTTCCGATCCGGCACGGGGCATGTTCATTCTGGGCTTCCTGGTGGTGGTGATCGGCGGTTCGCTCTTACTGTATGCCTTGCGTGGGGCACAGATCCGCTCCCATGGCAGTTTCAGCTTGTTTTCACGAGAGAACTTCCTGCTGGCTAATAATCTGCTGCTGATTACCGCCTTGCTGGTGGTGTTGATCGGCACCTTGTTACCCCTGGTTCATAAGCAGCTTGGTCTGGGCTCGGTATCCATTGGTGTGCCTTTCTTTAATACCTTGTTTACCTGGCTGATGATTCCGTTTGCTTTCTTTCTGGGTATTGGCCCTCTGGTACGCTGGAAGCGTGAGAATTTCTCGACTATTCGCCGGCCGCTGCTGATTACCGCATTGATCACGCTGCCATTAGCCGTGTTTGCGCTGTGGCTGCGTCCCGATCCGATCCAGCCACTGGCTGTACTGGGTATGGTGATGGCATTCTGGATCATTATCCTGCAGGGGTATGAGGTTTATGAGCGCGCTACTCATCGTCATAGCCTGATGGTAGGCCTGGGTAAGCTTGGCCGCAGTCACTGGGCTATGGTACTGGGCCATATTGGTCTGGCCGTGACCTTGATCGGTATTACGCTGGTTTCCAATTACGATCTGGAGAGAGACGTTCGCCTGGCTCCCGGTCAGACAGTGACAGTCGAAGGCTTCGATTTTAAATTGTCCGGGTTGCGTAATGTCGAAGGGCCGAACTATGACGGCTTTATTGGCGACTTTGTGGTGTCTCGTAACGGTAAGCACATCGCTGAACTGCATGCCGAAAAACGTTTTTATACGGTATCGGGCTCTATGATGACCGAAGCGGCGATCGACAGTGGTGTGACCCGTGATCTCTATGTGGCGCTTGGCGAACAGCTGGATGACAGCGCCTGGGCGGTCCGTATTTACTATAAGCCGTTTGTTAACTGGTTATGGCTGGGAGCGCTTCTGATGGCACTGGGTGGCGCAATGGCCATCAGTGACAAGCGTTACCGTTTTCGTCGCCGCTTTAAAAAAGAAGTGAAAGATGAAGAGGTTGTCAGTGCCCCGCACGCAGAGGTGAATGGATGAACAAAAAACTGCTTTTTATTCCTTTAGTCCTGTTTCTGGGCCTGGTGGCTGTCTTTATGGTGCAGCTGACCCGCAATGCTGACGGAGACGATCCGACGAAGCTGGAGTCCGTCCTGGTCGGTAAGCCCGTCCCGGCCTTTCGCCTCGAAGATTTGGAAGATGCGAACAAACTGTATCAGCAGGATATTTTTCTTGGTGAGCCTCTGCTGTTGAATGTCTGGGCAACCTGGTGCCCAACCTGTTATGCAGAGCACCGTTACCTTAATGAGCTGGCCAGCCAGGGGGTCAAAATTATTGGCCTGAATTACAAAGACGAGCGCGATAAAGCCAACCGCTGGCTGAAAGATCTCGGTAATCCTTATATGCACAGCCTGTTTGATGGTAATGGCATGCTGGGTATGGATTTAGGCGTGTACGGCGCACCAGAAACCTTTCTGATCGATGCCAGTGGCGTGATCCGTTATCGCCATGTCGGCGATGTGAATCCGCAAAACTGGCAAGACACCCTCAAGCCGATTTATGAACGTCTGCAAGAGGAAGCGAAAGGATGAAACACGCAATAGCAGTATTTACGCTGCTGATCGGAAGCTGGTTTGTCGCCAGTGTGCCAGTTCAGGCCGCGATTGATGTCTATGAATTTGCGACGCCTGAACAGGAAGCCGCGTTCCAGGAATTGACAGCCACGCTGCGGTGCCCGAAATGTCAGAATAACAATATCGCAGACTCCAATGCGGAACTGGCCAAAGACATGCGCCAGAAGGCGTATGAGATGTTAAGCGAGGGAAAATCCAAGCAGGAAGTCATAGATTATATGATTGCCCGTTACGGAAACTTCGTGACTTATGATCCGCCACTTATGCCATCTACCCTGATTTTGTGGCTGGGCCCTTTGTGTTTCCTGCTTATTGGCGCCAGTGTGCTGGTCTATCGTTCCCGGAAGGGAGTGGTGGCTTCATCTCAGCCAATGGATGAAAAAGAATCCGCCCGTCTTCATGCATTACTAAATGATATTGAAAAAGAGGCAGAAAACCCGCACGCCGCCAGTGGTTCGGCAGGTGAAAGCAAGGTGAAAAAATGACGTTATTTTGGATTTCCTCCCTGATACTGGTGTTGATTGCGCTGGCTTTTTTCATTGTTCCAGCCTTTGTGGGAAGCAATCAGGATCGGGTTGCCAGCCGGGACGAACTGAACAAAGCTTTCTTTCGTGACCGGTTGGGTGAACTGAAAGAAGAGAGCAGTGAAGGACTGGTGTCGAATCCGGATGAGCTGGAAGTTGAACTGCAGCAGTCGTTGCTGGATGACGTACTGGAGACACAGGCACAGCAGAACAGTCAGTTTAAACCCTGGTTATTAATTCCCGGTATCCTGGTGATTGTCGGGGTGGCGTATGGTCTTTACGGCGTCGTTGGCAATCAGCAAAAAGTGGCTGACTGGCAGCAGACGGTTTCAAAGTTGCCTCAGCTGACTCAGCGTCTGATGGGAGATAATGCTGCTCCGATGACAGATCAGGAGATGGAAGAACTGACCTTAGGACTCCGGACCCGGCTGCATGAGCGACCGGATGATGCCACCGGCTGGCTGTTGCTGGGACGAATAGGCATGGCAAACCGCGATATTGAAACGGCCCAGGGGGCAATGAAGCGCGCTCTGGATCTGGAACCGAATGATCCCAGTCTGCAACTGAGTTATGCTCAGGCCCTGATGATGGGGGGACAGCCAGGTCAGATTCAGCTTGCCCGTAATATGCTGACGCACTTGCTGGAACGTGATCCTGATAATCTGCAGGCGTTATCCTTAATGGCATTTGATGCGTTTGAACAGGCTGATTATCAGGCTGCCATCAAATACTGGGAACAGATGAAATCGCAGCTCAGCGCAGGTGATAATCGCATCAATATGCTTGAGCGCAGTATTGCCCAGGCAAAGGTGGAGATGTCGCAGACTGCCAATCCCAGCCCGGGTGTCAGGGTGACGGTTGAGCTCGGCGCCTCGGTGACGTTGCCGGCGCAAGGCATGGTTGTGGTGTCTGTCCATACCGCAGATGGTGCGCCCATGCCGCTGGCAGCCAGACGCCTGCCGTTATCACGCTTCCCGCTGACGCTCACCTTAACCGACAAAGACAGCATGATCCCTGATAGACTGATGTCAAAACAGTCAGAGCTGATAGTCAGGGCCAGGATCGACAGTGACGGCAACGTGGCGACAAAAGATGGCGATTGGTTTGGTGAGAGCGATATTGTGCCGTTAGGCGGAGAGACGACAATCACCATTAATACTCAGTATTAAAACATACTGGCAGTTAAGAAACAGACTGGATATCATTATCCAGTCTGTTTTGCATTTATTAAGTGGCTAACACATTGAAACCAAATCTGTTCTTATCCCTGTTACTGACATTCATCCTTATGGGATGTGCCAGCTCGCCGCCAGATCCGTCACCGGAAAAACTGGCGGGAAACGAATACGGCCTGGATGATGAGGAGCTTGAAGCTGCCGGTCTGGATGTCGAAGAGCTGGAAGCCCTGAGTGAGCCGGAAAACGCGGTTTATGACCCTTTTGAAGGGTTTAACCGTGCCATGTGGACAGTAAACTACGATTATCTTGACCCCTATTTTGTCCGCCCTGTGTCACTGGCTTATGTCGATTATGTGCCGTCACCGGTGCGTACCGGTTTAAGAAACTTCCTGTCCAACCTGGAAGAACCGGCTAACATGCTGAACAGCTTCCTGATGCAGAACCCGGAAAAGGCGGTGGATCATTTCACCCGCTTTTGGATTAACAGTATTTTTGGTCTGGGCGGGTTGATTGATATTGCGGCCGCTGCCGATATTCCGCCACCGGGAGAGCAGGCATTTCCTGATACGCTGGGTTATTACGGTGTCGGGAACGGCCCTTATTTCATGATACCCGCATACGGCCCTTTGACCTTGCGTGAAGGTGTCGGGGATCGCGTGGATGCTCTGTATTTTCCGCTCAATCTGCTGACTTTTTGGCAAAGCGTTGGCAAGTGGGCGCTGGAAGGCATGGAAGACAGGGCCAAACTGGTGGCTCAAGAACCTATGTTGAACAACTCACCGGATCCGTACGCTTTCACGCGCGATGCTTATATTCAATATAAGAACTTCAGGGCTGCGGGCAGGGAATCTGAACCCGCACAGCCGCAAAATGAAGAATATCTTGATGATTTTCTTGATGAAATAGACAGCGAATAGTCATCCGGTCTGTGTGTAAGATAAACCAGAGCAAAACTGCTCTGGTTTTTTTATACCTCTAACACAGTTTGATTTTTGTTAATTTTTTGTAAATAAAAACATTTCTGACAAAGTTAACACTTTGGCTGATTTCCAGTTTGATGAGTCCCAATAATACCGCTGCTGAGCGACACTTATTTGTAGCACTGAACTAATACCGGTCAAGCGAGTAGAATACTGCAGTAATTATCATTTCATCCCGTTCCATTGCCAGAAGTTTCATTTAGGTTGGCATAAGATCACAAAGCGCAATATCCAAAATAGAAATCTGACTTTCTTTCTTTGCGACAAAAAGAAACTGAACTATTGATTACCTAGCATGGTTTCATATCCGTGCTTTGTTACTTACTTTTTAACTCAAGGAACGAAGTAATGTTTTTCAATAAGTTAAATCCTGTCGCGGCAGGTATCGCCGTGATGACTATGTCGTGGGGAGCGATGGCAGCACCAGGCACTCCGCAAATTGCCTGGATGGAAACGGATTACGCTATCGTAGAGGTTGATCAAGCGGCCTCAGCCTATAAAAGCTTGATTACGGTTAAGCCGGCAGCGGAAGTCCCGGTTGCCTGGCAGCGTTATTCTGGTGAAACGGCTGACCTTTGGAAAGTGAAGCTCAATGGTAATGTGGTGTTTGAGCAAAGCATTGCTCCGGCATCCAGCGGAGCGGGTTCAACAACACTGTCTGTAGCCCAGGGTGGTCAGTATGCCATGACAGTTGAGCTGTGTAGTGGCGTGGGGGCGGCGCAAGCCTGTACCAGCAGTGCGGCAACGAACATTGTTGTTGCCGATACCGATGGCAGCCACTTAGATCCATTACCCATGAACGTGGATGCTAATAATGGCAATTACACAACGCCTGCGAACACTGTGGTTGGTGCTTACTTTGTCGAGTGGGGCGTCTATGGCCGTAAATTCTCGGTGGATAATATTCCGGCGCAAAACCTGACCCACATTTTGTACGGCTTTATTCCTATTTGCGGACCCAATGAATCTTTGGGCGAGATTGAAAATGGCAACAGCCTGGCCGCATTAAACCGTGCCTGTCAGGGAACGCCGGATTATGAAGTGGTGATCCATGACCCTTGGGCGGCGGTTCAGATGCCTCAGCCGCAATCAGGCCATACCCACAGCACGCCTTATAAAGGTACCTATGGTCAGATGATGGCATTGAAACAACGTTATCCTGATCTGAAGATTGTTCCTTCTGTTGGCGGCTGGACATTGTCTGATCCCTTCTATTCTTTCACCGACAAAGCCAAGCGTGACATTTTCGTCGCCAGTGTGAAGAAATTCCTCAAAACATGGAAATTCTTCGACGGTGTTGATATCGACTGGGAATTCCCGGGCGGGAAAGGCGCGAATGCGAATCTGGGCGATCCGGTCAATGACGGCCCTGCGTATGTGGCTCTGATGCGCGAACTGCGTGTCATGCTGGATGAGCTGGAAGCCGAAACTGGCCGCCAGTACGAGCTGACATCTGCAATCGGTGTAGGCTATGACAAGATTGATGTCGTGAACTATGCCGATGCGGTTCAGTATATGGACTACATTTTCGCCATGACGTATGATTTCTTCGGCGGATGGAACAACGTTCCTGGCCATCAGACAGCACTGTTCTGCGGCAGCCACATGTCTGCTGATGTCTGTAACGGCACAGGTGTTGATGAAAACGGCGTGCCTCGTCAAGGTCCGGCTTATACTGCCGCGCACGGTATTGATCGTCTTCTGGCGCAGGGTGTTCCTGCAAACAAACTGGTACTGGGTACTGCCATGTACGCACGTGGCTGGACAGGTGTTACCGAAGCCAGCATGACAGATCCGACGAATCCAATGACAGGTACAGGCAACGGCATGGTGCCTGGTTCGTGGGAACCCGGGGTTATTGACTACAAAGACGTTGTGACTGACTACATCAATAACGCTGCAGTTACTAAGGGTTATGATGCGCAGGCAGAAGCACCCTGGGCGTACAATCCAAGCAACGGTAACCTGATCACTTATGATGACCGTCGTTCAGTGCTGGCTAAAGGTCAGTATGTCCGTAATCTGGGGCTGGCGGGCTTGTTTGCATGGGAAATTGATGCCGATAACGGCGATATTCTGAATGCGATGCAGGATTCACTGGCTGGTGGCGGTGGCAACTACGCCCCGGTAGCGAAAGCGGGTGCTGATCAAGTGGTTAATGGTGCGGCGTCTGTGACTCTGGACGGCTCTGCATCCAGCGATCGTGATGGTCAGATCGTCAGCTATCAGTGGACACAAACCAGTGGTCCGGCACTGACTCTGACCGGGTCAGATACCGCGACAGCTACCGTTGCTGTTCCTGAAGTGACGGCTGATACCCAGTATGCGTTCACGCTGACAGTCACCGACAATGCCGGTGATACCGCTACTGACAGTGTGACAGTCACGGCCAAAGCACCAGGTTCAAATACCGCACCTGTGGTGGCAGTGTCTGGTCCTGCGACAGCCAATGCCGGTGATACTGTAGTGCTGGATGCGTCGCAATCGTCAGATGCCGACGGCGATACACTGACCTTTACCTGGACAGTGCCTGCCGGTGTTAACGCGACAGTGAATGGTGCAACAGTGAGTTTTGTTGCCGACAGCTACACAGTCGATACGCCGCTGAACTTTACCGTCGCGGTATCCGATGGGACCGATTCAGTGACAGAGTCAGTCACAGTGACGGTATTGAAAGACGGCGGCTCAACCGGTTGTACCAATGCCTGGGCAACTGGTGGTGTGTATAACTCCGGTGATATCGTGACGCATTCAGACAAGTCCTGGAAAGCGAAATGGTGGACGACTGGTGAAGAGCCAGGAACAACAGGCGAGTGGGGCGTTTGGGAAGATCTGGGCGCAGCCAACTGCCAGTAAATTCAGATACCCACCTGAAGGCTGGGAACTGATAAAATCCATAAAGAAAAGCCGCTCTAACGAGCGGCTTAGTTTTTTCTGGCAATATCCCGTTCTTAGTTAGAAAGAGCGGCTGTACTGCACACCGTACAGCAGCGCATCAGCACGGGTTGTCGCACTGATTGAGGTCGCCGCGGTTTGTTCGGTTGCGGCGATATCTTTACCCATCAGGTAGGTCAGGCCGAAATCAATCGTTGATTTAGTATCGAGATTATAGGTAAAGCCGCCAGAGAACCATTGGCGATCTGAATCTGGGACAGAAATGGAGGTTTTCTTGTCCTGAGCACTGGTGTCGTACATGTAGCCGGTACGCAAGGTCCAGTCTGAATTCAGTGTATAAGTACCACCAATCGCATAGTGCCAGCCATCCTGCCACTGGTAATCATTCAGTACTACGCCTTTGTCGGTTTTCAGCGTATCAAAGCTGCTCCACTCGATCCACTGAACACTATAGTGAACGGCGAACTGGCTGTTTAGCTGATGGAAACCGGAAAACTCAACCATATCTGGCAGCGGCATCAGCAGTTTCTGACCTTGAAGGTTCCCGCCGGCTGTCTGCGCATACATATCACCTTCGGCTTTCAGCTCGGGACTGTAATGATAAGCCAGACCAAAGCGGTTGAGGTCATTCAGTTCATAGACTGTACCCAGGTTGAAGCCAACAGCGGTGCCGTCAACATCAACATCCAGCAGTGGGCCGGCTACACCGGTTTGTTGCTGAACCAGTCCTTCTAATGTCTGATTGGAACGCTGCAGTTTGCCCTGGCCGTAAATGATGTCTAACCCGCCGCCGACGCTCCACTGATTATTCAGTCGATAAGCTGCATTCAGAGTCAGGTTCAGGCTTTTCACATCCGTCAGGCCGCCAAACTCGTTGGCAGAGTAGCTGCTGCTGAATTCGGTCTTGGTGCCGAAGTTTGAATAAATCCCGGCACCCAGAGCCAGTTTGTCGTTGACAGGGTGCACGTAATACAAGTTAGGCACATAAGAGCTACCACCAATCTGGGCATCATCAAGAGATGATGGTCCGAAGGGGGTGGAATACTGGGCATTTTTCACTTTAATGTCGGTGTCGATAACATTCAGACCCAGTGACATCGCTGGTGCATTAAACAAGGTCATAGCCGCGGCGTTACGCGACATTACTGAAGCATTGTCAGCAATGACGGCATCACCGGCAAAAGCGCGGCCCAGGCCAGTGGCAGACTGTGAGTTAAGCTGGAATCCGGCCGCCAGTGATTGCTGTGAGGCCAGCATGACGGCGGTTGCCATCAGAGTTTTTGTAAACAGACGCTTCTTGTACATAGTTATTTTTATCCTGATCGTTTTTTGCTGACACTTTAACTGTGCCAGTGAGGAAGCGATTGTAGGAGCAGGCAAAAAAACAACAAATCAGACCAGTATATAAATCATTGTTTTATTGGATTGGACAGGGACTGACTGACGAAATGATCAGCACTTTTTTGCGGTGGTCACTGTTGGTGATACCACCGCAACGTTAAATACTGGTCCAACGCATGGCGTCTTTCAGCTGTTCGGCGACAGGCATGACATCTTCGCCTTTGTTACCCACCACTATCAGGCTGGCGTTCTGAGAAGGCATGACAACACCGCGCATATTGCTGTCTTCGAAGCTTTTCATGGTGTTGGAGGATTGGGGCACGACAAAAACAGTAATTTTTCCGTGCTTACCGCCGATGACCATATGTAAGGCTTCACCGCCATCAAAACCACAATGATTGAGATAGTAAACATGAGAAGGCAAACCGCTGAGTTCAGGCCCGAAAGGTTTGAGTTTGGCGTTAACCTGAGTCAATGACACCCCTTCGTCAACCTGGTCGACAAAAGCGGCTTCGTTATAAATATGCGCCAGCGCAACCTGACCCATGTCTTTGGCGGGACTCAGCGAAAACCCGGGCTGAATCTGACCGATTAACAACCCGCACAGGAAAGCCACAGAAGCCGCTATGGCTAAATGACGGCGCACTTTTTTCTCGGCCTTATAGCCTTGCCCGGATTGGCGGAACAGGATTTTATCGGCCAGATCTTCCGGCACATCCACTTTCATCGCTGCAGACAGCTTGCTGTCTAATTGCTGTAACTCATCGTGAAGTTTACGGTTAGCAATTGACGCATTTTTCGTAGCGACCATTTCTGGACTCTGCTCATTAGGATCTGCCAAAATTCGGCGACGAAATTCAAGATCGTCCATTCTGGTGGCCCCTCCGCTCGGTTTGCTTTTCTAAAGCATCTTTTAACTGGTTACGCGCTCTGAACAATCGGGTCATCACTGTGTTTCTGTTCAGTCCAAGGATATTAGCAATTTCATCACCGTTGAATCCAGCCATGACCTGTAAAACTAAAGGTTCCCGGTATTCGGACGGCAGCTGTTTAATCATATGTTGTAGCTGGCCAAGTTCTGACTCGTTTAAACCGCCTGCGTCGGTGCCATGATCATCCGCAATGGGGTGATCGTCGATGTCGACCAAATCGAGCTGTTTGCGCTCAAAACGCCGGGCATTTTCGCGACGCAGGATGGTGATAAGCCAGGCTTTGGCCGCACTGTCATCGTTGAGGCTGTCTAGCGATCGCCATGCGCGCAGGCAGGTTTCCTGCACCAAATCTTCGGCAATATGCTGATCATGGCACAGCCAGTAGGCGTACCTGTAAAGGTCTTTGTGCCAGGCCCTGACCAGGGCTTCATAGCGTGTCTGTTTATTCATATCCACAGAGACCGAGGCATCTGTGTTTTTCTTGCGAAAAAATTGCTTAATCATGATGTAGCCCGTCCGTATCCTTTGAGCCGTAGTCAATAATACGGGAGATAACAGGAATTGGATTCATAAAATAGACTGTTGTGTTATTGATTTCCCTCAATATCTGTCAGCCCGCTTTCGTTATAGTAGCAGTGTTATCGGGTCTGACCCCTGATAACGTCCTTTACGGACTGAGTATACCCTTCAACTACTTGCGCGCGGAAAGTGTCAGTATTTCAATTGATAACTCAATAAGGAATGCTGAACGTTATTGTTCGCTATTGCTATCAAATTTGCACAAACGACTGACACGTTGAGTTTGTTAACCATACCATAGCGGTGTGGTTTTTTTTTGCGCTATGTTTTAACTCCTTACACTTTTCATTGTTTTTGGTTGCTCCAACTTCTTAAACATTAATTTGAATTAAATAACAATGCCGTTACAATCGGTGTGGTCTGACCTCTACCATATTGATAAGGAGCCGCGATGACACGTCGCCAGAATCTCACGACCCAACAGGGTGAACGCATCGCTGTCGTAACAGGATTACGTACCCCTTTTGCCCGCCAGGCTACAGCCTTTAACGGTGTCCCGGCACTGGATCTAGGCAAGATGGTGGTCAATGAAATGCTGCAAAAGATTGATTTTGATCCCGCTTTGATTGAGCAGGTCGTGTTCGGTCAGGTCGTGCAGATGCCTGAAGCACCGAATATTGCCCGTGAAATCGTGCTGGGAACGGGGATGAATATTCACACCGATGCTTACAGTGTGACCCGAGCGTGTGCAACGAGTTTTCAGGCTGCGGCGAATGTTGCTGAGAGTATCATCTCGGGCACCATTGATATCGGGATCGCAGGCGGTGCGGATTCCTCATCGGTATTACCTATTGGTGTGTCTAAAAAACTGGCTGCCACTTTACTGGCGCTCAGCAAAGCGAAAACCATGAGCAAAAAAATGGGCCTGCTCAGTAAGCTCAGCCTGAAAGATTTAATGCCAGTTCCGCCTGCTGTGGCCGAATACTCAACAGGCTTGAGTATGGGCCAGACAGCAGAGCAAATGGCAAAAACGCACGGAATCAGCCGTGAAGAGCAGGATGCACTGGCCCACCGTTCTCACAGCCTGGCAGCCCAGGCGTGGCGGGATGGGTTGATTCAGGGTGAAGTGATTACCGCTTTCCCGGAACCTTATCGTCAGTGGATCGATAAAGACAACAATATTCGCGAAGATTCCTCGGTAGAAGGCTACGCTAAATTGCGTCCGGCTTTTGACCGTAAATTTGGCACAGTGACGGCCGCTAACAGTACGCCGCTGACCGACGGTGGTGCGGCTGTGCTGCTGATGCGTGAAGGACGGGCAAAAGAGCTGGGCCTGAAACCGCTGGGCTATATTCGTTCTTATGCCTTTTCTGCGATAGGCGTAGAGCAGGATATGCTGATGGGGCCATCTTATGCGACACCGCTGGCCCTGGACCGTGCCGGTCTGACACTCTCAGATCTGACCCTGATTGAGATGCATGAGGCATTCGCCGCTCAAACTCTGGCGAATGTGAAAATGTTTGCTTCGAAGAAGTTTGCACAGGAAAAACTCGGTCGCAGTGAGGCGATTGGTGAGATCGACATGGATAAATTCAATGTCCTGGGTGGTTCGCTGGCATATGGTCACCCCTTTGCCGCCACCGGCGCGCGAATGATTACACAAACGCTGCGCGAGCTGCAGCGTCGCGGTGGCGGTCTGGCACTCAATACCGCCTGTGCCGCCGGCGGTTTGGGTGCTGCCATGATCCTGGAGACTGAATAATGACGGATGTAACCATGACTGAACAGACAAATACAGAACATACTGTTGAGCCGCAATCAGCTTTCAGCCTGAGCTACGGCGAGAATGGCCTTGCCTGGCTGAAAATTGATGTCCCCGGGGAAAAAATGAATACCCTCCAGGCCGCCTTCGCCACTCAGGTCGGAAGCGTGCTGGACGAGCTGGAAGCGAAAAAAGCAGAGATCAAAGGCTTGGTGGTGTATTCCGGTAAGCCGGATAATTTTGTCGCCGGGGCCGATATCCGTATGCTGGCGGCATGCACCACGGCCAAAGAAGCCGAGCAGTTGGCAACGCAGGGGCAGCAGATGTTCCAGCGACTTGAAGCGCTGCCGTTTCATGTTGTCGCTGCCATTCATGGCCCGTGCCTGGGCGGTGGTCTTGAACTGGCGCTGGCGTGCCATAGCCGGGTATGTACCGATTCGGATGCCACTAAGCTGGGTCTGCCGGAAGTCCAGCTTGGTCTGCTGCCGGGCTCAGGCGGCACACAGCGTCTGCCTCGCCTGATTGGCGTGGCAAATTCGCTTGATATGATACTGACCGGTAAACAGTTGCGTGCCAAGAAAGCGAAGAAGTTAGGCGTGGTCGATGAATGCGTGCCGGAAAGTATTTTGCTCAAGGTGGCAGAAACACTGGCGCTGAAAGGCAAACCGGTACGCAAGCACAGTTTCCAAGACTGGGCGATGGGCGGCAACCCTGTGGGCCGCGGTCTGGTGTTTGACCAGGCCCGTAAGAAGACACGCGAAAAAACCCGTGGCAATTACCCGGCAGCGGAAGCTATTTTAGATGTCATCAAATATGGCTTGCAGCACGGCATAGTCAAAGGACAAAAAGAAGAGGCCCGCTGGTTCGGAGAGCTGGTGATGTCTTCAGAGTCTGCCTCGCTGCGCAGCATCTTTTTTGCAACGACCGCCATGAAAAAAGAAACCGGTGCTGGCGATGGTATTAAACCGGCCGAGGTGAAGCGTGTCGCTGTGCTGGGTGGCGGGCTGATGGGCGGTGGCATCAGTCATGTGACCGCATCAAAAGCCGGCTTGCCGGTCAAAGTAAAAGACATCGCCAACGACGGCATTTTGAATGCCATGGCGTATAACTTTAAGCTGCTTGATAAAAAGCGTAAGCGCAAAATTATCAGTAAAGCCGAGTTACAAAAACAGATGCTGATGATCAACGGCGGTGTCGATTATCAGGGCTTTGATAAAGCCGATGTGGTGATTGAGGCGGTCTTTGAGGATCTCAGCCTCAAGCATCAGATGGTGCAAGAGGTGGAAGCCCATGCCAGACCTGACACTATTTTTGCCACTAATACGTCCTCGCTGCCTATCAACCAGATTGCTTCTGCCGCAGAGCGTCCTGAGCTGGTGGTCGGTTTGCATTATTTCAGCCCGGTAGAAAAAATGCCGCTGGTGGAAGTGATCCCCCATGCCGGTACATCGGAGCGAACGGTCGCGACCGTGGTGAAATTAGCCAAGAAGCAGGGGAAAACCCCGATTGTAGTCGCCGATAAAGCCGGTTTTTATGTCAACCGTATTCTTGCCCCGTACATGAATGAAGCCGCGCTGGCTCTGCTGGGCGGAGAGCCCATCGAACATATTGATAACGCGCTGTTGGACTTTGGTTTCCCGGTTGGGCCTATCACCCTGCTGGATGAAGTGGGTGTGGATGTCGGGGCCAAAATCAGCCCGATTCTGGAAACAGAGCTGGGCGATCGCTTCAAGAGCCCGGATGTCTTTGACATCTTGCTGAAAGATGGCCGCAAAGGCCGTAAAACAGGCAAAGGTTTTTACCTCTACAACGGCAAGAAAAAAGGTGTCGATAAGAGCGTTTATAAACTGCTGAAGCTGAACCCGGCGCGGAAAGCCTCCGGCCATGACATCGCGATCCGCTGCGCACTGATGATGCTGAACGAAGCGGCCCGCTGTCTGGATGAAGGTGTGGTGCACAGTGCCCGTGACGGCGACATTGGTGCGATCTTCGGTATTGGCTTCCCGCCATTCTTGGGCGGTCCGTTCCGCTATATGGATCAGCTCGGTGCCAAGCGTGTCGTTGAATTGCTCAATGAGCATGTCAATAAGTACGGTGATCGCTTCCTCCCCTGCGAACGTCTGCTGCAGATGGCGCAGGATGAACAGCGTTTCTACGACTGATTTCCTGTTCAGAACCTGATAAATCAAAGGCCTGCATAGCAGGCCTTTGTCGTTAGAGGGAGATGGAGACAGAGATGAAGTCAGGAGCGATGCGAAACGCTTAACTGATTTTGTGGTGCTTTAACCCTTGCTGCACATTGATGCCCAGACGAAAGCGCCGGTACAGGCTTTTCGGGCGGACTAAGTGCAGCAGCAGGATAACCGAGCCAGCCACCATCAGTGGGTTAAAGCCAATCCACAGCATGAAAGTCAGTGAACACAGGGCGATAGCGGTCAGCAGACACAACATGCTGTCAAGCTGGCGCGGATGAATAGCCTTCATACAGGAACGGCAGAATAGCCGGCTGTGTAAACTCTGGTTTTTCGCCGTAATAGACTGACGGCAGATCGAACAGGCGTGTGACATAACAGGTTCCTGAACATTGTTCTGAGAAATTATGCTTATTCGACCTCACGGCTTCTTGCATCACTATCAGATACAGACGGCCAGCCTGAGGCTGTATTTTTGGATTTGTTAATGTAGATAATCGACTGACAGGAAAAGGAAAATTAAGAGGGATGTCAAAAGTGGAATCATGATTCCACTTTTATCGTTTGGGATATGCAAACAGCCTCCCCCTGAGATCGGGACTCAGGGGGAAGCGGTTACTGGGCGTTACGCTGAAAATCGCTCACTGAGGGAATAGGATCACCCGCTTCCAGCGGAGTAAGGTTCCGGTGCGCGCCGCCCTGATAATACATCACCAGCCGATTCGCCGTTCTGGGTTTAATGTCTTCTACCAGAAAGCGGACTAACTCAGCACGGGACAGCGATGCCATTTCGTGGGCAATTTTGTGTCTTTGGTCAAAATGGTCATCTTTGTGGCCAATGCTGACCCAATAGCGCTGGGCACGTGCGCGCAAATTGGTATCCGGCTCGGACAACTGAGCGATCAGCCCTTGTTTACTGGCCTGCCACTGGCTCTCATTGAGCTCAAGCAAGACCAGCGCAAAGGCATTGGTGAACTCATCAATCGCTTCGAGCAGCTGCAACGGACCGGCCACCGGCGATTGTATATACAGCAGCAAGCCCGGATAGCGGTTAAGCGGCAGATTCGCCGTGCCTACCATGTACCCCAGTTGCTGTTCGGTACGCAGTTCGTGGAAGAAGGTGGTCGACATCAGATGATTGGCCAGAGTGTAGGTAGCAATGGCTTTGGGCGACTGTTCCCGTGACTGGTAGTAAATCAGGATGGCGGAATCAGCATGGCCGCAGTCCACTTCATAGCGCAGCGTGCCACATTCTCCCAGATGGACCAATGGCCGCTGTGCTTCACCATATAGCTGATCTGTCACCCTAAACGCGTCTTTCAGCACTTCTGCCAATGCCAGTGCATCATCTTTACGCCAGTCACCATATACGAAAGCATCAATGTGCAGTTCGGCAAACATGGCTTCGACAAAACCGGGTAACTCGGTGACTTCAACGGTTTCCAGCTCTTTGATCAAAGCCGGGTAGGGTGGGTTATTCGGTTGCAGCAAGCCGGTCAGTTGGTTAAACAGCTGAGAGATGGGTTTGTCTTCCGCGGCATTGCGCCAGTTACGCAGCATCTGTGCTTTGATGCTGTTAAATCGGTCGATATTGAAAGTGCGGCCGGAGAATTTTTCCAGCAGCAGCTTGAGCAGCAAAGGCTGCTTCTCGCTGAAACCGGATAACTGGAGTGTTACCCCGCCCTGATGGGCGTACAGGTTATACGCCATACCCGCCACTTCTGCCGGGTAGGCCACTTCGTTGCAGGACTCCATCAGCATTTCGACACACAGGCGCGTCTTGACGATATTACGCACAGAGCTTACCGCGTGCGGGCTGTCGATGGCGACATAGACCAGGCCTTTGGGCACTCTGAACTCATGTTCTTGCATAAACCACAGCCGGAAGCCCGGCAGATCCTGAATTAACTGAGGAATCGCTTCCTGTTCATCCGTCAGCGGGTGTGGATCCATACGCTGGCACAGGTAGGGGTTTTGCTCGGGCAGCAAGAGCGCCGGGTTGTTGCCCGGCTCAGCCCAGGCAGTTAACTGTGCTTCGGTAAACGGCGTGACCGAATAAGGGGTGTGATACCAGTCGGCCACTCTGTCGTGCTTTTGGCCTTTTGCCACCAGCGTCAGGCGAAGATTGTCCGGGCGAAGATAGCCAAGTACGTCTTTCAGCAGCGCTTCATCGTACTGGCTCATCATATAATCGCCGTAGACGATATCGTCCGGGGCGTAGTGCAGCAGGTTCATCACCAGATAGCTGACGGTATCAAGCGGCCTGCTTTTCTCCTGATAGCGGAACGCCTGCTCCAGCACTGCTTGCTTTTCCAGGTAGCGCCATTCTGCCAGCCCTTGCTCTGTGATGAGCCGGATATACTGGAAAATAGTGGTGACGATATGATCGACACGGTTCAGGCCATCGGGTGTCAGGTTCAGGCCGATGGTAAATTCCCGGAAATTACTGCCACTGATCCCGCCGCCCGCTGCCAGAGTATTGATCAGCCCTTCACTTTTGAGGACAGACATCAGGCTGCCTGTGCCTTCATTGCCCAGTAAATGCGCCAGATAGGACAATGGCTTGCTACGATAATGGGCATCCATGGGGGGCAGAGTAAAAGACAGCGTGAGTTTCCGTACTTCCTTAATTGGCTCAATCGCAATAAAACAGGCGTTTTCTCTGTCTGTTATCAGGGGAACCTCAATGGCGGGTTTGTCCTGGCCTGAGTTGGGAATAGCGCCAAAGAACTGTTCGGCGTAGGTCGCCAGTTCGTCCAGAGATTGCGGCCCCAGTAGTACCAGCCCCATCTGATTGGCGGAATAATGTTGCTGGTAGAACGCAATCAGTTCATCGCGAACCGGGTTATCCGGCCTGTCTTCCAGGGTGGTGATATCGCCCACTGAAAATTTAGCAAACGGGTGCTCAGGGTTAATGGTTTCTTTGTGCACCTGATAAAGACGGCGTACATCGTCTTTGAGCTTGAGTTTGTACTCGGAATCGACAGCCTGACGTTCTTTGTCAACCGCGTCGACATTGAACAGCGGGGCAATAAAAAATTGCCCGAAACGTTCCAGACCGGCAGCAAAGGCCGGCGGGGCGATTTCAAAAAAGTAGGTGGTGTTTTCCGTGCCGGTCCAGGCATTGTTGCTGCCGCCGTACTGGTTAACAAAAGACTGGAATTCGCCCGGATTGGGAAACTTTTCCGTACCCAGAAATAACATGTGTTCAAGAAAGTGCGCCATTCCCTGACGATCCAGCGGATCATCAAAGTGGCCGATGCCGACAGACAGCGCTGCTGCAGCCCGGGGTGCCGTTTGATCATGAACCAGCAAGACCCTGAGTTGATTGTCCAGTGTCAGATAGCGGTACTCTTTGGGATCGTTCGGACTTTTGAACACAGGAAGCGCCTATATTTACAGGGAATTAGGGTAATTATGACGCCCATTAATGGCACTGGCAAATTCTGTCTGGCAATGATGTGTGACTGCGCGTCAGTAATAAGAGCGATTCAGCCGTCACGCTTTCACATCGCGTAATATGAAATGGCTACCCTGTCTGTACCAGCCTTTGCTAGCATAACGACAGAAACGCGCAATCGGACTGGAGACTATGCGAATTTTTATCATGCGTCATGGCGAAGCACAGCATTTTGCCCCAAGTGACGCGGAGCGGCCCCTGACAGCCCAGGGCAAGACGTATTCCCGGCAGATGGCCAAGCAGTTAGCGAGTCATCTGGACGGGCAGCTTGATCTGGTGTGGATCAGCCCGTATCTGCGCGCTCAGCAAACCTGGCAGGCGATGTCAGAAGAGCTGCCTGTGCCAAACACTCTGATGACGGTTGATGATATCACGCCCTACGGTGACGCCAGTCAGGTGGCAGACTACCTCAAAGCCGTGATTGCGCTGGAGAAGCCGCAAACGGTTCTGGTGGTGTCGCATTTACCGCTGGTGGGCTATCTGAGTGCCGAGCTGGTGCCGGGATTGCAGCCGCTGATGTTCCGCACTTCTTCCATTGCCGCAGTGGATTTTCATGCTGAGGGGGAACCGTCCGCCTTATTATGGCAGGAGAATCCTGTTGATGTTGTCCAGCCTAATCACCATTGATTGGCTGCGGTACGCAGTTTTAGATTGCCGGCCTGTCCTGATCCGACAGGTCTGGTACAATAAACGATAAAAATAAAGACTGATAAATTAAGTGGTTATGAAAAAAATTGTATTCGTATTGCTTGGCTGTCTGGGACTGACGGCCTGTGTGGCAAACATGGTGACACCCAATATTGTCGCCAACGGCGCGATAAAATGGGCAAATGGTGTGAGAGAAGAGATGAACATTTCTCAAACCGGCAGCACCTTAACCTTTGTGAGCCCGCCTTCTATGCTGAATCCGGGCGGTATCACCATTTTTTCCCGTATCGACAGTGCCCGTAACGGTAACTGTGAGCACTATTACAACGAAGGCTCGGTCAAAGTACGGATGCAGGTGTGTGATACCGGCGAAGTCACTCTGATCCAGGATGGCCAGGTGGTGAACGTCGGTTCATTGTCTCAGGCTGTGTATTGATCAGATCAGATCCGCTGAGCGAGGCGTCAGGCGCAGCTGCCTGACACGCTGTCGCTCCGGAGAATTGTGCTACCGCTCGGGCACTTCAATCAGCACCAAGAGGGCACCGGCGCCACCAAACTCCAGCGGCGCCTGGTGAAATGCCATCACGTCCGGATGCTGTGCCAGCCAGAGTGGCGCTTTTTGCTTCAGAATATGCTTGCCGATCCCGTGCATCACACAGGCACACGACACCCCGTCTTTAATGCAGGCCGCAATCATGGCCGCCAGCTCACGTTTGGCTTCTTTTTGTGTCATGCCATGCATATCCAGAAAAATATCCGGCACATAGACACCGCGCCGTAACTTTTTCACTTCATACTTGGAAACGCCGGATCGGGCATATTGCATCGGGCCATGTTCGCTCAGATGAGGTTCGAACTCGTCAGAGAAATAAAACTCGTGATTATGGCTCTCTTTGGCATTCACATTGCGCTTATCGGCTTTCGGGCTCTGTCGGCGCGAAGTGATTATGGTATCATGCGACAACTTTTTAATGCCCTTCACTGCATCCCGAAAGAGCGAGAAATCGTCTTCCAGTGCAGGGTCTTTTTTACTCATAATGAATTTCCAACTACTTTATCGCGGTATTGTAGCGCCATTTGGAGGCTATTTTGGATAAGATTTTTGTCGACGAAGCTGTCAACGAACTTCACACACTGCAGGATATGCTACGTTGGACCGTCAGCCGATTCAACGATGCAGGTCTGTTTTATGGCCATGGCACTGACAATGCGTGGGATGAAGCGGTGCAGCTGGTGCTGCCGACCCTGCATCTGCCGATTGATATTCCGGCTGACGCGCGCTTCTCGCGCCTGACCAGCAGCGAGCGCCGAACGATTGTCGAGCGCGTGGTTCGCCGGGTGACTGAACGCACCCCTGTGTCTTACCTGACCAATAAAGCCTGGTTCTGTGGCCTGGAATTTTTCGTCGACGAGCGTGTGCTGGTGCCTCGCTCACCGATTGGCGAGCTGATTGATAACGGCTTCGAACCTTTCCTGACCCGTGAACCCACCCGTATCATGGACTTGTGTACCGGCAGCGGCTGTATCGGTATCGCCTGTGCCTATGCGTTCCCGGAAGCCGAGGTGGATCTGGTAGATATTTCTACCGATGCCCTGGCCGTGGCCGAGCAGAATATTCACGACCACGGTCTGGAACAGCAGGTAATCCCGCTGCATTCGGATCTGCTGCGTGACGTACCCAAAGACAAGTACGACATCATCGTGTCCAATCCGCCTTATGTGGATCAGGAAGATATGGACAGCCTGCCGGAAGAATTCCGCCATGAGCCGGAACTCGGCCTGGCCGCCGGTTTTGACGGTCTGGATCTGGTGCGCCGTATTCTGGCCAATGCCCCGGACTATCTGGCCGACGACGGTATTCTGATCTGTGAAGTGGGCAACTCCATGATTCACATGGAAGCGCAGTACCCGCACATTCCGTTCACCTGGCTGGAATTTGAAAACGGCGGCCACGGCGTCTTCATGATGACTCGCGAACAGCTGGTCGATTGTGCGGGCGACTTCGCCGACTACAAAGACTGATCTCTGCTTCACCGCACTTAAATAACGAAACAGCCAGATTGCGATCTGGCTGTTTTTGTCAGGCATGACTTTGCGGTTGGTCGCAAAAACGGCGTTTCGTTTTTTCACTCCGGCAGTTGAGGCCTAAACATGATGCAAGTATGCCAGGCGCTTATTTATCTCCGTACCAACAATCAATTAAAAAAGGAACTTAAGATGAGTCAGATTCAATCAAAACATGGATTCGCTCTGGGAGTTGTGCTGACAGCGTTATCCATGACCCTGTCCGGATTTGCATCGGCGGCTGATCAAACAGGGACGACACAGCTGATCATCAATGATGGCAAGCAGGATCAGCTGACCGAGGATGTAAAAGCAACGTCAGATTCACTGGAAAAAAGCGCTGTTCAGAAAGAAGCGTCACAAGAGCAATTAAAGCATCCTGATGCGGATAAAGAGAAACATCAGCAGGATAGCCAGAAGGGGCATTCATCATACGGCAATACAGCAGTTTCTGATTGAATTCATAACGCGCTGAAATCTCAGGGGACGCGCTCAGCGTCCTCTGAAGATTGCAAAGACCACAATTTCCCGTGCGAGCCCCTCTCAAGAAATATAATGCGATGACGCATCTTTGACGAACAGACGGGCGTGGTTGCTTGTTGCAAGCGCACAAGTGCAGCCAGGCTAATACCGGATAATCTGGTTATGTCTTCATTGACAGTTCTTATCACCTCCCCGCGAAACTTGCCCTAAACCACAAAGTTGACACTGCGATGCCATGTTTTAGTGAAACCTGTCCCATATGCCAATAATATGTCTGACTCATCAGACGAAAATACCCTGCTTACGTGACTTCACTGTCAGGGGCGGTAGCGTCTTTCACCGTGAGCATGAATTGAACCGAGGGGGATCGAGATGACACCTTCAGCGCTCCTGGTGCATGTTCCAGACGTGCAAGCCGGGCTGGATTGGTACCGCAAAGCTTTCCCGCAAGCTAAACCTGTCTATATAGAAGTATTTGATTTCACTGTGCTCGACATGAACGGATTGTCACTGGAAGTCGTTCAGGCCGATGAAAAAGTCAGCGCAGGCGCAAAGGGCACAGTGCTTTATTGGTCCGTCCCTTGCCTGCAAACCGCCCTTGATCATTTTCTCGGTTTAGGCGCTGAACTTTATCGTGGCCCGATCAATATCGAAAACGGATTGAGCATGTGCCAGCTTCTGGACCCCTTTGGGAATCTGATTGGGTTGCGGGGGAAGAGGGTGGAATGAAAAACAGTATCAGCTTTGATAGCGTTATATGGTGTTATTTAATTTAAGCCATTTAAAATAAATTTTTAATGGCTTAATCATTTTTACTTAAAGTGGACATAATACTATAGACAGATTGCGGTACGGTAGCCATTAGACTTATCAAGTGTGGCAAAGCCTGATGAGGGGAGTTCATGTCATTCGTTAGCTATCAGTGTTTATCGAAATTATTGGATTATATTAATATTACTAATTTTTAATAGGAACTTTTGTGAAAGAATTAGATCCAAATAAAATTGCTCTAGAATTAGTTAAGCAGTTTTCTAAACCCATATTTGATGGTGTTAGTAAGATGACTAAAGATGGGTGTGATAAATTAAAGGTTACTTTAAATGCCTGTTTTTATAAGTATATTTCTAGAAGTTATGATAGGTACTCAAGAACAAAAACACTCTTGTATCGTGATGCTCCAGTTAAAATTAATGAATTCTATGTTAGAACGGATCTTGAATTAGGATTTGATCATAAAATAAAGGAGTCTGATTTTATAAGTGAACTTCAGAAAAACAAACGATTGGTTATTTCTGGTACTGCTGGATCGGGGAAGTCGACATTTTGTAAAAGTGTTCTTTTGGACTTAATTGAAAACCCAATAGGGATTTTTCCTATTTTTGTTGAGTTAAGACATTTAAATTCTGACTCCGAAACTAGTTTGTTTGATTTTATATTAAAAACTTTAACCGAAATAGAGTCTACTTTTACAAAGTCACAATTAGATTATTCTTTAGATTTAGGTAAGGTTTTACTGATTTTTGATGGTTTTGATGAGCTGAATAATGAGTTGAGAGAAAGATACGAGAAAGAAATTGTTGGAATAGCTTCAAAATACCAAAACATATTGTTGCTACTTTCTAGCCGACCAGATGGGCGTTTTCATTCATGGGAGGAATTTTATGTATACAAAGTTCTCCCTTTAGATAAAGAAAAATCAAAAGCCCTTATAAGCAAACTAGATTATGACAGACAAGTCAAACGTAAGTTCTTAGATGTTCTTGATAAAAAACTTTATGAAAAACACGAGAGTTTTGCGAGTAATCCTTTGTTATTAACAATGATGCTTTTAACTTACGAACAAATTGCAGAAATACCAAATAAGATACACTTGTTTTATGAGCAAGCATTCTTAACTCTTTTTAATAAGCATGATTCATTAAAAAGCTTATATAAAAGAAAGTCATTCTCTAATTTACCTTTAGACGACTTTAGGAAGCTATTGTCGGCATTTTCAATAGTTAGTTATTCGGATAGGAAGTATTATTTCTCTGAAGTTGAAATAAAAAGATACTTGGAAAATGCTTTAAGGATCTCAGGGGTTGAAGTAGACCAAGTTCACTTTTTAAATGATCTATTAGATACAGTTTGCATCATGCAGCGTGATGGTAACGGATATACTTTCACTCACCGTTCATTTCAAGAGTATTTCACTTCTATTTTCATTGTTAATTATGCTTCGGATAATAAATTCAAAATAATTGATAAAATTGCATTCGTAAATGATAGAGATGATGTAATACCTATGATTTACGATATAAATCAAGACTTTTTGGAGCAGGAGTGGGTGATTCCACGAATGGAAAAGATGATTAATGAATTATCTATTATTCCGGATACTAAAGAAGGGAAAGCAAAGTTATTGTCTATGATGTATAAAGGCTTAACAACTATCGACAATGAGGGCGAATTTAGTATTGCTTTCAGGCTATATAGTCGAGAAGGTGACCATACACGCTTTGTGCATATCCTTTTCAAAATATATGGTGATGAATTTCATCAATATTATAGAACTCAAAGAGATATTGATGAAAGTGATGAAGTAAAAGAAGCACGAAAGCAGTTAGTTGAATTAATTATCAAAGGTGATGGGAAAGAACATGATTTCCTAAGTTTGGAGGATACATGTTCAATGCCATCCGAAGTAATTACATTGATCTATAATTCTAAATGTTACTGTCACGTAAATACTAATCTAAATTTTTCAAAAGAAAAACTATCATCTTTGAGAGAAATATATACTTGTAAACAAAAAGAGTTGTCTGAGTTATTATTTGGCTAAATACGGATAACAAGTAATAATACGTTTGCGCAGCAGATATTTTATCCGGTGATGGATAAGCCCAAAGCGGAATTATTATGGAAATAGCTTGGTTGAACGCCGTAGGGCGGCGATGCTGGCTGTTTTTAACTAGCTCTCGGGCCCTGTAACGAGAATCACTGCAGGCTTCCATCCCGATAATCGCGGGTGGGATATTAGCAAACGTCTCAAGGACTTTTGAGAGCGTGATTGATTTGTGGATTAACACCTTGCCTTGGTGAACCTCACCGTGGGTACGAAACTATATTTGGCTAAATCAATGCTATACGTAGAATTGCGGAATGATAATCTCCAGTGATTTCGTGTTCAAATATACCCAGTGTGATAACGCCTGATGAAAGGAAACCCATGTCATTCGTAATATATGAATAAGGAAATTTTATGGCATTTTCTGATCGTGAAAGAGAAGTGCTCTTGGCTGTGAAAGGCGTCGGCCCGACTGTCATCAAAAGGTTTGAGGAAATTGGAATCAACACATTGTCTGATTTGGCCACTTATCAAGTTGATGAAATCGCTGAAATGGTGGCTTCTATGTTACGAACCACGTGCTGGAAAAATAGCCCCCAAGCAAAAGCCGCTATCGCGGCTGCCATTTTATGTGCCAAAGAAAGTGTGTAATCAGGGCTGCAATAATACAGAGTAAGCGATTTAGATGTAATCACGGGTTTGCGCTGTTTTTGTCAGTAACAATGCCATGTTCTGATTTGTTTCGGAGAGAAAATGCAGTTATCTAAAGCGTTTCAATATAAACAATGGGCCAATGCTGAGCTGCTTCAATTAGGGGAACAGCAGTTTTCAAAATTACCGGAAATTGATGCCACATTTTTCGTTCGGATTCTAAATCATACAACAGTTGTCGATAGTCTGTTCATCAGTCGAATCATCGGTGAATCTGAAAAATACAGTAGCGATAATACAGTAGAAACTCCTTCCTTATCCGAACTGCGTCAGACAATGAATGAGCATGATTTGTGGCTTGTAAATTATACGCAGTCAGCCACGCCGGAAGAACTCAAGCGCATTGTTTCGTTTAAGTTTATAGATGGTGCCTTAGGGCAGCTCACCGTTGAAGAAATCTTGCTGCATTTACTGACCCATGGCAGTAACCACCGAGGCATGGCTTCAAGAGTGTTAGCTGAAAATGGTCTTGAGCGTCCAAAAAGATACATTTACGCGTTATCTGCATGAAACAGAGCCCACAAGAAGAGCGCGTGCTGGCACCGAACACTGATGAGTCTTCTCGAAGGTAAAAGGGACTGCCAACGCATGACATTATTAGTTTTGCAGTCAGTGCGATGACTCGGCTAAATCAATGCCATAGATAGGTGGCATAGTGGCCTCCGGCTCATCCAGTGCAGTAAAGCCTGAGAAGGGGGCGATGTCATTCGCTATACATCAGAAGGGAGACGTAAGATGAGTAACACATACCAAGGGTCTTGTTTGTGCCGGGGCGTTCAGTTTTCTGTTAGCGGTTTCAGTGAAAAGGCAGCGAACTGTTATTGCACAATGTGTCGTAAATTTCATGGTGCAGCCTTTGGAACCCTGGTTGGGGTGCAGGGTTTAAACTGGCTTTCAGGAGAGCACTTGCTGAAAGAGTTTGTTGCCCCCAATGGCACGATACGAACCTTTTGTTCCCATTGCGGTTCCAGTTTAGGTTTTCGCGTGAAAAATGCGATTCCTAATGACATTGAGTTAGCTATCTCGACGTTTGACGACGATATACCCGTCAAAGTCGATGCTCAAATTTACACCGCCTACAAGCCAAACTGGTGTCAATTGCATTCCAATTTACAGACGTTTTCCGAAGGGCGTGAAGATTAAGTGTCTGTGGTTGTCTGATGCGGGTTATCTTATTGCGGGTTACATGAACATCTGGAGAGTATTGTGCTGGATAGAGATATCGCTAAGTTTTCGTACTCGTGTATGTCCAATGCGAAATGGAGAAAACTATTTCGCATAGTGAATGACTCACACTTAGGACTGAAAAATTGTATTTGGAAACTCGTAGGTGAAGACGAGCCAAAACATGGTTTTGTTCCCGATGACGAGCAACTTGGTGAAAACTATGTTGGTGATTGTGGGGCTTTGAATGGGCCGTTTGAATTCAAGAAAATTGAGTGGCTTAAACTGCCAAATCGCGTTGGATACAAGCCTTATGAAAATGCACCGACACAGTATAAAACGCAAGATCTTTCTATCATTATCGAACAGCTCTGTACGATAGGGAGCTTTGAAATTGATATCGATTCCGAAGGTGTCACAATCTACGGGTACAAGGCGTAATTAGCACATGTTGTTGGTCAAATATCTCAATGAGGGATAAACAATAAAATCAGTCTTCATCAGCCCAAACAGGGAGTCAGAAAACAATGGAAGAGATTAATTATCTGCTCATTATTGTGTCTGCTTTCGCAGCGATTGCCAGTCCCGGACCTGCGACGCTGGCGATAGCCGGTGCTTCCATGAAGCATGGGCGCTATTTGGGTTTATCACTGGCTGCTGGCGTGCTTACCGGTTCATTGTTGTGGTCTGCTTTTGCTGCGTTTGGGCTGGCAGCCTTAATGCATACGAATGTGTGGTTTTTTGAAACGATGAGGTACTGCGGGGCGTTGTATTTGCTGTATTTAGCATGGAAGTCGTTGCGGTCTGCTTTTCAATCGGCTTCGTCCACACTGCCAGACAATCAAATATCCACAGTTAAGGGCAATTACTTCAAAGGTCTGCTGATTCATCTGACGAACCCCAAAGCCGTGTTGTTTTTTGGCGCTCTGTATTCCATGGGCGTGCCAGCAGCGGCCGGATCCGCTGATCTGATCTCTGTCATTCTTGTGGTTGGGGTGGTCAGTTCATCCGTTTTTCTGGGTTACGCAGCGCTTTTTTCACGCTCAGGGATCCGGCAGCTTTACCTCAGGTCCAAAAGGGGATTTGAAATTCTGTTTGCACTGTTTTTCGGAGCCGCCAGTTTGAAGTTGCTGCTCGGTGCGAGTGGAAAATAAGCTTTACTGTGACATGAGCAATTGATAGGGCTTGGCTCGCAAGTCTGGTAAGATCACCGCTCTCCAGCAATCGTGTTGATTGCCATGGCATACCTAAGACTAGGATCTATTTTGACCAATAATGATATCTTGCGTCGTGTACGTGATACCTTTGATTTTAAAAACAATACTATGATTGAAATCTTCGCGATGGCGGATTTCAGCGCAACCGAAGAACAGGTTGCGGGTTGGTTAGAAAAAGACGCTGCCGAGACCTTTATCAAGCTGACTGACACTGAGTTAGCCGTGTTTCTGAATGGGCTGATTAATTTCAAACGTGGTAAGCGTGATGGCGAGCAACCCAAACCGGAAGATCATCTGAACAACAATATGGTGTTCCAGAAATTACGTATTGCGTTGAATTTAAAAGCGGAAGATATTCTTGAGATGCTGCAGACTGTCGGTGTGAGCTTAAGCAAGCATGAACTGAGCGCCTTTTTCCGCAAGCCAGACAACAAGCACTTCCGGGAATGTAAAGACGAAGTCCTTCGTCAATTTTTATCCGCTGTTCAGCGCCAGTCAGGTGCCAACGCTAGCGAGTAAGAATCCGGCGCGTAATGATAAATCAATAGCTTACTCTGTGCTATTCAGGACAGACTGAAGATGGCGTCAATCAATGAAGTGAAGGTGTATGACTCAGCTTTATTCGCGATTGACGTCATTTCACCACATTGCACCTGGCGGCCTTCAACTTTCTCACTTCTATGCTATCGTTTGCAAACGACATCATCTTAACGTTCAGAAATAGAAAGGAAATCGAATGACAAGTCGCGTTTATGTGTTGGCACAATTTAAACCCAAAGCAGGCAAAGAAGCCGAACTGTTTGACGTACTGAAAGCACTGGAGCCGGATTCGCTTCGCGAGCAAGGCTGCGTTCAGTACACACTGACCCGCCAGATCGACCACCCGAGTGCGACAAGAAACGACTATCCCATCGTGTTTAACGAGATCTGGGCAAGTGCAGAAGACTGGTCTGCGCATGGTCGCCGGCAACAAATTCAACACTTTTTTGAAACCCAGGTTAAAGCGGAATCAGGCCTGGTTGACGATGCAATCGTGACCGCTTATTCCGATGAAGGGTACAACTTTGACGCTCCTGTTTACGACTAACCTCAGCTTGTAGTGTTCATCTTGCCTTCTGTTAATCGCAAGCGGCTCAGAGACTTGGGCCGCTTTGTTTCCCGAAGCATCATCTCCCCTGAATATTTCTCAACAACTCTTCACTCAGCTCGCGCAACACACCAGGTGCGGGGCAGGTGTGGGAATAGGCGCGGATGCCGTAAATTCCCATGACCAGGTAACGGGCAAGTGTTTTTGCATTGCGCTGATTTGACAATTCGCCGTTCCGTTGGGCAAGTTCAAATTTACAGACAAACAGCTGCTCCCAGTCTTTCAGTTTATGGCTGATCAGGCGCTCAATCTCTTTATCGTCCCGCGCCAGTTCACTCAGGGCTTTTTGCAACAGACAATCTTTAATCTCTTCCTGCTCGCATTCGATCACCATTTGCTCCAGATAAGCCGCAATACCAGCCATGATTGTGGGTTGGCTGTCAAATAACTGCACAAAAACTTTGTCCCGTTCAGCCTGATAGTGCTCCAGAGCTGCCACCAGCAAGCCGCGTTTATTGGTAAACGCACAATAGATGGACCCCGGATGCAGCCCTGTGGCCTGTTTGAGATCCTGCATGCTGGTTTTGCTGTAACCCTTGGCGATAAAGGCATCCATTGCGGAATGTAATACCGTTTCGCGGTCAAATTCGGCGCTGCGCATTAATTTTCTCTTATCCATGTGGCTTGCAGGGATTTTATCCGATCTTGAATGGGCATTCAAAAAATACTTGAACGCACATTCAAGATCGACTAATTTGAATGGGCGTTCAAGAAATGATCACAGGGTGTCCCTAATGGAAAATTTGTTTCAACCTCTCGCACTGAATAGCTCAATCACACTGAAAAACCGTATTCTGATGGCGCCGCTAACCCGCTGTATGGCGGATGATGAGCTGGTGCCGACTCAGGCGATGGCCGATTACTACGCCCGTCGTGCGGAGATTGGTCTGATCATCAGTGAAGCCACCATCATCCGTCCGGACGGGCAGGGCTATCCGAACACACCAGGGCTGTACACACCGGCACAAATTGCAGGCTGGCGTAACGTTACCGATAAAGTGCATGACAACGGCGGTAAAATTTTTGCTCAGTTATGGCACACCGGCCGTGTGGCACATCCCCATTTCTTTGGCGGCGATTTTGTGCTGGCTCCTTCCGCGCTGGGTGTGGAAGGCACAGTGCCGCGGATGCGTGAGCTGACGTATCTCGAACCGAAACCGGCGAGCAAGGAAGAGATCGAAGAGCTGATTGCCGATTACGCTCAGGCCGCCATCAATGCACTGGAAGCGGGTTTTGATGGGGTCGAGATCCATGGCGCGAACGGTTATCTGATCGATCAGTTCCTGCATTACAGCAGCAACGTACGTGAAGATGAATTCGGCGGAAACCCAGAAAACATGGCGCGTTTCCCGTTGGCTGTGGTCGATGCTGTCGTGAAAGCCATTGGTGAAGACCGCACTGCGCTGCGCCTGTCGCCGGGGGCTTACTTCAATATTGATGCCGATGCCCGCGATCGCGAAGTATTTGACTACCTGCTGGGTGAGTTGGAAACCCGTAACCTGGCCTTCCTGCATGTGGGCGTGTTTGACGACCAGATGGAATTTGATTATCTGGGCGGCACGGCTTCTGAGTATATGCGCTCGCGTTACAGCAAGACGCTGGTCGGCGTGGGCGGTTTTACGCCGGAAAGCGGCAGTCAGGCGATTGCCAGCGGCAAGTTCGATTTGCTGGCGATTGGTCGTCCTTTGATTGCCAATCCGGATTATGTTGCCAAAGTCCGAGCCGGTGAAGCACTGACCGAATACTCAGATACCATGCTGGCCGAGCTGGTATAAGCAAAGTTTTACCTTGTTACATAAATCGAACGGAAGGCTCTGCCTTCCGTTTTTATGTGAAGGGCCGAAGGTTAGTAACCGGAGCGGGACTCAGAATCAGATCAAAGCCATCATTGCCGATTACGCTTCATCGCTCTCAATATCGGGTGCTGATCCTGATACGATAGGGCAGTGAAATTACACGCTAGGGAAGGATGACAGTGATAGAAATAAAACGGCCGCAGGATCTGGCGCGTTTACGGCGTCTGGCGTTGGCTGCACAGGGGTTACTCCAGGCTCAGCCTTATGGACGCGGCCTGGCCGGAGCACGCAAAGCGATTAACCACTTAGGTTATGTGCAGATAGACACCATCTCTGTGGTGGAGCGCGCGCACCATCATGTTTTTCACGCCCGGGTACCGAATTTCAGGCCGGACATGACTCATCAGCTGTTGCTCGATGGCGACATTTTTGAGTACTGGACCCATGCGGCGGCATTTATCCCCATCGAAGATTTTCGTTTCTCCTTACCCTACAAACACGCGATCAAATGCGGCCAGACGCATTGGTACAAAGAGCGTGACAGCAAACTCATGACAGAACTGCTGGCACGCATTCGCGCCGAAGGCCCGATACGTTCGCGTGATGTGGACACCAATTCCAGCAAGCGGGCAGGCTGGTGGGACTGGAAACCCGCTAAAAAAGCGCTTGAACAGCTGTATATGGAAGGCGACCTGATGGTCAGCAGTCGCGAAGGCTTTCAGAAAACCTATGATTTAACCGAGCGGGTATTGCCTTCGCATGTGAACACTCAAATGCCGGATATGGCGGAATTCGCAGCGCATTTGCTGGGCCGTCAACTGCGTGGTCATGGGTTGATGTCGATGAAGGGGCTGACTTATCTGCGCCGCAGCACCGACCTGCGCAAAGCGGTGAAAGATTTAGTGCAGGAAAAGCTGGCGATGGGCGAGCTGGAACAAGTGAAAGTCAGCAGCGGAGAAGTCTTTGTGATGGACGCCGGGGCACTGGAGCGCCCGGTTCCCCGGCTGAATCAGCGGATGCTGATCCTGTCGCCGTTCGACAATGCCGTGATTCAGCGGGATCGGCTCAAATCGCTGTTTGACTATGACTATCAGATTGAATGCTATGTGCCCGCCGCCAAACGAAAGTATGGCTATTTCTGCCTGCCGCTACTGTACCGCGGTGAATTTATCGGACGGATGGATTGCAAGGCGCACCGAAAAATCAGCCATCTGGAAATCAAATCCCTGCACATTGAAAATCATAGTTTTGATGAGGAGCTGCTGATGGCGGCGTTTGCTGCGGCTGTCGCGCAGTTTTGTCATTTTCAGGCGTGCAGCACTGTGTCTCTGACTCAGGCTCATCCCAAACAGCTTGTGCTGCCATTACAAAGTGCACTGAAGGCGCTGGAAGACAAGCAGGAATTTGCAACAGGTCGCTGAAAAAGCCACAGACGGCTGGAAAAGAGGCGGAGCTGCCTGCGTATGAACATCAGGTTTTTGTCGTTCATAGGCAGGTCGCTGAAAGATGCTCTGGTATAGATGCTCAGGCAAAGCGACTCAGGTCGCGTTAGCCACAGCACTTTTTGAATTTTTTACCGCTGCCGCAAGAGCAAGGATCGTTGCGGTTGGGTGTCTTTTCAAAGGTGATGGTGGCGGGCTTGTTCAGCAGCGTATCCAGCTCAACCGTGTTTTCTTCCTGAGCGGCATCGACGACAATCTCGGCCACGAGCGCGTGTTCAGCTACGAGCGCTTCAATCTCCGCTTTACGTGCTTCTGTGTTCACCACGACAGAAACGGGCGCTTCTTCAGTACCTGCCTTGACGCCACGGTTTACGTTATAACCCGACTGCGCATGGTTTTGCATTACATCCCTGCGGCCTTTGAAAAAAAATTTTGACATTGGAGATTCATCACTCGTTGGTATGACGTAACAGAGCGGCGATTATACGCATAAATGGTCATTGATAAAGCAGTGATCAAACAAACCCGGTAAGAAAACGCCCTTCAGGCTATGGCTGAAGGGCAGTATGCAGATCACGCAAAATGGGTTGATGTTTTTCCAGCGGCCGTGCTTATTTTACAGCCCGTACCCGCCATTGACTTCCAGCACGGCATTACGCATGGCCAGCGATTGATTGGAAAGCAAGAACTCAATGGCACCGATTTGATCGTCAGGCGTTAGCACCCGGCCCAATGGCGTGCTATCCAGTGAGGTAAACAACGCCTGTTGCTGCTCAGTGGTCATCCCGGCTTTCGACTGAATTTCTGTCGCGGTGACACCGGGGCGAACCGAGTTAATCCGAATACCCTGCGGCGCGAATTCGAGATTAGCAACACGGGCAATCGCTTCAAATGCGGCTTTACTGGCAGAATACACTGCACTGTTGGCAAACGCCTTGTTGACGACAATGCTGGAAACAAACACCACGCTGGAAGGATTGCTGAGGATCGGATGAAGCTGCTGCAGCGTCAGCCAAGGCCCTTTGGTGTTGATGTCCATGGTCAGATCAAAGGCTTCTTCTGTGGTCGTCAGCATGGATTCGGGATAGAAAATACCGGCGTTGAGCACCAGACCATCAAGCTGAATATTGTCACGTTTCAGCGTGGCTGCAAGCTGTTTAATGTGTGCTGAACTGGCACTGTCTGCCACATACCCGGCGCAGCCAATGGCCTGTGCTGCCGTATCAACTCTGGCTTGATCACGGCCAGTGATGATGACCTGATGGCCGGACTGAACCAGATGTTCCGCCAGTGCCCGTCCGATACCGGCTGTACCGCCAGTGATTAAAAATGTCTTTCCTTTCATGGTATTTCTCCTGCCTGTGAGCTTGTCTCTAACTGTGTGGACAGCGTATCAGCTTGATCTGTTGCCAATAAGGCACCAATATGGCTACAGACTGGTTCCAAAATGGAAATAAACACACAGGGATGGATATGTCTTACCTTAATTTGCCGCTGCTGCACGTCTTTCATCTGGTGGCAGAGCGCGGCAGCTTTCAGGCAGCAGCGACTGAGCTGCATTTACCGCGATCTTCGGTCAGCAAGAAAATTCGCCAGCTTGAGCAGTTTATTGGTCAGCCTTTGCTGCACCGTTCCACCAGGCAACTGCAGCTGACGGATGTTGGCCGCAACCTGTTGCTGGGCACTGGTGATCTCAGGGTGGTATTATCGAACCTGCATGGCATCATTGACGAAACGCAACAGACACCGAAAGGGCGGGTGAAAATCAGTGCCAGTATTCTGATGGGGCAGCGCTTTGTGGTGCCGGTACTGAAACAGCTGCGCCAGACGTATCCGGATATTGTGATTGAGCTGAGTCTGGATGATCAGACGGTCGACTTGCTGGATGCGAAAATTGATATTGCCATTCGTATCGGTCAGCTACCGGACTCTTCCCTGATTGCCCGAAAGATCGGGAACAAGCACTGGGGATGGTTTGCCTCGCCGCGTTACCTCGCTGAGCGGGGCCGCCCTCAAGCGCCGCATGAACTGGCGCAGCACGATTGCCTGGTGTTTGAAAATACGACCAGTCGCTTTAATTTCTGGCCTTTTCAGGACGCGAGCGGCGACACAGAAACGGTTGAAGTGGCCGCGGCAATCAAAACCGACAACAGCCGGGCTTTGGTGGACATGGCGTGTGAAGGGCTGGGGATTATTATGGTTGACCCTGCTTTTGTGCAGCAGGAATGCCAGCAGAACCTGTTAGTGCCTGTGCTGACAGATTGGCGCCATCCGGAGCGCAGCCCGATACAGCTTGTCTGTGTCGGCGAACGGACCAAAGCATCGCAGGCGGTCTGGCAATTTCTGCTGACGCATTGGCCGGGGTAAAATCATCATCGGCATTCAATCAAGAAAAGGAGAGTCAGGTATGTATCAAGGCCAGTGCCATTGCGGCAATGTCCGGTTAACCATTGCACGACTTACCGAAACCGCCACCCGCTGTAATTGTTCGCTCTGCTACCGTTACGGGGCACTGTGGGGGTATCTGACCGAATCAGAGGTGGATATTCAGGTGGGGGAGTTTGGCTCCGAGTATTATGAGCACGGTGATAAATGCATTCATTTTCATCGCTGCAAACGCTGCGGCTGCGTGACACATTATTCTTCTGCGCCTGCTTCCGGCAGTGATCGGCTCGCGGTGAATTACAGCATGTTTTCAGCTCAGGAGATCAGGCCGATTCGCATCCGTTTATTTGATGGAGCGGATACCTGGCAGTTTATTGACGAGTGAGTGGGTAATAACTCAGCAACCCACCCAATGTAACAATTGCCAGCGGCGTTTCGTCGGCTTCAGTATGTAATGACTGGCTGATGTGACAGACCGCAATAAAAAGGAAAGTGACTTTACTGTTACTTTCCTTTTGTTCTTTTCCGGTTGTGTCAAAGGATGGTACTGAAAATTGAGCCGGAGTGCGGCTCAACCGAACGCTATTGATAGAGTTGTTTTAAATTATTGTTTTTTATTGTTATTTGTTGTCATTTCTGTGACGTATTTTTGAAATAAAACTGTCATAAGACCGGTGTAAATTGCCTGACTCAAATCTGTCATGATTCTGAAAATAATTTGTAACGTGAAACAATAAAAACATGGAGTGTCTGATATGTCAGTTTGCAATTTATTGGAATTTTCAGAGTCTGGTGGCTGCGGATGTAAAATCCCGCCTCAGATGCTGACGAATATTCTGAAAACAACACAGCAGAAAAACACCGTTAAAAATAACGATATTTTATTGGGCTTTGAAACCTCTGATGACTGCGCCATTTATAATTTTGGTGGTAAAAAGCTATTATTTTCGACTGACTTTTTTAGTTCAACCGTCAGTTCTCCCTATCTGTTCGGGAAAATAGCTGCAGCCAATGCACTGAGTGATATTTATGCGACCGGCGGCCGTCCTTTAATTGTCAATTCCATCCTGGCTTTTCCACCCGATGATATCCCCATGCCGTACATTGAAAAAATGATTGAGGGTGCCCAGGAAGTGATGGCGGAGTGCGGGGCAACTGTGGTCGGTGGCCATACCATTAAAAATGCGCAGCCCTTGTATGGCTTTGCGGTGATTGGTGAAGTTGAGGATGCGCATATCCGGCAAAATAATACCCCCCGAAATCATGATCTGGTGATTATCACCAAACCGCTGGGGATTGGCATTATTTCAAATGCCCTGAAAGTGGGGAGATTGAGCGAAGCAGAGTTACCCGAGTCAACGCTCGAAATCATGAGTCGCGTGAATCGGATTGGTTACACTTTGGCTCAGCATCCTGGTGTCAGTGCGATGACAGATATTACCGGTTTTGGTCTTGCCGGACATTTGAGTGAGCTGGTGGACAACACTGGGTTTAACGTCAGCATTGATGGGGATGCGGTGCCTGTCATTGAAGGTGTGGAAGCTCTGAGTCTGGCGGTGACTAAGAATCCGAGCGGTACTTACAACAATATCAGCCGTTATGCCCGGTTTGTGAAATATGAAGCCGACATCAGCGATGCGCTTCGTCTGATTCTGCACGATCCGCAGACGAACGGCGGATTATTGTTTACCGTCGACGAGGAAACCTATCGGGATCATATTCTGCCGCTGTTTGAAGCGGAACAGTCTGACCATTATGTGATCGGGACAATCAGCGCAGGGCAAGGGCAGATCATCATCAAATGAGTCAGGAAATTATCGTTGGCCTGTTAGGGATCATCACAGGCAGTTTGTCGGGTTTACTGGGTATCGGTGGCGGCATTTTGCTGGCACCTTTACTGATTATTTGCATGCCCTGGCTAAACGGAATAGCACTGCCGATGGTGACCATTACCGGATTGACGGTCGCCCAGAGCTTCTTTGGTTCCGTCAGTGCCCTGTTTCATCACTCAAAATATCAGCAACGGGATAGAAATCTGATTTACCGTTTCGGCGTCCCTATGGGCGTCGCCAGCCTGGCGGTTTCTTTATTCACGTTTCATTTATCCGACCAGGTGATTTTAATCACGTTCTCTGTGCTGGCGATCAGTTCCGTGGTGATCACGACCTTAGGCCCGGAATTCTGGCGAAAGTGGCTGGGTGAAATCCGGTTAGATTCTGTGGTGTTGCCGATAATTGGTCTGTTGCTGGGCTTTACTTGCGGGATTGTCGGTCAGGGCGGCGGCTTTATTTATCTGCCGGTGATGATTGCTCTATTTGGCTGCCTTCCCAAACTGGCCATTGCGACAGCGCCTGTTATCGGGATTATCTCTTCTTTTTCATTGTTTTTCGGACGTGCGGCTTCAGACACTCTGGACTGGACGCTCTGTGGTTATCTGGTGGCGGGCATATTCGTCGGCGCAAAGCTCGGTAGCTACCTGTATTTTCGGTTGAACGAAAAGATGCTTGCGCGTTGCGTGAATATTTTCGTGCTGCTGAGTTCTATCAAAATCATGTCGATGGCTATCGGCTGATCCAAACCGATTGGTGGAAAAATGATTAATGCGGATGTAAGCGGGTCTGACTGGATCAAGCCCGAGGTTTTTGATTACCTGAAAAAGCAGTTTTCAGAACAACGTTTTGGCAACCCGAACTCGAATCATTTCATCGGAAACAGATTGTTTCAGGAGATTGAGATGGCGAGGGGGACATTGTGCGGGGTATTGTCCTGTGACAGCCACCAGCTGATCTTCAATGGTGGTGCAACCGAAGGGATCAGAAATGTGTTTTTCAGTTTCTTTGAGCACCACAGTTATCAGGATGCAGTGATCCTGCATTCGCCCTATGAACATTCTGCGACGCTGGAAAACATTCGTTACTGTCGTGCGAAAGGTGCTGATTCTATTGTCCTTGCGCATGAACAAAACGGGCTGCTGGATTTGGCCGGGTTACAGGTCGCACTGAAAGCCTGTCAGGGGAAAGCGGTTCTGGTGGCGGTGATGGCTGCGCATAATGAAACGGGGGTGATTCAGGATTATCAGCAGATTGCTGAATTGTGCCATGCATATGATGCGGAATATCTGTGCGATACCACGCAACTGATTGGCAAGCAGCCTTTTGATTTCGAGCGAAGCGAAGTGGATTATGCCGTCGCTTCTGGTCATAAGTTTGGCGCTTTACCCGGCACCGGTTTTCTGCTGGTGAAAAATTCCTGGCATTTCAGCCCGCTTTTGCTGGGCGGCGGACAGGAATCCAGCCTGCGGGCAGGTACCCAGAATTATCTGGGCATTGCTTCTATGGCCATTGCTTTGCCGCTCGCACAACAACAGATGGTGAATCAGGCGGAAGTTACCGCGGTGCAGCGACGCTTTGAACAAGCGCTGAAGCACCACTTTCCCGGAACCGTCATTATCGGCGAAACGGCACCGCGTGTTCCTGGACTGACTTTCTGTGCTATTGGCGGCGTCAGCCGGGAAGTTTTGCAGACGGTTCTGGATGATGCCCGCATCATGGTGTCATCCGGTTCGGCCTGCTCAGACCGGAAATCAGCCTTGTCGAAAGTGGCTATAGGGCTGGGGTATAGCAATGATGTGGCAAAAAATACCCTGCGTTTCAGTTTGGGGTACTCCGGGACAGAAGCCGTCTACGCCAGCCTGGCAGATACGCTCCGGCGTGTTGCGCCCAAAGCGCTGGTCGCCTGATGTTCAGGGACAGTCTTTGTGTAAAGAGCCAGCTATCTAGCTGGCTCTTTTTTATTTTCACCGTTTCAGTACGACAGCGGTCATCGTTAAACCAGTGCTGATGTTCTCTGGTGATCTCAGAGTCACCACGAGAAAACGTTCGCCATCAGAATTAATGAAGCTTATTTCATATTGGTTTATGATGCTCTGCCATGCGCCGCTTGCAGGCGCTGAATCCAGGAAGCATTGCCGGTGAGTGGCCGGCGGTGAAAGCGAATCTGCTCAGTAAGCTCAGAGACTAGGGAAGGGCCCGATAGAATCATTGGGTTGGGCTGTTCAAGTCGGTCCGGTAGGTTCAAGCATCGGCCATTTCAGCTTTCAGCCACGCCATGAATACCTTTAGCCGTGCCAGTCTGGCTGAGTTCGGGTCATAGACCATATAGCGCCTGACCGGATTAGGGTGAGGCAACTGAAAAGGGATCACCAGTTGCCCGGCGTCAAGCGGGCTCTGATATAAATAGGGCACGGCCAGCGTGACGCCATGGCCGTTTAACACCGCAGTCAGTGCCATATCTGTGCTGTTGACCCGAGTCCACTTGGCGTGTTGGTTGCTGGCCTGCACACCTGCATTTTCAAACCAGCTTTGCCAATCGTAGGCGCCGGGGTTTTCCAGAGTGACTAGCCAGGTGGACAGAAGATCGTCGGGGGAACTGAGTGCCAGATCGCGGGCAAGTTGCGCAGAACAAACCGGATAGACAGCGGATTGACCAAAGTACTCACAGGACAGGCTGTCCTGTGTGTATTTTTCCACCTCAGTGCCGAAACGAATTGCCAGATCAATATGTGCTTGTCTGAGATCATCAAACCCCGCGGACGAGATCACACGAATCTGGATGTCCGGATGCAGTTCGGAAAAGCGTTGCATCCTTGGCATCAACCAGAGCGTGGTAAAAGCCTGTGTTGAGCTGATGGTGAGCTCACCAGCAATCTCTTCCTGATGAAGTTGGTTCACCCCCTGATGAATGATGGCCAAAGCTTGTTGCGCGCACTTGAGCAGGCTTTGGCCTTGTTGGCTCAGCAGCATTCTTTTGCCTTTCCGGACAAATAAGCGACATCCTAAACTCTGTTCCAGCTGTCGCATTTGTTGGCTGACGGCGGCCTGGGAAATACAGAGTTCAGCGGCCGCCAGACTATAGCTGTTGTGTCTGGCAGCGCATTCAAAGGTGACCAGTAGATTGATATTTTTCAGCAAAATAGGGGCGTCTGTCTGTATTCGGGTGCAATATTATAAGTTTTTCTTATATTTAAAGTCGATTCGTATCGTTGGTGTTAAACCTCGCCTGAAAACAAAATAGGCATTCCAGGGATCAGCCCTGCCTATTCGTGGTTTTCCAGTCAGGAGACAGACATCATGCAAGAATTTAAACAATTACATCAGCAAACGACGCCTTTCATCATCGGAAATGTTTGGGATGCTGCCAGTGCCCGTTGCGCCCAGCAGGCTGGTTATCAGGCGTTAGGGACTTCCAGTGCAGCCATCGCCAGCCTGCTGGGCTATGAGGATGGCGAACAAATGCCGTTTGCTGAGTTAGTTTTTATGGTTCGGCGCATTACCGCAGTCAGCCAGCTTCCCGTTAGTGTGGATATTGAAGCCGGGTATAGTCGTGAGCCGCAGCATATTGCCGATCATATACAGCAATTGACCGGGTTGGGTGTGGTCGGAATCAATATTGAAGATAGCCGTGTTGATGAATCCCGAATGTTAGTGGATGTCGATCAATTTGCAGCGAAATTATCGGCAGTGCGCAATATATTGCGGCAACGTCAGGTTGAGGTGTTTATCAATGTCCGCTGCGATGCATTTTTACTGGGTTTAGATAATGCTTGCGCCGAAACGGTGAAGCGCGCCCAAATCTATCAGATGGCAGGTGCTGATGGCTTATTTGTGCCCTGTCTCACACAGGCTGACGATATCAAAGCCGTTGTTGCAGCAAGTTCGCTGCCGGTGAATGTAATGGCAATGCCTGATCTCCCTTGCTTTGAAGTGTTGGCAGGCTTGGGAGTGAAACGGATCAGTTCAGGCAACTTTGCTCATGATGCGATGCACAGGCATCATCTCAATCAATTGGTTGAGATGAAACAATCCGGATCGTGTAAATCGCTGTTTGATTAGAGCACAGTCGGATGAGCTGATTCGCTGCTGATCTTTTTCAAGTTCAGAATGGGAGCGGAGAAAGCGTTCTCAAGTGAGGAGGTTAAGTCTGTGTGAAACAGCATTAAGGTGTTGTGGCTGCCGACCGCATGATGCGGCCGGCTTTGGCTGGGATGACCCAGGCTTTCATTTAAGCCTGGTTTGCAGCCTGCTTGTCGGTCAGCGCTTTCATCACTATGTCTTTGTTGCTCTGGTAGGACTCCAGGCCTTCACGGCGCAGATCGCAAGACGGGCAGTTGCCGCAGCCGTCGCCAATAATGCCGTTGTAACAGGTCAGGGTGTAATTGCGGATGTAATCCAGCTTACCGTGCTGATCGGCCAGCGCCCAGGTTTCAGCTTTGTTCAGCCACATCAGTGGGGTGTCTATTTTGAGCGGACGATCCATGCCCAGTACCAGTGACTGATTCAGTGACTTCACAAATTCATCACGGCAATCCGGGTAGCCGGAGAAGTCGGTTTCACACACACCGGTAATGACGCCTTCTGCGCCTATCTGGTAAGCGTAAATGCCTGCCAGCGTCAGGAACAGTATGTTACGACCCGGCACAAAGGAATTGGGTAAGCCGTTATCTTGCAGCTCATGGGACACAGGAATATTGTCACGGGTCAGTGAGCTGATGGCCAGTTCATTGAGCAGGCCGACGTCCATCACCTTGTGCGCGGCAACACCTAAGTCTTTGCCAATGGCCTCTGCAACTTCGATTTCCAGTTTATGGCGTTGACCATAGTCAAAAGTGATGCAATGGACTTCATCATAATTGGCCATAGCCTGAATTAAACAGGTGGTAGAGTCCTGTCCGCCACTGAAAACGACAACGGCTTTGCGCATGGTGTTGCTCCGAATCTGGTTCAAAAAAGAAGGCACATCCTACCCTGAGAGTCAGGATATGCCAAGCCACCTGCCTTGTTACAAGCACTTACCGGGAGAGTAGGATCAACTGAGTTGCCCTGTCTGTTCGAAGACCGCCAGTTGCTCAAGGTAAGGCTGAATATCACCTATGTTACTGGCCACCCAATCGGTGTCGAAATAGGTATCCAGGTAGCGCTCGCCACTGTCGCACAGCAAGGTCACGATGGAGCCTTGTTCGCCGCGTGCTTTCATATCACTGGCCAGTTGCAGCACGCCGTACAGGTTGGTGCCGGTAGAAGCCCCGGCTTTTCGGCCCAGCAGTTTTTCCAGCCAGTGAACGGTTGCGATACTGGCTGCATCCGGAATGGTGCGCATGTCATCGACCACGTCCGGGATGAAGCTTGGCTCGACACGCGGGCGGCCAATCCCTTCAATACGGCTGCCGCGCTCACCTTTCAGGGCGGGATTCCGGGTGAGGTAGTAATCGTGAAACACCGAATGCTCAGGATCCACCACACATAGCTGGGTGTCGTGCATCTGATAACGAATATAGCGGCCTATGGTGGCGGAGGTGCCGCCTGTGCCGGCGCTCATGACGATCCAGGTTGGTATCGGGTGCGCTTCTAACTGCATCTGTTCAAAAATGCTCTTGGCAATATTGTTATTGCCGCGCCAGTCGGTGGCACGTTCCGCGTAGGTGAACTGATCCATGTAATGACCGTTCAGTTTTTCAGCCAAACGACGAGATTCGTCATAAATCTGGCAAGGGTCGTCTACAAAATGTGCCTGGCCGCCATAGAATTCAATTTGTTCAATTTTTTTACGGGCAGTCCGGCGGGGGACCACGGCAATAAACGGTAAGCCCAGCAAGCGGGCAAAATACGCTTCAGAAACCGCGGTGCTGCCAGACGAGGATTCGATGATAGTCGTGTGCTCGCCAATCCAGCCATTGCACAGGCTGTAGAGGAACAGAGAACGGGCAAGACGGTGCTTCAGGCTGCCGGTCGGGTGAGTACTTTCATCCTTCAGATACAGGTCGATCCCTTCAATGGCCGGAATGTCCAGCTTGATGAGATGGGTATCGGCTGAGCGCTGAAAGTCGGCTTCGATTTTTCTGATGGCCTGGTTCACCCAGAGTGGATCGTGACGCATGAAACATCCTTGAAAATTGGCTGATTAACTCAATGAAAGTTTACGCTAACGGGAGGAAATTTCTTTGCTATTATTATTGTTGCTTTGATTAATTATAGAAATTTTTTCTTAAAAATAAACATTTCAGGGAAAAATATGGCCGAAAAGAATGCAGCGGAAATAGATACCACGGACCGATTGCTGCTGGACTTGCTGCAAATGGATGCCAGTCTGTCGCTTAATGATTTAGCAGAAGCGGTCAATTTGACTACTACTCCTTGCTGGAAACGTTTAAAACGGCTGGAAGAAGCGGGGATACTGAAGCGGCGGGTGGCTTTGCTGGATCCGGTCAAATTAGGGCTGTCATTCATTGCCTTTGTCCAGATAAAAACCAGCGATCATTCTCAGGACTGGTATCACCGTTTTGTCGCGACAGTGAGTGAGTTTCCGGAAGTGATGGAGTTCTACCGGATGGCCGGAGAATACGACTACATGATGAAAGTTCAGATGGCAGATATGTCTGCGTTTGACAGCTTTTATAAAAAACTGGTCAACAGTATCAGCGGATTAACCAATGTGACCTCTACGTTTGCCATGGAACCCCTGAAATACACCACAGCGCTTCCTTTATAAATCTCTGATTTGTATTGAAAAAGTACTGTATAAAAACAAATATTCCGTTAACGCTGTGAAAATAGGCAGCATCACCTGCTGTTTTGCTGCCATTCCTTACATTTGGGTTGATAACCAGCCTGCCTTTTTGCCAATATGTTGCTAGATTGTCACCTCAGTGTGACGAGTGATTTTATCCTCTCGATCCACCCGACTTTATAATATTTTTCTGTTCTTCGGCTTACTTCTCGTGAGCAGACCGTGCTTTGCTGGAGGAAACATGCAGGTTTTTTGGCAACTCAGGTGGTACTTTCGGCAAGAGTGGCGGCGATATGGCGGCGCGATCGCTATTTTTGTCATTATTGCTTTTTTTGAACTGATTCCACCCCGGGCCATAGGCTGGATAGTCGACGGTGTGGTTGAAGGCAAAATGACCATCAACACCATGCTGATGTGGCTGGGCGGACTGGCCGCGATGTGGGTGCTGGTGTATGTGTTGCGGATAGTCTGGCGTCTGTGGTTGTTTGGCAGTGCCGCGAAACTGGGCACTGTGCTCAGAGACAAACTCTATCGCCATTTTACCCGGCAGGCGCCGAATTTTTTTGAGCGCCACAAAACCGGTGATCTGATGGCCCGTTCAACCAATGATGTCAATGCGCTGGTGATGACAGCCGGAGAAGGCGTACTGACTGCGGCGGATTCGCTGATCACCGGATTGGCGGTTTTGCTGATCATGACGACCCAGCTCAGCTGGCAACTGACGATTTTAGCGCTCCTGCCTATGCCTGTTATGGCCTTGCTGGTCTCGCGCTTTGGCAGCCAGCTGCATGACAGATTCAGCGAATCGCAGGCCGCTTTTTCCGCCCTGACGGACACCACGCAGGAATCGCTGAACGGCGTCAGGATGATCCGTGCTTTTGGTCTGGAGCAAAGGCAGCAGGCCGCGTTTGAGAAAGTCGTTGACCATGCCGGTGAAAAGAATTTCGGGGTGGTGCAAGTGGATGCCAAGTTTGACCCTGTGATCCAGCTGACAATCGGGATGTCCTTTTTCCTCAGTGTCGGTGGCGGGGCCTATTTAATTCATCAGGGGGAACTGACTCTGGGCGATCTGACCGCTTTTACTCTGTATCAGGGGTTGATGATCTGGCCGATGCTGGCCATTGCCTGGCTGTTCAATATTCTTGAGCGCGGCTCTGCGGCATGGAAACGCCTGCAGGAAATTTTAGATCAGGCCCCGACTATCGTCAGCGGCGCCAAAGCACTGGCGGACACCCGTCAGGCGCTGGATATCCGGATTGAGGCATTTTCCTGGCCGCAGCAGCGCCAGCCTGCCCTGCAGGAGCTGGCGATCCACTTGTCGGCAGGTCAGATGCTGGGGCTGGCCGGGCCGGTAGGTTGCGGTAAATCTACCTTGCTGGCGCTGCTATTACGCCAGCAAGAGCTGAGCCATGGGCGCATTGCGTATGGCGGCGTGTGTATCCGCGATGCACTCCTGGAGCAATGGCGCAGCCGTTTTGCGGTGGTTAGCCAGAGTCCCTTCCTGTTTTCCCGCTCGATTGCCGATAACATTGCGCTGGGCAGGCCGGATGCCAGTATAGATGCCATCCGTCACGCTGCCGGATTAGCCTGTATTGATGAAGATATCATGCTGTTTCCTGAGGGGTATAACACTCTGGTCGGAGAAAAGGGCATCACGCTGTCCGGCGGCCAGAAACAGCGCATTGCGATTGCCAGAGCGCTGCTGCTCAATGCTGAAATTCTGGTACTGGATGATGCGCTGTCGGCCGTCGACGGCAAAACAGAACACAGGATCCTGCGTAATCTGCGCAGTCAGCCTCAGCGGCAAACCGTGATTGTCATTGCCCATCGCCTGACCGCGCTGGAGCAGGCCGATGAAATCGTCGTGCTGCAGCACGGTCAGGTGAGCGAGCGCGGAACGCACGCGGACTTGCTGATCAATGATGACTGGTACGCCGAGATGCACCGCTACCAGAAACTGGAACAAGCCATTGAGGAGGGGCAATGAAAAGACAGGCAGTTAACCGGGCGGTATTACAACGGCTGCTCAGGTACGCGCTGGACGATAAGCGCAACCTGTTCATTGCTATCGCGTTATTGTTCGTGGCCTCACTGGCGGATGTGTCCGGTCCCTGGTTATTGCAGCGCTTTATCGACCATTATATTGCCGTCGATCAGTTTCCGGCGGCCGATGTCGCGGCGTTAGTGGCGGTGTATATTGCGCTGATGATGCTGGCGGGAGCGTTTAAATACGCCCAGTCGCTGCGTTTTAATCAGATTGCCATCGGCGTGGTGCAGAAAGTCCGCAAGCAATTGTTTACCCGGGTGATGAACCAGCCTCTGTCGGCCTTTGATTACATGCCCAGCGGCAAGCTGATCTCCCGGCTGACCAATGACACTGAATCGATTAAAGATTTCTACGTTTTTGTGATTGCGACCTTTTTAAAGAACGTCACTTTGATTGTGGTGATGCTCACTGTGATGTTTATCATGAGCTGGCGTCTGACCCTGGTGGTAATGGCGTTGTTGCCGGTTGTGGTGGGTGTGATGGTGGTGTACCAGCACAAAAGTGCCAGTGCCTATCGACGCATGCGCGATTTGCTGGCGGACATTAACTCCTCGATGAGCGAGTCCATCCAGGGGATGAGTCTGATCCAGCTCATGCGGCAGGAAAAAGCCTTCAGTGCCTATTTTGCCGGGCTGACCGATCAGCACCTCAAGGCGCAAATCGGGGTGACCAAACTGAACAGCGTGTTATTGCGGCCCCTGATTGATCTGCTGTCCGGGATAGCCTTGCTGACGCTGGTGGCGCTGTTTGGTTTTGGTGGCACAGATCTTATCGGGGTCGGGGTGCTGTATGCGTTTCTGAGCTATCTGGGCCGGGTCACCGAACCGCTGATTGAAATGACACAGCAATTATCTTTGCTTCAGCAGGCACTGGTGGCCAGCGAGCGGATCTTTGCGCTGATCGACTCGCGCCAGCAAGCATACGGTGAGGATGAAAGGCCGCTGACCAGCGGGCATCTGGCATGCCGTAAGCTGAGCTTCAGCTATGACGGCAAGCAGAAAGTGCTGGACAACATCGATCTTGAACTGCCGCATCAGGGATTTCTGGCACTGGTCGGGCATACGGGCAGCGGCAAAAGTACCCTGGCTTCGCTCATGATGGGCTTTTATCCAAGCTCCGAAGGCGGCGTCGAGTTAGATGGTCGTCCGCTGGAAAGCCTGAGCCGGCCTGTGCTTCGTCAGGGCATCGCCATGGTCCAGCAGGATCCGCACGTACTGAGTGATACCGTCAGGGAAAATGTCAGCCTGGGGCGGGAGATGACTGATGATCAGATCTGGCACGCATTAGAGACGGTCGGCCTGGCCGGACAGATAAAACAGTACGAGTTTGGTTTAGACACTGTGCTGGGAGGCGGGGAAGTGAACCTGTCTGCCGGACAGAAGCAGTTACTGGCACTGGCCCGTGTACTGGTGGAGCAGCCGAAAGTGCTGATACTGGACGAAGCGACTGCCAATATAGATTCAGGAACAGAGCAAAAAATTCAGCATACGCTCTCGGTGCTGCGTCAGAACATGAGTATTGTGGTAATTGCGCACCGGCTTTCAACCATCATGGATGCCGATGAGATTGTGGTATTGCATCATGGGGAAGTGATTGAAAGAGGCACGCATTTCAGCTTGCTTTCTGAGCGCAAACAGTACTGGCAAATGTACCAGTTGCAGCAGGTAAGTGATCATCTCCAGCATTTGGAAGAAGCACCTGCCGAGACAGCAGAAAATTGACATCAGCCTGACAAAAATGTACAAGTCATTCACTATAAATGGCTCCCGGGATAATGGTGGCATATTGCTATTCCGGGAGCTTTGCCGTTAGTGAGTGCTTAAGGTCTGTAAGGTGAATGTCTGCAAGATGAACGTCTTTTAGATGATCGTTTTCCAGATAAATCAGTCTTCACGTTTACGCATCAAACCTTCCTGTACGGCGGAAGCAACCAGCTCGCCGTCACGGTTATAAATCTCACCCCGAACCAGACCGCGTGAGCCGCTGGCTGATGGACTGTCAATGACATAAAGCAGCCAGTCGTCCATACGGAACGGGCGGTGGAACCACATGGAGTGATCTATGGTGGCCACCTGCATTTTCGGGGTCAGTAACGTGACGGCATGTGGTTGAAGGGCGGTGACCAGGAAACCCCAGTCTGAGGCATAGGCCAGCAGGTACTGGTGAATGCGAGGATCGTTCAACATTTCACCATTGGCTCTTATCCATAGGTATTGTTTAGCCGCCTCTGATTGAGGATGGAGCGGATTGACCACAGTGACCGGACGAACTTCAATCGGTCGCTCGCAGCCAAAGGTCTCGACAAATTTGCGGGGCAGCTGGTCTGCGATGGCTTTGACATGATCCTGTTCAGGCTTCAGAGACTCGGGTGGTGGGGCATCTTCAGGCATTGGGAACTGGTGGTTAAAGCCGTCTTCCAGCGCCTGATAAGACGCTGTCAGGTAAAAGATAGGGCGACCGTTCTGAATTGCTTTTACCCGGCGGGTGCTGAAGCTTTTACCGTCACGCAGGTTTTCGACATCGTAGATAATCGGTTTTTGCGGATCACCCGGCAGCAGGAAGTAGCTGTGGAAGGAATGGACAAACCGGTTCTCAGGCACAGTTTCTTTCGCTGCTGACAAGGACTGTCCGATGACCTGGCCACCATAAACCTGGGGTAAACCAAGATGTTCACTCTGGCCGCGGAACAAACCTTGTTCCAGTTGTTCTAAGTGCAACAGATTGAGAAGTTCGTTCAGTTCTTTGCTCATCGGAGCTCCAGTTATAATGCTATTATTAGCCAAATTTTTACAGTTAGTTATCCATAAACTCAAGGCGAAAGGTTCTGAAGTGTTAGAACCATCAGTTTGTGGGAGGAATATCAAGGGCAGGGTACAACGATGAAAAAGATGTTTGCGTTACTAACCTTATTGGTCACGGCTATGGTTATCTCAGCATGTACAAATATGATCAATAAAGAAGCAGGTGTCGAAAAAGTTGAAGGTAATCTGACGTATCGTGAGCGTATGGCGCTTCCGGATGATGCGCTGATTACGGTGACCTTGTCAGATGTTTCTCTGATGGATGTGCCCGCGACAGTGATCAGCCGCCAGTCGTACCTGGCTGCAGGCAAGCAGGTGCCTTTTTCATTCAGCCTCCAGTATATGGAAGAAGAGATTAAGCCATCTCATACCTATGCCGTGAGCGCGCGAATCGAAGTGAACGGTAAGCTGCTGTTCATCACAGATACTGCCAATCATGTGATTACCGATCCGGCCAAAACCACTCAGTTGGATCTGATGCTGGTACGCGCAGCACAATAACTGCATAACCGCACCCTTATACTTAAAACCCGGCTTTTATGCCGGGTTTTGCTTATTCAGGAGATCTCTCTTCTGGGTATCCATCCCAACGGTAACGCTTCAAAGCAATCCTGCCCGTAACAGAAACCTCAATGCCATCAGCAATCAGACATTGCCGCTGGCGCAGGAAGTCATCACCCTGCTGTGAAATTTTCCCCTGACTGTTGATCACCCGGAACCAGGGCAGTGTAGAGCCTTCCGGCAACTGGCCTAACAATTTTCCCACGTGACGGGCATAACCGGGAAAGCCCGCAAAGCGGGCAATATCACCGTAAGTCGACACTTTGCCGTCGGGGATCTGCGCGATCTGGCTGTAGATTTGATTCTTAAAGTCGTCCATATTGGGATCCTGGGTAACAATTTGTGCAGGGAGGTGCAAATGTTATATACCACAATCCTGGCTGTCATGAGCATGTTACTGACCATTGTCGGGGTCAGCGCCCTTGGGCTCGCACAGCATCATTTAACCGTGCTTGCGGTGGCCATCCCCGCACTGTGGCTGTTGCCGCAAGGCGGCGTGTCCGCTGTGTTGCTGTTAATGGGTATCGGCATGTTTGGCGCCGTATTGCCTTTTCAGCCGCTCGCCCTCTCGGTGAGCCTGCTGATGATGCTCCCTGTCCTGACTGTCTCTTTCTCGCCCCGGGGCAACTGGCAGGTTGCGGCGTTACTCTTTGCTGTGGTGATCGCCATGGATGCCGGCTTACTGGCCTTGCAGGGCGAAGAAAAACTGGCAGGCCAGGCCGCGTATACCTTGCTGCAGGTGCTGGCGGTCTGTTTCATCTGGCTTGCCGCTCGCTACTGGCGCCCGGTTAAAGCGAATTATGGCTGGCCATTACTGCTGGCAGTGCCTTTATGGCTCGGTGGGCTGACACCGGCCGCCTTGGTTGTACTGTGCATCATAGGTGTCATCGTCGCACTTCAGACACTGTACCAGCAGAATCAGCTTGTCTGGGTAACAAGGCTCAACTGGGTATTACCGGCGATTGCCTTTGCCACCCTGGTGGTGATCCCCGAATTTGAAGTGCCTAATCCCGTTTTAGTCGCCTGGCTGCTGGTGCTGGGCAGCGCCTCGCTGGCCGAATATTTACTCAACGAATTCGAAAGTACATAAAGGGAACCCGGCAGATGGGTAATAATCCAGCAGTCAGCAGCACGCGGCTTGCCAATGCCTTGCATTGTCTTTGGGGTTAGTGGATAATCCGTCCCGTTCTCGCAATTACCTGAAAGGGTTATCAGTGAGACATCGAATCTATGGAGGCCCCCATTGGTCCTCCCGCAACACTAACTCGTGAACCCGGTCAGGCCTGGAAGGGAGCAGCCGCAGCGAGCGACGTGTGTGCCGGGATGTGGCTGGCGGGGGTCTCCACCCATCTGGCGTTTGTGTAGTTTTCACCATAAGCCTGCATAATTCCCCTAAAAGCGTACATAATTAGCACCATAAGCGTGCATAAGCTATTTTTGTTGTAGTTTAACAACAAAACGGGCTAGGCATTATGTATCGTCGTCAGCTCAAACACTCCCGCGTAAAAAACTATTTAAATTTGTAAGTACCAAGTGCAGTGGTAATGACCCCGAACAGCATTTTAGGTGGTCAAGACAGCACTAAAGAAAGAGCTGTATCATTATAAGATAACGTCGTTCATTTTCTGCAAAGATCCAACTTGAAGCTGCATGTTTGGTGCTTAACCAGAGGTACTCAATTTCTAAAGCCAGTCACTTCTAAAATATGAATGAAACGGTACTATTCTGAGAACTAGCTATTTAGGAACCTTAACTTTTATCTAATATGAGACCAGAGGCACAAAAGAATAGGTAAACAATTTAGTTCTTGCAATTCCAGTCAATCGGTTAATGATTCTACTCTAAATGTTTATCCTAGCCTAATCTTCTGATTTTTATGAATATGGTATGTAACTAGGCTGTTTGTTTTTATTGGGAGCACTTTGAAAGATAAGTTATTTTCTGTGACAATACAAAAATTGGGAATGTTAAAAATTAAGAGATCTTGCCCATGTTTCGCCGGGAAGCGGTAAATCATCAATATAATAAACTTTGGGGAGATGTAACTCTTTCTCAACCATTAAGCCACCGGGCTTTTTTCTTTCTTTTGGTTTTAATATTCCTCAGTGGTATGTTTTTTATTTTTAATGCAGAGTATAAGAAAAAACAAACAGTAAGTGGTTATTTACTGCCGAATAAAGGTGTTATTAAAACTTACTCGCCTGGCAGTGTTTATGTGACAGAGGTTTTTATTCAGGAAGGGCAGTACATAGAATATGGAATGCCTTTGTTTAGGCTTAAATACAAGCACAGTACAGATTTAGGGATAGACCTGAATGATATTCTTTCAGAAGAAATTAATAAGCAGCTTTCAATAATTAATGATCAGAAGATTCGAACACATAAGATTTTCGAAAACAGGAAACGAGCATTCAATGAAGAGATTAACTCGAAACAGACTCAGATCGAATTGATTAATCTGAAAATTATTCAGGCCGAATCGCGTAAATTAATGGCTGAAAATCGACTTTTTAATTATGAAAAGATGTCAGAGAAAGGCTTTTTGTCAGACATTGATGAAGAGAGTCAAAGAGACCTTTTGTTAACACTACAACAAGATATTGTCACCCTAAAAGCAAAAGTTGCACTTCAAGAGCAGGAGATACGTAACCTCAATATAGAACTCGAACAGTTACCCCTCGAAGAAGAAAAAGAAATACAAGACCTGTTATTATCTGAGTCTCAGAAAAAGAATCGTTTGACTGAATTATCCGGAAAAAGTGAAATCCTTTTACGTAGTTCATCAACTGGCCGAGTGACGGGTTTAGATATAAAAGTAGGTCAATTACTTCGGCCACAGCAGTATATGTCGAGTATTTTGCCTGAAGGATCGGTTTTATATGCAGAGCTGATGGTTCCCACGAGTGCTTTCGGCTTTGTTTCTAAAGGTCAGGTCGCAAGAATAAAACTCGATGCATTTCCGTTTCAAAAATTCGGCATGTTGGATTCTGAAATATATGAAATGACAGGAAATATTATTCTTCCAGGAGAATTCACTCTTCCTATTGCGAATACTGAACCTATGTATCGAATTAAAGCAAAGCTTGCCAAACAAACAGTTCAGGCATACGGAAAAGAAGTGCCTTTACAAGCAGGAATGCAACTTGAAGCTGACATTATTACTGATACACGGTCATTAGCTGAGTGGTTAATGGAACCGTTGTTTAGTTTGAGAGGAGTTGTGGAGTTTTAGGGCTTTAGGTCTATCTGCATGGTAAGGTTAATAAGGGAATATTAAGCATTGAAAACAATACTCCAGTCAGAAGCTGCAGAATGTGGCTTGTCGTGTTTAGCTATGATTGCGGACAGTTATGGTTATAAATCAGATTTGAATTCTCTTAGAAACAAGTATGCGCAGACCCTAAAAGGCGTTAATTTACAACAGCTTATTAATATTGCTGACGAGTTGAATTTAGCTGGTCGAGCGTTAAAACTGACTCTCGAACAGCTGGGCCATTTAAAATTACCCTGTATCATTCACTGGGACATGAATCATTTTGTGGTGCTTCTATCTGTATCTAATAAGTCTGTGACGATTGTTGACCCTGCTATAGGTAAACGGACTCTGTCTCTGGAGAGTATAAGTGATCATTTTACCGGAATAGCGCTAGAGTTAACGCCGACAAAAGCCTTCAAAAAACAAGATGTCAGGGTGAAGATGAGACTTTCTCAGTTTATTCACTCGGTAAATGGCCTAAAACCTGTTCTTTTTCAGCTTTTTGCGCTGTCGTGCATATTGCAGGTGTTTGCTTTGGCGAGCCCGTATTATATGCAACTCGCGATAGACGAAGTGATCGTGAGTTTTGATCAAAGCCTGCTCTCAATGCTCGCACTGGGCTTTGGCTTAGTGGTTTTACTTAATGTAGCGACCAGTGCATTGCGTGGCTTTGTTGTTATCCACCTTGGTGCGACCCTTAACCAGCAACTGGCCTTCAATCTTTTCCAGCACTTAATGCGTTTACCCTTGAGCTTTTTTTCAAAGCGCCATATGGGCGACATCGTATCCAGATTTGGGTCGTTGGAACAAATAAAGCAAATGCTAACAACAGCTATGGTGGAAGCCGTTATTGATGGCATCATGGCAGTGATGACGTTAGTCATGATTTATCTCTATAGTCCGCAACTTGCGTGGGTAGTATCAGCGGCTATGCTGCTATACCTCTTATTGCGTTGTTTGTGGTACCGACCACTTCATGAAATTTCCGAAGAAGCCATTGTGGCTGATGCAACTGAAAACACCAACTTTATGGAAAATGTGCGTGCAATGCAGACCATAAAGCTTTTTGGTATTGAAGCAAAACGACAGGCTCTTTGGCAGAACCATTATACAAAGGCGTTGAACCTCAATGTACGAGTAGAGCGGTTAAATCTGGCCTATAACCTTTCCAAGAATTTTCTTTTTGGTGTTGAAAATGTTCTGGTTATTTTTCTTGGCTCACAGCTTGTTATGGCTTCAGGTGGAGATGAAATTTTTACTATCGGCATGTTCATGGCGTTCATGGCCTATAAAATGCAACTTATACAGCGCTTCTCTTCACTAGTCGATAAGCTCATTGAGTTCAAAATGCTGGGTTTACATTTAGAACGCCTTTCTGATTTGGCACAAGCTGAACAGGAAACCCACTTACACTCCAAGCAAAATCATGATATGTCAGGTCAGCTGAGCATCAATAATATATCTTTTCGCCATTCCTCGGGAGAGCCTTATTTATTCCAGAATCTGAGAGCAACGTTTGAGTCCGGAGAGTGTGTGGCAATCGTTGGGGCTTCAGGAGGTGGAAAAACGACATTGATGAAAGTCATGCTTGGGCTGTATCAACCTGAATCTGGTGAAGTAACTGTCGATGGGAAAAGCCTGGATGAACTGGGACACCTTCAGTATCGACGTCAAATAGCGACCGTTATGCAGTCGGATGAATTGTTGTCGGGATCTATTGCCGAAAATATCGGTCAATTTGATCCAAATCTCGATATAGATAGTGTTAAGGCATGCGCAAAAATGGCAGCCATTGATCAAGATATTATGGCGATGACAATGCAGTACAACTCGCTTGTTGGTGACTTGGGCTCAAGCCTTTCGGGTGGACAAAAGCAGCGAGTGCTTCTTGCGAGGGCGTTATATCGCAGCCCTAAAATTCTGTTCTTAGATGAAGCGACTTCTCATTTGGATATTGCTTCAGAAAGTGCCGTTAATCGTTCTCTTTCTGAACTTAACATTACTCGCATTCTTATCGCTCACCGCAAGGAAACAATACAAATGGCTGATCGAGTATTGGAGCTTAGGGATGGGCAGTTGTTTGAAGTAACCGCTCAGTACAAAAGTATCAGCAAGATTACTGAATACTCCCAGTGACTAACATAACAACCAGAGAACAAGCTATGAGTTCAATTTGGGCGAAGGAACCTGATCGTATAAACATTATTAACAGCTTACTTCATGATATTTGTTCTTACTTAAATGAAAAAGCGACGGACACTGATCCATCGCTCTATCGTGGATTGGCAGGTCAATTGCTCTTTCAATGGAATTTGAGAAAGTATAACGAATCCTTAGTCGACCTAACGCGCTTTGAAAAAAAGTTCGATATGTTTCAATCTCAAATGAGTGATCTGAAGGATATCTCGTTTGGTAAAGGATTGAGTGGGTGCTGCTGGCTCCTTGAGTTGTTGTCTGCTGAAGCTGATGAAGCAGAGTATGATCAGGAGATTAATCGAGATTTCGAATTGTATCTGGCTGAAACGTTTAGCGATCATCAATGGAGTGGTGATTATGAACTCGTATTTGGTCTGGCTGGCTATGCGGCTTTTTGTCGCAGGCGTTTTATTAATAATCCCCACGAAAAGGCGTATCGTTCAATACTTGAAACATTAACCAGAAGTGCAGTGAATACAAAAGACGGATTGAGCTGGAGTACACCTGTCTCATCAGCACTACGTTTTAATTGTTCCTCTGATAATGAATTTAATCTTGGTGTAGCGCATGGCGTAGGCTCTGCTATTGCAACACTCAGTTTTGCTCTTCCGCTAATTGGGGACGAATGGCAGCAAATCAAAGGGATCTTAGTGCGCTCTTGCCAGTGTTTATTGGCTAATCACAACTCGCCCGAAGCCAGTACATTTTTTGGTTATTATGCTGGACAGACATGCGAGACACGCCTTGGTTGGTGTTATGGTGATCTTAGTGCTGCCTGGGTACTGTCAAACGCCGCTTCAGCATTGAAAGACGAAGCAATGTTGAGTCGTGCAAAGGAAATTGCATTGGCTTCGACTCATCGTACATTGCAGGAATCGGGTGTGGATGACGGTGGATTATGCCACGGCAGTTCAGGTTTGTTTCATATTTATCGTAAGCTGTACAAAAAATTTGGTTTATCTGAGTTCTATGACGCCGCTGACTACTGGCTTGACTATACATTGTCTCTTTATCGGGAAAAAGGATTATCCGGACTCAATCAGTATGTATCTGAACAGGGTGTTTCTATCGAAAATGCAGGACTTTTGGAAGGCTATTCTGGTATTGGTCTCTGTCTACTAACTGCAGTTGGCGTTGATGACAGTTGGGATGATTGTTTGCTCCTCAGTTAATCAGAACTTCCTTTACAATAATCAATCACATTAAGCACCGCTGCTTTTCTTCATTCAATTTACCGTCAATCTAGCCTTAGTTTACTTAGGGGGGAATGACGATTTAAGACATGGACAATGATATGAAAAAAATAAAGTGTGACAATTTCTTTGTTATGAGAACACCAAGTCTGCCTGTGACTGATTATTTTTCATGGGAAGGTGACGACGAGCAACTTACCAACACTTTGGAGAACTGGCTCGAATATCCGAAAGTCAGGGAAGCACTGTATCTATCTAGTCCATCATTATTGTCAAGAATCCCGATATGGAAAAAAGATCCCAACAGCAAACAAGGGAAAAAAATTGGGTGTGCATTGCTCAAATACTATATACGGATGCATTGTCGCCCTACGCCATTTGGCTTGTTTGCTGGTATCAGCAAAGGGGAATTTAGCCATACAACAGATTTGTGTTGCTTACCGTGGGAAGAAGATAAACGAAAAACCAGGCTCGATATGTTATATCTTTCAGGGATACGTGATTATCTTTCCCTGGAAGAAAATATTACAAAACACACTGTAGTGAAATCGAACACTACCCTTTATCACTCAGGCCACCGCACATTGAGGTATATCGAGTCTTATCAATCTGGTAATGCATTGAATTACCAACTTAGTGAGGCTGAAACAGATGAGTACCTTGACTCCATACTAGAGCTCACAAATAAAGGCATAACTTTAAATGTGTTAGTAGATAAATTTTCAGATGCTTATCCGTTAATTGCAAGGGACGATATAAGGCAATACGTAGAAGATCTTCTTAGTGAGAAGATCTTAATATTGGATATGCCTTTGCCTCTCACAGCAGAAGAGCCATCTTCGCATTTGGTGAAATCTCTCTCTATGTCAGGGCTAATGAAGTACTCGTCGGTATTACATTCGGTAGTTGACACCCTCCAAGATTTCGACACCAAAACGCATGTCAGCACTGAAAGTTATTCAGAGGTGGTAGATAAGCTAAAAGCATTACCTTTTCCGCTTAATCCTACAAAGTTGATTCAGGTAGATACGGAGCGTAATTTTTCATCAAAGCTCCTCAGCAGGGATATTGCTGATTCCATTGAAACAGCATGTTCATTACTAGCAGGGGTCACGCACGAAGCAGCGAATCCACTCAAAAATTTTATCACTCAATTTCAGCGTCGATATGAGGGGCGTTTTGTCCCTCTCAATAAAGTGCTAGATGATGAATCAGGGATTACCTTTGGATCTGAGAAAGGCTACGAATCACCTCTATTGGCAGGTATTCCCCTGAGTGTGAGTTCAGCTAATGGTAAAGCTCTAGAAAGCACACCGTTGGATGACCTGCTCTTGAAAAAATTATGTCGTAGGGGGGCCTTTGCTGAGGAAGAAATTTACCTGGATCGGAAAGAGCTAGAAAAGTGTGCAAGGCCGGGTAAGACGGAGTTGCCGGTTTCGTTTGGAGTTCAGGCCTCCTTATTCGAAACAGGAGATGAAAAGGAAACCTTGATTCATTTTCAGGGTTGCTATGGTCCATCAGCAGCGAATTTTTTAGGTCGTTTTTGTCATCTGGATAAGGATCTCACAAAAAAAGTAAGAGAGCACCTTCAAAGAGAAGAAAATTCGCGACCTGAAGCTATCTTTGCGGAAGTGATCCATTTACCGGATGGTAGACCTGGAAACGTTATTTCACGCCCTAAGCTGAGGAATCATGAAATTGTATTTTTGGCGGATTCGGATCTCGATGAAAATTTTCAAATCCAGCCTAAAGAGCTTTTTGTTTATGTTGAAAACAATCGGGTACGTCTGTGGTCAAAACGGTTGGGTAAAGAAGTGATTCCCCGAATGTCTTGTGCCCATAACTTCAATGCAAACAGTTTGGGAATATATAAATTTCTCTGCCAGATCCAACAGCAAAATATACAACTCCCCCAATTTATTTGGCCTAAAGCACTGAGCGTGGCGGAAGTATTACCAAGGGTGAAGCTTGGTAATATTATCTTATCTCCCAGAACGTGGAACCTTCAAAGGAAACTATTCATTGAATTAGAAAAGATGACGAAATCTCAGTTTACTGAGCAAGTTAACCGTTTTCTTTCTAAGTATGACCTGCCAGAAAATGTTGTATTTTCACTACATGACAATGCATTGACATTGAACTTAAGAAGCGCTAAGTGTCTTCAGGTTCTTTTGAGCGAAACGCAAGGTTTGGATACCGTAAAGCTTCAGGAGTCTCTAAATCATATTTATTCACCACTCGTGAAAGAGCAGAGTGATAGCGTTAAAAGATATGCAAACGAAGTTCATTTTTTGTGCATGAATCAGGAAAAGAAGGGAGTCGGTTCAGTGCCGGAATCGACAGCAACATTTAGTGAGCCGAGCCAAGAGAAAAGGCGTTTTATGCCAGGAAATGAATGGCTTTCTTTGCATATTTATGGAGGAAACTCAGATGTTGAGAACCTTCTTACTAAACATTTATCTCCTCTTATTAAAACAATGCAGAAAGAGAATCTTTTCAGCAATTGGTTTTTCATACGATATAGCGATCCTGATTGGCACCTCCGTCTTCGATTTAGAGGCGAACCGAAAACCTTGCTAAGTCGAGTACTCCCTGCGGTTTCAGAGGTGCTTTGCTCATTAACAGAGGTTGATAAGCTTGCTCATTTCACAGTCGCACCTTATGAGAGAGAAATAGAAAGGTATGGGGGGGATGCTACTATTGCTATTGCTGAGTCCTTGTTTGAGGTTTGCTCAGAAACCACACTTAAGGTTTTAAGTCAAATTGATATGCATGGAGAAAGTCTACGCTGGAGAGCTGCTATTATGATTTCAGACAGCGTACTTTCATCATTTGGTTACGAGTTAACTGATAAACTTTCGTTAATTAGTCGGTTACGTAGGGCGTTTGGGAAAGAATTCTCTGAAACGTCAGCGCTTCGTAAAATATTGGGGCGTAAGTACAGAGAATTGTCTGGTTTCCTTCATTCCGATTTATCTAGAGATAACTCTTTCCCTGTGAATTATCCCCCTTCTGAGCTCTTTTCAATTGTCCAGTCTCATGAAAAAAGTGTTTCAGTATTCAGCAGTAAGTTACTTAGTTTAAGTGGTGATGAAACAATAATATCGAAAGACGAGTTGTTGGCTTCTCTTCTTCATATGCAACTTAATAGAATTTTTAGGGCTTACAATAGGCAGCACGAGTTTGTAGTCTACGATTTTCTTCGAAGATACTACTTGAGTACACAAACACTTACGACTAATAACTAATTTATCATTTTCATAATTACGTGACTAGCCGCATAATAGAGAATAAATTTATATTATTGTTGCTACTTGACTGTTCTTGATATGTTACGTTCTATCAAGTCAGTCTTGAATGCTGGCATTAAAAAATAGGAGAAAGTAATGAAACTTAATGTAAAAAAAACTGTAGTCGCAAAATTATCGAAAGATGCAGACAACATGCCTGTTGAAATTGAACGTGAAGCAGCAGAGCAAGTTGCAGGTGGCTGGCCAACTTTATCAGTTGGCCTTTCTTGCATGAAAACAAAGCCTGTTCAAGCATCAAGTGAAAGTGAATAAATACCAAAAAGGAATATGACATAGTTGCTATTGAGCTAAATTATGTAATTAGTCTGTTTCCTGCTTTGTAATTGTGTTTATGGCAGATGTATACAAAGTTAAAATGTCTTACTGTCAGGCACTCAAAATAATAGAGTGCCTGATTTTTTTTCACATCTATCTTCTTCTGAGACAATAACCATGATCAATACTTCATCGCTATTGCATGTTTACCCCGGCTTCATTAATGATTTAATTCAGCATGTAGAGCGCTTTGATAGTCTCGGTAGTAGCAATGGAGGTGAGGTGTATGGATCCTTAATGGAACCATTGCTGCTTAAAGAGGCATTCGATGTTGAATCTCTCTCTGAAGACGTTATTTTTACATTGCTTACAAGTTTAAAGGAAGACAGCCGTCAGAATGGCTCTTCCAAATTTCGTCTTTACATTGAAGGAAAGGAAAACCAAGCGGAGGAAAAGAGGTTTATAGGAGAAGAAAGAGAAGCGTCAGAAAGCATTGAACAATTTTTTATGCGGGTTTCTGAAGGGAAGAAATTCGGTATCGTCATTAACGGTGTTCAACAGTGGTCAGATGATATTTCCCGGTTCGCTGCAAAAGTATTCAAGCCTTTAGTTGAAAGATATGGCTATTCATGCGCCTCTGTTGAAGCAACATTGTTTATGGGAAATTACGGATATACTCCATTTGGTATTCATGTTGATGATCCCTATACGCATGTTGTTCACTTTCATCTTGGTCCGGCGGCTAAATCGATGACACTCTTTGAACCGGAATTATTCCATCAACTAAACGGGCCAGAAAAAAATTGTTATCAACCTGAAGACCTGATCTCCTACGGGGATACATACGAAATAAGTGCAGGGTCTATGTTTCTTCTGCCTGCTAATTACTATCACGTGGGTAATACTCAGTCATTTTCTATTGGGCTGGCATTATCAATTTCCAAGAATCCAGAGAGTGCTATAACACAATTCCTGCTCTATGATGCAGTTAATGACAATCGCTTTGCAGGTGATGTTCACGAAGTGATAGAACGTTTAGAAATCAGTCAGATCACACTGGCTGAGTGGATGTCAGAAAGACTTGAAGATCACTGTCTGAGAAATAAAAGTCAAAAAGGGCTAAGATATTCTTTTATCGAACGCGAGGTTCCAGAATTTGAAAATAACACCGTATTTCTGCTTGATCCTGATTTCTCCATAGAGTTTGCGGATAACGGGGAAAAAATAAGGGTTTTTTGTAGAGGGAATAAAATAAAGTTGTCTTCTGAAAATCAGTTTATAGGTTTCCTTCAGTGTCTTACTTCCCAAAAAGATACTTTTACAATTAGAAAATTATATGAGTATTTTAATGGCGAGGTTAATATGGATACGATAACTTTTTTAATTGCATTATTTTATTCATTTGGTGTGATTCATATACGCGAGTAGATTTTTAAATATTTTAATAAATATAATGGGAGTTAACTGATTCTGACAATAGCAAAAGGTATCTTAGGTTCACCTTTTGTCAGTGTCCAGGGTTAGTGGATCGGATCATATATAGTACGTACTCTGTCGCCATATTCAGTGGTTTTTTCTGCACCTGCGAAATTATTGATACTTGCTACTTTCTCAAGTGTTGGGATTTCTACTCTTGCCACTATACGCGTAATAATCAGAGCAACCACTCCTCGTCGAACTGGCCACTCATCCATATATTTGTAGAAACCCTCAGCTCCATCAATTCTGCCAAGTGCCCCGATTACTCCGTGACTGCATGCCTCACAGGTTTGGTCCGAATCATGATTACCAGAATGAAGCTGAGCAGCGTGGTGATGGCAGCCGTTAAATAAAGTGGCCTGATCCCCCAATGATCTAATAGCCCGGCCCCTGCCATGGCACCTGCTCCGATGGCTCCGTTGAAGATAGCAGCATAAATCGCGGAAGCTGGTAATGCATCAGCTCCTGCTAATCGTATGATCCAGGCCTGAATTCCGACAAAGAGTATAGCGATGCCAAGGCCCCAGCCGGAGAGCAGCAAGAGTGCGATAATCCCATCTTTCACTGTGACTGTGCTGATCAACAGCAGACAGAGGGATACCAATAGCAGGCCGATGCTAAGCACAGCTTTCAGGTGTTTATCGATGAAGACTCCGCACAGTAAATTACCGAGTATTCCCGCAATGCCGAAGGCAAGCAGGCAGATGACGACCCAGTTTTGAGGAATGGCCAGTTCTGAGGAAAGCAGGACTTCGATGAAGGTAAAGGCAGCAAAGTGTGCAACGATACCGCATGCTGCAATCAGATATATCCGTCTTAAATCTGTATTGCGCAGCACCGAAACAAATTGGTTTCGGCTCAGAGAGGCAGTGCCGGCTACACGGGGAAGACTGAATGCCAGAGTAAGCGCGGTGGCGACAGAGAGTAACCCCAGCAAACCAAAGGACAATCGCCAGCCGGCGTCATGACTTATCCAGTTGATGAGCGGAACTCCGAGAACACTGGCAGTGGAGACGCCGCCAAAGATAATTGCAGTTGCCCGGCCAACGCGGTTCGAAGCGACCAGTTGTGCTCCCATTGTGCCAATCATCGCCCAGAAGGCACCATGCGCGAGTGCGCCCGCTAATCGGGCGATGAGAAGTACAGTGAAGCTATGGCTCGCTGCCGACACGGCGTTAGAGATTCCCAGTAAGAGCATCAGTCCGACTAACAGTGGCCGGCGGGGCAAATGGCTGATAGTCATCACAGACAATAATGCGGCTGCAGCGCCCAGCCACGCATACAGGGTGACAACTAATCCAGTCACACTGGTATTCTGATCCAGATCGGCAGCAATGGCTGACAGCATACCAATGGGGGCTAATTCAGTGGTGACCACAGTAAATGCAGCGACCCCGAGCATGGAAACGGCCGCCCAGTTGCGCCAACCCGTAGCGTTGGATGTATTCATGAGTTGACTCATTCCATTTCCTCGGAGGTGTAACGGTCACCTGTCGGCTGAAAATCCCCTGTGGCTTGTTGTCGCTGATTCAGATCATCAGAGGACGGAGTGATACTGGCTCTTTGCGGCAAATAGAATTCGCTCATACCCGTATAGCTCAGTCCTATCGCAGACACTTCCAGCTCTTGGCTCAGAAAACGCTTTCGCATGATTATTTCTCCTTGGTTCGTTTTATGATTCTCAATATACTTTCCGAAACTGGAGGTTTGTATGGCGAAATATGGTAATCCGATTTCCGATATAGGAAAAAGGGGAAGGCATAACACGTTGAACTGGGATGATGCCAGGATTTTTCTGGCTATTGCCCGGTCAGGTACCTTAAGTGGCGCCTCAAAAGCGTTGGGAATTGGGTTAGCAACAACATCGCGTCGTATAGAACGGCTGGAGGCAGCGCTGGGACTGAGCCTGTTCATTCGTGATCAAATCGGCTACAGGCTGACAGATGAAGGAGTGATGCTGATTGCTCAGGCAGAGGCACTAGAGCAAGCTGGCCATGCGTTTGGTGCGGCTGCTCAGGGCAGCAATGATGACGTGGCGGGGCATGTACGCCTGGCAACAGCGCAAGGCCTGGCTGATCACCTTATTATTCCTGCACTTCCCCGGTTAATGTCATCACACACCAATCTGACCATCGAGGTTGTGACCGGTGTCTCTACGGTCAACTTGCATCGATATGATGCTGACATGGCAATACGTATGGTCAGGCCGGAACGCGGCAATGTGAGTATCCGGCGGTTAGGTGAGCTTGGTTTTGGCCTGTATGCATCACAAGAGTATTTGCAGCAGAGAGCCGCACCAGAAAATGGCGGGTTGTTCGAAGATGATGATTTTATTGGCTGGTCTGAGAGCCAGCAGCACCTTCCGGCGGCACAGTGGTTAGAAAAAAGGTTGCGTGGGAAGCCTTGTCGCCTGACCACCACCAGCATGTCATCTCAGGTAACAGCGGCTCAAGCTGGAGCGGGGATAGCCGTTCTCCCTCATTTTATTGCTCAAAAGCAGGGACTGACTTGTGTCCAGAGTGATATAGGGTGTAGTCAGCCGATTTGGCTGGCGATTCATTCCGATCTGGCACACTCCAGAAGAGTACGGCTTGTTGCCGATTTTCTGAGTGATCTTGTTCTTCAGAATAAAGGGCTGTTGGTGAGCGGGCACGCATGATGGTATACAGCCGGATGATGATATCAGGCACAGTCATCATTAATCTGGCGGCATTAATCGCCATTTATCTGATTGAGTATGACAACCCCAATACGCTGGACCCTTTGAGGGGATCCGGCAAGTGGCTGGCATCTTGGTTTCAGGCGGTGACGCCGTGTACAGCGGGTTTCAATACCCTGGCGGTTGGCTAATGTGACCTGCGTTGCTCGGAAAGCACTCAGTGCATTCCAGCCAGTACATCGGTCAGGCGTTGATGGGCAAATATCCCCAACATTTTCTGCAACTTGCTCATTTATCGCCATAATTAGACGTAGTCATCATAAAAAAGTGACAACACATTTTTCGAGCCGACTAGGGTAAGGAGACCAAATGAAGCATCAGTTGTTGGGGTTAAGTTTGACGGTGATATTAACGATTCAGCTTTCGGGGTGCGGTGTGTTGCTACACCCTGAACGAAAAGGTCAGCGGGGAGGTCAGGTGGATCCGGCTATTGCCGTTTTGGATGCGGCGGGCTTGCTCCTGTTTGTTGTCCCCGGGTTGATCGCTTTCGGGGTGGATTTGTATTACGGCACGATTTACTTACCGGGAACAGCCAAAACCTTAAATGAAGAAGAACTGAACAGGCTCAGGACAGTAGATGGACAGATCCAGCCAGAACAGCTCGCCAGGTTTGTTTCAGAGCAAACCGGTCAGACTATCCATGCTGAAGAGATGGTGTCCTATCCGGTCGGCTCAGTGGATGAGTTAACCTTTATGCTTGCTGAGGTACCAAAGAAGACCTCCTCTTAGATTGATGGCAGTATTATCAAAGGTATATTGCTGAAGGTATCTTACTGTCGATGGGTAGTGATCCTGAATATCAACACCAGCGCTCACGGCTGATGCTTTAAGTATTGCTACTCATCTGACTGCCAGGGTTCACTATGCATGGCGCGAGTTTCAACAAGGTAGGGCAATACATCATACATTTCTGGCGTTATGCAGAAGCAGGTGTTGATATTTGGTCTTTGACGTGCTCAATGAAAAGCTCGACCGATCGGGATAGCCTGTTTGGATTCCATACCATATGAATATCCCAGCTTGTTTCTTTTGGAAACGGGATTAATTGAATGGCGTCATAAATTCCGAGAATTGATTTTTTCGGTAAAATAGCAACACCTGTATTGGATAAGATCAATGTAATAATGGTTTGCAAATCTGCTGAAATATTGGTGATCTTGTATGTTCTGTTTTTTAACAGAGACATAGTATTCAAATTGATCTGAGATTTACTGTGATTACTCATCATCAGCAAATTATATTTCTGTAAATAGAAGTCAATATGATCACTGTCATACTGGCTTTTTGAAACAGCTAGAACAAATTCATCACTTGAAACACGAATACTGCCGAGTGACTGCGAGGCTGGTTTTCTCATGAAGCCAATATCTAAGGAACCTGAAAGTAATTGATCTTCTTGATCTTGTGAGCATATATCTGACAGGGAAATAGAAATGTTACTGTGTTTCTTCTGGAAGTCACGAATAAAAACCGGCAGGAAATCATTACTTGATTTACCAAAACCAATAGATAAAGGTGTCAGGTTATTCTGTGAGATGCTGGATATCAATTCATCTGTTTTCTTAATATGCCGATTTAACGCTGTGATTTCATTAATGACGAGTTTACCTGTATCTGACAGGACCACGCCCTGGCTATCTCTGACAAACATTTCAATCTCATAGGCATCTTCAAAATTTTTAATCTGTTTTGACAGTGCAGGTTGAGAAATACAAAGTATCTGTGATGCAACCCTGAAGCTCTTCACTTTTGCAAGGATTTCAATAGAGCGTAAATGTTTTGGATTAACCTTCATAACTTTAAGTTATCGCCATTAAAATAAAATCACTATGCACTATAGCATAAACGTAGATAATTCTGATATCGAACACTGATGAATGGGTTTTATATGCAATATTGTGTGCTGGTGAAAGAAGAAGTGCTGGTTTTTGAAGAGATCCATGCAGAAAACGCATCGGATATCATCTTTAGCTTATTCAGGCAGGGGTTTGTATTAGCACCTGTATTAATTGAGGCAAACAACGCAGAGAACGCTAGAGCGTGTTATCAGCATCGTTATGAATGGAAGGATGTTTCCACTGCATTTCAGCAGAAAAAGGTATTGGTCTGTTAGTTTTTATTGGATGAATACCAGAATTCATCAAAAGGTGCCAGACGTTGCGGTTAATCGCTGCGCCAACAGTTAAGAAGAAATCCGTGTGTTCACTGTCGGATTGACTGACAGCGGAGCACACGGAAATCGACGTGAAAGCGTTGACGGATTATTTCAGGGCAGTTTCCAAAATCGCATAGGCGGCTTTGATGCGTTCGCCGTTGGGATAATTCTTGTTGGCCAGAATCACGATGCCGGTTTGCTCGGCAGGTATATAGGCGACATAAGCGCCGAATCCGCCGGTTGAACCCGTTTTGTTCACCCAGATGTTCTCTGGCAGAGGTTTGGGTGACGCGATTGCATCAATAGGCATCGGGTTGAGAATGGTCTCAGTCGAATTTCCCGCAAGCAAGGTGTTCAGTGATGCCGGATAATCATACATTTCCCAGGCCAGCCCTTGCGTCAGGGTGCTGGCTTGATAATAACCTGTCTTGGTATTTGCCAGCGCTTGCTTCATCAGAGGCTGGACAGAAACTGTCCCGATATTGGCTTCGATATAGCGCACCATATCCGCACTGGTCGATTTAACACCGTAGGCTTCAGCATCCAGAACACCGGGATTGACTCTGACAGCGTCGCCAGCAGCGTTGTAGCCAAAGGCGTATTCGTGCATTTTAGCTTCCGGCACATTGACAAAGGTGCTGGACATCCCGAGTTCCGGCAGGATGAGATCTTCCATCAGCGCCGGGTAGGCATCCCCCATACTCTGAGCGGCGAGATAGCCAAACAGGCCAATGCTCGGATTAGAGTACAGCCTGTGAGTACCTGCCGGAAAGGCAGGCTGCCAATGGCGATAATAGTTCAGCATGCTCGTGTGGTTCGTGACGCTGTCAGGGAACTGAAGCGGCAACCCTCCAGCCGAGTAAGTGGCTAACTGAATTAACGGCGTGTTTCCAATCGTACTGCCTTTTAGCGCCGGTAAATACTTCGACACCTGATCGTCGAACGATAGTTTTCCTTGCTGTTGGGCATAGCTGGCCAGCGTCGCGGCAAAGGTTTTACTGACCGAACCCAGTTCAAAAATAGTGTTCTCCGACACGGGCTGCTGTTGCTGAATATCTGCCAGCCCATAGTTATAGTAATAGGTTTTGCCTTTGATAGTGATGCCAAAGGTTATACCCGGAATCTGGTAGGTGTCCATTAATCGTTCAGCTTGCTGATCCACGGCCTTGCGGAGCGTTGCTTCCTTCCCAGTTGTCTGACTGTAGGCAGGTGATGCGGCTGAGGCCAGAAATGCAGCAAAGAGTATCAATGATCGAGTATTGCAGATGGTGCTTTTCATTGTGACTTCTTAATGAGTATAAGGTGAATGTTAATTATCGGCCCCCATGGAGACAGGGCGGATATTAAAGTGAGTCAATTTGATGCACAATGTGCGAAATCTAATAAGAGCAATAAGAAAATCTAGGGTCAGAAAGTCTGAGGTCACAGGAATGAATATTACCCACCTGCCGCTGAACGCGATTCGTGCTTTCTTAGTGTCGGCAAAACATCTGAATTTTACCAAGGCAGCGGTTGAATTGTGCGTGACTCAGGCTGCAGTCAGTCAGCAGGTGAAAATGCTGGAGTCCCAGCTGGGCGTGTCCTTATTTATACGTCAGTCCCGGGGGTTAAATTTATCAGAAGAAGGCATGATGCTGCTGCCTGTGGTGCAAGGGGCGTTCGACAATCTGTCTGAAGCTCTGGACATGCTGGCGCAGGGTATCCACCGGGAAGTGGTTACTGTGGGTGTGGTCGGTACATTCGCGGTGAACTGGCTGCTTCCCCGAATTGCTGATTTTCAGGCACGGTATCCCCTGGTTGACCTGCGCATCTCAACCAATAACAACACGGCCGATCCGGTCGCTGAAGGTCTGGATTATCTGATCCGTTTCGGGAAAGGCAGCTGGCATGCCACGGAGGCGACTGAGCTTTTTCCCGCGCCGTTTACTGTCCTGTGTCCACCGGGAATCGGCCAGGCATTGGCCTCGCCGAGAGATGTGTTGAACTACACCCTATTGCGCTCCTACCAACCCGATGAATGGCAACTGTGGCTGAATGAAGCCAAAGTGGCAGTGCCAAAAGCGAAACTGAGTGCCATAGTGTTCGATTCTTCAATCGCCATGATCGAAGCGGCAATTCAGGGCTATGGTGTGGCACTGGCCCCACCTGTCATGTTTGAAAGGCTGTTGATGGAAGAAAAGCTGGTGCAGCCGTTTGATCTTTATCTGCATAAGGGGTCTTACTGGCTCACCAAGCTGCATGCGCAGAAAGAGAGCCAAGCGCAAATTAATTTTAAACAATGGTTGCTCGCCTGTGCCAGTGAAGCGTGCAGCACCTCAGTATGAGCAGCGATGCCGGGCTTGTTTTTTTTCACTGATCAGACAGGCTTCCGCCAGCAGCTGGCTGATCCATTCCTGAAATACATTGACCCGTAAAGAGAGGTTTTTCCGGCTTGGATACAGGAACGAAAGCGGGATGGGGCTGGGTTGGTTGTCGGGCAAGACCTCCTGCAATGTATTGTTTTCTAATAAATGCAGTACATCATATTTTGGGATTTCAATAATGCCTATGCCAGCTAAAGCGCTGGCGATATAGGCTTCTGCATTGTCGACCGTGACCCGGCTTTGCATGGGCACCGAGACAGTTTCCCCATCTGAATGGTATTCAAGACTTGCCTGCTGGGCTGGCATCTGGATGGCGTAATGGATGAGATGGTGCTGACTTAAGGCTTCCATGTTGGCCGGAATGCCAAATTTAGCTAAGTACGCCGGACTGGCACAGTAAATGACTGCCAGATCGCCGAGTTTTTTGCAGATCAGCTCTGAGTCGGATAATTCACCGACCCGGATAACACAATCAACCCCTTCAGCCACCAGATCAGCCAGCCGGTCTTTCATGCTGAGTTCGATGTTAATCCTGGGGTACCGGGATAAAAAATCAGGGAGAGCAGGGATCACGATACGGCGGGCAATCCGGCTGGGCATGTCGATACGCAGTCGTCCTTGTACCTGATGGGGGGCAGTATGAAACATTCGTTCCGAAGCGTTAAATTTCTGCACAACATGGCTGGCGGTGTCCAGATAGCGAAGCCCGTCCTGAGTTGGCGTCAGTTTGCGTGTGGTACGGTGTAATAACTGAACACCCAGCCGGTTTTCTAATGTTTGTATCACAGTCGAAACCGTCGATCTTGGCATATTTAATGCTTCCGCAGCTTTGGTGAAACTGCCACTTTCCAAGACCTGAATAAAAACTTCTATTTGCTGGATTCTGTCCATCTTGTCTCTGCCATTGTTCGTAAACGCTGACAGGTTCTGTCAGGAATTCGGATTTATCTAGTGTAGAACACTCACTATAGTCATTCAGTGCTGTAATGAAAATGGATATAGGGAGAGAGAGCATGTCTAGAAATAGTATTGAAGGTAAAGTTGTGCTGATTGCGGGCGGGGCGAAAAACCTGGGGGGATTACTGGCTCGCGAATTTGCCCGGCAAGGCGCGAAAGCTGTGGCTATTCACTATAACAGCGATGCGACCCAAGCTGCTGCAGAGGAAACCGTTGCGGCCGTCCGGGCTACCGGCGCCGAAGCTGTCGCGTTTCAGGCCGATTTAACCAAGGCGGCGGCAATGGAGAAACTGTTCAACGATGTTGTTGCTTCTGTGGGGCGACCTGACATTGCAATTAATACTGTAGGTATGGTTGTGAAACAACCGATCATGGAGGTAACTGAAGCTGTCTTTGATCAATCTTGCGCAGTCAATGTGAAAACGGCCTTTTTCTTCCTTAAAGAAGCAGGAAATCATGTGAACGATAACGGCAAAATCTGCACGATTGTCACGTCACTGCTTGGTGCTTATACGCCTTTCTATGCGGCTTATGAAGGTTTGAAAGCTCCTGTCGAGCACTTTACCCGCTCGGCGTCGAAAGAGTTTGGGGCGAGAGGAATTTCAGTAACGGCAATCGGTCCTGGCCCGATGGATACGCCTTTCTTTTATCCGGCAGAAGAGAAAGAAGCGGTTGAATACCATAAAACGGCTGCGGCACTTTCGCCATTCTCAAAAACCGGTCTGACTGATATCGAAGATATTGCTCCCTGGATCGTATTCATGGTCTCAGACGGGTGGTGGATGACAGGTCAGACGATTTTGGTCAATGGTGGCTATACCACGAAATAAACCATGACCGGCAGCGGGCAAGCTCGGAAAATCAAGCCCGCTGTTATCTGGCCGGGACACCTGTGAGGAGGCGTCATATGAGCCACGCATTTCAAGCCGTTTTTGATCGCCAGAAAGCGGCATTTATGACAGACCGGACGAAATCGCGGGACTGGAGGCTAGATCAGTTGGCCCGAATGGAGCGCATGTTGCTTGATCACCAGAAACGGTGGTGTGCTGCGCTTCATCAAGACTTCGGAAAACCGCCTTTTGAACAGTTATTCGAGATCACTGTGCCTATGGGCAACATTGCATTTTACCGTGACAATCTCGATCTGCTGATGGCGCCGGAAGCGGTGATGATACCCGACGGACTAGCAAAACGTGGCTTGCGTGGTGAGGTACGGAAGGAGCCTTACGGTGTCACCTTGGTGGTTGGCCCGTTCAATGCACCGATACTCTTATTGCTTGATCCGGCTGTTGCTGCATTGGCTGCTGGGAATCCTGTTATTCTGAAACCAGCAAATACCACCCCCGCAACTGCGGCATTATTTGCCGAGTTGATCCCGCAGTACTTTGCACCTGAAGATGTTGCTGTTGTCACTGGTGGCCGTCAGGAAATCTCAGCTCTGCTTGAATTACCTTTTGATTTCATTTTCTTTACCGGCAGCGCGTCGGTGGGCAAAGTCGTGATGCGAGCTGCCGCAGAACATTTGACGCCAGTTATTCTGGAGCTGGGAGGACAAAATCCGACAGTGGTTGATGAAACAGCGGATCTTGACCGTGCAGCCAATGCCATTGCATGGGGGCACAATGCGATATCGGGGCAATGGTGTATTGCTCCCGGTTTTGTTTGTGTGCATACGTCTGTTGCGGATGCTTTTGTTGAAAAACTGTCCGCTTCGGTGACCCGAATGTATGGTGCCGATCCGTCACAAAGTCCCGACTTTGCAAGAATGATCAGTGAAAAGGATACGGCCAGGGTGGCTTCATACATAGTGCCGAAGAAGACCGTATTGGGGGGGCGTGCTGATGTCTCTGCCTGCTATGTCGAACCGACCTTACTGTACCCGTCTGACTGGACGGATCCTGCTATGCAGCAGGAGGTCTTCGGACCTGTGCTGCCCATACTCCGCTATAGTGATATACAAGACGTAATCACTCGGCTGAAAACCTTTGAAAAACCGCTTGCCGCTTATATTTTCAGCCGTGATGAAGCCACCATTGAGCGATTTCTGCACTCACTCTCGTTTGGTGGCGGTTGTGTGAATCTGGTCAACCTGCACTGTTGGATTAGCGCTTTACCCTTTGGCGGTGTGGGTTCGTCTGGGATGGGAAAATACTACGGCAAGGCGGGATTTGATGCGCTGAGCAATGCTAAATCTTTGTTGCTGTCACCAGCAGACATCAGTGTCGACGTTTATCCGCCGTATCAGGGTAAAGACATTGATGCGATGCTGGACCCCTTTTCCTGAAAGAAGAGCCAGAAACAGGAGCATTGAATGCATACGATCTATGTCATTGGCGGGGGCTTGCTGCTACTCGGACTGTTCTTTGTGGTGTCCTGGTTCACCGGGCAGCCTTTTGCACGATTTCTGAAACCGTTTCTGCTGGCCTGGCTGATTTGTGCCGCTGTGAATCTCTGGGTGGGGGTTGTTGATGCGGGATACAGCCTGGCAGAGGAATTGCCTATTTTTGCTGTGGTATTTGCCATACCGGCCGTCATTGCCTGGCTGTTGGCAAAGCATCGCGGATAAGTGATTGCCTGTGCCGTTCACTGGCTCAGGTGAAAGGCACTGAGATGAGGTATTTTCCGGGAAGGCAGATGATACAGTCCATGATTCTTAAGCTTGCTCCAAAAGCCGCGTTGCGCCAGCTGGCGACAGACGAGCATCCCCATGTGACCAATATCGAGTTGTTTTTCGATTTGGTGTATGTGTTCACGATTATTCAGCTCTCGCACTTCTTGCTGGCACACAGTTCCTGGCTGGGGGCACTGGAGGCTTTAACGCTGTTTGCCGCGGTATGGTGGTCCTGGAACTATACCGCATGGGCCACTAACTGGCTGGATCCGGATCACGCCCGCGGCCGGATGCTGATGGTTGTGCTGATGGCCTGTGCATTGCTGATGGCGATTGCTATGCCTCTGGCGTTTTCTTCACGGGCTGGGCTCTTTGCCGGTGCTTACGTGGTGATGGCCTTGACCCGTGCTGGATATATGGCGCTTGTTTTCCGGGGCGAAAGGATGGGGCAGAACTACGCTCAGCTTGGTGCCTGGAGTGGAATATCCGGTCTTTTCTGGATGGCAGGCGTTTGGCTGCCTGAACTCCGTTTAGGGTGCTGGATGCTGGCTGTGGTGATTGACTACGCCGCTCCATACGTGGGGTTCTGGTTGCCCGGTAAGGGGGCGACGCCAATGGAAAGCTGGCCGTTGCGCGGATTACATCTGCTGGAGCGGAATCAGCAGGTGTTCATTATTGCATTGGGTGAATCCATCCTGTTGTTGGGTGGGTTGTTAGTGGGAAATGCGCTGCATGCTGACACGCTGGCTGCGGCTACTGTGGGCTTTTTTCTGATTGTCACGCTGTGGTGGATATATTTTGTGCACCTGACGGAAGCGGGGGAGCATCGTTTTCTGCAGGAAGCTGATCATACTAAGCTAGCCAGAGCCAGTCTGGCTTATGCGCATGGCATTATGGTGGGTGGTGCAATAGTGACAGCGGTTGCGATTGAACTCATTGTCGATCACCCCCTGGAGCCGGTCCATCTGCCGGTTGTGACGGCGGCTGCTGCCGGCCCGTCGATTTTTCTGTTCGGCAGCGCTATGTTTCGCCGGACCATAGCGAAGAAAATGCCGTTTGCTTACCTGATTGCTGTTGTAGCGCTTGTCCTCTGGAGCTGGCTGGCCTTTTCTTTCCATTGGCTGGGGCTCTGGCTCGGCACTGGTGTGTTGGGCATTCTCTTATCACTTGCCCGATTCGGGGGGGAGGGCAATCGGGCATGACGGGGCAACCGCTGGCTGCAACTCGGGGTGTGGCCGTCAACCTGACCCTGCTATGCGCCATCCTTTTGCACAACCTGACCTATCCGCTGTCGGTGGCAGGCGGGATATGGCCTGCCGTGTTTTATTGTTTTTACGCTGTTATTTTCGTTGCTGCGACATGGGCGCTAACCGGCGATGTCTGGTTGCGGGGCTTTGTCGCTGTAAGTGGTCTGGCCGTTCTGATGGCGGGTTTGAACAATTCTTACCTTCCGAGCCAGTCAGCGGCGCTGGCTGTTTTTCTCACTTCAATTGTCTATCATCTCGCGATGGTCGTGGTACTGGCATTGTATACATTTCGCGCCCGTACCGTGATGGCCGATGTGGTACTTTCAGCGACCTCTTTATATCTTGTGATTGGCTCAGGGTTTGCCGCCATTTTTGCACTGATTGAATGGGTTGCTCCCGGTTCGTTTATCGTGAGCTCTGGCGCAATAATCAACTGGCAGCAGATGGTGTATTACAGTTATATCACGCTGACTACCCTGGGGTATGGTGATATAACGCCAGTGGGATTTTATGCTCAGGCTGTTGCATCGCTCGAAGCCGTCATCGGTGTGCTTTATACCGTGATCTTGCTGTCCAGACTGGTCGGGCTGTACGCGTCAGGCAGAAGATAAGGTCAGTGATGCGCTATCTGGTGAGGCAAATTACGGGTGATTCCAGTCAATCAGTGCGTGACTCGTCATAATATTGCCCCATCACTTCTATGACGTCTTTCATTGCCTGGCGCAACGCTTCAGGCTGGATAACCTGAACTTCCGGTCCGAATCTCAGCATTTCCACCACCGCTTGTTCGGTTTTGCCTGAGGGTAAGGTGACGCTTGTCCAGCCCGTATTATCTGTGTGAGTAATTTGTGTGTGTTGCCGGACATAAGGGGGACTCAGGCTATGTAACATCTTGAGCCCTTTGGCGGTGAGTTTGATCTCTGCTGTGTAGGGGTAGAGTTCAGTCTCCATCTGGCGGGTGCTTTGCTGCCAGTATGCGGATAAGTCAAAGGGCATCGGTGATTCAAAAGAGTGATTCAGGATACTCAGATCCTGAATGCGGGCAACCCGGTAAGTTTTGACCTGCATCTGAGACTGAGCCACCAAATACCAGGTGCCAGCCTTTAACACCATACCCAGCGGATTCACGACCCGCTGGCTGCTGCCACGCCAGCTTTGATAATCAAACTTGATCTGGTTTTTCTGCCAGATTGCGTTGAACAGCTGCGGCAGGTCGCCAACGGTTTCCTTTTCTGTAAACCAGCCTGGGGTATCCAGTAGAAAACTGGACTGAAATCGTTCGGCGTGAGTGCGGAGACTGACCGGAATGGCAGCCAGTAACTTCAGTCTGGCTTCCGACATGGCGGGCGCGAGTCCCAGTTCCTGCATCGGGCCGGACAAACCTAGCATGAAAAGTGTTTCGATTTCCTGTTTTGAGAAACCATTGAGCTGTGTTCGGTAGCCTTCCAGCAACCGGTAACCCCCATTGACGCCCTGTTCGCTGTATACAGGGATACCCAGCGCACTCAGGCTGTCGATGTCGCGGTAGATACTGCGGACAGAAACCTGACAGTCGCGGGCGAGCTCTGCTGCACTGACTTGCTCGCGGGATTGCAGGGTCATCAGAATGGTCAGGAGTCGACTGGCGCGCATCAGCTTTTCCACCGTTAAAGAAAGAAATCAGAAAGAGTCAGGATCGTTTATAAACCTGACAAAATCTGACAGGTATGGCCAATATAGTGACCCGGACTGATAACAACAACAGGAAATAACAATGTCCGATAAAGCACTTGGTAACGAACTGGTATTCTTCCATTCACCGCATACGCGCTCGTCCAGCGTTCTGATCCTGCTTAACGAGCTGAATGTGCCTTTTAAACTGAATGTGCTGAATATGCTGGTGGAGGAGAACAGACAACCGGCCTATCTGGCGATTAACCCGCTGGGGAAGGTACCGGCTTTACTTGATGACGGTGCCTTGATTACTGATCAGGTAGCAATCTATCTGTATCTGGCTGACTTATTTTCCTCCGGCGGCCTGGCTCCCGGCCTGAGCGATCCGCTGCGTGGTCCCTATTTGCGTTGGATGCTCTATTACTCCGCCTGCTTTGAACCCGCTGTTTGCGACAAAGCCATGGGGTGGGTGCCCAATGAGCAAAAGGTCAGCCCTTACGGAGACTACGACACTGTGCTCGGGATACTCATTGAGCAACTCAGGGCAGGCCCTTATTTGCTGGGAGAGCGTTTTACGGCGGCTGATCTGTTATGGGCAACAGCACTGAAATATTGCACGGCATTTGGATCGGTTGAGCCAGATCCTGTGATTACTCAGTACCTGGCGCGGGTCACTGCACGGCCTTGCTTTACATATGCCAAAGATCTGGATACCAAACTGGCGGCTGATCATGAAGCCGGGCGTTTAAAAATACTGGAAGCAGGGGAATTCGCACGCAGGTAGCGGTTTTCTGCCCATCGCGCAGACACCAAAAAATGGCTGGCTCAGATGGCATTCATCAGAGCTAGCCATACACCGCAGGGGCATGAATGCCCCTCTTTTTCAACGCGATGTCTTGTACAGAATCATCACCTTGAAAGGAGACGTTATCGTTGTGAGTCTAACGTTTCATTATTTTTCACAACATCTTGCGCTTTACCATAGCTCTCAATCAGGAGTTGGTAGGCCGGGAAAATCTTGGTATAAATTGCCGCCCATTCCATCGCATCTTCACGATTCCAGGTGCCTTGTAGCTCAGATGCAACAGCGGCGGTATCCATAGGAACCACACCAGCTTGTACCACTCTGGCAAGTGTGATCTCTTGGGCCATTTTCGAGTAGGTGCCCGAGGCATCCACAACCGCAAAAACCTTATAGCCATCGTAGACAGCACTGATAGCGGGAAATGCCATACATACACTGGTAATCGTGCCGGCAATAATGAGTGTTTTTCGCCCTGTAGCTTTTACAGCATTGACAAAGTCAGGGTTGTCCCACGCATTAATTTCACCTTTTCTAGCCACATATTGAGCATGCGGAGCGTTTTCATGTATCTCTGGAATCAACGGACCATTAGGCCCCTGAGGTACGGACGCTGTTGTAATGACAGGAAGCTCTGACAAAGTAGCCATTTTCGCTAAGGCAGCAGCCCGTTGGCGTAGTTCTGGCATAGGCATGTCACCGACGGTTTGGAACAGACCACTTTGGTGATCAATCAGTAGCATTACGCTATCGGCGGGATCGATTGTTGGTTTTGTATTTCCGAAATTAGCTGGAGAGCTCATTATTAATTCCTCAGTAAGTGCTTTATTTAGCTGATTTTTCCAAATTGGCCGTTGTTGTAATCAAAGATTGCCTGTGAAATTTCTTCACGGGTGTTCATTACAAAAGGGCCGTGACCGACAACAGGCTCGTTTAATGGCGCGCCATTCAGTAACAGCGCAGTTGTCTCTTCTTCTACACTGAAGCTAAAAACGTCTCCTTCACGTTCCATGACTGCGAGTTCAGCTTCATGAACAAGATGTTTGTCCTCAATCTTGACCTTACCTTTCAGAATGAAAAGCGCAGTGGTATGTCCTTCCGGCAGTTGAAAGGAAACGTGATGATTGGCTTTTAAACGCAAATCCCAAACATTCATCGGGGTAAATGTGCTGGCTGGCCCGGTAGTGTGTTCATAGGAACCGGCAATGATGCGAGCGATACCGGCATCGTCTGGCAGAGAGGCTTCAGGTATCTCCGCGTTGGTAATTCCCTGATAGTAAGGCGATGTCATCTTATCTTTTGCCGGTAAGTTCACCCACAGCTGGACCATTTCGAAGGCCCCGCCAGACTGAGCAAACGCCGGGCTATGATATTCTTCATGGATGATCCCTGAAGCGGCAGTCATCCACTGAACATCACCAGGCTCGATCGTGCCACCGGCACCGGAAGAGTCACGGTGTGATACGCCGCCGTCATAAACGATGGTGACGGTCTCAAAACCGCGATGCGGATGCTGGCCCACACCCAGTTTGTTTGTTGTGGGTGGAAAATAAGCGGGTCCGGCGTAGTCCATTAATAAAAATGGCGACATTTCTTGTGCAATATCAGCATAAGAAAAAATACCCCGTACCGGAAAACCATCTCCGACCCAATGATTACCGTTACTTTTTTTAATAAACGAAAGCTTTTTCATCATTCAACTCCTCAAGATTGCATGAATCTTAATGTAGTTGATACTCAGTTCTTTTATTAGGTAGTAAAATTCAAAAACACTTTTCAATGAGATGAACAATGGACTTTAATGAAACCGCAGTCTTCGTGAAGGTTGTTGAATCCGGAAGCTTTAGTGCAGCAGCAAGGCTGATTGGCTCGCCGACATCAACCATCAGTACGCGTGTTGCGCGGCTTGAAAAGCGGCTCGGCGTGACACTATTGCAACGCACAACCCGAAAATTGCAATTAACCGAGGCGGGGGAAATTTACTTTAAGCATGCCGCGAAAGGGCTGCATCATATCCTTGATGCAGAATCGGCAGTCGTGGAGTCGGTGGCGGAACCGGCGGGTCGCTTGTGTATTACGGCACCGGCCGATCTCGGTGATCATATTCTGTCTGAGATCATTTCGACAATGAGGCAGCACTGCCCGAAAGTCACCCTGGAGTTGGTCTTAATGAACCGGTATGTCGATCTGATTGCAGAAGGTATTGACGTTGCGATCAGGACGGGATCGCTGGCCGACTCAACCTTAGTAGCAAAAAAAGTCGGAACGGCATGCTGGGCACCCTTTGCGAGTCCGGCATTTTTAGAAACAATTGACCCCCCCGAAAACCCTCAGGATCTTCGTCATTACTCGTGCCTGCAATTCAGCGCATTAGGTAAAGCATCCTGGACACTGTACAACCAGAGCAACAGCGTCACTGTCCCTATGCCCGGTACCGTCGTGGTGAATGATGTCGGGCTCATGCATGCCATGGCGATTGCCGGCGAGGGCATTGCGTTATTACCGACGTATTTGTATGAAAATACGGGTCATGCAGGCAAGTTAGTGCGTATTCTACCTGAATGGCACGCAAAGGCTGATCCGATTCATATTGTTTATCCCCGACAACAATTTATGCCACCAAAGCTGAGGTATTTCATTGATTTAGCTTCAGAGCTGTTGGAGAAAAGGCTCGGTGGTATCAGTCGGTCATCGATGGCTGAAGGGTAATATTTGCATTGATGGCGGACAACGAGCTTACCCGGCTACAAACATGAGAGTTGCCGCCCATCGGCTTTCTTACCTAATGCAAGCAGAGGAAAGTACTGCTCCTTGCTAGCACCTCAAACAGTATTGACTTGCGGGCCGTAACCCAATAACCTCATCATATTCGAAATTTCATATATGATAGAGCCATGTGTGACGCATTAACGTTTTACAAATCACTGGCCGAGGAAACTCGGCTTAAATCATTGTTATTGCTGATGTCTAAGGGCGAGTTATGTGTGTGCGACCTGATGTCTTCGCTGGATCTGAGCCAGCCTAAAGTGTCTCGCCATCTGGCTGAACTCCGGAAGAATGGTCTGGTCAGCGATCAACGTCGTGGCAAGTGGGTGTATTACCGGCTGAATGACGAACTCCCTGTATGGATGCAGGAGGTTTTGAACCACACACTGAAAAACAATCAAGCGCTGATTACGGCAGAACTGCATTCGCTTTCTGCAAACCTATGTGATTTTTAGGAGGTTATTATGCCTGAGGTGCCAGAACTGTTGCCAAATATAGAAACGGATGAATTTCACATTCCGGAGACCGATATGCTTTGCCGTCAGTATGCCACGCACCCACCGCGAATTCTGCTGCTGTACGGCTCACTCCGCGAGCGATCGTATAGCCGCTTAGTGATAGAGGAATCTGCTCGGTTGCTCACCGCCATGGGCGCGGAAGTACGCATTTTTAATCCTGCTGGCCTGCCTCAGCCTGATACCTGCGAGGTGTCTCATCCTAAGGTGGCAGAACTGCGGGAGTTAATGATGTGGTCGGAAGGCCAGGTATGGTGCTCACCGGAGCGGCACGGTGCGATGACAAGCATTATGAAAAGCCAAATCGACTGGATACCGCTGAGTATTGGCTCCGTCAGGCCAACACAAGGTAAAACGCTTGCAGTGATGCAGGTTTCAGGAGGCTCCCAGTCGTTTAACGCGGTAAACCAGATGCGCATTTTGGGCCGATGGATGCGGATGTTTACGATTCCCAACCAGTCTTCGGTGGCGAAGGCATACATGGAGTTTGAAGAGGATGGCAGAATGAAACCGTCCGCTTACTATCGGCGCATCGTCGATGTGGTGGAAGAATTATTTAAGTTTACCTTATTGCTCCGCGACAATAAGGATTGGCTTGTTGACCGCTATTCTGAGCGTGTAGAGAGTGCTGAAAAGTTATCTGAACGTGTTAATCAGCGAAGCATCTAATTGAGATAGAGAATCTAACATGACAAATACACAAGCCTGCGCGGATGTGGCTGTATCCCATAAAATGCGTTTTCTGGACAGGTATTTAACCGTCTGGATTTTTTTAGCCATGGCGGCAGGCGTCGGCCTGGGGGGGGCTTTTCCTGAGGTGGCGCAATGGAATGAATCGATGTCAGTGGGAAGCACCAATATTCCGCTGGCGATTGGCTTGATTCTGATGATGTACCCGCCGTTGGCGAAGGTGAACTACAGCTTGCTGGGTGAGGTGACCCGGGATAAGCGTGCCATCACCCTGTCGCTGATCATGAACTGGATTATCGGCCCGATTCTGATGTTTTCACTTGCGGTGATTTTCTTGCGTGATCAGCCGGGATACATGGTTGGGCTGATTTTGATTGGGCTGGCACGTTGCATTGCAATGGTGCTGGTATGGAATGATATCAGTGGCGGCAACAAAGAGTACGGGGCGACCCTGGTTGCCCTGAACAGCGTGTTCCAGATTTTCACTTATAGCTTGATGGCCTGGCTGTTTATTACGGTACTGCCACCCATGTTCGGGCTGCAGGGATTTGCGGTTGATATTACCATTATCGACATCGCTGAGAGTGTATTGATTTATCTTGGCATACCTTTCCTTGCGGGCTTTCTGAGCCGCAAATGGCTGGTCGCCGCTAAGGGCGAGGATTGGTACAACCAGGTCTTTATCCCGCGCATTTCGCCGATCACCTTAATTGCTTTGCTGGCGACCATAGTGCTGATGTTCAGCCTGAAAGGCGAAATGATCATTGAGCTGCCAATGGATGTCGTACAGGTAGCGATACCGCTGGTGATTTATTTCTTGATCATGTTTTTTGCCAGTTTCTTTATCGGCAAAAAAATGGGCTTGCCTTACGATCAGAATACCTCGATTGCTTTTACCTCATCAGGCAACAATTTTGAGCTGGCTATTGCGGTGTCGATTGCGGTTTTTGGCCTGAATTCCGATCAGGCTTTTGTCGGTGTAATTGGCCCATTGGTGGAAGTACCGGTTTTGATTGCCTTGGTGAATGTCGCGCTGAAAATGAAGCGTAAGTATTATCCGGCCTAGTTGCGTATCTAGCACGCCATGAAATCCCGTCCAGCCTGCTGCGTGTAGTGGCGCAGAAAAGTGTGTTTTTTTGCCACTACACGCAAAAGGTACGGTTCAGTTGCTCTCTGGTTGATACCGAGAGCGACTGAAATCGAGGGCTGCTGATACTGGGATCTACTGAGCTATTTCACTCGTTTCTTGTGCATTTTTATCGACTATGTCCTGCAATCTGTCTTTGATCTGCTGGCTGGATTCAGTCTCAATCTGCTGTCGGAGTTGCTCCAGAGTCGTGTTGTCCAGCGCGCGATAACTGAGAGAATTGGCGGCCACTTCGCGGGTGGTGACATTCGTGTCATCTTTGAGCGTCTGCAACAAATAGTCGGTGGCATCCGAGCCGGGGACAAACCGCAAGGCATGGGTAGCCCGCTGGCGAATGTCGGTATTGGATTGCTCGGTATAAGTGTGCAAATCTCCGAAGCTCAGGTATTGCCCCATATTTCCCAGCACTGTTAGATGATGAAGGGTCGCCGAGGTATCGGGCGCAGATCTGAGTTCCCGCAATTGATCAGAGACATAAGCGTTGGCTGTGGTGCTGTCTTCCACACCCATACGCTGAACCATGGCGCTTTTGGCCAGATCGACATTGGCTGGCATCGACGCCGCCAATGGGCTGTTGCCGACCATATTGGAGAAGCGTTCAAAGGTTTGTGTATTGCCCTGCGGCGACAGCGCCAGCGACGCCATGATTGAGGCCGCCGCCTGATTCTCATTCATCCTGGTATTCAGCGTGGTTAGCATTGCTTCCTGCGAAGCGCGGCTGGCCACTGTACTCAGTGCACTCAGATACAGGCTGAACCCCGGTTCATGAGTACCAAATTTCGCCAGATCATCGGTCAGCAGATCCAGATCGCCGGGATAGGCGCGGGCAAAGTTCTGCAGCAGGGCGCTCAGCTGGCTTTCGGCTTTAACCCTTTCCAGACCATCCAGCGACAGCATGGCATCATAAAGGTCTTTAATTTCCTGATAAGCCTCTTCCGCTGAGGTGTTGATACCCTGAGTTGTCTGATCTGACTTTTGTTGCTCAGCACTCGCTGCTTTCTGAGCGCCGGCCCCCTGACTGGCTTTGCCCCCGGTGGAGAGAAACACCTCAGCGGCGGTTAACTCGATCTGACGCTGCGATTGAACCTGTTGGATCAGGGCTAGTTCAGCCTGACTGATGCTCTGAGACCATGACGTCAGGTTAAGCACCAAGCGGTTGTTATTGCTTGCCAGCGCCTGGTCGTTGAGCAGATGCTGGACGCTTTCATCCACAGACAACGATTGCAGCATTCTGTCTTGCTGATCCCAGCGAGCCTGATGGCTGAAGGAGTAGACAGGCTTGAGTGTGTTTGCCAGTCCGCGGGCCTGAGCCAATCCACGGGCTTGGTCATAGACGGCTTTGTCCAGTTCACGGCGTTTGAATAAGGTGTAGCTGTCGGTTGCCGGCGTCGGCGTGGTGTCCGGCTGCAGGCTGTAGAATGCGGTGAACTCGCCGTTGTAATCCTTTTCTGAGCGTTGCCATTGCGCGTTGCCGCTGAGCGTTTCCGGAATAATGTGTTGCATCATGAAGGCGATTGTCTCCATGGATTTCAGCGACGGATGAGGCTGTGTCAGATAGACTTCCAGGATCTCACCTTCAGCGGAGCTGATGAACTCTATCCCTTGCTGCACCTGCTGACGAATTGCCGCCACTATCTCGGGATTGGCCTGCTGATTGACGACGGCAGTGATGTCCGGCGACGGTATTCTTATCAGCTTGTAGATGAGATCATCCTGGAATTGCCGGTACTGGAACATTTCACCGGTAATATCAAAACGGATCGTTTGCTCAACTGTGGTGCCAGGGGCCGAAAAAGCGATATCGGCACTGTATTGCAGCGCAAAGACTTGTTTAGCAAATGCCTCAGAGGCGGTGTTGTCACTGTGTGAAGACGGCATGCCAGTGTGCTGAAAAGCCGGCGTATTGCTGTTCGTGCTTGTTTGCGTGGCGGGTGGCTGGACTAAGGCAGAATCGGATTCATGGTCAGGTACGGCGGAAGCGGGCGATTCTGAGAGACGAAACAGCGCGGCACCTGCGGCTACGCAGCTGACCAGCAGCAGGATAAAAAGTAATTTGTTCTTCATAGAATATTGACTCATGACACAGAGATGCTCCCCGCACTGTGGATGCGGGGAGGAAGGGCGCTGAGATTACTGAACGGGCAGGAAAGTGCTTCCTTGCGCTAATGTTTTCTCAAAGGTGTAGCCAGGCCATTCATAGATGGTCAATTTGTACTTATCGTTCACCGAACCGTAAATATTGCCACCGGCCAGATTGGCGGTATTGGTAATGCCGTAACCAAACGCAAAACCATTTTGCGGCGCATCCCAGCGACCATAGGCTTCAAAGGCCAGATCATCCGAGATAATAGACACTTCACCACCGAGAGAGATTTTATTCAGCAAAATGCGGGCGGAGGCTTCAGTGAATCCTGTCACATCGGCGCTGGGCACGGCTTTGGCGGTCAGTGCTAGATTGTCGTAGCCTGCTTCCAGTGCCACGTTGAGCTTGGTCCTTACGCCGACACCAACATCCAGAATGACAGGTCCCAGCGGGATACCCGCATACAGGCCAAGATCCGGAATGGGCAGAATCGGCAGGTCTTTCTTCAGCGATGGCCCTTCTTCTGCGGACATGGTGTATTCCTGAGAAAGGATATCGGTACCCATCACATTGACGCGACCATCAACGCCGAATTGCGCTGCATTGGTTGCTGTGGCACCTGCGGTGACAGACGCCACCTGAATATCATTATTCAGTAATTTGCCATCAATACCGGCAATACCTTCAACACGCAGGCAGTTGCTGCGGCCTTGCACGTTCAGATAACCTTTAATGGTAGAAGAGGCCAGATCCTGAGAAGAATCATCCACATCTTTGGTATAGGAGCCTCCGAACCTGGCGTCGACAAGTGCCTCACCGGAGGTAATACAGTCGGCGTACAATGAGGCGTGAGCAACTGGAGTCAGGCTGAATAAGGGTAAAGCGATGAGCGCTAATTGCTTAAATTTGGCCATAAAGGTTTCCTTATATAATAGGAGTGTTAACGCGTCTTGAGGTTTTTCTGGAATACACGAACGTGATGGATACCTTTTAAAAGTACGTTTTTGCTAATTTATTATTATCTAATGTTGTGGTTTTCTAATTAATCTTTTTTGTGAAAATAAAAGGAACGTTTTTCATGTTTGTATATGGGCTGGAAGCGAATAAAGAGTTTTCTGTTTTGCTGTTCCTTGTGGTGTATTGTTCACTGTTTTTTATTCTTTTATTGAAATTATCAAAATGAAAAAATAAAGTCCATCTAATTTTCGTTCGAGCGCCGTTTTTATCTGGACGTTGTTAATGTGAGCAAAACGGGTTGCCGTTAATTATTTGTAATGAATGCTACGAAAGGCGGTTGGTGTTGGGTTTTTATAAGCTTTCGGTTAACAATGATTTTATTAATTCTTTTATTATACTTTAGTAATATCTAATGCTTTGGCGGAGAAGAGGTGAAAGATTTAATTCGATGTTATATGAAGGGGTAAGCTGACGTGTATAAGTCAGACACGAAGGGTTGATAATAGTCCTTAACTGATATCATGGATGCTAACGGCATTTTACCGTGAGAGCAAAGCAACCATTATTCTTCATCGATGGTATTGAACCTTTGTGCAAGATAGTTAATGAGCGTGCGAACAGAAGGTAATAATCCGCGCCGGGTTGGGAATATGGCATGAATAATTTCCTGGTGAGGAGACCAATCAGGCACCACTCTGACGAGCAGGCCCTGTTTAAGTTGCTTTTGCACCATAAGTAATGGGAGCTGAACGATACCCACACCAGCTAATGCTGCAGTACGTAAGGCAATCATATCGGTCGTGATAAAGCGGGGAGTATGCTGCACTGTGATTTCAGATTGATCCGAACTAAACAGCTTCCAGGTGAAAACCTTCTGCTGACTACTCAGCCCGAGACTGGGCAGGGTAGTCAGATCATGCGGGGTGACAGGCGGGTTGAGTTGTCGAATCAGATCCGGGCTCGCCACCAGACACTGACCTCGCACCGCTAAGATACGCATAACAAGCTCACTGTCCTGGATTGGGGGTGGCCGGACACGGATAGCGATATCGATGGCTTCTTTGACCACATCAACCCGGCGGTTAGTGGCTTCCAGATGGATGGTAATCTGCGGATACATGGCCATGAAATCAGCCAGCATCAGTCCGATGTGCTGATGTAACAATGCAACCGGACAAGTTATACGAATAACACCTCGCGGCTCAGCCCGGGTTGTCTCAATGACCTCTTGCGCCGCCTCCGCTTCTACCAGCATGGCTTTACAATGTTCATAATAAGCACGGCCGATTTCCGTCATTATAAACTGGCGTGTGGTACGTTGAATGAGCCGGACACCGAGCTTGTCTTCTAAGTTAGCAATGCGGCGGCTGAGCTTGGATTTTGGGATACCCAATGCCTTGCCGGCGTGAGTAAATCCTCCATGATCTACAGCTTGAACAAAATAGTAGAGATCGTTCAGATCGTGCATCGTATACATTGTTCTGAAAATAGGACACTGATACTCATTTTAGCACCCTACTCTTCCCTGCGAGCAGTATCTACTTTTATACGATGCTGTCATCGGCCACCGTTCATGGCAGTTCGTGAAAAGCGTATGGCACTCACAGAACGGGGAAGGAGAAAACCATGAGTAAACAATATGTTCGGCTTGATAAAAATAATGCAGCAGTGTTGCTGGTGGATCACCAGACCGGTCTTTTGTCACTGGTTCGGGATATAGACCCTGATAAATTCAAAAATAATGTGTTGGCAGTCGGTGATTTAGCAAAATATTTCGGGCTGCCAACGATTCTGACAACCAGTTTTGAAACGGGTCCTAATGGTCCTCTTGTTCCTGAACTGAAAGAGCAATTTCCGGATGCGCCGTATATCGCCCGGCCGGGGCAAATCAATGCCTGGGATAATGAAGATTTTGTGAAAGCGGTTAAATCGACCGGTAAAAAACAGCTTATTATTGCTGGTGTAGTGACTGAAGTCTGTGTTGCATTCCCGGCATTGTCAGCGATTGAAGAAGGTTTCGATGTCTTCGTCGTCACCGATGCTTCCGGAACTTTCAACGAAGTGACCCGCCATTCTGCCTGGGATCGTATGTCTCAGTCGGGCGCGCAGTTAATGACCTGGTTCGGGTTAGCCTGCGAGCTTCACCGTGACTGGCGAAATGACATTGAAGGACTCGGCGCATTATTTTCAAATCATATCCCGGATTACCGCAATCTGATCACGAGCTTTAATACCCTGACTGAGGGTAAAAAGTGAGTGTTTTATTAATATTTATTGATTACCGCCGAGCCTCAGCTAGCCTAAGTAGGTACTGGGGAATCGGTGTTATTTAAATACTTGAATAGATCAGCTGTTCGAGCGCGTTTTCTAAATAAAAATACCGATTGAATTTAAAACAGAACTCAGAAAGATAGCGTGGGAAATACTTGTCGATAGCGTTGCAAGTGCCATACGCTGACTTTTTTATCTTAATAATCATTGCGTTAAATTACTTTAACTAAAGCAGATCCATGCCGTCTTCTCCAGCACCAGTGATAATCATTTTACGGTGTTTTACGATTATATATACCTGAGGAAGTTGTACTCAATGGTTCGTGGAAACGACCACTGATGACAGCGGTTAAACAATAATTGACTGAGTATCCGCACCTCAATGTTTAGAATAATGTTGGGGTGTGGGTTCGCTCAGTGATGAAATGTGATTCAATGATTTTATCTGCTTGGTTGTTACAATTTCTCAGATCTTCGATAATGCTACGGAACACGAAATCAGAGCATTAGTCTAATAATTGTCCAGGCTGTTGGACATAGTGCATTTATTACTACCCAGTCAACAAGAGCAAACTAAGCTGTCAGTAATGAGCTGGGTTGAGTGTAGTCTTGTAATGACAGGTATCGGGTGTCGTGTCAGTGTTAAGTTGGCTGGATTGGTCTTGGTGTCGGTATGCTTTGTTTCGCCTGCGACTCATGCGGCTTGGCATACAACCACCTCGATAGGGGGGCATGATACCTGGGTACCCGAGGCAGACTCGGATACCCCAGGGGGGAATCTTGGCCTCGGCCTGTTCTATTCCAATGCCGACAGTCTGGCTGGCCAAGCCAGTATTATTGCTTATTATGATAACGATAGTGATCATCTGGATCCTGATCATGACCCTTTCTGGACCATGGCAGGCGGCTTGCTATCCCAACCTCTGGTTAACCTGGATGATTCCGGCATAACACTTGGCTGGCAGACGGGTGTCAGCTGGCTTCAGAATACGGTGTTCGGCGTGGAAGAAGCCCTGCAGGCACAATTGGGAATTGTAGTGAATTATCAGCGCCAGGCAGACGCTGTCGGGCTGGCACTTGGCGCCGGCTACTACGGGCTGGAGTTCGATGACGATGTCCCAGAAACCAGAGGCTATAGCCGGGAAGCACTGAAACGCAGCAGTGACGCATTAGCCTGGAAGCTGTTTTTTCGGCGCTCTTTAAAGAATACATTTAGCTGGGAGGGCTACTGGCAGCAGTGGCGAGATCAGGATAACTGGCTGGAAAACCAACTCTCTCTGGCGATCCATTACCCGATTCTCCATCCCGTTATGAATAGCCTGAATGTCTCGGTGTCATACACCCGCTATAACCTGACGCCTTACCGTGTCCAGGGTAAAGCGCCGATCCTGCCTTGGGACGAGAATGTATTATTCCGGCTCTATACTGAGATCCCACTCAACTGGTAAAACGTTGGATTGTGGCTCTGGAGTCATAGTTAAGGCTTGCTGCAGGTTGTCTGCCATGGCTTCAGAAGCCAGCATACCCCGGCAGCTGGCCCAGTGATTACCGTCGACACCGATGAGCTGCCCGCTGGAAACGGCCTTCAGCGATTGCCAGGCAGGCCGTTGCTGCCACTGTTCTAGAATACTGCCAGGTTCCATGTTGCCGGATAGCAGAATGTCGGGATCCATGCTTGCGATATCGTCAAAAGTCAGCTGTCTCAGTGCTCTGTCTTCTTCGCCGACTTTCTCGGGCACCGTTAGCTTGAGGGCTTTCAATACGCCGCCAGGGTAGGCGGCCCCGGAATAAGCGTATAAGCCATTTTCGGACGCCACAGCGAAAAGCACGCTCTTACCGTGAAAGCGGCTGAGTGCGTTCGCCGCACCCTGCATAGTATCTTTGTGTTGCAGAAGCCGTGCCTGCATGACATCAGGATGGCCTGCGATGTCGCCAATCTTCAGGGCAACGTCAAGGTTCTCCTGGTAGGTTTCACCGCGGGATGCCAGCAGTACCGTCGGGGCAATCTGGCTGAGCGTGGCATAAATCGCCTGATGCCGGTTAACATCGGCGATAATCAAATCCGGTTTCAGCGCCGCGATCTGTTCAAGATCGGGTGTCGCTCTGCCACCGACGGATACCCATCCCTCCAGCTTCGCCAATACCGCAGGATGCAGATTGAGCGGATCATTATCATCGGCAATCCCCACGGGGCTGATATCAATAGCTGCCAGTGCATCAGCGAAGGCATACTCCAGTGTGATAATGCGTTGGGGTGGTGCGTCCAGGGTAAACGGGTTCCCAAGACTGTCGGTGATGGTAGTGGAAAAAGCTGTGGGGCTGGTGAAAAGGAAAAGAGAAAAGGTTATCCAGCGTAAATATCCCAACAGTGACATGGTACTCCCTTAAAAGTCAGAGAAAAATTTTACTTTTACTTGATAATGAAGTGCATTTCATTGCGCGACATTCTAATGGCTTTTGTTGGCAGTACAAGGGGGAGTGATGAGCTGGCCGTCAGTATTGGACCATGATCAATGCCTGTTGGGCATATTCCTCATCTGTCGCGAAGTGAGAAATATGCAGCAGTAATGAGTATGAAATTACGGCATGCTTGTGCTAACACATTGAATTTCACCTTATCTTAACTAGGTTTACCTTACAGCCTGTCTTGGAGTGGCGCTAAATGAAATCTGTTGGGTCATTGCAATTTATGGTGCTGACACTCTTGTTACTGGCTGGGTGCGACAATCGTCCGTCTTCTCTGGCACTGGGCACTCTGGAGCGCGATCGTATTACGTTGACGGCGACGGCAAATGAAATCATCCGCGACATGCCGGTAGCCGAAGGTCAGTCAGTGAAAGCCGGAATGGTGCTGGTCAGGCTGGACACGACCCGCCAGGCCGCTACTCTGGCGCAGGTTAAAGCCGAGCAGGCCAGAGCGGCGGCTTATCTGCTTCGGCTCACTAACGGTGAGCGGGTGGAAGATATTGCGGCGGCTAAGGCGCAGCTTGAACAGGCGAATGCCCGTCTGACCGATGCTGAAAAAACCTATCTGCGCAGAGAGAGCCTGGTGCGGCAGAAACTGATCAGTGTGGCCGAGCGGGATACCGCAAAAGCTGAGCGAGACAGTGCTCGGGCGCAAGTGGCTGAGGCGCGGGAGAATTTTACCAAGCTGACCCGGGGCGAAAGAATTGAAGACATTCAGCAGGCGCAGGCGGAACTGGAAGCGGCAACAGCCAATGTGGCGCTGCAGCAGCGGATTTTCAATGACCTCACTGTCGTGGCGACTCGCAACGGTATTTTGGACAGCCTGCCGTATAATCTGGGCGAGCGAGTGCCCATGAGCGCCGTTGTTGCCGTCATTCTGGCTGACAGCCAGCCTTATGCCAGAGTGTATGTCCCTGAACCATACCGAGTTGCATTGCAGCCCGGCAGCGTGGCAAAGGTGTATGTCGATGGCGTTTCAGAGCCTTATGAAGGCACTTTGCGCTGGATTGCGACAGAGCCGGCCTTTACTCCTTACTACGCGCTGAATGAAGACGACAGGGCGCGGTTGGTTTATCTGGCTGAGTTCGATTTGTCGGATGCCGAGACCTTGCCAGCCGGCGTACCTGTCCAAGTGGAGATGCCCCTTGAGTGATCTTGCTATCAAGGCAACAGGGTTGACGCGGCGGTTCGGCGATTTTACCGCAGTGAACAAGCTGAACCTGCAAGTACCCAAGGGCAACATCTACGGCTTTCTGGGGCCGAATGGCTGTGGCAAATCCACAACGCTGCGTATGTTAACCGGACTGCTGAGCCCCAGTGAGGGAGCGATTGAAGTGCTTGGCCTGCGTATTCCTGAACAGGCGGAAGCGCTACGGATGAAAATTGGCTACATGACGCAGAAATTTTCTTTGTATGAGGATCTGTCAGTCAAAGAAAACCTGCAGTTTGTTGGTCAGATTTATGGTTTACCAGGCAGAGAGCTGAAACCCAGGGTGGCAGAGCTCGGCAGCATTTATAACCTCAATGAATTGATGAAACAACGGGTTGGCAGCATGAGTGGCGGGCAGAAACAGCGGCTCGCCCTTGCGGCGGCTGTGATGCACAAGCCCGATTTACTGTTTCTGGACGAACCGACCTCAGCGGTGGATCCCCAGTCGCGGCGTGATTTCTGGGAGCAGCTTTTTGACTTGTCTGACGCTGGCACCACCATTCTGGTGACGACTCATTACATGGACGAAGCTGAGCGCTGTCACGGGCTGGCGATTATGGAAGCCGGTGAAATAAAGGCAGACGGCCCGCCTGATACCTTGATGAAGCAGATGGGGATCAGTGTGGTTGAAATTCAGGCACCGGGACTCAGGCAGATTAAAGACAGTTTACTGGCCATTCCGGCCGTGGTGTCTGCAGCGCAGTTAGGTATTCGTCTGCGGGTCTTGGTGCGCGCAGAAGAATCTGACCCTGTGGCCTGGCTGAAACGTCAGGTGCCGGCACTGGCTCAGGCTGAGCTGGATGTGGTTCGCCCCAGTCTGGAAGACGTTTTTGTGACCAGCACAGGGAGCAGGTAATGAATGTTATCACCTCCAGTCTTATCAGAATGAAAGCAATTCTGGTGAAAGAATTTCGCCAGTTGTCCCGCGACAGAATTACCTTTGGCATGGTAGTGATGATCCCTCTGATACAGCTGTTGTTGTTTGGCTTTGCCATCAATACGGATGTGCGCAATATTCCCGTGGCGATTGTGGATCAAAGCCAGTCTCAGTATGGCAGGGTGATTACCGAAGCGGTTAAAGCCACTCAGGTGGTCACTGTGGTTGCTACTTACGCCACGCCCAGAGAAGGCGAACAAGCCATTACTGCCGGGACAGTACGTGGTGTGCTTGTTCTGCCGAGGGATCTGGATCAACGATTGGCACAGCACAGAAAAGCCGGGCAATGGCTGGTGGATGGCTCTGATACTATGGTCAGTTCTGCCTTGCTGCAATTACAGAATATGCCGGTTGATCATCTGGTCTCGGATTACAAAGCGCAGCAGTCGAGTGTGATGACACCAACCTTTGAAGTCGCGCTGTACTTCAACCCGGAGCGGCGAACGGCGGTGAATATTGTGCCGGGTTTACTCGGCGTAATACTCACCATGACCATGATACTGTTCACCTCTGCGGCGATAGTCCGCGAGCGGGAAAGGGGGAATCTGGAGTTGCTGATCACCACACCTGTGCATTCCCTTGAACTTATGCTGGCAAAAATTGCTCCTTATATCGTTATTGGTCTGATTCAGGTGGTGATTATTCTTGGGCTGGGTCATTACATTTTTGCGGTGCCTATTAATGGCCCGGTCAGCCAGATTCTGTTGGGCACCTTGCTGTTTATTGCTGCCAGCCTGACTCTGGGGCTGGTGATCTCGACAATTGCCCAGACTCAACTGCAAGCCATGCAGATGACAGTGTTCATTCTGCTGCCTTCTATTTTGTTATCCGGCTTTATGTTCCCGTATGAAGGTATGCCCGTGGCTGCCCAATGGATTGCAGAAATTCTGCCTGCTACCCATTTTATGCGCATGATACGGGGCATAGTGCTGCGCGGCGCCGATGTGGCTGTGCTGTGGAAAGATGCACTTTGGCTGCTGGGTTTTACCTTGCTCGGGTTGCTGCTGGCTTCCTGGCGATTTAAGAAAACGCTGGACTGACCCGGCTCCCATCCTCACTACGTCCTGAACCCCTGACGGAAATTTATATCGCCATTGGCGACAACGGGCTGATATCATCCTGTGCGTTTAAGGTTGTCGTCAAATGGATCGGATGTCAGGGGGTTATGTGGGTAAAGGCGTTTTTCTGTCAGTGATGTCGTCGTGTCTGTTCGGGGCGCTGTATTACTACTCGACCCTGCTGCATCCTCTGAATGGCGAAGCTATCTTTAGCTGGCGGCTGTTACTGACCTTACCGTTTCTCACCGCTTTTCTGCTGTTTAGCAAAGAATGGCCACAGGTGATGGCTATTGTGACTGAAATCCGCCAGCGACCTAGCTTATGGCTGGGCTTGCCTCTGTCGGCTTTTCTGCTGGGTTTGCAGTTCTGGCTGTTCATGTGGGCGCCGATCAATGGCCGTGCTCTGCCGGTTTCTCTGGGCTATTTCATGATGCCGCTGGTGATGGTGGTGCTGGGCCGTTTCGTTTATCAGGACAGACTGAGCGGGCTGCAAAAAATCGCGGTTCTCTTTGCTGCAGTCGGTGTTGCCCATAAGCTTTGGCTTTCGGGAGGTTTGTATTGGGAAACGCTGGTGGTGGCGATAGGTTATCCCGGCTATTTTATGCTGCGGCGTAAACTCGGCACAGACAGTCTGGGCGGCCTGTGGTTTGATATGGCCATCATGATCCCACCGGCCATCTGGTGGTTGTTTTTCGAGCACGAAAGCCTGAGCGTTTTTGCCCAGCACCCTCATCTTAGCTGGCTCATTATGGGGCTGGGTGTCATCAGTGCTTTTGCGGTTGGCAGCTACATTGTGGCGAGCAAACTGCTGAGTTTCAGCCTGTTCGGGTTATTGAGCTATGTGGAACCGGTATTGCTGGTGGTGGTGTCTTTGGTACTCGGGGAAAGCATTGCCGACGGAGAGTGGCCGACCTACCTCTTTATCTGGGTGGCAGTACTCTTTCTGATCTTGGATTGTGTGCGTCAGATAGTGACCCAGAAGCAGATTCAGTCGGCAGTAAAGGCAGAAGAGTGAAGCATGCCTGCGCATAGCAGGCATGCCGGGGGAAGATTAATGATCCAGATACAGGTAGTTCTGCCAGCTCTTCATGCGAATTAATATCTTACGCATAACTGCCAGGTGGTGTGCGTGATCTGAATACACGGCAATTTCCATATTGGCCCCTAAAGGCAGTTGGTACTCACTGAGATCGTCAATCATTTTGAACCTGACCAGCGGCCGGCCCTGGCGCATTAGCATATCGGTGCCAATCAGCGTCCCTTGTGCTTGCGCCTGACCTTCACCAATGGCCGGTAATACATCAATGACTTCGGCTTTAAACGTTTTCCCCGGAATGGCACGGAAAATGATATCGGCTTCAAAGCCGGGTTTGAGGCGCAACAGCGAGTTCTGACGAAACGCACCTATGATGAAGTCATCGTTGGTATTGATAAAGGTCATCACTGGGCGCAGTGGCAATGGCACAGCCATCATGCCCGGGCGTAACAACACCTGAGTCACAAAGCCATCTGTAGGGGCACGAACGATAGTGGAATCCAGGTTAAACTGGGCTTTGACCAGCTGCGCTTGAATCTGAGCAACAGCTGTATTCTGGCCATTAATGTTAGACTCATAAGCCAGCTTTGCCCGGCGCTCATCAGCTTGCGCGGCTTCCAGTGCCGCTTCGGCGCTGCGGTAGAATTGCTCACGGTTATCAACATCGGCTTTGGTGAAAGCGCCGCGTTTATACCCTGTCGCATAGCGTTGGTACTGCTGATAGGTGCGATCGCGTTCTGCCTGCGCTTTGATGCGGGTTGCCATTGCCGCTTTGTAGCTGGCTTCCTGCCCAAGTACATTTTGTCGGGTTTCTGCAAGCTGGGCTTCCAGCCTGTCAACTTCCGCCTGAAAAGGCGTGGGATCAATTTTGAATAGAATATCACCTTCATCCAGCGGGGAATTCGGGGTGACAGGCACTTCAATGACCTTACCGCGCACGTTCGGCATGATAGGTGTGGAGACGAAATATTCACCGCCCAGGCTGGTATGGGGGTGGTTATAGTTCATGAACAGGACCAGAGCGCCGACAAGGATGATACCGCCAAGTACGGCCGTCGGCACTGTCCACTTATTTAACGGAATCCGGAAAACTTTGAAGATAAAAATACAGATGGCCGCGTAAGAGAGGACCAGTAACGTTTCCATTATTGATTACCCTCGCTGTTATTATTGCTGTTATTCATTGGCTGTCGTTGTTGTTTTAACGCGGTAAGTTCGGATTGCAGTAGCTGGAGTTGCATTTCCATTTTGGTTAACTGGGTCTGAAGCAATACTTGTTCATCATGAACCTGTTTGAACCCCCAGCCTCTTTCTTTACGCCACAGGGTCGCCCATATCCATAAAAATGGCCACAGAGCATGTAATGTGAACAGGCTTACCCAGCCCGCATAATGAATAGCATCCTGATGAGGGTGTTCTCGCTCTTTGGCGATCTCATAAGGAATATCGTGAATCGCTATGATGCCGTAAAACAAAACAAGGGCTACAAAAATAAGTAAACCCAATGCAAAATAATCCAAGAACATATATTTACCGTCAAATTTTAACCATGATATTAAGAATATAGCTAATAAATACACTTAGCAATTATGAGGTTTTTGTCTTTCAGGTTTAATACAGATTTCATCAGGCCAGCACTAGAGGCTGGCCTGACAAATATACTATCAGATTAATTGCATAGTTCAGCTATTAAGATGCATCATCAGCGGCTTTTTTTGCCTGGCTAATCCAGTTGTCAAATACTTGCTGGTGCGACTGAATCCAGCCGTTAACATGGTTTTCTATGTCTTTCTGGGAATTCTGGCCCTGACTCATACGCATATTCTGAGCACTGACGTCATTGATATTCAGTGTCATGATTTCAAACAGTTTGGCCGCAGCCGGATTGTCTTCAGCAAACTGTTTGTTGGCAACAATGCGCATGCTGTTCATTTCAAAGCCGTAGTTTTTACCGTTAGGCAGGGCGGTATCCACTTTTGCCCGCTCGCCCGGTAATGACGAGAACGGCACTTCCAGCCATACCACATCTTTACCCGGAACCAGCACACCGCTGACCCAGTAAGGGGTCCAGGTGTAGTACAGAATGGGTGAGCCATTGCGGTAGCGGGAGATGGTATCGGCAATGATGGCGGCGTAATTACCCTGGTTATGGGTGACTGTGTCACGCAGCCCGTAGGCATCCAGTTGGTGTTCGATCACCCCTTCACATCCCCAGCCTGGGTTACAGCCGGTCAGATCGGCTTTGCCGTTTCCGTTGGCATCAAACAGCTTTGCCAGCTCAGGGTCTTTCAGCTGGCTGATATTGGTGATGCCGTATTTATCGGCGGTTTTTTTATCAATCAGATAGCCCTGAGCGGCTCCGGTGATGTAATAGCCTTTGCGGTAGAATTTATTGTCTCCGCCTGATTGGATGAATTTGTCTTTATGAAGGGGTGCCCAGTTCACGGCCAGGAAAGTGGCATCGCCATTGGCAATCGAAGTGTAGCCTACATTATAGTCCACCTCTTTAGTGGGCCGGACGTCGTAACCCAGTGCCTCCAGTGCTTTATTGACGATCAGTGTCTGGAAGGTTTCTTCCGCCACTGTACTTTGTACTGGCTGTACGGTAACGCCTTCACCGGGTAAATCTGCTGCTATGGCAGGGAAAGAAAAGGCGCCGGCAAATAATGCCGTGCTCAGGGAAAGTGACTTCCAGGACCTTGTCATTGTCTTCTCCTCAGGGTTGTGAATGTGTTGTCAGATGCGGAGCCTGGTCTTTTTTGAACCGGCGATAAATGAACCCGATAGGGCCGTGTTCATACCAGTGACGGTAAGATCGGCCGCGCTCGGACGCTCCCATTGCCTGTGTCAGCCGGTCGAGCAGGATAGCCAGAATGACAATACCCAGCCCGCCAATGGCGGCCAGCCCCATATCCAGACGGCCGATACCGCGCAGCACCATCTGGCCCAGTCCGCCAACGGCTATCATGGAGGCAATCACCACCATAGACAGTGCCAGCATCAGGGTTTGGTTTACCCCGGCCATAATGGTGGGCATGGCCAGCGGCAACTGAACCTTATAGAGCATTTGTTTCGGGTTCGCGCCAAAAGAGTGGGCGGCTTCAATCAGTTCCTCAGGCACCTGGCGGATCCCCAGAATCGTTAGCCGGATAATCGGAGGCAGGGCAAAGATGATGGTTACGACGACACCAGGGACATTCCCGATACCAAATAACATCACTATAGGCACGAGATAGACGAAAGCGGGCGTTGTTTGCATCGCATCAAGAATAGGCCTGACAATTCTGGCCGATTTTTCACTCCGTGCCAGCCAGATACCGGTTGGTAAGCCAATCAGCAGACAAAAGAAAACGGATGTCAGAACCAGCGCCAGCGTGACCATCGCCTGATCCCAGGCTCCGATAGCCCCTATCAGCAGCATCGAGATCACACTGGCAATCCCCATGCGCAGGCCGGCAATCTGCCAGGCCAGGATCATGATCAGAAAAATCATCAGGAGTGCCGGTGTGCTCTGCAGTGTTGCCTGGAAGGCTGTGAGGATGTAATCAATCGGCACACTGATAGCCTGAAAGGCGGGCCGGAAATTGACAACCAGCCAGTTGATGCCGTCTTCGACCCATTGGTCGAAGGGGATCAGGGCATCCTGGAACGGATGGATCCAATCGATGGACGGGTCAACGGGCGTTGTATCTGTGGTATTGAGCCAGTCGGAGCCGGAATTGGGTGTCGAAGTGGCTGAATTGCCCCAGGGGTCGGTATTGCTGGTATCTGTGCTGGACCAGGGGTCTTGTGAGGCCGGTACGGATGAGGGACTGTTCGTCACCGGTGCGGATGACTCTGGATGATTTTCCTGGCTCATATCAGGCCTCCCGGTCTAGCGTCTGTAACAGGCGCGCTTTGGTAATAACACCATGATAAACCTGGTTTTCATCGACAACAGGCACACCGTAGGGCAGGTCGGCCACCCGACCTATCAGCTCACCTACAGGGGTTTCAGGCAGGAAAGTCACGGTATCAACCAGCAGAGCCTGAGTCAGGGTCTGATCTGCTTTGCTGGCCGTTTGCAGTGTGTCTGTTGATACCAGTCCGACATACAGGTTACGGCGGTCGACCACAATGCCGAACTCTCTGTCATTATCATTGAGCAGTTGCAATGCGGCACGCGGGCCGTCCGTTTCCCCCTTTTTAATCACAGTGACCTGGTGTTTGCGAGCGATGTCTTTGGCCGTAAAGACATTGGTAACATCTACGCCCTTAAAGAAAGAGCGCACATAGTCATTGGCCGGGTGATGGAGGATTTCATCCGGTGTGCCAATCTGAATCACTTCACCGTTCTGCATAATGGCAATCCGATCGCCAATCCGCATGGCTTCATCCAGATCGTGAGAAATAAAAACCACAGTGCGTTTGTCATCATTTTGCAGGCGGATAAGCTCATCTTGCATTTCGGTGCGGATCAGCGGGTCAAGGGCAGAAAAAGCCTCATCCATCAACAGGATGTCCGGGTCATTGGCCAGCGCTCTTGCCAGACCGACCCTTTGCTTCATACCGCCTGACAACTCGTCAGGGTATGAGGCAGCATAAGCTTCCAGCCCAACCCGTGTCAGCGCCTGGAGTGCCGTATCGTAACGGGTGTCTTTGTCGACCCCCGCGAGATCCAGGCCGAAGGCGGTATTATCAATAACCGTCATATGGGGCATGAGAGCAAATGATTGAAACACCATGCTGATATTGTTCCGCCGCACAGTACGCAACTCATCCTCTGAAATGTTGGCGATGTCTTTGTTATCAAGCAGTACCTGACCGCTGGTGGGCTCGATGAGGCGGTTAAGCAGGCGAACCAGAGTCGATTTTCCTGAGCCGGAGAGGCCCATGATCACGAAAATTTCGCCTTGGTTAATGGTGAGAGTGGCATCTTTGACGCCGACAGTCAGGCCGGTTTTTTCAAAAATGGCATCCTTATCTAACCCCTGTTCCAGTAATGGAAACGCCCTTTCAGGGGCACTGCCAAACACTTTGTAGAGATTCTTCACTTCCATTTTGACAGTCATAAATGAGGGTATCCGCTATACAATCCTTACAGATAAAACGTTTTGCTATCTAAGTAATTATGGCAGCTGATTTTAAGCGGGTAGGGTTTAATTTGGCTCAGTTTGTGTGATTGTGACGTGCGTTGGTTTAGTTTTTTGTTTTTTAATCAGATGAATAGGTGGCGATAGCGTCGTCGGCCAGATAGTCAGCTTATATGGTTAGGCCACTATTGAATGTGGCCGGTTTTGATCGGCAGGGTAACCAGAAAGCAGTTTTTGCCTGTCGAAGACTATGGCTCCAGTGAAATAGTGCCGCCATGCAGTTCAGCCAGTTCAGCGATGTTGCGGATGATGGACATGCCCAGTCCCATCAGATGACAAATTGTGCTTATGTTTAAGACCAGAAGGAACAGGGAGGCAACATAAGATTCTGTTTTCTCACGTAAAGGATGATCTTTATCAATATGCACCAAGGTTAATTTGTTAGAATTATGCTGATTCATCGCAAAGTTCCCCTGAAGGTATGTATGCACACCTTAGAAAGGGAAACTTAAAACAGACTTAAGACATAAAAATCATCATCTCATCTTTACGTCTTTTCAGTCGCTATTAGTTGATACATTGATTTTAGTTATGTTTTATATCTTCAATATTTGTGACCTTGCTCGTGGTGATATAAGAGGTACGTCCAGTTTATTGAGGGATATGTCAATTTCTTACAGGGAATTAACGTTTAACATAAATGTCACATTGAGATTTATTATTGTCATATTTTGTTGCGATGATGACCGCCAAGGAAAGGAGTGAAGAAGCGCAATGAACATGAAAATTCGAGCCAATCATCTGGAACCGATGGGATTTGAAGAGTTCTCCCGTTTAATCGATATGATTCCAGCTTCTCGCAGTCCTATGAAAGTCGAACCGCTGCTGGGTAGTGTGCTTTCCCATCATTCGGGTGAAGCACGGGAAGGGAAGATTGTTATGTTGTCGTCCGGTACGGCTGAGTGGCCGAAACGCCTGCGTACTGCTAACGGGTGTTAAGTCAGACGTTTGACACAGACAACGCTATATCAGGGATGCTTATTTCTTTTCCAGGCTTAACAGGTAATTCCTGAGATTTACCCCTCTGTTAGTAATCCCCAGTTTATTGCGTAAGCTGTTTCTGTGGTTTTCCACTGTCTTGCGCGCCACATTCAGGGTACTCGCAATTTCTTTACTCGACATCCCGCCTCGGATGAATTCTGCAACCTGCAGTTCTGACGGGGTCAGCACCTCCAGCAAACGACTATTCATCCCCGGTACATCGTTCAGCAGGCTTTCCATATTGGATTTCACAATCTCAAGGCACATTTTCAGCCCGGGATCCTGCACCTGTTTCAGGCGGGCTTCCACTTCCGGTAAATGGGTATTGCGTACTTCCTGCTGTAAATGCTCAGGCAGGTGATTCTCCGATGCCGTAGTGAGGAAACTCAGGGAGCTGGCAAGTTCGTTGATGATTTTATAATCCTGCTCAATGGCAGACAGTTTAGGCTCAGCTGTATTATCGTCCTTGGCTTTGATGTGCAGGCAATAGACAGCAGGCGCATTACCATCTTGCAGACACAGCGTCTCGAAGGCCAGATTGGCGACAGAAAACCGGCACTGCTCGGTTTGCTGCAACAGCACTGATCTGATCTGCGCAATATTGGCCGGGCCGACCAGAAAAACAAGATCATCCAACTGCTTCAGAGTGAGCGTCGCAACCGGGTAGTTACTGGCAATCACCTGCTCATGCTGATCAAATGCAATGAAGTAGATGTCGTGGTGCGCCAGAAGCTGTTGATAAATGCCGGCAGTCACTTTGGCTGCACTGCTGTTTTGATTGGCGGTGTGCTGACTCATGTTTCCTGATTACCTCGTTTTCTACTGACCGCGGCCTTGGCCAGTATTACCCTGCCATGATACCCAGCTTTTACCTATCAATCACCTTGCTTTTTTGTTTGTAGGTGTTTGGTGGGTGTTTTATCTCGTGTTATTACGTATCTAACTTGTGTTATTTGTCTGGTCAATGAGGAGTTCGTTGTTTTTCAGCTGTTATTGTGATTGTTATCACTATGTAAAAACAATGTGTCGAGATCTTGATCGCATTAAATACCTAAAAAACACCTATATTAATACTCATGTAATACTCAAAGCACAGATGGGACAGGGAATGAAATTGAAAAAAATAGCTCAGGCATGCCAAACCTTAGGTTTCACTGCTCTATTGGCAGTGGCCATGCCTTCAATGGCGGAAGTGACTTCAACACAAGGACCAAACGGAGAAACAGCAACGTCTTATACTGATGTGACTTTAAATGCATCACAGGAAAATGCGATTAAAACCAAGGATTACACTGCAGCGATTCTGATGCACAGCACATCAGACTGGTCTAATGCGCTGATTGATGGCGCGAAAGACATGTTTGCTGAACTCAATATTGATGTGGTGGCCGTGACCGATGCGGAATTTGATGCCAATAAGCAAAAAACCGATGTCGAAACCACTATGGCCATGAAGCCTGACATTCTGATTGCGCTGGTGGTCGACCCTGTGTCTGGCGCCGCGGCGTTTAAACCTGCAGTACAGCAGGGCAGCAAACTGGTGCTGATCAGTAATTTACCCAGTGGTTTTGAACATGGCAAAGATTATGCCGGTATTGTGACGGATGACTTGTTCCAGATGGGTAAACTGGCAGCCGATATGCTAGCAAAGGCGGTGGGTAATAAAGGCAAAGTCGGGTTTATTTATCACGAAGCCAATTATTACGTTACCAACCAGCGTGATCAGGCGGTACTGACCAATCTGCAGAAAAATTACCCGGATATTGAGATTGTGGCAAAGCGCGGTATTGCCAATGCGAATGACGGTGAGGTGGTGGCCTCGGCACTGATCACCCAGTACCCGGACATGACTGCCATTTATGCTCCCTGGGACAGCATTGCCGAAGGTGTAGTCGCGGCAACGCGCGCCGCGGGACGTAAAGATATCAAAGTCGTGACCATGGATCTCGGCGCTGCCAATGCGCTGGATATGGCCAAAGGCCGAAACGTTGCCGGTATCGTCACCGATTTGCCCTATGACCTGGGTCAGACACTGGCGCGTATGGGCGCTCTGGCAAAACTGGGTGAATACACGCCACCTTTTGTCACTGTCAGTGCCAGTGCTGTGACCCGCGAAAATCTGGCTGATGCCTGGCAGCAGGCGTTACGCCGCGAAGCACCGGCTTCTGTGCGAAAAGCACTGGGTAATTAAATTCGGTTTGCAGGTATGCCAGCTTGCTGTCGGCATACCGTTATGAAGAGGTATTCAATGGAAGTGAATGCAATTGAAGCCCGTCGCCTTAAGAAAGGCTTTGATGGTAATCCGGTGCTGAAAGAGGTCAATTTCACCCTGAAAGCCGGAGAAGTACATGCCCTGGTTGGTCAGAACGGGGCGGGTAAATCGACCCTGGTCAAACTGATCAATGGTTTTCATCAGCGCGATGGCGGCGAAATCCGTCTCTTTGGCGAAGAGAGCCATTTCGCCACCCCGAAAGACGCGCAAGCGAAAGGGATCGCTATGGTCTATCAGGATCTCAGTCTGATCCCCAGCCTGAGTGTGGCAGACAATATTTTTCTGACTCACTCAAACCAGCGCTCTGCGCTGATCTCCAACCGTGAGCGGGTACGCCAGGCTGAGCCAATTCTGGCAACCTTGGGCGTGGATATCGATCCCAGACAAAAAATTGAGACCTTAAGTGTCGGCGAGCAGCAGTTTATTGAGATTGCCAAAGCCATGGCAATGGATGCCCGTATTCTGGTGTTGGACGAGCCAACGGCTTCACTGTCGAATAATGAAATCAATGCACTGTTCACTGTGATAAGAAACCTCAAAAGCAGAGGCATTTCAATTATCTACATTACGCATTACATGAGTGACATTATGCGTATCTGTGATGCGGTCACTGTGCTGCGGGATGGCTATACCGTACTGGAAACCCAAACGGCTGACACCTCGGTTGATGCCTTGGTCGAAGCCATGCTGGGCAGTAAAACCGACACGGATTTTATCTGGGACCGTCCGGCCACATCCACATCAGAGACAGTGCCGTTATTAGAGCTGCGCAATGTTACGACCTGCGATCTTGATGCGGTATCGCTCAAGGTGATGCCGGGCCAGGTAGTGGGGCTAGCGGGTTTGCTGGGTAGCGGCAGAACGGAAATTCTGGAAGCCATTTATGGCTTAACACCGATACAGAGCGGCGAAGTACGGGTGAACGGCCGGACAGCGAATATTCACTCCCCCCGGCAGGCGATAGAAAACGGGATCAACATGGTGCCGGAAGAGCGCCGTTCGCAGGGGCTGGTGCTGGATTTTTCTGTCGAAGACAACGTATTGATGGCGTCGTTTGACCGGATTTCACGATCTATGGTGCTGGATAAAGCCAAAGGCCAGTCAATGGTGGAAGAGACCATTAAAAGGCTGGGCGTGAAGACCACTGGCGTGTCTCAGCCGGTACGTTTTTTGTCCGGCGGTAATCAGCAGAAAGTGGTGATTGGCAAATGCCTGTCTACAGACGCTAAAGTGCTACTGCTTGATGATCCGACCTTCGGCATTGATATCAATGCGAAATACGAAATCATGAAAATTGTGAATCAGTATGTCGCTCAGGGTAATGGCGTGATTTTTGTGTCCAGTGAATATGCCGAAGTTGGCAGTTTCTGCGATGTAATTTATGTGGTCAATAAGGGGCGTATCGTTCGCCATTTCAGTGGCCAGCGTATGACGGAAGAAGCATTGCTGGCAGCAGTGCAGTAAGGATAAGGGATTGCGAATGAACGAGAAAACACTTCAGCCGCCACGTACAAGCCGTATTAACTGGCGCGATTACATCATTTACTTTGTCTTTATCGGCATCTTCATTTTCTTTTCGGTGATGCTGCATGACAAAGGATTTCTGACCTCGATGAACCTGATGAACATTGCCCGCCAGACTGCGACTATCGCGATCATGGCAGTGGGGATGACTTTTGTGCTGAGTGCCGCCGAGATTGATCTGTCCTTTGGTGCCACGGTTGCCCTGGCCGCCATAGTGTCAGCCCTGACATTGCAGGAAACCGACAGTATTTTGCTCGCAATGTCTGCCGCTCTGATGGTGGGCACCATGATAGGTTTTGTGAACGGGGTTTTTGTTACTCAGGTGGGTATTCCATCTTTCCTGGTCACGTTAGGTACTACAGGCATTATTACCGGTATTGCCCGCTGGTCTACATCGTTGCAGTCGATTCCGATTGATAATGATACCTATACCTTCATCTTTGGCTCCGGCGACATAGGCCCGTTTTCCATCCTGTTTATCTGGACCATTATCGTCACCGTTATCGGCGCCTTTGTGCTGCGTAATACCACTTTTGGTAAACATGTACTGGCGACCGGCGGTAATAAAGTCTCTGCCATGTATTCGGGGATCAACGTCAACCGTATCAAGCTGTATGTGCTGATGCTGAACGGCTTTCTGGCGGCACTGGCCGGTATCTTGTATTCAGGCCGCCTTTACAGTGCCCGGTACACCTTAGGTGAGAACGACCTGATGCTGGTGATTGCTGCCGTGATCATAGGCGGCACCAACTTGTTTGGTGGTAAAGGGACGGTTATCGGCTCTGTGATCGGGGCGCTCATTATGGGAATGGTGAACAACGGCTTGATTCTGATGGGCCTGAATGTCGATCAGCAGCTGATCCTGCGCGGCATTATTGTGATCGTGGCGGTGACTTTCACTATGGGCCAGATACGTCAGTTACGTAAGAAATAATGATTTGATTTTTATTAAGGATGATAGGGAGAGAAACATGGCTGAAGACACAAAAGTGGCAGAGCTGATTGCCAGCTGGACGCTCAAGGAAAAAGTTGGCCAGCTGTTTATTCTGGCGTTTCCCGGCAAATCTGCCGAGGCGGCGCGCCAGATGGTGGCAGAGTATAACCTGGGCGGCTGTTACTTAAGTCAGGACAACGCGGAAACCTTTACCGAAGCGCATCAGCTGAATCAGTCTCTGGATGTCATCGTCAAGCACCATCATCGCTTACCTTTGTTACTGGGAGTGGATCAGGAAGGAGCCTGGGGTGTCCTGGTGGGAGAGTCGACAACAGGGCCGGGCAATCTGGCTCTGGGGGTACCGGATGCGGTGGCGGGGACGGAGCGTATGTATAAAGTGATCGGTGATGAAATGCGCTATGCCGGCTTTAACTGCATCCTTGGCCCCTGCTGTGATGTGAATTTTAATCCTGAATCGCCGATTATTGACACCCGTTCGTTTGGCGATCAGCCGAAGAAAGTCAGCGCGCATTCTGCCGCCGCGGTTCGCGGATTACACCAAGGCGAAATAACAGCCTGCGCCAAGCATTTTCCCGGCCATGGTGATACGCAAGGGGACACCCACAGAGATATCCCCCGCGTCGGTAAATCTTACGACGAGCTGAAAGCCAACGATCTGGCGCCGTTTCAGGCGGCGATCAATGCCGGCGTGGATCTGGTGATGACCAGCCACATTCTTTATCCGCAGCTCGATGACACATACCCGGCGACATTGTCATCAATTATCTTGCAGCAGGTGCTGCGCAAGGATATGGGATTTGAAGGCATTATTATTTCCGACAGCATGAACATGGGCGCTATCCAGCATCATTATACGCCGGTCGAGGCTGCTGTCAGAGCGATGCAGGCAGGGATTACCATGATCATGCTCTCTGAAGAGCACTATGATCACTCAGAGGCGTATCTGGATAAGCAACTGGCGATGATTCACGGTGTGATAGATGCCGTGAAATCTGGCGAACTTCCAGAACAAGTGATTGATGAGGCATTACAAAAAGTGGTGCGCTTTAAACTGGATAAGCTGTTGCCCATGCCGTTATTTCACAAAGTCTCTATGCCAGCCGGCCAGATAGTGGCCAGGCAGGCCGCAGAATCGGCAGTGACCTGGGTGCGTGGCGGCTTAGATATCAGTGGTCAGAAGCTGTATGTTGTCAATGCCACGCCAGATGCCAGCTATCATAACCTGATGAATCCCAGAGGGATTGGCCCTAACCAGTCTCAGCCTGCTTATGAGGCTTTCATTCAAACCCTGCGCCAGACGGAAGCCGTGTGGCAGGAAGTCAGTGTCGAACAGCTCCCTGACAACTGTAGTGATGGTTACCTGGTGGTGGTCACAGAAAATCATCCGCTACCCGGTGAAGACTTTGACCAGACGCAGGCTCAGCAACTGGTGCAGCAACTCAGTCAGGACTTCAGTAATCTGATCGTTGTGGCGCTGCGCAGCCCTTATGACTTGCTGCGTTATCCCACCGTCTCTCACTACCTCTGTGCTCACTCTTCCCGCCCTGAAAGTGCTGCCGCTGCAGCCAGGGTATTGGCGGGTGATCACGCAGCCGGACACGGCTGTGCTGTTAGCCGGGTGAGCTGACTGCTCACTGTCTAATCGAATTTACACATATTAAGTTTCCTGCTGGCGTGAGCCAGCGGGGTGGCCTCCTAGCGCTTTGCGATTAGGAGATTCGGGAGAGGTTTTGCCTCGTAGGAAAAGTAGAAAGGGAAAATATGTTGAACACGAAATATGGACTCGTCACTTTGCTGGTGGCGTCAGCACTCAGTGGACAGGCACAAGCAAGCGGAATTCAGGGGTTTCTGGATTCACTGCGTGATTTTGAGTCGGGGATTAATCCTGCTCTGGCAGATTTTTATGCCCAGAACCTTGATAATCCAGTGTATACCTATGCGCAAGTGACAGAACCAGGCCGGTTGGTGCGTGATTGCTCTACAGGTGTGATGATCTCTGAGCCAACGACTATCAGCCAGTTCTTTACCAAACTGGGTATTGATAATATTTATAACCCGAACACACCCAACGATCCGGAAATGTTCCGGCAGATGCAGTATAACTCCATGAATGCATGGGGATTCATCGGTTATCAGTTAGGTGAGGCGGTGCTGATTGATGCCGGTTATTACAGCCCTAATGTGGTAAACATTGATGGTACTGACTACGACAGTTTCTATATGTTTGTCCCTGATTCAACCTGGATTGGCTGTAAAACCGAAGCCTTAGCAGAAATCGAAGGTTCAGGGGGCAATCAGGTTTATGTGACAGATAATAATCGCTGGGAAGGCACATTTGTCGGTAAAAATGGTGTGAACTCTCTGGCTGATTTACGTCTGCCAGAAAAGCAAGAATTGGTGATGCGCGATGCGATGCACTTTAACGTGAAAGTGATCAGCAAGTTACTTGATGACGCGAACATGACCTGGGGACAGGCTCTGGCAAAAAGCTGGCCGGGTACAGACGATGACGGCAATCCGATTCAGGTTCAGGCAACAATGTCCGGTATTCTGGCTGCAGCCCACTTACGTGGCGCCTGGGGGACTGCCGCATTACTGACCAATGATCAGATTACCTGTGACGAGCTGGGAACGTGTATTACCAAATATGTGCATAAGTTCGGCGGTTATAACACAATTTTTGATACCCCGGGGAACGATGTCATTGAGGGTTCACCTTACGATGAAGTGCTGACTGCCGGTGAAGGTAATGACACTGTGATTACCGGTGGCGGTAAAGATCAGATTCTGCTGAATGAGCAAACGGGTGCGGTCACTACAGTGAACGATTTTACCGTTGGTGATGACATTATCGTGCTGCGCGGCTGGCAAGCTGCGGATCCATTGGCTGGTTTGGTCGTGTCGTCGGTTGCTGGTGGCACTGAGCTGCAATTTTCCGGACAGACAGTGATCTTAACCGGAGTTAATGCCTCAGATGTCCAGGCCAATACAGAGCAGGTTATTGTTAAATCGGATGTCTATGCGCTGGCCTGGAACTCAGGCAAGCAAGTGGTTACCGGGTTTGATCCGGCGGTTGATAAGATTGAAGGTACAGCGGGTATCGGCTTTAAGCACCTGAAAGCTTTTGAGACAACAACCTCTGTCGTTATCGGGCCTCAGGCCGAAGATGGCGGTATTTATGCCTCTTACGAGCTGGTGGGACTGACCCTGGCTGATCTAAACCCGGATATGTTTGTTAATGTGACAGGAGGTTATGACCGTCTGGGCTACATTGTGCCAATCAATAGTGTTACCTGGGGCTGGAATGTTGAGCTGGTTGTAAATAGTTTTGATGTGGCGAAAACTGTCATCACTACGCCCAGCAATGAAGCGATTCCGTTCAGTGCAGTGAAGCTGACTCAGGAAGGCGCAAACACTGTAATAACGTTACTGGATCCATTTGCTCAGGGAAATCAGAAGCGTTTGGTACTCAACAATACGGATGTGACTGCGCTGTCTGCCAGCAATTTCGCCGGTTTCACTGGCAGTTATACAGAGGCGACCATTGATACCCCTGTTTACTTTGATATCAGCGCAAGTGTCAGTGGCAGCGGTGGTACAATTTCACCTGCTCCTGATGCATCCGGTGTGCTGTCTGCTAAAGGTGGTGATGACTTTACTGTCAACTTTGTACCAGACAGCGGTTATACCGTCAGTTCAGTGACTGTTAATGGTGTCGCTCAGCCTGTGAGCAGCAGTTACACCTTCACAGCTGTGACGGCAAATCAGACTCTGGTCGTGAGCTTTGAGCCGGGTTCATCTTGCCCTGCCCCTTGGGTTAATGGACAGATTTATACCGCAGGCCAGCAGGCGATCTATGAAGGCAATATTTATGAAGCCAAATGGTGGACGGATGGCAATCAGCCTGATCAGGGTGGCCCTTGGGCATTGATTGGTCCTTGTAACTGATCGGTCATTGATAACAAATAAACGTATTCCTTGAGAGACTAACGAAAAAACCCGGTAAGCGATTATCGGGTTTTTATTTTATGAAAGGATCGCTTTTTAATCTGCATTAATTCCAATACATCATATCTCGTAAACTCAGCTAAGCTTCTTTTGAACATGGTGAATTCCGACGAGAGGAGTGAAAAATGGGTATTTTTTCCTGGATTATTCTGGGCCTGATAGCAGGTGCACTGGCCAAATGGCTGATGCCGGGTAAAGACGGCGGGGGCTGGATTGTGACTATGGCTCTGGGGATTGTCGGTGCTTTTGTCGGGGGCTGGGTAGGCAGCTTAATTGGCCTGGGGCCGGTTACTGGGGTGAATATTGGCAGCCTGATCACCGCGACCTTAGGGGCGTTTATTGTCTTGCTTGTTTATAACAAGTTCATTCGCTCTTAGCCGATCATCTCGTTGCGGGTAAGCCGCTCATACTGAGCGGCTTACCCGTCAATCCTGAAGGATTATGCGGCGGGCTGATCCTGTTGTACCGCAGGCGAAACAAGTTCGCCGGAGGTAGTGGAAGAGTTGTCACTGGGCAGCTGTGGCGAGGTTTCAGCGTGTTTTACCGGCTGAATGGGCTGAACAGCGGTGGCCGGAGATGGTGGCGACTGGGTCGTTTTTTCTGCCGGCAGGTTATTGACGGTCAATTGGGCAATTTGTTGTATCAACAGGTTTTTTTCTACTGCATACTGGCTTTGAAGTGCCGCAACCTGCTGTTTTGCTGCCACCAGTGAGACTGCCAGTTCATCACCGCGTTGGGTTTGCTCTGCCAGTTTGTTTTTGGCTTCTGCTAAGTGTCTGGCTTCATCGCCTTGTTCATTCAGCGTGTCACGAATAGCGGACACCAGTGTTTTGCCCTGCTCTGAAATGGGCTGATTACGCAGATCTTCCGCCCCCAGCTCCTGACTGATCGCCAGCAGAATGTTTTCATAGCTCAGAATGTGGCGCTCGTAATCACTGGTTTTCATGGCTTTGAGCTGTTTAACAACATGCGCGATATGTCTGGCGTGTGCCAGTGCAAAAGCTGTTGCGTCCGCTTTTTCCTGAATAGCGTCTTTCGCGCGAGGTTCTGCGGTAATGAAAGCTTCTGTTGCTTTGAGCGTCGTCTCGGCATGTCTCAGTGTTTCGGGGGCATGTTGTCCGGCTTGTTCGGCCTGGAGGCGTTTGAGCTCTTTCTGGCTGTCAGCCAGATAAATGGTCGTCACGGTATCCACTTCTAAAGCACGTTGTTTTCGCAATAAATCCGCCTGACCGTTAATGGCTTTGTCATTGTTATTATCAGCGATGTAATCAACGAGCTTTTTCAGTTCTTTTTCTGCTTGTGCCATTGCCTGAGGGAAATAAGCAGCAGCACTGATGCTGTTTAACTCAGTGCGGTTACTGAACGCTTCACTTAGTATTTTCGTGGCTTCAGCACGCGTGTGATTGGCGGTTTCAATATGCTGATTGAACTGGGTTAAGGCTTCCTGTGTGGCCTGCAGGTAGGTTGTTGAGGTGAAAATCCCGATACTGTCGTTCGCTTTACCTGAATCTAAGCCATATTCACTGAAGTATTCCAGGGCCTCATCCAGCGCTTGTCTGGCCTCATCCATACTGTCAGTTGCAAACCAGCTGAGCGCCTGGTTTTGCGCAAAAGTCTGTTCGGCGGCTTTGATCTTTGCTTGTATGTCTTTTAATGGCTCAAGGCTGGTGGCGCTGGCATTGGTTTCAGTTTTTGGGCTGGCAACAGATGCCGAGTCTGAGGCGCAGCCGGTTAATAGCAGCAGGCTGGCAATACTGGTGAGTTTCAGTCCATTAACAATAGACAGGTTGCATAGTTTGGTCATTCTTAATTATCCCTGGAAAAGCAAACCATCATCAGGTATCCGTTCTGATACTGGCTGATTCATTATTTTTATCAATCTGAGCAGATATCTTAGAGAAGAACACAATGAATCTGAATTGATATATTACGTTTTAGGATAAATAAAAAGCGGGATCATTAAACGACGGGTTTAATTTAATGTTTCGTCATTATTTTGACGGGTAAGTTTACTCATCGCTTTTTCGCTGCAACTTCGCCTGCAGATCGGTTTTTACTATTTCCAGCGCGGCCAGTGCCAGTTCGGGGTCAACCTTGTTGGTTTCCAGCAGATAGATCAAATCCACTGCCAGCTGAACCTCTTTCGGGGCGTCGGTGAGCGAATGTTTCACTGTGTGTTGTCCGGTTGACTGTTGCTGTTGTTTTTTGTTCATCATGCATCCTGAAAGTCGACAGTGCCAGCTGGCGCAGTGATTTGTTTATCGGGTTGATGGACAGCCAGCGCTGCCCAGAAGAGCTGGGCATGGATATTAACCAATTGCTGGTGATCGTCACGGTATCCGCCTCCTACCACAGCGGCAAGCGGGATGTTGTTATCGTGGCACTGGCTGATGACAAAATGATCCCGCTGAAAAATACCCTCAGTGGTGACGTTAAAATAGCCGAGTGCATCGTGCTGGTGGATATCCACCCCTGCATCATAGATCACCAGATCAGGCCGGTGCTGTGCCAGCGCCAGTGTCAGCACAGCCTTAAAGGCCGATAAATATTCATCGGTGCCGGTTTCGCGCGGTAAGGCTAAATCAATGTCAGAGTCAGGTTTGCGCGCCGGAAAGTTTTTGTCGCAGTGGACAGAAAAGGTCAGGATGTTGTTGTCATCGGCCAGCAAGGTGGCGGTGCCGTCACCCTGGTGGACATCGCAGTCAATGATCATGACTTTATCAATACCAGGCAGCGTCAGGGCATGCCGGGCCGCAAACGCCAGATCATTGACCAGACAGAAACCGCTGCCGAAGTCATAGTGTGCATGATGATAACCGCCACTTAAATGCAGACTGATACCGTACTGACAGGCCAAATCCACAGTCATTCTGGTTCCGCCTGCCGATGTCAGGGTCCGCTCTATCAGCTGCGGACTCCAGGGAAAGCCGATACGGCGCATTTTTGCTGCCGGTAAAGTGTTGTTTATCAGGCTGTCTATATAGTTGGCCTGATGCAGCGTTTTGAGGGCGTCGGGCGTGACAGCTTCCGGCTGGAAAAAAGCCACATCGGCCCATGTCTCAATCTGTTTTTCCTGAGTAAGGTGCAGGAACAAGCGCTGATATTTGGTAATAGGGTATCTGTGCTTTGCTGGCAGAACCAGCTCAGAGTACACAGGATGATAGACTAGTGGCAGCATAGTTACCCTTTACGTTCAAGCTGGAGGATCGCCTTTTCAAGGCGTGTCATTGCCTGCTGGCAGCGGGCAAGCCGGCCTTCCAGCGCGAGCAGTTGTTGTTGCAAAGGCTGGCGTGAACTGGCCTGTGGTGCCTGCTCCAGCGCAAACGCCTTATCTTTCACCATAGCGGCAAGCCGCCTTTCCCAGTCCTGATGCTGTGCCAGTTCATCGTACAGCTCGTGCAGGCTTTTACGTTGTTTGACCTGGTATTTCGGCTCGGACTCACGAATCTGTTTGGTGGCCATTTCCCGCTGTACTGCCTGGATCTGAGCCAGAATTTTTTCGCAGACATAACTGGCTCTGGTGGCGTGTAACCGGCCTGATGCCTGCTCGCTTTTCAGTGCCGCAATCTCTTGCTGAATCTCGCGAATACAGGGAACCAGCAAGCGCGACTGGCCGTGAAATAATTGTTTGTCAAAAAGGGGTTTACTGCTTTCTCTGCGCTGATGATCCAGTGCTTCGGCAGGAGAGAGCAGCTTGTCGACCAGATCAGAAAGGCGATGAAGGTCGTTTGTCATAGCTGTTTTTCCTCTTACCTGTTTATAACCAGGCTTGCCAGGCCAGCCGGATGGCCAGAATAACCACCACGGTCACAAATACCGGGCGAATGAACTGACTGCCAAAGCGAATGGCAGAGTGCGCGCCAATATAGGCGCCGAGCATCAGGCAGACGCCCATGGTCAGCCCGAGGGCAACATTGATATGACCCAGTATGGCAAAAGTTATCAGTGAGGTCAGGTTACTGGTGAAGTTCATGGCTTTGGCCAGGCCGGATGCCAGCAAAATGTCCAGCTTATAGAGCGCCATGCTCGACACCGTCCAGAACGCGCCGGTTCCCGGTCCGGCCAAGCCGTCATAAAAGCCCAGCCCCGTGCCCTGCAGCCACTGTTTACGTTTCAGACTGGCGTTGGGTTCAGGCAGCTTGTGACTGTCGGCTTTGGGGTGCGGATGCCAGATCGTATAAATTGCCGCTGCAAGAATGATCAGCGGGAGCACTTTCTCCAGCCAGCCAGTACTGATGATGTTAACAACCAGCGTACCTGTCACGGCGCCAATCAGGGTCGCGACAAATGAGGCTTTCCAGAAAGCCGGGGAAAACAACTGCTTTTTATAGTAGGTCAGCGCGGCGGTAGAGGAGGCAAAAGTCGCCGCCAGTTTATTGGTCCCTAATGCGATGTGCGGTGGCAATCCTAACGACAACAAGGCCGGGACTGTCAGCATGCCGCCGCCGCCGGCGACCGCATCAATAAATCCGGCAGCCAGGGCTACCAGACCGAGAATGAGCCACATGCCCGGATCTATCATTTCAATCATTAATTATTCATTTTTCTTTGATGGTGTGTTCAATTACGCGCTTAAATGGCGGCAAGGAATCGAGCAGTGCTTTGCCGTAGCGCCGTGTGATGATCCGTCTGTCGAGCAGCACAACTCTACCAAAATCCTGCTCTTTGCGCAGCAGTCGGCCTGCAGACTGGATCAGCTTCTTACTGGCTTCCGGTACGGCAATCTGTAAAAAGGGATTACCACCCCGACTTTCAATGTATTCCGCATGCGCTTCTTCAACCGGCGAGGTAGGCACCGCAAACGGTATTTTTGTGATCACCAGATTTCTCAGAAGATGCCCGGGTAAATCGAGGCCTTCGGAAAAGCTGCCGGTGCCGAACAGAATGCTGGCTTTTCCTTGTTCGCAATTGCTCTTGTGTTTATCCAGGAGGATTGTACGTGACTCTTCTCCCTGTACCAGCAGTTCCCAGCTGTTTTTTTGACAAAGCGGCTTTAAGGCTTCCGCGACCTTGTTCATTTGCCAGTAGGAAGAAAACAGCACCAGGCTGGCGGTCTCCCCTTCAAAATACTCAGGCAGGGTTTCTATCAGTAAGTCAGTGAACTGCTCTGCCTGCGGCTCACATTTCATCTGCGGGATCACCAACCGGCCGTTATTCTGGTAATCAAACGGCGAGGCGAGGGCAAGAAAGCGTGTCCCTTCCGTTTCGCTGATACCGGCCTGACGACAGAAGTAGCTGAATTGATTCAGAGCCCTGAGTGTCGCCGACACTAAAATGGAACCTGCTGCCCGGCTCCACAAAAGCTGATCGAGTCGATAGCCGATTTCCAGCGGTGACACCTGAACGATAAAATCCCCGTCCTGTTCCGGATTTTTTTCCAGCCAGCGCGCTAACGGAGCGCCCTGATCTTTGAGGGGCTGTGCCATGAGCGACCAGACTTTCTCCAGATTTTCAAGCCGCTGCAGATAGTGGCCAGATTCTGCCAATGCCGGTTCTGCGCTACGTGCCGGTACTTCGTCATCTTTCAGACGTTCAGTGATCATGTCATGCATTTTTGCCAGAGATTGCCTGGCTTTCTTGCTGGCATCCCGGCATCCCTGAGCCTCTTCTGTCAGCCAGGCAGGCAGTTCGCCGTGTGGAAAACGGTAACTGCCGTCTTTGCTGAATACCGCTGGATCGACCTGACCGGCCAGCTGGCGTAATGTAGGCACTAAGTGCTGGATAGATTCCTGCAGCGTATTTTGAAAACGGCCGGCCTTTTGGACATCAGCCAGATCAGCCAGCTTACTGACCGACTGATTGAGCTTTTCCAGCCAGTTACTGGCACCTTTCAGGCTGGCTGCCGCGGCAGAGAAGTCCCTTGCCACTTGTGGCAGGTGGTGCGCTTCGTCAATCGCATAAATGGTGTGTTCAGGCTCTGACAATATAATGCCACCGCCTAATTCCAGATCGGCCATCAGCAGCGCATGGTTGGCAATAATCACATCGGCTTTATCCATGTGCTCTCTGGCTTTCGCAAAAGGGCAGCTCCGATGTTTGGCCATGCCGGAATTACAACTGTGCTTATCCGATACGATTTGCTGCCAGACGCGATCCGGCACCACAGTCGGCCAGCTGTCTCTGTCGCCATCCCACTTTCCCTGTTGCCAGGCGGCAAGCATGCGTTTAAGCATACTGAGGTCAGACTTTTTCGGTTTCTCCTGCCAGAGCGCCAGCTGACTGTCGTCCTGACCGGCACAGCTGGCTTCAAGACGATGACTGCAACAGTAACGCTGACGGCCCTTCGCCAGAATAAAACTAAATTCTTTCGGAAAAATTTGCCTGAAAAGCGGTAAATCCTTATGAACCAGCTGCTCTTGCAAGGCAACGGTTGCCGTCGCGATCAGTACTTTTTTGTTATTGAACAGTGCAAACGGGATACAGCCAATCAGATACGACAGGGACTTGCCGATTCCCGTGCCCGCCTCTGCAACCAGCATTCGCTGTTTATCATGGTATTCGCCCGATAGCGTTTTAGCGATTTCAGCAACCAGATAGTTTTGCGCACGACGGGGTATAAAATGCTCAAGTTGTGCACTCAGGTTGGTATAGCACTGTTTAATATCACTTTTTATCTGGTTGTGAAGCATGATTGAAACTTAATCTGGATTGGGGCCGTCATTATAACACGAAGCTCTGGTCGTGGAGCCTCTCGCTGATCCTCGCGCATTTTTAACTTGAAATGGGATTCTCCTCACGAAATAAGATTGAACCCCAGTTGAATGGTGTGCTGTTAACTACTTGATTAATTCAATTGCCTTAAAGTTGTGGATTTTAAGGTGTAATATTCTGCATTTAATGTGTATTTAAATACTTTTGTGGCTATAAATTCTTTTATTTGATTCTATTAAGTAACCATTAAATTGCGTGTGCTAAGTGTATCTTTGTTAAATTTCTGCTAAATAAATATCTTAAGTAATTGAAAATTAAGGGTGTATGAAAAATTTGTTGTTACACAGTGAGAATTTGACATGGTAATAATTTCTCTGTCAGGATGAGTTCCGCAAGTTACGCCATCCCGGCATGGTTTTGCATGATCAGGTTTTTCTGAACCGAACACAGGCTGCCGGGAAGGGATATAAAAAAACAATAGGGATTCTGGAAATAGGAATTCCATCCATAAGAAAAGGCAGTGGATATCATGAAAAAAACGCTAATTGCACTATCTGTACTGGCTGCAGGCTCTGCAAACGCTTCTGTAAACCTGCTGGACCAAGACGGCGTTATCGTCGACTTGTCTGGTTCTGCTGAAGTTCAGTTCATCCAAAAGATTGTGGCTGACAATGTAGATTCTGATCCAAGCATCCGTCTGGATGATGGTGACATCACGCTGAACACCACTATCCCGGTTAACAACAACTTGAACGTAGTTGCTGGCCTGAGTTTTGACCTGTCTAACACTAATGCAGACGGCAGCTCTTCTGATTTCTTCAATGACGAACTGTACGCTGGTTTCCAGGGCAATAGCTTTGGTACTCTGACTTTCGGTCGTCAGTTCCTGATCTCTGATGACGCAGGTATCGGTAAAGACTACGAGATGGGTACTGAAGAGTTGGGCTTTGATGCAACTCAGGGCAGTGAAGTTATCAAGTATGTTTACGATAACGGTCAATTCTACTTTGGCGCATCTCACGATGTGAACGCAAACGACAATGGCGGCATCACTGATGCACGTCTGGGTGCCCGTTTTGCCGGTCTGGATGTTCGCGGTTATTATTACATTTCTGAAGATGTCAATAATGCTGGTGAAGAGATCACAGGTTACAACTTGGAAGCTGAGTATGTATTTGGTGCATTCGCAGTTGCAGGTTCGTACGGCAATGGCGAGGTAGAGAATGCCGCTGGTCAAACAACGTTGGACGCAGACATAATTTCTCTGGCAGGTTCTTACACTATGGATAAGAACACCTTCGCACTTGGTTACAACCGTGGTGATGTTGATGGTGGCGAAGCTACTGACAACGTTTATGCTAACGTAACTCACCAGCTGCACAGCAACGTGAAGCTGTACGCAGAGCTGGGTTGGGCTGACGGTGACAACACTGACTATGATCTGGGCTACGTAGCGGGTATGGAAGTACTGTTCTAAGAACGGTTCTTACCTGATACAACAGATATTGCAAAAGCCGCCGTTTGGGCGGCTTTTTGTTTTGGTTGACAACACAACAAGACTGATTGGCTATGAAAAAAATTATTTTATTTGCATCGCTGCTGGCGACGCATGTGCAGGCAGCAACCCTGTCGGTAAGCAATGGTATTGAGTTGTTGGTGGTAGATGGTAAAGAAGTGAGCACATCGCTGTGGTCACGTGCGACAGAGGTAGAGCTGCCTGCGGGTAAGCATCAGGTAGTCTTGCGCTACGATGCCGAACTGAAAAACGGCAGCAAGAACACCATTTATACTACCCGGCCTTATTTATTTGAGTTAACTATGCCGGCGCAGGATGCCCGTATTGAACTGCCTGCCATGGTTGCTCTCAGTCAGGCTCAGGCTTATTTCCAGCGTGGCCCGGAATGGACGCTGGTGCAGGCCGATGGCAGCAAGCGTGTTTTACCTTTTGTTGAATTGCAGGGCGATGGCGTCGCGGCATTCAGTGATATGGAAGCTTTGGTGTCTGAGTACAACCGGCAGCACGCTATCACCTTTGAGCAGGGTTATGCCGTTGATTTGCAGCAAGCGGCTGTGGCAGTCGGGCAAGACGGCAAAGTGGAAATTACCGGTGATTCGCTGGCGCAGCTTAAGTTGTGGTACAGCAAAGCGAAACCCGAAGAGAAAGCCGCCTTCAAGGCATGGATGGCTAACCAGCCATAAAGGCGAAACGCTAGGGACAATACCACTATCAGGTGAGGGGCAGGTTATGAGCGCTGATGGTGGTATTTACTGTGTGACTGGCACTGATGGCAGCGGGGCTGCGCGGGGTCCTGCTCAAGGGTGGCTGTATCAATCGGTTCTTCGCAGTCGGTACAAATGCCGTACAAATCTAACCGTATTGCACATAATGCGGCATCAATGGCTTCCAGGCGCCGTGCTTTTCGTCCCAGTGCCGGTTCGGTGCTATGCGTTGCCAGCGTCAGCAATTCATTGATGGTTTTTTCGGGCTGTTTTTTTTCTGTGCTGTCAGCACGAATAGCATTCAGCGCTGAATAGAGTTCCACTGAAAGTGCCTCATATTCTTGCTCCAGTCGAGTGGACTGCTGTTGCAGGTAATCACTATTCATAGAGAGACTCCTAGGTAAACTGAGTCACAGTGTATGCCTAAACGTCACGCCAATACTGACTTATGTCAAAGCAACAGCAGAATAACCCTTCTTTTTGTCGGTTTTTGTTGTCAATAGAATGCTTTATAGTTCCTTGCTGTTTTTATGTGGCCACTTTGCCACTTTTTTCTATTTTTCAGTACGTTAAATTTTGGAAAAGGAAGATACAATGGAACATGATTTCAAAGAACCGTATAATCTTAATTACTTTATCGGTTTTCTGATTGCTATGCTGCTGCCGACATTACCTGCAAGCCTGACCTGGCTGGGTATTCTGAGCAATTAATCCGTCAGTAGCGGAAAGCCTGAAACAGGCTGAAAGTAAAAGAGAGGGAATGTGAAACAACTGATCTGGCGAACCCTGTTGCTGGTTTCCGGCTGGTGTTTCGTAATCTTAGGCGTGTTGGGCATTTTCCTTCCTCTTTTACCTACCACTGTCTTTTTATTGTTAGCCAGCGCCTGTTTCATGCGTGGCTCCCCCAGAATACACGCCTGGTTACACAGTCATCCTAAGCTGGGTCCCGTACTGGATAACTGGCATCAGCATCATGCCATCAGCCGGGCAGTCAAACGGCGTGCCAATCTGACCATAACCCTCAGTTTCGCTTTATCTATCTTCATCGTGCCTGTCTCTTGGGTCAAAGTTTTTCTGTTTGTAATTGCTATCGTTTTGCTGATTTGGTTTAACCGTTTACCTGTCAGGGAAACGCAATGTTCCGGACGTGGTGAAAGCCGTTAACCCCGGTGAGCTCTTACATTTCAGAGTGAAAGTTGCCCCTTACCGTAAAAATCACTACTATTTGCGCCTAAACTGCCTGATAACAGGCGTCAAATACCTAAACAAACTGCTGTAATTATGCAGCCGGTGGAAAAGACTATGAGCCAAGATACCCTTGTCCAAGACGATTTCAGTTTGATCAAAAACAGCATCAAAACGATTCCGGATTATCCTAAGCCAGGCATACTGTTTCGCGATGTTACCAGCCTGATGGAAGACCCGGCCGCGTACGGTGCAACGATGCAAGTTTTGCTTCAGCAGTTCAGTGACAAAGGGATAACAAAGGTCGTTGGGACCGAGGCTCGGGGGTTTCTGTTTGGTGCCCCGCTGGCGCTGGCGCTGGGTGTCGGTTTTGTGCCGGTACGTAAGCCGGGTAAATTACCGCGCAATGTGATCAGCGAAAGTTATGAGCTTGAATATGGCCAGGACACGCTGGAAATCCATGTAGATGCCATTGTTGAAGGCGATAAAGTATTGCTGGTCGATGATCTGCTGGCAACCGGCGGCACCATTGAAGCTACCACGAAACTGGTTCGCCGTTTGGGCGGTATTGTGGAAGATGCGGCTTTTGTCATTAACCTGTCTGAGATTGGTGGTCAGCAGCGGTTGCGTAATATTGGCCTCAATGTCTTTAGTATCTGCGACTTTGACGGTCATTGATTGACCCGTTCTGTTTAAATCTGGGGGATGTGGATTTTCAGGTTAAAATGTTGTCAGTAACAATCTGGAAAGGAAACATCCCCTTGAGTTCTCTCGCGCCTTTTCACTCCCTGTGCTAGCATGGTCGACTGGATTCAGTCTGGCGGATCACCGTCACTGATTGATCGGATTCTGTAGGATTTATCACCATGAGTTACCAGGTTCTGGCTCGGAAATGGCGGCCGCATCGTTTTGATGATGTGGTAGGCCAATCCCATGTCCTGACAGCCCTGACCAATGCGCTGACACATAACCGACTTCATCATGCTTACCTGTTCAGTGGTACCCGTGGCGTGGGGAAAACAACCATTGCCCGCCTGTTTGCCAAAGGGCTCAACTGTGAACAGGGCATCACAGCATCCCCCTGTGGCAAGTGCCATACTTGTCTGGAAATTGAGCAGGGACGTTTTGTTGATCTGCTGGAAATAGATGCCGCCTCCAGAACAAAGGTCGAAGATACCCGGGAACTGCTGGATAACGTACAGTACAAACCGGCGCGAGGGCGCTTCAAGATCTATTTGATCGATGAAGTGCATATGCTGTCTCGTCACAGTTTTAACGCCTTGCTGAAAACGCTGGAAGAGCCGCCAGAGCACGTAAAATTCATTCTGGCGACCACAGATCCTCAAAAACTGCCTGCCACGATTCTTTCCCGTTGCCTGCAGTTTCATCTCAAGCATCTGGATAATGCCCAGATACAGCAACAGCTGAGCCATGTCCTGACCGAAGAAAGTGTCACCTTCGACAGCAAAGCGCTGAGTCTGCTAGCACGTGCTGCAGAAGGCAGCATGCGAGATGCACTCAGCCTCACCGATCAGGCGATTGCTCTGGGTAACGGCCAGGTACAGTCAGACTCAGTTGCGGCTATGCTCGGTACGCTCAATACAGAGCAGGCGCTGTATCTGCTGGAAGCAATGGCTCAGGGCCAGGTCGAGCCTGCAATGGCTTGCCTGGCAGAGCTGGCCACTGTTGGTGTGGAGTGGGATAGCCTGCTGAGTGAATTAGCCGCGCAGCTTCATCGTGTGGCTATGTATCAGGTGTTACCTGCCGCGCTGGATCTGTCCGCACCTGATGCCGACAGAATCGTTCTGCTGGCCAAATCAATGTCGCCGCAAGATGTGCAGCTGCACTACCAGATCGCATTGCAGGGCCGGCAGGATTTACCTTTGGCACCGGATGGCAGTACAGGACTGGAAATGGTGCTGTTGCGTATGCTGGCATTCCGTCCTGTCGCGGCGGGCGCATTAACTCCTCAGGCGGTTCCTGTACCGGCATCAGTACCAGCTGGTCGTCCGGCTGCATCTCAGCCAAGAACTGCACCTCCGGACACTTCAGCGGTTCGACCGGCAGTGCAGTCAGAAGCGGTAAGGCCTGTATCTGAAGGTGACTCACCTTCGCAGCCTGTAGCGGCTTCCGAGACAGCAACAGTTCACGATCCTGCATCAGTTCGTGAGCCAGCAATGGCGCCTGAACATGCCCCTGAGCCGCAAACGGCACCTCAGCCTGTAATGCAAGCGCAGCCGGCTGAGCACAACCCGCCTCAGTCAGCGGCAATGACACAGGCTGCATCACCGGCGTCCGGGCTACTGGCGGCAAGGAATCGCTTGCGTAGCCAGAGTCGGCGAGGCCAGGAAGCTGTCGAGCCAAAAAAGACTGAGCCGGCGTCGGTGAAGAAACCTGCTTCCAGTGTGCTGGAACGGATCACGAGCCAGCATGCTGGTCGCCGTTCTCAGCCAGCAGGCGCAAATCACGTGTCGCCGGTCGCTCAGCAACAGCCAGTTGAGTCAGCCAAAGCTGAGGATTATCAGTGGCAGCCGACGAGTCAGCCCGAGCCTGACACTCAATTGCCGGAGGTGATCGCGCCCACCGATCTGAAGCAAGCGCTGGAGCACGAAAAAACACCTGAAATGGCGGAACTGCTTGTCAGTGAAGCGGCAAAGCAGGATAGTTGGTCAGAACTGGTGACCCGGTTAAATACCGATCGTTTGGTACAGCAACTAGCATTAAATTCTGCGATGGAGCAGCAGGGTAGTGACCTGACTCTGTATCTGCGTCCGTCTCAGCAGCATCTGGATACACAAAAAGCCAGGGCTCAGTTAAGCACAGCACTGGCTGAGATACTGGGACAAGAGATAGAATTACACATCAAGCCTGGTGATAATGGACGTACTCCCCTGGAATGGCGGGAATACATTTATCAACAGAAACTGGATCAGGCTAAGACAAGTCTGCAGCAGGATCCTCACGTGACTTTCATCTGTCAGCGATTCAGTGCTGTACTTGATGAAGAGAGCGTAAGACCCTTATAAATTAACCAGACCGATAGAGAGAGAAGATATGTTTGGTAAAGGTGGTATGGCGAACATGATGAAGCAGGCGCAGCAGATGCAAGAGCGTATGCAGCAAATGCAGGAAGAAATCGCCAACATGGAAGTGACAGGTGAAGCGGGTGCCGGCATGGTAAAAGTGACCCTGACCGGCGGTCACAGCGTTCGTCGTGTTGAGCTGGATGACAGCTTGATGGAAGACGATAAAGAAATGTTGGAAGATCTGATTGCGGCTGCTTTTAACGATGCGGCACGTCGTATTGAAGAAGCGCAAAAAGAAAAAATGGCCAGTGTTACCGGCGGCATGAACTTGCCTGCTGGCTTCAAGATGCCATTCTAATCAATGCGTACAAGTCCGTTACTTGAGCAGTTGATGGACGCGCTGCGCTGCCTGCCCGGTGTTGGGCCAAAATCAGCGCAGCGTATGGCTTTCAGCCTGTTGCAACGCAACCGTCAGGGTGGGTTGCAGTTGGCTGATGTGCTGGGGAAAGCCATGACCGAAATCGGCCATTGCCGCGATTGCCGCACCTTCACTGAAGAAGACGTGTGTGCTATCTGCGAAAACCCCCGTCGTCTGGAAAATGGCCAGATTTGTGTGGTGGAAAGTCCGGCAGATATTATGGCCGTTGAAGCGACAGGTCAGTTTTCAGGCCGATATTTTGTTCTGATGGGACACCTGTCGCCATTAGATGGCATCGGCCCGAGCGATATCGGGTTAGATGTGCTGGAATACCGTTTGCAAAATGAACACATTGCCGAGCTGATCCTGGCCACCAATCCCACGGTTGAAGGTGAGGCTACTGCGCATTTCATTGCCGAGCTTTGTCAGGCTTATCAGGTACCTGCGACCCGGATTGCACATGGTGTACCTGTGGGTGGTGAGCTGGAGCTGGTGGATGGGACAACACTGTCGCATTCTCTGGCAGGCCGGCAGAAACTGTATTAAAGCCGCTTTGCCATATTCTTGACCTGTTATGAATAACCGACGATTACCGTCGGTTTCTTTCGTTAAAGGTTGGCGTTCAGCACCTGAGATCGGGTATTCAGTCCGGTTAACAGCACGGCTTTTTCACTCATGATATCAATCCGGTTACTTTGTTCCGCATTGAGCTGAAAATACTGGTTGATAGCGGTAATCTGCTTGTTGCTGAATGCGCTTTCATTACCTGTTTTCATCTCATTAAAGTGCGTCGGCCGAATCTGCAGATAACCACCACTGACTTCCCACCGGCCATATTCAGTAATCGTCAGGTGAAGCTGGCCCTGCTCCTCATTAATCAGAGTCACCCGGGTTACCCGGGAATATGACTGGTTAGGCATATAGACAATATGGCTGGTTTCAATAACCTTTTTAAGAATTTCGAGCCCGGGCACCTCTGTTGAAGCCACATCTGTGACCGCGTAAGACTGCCAGTTATACGAAGTAAGAAAACGGGAAATCTTATGGTCACTGCTGAAGAAATAGTAAAGGCTGCCCAGGGTCACCAGGCATGTTAATGCAATGATGATAAACAAGTAATATCTGTGCGTTTTGCCCGGCTGGGTTAGTGTACTGAACATGGCAGATCCCTTTCTCTGTCAAGTGTCACTATCGTCAGTGTCATATTTTTCCGGTAATCAGCCGGCGTATAAATCAGATTAATCCACAGCTGATTATGCGCCCCGCCTGTGACAATGATTTTGGCCGGTGCTGCTGACGGCTTGTTGTCATTGTTCAGCATCTGGGCGGAGACACATTGCCTGATGAGTGGACGCCATTTCCCGGTAACCTCAACCTCACTGGGAATCAGCACGGGAATATCATTGATCATAAAGGCTTTATAGAAGGCGCTCGATGAAGGTGGCGGTGCCAGGTATGCCCAGAGCGGTAATACAATACACAGTATGAAGGTTGCCAGGGCGCTGATCATGTACCTGGGCTGGAAAAACCGGTGTGTTGACGGGGCGTGCGTTATCTGTGTCGCTGGCTGTATACACGTTGTGTCAGGTGTATCCTCAGCCAGGCTTGCAGATACCGGAAATGGTTTGGGCGAATCAATGAAGCCATCATTGTTATCAGTCTGTACACCATTGGGGATATCGGCTGGAGGGGCAGGGGCTGCGTCAATACGATCGACACTGGCTATCATCTGATAACCGCGCTTGGGTATCGTCTTGATAAAGGCTGGCGAGCGAGTTGAGTCCTGCAGGTACTTACGCAAGGTTGAAATCGATTGGGTCAGGCTCGAGTCATCCACCTCAAACCCTTGCTCGCGCCAGATAAAATCATGCATACGCTGACGGGAGATTATGGTGCCCGGTTCATCCAGCAGCAAATGCAATGCCCGGCTTTCATTGATACCTAAATAAATGGTTTCTTCCGGCTGAAGATTGTCAGCCAGGCTATTGTGTTGGGGGGAGAAAGTAAATCTGTTGCCAATCAGAAATTTACAATGCGTATGATCCATTACCAGCCTTTTGGTGACTTGTGACTCGTATATCATAGTCGTCCGATCGTTCATTGAATAGCTAAGATGCTGACTTGAGGGCAATCTTAGATTTTTTCACGCTAAGGCTTGATTTAAGTTGAACTGACCATATCTAGGTATCAGTAATGAGGTAAACCTGGATTACGGAGTTCAAATGAGCGAGCAAACTTTAGAGAAAAATAAAGAAACACGTGGTTTTCAGTCAGAAGTGAAGCAATTGCTTCATTTAATGATCCACTCATTGTACTCAAATAAAGAGATATTTTTACGGGAGCTGATTTCCAATGCTTCTGATGCGGCTGACAAACTGAGGTTTCGTGCCCTTTCATCTCCTGAGCTGTATGAAAACGATGGCGAGCTGGCAGTGCGTTTGTCGTTTGATGAAAAAGCGGGCACTGTCACTATCAGTGACAATGGTATTGGTATGACCCGCGATGAGGTGATCGAGCACCTGGGGACTATTGCCAAGTCCGGTACTAAAGACTTTTTCTCGAAGCTGAGTGAAGATCAGAGCAAAGATTCTCAGTTGATTGGTCAGTTTGGCGTCGGCTTCTATTCTTCGTTTATTGTTGCCGATGCAGTGACTGTCAAGACCCGTGCCGCCGGTGCGGCCGTCGAGCAGGCGGTAAGCTGGCACTCAACCGGTGAAGGCGACTATACGGTTGAGGACATCGAGAAAACAGGCCGTGGTACCGAGATCATTCTTCATTTGCGTGAAGAAGAAAAAGAATTCCTCAGCGAGTACCGCCTGCGCAATATCATCAGTAAATATTCAGACCACATTGGCATTCCTGTGCTGATGGAAACGGCTGAGCACGATGAGGAAGGCAAGGAGACCGGTAAAAAGTGGGAGCAGGTCAATAAAGCACAGGCGTTATGGACCCGCAGTAAATCTGATATTTCAGATGATGAGTACAAAGAATTCTACAAACACGTCTCCCATGACTTTGCTGAGCCACTGAGCTGGAGCCATAACCGTGTGGAAGGCCAGCAAGACTACACCAGTCTGCTGTATATTCCGTCCAAAGCGCCGTTTGACCTGTATAACCGCGACAGCAAGCACGGCCTGAAACTGTATGTTCAGCGTGTGTTTATCATGGACGATGCCGAGCAGTTCATGCCGATGTACCTGCGCTTTATGCGCGGTCTGATTGACTCGAATGATCTGCCGTTAAATGTGTCCCGTGAAATTCTGCAGGACAACAAGGTGACTCAGGCGCTGCGCAAAGCCTGTACCAAGCGTGCCTTGTCCATGCTGGAAAAACTGGCGAAGAAAGATGAGTATGCATCGTTCTGGCAAGAGTTCGGCCAAGTGCTGAAAGAAGGTGTGGCGGAAGATTTTGCCAACCGCGAGAAAATTGCCGGGTTGCTGCGTTTCAGTTCAACCCATAACGATACGTCTGAACAAAGCGTTTCTCTGGCAGATTACGTCAGCCGGATGAAAGAAGGTCAGGAAAAGATTTATTATATTACCGCAGACAGTTTCAAGGCGGCGAAAAACAGCCCGCACCTGGAGCAGTTCCGTGCCAAAGGCCTGGAAGTGGTGCTTATGCACGACCGCATTGATGAATGGCTGATGGGTCATCTGCCGGAATTTGACGGTAAGCCGTTCCAGTCAATTACCAAGGCTGGTCTGGATCTTTCTAAGTTTGAAAACGAAGAAGAGAAAGAAGCGCAGCAGCAGACAAAAGAAGAATTTGCTTCGGTTATCGAGCGCACCAAAGCCTATTTGGGTGATCGTGTGCAAGATGTCCGGGCAACGTTCAAGCTGCAGGATACACCGGCTGTGGTGGTGACGGATGAAAATGAAATGGGAACACAGATGGCGAAACTGCTGGCTGCGGCTGGTCACGAAGCGCCGGAAGTGAAGTACATTTTTGAGCTGAATCCGAAACACCCGGTAGTGAATCGTATGGCCGATGAAGCAGACGAAGATGCATTTGGCCGCTGGGTTGAGATGTTACTGGGGCAGGCGATGCTTGCTGAACGGGGTTCGATGGAAGATCCATCCCAGTTCCTGGCGGCAGTCAATAAACTGTTGGCGCAGCCATAATAAACCACGGGCGCAGAGGCAATCTGCGCCCGTTTTGCTTCAAAGAGTATGCTGATAAAGAATGTAATCGTTTAGCTTCCAGAGACGCGGACTTGCGAGTATGGTCTAATCAGTGTATTTTTCTGACTTTCCAAAAACTCCGGCTAATTACTAGAAAAGGGGATCAAGATGCGCATCATTCTTCTGGGCGCTCCAGGTGCAGGTAAAGGCACACAGGCACAATTCATCATGGAGAAATTTGGTATTCCTCAGATTTCGACGGGTGATATGCTGCGTGCGGCAATCAAAGCGGGTACTGAGCTGGGTAAACAAGCGAAAGCCGTGATTGACGCAGGTCAGTTGGTGTCTGACGATATTATTCTGGGTCTGGTCAAAGAGCGTATTGCTGAAGACGACTGTGCAAAAGGCTTCCTGCTGGACGGTTTCCCACGCACTATTCCTCAGGCTGATGGCCTGAAAGAAGTTGGCGTGGCAGTGGATTACGTCATTGAATTTGACGTTCCAGACAGCGTAATTGTCGAACGTATGGCGGGCCGCCGTGTACATTTGGCGTCAGGCCGTACTTATCATGCCGTTTACAATCCGCCGAAAGTGGAAGGTAAAGATGACGTCACTGGCGAAGAACTGGTTATCCGTGAAGATGACAAAGAAGAAACAGTTCGTGCACGTCTGGGTGTATACCATAATCAAACTGCTCCGCTGATCAGCTATTACAGCAAAGAAGCAGATGCTGGCAACACTACCTACATCAAAATTGATGGTACACAGCCAGTGGCTGATGTCAGTGCAGAGCTGGCAAAAGCTTTAGCTTAATCGAATATCAGTGATGTTCCACAGTCAATGCGATTAACCGAATCGGGTTAGCAGACTGTATGGTCAAAAAGCGGGAGGTTAACAGCCTTCCGCTTTTTTTATGCTGAAGACTGCGATACCCAGGGCAAATCAACCGCTTAATGGTACACTATCACTGTCATTGAATAACAAGATGAACTGCAGGTGATGATGGAGAATAAAGGCATTGGCGTACTCTTGGTCAATCTGGGTACACCGGATGAAGCAACCCCAGCGGCTGTAAAGCGTTTTCTGGGTGAATTTTTGAGTGACCCCCGTGTTGTCGATCTGTCTAAATGGCTATGGCGACCGGCGTTGTACGGGGCAATTCTTCCTATCCGTTCTCCTAAGGTTGCGAAACTGTATCAGTCGATTTGGCTTGAGGAAGGCTCGCCGCTGATGGTCTATTCGCAGCGTCAACGCGACGCGCTGGAAGAAAGGCTGAACATACCGGTTGCACTCGGTATGACGTACGGTAACCCCAGTATTCAGTCAGCCTTGTCGATGCTCAATGATCAGGGTTGCCGAAAGGTGATTGTCTTACCGCTCTATCCACAGTATTCGCGCACGACTACCGCTGCTGTGTTTGATAAAGTGGCGCGCAGCCTTCAACAAACAGATTATCTGCCAGAGCTCAGGTTTATCAATCAGTACCAGGACCACCCTGGCTATATTTCGGCGCTTGCTGAATCGGTCACTAATGTCTGGGCCGAGCATGGAGAGCCTGACTACTTGTTGTGCTCGTACCATGGAATTCCAAAACGTTACGCTGATCTGGGCGATCCTTATCCCGAGCACTGTAACCAGACAACGGCACTTCTGGCGGAAGCGCTGGCGATGCCAAGAGAAAAGATGAGCATGAGCTATCAGTCAATTTTTGGTCGTGAAGAATGGCTGAAGCCCTATACCGAGCCAACGATTATTGAACTGGCAAAAAAAGGGGTTAAACGGCTGGATGTGATTTGTCCTGCGTTTTCAGTCGATTGTCTGGAAACCATCGAAGAAATCGCAGAGGGCTGTAAAGATGCCTTTATCAATGCCGGAGGTGAAACCTTCAACCTGATCCCCTGCCTCAATGATAACAGCACCCATATTGCTATGATGGAAACCCTGATCCGGCAGCATACCCAGGGCTGGTAACCTTTTCTTAACTTCTACATATATCATGATCTGGCTCGCACTTATTGTTTGGGCCATTTCTTCACTGAACTATATTTTGTGATATCATCCGCAAGTTTTTTCTACCCGGCAGCGCGATATCATGAAATTTCCTGGTCAACGTAAATCAAAACACTATTTTCCCGTCCATGCCCGAGATCCGCTTCTGACTCAGGCCAGCAGCAAACCGCTTGCGCGTACGCATGTCGTTGGCATAGACCAAACGCTGGTGGATATTGAAGCGTGTGTCGATGATGAGTTTCTGAGTCGCTATGCGCTGAGCAAAGGACACTCTTTGGTTATCGCCGAAGAGGCAGCAGAAGCACTTTATCGTGAATTGAAAGAAAAAGACCTGATTCGTCATGAGTTCGCGGGTGGAACGATAGGAAATACGCTGCACAACTATTCGGTACTGGCGGATGATAAATCCGTGCTTCTGGGCGTGATGAGCCAGGATATCCAGATTGGCAGTTATGCATACCGGTACCTGGTCAATACATCCAGCCGTATGGATCTGAATAACCTTCAGCCGGTGAACGGGCCGATTGGCCGCTGCTTCGCCTTGATCACGCCTGATGGTGAGCGGACGTTTGCCATTAACGAAGGCCGGATGAACCAGCTGGAACCAGACAGCATTCCGGAATCGATCTTTGAGCGTGCTTCTGCGCTGGTGCTGACGGCATACCTGGTGCGTTGCAAAGAGGGCGATCCAATGCCGGAAGCCACCATGCGTGCCATTCAGTATGCTAAGAAATACGATGTGCCGGTTGTACTGACATTGGGTACCAAGTTTGTGATTGCGGATGATCCGCAATGGTGGCGCGATTTCCTGCGTGAGCATGTCACGGTTGTTGCTATGAATGAAGACGAAGCCGAAGCACTGACAGGATTTTCCGATCCATTACTGGCTTCTGATAAAGCCCTGGATTGGGTTGATTTTGTGTTGTGTACCGCGGGTCCTGTAGGTTTGTACACAGCAGGTTATACGGAAGAGAGCACTAAGCGAACGACTAGTCTGCCGCTGCTGCCTGGTGAGATTCCTGAGTTTAACCGCTACGAGTTTAGTCGTCCGATGACCAAAGCCGATTGCGAAACGCCTCTTCGGGTTTATTCGCACATTGCCCCTTATATGGGTGGGCCGGAGCGCATTAAAAATACCAATGGTGCCGGGGACGGCGCACTGTCCGCGCTACTGCACGATATGGCAGCGAACCGTTACCATAAAGAAAACGTGCCGAAATCCAGTAAGCACAGCTACGATTTCCTGGCCTATTCATCGTTTTCTCAAATCTGCCTGTATTCGAATCGCGTCAGTTACGAAGTGCTGGCTCAGCACTCTCCGCGTTTGTCACGAGGATTACCCGAGCGGGAAGACAGTCTGGAAGAGGCGTATTGGGAACGTTGATATCCCCGATTCCGATGAAAAGCACAGGCTTTCATGTTTGTAAAAAACCGCCATTTTGGCGGTTTTTTGTTTTTCAGCCTTGGTAAGATCGGCATGATTCTGGGTGTAGAGTCACGGTTATATTCAGGCAAACGATTTCGTTTGATAGGTTTTGTTAATTACTTTCAGAAAGCCTACCAAATAAGGCGCTCAGCATGTCGTGATGAAAACTGGCCGGTGAGGATGATTTTGCACTAAAGACGCGACGCGAAAAGTGTGCAGTATTGGCCTGCTTGCCATGATTTTTTTTCAGAAGGTAAAATATTTAGATTTTGATTTTTGCTCAACTTCGCGGCGTTTTTTTATGCTTTTCATGTAATTTCAGCTCAAGTCATTCGACAAAGCTAAGGTGGCTACCTGAAAATGGGCGGGCAGTGAGATATTTTATCCGGCCTTCATGTTTCAGTTTTTATGTCAGTTGATAGAATTAGCGGGATGTAACTTTGTGACAAATGCAGATATAGTGTGCTCCATCTTGGGGAACCCCACTTTCTGATAGGTATAACCTATCAAATTGAGAGGCCAGGACATCAGCACATTGTCGTTCTGAATGTTATGCTTTGCCGGAATTAGACCCGTCAAACTTGTATACCTGTTAGGGAAAGATAAAGAACATGGTCATACCTGAAAACAGCGATATTGTTATTTTTGGTGCCTCAGGCGATTTAACGTATCGTAAGCTTATCCCAGCGCTGTATCATCTGTATGTTAATCAGATGCTACCTTCTGATTTCTCTATCCTTGGCGTAAGCCGTACTGCAAACAGTGATGAGGAATACAGAGAAAAAGTCCGGGCTTCTCTGGTCAAAACCGAGAAGACGGATCCCGAGAAGTTGGCTGCATTTTGTCAGCATGTTGGATATCAGGCCATCAACACGTTAGATTGTGATGACTATGGTAAGTTGCAACAGCGACTGGAAGAAAAAGCCACTCAGTCTGTTGCTCCTCGTAACACTCTATTCTATCTCGCCACTCCCCCCAGCTTATATGATGTGATCCCGGCCAGTCTGGCTGCCCATGGTCTGAATGATGAAAGCACCGGCTGGAAACGACTGATCATCGAGAAGCCGTTTGGCTACGATTTGGAAACCGCTCAGGAACTGGATAAGAAACTGCACAAGCACTTCAAAGAAAGCCAGATTTTCCGTATTGACCATTACCTGGGCAAAGAAACGGTTCAGAACCTGCTGGTATTTCGCTTTGCTAACGGTATGTTTGAGCCATTGTGGAACCGTAACTTTATAGACTACGTTGAGATTACCGCAGCGGAATTCCTGGGTGTGGAAGAACGCGGTGGCTATTACGAAAACGCAGGTGCGGTTCGCGACATGCTACAGAACCATCTGCTGCAGGTTTTGGCCATGGTTGCTATGGAGCCGCCATCGGCTATCAATGGCAACGTAATGCGTGATGAAGTGGCCAAAGTGCTCAATAGCCTGCAGCCACTGTCTGAAGAAGACTTGCGTAAGAACCTGGTTCTGGGGCAATACACAGCCTCTGAATTACGTGGTAAAGAGCTTGCCGGTTATCGTGAAGAGCCAGGCGTTGCTGAAGATTCCCGTACCGAAACTTATGTCGGCCTGAAAGCCTTTATCAATAACTGGCGCTGGAACGGTGTACCGTTTTACATCCGAACCGGTAAACGTCTGCCAACGCGTGTCACCGAAGTGGTTATTCACTTCAAGAAAACGCCGCACCCTGTATTTGGTAAAGATGCGCCCGATAACAAGCTGGTTCTGCGTATCCAGCCTGACGAAGGCATTTTGATGAACTTTGCTCTGAAACGTCCGGGCGCAGGATTCAAAACCCAGGAAGTGGCGATGGATTTCCGTTACGACGAACTGGTTGACAGCAATGTGCTGACAGCCTACGAGCGTTTGCTGCTGGATGCCATGGCCGGTGACTCAACCTTGTTTGCACGCAGCGATGCGGTTGAGGCTTGCTGGCGTTATGTTCAGCCGATTCTGTCATTCAATCAGGATCCGCATGCCCTGTTTGGTTATGCTTGTGGTACCTGGGGGCCGAAAGAAGCCGATGAACTGCTGGCCAGAGATAATCGCCAGTGGCGCTTCCCGTGTTCAAACCTGACTGATACCGAATACTGCGAGTTATAATTATGACTGATCTTAAAATTCATGCTGATGCGCAAGCCGTGGTTAAGAGCCTGGCTGACGACATGATGGCTATCAGCCAGCAAGATAAGCCTGTGCATATTTCGCTGTCAGGTGGTAGCACACCTAAACAGTTGTTTGCCGCTTTGGCCCAGGCACCGTATGCCGAAGGTGTTAACTGGCAGAATCTGCATTTCTGGTGGGGCGACGAGCGTTGCGTTGCACCGGATGATGCAGAAAGTAACTATGGATGTGCCCAGGCTCTGTTGTTTGATCACGTTGCAATCCCGGTAGCCAATATCCACCGCATCCGTGGTGAAGATCAGCCTCAGGCCGAAGCCAAGCGTTTCGCTGAAGAAATGGCAGCGGTGATTCCGGCTGAAAACGGATTACCTGTTTTTGACTGGATTTTACTGGGTGTCGGCGACGATGGTCATACTGCGTCTCTTTTCCCGGGACAGACTGACTATGATGAACCCGGTTTAAGCCTGGTTGCGCCTCATCCGCAAAGCGGTCAGTTGCGTGTCAGCAAATCAGCCCGTCTGCTGGAAGCGGCAAAACGAATTTCTTATCTGGTTATCGGTGCGGGTAAAACCGAGATTGTGGCAGAAATCCACTCTCAGCCAGCCGATAGCCTGCCTTACCCGGCCGCCAAAATTCAGGCTCGCCAGGGTAAGACCGAATGGTATTTGGATGCACTAGCAGCCAGTAAGTTAGCGATTGGAGAATAAATAAATGAAAGGTGATATTGGTGTAATCGGCCTTGCCGTTATGGGCCAGAACCTGATCCTGAACATGGATGACCACGGTTTTAAGGTCGTTGCGCATAACCGTACAGCTGCCAAAGTCGACGAATTTCTGAATGGCCCGGCTAAAGGCACTAAGATTCAGGGCGCTTACAGCCTGCAGGAGCTGGTAGACAAGCTGGAAGCCCCTCGCAAAATCATGCTGATGGTACGTGCCGGTGATGTGGTCGACAGTTTTATCGAGCAACTGATCCCGCTGCTGGACAAAGGCGACATCATTATTGATGGTGGTAACTCTAACTACCCAGACAGCATCCGCCGTGTGGATTACCTGAAAGACAAAGGTCTGCGTTTCATCGGTGCGGGTGTCTCCGGTGGTGAAGAAGGCGCACGTTTCGGACCTTCTATCATGCCTGGTGGCGATGCGGAAGCATGGCCATTCGTGAAGCCGATTTTCCAGGCGATTGCGGCTAAAACTGAGCAGGGCGAGCCTTGCTGCGACTGGGTTGGCGAGTCAGGTGCCGGTCACTTTGTAAAAATGGTTCACAACGGTATCGAATACGGTGATATGCAGCTGATCAGCGAAGCGTATCACTTCATGAAAACCGGTCTGGGTATGACCCACGAAGAAATGGAACAGACGTTCCGTGACTGGAATGAGACTGAGCTGAACAGCTACCTGATCGAAATCACTGCTGATATTCTGGCCTACCGTGATGAAGATGGTGAGCCACTGGTTGAGAAAATCATGGACTCGGCCGGCCAGAAAGGCACGGGTAAATGGACAGGCATCAATGCGCTGGACATGGGTATTCCGCTGACACTGATCACTGAATCTGTGTTTGCCCGCTGCCTGTCTTCGCTGAAAGGTCAGCGTGAAGAGGCAGAGAAGCTGTTTGGCAAAACAGTCGAAGCTGTTGAAGGCGACAAAGCAGAGTGGCTGGACGCAGTACGTCACGCACTGCTGGCCTCTAAGATTATCTCTTATGCACAAGGCTTTATGCTGATGCGTCAGGCGTCTGACGACAATGGCTGGAATCTGAACTACGGTAACGTTGCTCTGATGTGGCGCGGTGGCTGTATCATTCGTTCAGCTTTCCTGGGCAACATTCGTGATGCATTTGAAGCGGATCCTTCACTGGCGTTCCTGGGCTCGGATCCATACTTCAAAGCAATCCTGGAAAACGGCATGAAAGCATGGCGTAAAGTGGCAGCTAAGTCACTGGAAATTGGTCTGCCAATGCCGTGTCTGACATCTGCACTGACCTTCCTGGATGGCTACACCACTGCGCGTCTGCCGGCTAATATGATTCAGGCACAGCGTGACTACTTTGGTGCGCACACCTATGAGCGTATCGACCAGCCACGCGGTCAGTATTTCCATACTAACTGGACGGGCACTGGTGGCGATACTGCCTCCACAACCTACGACGTATAATCGTAGCACGCTGTTCTACGGTTAATCGACAAATAAAAAAGGAGCCTTTGGCTCCTTTTTTATTTGTGCTATCCAGCTTTCAGCGCTTTGCTGCCTGCGCATCAGGCCGTCATGCCGCTGTTAGCTTGTGGGCACCGTTGTAACAGATACAGTGTGGACAGACATGATCTGACGGGGGGTGTGCGGGTGATAAAAAGGGGAAAGGGGCCTTCCTGGCCCCTTTTTGTTGCCTTTGCGTGCGGAGATAAGGCAGGCAAAGGCGGACGCGCTCTTGGATGGAGTAACGCTCGGTAATTAAGCCTTCTGATAGGCTTCGTTGTGGACGGCAGCAACCGCACGACCAGATGGGTCAGCACTGTTTTTAAAGCTCTCATCCCATTCAATGGCTTTGGCACTGGAGCAGGCGATAGACGGGCCACCCGGCACACATTTAGCGGCATCTTCCAGCGGGAACAACTCTTCAAAGATTTCACGATAGACGTAGGCTTCTTTGGAGGTTGGTGTGTTGTAAGGGAAGCGGAAACGGGCAGTTTCCAGCTGCTGATCCGTCACTTTCTCTGCGGCGACTTCTTTCAGCGTGTCGATCCAGTTGTAACCAACACCGTCAGAGAACTGCTCTTTCTGACGCCATGCCACAGATTCAGGCAGCATGTCACCAAAGCACTCACGGATAATGTGCTTTTCCATTTTGCCGTTGCCACACATCTTATCCTGCGGGTTGATGCTCATAGCGACTTCCAGGAACTCTTTATCCAGGAATGGCACACGCGCTTCAATCCCCCAGGCCGCCATGGATTTGTTGGCACGTGCACAGTCGAACATGTTCAGAGCCAGCAGCTTACGCACTGTCTCTTCATGGAATTCCTGCGTGTTAGGCGCTTTGTGGAAATACAGGTAACCCCCGAAGACTTCATCAGCCCCTTCGCCAGACAGTACCATTTTGATACCCATGGCGCGGATTTTACGTGACATCAGATACATAGGTGTGGAGGCGCGAATCGTTGTGACATCGTAGGTCTCAATGTGATAAATCACATCACGAATCGCGTCGAGGCCTTCCTGAACCGTATAAGTCAGTTCGTGGTGTACCGTGCCGATATGATCGGCCACTTTTTTCGCGGCTTTCAGATCCGGTGCGCCTTCCAGACCAACGGCAAAAGAGTGCAGTGTTGGCCACCAGGCATCAGATTTTTCGTCATCTTCAATACGGCGGGAGGCAAACTGCTTGGTAATTGCTGAAATCACCGAGGAATCCAGACCACCCGACAGCAGAACACCGTAAGGCACGTCTGTCATCAGCTGGCGCTTCACTGCGTTTTCCAGCGCTTTTTTCAGTTTGTCTTTGTCTGTTTTCGCATCACGAACCGCGTCATACTCCATCCAGTCGCGTTTGTAATAGCGTACAGGTGCCTGAGCCGGTTCGCCTTTCTTGCTCCACAGGTAATGACCCGGAGGGAATTCGCTGATGGTTTTACACACTGGCACCAAAGCTTTCATTTCTGACGCTACATAGTAGTTGCCGTGCTCATCATGACCATGATAGAGAGGGATGATGCCAATGTGGTCACGACCAATCAGGTAAGCATCCTGCTCTTCGTCATACAGAATAAATCCGAAGATACCGTTCAGGTAGTCGAGTAATTCAGGGCCTTTCTCTTTGTAAAGCGCCAGAATAATTTCGCAGTCAGATTCAGTCTGAAACGGGTAGTCGGCAGCCAGTTCAGCACGTAGGTCTTTGTGGTTGTAGATTTCGCCATTGACGGCCAGTACATGGGTTTTGTCTGTGTTGTACAGTGGCTGCTCGCCGCTGTTCAGGTCAACAATGGCCAGACGCTCATGAACAAGAATGGCCTTGTCTGACGAATAGATGCCTGACCAGTCTGGACCACGGTGACGCATTTTCTTTGACATTGCCAACGCGGTTTCACGCAGGGCAGATGGGTCACTTTTTATATCTAAAATCCCGAATACTGAGCACATACTGACTACTCCAACATAAAGTTAAACTTGGGAAACAAAGCGATTAAAAAAGGGTTTATTATTTTATCCCTGAGCTTTTGTTTCGTTCTGATTGTTAAAATTGCGTATTCAACAAACAAAAGCAACTAAAAATCCCATATCAATGTAATAAACTCACCTTTGGTGAATATTATTTAATTAAATTGAGTTTAACCGAATGAAATCTTAAATCAGGAGGTTTTTGGACCAAATACTGAACGGCAACTTTTGCTGCCGTGCAGTAATCTTGGGGTCAATTAAAAGGATTTGATGTCGGTAGTCACCGACTCGCAGACATGGCGAGCAAAACCGTTGCCAGCTTCACGATAGATATTAAAAGCGGCATCGACGCCCAGCTCTCTTAAGGTCGCTTCTTCATCTTCGTAGCGGGCGATAGCGGCAATCTTTCCTTTATAGCCAAGTTGCCTGATTTGCTCGAGAGCGAACGCATTTGCCTGGCTGTGCGGCATGGCCAGTAGTATTAACCGCGTCTGATGGCGAGAGACCACCCGGGCCCAGAAGTCTGGGTCGGTCGCATCACCGAGAATGACGTGGCGGCCTTCTTTGGCATGTTCTTCCACAGATTCTTCCCGGTTTTCAATACCGACGACTTGCGGACCAAAGCGGCGGATCATTTCTTCATAAGCTCCGGTACCAATTCGACCCATGCCCAGAATAAGGATCTGTTTATTGCCTAAGTCAATCAGCCTGTCATTGCTGTTGAGCTTGTCCGGCTCAAATTCTTTAAGCCAGCGGGTACTTTCCATATAGATACGATGGCTGAAACTGTTCAGCGGCGCTGATAACAGGAAAGAGAGCGACACGGCGATAGCGATAGCGACAAGAAAATCTCCCGGTAACCAGCCCAGGCTGTAGGCGAGCCCTGCGACAATCAGTCCAAATTCGCTGTAGTTAAAGAGTGTTAAAGTGCCGAGAAGCGAAGTACGTACCCGAAAATGGAAGCAATGGAAAACCAGGTAGTAAAGTAAACCTTTTAACGGCAATAAGGCCAGCAGCAATATCGCGAGCCAGAAGCCTGTCCACGTTGCAGGCTCGGCCAGGCCAATGTTGAGGAAGAAGAAAACCAGCAGAAGCTCTTTGAGGTTAAACAGTGATTTGGACAGCTCAGAGGATTTAGGATGGGCCGCCAGCATCATTCCCATTATCAGTGCGCCGAGATCGGCTTTCATGCCAACAAAAGTGAACAAACCGGCACCGGCGACAAGCGCCAGGAAAATGCCGTACAGTACCAGCATTTCACCATGACCGGCTTTATCCATAATCTTAAACAATGAGGGACGCAGCAGGGGCAATGCGAATAAGGCCAGTGCGGTGATCTCTGGTAGCTTTCCTGTTGATGCCGTAAGAAATATAACCGCGAAAATATCCTGCATGACGAGAATACCTATGGCGATAGTGCCGTAGGTTGCGTTCAGCTCCCCTTTTTCCTGCAGCGCCTTGATGGCAAATACTGTGCTGGAAAAAGAGAGGGCAAAGCCCAGCAAAGCGAGCTGTGTTAGCTCTAGCTCGCTAAAGATACCTAAACCGAGCTGCTTTAAACCGAACAGTGCCAGCGTAAAGATAAGGGTAGTGAGCAGGTTATGTATTGTGGCGCCGGCCCACACCTCTTTTTGTAGCAGGGTTCTGACATCAAGCTTTAGCCCGATGCAAAAAAGCAGAAGGGTTACGCCCAGATCAGCGAGTGTATCAATAACAGGTGTGGAGGCGTAACCGAATGAATTTAAAGTAAATCCTGCCAATAAAAATCCAACTAGTGGCGGGAGCTTGGCACGCAGTGCCAGATAGCCGGCGAGAAACGCGGCGATAATGTAAATCAGATCCATCATGAAATGTGATTTCCAGACTATTGATAAGCGTTGGTATTTCAATTAGTTGCATTGATGGGGGAATATAGCACAGGGCATGTCTGTGGCGATACATGCCCTACAAAAAACAGGGTTTTTGAGAGGTCAGCCGGGAAGGGGTTCCCGGCGTAGAATTAATCTTCCAGCAGGCGCTGCAGCAGAACGCCATTTAGCATGGCACGTTTGATCATGGAAAATGCACCAATAGTCGGCTGCGTATAGAGTTGAGACTCAACGATAGGTAACGACTGGTGGAAGGTTGACAGTGATTGGGTTTCAACACATCGGCGGATTGCGGGAAAGATAATGTCCTTGGCTAAGGTGATATTCCCTGCCACAACGATTTTCTGTGGGTTGAACAGGTTAATTGTCATCGCCAGGGCTTTACCTAGCTGGTAGCCCACTTTGACTAAGGCCTGGGTTGCCAGCTCATCACCCTGATTGGCTGCCTCGCAGATAGCAGGCATAGTGACATCTTCGAGTTTTTGCAGGCTGCTTGGGTAACCTTGTGCCAGGAGCGCTTTAACATGGCGAATAATCGCCGGATCGGCGGCAACAGTTTCCAGACAGCCAAAGTTACCGCACTGGCATTTATCACCGAGTGGGTCAATCTGAATATGGCCGATTTCACCGACGTTGCGGTTATAACCAAGAAATACCTGGCCATTGACGATAATGCCTGCTCCTGTCCCACGGTGGACACTGATCAGAATGGAGTCGCGGCAGTCCTGGCTGGCGCCAAAATAATGCTCAGCTAATGCCAGCCCGCGGATATCGTTACCGACAAAGCAGGAAACGCCATATTTATCAGTAATGATATCTGCCAGAGCCAGAGAGTCGACCGAGATGTTGGGCATGTACTCGACAATGCCTTTTTCCGGGTCAATCAGGCCTGGAAGGGTAATGCCAAAAGCAATCAGCTCTCTCAGAATGGTCTGATTGGCACCGATAAACTGCCTGATATGCTCAAGTAAGCCATCAACCAGTTCTTGTTGATTTGAGTAGGGAAAGTGATGAGCTGTGCCAGCCAGACTCTTACCACCTAAATCGTACAGGGTCAGTTCGATATAATCGCGGCCCAGACGGACAGCGACAGAGTGAAAGGGAGCTGCTTCTGTTGTCAGCGAGATGGCTCGTCGGCCACCGGTTGAAGCCTGCTGTGCGACCTCTTTAATGAGGCCGCGTTCCAGCAACTGGCGGGTTATTTTGGTCACGCTGGCCGGGGCTAATTGACTTACGTCTGCCACTTGTATGCGAGAAATTGGGCCTTGCAAGTCAATGAGTCGGTAAACCGCTGCACTATTCAGCTGTTTTACCAGGTCGACATTACCGATTTGTCCGCCATTCATAGTTATGTTTGCTCGTATTTTCCGTTAACCACTGTCGCCCGGACACGGAAATCACGTTCAAAAACTGCCAGGTTAGCCACCATGCCTTTTTTGATAGCCCCCAGTGTCTTATCCATACCTATGGCACGGGCAGGGTAAAGGGTGGCCATGCGAATCGCTTCGTCCAGGGCAATACCTACATGTTCAACACTGTTTTGAACAGCTTCAATCATTGTCAGGGCTGAACCGCCGAGTGTGCCATTTTCATCAACACACTTGCCATCGCGGTAATATACTTTCTTACCGACAAAAATAAAGTGATCTATGTCTGCTCCTGCCGGTGCTGTTGCATCTGTAACCAGAATTAATTTTTCCTTTTTAATTCTGTGGGCTATGCGAATATTGGCGTAGTCGACATGAAAGCCATCGGCGATGATACCTGTGTATACCTCGGGCGTATCATAGATGGCACCCACCATACCAGGCTCGCGGCCAGCAATGGGTGTCATGGCATTGAACAGATGGGTGGCAAAAGTAACGCCGGCGGCAAACCCTTTTCGTGCCTCTGCATAGGTCGCATTGGTGTGTCCTGCGGACACGACAATACCAGCCTCTGCGAGTCGCTCAATGTGCTCTGCCGGGGTTTGCTCCGGTGCCAGTGTCACCTTGGTGATGATGTCAGCGTTCTCGCAAAGTGTAGCGATCATGGCCTCATCTGAGCGCCGGATATGCTCGACACTGTGGATGCCTTTCTTCATGACATTGAGATAGGGGCCTTCCAGATGCAAACCCAGAGACTGGTGTTGGTAGTGCTTTTCGTAATCACGCGCTGCAGCGATCGCAGCTTTCATATCCTCATCAGAAGAGGTGATGAGCGTGGGCAAAAAACTCGTACAACCTGATTTCAGGTTTGCCAGATGCATGGTCTGTATGGTGTCTGCAGTGATTTCGTCATTAAACATCACTCCACCACAGCCATTAAGCTGAAGGTCGATGAAGCCTGGAGACAGGTTTGCTCCGTCAAGATCCTGAGTGGGCATACCGGCAGGTAGCTCTGCCTCAGGACATACAGCGTGAATGTTCACTCCGTCAATAATAACAGCGTGGTTATCCAGCACATCGCTACCTGTAAAAATGCGGCAGTTGGTCAGCGCGTACATGAACACTTCCTATCAGTTAAAGGTGTTTGATGTTTTCTGCTTCCAGTTCCTGGAAATAGCGAACGGTTTTCACTTTCAGTTCCTGTGTGGCAGGGGCATCGCACACAATCAGTGATTTCGGATGCAATTGCAGCGCAGAGACAGTCCACAAATGGTTTACACAACCCTCTACAGCAGCTTCAAGTGCCTGGGCTTTGTTATGGCCTGTCACCAGTATCATCACTTCTTCCGCGTCCAGCAGTGTGCCAACCCCGATAGTCAGTGCGTATTTAGGCACTTGTGTTATATCACCATCAAAGAATCGGGAATTGGCGATGCGGGTATCTTCGGTCAGGGTTTTGATACGTGTACGGGAGGCCAGTGAAGAAGCCGGCTCATTAAACGCAATGTGCCCGTCGTTGCCAACACCACCCATGAATAGATGGATCTTGCCGAATGATTTAATCTTATCTTCATAACGCTTACATTCTGCTTGGTGATCGTCCGTGTTACCGTTCAGCAGATTGATATTTTCTTCCTGAATATCAATGTGGTTAAAGAAGTTGTTAAACATGAAGCTGCGGTAGGACTCCGGATGGTCTGAGGATAGGCCAACGTACTCATCCATGTTGAATGTCACCACATGTCTGAAACTTACTTCGCCTGCATTATAAAGCTCAATCAGACGTTTGTAGGTGGTCAGAGGGGTACCGCCGGTGGGCAGACCTAGTACGAATGGACGGTCTGCGGTTGGTTTAAATTTGTTAATACGATCAACAATATAGCGTGCTGACCACAAACCAACTTCGTTCGCGTTGTTCAGTGGGATAAGTCTCACGGTAACACCTCGTTGCTAGAAAAGAATACTTGAGAATTTTAGCGGTATATCGCCTTTCTTTCGAATAATAAAATAAGTTTTATGACCGGGCTAGCAAAATCGCTCAAACCCGCCAAATGCTGGTGATTAGGATCACAAATGATAAGGTTTTAATTTGCGGGGCGAAATTAAAGGCATACACTGCAACTTACTTAATCGGGTAGCTAAAATAAGTTATCTCAACCGCATCTAAGAAAACCATAGGGGGAACTAAGGGTGAATATTCTTGGATATTTTCAGAAAGTAGGTAAGGCTTTGATGGTGCCGGTCGCCACGTTGCCTGCCGCCGCAATACTCATGGGTATAGGTTACTGGATTGATCCGAACGGCTGGGGTGCCAACAGTGCACTGGCAGCTTTCCTGATCAAAGCCGGTGGCGCGATTATCGAAAACATGTCTGTACTGTTTGCTGTCGGTGTCGCATACGGTATGTCAAAAGATAAAGATGGTGCAGCAGCACTTTCCGGTTTCGTTGGCTATCTTGTTGTCACCACTCTTTGTTCTCCAGCGGCCGTTGCTCAAATTCAGGGTATCGACCCAAGTGCTGTTCCTGCGGCATTCGGTAAAATTGAAAACCAGTTCGTCGGTATTCTGGTAGGTATCGTCTCGGCTGAGCTGTATAACCGTTACTCAACGGTTGAACTGCACAAGGCACTGGCTTTCTTCAGTGGCAAACGTCTGGTGCCTATCCTGACATCCATTGCCGGTATCTTCCTGGCATTTGTCCTGATGTACGTATGGCCTCACGTCTACGGCGGTCTGGTTCACTTCGGTGAAGGTATCCAGGGCCTGGGTGATGTAGGTGCGGGTCTGTACGCCTTCTTCAACCGCCTGCTGATCCCTGTTGGTCTGCACCATGCACTGAACTCAGTATTCTGGTTCGATGTTGCGGGTATTAATGACTTGCCGAACTTCCTTGGTGGCGCTAAGTCTATTGCTGACGGTGTAGCTGTACCTGGTCAGACAGGTATCTACATGGGTGGCTTCTTCCCTATTATGATGTTCGGTCTGCCTGGTGCGGCACTGGCTATGTATCACACAGCTAAACCTGAGAACAAAGAGAAAGTCGCGTCTATCATGATTGCCGCTGCCTTCGCTTCATTCTTCACAGGTGTTACTGAGCCTCTGGAATTTGCCTTCATGTTCCTGGCGCCAGCACTGTATGTGGTTCACGCCGTTCTGACCGGTATCTCTGTATATATCGCAGCCAGCATGCAGTGGATTTCCGGCTTCGGTTTCTCTGCCGGTATGGTTGATATGGTACTGCAATCGAAAAACCCGCTGGCAACTCAATGGTACATGCTGATTGTTCAGGGCCTGGTATTCTTTGCGATTTACTATGCGATCTTCCGTTTCGCTATCGTGAAGTTCAATCTTAAAACACCGGGTCGTGAAGATACTGATTCAGATGAAGTGCTGGCTTCTGGTTCTCAGGAAACTGGTGAGCTGGCAAAACAATATCTGAAAGCCCTGGGTGGTCACGGCAACCTGGAAAATATTGATGCCTGTATCACTCGTCTGCGCCTGACACTGAAAGACAGCAGTCTGGCTGACGAGAAAACACTGAAAGCACTGGGTGCTATGGGTGTTGTGAAATTAGGTTCAAATAACCTGCAAGTTATTCTTGGCCCACTGGCTGAGATCGTTGCCGGTGAGATGAAGAAAATCCCGGCGTCAGAAGACCTGTCTGCAGTTAAACTGCCATAATAGACAGTTAATCTGATAGCGAAAGATAACTGAAAGTGAGGCCGGCCCGTCAGGGTCGGCTTTTTTTTGCCCTAATCATGATTCAATGCACACTAATTGTTGAGTCATGACCTGTATTTGTGGATCATAACAGGTTCGAAGATCCTTTTAGCGCACGAGGTGTAATTGATGAGTGAATCTGAAGCTCGTCCAAGCAATTTTATCCGCCAGATTATTGATGCGGATTTAGCCAGTGGTAAGCACACCAGCGTCCACACACGTTTTCCGCCTGAGCCGAATGGTTACCTGCATATCGGCCATGCGAAGTCTATCTGCCTGAACTTTGGTATTGCTCAGGATTACCAGGGACAATGTAATCTGCGTTTTGATGACACAAACCCAGAAAAAGAAGACATCGAATACGTAGAGTCGATTAAGAAAGACGTAAACTGGCTGGGCTTTGAGTGGAGCGGTGAGATTTGCTACTCATCTAACTACTTCGATCAGCTGTATGGCTACGCTTTGGAACTGATCAACAAAGGCCTGGCGTATGTTGATGAACTCACACCAGAAGAAATGCGTGAGTATCGCGGCACGTTGACTGAGCCGGGTAAACCAAGCCCCTATCGTGACCGTCCTGTGGCCGAGAATCTGGCGCAGTTCGAGAAAATGAAAAATGGCGAAGTCGAAGAAGGCAAAATGTCGCTTCGGGCCAAGATTGATATGGCATCGCCGTTTATGGTTATGCGTGATCCTGTGCTGTACCGCGTACGCTTCGCAACTCACCATCAGACAGGTGATAAGTGGTGCATCTATCCGATGTACGATTTCACCCACTGTATCTCTGATGCGCTGGAAGGTATTACGCACTCGCTGTGTACCCTGGAATTCCAGGACAACCGTCGTCTGTACGATTGGGTGCTGGATAACATTACTATTGAGTCTCAACCTCGTCAGTATGAATTCAGCCGCCTGAACCTGGAATATACAGTCATGTCCAAGCGCAAGCTGAACCAGCTGGTGACTGAACAGCTGGTTTCAGGCTGGGATGATCCTCGCATGCCGACAATTTCGGGCTTACGTCGACGTGGCTTTACGGCTGCTTCTATTCGTGAGTTTTGTCAGCGTATTGGTGTCACCAAGCAGGACAATACCATTGAGATGAGCTCTCTTGAATCGTGTATCCGTGACGATTTGAACGAGAACGCACCTCGGGCCATGGCCGTGTTGGATCCGGTGAAGTTAGTGATCGAAAACTTTGGTGATACGGAAATTCTCACCGTGGGTAATCATCCTAATAAACCCGAAATGGGTGAGCGTGAAGTGCCATTTAGCCGTGATCTGTACATTGAACGTGAAGATTTCCGTGAAGAAGGCAATAAGAAGTACAAGCGTTTAGTCTTGGGTAAAGAAGTACGCTTACGTGGTGCGTATGTCATTAAAGCCGAGCGGGTTGAGAAAGATGCCGACGGTAAGATTACCACTATTTTCTGTACCTATGATGCTGATACGCTGGGTAAAAATCCTGAAGATGGCCGCAAAGTGAAAGGCGTGATTCACTGGGTGTCAGCAGAAAAGGCACTGCCTGCTGAAATTCGCCTGTATGATCGTTTGTTCACTGTACCTAACCCGGGTGCAGCAGAGGACTTTGCTTCGACGATTAACCCGGATTCACTGATCGTGATGAATGGTTTTGTCGAGCCGAGCCTGGCAGCAGCTGCGCCTGAGCATGCATTCCAGTTTGAACGTATGGGCTATTTCTGTGCGGATAACAAAGATTCATCGGCTGAGCACTTAGTGTTCAACCGAACTGTGGGTCTGCGTGATTCATGGGCAAAAATTGCAGACTGATGGACTCAGATTGTGATTTGATTGTTGCCTGATCTAAAAAAACCAGCCATATGGCTGGTTTTTTATCGATGTAAGCGTGATTATTTATTTTCGTTGTGCAGGCTTTCATCTTTATTACAATCACCGGCAGTGCAGTGACCATACAGATAAAGGCTGTGGTTGGTCAGACGTATGTTATAGCGTTCGGCGACCTGCTTCTGACGATCTTCAATAATATCGTCAGAGAATTCAATGACTTTACCACAGTCCAGGCAAACCAGATGATCGTGGTGGTGCTGGGTAGACAGTTCAAATACCGACTTGCCACCTTCAAAATGGTGACGGGTGACAATTCCTGCATCATCAAATTGGTTCAGCACTCGGTAAACAGTGGCCAGGCCAATCTCTTCACCAATATCGATCAACTTTTTGTATAAATCTTCGGCACTGATATGTTGGCACTCAGGATTCTGAAGTACTTCCAAAATTTTCAGACGCGGAAGTGTGACTTTTAATCCTGCTTGTTTAAGTGCTTGGTTGTTATCTGACATTCGAGTTTCCTTTGGCTAGCCGTAACAGGAAAATGGAAGGTTACGGTAGTCTTTCTCATATCTGTTCATTATAAGTGACGACAGCACAACAATAAACCTTAATGCTTAATGGGTCTAGGAAAGTTGTGACTTTTATTCGCCTGATATAAATGTTAAAAAGGCATACTATACTCATCGTACCAGATCATAAGGACGCGTTGGTGTGAATAAGTTCTATAAGCCCGGTATCGTAAAATTTGCGCTCAATATCTGGCCACCTTTCTGGGGGGCTGGCATTCGAATCCTGCACATCAGTGAAGATTTCCGGCATGTGGAAATTTGCCTGAAGTTGAGATGGTGGAATAAGAATGCCAACAGGACCCAGTATGGTGGCAGTATTTTTTCACTGACCGACCCTGTTTATGCCTTGATGCTGATGGGTATCCTCGGGAAAGAGTATTTTGTCTGGGATAAACAGGCCGAAGTGAACTTTCTTAAGCCTGGCCAGACAGATTTGAAAGCGGTGTTCACTATCTCAGATCAGTGTATTGAGGATATAAAACGCTCCACTGCCAGCGGAGATAAATATTTTCCTGAATTTGTCGTCAATGTTGCTGATAGCAAAGGTGAGGTAGTTGCCCAAGTGAAGCGCGTGCTTTATGTACGTAAGAAACCACAGTACCGGAATGCAGAGCTTGAAGAAGGTGAAAACTGTTCGAGTGAGTGTGTCAGTGAGCAATAAAAAAACGCGCCTCGGCGCGTTTTTAACAACCTAGCGGTTAGATCAGTCAGTCAGCCAGCTCGGCCAGACACATTTCTTCGTAAATTTGCTTAACCCATTTCTCGACGCGCTCGTCAGTCAGCTCAGGCTGACGGTCTTCATCGATACACAGCCCAACAAAATGTCCATCGTCTACCAATGCTTTTGATGCTTCAAACTCATAGCTTTCTGTTGGGAAGTGGCCAACGATGATGGCGCCGCGGCCTTCAACGATGTCACGCACTGTGCCCATGGCGTCGCAGAAATACTCGGCGTAATCTTCCTGATCACCACAGCCGAAAATAGCGACCAGCTTGTTTTCGAAATCAATGCCTTCCAGTTCAGGGAAGAAATCGTCCCAATCGCACTGTGCTTCGCCGTAATACCAGGTCGGGATACCCAGTAGTAACAGGTCGAAATTTTCAATGTCTTCTTTGCTGCTTTTAGCAATGTCTTTGACTTCAACCAGATTTTTACCCAGTTGCTTTTGGATCATTTTAGCGACGGCTTCTGTGTTACCAGTGTCGCTACCAAAGAAGAGTCCTACACTCGCCATAGTAGAGATTACCCGTGTTTTAGTTGTTGACCGCCAACAGACAGGCTGGCGATTTACATAAATTGAACAGGCTGCCAGTTAATTCTAGCGCTGACTGAATGCCTGATAATAACATTTGTCGATGACTCTGGCGTCAGTTAAGGGAGAAAAACCTTTATAATTAGTCTTCTCATTACGCTTTCTGAGCCAGCTAGCAGGCGTTAGCGGATATTATCCTATCCCTACGCCTTCCATTGTCATCTGAATCACACCTTTCGATATGAATCCAAAGCACCCTAAAAACAAGACCAGCCAGACGATTTTTCGACCAAATGGAGGCACATTGCCTTGCTTGAGGACATCTTTGATCGCCATACCAATGAAAAAGAAGATGGCCGCGAACAATAAATCAAGTCCGACTGACTCCAGCAGGTCCATGTGCTCGTATAACATCTGTTTCTCCTTCGCAAGAGCAGACTTGCATCCGGCGCGCACTATAGCACAGTGAGCAGTGCGTGTTAATTGTTAGGCTGTGTATCCTTCTCTAAAAAACTGAGAATGATACGGTTTACCGTGTCAGGTTTCTCGGCATGAAGCCAGTGGCCGGTATTCGCTACCATATGGGCCTTGGCGTGCGGGAACTGGCTGGCAATGTGTTCGCGGTGCTCTGCCAGAATGTATTCTGAATCCTGACCTTTAATGAATAATGTTCGGCCAGAGAAGGGCGATACAGCTGACCAGCCCATGATGGTGCTGTAGTTATTGATGAGAGCATTGACATTGAACCGCCACTGAAAAGATTCTTGCTCTTTATACAGAGACTTGAGCAGGAACTGGCGTACACCGGGCTCCATAACATGCTGCGATAAAAGCTGCTCAGCCTCTTTCCGGCTGGTGACTGTTTGTTGGTTGACAGCTTTAAGACCGGCGAACACATTTTGGTGGCGGTGGACCTGATAAGCTACTGGTGCCATGTCGAGCACAATCAGATTTTCGATCCGCTCTCCAGCCAGTTCGGTCATTGCCATTGCCACTTTGCCGCCCATGGAATGACCAATCACACTGAAATCTTGGATCTCGAGTTGATTGATCACATCAACCACATCTTGTGCCATCTCTGAATAAGTGAAGTGCTCACTATGCGGAGAACGGCCATGGTTGCGCAGATCAAGACTAATGACTTGATACTGTTCTTTGAGCACTCTGGCGAGCAGGCCGAGGTTGTCCGCACTGCCAAATAAGCCATGAATAAGAACGACCGTCTGGCCTTGACCCTGAATTTGATAATGAAGATTCACAGACTATTTCTCTTGTTGTTAACGCTTTGCCGTAGAGTATACCTTCGCTTCACGTTATAATCTCACGGTGATTTTTTAACGGAACGATAATGAACACTACGATGAAAACTATTGAGGTAGACGAAGAGCTATATCGTTATATTGCCAGCCAGACCCGGCACATTGGTGAAAGCGCGTCAGATATTCTGCGTCGTTTATTGCTGGAGGACTCCAATAGTCAACCTGTCATGCCAGCACGCCCTAAAGCTGCGCAAGGCATTGTGGTTAGCAAAGATGCAGGCAACTTGCCACAGTCGGAAGACAGGGTCAAAGCCATGCGCTCGCTGCTGATTTCTGATGAGTTTGCTGGTCAGGAAAGGGCCATTGGCCGTTTTATGCTGGTGCTGTCTACGCTCTATCGTATCGATCCTCAGGCTTTCACCGATGCGACGGCGATTAAAGGTCGAACCCGCATTTATTTCGCTGACAGTGAAGAAAAACTGTTGAACAGCGGCAAGACGACTAAACCGAAAGCCATTCCTGAAACGCCTTTTTGGGTGATCACCAATACAAATACCGACCGTAAACGTCAGATGATTGAACAGCTGATGCAAAAAATGCAGTTCACACAAGATATTGTAGAAAAAGTTTGCGGTGAAATTTAATTGTCGCTGATGCGGCTTTATTGACGTACAAGGATATGTTGATGGCGATCCATCCTCGTGCCGGGCTGCAAGCCCGGCAAGAAGACATGCATAACATTCCGGCTCTTGTGGCCAATTATTTTTTGATTGAACCCGATCATTCCAATGTTGCCCAGCGTGTAGCGTTCGGTACCTCAGGCCATCGTGGCTGTGCCGATAAGGGAACCTTCAATCAACATCATATCTGGGCAATCGCTCAGGCTGTTGCCGATGTTCGCCGTGAGCAAGGTGTTACCGGACCGCTGTTTTTAGGGAAGGATACACACGCCTTATCTGAACCGGCGCTGCTTTCTGCCCTGCAAGTGTTGGTGGCCAATGGCGTAAATGTGGTACTGCAGGCGGAGCAGGGTTACACACCCACGCCGGGTATTTCTCATGCCATTCTGACATTTAACCTCTGTCATGCTGAGAAGGCCGACGGCATAGTGATCACGCCTTCACATAATCCTCCGCAGGATGGCGGCATTAAATATAACCCGCCTCATGGTGGGCCGGCTGAAGGGGCAATTACTACAGCTATTGAAAACCGGGCTAACCAGTTGATTGCCGAAGGCTTAGCGTCAGTGAAGCGGGTGAGCGTTTCTGAGGCTTTGTCCAGCCAATGTGTGACGGAGCAGGATTTAGTTAAGCCATATGTGGCTGATCTTGTTAATGTCATCGACATAGCCGCGATTCAAAAAGCTAAGCTGAAGCTGGCGGTCGATCCTCTGGGTGGATCCGGGATCGAATACTGGCGCGAGATAGGGCGTCACTATAACCTGGATCTAACACTGGTTGATGAGTCTGTGGATCCGACGTTCCGCTTTATGAGCCTGGATAAAGATGGCGTGGTGCGGATGGATTGCTCGTCACCTTATGCGATGGCTGGCTTGCTGGCGCATAAAGACAGTTATGCTCTGGCCTTTGGTAATGACCCTGATTTTGACCGTCACGGGATTGTGACGCCGGACGGTCTGATGAATCCTAACCATTTCCTTGCGGTCTGCATCGACTATTTGTACCGTCATCGACCTGACTGGAATGACAAGGTGGCCGTGGGCAAAACACTGGTTTCCAGTGCGATCATTGACCGCGTTGTGGCTGATCTGGGACGTGAACTGTGTGAAGTACCAGTGGGTTTCAAATGGTTTGTTGATGGCCTGTACAGTGGTGAGCTTGGCTTTGGCGGTGAAGAAAGTGCGGGTGCATCCTTTTTGCGCAAGGATGGTACACCCTGGTCAACCGATAAAGACGGTATTTTACTCTGCCTGTTAGCGGCAGAAATCACTGCGGTGACAGGTATGAACCCGCAACAGTATTATCAGACCTTAACCGAAAAGCATGGTGAGTGCTGTTACAGCCGATTGCAGGCCGTAGCAAACAGCGCGCAAAAAGCCGTGTTGACCAAACTGTCTCCTGAAATGGTGAAGGCTGACACCTTGGCTGGTGATACCATTACAGCCCGTCTGACCCATGCGCCAGGTAATGGTGCTGCAATCGGTGGGTTGAAAATTACCACTGAGAATGGCTGGTTCACGGCGCGACCTTCAGGTACTGAAGAGATTTACAAGATCTACTGTGAAAGCTTCAAAGGCGAAGCGCATCTTCGCCAGATAGAAGATGAAGCGCAGAAGATTGTCAGTAACGTCTTTTCGAACGCGGGTCTGTAAGCCATCTCCGTTTGACAACCCGTAGCCTTTGCTGCGGGTTTTTTATTGCCCATTGATTGGCTTCTGAACGGTCACGAAACCGGCTGCCGATAATGCTTGTGCTTGTCTCGGTTGTGTAGTGGCCAGTGGTCAGGAACAATGAACCAGACCTGATTGTCATCAGCAATACCCTGAGTCGGAACCGTGATAGCCGAAGATGCCATCAGAGCTGACATTGATGAATAGCAGGGGGGGGTTAGCCAGTCTCTCTTGGTGAGGATTTTTAACGATAATTCTTCTGCCTGACTCTGGAAACACCAAAGCCCTTTATTAACATCAGGATTGATGGGCAAGGCGGAACCTGACTCTTCATTCCGGAAGTGATCGAAAAGTCTCCCCTGTACAATCAGTCGCTGACAGGAAGGCTGACCCAGCGATCTGGCATACTGATCTTTGTAAGCCTGATGCTGAGTCATTGCTAATTGGTGCTGAACCATTTTATTGATTTTATTATCCAGGTTATCCGCTGAGTTTGGCCCCAGCCATTGCTGTTGATAAGCCAGATAAAACTTAATGGCCACTTCCCAGTGTTCTAATTGCTTAGATTGTTTATTAAACACCAGAAAATCAATGGCCCCCAGCGTGCGCTTTGCTTCGTGCAGCTGTATCTCTTCTCCTACAAGGTCAAAATCGGGGTGGTGACTGATGAGTTGCTGCCACAGCCATTGGTAATAAAAACCGAGTCTTTGGTTACCTTCGTACTGCGCTTTCGCCGGGATGATTGCTCTGTCTCTGAACCTGCCCAGCCACGCATCATTGACCTGGTAGTCTACGCCTTGTGTCAACACCGGCATGTTCAGCACATTGCGAAAATGCCTGATGTTATCTCTGTGTTCTTTTGTTACATTTTCGTTGATATTATTCATTAAATTAAGTCTTAATCTGGATTTAACTTGCTTTTAACAACAAAATACAAAATAAAAAGTAGTAAAATTTCAAAAATACGCTAAAGTGTAGAGGTATGACCAGTTGGTTGCTCAGGAGGCTATCATGTTCACCCCTTTATCTACTCAACAAATCATTGTGCGCCGTACCTGCGTTGTGATGGCAGGCGTGCTGAGTTTTCCGGTTATGGTATTTATGCCTGCGTCTGTAAAATCACGTGCTTATAGTTATCTGCATAAAGTCTGGTTGAAAACCAGTACCAAGCCGGTTTGGCTGCAGCACGCTGAACAAGGTGCACAAGAGCTATATTGAATCTGTCGTCAATGACTAGCTTACTGGTATCACAGATGAAATGCTGCCTTTGGCAGCATTTTTTGTCGCTATTTACTCGCTTTATGCCCCCGCTTTTTCGTTCCTGCTGGTTCTGTTGCTCCCGAGTTGGTTAAAATACCAGTAACAGCTCAAAAGGAAGCAAGCATGAACAACCTCAAACTCGAATCATTGTTAAATACATTACTGAGTCCGCACTTAATCAGAGATTACTGTCCGAATGGACTGCAAGTCGAAGGCCGCTGCGAGGTACAAAAAATTGTAACCGGTGTGACTGCTTGTCAGGCATTAATCGATCAAGCCATTGAAATGAAAGCCGATGCTTTGCTGGTTCATCATGGTTACTTTTGGAAAAATGAACCTTCGGAAATTCGCGGGATGAAATACCGACGAATTAAAGCATTGATCGAGAATGGCATTAATCTTTATGCTTATCATCTGCCTTTGGATGTCCATCCGGAACTGGGAAATAATGCTCAGCTCGCCGATCAACTAGGCATAAAGCATCTGGGGGGCCTGGAGTCTGGCAATCCGCATCCTGTTGCAGTTTACGGAGAATTTTCAACGGTGCTTACTGGTGAACAACTCGCTGCGCGTATTGAGAAGGTGCTTAATCGCAAACCCTTACATATTGGCGAAAGTGGTCCTGATCTGATCAAAACTGTGGGTTGGTGTACCGGCGGTGGTCAGGATTTTATCGATCTCGCTGTTGCACAGGGTCTGGATGCCTATATTACGGGTGAGGTGTCAGAGCGGACGGTACATACGGCGCGGGAGCAGGGAATTCATTTCTTCAGTGCGGGACATCATGCGACCGAGAGGTACGGTGTTGAAGCTTTGGGTGAATGGCTGGCTGATGAGCATCATTTTGATGTCTCCTTTGTGGATATTGATAATCCGGTGTGACCTAACAAACGGATGAAACAATTAAAAAAGGTTGAGCATCAGCTCAACCTTTTTGTTTTATGTTAGCAAGCTATTAATCAATCACTCACGCTCGTGAAGCGGTTGGAAATCGCGTTGCTGATGACCGGTATACAGCTGACGCGGACGACCGATACGGTTGTTTGGATCACTGTGCATTTCATTCCAGTGTGCGATCCAGCCGATAGTACGAGACATTGCAAAGATAACGGTAAACATAGAAATTGGGATACCGATAGCTTTCAGAATGATACCTGAGTAGAAGTCCACGTTCGGGTACAGTTTCTTCTCAACAAAGTACTCATCAGACAGGGCAATACGTTCCAGCTCCATCGCGACATCCAGCAGTGGATCCTGGATTTTCAGCTCTTGCAGCACTTCGTGACAAGCTTCACGCATTACGGTTGCACGTGGGTCATAGTTCTTATACACACGGTGACCGAAGCCCATCAGACGGAACGGATCATCTTTGTCTTTGGCGCGTTCGATGAACTCTGGGATATTCTCCACGCTGCCAATCTCTTCAAGCATGCGCAGACAGGCTTCATTGGCACCACCGTGAGCTGGGCCCCAAAGCGAAGCGATACCAGCTGCAATACACGCAAACGGGTTAGCACCTGAAGAACCTGCCAGACGTACGGTAGAGGTAGACGCATTCTGCTCATGATCGGCGTGCAGGGTAAAGATTTTATCCATAGCGCGAGCAACTACCGGGCTGACTTCATATTCTTCACATGGTGTTGCAAACATCATGTGCAGGAAGTTTTCAGCGTAATCCAGATCGTTACGAGGGTAGATAAACGGCTGACCAATAGAGTACTTGTAGCACATTGAAGCCAGAGTCGGCATTTTTGACAGCAGGCGGAATGCAGTGATTTCGCGGTGCTCGTCGTTATTGATGTCCAGTGAATCATGGTAGAAGGCTGCCAGAGCACCGACAACACCACACATTACTGCCATTGGGTGAGCATCGCGACGGAAACCGTGGAAAAAGCTTGCGATTTGCTCATGCACCATAGTATGGCGGGTTACAGTTTTGCGGAATTGCTCATACTGGGCGCGGGTAGGAACTTCGCCGTATAGCAGAATGTAACAGACTTCTAAATAATCAGCGTTATTAGCTAATTGGTCGATTGGATAGCCACGGTGAAGCAGCACACCTTTCGCACCATCAATGAAAGTAATTTGAGATTCACATGATGCAGTAGCTAAGAAACCTGGGTCGAAAGTGAAATAGCCAGATGCGCCGAGTTTACGAACATCCAGTACTTCTGGACCTAGTGAGCCCCCGAGAATCGGCAGTTCGACCGGTGCTTTCCCTTCAATATGAAGAGTAGCTTTCTTGTCTGCCATAACAATCTCCTTTGTTATTTTATAATCCTAATCCGAAATCGGATGTGCCGTCTTTGTACAGCTCGGTCATGTTGTTGTCAATTCCTCTTCTCGGGAGTGTGCGCTTGTTAATAACTTTAAGTAAAAGCGGGTCAATATCTCAAACCGTGTTAGAGGTCATGTAACGGGGTTTGTAATTGATTGTTGCGAGGCGTATACTCGGCCGCAGGTCTCTGGTTCTGCCATCGCCAGAAACAATGATAAAGTTATTAGTAATATTAGCTACTTAGCTGAAACGACTTTTGCTTTGCTGTACATATGCTTGTGCTAAGTAAATGTAGCACAGTTGTTGTGCCTTTGTTGCGCTTGTTTTGGCGTACGCATACCGGAGGTTTTATAAAAATAAAACGCTTCTATGGAGCTGAGTGGGCAAAGACCGTGAAAGTTAACAAGCCAAGACCTGTCAACCTCGACCTACAGACGATACGCTTTCCGCTGACTGCGATTTCGTCAATCCTGCACCGTGTATCGGGCGTGATCACATTTGTTTCCCTTGCCATCCTGCTGTGGCTACTGAACCTGTCTCTTTCCTCTCCCCAAGGATTTGCTGAAGCCGCTGACATCGTTGACAGCTTCTTTGTCAAATTTATCCTCTGGGGTGTGCTGACAGCACTCTTCTATCACATTGTTTTGGGTATCCGTCACCTGATCATGGATATGGGATATTTTGAAGAGCTGGAATCTGGCACCACAAGTGCGAAAATCAGTTTTGCAATTGTGGCGGTTCTGTCTGTGTTTGCAGGAGGCCTGGTATGGTAAGCAACGTTTCAACTATTGGACGTAATGGTGTTCACGACTTTATTCTGATTCGTGCAACCGCAATTATCCTCACTCTTTATACCATTTATATGGTGTGCTTTTTCGCTTTTGGCCCTGAGCTGAATTTTGAAACCTGGACAGCGTTCTTTTCAAAACTAAGCACAAAAGTCTTTACTATGCTGGCGTTGGCCTCCGTTCTGATTCACGGTTGGATTGGAATGTGGCAAGTACTGACTGACTACATTAAACCTGCCTTTTTACGCGCTGGTCTGATGTTTGCAATTGTCGCTGTGCTTTTTGTTTATCTGTTATCTGGTTTCTTTATTGTGTGGGGTGCGTAAGTGAGCATTGCAGTTCGAGAGTTTGATGCCGTAGTAATCGGCGCTGGTGGTGCAGGTATGCGTGCTGCACTACAAATTTCTGAGCAGGGCCTGAAATGTGCCTTGCTGTCTAAAGTGTTTCCTACCCGTTCTCACACCGTATCTGCGCAGGGCGGTATCACAGTTGCGTTAGGTAACTCGCATCCGGATAACTGGGAATGGCACATGTACGACACGGTAAAAGGGTCGGACTATATTGGCGATCAGAATGCCATCGAATACATGTGTAAAAATGGCCCGCAGTCAGTCATTGAACTAGAAAAAATGGGTCTGCCTTTCTCCCGTTTTGATAATGGTCGTATTTATCAGCGCCCGTTTGGTGGCCAGTCAAAAGAGTTCGGTGGCGAGCAGGCCGCGCGTACAGCCGCAGCAGCAGACCGTACCGGTCACGCTTTACTGCACACGCTGTATCAGCAAAATGTTAAGCATAAGACCACGATTTTCTCTGAGTGGTATGCGCTGGATCTGGTGAAAAACCAGGACGGTGCCATTTTGGGCTGTACCGCGCTGTGTATGGAAACCGGTGAAGTCTGTTACTTCAAATCCAAGGCCACAATCCTGGCAACAGGTGGTGCAGGCCGTATCTATCAGTCAACCACTAACGCACACATTAATACCGGTGACGGTGTCGGTATGGCATTGCGTGCGGGTGTACCCATGCAGGATATCGAAATGTGGCAGTTCCACCCAACCGGTATTGCCGGCGCCGGTGTACTGGTAACTGAAGGTTGTCGTGGTGAAGGTGGCTACCTGCTGAACAAAGACGGTGAGCGTTTCATGGAACGCTATGCACCCAACGCGAAAGATCTGGCGGGCCGCGACGTTGTTGCCCGTTCAATGATGGTGGAAATCCGTGAAGGCCGCGGTTGCGATGGCCCATGGGGACCGCACATCAAACTGAAACTGGATCATCTGGGTAAAGATGTTCTGGAATCTCGTTTGCCAGGCATTCTTGAACTGTCGCGTACCTTTGCGCACGTCGATCCAGTGAAAGAGCCCATTCCGGTGATTCCAACCTGTCACTATATGATGGGTGGTGTACCGACTCAGGTTTCCGGACAAGCCATTAAGCAAAACGCAAATGGTCAGGACGAAGAAGTTCAGGGTCTGTTTGCCTGTGGTGAAATTGCCTCTGTGTCTGTACATGGTGCAAACCGCCTGGGCGGTAACTCCCTGCTTGACCTTGTTGTATTTGGTCGCGCGACTGGCTTGCATCTGGGTGAGACCCTAGCGGCTCAGGCAGAAGCACGTCCGGCCACAGAATCAGACATTGAAGCCTCTCTGACTCGTCTGAACCGTTGGAACAGCACGCAAAAAGGCGAAGATCCGGTACAAATCCGTAAAGATCTGCAATCTTGCATGCAAAACAACTTCTCAGTATTCCGTGAAGGCGAAGCCATGGCTGAAGGCCTGAGTCAGCTGAAAGAAATCCGCGAGCGTTTGAAAGAAGCACGTCTGGATGACACATCCAGCGAATTCAACACACAGCGTATCGAGTGTCTGGAACTGGATAACCTGATGGAAACCGCCTATGCGACGGCAGTAGCGGCTAACTACCGTACAGAAAGCCGTGGTGCTCACGCCCGTTTTGACTTCCCAGAGCGTGATGATGCTAACTGGCTGTGTCACTCTATTTACAACCCAGAGACAGAGCAGATGTCCAAGCGTGATGTAAATATGACACCAGTACATCGTGACGCATTCCCGCCTAAAGCGCGGACTTACTAAGGGAGGTAACAACATGAAACTGAATTTTTCGATTTACCGTTATAACCCTGATGTAGATAACGCGCCGCACATGAAAGGGTATACGCTGGAAGTGCCTGAAGGCTCTGACATGATGGTTCTGGATGCACTGATTCTGTTGAAAGAGCAGGATCCATCGCTGTCTTTCCGTCGTTCATGCCGTGAGGGTGTTTGCGGTTCTGATGGTATCAACATGAATGGCAAGAACGGCCTGGCCTGTATTACCCCGCTGTCGGCGTTGATGAATCAGAAAACGATCGTGATTCGTCCGTTGCCGGGTTTGCCTGTCATTCGTGACCTTATCATTGATATGGAGCAGTTCTACACCAACTATGCCAAGGTGAAGCCGTTCCTGATTAATGACAGCGAGCACCCGCCTGCGCGGGAAAACCTGCAGTCTCCGGAAGAGCGTGCGCATCTTGATGGCCTGTACGAATGCATTATGTGTGCCTGTTGCTCGACCTCATGTCCGTCATTCTGGTGGAACCCGGACAAGTTTATCGGTCCTGCAGGCCTGCTGGCGGCGTACCGTTGGTTAATCGACAGTCGTGACACGGCAACTGAAGAGCGCTTATCCGATCTTGATGATGCATTTAGCGTGTTCCGCTGCCACAGCATCATGAACTGTGTCAGCGTGTGTCCAAAAGGGCTCAACCCGACGAAAGCAATCGGCAATATCCGATCTATGTTGCTTAAACGTTCGGTGTAAATCTATAGAATTATCGATATGCCAGCAGAGCAATTTGCTGGCTTTTTAGCCCGGCGTAACAACCGGTGCAAGTGGCGATAACAAGTGGTTAAGGGAAAAAAATGCAGAACGGCGTTATGAAGGCTTGGCTTGAGTCTTCACATCTGGCTGGCGCCAACGCAACTTATGTAGAAGACCTCTACGAGTTGTATCTAAGCGACCCAGAATTAGTTGACGAAGAATGGCGTCACGTTTTTAGTGAACTGCCTGTTGTGAATGGTGTTGTCGTTGAGCAGCCGCATTCGCGTGTTCGTGATTACTTCCGGCGTTTAGCGAAAGAGACGACCTTTTTAAGTGCTAACGTCAGCGATCCTGATGTTGATGTCAAACAGGTTAAGGTACTGCAGCTTATCAACGCATACCGTTTCCGTGGTCATCAGCATGCAAACCTGGATCCGCTGGGATTATGGCAGCAGGAACGTGTTTCGGACCTGGATCCTGCGTTTCATAATCTCACTGCGGAAGATTTTGACCAAAGCTTCAATGTCGGTTCATTTGCCGTAGGCAAAGAGACAATGAAGCTTTCTGAGATCTATGAGGCATTGAAAAACACCTATTGTGGCTCAATTGGTGCTGAGTACATGCACATTACTGATACCGAAGAAAAACGCTGGATTCAGCAGCGTCTGGAATCAGTCGTCGGTAAAGGCGCGTTTACTCAGGAAGAAAAGCAGACATTTTTGGATGAGCTGACTGCGGCCGAAGGTCTGGAGCGTTATCTGGGGGCGAAATTCCCAGGGGCAAAACGTTTCTCACTGGAAGGCGGTGATGCGCTTATCCCTATGATGAAAGAGCTGATTCGTGCAGCCGGAAAAAGCGGTGTTCGGGAAGTAGTGGTGGGAATGGCCCACCGTGGTCGACTGAACATGCTGGTGAACGTTCTGGGTAAAAAGCCTCAGGACTTGTTCGATGAATTTGCCGGTAAGCATGGCGAATCATGGGGAACCGGTGATGTGAAATACCACCAGGGCTTCTCTGCTGATTTCGCGACACCAGGCGGCGATGTGCATCTGGCCCTTGCCTTTAACCCCTCTCACCTTGAAATCGTTAACCCGGTTGTTGTCGGCTCTGTTCGCGCACGTCAGGACCGCTTGGGTGACAAAGACGGTTCCATGGTACTGCCAATCACTATTCACGGTGACTCAGCAATCGCGGGTCAGGGTGTAGTGGCTGAAACCTTCAACATGTCCCAGTCCCGGGGTTACCGTGTTGGTGGTACGGTACGCATTGTGGTGAACAACCAGATTGGTTTCACTACGTCTAATCCGATGGATACCCGTTCAACGCAGTACTGTACTGATATCGCTAAGATGGTGCAGTCGCCGATATTCCACGTTAATGCTGATGATCCTGAAGCGGTTGCTTTTGTGACTCGTCTTGCGCTGGATTACCGCAATGAATTTAAGCGTGATGTGGTTATTGATCTGGTCTGTTACCGCCGCCATGGTCACAACGAAGCGGATGAGCCGAGCGCGACTCAGCCACTGATGTACCAAAAGATCAAAAAACACCCAACTCCACGCAAGATTTACGCAGATATTCTGGTTGACGAGAAGAGCATAGACGCTGAAACGGCGACTGTACTTGTCAATGAATACCGTGATGCACTTGACCGCGGCGAATGCGTGGTGAAAGAGTGGCGTCCGATGAAACTGCACTCAGTGGATTGGGCTCCGTACCTGGGCCACGACTGGACCAAAGAATGGGATCATAAAGTTGGTCGTCAGCGACTGCATGAACTGGGTCAGCGTGTTTGTCAGTATCCTGAAAGCCACAAACTGCAAAGCCGTGTACAGAAACTGTATAACGATCGCCAGTCTATGGTAGCGGGTGAGAAAGGTGTCGACTGGGGTATGGCCGAAACGCTGGCCTATGCAACTCTGGTTGATGATGGTCATCGCATCCGTATTACGGGCCAGGATTCCGGACGTGGTACTTTCTTCCATCGTCATGCGGTGCTGCATAATCAAGGTGATGCCAGCACATACATGCCTTTGGCGAACCTTCATGACAAACAAGGTCCGTTCCAGGTTTTCGACTCTGTGCTGTCAGAAGAAGCTGTATTGGCCTTTGAATATGGCTATGCCACGGCAGAGCCGGGTGGCCTGACAATCTGGGAAGCTCAGTTCGGTGATTTTGCGAACGGTGCTCAGGTTGTCATCGATCAGTTCATCAGTTCTGGTGAGCAGAAGTGGGGCCGTATGTGCGGTCTGACTATGTTGCTGCCGCATGGCTATGAAGGCCAGGGCCCGGAGCACTCCTCTGCGCGTCTGGAACGTTACCTGCAGCTGTGTGCTGAACAAAACATGCAGGTTGTGATTCCTTCAACGCCGGCTCAGGTTTATCACATGATTCGTCGTCAGGTGCTGCGCCCGATGCGTCGTCCTCTGATTGTCATGTCGCCTAAATCACTACTGCGTCATCCGCTGTGTACTTCAACTATGGATGACCTGGCTGAAGGTAATTTCCTGCCTGCCATCGGTGAGATTGATGCGCTGGATCCGAAACAAGTGAAACGTGTTGTACTGTGTTCAGGTAAGGTGTATTACGATCTGCTGGAACAACGTCGCAAGCGTGAGCAGACGGATGTCGCCATTATCCGAATTGAACAGCTGTACCCATTCCCGAAAGAGGATGTGGAAGCTGCACTGGCTGATTATCAGCATGTGACTGACTTCGCATGGTGTCAGGAAGAGCCGCAAAACCAGGGTGCCTGGTACAGCAGCCAGCATAATTTCCGTGCTGCCCTGCCTGCAGGCTCGCAACTAGCTTATGCCGGCCGCCCAGCGTCAGCTTCACCTGCCGTTGGTTATATGTCAGTACACTTGAAACAACAGAAAGCGTTGATTGATGACGCACTGAATACAGAACAATAAACCCAGAGCTGGAACAAAAAGGACAAACTGAGATGACAATCGAAATTCTGGTTCCCGATTTACCTGAATCAGTAGCAGACGCAACCGTAGCCACCTGGCACAAGAAACCAGGTGATGCAGTAAGCCGTGATGAAGTTCTGGTAGATATCGAAACGGATAAAGTAGTGCTGGAAGTACCTGCACCTGAAGATGGCATTCTTGAAGCTATTTTCGAGGAAGAAGGTACCACAGTGCTGACCAAGCAGCTGCTGGGTAAAATCAAAGCAGGCGCGGTTGCCGGCGAACCAACTAAAGATACGACTGCCAGTGCGGAAGCGTCACCAACAAAACGTACTACTGCTTCTTTGGCTGAAGAGACCAATGATGCGCTGAGCCCGGCTGTACGCCGTCTTATCAGCGAGCACGGTATCGATGCATCGGCTGTGAAAGGTAGTGGTGTGGGTGGCCGTATCACTCGTGAAGACGTAGAAGCCTTCGTGAAAAATGGCAAGTCTGCATCTGCAGCTCCGGTTGCTGAAGCGAAAGTGGAAGCTCCTCTGGCTCATCGCAGTGAAAAGCGTGTCCCTATGACCCGTCTGCGTAAGCGTATTGCGGAGCGTCTGCTGGAAGCGAAGAACAGCACAGCGATGCTGACGACCTTCAATGAAGTGAACATGAAGCCAATCATGGACTTGCGTAAGCAGTACCAAGGCATCTTTGAAGAGCGTCATGGTATTCGTCTGGGCTTTATGTCTTTCTATGTCAAAGCGGTTGTTGAAGCGCTGAAGCGTTTCCCGGAAGTGAATGCGTCTATTGACGGTGATGATGTTGTTTACCACAACTTCTTCGATGTCAGCATTGCCGTATCAACCCCTCGTGGTCTGGTTACCCCGGTACTGCGTGATTGTGACAAACTGAGCCTGGCTGAGATCGAAAAAGGTATCCGTGAACTGGCAATCAAGGGCCGTGACGGCAAGCTGACAGTTGATGAACTGACTGGCGGTAACTTCACTATCACCAACGGTGGTGTATTCGGCTCGCTGATGTCTACGCCAATTATCAACCCACCTCAGGGCGCTATTCTGGGTATGCATAAGATCCAGGACCGTCCAATGGCCGTTGATGGTAAGGTTGAAATCCTGCCTATGATGTACCTGGCGCTGTCTTATGACCACCGTCTGATTGATGGTAAAGAGTCGGTAGGCTACCTGGTAACCGTTAAAGAATTACTTGAAGACCCAACACGTCTGCTTCTGGACGTGTAACACTGCGCATAACGATCCGCCACTGTTCTGAGGTGGCGGTTGTTGAGCCAGATTGATTGACGAAGGAATACCCAAGAGTATTTCAATGGATATAACACGTCCCACAGGGATTAGAGAACGGATAGAACATAATGAATCTGCACGAATATCAGGCAAAACAACTTTTTGCTGAGTATGGCCTGCCAGTTCCTGAAGGCTATGCTTGTGATACCCCACAAGAGGCTGCTGAAGCAGCAGGTAAAATCGGCGGTGATAAGTGGGTCATCAAATGTCAGGTTCACGCTGGTGGCCGCGGTAAAGCGGGCGGCGTAGAACTGCATGACACCAAAGAAGACCTTAAAGAATTTGCACAAAAGTGGCTGGGTAAAAACCTGGTGACTTATCAGACTGATGCAAACGGTCAGCCAGTAACCAAAATCCTGGTTGAAGAAGCCTCTAACATTGCAAACGAACTGTATCTGGGTGCTGTTGTAGACCGTGGTACTCGCCGTATCGTTTTCATGGCATCAACTGAAGGTGGTGTGGAAATTGAGAAAGTTGCCGAAGAAACCCCTGAGCTGATCCACAAAGCGGCTATCGATCCACTGGTTGGCCCACAGGCCTATCAGGGTCGTGAACTGGCATTTAAACTGGGCCTGAAAGGCGATCAGATCAAGCAGTTTGTGAAAATCTTCATGGGTCTGGGCCAGATGTTTGCTCAGTATGACCTGGCTCTGCTGGAGATTAACCCGCTTGTGATTACCGGTGAAGGTAACCTGCTGTGCCTGGACGGTAAAATCAACATCGATTCAAACGCCATGTACCGCCAGCCCAAACTGCGTGATATGCACGATGCTTCTCAGGAAGATGCACGTGAAGCACACGCAGCACAATGGGAGCTGAACTATGTTGCTCTGGACGGTAACGTTGGCTGTATGGTGAACGGTGCGGGTCTGGCCATGGGTACCATGGACATTGTAAACCTGCACGGCGGCAAGCCGGCAAACTTCCTGGATGTTGGTGGCGGTGCGACCAAAGAGCGCGTTGCAGAAGCATTCAAGATCATCCTGTCTGACGATAATGTTAAAGCCGTACTGGTTAACATCTTCGGTGGTATCGTTCGTTGCGACATGATTGCAGAAGGTATCATCGGCGCGGTTAAAGAAGTTGGCGTGACTGTACCGGTTGTGGTTCGTCTGGAAGGTACTAACGCTGACCTGGGTCGCGAAGTACTGGCCAAGTCAGGTCTGGATATCATTGCAGCTGAGTCGCTAACCGACGCAGCTCAGAAAGTTGTTGCTGCTGCGGAGGGCAAATAAGAATGTCTGTACTAATTAATAAAGACACTAAAGTTATCTGCCAGGGTTTCACTGGCGGTCAGGGTACTTTCCACTCTGAGCAGGCAATTGCATACGGTACGCAAATGGTTGGCGGTGTGTCACCAGGTAAAGGCGGTACAACACACCTGGATTTGCCAGTGTTCAACACTGTGCGCGAAGCCGTAGAAGCAACAGGTGCAACAGCTTCTGTTATCTACGTTCCGGCACCATTTTGTAAAGATGCCATTCTGGAAGCGATTGATGCGGGTATCAAACTGATCGTTACCATCACTGAGGGTATCCCGACAACAGATATGATCGACGTGAAAGTGAAGCTGGAAGAAACCGGTGTTCGCATGATTGGTCCTAACTGCCCGGGTGTGATCACGCCTGATGAATGTAAGATCGGCATCATGCCTGGTCATATTCACAAGAAAGGTAAAGTGGGTATTGTTTCTCGTTCAGGAACCCTGACTTATGAAGCAGTAAAACAAACCACAGATGAAGGTTTCGGCCAGTCTACTTGTGTAGGTATTGGTGGTGACCCGATTCCAGGGTCAAACTTCATTGATATCCTGAAATTGTTCCAGGAAGACCCTGAGACTGAAGCAATCGTGATGATTGGTGAAATCGGTGGTACTGCGGAAGAAGAAGCAGCAGCATTTATCAAAGAGAATGTCACTAAACCGGTTGTTTCTTATATTGCGGGTGTGACTGCTCCTCCAGGTAAGCGTATGGGCCATGCCGGTGCAATTATTTCTGGTGGTAAAGGTACTGCGGAAGATAAGTTCTCAGCACTGGAATCTGCGGGAGTTAAAACCGTTAAAAGCCTGGCAGAGATCGGTAAAGCACTGAGAGAAGTTACTGGCTGGTAATAGACAAGTCAGACTACGACTGCAACAAGAAGCCCGTTATTGACGGGCTTTTTTTGATCTCAGCTCGGGTATTAGTTTTACCTGGCGTAAAGCCTTACTTGGCTGTTGAGTGAGGCGCATCAAACAAAAAAAGCCCGGCGTGATTGCGCCGGGCTTTTGTTAATGCATTACACGTATCCGCTTAGTATTTGAAGCGGGTAGTCAGTAACAGTTGATCGCCGTAAACATCGTTAAAACGACCTTCAGCGCCGATTGAAAACAGCTCAGTGGCGTGGAAACGACCATAAACAGAACCGAATGTTTCTTCGATTTTATGGACGTTAATGTGGCCGAGCTTGGCACCTACTTCAAGTTGCGGGCCTAACCATTGACGAACACCCAGGTTGATTTCCATACCTGTTTTGCCTGTGCTGTCGTTAAACTCGTCTTTGTTCTTGATGTTGCGCGCTTTAAGCTCACCCGTCAGATCAGCCCAGTTGTTAATAGGTGCATGGAAGCCAACACCTAAGGCAAGATCCCAGTCGCTTTCGAATTCAGAATCGATGCTACCGGTTAAATGTGCATTCGGGTGGATAGATTTGCTGAAACCTGCACCATAGGTTAATGGGCTCAGGCCAATTCGCACTTCTGTATAGTCGTAGCTGAAGTTGCTCATAGTATTAGCTGAATTAGCTTGAGCTGCTGAAGCCAATGATAGTAGCAGGGCACCAGCGATAAACGATTTACGCATGAATCTTCATCCAAAGAACAAAAAATGAATTGGAGCATTTTAATCAACTCGTCCCTGCAATAACAGGTTGGCCTTAGATTAAGTGCCGTATTACGGGGACAATAGAGTAAAAATGCAGCAAAAATCACATAATTGTGATCATTGACAAATTTTTAATAAGCTATTTTATCACAATAATGGATAGAACATTTTTATTGTATTAATTCGTTGCCAGATTTTGTCCCTTGCGCAAAATGATTGAGATTCGAGAGCGTGGTGTCGGCGATGTTGGCCAGCGCTTCTTCCGTTAAGAAGGCCTGATGACCGGTGAACAGCACATTGTGGCAGGAAGATAAACGACGAAAAACGTCATCCTGAATAATGTCGTTGGACTTATCCTCAAAGAATAAATCTTTTTCATTTTCGTAGACATCCACTCCGAGTGAGCCGATTTTCTGGCTTTTGAGTGCTTCAATCGCATCTTTCGAGTTAAGCAGCTCACCACGGCTGGTATTAATGATCATGACACCGTCGCGCATCTTGCTAAAAGAACGCGCGTCCAACATGTGGTAATTCTCTTTGCTCATCGGGCAGTGCAGGGTAATGACATCCGATTGGCGGTAAATCTCGTCCAGCGAGGTGTAAGTCGCCCCCAGTTTTATCGCTTCAGGGTTTTCATAAGGATCGTGGGCCAGAATGGTCATGCCCAGGCCTTTCAGGATGTGCATGGTGGCGATACCTATCCGGCCGGTGCCGATAACCCCGACGGTTTTGCCATAAAAGTTAAAACCCGTCAGGCCGTCCAATGAAAAGTTGGCATCCCGTGTGCGTTGGTATGCACGGTGAATTTTACGGTTAAGACTCAGCATTAACCCAACAGTATGTTCTGCAATGGCTTGCGGAGAGTAAGCGGGAACCCGAACAATTTGCAGACCGTACATTTTGGCGGCATCTACATCCACTTTATCAAATCCGGCACAGCGCATGGCAATGGCACGCACTCCCAGAATAGATAAAGCTTCAATCACGGGTTTGCTCAGGTCGTCGTTCACAAATGCGCAGACAGCATCATAGCCGTGGGCCAGTTTCGCGGTTTGCAGGTTGAGTTGAATATCGAAGAAACTCAGTTGGTGGCCAAAAAGCTGATTGCTTTTATTGAAAGAAATTTGATCGTATTTTTTGGCGCTGAACACGGCAACTTTCATTACTGCACTCCTTGAATCTGAAATTGCGATCACTTTCCCACAGTGCGCACCGGCTGACAAGCAGATTAATCACCCGTGCTCAGTGATAAAAGTCATTGATCCATAGAGCAAAGATGGTGTTTGTAATACACTCATTGCATTCATTACGAAATAATCATTGGAAAGAAACATGTTAGGAAAAATAGGAGCTGTTGCAGGTGCGGTAGCAGTGGTGTTGTGCTGGCCTCTGGCAGTCGGTCAGATTGGCGAACGTATTTATCAGGACACTGTGGGGGAATACAACAGCCCTTATGTTTCTGTCACCACTGAGCGCTATGACCGAGGATATCTGACCTCTCATGCTGTGTCGAAAATTGCGCTGAAGTCCAGTTGGAAAGAGATTTTCGCAGAGCAGGACTGGCCGACTGAATGGCATATTGCACATGAGATTCATCATGGAGTATTTGGGGTTACTTCCAACAGTACGCTGGTGGTTGATGATAAGGTCGCCTCTCAGGTTGAAGCCTGGTGGGGCAGTGATGCGGTGCCATTAACCTTAACTACGCACACTGCACTGACAAGAAAAACCGATCTTGATTTAACCCTGAATCCTTTTGTCTATAACGATCAGGATGGTAATGCCTTTCAGTCTGAGCCGCTGACGTTTACCGGCACTGTCTCTGCTGATGGAAACGGCACTTTCAGTTATGCGCTGAAAGATGCATTATTGCAGACAGTCGCTGATGAAAGCATGCAGGTATCTGGTGTGACAGGTGGCGGGGATGGCCGCTGGGACGGACGTTTCTGGATTGGCAACCAGCAACTGCAGATAAGCAAACTGGCGTTTGCCAATCATCAGACTCAAGAGTCTGTGGATCTGGATACCATCAAGGTAGCGTCACTCAATAGCCTGTCAGAAGCTCAGGCAGCGACAGAGGAGAGTCCGGCAGTCAGTGCGCAGTTAACGAACAGCAACCAGCTCAGCATCGCGTCTCTGACCAGTCTGGACGGCAAGCAATACCAGAGATTCAATGTCGATTTGCTGTTGTCTGATCTCGATTATGACGCGGTAACCCGGCTCAGTGCGCTGGGTGATCAGCTGGACGGCGAATTATCCCCGGCTCAGGTTCAGGATATGGCGTTAGCGCTGGATCTGCTGGTTGCCAAAGGGCTGACCGTGAACCTGAAAGATATCAGTGTGGCAGCACCGGAAGGGCCAATAAAAGGCAATGTTCGTCTTACTGTGCAGCCTGGCTTGGCGCGCGCGTCGCAGAATCTGGCACAAATTACCAGCAAACTTGATGGTGATATGTATTTTGAGTTCCCGTCCGAGTTGCTGACATGGACTGAAGGGCTGGAACCTCAGACCGACAGGCTGGTTAAAAGCGGTGTGCTGACGATTAAAGAAGACAGGGCATTTATTGCTCTGAAACTGGTGGGCGATAAGGTAATTCTGGGTAATGGCGATCAATTACCCCTGGCTATGTTTATGATGTTGCTCCTTTCTTAAGCACGCATCATAGGTAACGGCAATGAATAAAATAGAACCTATCAATTTAGACATTTTGCTGAAATCGACGACACTTAAGGTATCGGCGCAGGGATAAGCACTCAGATTGACACACTCTGAATCTGCCTGCGGTTATATAAGAAAAATTTCAGGGGGATACATGGAGTCGATTAAAGTCAGAGATTATATGAATACCCGACCGGTAACCTTTGAAGCAGGTATGTCGTTGTCTAAAGCGTTGGACAAGATGTTGTCATCCAAGCAGATTGGCGGGCCTGTTGTTGATGAGTACCGCAGAGTGGTGGGTTTTGTGTCTGAACAGGATTTTATTCAGAAGTTACTGAAAGTCGGTTATCACTGCCAGGATACCCACACAGTGGGTGATGTCATGCGTACGGATGTGCTGACAGTCAACCCGGAGACCAGCATTATTACTCTTGCTGAAACCATGTCCGGGCAAAAACCTAAGCTGTATCCGGTTGTGGAAGGCGGGAGACTGGTTGGTATTATTACCCGCCGCAATGTGCTTTCCGCTATCAGTGATCAAATTGGTGATTGCTTTAAGCACCCGGTTTAATGCTGTTTGTACAGGCGCTGCTGCGCCTGTATTTTTGAGCTCTGTATTCATCCATTCACTCAATGATTGAGATCTGTATTTATCGCTTGACCTTGGAGGTAACTCCAAGGTTTATATTTATCCAGAAGCTTACTTTGACTGAATAAGGAATAACAGTATGTGTCATCAATGCCATAATAAAAAACCGCACATCCATACCATCAAGCCTGCCAGTACCGGCAGCAGTGTATGTGTCGAACAAGGCGCAATGGCTGTCTCTGCTGCCGGTGGTGTGTCCGCTTCTGTGACAGCAGGTTGCTGTGAAGGATCGTGCGACTCAGGAGGCAGTGAAGAGAGCGACCCCGCCAGGCGGCGAGTTTTATTGTCAACACAGCCCCATGGCGATAAGGCTGCTGCCTTGTCCGGTATCCGGCAAATTACCCCCCATACGACGCCGTCAGGCTCCGCTGCCACTCATTCCTATGAGTCGGATAATCCAAACACCTTTCATCAGGCATCGCCGGCAAAGGGCGCAGCCCCTCAGCAAAGTACTGAACCAACTGCCGTTGCGCGTTTTAGCTGGCAAGTGCAGGGCATGGATTGTCCGAGCTGTGCTGCAAAGCTGGAAAAAGCTATTCTGGCTATCGACGGTGTCGAGCAGGCATCGGTGATCTTTTCCACAGAGAAGTTGGTGGTCGCCGGAACGTCATCGCGCATGATGTCTGAGGTGGAGGCCACCGCCAAAGCAACGGGCTTCCCATTGCGTCGGCCGCAGCAGAGTAAGGATGCCCCTGCTCCGGGGTTCATGCAGACTTATGGCATGCTCGCGCTGACAGCCGCCCTGGTTTTAGTGTCTTATTTAATATCCACTCAGTCTGACACGTTGGGGTTGATTGCTTTTTCAGCCACCACGCTGGTGGGCTTGACCCCGATTATTGGTAAAGCCATCAAACTGGCTAAAAACGGTTCGCCGTTTTCAATTGAAACCCTGATGAGTGTGGCCGCTGTTGGCGCGCTCTATCTGGGCGAAACGGCTGAAGCGGCGATGGTGTTATTGCTGTTTCTCATTGGTGAACAACTGGAAGGCTATGCGTCTGCCCGTGCCCGCAGCGGGGTAAAAGCCCTTATGGCGTTGGTGCCGGAGACAGCGATGCGTGTCGACACCAACGGCCAGGTACGCGAAGTGGCCGCCGATCAGCTCCGTCCCGGCGATGTTATTGCAGTGGCACCGGGTGCCCGGCTGCCCGCTGATGCCATATTGCTTGATAAGGCAGCCAGCTTTGATGAAAGTGCCTTAACCGGTGAATCAGTGCCTGTAGAGCGCTTTGCGGGAGAGCGAATTCTTGCCGGCTCACTGTCGGCCGATCATCTGGTGCGGGTCAAAGTCGAGTCTGAACAGGGTGAAAATGCCATCGACCGTATACTGCACCTGATTGAAAACGCAGAAGCCAGTAAAGCACCGATAGAACGTTTTATTGATCGTTTCAGCCGCTGGTACACCCCTGCGATGATTGCTCTGGCGACGCTGATTGTGTTGGTTCCGACTGTGTTGTTTGGCCTGTCCTGGGATGAATGGCTGTATAAAGGACTGACATTACTGCTGATTGCCTGCCCATGTGCTCTGGTGATCTCAACCCCGGCGGCTATTACCTCGGGACTGGCGGCAGCGGCGCGTCGCGGAGCCCTGATTAAAGGCGGTGCGGCACTGGAGCAATTGGGCCAGACGCAGGTGGTCGCGTTTGATAAGACAGGCACCTTAACCCAGGGTAAACCGCGGGTAACGGATGTGCTCGTCTGGCAAGGCGATGAAACAAGGCTGCTTAGCGAAGCCGCCGCAATAGAAACCGGATCGCTGCATCCGCTGGCGCAGGCTGTGATCGAAAAAGCCCGCCAGCAGGGGTTGGCGGTACCGCATGCTGAAAACCGCAAAGCGCTGCCTGGCCGCGGGATACAGGGTGTGGTTGCTGGTACTGTCATCCACCTTCTCGCCACAGATCGTCTTGATGATCCCGGCCGGATAACCCAATCCCAGCAGGCTGACATCGACAACCTGAGCGATGAAGGCAAAACCCTGGTAGTGGTGCTACGCGATAACGTGCCGGTCGGACTGATCGCCTGGCGGGATAATCTGCGTGAAGATGCCCTGGTGGCGGTCGACAGGCTCAAAACGTTAGGCATTCGCAGTGTGATGTTAACCGGAGATAACTTGCGGGCTGCTAAGGCAATCGCTTCTGAGGTCGGTGTCGATTTTCGGGCCAGCCTGTTGCCCGAAGATAAAGTCACTGAAGTCGCTCAGTGGAGCCGTGACTATAAAGTGGCTATGGTGGGCGACGGCATTAATGATGCGCCGGCGATGAAAATGGCCAGTGTCGGCATTGCAATGGGAAGCGGCACGGACGTGGCACTGGAAACCGCCGATGCGGCACTGACCCATAACCGTCTTAACGAATTACCGGACATGATTGCTTTATCGCGAATGACGCTGGCCAATATCCGTCAGAACATCAGTCTGGCCCTGGGCCTCAAGTTGATCTTCCTGTTCACCACTTTGCTGGGCTGGACAGGGCTTTGGGTTGCCGTACTGGCAGACAGCGGTGCCACAGCGCTGGTGACTGTGAATGCGCTGAGATTGCTGCGGTTTAAGCCAGGCAAGTAATGTGATGCTGGTTCAGCGCTCAGGCTGAGCTACAATCAGAAGGCTTGAGCACTGGCTCGAGCCTTTTCTCTATGCAGAGCCTTAATAAGGCAACATATAACATTGATTGCTCAAGCGAAAACCAAAACGGATGCCTTCTGTCTGGTGAAAGTGCATGGCTTCAGGAAAAGAAACCAGATTGCATAATAGTGTGATATATGATCTATTTTAGTGAATCCGTTGCATTTACATGTGCTTTTAATGTGATGTTAATCACCAATATGCTGGCAGTGATGAGCTATGGTTAGCGGGTATTCGAGAGTTCAAGTTGTTGAATAAGATCCCATAATAGGCCGCCACAAAGCAGGCCACACAATGAAGGATAGAATTATGTCTGAGACCGCGGTATTCCATCTGGGTGTTACTAAAGCTGATCTTCAGGGCGCTGAAATTGCTATTATTCCCGGTGACCCGGCACGCGTTGAAAAAATTGCCAACCTGATGGATGAGCCTGAGTTTTTAAACAGTGCCCGTGAGTACACGCTGTATCGTGCAAAGCTGGATGGTAAATCCGTTGTAGTATGTTCGACCGGTATCGGTGGCCCATCCACCTCAATTGCTGTTGAAGAGCTGGCTCAACTGGGTGTACGTACTTTCCTGCGTGTTGGTACGACAGGTGCAATTCAGCCGCATATCAACGTGGGTGACATGATAGTGACCACTGGCTCTGTGCGCCTGGACGGTGCCAGCCTGCACTTTGCGCCAATGGAATTCCCGGCAGTGGCTGATTTCGACGTGGCGACTGCGATGAAAGAAGCGTGCGATGCGGAAGACACAGGAGTGCACACAGGTGTGACGGCTTCCAGTGATACTTTCTATCCGGGACAGGAGCGCTACGACACGTTCTCTGGCCGCGTTGTCCGTCGTTTCCAGGGTTCGATGAAAGAATGGCAGGACATGGGTGTGCTGAATTTTGAAATGGAATCAGCAACCTTACTGACCATGTGTGCAAGCTCGGGTCTGCGTGCCGGCTGTGTGGCGGGTGTGATTATCAACCGTACTCAGAAAGAGACGCCTGATCACGCGACGCTGAAAGAAACAGAAGCACGTGCTATCCGTGTTGTTGTTGACGCAGCTCGTCGTATGCTGAACAAGTAATCAGTTACCGGACATAAAAAAACCGATGCCAGATGCATCGGTTTTTCTTACCGCACAAAAGTGATTACAGCAGCCGGTTGGCCTGGCCGCCGGCAGCTTTGAACCAGGTATGCAGGTGTTGCTCCAGCTCACCCAGTTGTTCAGGGCCGATAATCGCCAGCCCTAAATCTTCAGCCCGTATCAGATCATGGTGACGAAGAGGGCGGAAACTCACCAGCATGGCACGTGCCTGCAGGCCACCTAACAAATCTCGCAGGGATTCCAGTTTGTACAGGGTATCGTCGCCATCATCCCGCATGCCTTTGGTTTTACACTCAATGATATGCAGCTTGTTATTAACGACAGTCGCCACATCAAGCTCATTGCGTACTTCCCGATCGCCAATCTGACGATACACCTGAACGCCCAGTGAATGATCCTGTATGGTAGGCAGCTTGCTTTGAATAGCTCTCACGGTACTGTGAACCAGGTTCTCCAGCCATTCACCGTTGGCAAAGCGTCGGGCTTCTTCGTGTTTGAACGTCAGAATGCCATTGTCATAGTGTGCCAGGCCCGTTTCCTGCAGATCGTTGATCAGTAGAGCCAGTTCTTTGTATCCCTGCTGTTTGTCACTCAACTCGACATCCAGCTTCTGTTCTTTGCGGCACGTTGTCGCCAGATAATTCAGAGTGGCCAGCCCGGGGCCAAGTTCCAGCGCTGAGCTTGCCCAGCGTTGCCCCAGATCCCAGAGCTGCTGATTGAGGGCTTCCGGTACACTTGTTTCGGGCAACTCGGCACGCGCGCCGAAGATAGTCAGGTAATCGGTGAGCTGGATGCGGTCTTCAACCTGCTGTTGCTCCCGGCCGGCGGGATACAGCCAGCACATCTCATCACTGTAGGGCTCAATGACATAAATCGGCCATTGGTAGCTCCTGAACACCTCATAGGCAGACAGCAGGCGGTGGCGAAGGCCGCAACTGGCATTGAACCAAACTTCACTGTTTGACTCTTTCAAACGGGTTGCCAGTTCATTCAGTCGCTGGCGAAGGGTTGTAATATTGATGGAGTCGGGAATGGTGAAAAATTCAGTCTCAATATCGCGGGGTATCAGTATCGAACTCAGGCGGCTATAGGTTTCTTGCTGCGATTCTGTACCGATAAAAATCATCTTTCCGGCTGGGACACCGTGGTCTAAAAGGGAAGTGATCAGCCTGACCGGGTCCTGATCGATAATGCCAACATGAGTAATCATAATTATCCTTTTGTACTTCGGCTGATACCGGCAAAGAACAGAAAGCCAGAAACGGCCGACACCAGAAAGTGAGTAAGTATTTATTTTATATGGGTGCATGGAAAACTTATTTCAAGCACTTAAAGAAAGTATCGGATATCTCCGCCGTTTTTGTTGGGGGATTGTCAATTTGGTGCATTTTTTGTGTGAGGGGATGTTGCGGTATAAAGGCATTGCATTTGTCTCTAAGACTGTGACAATACAGCATTTATGCAGGCTGTGAACCTGAAGCCCTTCCCCGGGGACGTATTGAACTGAGGGCGCTATGACACCAAAACAGGCACAAAAACTGACTATTCTTGATATCGCTAAACTGGCCGGGGTGGGTAAATCAACCGTCTCCAGAGTGCTGACACACGATCCGCGAGTGAAACCGGCGACACGAGAAAAAGTGGAGCAGGTGATCCGGGAATCCGGCTATGTGCCGTCTAAGTCAGCCCAATCAATGCGTGGTGGTAACAGCAGGGTCATTGGTATTCTTGTTTCGCGGCTGGATTCGCCGTCAGAAAATAAAGCGGTGCGCGGTATTCTGGAAGTCATCTACGCGGCTGATTATGACGCCGTTATCATGGAAAGCCAGTTCTGTACCGATAAAACCCGCGAGCACATCGCGGTGCTGGAAAAGCGTAATGTCGACGGGGTCATCGTATTTGGTTTCTCCGGGTTTGATTGCGCTATTTTAGACAGCTTTACACAACGTGCCGTTGTGATTGCTGTTGATACCGATTCTGTCTCATCTGTCAGTTACGACAACAAGGGCATGATTTCCCTGGCGATGGCTCAGTTCACCGGCAAGGGCCTCAAACATATCAGCTATATGGGGGTTGATCCTGCCGACCGGACAACAGGGCAATTGCGTCTGGACGCTTATCTGGAAGCCTGTGCGCAACAGCACATTGAGCCTTGTTATCAAACCGGCGAGCTCAGTTATGACAGTGCTTACACATTAACAGACGCTGTGCTTTCCACGCAGACCCAGGCCATTGTCTGTGCCAGTGATACTCTGGCGATGGGGGTGGCAAAAAGACTGCAGGAGTTAAACCGGACCGACGTTCTGGTGTCTGGTGTCGGGGCGACAGATTTGCTGCAGTTTATGTTTCCCAACACCTTCAGTGTCGATCCCGGATATTTTGACGCGGGTCAGCGCGCCGCCGATCTGCTGTTACAGCACCTTCGCCAGAGTGCGGATGTCACCCATCTGGTGCAGCGTTCCTGTCTGCCATTCTGATTGTGTGCCTGAGCGTTCAGGCACATACTCCTCCGTTTACCGTCTATTCTGAATAAAATGACACGCTTCGTGAGCTGAAACACAAAATGGGAACATTCCCATTTGCAATGTTTTCTATCGGGTTCATCATTGGGGTTGTTGGTTGGGAACATTCCCAAAAATGTAAAAACAATAACAATACCCTGTGTACCTTACGACTTAGACGGATATTGGCATGAGTAAAATAGATAAGCAGCAGATAGAGCAGCTGGTCGCCAGAATAGGCGGCGAGTCAAACATCGTCAGTGTCAGCCACTGCCTGACCCGGTTGCGTTTTGTATTGAAAGACCCGAAAGCGGCGAGTGTGCCCGATCTGGAAGCCATTGCTATGGTGAAAGGTTGTTTTACTAACGCCGGGCAATTTCAGGTGGTGATTGGCACCGAAGTTGACCAGGTGTATAAGCAGCTCAATGCAATGTTAGGTGACAAAGCGGTCAGTAAAGATGAGGCAAAAGTCGCCGCCCGCCAGAATATGAGCTTGCTTGAGCGCGGTATCTCGCACCTGGCCGAAATCTTTGTTCCCCTGTTACCTGCCATTATCACCGGCGGTCTGATCCTCGGTTTCAGAAATGTCATCGGCGATATTGCGATGTTTGATGGCCAAACTCTCACCCAGATCAGCCCGTTCTGGGCGCAGGTGCATGCCTTTTTATGGCTGATTGGTGAAGCAATTTTCTTCTTCCTGCCTGTAGGTGTGTGCTGGTCAACCGTGAAAAAACTGGGCGGCACACCTATTTTGGGCATAGTACTGGGGATAACCCTGGTCTCGCCACAATTGATGAATGCTTATCTGATCGGTAAGCAAGTGCCGGAAGTGTGGGATTTCGGCTGGTTTGTGATTGAGAAAGTGGGCTATCAGGCTCAGGTGATCCCCGCCATGCTGGCCGGTATTGCGTTAGCCTTTATTGAAACCAATCTCAGACGCATTATCCCGGATTATTTGTACCTGGTTATCGTTCCTTTCATTTCGCTGGTAACGGCGGTTGTCCTGGCTCATGCCCTGATAGGTCCGTTCGGACGTATGCTGGGCGATGGTGTGGCGTATGTCGCGAAAGCGGCCATGACAGGGGATTTTGCGATTCTCGGGGCCGTGTTATTTGGCTTCCTGTACGCCCCGCTGGTAATTACCGGTATTCACCACACTACCAACGCCGTGGATTTGCAGCTGATGCAGGACATGGGCGGAACGCCTATCTGGCCTTTGATTGCGCTGTCTAATATTGCTCAGGCATCTGCCGTGGTCGGCATTATCATCATCAGCAAGAAAGAAAATGAGCGTGAGATTTCCGTACCCGCCGCGATTTCAGCTTACCTGGGGGTGACAGAGCCGGCCATGTACGGGATTAACCTCAAATATAAATTCCCTATGCTGAGTGCCATGACAGGTTCAGCACTGGCTGCGGCGATTTGCGGTGCCGCCGGTGTGATGGCCAACGGCATTGGGGTTGGTGGTCTGCCGGGTATTCTGTCTATTCAGCCCCAGTACTGGCTGATCTATCTGCTGGCGATGCTGGTGGCAATTGTGGCGCCGCTGGTGCTGACCATTGTGATGTACAAGCGTGCCGCTGCGAAAGGCAAGCTCGATCAGCAACCACAAGCCGCGTAACGGCAATCACTTTCAACGGCAGTGTTCCAGCTGCCGTTTTTTCTGTACAGGTTAAGCAACATGACTAAGACAGCTCAGCCCTGGTGGCGAACAGCGACGGTTTATCAAATTTACCCCAAGAGCTTTGCCGACAGCGGCAACAAAGGCACGGGCGATATTAAAGGCATTACGCAACGTCTGGATTACCTTCAGACGCTGGGAGTGGATGCAATCTGGCTGACCCCTGTCTACGCCTCACCCATGGTGGATAACGGTTACGATATTTCCGACTACTACAGTATCAATCCGGATTTCGGCACCATGGAAGATTTCGACCGTCTGCTGGATGCCGCCCGCCAGCGGGGAATCCGCATCATTATGGACATAGTGGTCAATCATACCTCGACTGAGCATGCCTGGTTTCAGCAGGCACTGGCTGATAAGCACAGCCCGTATCGCGATTACTATATCTGGCACGATGCCGTGGATGGCGGCGAACCGAATAACTGGCAGTCAAAATTTGGCGGCAATGCCTGGCAGTGGCACGAACCGACACAGCAGTATTACCTGCACCTGTTTGCCAAAGAGCAGGCCGACCTGAACTGGGAAAACCCGCAAGTGCGTGAGGAAGTGAAACAGGTTATCCGTTTCTGGGCCGGGAAAGGGGTGGACGGTTTCCGTCTGGATGTCATCAATCTGATTTCCAAACAGCAGGACTTCCCGAACGACGACTCAGGCGACGGCCGGCGTTTTTATACCGACGGGCCGAAAGTGCACCAATACCTTCAGGAGATCAGTGCGGATGTGTTTCAGCAGTATGGTTCGGTCACTGTGGGGGAAATGTCCTCGACCACACTGGAACATTGCCAACAGTATTCAGCCAAGGACGGCAAAGAGCTGTCGATGGTGTTTAACTTTCATCACCTGAAAGTCGACTATCCGAATGGCGAAAAATGGAAACTGGCGCCGATGGATTTTCTGGCACTGAAACAGCTGTTCAGCCACTGGCAGCAGGGTTTGCATGACAAAGGCTGGGGCGCCTTGTTCTGGTGTAACCATGATCAGCCAAGGGTGGTGAGCCGGTTCGGCGATGATGGTGTATACCGTGAACTGTCAGCCAAAATGCTCGCCACGTCACTGCATATGATGCAGGGCACCCCTTATGTGTATCAGGGCGAGGAGCTGGGTATGACCAATCCCGGGTTCTCGGATATCGCTCAGTATCGTGATGTGGAAAGCATCAATATGTACCGGATTCTGACTCAGGAGCAGGGGATCAGCGAGCGGGATGCGCTGGCGATTCTGGCCGAGCGCTCGCGGGACAATTCCCGCACCCCGATGCAGTGGGACAGCCATCCTCATGCCGGTTTTACCCAAGGGACCCCCTGGATTGACGTTGCTGCGAACTTCCCGGCTATCAATGCGGAGCAGGCGGTAGCCGATCCGGATTCCGTGTTCCACTATTACCGGCAGCTGATTGCATTGCGTAAGAAAATCGCTGTGATAGCAGACGGCGATTACACGGATTTATTACCGGACGATCAGGCTCTGCATGTGTATCGCAGGCAGTGCGATGGTCAGGTACTGATCTGCCTGAATAACTACAGTGCAGACAGAGTAGCGTTTGATTTGAGCTGTTTGTCTGATCTGCCTGTCAGCCGGGGGGAAACCTTGCTGGCGAACTATAACGATGAGCAAGCCGGTGAGATCAGCCTGACCGGAAGGCTGCGGCCTTTTGAAAGCCGGATCTGGTTATTTACCTGAATCCGCAGTCACCATAAAGGAATGGCCTCACTGGGAACAGGAGGCCATTTTTCATTGTATTGCTACACCAGCGCCTCTGGCGGTGGTGCTTGTTACACCTGCGGCAACTGAGAAAGCAGCAGCCAGATGGCCAGCACGATGAAGATGCAACCCATGAACTTATTCTGGTTAGCCCGGAAGGCCGGGTTATTCAGTAATGGCCGTCCAAGGGTGCCCGCCAGCACGACCAGCAGCAGATTAAACGTCAGCCCCATAATGTTCAGCAGTAAACCCAGCGCCAGCATCTGCTCACCTGAGCTGGCTTCAATCTGGCCGGAGACAAACTGAGGCAGAAACAGCACAAAGAAAATCAAGGCCTTCGGGTTAAGCAGATTGCTGACGACAGCGCGGCGATACAGCGCCCGGGCCAGTCCATTTTGCCTGCCAACGGTGGGGGAGTCAGCCGGTGTGCTGCGCAGACAGTCCCAGCCCATCTTTAACAGGTACGCACCGCCCAGAAAACGCAGTGCCTCCAGTGCCAGGGGATTCATGGCGATGAGCGCAGAGACCCCCATCGCAGCCAGTACGGTCAGTACCAGTCCGGACGTGGCATTGCCCAGGCTGGCAAACAGGCCGACGCGTTTGCCATAACTCAGGCTGGAGCTGGCGATAAGCAGCATATCCGGACCGGGTACCAGCAACAGGGCAACCACCGCGGTGAGGTATAAGGGCAGTGTAGTGAAATCAATCATTGTCTGTGAATGTGAATCAGGAAAGTAAGAAGGACGGGATTCTATACCATCTCAGGCGTAAATGAAGAAAATATACGCCTGAGATGGTGTGATTGACTGATTTTTTATCAGTGAAAAGGGCTGATTATCTGGTTTTCTGTGCTACCGTAATGTCGCTGGCCTGCTGCGTTCTGGCGGCCAGTTTATTGGCCAGTGAATACAGCTCCGGCATCATGCGCTGAATAAGAAACAATTGCTGCAGGATCAGGCGCACTGACTGATCATCCCCTTCCCGCCAGGTTGTCAGTGCTTGCTCTAGGCTGCTGTCTGATTCCGGCGGCGGCGCACATTGTTTGTCGGCCAGTTGCTGGGCCAGCGTATCGAGCTGAATATGGATCTGACTGTGAGCCTGCGCAATTAACTTGTGCGTTTTGTGCTCATCGATCTGCGTGCGGTGGGCACCTAAGGTCGAGATGTAGTTCAGCATCGCATGATTTAAGGTAAGAAAACGAAAGCACTCTTCAATAGCCAGCCGGTAACGGCCCGGCTCCGCCAGCATATTGCTGATGGCGGTACTGAGCTGAGCGTCGGTATTGTGGGCTTCGCGGCGGGCAACACGGTAGCTCAGGTTGTCCTTTTTGCCGATCCTGTATTGCCCGATGATCTGTGCCAGATAATCGCGGTTGGTGGTGACCGCGGCCGCCATGATTTTATGTAAACGGCGCGACTGCCAGTCCGGCAGAATAAAGACCACAGCCAGTACGGCCAGCAGACAGCCCAGTAAGGTATCACCCAAACGGGGCAGCACCACTGCAAAACCGGCCCCTAGCTGATTAAAACAAAACAGCACCAGCAGCGTGATAAACCCTGTCGCCAGGGTGTATTTGTGGTTACGGAGCACGAAAAAGGCCACCCCCGCCAGTACCATTAAGACCAGCTGGCCTTCCTGACCGGGAAACAGGTACAGCAGCGGCAGACCGACGAGCAGGCCACCAAGCGTGCCGATGATCCTCTGCGTCAGTTTCTGACGTGTCGCGCTGAAATTGGGCTGACAGACAAACAGTGTGGTGAGCAGAATCCAGTATCCGTGCTGTAAGTCCAGCACATGAATCACGCCGTAGCCTATCGTCAAAGCCGTGGCGATACGTACCGCATGGCGAAACAGCTGGCTGTCCGCATGCAGCTGGCTTTTCACCCGTTGCCATAAACCGGAGACAGTATGGGCTTCTGAATCGGCCAGTTCAGTATCTTCCTGCGCTTCAGCCACGTCAGGATTATTCAGGTTGGCGAGCTGACGTTCAATAGTCGCAAGGTTGTTGAACAGATAGTCCAGTTGTGTCAGGAAAGCGCGCCATTCGGGATTATTCTGTGATTTAAGAAAGCTGAGGGATTCTTTCAGCTCGTCCAGCGCCAGACTGTTATTCAGGCTGTGCCGGTAATAATTGCCCATTGCCAGGCTGCTGCTGATATTGCGGCATGCCGTTGCCTGCTGCTGCATCAGATCCTGAAAACGAAACAATATGTCACTGCGGCGAAATGTCGCTGCCAGATCCTGATAGCGCTGGTGAGAGGAGCTGATACGTTCGTGAATATCCTGCGCATGGAAATACAGGCTGAGAAAGCGATGGCCTCGCTGGTTGTGTTGTACCCGTTTAACCCGGTTCAGCAGCGTCTGTTTGGCCTGATTGAGTGCCGACACCACTCTGGCATTGCTGGCTGCAGCCTGAATACGCAGTTGCTGCGGATCAAGGCTGTCGACCGGGCGGAACCAGCGGCTTTTATCATCCAGATAATCGGCCAGGGCAGTAAAGACACTGGCCAGGCTGTGTTGTACTGCCTGATTCGGCCAAAGCATCTGCCACAATAGCGATAGCAAGCCATAGCCAATGGCACCGCTCAGCAACAAGGCGGGCTGAAACCATAAATTCTGGCTGCTCTCGGCACCCAGCATGGTGTAGATAGCCAGCAGCAGAGAAGCAAAGGCGATGCTGGCATACCGGGTGCCCATTGCGCCCAGCATTATGAAGCCAAAGCTGGATGAGAACAGCCCGATGGCAAAAAGCGCCGGATAATCGAACAGTAGCTCAACCGATAGCGAGGCTATCAGGAAACACAGCAAGGTCATTGCCAGGGCTTTCAGCCTGCCGGTCAGGTTGTCATCGGTTTCCGCCAGTGCGGCTGCGATGATCCCCAGCACCAGTGGTGTGACAGCCGTGGTTGCATTCAGATACCAGCAGGGTACGACAGCGCCTATCAAAGCTAATGCGACGCGGGCACTGAGGTGAAGGCGGTCTTTTGCCCAGTAACGTCGGAAAGTGGTCTGCAGAGAAAATTTTGTCATCGGGTATCCGGTCGGAGCTGATCATAAACAGGGTTGTTCATTGAAGCAGCGGGCATTTTTGTCTCAAATTTTACGTAAATAAAGCGCTTACCGCTATGGTCTGTGCGCAGTTCTTGATAATCTTCTCGCTGAGTGAATCAAGGTGTCAGGTAACACAATGCGATTAACGGCCAATTGGCTCGCACAATGGTTAGTGCAGGGCGATTATTGCAGTATTGAGCTGGATGAAGAACAGGTTGTTCTGGAAAGCCTGCAAAACAGTGAAGTCCTGTCATTTGATGACTGGGACGGTTCAGTGACGCTGCACCGCGGGGTGTTGTGGGGCGCGATGGAACTGACCTCGGCAGATCAGACGGCCAGCTGGACTGTGCATGGCTTGCCCTGGGCGGAGTGTAAAGCTTTCGCCAGCCATCTGGTGGACACTTACCGCCAATGGGCGAAAGGGCGGGTGGAAAAGCTCGATGCCCATCTGCCGCAGATGCTGTCACGCATCGACGCCTTTATTACCCAGCCTGGCTATAAACGCCGCTCGGCTCACCTGAATCTGCAATCTTCCCTGCATAACGCGCTGTCAGAGGCCGGTTTGACGGATGAGCTGGCCGCTTCTTTCCGTCCCATGGCTTTTGAGCAGATATCCCCCTGGCTCGACGATAATGCGCAATGGGTGACAGACACCAATGCCGTCTGGATGCAGGAAGAAACCGAGAAGTGGTCGTCCTGGTTCGACCGGATTGAATCGTCACCGCTTAATGACTCTCAGCGGCAGGCCGTGCTGCTGAATCAGGACCACAACCTGATACTGGCCGGGGCCGGATCAGGCAAAACCAGTGTGCTGGTAGCCCGGGCCGGTTATCTGCTGGCGAGCCAGCAAGCCCAGCCGGACGATATTCTGATGTTAGCCTTTGGCCGCAAAGCGGCGGATGAAATGAGCGAGCGCCTGAAAGACAAAGTCGGCAGGGAGATCCGGGTTGCTACTTTCCACAGCCTGGGCTGCCAGATTATTCAGGCAGTTGAAGGTGAATTACCGGGTGTGTCGCCGTTAGTGCAGGATGAGCATGCCCGCAATGAGTGGCTGTCTGCCCTGCTCAAAGATCAGTGGCAGAACGACACAGCGGCAAAGCGCTGGCAGAAGCACCTGACACAGTGGCGTATACCGGGTTTTCGTGGCGACAATTCCATTGAAGAGCAGGCACGCAGTGAACCTTTGCTGAACTGGGTGTGGCGTCATATTGAACTGATGGGCCAGCAGGGCGGTAACAAAGCCGTATTGTCAGCCTTGGTCGACAGTGCCATGGGCACGGGTGATAAAGCTCAGATGAAAAGCGAGCTGGCCTTGCTGTGGCCGTGTTACAAAGTGTACAGCCAGTACCTGAAAGCTAATCGCCAGATTGATTTTAACACCATGATTCAGACGGCCACTGAGTATGTCAGACAAGGCAAATTCATTCCGCAGTGGCGTTTTGTCATGGTGGATGAGTATCAGGATATTTCGCCTCACCGGCTGGCACTGATCGATGCCATCTGCCAGACACCGGTGACAGATAACTTAGCGCCAAGTTTGTATGCCGTTGGGGATGACTGGCAGGCGATATACCGCTTTGCCGGTGCCGATGTCAATCTGACCACTGGGTTTGAGCAGCGTTTTGGCGCCAGTCATGTCATGGAACTCGACACCACCTATCGTTTCAACAACATGATTGGTGAAGTGGCTAATATGTTTATTCAGCAAAATCCGCAGCAACTGAAAAAGTCGCTGACCAGTGTGAAAAAGCAGAAGCGAAAAGCGGTGACATTACTGGCGCAGGATCTGCTGGAACAGGAGCTGGTGCAGCTTGCTTCTAAAGTGAAAAAAGAAGCCAGCGTGTTACTGCTGGGACGCAATCATGATCAGCGACCTGAAAAGCTGGCCGACTGGCAGAGCCGGTGGCCTCAGCTTAACCTGCAGTTCATGACCTGCCATGCCAGTAAAGGACGCGAAGCTGATTTCGTGTTTGTGCTCAATGTGAACCGCGGTGTGTTTCCGGCTCAGGATCGGGACAGGGGGCTGCTGGCTTGTCTGCAGTCAGGCGGTAATGAAGGCATTGCCGATGCAGAAGAACGCCGTTTGTTTTATGTCGCGATGACAAGGGCGAAAGAGCATGTCTGGATCTGCGCCAACCCGGAAACCCTCTCACCATTTGTGAATGAACTGATTGAAGACAGGTATCAGGTCAACAATAAGATAAAAAAAATGAAAAGCTGATACGGCTCTTCACTCGTATTTTAATCCAGTACCACCACCAGTTTACCGCTGTGCTGCTGCCTGTGCAGCAGCACCAGCCCTTCCTTCAATTGCTCAAAAGAGAACAGCTTATCTATCATGGGATCCAGTTTTCCTTCGGCAATCAGGTTGCTCATACTGTTCCCCATATCAGACAGATGATGGATATCCTCGGGTGCACCGTGAGCATAGGTGCCATGCAGCGCCACTTCATGCATGCTGAGTGCTTTTGTCGTCGCCAGTAAGGGGACCTGATTGAATTGATCAGCCACCATCACTATCTGGCCGTTGAAGCGGATCAGCGCACTCATGATGCTGCCTGAACGGGCAGAAACGCAGTCAATGACAGCATGCAGCAGCTTATCTTCGGTGAATTCAATGATTTTCATGGCGACATTGTCATTATCCGAATCAATGACGGCATCGACGCCATAGCTGAGTAATCTGGCGTGATGCCTTTCAGCGGCAATGGCATACACAGTGGCCCCGGCCAGTTTGGCTAACTGGGCTGCAAAACCGCCTACACCCCCGCCAGCGCCTGTAATCGCAACTCGCTGCCCCGGCTTCAGCCTGAGTTTATCGTACACAGCCAGCCAGGCACTGTAACCGGCAGAAGGTAAAGCCGCCGCCTGTTCAACACTGACTCTTTCAGGCAGCCGGCTGACGGCGCCCGTTTTGCAGCAGACATACTCAGCAAAGCCTCCGCAATGACGCGGGTCGAGAAAGGTAAATACTCTGTCCCCCGGCTTAAACTGCCGCACTTTCCCCCCGACAGATTCAACGGTACCTGCTATGTCCATACCTACAATTTGCGGGTAATGCCAGGTGGCGTATCCCCAGTCGGCCAGCTTGTAATCAATCGGGTTAAGGCCCATCGCAGCCACTTTGATACAGATTTCTTCCGCTCCGGGTTTGGGGCGGGTGGTACGTGTCAGCTGCAGGCTGTCCAGTCCATTGGGTTCAGTCAGAGTCCATGCTTTCATAAGCCACCATGAGGGTAACAGGTTGTTTTTGGTATTGATTTAAAGCATATACCTAAACGCATGGCTTTGCTGGTGGGAAAAGCGGGAAAGAATGTGGAAATCTGAGTCGCAGTCCGGCAGGAGGTCCCCGTCTGTGCGGGGACGATAGGTTGAAGCGGGGTGTGACAGTTGCCTGAGTGTTGTTTTTACGACAGTTCGAGAGCTGATACCGGGCTTCTTAAGACAGGCGCTCGGCCAGGTAAGCTTCATAGTCCGGAATTTCTATCGACACCGCTTCTTCCATCATAGTGGACGCTATCATGAAATTGGCACTGGCACGGTTGGTGGCAACCGGGATATTCCAGACCGCGGCTATCCGGAGCAGGGCTTTTACGTCCGGGTCATGGGGCACGGCATTCAGCGGATCCCAGAAGAAAATCATCATGTCGATTTTGCCTTCGCAAATCAACGCACCCAACTGCTGATCGCCCCCCATAGGGCCGCTCAGTAAACAATTGATCGGCAGGCCGGTTTGTTTGGAAAGCAGATGCCCGGTAGTACCTGTGGCATACAGGGTATGATTTTCCAGTTTACTTTTATGCTCATTGACCCAGCGCTGTAAGTGGCTTTTACAGTTATCGTGAGCCACCAGGGCAATGTGTTTCTGGGCTTGCATCTGTCGGGTAGTGGCGTGCATGTGTTACTCCGTTAAGTCGGCATAATCTCCGTATAACCAGATACTAAGCTTGCTGTTATTCGCTTGTCCAGTGAATATCCCATGTAAGAATAATACGCAGAGAAAGTTACTCGTTATGGTGAGTGATCAGTTGTTCAAATCGCTCGTGACCGTGCAGTGTTTCAAAATCATTCTCTTCTTTCGCCAGTTCACGTAAGAAAGCACTGCCCTGAATGGCCCGTTCAAGATCAGACACGGCCTGATCTTCTGCCCCCAGGCAAGCGTACGCACAGGCTCGCTGGTATAGAGCATTGGCATTGGTATTATCCACTTCCAGCACCCGGTTACAGATACTCAGTGCCCAGTGGAACTCACGGATTTCCATCGCCGCATCCGCTTTGTGAGTCAGCGCTTCCAGATCGCCCGGTCGCAGTTTGAGGATCTCATCGTACACTTCCATTTGCTGCTCGGCGGTTTGCGAGCTTTGTGCTCTGAGCCAGAGATTATGCACTTCATTGATAATCTCAATCTCTTTGTTGTTCTGCGCGATGATCCGGGTTTTACGTTTTAAATCCCGCTCCAGCATCTGGAATTTCTTCTCGTACTGATCCGTGATTTCTTTTAACTGCTGTTCGGCCATTTTCTTGGTATTGACCTTGATTTCTTTCAGCGATTGCCAGCCCACCAGCGCGATGAGCGAGGCAGCACCGGCGATCAGATAGAAAAAATAGGTGACTGTCACATTGGCATAATTGAGCGACTTGTCGGCCACGGCCAGTTCGCGATCGGTAAAAGAGAGGGTTAAGCGACGTTCCAGATCTTGCTGATCCTGGCGAAGCGATTTCATTTCATCAAGAATATACCTTTCCATTAGAGGCTTATCTAACACTGGCTGCTCCGAGTAGGGGGGCGCTTCTTCTGTGCCCTGCGCCACGGCGGGTATGGCGAAGAGCAGGCAGAAGACAGCGGCATACAGCAGTTTCAGCATAATGTTTTCCTTGTTAATGGGAATGTACGTGAAAGTTGTAACAAGCATAACCGATTGAGTTCACTATCTCTATGTAACGGGCCAAAACCTTGTGGTCGGTACACTTGCAGGTGTCTTCAGAGAGCTGGCTCAATTGAAAGCAGGAATGATGCGCAGAGAGGGAAGGCAAAGTGGTATACTCACAGCATTCTCAGTAATAACAGGTCGAGCACCGTGAGTCAGGATCAGGAAATAGAAGTTGAAGCACTTGGGATAGAAGTTTCTGTTCAACCCATCGAGTTATATAAAGTGCTGAAAATTGCCAATGCCGTCGGAGGTGGTGGCGAGGCCAAAATGGCGATCTCTGAAGGCTATGTCGCCGTGAATGGTGAAATTGAACTGCGTAAACGCTGTAAGATTTATGACGGCGACGTCATAGAGTTTAACAGTGAGTTTTATGTTGTGCTCTGTGATCAGCCAGTGACAGAAGCGGTCAGTGAGCCTGTTGCCAAACCTACAGTCGCGAAACCGAAAAAAGAACAGCAGGCGAGCCATAGCCCGGCTAAGTCGGGTAAAAAGCCGTCAGCTAAAAATCAGTCGGCGAGCAAAGCTGCTAAGAAGAAGGCCAATACAGGTAAGTCTGCAACGATTGGCAAAGATGCCGATCAACAGACCGGCCGCAAACGCCTGATGTTCTGAATAATGCCGACTGCAGTGACTGTTATCTCTTTGTGGTCAAAACCGATAGTTGCTGTCAGTTCCGCGCCGGTTCGGCGCTTTCAAGCCACGTCAAAATAAACGCCGCCACACTGGCAGCCTGGTTTAAATCCAGCACAGGAATCGGGTGAGTGTCGCCCGGTTCGCTGGTGGCTATCGCCACTATGCTGGTATCTTTGCGATACAGCAAAGGTTTGCCGTAATCCGGCCTGTGAATCTCAATTTTGGTGATTGGCTGGTCGCGAAACCCTTCTACCAGCACTATGTCCAGACGGCTGTGATCCAACTGCTTCAGGCAATCTTCCAGCGCCGGTTCACGATCTTCATCGTCCGGGTATTCAAAAAACAGAATGTGCCGATGCGGCGTTGCCAGCAAGAGCTGATCGCTGCCGGCATGGCGCAGACGATAGCTGTCTTTTCCCGGTGTATCCGGCTCAACATCATGATGACTGTGTTTCAGCAGGCCAACACGTAACCCGTGTTGCTTTAAATACGGGATAACCTGCTCAATTAATGTGGTTTTTCCTGAGCCGCTGAAACCAGCGAAACCGATAACGGGTGCCATAGTCAGTCTTTGGTCTGTTAATGGAAGATTGGCACTAAAATAACATGATAGTCAGTGCCGACACAGTACCTTGGCCGGGACCCTGGCGTTTTGCTGTGTCAGATCAAACCGGAGAGCGAGATGGCAGATTTATTAGTATGGCAGGGTGACATAACAACCTTGAATGTGGATGCGATAGTCAACGCCGCGAACAACAGCTTATTGGGCGGCGGCGGAGTGGATGGTGCCATTCACAAAGCGGCGGGCCCGCAGTTGCTGGAAGAGTGCCGGCGCTTGCAGGGCTGCCCGACAGGGGAAGCAAAAATCACTCCCGGATACCGACTGCCGGCCCGCTGGGTGATTCACACTGTGGGGCCGGTGTGGCAGGACGGTGCGCGTAATGAGGCCGAATTGCTCGCGGGTTGTTACCGGCACTGTCTGGCGCTGGCGGATGAAGTAGGCGCCAGAACGATTGCTTTTCCCTGCATCAGCACCGGGGTATTTGGTTTCCCGGCACAGCAGGCGGCCGGTATTGCCGTGCAGACAGTCCGCCAGTCTCTGGAAGGACAAAGCTCGCCGGACAAAGTGTACTTTGTCTGCTTCAGTCAGGAAGATGCCGACATTTATCACAGTCTGCTGCGGTCTGATTAAGTGTATCAATCCTGCGTCAAGCAGATGAAATAGCGGGTAAAGTATTATCCCGGGTCTACAGTTAATGAGAAGGTAACCAGTGACACAGAGCAGATGTGTTCTCAGGGTATGAGAGTTGTCTGCAGCTATGCTGTGCGCACTGAGAGATGTCCGGCTCAGCTTACCGGCAGTCTGGATTTGCCGGTAAGGAAGGAACCAGAATGGCTGAGCCGTGGACGACATAAGCATCAGGGAGAGTGCAATGTGGGCAACATTAGATTTTGAAGCGTCAGGTTTATCGGATCAATCCTACCCCATAGAAGTGGGTTATGTACTTCCTGACGGCAGTGGGCAAAGTATCCTGATCAATCCGCTGACCGCCGGCGATGTCTGGCAGTTTTGGGACAGCTACGCCGAGCAACGTATTCACCGGATCCCCCGCTCTGAACTGGAACAGCATGGTATGCAGGTGCTGGAAGTCTGCCAGCATTTGAACAGCGTGCTGGGGCAACTGGATTATGTGTTTTGTGACAGCCAGTGGGACTTGTTCTGGCTGGGGCGGCTTTATCATGCTGCCCATATGCGGCCATCCTTTACACTGACAGAAATCGGCCATTGGCTGCAGCAGGAGAACGGCATAGAAAGAGCCCGGTTTCAGCGTGCGCTGGAAGAGCTCGGCCCGGCAAGGCACAGAGCCATGCATGACGCCAGGCAGATTTATCAGGCCATCAGCAGTCTGGTGAATATTCCAGGCTGACGACAGGCGCTGGAGCAACTGAACAACACAGCGTACAATCAATACAGGCTATTGAATTTCAGTCTGTTGGGAGTGCGTTGTGCCAACACCTACCTTAAGAGTTGCGGTATTTAATATCGCCTTGTCCGATCCTGTTCCCGGCCGGATACGGCAGAAGCTGTCGGAGCCGGGCCACGCCAGAATTGCCCGGCTGGCAGCCATGATTCAGCATGTGCAGCCTGATGTCCTGCTACTGTGCGAATTTGATCACCCCGGCGAGGGAGGCGATGACGGCGGCCTGACTGACTTTTGCCGCTATTATCTGGCCGAGCCGCAACATGGCCAGGTCGCGATTGATTATCCTTACCGTTATTGTCCCCCCACGAATACCGGCTTGCTGTGCGAGGCAGATCTGGACGGGGACGGCGAACGAACCCTGCCGCAGGATGGCCAGGGCTATGGGTTTCATCATGGTCATTTCAGCTTCGTGGTGCTGTCGCGTTATCCGCTGATTGAAGAGGATATCCGCAGCTGGCAGACCCTGTTGTGGCAGCAGATGCCGGATAACCATATGCCTGAAGGCTATTACAGCCCGGAAGCGATGGCACAGCTCAGGGTCTCTTCGAAAAATCATCTTTTACTGCCGGTACAGGTCGGTCATCAGCGATTTCAGCTGCTTTGCGCCCACCCGACGCCGCCTGTGTTTGACGGACCTGAACGGCGTAATGCCCGCCGTAACCATGATGAGCTGCGCCTTTTGACGGATATCATCAATGACGAAGCGTATCTGATGGATGATCAGGGCAATTCGGGCGGTCTGGCTAAAAACGCGCCTTTTGTGTTGCTGGGGGATCTCAATGCCGATTTGCATGACGGCGAAGGCATGGTACTGGCACTGCGGCACCTGCTGTATCACCCTCGTGTTCACCGGGCTGTCAGTGAAGGCAAACTGACCCCGAAAAGCCTTGGCGGGCGTTTTTTCCGGCCCTGGAAATTGCGCCGGGGCAGAAGTTCGGAATGGACACACCTGAGCGGACTGCGACTGGATTACGTGCTGCCCTCTGCTGATTTTGATGTCCTCAACAGCGGCGTGTTCTGGCCGGATAAAAAAGATCCACTGCGCAGACTGGTTACTGGCGAAGACGGCAAAGAGCGGGCCGATATCAGCTCTGATCACCGGCTAGTATGGGTCGATATACGTTTGCCAGCGGTGAAGGACTAGTCAAAGTTATGCACAATTTCGACTTATTCGGTGAAGCGAGCGGGCCGGGCGAGTGGCTCGCTATTGATGACGGTTTGCTGTTCTGGGCGCCGGCTTTCTTTACCGTTTCCGACTCAGACCGTTATTTCAGTGAGCTGCGTCAGACGCTCGACTGGCAGCAGGAAGCCATCACACTGTATGGCCGTCGGGTTATGCAACCGCGTTTGCAGGCATGGTGCGGTGAGGCATCCTATACCTACTCAGGGCTGACCATGCAGCCGGACCCGTGGACGTCAGCCTTACAGCAGATCAAGGCCGCCTGCGAGCAAGTGGCTAATACGCGTTTTAATTCGGTGCTGGCCAACCTGTACCGTAACGGGCAGGACAGTATGGGCTGGCATCAGGATAACGAGCCCGAACTCGGCCCGGAGCCGGTGATTGCATCGGTGACATTGGGCGATACCCGGCGTTTTTTGCTGAAACATCGCCGCACGGGGCAGAAAATTGATTTTCAGCTCAGCCACGGCTCTCTGCTCATCATGGCAGGGCAGACCCAGTCGCACTGGGTGCACAGCGTGCCAAAGACATCTCAGCCTCTTAATGAACGTATTAATCTGACTTATCGGTGGATTAATACGTAACTGCTTAGCACCGCAGAATTAAAAATGCTGATATTCCACTGGCTTAAATGACAACAGGCTGACGTGTACAGCGACGCCTTTGCTATGATTGTGTTGTTAAATGGTTGCGGGGTTGCTATGAACATTCGTCGTTTTGTTGTTTATCTTCTGATTACTCTTCTTTCACTGCCTGGCTGGGCGGCGATGCAAATTTCGCCCAGACCTGCGGAACCGACTGTACAGCAACAGGTATTGCCATCCTATGCGGATGATGCCGCGTTGATTCGGCAAACCTTTGAAACCCAGCTGTTTACATTACCGGCATTTAAAATGGGCCATTATGGCCTGAGGATGTATCGCCAGACGATGGATCCCAAATACCGGGCGGCCGTGTGGTCAGATTTGGCACGTGTGGCCAGCCGGCTCAATGCCGTGACGACAGAGATTTACACACCGGCACAGATAAAAGCCTATTCGGCTGCCCGTGAAGCCAGATATCAGCGCAAAGATGATGCCCGCAGCGATTTACGTTATCTGGCCACCCGTGATTACCCTGAGTATTACTTTTTGGGCGTCGATTTGCTTGGCTCTATGGCGCGCGCCAATGAGTACGGACTTAAACACAGGGAAGATCACAAATTGCGCGACATCATCCGCCGCTATGACTTTGCCCGTTATGCCACTGACCCTGAAATGATTCGCGCCTGGGCAGCACAGCTTGCCAATCAGGTTTACTGGCTGCGTCAGCTCGGCGAGCAGGATGTGGTTGAGCCTTTTATTGCCGCTTTCCGGGCAACTTATCCTGACAGCCAGGATAAGCAGCTCAGCGAGCAGCAGTACATGAATAAGATATACGGCATGACCCATATTATCTTTGCGGCATCCTCGTATTATCAGTATCAGCTCAAGGAAAGCGATTTTCAGTGGATTTATGATCACTTTCGCCGCCATATCGACGACATTCTGCTGCATACCAAGGAAGATGTGGTGGCCGAAGTCGGTATCAGCTTCCTGCTGGCCGGCTTATCGGATGACCCTGTGGTAGAAAAAACGCGCCAGTTCATCCAGACATCGATCGACCGGCAAGCGGGTATGGTGCCGTCGGTAAAAGGTGAAAGCGAGCTGTATGACGGTGAGCATCGCAACACGCTGGCTATCATGTTACTGGACTGGCGTGGCGTACATGCCGCCCCGACAGTCATCAACCAACCGGCCATGTTTGAGAGCTTGCCTTATGGTTTGGTGCCACGGCATTAGGCCAATGAAACCTGATTGATTATGTGTATTGGTTTATATAGGGTGAGTGAATATGATTCCCTGAATGAGAACTGCACTACGATGAAAGACGGATTAACATGGGCCAGGCAACTTCAGGCTATTGCACAAGCCGGTAAAGCTTATAGTCACGATCCATACGATCTTGAACGTTTTGATCAGATTACCGACATTTCGTATCAAATGTTTGCGCAGCTCAGTGGTCAGCCACTCAGTAAAGTGCAGCATCTGTTTATACCCGAAGAGGGTTATCCCACACCGAAAGTTGATCTGCGAGCCGGAGTGATTCGCGATAATAAAATTCTGCTGGTCAAAGAACGTGAGGATGGCGGCTGGACATTGCCCGGAGGGTGGGCCGATGTCTGTGAAACCCCTTCTGAGGGTATTGTCCGCGAAGTGTTGGAAGAGTCCGGTTTGGTCGTCAGTCAGCCCAAACTGATTGCGATAAAAGACCGAGCGGTTCACCCCTACCAGCCCGACTATCCTTACCACATTTATAAACTTTTCTTTCTCTGCCACTTTGTGTCCGGCGAGCCAAAAGAGAATATCGAAATTTCAGCGATTGATTTTTTTGCTCGAGACACTATTCCGCCTTTGTCACAAAGCCGGGTACTTACCGAAGATATCGTCATGATGTTCGAGCATTTTGAAAACCCGAACTTGCCCGTACAAGTTGATTAATGAGCTCGGGCGGGAAAGGCAACGTAACGAATAAGATGTATAAAAGGACAAGCATTTGAAATATATCTGGCTATCTGTTTTTACGGCGGTTCTTCTCTGGTCTGGCATTGAGCCGAAAGATACTTTTACCTGGTTTCTTGAAGTGTTGCCTGCGCTGATTGGCCTTGTGCTGATTGCGCTTACTTACAATACTTTCAGGCTCACCCCGCTACTGTATGGACTGATTTTACTGCATTGTATTGTGTTAATGGTGGGGGGCCATTACACCTATGCAGAAGTCCCTTTATTCGACAATCTGTTCGGGGCGCAAAGAAATAACTACGATAAAGTCGGCCATTTTTTTCAGGGATTTGTTCCGGCTATTCTGGCTCGGGAAATACTCATCAGAAAGCAAATAGTCAATGGCCAGTTTTGGGTAAGTGCTGTTGCTGTGTCTATGTGTTTAGCCTTCAGCGCTTTTTATGAACTGATTGAATGGTGGGTAGCACTGGCGACAGGTGAAAACGCAGAGGCTTTTTTGGGTACACAGGGTTATGTCTGGGATACCCAGTCTGATATGGCATTCGCATTAGTCGGAGCGCTGTGCGCGACGCTCATGCTGTCTCGCTGGCATAACAGCCAGCTGGTTTCTCTGCATCAAACGATTGAACCACAACAAAGGAATGAATCATGGTGACTTGTTTTTTACGCTACATTATTGACCCTTATAAAGTCAGCGAATTTGAAGAATATGCCCGTAACAACGGCTATCCCTGTAAAGTGATCTAGCTGTCTCGGGCGTAGCTAAAAATACACTAATAACAAATATGTCATTATTGTTGTGTGTTTGTTTTGCCTTCGCAATGTCGTGAAAATAAATTTAAATTATTTTTATGATCAATCATCAAGTTTTCAGTCTGTTATTTGTTCGTGTCAGCCCAATGCTATAAACCTTACGAGTGGGAAATAGATGGATAAAGGGAATTACCCCTATTTAAGGAAGCAGGTATGGAGCAGTTTACATTTGAAAAGTTGGAAAAATTAGTTGGCGATAAAATGTCGATGACTCTTGATAAAGGGGCATCCTGCGAAGTGGAAATTACCGGGGTAAAACGAACTGGCACTCACAGTAACACATGGGAGTCTTTTGCATTGTACCTCGATTGCAGTGGTCTGAATGGCGCAGTTGAACAAGGCACTTATCTTATCGGTCACGAAAGCTTAGGTGAAGCTCCTTTGTTTGTTTCACCTAATTCTGCCAAAGAGCTGGAAGTGATTTTTTCCCGCAAGGTTACTCACTCATAACCATCAGAGGTCAGCATGGAACCTTATATCGGTAATATTCAAATGTTCGGTGCAAACTTTGCACCGAGAGGTTATGCCTTTTGTGACGGGCAGGTGCTGCCGGTCAGCCAGAACGGGGCTTTGTTTGCATTAGTTGGAAATCAGTTTGGCGGTAATGGTCAGACGGATTTCAAGTTGCCAGATTTTCGCGGCAGAATGCCGGTTCAGCCAGGTGTTGCTTTCCCTTCTCAACGGCCCATCACGCAGGCGAAAACGGGTGGCTTGGAGCAAGTCGCGTTGACGGAAGCCGAAATGCCAGCACACACCCATGGCATCGCAGTTTCATCCCAATCTGGCGACTCATTCCGTCCTTATTTGCTCAGGCAGCAAAAAGCGACAGTCCTTGCTGCCGCCGCCGGAGATACACCGGTTTACGCTGTGCCGCAGAATCTTGAAGCGATGAATCCTGAAGCGGTGGGCGCAGCAGGTCATGGGGCCGGGCATGAAAATATGCAGCCTTCAGCTGTTATCAATTTTTGTATAGCCCTGACCGGTATCTTCCCGGAAAGAGATTAGGAGATCAGGAATGTCTGAACGTTATTTATCTGAAATTACCCTTTTCGCAGGGAGTTATGCACCGCAACGTTGGGCTTACTGTGCGGGCTCTTTATTACCGGTTTCATCCAATGAAGCTTTGTATTCACTGCTTGGGACCCTGTATGGCGGTGACGGCAGAACAACATTTAGTTTACCGGATCTGAGAGGCCGTGTACCGGTGGGGCGAGGGGGCGGTAATGGACTGACACCCCGCAATCTCGGTCAAAGAATGGGGCAGGAATACGTTACCCTGACGCTGAATCAATTGCCTGAACACCGGCATTCACTGATGGCTGCCGATACCCCGGCGACGTCTTCTGAGCCTGCATCAAATCTGGTGGTGGGTAAGGCCAGTCAGTTCGTTGCTTCCCCTGTTGCAACTGATTGGGTTGCGTTACAGCAAGATGCAGTGAATACCACCGGAGGTGGAGAGCGTCATTTGAATGTCGCGCCCTCGCTGGCATTGAACTTTATTATTTGCACCGCAGGTATTTACCCGCAAAGAAGCTGAGGAAAATCAGATGAGTGAAGCTTTTTACGGCGAAATTATGATGATGCCTTATACGTTTGCACCACGATTTTGGGCATTTTGTAACGGACAAACACTCAACATTCAGCAAAACCAAGTGCTGTTTGCTGTGATTGAATATAGCTTTGGTCGCTCCAGCCCGAGTACATTTCAATTACCTGACCTGCGTGCCCGCGCACCTATGGGGACGGGCAATGGGCCAGGACTGACGCCCAGAGTCCTGGCAGAAAGGTCTGGCGAAGATATGATTACACTGGACGTCACGGAAATTCCGTTACACAACCATGCGATGCAAGCGGTGAATAACAGTGCGGATGCTGAAAGTGGTCAGAACGCAGGGGTGGGGATTCTGAATGCAAGCGGTGTTGCCGAGGCTCGGTATTACACAGGCGACCCGGATAATCTGTTAAGTGCTCAGGCAATGGCAGTTTCTGGCGGATCGCAATCCCATGAGAATATGCAGCCTTATCTGGGCGTGAACTTTTGTATTTGTATGGACGGTATTTTTCCGTCAAGGTCGTAATGTATCAGGCACTGTTGGGTTGTCGGTGCCTGAACAGCAATTTCAGTGATTCAGGTTGTTCATGAAGCTGATGTTCTATGTCATTGCGCTGACCTTTACTGCGTTGGCGCAGGCCCAGGTTTGGCCGGAATCTTTAACCCTTCGGGTGCAGGAGGAAAACGTCCAATTCCGCTTCCTTCCACAAGCGACCGGTGCTCCGGTATACATTCATCCATGGTTGGGAACCAAAGCCCTGCAAGTCGGGACGCGGGTGTTAGTAAAGCATGAAAAAGCGCTGAAGTTGGCCAACTTACGTCACCATCTGATTGTCAGTTCGGCGGTTGTGTTCGAGTTGGAGGCGTATTATTGGTCTGTGATGGAGACACAAAGTCCACTGGCATCGCTTGCGCTGGTGCAGCAATTACAAAGCTTACCAGGGATTGTGATGGCTGAACCGGATCTGCTGCAAATTCGTCTGGGGACGCAGGGCGGTGAAACAGGGCGGTTACCCATGCCCCCTCCGAAACCTGTCCGTCAGCAGCTGAGCATTGAACAATGGCCCGCAACACCGGGTGCAGAGGTGACTCTCGCTGTGATCGACAGTGCATTCGGCCTGGCTGATCCGGCTTTGCAGCCTTTTTTACCAAAACTGCATTACGATATTGATCAACGTCGCCCTTTGCCGCTGGAACCCAGTGAAATTGCAGTGAATGGCTATGATTCGTTCCATGGTGATGCAACACTGGCGACCCTTTGGTCAAGGCACCCGGACACTCAAGGACTGGCCTTTGCGGCTGATGCAGTGCTGCTGCGCCGGGATACTAACTGGACGTCAGATATTCTGGTTGCTTTGCAATTGGCCTATCTCAGCCAGGCTGACTTGATATTGGCCGCGTGGACTTTACCTCTGACCCAGCAGGCCTTGTCTGATGCACTGACGTTTGTGGCTGAAAATGGCCGACAAGGGAAAGGAACGCTTCTGATTGCTGCGGCAGGAAATTTCAGAGAGAACCTGAATCAGAGCTTCTCACTGGCAGCTCAGCCACAGGTTCTGACAGTCAATGCCGAAAGTCAGGGCACCGTCTGGCCTGTGATCGGCGAACCGATCGCGACTCAGGTTCCCGTGCCTTATCTGACTTTTTCACAGGAGACAGGCCGGTACAGTCTGACATTTTCGAACACATCGGCGGCGGCCACTGCCGTAGCCGGCGTTCTGGCCGCGGTACTGAGTGAGCAGCCTGCACTGACCGCCGCGGACTTACACCGGCTTGTGCGTCAATACAGCCAGCCTGTGTTTGATGCGCAAGGCCTGATGCAGCACTTTCAGCGTTCTGCACAGCATTGATCCGGTTTCGATAACAAGGATGTGAACAAGATGGACAAACAGGATTTGAAATTACCGGGCGGGTTGCATGTTCGCCCATCCAATTCGTCGGCGACGGATCGGATCTTTCTCGAAAAGCTCCATCGAGAGCGCCGGGATGACTTGCGACTGATCGAGGGCGAGCAAGATTTCATCGAATCCTTAATCGACATGCAGTTTCAGGCGATGAATCAGGGCTACGGGGAACAGTTCCCCAACGCGCTGTACTTTATCATTGAATATCATCAGTCGCCGGTTGGCCGCGCTGTGCTGGACTTCTCGCAGGATCAGGTTCATCTGATCGATATCGTGTTTACCCGACAGGCCAGAGGGCACGGGCTGGGAGAAGCGGTGATCCGTTCCTTTATGTATTCCGCGAACCAGTTGAAAGCGCCGATGACATTGTCGGTTCAGCAAATCAATCAGCATGCCCGGCAACTTTACCTCCGGCTGGGATTTAGTGTCACCCGGATTGAACCGCCTTATGAGCGGATGATCTGGTATCCGCCCAGTGTCCAGCCGCTGTATGCCGGTATGCCGACGTGATCCTGTGTTTCTCTGCGGAAGTAATCCATGAATGCGAGTGACGATAATACCTTGAATTATGTGATGAGCAGCTGTGCGCGGTTTCCACTGCTGCTGAATGCAATGCGCTGTAGCCTGCTGGTGAGTGCGCATAATCTTGACTGCCTGTTTGTCATCCGAGGGTGCGGAGAGTCGCTTGTCGTTGAACATGTCCGCCAGCCCAGATTACTGGGGATTGCACTGAGTGACGATCAGCAATGCTTATCGCTGGCGTCATATCAGCAAATCTGGGATTACCGGCGGGTTGACCCCGCCGCTCTTGTGGGTGAGTCAACGCACATTGTTGCCGGGAAAGATGCTGTCTATTCGCCTTGCGGCTCGACCGTTACCGGGCATCTGAATACGCATGATATGGCCTGGGGCACGGATGGTCTGTACATGGTGAATACCCGTTTTAATTGCATTGCCAAACCGACCGACGGAAAAAGTTTTGAGGTGGTCTGGATGCCACCTTTTATTTCTGAATTGGTGCCTGAAGATCGGTGCCATTTGAATGGACTGGCAATGAAAGATGGACGTCCGGCATATGTGTCGTATTTCTCGCAAGTAAACAGCCCTTACAGCTGGCGCCAAGCGAGCAGTTTTAGCGGAGAAATTATGTCTGTTACGACGCATCAGCCTGTGGTGACCGGCTTGTGTCTGCCGCATTCTCCCCGTATTCATGACGGTTATCTGTACTTTTGTGAATCCGGTACCGGACGGTTGTGGCGCTGCCTGGAAGATCGGCTTCCGGCCTCTCGGACGGATCTGGAGCTGGTGGCGGAACTGAATGGGTTCACGCGGGGATTATCGCTGATGGGGGATGTGGCCTTCGTCGGTTTGTCTGTGGTGCGTCGCCCGAAAGATGGCTCAGCGCGGCATGCAGACATGCCCTTACATCAGTTGCGGGAACCCTTGTCTTCGGGTGTGGTGGTGCTGGATCTGCGAAGTGGTGAAGTGATCGCAAACCTCACGTTTTCCGGCGATTTAAATCAGATTTATGATGTCGAAGTGCTGAAAGGCAGCACGACGCCATGGATTGTGGATGCTGAATCAGCGGAATTGTCGGATCTATTTATACTCTGAATGAAAGCAATAGCAGTTTATTGCATAGTAAAATATTCTTATATGTCATATTTTTGAGAGCATCTGCTTGCACATTGTCAAAGCTCTGTTTCAATTGCTACGAGTTGCATTAATTTTTTTATTTTTTGTGTGAAGGTTTTATCCGGTGTCGGGAAGTCGCCGGGTGAACCGCACCTTTTGCATCATAAACTTGCAGGCAGAGTATGACGAACGACCTGATCTTGTCGCGATTAGCCCGTGCGACGCGTCAGCACTTCACACGGACGGATGAAGTGCTCCCATTCTGTGATTCGATTGAGTCGGTAAAAAAAGAGCCCGCCCGCTGGGTGGTTTCCCTGGCGATCGGGTTGGCTGCCAGTCCCTTGATTTTCATGCCAGTCTATGCCGGAACCGACGTATCCGGAATGCCATCGAAAATTCAGACGTCATCACGCGAGTTCCCAAATCCTGCACCGGATGATGCACAGCCTGAGTCTCAGCACTCAGACGAACAGAATTTTGATCTGGATAGTTTTCTGGCACAAACCCAACACCTCAAAAACGGCGTTCAGACTGCGAAACGGGTTGTTGGGGAACTCTCCCCCTTGTCAGCCGGGCCGGGAAGCCGAGCGGATGGTCGCAGCGGTGAAGCCATGACAGCAGCCTGGGAATGTTATTTTGGGTATTGTTACGATGGTCCGATTTCAAACGGCCACTCCTGTTCAACGGATGCGGATTGTAATGGAGGGCCATCCAACAGTGAGCCGACAAATATCAGCCTGACGTCAACCAGCATCAATCAGTCTGTGACGGCATTTGGCACCGATGTGGGCACCTTGTCGACGACAGATGCAGACAGCGGGGACACCCACAGTTATTCGCTGGTTTCGCAAGGGAACAGTGCGTCCGGCAGTTGTACCTCAGATGCAGCGAACAGCCAGTTTCAAATCAATAGTGCGACACTGGAAACCGGGAGTGCTTTGTCGGCAGGGAACTACAACGTTTGTATACAGACTCACGATGGCATTACGACCTTTCAAAAAACCTTCCCGGTTACCGTGGCAGATGATGTCGCACCTCCGGCACCTTCCACACCGGATTTGTCCTCGGGATCAGACAGCGGTACTTCCAACAGTGATAACCTCACGAATCTCACCACGCTGACCTTTACTGGTACTGCGGAAGCCGGCAGTACAGTGAAGCTTTTCAGTAACCAGTCAGTGGGAGCAGAGATCGGCTCAGCGACTGCTATAGGGGGGAATTGGAGCATCACCACCAGCGCTCTGGCATCGAATGTCACGCATGCATTCACGGCCACGGCGACGGATGGGATCAATGACAGTCCGGCATCTTCCGCCCTGAATGTCACCATTGATCAGGTTGCGCCGACCGGGCAAAGCGTCGTCTTTGGTCAGCTGTTTTACACCAGTGCCGATGTGGCTGCGGCATCCTTTACCTTTGCCTCAGCGGAGGTAGGCACCGATTTCGCTTATACCATCAGTTCCAGTGGTGGCGGATCGAACGTGACCGGATCGGGGTCGATCAGCAATGCAGCCCAGTCTGTCACGGGGCTGAATCTGAGCGGCTTGTCCGATGGATTGCTGACGTTATCTGCCACGTTAACGGATAGCGCAGGGAATACGGCTTCAGCCGTGACGAATACTGCGACGCTGGATAGTCTTCAGCCGGGCATCCCAAGCTTTACCAGTAACAAAAGCGCATTGAAATCCGGAGAAACGGCGCTGATTTCAGTCACGCTCAGTGAGATCAGTACCAATTTTATTGGGACTGATTTTGTTGTTTCCGGTGGTTCTTTGTCTAACTTCACAGGCGTTGGACTGAATTATTCTGCGATCTTTACGCCCGACCCGGACACGGAAACCACAGCAACCTTGGATTTGCCTGCTGGTGTCTTTACCGATGCTGCAGGGAACGCCAATACAGCGGCCACGCAAGTGTCGATTACTGTTGATACCGCGCGGCCAACAGTGGCGATTAGTAGCGATAAGCCTGCCCTGAAAGCCGGAGAAAGCGCGACGCTGACTTTCACATTGAGTGAAAGCAGTGCTGACTTTGCTGCCGCTGATGTCACAACTGCCGGAGGCACCCTGTCGAACTTTAGCGGCAGCGGCATGGTCTATACCGCGACTTACACACCCGCCGTGAATGCCACCAGCGGAACAGTCAACGTGTCAGCCAGTCAGTTTACCGACGCCGCAGGGAACGGCAATACAGCGGCAACGCAACTCAGTATTGCGGTAGATACGGTTCAGCCAACGGTGAATATCTCCAGCGATAAAACAGCTTTGAAGAACGGCGAAACCGCGACTCTGACCTTTACGCTGAGCGAAAGCAGCAGCGATTTTGCTGCCGGAGATGTGATTGTTTCCGGGGGGGCGCTGACGAATTTCACCGGCAGTGGCGCCAGCTACAGTGCGACCTTTACACCTGACGCGAATAGTACGGCTGGCGCGACGGTGAATGTGGCCGCGGGTGTCTTTACCGACGCCGCAGGGAACGCGAACACAGCCGCTTCTCAGTTGGCAATCAGTGTGGATACTGTTCTGCCAAGTGTGACCATCAACTCGGACAAATCCGTGCTGAAGCAGGGTGAAACTGCGAACATCACCTTTACATTGACCGAAGAGAGTACAGATTTTGAAGCGACGGATATTGCGGTCAGTGGCGGGACCTTGTCGGGTTTTAACGGAAGTGGGAGCAGCTTTAGCGCGACTCTGACGCCGGTCACCGACGGGAATATCACGCTGGATATCGCCAGTGGCCAATTTACCGATCCGAATGGCAACGGAAATCTGGCTGCGATTCAGTTGGCGGTGAGCTATGACGGCATCGCGCCGTATATCAGCGCACTCAGCCCGGCTGATGATGCCACAGATGTCAGCCGAAATACCAGTCTGACACTGACGTTCAGCGAAGACATACAGATAGGACATTCCTCAGGCACACTGAGTCTTATTGATGCCACGGATGCAACAACGCTGGTGACATACGCGATGTCTGACTCCGAGGTGAGCATTTCTGGCAATCAGCTGGTGGTGGATCCGAGTACCACTTTCACACCGACACATGCTTACTACGTCACCATGACGAACGATGCGTTAACCGATATGGCGGGCAATGCCTTTGCCGGTATCAGCGGTGATTCGGTCTATAACTTCACCATTGCCAACGCCGCACCGGTTGCAGCCGACGATGTGGTCTCTGTTTCGGAAGATAACCTGATTGCGATTGATGTGCTATCGAACGACAGCGATGCAGACAGTAGCCTGAATGCAGCCAGTGTCACCGTCGTGACAGCACCTTTGCATGGTGCCACCAGCATCAATACCGGGACAGGCACCATAACGTATACGCCGGATGCGAATTTCGCCGGGACAGACACCTTGACCTATCTGGTTCAGGATATCTACGGCGCTGTCTCTTCTCCGGCGACAGTCACCGTGACAGTGACACCTGTCGCTGATGCGCCGGTGGCAACGGCTGATGTCGGCAGCACAGATGAAGATACATTGGTGGTGCTGGATGTGCTGGCGAACGACAGCGATGTGGATACAGGGGATACGCTGAACGCAGCTTCTCTGACTGTGGTAACACAGCCGACCCATGGTGCCACGACGGTTGAGAACGGCAAGATTCACTATCAACCGGGGGCGAATTATGTGGGCACGGATACCCTGAGTTACACCGTACAGGACAGCACTGGGCTGGTGTCCAATACCGCTCAGGTGACGGTGAACGTGGCAGGGGTGAATGATGCCCCGATCACGGTGGCGGATGGTCTGGCAACGAATGAGGATGAAAGTGGTGTGATTGATGTGCTGGCCAATGACAGTGATATCGACGGTTCACTCAATGCCAGTACGCTCCAGGTGATCACTCAGCCCCAGCACGGGCAGACCAGCATTGATGCGAATGGACGGGTGACCTATACCCCTAACGCGAATTACTTCGGCAGCGACAGCTTCACCTATGTGGTGCAGGACGACCTGGGGGCGACCTCCCAGCCAGCAACGGTGTCTGTCACGGTGTCCAGCGTCAACGATGCGCCTGTGGTCGCGGATGATACCGCGACGCTGCTGGAAGATACGCCTCATACGGTGAATGTGCTGGGGAATGATCAGGATATTGACGGCACGATTCAGGCCGGAACACTGACGATTGACACCCAACCTGGCGAGGGCAGCGTGACCGTTGAAAGCAATGGTGCGGTGGTCTATACCCCGGCAGCGAATTTCAGCGGTGAGGATCAGTTCACTTATAAAGTGAGCGACGATCTGGGTGCTGAATCCAATATTGCGACTGTGACCATGACGGTACAGGCCGTGAATGATGCGCCGGTGGCCAATGCCGATCAGGCGACGACGCAGGAGGACACCCCGGTTGATATCGCGGTCAGCGGTAATGACAGCGATCTGGACGGGACGCTGGATCTGAGCTCCATTCAGGTGCTGACGCCGCCTCAGCTGGGTCAGGTGCTGGATCTGGGGAACGGTAGCTTGCGCTATACCCCGGATACGGATCAATCCGGCACTGACAGTTTCAGCTACACCATTTCTGATAACGAGGCTGACGTTTCCAATACAGCCACTGTGTCGGTGACGATCGAGACGGTCAATGATGCGCCGACCATCAGCGGTACGCCAGTGCTTAACGTCGATCAGGACCAGAACTACGAGTTCCAGCCGGTGGCTGCGGACGTAGAAAGCGATGGTCTGATCTTCAGTATTACTAATCTGCCTGACTGGGCGAGTTTCGATACCCAGACCGGGCGTTTGTATGGCGTACCAGATAATGGCGCCGTCGGTAGTGTCAGCAACATAGTGATCAGCGTTACTGATGGCGATAAAACCGCAGCGCTGCCGCCGTTCACCCTGACAGTCAACAACGTTAACGATACGCCAGTTATCAGCGGGCAGCCTCAGGATAAGGTGTCTGAAGATGCTCAGTACAGTTTTATCCCTCAAGCTTCCGATATGGATGCGGATACGCTGACCTTCAGCATTGAGAACAAGCCGGTTTGGGCCAGCTTTAATACGCAGACAGGTGAGCTGTCCGGCATACCGGATAATAGCCATGTCGGCAGCAGCAGCGGCATTGTTATCAGCGTCAGCGACGGCAGTGAATCGGCCTCTCTGGCAGCCTTCAGTATCAGTGTGATTAATGTCAACGATGCACCGCAAGGGGAAAACCTGACGCTTACTCTGGCCGAAGATACCAGCCTGAGTATTGCCCCGGCCATGACAGATGTCGACAGCACAGCACTGGGTCTGCTGGTGGGTAATCCGCCGCAGCACGGTAACCTGAGTGCGCAGGGCAGCAGCTGGTTGTATACACCACATGCCGACTTTAACGGTGTCGACAGCTTCAGTTATCAGGTTACAGACGGCGAAGCGCTATCCGGTATTTATACTGTTTCGCTTGCTGTGACACCGGTGAATGATCAGCCAGTGATTGTTTCTGATTCGTATCACTTTAAAGCCAGCGCGTCGGGCCGTTATGTACTGGATGTGCTGAGTAACGACACGGATATCGATCAGGATCTGCTGAACCTGCTCTGGGTGACGGCGGTGAAAGGGACAGCCACCATACAAAATGGTCAGGCAGTTCTGACCACCACACAGCAGGGCACGTTTTCTCTGAAATATGGAGCCAGTGATGGTGGAGGGGGCCAGCACATTGGTCAGGTGACAGTGGTTATTGAGTCGGCGGTCAGCCAGCCTCCGACGATTCAACCGCCAGTTGATATTGAGCTGAACGCAACCGGTCTGTTTACCAGAGTGAACCTGGGCGTAGCCAAAGCCAAAGACAGCCAAGGCAGGCCACTGGCTGTCTCTCTGGTTGATCAGGCACCTGTCTTTAAGCCGGGAATACATACAGTTTACTGGCGGGCGGTGGATGCGCAAGGCAATGAGACCCAGGCCAGCCAGCAGGTTGTTCTGCATCCATTGATCACACTCTCTAAAGATGACCACACCACAGAAGGGACGACGCATAGTATCAGCGTTCACCTCAACGGTCCTGCGCCTGATTACCCGGTAACTATTCCTTATACCGTGTCAGGCAGCAGTGATGCGGGTGATCACACCTTGCTTGACGGTGTGATTGAGATTGAGCAAGGCACTAGTGCTACGATTGAGTTCGATGTGCTGAACGATGGTATGCCCGAAGGGCCGGAGACACTGGAAGTCACTTTATCACCCACGCTGAATCTTGGCAGTAAGTCAGATTACACACTGACTATCTCTGAAGAGAATTTAGCACCAAGGGTGAGCACTGAGATTACTCAGGATGGTGACTCCCGGCACATTGTGTCTATCTCTGGCGGTCAGGTTACTGTGAGTGCACAAGTCACAGATGTGAACAGTGCAGACAACCATAACTATTTGTGGGAAGCCAGTGACAGTGCGATAGCCAATATCAGCACAGATGATGAACACTTTATCTTTGTGCCGGGTGCGCTGTCGCAGGGTGTGTACAGCCTTAAACTGACTGTTACGGATAACGGTACACCTGTTCAGTCTGTGATTAAACATATTTATCTGGAGGCCGTTGCTCAGTTGCCGCAGTTAGGTGGTGAGGACAGCGATGGCGATCTGCTGCCTGACGACCTGGAAGGCTACATTGACTCTGATAACGACGGCATCCCGGATTATCTGGATATGGCGGCAGACTGTAACGTCATACAAGAGCAGGCCTTGGTATCTGGCCGCTATCTGCTGGAAGGCGACCCAGGAGTGTGTTTGCGCAAAGGCGCGACGGTTGCAGCTAATCAGATGGGAGGCGTACAGCTGTTGGACAGTGAAGTCCCGCCAGATGCCGAGGTCAAAAATACTGGCGGTGTGTTTGACTTTATTGCTCATGGTTTACCGACAGTTGGTCAGAGTTATCAGGTGGTACTGCCGCAACGCTTACCCATACCGGCAAACGCGGTTTATCGTAAATTCACTGAGAGTCAGGGCTGGAAAAATTTTGTCACAGATGCGCAAAACTTTGTGTCATCTGCTCAGGGGGAAGCGGGTTACTGTCCGCCTCCGGGTGATAGCCAGTGGCGGGCAGGATTACAGGAAGGGCACTGGTGCGTGCAGCTAACTATACAAGACGGTGGCCCGAATGATGATGACGGCCTGGCCAATGGCAGTGTCATGGATCCGGGCGGTGTTGGCGTACCGCTGAGTGCTAATCTGTCGCCATCGGCGGTGGATGACGCTGTATTGCTTAATCGGAACGGGAACACAATGATAGATGTGCTGGCCAATGATACAGATGCCAACAATGATCCCTTGTCTGTGATGGCAGCGTCGGTGGATTTTGGCGTTGTGAACCTGACGTCTAATCAGATCCACTATGCCGCCCCCGATGGTTTTTACGGTGTCGCGACCATCAGTTACAGCATTTCAGACGGGACAGGCGGTACAGCTATTGCGCAAGCTAAAGTGACAGTGCTGAACAGCGATTACCCGGTTGCGGTGAACGATATTGTTCAGACTGATGATAAAACGGCCGTGGTCATTGCTGTGCTGGATAATGACACAGATGCAGACGGTGACAGTCTGACAGTGGTGGCTGCAGTGGCAAACCGAGGATCGGTGACGATAAACACAGATCAGAGCCTGACATTTACGCCCGAAGCAGGTTATGAAGGAGAGAGTATCATTACCTATCACATTCAGGATGCGACCGGCCTGGAGGCCAGCGCTCAGGCACGCGTTACCACAACACTCAGTGAAGGCATGGTGGTGAAAAACCGGGCAGGAGGGACTGTCACTGCCCTGATGCTGGTATTACTCGGCGGTCTGGGAGTCATGCAGCGCTGGGGCGGACGGCTGCTTGCGCTGGTATTGGCGCTGATCAGCTTTAACAGCCAGGCAGCCTGGTTTGTCGATGCTGAGTTGGGCGTGAGTGAAGCCAGCGAGCGACATACTCAGCCTGCGGATACCCTTGTTTCACAAGATGACAGTGATACGGCTGTGTCACTGGGTGTGGGCTATGAAACCCGTCATCACTGGTTACTGACGGCCCGTTATTTGGATCAGGGGGACGGCAAGGCCACACTCAAACCAGTTAGTGCTGTGTCTGATGGCTATCATCAGAGTGTGGTTAAGGCTACGCCTGTGCTGACCTCGGGGGTGGCGCTGGACATACGTTATCCTGTGGTGTCTGATAATGATTTTCGGTTTTTAATCGGTGGCGGTGTTTACCGCTGGGAAGCAGATTACAGCAGTACGTTTCAGGGGCAGACAATCAGCTCATCTGACTGGGGGGGCGATCCGTATCTGACAGCCGGGTTGGATTATCGCATCACTCCGGCATGGCGGGTCGGAGGGAAATTCAATCGTTATTTCATTGATATCAACGATGTCAGCCAGGTCACATTGACACTGAGTTACCAGTTTGGTCAGTAGGCCGTAGCCAGAAATTATAGTCAGGTAAAATATTGCCAGGTAAATCAGTTCCAGATAAACCCGATGCTGGTATGTGCCAGCATCGGGCGTGGTATCCGTTTGGCAAGGGCCGTTTATACGAACTGGGAAAAATACTTCCCTTTGATTTGTGTCGTGGTGAAGGTTTTCACTCTGACATTGGGTGACCAGTGGTTGATCGGCCAGCCTGCTTTTTGCTTCAGTGCTTTGATAAAGGCAGCCGGTGAGGCCAGTTTATCCCATACCTGGGGTAAAAAGACCGCCTGCGAATGGTGCTCGGTCAGGATCACCCCCACTTTGTGCTCTTCAAGATAGGCGATGAGCGCTTCTTCGGAATCGACCTGCAGCAGTTTAGGATCGGAAAGCACAGAAATCTCTATGGTCAGGCTGCTGAGCTGCTCTTCGGTCAGCGGCATGAAGCGTCTGTCCTGATAGGCGCTGTCTCTGGCTTTATTATGCACTTCAAGTACCAGAGGCTCATTGGCGGTCACTGTCCCCAGGCAGCCCTGCAGTTCGCCGTCGACTTCCAGGGTGACAAAACATGCGCCATTGGCGAGCAATTTGCGGTTGTATAAATCCAGTTGTGGTGGTCGCGGCAGTGCTTCAGAGAAATGGCTGCGAATGGCCTCTCTGGCAATATCCAGCAGTTGGGTCATTTCCCCTTTATTCAGGGCCGGTTTGGGTGGTGGTGGACACGAGGTAACTGACATATCCAACGACTCTCTCCTTATCTCCGGCTTCTGTATCGCCGGAGTTTTTGTATTCTAATTGTGTTAAGAAATAGCCTCTTTGCTTCGCCAGTAATAACAAGGTGTTGATCCCGGTCGAGCCGCAGGCTTGTTGCGGTGTCAGACTGGGGTCGAACGTTTCGATCACTTTCAGTGTGCGATGATCGATATCCTGTGCATCTGCATAGGGGTGGTAATGGCTCAGATCACTGCTGATCACCAGCAGGGTGTCGTCCTGCCACAGGGGATCGATAATCTGTGCCAGCCGGGATGGTGCAATGCGGCTGGTCAGAATAGGCAGCAGGGTAAACGCAGAAAGGCAGCTTTGCAGGAAGGGTAGCTGTACTTCCAGGCAATGCTCCAGTTCGTGTATGTGATCTGATAACTCAATATCATTCAAATGCGACAGCTTTTCAACACCTTGTAAGTCGATTTTGACTTCACCTAACGGTGTGGCGAAATACTGGTCAGCAGGTAGGGCACAACCGTCAAACGCATAATGATGACTGGGGCCAATCAAAATGACTTTGCGATACGGGCTGTGCGCTTTTTTCAGCCAGCGAAAAGCACTGGCCGCCACTTTTCCGGAGAACATATAGCCCGCGTGCGGCACGATCAGTGCCCTTGGCATCAGCTCAGCGTCACAGGGTTCAGCAAACCATTGCTGAATCTGTTTTCTTAGCCCGAGCGGTGAAGCCTGATAAAACCGTCCAGCCACGGCGGGAGCGCGAATGGTCATTGTCTGGCCTTTGTCTTGGTAATTACTGCAACAAGGCAACGCACTGCTTGCAGGCAAGAACAGAGCGCCACCAACTATAGTTAAGTATAGGAAGGAATAATGACCGGACTGTTACCAGAACTGTTACCAGAACAGCTACCGGACCATTGTCAGCAACCCAACCGGACAGAAATCACCGCCATGGCACAACGAACACCGGCACCGACAGTGCAGATTGTAAAAGGAAACGGCTCAGCTGAAAGCTGGCCAACCGAATTCTGGCATCAGCTGGATGATGGCCGGGTGGTGTGTGACGTTTGCCCGCGGCACTGCCGGTTGCGCGAGGGTAAGCGCGGCGCCTGCTTTGTACGCATGGCGGAACATGGTCAGATAGTGCTGACCAGTTATGGGCGTTCGAGCGGTTTTTGTATCGATCCTATTGAGAAAAAGCCGCTGAATCATTTCTATCCTGGCAGCTCAGTGTTGTCATTCGGTACGGCGGGCTGCAACCTGGGCTGTAAATTTTGTCAGAACTGGAGCATCAGCAAATCGCGTGAAATCGATACTTTAGGCGCAACAGCCATGCCGGAGCAGATTGCCCGGGCGGCCAAGGCGTACGGCTGTGATTCTATAGCCTTCACCTACAACGATCCTGTTATTTTCATGGAGTACGCCATGGATTGCGCGCAAGCCTGCCATGCTCATGGTATCCACAGCGTGGCGGTGAGTGCGGGCTATATTTGCGATGCCCCCCGGCAGGCGTTCTACCGCCAGATGGATGCCGCGAATATCGATCTGAAAGCCTTCACTGAGCACTTTTATCATAAAATCTGTAGCGGCCATCTGGCCCCTGTGCTCGATACTCTGTTATACCTTCGCCACGAAACCCGTGTGTGGTTTGAAATTACCACTTTGCTGATTCCGGGCGAGAATGACAGCCCGGCCGAAATTACAGCGATGTCCCGCTGGCTGATGGACAACCTTGGCCCGGATGTGCCTTTACACTTCAGCGCCTTTCATCCTGATTTTAAAATGATGGATACGCCGCCGACACCGCCTGCCACTGTCCTGCAGGCCAGACGGATTGCGCTGGAGGCCGGTCTTCGTTATGTCTATGTCGGTAATATTTTCGATCAGGATGGTGACAGCACCTATTGCCCGGGTTGCGGACAGCGGGTGATTTCACGCAACTGGTATGCTCTGGGCGATTACTCCCTGACCGAGAACGGCCGCTGCCAGCATTGCGGTTTTCATCTGGCAGGACGGTTTACGGCTTACCATGGCAGCTTTGGTCGCAGAAGGATTCCAATCCAAATTCGTGCCTGAAAGCGGATAAAACCAGCAAGCCGGGCAGTGAGATTTTACTCCTGTGCCGCTTTGCATTATCTTACCGTTTTTCCCGGTACCAAACAGAGAACGTCCGCATGACTATTGAAGAATTACACCAGTTTCAGAATCTGGTCATTACCCAACCAAACTGTCCTTACTGTGTGAGAGCAAAAGCTATCTTGGATGATCGCGGTACTGACTACACAACCCTGGTACTGGGGCAGAATTTGGAAAAAACCGAGATGATTGCTTTTATCGAGCAAGTGGCGAATACCACAGTACGCACTGTGCCACAAATCATCCTGGACGGTAAATATATCGGGGGTCACGATGATCTGGTCGCTTTTTTAGAGCGGCAGGTTGAAGCCGATGCGCTTGGTGATTTCGAATTGTGATAGGTAAGGCTCCCGTTGGGGGCCTTTTCTTTATTGATTAACCATTCAGTAGGAGGTCGGTATGAGTTTTAACGTCAAAGTCGCCTGGCAGGGTAACAGTCAGCCGGGTGAAGAATTCAGCCGGGATCATCAGATCCAGTTTGGCAGCGGGCAATCTCTCAATGCTTCGTCGGCGCCGGATTTCAAAGGCAGTGCCGATAAAGTCAACCCGGAAGAAGGCCTGATGGCGGCTTTGTCTTCCTGCCACATGCTGACTTTCCTGGCCATTGCTCACCTCAAACGATTGCCGGTTGCCAGCTATCAGGACAATGTCACGGCTGAACTGGGTAAGAACGACGCCGGAAAAACCAAAGTGGCCGCTATCGATCTCAATCCTGTCATCACATTTGTGGATGGTGTAGAGGTATCACCTGAAGTGCTGGAAAAAATGCACCAGAAAGCGCACGACAACTGTTTTATTGCCAACAGCCTGAATACCACAGTCCGGCTGAATGGAAAGGAGTTCAGCCATTGATTCAGCTTGATACGGCCATAGCACTGGCAGGCCTGTACAGCGGTAAAGTGGCGCAAAGATACGGCATCAGAACCGCAATGGCCAAGCAGGCGGTCAGCGGCAAACTGTACCTCTCAGTAACCGGACTGGATGGCGATGAATGCGCCGAGCCTAAATTTCATGGCGGTACGGAAAGGGCGCTGCATCAGTATCCGCTGGAACATTATGCGTTCTGGCAGCAGCAGTTCCCGGACCGTGACTGGCCGGCACCCGGGGTGGGAGAGAACATCAGCACCCAGGGGATGACGGAAGAGAATGTGCGGCTGGGTGATCGCTACCAGTGGGGCGAGGCGGTGATAGAAATCAGCCAGCCCCGCTCTCCTTGCTTTAAGCTCAGCCGTCGCTGGGAACTGCCGGAGTTCTCTGCCGTCATGCAGCAGACAGGGCGTTGCGGCTGGCTGTACCGGGTGATTACACCGGGATATGTCAGCAGCGATGAACCTTTGGTGCTGATCAGGCAAGGAGAAGACAGGTTCACGGTGAAACGCGTGCTGGATTGGTATTTCAATGACCCGATGAATCTGGACAAACTGCGCATGCTGCAAGAGTGTGAGGCGCTGTCGGTCAGCTGGCGCAACACGGTTGAGAAACGCCTGAATACCGGTGAGCTTGAAAACTGGCATTTCCGCCTCAACGGAGCGGGCTGATGTTGAAAGGGATCCATCATACAGCGATCATCTGTTCTGACTATGCCAGATCGAAAGCGTTTTACGTTGATCTGCTCGGGCTGGATATCGTCTCTGAACATTACCGTGAAGCCCGTCAGTCCTGGAAGCTCGACTTAGCCCTGCCGGACGGCAGTCAGATTGAGCTGTTCTCTTTTCCCGACGCTCCGCCCAGGCCGAGTTATCCTGAAGCTCAGGGGCTCAGGCACCTTGCGTTTGCCGTTGAATCGGTAGAGGCTGTGGCACTATGGCTCAATGAGCAGGGCATTGCGACTGAAGCGGTTCGTATTGACGAACTGACAGGAAAAGCCTTTACGTTTTTCAGTGATCCGGATGGTTTGCCGCTAGAGCTGTATCAAGGCGAATGAAGGGGCGTTTTTCAGTGCTTAAGCACGGGCTACGCAGGTAGCCCGTTGTCTTGTCACGCAGTTTGCAGATGATTACGACAGGGCATAGCCAATCAGGCTGGCAAAAATAATACAAGCCCCGCCAAAAACGCCGTATTCGACGCGCTTTTCAACGATACAATCTACTTCTTCTTTTTGAACGGTCAGCATGCTGAATAAGCAGCCTCCCGCCAGAGCAACGGCCAGCACGCCCAGACTGAACAGACCTGCCTGGACGAAATCAATAAACGCCATATCAATCCTCTTTTATGAGCCCAAGGTGTATGCATGCTTGTTGTTGGCCTTCCCGGCTGACAGCCAGTAACGGACGAACTGCACGTCTAATACCAACCGGCATATTAGCCGGATTGGTCGTTATTTCGGGGCGAATGATACACCTTCTGACCGCGAGTGTAATCCCGGAGGATGTAATCAGGGGTTAAATACTAAGGGATTGTTTGTCTGCCGCTTTTTACACGAAGGCCAGTCTTGCCGCGAAGGCAATCAGGACCACGCCTAAAGTACGCTCAATGATGTGCATCTGGCGGTGAAACCACAGCCGGGCTTTTTCGGCGGAAAACAACAGGCTGACCAGAACAAACCACAAGGCGGTAATGGCACACATCCAGACACCATAGAAAATCTGAATAGCCAGTGGCGTATCCAGGCTGACCACATTGGTGATAATGGCCAGAAAAAACAGCGTGGCTTTTGGGTTGGTGGCATTGGTCAGAAAACCTATGCCAAACGCGCGACGCAGGGTCTGATGGCCGGATTCTGGTGTGGCATCGACTGCCGGGGCGTCACTGGTGGCCGGTTTGCTGCGGCATAATTGCACACCGAGATACACAAGGTACGCGGCGCCCAGCAGTTTGGCGGCGATCAATAGCCACTCTGAGGTGTGCATAATGGCGCTGACGCCAAGCAAGGTATAGAGCACGTGAACGGAAAGCCCCGCGCCAATGCCGAAGGCGGTCACTATACCGTGTCGGCGGCCAAACCTGAGGCTCTGGCGTACTGTCATGACAAAATCGGGACCGGGGGCGACAACGGCCATAAAATGGATCAGCGCCAGAGAAATAAATTCAGGCCAGTATTCACTTAACATCAGCAATATCCTTATGCTTGTTAGACTCAGCCCCTATCAGCAATCTGATAGCGAACCTGAAGCTTACCTTTTTTCAGCTTGGTTGAAACCTGGATATTCGCCGGGATCTCGCTGGTGGTCGCGACATGGGTGCCGCCGCAGGGCCATGCCATCAGATCACCGAAGGCAACCCAACGTGTACCATCCGGTTTTGTGTGCGAGCGCATGGGCAGATCGGCCGCAATCAGGCGGGTCAGGTGCTGTAATAGGGTGTGTTCGTCCAGCTCGACCACATGATCACGGGGCGAGAATTCGACCCGGCACTCGTTAGGCCAGTGATGTGCTTTTTCGGGCTGCCAGCCATTCTGCTGCCCGATATTGCCAATCAGGTGACCCAGACTGTGCAGTATGCTGTGGGTATTTCTGGGTTCTTTATCCATAGCAATAGTGACTGTGCCGGTTGGCAGCGGCTGGCTGATCACATGCTGGATAATGTCATCTGCTTTTTTGGTGTGCAGTACCTGCGCCCGTTCACCGCAATGGGTGGTAATGCGGCCTGTGTCGCCGGGCTGGCCACCGCCTTGCGGATGAAAGACGGTTTTGTCCAGCACGGCAATCCAGTGTTCGCCTTCCTGATAGCAGGCGAGTAACTCGGCTTCACAGTGAAGGGCATGTGAATCCAGGTATAAGGCTTGTGTTGTCATGTTGTGCTTCCCTGTCCGCTTGTCTGTCATCCATTGTAATAGTGGCTGTACTACATGATAATCCATCATCAATTCAAATAACTTTTGCGCAGAGCGCATTAATCAGAGGCGGCATGAGCGGTAACAAACACATTGGCTTAATGCAGGATATGGCGATTTTTGTGTCTGTGGTGAAAACCGGCAGCTTTTCCGAGTCCGCCAGGTTGCTGGGCGTGTCGCCTTCTGCGGTCAGTCGCTCCATCAAGCAGCTGGAGCAGCAACTGGGGGTGTGCTTGTTGCAGCGCACCACACGCAAACTGCGGTTGAGTGAAACCGGCCGGACAGTGTACGAGCGTTGTCTGCAACTGGATAACACCGCAAGAGAGGTGTTAGCACTTTGCGAAAGCCAGGACAGCTCTGCCCGCGGTGTGGTGAAAGTGGCCGCGCCCAAAGCCGTTGCGCATTCGCTGATTCATCCTTATGTCGCGGAATTTCTCAGTCTGTATCCGGACATAGATGTGCATCTGGTGCTGGATGATCAGGCGCTGGATCTGATTGAGCAGGAGATTGATATCCTGTTCAGAATAACCCGCCAGCCGCCACAGGGACTGATAGGGCGCAGCCTGATGCCGATTGATCATGTGCTTTGCGCGTCGCCGGATTATCTGAGTCGCAGAGGGACGCCGACCCACCCCAAAACGCTGGCGCAGCACAGCTGTATTTCGCTGGGCGAAAACGATGCAGACTCAAAATGGCGCTTCAGGCAGGGCGAAAGCCGCTTGACCGTGCCTGTTACCGGCCGCTACCGGGCTAACCATTCCCGTGTGCGGCTGGAAGCGGCGGAGCAGGGTATAGGCATAGCCAGTCTGCCGGTGTTTGTGGCAGAAGCTGGTATCGCCAATGGCAGCATCATACAGGTCTTGCCGGACTGGGAATTTGAAACCGCTTACACAGGCGATTTGTGGATGCTGTACCCGGCAACGCGCCATATTCCGGCCAAAGTCAGCCTGTTTGCCGACTATATTGTGGGTAAGCTAGGCAGGTGAGTGCTTGCTGACGCGTCTTCTATTTTCGATACAGACATGGCATCGACACAGCATGGCATCGGCGCAGATGTGACGTAAAAACAGCCATCCTGAGGATGGCTGCGGCGTTATAACCTGAGGCAGGCATAAGAAACAGAAATCAGAAGCGGGTATCGACTAAGTGAGTGACGCAATCTGTGTCGTCAGCCACACAGATATAACGCCATTTGTCGAAGGTCAGGCAGGGGTGTGAGGTCGAGAACACCAGAATATCTCCGACTTTCAGATCGCAATCGGCCGGCACATTAACAAAGGTATGCTGATCCATGATCGCGGTGGCTTCCAGTCCCTGCACATTCAGCGGCTGGCCGTCGCGGAATCCGCGCTCGACAAGGGGCAGCCCGGCATCAAAAGCCACATCCCGTTTACCCATGCCGATCACAGCTTTGCAGGCTTCAGGCACAGACAATACATAGGCCCACAGTTCAAGGGCGGACTCCAGATCGCCGCCCAGTTCACAGGCGTAGCCCTGATTGTGTTTCGCCCGGGACATGACCTGCTGCTGAGCATCCTGATAAATGCCTGTGTCGTGGATCAGATAACAACCCGGACGTATGATGGCATTTAAGTGCGGATGGCATGAAAACTCATCTGCCACAATGTCGTACCAGGCAGAACCTGCCCCTGTGACAATCGGGCTGTCGACTGTGATCAGTTTTTTCTCGGCCAGTTGCTCGACCAGCATCACGGCATCGCGCAGAAATAACCGGATCTTATCTTCAGCATCCGCGCCGTGGATTACACCTTCGTAAACCTCCAGCCCGTGCAAAGTCAGACCTTTGGCGGCTTGAATGAAGCCAGCCAGTGTCTCCACTTCTTCGTGATTACGGCACCCGCACCGCCCGCCAGGAACACCGTATTCAATCAGCACATTCAGCGTGAGAGACGCATCTGAAAAGAAGTGGCTCAGCTGAGCGGCGTTTTCACAGGAGTCGACACAGCAATAGAATTGTGCGCCGTGCTGGCGCATCAGCCGGGCAATCAGTGCCATGTTGGCTTTGCCGACTAACTGATTGGCCATCAGAATATGTCTGGCGCCCGCCATTGCCGCTGTCTCGGCCTGAGCGGGAGTGGCTACAGTAATTCCCCAGGCACCGGCTTCCAGCTGCTCTGAAAACAGCGCCGGTGTCATTGTGGTTTTACCGTGCGGCGACAATTTCACCTGATGATGATTGGCGAACTGCTGCATCCAGTTCAGGTTATTGTGGATAGCCGATTTCCGGATCACGGCAGCAGGAAGGCAGATTTCCTCGTTAATCAGGCTGTATTGACCGTCACTTTTTTCATCTACCCACACACCTTTGGTGCCTGCAGGAAAGTTTTTGTGATCGAATTCTTGGTATTTACTAACATGCTTTTTGTTTGCTTGAGGCATTGGTTATTCTCCTAACATAGCCTTTAGGCCTTGCCACGTATGACTTGTGGCGTAATGATAGTATGCCTGATGTTAGAAACTATCAAACAATGCGAGATGAATTGTGCGGTTTCTCACTGTTTGTTACCGCCCGTCTTACTAGTATTCACCCCATAGAGGAAAGGCAGCCGTGACCATTGAAGTGGACATAGTGTCCAGAATTACAGAGTGCTTCCCTCAATTAAGAGAAGCAGAAAAAAAAGTCGCCCGCCTGGTGATGGACGATTTAAGTGGTGCAGCGTCTGCCAGCATCACAGAGCTGGCTGAAGAAGCCGGCGTCAGTGAAGCCACTATCACCCGCTTTGCCAAAGCGGTGGGCTGTAAAAATGTGCGCGACCTGAAAATGAAGTTGGCCCAGTCACTGGCGGTAGGACAGAGATTCATCCATGAGAGCCCGGATGAATCGGGGATCCAGGGGGTGTATGAGTCGATTAAGAACGTCATCAACATCAACCGCAAAATAGTGAACGAGGCGGATGTCGCCCGAGCCGTTGAAATGCTGCTTAATGCCCGTCAGGTGTTGTCAATCGGGATGGGGGGCGGCTCTACCATCCTGTCTCAGGAGCTGCAGTTTCGCTTGTTCCGCATTGGCTTTGCCGTCAGTGCTTACAACGATGGTCTGTTAGCCAGGATGGTGGCCTCAACGGCCGACAGCAAAGATGTGATGGTTGCGCTGTCAGTCACAGGTTATACGGCTGAAGTGGTTGAACCGGCGTCTATTGCCAAGCAGTACGGGCTGAAGGTGATCGCCATAACCGCACCGGATTCACCGCTGGCAAAGGTCAGTGATGTGGTGCTGCCGCTGGTCACGGATGAAACCGACTTCATTTATAAACCCTCGGCCTCGCGGTACGCCATGATGGCATTGATTGATGTGCTGTCGACTGAACTGGCACTGAGCCAGAAGCGTCGTTCCCGCGACAGGTTGCGCCGGCTGAAACTGGCGTTAGACAGCCACAGGGGCGGCGATGATCGCCAGCCGTTGGGAGATTAACCCGCCAGCCTGATGTATCCCGGCATGGTGGTATCCAAGCATACAAAGAGAAGGAAAACGCATGCATTTTGAGACCGTATTCCGCCATGTCACCATTGTTGATGGCACAGGTGCTGAGGCGTATCAGGCTGATCTGGCCATCAAGGATGGCCGCATTGCCGCCATTGGTGATCTGGCTGGGTGTGAGGCAACTCAGATCATTGATGGTCAGCATCTGGCCCTGTCTCCGGGTTTCATTGATGTCCATACCCATGACGACACCAATGTCATTCGTTTTCCCGACTGCCAGCCGAAGATCAGCCAGGGTGTTACCACTGTGATTGTCGGTAACTGTGGTATCAGTGCTTCTCCTGCGACTCTGGCCGGGGATCCGCCAGATCCCATGAACCTGCTGGGCAAACAACAGGACTTCAAGTACCCGACATTTGCCGCTTACGCAGACGCCGTTCGTCAGGCGCAGCCGGCGGTCAATGTCGCGGCGCTGGTCGGCCATACCACTTTGCGTAATAACGTGATGGATGACTTGTACCGTGCTGCCAGCGAGCAGGAAATTTCGGCAATGAAAGCGCAGTTAAAGCAGGCGATGGCAGACGGTGCGTTAGGGTTAAGCTCCGGTCTGGCTTATGCCTCGGCTAAACAGGCGCCAACGCAGGAAGTGATGGCGCTGGCGGAAGAACTGGCGGCATTCGGTGGTATTTATACCACTCATATGCGCACTGAGTTTGAGCAGATCCTTGATGCCATGGATGAAGCGTTCCGTACCGGCCAGCACGCTAAAGTGCCTGTGGTGATTTCGCATCTTAAATGTGCCGGTGCCGGCAACTGGGGACGGACGGTCGAAGTGCTGGAGCGAATGGAATCGGCCGCTCAGCGCCAGGATGTTGCCTGCGATTGCTATCCGTATTCCGCCAGTTCATCAACTCTGGATCTGAATCAGGTCACAGACGACATCGACATCTTTATCACCTGGACTGAAAAGCACCCGCAATACGCGGGCACCATGCTTAAAGACATTGCCAGCGACATGGGCCTGCCGCTGATGGAGGCGGCCAAAGCTCTGCAACCTGCCGGTGCCGTGTATCACTGTATGGATGAAGCCGATGTTGAGCGTGTACTGAAGTATCGCCTGACCATGGTGGGTTCAGACGGTCTGCCCAATGATCCGCACCCGCATCCGCGGTTGTGGGGCGCATTCCCCCGCGTGCTGGGTTATTACAGCAGAGAGCGCAAGCTGTTCTCTCTTGAGCAGGCGGTACACAAAATGACGGGCATGTCGGCAAAGCGTTTCGGCCTGCAAGACCGTGGCGTGATTGCGCAAGGCGCGCATGCTGATCTGGTGCTGTTTAACCCGGACACCATTAAGGATGCAGCCAGTTTCGAAAACCCGATTGCCGCCGCAGAAGGCATTGAGCTGGTGATGGTGAACGGACAGATAAGTTACCGGCAGGGCCGGGTCAGCCCGCAACGTCATGGTCGTTTTCTGACCAGACAACAATCCTGACTCACACCGAATTTTTAGCAGTGAACATTATCGGAGAAAAAATATGGCGATCATTCGTTATGGCGTAGAAGGCGGAACAGGAACCGGCGGTCAGCATTTGCCTTTTGCACGTGCAACTCAGGCGGGCGGATTTTTGTATGTGTCCGGGCAGACGCCGATGACAGACGGCGAAGTGGTTGAAGGCGGCATTGTTGATCAGTCGCGTCTGGCGATTCAGAACTGTGTCGATATCATGGCTGAAGCCGGTTACGGCCTGGAAGATGTGGTGCATGTGAAAGTGGTGCTGACCGATTCACGCTATTTCCAGTCTTTCAATAAAGTCTTCAAAGAGTTTTTTGGCGAGCATCCGCCGGCGCGTATCTGCATGGTGTGCGATCTGGTTGTCGATGTGAAAGTCGAAGTGGATGTGACTTGCTACCGTGAAGATCGCCGTTAATTGGCTGAGCTTTATCGGAAACGCTGAAGCCTGAAATATCGCAAAAACAATCACTCTGAGCTGGAATATATCAGACGGAGATAGAGAAAAAGGGCTGGCAATGCACCAGCCTATAAAAAGCAAATTACTGAAATGAAAGCTCAATTCAGTAATACATGGGATAACCAAGCAGGTTCATCCCCAAGCAAATAAAAGCAATGACGGATTATAAGAGGTATGGAATGAACAGTACACTCTTTCTCACCGGATTCGGTGCATATGTGGTGTTTATGATCTGGTTGGGATGGTTTGTGTCCCGCTCGCAGAAATCGGGTGAAGATTTCCTGCTGGGCGGACGCGGTCTCCCTTTATTCCTGATGTTAGGGACAACAGTGGCGACTATGGTCGGTACCGGTTCCAGTATGGGGGCAGTGGGTTTCGGCTATAACAATGGCTGGGCCGGTGCGCTTTACGGTATTGGCGGTGCGTTGGGTATCCTGCTGCTCGCCTGGTGGTTTGCGCCGGTGCGTAAGCTGAACTTCATGACCATGAGCGAAGAACTGGCTTATTACGTGGGCGCTAACAAAGCGGTCAAAAACGTGGTCGGATTGCTGATCTTCATCGCTTGTATCGGCTGGCTCGGCGCCCATATTCTGGGTGGTGGTCTGTATCTGGCCTGGATAGCCGATATCGACCTGAACACCGCCAAAATCATTATCGCTGCTGCCTTTACAATTTATGTGGTGATAGGTGGATATACCGCTGTGGTATGGACAGATACCATTCAGGCCGTCATTCTGTTTGCCGGTTTTATCCTGATGGCGGTGCTGTCAGTCAATCAAATTGGTGGGTTGGAAAATCTGTACGCAGCCATGGACCCTGCCGCTGTCAGCCTGTTGGGTATTGATAAACTGGGCGGTCTGCCTGCACTGTCTCTGGCCACTGTGGTGGGGGTGGGTATCTTAGCCACGCCGTCCTTCCGCCAGCGTATTTACTCCGGCAAGAATGTGTCTACTATCCGGCGCTCTTTCGTGATGTCCGGTGTGCTGTATCTGTTTTTCTCTATCATTCCGGCCATCATTGGTATGTCAGCCCATGCGATCAATCCCGAGCTGAATAACGCCAATTATGCCTTCCCGTACATTGCAGCAACGGTATTGCCAGTCGGCATTGGCATGGTCGTGCTGATTGCCGGTCTGTCAGCCACTATGTCCAGCGCCAGCTCGGATGCCATCGCCGGGGTGTCTATCTTGCTGCGCGATGTCTTCATCCTGTTCACCGGCAAAGTGCCTTCCAAAGACAAAATGGTGCTGTACTCACGCCTGTCGCTGGTGATCGTGATTGGCATGGCGCTGCTGTTTGCCCTGACCTCCAATGACATTATCGGCTATATCACCAAAATGATTTCCACCGTGATGTCAGGCATGTTTGTCTGCGGCATGCTGGGACGCTTCTGGCAACGTTACACTTGGCAAGGCGCGCTGGCGACACTGGCCGGTGCATCGGCGGCCTCCTTTGCCATCATACTGAATGCCGAGTGGGGCGCTTACTGGGGCAACCCCTGTATCCCTTCTGTGATCACAGCGCTGGCCGCCGGTGTTGTCGTCAGCCTGGTCACACCTGCCAACAAGGTAACGCCAGCTCAGGCGAAAGCCATTCTGGATGCAGAACGTGAAGCGATGGAAAACACTGTTCAGAAGGACATCGGTACTCAAGCAGCTTGTGCGAAATAATTAGCTGAAACTTGTAAAAATGCAGGTCTTTGTGATGAACCAAGGCCTGCATCATGAATTAGGCTTTAATTAGAAGCGGTTAACCTGTGCTGTTGGTGTCGGTAAGCAGTCCTCAACGCAGAAGGTTTGCTGGCTCTAGTGTTCAATCTCATTGAAGGGTACCAGTGTGAAAATCGCATTTTTTGGTGAATGTATGGTCGAGTTAAGCGGCCAGCCACTGCGTCGTACGTTTGGGGGAGACACCTTAAATACGGCGCTGTATCTGTCGCGTTTAGGGCGTTCCCGCCGACTGGATGTCAGCTATGCGACAGCGCTCGGAAAAGACAATATCAGTCAGGATATGTTGTCTGCCTGGCAGGAAGAATATATAGATACGCGGCTGGTGCGACGTCTGGAAGACAAGTTACCCGGTTTGTATCTGGTTGAAACCGAACCTAATGGCGAGCGTCATTTTCATTACTGGCGCAATGACAGTGCGGCGAAGTTTTATTTCGCCTCAGACGTGACGCCATTGGAAAAGTCAATTGTAAACAAAGAGTTTGATGTGTTTTATATCAGTGGTATCAGTCTGGCCATTCTGGCTGAAGAAGCCAAAGCCATTCTGATCACCTTACTGGAAAAGCACAAAGCCAACGGTGGCAAAGTCGTCTTCGATAATAACTTCCGTCCGCAACTGTGGACGGCGAAACAGGCACAATACTGGTACAAACAGGTGCTGCCATTTGTTGATATTGCTCTGATCACAGAAGACGACGATCACAAAGTGTGGGGCCAGAGTGACGTGATCGAACGGTGCCGCGATCTGGGCTGCCATGAGGTGGTTATCAAACGCGGCGCTGCACCCTGCGTGGTGGTGACCGGTTTGCAAAACCATCAATCCGAAGCCTGCGAAGTAGCGGCCAATCCGGTCGGCAATGTGGTGGATACCTGTGCTGCCGGCGACTCATTCGCTGCCGGATACCTGGCGGGACGCTTAAGCGGGCAAACCGCCAGTGTTGCCGCTGAGCTGGGCCATCAACTGGCCGCAATCGTTATTCAACACCCAGGCGCGATTATTCCGTCTGAAGCTATGACAGACATTATGTAAGGAGCTAGAAGTTAATGTCTCAATCCCTGATTGAAAAACTGAAACAATTTAAAGTCATTCCTGTTATTCAGATCAACAGTGTTGAACAGGCCGTTCCTCTGGCGAAAACCCTGGTTGAAAATGGCCTGCCTGTCGCCGAAGTGACTTTCCGTACCGACGCTGCGGCGGAAGCGATCCGTCTGATGCATGAAGCGTATCCGTCGCTGTGTATTGGTGCCGGCACTGTGTTGAATGCCGAGCAGGTTGATCGCGCACAAGCTGCCGGTGCAGAGTTTATTGTTGCACCGGGCCTGAACCCGAACACGGTTCGCTATTGTCAGGAAAAGGGCATTGCTGTGGTGCCGGGCGTGAATAACCCAAGCCAGATTGAACAGGCGCTGGAGCTGGGGCTGAATTTTCTGAAATTCTTCCCGGCAGAAGCGTCTGGTGGTATCAACATGGTGAAATCCCTGCTGGCACCTTATGTTGATGTCAGCCTGATGCCAACCGGCGGGATCAGCAAAGCGAACGTTCGCGATTACCTGGCCGTTGATCGTGTGCTTTGTTGCGGCGGAACCTGGATGGTGTCACCGGCACTGATCGACAATGGTGACTGGGATGAGATCGGTCGTCTGGTGCGTGAAGCCGTCGAGCTGGTTCGCGACTAAGTCACGACTTTCATTCTTGTTTGAGCTGTGTGCCACTCCGTGAACGGGGTGGCATTTTTTGTTATGTTGCCGAACCTGATGAATCGAAGCGGCATTGTGTCAGATGTCCTTTGGTATCAAACACCAGGGCTAAGTTATCTGTCTGGCTCTGGGAGAACTGGGCCATACAAGTGTTTTTGGCCAATTGTGTCTGACTCTTTTCGCCGCTACTGATGACCACATCCACGCCCTGAATGGCTTGCAGCAAGGCAGGTGAAACGCTGGCCGGATACTGGCTTAATAACACGATGTTTTTGATACCTTTGACTTGCAGACGGTCGACGCTGTTGCGCAGTAACTCAAGATCCTGTTCCTGCAAGCTGTCAGTTTGATCATGATACGGATTGATTAACGCCAGATACGCCACCTGCGTATTGCCATACCAGCGAATCAGCGCGTCCGCCCGGCCTTTATAGCGGTTATAGGCATAAATACCTGTCTCACTCTGCTTCAGCCCAAAATCAATGTTGCTCGCCAATACCGGATAATTCGCCTGTGGCAGCAGGTTCACCGAATCTTTGTATTCCCGTACTTCAGAAGTAATGGCTGTGATATAGGAAAACGGCTGACGTTCCACATTCGGATTTTGCGCAGAATAAAAGGTGATGCCATCACGGCTGGGCAGGGTGACATGATCAAGATCAGCCTGACTTGGCGAAGGCGGCAACTGAGTCAGAAAGCGAACCTGCAGATGAGCGCTATCCTGCAGGCTGGGCGTGCAGCCTGCCAGCAAGGAACCCATCAGAAGAAAAAGGCAAAGGATGAAACGGCGCATAACAATATCGGAATGTGATCTGGGTCGCTATTTTCTGCTTTTTGCAAGGAAATGACAAGGGGCCAGATGACATGGTGTAAGAGCGGGTGGCAGTAAAATCGGTAAAATGAAAAAAGTCGGGTGGCTGTTTTCATCTGCAGAGGGGGCTAACTCCCTCTTATAGCGCTGAAAACCCAACAAACGCTCATACCGTAACGGGCAAAAAACGAGAAGAAAGACAGGTTTTGAACGCAAAATAATCACTCAGTTCAAAATGATGAATTTTGCAGTTGACTCGATCTCTCCATTGCGTAGAATGCATCCCGTACCGCAACGGAGGCTAACGACGAAGCGGTCATGGTAATAAACGATAACCGAATCGGTTCATCAGTTTAAGGCGCGTTGGCAGAGTGGCTATGCAGCGGATTGCAAATCCGTGTACCTCGGTTCGACTCCGGGACGCGCCTCCATTTGCGACACTAGCTCAGTTGGTAGAGCGCAACCTTGCCAAGGTTGAGGTCACGAGTTCGAACCTCGTGTGTCGCTCCAGATTTTATAGTCACGACAAAATGTCGGTACTAAAGATGGTGTCTAACCCATCGCAATCCAGAATTGCGTGCCCTGGTGGTGAAATTGGTAGACACAAGGGATTTAAAATCCCTCGACGTTCGCGTTGTGCCGGTTCAAGTCCGGCCCGGGGCACCATCAAAATCAACGGCTTACAGGCTAACGCTTGTAAGCCGTTTTTCTTTTCCGAATATCTTTTCCGAATATAAATCAGTCTTTCTGCTTGGGCTCCTTATCAGCAATGCTTACCTCTGCTGTAAGCTAGCTGATGAACATCCAATAAGTTAATTCGTTTGAGATAGGTAGCGATTCTCACACCAATGCAGTTGAGTGCTTTACATAGTTTATTTTCACGATTATAGTTATTTTCATGAATCATGAAATATTTGATAATCGTGAAAGTGGTCAGGTTTATGAAAAGTGTTGAAATCACCATTGATCAAATTTTAAAGCAACTTCCTGAAAGTTGGGAACCACAGTACACGGCATATTCTTACGATGACATAGACGGCACGTTAACACTCAAATTTGGTGATAATACGCGATATTTTCCTGTGAAGATCAAGCAGGTACATCGTAAAGAGTCACTGTATACCTACTCCGAACAGTCTGCTCAAACGGGGATGTTGATTACCAATACTTTGTCTCAATTTCTCAAAGGCGAATGCGATAAGTTAGGTATTAACTATATCGATGGCAGTGGGAGCGTAAGGATCGTTCAAGATAATCTATACGTATTGATCGAGAGACTAGGTAACAAAGCTGAGGTATCAACGCATAGCAATACCATGAGTATTGGAATCGTAAAGTGTGTATTTGCGCTGTACTCTGAACCAAACCTCTTGTACGCAACGTATCAGGAAATTGCGTTAAAGGCAGGGGTTTCTTTAGGCATGGTCAACAAGGCAATACAGTATTTAATAAACAACCGGTACATGCCACAGGCCAAAAAGTCACGCCGTTTGCTCGATGTTGACCAGTTATTGTATGAATGGCTAATTAGTTACAGAAAAACGATTATTCCTAAGAGAGTCACCATTCCATATCCACCGCCTTCAAGTTGGAATGAAATCACATTGAAAGATAGCCAGTTATGGGGAGGAGAAGTTGCGGCTTTGCAACTTACTGAGTACCTAAATCCTCAAGAGTTGTTGTTATATAGCTCAGAAGCGATGCAAAGGTATCCATTAGGTACGAAGGATTCACCAATGCTGTATGTGACTAAACCTTTTTGGGGAAATGAGCTTGAGATAAGCGAGAAAGGTCATGCGTTGTTAACCATCGGAGACTTGCTAGCTTCACATGATGGCAGAAACCGAGAAGTTGCGGAGTTAATCAATGAACGATATTTACGAATTAAAGTACTCCCTCAATAATGATTTTTTAAAAGCTTTGTCCACTGTCGTTAAAGCAGCGGATGCTTTGAGTATCCCTTACTTTATTGCTGGTGCTACAGCCAGAGATATTGTATTGCACGGCATTTTTGGTCACACACCTGGTCGGGCAACACGAGATATTGATACAGCGATATTTGTTGATAGTTGGTCTCAGTATGAGGAAATGAGAGGAAAGCTAATTGCATCTGGCCTGATTGCAACGGATATTGCACATCGGCTTACCGAACCGCAATCAGGATTGCCTGTAGACATTCTGCCTTTTGGTACGTTGGAAGATTCTGAAAGGCGCATACAGTGGCCACCAAAACATGTTGAAACAATGTCGGTCGTTGGATTCAGTGAAGCATATGAATCCTCTATTCAAGTAAAATACGATGATCTTCTTTTTCATGTAGCCTCGTTACCAGGAATTGCACTAATGAAATTGATAGCCTGGTGGGAGCGGGGTAATGAGAACCCAAAAGATGCCAGTGATTTTTATCTGTTACTCAGTAAATATCAGCTTATCCACATTGATCGGATGTGGGAAGACTACATCCCAAGTGATTTGGGATATAAAGTCGAATTCGTAACAGCATTTCTGCTTGGCTTTGATATGCGTGATATCTTGAAAGAGAAATCTAAGGAAATTCTTATAGACATCCGTGATAACCATCAAGATGGCTTGATCACAGCGATGAGTAAAGGTAATCACGGAATCGATATAGACGGATTAGAAATTGAGCTGAAAGCTTTTTGGCGTGGTTTGTTATAGATAATTTATTGCTCACGATCAATTGATGTAATAATATATACGATATTATTTATTTTTAACTCGAAATAGCCTTAAATCACTTGGTGCAAAAAATCATTAGCCCCCTAAAGTTTCTCCATATCTTACTAATCAGCTATGTTTGACTCCTGTTACCGAAACCCCGATGTTAATTCTTGATAAGTGATTGGCTATTATGATTAAAGTGTCACTAAACCCTTTACTGATAGCCTTGCGCCTCAAGCAAATCGAGAATTTGGTAAGAAAGAATGGCAGAAACGATGCGTCGGATGCATTCAGACATTGCTTCTGGTCTGCCCTTATGGCTCGCGATCTGGGATATATGAATGCGCAGCGATTCACAAATGCTCATGAATCCAGCCCGGATAACCCCTTTATGGAGAAGAAAATGGATCTTCATAACAACGATGTCGGGCTGCGTATCGGAGCAAGAGGTGGAAGTGATAGCTCTCTTTCCAATGCATGTATGGCTGCTCTTCAAGGTGGCGAACTGATGATTATTCAATAGGTAGTTATATGTGGAAAAAAATTTACCTTCTAACGGCAGCACTGGTTCTTTCAGCATGCTCTGAGCAGCAAAGTAATGACGCATTTTTAACCTTAGGTGATCAAGCGTTCAGCCAGAGTGCCTGGAGCGAAGCAGATGAATCAACCAGAGGGACGATGGTTGATTCTTTTCTCAAAGAATATAGCGTTACCGGAATGAAAAGCGAAACCTTGATTGATTTGCTTGGTGAGCCAACCGGGTATCATGAGTACGATCATGATCTGGCTTATTTCATTGGCGGAAATGTTCAAAGCCAGTATGGTGAAGGGTACTTACTCGTTTTCTTCATCAAAGATGGCATCGTCGATGAGTATCGAACTTTTCCGGCGATTGATTAGTTTGCTGATTTCAGTTTTCGGCTTTTTGCTGAAATGACCGCCTTTCCGTCCTGTTACCTTAAGTCCGGTTCGATATAATCAGGACCAGAACATCAAGAAAATAACAAATCTATCAATTTCATGATTTTTATTAAGACATCTCAATTTTAAACGTCACATACCGAGCAGGTTGCTGAAATTGACACATCGCTGTCAAAACAGAGTAACAATGCATTCAAAAGGATAGTGTAGTTTGCCGGTAATGTATTTTTCATCTTCAGTTCCTGCGCAGTTTTTCAGCAACGAGATTTGAGGAAAGATATTTTTTCTGACGGAAAAGTGAATTTCATATTCGGGTTCAAACAGGGAAAGTTTGATACGGATCTGAAGGAATAACAAGCCTGTCAGAATAACTGTCTATAACGTGAAAACAACAGCAAAAAAAGTGAGAAATAAGCCTGTTTTCTGACAATGCCCGATGGCGTTGTGCATTATTCATATTCACGGCTTCATGCTTCAATTTATCCTTTTTGGGAAAACTCGTTGTCGGCAAAGAAAGGGGATGATAAATTCCAGAAACCTTGTTTAACGTTTCCTTATATACGGTCGCAAGATGTGACTGGTTTCCTGAAATAAATTTAAATTGATAACTCTATAAATTAGTTGGTATGCATGACCATTCAAGAAATGATCTCGATATTGCTCTCTTTTCCAACGAATGTCTTTTTCGTTCCTTTTGTCATCTTTTTGGTCATCATGCTGGTGGATCTGGTATTCAACATTGTTGAAAGTGTCGCACCTGAGGTTGATCTGTTTGATGCGGAGAATATTCCGGGTGCGGGTTTGATTCTGCCGCCGATTCTGTCGAAAGTGCCATTAATGGTGGCCTTGTGTGTCAGTTTCTTTGTCGGAACCATTGTCTCTTTTTATCTGGTGCAAGCGCTGAATGCAGTCTCAGAAGCCGGTTGGATGATGGTTGTCGAAGTCGTGTCAATTCCATTTACGGCTTATCTGGCTCTTTTCATTGCCGCCTGGTTGCTCAAACCTTTGGCACCATTGTTTGATAAAAAGAAAAGCTTCGCCAAGGTTGATTTTATTGGCCTGAAAGGCCGGGTTCACAGCAGTTTGGTGAACCAGAACCGGGGTGAAGTTGTCGTGCAGCATAACGGCAGTGAATTCTTACTTGATGTCCGGGTGATCGAGCCGGAGATGTCAATGGAATATGGCGATGAAGTGATCATCGTTTCTCAAAATAAAACAACAAAACATTATATAGTAGCGAAAAATAGCTAAGCATAAGGAGTTGGCTATGCAAATCTCTCCAAGCGTTATCTTTATTAGTGCTGGAGTCGGTATATTTTTACTGATTTTAATTTTTCTCACATCCAGATATAAAAAAGTCCGAGGGGAAGGTGATGCACTGATCGTCAATGGTCTGCATGCCACCCGTGCTTCTCTGACCGGTACCTTTGTCTGGCCGGTCATTAACCAGCACGAATATATGGATATCACGCGTAAGAAGATTTCTGTGATTCGCAGCGGTCGTAAAGATCAGGAAGGCGAAGAGTACGAAGGTCTGCACTGCCGCGATAATATCCGTGCCGACCTGAAAGTGGATTTCTATATCGGTGTTAACCACGAAGAAGAAGATATCGTTCGTGTTGCGAAACTGTTTACTGCTCATGAAGCATCGAATATTGAACGTCTGAAAGAACATTTCCAGCCCAAGTTTTCTGAAGCACTGAAAACGGCCGTCAAACAGTTTGAATTTGAAGAACTGCTGACTAATCGCCGTACTTTCCGTGATGCTGTGGTTGAAGTGATCGGCAGCGAAATGGATGGCTTTAAAATCTATGACGTTGTAATCGATAAAATTGACCAGACGTCTTTGGACGCGCACAGCCCGGACAACATCCTGGACGTTGAAGGTATTCGCAAGATTTCCATGATCACCGCGCATAAGAATACCGAAACCAATGCGATTCGTCAGGACGAGCGCACAACCATCAAGAAGAAAAATGTTGAAGCGGAAGCCAACCGTTTGCAACTGGATAAGCAGGAGCAGGAAAGCATTGCTCGTGCGAAACGTGAAATTGATATTATCAAAGCGCAGGAAGAAGCTTTGTCTTCCGAGAAGCGTGAAGAATATGAACGCGTGACGCAACTGGCGAAACTGGAAACTGAAGAAGAAGTTGCCAAGAAACGCGAAAGTGTTCAGATGGAAGTCGAAATGACGCGCATTACCAATCAGCGTCAGGTGGCAATCCAGCAGGAAGAGCTGAACCGTTCCGTTGAAACCGAGAAAGTCCGTACTGCAACGGAAGTGGCAGAGAAAGAAATGCACAAAGAGACCACAGTGGAAGAATCGCTCAAAGCTGTGGCGGAAATGCGTTCTCAACGTGTTGAAATTGAACGTAAGATTGCTCGCGAAGAGGAAGAAACGGAGAACCTGCGTGTTCACGAACAAGTGAACCGTCAGAAACGTGTCACTCTGACTGAAGCCGAAGCGATTGCAGAAGCGAAACAGCTGGAGCTGCTGGTTGCTGCCCGTGCGGAGAAAGACGCTGCCCGCGAGAAAGCGGAACGTCTGCTGATTGAAAATGACGCCGCGCTGAAGGTTAAGACTCGTGATGCTGAAAACGCACTGGCTGTGAAGACCCGTGAAGCAGAAGCTGACCAGATCGTAGCGACCAAACGTGCTGAAGCTGAATTTATCGCGAAAGAGCGTGAAGCCGCAGCGAAAGAGCGTATGGCGAAAGCTGAGAAAGAAGTGATCAGCTCAACGGGTCTGGCTGAAATTGAAGTGGAACGCGAGCGTGCGCTGGCGATTCGTGAAGTGGGTGAAGCGGAAGCTTTCGCACTGCAGAGTGCGGGCGAAGCGGAAGCGCAGGCACTGCGTGCGAAAGGTCTGGCGGAAGCCGAAGCGCAGACTGCTCGCTTCGAAGCGGCTCAGCAGTACGATGAGCACACACGTGAGCATGATAAGTGGGTGATGAAGCTGCAACAGGATAAAGAGCTGGAAATCGCCCGTATCGACGCGCAGAAATCTGTGGTGGGCGAGAACGCGAAAGCGCTGGCCCAGGCTCTGTCTCAGGCGGACATCAAGCTGTTCGGTGGCGAAGGCATGGAGCAAATCCGTCGTACCATTATGGATGCCGCTTCAATGGATGCGAAGTTTGCCGAGTCTAAAGTACTGAATCCACTGGTTTCTGAATATGTTGAAGGTCTGCGCAGCATGCCTCAGGACATCAAAGACATCCTGGAAAACACAGATCTGAAAAGCAGTGATCTGAGTAACGTGGCGCTGGCCGGTCTGCTGAATTCACAGGGCGGTGCATCAGAATTACTGAAGAAAATTCAAAGTACACTGAGCTCTCACTCAGAAGACAAACTGTAATTTACGTTAATCATCCCACGCTTCCCGCCTCTTAGGAGGCGGGATTTATTAGGTAATTGCATGTCCGAAACAACTCAACAAGCGGTGAGCGAGGGTGGGGCGTACGAAATACTGAAATCCCGTCTATTTCAGCAAGGTAAACAGCTCAAGTCCCTGTCTCAAGCCTTTAATCAGAATCGTCAGACAATCTTTGGCGGCCAAGAAAGCCAACTGGTCGGTAAAACGAATGTCCAGACACAAGCCCGCTCCATTCCCATCGATATGGCGCAGGTCAATCAGCAACTTCTCTTCGGTTATCAGGTGCATGTCGGCCTGAAATCCGCTCCGTCCCTGGAGGATGTTTTTGGTTTATATCAATTACACGAGCAGGACGGCACGTTCCGCATTGAACCTTTAGCGCTGGAAAACAGTTTTCTGACGGATGCTCGTTTTCTGCACGAATTTACCGAACTTTTTACTTACTACAGCGATGCCCGCCTGACACAGATTTCTCGTCAGGAAAGCATTCTGTACATTGCCTTCCAGATTGGGATGCGCCCTGAAGACCGCAAAGTCTTCCGTTTCCAGCTCAATGCCAATTCGATTGAATACATTGACTCGCTGGGTAACAAACAGCTGGAAAATGTTCAGCAGCATGACTTTGAGTGGATTGCCACAACCCGTGACGATCAGGTTGCTGGTGCTCATCCGCATGTGTCGATTCGCGACAAGCTGTTTGTCGAATGCATTGGCGGCGATCTGACCATCAAGGTAGAAGACAACACGGATGACGGCAGAGGGATCTACAGTGAATCGGTCGACGATCCGCACCAGAGTGTTGCCGATGCTTTCATTGAATATGCCTTTATTGGTGAGCTGATCGCGTTAAAAATCAAACCGCACCGTGAGAAGCACTCGCGCTATTTTATTTATAACCCGATCAACCAGTCAGTTGCCCGGGCTGATGCGTTAGGGCTGAGTGCCAAAGCACTGCCGGAAGATCATGGTGTGCTTTATTCTCACGGCTTTGTGCTGGCAAACGGCGAAAGCAAGCAGTTTGACATGCCGTGGCAGCACCTGAAGTTCTTCCAGAAAATTGCCTCACCCAACGGTGAAGATATCCTGTATTTCTTTTTCAACATGCTCGAAGGCCATTACGTTGGCTTCACCTATAACATGATTGAGAAGAAGTTTGCGGCACCTATGGAGAGCCACGGATTCAGCCTCTATCCCGATGGCCGGATGCTGGTATTCCAGTTGTCTGAAAATGTGGAAGCGTCAACCATTCACCCGCTGCGAATCTGGGATACGCCGTTTTCTACCCCGGAACACTATGCCGCGCAGAATGCCAGTGCTGACAACACCAGCCCGCTGTTTAATCTGGGTAATGCCGAACTGGTTCGTGCGCTGTCGTCCGTGTTGTCTATCTGCCAGCTGGCTCAGACAGAAGAAGTCACTCAGGCTGCTTTTGAAGTGCTGCTGAAAGAGTGTCAGACCACGCTGGATCACTATCACTGGCTCAACCATCATTATGCGCTGGGCATGGGGGAAGTGATTAACAGTCTGATGGACACGGCAAACAAGATCATTGATGAGTTTGCCAAAGTTCTTCAGATGCAGCGTCACGCTGAAGAGAGCCTGGCTGAGCATCAGCAGGTCGTAACCAACCTGATTGCGAAGATCAAACTGGCCCCCAAAGAGCAGGCAAATGTCCTGTTGTCCCTGCTGTCAGAGCTGAAAACGCAGGTGGGTGCCACCATGGCGCTGTGTCAGCAGCATTATATGGATACCGGCAGTGTTGATGCCTTACTTGATAGCCTGCAGCAGCACCGTGAGCAGTTGAACCAGCAGCTGCTGACATTGTTACAGGAAGAAAAGGCGTATCAGCCGTTTAAGCAACAGATTCACGAGATAGAAACTTCGCTGGCGGATGTCAGCAAGACCGCAGACATTCAGGCACTTCAGCAGCAGGTGGACACACTGCGTGCAGACTTGCAGCTGGTGTCTGAAGAAGTCACAGACATTGAAACCGATGATCCGACCCAGTCGACCCGGATTCTAGACTTAACCACCGAAGTCTCGTCGTTGCTGAATGCGGTCTCGGCCAGGCTGAGAAATAAATCGCAGAGTCTGCAAAGTAACGAGGCTCAGGCTGAGTTCAGTGCCCAGTTCAAACTGCTGGGCCAGTCGGTCAGCAGTGCGATGGAGCAGGCGACCACGCCGGATGAGTGTGATACACAATTGGCGAAACTGGTTGGTCAGCTGGACAAGCTGGAGTCCCGTTTTGCAGATTTCGATCAGTTTCTGGTGGAGATTTACGCCAAGCGCGATGAGATTCAGTCGACGCTGGACAATCACAAGCAACAGCTGATTGCAGCGCAGCAGCGCCGGGTACAGAACCTGATGCAGGCTGCCAATGTCACCATGGGCAGCGTCGAAAAACGAGTGTCCCGCTTTGATGATGTGAAAGCGCTGAACAGTTATTTCGCCACCGACGCCATGGTGCTCAAACTGCATCAGCTGTCGCAGTCGATTCGTGATCTGGGCGACAGCGTCAAGGCTGACAGTCTGGATGCTAAGCTCAAATCGCTGCAAGACCAGTCGCTGCGTTCGCTTCGTGATAATCAGGATATCTTCGAAGATGGCGGCAAAGTACTGCGACTGGGTCGTCACAAGTTCAGTGTCAACCAACAGGCGCTTGATCTGAGCCTGGTGGAGCATAACAAACAGCTTTGTACGCATATTTCCGGTACCGATTTTTATCAGCCTATTGCAGATGAAAATTTCCTGTCTCTGCAGCAAATCGCGCGCCTTGATGTGTCGTCTGAAAGTGAGGCGGTTTATCGCGGTGAATACCTGGCGTACCTGATGCTGCACAGTGCCATGAACAAAGCTGATGATCTGTCGCTTGCTCAGCTTTATCAGGCTGGCCGTGACAAATCCTTGTTGCCGCTGGTTCAGCATTTTTCTGCGCCGCGCTACAAAGAAGGGTATGTCAAAGGGATCCACGATCACGATGCGGCTCTGATATTGCAGGATGTGCTGCCGACCTTTGAACAGGCCGGATTGCTGCGATTCAGCCAGCGTGCGCGGGCCAATGCGTTATTGTGGCTGATGATGCAGGAGGAAACGGAACTGCATCGCTGGCAGGAAAAAGCGAAAAATGCACAGCTGCTGAAAGAGCACCTGAATTCTGCGGATGCATTCTTGTCGCTGCAGCACACTCTGGCCGAGTCGGTGCAGGGTCAGGCTGCTATGGAAAGCAGCGATTACCTGATTCGGTTACTGGCGGGTACGGATGTGCGGATTGAAGTCAGTCAGGATGGCTTTGAACTGAGTGAAGATTACCTGCAATTTCGTCGCAGTCTGGGCTGGAACGGCGAGCAACTGGCGCTGGATGTCGCCTTTGCCGATCACCAGCAATGGCTGAGTGCTTACACCGCCCAGAAGCAATATGGTCAGGCGTTTGTGGTCGAAGCCGCTGCGATTGCGGTATGTAATACCCATTCAGACCGCTTGCTGAGTCCTGTGGACTTCTCTCTGGCTTGTCCTGTACAGGGACTGCTGGGCGAGCACGATCGGGTTGAAGGCGGCACATTAACCCTGGTACTGGATGATTTCATCCAGCGCTGTGAACATCACCGCAGCGAAGTGGTTCCTCAGTTTGAGGCTTATCTGAGTCAGCGGACGGCATTACTGAATCAGGCAAAAGATCAATTCAGGCTGAGCGAGTTTAAACCGCGGCCGCTGACCTCTTTCGTTCGCAACAAGCTGATCAGCGACAGCTACCTGCACCTGATTGGCGACAACTTTGCCAAGCAGATGGGCACAGTCGGCGACAAGAAGCGGACGGACCTGATGGGGATGCTGCTGCTGATTTCTCCGCCTGGCTACGGTAAAACAACCCTGATCGAATATGTGGCGCATAAGCTGGGACTGGTCTTTATGAAGGTCAACGGCCCGTCGATTGGCCATCAGGTCACTTCGCTGGATCCGGCCGATGCGCCGGATCAGAACTCAGCGCGTGAAATCGAGAAGATCAATCTGGCCTTCGAAATGGGCAACAATGTGTTGTTGTATCTGGATGATATTCAGCACACCAGCCCGGAACTGCTGCAGAAATTCATCTCACTCTGTGACGGTACCCGACGGATTGAAGGAACCTGGCAGGGGAAAACCAAAACCTATGATATGCGCGGCAAGAAGTTCGCTGTGGTCATGGCCGGGAACCCGTATACCGAAACCGGTGAAGCGTTCCGGATTCCGGACATGCTGGCCAACCGGGCCGATATCTATAACCTGGGTGACATGCTGTCGGATCAGCAATATGCGTTTGAGCTGAGCTTTATTGAGAACTCACTCACCTCTAATCCGGTTCTGGCGCCACTGGCAACCCGCGATCTGAACGATCTGTATCGTTTTGTCAAAATGGCACAAGGGGATGGCGTTGCGCTGAGCGATATGTCGCACTCGTATTCATCAACCGAAGCCAACGAAATTGTGGCGACGCTGCAGAAACTTATGCTGGTTCAGCAGACGGTTCTGAAGGTGAATCAGCAGTACATTCTGTCGGCAGCAACGGCAGACGATTACCGTGTTGAGCCGCCGTTTAAGTTGCAGGGTTCTTACCGGAACATGAATAAGCTGGCTGAGAAAATCGCTTCGGTGATGACGGATGATGAACTCAATACCTTGCTTCAGGATCACTATCAGGGCGAAGCGCAGACGCTGGCCAATGGCACAGAAGAAAACCTGCTTAAGCTGGCAGAACTGCGCGGCAACATGAGCGCTGAACAGCAAGCCCGCTGGGAAGACATCAAACAGGCCTATCAGCGCAAGCAAATGATGGGTGATGAAAGTGACCGTGCCGGACAAGTCGTTCAGCAATTAGCGATGCTGAATCAGCATGTTGCGCGGTTCGCTCAACCTGTAAAACTGGAGGATTTGCAATGAATCAGCAACAGTGGCTCGACTGGCTGAAAGCGTCGCTTGAAGATGGCCGGCTGGACGACAACGAGCGGCGTGAATTACAGGTTTCACTGGTGGAAGTGGGTTTATCGGATGATGAGCGTTCTTTTTTGCGCAACCAGAGCTTCAAACTGGCGCAACAAGCCATACAGGAAGGGGCAGAGCCCCTTGCTGTACTTCGCTGGCTGGAACGGGTAGTGAAAGTGCTTGATAACACCCGCAGCTCTGCCATTGCACAAGTCGCGACCAGTTGGTTTTCACCGGGGCGTGCCTGTGCGGGCGGCATCATTGAGCAACTGCGACAGGTGCGCAGTAAAGTGGATATTTGTGTCTTTACGATTGCGGATGATGAACTGACTAAACACATTCTGGCAGCGCATGAACGTGGCGTGCAAGTGCGGGTGATCACCGATAACGACAAGCTCAATGACGCTGGCAGTGATATTGATTATCTGGCACGTAAAGGCGTCGCCGTGAAAATTGATACCACGGCTTATCATATGCATCATAAGTTTGCCGTATTTGATGGCACCCGGCTCATCAACGGCAGTTTCAACTGGACACGCAGTGCGTCCAGATACAACCAGGAAGACATTACGCTGACGGATGACCGCCGTTTTCTGACAGCGTTCGAGCAACAGTTTGAAGAGCTGTGGCAGCGTTTTCCTTGTCATCAGCCGAGTTAAGGAGAGCAAACATGAATGACATTGTGAACCCGGAGCCGCAGCCTGTCCGCTCAGCCAATCCAGCCGACTTGCTGGAGTTGGAAGTGACACCTGAAATCGTTGCCTTGTCTGACAGCTTTGATCCTTTCGACGCTGTTGCAACCATCACTTTTGGTAAAGAAGCGCTGGAAAAAATCACCGCGTTTTCCGATAACGTGCTTGAACAAGTTCGGGTCCGTGATACCGGGGATGCCGGAGAAATCCTGCAATCTATGGTGGAGTCGATGGACAGCGCCGCGTTTGACCGCCTCAAAGGCAATAGCTTTCTGGCGAACCTGCCGCTGATTGGCGAACTGTTTGATTCCTTCAAGAAGTTCTCTCGCAGCTTTGATTCAGTCAAACAGCAGCTTGAGCAGCTATCGCAGCAGTTGGAAGCGCAGGAAGTGAAACTGGCGCACGATATCACGCAATTGGATGGCCTGTACGATAACAACCTTGAGTTGCTCAAAGGCCTGGAGCACTTCATTGCCGCGGGTAAATACAAACTCAATCAGTTGAACGTGGATATATTACCAGCCTTGCACGCGGCCTCTGTTCAATCCGGCGATGCGCTGGAAGCGCAGAAATACCGTGATGCCAGTCAGGCCGTCGCGCGACTGGAAAAACGGGTTCATAATCTGGAGCTCACCCGGCTTGCTGCAGTGCAAACCGCGCCGCAGATCCGTTTGTCGCAGGAAGGCAATAAAATGTTGATGGAAGATATCCAGGATATCGTTCATAACACCTTTCCTTTGTGGAAGCGCCAGTTCCTGATTGCGATTTCCAACTACGAGAAAGAAAAGGCGTTGAGAGTCACCCGCACTGTGAAGGATTACACCAACAAACAGTACGTGAAAAACGCTGAACACCTGAAAGTGCTGGAAGAGCAAATTGCTGAAAACTATCAGCGCGGTATCCTGGATCTCGAATCCCTGCAGGCGGTTAACCAATTGACGATAGAAACGCTGAACAACACGTTATCCCGCGTCAAAGAAGGCCGTCAGCAACGCGAACAGGCCGAAAAAGTGATTGCGAAAGCCGAGAAAGAGCTGAAAGTGGCCTTGCAGCAAACGCTTGAATGATGATGTTGGGCTGCACAATAGGTGCGCATTAATCAGAACGGCAGTGAAAACTGCCGTTTTTTATGGTTGTGTTTTTTGATAATTGTCAGGCTGCTGTATTTTACTCAGTGTTGGATGGAGTGATTTATAACGATATAGAGCCACATTCATCGGAATATAGGTCAGGATAAAAAATGAGATCAACGCCATGGCTCTTGCCTCTATCGCTTCCAGATCAATAATCATCAAGGTAACGAGACAGGGCCATACCATGAAGAACGGTGAGAAATACCGCCAAAATTGTGCTGAAAAATATTGAATACGGTATACATAACCCTGTAAGCCAATCACAGAGAATAATAGAAAAACACAGTCGATGATACTCAGAAATGTCATTTCATCCTGATAGGTAAGACGAATCGCCATGATGAGGTTATAAATACTCAGCCAGAAATAAATTTTCCACAAACGCATGATTTTTAAAATTTTTACCATTTTTATGTCTTTATATCATATACATTTCAAAGTCATAAATCGAACTATGAAAGAGTGTGGTTGTGGTTCAGTATATATCTTCACCAAACTGAAAGGTTGAAGCTTTGAATAAAAATTGCTATTGAATTAAAAAACATAATAAATTGGTATTCTTGATGAGGTTCCTGAAATTGAGCCATGAAAGTAAGAACATAGAGCCAATGAATTTTATATAGCATCCGCCCATTCTGCAGTGAGAAAAATATCAACCGGGAAGGCAAATTTCGTGTGCCTGTGTAGGACTGACGATAATATGGGCAGAGTTATGTATGGCTGCCAGATTCGAACCGTTTTAATCGCTTACAAATTCACCTCGGTTTGAACTGGGTTCCATTTTATTGCTCGTAGTTTCAGTGCAACTTTGACAGATTCCGATACCGTCAACTATAGGTCATACCTCTTACCAATAACCTATGGCTCATTATGAAAAAATTATTACTCCTCATGCTGTTACCCTTTACCGCTGCTGCGCAAAGTGGAGAAGCGCCTGCCTCACACCATCTTTATGCTCAGCCTTTGTCGACGGCGCAGATTGAGCAGGTTCAGGGCAGCAACACTTATACTTATGTCCGTTGCTGGTATCGTCCGGCGCAGACTCACGATGATCCTGCCACAAGCTGGGAGTGGGCGTTAGATGAAAAGGGCGAGTATTACCAGCTCAAGGGTTACTGGTGGTCATCCTTGTCGTTTAAGAACATGTTCTATACCCATACCCCGCAGTCTGAGATCAAAGCGCGCTGTGCGGAAACCCTTGGGGTCAGTCATGAAACGGCTGACATGACCTATTTTGCTGCCGATAACAGCCTGTCTTATAACCATTCTATCTGGACCAACGATCTGGGTATCTCGATGGGCATCAACAAAGTGGTCGCGTTTGGTGATAGTTTGTCGGATACCGGCAACCTGTTCAATGCATCGCAGTGGGTGTTCCCGAACCGCAATTCCTGGTTCCTCGGCCATTTTTCTAACGGCTTTGTCTGGACGGAATATCTGGCAGAAAGCCTGAATCTGCCGCTGTACAACTGGGCAGTGGGCGGTGCAGCCGGTTCTAATCAGTATGTCGCGCTTACGGGAGTCACTGAGCAGGTGAGCTCGTATCTGACGTACATGCAGCTTGCTCAGAATTACCATCCGGCCAATACCCTGTTTACGCTGGAGTTCGGGCTGAATGATTTCATGAATTACGACCGCACGGTGGAAGAGGCCAAAGCAGATTACAGCACGGCTATGCAACGTTTAACGGCATCTGGTGCGAGCAATATTCTGTTGATGACCTTACCGGATGCCACCCGTGCGCCGCAGTTTAAGTACGCGACGCAGGAAGAGATCGACAAGGTGCAGGCGAAAATTCTGGCCTTCAACGCTTTCATAAAGGCCGAGGCAAAACGTTATCAGGACCAAGGCGTAAAGGTGGTGTTGTTTGATGCGCACCAACTGTTTGACCAGATCACTACAAATCCTGCATCACACGGTTTTGCCAATGCCAAAGATGCCTGTCTGGATATCAATCGCAATTCCGCGGCGGATTATCTGTACAGCCACAGCTTTACCGATGAATGTGCGTATCTTGGTTCGGATAAGTATGTGTTCTGGGGGGTAACACACCCAACTACAGCAACCCATAAATACATCGCCAATGCCATGTATCTGCCGGTGATTTCCGCGTTTAATATCCAGCCTTAAAGGCATACTGGATCTTGGCAAGCAGGGCATTTGCCCTGCTTTTTCAGTGAAACGAAAGTGTCAGTGAAAACGAAAGCGGGACAGCAGAATTGCTGGATCTGAGTGCGTTCTATGCTTGCCATTTTCAATGGAAAGCCATAGAAGGGTTTCAAATCGCCTATGGGAACAAGTCAAACCCAGTCGGTTCTCACGAGCGTATTTGTTTATCGGACGCATCTGAGGCAGTTAAAAGAAGATGTCGCATCTGAATATCGTTCGTATTGAGGAATATGAATCAATGAATGGCTTCATCCAGTCGCCTTCATTTTGATTAAGCTTCCTGAAAGTGGTTTTCTGAGTGGGTTATTTCAAGTCATTATTCAGCGTACCAAGTGTCACGGTGAAGCGCTGGAAAAGTTGAATCGCATCGGCAGTGCATCGAAAGTGACGCTGTCTTTTGAATTGTGGGGTTGGTATAGCAATGCAAAAAAATAAATACGACGATATCGTCACCTGTAACTTGAGTGTCTGGCACAGGCCAGTTGGTTTGGTCTTTTTCCTGGCATCTGTTGTATTGATTGTGCTGTTTCCTTATTTCCCGGTTCAGTACCTGACCGCTTTACTGAGTCTTTGGTCCGTATTACGAAAGAAAGAAATGGTATGGCGGAAAAGGGAGCGTCAGTGGTCTTTTCGAGTTCGGCGATTTTTTCTGTGGCGCCAGATCAGCCATCAGATGACAGAGCGCGATGCAGTGATTCTGTATTACGAAAAACCTGTTGAGGAAGAAAGAGATGGCACGACAATGACTCAATACGGCTGGTTTGAGCTTGAGTTCGAACCACAAGCCAATCGGTTTGATCTGGATAGCCAGTCTGAATATCAAACTGGCGCTCAATATCGATTAAAAAAATTCGACCAAGATGCCAAAGCGCCTGAACTAACGGAGATGATGAAACAAATTATTGAGGTCTACCGTGCCAGCAATCTGGATGTCCGAATCGTCTTCGGATTGGAAGATCTGGATGAGGAAAGATATAGGGCTATCCAAACTGCGCTTGGCATTGATCCATCACGTGCCTCTTTTGAAGGTGCATTGCCTGCTACAGATAAGCGCCCCGATTATTATGAAATAAAGCGATACACACTGACGTCCAGTCAAATGAGAGATGAAACGGCATCGGCAGAACAGCGCAATGATGTTTGACGTATGGCAGACGAGATGAAAATAACAAAAAACACAGACGATAGTGTCATCTGCAACTTAAAGGTCTGGCATAAGCCGTTTGGCTGGTTTTGGACGGTTGTGTTCGCCATCTTCCTGCCTTTTGTGTCGCTTCACCCCTTGCAGGCTGCATTGGGTGTGCTGGGGCTATGGTCTGTGTTGCGAAAAAGAGAGATTCACTGGTGTGCCATAGAGGCGCAATGGGTCTACCGAACCCGAAACTTTTGGAAGTGGCGTGAAGTGCAATATGACATGACTGCGAATGATACGCTGACACTCATCTGGAGCATAACGGAATCCGATTCGTCGCACTTCAATCTGAGATTTATACCCAAATCGGCTCAGTTTCTTCAGCGTCATCGAATCATGGAGCATTTTACTGTAGAGATATTCCCGACGCAGACAGGTGAAGTTGAATTAACGGCAACGATGAAAAAAATCAGTCACATTTATCGCTCCTGCAATATCAGCCTGAACACCGGCGTTGAACTCGATGAATTGAACGATAAAACAAGCAAAGCTATTCATGATGAACTTGGCATCGACTTTTTACCTACTCAATCTGATGAGAAGGTTGTGTTATTCAGTGATATTATCCGGCGTGAAAAGCAATGACGAATACAGATGTAATCTCTAGACTTCATTCAACCTGCTGTTACTGCATATCTGACGGGGGAGTGGGGTTCAGGATGGAACATCATTCCCCCGGTCTTTTCCCGAGGAAATGATGCTCGGGACAGAATCATTTACTCCGGCTTTAATGTTGTTCTCACAAACACTTTGTTTTCGATGCAGAGAACTGCTTGGCGACATGAGCTGCATCTGCCGGCGCACCGATTGTTGCAACCGCCTGAACGCTTTGAATGCGTTGTGCGGCAGAGATGACCGCCCGGCCACCGAGGCTATGGCCGATCAGTAACGAAGGTGCCAAAAATTTTTCTTCCAGATATCTGGCCGCCGCGACTAAGTCTTCAACGTTCGATGACATTGAACGGTATCCAGTGGAAATCCATATAAAAACTCTGCCATGTACCTGCCGGTGATTTCCACGTTTAACATTCAGCCTTAACTCGATACTGGGCCCCAGCAAGCAGGATATCTGCCCTGCTTGGTTACAGAATCAGCTTGGTTACAGAATCAGCTTGGCTACAGAATTTGCTTTGCTAAAGAAAGACGGTTAAACCAGATGTCGCACTCAGTACGATGAGTTAGCCGACGTCAGGGCCTGCGTTGATTCACGCAGTACCAGTTCTCCGCTATAGGTCTGGTGCCGCGTTTGGGCGTGCTCTTTATTGGCTAGGGATACCGCCAGTGTCATGGCATCCTGAGTGAGCTGAACAATCGGCAAGGAGACGGTGGTCAGGCTGGGAATGGCGTAAGCGGCTGCAGGTTCGTTATCAATACCCATCACAGAGACATCCTGTGGCACGCGCAGACCGTGATCGAACAAGGCACGAATGGCACCGATTGCCATGTCATCGTTACAGGCAAAAATGGCACTGACGCTCTGCTGGCTGCTGAGGAGCTGTTCCACGGCCTGATAACCGCTTGCCAGAGTATTTGTCCCTTCATGAACCCAGCCGGGCTGCATGGTTATCTGCTGTTGCTCCAGCATTTGCTGATACACCGCATAGCGGATCTGACCAGTTTCGCTCGCCAGTGGGGAAGTAATACAGGCAATGTGGCGATGACCGAGAGACAGCAAATGTTGCATCGCAATTTCTGCCAGCTGGCGTTGATCCAAACCAAAACTGTGCAGGGTGTTATCTTCAAACTGACGGTTCAGGATGATCAAAGGTGGCAGTACGCTCTGCTGCAGAGCAGCCAGATCTGCGATGCTGAGATGGCGGCTGTAGAGCAATATCGCGTCGCAGCGCTGGTTGGCTAAGGTGGCAACGGCTTCCCGCTCACCGCTGGCGGTGTTGCGGCTGTTAACCACCAGCAGCTTTTTACTGGCCTGCTGAGTGCTTTGCTCGGCATGGTGCAAAATGCTGCCAAAATAGCTGCTCTGAAAGTGGGGCAGGATAAGGCCGATGGTATTGGAGGTATTGGTTGCCAGCGCCTGCGCCATTGCGTTGGGCTGATAGCCGAGAGATTGCATGGCAGAAAGCACCGCGTCGCGGGTGGCGGCTTTTACCTGCCCGGTGCCGTTTAAAACACGTGACACTGTGGCTTTGGAATAGCCTGTTGCTTTACACACATCGTTTATGGTTGCCATTGCCTGTCCTCTTTATCATCCGGCCACGGGCAGTAAGCCGCGGCCGGATGGCGAGTGTAGCGAACTTTAGCTGTTGTTAGAATGCTTTATCCGTCGTTACAGGCTTTCACCCTTGGTGGCGATGACGTTTTGATACCAGAAGAAACTCTTTTTCTTCGACCGTGCCATGGTGCCACTGCCGTCATCGTGTTTATCGACATAAATGAAGCCGTAGCGTTTCCGGTATTCCCCGGTAGTGAAAGACACGCAGTCGATGCAGCCCCACGGGGTGTATCCCATGACATCAACGCCCTCAATCGTTATAGCTTCTTTAACCGCCCGGATATGCGCACTCAGGTAATCAATCCGGTAGTCGTCATTGATCGAACCATCATCTTCGACCTGATCAATGGCGCCAAAACCGTTTTCGACGATGAAGATAGGTTTCTGGTAGCGTTCATACAGATCAGACAGCGCGACGCGCAGGCCATCGGGATCAATCTGCCAGCCCCAGTCAGAGGCTGGAAGGTAAGGGTTCAGCTTACTGTCTTCAAACAGGGAAGTGGTTTCGCCGTCTGGGTCTTTCTTCGCCGACACTATGTTGGTCATGTAATAGCTGATGGCCAGATAGTCAGCGCAACCTTCACGCAAAATGGACTCATCACCGGGCTGCATTTCAACCGCGATGCCTTTGCGTTCCCACTCTTTGCGCAGGTAGCTGGGATAATAGCCCCTTATCTGAACGTCACTGAACAGGTATTTCTGACGCATCAGCTCTTGCGCCAGCAGCACGTCGTCAGGGTGACAGGTGGCCGGATAGAGCGGCATCATGTGAATCATGCTGCCGATTTTGAAATCCGGGTTGATGGCATGGCCCAGTTTTACCACTTTTGCACTGGCCAGAAACTGGTGGTGTAGCACCTGATACATCACTTGTTCCGGATTGCCATGATCGCTGTAGATCATGCCTGAGTTGCAGTAACCCCAGATAGGCAGTTTCCAGTTGCGCTGGTTATTGATTTCGTTGAAGGTGATCCAGTATTTCACCTTGTGTTTATAACGCTCCATCACGACCTGGCTGAAGGCCACGAAGAAGTCCGCAACCTTACGGTTCAGCCAGCTGCCGTAGTGTTTCACCAGGTGGTTCGGCATCTCAAAGTGAGAAAGGGTGATCACAGGTTCGATGCCGTGTTTGAGCAACTCATCAAACATATCGTCATAGAACTGCAGCCCGGCTTCATTGGGCTCTTTTTCATCGCCATTGGGAAAAATGCGTGTCCAGGCAATGGAAGTCCGGAAGCATTTGAAGCCCATTTCGGCAAACAGCGCGATGTCTTTTTTGTACCTGTGATAGAAATCAACCGCTTCATGGTTGGGATAGAAGTGATCCGCTTCTACCGACTCGGTGATCACTCGCGGCACTTCATGGGCGCCTTTGGTCAGCACATCCACCACGCTGACGCCTTTGCCTCCCTGATCCCAGCCCCCTTCGACCTGATGGGCAGCCACTGCGCCGCCCCAGAGAAAATCAGTCGGAAAGCCTTGTTGTGACATCTGTAACCCCCTTGTGCTGGCAAAACGATCTCATGAACAATATTGGATCCTGAGTGCAGTGTAGATCATTCAATTTCAGAATGTAACCGGTTTCTGTAGCCGGTTTCTTTGGCGGGTTTGGCTGTCTGGCAGAAACCAGAGAAGCATTACGCTTGCTGGCCAGTAGATGGCATTTGGTTAGTGCTTGGGCGCTGGAGAAAAGGCTCAGAAGAGCAGGCAGTATGCCAGCCTGAGTACGTGAATACATTCGTACGTGAATAGATTGGCTGACATACTGTCTGTGCTTAATGCGGGAACCATTTTTTTGCTCTGTACCTGAGCAGAGCGCGGACTTTACCCTGCTGGTGGCTAGTCTGCGAACGCAACGTCACGCAGGAATAAAGCAATTTCAGGGAAGATCACGAGCAGGGTGGCTGAAAGCAGCAAGATGGCAATAAAGGGGCCAGTTCCTCGCACCACTTCCCAATAGGGTTTTTTAAATATCGCAATGGCAGTAAAGATGTCACAGCCAAACGGCGGTGTGGCGGAGCCGATCGCCACCTGCAAGGTAATAATGATCCCGACATGAACCGGATCGAGATTGGTGGCTTCGATGGCTGGCGCAAAAATTGGCGTCAGCACCAGAATCACTACAATCGGGTCGACGAACATGCAAGCGATGAAGAAAGCCACAGAGATGGATGCCAGCACCCCGAGCGGGCCCATTTCATCAATGCCGACCGCTTCCAGGATCATTTGCGGAATCTGCGCGAAGGATATGATCCAGGAAAAGCCATTCCCTACACCGACCAGAATGAAAACAACCGCGGTAATCAAACCGGTGGATTTGGCAATGGCGTAAATATCTTTGCTGCCCAGTGAGCGAAAAACAATGAATTCCAGAAACACGGCGTAAAGCACGCACACGGCTGCGGCTTCCGTCGGGCTGAAGATGCCGCCGTAAATCCCGCCTACTATGATCACCGGAAACATCAGCGGCCAGATGGCGCTTTTAGCGGCATCAAAGCGCTCAGACCAGCTGGCGCGTTCTTCTGTCGGTACCTTATTGATGGTGGCGTAAGCCAGACAATACAGAGAAAAGAACAGCAGAATCATCAGACCGGGGCCGACGCCAGCAATGAAAAGCTCAGCGATAGAGGTTTCCGAAATGACACCATAGATGATCATCCCGATACTGGGCGGGATCAAAAAGGCGATATCACTGGCATTGATAATCAGGGCCAGCGAGAAAGAATCGCTGTAACCGGCTTTGAGCAACTTGGGGCGCAGCGTGGAACCCACGGCGACAACGGTAGCCTGAGTAGAGCCCGAAACTGCGCCAAACAGGGTGCAGGAAGCGGCGGTACTGATGGCAAGCCCCCCCCGGATATGGCCGATAAAAGTCATCACCATATTGATCAGGCGATCAGCAGAGTGGCCGCGGGTCATAATATCAGCGGCCAGAATAAACATAGGGACGGCTATCAGAGAGGCCGGCCGGATCCCACCCAGCACCTGCTGGATAAAAGTATCCATTTGTCCCATACCGCCAAACATCATGTAGAAACCGGTCAGGGCGGCGGTAATCAGAGGGATCATCATAGGGAAGCCGATCAACAGCATCACTATCATGATCAGCATTAAGGTCATTGCCATGGTGAATACCTTCTGTACTTCATTTTTTATGCTTTATTTTTGGTATCTGTGTACTCGTCAAGCACACCGGTGGACAGGTAGATTTCCGGGCTGGTCGCATTTTTATAGGCAGTCAGCAAGTACTGCACACCAGTGACGGCAAACCCCAGGGGAACCCAGATATATATCCACCAAATCTCAAAACCTAATGCTGGCAAAATACGGCCACGTTCAAAAACAGACAGCACATACTGGTAGGAAAAATAAGCCAGCAGGAACATGATAGCGGCAGTGATGACTGAAATCAGGATCATGACGATTTTCCGGCCTTTGAAAGGCAGCATGTCATAGAACGCAGACATACGGATGTGGCGGCCATGGCGGGCAGCATAACCGATGCCGGCAAAAGTAATCAGAATAATAAGTATGCGATTGATTTCGCCGGAGAAAAACAGGCCCTGGCCAAAGCCGAACCGCGCTACTACGTTTACGCAGGTGTTCAGGGCCATGAGCAGCACGCCAGTAGCAAGCATGAAGGATTCAATTTTACTGATCAGTGTATCGACTTTGCCGAGCACACCGGGCAATTCCGAGTGGTATTCCAATGATTCGGAATCGGACATAACAACTTCCTCAAACAGTAAGGTACCGCCTGTCAGGCGGTACCTCGTACGACTTTATTATTGTTGAGCAGCTTTTAAGTCAGCTTTGAACTGATCCAGCAGTTTCTGACCGTCCGACCCTGTCATTTCAATAAAGGTTTTTTCTACCTGGGGTGCACGCTCTTTGAATTTTGCAATTTGCTCGGCAGATAAGCGCGTTACCGTGACATCGTCACTGGATTGCTTGATTTTAGCGAGGGATTTCTCAGCCAGACCCGTAATGTGTTTCATGGTCTCGCTGAACGCGTATTCCGCCGCTTGCCTTACCATTTCCTGGTCTTCGTCTGACAGACCATCAAAGAACTTCTTGTTGGCCATTGAAGCTGTGGTGAACCAGCCATGGTGCGTAAAGATCAGGTTTGGCGAGACTTCGTACAAACCGCCGGACTCAATCCAGAAGATAGGGTTTTCCTGGCCCTGAATCATATTGGTCTGCAGGGCACCGTATACTTCACCCCAGGGCAGCGGGGTCGGGGTAGCGCCAAAAGCTTCATAGGTGGAGGACAGCAGAGGGTTAGTCATGACTCGGATTTTTTTGCCTTTTAACTCTTCCGGAGAGGTAATAGGTTCATCAACCGTCATCACCATTTCGCCTTCAGGGTACATCTTGAGCAGCTCTAAGCCTTGTTCTTCATACAGTGCAGGGAAGTTGTTGTTCACTGCTTTACTGGTTTTGAAGAAATTGATTACCGCCTTCATGTCTGTTGGCATCAGGTAAGGGATGAAGAAAATTTGTGCCTCAGGAATGAGCGAGCCGGTAAAGCCGGGTGACTGGTTAACAAACTGCAGAATTCCTGCCTGGGTTTGCTCCATAATATCGTCTGATTCGCCCAGCTCACCAAAGCGGTATATTTTCAGATTATGGTCAGAGTGCTCTTCAATATAATCTTTAAATTTGTGGGCATAAACGTCTTGTACATCGCCTTCATATTCTTCGTGAGCGTAACGCCAGGTATCTGCATTAGCCAGAGTGGAAAATCCTAAAGTTGCAGCAACACAAGACATTGCAGCAATTTGCTTGATATGACGGTGAATAAACATCACGTCCCTCCTTGTTGGAATGCGTTAAAGCCATTTCAGACAACAATAATTAATCCGTGATGTTTTAATGCACGGTTAATTGCGGTTTTTATCCGGTTGAATAGTGGCAATTTTCAGTGTCAGTCCTTTAATACCCTGACAATATTATTGTTTTTATTAAAGTAATTCGTCGATGGAATGTCTTCTGATGTGACTTGAGTCACGATTATTTGTCAGGGTTTTTAATGTGATAAATAATATCCATACAAAGGTTGACATTGTTTTTGTTGGCTTTGTTTAAGAGAGTGGTAACAATGATTTGTTTTTAATTGAACGATTAATTAAATTAATTTTCTCATCTGAAGCATGGAACGAACAGTCATTATTAATTTAATGTTTATTACTGATTGTTGCGGTTGTTTTTTATGATTGTGTGGCTATTTTTAGCCACTGGCGTTTTAACGCTTTGGTTTATTGTTCACAGAGGGTAAACACAAGCCAAGAGTAGTCATAGCAGGAAATGGGGGTAATAAGTAAAGCAGCTTATTTATAATAAGGTGCCTGATGCTAAGTAAAAGTGTGTGTGTTTTTGTGCCTTGATACAGAGATATATCTGAAAAGGACAAATAATGAAGAATACACCCTGATGGTTTCACAGGTTTTGCAATATTCTGATTGTGCATCGGTCTTTCTTTGTTAATGCGCAGGGTTTATGCAAGGGTTAATGCGCCTGGGCGGGCTGAATTATGCAGCCAAGTGTGTATTGCTCTGACGGGACAGGCAAAAGCGTTTCAGGCAACCTTGTCATTCAGGCCTATATAATTTGTGAAACTTGTTAATAGTAAAGGGTTCTAACTCACAAGCGTTTGAGGCCGTGATTTGGCAGAGAATGGCCCAATATGTATCAGTCAGGGTCGAATTTATTCAATGAGGTAAACAGAATGGCAAATGAATACGTACCACCGAAAGTCTGGACTATGGATGCTGAAAACGGCGGTGAGTGGGCAAGTATCAACCGTCCCGACTCCGGTGCCAGACATCAGCAGGCATTGCCTGTGGGTGCCCATCCATTACAGCTTTATTCTCTGGCCACGCCAAATGGCCAGAAGATTACTATTATGCTTGAAGAGCTGCTGGCGCTGGGTGTTACCGATGCCGAGTATGATGCGTACCTGATTAACATAGGCGATGGCGATCAGTTCTCCTCGGGCTTTGTGGCGGTTAATCCGAATTCAAAAATTCCGGCGCTGGTGGATCAATCCGGCCCCGCACCTGTCAATGTGTTTGAGTCGGGTTCTATTCTGGTCTATCTGGCGGAAAAATTCGGCTACTTTTTACCGGTCGACATTGCCGAGCGTACCCGAGTACTGAACTGGCTGTTCTGGCTGCAAGGCTCTGCGCCTTATCTGGGCGGCGGCTTCGGGCATTTTTATGCCTATGCGCCGGAGAAGTTCGAATACCCGATCAATCGCTTCACCATGGAAGCCAAACGCCAGCTGGATGTGCTGGATAAGCAACTGGCAAACCATACCTTTATTGCCGGTGAAGAATACAGCATTGCTGATATGGCGATCTGGCCCTGGTACGGCAATCTGGTACTGGGCTATGCCTATGATGCGGCAGAGTTTCTGGATGCCGGCAGTTATCAGCATGTGCAGCGGTGGGCGAAAGCGATTCTTGAACGTCCGGCGGTACAGCGCGGTCGTATTGTGAACAGAACGTCCGGTGAAGAATGGGAAGTGCTCCCTGAGCGACACAGCGCCGCAGATATTGATGCTGTGCTCAAACTGAAGCCCTGATTTATTCAGCACTCGTTTTTCAGTAGTTGTAAGCAACAGGCTTAGAAGTGGCAGCGTCGTCTGCCACTTTTTATTGTCATCCCTAAACCACCGCCTATGGCGGTGAGGATTGCTTCAAAGGATCACCGCAATCTCATTACTGCGCTTTTACTCAGTGGGTTGGTAAAGCTCTGAATTACATTTGAACCCTGTCATCGACCATTGGCTTGTGGCCTCTCAGGCGGCTGATGTCCGTCATCGGTGGGATGCCAAACAGCCGGCTGTATTCGCGGTTGAAATGGGAAGGGCTTTCATAGCCGACTCTGTAGCTGGCGGCGGAGGCGTCTATGCCGTCCTGTAGCATGATCCGGCGCGCTTCATTGAGCCGGAGTTGTTTCTGAAACTGCAACGGCGTCATGGATGTCACGGCTTTGAAGGCATTGAACAGCGAAGATTGACTCATGTGAACCATATCGGCCAGCTCCTGCACCCGGATTGGCTCTTTAAAGCGCTGCTGGATCAGCTCGACGACTTTACTGATGCGGTTGGCCTGGGTATCCCGTAACAAAAACTGGCGAAGCTGAACCCCTACCGGGCTTTTCAGCAGCCTGAACATGAGTTCCCGCTTAAGCAGTGGCAACATAACGGGGACATCTTCCGGATGGTCGAGTAAGGCCAGAAAACGTTTGAACACCGACAGTATATCGTCATCAGATGCCACGGTTCTGATGCAGTAAGGACACTTGGTGATGGCTTCGGGCGGTTCGTTCATGGTGATCAGTAAATCTGTCAGTTCCTTGAGATCCAGCGAAATACTGATACCGATGTAAGGCTGCTCTTCTGAAGCGCGAAGGATCTCGCCGACAACAGGCATCATTACAGGCACCAGTAATAAATCGCCTTCTTTCAGTAACAATTCACGCGCCCCGGCCGTAATGCGCTTTTCGCCCTGCAGCAGCAAACACAGCATAGGGCTGTAGATGGTGGGTGAGCAGGAGGTATTTTCCGTGCTGTGCACCAGCTTAATCTCCGGCAACGCCGTTTCGGTCAGTCCCGGCCCGTCAATATGCCGATTCACCAGGTTGATTAATTCTTGTTGGGTACCCGTCATAGTGTCACTCACCATTTTCTCATCCACATACGACTATAGAGTATAAGGCAAGCGTACTGCCACTGTTTTATCTCATAATGACAATTAGAGGATTAGGCAAGGATTGTGTAGGAAAAGGCAAGATATCAGCTGTGGCGCGTTTCTGTCTTTTGCAGACTCAAGTGTCTATAATCTTTACCGCTACTGGTGTGATTACTTGCTGAATTGATCTTTTTGTAGAAATAGGCAATCTTCTCCGAGCTTTCGACAATATCAATACGCTGAATGGAACATAGAATGACAAGGTGAAATCCGATCCCTCTTTAGTGGTTCGGATAAGACATTGCATTTATCGAATTTCGCGTATCAAAGTCAGAGAGGATTGCCTGATGACCCTATTCACCCCATTCAGAAACGTGTTCAGGAAACAGCTTCTTGGTGGCATGTCTGTCTTTCTGGTGTCCGCCTCCGGGACAGCTATCGGCAATGAATCTCCGGCATCACCGCCGCTGCCTGCCATCAGTGTGGCGACGGTGCTCAGTGAACGTATCACTGAGTGGGATGAATACACAGGCCGTTTGCAGGCACCCGAGACAGTGGTGCTCAAACCCCGCGTTTCCGGTTACGTGACTGAAGTGGCTTACCGCGAAGGCGATCTGGTTCATCAGGGTGATGTGCTGTTCAGTATTGACGATCGCCTGTTTCGCGCCGAAGTTGAACGGCTGGAAGCGCAGCAGGCCAGTTTGCAGAGTCAGTTAAAACTGGCCGAGAGTGAGTTTGTCCGCGCCAAACGACTGAACGCCACCAAAGCCATTTCTGCCGATGTCTATGACAACCGTCAGGCGGCATTACAGCAGGCCAGGGCCGAGCTGGATGCGCTGAAAGCTTCGCTCAAGCACGCGCGCTTGCAGTTGTCATTCACCCAGGTGGTGTCGCCGATTGACGGCAGAGTTTCACACGCGCAGGTCACGCAGGGCAATTATGTCACCAGTGGCCAGAGCGAGCTGACGACCATAGTGTCGACCGAACAGATGTACGCCTGGTTTGATGTCGATGAGCAAACCTACCTCAATTATGCCCGCAACCATCTGGTGCGTGTGTCGGAAACCCGTGATTCCAGTCCTGTGATGATGGCACTGTCTGGCGATGCCGGATTTTCATATCAGGGCCATATCGATTTTATCAATAACAGTGTCAATCAGCAGACTGGCTCGATTCGGATGCGGGCCACCTTTGAGAATAAAGCCCAGATGCTGATGCCCGGCCTGTTTGCCCGCTTACGGTTGATCGCCAGCAAACCTTATGACGCGATTCTGATTGATGAAAAAGCCGTCGGCACCGATCTCAACCGGAAGTATGTCCTTAAGCTTGATGACGCCAACGTGGTGACTTACCAGCCAGTGACCCTGGGTGAGAAAGTCGCCGGTTTGCGTGTGGTGCAATCCGGCCTGACGACAGAGGACAGAATTGTGGTCAGCGGGCTGCAGAAGATCCGGCCGAGTATGCAGGTTGCGCCGAAAGTTGTGGAAATGGCCACCACAGAGCAACTGGCCGATATTCACCGCTATCAGCAGTGGCACACAGAAGACAACAGTGTGGAAGGAAGCGGTGTGCTGACCGCCCGCCAATCAACCGACGCACAGTAATCAGGACAGACTATGTTTTCACAATTTTTTATCCGCAGACCGGTATTTGCTTCTGTGTTGTCGCTGCTGTTTGTCATTGTCGGCAGTATTGCTGTCTGGCAGTTGCCGGTGACTGAATATCCGGAAGTGGTGCCGCCGACAGTGGTGGTCACGGCCAATTATCCCGGTGCTAATCCGGGCGTGATTGCCCAGACAGTGGCTTCGCCGCTGGAGCAGGAAATCAATGGTGTGGAGAACATGCTGTACATGTCTTCGCAGTCCACCGCAGACGGCATGATGACACTGACCATCACTTTTGCCATCGGCACAGATGTAGATCTCGCCGTCTCGCAGGTACAAAGCCGGGTTGACCGGGCGCTGCCGCGTCTGCCACAGCAGGTGCAGCGGCTGGGCGTGGTGACGGAAAAATCTTCGCCGAACCTGACCATGGTGGTGCATCTGTTCTCGCCTGACGACCGCTATGACATGCTGTATCTGTCCAACTTTGCCAATCTCAAGGTCAAAGATGAGCTGGCGAAAGTCAGCGGTGTCGGCTCTGTACGCTCCTTTGGTGCCGGCAACTTCAGCATGCGGGTCTGGCTGGATCCCAATCAGGTCGCCGCGCTGAACCTCACGCCGTCCGACATCGCCGAGGCGATCCGTCAACAGAACCAGCAGGCTGTGGCAGGCAGTTTGGGTACCCAGCCTGCAAGCCATTCGGATTATCAGTTACTGATCAATGTCAAAGGGCGTCTGTCGACGGTAGAGGAATTTGAAAACATCATCATCCGTGTCGGGGAGCAGGGTGAAATCAGCCGCCTGAAAGATGTGGCGCGGATTGAGCTGGGTGCAGATTCCTACGCGCTGCGCTCCACGCTCGATAATCAGGATGCCGCCGCCATCGGTATTTTCCAGGCCGCGGGTTCGAATGCGATTCAAATCTCCAATGATGTGCGCGATACCATGGCGCGTCTGGCGGAAGATTTCCCGGAAGGCGTATCTTACGAAATCGCCTATGACCCGACTGTCTTTGTGCGCGGCTCAATTGAAGCCGTGATTCAGACCCTGCTGGAAGCCGTGCTGCTGGTGGTTGCCGTGGTGGTGCTGTTCCTGCAAACCTGGCGGGCGTCAATTATTCCGCTGGTGGCGGTGCCTGTCTCGCTGATTGGTACCTTCGCCTTTATGCTGCTGATGGGATTCTCCCTCAATGCGCTGTCGCTCTTTGGCCTGGTGCTGGCAATCGGCATCGTGGTGGATGATGCCATTGTGGTGGTGGAAAACGTCGAGCGGAACATCAGTGAAGGATTGTCCCCGGTCGATGCGACGGTGAAAGCCATGCGCGAAGTGACCGGGCCGATTGTGGCCACCACACTGGTGCTGGCGGCGGTGTTTATTCCGACGGCCTTTATGACCGGACTGACCGGCCAGTTTTACAAGCAGTTTGCACTCACCATTACGATTTCAACTTTTATTTCCGCGATTAATTCGCTGACCCTGAGCCCGGCGTTATCGGCGCTGTTGCTCAAAGGCCATGATGCGCCGAAAGACTGGCTGACCAGAGGTATGGACCGACTGTTCGGCCGCTGGCTGTTCAATCCGTTTAACCGTTTTTTCAGTGCCTTGTCGGGCGGTTATGGCGTGGTAGTGCGCAAAGTCATCCGGGCCGGTGCCATTGCATCGGTGGCTTATGTTGCCTTGCTGGGTTTCACTGGCTATCAGTTTGCCACCACGCCAACCGGCTATATTCCGGCGCAGGACAAGCAGTACCTGATTGCCTTTGCGCAATTGCCGAATGCCGCGTCGCTGGATCGCACCGATGCGGTGCTGGAAAAGATGTCCGATCTGGCGCAGGCGCAGACCGGCGTCACCAAGACTCTGGGTTTCCCCGGACTGAGCATCAATGGTTTTACCAATGCGTCCAACAGCGGCATCGTGTTTGTGACGCTGGATGATTTCGACAAACGTCAGGATCCGGCAGCCAGTGCCAACGCGATTGCTGCCCGGCTGAATCAGCAGTATGCCGGCATTGAAGAGGCGTTCGTTGCTGTCTTCCCGCCGCCACCTGTGATGGGCCTTGGCACTATCGGCGGATTCCGGCTGCAGATTGAAGACAGAAACGGGCTGGGTTTTGAGGCCTTGCATCAGGCAACCATGACGGTGATGCAAAAGGCAGCTGCGACCCCTGAGCTGGCCGGGGTCTTTTCCGGCTATCAGGTCAACGTACCGCAACTGGATATCGAGGTCGACCGCACCAAGGCCATGCAGCAGGGCGTGAACCTGGATGTGCTTTTCCAGACGCTGCAAGGGTATCTCAGCTCAACGTACGTCAATGATCTGAACCTGTTTGGCCGCACTTATCAGGTTAATATGCAGGCGGATCAGGCATATCGTCAGGATGCCGCGCAGGTGGGCCAGATCAAAGTCCGCAATGCGCAGGGGGACATGGTGCCGATTGACTCTTTCATCCATGTGAAAGACAGCGCCGGACCGGATCGAGTGATGCACTACAACGGCTTTATGACGGCGGAAATCAACGGCGGACCGGCTCCCGGCTACAGCTCCGGGGAAGCGCAGGCGGCCATTGAGAAAATACTGGCTGACACCCTGCCGCGGGGCATGAGCTATGAGTGGACCGAGCTGACCTATCAGCAGATGATCACCGGGGACTCTAACCTGTACGTGTATCCCTTGGTGATCCTGCTGGTGTTCATGGTACTGGCGGCGCAGTATGAAAGTGTCCGCCTGCCGCTGGCGATCATTCTGATTATTCCGCTCACCCTGCTTTCTGCGCTCAGTGGCGTGGTGCTCTACGGTGGGGATAACAATATCCTGACCCAGATCGGCTTTATCGTACTGGTCGGGCTGGCAACCAAGAATGCGATTCTGATCGTGGAGTTCGCCAAAGAGCTGCAGGATCGAGGTTATTCGGTGAAAGACGCGATTCTGGAAGCCAGCCGGTTGCGACTGCGTCCGATTCTGATGACGTCTATTGCATTTATTATGGGTGTGGCACCATTGGCGTATTCCACCGGCGCGGGCGCCGAGATGCGTCAGGCCATGGGCGTGGCGGTCTTCTCGGGCATGATAGGTGTGACTGTGTTTGGTCTGTTGCTGACACCGCTGTTTTATTACCTGCTGGCAAAACGCGGACAGCAGAAAGCACAGGCGACAACAGAGCCACCCACGTTGGAAAGCGTTCAAGAGGCATCATGAGTGATATCTGGCAGGACACATGCGTCGGCATACTGCTGTACAGTGCGGTCAGCTTCTCTCCTGTGCTTAACAGTTCACTGTCACCCGAGAGGCTGTTTCAGGCCTCTCGGGAGGCTTCGCAATACAATGGGGAGGCCTGGCAGCATCTGTTGAATCCGGCCGTTTTGACCAGCTTGCCTGAGCAGACGGCCGGTTTGAAAGAGACTGTGATTATGGGCCTTTGCCGGGGTGAGCAGGGCGGGCAGATCATCTGGCAGATCGAGCCGTCTGAGCTCTGACTTTTTGCCGGAGGCTCAGTGTCCACCCCGAATATAGTACAGCGGGGTTTGGCCGGTTTGCTGCTTGAAAAACGCGATAAAGGCACTGTCGCTGGAAAATTCAAGCCGGTACGCTGCATCATTAACCTGAAGCCCGGCAGATAACAGCTCGATGGCTTTCAGTAACCGCCATTGCTGGCGCCAGTCCTGATAAGGCATCCCGGTTTCCCGTATAAACAGCCGGCTGATGGTTTTACTGCTGGCGCCAACCTGTTCACTTAACACTTTCAGTGACGGGGCATTTTGCTGATCCAGGTGCAGTGCATTGAGCCATGCAGACAGGCGTCTGTCTGATGGTAAAGGCAGGGATAAACAGGTTTCACGGGCATCTTGCAGCTCCTCAAAAAATAACGCGTGTGTCAGTTGCATGCTGTCAGTTGGCTTGTCCCAACGCCAGAAAGCCATTCGTTCAATCAGGGCCTGCAGCAGTGGATTAACCTCAATAATTTTCACCCTGTCTTCAATGTGGGCAGTGAGCCTGGGATCAAAATAGAGCGAACGATACTCCACCACCTGATACATTTCCGCACAGTGAAGTGTACCGGCCGGAATCCATGCCGCACGGGTCGGCGGTAGCACACAGCGCATCCCGCTCAGGGTAATGTTCATGCATCCCTGCGGGGCATAGAGCAACTGTGCTTTCTGATGCCGGTGCATCCCTGAGTCATGTTTTCCCAGCCGGGCGGCAATGCCGATCACGTCGGTTTCAATATCATCGGCATCGAAGTAGGTGGATTGTTTGATCAAAGCCATGTGTCTTTATTTCGATGTTTTTTGTCTTGGTGTTGTTATTAGGACAGTAACAGGTCTGAGTAGACTGTGCGCATCTTTTATTCAGATGAGTGCAGAAATAATGAATCCATCTCCTTCTTTGTGGCTGATGGTGGTTTTGATTATGTTCCCCCAGATTGTCGAGACCATTTACAGCCCGGCGTTACCGGATATTGCGTCCGGTTTTGGTGTGTCGGTACCTGTTGCCAGCCAGACATTGTCTGTCTACTTCACTGCGTTTGCGATAGGTGTTGTGTTCTGGGGAGTCATGTCAGACTGGATTGGCCGCCGTAAAACCATGCTGGCCGGGCTGACGGTTTACGGCGTTGCAGCACTGGCCGCGATGCAGGCGCAACAGTTTGAAGCATTGTTGCTGTGTCGGGTGCTGACGGCTTTTGGGGCAGCCGTCGGCTCTGTGGTAACACAAACCATGCTCAGGGACAGCTGTGACCGCGCCTCGCTTGCCAAAGCGTTCTCTTATGTGGGTATGGGTGTTTCTGTCAGCCCGGTGATTGGCATGCTGGCGGGTGGGGTGCTGACTGAGTATGGTGGATACCCGGCTGTTTTTGCTGTGCTGAGTCTGCTGGCGGGTGTTTTATGGCTGCTTTGTCTGCTGGGCTTACCTGAGACCAGGCCGCGGGAAGTCGCCAGAGCTTCATTGCTGGTGCTGGGCAAACGAATGGTTGTTGATACTCATCTCTGGCGGCATGCAATACTGGTGGCAGGATTCAATGTGCTGTTGTTTTCTTATTATCTGCAGGGGCCTTTTGTATTTGCGCGGTTGGGGTACAGTCCGCAGGTGTTTGGTTACAGCGGCCTTATTCTGGCAGCCGGAACCGTAGTTGGCAGTTTTCTCAACAAGCAATGGTTGCACAAAGGGCGTTCTCAGAACGTGTTGATTCAGGTTGCCTCGGGGCTTGCTCTGGCTGGTGCAGCCGGTGTCGTTATCTTGCAGGATAGCCTGTGGTTTCTGCTACCCATGCTGCTGATTGTGGTGGGGTACGGCATGGGCATTCCGAACATCCTGAGCCAGTCTTTGCAGGCGTATCAGGCGCAGGCCGGGTCAGCGGGGGCGCTGTTTGGGCTTCAGTACTATCTGCTAATCGGCGTGGGCTTGTCTGTCGCAGGTATGACAGCAGAGTTCAGTGGGTTTCATATCATCATTGCCGTTTTGATGGCTTTGCTGAGCCTGTCAGTGAAAGCCACCTCTATGCTTGAACAGGTTCTCAGGCGCTAACTTTTTGTTGCGTAAGCAGGGACCGTGTTGCGAGAGCCGGTAACGGATCATGCTATCGCCTCAAACCGTGTCATGACGAACTCAACGAACAGCCGTACCCGCATTGGCAGATGATCGCGGTCGCGATAGAGCATAAACAGGGTGCGGGGTTTGCTGCACCAGTCCGGGAGGACTCTGTTGAGTTCGCCATTTGCGATCATAGGAAGGGCAAAATAGTCAGGAATATAACCTATCCCCAGGCCAGACTGGATGGCATGGGTCAGCAAGCGGATTTCATCGACTTCCAGACGCAGGCCTTTGACGGGTTGGTGATCATATTCCGTGCCTGTTTCTGAATGCACCAGTTGCCAGAGCGACATGGGATGACAGAGGATCGACGGATGGTCGCTCAGCATCTCCGGGTGAGTGATGGACTGCACCGGATACCCGGGATGAGCACAGACAATGAAGTGAATATCTTTGAGCGGACGGGCTATCCAGTTTTCTACCGCAGGGGTGCCGACACGAAAGACCACATCCATCGCCTGTGCTTCAATATCAATCAGAGTGTTGGAAAACTGCAGATCTAACTGAATATCAGGATACTGCAGCAAAAAGTCGAAAAAGATATCACGCAGAAACTGGGAGCCTGCATTGATCGGCGCACTGATACGAATTTTTCCTTTCGGCTCATGCTTGTCTCTGTGCAGATCTTCCCCGATATCACTCAGCTCATCAAACAGTGTGCTGGAGCGTTCAAAATATTGCTGACCGGTATGGGTCAGCGAAACCCTATGGGCATCCCGGTTCAGCAATCGCAACTGCAGGTCTGTTTCTAACTGACGAATCCGCCGGCTGAGTGTCGACAGTGGCATACTTAAATGTTCAGCGGCTGTTTTAAAGCTGCCCAGCCGGGCGACGGTACAAAAACAGCGCAGATCGTCGAGAGAGTAGTTAGATTTCATTTTTGGGATTTACCATGCTGATAATGCCTGTTTATTCAGATCATGAAACCAATAGACTAGCGGTTATCATGTGACAAGTCATCTGGAGTGACTATGAATGCTTCATCAACAACGAAAGCCGTTGTTCTGCTCATTATCTGTACCTTCTTTTGGGGCAGCTGCTTTCCAATTGGTAAACATGCACTTAACGAAGTGCATGCACTCACGCTGGTGTTCTGGCGTTTTGTGATCGCGGCAATTTGTCTTGCGATCTATCTGAAACTGATTGGATCAGAACGTTTTGTGTTAACGGTGAAGCAATGGTGCTGGGTGATTGGGGTCAGTGCAGTGGGTGTCGGTGGCCTGAACCTGGGCCTGTTCACCGGGCTGGAGCACACGGAGGCCACCAACGGTTCGCTGATTATGGCCCTCAGTCCTCTGATGACGGCGCTGATAGCCTGTGTAGCAAGGCGGACTTTACCTACCTTGCCGCAATGCTTCAGCCTTGTTGTCAGCTTGTCTGGCGTGCTGATGGTGATCACTAATGGCCATCTGGAAGCACTACTGAACATGGCGTTTAATCAGGGCGATAAGATGATTTTCTCCGGCATGCTGGCATGGAGCTTTTACACCTACTGCAGCCAGGGAATCAGCCGCTGGATACCTGTGATCCCCTATACGCTTGTCGGCATGGTCAGCGGGGCGGCTGTGATTGGCCTGATGTGTCTGGCGACACCCGAGGTGAAACCCTTTGCCGAGTTGCTGGGCAGCTCGTCAGTCGGACTGATTGAAGTGGCGTACATCGGTTTGTTCGGTACTGTGGCGGGTTATCTGCTGTGGCTGAACGGTGTCCGGGAGCTGGGGTCGCCTACGGCGGCACTGTTCTTTAATTTTGTGCCCGTCTTTGCCGTGCTCACTGCGTACCTGATGGGGCAGGCCGTGACGCAGCTGCAACTGGTCGGGATTGCGATTGTGATTCTGGGGTTACTGGTGCCAAGGCTGTCGGTATTCAGGAAAGCGACGCAGGCGGTATAAACTCATGTCGGCTTCAAGAGCCGGGAGTGTCACCACTCCCGGCCATTATTACAGCCCCGCCAGCAACTCGTAGGAACGCAGCTTTTTCTCATGGTCGAAGATCAGGGCGTTAGCCATGATTTCATCGGCTTGTGTACGTTCTGTCAATTCGATCAAGCGGGTCCGGACTGTGTCCTGATCACCGTGAATGGATTCCCGCAGTTGTTTTTCGATCTGGTACTTCTCATGAGGCAGCCAAACTGACTCCATACTCCAGACCGGTGGCGGGATTTTGCCCTGAACGCCGCGGATCATATTAAGAAACTTCTGTTTTTCCGTGGTACCCAGATACTGCGCTTCGTCATCAGTATCCGCCACTATGATATTCACGCCTATCATCACATACGGCTTATCCAACTGCTCTGAAGGCTGGAAATGCTCACGGTAGATCTGTATTGCGTTCATCATGGCATCCGGCGCGAAGTGAGAGGCAAAAGCAAACGGCAGACCTTTAATACCGGCCAGTCGGGCACTGTAAGTGCTGGAACCTAACAGCCAGATGGGGACTGAAGAGTCCGAACCAGGATACGCTTTGACCGGCTGATTGGGTGACACCGGCCCCATGAAAAACTGCAGCTCTTCCAGCAGTTCATCAAAGTTGGGGTCCATGCGCTCCGGATCGCGGCGCAGCGCATGCATGGTGGGATAGTCGGTGCCCGGTGCTCGGCCCAGACCGAGATCGATGCGATTGGGATACAGCGCTTCCAAGGTGCCGAACTGCTCGGCAATCACTAATGGCGCATGATTGGGCAGCATCACCCCGCCCGAACCCAGCCGGATGGAAGAGGTGTGCGCACCTATATGGCTGAGCAGCACAGAGGTGGCAGCACTGGCAATATCGGGCATATTGTGGTGTTCTGCCAGCCAGAACCGCTTGTAACCCCATTTTTCAGCGTGTTGCGCCAGCGATACAGAGCGCGCATAAGTGGACGAAAAATCGGCCCCTTCAGCAACAGGGGCTAAATCTAAAATTGAGCGAGGCGGTAGCGTCATGGACCCTTCTTTCATATCAACAATGAATGATTGCCTGACTATGCCTGTTTATTACAGACTGGTAAACAGACAGAATATTGCTTGCTTCTATTGATTATTTTGATGATTGCTCGTTCTGTTCCTGACCTTGTTCCGAGACATGATTCGAACGCTCAAATGCCATTTCTTCGTGGATTCTGTCTTCAAACTGCCTGAAGAGTTTGAGGTAGTTATTATCAAACCGCTCGCCTTCGTTCGACTCGCCCAGCCAGGCCTGATAGAGACCGGCAGACAGCTCATCATCCACGCGTTTGTACGCGGATTTCTGTTGCTGTGCCAGGCGAGGCGGGAGACCCAATTCCCGCAGGGCGGCGGCCCCAATTTCCAGTGCTGAATGGTAGGTTTCAGATTCAATCACATCAGCACCTGCCTGACGGAGCCGGTAACTGTGGCCACGGTCGTAGGCGCGGGCCAGGATTTTGACGTTAGGGTAAGTGTGCTTGATATGTTTGACCAGCATAATGCTGCTTTCCGGGGTGTCCATCGCAACCACCACCATGGCGGCCTGCTCTATTCCTGCTGTGTGCAGCAGGTCCGGGCGGGTGGCATCACCAAAATAGGCCTTGGTATTGATGCGTCGCATGGTATCTATGATGGTCGACTGGTGATCCAGCACCACGGTTTTGATGCCGTTGGCGATCAGCAGGCGGTTAACGATTTGCCCGAAGCGGCCGATTCCGGCAATGATCACTGTGCCCTGTTCATCAATGGTATCGGCTTCGCGCTCATTGGAGGAATGCTCAAAGCGCGGCAATATGACTTTGTCGTAGAAAATGAACAGTCCGGGGGTGAACATCATCGACAGCGCAACCACCAAAGACAAGGTTTGTGCCAGAGCCGGGGGCAGCACATGATTCTGGACGGTGAAACTGATGAGGACGAACCCGAACTCACCGGCCTGGGCCAGACTCAGGGCAAACAGCCAGCGGTTACTGTTGCGGATCCGGAAAATCAACGCCAGCAGGAAAAGCACCAGCGCTTTTACCAGCATGATGCCCAGTGTCAGACCAATCACAGTAAAGAATTCACTGAACAGAATGTTGAAATTGATCCCGGCACCAACCGTGATAAAGAACAGGCCCAGCAGCAGTCCCTTAAAAGGATCGATGTTGGATTCCAGTTCATGGCGAAATTCACTGTTTGCCAGCACTACGCCTGCAAGAAAAGTTCCCAGTGCCGGCGATAAACCCACCAGACTCATCAGGATAGAGACACCCAGCACCAGCATCAGAGCGGTGGCGGTAAAAATTTCCCGTAAACCTGATGCGGCGACAAAGCGGAACAAAGGGCGGCTGAGGTAGTGGCCGCCAACCACCACAAAGGCGATGGAGGCGGTGATCACCAGACCATAAGCCCAACCGGGCAATCCCGCTACCAGGTTGAGTTCTTCATGGTGTTCGGCCGCCGCCGCTGTCACTGATTGTGCCTGCGCAATCAACTCGGGCAATGCCAGCAGCGGTAGCAGCGCCAGCATGGGGATGACGGCTATGTCCTGAAACAGCAACACAGAAAATGCATTTTTACCGCCTTCGGTCCGGCCGAGTCCTTTTTCATTGAAGGTTTGCAGTACAATGGCGGTCGAGGACATCGCCAGAATCAGGCCAATTGCCAGTGCCAGCGTCCAGGGCAATTCGAAAAGCAGTCCCGCGCCGGTAAAAGCCAAGGCAGTCAAACCAATTTGCAACCCGCCCAGTCCGATGAGCCGGTGCCGCATGGCCCAGAGCGATTTTGGCTCCAGTTCAAGGCCAACCAGAAACAGCATGATGACCACACCAAATTCGGCAAAGTGTTGAATAGAGGTGGTTTCTTCACCCACTAAGCCGATGACTGGCCCGATGACCACGCCAGCAATGAGATAGCCCAACACGGAGCCCAGCCCGAACCGCTGTGCCAGCGGCACGGCAATCACGGCTGCAATCAGATAGATAAAGGCATAGATGAGATATTCCGTCATGGTTACTTCCTTTTGACTGGCGTGGTGGGCGAATTTTGAGCACAGTCTGATAGTTATATGTCAGTGAGTGGTATTTTCAAAGGTGAGTTTTGGGATAGGGGAGGGTGTGTACCGGGATATCAGTAGAGTTGAAGGTATGTCGCGCTTGAGTCCGGTGTTTCTTTCGGCATGGTGTGATGCGCGCCAGACACTCTTTGTCAGGCCAAAGAGTGCCCAGAAAGCCCTTTTTGTTCTTTGGCGTGGTCCGGGCCGGTTGTAGGCGCTCCCGGGGCCGACAACCTGAAAATTCGTCCTGAATTTTTTCCTCGGGGAGTGGGTTTCTTTGGCGTTTTTGGGGTGTTGAGGCTGGGGATTTTGGTACGGCTGAGGTATGTCGCGCTTGAATCCGGTGGTTTTCTTGGCATTGTGTGATGCGCGCCAGACACTCTTTGTCGGGCCAAAGAGTGCCCAGAAAGCCCTTTTTGTTCTTTGGTGTGGTCCGGGTCGGTTGTAGGCGCTCCCGGCGCCGACAACCTAAAAATACATCCATGTATTTTTCCCTTGGGGATGAGGAAATAATTTGGCTCGAAACTCGTTTTTGCCCCGTTATAATTCAGAGAAAAATCTCGTTCACATCTTATCGAGGCTAGTTTGCCTTATCTCAAGTTATCCGAAGTTGCGTGTACACCTGCTAGAAACAGATATCACGCTAAGAGGTATTGTTGATGCGTTGAATATCCAAGGATTCAAAACTCAGTGAGGTAAAGACTGGACGGCTGCTGGTATTAGAAACCTATTGGTTTGCCTGAGTAAACAAATCTTATCGAAGTAGCAATAGCAATAAGCAACTGATATAGTAAGAAAAAAGATAGAGCACATTATGACAGTACAGGCTATAAAAATTACCAATTTGTTATCATTCGATGAGATAAATGTAGATAACTTAAACGACTTAAACTGTATTGTCGGTCGCAATAACGTTGGAAAATCTAACTTACTTAAAGTTCTTAAATTCTTCTACAATAAACTAGAAGGTAAAGAAGAGTTACCTCCAAAATTAAACTCTAATTATTCGTATAAAGGTTCTATATCAGTAACTTTTGATATGACAAGAATTTATAGGATAGCTAGGAATCAACCTGAAAATAAGTATTTTGATTTTATAATCCGAAAACTTGTACCTCTCCATAAACGAAGCATATTTGCATTAACACGCTACGATAATGATTATACCACTTATACTTTGACTCTGAACATTTACAATGATGGTAAAGTTAAGTGGTCAACTAAAGACAAACAAACTTTAAACCTTATTCTTTATCTATTCCCATTTTTCCATATTGAACCGAGACACATGGATTTACATGAATGGGACAGCTTATGGGATCTTATATCAAGACTAAAGTCTTTTAATTTGTCTAAAATTGATGACCAATCTGTAATTGACTTTTTTGATAAATCAATAAATTCGAGTGGCGATAATTCGTATGAGAATTATATTTCAGACTTAAACAAAACAATATCTACTAAGCCAAGTTCTCAGAAAGAAAAGGTATTGATCTATATTAAAGCTGGATTAAAAGGTTATAGTTTTGAGATAGATGAGAATGATTTAAAGTTTCACTCAGATGGAACGAATTCATTTCATTTCATAAAAACCTTTCTTAAGATACTAATTACAATTTCAAGAAGAGAATATATAACACCATTTGTTTTTATTGATGAACCAGAGCTAGGTCTACACCCTAAAATGAATGAGGTTTTAGTCCAAGATATATATACTAGTTATAATTATAATGAAAACAAAGATGATCGAGTTACTAGACCAAAGGTATTTCTAACAACTCATTCGCCTAATATAGTAAAAGAGATAATTAAAAAATTCAGACAAAAGCAACGTGTTTATTGTTTTCAGAAGAAAGCTGATTCTAGAACTACGATTAGTACATTAAATTCCACTTATGACAACGAGAGCTTTATAAATATTTTTAGTGACAATGAAGCAAGATTGTTCTTTAGCGACTTTATCCTATTTGTAGAGGGTGAAAGTGAGTTGGAAGCTTTCGGAAACATGAAGATGACCGAACATTTCCCACATTTAAGAAATATAGATGTTTATAAATGTAGTAGCAATGTCATTGGTGAACGAGTTAATCCATCATACTCAAACTCTGCTATTCCATACCTATTCTTATTCGATGCAGACAAAGCAATATCAATCAAAGGTGAGCCTCAAAGTTTATCTATAAAACTAGGAAAAAATGGTGACTACTTTAACTTTAAACCAGACACTTTAAAATCAGAACTTAATAAGTATAAACTTGGATTTAGTAAGAAATACAAGACAAAACGAGAAAATATTGAAACTTTGTTATCCGTTATAAATAAAGCAGTAAAAGTAAATAATACAACTCAATGTTTTCTAAAGGAATCTGACTTCGAGTCGGTATTTACTGCTGTTAAAAGTAGGCTACTTGACAAGAATATTTATCTAAATAGAACAACCTTAGAGGGCTGTTTAATTCAGAAAAATAGCTCAAAAATTGTATATGAATGGTTGGGTAGGAAACATAATTCTAATTTTGATTCTATATTGCAGCGTATAAAACGAAGCAAGTATGTTACAGAGGATATGCTCATTGATTACATTAGAGTTATTTTTAATGGAAAATCAATGGCGCTAACTGACTATAGCCACTTCAATATTGAAGCATACAAACAAACTTTAGCTAAAAAGAAAAAGGTAAACGGCAAGCTGCGGTACACTTCTAGGCATGCAAAAATGCTAATGAAATTATTAGAAGAGAAAACTGTACACAACAAATACCTTGATAAAACCGATGGATGGACTACAAGCTTCCTAAATCATGCCGTCGAATACGTTGAGAAAGAATCTTTAGCTAAAAATCAACCATTTGGGGCAATATTTAAAGTTTATTTCCCTGAGTTCTATGATATCATTCGTATGCTTCAACCCGATAGTAGAGGGGAGATATGAGTTTCGACAAGTATCTGAGAGCTTGCCTCTCCCGCTCTTTGCTTGAGGGAGTCCAACTTCTTTTTGCTTTGGGCATAGTCCTAATGACTGCTAATCTGGTCGCTCTGATTAGTATGTGTCGAAGTACACACCTACGGTGTAATGGTGTTCTTTTGTATCGGGTTGAAGCTCTATGATTAAAAATAAAATTAGCGATGACTTCTTTAAGAAAGCAATACTTAAAGGCAATGAAGGTCTTCTAAATGACTTCTCTCCTTCTGTCAGAGAGTTTAAAGTTGGTTGCGACAACTTTTTTGAGATTTCTAGGGACTCTGAACACAAGCGTATAAATGATAGAATAACTAAGTTTGTTCTAGATAAAAGCCCAATTAACTCATCTGCATGCGGCTTTGTTCAAGGTAAATCTTATTACGACTTTCTAAGACCTCATATTCAGGGGTATTACTTCTTACGATTAGATATTAAAAAGTTCTTCCATTCAATACCCTCACATGAAGTAAAAAGCCTACTCGCTCAGCACTTCAATAATGAAAAGAATGGCAAAAAATACTCAGCTCTAGACATTGCATATATGTCTATTACTCACAGGGTTAGTGATAACTATATTGACAAAGATTTTCGTGGGAAAGAAATTTTACCTATTGGGTTCTCATCTTCCCCAGTAATATCAAACATAATATTCAGAAGAGTAGATATTCTTATTCAAAAGTTATGTGAAGATAAAGGAATTATCTACTCTCGTTATGCAGATGATATGCTTTTTTCTTGTGACAATAGTAAATATCTGCACTCTGAGCAATTTGAAAAGGATATTTCTATCTTTGTCTCTACACTTTCGCTCAAGTTGAAAAAAAGAAAAAGGAGAGCGACTGAGAATACTATATCGCTCAATGGTTACGTAGTTCAGAACAGGAAAAGAAAGAAAGGCTTTTTACATGTATACAAAGAAAAGCCTGTTGGCAACATCAGACTATCTGATAAAAAACTTAAACCGTTGAAAAAACTATCTGCATTGCTCAAAAAACAAAAAGATCCAATATATATAATGGAGAACATATTCTATTTAAACCCTAAAAATTTTATTCGAAGATATGGGGGAAACTTTGCTTTTTATTCTAAGTATGCTGATGATCAATTACAGAATAAATTGAAAGGTTATCGCTCATACTTAGTATCACTTATAAAATATAATGATAAATATGGGTGTGTTAATATTGATTGTATGAAAAAAGTCAAAGGACTAGTTGAAGTTTTCGAGTCCAATATCAAATAAAGAATGGGCAACACACCTCGACTATATACCTGAGGCAGTTGGAAATCTCTGATTATGAATTGTCGCACTAATTGGTGAGTGAACAGTAGCTCATTAGGCTGACTCAGTCGAGCAGGAAAACGTCACTGTCCCGAATCGAGTTAGGCACAGAATGTCCATGATGTTCAGTGTAGGGGGGAGTGAATTTGGCTACTTGATTAGAAGTTTTGCAATATCCCAGATAATCCGCTTAATACTAATTTAGCAAAGTCACTGACAAAGTTCTGTCCAAAAACGAGTTTTAAAATAGAATGTCCCATCTTTCCAGGGAAAAATTCAGGACGAATTTTTAGGTTGTCGGCGCCGGGATCGCCTACAACCGGCCCGGACAACACCAACGAAATCAAAGGCTTTTCTGGGCACTCTTTGAGCCAGCAAAGAGTGTCTGGCGCGCATCAGTTCATGCCAAGTAAACCACCGGATTCAAGCGCGACATACCAGCAAACTCAAACACAGCAACTTGTAACGGTACTCGCTGTATGGATTACCGCCTGCGCGGTAATGACGGAGGTTAAGTCATTGATGTATGACTGACAACGCTTCTGCCCAACAACAATATTTGAATCCAAGAAACCCACTCCCACAGGGAAAAATTCAGGACGAATTTTTAGGTTGTCGGTGCCGGGAGCGCCTACAACCGGCCCGGACAACACCAGCGAAATCAAAGGCTTTTCTGGGCACTCTTTGAGCCAGCAAAGAGTGTCTGGCGCGCATCAGTTCATGCCAAATAAACCACCGGACTCAAGCGCGACATACCAGCAAACTCAGCTGAAATATACACTGAACCCAAACGGGAGTACTGCGGTGCGGCACATGGATTAAATTCAGGTTATTGTGGCTTGCACAGTCATGGCAGTTGGGCGGATAAGTGACTAGGTCAAAGCTAGTAGAAGTGGCGATAGACCACATTTAACTGACCTTCGCTCAGACCCGCCATGTCAGCATATTGAACGCCAAGATCAACAGCACTGTTTTCAAGGCCAAGATACGTCATCGTGACAGAGCCTTTATATTTGAAGTCATTGTTCGCATATTGGTTCCAGACGGTGTTCGCTGACAGCGCCATTTTTATATCGTGGCGGAAGTAGCTGAACAGGCCCATGTCAATAGCGAATGCTCCCCATGCCTTTTCGGTATTCATCGATAGCTCAGTACCGAAAGTCGCAAAAATATTAACCGCATTGTTTACCTGGTGGCTCAGTCCTAATCCGCCTGCGATAAAAAAGCGCTTATTATCCCGTTCGGTGAAATCAGTCCCCCGATCCCATTGAACGGAAAAATGACCAGACAGGCCGCCAAACAGAGGATCATATGGCAGGTAACTGTGTATGCCATATAAGGTGAAGTTGTCCAGATTAAGCTCCTGTTTACTTGCGCTAACGGATATCTTGAGCAGCTCCAGCGATGATTCACTGAACGCATTACGGTTATCGTCCATCAGGGTATGTGAGGCGGGTAGCCAAGTCCCTGTTAATTCCGGAACGCCTTCCGGCGACCAGCGTGTTCCGATCTGCCATTGGGCATCTTTATTCCGCTTGATCGGATTCTTGAAATTACTCAAGTCGACCGCGTAGGAGGTAAACTGTGCCTCATAGGCAGCCAGTCTCCTGCTGTTTTCAGTATAAGATTCAGGAGTAATGTTCTCATTCTCCAGCAAATATTGGTTCATAGCCTGAGCGAATTCCCAGGTAAGGAATTGCTCTTCGATGGGAACGTCTGTGTCGCTGAAGCGGGTTTGTAAATCGCCTGTACTGAGTTGATCCAGCAGCAACTGCTTGGTTGAATCTTGCTGATTGGCGCCATATGCACGCAACTTCCAGCCGGTTGAAGGCGTAATACTGGTTTGCTGAATCATGTGATGCTGGCTCGCCAGTTGTATTACATCCAGCGGACTGAGCCAGTCGCGGCGGTGTTTCATTAGTTCCGGGTTGGCAATCGCCAGTAAATTCAGCGTAATGGATGCACAGTTTTGGTTGTGGAAAAAATAATCAACTCGGGTATCTTTTAACTCCCACAAATGTAGTTGAATGAGTTTTTTATTTTTTGCTGAAATATCCAGCTGGTATTCAAATACATTTCTGCCTTCGATGTCTTTATAAAAATTCAGGCTTTCCTGGTAGGGCGAAACAATAAAATAGCTTTCTTTCCCTATGACCAGAGAATCGAACATGATTTTGGGTAAATTGAACCCATCTACTTCCGTAAAAAATGAGACAGCATGGCCTGGATCTTTTTCATTCTTACTGAGCTTGATAAAAGTATGGCCCATGAAGCTGCTGGGGCTCAGCAGGTTTTCTGAGGCATAGGCAAGACTGATTGTCTTTGCAGACACCGCATCTAAAAATTCCTGTAGCTCAGGGCAGCGGGAAAAATCAAGTGGGGCGACCTGAGGGCTGTATTCAGTCAGCCATTGTGCTCTGGCCGGAAAACGACAGGTGTAGTCCTGAGCCTTTGCAGGGTTTGTTAGTTGCGCTAAATTGGCTTCAATTTCTGCCTGAATATTTGTTGGCTGGGACGAGAAATAAAAACTGGCGTCGTCTATATTGAGTGACTGATCACTCACGTGAAGCAGTGTTGCGAACTGGGCTATGGCAAAGGCGTCATCGCTTACAGCGGCAGAAGGCACCATAGTTACCGCCATGGCAGGCTGGATGCCCGAGACACAAAAAAAAGAAGCCCCGAAGAGGCTTCTCAACATCAGTTGTTTATCAAACTGCATGGTTAGCTGAAACTTAGTTACAGTTGATTTGCAGGGTATCCTGATAACGCCACATCTTTTCAGAAGCGAAGTCGGTTGTTGAACCGAATGCACCACCAGACAGGATGTTCACAAAGAAAGTGGGCTCAACTTCTTTGTTCAGTGCGATTTGCTGCTCACATTCTTTTGAAGTTACTTTCAGCGTTTTGTTTTTGTTTTCTTTCTTCACTGTGATAATGCCCGGCGCAGTTTGCTCGATGCCATCAACTTCCACGGTGAATTTCTTACCAGAAGAAGAAACAACATTAATGCGCTGATTTTCGTCAGTCAAAATTGTTGAACAACCAACAGCAGTCAGTGCCGCACCTGCAACAACTAGGCTTTTCAATACTTGCATGAGATATCCAATAGATAATAATGATAATAAGCGCGAAGATTATACATTTAATTTTTTATTTGACAATACTCTGACATGGGGTGTTTTTATATTGTTAAATAATTGTGTTGATTTTTTAATTAAAATTAAATCTATTTATTGCAAAGATACAATGTTCAAATATGTTTTCATATCATCCTAAGTTTCACATTGCTCTTTAGAGTCTGTATCTTCCTTTATGGTATTATATTATTCGAATAAAGAATATCTTTGATATTCAGTCAAAGTGCGGCTTTTGGTTTCATTGAAGGTGGATTTCTAGGCTGGTACTGTTTGAAATACATTTGATTTTGTCCGGAAAGCCGGAATGTTTAGTTTCATCGGAGGAGTGTTGCTTCATATCCCATGTCTGCAGGTCGCATTCTGTACTATTCTGTACTGGGAGTTGACGGCTGGGGTCTGTGGCCGGATTAAAGCAATGATACTTGTCAGTTGGCATGAAAGGATTAAAGGAAAATGAAAAAACTAACGTTACTGATCATTCTTGGGCTTTCCGCAATGAGTGCTCATGCCGAAGTTAAAGACACTATTAGTGATATGACAAAGGGACTTGTGAAATTTACGAAAGAAATCTCAAGTGGTGTCACTGAGGGTTTCAAAGAGGGAAGAAGCGCGACAGAAAGTTCCGATGGCTCCATTGTCGTGACGAATGAAAAAGAGACACTTGAGTATATCGACATTGATTTGTTGAGCTTGTCTCCTAAGAAAGATTCGAATCAGACGGTTGTCGAACTCAGCTTCAAAAATCGTCATCACAAGCCGGTGAAAATCACAGGGCTGAGTGAAGAAGGCGCTTTACTGACCATTGATAAAGACGGCTTTTCTCATGCCCTGTCAAACGGGCTTCAGATTGAGTTCATCGTGCCCAACGAAGCTGCGAAAAAATATGCCTTCACTTTTTACGGCGACGCATCGCAAGTGAAACAAGTGAGAGTATGGCGGAAAACTTATGAGGTAAAGGACTAGCTTCCCCGCATGGCTGATGTTTCTCTGTAAGAGAGCATAATTGCGCTGATGACTTAAATGCCTTTACCACTATATAACCTCGGCGCACTGCGGTGAGGCACATGGATTAAATTCAGGTTATTGTGTCGCGCCCAGCGCACTGTCATGGCGGTGGGGGCGGACAGGGTCACCAGCGTGCTGATCTTGGCCCGGACAGCTTTCTGAATCAGTTCCAGGCTGCAGCGGCTGGTCATCACGGCAAAGCCGGACTGCGGATTGATGCGGGCTGTGGTCATGGCGCCGATCAGTTTGTCCAGCGCGTTGTGGCGGCCGATATCTTCCCGGCAGAGTTGAATGTCTCCTGCGGCATCGACGTATAGCGCGGCGTGCAGTGCACCGCTGCTGCGGGCCACTGACTGCGCATCACTGATGCGCGTTCGTAAATTGCGCAGCAGGCTGGCTTGCGGGGGCGGAACCGGTGTCAGCGGGGTTAAGGGCGGCAGTGCCTGTTCGATGGCTTCCACACCACAAATGCCACAGCCGCTGGTGCCCGCCAGTTGACGGCGGTGATTTTTCAGAGACCAGAAAGCGCGGTTTGAAATCTTGACTTCGGCATGGTGGGAATCGCAGCCGGCGGTGAGGGTGATGTCGTAGATTTCGCTCACCGAGCGAACAATACCGTTACTCAGGCTGAAGCCTTTGACGAAATCTTCAATATTGCCCGGTGTCACCATCATCACGGCCTGGCTGATACCGTTATAACTGATAGACAGCGCAGTTTCGCTGGCTAACACGGCACTGTGTGCAACTGGGGTGTCAGGCGCAATGTCATCGTGCAGCTCAATATAACGGAATGCATCAGGCGCAGGCGGTGCCGCATTCACATCTGCGATTTCAGATTGTTTGTTATCAATATCATTCATCTTATTGCCTGATGTCGGTTTTAAACCCTGATACAGACAGGCTACTCAACAGCCCGGCGGAAGTCCAATGGCTTGTTTTGAAGGACCGATAAGGCCCGTCTGTTGCCTTCTATTGTTTGTGCCGCCTGACTCTGGTTGCGTTATAAGTCACACCCTCAGGTTGGTGTTATTTGGGAAACTGCGTGTGTCTGAATTAAAAACAGCATCTATCAATAATGGTGTAAATCGAGTAATTGTTGTGGGGTATTGATGTTTTGCAGCCGGGGATCGTTCAGCGCGCAGTCTACTGCCACGGTATCATGGCGGGTCAGGATCGCCATCAGACTGCGCTCGCCCGACTGCCAGGCCTGTTGCAATACAGGGAGCATAGGCTTGGGGATCAGGCTGAACATTGGCTGCCACTGTTGGCCCTGCCGAACCATGACGGGACGCGGTCTATCGGCTGAGGCGGCATCCAGCATCTGGCTGACGAGGGACTGGTCTATCATGGGCGCATCGCAGGGAAACAGCAGCAGCCAGTCGTGTTTTGCCGCAGTCAGTCCTTTCAGTATGCCGGTTAACGGGCCGGGAAAGCCGCTGACATCGTCAGTCAGTATATGGTCACAGTAAGTGGCATACTGCTCGGTATTGCGGTTGCAGGAGATCAGAAGGTCATCTGTCAGCGGTCTGACAACGTCAAACAGGCTGGCAATTAACGGCCTGCCGCTAAAGGAAACCAACCCCTTGTCTTTGCCTCCCATTCGGGAGCCTTGCCCGCCGGCAAGAAGGAGTACGGAAAAGCAAAGGGGAGTCGGTTTCATCGTGATAACAGCCAGGTAAAATATACCCCTAAAAAATATACTGTTTTTGTGTGCCAGTCCAATAAAGCAGACTGATGAATTGATAGACAGGGCTTATCAGGCGGGCTGCCGTCGTGAATGACTGGCAGCCCGTTTTACTGAGGTGTCACGAGAGGCTTATTTTCAGTGTAGTACGAATTCCCGTGACGCCAACGGTGGCGGTAAATCTGTGTAGCCCAGTGCATCTGAATACTATGCTTTTCATTTGAAAGTAACAGGGTGTGAAATACTTCCTGCATTGTTTCTGTCTTGGTCGATCCCGTTTGTCAGTCCTTCAATACTATCAATGAGACGCTGCACTGCTATCGCCATAATCTTTGATGAATATCATTTTAATGACAGATGCCTGTGTATTCTGTTGTGATTTTTATTTTGTTTGCTTGATGCTAGTACCTGTTGCTCACAATAGGTTTTCGATGCTGAATTATTAATTGTTACTTTGAAAAATCATTTTGATTTTGCTGTTATTAAAAATTTACTTTTTATTTCAAGGTTGTGCAATGATGTTTGTGTCATTAGGTGTGGTTGAACTAATCTCAGATGGCAGTATGGAAGTAATGATGACTTTTAATATGGAGAACACCTATGGCTGCAATTATCCATGAGATTAAGCAAGATTTTATACCTGATGTGACTGAAGGCTCTGCAGTTACCGTGAACTTTGTCGTTGATTCGAATAATGAGCCAGAAATACCTGGCGCAAGAATTGAAGCTGCATTAACAGGCAATGCGCGTGTTACACATATGTCGTATCCTGGCTCTGGATCTGAACTATTTATTTCTGCCGATGGGAAAACAGCTTCTGTTACAAGTACGGCTGAACAGAGTGCTGGTTGGACAAGGAACAGGACAATTTCACTACTTGTGGATGATATACCACCAGGAGAAGAAGAGTTTATTGTCGGGCAGGTAAACTATTATAACCATGAAGGTATAAAGGGGCCAGGATTCGATATTACACTTAAACGTTCATCTTCTGGTCTGCAACCAATATTAAGTCGAGCAGAATTCAAATCATATTGGCAGGACTGGGAATCACAAGGTTACATCTATAGCTATGAAATATTGCTGAAAGCCTCATCTGATCCTATTACACATTGGAAAGTCTCGTTTTCCGACTTGCCTCCAGGAACAACCATTGCGAGTGTTACATGGCCGGAGGTTGTGCTTGATGGTTCAGAAGGTGTGGTTGAATTAAAAACGCCTAAGGATGGGAACTACCTTATCAACCCGGATACAGAGTTACCCGTTGCGATTCAGTTGCTGTACCCAGCTCAAGAAGGTGAACAGGAAAAGTTCAAGAAGCTCTATAACTTACAAGGTTATGACCTCAGCTAGCAGGGGGGTATAACGTCATGGGCTGTATCAGGAATACAGCCCATTGATGATGTTCAGCGGGTTGTTTTTCATGAAAACTAATCAGATAAATATTGCTGTTTGTATTTAGACGCTTTGGCAAAAAAGGGCAAGGTACTGCCAATTAAAATAATCACCCCTGCCAGTTCAATGGTTTCATATTCAATCAGTATAAAAGCGGAAATTAAAAATGTCAGGGTGAGAGATGAAATGAGAAATATATGAAAGTAAGGGTGTCTTTTAGAAAATTTCGCATATCCTACAATCATCATAAGCCTCTTCTATCGTTTAAATTACAGAAAATGCATGTGTCAAAGCATTAGCCCTATAGTCAGCGTGATATTTTTCAGTCTTATTCTCTGAAGTATATGACAGGTTCATTGGGATTTCTGACTTTCTGCCTAACGGGTAAAGCTGGGAGGATACGCTTGCTGGTATTGCAACTGATTTGCAATTGCAACGTTTGCCGGGGAATGCTTGAGAAAATGACTGAAAAGAGAAGACGTTTATCTGAGAATGATGTTAAGTCTTTGAAGATATAACATCCCCTCCCGGGATCGGGAGGGGGTGGTCAGGGTTTATTTCAGATCAAATCGATCGGCGTTCATGACTTTGGTCCAGGCGCTGACAAAGTCGTTTACGAACTTCTCTTTGCCATCGCTGCCGCCATACACTTCCGAGATGGCACGCAGTTGCGAGTTGGCACCAAACACCAGATCGACGCGGGTTGCGGTCCATTTCACCTGGCCTGTTTTCCGGTCACGGCCTTCGAATTCATCTGCGGCTTCTGTGGTGGGTTGCCACTCGGTGTTCATATCCAGCAGGTTGACAAAGAAGTCGTTTGTCAGCACGCCCGGTTTGTCGGTGAATACACCGTGTTTCGAACCACCGAAGTTGGCATTCAGTGCACGCATCCCCCCGAGCAGCACTGTCATTTCCGGTGCAGTCAGGGTGAGCAGCTGGGCACGGTCCAGCAGCATTTCTTCGGCCGAAACTGTGTATTTGGTTTTCATGTAGTTACGGAAACCATCAGCGACAGGCTCGAGCACATCGAACGATTCTGCATCCGTCTGATCATCGGTGGCATCGGTGCGGCCTGGTGAGAAGGGCACACTCACGCTGATGCCTGCGTCTTGTGCGGCTTTCTCAACAGCAGCATCGCCACCAAGGACTATCAGATCAGCCAGTGACACAGCCTTGTTACCTGACTGTGCTGAGTTGAAGTCTTTCTGAATCCCTTCAAAGGTGCTCAGGATTTTCTTCAATTGTCCGGGTTGGTTCACTTCCCAGCCGTTTTGCGGTAACAGACGAATACGGGCACCATTTGCGCCACCACGGCAGTCAGAACCGCGGAATGTGGCGGCTGATGACCAGGCGGTGTAAACCAGTTCTGTCACACTCAAGCCAGAGTTGAGAATGGTTTGCTTCAGTGCAGAAACGTCACTGTCGTTGATAAGATCGTGATCGACGGCGGGTACCGGATCTTGCCAGATCAGCTCTTCTGCGGGCACTTCAGGGCCAAGATAGCGCGCTTTAGGGCCCATATCGCGGTGAGTCAGCTTGAACCAGGCCCGGGCAAAGGCATCGGCAAATTCCTCAGGATTGGCACGGAAGTGCTCTGAAATCTTGCGATATTCAGGATCTTCGCGCATCGACATATCCGCTGTTGTCATCATGATATTGACGCGTTGTGAAGCATCTTCCGGATCGGGTGCCTGGTTTTTATCCGTGACGTTTTTCACTTTCCATTGGTTGGCACCAGCCGGGCTTTTTGTCAGTTCCCACTCATTACCCAGCAGCATTTCGAAGTAGGTGTTGTCCCATTTGGTTGGTGTCGGTGTCCAGGCACCTTCCAGGCCGCTGGTAATGGAATCACGGCCCCTGCCTCTACCATGTGTGTTTTTCCAGCCGAGGCCCATCTGCTCAATAGGAGCTGCCTCAGGATCAGGACCAACCAGCGCCGCATCGCCGGCACCATGGCATTTACCAAAGGTGTGACCACCTGCCGTCAGCGCGACGGTTTCATAATCGTTCATCGCCATTCGGGCGAACGTTTCGCGGACATCACGGCCGGATCCCAATGGGTCAGGGTTGCCGTCCGGTCCTTCCGGGTTAACGTAGATCAGGCCCATTTGCACGGCGGCCAACGGGTTTTCTAGATCACGCTCGCCGCTGTAACGTTTGTTATCGAGCCAGACGTCTTCAGCGCCCCAGTAGATGTCTTCTTCCGGCTCCCAGATATCCGTTCGTCCGCCACCAAAACCAAAGGTTTTGAATCCCATGGATTCAAGGGCAACGTTGCCGGTAAGAATAAAGAGATCTGCCCAGGAGAGTTTGTTGCCGTATTTTTGTTTTACCGGCCACAGTAAGCGGCGGGCTTTATCCAGGTTGCCGTTATCCGGCCAGCTGTTTAATGGCGCGAAACGCTGATTACCGGTTGATGCACCGCCACGGCCGTCGCCGGTACGATAGGTGCCTGCTGCGTGCCAGGCCATACGTATCATGAGCGGGCCATAGTGACCGTAGTCTGCCGGCCACCAATCCTGCGAGTCGGTCAACACGTTCTCAATATCTTGCTTAACGGCTTTCAGGTCGAGTTTTTTGAATTCTTCTGCATAGTTGAAGCCTTCACCCAGAGGGTTTGACTTTTTATCGTTCTGATGGAGGATTTTGAGGTTCAGCTGATTCGGCCACCAATCTTCGTTCCTTGTCCCCGCGCCGCGAAGGTTGGTATTGCTGCCATGCATTACTGGGCATCCACCCGTAGTGGTACCTTTGCCGTTGCTCATACATTGCTCCTTGAGAATTAGTGTAGGGTGTGGTGTGTCTCAGTTACACACTTGAATATAGACCGACTGGCAATCGGATAAAGACGTTTTTATCAATGACAACAATCGGTTTTTTCAATAAAGGGCAGAGGTTTGTGCCAAGCGGGGTGGTGCCTATAGCTGGCGCAGGAAATCTGTGCTGTCATTCACCTAAGAATTTGAGTGATGGAATATTTCCCGGTAACGTGACGCTGTGAAATCTTCATCAATGCGTCAGATAATCAAAGCAGGGGAAGCGCCATCCTGCTATTTATTGTTGTTCCAGGTGTTGATTAATGATTTCCGCCAGCCGTCGAATGGCATCTGTGTGACTTTCATCCAGCTCAAAAGAAGTATTCAGCCTCAGGCAGTGGTTAAATTGTTTGCCGGGAGAAAACATCTTGCCCGGTGCGATCGTAATGTTTTCTGCCAGTGCCTGGGTGTAAATTGCCATCGTATCTGAGGTGACAGGTAATCGCAGCCAAACGAAATAACTGCCTTCCGCAGGCTCGATTTCGACGTCAGGGGGAAGCATTTGTGTCAGCAGCCTGCACATGGCTTTTTTACGTTTGTCTAAGGTTCGCCTCAGCTGCCTCAGGTGGTGCTCGTAGTTCCGGGTACTGAGGTAATCAACCAGTGCGAGCTGAATGGGTACGCTGGTGGTCAGGGTACTCATCAGTTGAAGTTTTTGAATGTCTGTGGCCCGCTTCCCGGCGGCCACCCAGCCGATTCTGAAGCCGGCGACCAATGACTTAGAAAAGGATGAGCACAGCATCACATTCCCACTGGCATCAAACGCTTTGGCCGGGAGTGGTTGTTCATTGCCTGCGTAGAGTTCGCTGTATACGTCATCTTCGATGAGCGCAACCTGGTATTTGTTCAGCAGCGATATTAACTGCCGCTTTTTTGGCTCTGTCAGCGTGAATCCGAGCGGGTTTTGGTGATTGGTCATCAGCCAGCAGGCCTTGACCGAATGTGACTGAAACGCGCGTTCAAGCGAGGTTAAATCAAGGCCGGTCTTGGGATCCGTTCTCACCGACAGCGCTTTCAGCCCGAGACGTTCCAGCGACTGAAGCGCACCGTAAAATGTCGGAGATTCCACCACCACCCAATCGCCGGGGCGGGTTACTGCCTGCAGGCTCAGGTTCAGGGCTTCGAGCGCACCCGCGGTAATCACGATTTCATCGGGGGCGATACTGATGCCTTTTGCGGCGTAGCGCTGAGCAATCATAGCGCGCAGAGTGTCATTGCCCGGCGGCAAGTTATCCAGTGCATTGGAAACCGGTATGCTGCGGGCGGCATGCATCAGGGATTTATTTACCTGATGCCGTGGATACAGATTGGGGTCCGGGTAGGCAAACGCAAAGTTGATCATATACGGCTTTCTGCAGGCTTGCAGAACATCGAAAATGAAACTGTTGATGTCGACAGCTTCGGCGGTTTCGACTGCTGCGTTGTGTGACTGGGGGCTGATTCGGATGCTTTCGGCCACCGTATAACCGGAACGGGGGTGCGCAACCAGCCAGCCCTGAGATTCCAGCTGCTGATAAGCATGCATGACGGTCATCAGACTCATACCAGAGTGCGCTGCCTGCTTCCGGAGCGATGGCATTTTTTCACCGGCACGCCAGATACCAGATTCAATTTGTTGGCGGATTTGAGACGCCAACTGTTCATACTTCGCCAATCTTAACCTCAGTTCCCGTGGTTGAATTTACTGAAAATATAACAATTGTTTAATAAAACTGTTATAGGTTTTAAGTCTGGTTCTGTATCTTTTTTTTCAGTCGGGTTCTTTCAATATAAGCGTGCTTTTCAATGACTCAATAGGAAGCTTATGTTTGGACTCGATGCTTTCATGCTCGCGCGAATACAGTTCGCATTCACTGTCTCTTTTCACATCATATTTCCGGCCATCACCATTGGATTGGCAAGCTATCTGGCGGTTCTGGAAGGTCTCTGGTTGAAAACCCGTCAGCAAGATTACAAAGCGCTGTACCACTTTTGGTCAAAAATTTTTGCCGTGAACTTCGGTATGGGTGTGGTTTCCGGGTTAGTCATGGCTTACCAGTTTGGCACAAACTGGAGTGGCTTTTCTGAGTTTGCCGGTAGCATAACCGGGCCGTTACTGACCTACGAGGTGCTGACCGCATTTTTTCTGGAGGCCGGATTTCTGGGCGTCATGCTTTTTGGCTGGAAGCGCGTCGGGGATAATCTGCACTTTTTTGCGACCTGCATGGTGGCGCTCGGCACCATTATTTCGACGTTCTGGATTCTGGCGTCGAACAGCTGGATGCATACGCCGCAGGGCCACGAAATCATTGACGGGCAAGTGGTGCCTGTTGACTGGTTTGCGGTGATCTTTAACCCGTCATTTCCGTATCGGCTGATGCATATGGGCGTAGCGGCTTTCCTGAGCTGTGCCCTGTTTGTCGGCGCGTCTGCGGCATGGCATCTGCTGAAGGGCAACCAAAGCAGTGCGGTGCGGACTATGTTTTCCATGTCGATGTGGATGTTGGTTTTCGTGGCCCCCATTCAAGCATTTATCGGCGATCTGCATGGACTGAATACCCTGAAGTATCAGCCGGCCAAAATCGCTGCAATTGAAGGACACTGGGATAACAGCGCCGGAGAACCGACACCGCTGATTCTGTTCGGCTGGCCGAACATGGAGACAGAGCGCACCGATTATGCGATTGAAATTCCGGCCATGGCGAGCCTGATTCTGAAGCACAGCCTGACCGAACCCATTCCGGCGTTAAAGGATTTCCCGGCAGATGAACGTCCGTACTCACCGTTAATCTTTTGGTCATTTCGCATCATGGTGGCATTGGGGTTGCTGATGATTGGGCAGGGGCTGGTCAGTGTGTGGCTGCGCAAGAAAAACAGACTGTATCAGCATAAAGGATTCCTGACGTTTTCTCTCTGGATGGGGCCAGCCGGGCTGGTTGCCATTCTGGCAGGCTGGATCACCACGGAAGTAGGGCGTCAGCCTTGGGTGGTTCACGGGCTGCTGAGAACGGATGCCGCAGTGTCTGCTCATGGCGACTTGCATATGAGTATCAGCCTGCTGACGTTCTTCGTGGTGTACAGCCTGGTATTCGGATTTGGTTATTACTATATGGTTCATCAGATTCAGAAAGGGCCGCAGCCGGGTGATGAAGACATCGCCCATGATCTGCCGACAGTTTCCGGTCGGATTTAATCCATGAATGTTGAATGATTAAGAAGGAGAGACACGGCGATGGGCGTGGATTTATCGGTATTGTGGTTTGGCATCATTGTGTTTGCCACACTGATGTATATCACTATGGATGGCTTTGATCTGGGGATCGGTATTTTGATGCCTCTGATCAAAAGTGATGAACAAAAAGATGTCATGGTCAATTCAGTGGCACCAGTCTGGGATGGTAATGAAACTTGGCTGGTACTGGGAGGAGCCAGTTTATTCGGGGCTTTTCCGCTGGCTTATGCGGTGATTATTGATGCCCTGACAGTCCCGTTAACTGTGATGCTGATTGCACTGATTTTCAGAGGAGTGGCGTTTGAGTTCCGCTTTAAAGCATTGCTGTCGCATCAGGTTTTTTGGGATAAAGCCTTCATGGTGGGATCGCTGGTTGCTACTTTTTGCCAGGGAATCGTGGTTGGTGCAGTGATTGAAGGGTTTCCGGTTGAAGGCAGGCAATTTGCAGGTGGCGCATTTGACTGGCTGGCACCGTTTCCGTTGTTTTGCGGTCTGGGGCTGGTCATTGCGTACGCATTACTGGGATGTACCTGGCTGACCATGAAAACAGAAGGAGAACAGCAAGCGACTATGTACCAGCTGGCACCAAAAATTTTGTTGCAACTGCTGGCGGTCATTGGGGTTGTCAGTGTGTGGACGCCTTTGGCGTACCCGGAAATTGCTGCCCGATGGTTCAGTTTGCCGAATTTAATTTACTTTGCCCCAGTGCCGCTGCTGACCGTGTTACTGGCATTACTGTTAGTGATTTCAGTGAAAAAACGCAGGGAAATTCAGCCATTTGTGGCTGCACTTGGCATCATTTTTCTGGGATTCAGCGGGCTTGGAATCAGCTTGTGGCCGAATATTATTCCGCCGGACGTGTCAATCTGGCAGGCAGCAGCCCCGCCTCAGAGCCAAGGGTTTATGCTGGTGGGCGCTTTGTTCATTATTCCCTTTATTCTGTTGTATACCTTCTGGAGCTACACCGTGTTCAGCGGCAAAGTGGACCCGCAGGAAAGCTATCACTGACAGGAGGTGAGGATGAAGATGATGATGGATACTTTGAAGCAATACGGGTGGCTGGTGCTGATCTGGAGCATCAGTGTGGCAGCTTTAACCTGTATCTCCTGGCTTTTTCGTGCACTGATGACAGCAGCGGGTTTAACCGTTTAAACCAATCAAAACCCGAATCATTTAAAAATCCGATGACGCGGCGTCATCGGATTTTTTTCGCTGAAAAATCAGGCTTTTTTCAGTTTTTTCTTCAGTTTCTTAAGTTTACCTTCGTGCTTGGCGACTTTCGCTTTGCGCACTTTGATTTCTTTTTGCAGTTTTTTTGCTTTTTTGGTCACTTTTGCCATTTCCATTCTCCGGTTTCATTAACGTTTGAGGAAAAATGGCTGACATGAAAGGAACAGCTTTCACCTAACCTATCAACCTGGCCGTTCTGGCCGCATGCATGTGGTAAGCCGCTGGTCACTGTGGTTGTGCGTTTTCTTTCACAAACTGACGGATGAAACGACGCACTTCACGTGCGGCGCTGGTATCCATTTCTTCGCATAAAACAACAAAGGCATCACGTTCTTCACCATTAATTCTGATGATTAACTGACTGTCTTTCTTCATTGCTTTTGATTTCTTGCGACTAACCATGACGGCTCACTATTACACACACATATACAATGTATATACATTCGATAGCGTTTTGGCAAATCGGTGATCTGAAATCTGCGTTAAGGCGCGAAAAACCGGGTATTACATATGTTGCATGACATTGTCGCCTACTCATTGGCGATCCAGTCAGGCAGGTAAAATTGAACGCTTATCAAACCACAGGCATTGTGTTGGTGGGGTTCATCAACACCTTATGCATGTTGTTTGTGGCAGAGACCAAGGTAAACCCTGTGATCATGATGGTTGCCATTTTATGTATGCTGGGTGTATCCCGGTAAGGCTCGGGATCTTGAAAGTGAAGCGCTGTAAGCATTGCGCAAAGCGTCGGCATCAACACTAAACAACGCAAGAGATAATAATGGCATTAACAATAATAGCGCTGTGTCTGGTGACATTTTATTTTTACTTCAACAAAGAGGATGTTATTTATTTTGACGCATTGCTTTCTGTGCTGGTGATGATTGTTTATATCACGGCTTATATTTATTTTTCTGCGGACTTTCCCCTGCATATCAAGCGCGCAGGTTTGATTTGTGAGCTGCTCCCTGCCGCTTCGCTCTGTGCCATTTTATTTCCTGACTGGAGTACCCGCTTCTCGCCCGAAGTGACGGTCAGGTTGGGGTGGGCTGGTTTGTTATTGTCATGCATTATTCTGGCATTACTGGTCATTTTTATTGCTTGAGTAGGCGGTATGCGACCGGGCGTTGGTTTTCAGTCTGATTGTGACTGAATGCTGAATTTTGCATTCAAGCCTGAAGTTTTTTCTGGTCTATTAGGTGGAGGTTTTTCATTCTCACGACGCTTTATTTATTGCTTTTGGTTGCGGTAAACAGTGATAAGATACTTTCACTCAGTAAATGTAGGGGTTTACGTTTAGCCGGAGGAGCTTATTTACCGGACAAGCGTTTTAACAAACCTTTTTACAAGAGCAAGACATGATATGGCTTATTGTCTTTATACTGGTTGCCATAATAAAAGCGTATCAATTGGGAGATGAGAATGAATAAAGCGTATGTATTCGTTTCAATGGCTGCAGCCACTTTGCTGTTCGGATGTGTGAGTCAGCCAGAGAGCGAGCCGGTGGGATCCGCGAACCCGGCTGCCGTGTATTGTGTTCAGAAGGGCGGGAAGCTGGATATGGTGACTGAAGATGGTAAGCGAGTGACTTATTGTATTCTGTCTGATGGGCGTCGCGTTGAGCAATGGCAATATTTCCGTGATAACCATCCTCAGGTTGCAGAAGCCGAGGCAATGTAACTTTGTATCAGGGCCACGTTTCAGCGTGGCTTTTTTCACTGTCTGCCGGTAATTCCTTCTGCCTTGTTTACGTAAGTAAATGTAAATATGCCACTTTCACGGGATATTTCCCTGCAGATCAGCGTCTAACGTGCTTATTAGGAAGCAATAAGGATAATGTTATGTCAGTTCTGGATAATGCTCAGCGCTATGGTGTGATAAGTCGGTTTTTACATTGGGGGGTGGCACTGCTACTGCTTTGGCAGTTTTTGTCGGCAGTAACGCACGCATTACTTGAAGATTCGTGGCTGGATGAACTGATGTGGGCAACGCATAAGCCACTGGGTTTTCTGTTGTTCATTATCATTGCTCTACGCCTTGTGTGGGCGGTTCTTAATCTGTCGCGCCGTCCGGCCTCCATCAACCGTGTCGCTGCACTGGGCCATAAAGCCTTATATGCGCTGATGATTATCATCCCCACTCTGGCTCTGATCCGGCAGTATGGTTCTGGCCGTGCTTTTTCACCCTTCGGAATACCGTTAATGGACGGGTTTGACAGCGCAAAAATTGAGTGGATGGTTGGGCTGGGCAATTTGCTGCACGGAGAGCTGGCCTGGCTGCTTTTGGCCTTTACTCTTGGCCATATTGTGATGGCGTTCTGGCACCGTATCCGTAAAAGCCATGAGGATGTACTGGCACGTATGTGGCGTTAATTGTGTATGTTACTGAAAATAGCCTGCTGATCACTTGACGGCAGGCTATTTTTTCAGCGTGATAATGTCCTGGTGAATAACCTTATCAAGTAAGATCCTGACTTAATATTGATAACTAAGATCATTGAGTCCTCTTTTTCCTGCACTCTTATATACTTAACCTTAAACAGAATCTGCACGTGATTAATCGGCAGCCGGTAGTCATCCAGTTTGCAGTGCTTTATGCCGCTTACAGCCCATGCTGTGTTATCTGTTTTTACACCTGCATAAACTTCAGAAATCGTAAATAAAGAAGAAGGATACAGGATATGAATAAGTATTTGGCTGAGTTTGTCGGTACCTTTTGGCTGGTGCTTGGCGGCTGCGGAAGCGCTGTTCTGGCAGCTGCATTTCCAGAAGTCGGTATTGGTTTACTGGGTGTTTCTCTGGCATTTGGTTTAACGGTGCTGACCATGGCATTTGCGATTGGTCATATATCAGGCTGCCATCTTAATCCGGCTGTGTCTGTCGGATTATGGGCTGGGGGGCGTTTTCCTGCCACTGAACTATTACCTTATATTGTGGCTCAGGTTTTGGGGGGCTTGGTGGCAGGTGGGGTGCTATATGTGATTGCCTCTGGTCAGGCCGGTTTCGATGTATCTGCCGGTTTCGCATCAAACGGTTATGGTGATCATTCTCCCGGGCAATATTCTTTGCTAGCTGCACTGGTTTGTGAAGTGGTGATGACCATGATGTTTCTGATTGTCATTATGGGAGCGACGGATTCACGTGCACCGGCCGGTTTTGCTCCCATTGCGATTGGACTGTGCCTGACTTTGATTCATCTTATTTCTATTCCTGTGACTAACACCTCGGTGAATCCTGCGCGAAGTACTGGGGTTGCTGCCTATGTGGGTGATTGGGCGATAGCGCAACTTTGGCTCTTTTGGCTGGCACCTATCGTTGGAGCCGTAATTGGTGCAACTATTTATAAAGTGATTGCACGGGAAGGGGAGCAGACTCAGTAAGTTGTCTGACCACTCTTTGCATTCAGGTGTCGACCGTTATGCTGGCAGGCTGTCTTGATCATGCTGAGCTGGAAAAACGAGAAAAGTAACGATTTGGCATGGGAGCAAAGAAAAGACAAAGCAAGCACTATGCCCGGCAACATTGCCCCTTGCTAAACTTAAGTTAAGAACAGGCAATGATTCCGGGCGGTTCCATGAACGAATACCTTCAGCTCGACCCCCATTACGACATTTATTTTCTGTCTGATCCGCACGGACAGAATGCTTTGCTGCAAGATGTACTCAAGGAGGTGGGGTTTCGTTACCCGCTTGATGGTGAAATCCGGGATCGGCTGTTTATTCTGGGCGATATGATAGATAGAGGTCCGGATTCTATGGCGTTATTAAAAACCGTGCAGGATTGTCCGGCGATGTATGCCATTCAGGGAAACCATGAACAAATGGCGTTCAATGCCCTGGAGAATAATGCCGACAGATCTTTATGGATCATGAATGGCGGCCGCTGGCATGAAGATGTTGCCATTGCTGAGGTCAGAAAAATGCTGAATTTTGCGGCAAGTTTACCACTTTGTTATACCCTTCAGATCAACGGCCACCGAATTGGCCTGGTGCATGCCGCAGTGCCAGCACCCTATGACTGGCAACAGTTCACTCAGTGCTGTAACGAGCATACTCTGAGCAAAGAAGATCAACATTTTGCAGTCTGGGACCGGGATGTTTTCACGCAGGATGAACATAGTGTCGTATCTCATATAGATGCGGTGTTGATGGGGCACAATATAGTGTCAGGCCTGAAACCTAAGGTCAGCGGTAACCGGGTTTATATTGATGGCGCTATGTCAATGGGAGACAGAGGACTGCTACTGAAATACCGTCGGGGAGGTGAAGTGCTGGGGCTGTTTCAGGTATTCTCTTTTCTGCGAGAGCAGGCTACAGACTCATTGGTGTGGGTTTGATTTGTGAGTGTTGATGGTGTTTATTTTTCGAGCAACGCACAATGGATTTTATAATCCTCAATAACTTGCTCACTGTATTGCTGGCAGGCGGTGATTAATGCGTTCACGTTACCGGGCAGGCTTTCGCTCATGAATTGTTCGAAACGCACTGAGCGCCTGTCGCCGCGTGAATGGGCCAGCGCCAATGCCTCGCCGCAGGCGGAGGCATACTGGCAAAAGGCGGTGCAGGGATCTTTGTCATTTAAGACCAGATCTTCGGGTTTGACCGACAAACGCGCATGGTGTCGTGATCGGACCAGCCAGTGTTTACCCCGCCAGATAACCTCGTCCAGTATGAGATCAGGCCGACGTTGCATAAAACGCTGGCAGTCAGCGGTCAGATGCGCCGGATTGAGCGAGTTGACGGGACTGACCTCAGGGAACGCGAATATGGGGGCAGCCTGGCGTTGCTGCTTCACTTCAACAATATGACACAGGGGTAAGTCATCGATACTCCTGACGTCGTTCGGGCCAACCAGAAAATAATAACGCCCGACATTGTTGGAGCCAGTTCCGGCATCAAGACGGATCACTATATCCAGCACCTCATCATCCAGATAAGGCCGGAATGTTGTCTCCGCCTCCTCATAGTCAGCAGTATCAATGCGCTGGTATTTTAACGGCTTGTCAGCAAAGCGAAGCCTGCCATCTTCAAAAGTGGTGGATTTGGCTAACTGGCTTTTACTCAGAAAGTCTTTCCCGCCTGCGGCTCGCTTAGTGGCTTTGCGGCAATATTTATCAAGTACATGATCATCATCGAATTTTTTCAGGACATTGTATCTGGCATCATTATCCTCAATGACAAGCTGCAATGTTTTTAAGTAAGCCGACAGGAAGGCTTCACAAGCTTGATGGATGTCGTCTTTATTGACTGCGTTTAAATCGTCGTCGATAGCCAGTTCTTCTGTGAGATATCGTCCTTCTAATAACCCACAGCCGAAATCGCTGGCCAGTGCCAGGCTGGTCAGGTAGCGGGCCAGATCCCAGACACCATACCCGACACAGGCATCATCAAAATCGTCAGGAGAAAAGATAACCTGATCACCTTGTGATCCTTCTTCGGTCAGAAAGCCAAAGTTAGTCAGGTGGCAGTCACCCATGATGAAAGTCTGGCCGGGTTTAGCCAGCAATAAGTCGGGCAGTACCAACACCCCCTGAGCAAGATCGGCATAAAACAGCTGTGCAGTGCCGCGGAAGAACTGGAACGGGCTCCAGGCCATTTTCTGGTGTTTGTTGAGCACAATAGCGCTGTTGGGGACTACGCCATCAATAAGACAGATTTGTTGGCACAGGAACTCGTGTCGGGTTGTCATAAACTTCTTCTGGATTAGCGTCTATACCATTACCAGTATTGTTGATGCTCAAAAGAAATCTAGCTGAGGGGACACATTTGCGCTTAATAAGCCGATGCCGATGCATTTTGTTGCGCTGAGACTGAGTCCGCAGCGGGTCTGTTAACAGACACCCGGCTGCCGGAATATCAGTTTGCATTCTTTGATATGAAAATACCGCCCGAGTCATTCAGGCGGTATTTTTCGATTACTTGAGATTATTTTGCCAGCGCTTCTTGTTCGGGTTTGGCAACCACTGCATTTGTGCTGGGCGAGCCGCGGCGGATCATGACCGTCATTGATAGCAGGACAGTGACCACGCCATAGCTGACTTCTTCCCACGGAACCAGGCTGCCGGTGAATCGGTTAACCAGTAGTACCAGCACAGGGATCAGATAGGTATAGGCCGATACCTGTTCGGGAGCCAGCGCAACGCTGCCTTGCTGGAACAGGAAGAAACTGATAGCTGTTGCGAACACCGCCAGATACCCGATACCCAGCCAGATATCAGCAGGAATTTTTGTCCATTGCACTTGCACCAGTTGCGGCGCAGTGGCGACGGTCAGCAAGCCTGTTGCACAGATCAGTGTCCAGCAGGTCAGGTGAACGAAAGATTCGCCTCTGTAACACTTTTTGACAATGATCGGATTGAGCGCCATCCCCAGACAGCCCAGCAGATAAATTTTGTTAGAGGCTGTCATCGCGATAGAACCGGCAGCGCTCAGATCGCCACGGAAAATAATCAGACCGGCACCCAGCATACCGCCAAGCAAAGCCAGCGTGACAGACATTGAGGTACTGCGTTTGAACACGAACGCAGCCAGAATGGCGCTCATTAGCGGCACAGTCGTATACAGGGCGCTGGCGTCGAGCGGACTGGTGTCGCGCAGAGCAATAAACATGGCAACAAAATAGCCCAGTGGCGGCAAGCTGATCAGCGTGTATCGGCCCAAATCTTTCGCGGAGGGGATACGGAACTGTCCTTTAGCGACCAGAAACCCGACAAACAGCAGGCTGGCCAGCAGGTAACGTACCCAAGTCACCACAAGTGGTTCCATGGAAGCCATAATATAGCTGCCAATCGGGAATGACAGGCTAATCAGCACAGTGAAGAAAAATAACTTCAGATGTGAAATTTGGTTCAATGACAACATTCAACTTCTCTATGACTAAGATTAACTCGAAAACCAGAGTATTTAACCAAAACCTGACCTACAAGACAAGAAAATTTGACCCGAAAGTTAAACAAAAAACTGGCAATATGAGTTGCCGGCTGTGATCTCTGTCATTCAGTTTGTTGTAAATTTACAACGTAATGACTGAAAGCAGGGGGTTAGCGGGGTTGGTATAGCGGGATGAAACCCACGTACAAGCTTGGGTTTTGTTCTGATAAACAGACCAAAAACCTGATGATGTTGCGGTATCGCGTTGAAACACTTTTGTCATCAGCTGGAATAAAGTAAACCGCGGTTCAGGGCTCATTAGCTGGTGTCAGCATTCACACTTTTGTCCTCATGGGCAACAAAACATTATTCAATTAGATGAATATTGATCCAGATCTATAAACTGGGTGAATTTTTCACCAACAATGGCTGCTTAACCACTCATAAGGAGTCGCAGTCATGAAAGCCGCTGTTGTGAATGAATTCAAAGGGAAACTGGAAATCAAAGATATTCCCCTGCCTGCTGTCAAACCCCGTGACATACTGGTGAAAATTCATGCCTGTGGGGTGTGTCATACCGATTTACATGCCTGTCACGGCGACTGGCCGGTGAAACCCAAAATGCCTCTGGTGCCGGGTCATGAAGGGGTCGGCGAAGTTGTCCAGGTGGGCAGCGAAATTCATCATCTCAAGTTAGGTGATCGGGTGGGTGTGCCCTGGCTGTATTCGGCGTGCGGTCATTGTGAGTATTGTTTATCTGGCCGTGAAACCTTATGCCTGGATCAGCAAAATGCCGGCTATTCTGTCGACGGTGGCTATGCAGAGTACTGCCTGGCTCATGGTGAGTATGTGGTGAAAATTCCGGACGGGCTGTCTTATGTTGATGCTGCGCCTTTGTTCTGCGCGGGGGTGACCACTTACAAAGCGCTGAAAGTGACAGAGGTCAAACCTGGCCAGTGGGTTGCTATTATAGGTGTAGGTGGTTTAGGCCACCTGGCGGTTCAGTATGCCAAAGCCATGGGAATGAACGTCATCGCGGTGGATACCGGCGCCGAGAAAATGGCGCTGGCGAAAGAACTGGGTGCTGTGCACTGTATCGATTTTATGCAAGAAAAACCGTCCGAAGCGATTCACCGACTGGTGGGAGGCGCGCATGGTGTTGTGTGTACGGCAGTGTCCAAGCCTGCGTTTGAAGAAGCTTACCGTTCGGTGCGCCGCGGTGGCAGCTGTGTGCTGGTGGGCCTGCCGCCTGAAGACATGCCGATACCTATCTTTGATACCGTACTGAATGGCATTAAAGTGATTGGCTCGATTGTCGGCACGCGTCAGGACTTACAGGAATGCCTGCAATTTGCCGCGGAAGGCAAGGTGAAAGCCATTACTGAAGTGAAGGCGCTGGAAGACATTAACGAGATTTTTGACGACATGGTGAAAGGCGAAATCACAGGCCGGATTGTGATGAATCTGGCGTAAGCGCTCAGCAATAACAGGGTTAACCGGCCGCTTTGCTTTCCCCTCAGGCAAAGCGGCTATTTTTCTTTGAAAAGCTCCTCTTTTTTCTGCGTTGCCTACTTGTCTTCATGCCGTTTCGTGCTATTTTCTCGCGACAAATGTCTATCTGGAGTTTATGACTATGCCAAAGGCAAGTGATATTAAAAAGTCTGCAGCTATTGAACACGAAGGTAAGGTGTACTTTGTTAAAGACATTAGCAAGTTAACACCGAGTGGCCGCGCAGGTAGCAGCCTTTACCGTATGCGTATGTATGATGTGGCAACCAACGCGAAAGCGGATGTGAGCTTCAAAGCCGATGACATCATCACACTGGCAGACTTTAGTCGCCATGCCGCGTCTTTCTCTTACATTGACGGTGAAGAGTATATCTTCATGGACAATGAGGATTACACCCCGTATCACTTCCACAAAGATGTGATTGAAGAAGAGTTGCTGTTCATTACTGAAGACATTCAGGGACTGCATGTGTTGGTGGTCAATGGTGCGCCGGTTGCGCTGGAATTGCCGTCTACAGTCGATTTGGAAATTGTAGAAACCGACCCTTCAATCAAAGGAGCTTCTGCCAGCGCCCGGACAAAACCTGCTGTGCTGAGCACTGGCTTATCGGTTCAGGTGCCAGAGTATATTGCTACCGGTGATCGCATTCGTGTGAATACACTGGAACACAAATATATGAACCGTGTAGAGAAGTAAGTTTCTCATTATTGTTGGAAAAAGCCGCAGCAAGAGGTGCTCCTGAATGTCGGACACTGTTGTTATGCGGCTTTTTTTGAACAACCTCCCAGCATACCTGCTTTTATTTGCACTGCTTTTAACTATCGTTAAGATATGCAACACACTTTTATCTGCTGACCCGGCTTCTGTTGGGAAGAGTTAATATGAAAAAGACCCTGTCCAGCCTCATTACTTTATTTATGCTTCAGGGTTGTGCCGGCTATGTAGGAGGCGACCTGGAAGATGTCGTTGTTGATACCTATATTGATCAATGCCGGTATACGCCGGCCTATTATGAAATGAAAGTGTATACCGACGCAGTCAATGACTACGCTGATGAAAATATTTCCGGTATTATTTCGACTTATACCTTAGGATTATTTCCGACCTACTGGCTGTCTGAAGTGCGCAGTAAAGTCACGATTGAAGGTGAGGGTAAAGAGGTTTATACCAGAGAAGATGTCAGTCGTATTCATACATTCTATGGTATTTTATGGCTGCTGTTTTTAAGTGACGACAGTGTGAATGCGCTGAGGGCGGATGAAGGTTCGGGTCTGCGTGTTATTGAAGGCATACAGGACAGAGCTGTAGCTAAAACGCTGAATGAAATGCCTGACAGTATTGATATTAATGAACTGTGTGTCACATATCTGGATTTATAATATTCTTATTTATGTGTCTACCGTATCGTTAGGTTTTCCTGTCATCTGTGGTGTTAAATTTGTTAATAATGAGCCCACTGTCAAATAATCAACTAAAATATCATCCATTGTGATTGGCTGTGACTTCCGCGATCTGTGCTGCCTTTCCCGATTTCAGTCGTGACTTAGTGCTGATTAATGCCATATTTGCGTTTGTTTATGCCATAAAGTGGCAGAAACCTGACATTTACCCTGATTGTTTTCTGTTCAATCTCAATTGAGTTTGCAAGATTTAATTTGCTATAACCATCCTCGTATTAGTTCGATACATCAGCATTTTGATAACGATAAGGATACAAGGATGTCTATGCGTAAATTCGTAAGCGGTATTGTGGCAGCTTGTGCATTGTTAGGCACGTCAGTGTCTGCCACTGCTGGCCCGGTAATGGACGATATTGTGAAAACCGGCGAACTTCGCGTGTGTTTTGACGCAGGCTATATGCCGTTTGAAATGAAAAGCAAAAACGGCTCTTTTGTTGGTTTTGATATTGATATCGGTAAAATGATGGCCCGCCAGATGGGGGTGAAATATGTGCCGGTCAACACAGCCTGGGACGGTATTATCCCCACTCTTCTGACCGGTAAGTGTCACATCATTAATGCGGGTATGACCATTAACGCGCAACGTAATATGCGCGTAAACTTCGCAGAACCCTACATCATTGTGGGTCAGACTATTCTGCTCAATCCTGAGCTTGAAGGTAAGATCAAAAGTTATAAAGACCTGAACAACAGCAAGTACACCATTGCGACTAAGCTTGGCACTACAGGTGAGCAAGCGATCAAGCGTATGATCAGCAAAGCTAAGCTCAATGTGTTTGAAACCCAGTCTGATGCTGTGCTGGAAGTGGCAAACGGCAAAGCGGATGCCTTTATTTACGACATGCCGTTTAACGCCATTTATGCTTCGCAGAACTCAGGCAAAGTGGTTCACCTTGAGCAGCCATTCACCTATGAGCCATTAGGCTGGGCAGTCGCTCAGGGCGATATGGACATGCTGAACTTCCTTAATAACTTCCTGCGCCAGATCAAAGGCGACGGAACCTATGAGCGAATCTACGACAAGTGGTTTAAAGACAACAGCTGGCTGAGCCAGGTGCAATAAAACCTGATAACGGCTGGCCGCTGGGCCAGCCGTGCGTTCCCGCTGTTTTCTCATTCCGACACGCCTAAGGAAGAAGTATATGATTAGGACGTCTAACCGGTGGCTCTGGCAAACTGTATTTGTCGTCATCCTGGCGCTGCTGATGACGGGGCTGTATCAGGCTTCGCAAAGCATCAATTACAACTGGCAATGGCACCGTGTTTTGCCATTCATCGTGGATACCACCCCTAAAGAGTTCAGGGCGCAGGGGGATGGTACCGTTCAAATTAACGCTGATAACTCAATTATCATCAACCTTGACTACAGTAATGTGCCTCAGCAGATCCCAGCTTATGATGCCCGCCTGGTACAACAGGGCGATCTGGTTTTTGAAGGTGATGTGATTGCCAGCAGCGATCAGTGGACCATTGGTCCTGTCACTCTTGGCTTGTGGGTGACCCTCAAAATCTCGGTTCTGTCACTGTTCTTCGCCATTATTCTGGGCCTGATGGCCGGATTGATGCGGATATCGCATAATCCTGTAACCAAAAATCTGGCTTTCCTGTACGTCGAAATTATCCGCGGCACACCGTTACTGGTGCAAATTTTCATCGTGTACTTTTTCCTGGGTACGATTTTCGATCTGGAACGTTTTACCGCGGGTGTGGTGGCGCTGTCCATTTTCACCGGCGCTTACATTGCGGAAATTATCCGGGCCGGTATTCAGTCGATTCCGCCGGGGCAGATGGAAGCAGCCCGCTCTCTGGGCATGAGTTACCCCAAGGCAATGATGTATGTCATCCTGCCGCAGGCCTTTAAACGCACTTTGCCACCAATGGCGGGTCAGTTAATTACGCTGATCAAAGATTCATCGCTGGTGTCGGTTATTTCTATCACCGATTTGACCAAGGCCGGCCGCGAGGTCATCAGCGGCAGTTTCGCCACGTTTGAGGTGTGGTTTGTGGTGGCAGGACTGTATTTGCTCCTGACGACCAGCCTGTCGTGGGCCGTGCAGCGAATTGAGAAGAGGTTGGCGAGCAGTGACTAATACATATCAGGGCGATGACATGATAGTCGCCGACAAGGTCAATAAAATTTACCCCAATCTGTGCCATGCACTGAAAGATGTCAGTGCAACGGTGAAACGTGGCGAGGTCGTCGTTATCATCGGGCCGTCTGGCTCGGGTAAATCCACCTTTCTGCGCACTCTGAACCAGCTGGAAGTGATTACCTCAGGTCAGATTCAGATTGATGGCATGAACATGTACGCCAAAAGCACCAATATCAATGAGTTGCGTGCGAACGTTGGCATGGTATTCCAGTCGTTTAATCTGTTTCCCCATAAAACGGTAAAAGGCAATGTGATGCTGGCACCGCAGAAAGTCAGGGGGCGCACGAAAGCGGATGTAGAGCCGGAAGCCGAAAAACTGCTCAGGCGGGTCGGTCTGGCGGATAAAATGAATGTCTATCCGTCGCAGTTATCCGGTGGTCAGCAACAACGCGTCGCTATTGCCCGGGCTCTGGCTATGCGGCCGGACGTGATGCTGTTCGACGAACCCACCTCTGCGCTCGATCCTGAAATGGTCGGTGAGGTGCTGGATGTGATGAAGGATCTGGCCGCAGAAGGCATGACCATGGTAGTGGTGACGCACGAGATGGGCTTTGCCCGTGAAGTGGCCGATCGGGTGCTGTTTATGGAAGACGGTGAGTTGCTGGTCAGTGACTCGCCCGAGAACATTTTTGATTCACCCAAGCATCCGCGGTTGGCGCAATTTCTGTCAAAAATTCTCTAGCAGTCACACGTTTCTCTTAACCTGTGTAAGACCCAAGGCAGACTCAGTGAGTCTGCCTTTCTATTTCTACAATCTTTTTGGTTCCACCATAAAATCATGGTATTGCACCCTAAAGATGCACAGCTGTTCTTGTTGAACTGTATTGGTGCATTGTTCGTGCAAATATCAAGCAATTCCCCTCTGTAACAATCAATTTCAGTGGCACTGAAATTGCAGTCTGTTGATATAAACAACAATAAGTTACGACAGACACGACACAAAAAGACAAGATGCAGGGAGTTTGCACAATGGATTTGTCCGCTCAGGAAAAACGTTGGTTACCCGTTTGGGGGCGTTCGGGAAAACTGGCAATGCGACGGGCTTGCTGGCTCAACCGCAAGCGACAGGATGATTTGCAACAAACCTTTACCAGTGTGGCACTGACACGGGTGAGAATTTTAGAAACCTGGGTGGAGAACCAATGGCTGTTCTTACAGGATGCGGCCTTGTATCTGGCCACCAAACCCGAGGATGAACGCGATGACGCGTTGCGCAGGCTTAAAGGACGGGCGGCGCACTTTTCTGAGTTGTTTATCACTGACAGTCATGGCCTTGTCAGCACCTCGACCCATCAGGGCCACAAAGGGCAAACACTGGTGGCGCAGAAGGCGCTGCAGAACGGGCTCAGGGCGCGTTTTCTGCATGGCCCTTATGTTGATCCAGTGACAGAGCGGCTGGGTCGCACCACCTCTTCTTTTCATGACGCAGTGACCCTGATGTTCTATCAGCCGGTAACTGTCACGCTGGCAGACGGTACCACACAGGTTCAGGGGTGCTTGTGTGCCAGGCTGCCTAATGATGTCATCAGTGATTTAATTCAGCGCGAAGCCGGACACATCTATCCTGAATCGGGCGATAACTATATTTTCATGGTGGAGTCTGCGTTTGATCCGCAACTGCTGCCGGGTACGGCGCTGTCACGCTCACGTTTTGAAGACGATACCTTCTCCCACGGCGAAAACCTGAAATCCGGTATTCATACCCAGTACGGTACGGTCAGGGTAAACCGGCATACTGAGTTTGAGATCCGCTTTACCGATCCGGCCACCGGAGATCTGCATCCGGGGGTCAGGGAGACAATCCGGCACGGACAAAATCTGTTCGTGTCCTATCCCGGCTATTCAGACTATCGCCACATTCCAGTGATTGGCAAAGGGGTGACTTTTCAACTGCCGGGCTCGCCGGATCGCTGGGGCATGATGTGTGAAGCCGATCTGGAGGAAGTGTATCGTCACCGATCTTTGCATTACCGGCTCAGCAACACCTTTTTCATGTGCAGCGCGGCCGCGATTTTCTTCCCTATGCTGATGAGCGTGACTCAGGGGCTGGGTCCCTTGGCCCAGGCGGGCCTGGGAATACTGACCGCTTTGCTGAGCTTAATGGTGTTTCGTTTAACGGCTTCTGGCCCGCTGGTGAAGCAGATGCAGGAAATGACCTCAGTAATTCAGGCGCTTGCGGAAGGCGACGGAAATCTTCAGCAGCGATTGAATGCCGAACGCTTTAAACCCGATGAAACCGGTGAGATGGGGCGCTGGATCAACAGTTTCATCGACAATCTGGATGGGGTGATCAGTGAAATGATACACGCGGCGAACGAAGTCCGGGAAGTCAGTGAGTCCATGCTTCGCCGTTGTGAGCGGATGGACGGCGCAGCGAATGACACCTCAAGCGCGATTGCAGCGATGCTGAATCTTGCCGGTAGCCAGCAGAGCGATATCAGCTCTGCATCTGTGTCGGCGCATCAGATGCAGGATGTCATGCACCTGGTGGTGGTGGAAGCAGAGCAGGAGTACCAGCAGGCGTTAGCCAATACCAACAATATCAAAGGTGTTGTCGAGCGTTCAGCACAGAGTGTGAATGGGGTAAACAACGAAATGAGTCAGATTGGCGATATCGTAAAGCTGATCACCGACATCACGGCGCAGACCAATCTGCTGGCTCTGAATGCGGCGATTGAAGCGGCAAGGGCCGGCGATCATGGCCGCGGCTTCTCTGTGGTGGCGGATGAAGTGCGCCAGCTGGCAAGCCGCACGTCAGAGGCGGCCAACCATATTGGTTCGTTAATGGAGAAACTGCGTCTTGAATCGGCTGTGGCCGTGCAATCGATGGAGCAGGGTATCCGGGATGTGGAGCAGAGCACAGTCGTGATTGATGCCGGAGAGCGTAACCAGCAGATGCGGCAGGCGGTTGAAGCCATGTTTGAGGTGATCAATCAGCTGGCAGGCAACAGCGAGCGTCATCACGACACAGCGCAGGCCGCTCAGCATTCCACTGAGCTGCTGACCCGCTCATCACAACAGCTCAGTCGCCGCACTGTGCTGGTTCAGAATGCCATTTCCCGGTTGCGCCAGATGGCGGACAGGTTCGAAGTCAGTTCAGGCTCTGATGTCAGTCATGTGCCTGATCGGTTGCCGGGTCACAGAACAAATGGGTGAATGGCGGTGAATCTTTGACAAACTCGTTATAATTTAATCAGGTAGGATGATGACATGAACGAGTGCTAAGGATTCGCATGAAACTGAACTGTGATATGGGTGAAAGTTACGGAAGCTGGCAAATGGGCGATGACAAGGCGGTCATGCCCTGGGTGGATATGGCAAACATTGCCTGCGGCTTCCACGCTTCTGATCCGGATATTATGTCTGACACCGTGGCCTGTGCGGTGGAACATCAGGTGACGGTAGGTGCGCACCCCGGTTACGACGATAAACCGGGTTTTGGCCGGCGCAGTATTCCGCACAGCCCGGCGGCCATCACTCACCTGGTGGCCTACCAGACCGGCGCCCTTGACGCTGTTTGCCAGTTGCATGGCAGCAGCGTGTCTTATGTCAAACCGCATGGCGCGCTTTATCACGACATGATGGCCAAACCTGAGGTGCTGAACGCCATTTTGCAGGCGCTCGCTGCCATGAACCGCCAGCGGTCATCACCGCTGAGCCTGATGGTGCTGGCCAGGGCTGATAACAGCGAGACAAAAACTGCCGCGCAGGCATTCGGTGTGCCCTTGCTGTTCGAAGCCTTTGCCGACCGGGCATACGATGAAGCAGGCAATCTGGTCGCGCGCAGCCAGCCGGGGGCCGTGCATCATGACCCGGCCAGAATTCAGCAGCAGGCCATGGAGCTGGCTTCAGGCACAGTGACCACACACAGCGGGACGATTCTTGCTCTGCATGCCGATACCCTGTGCGTACACGGGGATAACCCGGAATCAATTGCTACCATCGCTGATATCAGAAAGGCGATGGCGTTATGATTCGTTTTGATTCAGTGTCCGAAACCTGCCTCATGGTCCATCTGGCTGATGAGATAGATCTGAGCCTTACCCCTTTGATAGGAAGGCTGGTCAGCCAGATCCAGGCTGATTTTCCGCACCAGCTGATTGAAATTGTGCCTTCTTACACCTCTATCCTGATTCATTTTCACCCGGATCAGATTACCGAGCGGTTGCTCAGAGAGCGTATCAGCCTCTGCCACAGCCAGTGGCAGGATACACCTGTGTCGGCTGTGGGGAAGGTGATCGAACTGCCGGTTTATTATCATCCCGATGTCGGGCCGGATCTCATTCCTCTGGCAGAAGCCAAGGGGCTGAGTGTGGAGCAGGTGATTGCGCTGCACAGCCAGCCAATCTACACCGTGTGTGCTATCGGTTTTGCGCCGGGATTTGCGTTTCTGGCCAGTGTTGATGAAGCCATTGCTATGCCGCGTCATGCCGAACCCAGATTAAGCCTTGCGCCGGGCAGTGTCGGGATAGCCGATCGTCAGACGGCCGTTTATCCGGCGCAGTCACCCGGCGGCTGGCAAATCATTGGTAACTGCCCCAAGTCATTATTCAACCCTGAACGGGAGCCGATGACGCCTTTCACTGTCGGGGATCAGGTACGCTTTCAGCCCGTCGATCGCTCAACCTTTAAGTCGCTGGGAGGTGAAATATGGCCACACTGGAAGTAATACGGCCAGGTACGCTGACACTGGTTCAGGATACGGGACGTCTGGGCGTTGCCAGTCATGGCCTGAGCCAGGGAGGTGCCGCCGATATGCATGCCTACTGCTGGGCCAATTACTTGCTGGGTAATCCGATGGATTGTGCGCAGCTGGAGATCACTCTGGGTCAGGCCAGCTTTAAGGCCCATGCCGATATTGAATGCGCCCTGACGGGGGCGGACATGCAGGCCAGTCTGGATGGTGAACCGGTTTATACCTGGAAGACTTTTATGATGCGAAAAGGGCAGACGCTGCAGCTTGGTTATGCCCGATCAGGGCTGCGTGCGTATCTGGCTGTTCAAGGAGGCATTCACACGCCAAGCGTGCTCGGCAGCCGCTCAACTGTTGTGCGTAATCAGATAGGCGGCGTGGAAGGGCGTCCGCTACAAAAAGGTGACAAGCTACCGATTCAGGCCAGCTTAGTGCGCCACAGTCCGCGCTATGTACCGCCTCGTTTCATTCCCGATTATGACAAGCCGATTGAACTTCATCTGCTGGCTTCGTCTCAGTGGGATTATTTCTCACCCGAGGCCCGGAACCAGTTTTTCGATAACCATTACCACGTGAAGCCCGAGAGCGACCGGATGGGATGCCGTCTGGAAGGCAATGCCATACTCGGTGGCCCGCCGGGTATTGTTTCGGAAGGCATTGCGCTGGGGGCGGTGCAGATCCCGCCCAATGGTCAGCCGATTGTGCTGCTCAACGACCGGCAGACGTTAGGCGGTTACCCTAAGCTTGGCTGTGTTGCCAGGATCGATCTTTCTCGTCTGGCACAGGCGCGTCCCGGAAAAGACATCCGATTTATTCGTGGCGATTTGGTATCATTGCGAAAAGCCTGGCAGCGCTTCTCACACTTTTTCGGGTTGCCATATTAGGCAACCCAGACTGGCCAGGTCGTTAATCCGGTGAATTTCGAGGGAGGAAACCATGTTTATCTTCGGCTACGGTAGCTTAATCAATCGCGCGTCTCGCCAGCTGACCGGGCAGACAGGACAGGCTGTCCCGGCTGTGGTAGAGGGCTTGCAGCGCCATTGGGGCAAAGTCGATGGCAGTTATGCCATCTCGCCTTTGGTCGCGTCGCTGGGCGAAGGCCGATGTAACGGCGTGCTGCTGAAAGTGGAAGATAACACACTGGCGCATTTCGACCGCCGGGAGCGGGGTTATTCTCGTGTGGAAGTGGATCCGTCACTGATCACTCACAATGGCATTCTGCAATTTGATGCGCCTGTCTGGGTGTATGTGAAAGCCAATCCAGCGCCTCCCTGTGCGAATCAACCTATTATGCAGACCTATGTCGACACAGTGCTGGCGGGGTGCCTGAGCATTTCCGATGCGTTCGCAAAGACGTTTATTGAAACCACGTTCGGCTGGCATCATCCGCTGGAAAACGACCGTGAATCGCCGAAATACGGCAATCTGGCCGGGGTGGAAGATGTGCATATTCCCGTGATTGACCGTTTGATCTCTCCGGCGCGGATTCATGGCTAAGCCCAGTAAGAAAGGGCCGGACACCACAGTTGAGATTTTCTGCAGCCAGTGCCGTACGCGTCTGTTTAAGTACCGCAAAGGGGGAAAGGGGGCACTGGTGAAGTGTTTCAAAGAAAGAATCGTGAAAGATTATACGCTTTTACCCTGCCAGTGCCCGAATTGTGAGCAAGTGTTTGCCCGCGATACCCTGATACGTGGCACGCCTGCCTTTAAAATGATTGGCGGTAAAGCGTTCCAGAAATAGCCGCGGCACGCCGGCTATTTCTGATCAGTGACTGTGTTGACTGTCATCTCATCAAGATTGTTGCTGAAATAACTTTGCGGGCAGACTTCCCGTTTCGTGCGCAGTATGGCTTTTAAATCGAGAATTTTGCGCTTATAAGTGCCGCGAACCAGTTGATAGTCCAGCTCGGGTGAGAACCAGAATTTGACTTCCCGGTCGGGCTTTTTGATTTGCTCAACCCGTATGGTCTCGACACTGCCGTAATTGGTTTGCAGTTTTTCTTTACCTGCGACTCTGAAAAAGTAGTGATTCACCTCGTCTGACTCCTGCATCTTGAAATCAAAAGTCTGTTTGCCCTGAATCAGGTTCAGCCGCATCTGGCTGGCAACGGCTTCTATATCCAGCAACGGCAGGTCATTACTGTTAAAGCTGAGTTTCTCACCATCAGTGATAATGTCTGAGCGGGTGCCATCCTGATTGAAGCTGCCGCGTGTCTCGCCATCAAGTAATCCTGTGATATTCCTATGAAAAGATTGTGTGAGAAACGAGTTTTTAACGTCGGACCAGACTACACGGGTTTGCTGCTGGTAATGGGTTTTCGCCACTATGGCTGACAGACGGCTGGTGGACTGGATATCAACGCGTTGATTGTCCTGCCAGCTTAACTTGCGCTCGAAATAACCGATTTTATGGCTACCGTAGAAGAGATCGTAGGTCAGCGTTTTCACGCACTGATGCCACTCAACGGGCGGGGAAGCCATAAGGTTAGAAGATGCCAGGCAAAGCGGCAGCAATGCAGACAGAGTAAGTCTTTTCACGAAACCTCCCCAGTGGTACCTAGCCCAATAATAAGGCCTATTTAAGCGTAACCAATATGTCTGGTTATGTTAATTGAACTGTGCAAGCAATCCACAGATGAGACACTTATTTTTAGCCGTTGCGCCGGTGACTGCTACCGGTGTGTGGTATGTGGCTGGTTTTCCGGTAAAGCATGCCTGATAAAGTGTCTTCGCAGCATATCTGATTTATGAAGTTTTTATGTCATTTCTCAGTCAGTAAATTCAGTGGCTTAGCGTAAATGTTAAGTGTAGCTGGTAAGATCACAACCGGTATGGCTGCATAATTGGTTGATCTCTGGTGAGTCATTTCGCCTGCCTTAGCAAAGCAATGTGACATCCTGGTGTCGGAAATTTGACGCTTTTAGGATGGGAACCTATGTTTTATGGGCCCTTGAGGTACAAAGCTTGTAAAAAGTGAGCATTGTTAAGGTTCAACCCATGAGCAGGAGGACAGGATGAAAAAGGCAAATGGTGTCTATCGGCTGCAAATAATAAAGGAGGTCGCGATAAGAAAGCAGCTTGAAGGCAGCAGTGATCCAATGGCAAACCATATCCACCAGTTACTGGAATCCAGGTCGGCGGATCCCCATAGCGAAGAGACGCAATTGTTCAGTGGTAATCATTATGATGATCAGGCGGGTGGCTGGGTCAGTAATTTCTGGAACGCCAAGTAACCGGAATGAATGAGTGACGAGACCGGGTCAGGCCTGCTGGGATCTGACCCTTGTCGGCTCCGGGATCGACCCGGAGGTAACTACCTATAATATTTCTCATTGATAGCCTGGTTCTGGCATCAAAGCCTTATCTGCGGTACATTTCCCGGTCTCACTTTATTCTGAATCAGATAATGCATTACATCGACATTAACACTTATTCCCGTAAATGGATTTTCACTCATGCTTCTATGCCAGTTCCGGCTGAGGATCTGGTACAGATTAAGCCTTTGTCCCAGGCCAGATCGGCCACATTATGGCGCGAGCATATCAGCAGCCAGAGCCCGGACTCGGATCACTTCGGCAAGGGTGACTGGGCCGGCGAGGATAAAAACTGGACAGAGACTGTCGAGTGGCAGGCAGCGTGGGATGACGATGAACCGGCATTACCTGAGGTATTAGCAGACTTCCTTGATTGGGAAGACAACACCCCCGTCTATTTTTGTTATGAAAAATATAACCTGATTGAGACAAGCTGGGGGGTGTTTAAGCGTAACTGGAAAAACTTCCTGTTTTTTGATGATGGCCCCTTACTGATCGCCAGAAAGAAAACCCAGGCAGTGTGGTTCCATTCAAACGGCACCTGCAAGATAGGTCACAGAAGCGCTTAAATAACAACGCACAGTTAGCAACACCTGACGATGAGTCACACATAATCGAAGAAGGGGCGGGCTGTATCAGCGGAGCAGGCAGTAAACACTTTCGGCCTGCTCAGGAACTGATTTCAGAGCCGACTTTACCGCCCATCAGTTTGGCGATCTTGTCACAGGCCAGATGCATATTTTCCTGGTTGGAATGCACCGAAGCCCCGGAGCTGAGCAAAGGTTGTTTGAGCGGCTGGCCTAACACCAGAAATAAGCGGGCTCCTTTCTGGCTGGTTTTGATATGTATGGGTAAAGCGGACGGTTTCAGTATTCCCATTTGCTGCGGATAAAGCTGGTTTGCCCCTATGTATACCGATCCTGAGCGCAGATAGACAAAACCAACGACCAACTTTTCATCCGGCTCCCAGTACCAGCCACCGTAAGGCGAAATCATAATATCCAGGTAAGTCACAGGTATGCTGGAAGCTATGGGGCTGATGGCCTCTTTGTACTGGCCGATCAGCACCTTGGTTGTTGCATCCGTTTCTTCGACCAGTGGCAGATTCTGGGTGCAAGCATACTGGCTGGAGGCATCGGCCATTTCCTGCTCCCCGGCTGGTAAGGCAGTCCAGAGTGCGAAGGATTCAGCACGGCCGCCGAGAGGCTGCATGGTATCTTTGTGAACGACACCGTTACCGGATGTCATGATTTGAAGATCGCCTGTTTGCATTGTCACAGTGCAGCCGCAGGAATCGATATGATGCAGGGTGCCCGTTACCGGGTAACTGAACGCTTCAATGCCGGAATGGCCATGATAGTCGAGCCCGGTTTCCTGCTTGATGCCATTGGCGTCAAAATGATCCCAGAGCACGAAAGGGTTAAGTTCAGCAAGATTATCGCGGTAAATGTAAGCAGTCATGGGCCCGGATTTCCGACCGTAGCGGACTTTATTGATTGTTCTCGTCGCTTGCATGATCGCCACCCACTTTTCTGTACTTCTTGTGATTAGAGCTTAGCTTATACTCTCAGTAAACGACTATTTGAACCCTTTTGTTTTCTAAAAATTGACGTCATTTTTACCATCCTTGATTCAGTTCACATTTGCCAGACAACATGGTTCACTCTGGCATCCAGTCCCAGTTGCTGAAACAGCCGCAGCCAGCGCTTCTGATTGGCCTGCAGGGTATCACCCGGCCCTTTCACTTCGACCCACTGAATATGCCCGCTTTTGAACATTACCAGGTCAGGCTGGCCGCTGCGATTATGGCGTGGATCGAATAACAGGCGCGACAGCATGGCATACAGTTGCTCGCCGTTTAAGCAAGATACCGTCTCCTCAACCAGCGCTGGCGTTAGAATAGCCCAGTTCACCCAGTCGTTAGTGATTCCTTGTTTTTGCTGATAAACAGCCAGCCAGTGGTTCCAGCTTTCTGTGCGGATAGCATTGAGGCGGGCTGTGAGCATGTCACGCCGGCGCTCTGAAAATTCACTGTGGTACATATCGCGGGGCGCCCGCTGGAAGGGGTTAAGAAAGGCCCCGGAAACAGAGGCAAAAATAATGTCCCAGAATGCCAGGCCAAATAACCCGCATATCAGGGCATTTTCGGTGTAGTGAACACGCCATCCTGCTTGCCGGTAATGGTTAGCAACGGCTAACTCGACACGTTCTCCACTGGCAGGCAGTGTGAGTGTCTCCAGCGTAAAAGTGTCTTTGATCGCCTGTGCTACCGGCAGGTTTAGCATACGGCTGAGTTTATGCGCCAGGCGTTGTCCGACTTCGGCTTCTTCTTCATTAAAGGGCGCTGACAACATCTGCCGGCAGATGGCCAAAGCGGTTGAGTGGCGCTGCAGTTTTTCCAGTATCCGCACCCGGCGTTCGCGGCTGGGCGGTAGCGCACTGTGATTAAACAGAAACAACGCCAGATCATATTCGCCCAGGCGCTCAAGATCCCGGGCAACCCGGTTGAACAATCGTTGCCGTCGCCGTTCCAGCGGCGGCCATGTGCAGGGGCCGGGCAGGCGACCGGCAAATTGCCTCGTTGCCTGGGCCCTTTTGCTGAGTGAAAGCTGTTCGTATTCGGCCGCTAAGGCTTCAAGGGACAGCCATTCCAGTATGTGCTGTCGCTGCTGAAACAGGCGGGTTGTCGGGTCGACCTGATAATTTTCAAAGATATGCAGGCCTAAATCAGTCAGCACAAACTGGCTTAAATCCTGATACTGGTTGCCGAAAAACAACAGTAAGAAGATTGTCAGGTGCGCCTGATGTTCAACATGTATGATGGGTTCGTTGAATGCCGATATGGCCGGTGACGTGGCGAGTATGGCTGCGGTGAGATCCGCTTTTCTGGCCTGCTTTAACGCTTGGTCATTTGTGCGCGCATCAGGGGAGTGTTTCTCTCTATAGATCTTAAGCAGTTCTGGTTTGGTGAATAAATCCAAGATCTCATCCACCGGCCAGTTTGCTTCATTGCAGGTAAGAAATTTGTTGCTCAGAAGCTCCTCAATGGCGTTTTCTGTATGCCGGATTTCAGGGTAGCTGAGTTTGCTGACGCGGAAGTATCTGCCCTTGCGGGACAACATTCGGATGTACAACTGTTTGGCATCGGGCGTAAGCCGGGAGTAAGTATTCAGCCACCAGTGCTCGCTATGGCTCAATAGATCATGATATTGCTGCCGGACACTGCGCAGCAGGAAATCAAAGTTGTGGCGGTAATAATCCGGCGCCAGCACTGTTGGTGTATTTTGAGTCATCATTGTCTTAACGGCTTATTGGATGCGCTGTATTGTGGGAATTTCTCACGTTGCGGTAAAGCTCTGATACCAGAAACAATAAAATGAAATTAACATAACATGATCATTTATGGCATTTTAATGGTCGCATATACTCCGTATTGATAAACTTGCCACAGGTAATAGTTTAAAAATGAAAGGTTTTCAGTGATCAGACAGCGTGCCCTTTATCCGTCTGCTTTTATCATGCTCGCTTTTACCGTGTTCGCTTCTCTGTTTGCTGTTCTTTCGTGGAATGTGCATGCCGAAGAAGTGAACAACCAGCGCGTTGTTTCCGTTGAACCGCATGACGAACAGCCTGCCAGTCTTGTTGGGGCAGCCTGTGTTATCCGGCATGGTAAGCAGATGGTCATGGTGTCTGAGGTCATTACTCAGAAGTTATCCATTCCGGGCGGCTATATTGACAGTCAGGATACTGCCAGTGAGGCGGCCAGAAGAGAGGCGCTGGAAGAAACCGGATTAGATGTCGACGTGATAAAGCTTTTGCAGTTCAGGGGCAGAGCGGCGATATTTGCTTGCGTAACGACACAACCGATTCTGGTTGCTGAGCAAGAGGAAAGCGATCAGCGCCAGCAGATTGCAGCCTGGCAAGCGGTGGACTTCAGCCGGGAAGTGAAAGCTGTATACCTGATGTCACCGCTGTCTTTAGCATCCGCTGAATATCGCTACCCCGAAGATACTGCCTACTTATATCAGTGGATGATGGAAACGCCAGAGAGCGAGGTGGTTTTTTATACCGATATCAGTGACCGGGCAAGCGCATTTCATCAGGCTGAACTGATTGTGATCAAGGCCTTTAAGGACTGGGGTAACGCCCTGCCGGATGTCGCAAAATCTGTGCTGGACAGCCTGATGTGGCTGCTGAATCTTTCCGGCGAATACTGGTTTGTGTTCTTGCTAATTGCTGTTATTGCTTCCTTATTCGGACCTACTGCAATGTTGCAGTTGCTTGCCGCCACCGTGATTACCATCCTGGTCTCAACCTGCCTGAAACAAGTTTTCAATCTGCCGCGTCCGTTTTATCTGGTGCCGGCACTGCAAAACGGCAATGCCTACGGGTTCAGTTTTCCGAGCGGGCATACCCTGTTAGCCACTGTTATCTGGGGAATGTTCTGGATGAAACTGTGCGCAGGAAAATCACGGTTCCGCGCCGGGGCGGGCTTGTTGGTGGTTAGCGCTCTGATCCTGGGTCAGGCGCTGGCCCGTGTTTGGTTTGGCGTGCACTTTATTTCCGATACGGTAGCGGCAATAGTCATCGGTATTCTGCTGCTGATCCTGTTCTCCCGGCTGATCACCCCGACCGCCATACGGGGAAAGTCGGTGTGGCTGGGGATTACTGTCCTCACCGGTGTGGCGGCCGGCTTAACCTTGCAGCCGGCGCACACCTATCTGTTTGCCATCTCACTGGGGGTGTTTCTCAGTCTGGATGTGTTACCTAAAAGAAGCCTGACACTGTCTGTGCACCGGCATATTGCGGTGGCTTTGGTGCTGTTGGCAGGGTCTGGCGCGTTCGCTTACTTCTCTGCTGTGATGGTCAATGCCTGTACTGTCAGCCTTATTATTCTGGGGCTGCGTGCAGCCGGCGCATTTTTGCTGGCGGTCTGGCTGGTGGCGGGTTCGTCATTGATGCTGAAGTTATTGGCTGAGCCGGAAACGGCTTAAAGACGCTGCCCCGGCAAGCTTACGGATAAAGCAAACAGAAACCTGTCAGTAAGCTGTGTCTGGCACTTTGTTTCATGACTTGAGTGCGGTAAAGTGAGCGCAAACGATTATATCAAACAGGCATAATTGTCTGGATTAATATGGAGCCAGTGAAAGCAGGATAGCCTAAAACTGGACAAGGAGAGCAATGTTACCCGCACTGACGTTTGAGAACAGTATCGATGACATCGTACTGTCGTATCTGGATGCGCTGGAAAACGCAGGATTTTCTGGCGATGTTGAACGCACCTATGCCAGCCGTCTGGCTGTCGCAACCGATAATAGTATTTATCAGCAATTACCTCAGGCTGTCGTCTTTCCTAAATCTGTGGATGATTTGGTGCTGGTCGGAAAAGTGGGCCAGCAGCCCGCTTTTCAGCAGGTCAGTTTTTCTCCACGCGGAGGCGGCACCGGGACTAACGGTCAGTCGCTGACACCGGGTATCGTCGTCGACCTTTCACGCCACATGAACCAGATTCTTGAGATCAATCCGCAGGAAGGCTGGGTCAGAGTGCAGACCGGGGTGATCAAAGACCAGCTCAATGACGCGCTTCGCCCTCATGGTTTCTTTTTTTCCCCCGATTTATCCACCAGTAACCGGGCGACCATTGGTGGCATGGTCAATACGGATGCGTCCGGTCAGGGATCGCTGCAATACGGTAAAACCTCAGATCACGTTCTGGCACTGAAAGCGGTACTGGTTGATGGCTCAGTGCTGGATACCGAGCCTTTGACGCAAGACGGGCTGGCCCGGATCGCACAGCAGAAAGGTCAGGTTGCTGAAGCCATTGGTGTGGCGGCGAGAGTGTGCCGTGAAAAACGTCAGCAAATTCTGGATAAATTCCCGCCGCTGAACCGTTTTCTGACCGGTTACGATCTGAAAAATGTGTTCAACGACGCACTGACTCATTTTGACCCGGCGCGCCTGCTGTGTGGTGCTGAGGGTTCTCTGGCCTTTATTGCCGAAGCTAAACTCAATATCACCCCTATCCCTAAAGCCCGGGCACTGGTGAATATTAAGTACGACAGCTTTGATGCGGCGCTGCGTAATGCGCCTGTGATGGTGGAAGCCCAGGCTCTGTCCGTCGAAACTGTGGATTCAAAAGTCCTTAATCTCGCCCGCCAGGATATTGTCTGGCACACCGTCAGCGATTTGATCACCGATGTGCCGGGTAAGGACATGCAGGGCATCAATATTGTTGAATTTGCCGGTAATGATGTTGATTTGGTCAAGCGCCAGGTACAGCAACTGGGTGAGCGCCTGAACAGTTTAATTGGTCAGCAGGGGATTATTGGTTTTCAGGTGTGTGACGACCTGGACAGCATCAACAAGATCTACAATATGCGCAAAAAAGCCGTGGGTCTGTTAGGGGCTGCCAAAGGCTGGCAGAAACCGATTCCCTTTGCCGAAGATACCTGTGTCCCACCGGAAAATCTGGCTGACTTCATTGTTGAGTTCCGCCAGTTACTGGATGAGAAACAGCTGCATTACGGCATGTTCGGTCATGTCGATGCCGGTGTACTGCATGTGCGTCCGGCGCTGGACATGTGCGATCCGGCGCAAGAAAAAATGATGAAGGAAATCTCCGATCAGGTGGTGGCGCTGGTCGCCAAATACGGCGGTCTGATGTGGGGTGAGCACGGTAAAGGCTACCGTTCGGAATACGGACCTGAGTTTTTCGGTGAAGAGCTGTTTACCGAACTGCGCCGTATAAAAGCAGCTTTTGATCCACACAACAGGCTGAACCCGGGCAAGATCTGCACCCCACTAGACAGCGATGCTGAACTGGTGAAAGTGGATGGCTTAAAGCGTGGTTATTTTGACCGCCAGATCCCGGTGAAAGTCAGAGACAGCTTCAAGCAGGCGATGGAATGTAACGGCAACGGCTTGTGTTTTAACTACGACACCAGCTCACCCATGTGCCCGTCGATGAAAGTCAGTGCCGATCGCCGTCACTCGCCGAAAGGGCGGGCCGGACTGGTTCGTGAATGGCTGCGTTTGCTGGCCGATCAGGGTGTGGACCCGGTCAGGCTGGAACAGGATCTGATGGAAAAGTCGCCGACGGTGAAGCAAATCATCGATCGCTTCCGCAATACCTTCGGATCTCAGCGTAAAGCGTACGATTATTCGCACGAAGTGATGGAAGCCATGAACGGCTGTCTGGCGTGTAAAGCCTGTGCCAGTCAGTGCCCGATCAAGGTGGATGTGCCGAGTTTCCGCTCGCGTTTCATTAACATGTACTACAGCCGTTACCAGCGTCCTGCCAAAGACTATCTGGTTGGCTATGTAGAAAGTTATCTACCGGTTATGGCCAAAGCCCCGTCACTGGTCAATGCCGTAATGCGGCCCGGCTGGTCAAAATCTTTGACGGCGAAAGTGCTCGGCTATGTGGATATGCCTGAACTGTCGGTGCCGACGCTGATGCAGGGACTGGCGGGCAGCCATGCAACCCGGTTTGATCTGCAGTGGCTGCAGGCTTTGTCTCAAGAAGAGCGGCAGCAGTATGTGCTGATTGTGCAGGACCCGTTCACCAGCTACTACGATGCGGAAGTGGTGCGCGACTTTGTCCATCTGATTGAAAAGCTCGGTAAGAAACCTATGCTGGTGCCGTTTAAGCCCAATGGCAAGGCGCAGCATGTCAAAGGTTTCCTGCGTCAGTTTGCCAAAACAGCGAAAAACACCGCCGACTTCCTCAATCAGCTTGATGAGCTGGGTATGCCTATGGTTGGTGTCGACCCGGCTTTGGTGCTCTGTTATCGCGATGAATACAATGAAATGCTGGGTGATAAGCGCGGTGATTTCAAAGTAATGACAGCCCATGAATGGCTGACGCCATTGCTGAGTGAAATAACCTCGTTGGCGCCCCGTACTGACAGTGAGTGGTATTTATTCGCCCACTGTACCGAGAAAACCAAGATGCCAAACGCTGAGAAAGAGTGGGCGGCCATTTTCCGTCACTTCGGTGCCAGCATGAAAGCTGTATCTGTCGGCTGTTGCGGCATGGCGGGCACTTTTGGTCACGAGAAAGATAAGCTGGAGACGTCCAAAGGGGTGTTTAATCTCAGCTGGCAGCCGAATCTGGCACAGTTGGATGGCGACCGTTGCATGGCAACCGGTTATTCGTGCCGAACTCAGGTAAAGCGTTTTGAGCATATTAAGATGAAGCACCCGGTTCAGGTGTTATTACGTTTGGTGAGTACAGCCTGATAGCAGGCTGTCTGTAACAAACACGGTTACGGCGGAGTGCTCAGGCCTCCGCCGTTTTTCAGGCCACTTTTTCTTTCTGCTTCTCTTTTTGTTTCTCTGTGTCTTTGTCAAACAGGCTGGTGATCTGAGGGTTGACCTTAAACCGTTCTGTGCTGTCGAGGCATTTTGCCTGTTCCGTCCACTGAATCAGTTCGATCACGCCGTCATGGTGCTCGGCCAGAAACGTGCAGTTTTCAATCCAATCCCCGTCATTCAGGTATACGATGCCATCCTGCTCGGTAATTTCCGGATGATGTATGTGGCCGCAGACAATGGCATCGACGTCTTTGTGTTTGGCCATAGTGACAGCGGCATGGCGAAATCTGGCAATCGCCAGGTTGGCCTTTTCGACTTTGCTTTTCAGGTAACTGGCCAGAGACCAGTATGGTTGCCGGGTTAAGCGGCGGTAGCTGTTTAACCAGCGATTTAAGAATAGAAGGAAATCGTAACCGGCATCGCCCAGTAAGGAGGTCAGTTTGCTGTGGCAAACCATGCTGTCGAATTCATCGCCATGAAGAGCCAGAATGCGGTTGCCGTTTGCGCTGGTGTGGATGTAGCGGTGTGCCAGTTCAACATTGCCAAGATTAAACTGAATAAACTTGCGGACGGCTTCGTCGTGGTTGCCCGGAATATAGATGATCCGGCATCCCTGATCCGCTCGCTCCAGTAACAGGCGGACAGCTTTGGTGTGGCTTTCCGGCCAGTGAAACCGCGATTTCAGCGACCAGAGGTCAACGATGTCACCAACCAGTATCAGGGTGTCGGCCTGATAGCGGGATAAAAAATCCAACAGATAGTCGACTTTACAATCCCTGTTCCCTAAGTGTATGTCTGATAACCAGAGTGTACGGTAGGTGTGGTTTCCCATAGTCGATTCAACCCTTATATCAAGGTATCAGTGTCAGAAATAAGACTAATTTTTTTATATGACATTCGGGTGTCGTATCAGTGACTCCTTCATTGCAATGGAACGGTTGTAAAGTGTTACTACCAGTGGCTATTTGTCAATTAGGTTGCGACAGGCATCCGGCGATTAAGATATAATCATCAACTTTCAGATTTTGACCGATGTTTTATTCAATAGATATTTTAGATGAATTTTAAGCCTAAGTATTTGATTAAAATGGTTCTTCCATTGCTTGTTCTACTGGTGTCAGCACTGGTGTATTTAGGCTATTCAGATTATCGTTCTATTCGGGAAAGTGCATACTCACAGGCGCGGGCTAATTTGAACGTGGCGAAAGGGTATTTAGACCTGAATTACATTGCGGCAACGAATCAGTTATTTTTATTATCTGAGATCCTGAAAGGATCAGGTAATATCCCGGCATTTCTTGATGCGGCTAACTATGTGGTTAACAACCAGAATAAATTTCTGGAAGTCGGATTACTGGTAGATTCAGACTATTACGGGACAGACGGATTTCGTTTGTCGGGGATTGATGAGCGGGTAAAGCGCCGGCCCTGGTATTCTGAAAGCCAGAAAATCGGTGATCTTTTTCTGTCTGACTTTTATCACAGTAACAGCACCAAAAAGTGGTGCGTTGCCTTGGTGAAAAAACTGGCGATACCCGGGAAAAAAAACGTCAGGATCATTATTGAGCTTGATGCCGGTGCGATGTCCGATGATCTTTCCGATCTGAAAACGATGACGAAGGGTTATGTTTATGCGATTGAGCCGCAGACGAGAAGAGTTGTTATTCATCCCGATAAAGCACGATTAGGTGTAGACTCTGTCAGTATAAACCCCGAATTACTGACAACAATCATGGCTGGCAATGGTAACGGTAATATCCCTTCTTACGAATATGATAATCAATATAAATTCAGTGTTTACGATGCCAATAATAATTTTAACTGGGTATTATTATCCGGCACCAGCAACAGTGAAATTGCGTCCAATGCTTTGAAAGTGGGCGCTGTGGGCGGCACTTTTCTGGTCGTCGTATTTTTTATTTTACTGGCAGGCTACCTGCATACTCGCGTTCATCAGGTGGGTGGTCAGTTAATTGAAGCGCAGGAATTCGATGAACTGCACGAGCAACTGTCTGCGTTATTAAACGATACTATGGGCAGTAGCCGGGTGTATCTTTTCGTAATGAATGCCAATGAAGGGGTGCTGGAAGAGGCCTATCACAACTTACGGGTAAATGTGCCGGCAGATTTACTTTGCCGTATTGCTGGCTGTCAGCAGCTTGGCCGATTCTGCAAGCCCGAGCAGGATGATATTGTCCGCCTTATTGCGCCAAGCGAGCCCTGTATACGGCTGCCTTTAGTCAACAGCGCAAGACAGAATGATTACCAGCGCCCGGCAAGTCAGTTGATCGGTGTGCTGTATATATGCCAGCCCGGTGCGGCTTACCCATTTTTCGCCAAAATGATTGCCAACTACACGCTCAGCGCATTGAATCAGATACTATTGACTCAGCACATTCGCAGTGAAGATCAGATGACGGGGCTGAAAAATAAGAACAGTCTTCGTCAGCATATGGATCAGAAACTGATGGACAGTGGCGCCGGCTACTTTCTGGCCATGATTGATGTAGACGACTTTAAGTCGGTCAATGATACCTACGGTCATTTGCTTGGCGACGAAGTCATTCTGAACATAGCGAGTCTGATGAAATACAGTTTTCCGGCACAAGCAGTCCTGTGTCGATACGGTGGGGAAGAGTTTGCGGTGTTAATGGAAGCACCAGACACAGAGACAGCCCTGAAGGCATTGGATGATTTCCGTGCAAAAGTAGAGGCCAGCCGTATTGATATTGATGAAGACACATCTTGCGCCATTACCGTCAGCATTGGTGTTGCTCCTTTACACAAGGGAATGGAATCGACTATCTCGTCTGCAGACAGGGCGCTGTATCAGGCGAAATCGCAGGGTAAGAACCAGGTGCTCAGCGCAGAAATGTGTTCAATCGGTACAGAAACGGAAGCGGCAACAGCCTGATTCTGTAATTGGTGCTAAGTTGAAGAGTTGGCAGTGAATTTCACAGACGGACATATCCTTGATATAACAATCAGGCGATTAACAGACATCAACAGGGGGAGGCATGCTTAAACTTGGAGTGATAATTCTGCTGATTACAGCGGCGGTAGCCATGGCTCGATTTTTGGACGAGCGAAATCAGAAAAAACTGTATATTGGTATGCTGATCTGTGCCGTCATTGCTATTGCGGTTTTTATGGCAACGGAACTTGCCAGGTAATGTCTGGTAATTAACGGATTCTTTATTTTTTCCTTCTCAACGTCAAGTCGCTGAGTCTGACGGCAGCGGCTTGAAACGTCCTTATCTTCTTTTCCCACCACTGAATTGAGCATTTCTGGTCAGCAGATCTCACTTATCGTGGCTTGATGTCGCTTTAATGACAGCAATATGATTAGTTCTGTAATTATTAGCTTTGTAATCATTTTCTGGTATTAACTGGATATATATCAATAACTTATGGGTATAATCAGTGATTTGTTATAAATGTTGGGGTTGATCTTATCATTCGAGTCCCTATAATTGTTTTTGAATTCATTAGAGCACTAAACAATGTGGCGACCAATGATTACAATGGCACCATGGGCAATAGACCCAGAAACATCGACTAAGACTCAGGAAGAGTTTGTTTTTCGAAAACCGGAACGAACAGATGGTAATCGAGTGCATTCACTGATCGAATCTTGTCCCCCATTAGACACCAACTCCTCTTACTGCAATTTCCTGCAGACCACTCACTTCAAAGACACATGTATTGTTGCTGAATCAGACGGTGAGATGGCAGGGTTTGTCTCGGCTTACAGAGTCCCTGAGAAGGAAAACACTCTGTTTATATGGCAGGTTGCTGTCGGCGAGAAGGCGCGTGGTAAAGGGCTCGCTTTCAAGATGATTCAACAACTGCTGGCGCGTGATGATCTCAGCGATATTCGCTGTATCGAAACGACCATCACCCGCCTCAATAAAGCCTCTTGGGCGTTGTTTAAGAAGGTGGATCAGGCGAACGGTAACTTAGGTGAAGTCTCGCTGTTCCTCGACGAAGAGAAGCATTTCGACGGTGAACACGACTCGGAATATCTCTATCGCATTCCACTTAAACAATAAATCACGACAAAACAGGATAAGTCATGAATATCTTTAATGCGCAGGAATCAAATGTTCAATGTTACGCCAAAAACTTCCCGGTGGTGTTCTCATCCGCAAAGGGCTGCTGGTTGAACACCAGCGAAGGCGAGCGTTACCTGGATTTCCTGGCAGGCGCTGGTGCGTTGAACTATGGCCATAATAACCCGGTGCTGAAAAAAGCACTGATGGATTACATCGATCAAGATGGCCTGACGCACGGTTTGGATATGCATTCCGAAGCAAAAGCGACATTTCTTGAAAACCTGAAGAATTACATCCTGACCCCTCGTGGTCTGGACTACAAAGTACAGTTCACTGGTCCAACCGGTACTAACGCCGTTGAAGCGGCACTGAAACTGGCGCGTAAAGTCAAAGGACGCCAGAACATTGTTGCCTTCACGAACGGCTTCCACGGTGTGTCTTACGGTGCACTGGCGGCTACCGGTAACCAGCATCACCGTGGTGGTGCGGGTATGGCACTGAGCGGTGTAACCCGCCTGCCATATGAAGGTTACGCCGACCTGGACGGTCTGGCACTGTTTGAAGCTATGCTGACTGATAACTCCAGCGGCCTGGATAAACCGGCTGCTGTCATCCTCGAAACCGTACAAGGTGAGGGTGGTCTGAACGTGGCTTCCGACGAGTGGTTACAGCGCCTGAGCGCTATCTGTAAACGTCACGACATTCTGCTGATTGTCGACGACATTCAGGCAGGTTGTGGCCGTACCGGTACTTTCTTCAGCTTTGAGCCGTCCGGTATCAAACCGGATATGGTGACCCTGTCTAAATCTATCGGTGGTTACGGTTTGCCAATGGCGGTGGTACTGCTGAAACCGGAGCTGGATAAGTGGTTGCCGGGCGAGCACAACGGTACGTTCCGTGGTAACAACCACGCGTTCGTGACAGCCGCAGTCGCTATTGAAGCCTACTGGCACAACGACGAGTTTGAGCAGCACATCAATGCACGCGCTGCCCAGCTGAACGTAACATTGCAAAAAGTACTCAAGCAGTACCCGGCAGTATTTGAAAAAATCAAAGGCCGCGGTCTGATGCAGGGTATTGCCTGTCACGATGGTGAATTTGCGGGTGCAATCGGTAAGCTGTGTTTTGCAAACGGCATGATTATCGAAACCGCTGGTCCGGATGATGAAGTGCTGAAGTTCTTCTGCCCGCTGACTATCAGTGAAGCGGAACTGGAAAAAGGCCTGCACATCTTTGAAAAAGCGGTGGCTGAGTATGCAAAATCCAGCATGAAGAAAGCGTCTTAAGGAGAATAAGAATGATTGTACGCACCCTTGAAGAGTGCCAGAACAGCGAACGCCGGGTAGTGGCTGAAAACGGTAACTGGGAAAGTGTCCGCATGCTGCTGCGTGATGACAACATGGGCTTTTCGTTCCACATCACCACTATCTTTGCCAATACCGATACCCATATTCATTACAAGAACCATCTGGAATCTGTGTATTGCGTATCGGGTGAAGGGGAAATCCAGACCACAGCCGATGGCAAGACTTACGAGATCAAGCCTGGCACCCTGTATGTGCTGGACAAGCATGATGAACACCAACTGCGTGCCAATAAAGGTGTCGATATGGTGATGGCTTGTGTGTTTAACCCGCCACTGACGGGCATGGAAGTCCACGACAAAGACGGTGTTTACCCAGCAGCCGAATAATCGCAGCTGTATTGACGCAAGTGATTAACCCTCCTTGCGATATCAACCTGAGGGTTACCGGAAGGCGGTGCAAACCGCCTTTCAAAACCATCAGGCTAAGCGCTCTCGCTTAGCTGATGAAAATAAAAGGAGTTACCATGACTCATACCGTTGAAAAGATTGGCGGTACTTCCATGTCTGCGTTCGATGCGGTAATGGACAATATCCTGCTCTATCCAGACAATCCTTATCAACGTATGTTTGTTGTTTCGGCCTATGGCGGTATCACTGACGCACTGTTGGAATGCAAGCGAACCGGTGAGCCGGGTATCTTCCGCTACATTGCAGAACGCAATGATGTGTGGCGTGAGAAATTGAAAGCACTGGAGCAGCGTATGCTGCTGATTAACGACACTATGTTTCCTGAGCTGTTCTGTCGTAACCGTGCCGATAATTTTGTCAAAGAGCGTATTGCTAACGCTATTACCTGTATCGAAAATATTCTGGAAACCTGTCAGTACGGACAGTTTTCTCTGACCAGTTATCTGCCGCAAATCCGCGAGTTTCTGTCTTCTATTGGTGAAGCGCATTCTGCCTTTAATACCACGCTGATGCTGAATAACCTGGGTATTAACTCTCGCTTTGTTGATTTGTCGGGCTGGGGCGCTGAGAACAATGTCCAGGGCGATCTGGATGCGGTGATTCTGGATGCGATCAAAGATATCGATCTGAGCAAAGAACTGCCAATCGTCACCGGCTATGTCTACTGTGATGAAGGTCTGATGAAGACCTATGATCGCGGTTACAGTGAGATGACATTCAGTCGTCTGGCGGTATTGAGCAAGGCCAGCCGCGCAGTGATCCATAAAGAGTATCACCTGAGCAGCGCTGACCCCCGTATCGTTGGTCCTGAGCATGTTCGCCCGATTGGAAAAAGTAACTATGACGTTGCTGACCAGCTGGCTAACCTGGGTATGGAAGCGATTCACCCTAACGCCGCTTCAGGACTTCGTCGCGCCGGTATTGAGCTGGCGGTAAAAAATACCTTTGAACCAGAACATCCGGGCACCCTAATTTCTCAGCATTACCAGCCTAATACGGGTAAAGCCGAGATTATTGCCGGCCGGGATAAGGTCTTTGCGCTGCATTTATTTGATCAGGCTATGGTCGGCCAGGTGGAAGACGTCAGCTATGAGCTGATGGAAATCATCCGCGAAGAGAACGTTCAGCTGATCAGTAAAGAGATGAACGCCAACTCTGTGACTTACTATCTGGACGGCAGTACATCGAGCCAGAACAAGGTGCTGTCCAAAGCAGAGAAGCGTTATCCGAAGGCGAAGATTACCGGAAAAATGGTGGCGCTGATTTCGGTTATTGGTTCGGCTATCGATACCAATAAAACCATGAGTCAGGGTGTATTGTCCCTGCTGGATAAAGATATCAGTCCTAAAGCTGCTCACGCTTCCCTGCGTAACGTTGATGTGCAGTTTGTGGTGAAAGACAGTGATTATCACGGCGCAATTTGTGCGCTGCATGAGAGCTTCATGAGCGAAGGCTCGGCAGCAGTCTCGACAGAGAAAGTCGTCGCTTAACAGTCAGTCACTGTTACTTCCCCCTGAAATGAAAAAGGCAAGAGCATCGCTCTTGCCTTTTTGATCATTATTTAAAGCGGCTGAGTTCAGTATCAGGCCCGTGCGCCACGTTTTGCTGACGGTTTACCGCGAGACTGAGGCTTACCCTGTGCTGAAGGGCGTTTGCCAGCGCTTTGTGGTTTGCCGTTACCCTGAGCGTTGCTGCCAGCCTGGGTTTTCGGTTTACCCGGACCCTGACGCTTTGCCGTTCCGTCTTTACGGATATCCGGCTGATTCGGGTGCTTGGTGGCGAAACGCTTGGCACCGTGCCGGCTTGAACCGCGACGGGTTGCCGGCGTCAGGGCCGCATCGCTGCCTTCAGCGGGCACCAGACAGTCGGCGCGGTCGCCGATCAGGTGTTTTTTACCCATGCTGATCAAGGCTTCACGGATCAGCGGCCAGTTAGCCGGATCATGGTAACGCAGCAAGGCTTTATGCAGACGACGCTGACGCTCGCCTTTGGCTACAAACAGATCTTCCCGTTGTTTGTACTTAACGCGTTTCAGCGGGTTCGTTTCCGAGTGATACATGGCCGTGGCATTACACATAGGCGACGGGTAGAAGTTCTGTACCTGATCGCACTGGTAATCATTTTTCTTGAGCCACAATGCCAGATGCAGCATGTCGTCATCGGTTGAACCCGGATGGGCCGAAATAAAGTACGGGATCAGATACTGCTTCTTGCCGGCTTCGGCGCTGTATTTTTCAAACAGCTCCTTGAAGCGGTCATAGGTGCCCATGCCCGGTTTCATCATCAGATCCAGCGTGCCTTTTTCAGTATGCTCAGGCGCGATTTTCAGATAACCACCCACATGGTGTGTCACCAGCTCTTTGATGTATTCCGGTGATTCGATAGCCAGATCGTAACGCACACCCGAGGCGATCATCACTTTCTTGATCCCTTTCACTTCCCGGGCTTTGCGGTACAGATCTATGGTGTGTTTGTGGTCAGTATCCAGCTTCTCACAGATTTTCGGGAAAATGCACGACGGACGACGGCAGTTTTTCTCGGCGCGGGGATCGGAACAACCCAAACGGTACATGTTCGCCGTCGGGCCACCCAAATCGGAAATGGTGCCGGTAAAGCCGGGCACTTTGTCGCGGATGTCTTCCAGTTCCTGCAAAATCGACTCGTGAGAGCGGTTTTGAATAATCCGGCCTTCGTGCTCGGTAATCGAGCAGAAAGAGCAGCCACCAAAACAGCCTCGCATGATGTTGACACTGGTCTTGATCATGTCATAAGCCGGGATCTTGGCTTTTCCGTAGGAAGGGTGCGGCACCCGTGCGTACGACAGGCCAAACACAAAATCCATTTCTTCAGTGGTGAGCGGGATAGGCGGCTTATTGACCCATAATTCACGGTCACCGTGCAGCTGAATCAGTGCGCGGGCAGAATAAGGGTTCGCTTCCAGGTGCATCACACGGCTGGCATGGGCGTACAAAATGCGGTCGTTGCGCAGTTTCTCGAAAGAAGGCAAACGCACGGCGCTGGTAAAAGCGTCGTGGCGGGAAGGCTGAATCTGCACCGTCTGAGCTTTAACCGGCTCAGCATCGGCTTTGGATTTATTGGTCTCGCAGACTTCTTCGGTGGCGTACGGATTAGGCATCACCATAGATTTGCCCGGCTTATCGATGCGGGTGGAATCGATAATTTTATAATGGGCAGGGGCTTCTTTCAGGATCACCGCCGTACCGGCGATGTCTGTCATGGTGCTGATGTCTTCGCCGCTGGCAATGCGGTGTGACACTTCAACCAGTGCCCGCTCGGCATTACCGAACAGCAGGATGTCTGCTTTGGCATCAAACAGCACAGAACGGCGCACTTTATCAGACCAGTAATCATAATGCGCCAGACGGCGCAGGCTGGCTTCAATGCCACCCAGCACAATCGGGGTGTCTTTATAGGCTTCACGGCAACGCTGCGAATACACCAGCACGGCGCGATCAGGACGCTTGCCGCCAACATTGTCCGGGGTATAGGCGTCATCATGGCGCAGCTTGCGATCCGCCGTATAACGGTTGATCATCGAGTCCATGTTGCCGGCCGTAATCCCGAAATACAGGTTCGGCTGACCCAGCGCCATGAAGGCATCTTTATTGTTCCACTCGGGCTGAGCGATAATCCCGACACGGAACCCCTGAGCTTCCAGTACCCGACCGATCACCGCCATGCCAAAGCTCGGGTGATCGACATACGCATCACCGGTCACAATGATAATGTCACAGCTATCCCAGCCTAACGCGTCCATTTCTTCACGCGTTGTCGGCAGAAACGGCGCTGTTCCATAGCACTCGGCCCAGTATTTCGGATACTCGTTAATCTTCTTTAAATTCATGCGTTTACTGTTGCTCGCTCAATGTAGGGCATTTGGGGCAGATATAAAAAACGTACGATTTTACCATGTTCCCGCAGTAATACATCATTTTCTATTGATGGAAGCAATCTCTGTTACTACATCCTTCGGCTGGAAACTCTAATTATGTGTGTAATTAATCAGGGGGAGGTGTACAAGTATCGATAGACGGGGACTTTAGTGGCACCGCGCCACACTTGCTCGTCTTGTGAGAACAGCTCTTAGTGGCTTGATGATGCTGTATTGCCTAATCAAATGAATAACACTAAAGCGTAGCGTAAGGTCGTGATAGTAGGCGCTACAGGAATGCTGTGTTTTCATTGATGCAGTTTCGCACCTTTAAACACTTTGTCTACAGTATTAATCTCAGATCTTATCGCCATACCAACCAGTGGCAGGTGATGCGTGTTGTGTCGTTTCACGACTTCACGGTTGGCTGCATCATGGCCTGTGCTGAACATGTCTTCGATATAAATGGCTGGCTGAATACAATGCATTTTTGCTCTGCTGATAAAAGCTGAAAACTTGGCTCTTGACGCAGATAAAATAATGGTGGGTTGGATGCAAATGGGGAGATAGATTTCGCCATTTGCATCCTCATAGCTTGCACCAATTATATCAGGGTGCTGAGCGACAATGCCTGAAGACATATAAGAAACGACATTTAATTTTTGCCAGATGGCTAAGTCTTCGGCATCAACAATGGCTAGTTTAGTATCGAATTTCATTAATTTTTCAGCTCGCATTTAAAGGATGAATGAATTTAAAGGTGTTTGAATAAATCAATGTAAATATGGGTGTAGGCAATTTTCATCGCTACATAAGCTAATAAGAGTGCCATGAAGAGTTGGAACTTTTTGAAAAACACAGATCTGTTCACTCGTTGACCTATTAGCCTGCCGGTGAGTGAATAACTTAAGGGCGCACCGAAAGCGAACACAGATAATGCAATAGAAATAACCAATGCCTTTAATCCGACAATATTCAGTGCCGGAAACTGAATGGTCACAATGGGCAGACAGGCAATAAAACCTTTCGGGTTCAGTAACTGAAGCATCAGCCCATCCCGGAATGTCAGATCAGACAAGGCAGAGGATGTATTATCCGGTTCTCGTCCTGATGTGAACAACTTCCAGGAGAGAAAAAGCATATAAGTACAGCCCAGAATACTGATATATGGAATGATGGTTTCATGAACAACCGAGTGACTGAGAAAGCTCAATGAAAAGAAAAGAATTAACATGGCGAAACTCACGCCCATGAAAAAACCTGTATTCTTATTTGTTTTATTATTTAGTCCTGTATTAAAGCTGAGCAGATTTACAGGACCAGGTGAATACATTATTGAAAATGCATATAGCCAGATCTCAAGCATATTTTTATCCAGTTGAAAGTTGTTAGCGTGTTATTTGTAATTGATATTGTTTGGGTGTCATGCCGTAACTGCGTTTGAATCGGCGGTTTAAATGGCTGATATCAGAAAATCCGCAATCTGTTGCGACATCAATCACGGACTCGCCCGTCTCCAGTGCTTTTCGTGCATTGTTAATCCGGCAATTAATTACGTATTGATGGGGTGTAATCCCAAACTGGGAGCGAAACAGCCGTATAAAATGGTACTTCGACATAGTGGCCGCGCTGGCAATATCATCGATGGAAATGTTCTGGTTCAAATGCGCATGTATATACTCTTTCGCCCGCAGTAACAGTGTGTCGATACGATTCGTGGGTGGCTGTTCATTCAGCTGTCCGCCTCGGCGTACCAGCGAATGTGAAAGCTGAAACAGTCCCGATTCCAGTTCTATGTTTGTGGTGGCCGGATTTTCCATCAGCGCAGAGAGCTTCAGCGTCTGCTGACGCAAAATCATATCGTCAAGTAAGGTACCGCTGATTCTGGGAAGTTGCCCCTGACGTACACCTAAGGCTCTGAACTGGGGAATAAATACCTCCGGATGTATGTATAACATCCGGTACTCAAGCTCCTGAGTATCGCCGGAACAGCCGTCATGGACGTCTTCCGGGTTAAATATCAGCACCCCGCCAGGCGGACTGCGATGAAAAGCCCGTTGGCAAAAGAAATCTTGCCGCCCTTTGAGGGTCACACCAATGGCATATTCTTCGTGAGCGTGTTTGTCATAGGAAAAGTCACTCATTGTGGCATGAAGCAGGGTAACGCCAGCCAGATGAGGGCTGGTAATAAATTGAAAGCTATTGTCCGGTTTCATTCCTGTCCTCCTGAGTGATGGCATAAAGACAGGTTAAACAAAATGTGTACTGATTGCTTGGACAATATTGCTCATCTCAATCGCAACCATAAAAAAGGCCGCATCGCGGCCTTGGGGGGTTACGGGCAGTGGTCGGGTATAGCACTGCTTTTTCAGGGGGAAAGGGTTAACCGAAGGATTTACTCAAGCCTTCCAGAAACGTCACTTTCTCGCGCATTTGGTTTGCGGCCTGTTCCATGCGCGACATCATCACAAGGTTTTCAGACGAGGAGGTGGAAATCTGATGGACGTTGTTACTGATCTCCTGGGCCACAGTGCCTTGTTCCTCCGCCGCTGCGGCAATTTGCGTTGAAATATCAGCAATTTCATCCACCATGGACACCACTTCCAGAATACTGGCTGCCGTATCATTGGTATGGGCGACACATTGCTGAGTTTTCTCAATACTCTCGGAAGAGGTTGCCTGCCACTGGTTCAGGGTAGCGTTGATGTTGACAATACTGGTTTGAATATTTTCTGTCGCGCCGTGGGTACGCTGAGACAAAGCGCGCACTTCGTCTGCCACGACCGCAAACCCCCGCCCTTGTTCGCCAGCCCGTGCCGCTTCGATAGCAGCGTTCAGTGCCAGCAGGTTGGTTTGCTCTGCAATGCCCTGAATTTCCATCATCATGGTTTCAATCTGTTCCGACACCTTCACCAGTGACTGGGCCGTTTGCGCCGCATTTTCGGTGTCTTTGGCCAAATCATTGATATTGTTCTGCGTGAGTTGCAACACTTTGGTGGTGTTGGCGCATTTTTGCTGCGCGGTGAGCACTTTGTCTGTCGTCAGCTGAGTATTCTGCGCAATTTCTGTGGCAACAGCCGACATTTGGGTAATGGATGTGGCGATATGCTGGGTATCTTTGTCCTGATTGGAGATCGAGTCTCGGGTGGATAGAGTGACATTGGTGAGTTCATCTGTGACTTCGCGAATGGTCAGCGCCGCATCATCCACCCGGCCCAGCACGGTTTTCAGCCGGGCATCGTTTAATTTCAGATGGAAATCGGCAATGGATGTCATGTCATCACCGCTGTAGACAATCCGGGTGAGGGCATCATAGTTATTCGACAACTGCTGAAAAAAACGGGGTACAGCAAATAGTTCACCCCGACAAAGGATCGCAATGAAGATCAATGGAACAGCAGCGGATAGGAATTCGAACTGAGGGATATAAAAGTGCGTAAATGCCACGCACAGCACGGTGAGCAGGGCAGACAACCCCAGCTTGGCCCAGCTGGACAGACGGAATCCATAAGGATTTTTGTCATTGTTCAGTTGCTGATAGACATTCGTAGCTGTGTTGACCATGTCCTGAGTAGGCTTGCGGCGTACGGACTGATAGCCAGAAACCCGATTGTTTTGGTATAGCGGGGTGACGTAAGCATCCACCCAGTAATGACTGCCGTCTTTGCAGCGGTTTTTAACAATGCCCCGCCAGGGTTTCTCTGCTTTCAGGTGGCTCCACAGGTCACCAAAGGCCGCCCTGGGCATGTCCGGATGGCGAATAATATTGTGGTGTTGCCCGACGAGCTCGTCAAAACTGTAGCCACTGACTTCTACAAATTCGTCATTGGCATAGGTAATGACACCTTGCAGATCTGTTGTTGTCACTAATTGAGCATTAGGATCAAGCACCACTTCCCGGTCATTAACCTGGCGATTTTTACGCATGAGTTGTCCCTCTTCGTAACGCAATAGATGGCAGCATTGTTGAACTGTTAGCAGTTCTTTTAATTATGTGACACGTCTGACTCAACTCTAGATGAGGGGTATTTAACCGCACAAGGCAAATACCGGGGATTTGAAATTCCTCAAAGAATGCAAATTTAGTGGCAGAAAAAGTAAGCAAAGCTGAAATCAGCGATTATTATTTATGCCCACAGAGTATATTTTACGCTTAATAAGTCAGATGGATTGGGTGACATAATTCCATATAAAGAGTGCGTCAATTCTGGGTGAACATTTAATGGATAGTCTGCATCACGCGATAACAGCCAGTATTTGTCTGAATATTGTCTTAAGTGGCGAAGGTGTGGTCGATCAGGCAAGAAAAAACCCTGCGAGCGAAAGCTGGCAGGGTTTGATATCAGCCGAATAAATGACTGATTAGAAGTTCGCGGAACGCGGTGTACGTGGGAATGGAATTACGTCACGAACGTTAGCCACACCGGTTACGTAAGAAACCAGACGCTCAAAGCCCAGGCCGAAACCGGCATGTGGTACAGTGCCGTAACGGCGCAGATCGCGGTACCAGTTCATATCTTCCGGGTCGATGTTCATTGCACGCATGCGCTGATCGAGAATGTCCAGGCGCTCTTCACGCTGTGCACCACCGATGATTTCACCAATGCCAGGTGCCAGAACATCCATGGCCGCTACTGTTTTGCCATCATCGTTCATACGCATGTAGAAGGCTTTGATGTCTTTCGGGTAGTTCTTCACGATAACAGGCGCGTTAAAGTGCTCTTCCGCCAGATAACGCTCGTGCTCAGAAGACAGGTCGATACCCCACTCAACGTCGAACTCGAACTGACGGCCGGACGCTCTCAGGATCTCAATGGCATCTGTGTAGTCAACCTGAGCGAAATCAGAATCTACAAATTTCTCCAGACGGGTGATTGCTTCTTTGTTGATGCGCTGTGCGAAGAATTCCAGATCATCGCGGCGCTCAGCCAGCACGGCTTTGAACACATACTTCAGCATGTCTTCTGCCAGTTTAGCGACATCGTTCAGATCCGCGAATGCCACTTCTGGTTCAACCATCCAGAACTCAGCCAGGTGACGGCTGGTGTTGGAGTTTTCAGCACGGAAAGTCGGGCCGAAAGTGTACACTTTGCTCAGAGCACAGGCGTAGGCTTCAGCGTTCAGCTGGCCGGAAACCGTCAGGAAAGTCTCTTTGCCGAAGAAATCTTCGTTGAAATCGACATTGCCTTGTTCGGTACGTGGCAAGTTTTCCAGATCCAGCGTAGACACGCGGAACATCTCACCGGCACCTTCTGCGTCAGCGGCAGTGATCAGCGGTGCAGAGACCCAGAAGTAACCCTGCTCGTGATAGAAGCGGTGAATGGCCTGAGACAGACAGTTACGCACACGGGCAACCGCGCCAATCACATTGGTACGCGGACGCAGGTGGGCCACTTCACGCAGGTACTCAATCGAGTGGCGTGTTTTCGCCATTGGGTAGGTGTCAGGGTCATCAACCCAGCCAACCACTTTGACGTCAGTCGCTGCCAGTTCGAAGTCCTGACCCTGAGCCGGAGATTCAACCACTTTACCCGTTACTTCCACCGAACAGCCAGTTGTCAGCTTCAGGACTTCTTCCTGGTAATTATTCAGTGCATTCGGGACCACGGCCTGAATCGGGTCGAAACAAGAGCCGTCATAGATGGCAAGGAAAGAGATTCCGGCTTTGGAATCCCGACGTGAACGGATCCAACCGCGTACAGTGATTTCACTGTCTACCGCAATCTTACCGCTCAGTACGTCTGAAACAGGCGCGTAAGTCATGATGTCATTATTCTCCGTTTAGGCACGACTGAGTGCTGTGCTTAATTTACTGTCCAAAACAGCAATATTACCTGTCTTGACACAAGCATCAAGCCTTGATGCGTTACCTGATGGGAAATAATCACATTGTGTCGTGTTTTGTGTTGATTAAATAATCGTTGAGGCAACTCTGGCGGCCGGTTTAAGACCGCCAGAGTGATTTTTAACCTAAGGCGCGGGTGTCGCCGGCGGTGTTAAGTCGCATGTTTGTCCGTCCCTTAATATGGTGCCGGGGTACGGGCTGTCAGGAAGCGGGGCTTCTGTGGGGGTCTGCACCGTAAAGGCCGGCACATTCGCTGCCGGGATCAGCGCAACCAGATCGCTCCACATCTCGCCGTCGTCTGCACCCAGAGCCGGTGTCGCACTCTGCCAGCGGGTGAAATGATTGAAGCCTTTGACCGTGAATGCCAGACCATCGGTATCTGAGACTTTTATCCACTCTTTGAAGTTGCCGGTCGGGAATTTTTTCGCGCCATTGCTGAAGGTTTCATCAATCTGCGCCTGAGACATGGCATTTTCGTAATACAGAGTGCCATCCGCTTCGAGTTTCCAGCGGATCGGGATGTCAAAGCCACAGCCGTCGCTGTCTTTGTAGCGACCGGTATTAAAGCCGCTCTGGCTGTCTGCCTGCGCATTTAATACCAAATGACGGGAGGTATCGCTGAACGTCAGGGCTTTACCTGCCAGCATGTTCTGGGTGAAGCGGGGGGTTCTCCCTTCCCAGCTGACGGTACAGCTGGCTGCCTGGCTGGTGAAGGTAGCCTTGGTTTTTGCTGTTGCAGGCATCTGGCTGCCGCTGTTCCAGCCAGAATCGTTGGCGGTGCAGGCAACCAGAGTGTCGGGGGTATATTGCTTGGTCATCAGGTTATCAATGACGCTGTTATTGGCCCCGCCTAAGTCACTCTGACTGTAATATTTGACGGCCAGAATCGGACGATCCTGGTATTTCTTGTGGGTGAGCGCCCATAACTGGTAATCGCTGAAGGTATCATTGCTGTTTTCAGTCAGACGCAGGAAACCCTTGTCATTCAACTGCCAGCTGCGATTGCTGCTGCCCGGTTGCAAAACGGTGTTGAGGTAATACTCCCAGGTGTTGTCGCTTTTCAGGATCAGGGTTTCCAGCTCGCCCAGCGAGCTCGGGTCAGTGGAGATTTGTACCAGATGCTGATCAACCAGGCTGTTGACACTGTCTGTGACGAAACGCTCATCGCCGCCACATTCTGTCACAGAATTGAGGAACTGATCTTCAGTGGCAGGGGAGGTATTGCCAAAGCTGCAGTCGCCAAAAGCAGGCAGATTGTCACGGGAAGTCACCGCATAGATCTCGTCTTTGGCGGCGTTATTAAAGCCGGCAAAGTGGTAGTCGGTGTCTTTCAGAATGGCCTCACCCTGATGAACCGCCCCTTGTTCGACGACCAAAAATAAGTAGGGCGTATCAAAGGGGTAATGGTTGGCAAGTTGTTTGACAACATCAGGTACGGCGAACTGGAACATCTCTTTGCCCAGGGTCGACACCGCACCCCAGATACCGGTTTCAACTACAATCCAGTCATCACCGCCGACATTGACCCAGTAGTTGGCCTGATGCGTGCCGTTAAGTACCAACTCCACCACGACGTTATCGGTCAGATGGTAACCGTTGACCTGCTCAATACTGCCAGCGCGTTCTACCGATACCATATCCTCAAGGGCTGTGTAGGGGACGGTCGGGTTGTCTCTGGGCGCCACAGTACACTCGTCGCCACCGACCTGTGTGTTACACAGCAGCATACGGGTAGCCACCGGATTCCAGGTGAAATAGTAGCCTTTGGCAGCCTCGCCAAAGGTGGTGTCGGCGGGCACGTAGCGGGTCATGAAGTGGTTTTCTTTGGTGGTGAGAAAATCATGCATTTTCAGGCCCGCCAGTGAATAGCTGTTGACCCGCATGGTGATGTTGCGGCCATCGGCTTCTTCGAGTCCGGCATCTGTCATGCTGGCGGTGCTGCTGGACGAAATCAGCACCTTGAAATACTCGTACAGATCCTTCCATCCGCTGGAGGTCAGGATCTGGCCTTTAATCGCGTCTTCTTTGCTGTCGAACTGAACCAACCCTTGTTCGCTGAGGTAGGTGAAATCTTCCGTCAATGTGATATCACTGTCGCCATTTTTGGTCCAGCGCCAGTCGATCTGACGGGTTTCATTGTCAGCGGTATCCGGGCTGCTGTAGTCCATCATATCGGCTTCTAGCGTGCTGCCGGTGTTTGAGCTGTGGCTGGCCAGTCGCCAGAAACCCGAGTTGAAGATGGTGGCTATCTCGTCTTTTTGTGCCGTCAGCTCGGTGTATTTGCGGGTCATGATGCCTTCAAGGATGTCGTTGACTATGCTGAGCGACATCAGATTGCTCAGGCTGACGCCATTGAGCCCCAGTTTGGGGATCAGGGTGACACTCAGTTCATCAGCCAGCTCATTAACGAAATCGCCGGCATCCCGGACATCGATATTACTGGGGTCACTGACAGTTTCACCAAATATGCCCCAATGGCCGTCTGTGGCGACGCGTTTTATCAACGCACGGTAGGCGAGTGTGGTTTTCAGGGACAGGGCGATCTCGGTGTCCGTTAACGGTGTCATGAAGAGATTGGTCGGTAAGTCGTCGCCGATGGCAAATTGCGGCACGCCATTGAGATCCAGCACCAGCACGCCATGCAGCAGCAGTGGCACCTGAGCTTCAATACTGTAGTTACCGTCTGTCATCGCAAAACTGGTGATGTCACCCTGACCCATCACTTTGCCCTGCTGATTGATAAACAGTACAGCAAAGTTGTCCTGATACAGATCCGGTGTGGCCGCGTAAGCCTGGCTGACAGGACTCCAGCTCAGCCTTTGCTGTGCTGTCATCAACCCGGCAGGCAAGTCGACAGTGACGGTAAATTTGGTTTTGACGGGTGGCAGCTCAGCAGGTTGAATGCCTGCATCATCTCCGCCGCCACCGCACGCAGAAAGCAGTCCAGCCAGAAACAGGCTCAGACCAAGTCTCAGATAGGTGCGCATAACATTTCCCCTGAATACTCAATGCAGCACGTGTTATACCAATCTCATGGCCGATCATAGGCGGCTGGATTGGTTTCGGTGTTTGGGCTGAGTATAGGTAAACGGTGGGCAGGGGAATGTAAAACCCTATGGGTCGTCTCATCTGTTGAGACAGCATCTAAGAATTGAGACGACCGAAAACAGGTGGGGCTGAGGTGTCAGCTTAATCAGGCAATCGACAGGTATTTATGTGTCTGGATAGACAGACGCCAGTTCCGGGCAATACAGGTTTGAATGCAAAGTTCGGTAGCTCTGGTTTTCTGGCTGATGGGCTGCAGGGCGATGGTAACCTTGTCCTGCAGCGGCACACCGGCTAACAGCGCATCTAACTGGTCGATATCCTTTTGCGTCCCGACAGGGTGCTTGATTTCATTAGCGCGTGACAGTGCGCCGGGCAGAACCGGCAGCTTGCCTTTCATGTTAATTTTCGGCGAGACAGTCACCCAGGTCTTGTCTGTGGCCAGCACCTCGTAAGTGCCACTGGTTTCAATCTGGCAGCCAAAGCCGTTGGCTTCCAGTTGTTCAGTCAGCGGGCGTAAGTCATACAGACAAGGTTCGCCACCGGTAATTACGACATGACGAGCTGTGTATCCCTGCTCAATCAGTAGGTTGACAATGCCGCCGGCATCCAGAGACGTCCAGCTTGGCGAGTCGCCCTGTTTGGTAAGCATAGTGCTGACGTTAACTTCGTCCTGAGGCTCGGCGCTCCAGGTTTGTTTTGTGTCGCACCAGGCACAGCCGACAGGGCAGACTTGCAGACGGACAAAAATAGCCGGCACGCCTGTGAAAACACCTTCACCCTGGATGGTTTCAAAGATTTCATTGATTTTGTACACGGCTGACCTCAAAACAATCAATCAAGTTAACGTGAAAAAGGGTGTTTTGGTACCCTGAGCCTCAAAGGGCGCGTATTATGTCAGAACCCTGCGTCATTGTCTCTAGAGCCACATATCTTTCAATCATGCTGCTTGTTTGTCCGGCCCGGTAATGCGAAGACCAAAAGGGACAGGCTGGTCGTGACTGGGTTCACGTCCTTGGCACAAGGGGCTTCACAATTACTTCGCAAAGTAAAAAAATTCAATTTCTTGCGTATTCGTTAACCTTTGAGGATCCAGAGCATGTATGTCGCTCAACCCGGTCATATCGATCATATCAAAAGAAACAATGCCGGAAGCGTCTACAAACTTATCGATCAGTATGGGCCTATTTCCCGTATCGAGCTGTCGAAAAAGAGCCAGTTAGCGCCAGCCAGTATTACCAAAATCACCCGTGAGCTGTTTGACGGGCATCTGATCAAAGAAGCTGAAATTCAGGAATCAGGCAATCGCGGCCGTCCGGCCATTGGCTTAGTACCCGATAATGATGGCTGGCAATTTTTAGGTATTCGTCTTGGCCGGGGTTACCTGACCATTGCCTTGCATGAGCAGGGTGGCGACATACTGTTCGAGGAGCGTCAGGATATCGAAGAACTGGCGCAAAATGATGTGTTGCAAAAGCTGCTCGGTGAAATTGAAAGCTTTTTTGCCCGCCACGCCAAGCAGCTGGATCGCATTACCGCTATTGCCGTTTCCTTACCGGGCTTGGTGAATTCCGATAAAGGCATGGTGCTGCAAATGCCACACTATGAAGTGAAAGATTTACCTTTAGGACCGGCAATTCATGAAGCAACGGGCCTGCCGGTTTTTATCGGCAACGATACCCGTTCCTGGGCGTTGGCCGAGCAACTGTTCGGCAATGCCAAAGATGTGGCGAATTCTATCCTGATCTCCATTCATCATGGGGTGGGTGCAGGCATCATTCTGGATAACAAAGTGTTACAGGGCCGGATTGGCAACATCGGCGAGCTGGGCCATATTCAGATCCAACCTGATGGTCTTCCCTGTTATTGCGGCAATAAAGGATGCCTGGAAACGGTAGCCAGTTTACAGGCCGTCAGGCAGCAGGTGAAATCCCGCCTGGCCTTGGGGGAAGGGTCATCATTGTACGGCAAAGAACTGACTATCGAGACCATTTGTGAGGCTGCCGTGCAGGGCGATCCGCTGGCATATCAGGTGATCACTGAGCTGGGCTTCCACTTAGGCCGGGCCATTGCCATTATGGTCAATCTGTTCAACCCTGAGAAGGTGCTGATCGGCGGCGAATTCAATCAGGCCAAATCGGTGTTGTATCCCGCCATTATTGAGTGTGTAAAGAGCCAGTCTTTGCCTGTGTACAATCAGGATCTGCGTATTGAAGAAACCAGTTTTTATACCCAGGCGACCATGCCTGCCGCCGCGCTGGTGAAGCAGGCCATGTATGACGGCCATCTGCTGGTGAAGCTGATTGAAGAAGGCTAGCCGCTTTCAGATGCAACTTTGGTAAAACGCAGTAAACTACCCGTTCGCTGCGTTTTTTATGCCTATTACCCGTTATCAGCCAGACTTAAAGTAAGCGTCCGGCGATCAGGAGAACCTTCATGAAAACAAGCAAAATCACTGTGTTTTATGACGGAGCCTGCCCGACCTGTGTCCGCGACCGGAAATGGTATGAATCCTGGCTGGGTAAGCATCCGCATCTGGTGGAATGGTACGACATTACCGGTAAAGATGAAGAGTTGGCCGCGATGGGCATTGTGCCCGACGAAGCGCTGAGAGAGCTGCACGTTCAGGACAACAACGGGGCGGTTCACAAGGAAATGGATGCCTATATACTGCTGCTTAAACAAATCTGGTGGATGCGGCCTGTGGCCTGGCTGATGGGGCTTTCCGGCATCCGGCAGGTGTTATCTGCCGTTTATCGCCGTATGGTTGATCAGCGGTTAGCCCGCGAGGGGCGAGGTTAAACGGCGGCGCTATATATCGTCGTGCCTGAGCTCTTCATCTATCACATTGTGCAAGAAAGACAGTGCTGCACGATGGTCATTCCGGCTCATAAACCATTGTTTTTGATTAGTTTCTAAAGGCAGTATTTCCAGCCATCGCTGGCAGACCCAGGCCATGTCAGTAAAGTCGGGATCCGGGTAATTTGCGGCGTAATCGGGATATTCATCAAACAAGGCTTCCAGGCTATTGGCAATGGGTTTGTCGATGAAGCGGGTGGAACTGGGTGTCCAGTTTTTTATCGCACTGACCTCGCCAAATCTCAGGCCGTCTTTTTCCTGCCAGTGATTGTTGATAACGAATTTTTCTATACCCCGTATAGTGATGCCCAGTAATCCGTCAGGTAATTGTTCAAAATCTGTGATTTCGACCCGGGTGCCGAAATGACACAGAGAATCACCATCTTTCATGCACAAGCCAAAACCATCGCCTGATGACATCGCCAATGTCACTAAGCGGGTATAGCGGGGCTCAAAAATTCTCAGTTTACTAACGCCTCCCGGCAACACATAGAGTCTGAGCGGGAAAAGGGGTAACTGCATCATACTTGGCCTTCTGACAGCATGTTTGTAAAAGGCCGCTAAATGGTGCGGTGTATTATATGACGGCCTTACAATGACTCTTACATAGAGTATATCTGGTCAAACATGAGGATCTGTCTGTTTTTCGATATTAGTGCAATGATTGTAAAATGGCGAAAATCAGTTTATTAAGCTGCTGATTATTAATGATAAATGGCGGCATGATGTAGATAAGTTTACCGAATGGACGAATCCAGACACCATTGTCTACAAAACTTTGCTGTATCGTGACCATGTCCACAGGTTCATACAACTCCACCACACCAATTGCACCGAGCCAGCGAATGGCTTTCACTTTGTCAGACTGAGCGACCACGGGCAGTAATTCAGCCAGTTGCGCTTCAATCTGGCTGACCTGCTGCTGCCATTCACCCGTTTCCAGCAAAGACAGACTGGCATTGGCCACGGCGCAGGCCAGCGGATTGCCCATGAAAGTCGGGCCGTGCATAAAGCAGCCTGCAGCACCGCTGCACACTGTGTCGGCAAGGTGCTTGGTGGTCAGGGTTGCAGCCAGGGTCATATAGCCGCCGGTCAATGCTTTACCGACACACATGATATCCGGGCTGATGCCGGCATGTTCACAGGCGAAGAGTTTGCCTGTCCGGCCAAACCCGGTCGCAATCTCATCGACAATCAGCAGCACACCATAGACATCGCACAATTCTCGCACACGACGAAGAAAGGTAGGGTGGTAGATACGCATTCCTCCTGCGCCCTGAACGACAGGTTCCAGGATGACAGCGGCAATGTCCTGATGATGATCATCGAGTTTGGCAGCGAAGTCGGCAATATCACTCTCATCCCACTCGTCATGAAATCCGAGCGTGGGCGAATCTGCAAAAAGATGCTCTGGCAGAAATCCTTTATACAGGCTGTGCATTGAGTTATCGGGATCAGTGACCGACATAGCGGCAAAGGTATCACCGTGATAACCATGCCGCAGTGTCAGGAATTTTGCCCGTGGTTCACCTTTTGCGTGCCAGTACTGAAGCGCCATCTTCAAAGCCACTTCCACCGACACTGAACCGGAATCTGCCAGGAATACCTGCTGCAGAGGCTCAGGCGTCATGGCAATCAGTTTGCGGCACAATTCAACCGCAGGCTGGTGGGTAAGGCCGCCGAACATGACATGCGACATCCTGCCCAGCTGATCCTGTGCGGCCTGATTCAGTACCGGGTGATTGTAACCGTGAATCGCCGACCACCAGGAAGACATACCATCAATCAGTTCCCGGCCATCTTCCAGATACAGGGTCACGCCATCAGCATGAGTCACAGGGTAGCAGGGTAGCGGGTTAATGGTGGAGGTGTACGGGTGCCAGACATGCTGACGATCGTAGTCCAAATCCACCTGTGAAGCCGTGAAGTGGTTGGAGGAGTTCTTTTTACTGGTGATGTTTTGCACAGATGTAAACCCTGTATTTTCTTTGTGGTTGACAGTGTACTTACTGAAAGTAGACTTGCAAGTATTCAAACCCGTGGAATTGTTACGGTTATCGTGATCAATCTGCGGGTAATAAGAACAAATAAAGAGGTTTACACGTGGAAGTGAGACACGATTGGAGCGTTGCAGAAGTGCAGGCGCTGTTTGAAAAACCCTTCATGGATCTGGTGTTTGAAGCGCAGCAAGTTCACCGTCAGTATCATGAACCCAACAAGGTTCAGGTCAGCACCCTGCTGTCGATCAAAACCGGCGCCTGCCCGGAAGACTGTAAATACTGCCCGCAGAGTGCCCACTACCGCACCGACGTTGACCGTGAACGCCTGATGGAAGTTGAGCGGGTGCTGGATGCGGCAGAAAAAGCCAAAAGCTCGGGTGCGACACGTTTCTGTATGGGCGCAGCCTGGAAAAACCCCAAAGAGCGCGACATGCCGTACCTGCTGGAAATGGTACGCGGTGTGAAGTCTATGGGGCTGGAAACCTGTATGACGCTGGGCATGATTACCGGCGATCAGGCCAGCACGCTGGCCGATGCCGGTCTGGATTACTATAACCACAATCTGGATACCTCGCCTGAGTATTACGGCAATATCATTACCACCCGTACTTATCAGGATCGTCTGGATACGCTGTCGCATGTGCGTGATGCCGGTATGAAGATTTGCTCCGGCGGAATTATAGGAATGGGCGAAAGTGCGCGTGACAGGGCAGGCCTGCTGGTTGAGCTGGCGAACCTGCCGGTGCACCCGGAAAGCGTACCTATCAATATGCTGGTGAAAGTTAAAGGGACGCCGCTTGATAGCGTGGATGATGTCGATCCGCTGGACTTTGTCCGCATCATCGCGGTTGCCCGCATTATGATGCCGGCTTCCGCTGTTCGCTTGTCGGCTGGCCGTGAGGGAATGAGTGAAGAAACTCAGACACTGTGCTTTATGGCGGGCGCTAACTCTGTGTTCTACGGATGCAAGCTGCTGACCACACCTAACCCGGAAGAAGACAAAGACATGCAGTTGTTTAACAAGCTGGGTATTAACCGGCAGGAAAAAGCCGCTAAGCCGGATGAGTATCAGGAACATGAACTGCTTGGTCAGGTAGCACAGCGTGTGGCTGCCCGCCCGGCAGCAGATGACTTGTTCTACGATGCCTCTCTTTAATTCCCGGATATCACAGTCCCTGAGTCAGCGACAGACTCAGGGACTGTATCGTCAGAGAAAGCCACTCAGCAGGCAGCCATCCTGCGTGCAGTTTGCCGGTAAACAACAAGCGCATATTAACTTTTCCAGTAACGATTATCTGGGACTGGCTCAGTGCCCGGAATTGATCGCGGCCTGGCAGCAGGGGTTGTCTGTTTATGGCGCAGGCAGTGGCGGTTCACCTTTGGTGACCGGGCATCAGGTACCGCATGCAGAGCTTGAGTACCGGCTGGCGGATTGGCTGGGGTACGACAGAGCCTTGTTATTCAGTACCGGATTCAGTGCCAATCAGGCGGTGCTGTTTGCCTTACTCGGCAAATCAGACCGGCTGATCCAGGACAAGCTGAATCATGCCTCTTTGATGGAAGCGGGCCTCTTATCACCGGCGCTCATGCGCCGCTTTGCTCACAACGATCTCAATGCCCTGGATGCATTATTAAAAGCCGGGTCAGGCGATTGTGCCGCTACTCTGGTGGTAACGGAAGGCGTGTTCAGCATGGATGGTGATCAGGCGCCGCTGGCGGCGATCTCAGCCCTGTGCAGTGCTTCACAAAGCTGGCTGATGGTTGATGATGCCCATGGTTGCGGGGTGCTGGGGGAAGGCGGTCGGGGCAGTGCGGCGCTGGCAGGCATTAAACCTGAGATCAGCATTGTCACATTTGGCAAAGCCTTCGGCATGCACGGCGCGGCGGTGTTGTGCAGCGATGAGGTTGCAGAATACCTGATTCAGTTTGCGCGGCATTATATCTACTCGACGGCGATGCCGCCGGCACAGGCACATGCACTGTGTACCGCTTGCGATCTGGTCCAGAGTGGAGACTGGCGCAGGGAGAAGCTGGCAGCATTAGGACATATTCTGGCAGACGAACTATTGCCGGAAGTGGGTCTGGTTGCGACAGAAACACCGATCAAACCTGTATTGCTGGGCAGCAGTGAACTGGCAATAAACCTGTCTGCAGCTCTGGCTGAAAAAGGCATTTGGGTGTCGGCTATCCGACCGCCCACAGTGCCGGTCAATCAGGCCAGATTACGTATTACCCTGTCTGCCAGCCATACAGAGAAACAAGTCAAAGCGTTGGCAACATCGTTGAATGCGTCTTTTGAAGAGGTACAGGATGCAGGAAATCAGTCCGACAGTGGCGGTTAGGCCACGGAATCAGAACTTGTCTGATTCAGACAAGCAGGCGATTGCCGCCAGTTTTGGTAAAGCTGCAAAACAATATGATCAATCGGCGGCTTTTCAGCGACAGGTGGGACACCAATTGCTGGATACATTACCCAGCCTGCCGGAAGGCAGCCACTGGCTGGATACCGGATGCGGAACCGGGTATTTCACCCGCCAGCTGCAGGCCATGCACTACCAGACCACAGCCATTGATCTGTCAGAACAAATGCTGGCGCAGGCCAAAGCGCGCTGTGATGGCGCAGGCGTGTTTTGTGTCGCTGATGCCGAATCGCTGCCATTTCCGGACAACCACTTTGATGCGGCCTTTTCCAGTCTTGCTCTGCAATGGTGCTCAGATCTTGCCGTTCCGCTGCGGGAGTTGCAGCGGGTTGTCAAACCGGGCGGGGTGATTGGAATCACCACGCTGGCAGAGGGCACATTGTTTGAGCTTGAACGCGCGTGGCAATCGGTTGATACGCAGCGGCATGTCAATCAGTTTGACTCTGTCACTCAGCTTTCACAGGCCGTGGCAGAGGCGGGGCTGAATGCGGCAGAGTTATCGGTTAAGCCAGTGGTTATGCATTATGAGCGTGCACTGGATTTAATGAAGGATCTGAAGGGGATAGGTGCCACTCACCTGTCGGAGCAGCGTCGGCAAGGGATGTTCGGCCGGACGGCGCTGAACCGGATCGAAAATGCCTATGCGTGTTTTCGCGACAGTACGGGTCAATTACCCGCAACGTATCAAGTTTGTTTTGGAGTGTTCACAAATGTCTAACGCATTTTTTGTTACAGGAACGGATACCGATGCAGGAAAAACGGTAGTTACCCGTACTTTAATTGAATCCTGTGTTCGCTCTGGGCAAAGAACAGCAGGGTTTAAACCGATTGCATCAGGCAGTACGCTGACCGCTTATGGTATGCGCAATTCTGATGCACTGTTTTTACAAGCCGCTTCCCAGCCAGAATTGCAGTATGAAGAAGTTAACCCTTATACGTTTGAGCCGCCCATCGCGCCTCATATTGCAGCAAAGCAGGCAGGTATTAGCATAGATCCTGCCAGATTGTCTGAAGGTTTATCAAAGCTGAAGCAAAAAAGTGATGTGGTGTTTGTTGAAGGTGCCGGCGGGTGGCGTGTTCCTCTTTCCGACACAATGAAACTGTCTGACTGGGTAAAGCAGGAAGAAATGGCAGTCATATTAGTGGTGGGGGTGAAACTGGGTTGCCTGAATCATGCGATGCTGACCGCAGAAGCGATTCAAAATGATGGCCTGACGCTGGCCGGTTGGGTGGCAAACCTTGTTGATCCGGATACCCATTGTTATGAGGATAACCTGAAGTATCTTGAATCTTACCTGCCCGCCCCAAAGTTAGGTGAAATCCCCTATTTGCCCGGTATTGCCAAGCGGGACTTAACGGCCTACCTGAATATGGATCTTTTGGTTTAAACCGTTTTTTCCATTTTATCGCACGGTACATAACACGACAACGCCGCCAGTAAGGCGGCGCTGTTGCATTTCATGCTGTTAATAGCGTTGTTTTTTGTTGACCAGGCCCGGCAAACAATACCAGATAGCCGCAGCCAGGATTAAACTGTAACCCAGCAGCTCGACCCCTTCTTCAGCCAGGTTTTTTACTTCTCGCATATAGTTATCCTGCATCGCGGTTTGCCAGATCTCTCCCATGCCAAACAGGCGTGAGAACACCAGCAGGGTAGCCAGACCGCCCAGCATCAGACCGAAACTGGCGTGTTTGCTGTATCGACTGAGTGGCTGTTGTGTTGTCGGCAGATGTTTACGGGCATATGCCATCCCCAGCACCGCAACCACGGCAGCTGGGAATTTCCAGAAACCGTGCCGGATAAGGTCCAGCAGCCCATCCAGCTCCCGGATCAGCAGCACCATAAAAAACGTGGAAACCAGAACAGCAAAGCCTTTTTGTGCTGGCTGCTTCATGGCCAGGCCAAAAAAGAGTGCGCTGGTCAAAAACAGATAAAGTTCCTGAGTATATTCCACGAGAGAGTTTTCGCCGAGATTGCCACTCAGTTGCAGCACTTCGATTTTTATGATGAGTGCTGCAATTGCCGCGATAACGGCAACAGCCATAAACATAGCAACGGGAAGGAGCAGAGTGCGCACGTCTTCCCGCGAAGTGGCGCTATCCATAGTGTGTGAATAGAGCTTTTTCATAATTTACCTGTACAGTATTCAGAATGATTTTTGGGACTAGTATCACATAAACATTCTGAATGAGAACTTGCGTAAGGACATTATGACGCAAAAATGACAAAGCCTCCGAAAAGGAGGCTTTGAGTCCAGCATTTGGTACAAGGAAATCAGTTATCGCTGAGTAAAGGCATCTGCTCAATGGCTTCAGTTGGCTGAGTCGTGATTGGGTCAATCCCCAGCTCTGCGCAGGCTTCTTCAGCCGTCATGCCAAGATGGCAGCGCAGGATATCAATTGCGACTTGGTAGTTTTCTTGGTCAGCCATCTTGCCTCCTTGTTAGATACTGTGAATTCGAATACGCAACGACAATAGAGAATGGCGGCATCTTATACAATACGACCAAAGTCTAAGACCCTGCTGATCGGGCAAACCATGATTTCTGTCTCAGAAGCGGATATCTCTTACCAAAAGTAACAATTTCCTGCTTCCGCTTGTTTTTAGATTGAACGACCATACTATAAGTACCATCTTATTGATGCGCCAGCCATTAGGAAGGCGCAGAAGCATTTGACACCCAGACCTTTGTTGGAGAAAAGAAAGGTATGAAGCGAATTGGCTTGTTCCTGGCAACCAACCTTGCCGTAATGCTGGTATTCAGCATTGTGCTCAATATTATCTATGCCGTTACTGATTTACAGCCAGGCAGTTTAAATGGCCTGTTGGTTATGGCAGTGCTGTTTGGTTTTGGCGGCTCTTTGATTTCCCTCTTCATGTCTAAGTCCATGGCGCTCAGGTCTGTGGGTGGTATGGTGATTGAACATCCGCGTAATGAAACAGAACACTGGCTGATGGAAACGGTTGCACGTCAGGCGAAACAGTCTGGTATCGGTATGCCGACTGTGGCTGTTTATGATTCACCGGATATCAATGCGTTCGCAACAGGTGCCAAGCGTGATGAATCTTTGGTGGCAGTGTCTACCGGGTTGTTACACAGCATGACCCGCGATGAAGCGGAGGCCGTGCTGGCACACGAAGTCAGCCATATTGCCAATGGTGATATGGTGACTATGACCTTGCTACAGGGGGTGGTGAACACCTTTGTGATTTTTGTCTCCCGTATTATTGCGGGTGCTGTCAGTGGTGTCAGTAACAACAACGAAGAAGGCGAGGGCGGCAGTTTTATGACCTACTTCATTGTTTCCACCATTATGGAATTACTGTTCGGTTTCCTGGCCAGTATTATTACCATGTGGTACAGCCGTCACCGTGAATTCAAAGCCGATGCAGGCTCTGCACATCTGGTTGGTAAAGAGAAGATGATTGCTGCGCTGGAGCGCCTGAAAGTCAGTCAGGAATCTCACCTTGAAGGTTCAATGATGGCGTTCGGCATCAACGGCAAGAAAACCTTGTCTGAACTCTTCATGACACACCCACCGCTGGAAAAACGTATTGATGCGTTGCGTCGTGGTGAGCACCTGTAATCCACTCAGACTAACGACAGCCCCCGCACTATGCGAGGGCTGTTTCATTTGGGCACAATGCGGTACAGGTTGCCGTTGTCAGTACCGAAATAGACAATCCCTTCTGCACTTTGCGCCAGTGAGCGCACTCTTTCATTCAAGTCTTCAAACAGCCTTTCTTCTTTGACAGGATTTCCCTGCGCATTAAGGGCGACTCGATTCAGGTGCTGTAACACCAGTGCACCGGCAAACAGATTACCCTGCCAGGCCGGAAAAGCGCTGCCCTGATACATCATCAGGCTGCCGGGGGCAATGGAGGGGACATAGACTTTTTTCGGTGACTCAATACCGGCTTTTTCTTTGGATTCACCGACATCCAGCGGCCCCCAGTACTCTTTACCGTGTGAGGTAACTGGCCAGCCGTAATTGCGCCCCGGCAGGATCAGGTTGATTTCATCCCCACCGCGCGGGCCATGTTCAATTTCCCATAACCTGTCTGTCTTTGTATCAAATGCGATGCCTTGCGGGTTGCGGTGACCATAGCTCCAGATCTCTGCCGATGCACCAGACTGACCATAAAAGGGGTTGTCTTTCGGCACTGTGCCATCGAGATTCAAACGTAATATTGAGGCGGCGTGATTGCTCAGATCCTGCCCGTTCGGGCGATTTCCTCTGTCACCGACAGAGAAAAACACATGCCCTTTCATATCAAACGCTATCCGGCTGCCATAGTGTTTGCTGGCCTCACTGTGCGAACGGGAAACCAGCAAATCCTGCCAGTTGGTGAGCGTCTGGCCTGATAATTTGGCTCTTGCCAGTGTGGTGGCACTGCCGTTGTTGACCGGTTTGCTGTAGGTAAAATAGATCCAGCCATTTGCCGAGGGGTCGGGGGATACAGTGACATCCAGCAAACCACCCTGGCCCCGGGTATAAATATCTGGCAGGCCACTCAGGGTGCTTTGCTGTCCTGAGCGGGTATCGACCAGGACCGCCTTTCCCTGACGCAGCGTAATGAGCAGTGTTGTTGGGTCAACAAAGGTCATTCCCCACGGCACTGACAGGCCGTCAGCCACTTTTTCAAGCTGATAAGCCATGCCTTCACTGGAGCCGGTACTGATAATGCCGGGCGCGGATGTCACTGAGAAAGACAATGTGCTTAACAATGCACCGATGAAGGCAAGGTGTCGGAATCTCATGGTATCTTCCTTAATAAAATGATCTTTTCAGTAAGCCTAGTCGATGCTCACTCTGTGTTATCAATCAGTGGTCTGATATGTTCGGCAATCAGTTGCGCCAGCTTTTTCACGCCTGAGTTCCAGTGCGAATTATCTTCGAATGCCGCATAGCTGAGCCGGAGACAATGGCGGTACTGATCCTGAGTGCAAAACATATTGCCGGGTAACAGGCTGATGCCGGCCGCCAGTGCCTGCTGATAAAGCTGATAGCTGTCGGCCTGCTCGGGCAACGTCAGCCAGCACAGAAAGCTGCCATCGGGCAGGTGTAAATGATACTGGCCAGCCATCCAGGGATAGCTGTCGAGCGCAGCACAAAGACGCTGACTGAATGCGCGTTGATTACGCTGGTAATAGCGTCTGACTTTATTGAGGTGAGTGCGGTATTTGCCGGTCTTTAAAAACTCAGCCACCGCTGACTGCATCAGATTCAGGCTGCCCATGTTGTCTGCCAGCAGGCGTTTTTCAATCAGCGGCTGATACTGTCCGGCCAGCATCCAGCCAATACGCAAACGTGAATCCAGCGTTTTAGATAACGAATTGCAATAAATTACCCTGTTATCAGTATCCAGACTGTAAAGTGCGGGCGGGCGTTTGCCGTAACCCAGATCACCAAACACATCATCTTCAATAACGGGGATACCTGCGGTGATGCTGAGAAAGCGCTCGCGCTCACCCCGTGGCATCACAGCGCCGGTTGGATTATTGAAGCTCGGGTTGATCAGAATCGCCGCGACGGGCCACTGCGCCAGAGCGAGTGACAGGTGCGTTAGATCCATCCCGCTCTGCGGGTGAGAGGGGATCTCCACCACTTTCAGGCCAAGTGATTCCAGCAGCAGCAGATTGCCGAAATAGCAGGGGGAATCAACGATGACGGTATCGCCGGGTTGGGTCAGCACCTGCAATGCCATGCTGATCCCTTGCTGTGCGCCGTGGGTGATCAGAATGTCATCGGGCGAGGTCGAAATGTCCAGCCACTGGTTAACAGTGACCAGCTGCTTTCGTAATTGCTCATCACCTGGCGGGAGCAAATAATGGCTCGGCAGATGAGTCTGGTAACGGCTATGGCGGCCAATTTCAGCATACAGCGAGGTAATGGCCGGAAATTGCGTATTCGGGTGCGCGCTGCCGGTTGGCAGCAAAGACGATGACGGGGACTGTTGCAATATGGTTCGGCTTAATGTCAGTAAATCGACAAAGCCGGGGGCCTGCATCGTCAGAGGGGCAGTCCGTTCGGCAGTGATAACCCGGTAGCCAGCGCGGGGATGCGCTTCAATTTTCTGAGCCGCTTCAAGTTCCTGATACGCACGTATGACAGTGTTTTTACTTACCGTGAGCTGTTCACTTAACTGACGAATCGAAGGAAGCTTATCACCCGCCTGATACACACCGCGCTCCATACGCAGTGTCAGTTCCCGGATCACTTGCCGGTATTTGGCCTCTGTACTTGGCTGATCATGCTGTGCTTGTGTCATCTGTACCCTAAAGAAATCATAAAACTGTCACTTTCGACTTTTTTTGTACCCATCTACAGTAGTGGAAAATCATGATAATCACCAGAAGGACGTCTCAGTGGCTCGGTTTATTCCTTTCATATTTGTGATGCTGTGGAGCACGGGTTTCATTGGTGCCCGTTTTGGTCTGCCGTATGCGGAACCTGCAACGTTTCTTTTTATACGCATGGCGTTCAATATTCTGATTTTTATGGTGTTGTTGTACTTACTTAACGGGCAGCTCCCGGCAGGTCGCGCACGGCTGCACAGCATGGTCGCGGGTGTGCTGATTCATGGTTTTTATCTGGGCGGCACCTATTACGGTATTTACCTTGGTATGCCAGCGGGCCTGTGCGCCTTATTGGTTGGATTACAACCTGTACTGACGGCACTCTTGTTAGTCGCAATGGGGCAGGAGCGTCTGGCATTATCACAGTGGCTGGGGCTGCTGGTGGGACTGATGGGCATTACTTTGGTACTGCAGGGCAATATGAGCTGGCAGCAGGAAGATCATAAAATAGCCGCCTATTTGTGTGCCGCGACCGCTTTGCTCGGTATTACGCTCGGTACACTGTATCAAAAGCGTTTCTGCCAGCAGGTTGATCTGGTCGGTGGCTCGGTTTACCAATACCTGACGGCTGCGCTCTTGTTCGCACCTGTGATGATGACGATGGAAACTATGCAGGTGGAATGGAATCTGACATTCACCCTGACTCTGGCCTGGCTGGTACTTGGGGTGTCTGTGACCGCAGTCTGGCTGTTGCTGTATATGGTGAGACACGGGGAAGCCTCGAAAGTCGCCTCAACTTTCTATCTGGTGCCGCCGGTGACAGCGCTGCAAGCCTGGCTGGCATTTAATGAAACCTTCGATGCGATGAGTGCCGTCGGTTTTATGCTGGCTGCGATGGCGGTTTATCTGGTGATGCGAAAACCCAAGACGGTGCAAACGCAGGAAAAGTCATTGGCTTCTGTGCAACAGGAAAGCTAAAGGGGCAACAGGAAAGCTAAAGGGCTGAAAAATCAGCCAAAGCGAAAATGAATGTGTCAGATTGGCGATCAAGTGTGCATTTGATTCTTTGGGGTATTTACAACATGGGATCGGCTGGGTATCATGCGCACCACTTACGGAGAGATGGCTGAGTGGTTGAAAGCACCGGTCTTGAAAACCGGCATACGTTAATAGCGTATCTAGGGTTCAAATCCCTATCTCTCCGCCACATTTGAAGAAACCGCTGCCAGTTCAGCGGTTTTTTTTCGCCTGAACCTTGGCAAGATGAGATAGGGTGAAGAACCCTGGAAGGGTACGGACGGCCAGTCTCAGCCGAGCGAATCGAGACCACGTTGCCTTCAGGCAACGCCCGAAGGGGCACGAGCTTGCGAGTGATAAATCCCGCCATACCTTGTTCTGGCTCCACCACATTCGAAGAAACCGCTGAACTATCAGCGGTTTTTTTTCGTCTGAACCTTGGCAACACTGGCATTGGATGATGGGGCAAGGCTATGACAACGCTTAATCTCTTTAATCAGTGCCTTGGCCAGTGGCGACGCTGAGTTGTTTTTTAACGTGATCAGCATGACCGGGATTTGGTAAGTATATTTCTCGGGCAAGATAGGTTTAATCAGTCCCTTGCTGACCCAGTTGCTGGCGTAGTGCTCGGGCAGGTAGCCGATAAACGCACCGGATAAAATCAAATGCGCAATCCCCTCATCGTGATAGGCGATGGCCGTATTCTGATAATTCAGTGCGTCGTTGCGGGTTTCCTTATCCCGCATATAGTTACTGGTGATCACTTCTGCTTGTTGTAACAGCGTATCGATTTCCGATGGGTGGCAATCGAATAGCGGATGGCCTTTGCCGCAATACAGATAGTTCGTTTCATTATGCAGAGGGTAATAGTCGAGCCCTCTGAGCGGGTGACGACTAACGCCGATTCCCACCAGCGAGCGCCCATTCACAACGGATGTTTCAACTTCGCGCGCTTCGCATACATTGATGTCGAACTGTAAGTTATTACTTCTGCTTTTTAACCCCGAAATAACCTGTGCCACATGGCAGCGCGGATCGTTGACTAAGGTATCGATCATGGCAATCGTGACCCGGCCGGACAGTTCGTTTTTAGAACTCGCCACTGTGGCGGCAAAGGCTTCGCACTGCTGGAGTAACTCCAGCGAGGCTTGATAGGTCACGCGGCCGGCCTCTGTGACCTCAAAGCCGCTTCGGCCGCGTTTGCAAAGCGTAATCCCAAGACGCACTTCCAGGTCGGATAAGTGAGAACTGATGGTGGATCGACCAATGTTTAAGCGCGATTCTGCCGCCGACAGACCGCCACACTCAACGATAGCAACGAATATTCTCAGCATACGTAAATCAACATCTTGAATCTGCATAGGGGCTCTCTGTCAGCTTGTGTTTTTTGTTCGATAAAACCGGAATGAACTACGAACATTATGCTTTTATAAAACATACAGGGCAAGCTAACATCATTTTATAGAAGAAATCTGATACAGAGATATCAGTCAGTCAGGAGAACAAACAAGATGTTTAGATATGGTGTTGATCAACTCAATCTGGATATTGTCAACGGCATAGCGGATGGCAGTATCAAAGCGGAACTCTGTGAAGAAGCGCTCGATAAAATCAATGCAAGCCGTCGTAATGTGGACATCATTGCCGCCTCAGACAAGGCGGTGTACGGCATCAATACCGGATTCGGCCCGCTGTGTGATACCCAAATTTCACCGGAAGAAACGCATCTTTTACAAAAAAACCTCCTGATCACCCATGCGGTCGGTGTGGGTGAGCCAATTGCTAAACCCATCTCAAAACTGATGCTGATCACCAAGATACATGCCTTAAGTCAGGGTTACTCAGGTATTCGTTTGGAAGTTGTTCAGCGTATGCTGGCGTTTCTCGAACACGATCTGATCCCTGTTGTGCCGGAGCAAGGCTCTGTTGGCGCGTCGGGTGACCTGGCACCGCTTTCTCACCTGTTTTTACCCCTCATTGGCGAAGGTGAATTCTGGCAAGGCGACAACACAGTGCCAGCCGCGCAAGCGCTGCGTGAATACGGCTTAGCGCCGCTTGAGCTGCATGCAAAAGAAGGTCTGGCGCTGATCAACGGCACACAGTTTATTCTGTCTCATGCTATTACCGCACTCACGAAAATGCGTTATCTGCTTGATTTAGCAGATCTTTCCGGTGCGATGAGTATTGAAGGGATGCAGGGCAGTGGTTCGCCATTCAGAGAAGAGCTGCACCTGACGCGTGCCTTTGCCGGCAATATTGAAGTCGCCGCCCGGATGAGACGTTTCTTCAAAGGCTCGCAAAACATGGCCTCGCATGCTGATTGTGTTCGCGTGCAAGACCCTTATTCCCTGCGCTGTATTCCGCAGGTGCATGGTGCTTCGCGCAATGCCTACAATCACTTGAAAGAACTGGCTGAAATTGAAATGAACTCAGTGACTGATAACCCGATTGTTATCAGCTCCGAAGAAGCCATTTCCGGCGGTAGTTTCCATGGGCAACCGCTGGCCATGGTGCTGGATTATGCCTCTATTGCTGCCGCGGAACTGGGTAATATTGCAGACCGTCGCTGCTACCTGTTGCTTGAAGGCTTGCACGGTTTGCCGCGTCTTTTGACGGCATCTGGTGGCCTGAACTCGGGCATGATGATCCCGCAATACGTGACAGCGGCTCTGGTCACTGAAAACAAATCACTCTGTTTTCCTCCGTCTGCTGACAGCGTGCCGACCTCTATGGGTCAGGAAGATCATGTTTCTATGGGCAGTATCTCGGGCAGAAAGCTGAATCAGATTTTAGGCAACCTGGAAAAGATCTTAGCTATCGAACTGATGTATGCGGCACAAGCGATTGAATTCAGACGTCCGAACCGCTGTTCAGATGTGATTGAAGAAAACTACCGAATTATTCGTGAGAAAGTGGCCAAGCTGGAAGAAGACCGCCTGCTGAAGCCAGACATCGACGCCATGATCGCATTGGTGAAAACACAAGCGTTTAATGTGAACTGAAGGGAGCCTGTAAGGATGGACACTGTATTCAATTTTCAAGAACAAATTCGACAAGGGATCCCTAGCGTACTGCCGGAGGCTAAACCGTATCCGGCCGGTGTTAACCGTGCGCCTAAACGCAAAGACATCCTGACGCCGGAAGAAAAGCAATTGGCCATTCGCAATGCCTTGCGTTACTTCCCGAATGAATGGCATCAGGAACTGGCTGCTGAGTTTGCTCAGGAACTGAAAGATTTTGGCCGCATTTACATGTACCGCTTCAAGCCTAACTATGATCTGAAAGCGCGCTCTATTTCAGACTATCCGGCGAAATGCGAGCAGGCAGCCGCCATCATGCTGATGATCGACAACAACCTGGATCCGGCTGTAGCGCAGCACCCTGAAGAGCTCATCACTTACGGTGGTAACGGTGCGGTATTCCAGAACTGGGCCCAATACCTGCTGACCATGAAATACCTAAGTGAGATGGAAAGCGATCAGACGCTCCATTTGTACTCGGGGCATCCGATGGGTCTGTTCCCGTCGTCGGAAGAGGCACCGCGCGTTGTGGTGACCAACGGTATGATGATCCCGAACTACTCAAAGCCAGATGACTGGGAAAAGTTCAACGCATTAGGCGTGACGCAATACGGCCAGATGACAGCGGGTTCGTTTATGTATATCGGCCCGCAGGGCATAGTACACGGCACCACCATTACTGTCATGAACGCCTTCCGCAAAGTGCTTGAAAAAGGTCAAAGCCCGAAAGGGAAGATTTTCCTGACAGCGGGTCTTGGCGGCATGAGCGGTGCACAACCAAAAGCCGGTAATATCGCTGACTGTATTACGGTATGTGCCGAAGTGAACCCGAAAGCGGCGATTAAACGTCACGAACAAGGCTGGGTGGATGAGCTGATCGACAATATGGATGCGTTAGTCGAACGTGTTCGTGAAGCACAAGCCAACGACGAAGTCGTCTCGATTGCCTTTATCGGCAACGTGGTGGATGTGTGGGAAACCTTCTACGAGAAGGACATTTTTATCCACCTGGGTTCGGATCAAACCTCGCTGCACAACCCTTGGTCAGGCGGTTACTACCCGGTTGACATCAGCTATGACGAATCGAACCGTCTTATCCGTGAAGAGCCAGAGCTGTTCAAGGTAAAAGTACAAGACACACTGAAGCGTCATGCGGATGCGGTAAACAAACACACAGCCCGCGGCACTTACTTCTTTGACTACGGTAATGCTTTCCTGCTTGAAGCGTCGCGTGCGGGTGGCGATGTGATGGCTGAAAACGGCATCGACTTTAAATACCCGTCATACGTACAGGACATTCTGGGTCCTATGTGTTTTGACTACGGTTTTGGCCCGTTCCGTTGGGTCTGTACTTCAGGCAAGCCGGAAGATCTGGACAGAACCGATGCGATTGCCGCTGAGGTGCTGAGCAAGATTATGGCCGAGTCGCCAGAAGAAATTCAGCAGCAGATGCAAGACAACATCACTTGGATCAAAGATGCGAAGCAAAACAAGCTGGTCGTCGGTTCACAAGCGCGTATTCTGTACGCTGATTCACAAGGTCGTATGGAAATTGCCAAAGCGTTTAACGATGCGATCCATCGCGGTGAAATCGGTCCTGTCGTACTGGGCCGCGACCACCACGACGTCAGTGGTACGGATTCACCATTCCGTGAAACGTCGAACATCTATGATGGCAGCCGCTTTACAGCTGATATGGCCATTCACAACGTGATCGGCGATGGCTTCCGCGGCGCGACTTGGGTCTCTATCCATAACGGTGGCGGTGTAGGCTGGGGTGAAGTGATCAACGGCGGTTTCGGCATGTTGCTTGATGGCAGTGAAAGTGCCGAGCGCAGGCTGAAGTCTATGTTGCTGTTCGATGTTAATAACGGTATTGCACGTCGCAGCTGGGCACGTAATAAAGAAGCGAACTTTGCCATTCAGCGTGAAATGGCAAGAACGCCTAAGCTAAAAGTGACGTTAGCGAATCAGGTTGACGATGACATTATCAATAATCTGACATTCTGAGTAACCTGCCAATCATTGTTTTCTGAAAGCCTCGTTATGACGAGGCTTTTTCTTTTGGGTTCAGAGTTGTGTTACGAGATTTAAACCTCCCTCCCTCCCTCCCTTGTTATGGCTCTCTCGCCCGACATATATCAGGCCTTAAATCTTAACTATTCATTCGAAGCTGTGTTTCAACGCTGGTAATTCTTCCCGGTTATTTTAACCGAAGCCACCTTTCAGTTAACGGTTAACCAGACTACGAACATGATTACGCTGGATGAAATATTTATTCATGAATGGGTTTAACTACCAGATAACTCAGTTTCTTATTATTTATTCATGTAAAAGCATCAATGTATTCCTTTTGTGAATAATTGTGGCTTGTTGTTTTTATTTTGGTATTCATGAGGTTCTTGTTTATCTCAAATTGGCATCATTAATTTGTGTGATAATAATCACAATAATATAAATTAACAGGCGCTATTAGTGAGTAGCTCGATTTTTTTGTTTTATGTCATGGGGTTGTCAATTTAATTGTGTTGATAACAATCCCTAATTAGCGCTCTTTTACATTTTTCGTCATCAGAATTGCCAGATTTATTTTTAACATATCAATAGTGAAATATTTCGTTTCACTATTGATATGTATATTAATTTTCTTTGTTGAAGCTCTTGATGGTCGAATACTTCATTTAAGTTTACGTTTGTGGGGATTAATGCTTTTGAAATGAATGTTTAATATATTAATTAGAGCGAATCGTTGAGTGTCTCAGTTTTCCTGCCTGTATTTGGATCCGCGAAAACAAAATACTATAAAAGCAAAAAAACACATATGCAGAGGGACAACAACAATGAAAAGAAAACTATTAAACTTGTCGATTGTGGCAGCACTGGGTTTTGCGATCAGTGCTTGTGGCGGTGGCAGTAGTTCTAGTAACGATACAGCCAACAACAATTCATCCGGTGGTGATCAAAATCAATCCGGTGATGTATCAACCGGTCGTTTGATTGACGCTGCGGTCCAAGGCATGGACTATGTTACCGCCACCCAGAGCGGAACCACCAATGCCAATGGCGAATTCAGCTATAAGCCGGGTGAAAAAGTCACCTTCAAAATGGGGGGCCACAGTTTTACCTCTGTTGATGCCGGGAATGTGATTACCCCATTGGACTTAGCTGGCACTGATGATATCAACAATAACGCTGTGGTGAACATTGTCCGCCTGCTGATGACTCTGGATACTGACGGCGATCCTTCAAATGGCATTGCTATTAACGAAACAGTGAAAAACACCGCGTCTCAAATTAACTTCAATGTTGCGCCCGCTGATTTTGGTAATGAATCCAATGTCACAGCGCTTCTGTCTCAGGCAGGTAAATCTGCCAGCGACCTGCCAGATGAGGCTGAAGCAAAAGCCCACTTTGAAGAAAGCCTGAGTACAACAACGGCTGATTTAAAAGGTATGTTTAGCTTAGGTTGGGAAGTGGGTGAGGATTCTGAATATGCAGGTATTGTGAACATTTTCCCTAATGGCCATTTTCTGGTTGTGGAATATGAATATGAAGTTGAAGACCAAGATGAAGATTTGTGGCAAGGTTTTCAGTATGGGAGCTTTAAGCTGAAAGGTACGGATTTAGTAGGGAAAAAGATCAGCTGGTCTAAAGATAACGACAACAACGGTATTGCAGATGACCATTTTGATGGCGGCCTGGCCAGTGATGACATCATCACCAATTTTGTCGTCAGCGATGCTTCACTTTCTCTGACCTGGACTGATCCAACACCGTCTGATGATGAAGACGCTTCCGGTGACGAAGTTTTCCCTCGAGTGGCAACCTCCAATACTATTGTGGGAAGCTGGGAACTTAAAGAAGAGCCAGCCGAAGAAGGTAATAATTCAGGACATGTCATTTTCAATTTCCGTGATGACGGTAAGTTTTTCTTGGTTCAACTGGCCGATAGCGAAGTGCCAGAAGGTGAGGACGGTGATATTGGGATTGAGTACGGTACTTATTCACATATGAATAACGTTGATCTGACTCTAGACCTGATTTTTGACGGTTCAGGGCCATCTCTCCTGCATGACAATGGAGTTCAATCCATGATTCATTCTGTGACCGTATCAGAAGATGGGAAGACGTTGACGCTGGATATAACCGATAGTCTCAATGAAAGATATGATGTCGAATTTAACCGCCTGCTGTAAGTATCATTGATCCACAACGCCAGAATATGAGCTCTCTCATTCTGGCGTTATTGTTTTCAGAACCCCCCGACCTTGTCTGATTTCGCTCCAGTTTCCCCTCGAACAGCGCATGCTGCGTCAAAATGCTTGTACAGGCATGGTGTGAGATAAATCACGAAACATTTACTTAGCCTGCTAACTATATTATATTGCTTAGCAGGCTAAGTATTTTTGGTGAAGCACCATGATTCAAGATATCAATATACTGCGTGATCTGCCGTTAGCTGAGCAGCTCAGCCGTGTTTCGCGTTTGTGGAAGATGGTGGCAGACCGCGAACTGGCCCCTTTGGGCCTCACTCATCCGCGCTGGACGGCTTTGTGGAAACTGCAGCGGTTGGGCGATCACGTCAGTCAGAAAACATTGGCAGAAGCGCTGGAGATCGAACTGGCCTCGCTGATGCGCACCCTGAAACAGCTTGAAGAACAGTCGCTGATTACACGCCGTTGCTGCGACAGTGATAAGCGCGCCCGAATTGTCAGCCTGACGGATGAAGGACGACAACTGCTCACCCACATGGAAGCACGCATCATGCAGGTGCGCAAACAGCTGCTATCGCATATTAACGATCAGGAATTACAGAAGCTGGGCTTAATTCTGGAGCAGATTGCCCACAATGCGCTGGATTCTCTGAATAAAGAACACAATAACGATTCTAAGGAGACATAAACCTCTATGACACCTGATCAAAAGTTTGCCCGCTGGATTAAATACGCCTGTTTCGCATTTGTGTTGGTCTTTGCCTATTTTTTGATGGCCGACTTGGCTATGCCTTTGACCCCACAAGCGATGGCGACACGGGTTGTTACCAAAGTCGCTCCCAGAGTGAATGGCCCGATCACCGAAATACATGTGCATAATAATCAGGCCGTCCATCAGGGCGACGTGTTGTTTGTTATCGATCCGGCCCCGTATAAGCTGGCCGTCGAACAAGCGCGTCTGAATCTGGAAAAAGTGATCCAGAATAACAGCCAGCTGGATGCCTCTATCCTGGCCGCAAAGGCAGAAGTCGCGGCGAATGAAGCCATTTTGCAACAAAAAACACGCGAAGCGCAGCGACTGAGCACACTGTTTCATCGCAACGGGACATCACAACAACTGCGTGATGATGCTCAGAGTGCTGCCATCGCAGCCAAAGCGAATTTGTCTGCCTCGAAAGCGCGCTTAAAAGAGCTGGAAGTCAGCCGGGGCGAAATCAGCGATAAAAACCTGAGCATTCGTGTGGCGAAAAATCAGCTACAACAGGCAGAACTGAATCTGTCTTATACCCGTGTAGAAGCCAAACGTGACGGCGTAATTACCAATCTCCAGCTGGAGCAAGGCGCATACGCGGCAGCCGGTAATCCGCTGGTGGCACTGGTATCAACGGATGTCGATATCATTGCCGATTTCCGGGAAAAGAGCCTGCGACATTTCAGTAACGACAGTCAGGCGCTGGTTGCTTTCGACAGTCAGCCAGGGCAGGTCTTTAGTGCACATATCAGCAGTTTGGATGCGGGTGTCAGTGCCGGACAGTTTGATGCGAATGGCCGTCTTGCCACGCCTACAGAGTCTAACCGATGGGTGCGGGATGCCCAGCGAATGCGTCTTCATCTGAACATTGATGGGGAATCGCCGCAACAGTTACCCGCAGGTGCGCGTGCCACGGTACAGCTGGTTCCGGACAGTGGCCTGTTCGCCTGGATGGCTCATGCTCAGATTAAGTTCCTTAGTGCGCTGCACTACATCTACTAAGCCGGAGGTGCCATGAAGTTATGGGATCATCCGATGTCGGAAAACGATGTCCGCCAGTGCCTGAGAATTGCAACCGGTGCCACGCTCGGCTTTACGATCAGTAAAATTTTCGGCTGGAACTACGGCGTTTTTTTTACTGTTACCCCCATGCTGTTGCTGGGAATGGTGCCTGTGATGAGTGCGCATGCCGCGCGTCAGCTGCTGGCTGCGGCGATAGTGTGCGGGTTGGAAGTGGGGATACTAGGCGGATTCTTTGGCGGACATCCGGGCATGATGACCCTGATTGCTTTCGTGCTTTTTCTGTACAAATTTGCCTGTATGTCCAAAGGAACACTCTTTCTGTTCGGGGCGAACAGCGTGCTCAGCCTGAGCATTATGCTGCACTTTGCCAGTTACCCGAGTTCAGATTTGAATGATCTTATCTTCAGCAACCTGCTGGCCAATGTGCTGTCGGTGGTGATTGCTTACCTGATGACGTTTTTGATCCCTGATGCCGAACCTCGTCAGCCACCAGCACGTCCCAGTGAACCGAAGGCTTCTCACCGAATGCGCCATGAAGCACTGATGGGCGCCAGTATTGCAACACTGTCGTTTCTGGTTTTTCAGATCTTTGATCTGAATGACTCGATGTCAGCGCAGGCGACCACCTTGTTACTGCTTTTTCCTATGCACTGGAATGGCGCTTTGGGTTATGCCCGTAAACGGGCGATGGGCACTATCATGGGGGTCGCCTTTGGTATGGCAGGGCAGTTGCTATTGTACGACTGGTCCGGAATGCTGGTATTGATCATTCCATTGCTGTGGATAGGCGCTATGTTGTTCAGCTATATGCATGTTAAGGAATCCAGCGGCTCAGGCGCCGGCTTTGGCGGACTGACAACCCTTGGCATTTTATACGGGCAATACCTGACTCCGGGTAATGATCTGGTGTTCAGCGCGCTTTATCGGGTCAGCAGTATCTTCTTCGCCATAGTTGCCACCTTACTGGTGACATACCTGATCCACCGTTTACTGAACAGCTTCGAGGCGACACGATTCAGCCCGGCTCAGTAGCCGGGGCTTGTGTTGCACTGAGGTTGATATCGACAGATTTCCACATAGTCAGTTATAGGACATTGAGCGAGTTGTATATGATGCATGTCACATATTATTAGGTTAAATACCTGTCAGGCATAGAGTTTCAACTTTCTTTGATTTCAGATAACTCTTCCCCGGATTCCCTGCTGCAAAATACGTGCTTTGTTGCTTATTTTGGCAGGGACATCACGTGAAACTTGGAAATATATCAATAAAAATAAAGCTGCAACTGCTGGTGGCAATAGCCGCCGGGATTATTGTATCTGTCTGTATTTATAATCTGGCGCAGCAGCGCAGCGCTTCATTCAGCGAGCGTGAAGATAAGCTGCGCGCACAAGTTGAAACCGCGCAAAGTATCATTCAGTTTTTTGCCGCTCAGACGGCGGATTTAGGTGCAGAGCAGGCGAAAAATATGGCACTGCAGGCCATTGATCAGCTCAGGTATGATGATGATAACTATTTCTGGATTACCAACCCAAGGCAACAAGTCATTATCCACCCGTTAAAGCCGGAATTGGACGGCGCTGATGCTTCTGCGATCCGCGATGGTTCTGGCAAGTATCACTGGCGTGAAATGGCGAGTATCGCGTCGGCAACAGGCCAGGGGTTTCTGGATTATACCTGGCGGGCACCGGATGGTCGGCTGCACGAAAAAATATCTTATGTGATGTATTTTCCTGAGTGGGACTGGATAGTCGGCTCGGGCGTACTGGTGTCGGATATAGACGATGTCTTCTACAGTGATCTGGCGAAGGCATCGGTTTTTGCTGCCGCTGCGGTGATCATTCTGGCATTGTTCGGGTACTTGCTGGCACACGATATTGTCACACCGCTCACTGCGCTGGTCGAAAAAGTTCATGTGATTGCAGACGGTGATCTGAAAGTCAGGCTGAATAAAAAGCGTAAGGATGAAATTGGTGAAATGGGGCGGGAAGTCGATCGCATGCTGGATAAACTGCAGGCGGCACTCAAAGTGGCCAGTCAGTCTGCGGAGCAATCACGTGAAATGGCTGGCCGAATTGCCAGTGCCAGTGAAGAGACGGCAACCAGCGTCGAATCTCAGCACGTACAGCTTGAGCAACTGTCGGCGGCGATGAATGAAATGTCGGCAACCATTAACGATGTCGCCCAAAATGCAGAAAGTACCTCCGAGGCCACTGTTCACGTTGCTGAGCAGGCTTCGCAAAGTAGTGTCAGCATGAAAGCCACCAGCGATAATATTCAGTCGGTGGCTGAAAACATCACCCAGGCAGACAGCTTCGTCAATGAGCTGTTACAGGGGGTAAAGGATATTCATGCTGTGGTGAACGTGATTCAGGATGTCTCGGAGCAGACCAATCTGCTGGCATTGAATGCCGCCATTGAAGCGGCCAGAGCCGGTGAGATGGGACGCGGATTTGCCGTGGTTGCCGATGAAGTCAGAAATCTTGCCAGTCGCACTCAGCAGTCGACATCAGAGGTCAAGGTCAGTATCGATAGACTGACCAGTATTGCTGAGCAATCGAGCAAAACCATGCAATCGAGTCATTTTCAGGCGGCAAGCTGTGTCGATGTTGCGCTGGAAACCCGGATCACCTTTGAAAATATGGTGTCAGACTTGAACCAAACCACTGACAGAGTGGTGCTGATAGCGGCCGCGGCGGAACAACAAGGCATAGTCGCCAATGAAATGAATGAAAATGTCAGCAGCATTCACCTGTCTGCTAACGTGATGAAAGAATCATCCATGAACCTTGCTCAGGAAAGTCAGGCAATGGCGCAAGTCTCTGAATTACTTAACCAGCACCTGGCCTATTTTAAGGTGTAGCGTTTACTTGATGATAATGAACAGCAGGGAGTTTGCTCCCTGCTTGATTCGTTAGCCATTCAGTGAAAGATCAGCGGATAAGCGTGCCTGTCTGTCGCTTTGCTGCTGCATTTTCTCTATGAAAACCGCTGGAGGTATGGGTTTATCGTAGAAATAGCCCTGGAAAAACTGAATGTTGCGCAGCTTGAGATAGGCTTCCTGTGTCGCGTTTTCCACCCCTTCTGCAACGACATCTATGTTCAGTCTGTTGGCCAGATCAACCACGTTATCTACGATATGGCTCGGCATGTCTACGGAACCAATCAGGTGGGTAAAGCTCTTATCAATTTTAATAATGTCGATGTTGAACTGGTTGATATACGCCAGCGATGAATGACCGGTGCCGAAATCATCCAGCGCAATTTGAACCCCCAGATTATGCAGCTTCTCAAACAGGAGGGCAGCATTCCCTGTATCTTCAATGAACTCCCGCTCTGTCAGTTCAGCGACCAGTTTTACCTTTCCTTCCGGAAAGACAGACATGAAACTCAGGCAGTCATTATAGAAAAGCAGATCATTACACTGGCCTGGGCTGATATTAATGGCCAGGTGAAAGCCGTCGGGTAGATAGTGTTGATTCTGAAGTAAATAAGATTTCACGCTGGTCAGCATCTGAGTCGTCATGATTGTAATCAGGCCGGTGTCCTCTGCCAGAGGGATAAATAAGTCTGGCATGATGAACCCCTGGTTCGGGTGGTGCCAACGCATTAATATTTCCGCACCGCAAATCCTGCCTTGATGGTTCACTATAGGTTGCAGGTAAGGCAGAAACTCATTGTCTTCTACGGCCCGCCGTAATTCCTCTTGAGGTGAGCGCGGGCGCTTGAGCTGGCGGTAGCCATTGATGCTGATGATAATGGCAATAATGATGCACAGATATATGGGAATGTATAAATGCGACAGCATGTAATCCAGATACATTTGCTGGCTTATCCGAGATGAAATGGTGAACTCATCATCCCGGGAATTCAGGGCGATTAATGTGCCGTTTTTTGTCTCAGAGTAAAAAGTGTTGTATGTCACTCTCTGCTGGTTATTTAACGTAACTGTTAACGGAATTTTCTGTCCAATAGTCTTGAGTGTTTTTTTTATATAATGGACATCAATACTTGCGATTGCATACCTGTCACCAGCTTTTGAGCTGAGAAAAAGAATGTTTTCATTTGGATTGAAATAATTATGCGTGGCCAGAAACAGCCGGTTGTCGATTGAGATGTGGGTGTTAGCATTCTTTTTCAATGTCCTGCTGAACAGTGATGAACAGTAAACGTAATCATCTTTGACTAAGTTAATGGTGCGAATATTAGGGCTGAGCACGGAAATGCGCTTTAGCTCTTCCGCGGTTGCAGGGGTACAGGCGGCACCGAGCAATGGAGTAGCCTTATTAACAGCAATATGGGCTTCATCCATGGTGTTTTGCAGAAGCGCACTCGCAATGTTGGATTTTTCGTTTACAAGGCTTTCCAGACTCCCCCTGGCATGCAGGTAAATACCGCCCAAGCCGAAAGCTAAGACGCTGAGTCCCAGTAACACTGCCAGCAGAAAATGTTTATACCGAATGGCAAAACGAATAATGAACCAGCTTTTACAGGTTAAAGTCATGTGAATACTAATAAAGGAGAAGTAAGCATGGTTACTCCGTGATTGTTATGTTTTTTGCACTTATTATGACTTTCATTAATACGGCAGCGCGAATGCTACAGTATTCTGGTTATATTTTAAACACTGGTCACATTTTTATTGTATCGGTTGTTGATATACATCAATGAACAGGGTGCTTTTACAGTTGAACCTTTCGGGTGCAGCGAAGTACGGTCAGACTTTTTCAGCGGAAATCTGCTGTTGCGCCAATGCAAACTGACACTGATTTTTGCCGTTTTTCTTCGCGCAGTACATGGCCTGGTCAGCATGTTTCAGCAGAGATTCGCGGGTCGTGCCGTGTGACGGATACATTGACACGCCTATACTGACGCCGAGATGGAGTGGGTTATCTGTCAGCATGAAAGGACGGCTGAACATGGTGAGTATTTTGTCTGCCAGCATTGTGGTTGTATCCGTCGATGCGATATTTTCCAGTATCAGTATAAATTCATCGCCACCAATTCTGGCCACTGTATCGGTTTCTCTCAGTGAGTTTACCAGTCTGATCGATACGGCTTTCAGCAGTTTGTCTCCGGCATCATGCCCGAAGGTGTCATTCACGTCTTTAAATCCGTCCAGATCGACAAACATTAAAGCCATATTGGTATTGCTGCGTTGGCAACGCAGGATGGCACTGTCAATTTTTTCCTGAGCGTAGCGAAGGGTGGGCAGATTGGTCAGCGCATCGTGATTGGCCATGTGTCTCAGCCTTGCTTCAGTCTGGCTGTGTTTTTTGATCTCATCCTGCAATCGGGTTATCCAGAATCCAAGCACAAGAATGATCACCAGTGAGACTGCAGACCAGCGATAAATATCTGTGAAATTATGACGTTCTGTAATAGTGAACTGTGTCCATTTTCGGGAAATCTCTCGGTGTTCTTCAGGGGTAATAGATTGCACTGCCATGTTCAGTAACCTGAGCAACTCGGGCTTATCCAGCCTGACCCCGACAGCAACAGGCAGCGAAAAGTCGAGCTTGGCAATGATCTTTTTACGAAAGACATCTTCTTTCAGTTCATCTATCAGTGAATCTAACGGGGCAACAAAGGCGTACACTTCCCCGGCATTTAACAGGTGCATGGCTTGCAAAGGGGTGGCGGCATAGACTTGCTGAATCTCTGGGTGGGTGTGTTGCAATCTGGTCATTACAGCGGAGTGTTTTGGCCCGGCAATGGATTGTCCGGCCAGTTCATCCAACGAGGTCAGCATGGGTTTATCAGCCTTGGCAACCAGCACGTTGTGAATCTGATAGTAAGGTGAGGTAAACGACAGGTATTTTTCCCGCTCTGGGGTTTGGCTGATAGCCGGAATAAAATCGCAGTGGCCGAGTTGCAGGGCGGTTAAGGACTCACTCCAACTGCTCGTGAAATAGGGATGAAAAGTGACGCCCAGATAACGCTCAATAAGGTGCAGATAATCGGCAAAAATGCCTTTGTGCTGCTCTTGCTCCTGGTAATCGTACGGACGCCAGGCAGGATTGAAGCAATAGGACACTTTCTGTGAAATCAGTTCAGTTGCCCATGGTTCGTGATCTGCTAAAGGTTGTCTCAATGGATCCTGATGAGAGGCACACGTGATTACCGGTGCAAATCCTGCCAACAATATAAAAAGCTTGAGAAACTGATTTCTCATTGCTCCTCCCTGAGAACTGCAATCCATACCACTGTTTTAGAGAAAATGAATGTAACGATTTGTTTGATTTTTGACCAAGCTCCCACAAGTCTAATTCAGTAAAAAAAATAAGCAGGTCGAAATGACAAAAATTTAATCTTCTGCACAAAGTTTGATTCTTAACGCTTATTGATTAACAGGTAAATTCAGAGAGATCATCGCATTAAGTGAAATAGGCATTGTATTGAAAGAGTGAATTTCATTAATGAATATTTTTGTGCAACCTGGTTTTATGCGGCTGTGTTTTATGCGGCTGTGTTTTATGCATCTAGGTTTGTGCGTCTGTGTTTCTGGTGTAAGGTAGCGGGCTGATGAAAAACTGAAGAGTTATGATTGGAGTAAGCATGATAATCAGAAAAGTGGCATTAGATGATGCTGAAAGGCTGGTGGCTCTGTTTCATTTGCTCGATACAGAGACAGATTTCATGCTGTTTGAACCCGGAGAGCGTCAGCTGACGATAGAGCAGCAAAGAGAGCAATTGCCGGAATGGGTGGATTCCAATCAGCAAACGATGTTCGTTGCAGAAAACGAGGCTGGCGAAGTGATCGGCTTTATCGTCGGGGTGGGCGGCAAAATGAACCGTATCAGGCATTCTCTTTACTGCGCCATTTGCATTCAAAAAAGTGCTCAGGGTAAGGGTGTCGGCCGGCAACTGATGGCGTCTTTAGAAACGTGGGCATGTCATCATGCTTTTCACCGTATTGAGCTGACGGTGATGGCACATAATGCACCAGCTCGTCATCTATACAAGGCTGCCGGATTTGACGAAGAAGGGATCAAGCGAGACGCCATGCGGGTGAATGGTAAGTATGTGGATGAAATTTATATGGCTAAGTTGCTGAACGCGAGTTCACAGCAGTGATCACATGGCTGTGATCGCCAAACAAAACCCAGGTAGATAACCAATGTTTGAAAAATTAAAGAGAGACATTTGTCAGTTGCAGACCGAAAGACTCATCATCCGGCAATGGAAAGAAGATGACAACGTACCGTTTGCTGCCATGTGTGCAGACCCGAATGTGATGAGGTATTTCCCCGCAACCCTGAGTGAAGATGAAAGCGTTCAGCTTGCACACAAAGCGACCTCATTGATTCAGAAAAACGGGTGGGGTTTTTGGGCAGTAGAAAGAAAGGATACCGGTCAGTTTATTGGCCTGGCGGGTTTGCATTATCAGGACCTTGATATACCCGATACCCCCTTTATTGAAATTGGCTGGCGACTGGCCGCCGATCAATGGGGGAAAGGGTTCGCACCTGAAGCAGCACAACGTGCTTTGAGTTATGCGTTTGATGAGCTGCAGGCACCTGCTGTTTATGCGTTTACTACCTTAGCCAATCAGCCTTCCCGGCGTGTGATGCAGAAGCTGGGCATGTCGGATTGTCAGAAAAACTTTATGCATCCTAAATTGCCGCATGATCACTCACTGGCTGAACATTGTTTGTACCGGATAACACGGCAAGAGTGGCTGATGTTGAATACGCCAGACAGACTGTGAATGTACCTGCCTTGCATGGCAGTATTGAGCGATATTTTCTTAGTCACATCTGATTGAATTTCAGTACTTCTTTTCCACATAGTCTACGCTTTTTTAGGTACGGTCAGCTTGTCAGTGACCCGTTATGTTTACCGTCCGAATTGGCCGAATAACACTAAGAAGGAAGAGGCGCATGGGATTCATCGCATTTCTGTATTTCCTCATCGGGCTGGTGCTGTTTGGAGGAGGTCTGTGGCTGATCTCCCTGGGGGGTAGCTGGTATTTTGCCATCGCTGGCGTGGTGTTTTTGCTGGTTGCAGCCAAAATCAGAACCAAGCGGGGTAACGCGCAGATCCTGTACGGTTTATTTTTGCTGGCATCGTTGATCTGGTCATTGTGGGAGTCCGGTTATGACTGGTGGCCACTGGCCAGCAGGATGGGATTACTGCTGGTTTTAGGTATACCGCTGCTGTTTTCTTTCCGTCTGATGGGGCGAACCAGAATCAGCCGTCTGACCGCGTACTGGTGGTTAGTCGCGCTGGTGACGCTGGGCAGCATGTTTAACGACACCCACAAGCTGGAAGGCCAGTTAAACACATCCACTATTGTCCAGACACCGAAGCTGGGGCAGGTACCTGAAGGGGATTGGTACAGCTACGGCCGCAGCAATTTTGGGCAGCGTTACTCGCCGCTGGAGGATATTACTCCGCAGAATGTGGGTAAGTTAGAGCAAGCCTGGCAGTACCAAACCGATGATGTGAAAAGAAAAGGGGATATCGGGGAATTTACTTATGAGGCTACGCCGCTGAAAATCGGCAATACCTTGTATTTGTGCACACCCCACAACTGGCTGGTGGCACTGGATGCCGACAGCGGCCAGCAGCGCTGGGTGTATAACGCGAAAGTCGGCGAGGACAACCAGCGCCAGCACCAGACTTGCCGCGGGGTGTCTTATCTCGCGCCTCAGGCAGGTGAACCGGCCATGATTTCGCAGCCCGGTTCCGGTGCGGCGGAAACATTAGCCAGTGTTGACTGCGATGCGCAGATCTTTTTGCCGACCTCAAATGCCAGGCTGATTGCGCTGGATCCGGCCACCGGCGCACGCTGTAAAAATTTCGCTGAAGACGGAGTGCTGGACTTACTGCACAATATGCCCTTCCCAAAATCCGGTTATTATTATTCCACCTCTCCGCCTGTGGTGGCGAAAGGGGTCGTGGTCGTGGCCGGTTCCGTCAATGACAACTATGACATCAACTCGCCATCCGGTGTTATCCGTGCCTACGATGTCAAAACCGGAGCCTTGAAGTGGAATTGGGATTCGGCCAATCCAACCGATACCCAGCCGATTGCCAAAGATAAACTGTATGCGACCAGTTCGCCGAACAGTTGGTCTGTCGCCAGTGCAGACGAAGCGCTGGGCTTGATATATATCCCTATGGGCAACCGTACCCCGGATCAGCTGGGCATGTTCCGCACCCCGGAGGAAGAAAAATACGCTTCTTCGGTCGTGGCATTGCGCCTGGATAATGGTCAGCCAGTCTGGGTACAGCAGTTTGTTCATCATGATTTGTGGGACATGGATACCCCCGCGCAACCGAGCCTGTTAGATATTCAGACCGACAGTGGTCTGCTGCCTGGGCTGGTTGTGCCGACGAAACAAGGCGATGTCTATGTACTGAACCGGGCGACTGGCGAGCCGATCCATCCGATTACCGAAGTGGCAGCACCTCAGGGAACAATTGATGGCGATTTTGCCTCTCCGACCCAGCCTGAATCAGCACTGAATTTTAATCCGCCGCCGCTGGAAGAGAAAGACATGTGGGGCGCTACGCTGATTGATCAGCTCTACTGCCGTATTCAGTTTCGCCAGCTGCGTTATGAAGGCCGCTATACCCCGCCATCAGAACAGGGAACTATCGTCTTTCCCGGTAATTTCGGTGTCTTTAACTGGGGCGGGATCGCCGTGGATCCAGAGCGGCAGGTGATGTTCGGTATGCCGCTTTATCTGGCTTTTACTTCTACCTTAATTAAGAAAGACAGCAGTGCGTCACTGGGTGAGGTCAACGTAGGGGAACATGGTGTGAATGCCAACCAAGGTGCTGATTACGCCGTGAGCCTCAAACCTTTCTTATCACCGCTGGGCGTGCCTTGTCAGCAACCGCCCTGGGGTTATGTGGCCGGTGCTGATCTGAGTCAGGGCAACGTTGTTTACAAGCACAGAAACGGGACAATTCGCGATCTGACTCCCTTGCTGCTGCCCATCGAAATGGGCGTCCCCGGCATAGGCGGGCCGATCATTACCAAAGGCGGCGTTGTCTTTATGGCAGCCGCAGTCGATAACTATCTGCGTGCTTATGATCTCAGCGACGGTGAAGAAATATGGAAAGCCCGCCTGCCTGCCGGTGGACAAGCCACACCTATGACTTACCTCAATAGCCAGGGCGAGCAGATGGTGGTGATTGTGGCCGGGGGACATGGCTCAATCGGCACAACGCTTGGGGACTATATTGTTGCCTTTAAGCTGAAAAAATAGCCTGAGCCATGATGTCTTTGGTGGTGACTGGCACGGAATTCTTCGGTGCTCTGGCGGCATTCAGTGCCAGTCTGTTTTGCGGCGCGGCTTGCTATATCAGCCTTGTTGAGCATCCCGCCAGACTGGAATGCGGTGCGGAACTGGCGGCGACTGAATTGAGCTAGCCGGTAGAGACCACTTCCCACGTACCGTCCGGCAGTTTGCAGGCGGTGCCGACAGCGGTTTCTGTTGTCTCGTTCACTGTGACCAATTGCTGAAACTCTCTGCAATAGCGGCCACTGGTGGTTGTACCTTCCCGCGTTGCTTTCACCGAGCCAGAAGCGGCGCCGTCCTGCCATTGTACAGTGCGGCCCACTGGTGATGTGGTAGCCGTTATCTGCGCTTGTTCATGACGCCGTTGCTGGTGTTCATTGAGCTGGTTTAGCAGTTCGAAGTGAATAGCGGTGAAACCCAGCCAGTTGATGGCTTCCTGATTCGTTCGATATTGTCCGTAGCCATCATACCAACTGCCGTAAGGTCGGGTGACCCGAATGCTGTTAACCACAAAGTAACGATCCGGTGGGACTGCAGCATTGCTCTTGTTCTGTCTGGCCAGATAGTCGTCGATGTCAACATAGTGACGGCTGTCCATCACGCCATTTTTTAATTCTTCTCTGGTGATTCGCCCTGTGCGCTTTTCGATATTCACCTGTGGTGAGTAGATGGGTTGCTGGCCGCTGAGCAGCGCCAGTTTCTTGCCGGCTGAAAATGCAGTATCGGTGGCGTGAGCGCCGGACGCCGCTAAAATCAGGGAGGACAGCAGTAAGGATGAGCCTGACAACATAAGAGAGACTGTTCGATGCATTGTCGAGTACTCCATATCTAAGGGCTGTACATTGAGTAACCAAATGCCTCCTGCCTGTTATGTCTATACTCCCTTACGCCTTCAGTATAGGCAGCCTATTCATAGGCTTGTGGATTCCATGTCCTGGGTCTAAAAATCGATACATCTTCAGGCAGAATGGTCAGCAAAGGCTATCCTTGACGATATCAGTGACAATGAACTCTGATGCTTCCGGTGGTAAATGCTCTCTGTTCATGCATTAATAATTTATGCATAACGAGTTGCTTATCTGTCTTTACGCAGGTTGTCTGTTTTTACGCAGACAATACGTTGTTCTGACTCAGTACGGTTGAGTTATTAGCCATATCCACTGTGTCTGATGCAGCGAACAAAACAAGGGAATGTATGCACACTGAATATTCTGAAAGCGAAAATGTGATTCGCCGTTTAAATGAAATTGCCCAGCTTTACGATAAAGGCTTCGATGTCCAGATGAATGCGCTCATTCAGCTGGGACTGGAGCAATTCAATCTGGACATCGGTATCCTGGCGCAGGTGGAAGGTGACACTTACACCATACGCCATTGTATTTGCCCGGAACACATGCCTCTTATGCCCGGCAATCAATTTGAATTTGGTATGACGTACTGCGCAGTCACTTGCGAATCAAACGGTGTCGTTGCCGTTGAGCATGTCGGTAACAGCGATATACTGGGGAGCCATCCAGCCTACCGGCACTTTGGGCTTGAATCCTATATTGCTATTCCTATCCATGTGGGTGGAGTGACCTGGGGAACACTGAACTTTTCCAGTCCGGCCCCTTATCCCCGCGCATTCAAAGACATAGATACCGATACTCTGCAACTGATGGCGAGCTGGATAGAAACCGAGCTGGTACGGCGAATGCAGGAAAATGAACGGTAAGGAGTCCGTCGGCTAAGTCATGGTAAAACTGGATAATGGATTGAAAATCTGGCTGGATGCCTACAATCAGGGGCTGGCGCAACTGATGCAATCTGGCTACGTTGCCACTGCTGAAGCCGTACGGGACGGACTGTCGACCCTGACGGCAACTTGTGTGACTGATTCGCCCCACATAGCCAGAGTACTCGACACCTGTGTCACTGAGCACACACAGGTTGTTCCTGTCCGTATTTATCATCCAGCACCTGACAGGCCGTTGCCTGTTATTGTTTTTCTGCACGGCGGTGGCCACATGGCAGGCAGTGTGGCTGTGTACGATGCTATCTGCCGGAAACTGTCAAAAGCCACGCAACACATAGTGGTGTCGGTTGATTACCGTTTGGCGCCCGAGTGGCCCTATCCCAACGGATTATCGGATGCCCGCATTGTTATCGGTCAACTCTGGCCTTTGCTTGAACAGCATCAGTTAGCGTATTTACCGACACTGTCACTGGTGGGGGATTCAGGGGGCGGCGCGATGGCGGCCACACTGAGTGCTGACTATCAGGACTATCCCAACGTTAGCATAGATAATCAGGTGCTGATTTATCCCAGCCTGGATTACACCATGAGCCAGCCTTCGGTCACCGCAAACGGCAAAGGGCTGTTTCTCCAGCAGGATAAAATGCAGTGGTATTTTGATCATTATTTTCAGCATGGCGAGGACAGGCAGGCCGCTTCCCCGTTGTTTATGGCTAAGAGCGCCCAGCTGCCCCGAACGCTGATGATCACGGCTGAATTCTGCCCCTTAAGGGACGAAGGTGTGGCTTATGTACAGCAATTGTCAGCGCTGGGAATCCCTACCGAACATTTTCATCTTGATGACATGATCCACGCGTACCTTAATCTTGAATCGTTAGTGCCGATTCAGTGTCGCGCCACCTATCAGAAAATTGCAGATTTTTTAACAACATCGGGTGATAATTAACTCTTTGCACCTTTGTTACTTTGCACAATAAGGACCCAGTATGTTCGAAATCGTGATCCGCTATTTCCACTTTATCGGTATTTTTGCACTCTTCTCCGTGCTGGTGGTCGAGCATATGTTGATCAAACGTCGCCTGACAGCTGAGGAAATGCATCGTCTGGCAAGGCTGGATGCTGTCTATGGCATTTCAGCCGTTGTTGTGCTTTTGGCCGGGCTGGCAATGTGGTTTCTGGTGGGCAAACCTGCCGACTTTTACACCGCGAATCCGGTCTTTCATGCCAAAGTGACCTTGTTTCTGATAGTGGCTGCTTTGTCGGTTTTTCCCACCGTTTTCTTTTACAGACACAGACGCACAACCCGCGAAACCATTCCGGTGCCGCCTGCCATTGTTATTCTTATCCGTCTGGAGTTATTACTGCTGCTTGTGATTCCCTTACTGGCTGTACTGATGGCACGAGGTGTCGGGCTTGGCTGATGCTTGCGGGATACAGCCTGACGACAGCGCGCGACGCGCCGATATTGATTCAGATCTCCCTCTTAAAACTGCCTGAAACTCAGTATGTTGCAAAATCGCATCTAAGCTTAATGTAAGAGCGAACTGTAGCTGTTGTGCGGTGCTGCTCTGCGGGTTGAGCAAAAGGGGTGAGGCTGATGATGGAAGCGCGAGCAGTAAAATCCGTGGCCGATGCAAAAGCGATTGTCGAAGAGCGTGGCCTGACCCATGTCAAGGTTGGCCTGTTCGATAATGACGGCATCATGCGCGGCAAATATATGTCCAAAGCCAAGTTTTTTGCATCACTGGAGAAGGGTTTTTCTTTTTGCGACGTGGTGCTGGGCTGGGATGCGAACGATCAGCTCTATGACAATACCCGGTATACGGGCTGGCATACCGGGTATCCGGATGCCCCCGTGCGTATCTTGCCGCATACTTGCCGTGATGTGCTGGACGAAGAGGGCATGCTGCTCTTTATTGCTGAATTTACCGGTACGGCTGAAGCTGTGTGCCCGCGTGGGGTGTTACGACGAGTGCTGGCAAAAGCGGAGGCGATGGGATTTGAGGTTCAGGCCGCGCTGGAATATGAATTCTTTTTATTTCGCGAAACACCGCATTCGGCGCGGGAAAAAGGCTTCCGCAATCTGCAAACTGTCACACCGGACTGGTTTGGCTATTCCATGATCCGCAACTCGGTCTACAGCGAGCTGTATCACGACATTCTGGCGATGGGCCAGATTATGGATTTCCCCATTGAGGGTATTCATTCCGAAACCGGACCGGGTGTGATTGAAGCGGCGATTGCCGTTGATCAGGCAGAAGCGGCAGCAGACAAAGCCGCGCTGTTTAAAACCTACATGAAAGTGCTGGCGCAGCGTCGGGATTTGCTGGCGACCTTCATGGCGAAATGGTCAATGGACTATCCCGGCCAAAGCGGTCACATTCATGTTTCCCTCCAGCATAAAAACGGTCAATCCGCTTTCTTTGATGCCAGCCAAACACATGGCATGAGCACAATCCAACGGCAGTTTCTGGCGGGCCAGCAACGTTTGATGCCCGAGTTTTTGTGCATGATTGCCCCAACGATCAACAGTTATACCCGTATGGTGCCCGGCTTCTGGGCGCCGACGCACGCGACATGGGGCATTGAAAACCGCACAACGGCGCTGCGGGTAATACCGGGGAACGAGACATCCCAGCGCATCGAATACCGGCTGGGTGCAGCAGATGCCAACCCTTACCTGGCACTGGCGGCGGCTGTAGCGTCAGGCTTGTACGGCATCATGAATCAATGGCAGCCATTGGATGCGGTAACTGGTAATGCCTATGATCAGCCACAGCCTGCCGAATTGGCGCTGCCAGCCACGTTGTGGGAGGCCGCGCAGCGTTTCAGGGCCTCCGATGCGGCCCGTTCCCTGCTGGGAGAGGCGTTTGTAGAGCATTTTGCCGCAACTCGCGAGTGGGAAGAGCGCGAATTCAGAAAGCAGGTCACAGACTGGGAACTTGCCCGGTATTTCGAAATCATTTAATTCGCGACGGTACAGACAGGGAGAGACAACAATGCGATTAGGCGTGCTCTTGTGTGACGATGTGGCGCCTGAGCTTCAGGCCGCTCACGGTAACTATCGGGACATGTTTTCCACTCTGTTTCATGATTATTCAAAGCAAATCACCCTGGTGTTCTACCGTGTGATTGACGGTGAATACCCCAAAGATGTTGATGAGTGCGATGCTTACATGACCTCTGGCAGTCAATTCGGCGCCAATGACGGCTTTGTCTGGATCGGACACTTGATGGCGTTCATTGAAAGGCTGTATGAAGAGAACAAGCCTTTTGTGGGTATCTGTTTTGGTCATCAGCTGATGGCAAAGGCGCTGGGTGGCGAAGTGGTGACATCCGGCAGAGGCTGGGGCATCGGTGTCAACAGCCATGCGGTGAAGAAAAAAGCCGGCTGGATGAAAGGCGCCGGGCCAACAGTCTCTCTTGTGCTCAGCCATCAGGACCAGATCAGTCTGTTGCCTCCCGAGGCCCGAGTGCTGGCAGGCAGTGATTTTTGTCCATTTGCCATGATCCAGATAAAGACCTGCTTTCTGGGCATACAGGGACATCCTGAGTTCACGAAAGCTTATGTGAAAGATCTGATGGCAGCCCGGCAGCAGCTTTATGCCGCAGAAGCCTATGAAAAAGGCATCGACTCGTTATCGCAACCGGTGGATGACAAACTGGTGGTGTCCTGGATTGTCAGTTTTCTTGATACCGTCCTGGCCAAACGCCGGACATAAAGTCAGAGGAAAAAACAGCAGGCTCAGAGCATGAACCTGCTGTATATCGCTGAATATGTCGCAGATCAGGCCGTTTGCAGTGCCATACGTTGTTGCAGTAAACGGTAGCAATACACGCTTGCCAGCAGCACCCCGCCGCCCGCCACAATAGTGACGGCGAACCCGGCGCGAATCCCCATTTCATCAATCACCCAGCCAGTTAATGCTGCACCGGCGGCGATGCCTATGCCCAGTCCTGTGATCATCCAGGTAAACCCTTCTGTCAGCTTTGACTCAGGCACAATCTTTTCCACAAGGCCCATAGTCACAATCATGGTGGGTGCGAAGAAGATGCCCGCGATGAAAACGGAGACGGATAGTGTCAGTACATCGTATACCACCAGCAGCGGGAGTGTGGCTGTCGCAGTGGCGATGGAAGCCAGTAACAACTGTTTTGGCAGAGCGAGGTTCAGGCGCAGTGCGCCAAACACCAGACCAGAAATACAGGACCCCGCGGCATAGGCCGACAGGACAAAACTGGCTGCCACAGGCACGCCTTGCTGCTTGGCAAACGCGACACTGAGCACATCCACCGTACCGACTATGGTGCCCAGAGCGATCAGAGTCAGCAGCAGCATTTTCATGGTGACAGGTTCAAGTGCAGATCCCTGCTGATGTTCAGTTTGCTCTGATACCGGCGGTTCGGTTCTTTTCTGCAAACTGAATAATGCTATGCCAACCGCCAGCATTAGCGCTGCCACGAATGGCCCGGCGATGGGCGACACAGCCACGCTGAGACCGACGGCGATAGGAGGCCCAACGATGAAACAGACTTCATCCAGCACAGACTCCAGTGAGTAGGCGGTATGCAGGGCAGGCTGGCCTTTGTAGATGTGTGTCCAGCGCGCTCTGACCATGGCGGGCATGCTGGGTATAAACCCGCCCAGCGCCGCAAACAGAAACAGTGTCCAGTCAGGTGCAGCCAGATGAACGCAGGCTAAAAGCAGCAGCATACCCAGCACACTGATTGCCGTCGCAAAGGGCAAGATGCGGCCCTGACCATAGCGGTCTGTCAGGCGGGAAATCTGAGGAGCAATCAAGGCTGTTGAGAGTGTGAAGGTGGCAGCCACCGCACCAGCCAGCCAATAAGAACCATGAATCTGGGAAATCATAGTGATTATCCCGATGCCCGCCATTGAAATGGGCAGGCGGGCAATCAGCCCTGACAGGGAAAAAGCCAATGTTCCCGGGGCGTGAAACAGTTCCTTGTATGGGTTCGCCATGAATATCTCCAGTCAGTCATTAAGAATATGCCCATGCGCACTTATGACGGATGGGATGCATAAGAAACTAATTGACATACGCGGTGTATGTCAACTATAAATGAACCTGTTCTCATACTTTAGGGACCCAAACTAGCATGAACAGAGCAATCACGATGGAACAGACAAGGCTTGCCTTGCTGCAGCATGCCCGTACGCTGTTTGGTACCGTTGGCTTTGCCGACACTGTTATGGATGAGCTGACTGGCCGAGCGGGCTTGACCCGTGGTGCGTTGTATCATCACTTCGGCAGTAAGAAAGGCCTGTTTCTTGCCGTGTACCAACAGCTGGATCAGGAGATGGATAACAGACTGCAGGCCATATCAGCCAGCGCCCCGGACAGCTGGAGCGCTTTTTCAGGGCGCTGTCATGCCTACCTGAAGATGGCGACTGAGCCGGATATTCAGCGGATTATGATCAGGGACGCGTCATCGGTGCTCGATAGCGAGCAGATCCAGGCTGTCCGTATGAGCTGCATTGAAGCGATTGCCGGGTTACTGGCGCAATTAATCGAGGACAAAATCATCCCCGTCACCTCACCGGTTATGCTTGCCAGGCTGATCAACGGGGCATTGCTGGACACAGCACGTTATATCGCAGGCAGCGAAGACAGTGTGATGGCATTGAATGAAGCGGCACAATCGCTGGATCTCATGCTAAACGGCTTGAGGCGCTAAAGGAGTGTCTGTTGCCTGATCCCGCTTTTCATCGGCTCAAAAGCGGGATACATGGCTTAGGGTCTGCAAACCTTGCAACAGATATTGCGCAGCAGATCACCGAGTGACGCTGTCACTTATGTCGTTAATCTAGAGCCGGTCCAATTCGGCGGTATAAAGCACCCTGGTTGGCAGCCCTGACGGCGAGCCGCCCAGAGGTTCTTCACTGACCGCCAGCATCTGGATGTCCAACTGATCAAAGCGGGTGTTTTTCGCCAGTACCAGTTCGCCTTGTTTCGGTAACAGGCCAAGAGAAACCGGGTTCGGCTCATTGGTGGCCACCGCCCACAGCTCGTAATCTTTGTCGGCAAGTCCCTGGAACGAAGATCCGGCCCGGACAGTGATATCGCGCGGGTGGACTTCTATCAGCCAGTATGACGAGGCATCTTCCCCTTTAACGACAGCCACATGCTGGACAGGTCCGGGTGCCACGGGGATCTGGCTTTCCCGCCAGAGCAGCACGGCAAGTAAGAGCGATGCCGCTGTGGCGACACCAGTCAGCACAGGCCACAAACGGGACAACCCGCTTTTGATCACATGGCGGCTGGTTTCGTTGGCTGGTTTCTCATCGAAACCGAGTCGCTGGCTGATCGTTTGCCAGACCGCATCATTTGGCTCGACAGGGGTAATCTGACGGTTGATCTCGTTGAGATGCTGTTCCCACTGCCAGGTTGCTTCCCGAATATGGGTTGATTGCATTATCAGGGTCTGAAAGCGTTGCCGGGCCGGACCGCGCAGTGTGCCCAGTACGTACTCAGCGGCCAGCATATCGATCAATGTCTGGTTGTTATAGTTCATGGCGTCAGACACCTTTGTAGTTGTTGTAACCCGCGGCGAATCCAGCTTTTGATGGTTCCCAGCGGCTTGTCCAGATAGTGCACCACTTCCTGATGGCTCAGCCCGTTAAAGTAAGCCAGATGAATCGCCTGTTGGTGCTCCTGGGGCAGTTCATCAATGCACTGGCTTAATTTATGTCCGGCATCCAGATCGGCAAACCTGTCATCGCTTTCTTCCAGTGGCGCGGGTTCAGCCGTTAAAGCGTCTTCTTTCCTGACTTTTTGGTAGCGCAGTATGTCGAGAGCCCGGTATCTGGCGATGCTGATCATCCAGGTCAGGACACTGCCTTTATGGTGCTGATAATCGGCCGCGTTATGCCAGATTTTCACGTAAGCATCCTGTATCGCTTCTTCGGCCAGCGCCCGGTTACCCAGCATTTTCAGGCACACAGCCAGCAATTTGCCGCTGGTTTGCTGATACAGCCTGGTGAAGGCCTGCCTGTCGCCCAGTGCCGTGGCGCTGATGAGTTTAAGATGATCGTCCTGATCCATGTCTTTCCTTGTACTGTGATGAAGAAATACGTTAAGAAACTGATTTATCAGCTTGTTTCAACGTTAGCAGTCGTAATGACATTCGCCAGTGTGACAATGTCTGTTTGGTATATACACCACAAAATCAAAAGCGTTCAATGGACCATTGCAATGCCATCAGGGCGATACAGGCTGACCCTAAGGGCATAAACCAGCGCTGATAGCGCCATTGATGCCTGACAAGCATCAACACAGGTAAAGCAAGCAGCAGTATCGATAACTGTCCGAGTTCGACCCCTAGATTGAACGCCACGACCGCCAGTAAAGTATGGCTCGATGGCAGCCCCAACTCGCCCAGCACAGAGGCGAATCCCATGCCGTGCAGTAAACCAAACCCGAAGGTCACCCAGCCCAGTTTGGTGATCAGCGGGAAGATATTGTTCAGCGCGGCAAAAAGCACAGACAGAGCAATAATGAACTCCACCCAGCGGCTCGACGGCAGCCAGTTGAGTGCTGTGGCTGTCAGCGTGATAGAGTGCGCGAGGGTAAAGGCCGTGATAATCCAGGTGGTGCTGAGCAGTATAGACTTAGGGCTGTCGATACCTTTCCACTGTTGTTTATCGCGATACAGCACGCAGGTCAGGAGTAAGGCCAGCAGAAACAGGATATGGTCGGTACCGATCAGGATATGGACTATTCCCTGATACAGATATTCACGGGCCGTTTCGCCCATGGCAGAGGCTTGCATGTTGACCGCCAGTGAGCGGTTGCTGGTATCCAGTATTCTGTTGATGCTGTGCTCAGGCTGAGAAATATTCACGATCAGCTTATGGCCGGTATTGATGTCGAACATCGCCTGATAGGACAGGCTCAGTCCGGCAGCCGACGGACAATTGACCTCTAACGGCAGCCACAGGTAAGGCAGGTTGGCGTGTGATTCCAGCATCATGTTGCTAGCGACTGTTATGTTGCAAGGACGTCCGCCCTGCTCGACGGTCAGTTGGCTCAGTAACTGTGTTTGTATTGCAGCCTGCTGGTTTGTGATTTCACGCCAGGTCAGGTTGCCGTCCTGATTGGCGTCCAGAATCATCCCCTTATCAGCCATCAAAGGATACAGATCAGACAGTTGCAGTTGCCAGTTTCCGCTTAGCGTGGCGTTGTTATCTTGCTCCAGGGTCAGATACGCTGTGCTTAGCTGGTGTGCTTGTGCAGAGAATGCTGCCGCAAGCAGTGCAAAAATAATAACGAGAGTTCGCATGGTAGCCCTTCCTTGATAGCGTTATACCTGCTGATTAAAAGCCTGTTCTGCGCGTAACAGCAATTGCCTGTCTGATAACAGCCGGTTTTGCTGCCAGTTGATTCTTGCCCAGAACAGCGCCCTGTCAGGGCGATCACCGAGTAGCAGGTAATAGCTCGCCAGTAATCCGGCATGGCTGGCATCCTGTCGTTGCTCGCGCAGGGTGATCCGGTTCAGACAGCGAACCTGCCAGTGCTGAAATGTCCCTGTCATCTGTTCTGCGAGGGCCAGTTTCAGCAGCAGGTTGTCATCAGTTGCCCCTGAACGGGAGGCAATGTCTGCCAGGGTGGTGAGTACGGCCTGGGGGTTATCCTGAGCCAGTTGAGCATCCGCCCATAAACTCAGGTAGCTGATGGGACGCTGACTGTCGGCAGGCAGGCTGAGGTGAGCCAGTGCTGCTTCCGGACGGTCAAGCGCCAGTGCCATACCGGCCAGGATCTGCATGAGCCAGACAGAGTCTTCCTGCTGTTGCGGAGGATAACGAGTGGCGATTGACTGAAGTTCACTGTAGCTCTGGACGCGCTTCTCCCGGGTTTTGGCTTGCTGGAAACTGTTGTCCAGTGCGCAGGCAGCCGCTACGAGCATCGAAGAGCGGCCAATAAGCTGCAGGCACGATTGTCTGGCTTGGCCGAATTTACCCTGGATGGTCTGCACGCTGGCCAGCAGCAATAATGCACTGGCATCATCGGGCTGCTGTTCCAGTAAACGCCTTAACGTCCGCTCTGCCCCTCTGAAATCATGCTGGTGCTGCTGAATTCTGGCCCAGAGGTAGAGCGCTTCCGGAGCGGAGTCAGCCGTCAGGTGCGGTTGTATCAGGGCATCGGCCAGGCTGAAACCATCAACAGTGCCGGACGGACGCTGCGCCTTGTCAATTAATGTGCGAATGTCTTCCAGCGTCGCTGACTTGACGGCCAGCTCCGGCACCACCAGCAAAGCGGCATCCTGATTGTCAGGCAGGTAAGGTTTGGCAAGCACCGAGACACTGCAAAATACGGCAATGCTGATCACCAGTGCGGGGAAAGGGTGTGTATTCATGGGACAATTTCCTTAAAAAGTGGCCATCCCTGGCCGATCGAACACAGCACAAATGTGGCCTCTGGAGCAGGCCACAGCAGGTACGCGTTATTCCATCAGCAGGTCGTCATAAAAACTGGCACTGCTGACGTCATTGTTGACAGCCCGTCCGCGCAGGCTTTTCGGCGTACTGTTTGCCGGGGCGTTGAAGACCTCTCGGCTGAACGAGGCAAAACTGACCTGAAGGACCTCAATAGTGACGGAGACCTGGGCACTGACCGGCTGGTTGTTTCCGTCGCTGACCGTGTAGCTAAACTGGTCATTACCTGTGACCCCGCTGGCTGGGGTGTAGGTGACGGTGCCATCGGGTGTGATGACGACTGAACCCAAAGCCGGCGCATTGCCAAGCGCAAAGCTAAGGGCGTCACCCTCTTTGTCTGTGGCCTTCAGCGAGTCGGTGACCGGGGTATCGGTTTGTGTTGTCAGGCTCAGGGCCATGGCTGCCGGGGCGGTATTTGTTCCCCCGGACGAATTCTGGCCGGAATCTGAACTGCCGTTACAGCCTGCCAGTATCAGCGCGGACAGCAGCAAGGTAGTGCGAATAGACCTAGTCATTGTACTGCTCCTTACTCTGAAACCGTGTCAGTACCGGAACCGGAAAGAGGTGGCGCCAGGTAAGGGAAACTGTCATCCATCATGGTGGCATTGACCGGTGCGCCATCAGTAAAGGGGACGTTGCCGACATTGGCATCTTCCGGTTGGCACAGACCAAGATCTGTATCCGTTCCGTTAACCGGGATGGGGTAACACAAACGGCCCATGACAACACGCAGTGCAATATCTACCACGTCATCTCCGGGTCTGCGGCCGTTAGGAAAACCCGCCAGATCGTCACCCGCAACACCGAAAGACGATTGCTGGGCAACAGGTTTGGCTGGAATGGCCGTGTTCAGGCGTAACATTTCTGAAGGTGTGACCGTTTTTAGCTGGTTAACGCCGGGAAAGCCGGTCAGGAATGCTGTGACCAGATCGGTACGGGGAAAATGGGTGGGGGCCAGTGTGGCTAAGTTGGCGCCCAGAGTCGAGTTGACTGCATCTTTGAACAGAATGTTCAGCAGTTCCGGCAGGCTCGGGTGTGTCACATAAGTGGCAAACTGCGCGTCATCGGCAGGTTTGGCTGCCGAGAAGGTATCTTTGTCTTTCAGGCCGATAACCAGCTCATTGACCAGCGGGTTACCCAGTCTTGATACCTGTGTCAGCGCGCCGCCGTTGACTTCCGGCCGGGTGAAGGTGGCATTCGGATTCAGAATTCTGGCCTGTGGCAAGCTGGCGGTGGTCCAGGTGCCTATGGTGCCGTTGCCATCTCCGGTAATGCAGGCTTTGGGGACTTCAATTGCCAGTTCGGTGACATTTTTGAGCCTCAGATCGTCATTGTCGGCTGACTGGGTGATCCCGCCAGGAAAGCCGCCGCCATCGTCAGCACCGGGCGCACTGTCGCCCTCAACAGGCACATAGTTGACCAAGTCGAAGGTTTTACCCAGATTGACAACAAAGGGATCTTTGCGCTGACCGGCAAAGACTTTTCCCGTTGCGGCGCAGCCTGGCATCGTAAACTCATAGATGAACTGGTTGGCGTAATTGATATAGCCACTTTCGCTGCCAAAGGTTTTGGTGCCGATAAAATCCAGCGGCTTGTGAAATTCAGTCTGGCCTGTTGATACATTGGTCAGCTTGGTTGGCTGACCATTTTGCTGCGGGCCGCTGACCAGACTGAGTGTGTAGGTTTCATTGAAATTTGCCGCACTCTGATCGGCGTCACTGATACTGCCGACAACTTTTAACGGCACCGCCACAGATTGGGTTTCTCCGCTGTTGCCGATAGTAAGAGAGACGCCTATGTTGTTGTTCGGCAGTGCATTTTTAAAATTGAACTGAAAAGTCAGATCTTCCACCGCATCGCCGTCGTTATCAATGTGAATGCTGTACACGGCGGCGGGATCCATGGCGAAGTAATTCGGGCCACCATAAGCATCTTGCAGCGGTATGTAGTTGGCGATCAGGGTGACGTAATCCTCCCGGCCGCTTTCATAACTGTTGAAGGCATAAAAGTCGGTGGAGTCCAGGGTGGGAAGCCGGGTAATGTTAGGTGCCTCCCGGTGGCTGGACGCAGAGGCGATGCCGGAAAGGCTCATAGCAATGACACTCACAACGAGTTTTGTATTCATGACAGATCCTTTTTTGTTGTTGGTGGTCATTGAGTAAACGATTGGGGGCGGCAACTGGATGCAAAAAATTTGCAGCGCTGCAGAAAACAGAGAAACCACCGGAGATATCAGGCAAATACCTTTGTCAGACTTTGATTCGCGGGTCAGTTCGACTAGTATGAGGCGTTGCATCGGTTGGAGGGATGAAATCAGGTTATGTCACGTATTCGAGAAAAAAATCAGGAAGTTATTATCAAGTTTGCGGGCCGCTTGTTTGCGGAGCAGGGTTTCGCGGCAACCAAAGTGGCCGATATTGCCAAGCTGGCCGACGTCCCTAAGCCGAACGTGTATTACTATTTCAAGACCAAAGAAAACCTCTATCGTGCAGTGCTGGAAAGTGTGACTCAGCCATTGCTGGAAGCCTCCAGCCCGATTGAGCAGCTGGATGATCCGGCTCAGGCACTCACCTCTTATATTCAGACCAAACTGCGGATTTCCCGTGATCACCCATTCGCCTCCAAAGTGTTCGCCAACGAAGTGATGTCGGGCGCACCTTATTTGCCGTCAGATATTGGCGATGAGCTGCTGGCCCAGTCAAGAATGATCATTACCAAGCTGGAACGCTGGATTGAGAAGGGGATGATGGCGCGGGTGTCGCCGCAGCATCTGATGTTTACTATCTGGGCATCGACCCAGACCTATGCCGATTTCAGCTGGCAGATTTGCAATGTACTGGAAAAAGAAGCACTGGATGATCAGGATTTTGCCGATGCTGCAGAATTTCTGACGCAACTTGTGATTCGCGGTTGTCAGATAAAATCAGCCTGATGCCGATAAACATCAAGTCGCCGAGACACTTGAAATCGCCAATACATTTGAAATCGCCGATACACTTTAAATCAATAAAAAAGCGCTTCCGCCCAACGAGGTAAAGAGCGAAAGCGCTTGGATGTTATTTATCCTGAACAAAGCGGTTGTGAGTGATTTCGTTTACCGGCGTTGCTGGAATCGCTCGACCAGACGTTTTGCTGCTGCCTGATGACGGCTCAGCAGTGCCGGTAAATCGACCCCGATCACCATGCCATCATGGACGCGCCATTGGCCTGCCACCATCACTCTGTCTGCCTGGTGCGCGCCACAGAGCACCAGTGCAGCCAGTGGGTCATGCGCGCCAGAGAAGCGGATATCATCAAGACGGAACATGGCGATGTCTGCCTGTTTACCCACCTCCAGAGTACCAAAGTCTTCACGACCCATAGCGCGTGCTGACCCTGATGTTGCCCAGCGCAAAGCATCGAAATGGGTGACAGCTGCTGAGCCATAACGTAAGCGCTGGATGTAAAGACCCATACGTACTTCGTTGACCAGGTTAGAGCCGTCGTTCGACGCTGAGCCATCAACACCCAGGCCTACTTTGACGCCCGCTGCTTCCAGCTCTTTGTTGCGGCAGATACCGGAGGCCAGCATCATGTTTGATGACGGGCAGTGACATATCCCGACTTCGGCCTGTCCTAAACGGCGGATCTCTTCTTCGTTGAAGTGAATACCGTGTGCCAGCCAGGTGCGGTGATTCAGCCAGCCGGTTTCTTCCAGGTAATCAACCGGGCGCAGACCGAAACGCTCCAGACAGAAGTTTTCTTCATCAATGGTTTCACACAAATGGGTGTGTACCATGACATTTTCACGTTCTGCCAGGCGGGCGGTTTCTTTCATCAGATCGGTTGTGACGGAGAAAGGCGAACAGGGTGCCAGTGCTATCTGGGTCATCGCACCATCACCACGCTGGTGGTACTGACGGATCAGACGCATGCTGTCATCGAGTATGGTGTCTTCTTTCTGGATGGTATGACGGGGCGGCAGGCCACCTTCGTCTTCGCCCAGACTCATTGAACCACGGGTAAAAATAGAACGGATACCCAGTTTCTGTGCTGTCTCTACCTGGATATCAATGGCATGTTCCAGCCCGCGGGGGATCAGATAATGGTGATCCGATGCGGTTGTACAGCCGGACATCATCAGCTCAACCAATGCCAGCTCAGTGGCGACCTGCATCATTTCTTCATCAAGACCGGCCCAGACCGGGTACAAGGTTTTGAGCCAGTGGAACAGCTCTTTGTTCAGTGCATCCGGATAGGCGCGGGTCAGCGTCTGATAGAAATGGTGATGGGCATTGACCAGACCGGGCGTGATGACATGTTCACTGGCATCAATTACCTGATCGGGTTTGTTAGACGGTTGAGCACCAAGAGGAACCAGCTCAATCACCTTAGTACCTTGAATCACTACGCCGCCGCGTGCATCCAAATCTGTGCTTGAGCCTGTGTAAATGGCTAAAGGGTTTTTCAGCCAGATGGTTACCATTTTGTTTTCCTTAGCCTTCTCTGCCGTTGCCGAGGAGAAGGTCTTATGGGGTGGGGATCGTTATGATCCCCGGGTTAAAGTTAATGTGTTATTTGTCTCTCTGTTCAGGATTGTTTTGCTGTTTCAATGTGTTGCTTCTTTTCCGCAGTTTCAGAGGTTTGAACCGGGAGTTCACTCTCTGCCTCTTCGTCTGTGGTTTCCTCGATGCTGTCGCTGACTGCGTTCTCAGGCAGGATCTGGTTTAGCAGTACAGTAACGATTGTGCCGGTAGTAATGCCTGAGTGGAACAGGTTAGCCAGATCGTGTGGCAGGTGCTGAACCAGACGCGGTTCGATAGTCACTGCCAGACCAGAAGCCAGACCGACGCAGATCACCAGTGCGTTACGCTTGGTGTCAGCCGCTTTGATCAGCATGCGAATACCTGCATAGGCGATCATACCGAACATAATGAAACCGACACCGCCCAAAACAGGCTTGGGAATGGTCACGGCCAGTGCGGCCAGTTTAGGGAACAGGCCACCCAGAATCAGCAAGCCGCCGGTTGTTGCCACAACATAGCGGCTGGCAACGCCTGTGATACCCACGATACCCACGTTCTGACTGAAAGAAGCCAGAGGCATTGCGGTCAGGAAGGCTGCCAGTGTACTGCCCAGACCGTCACCCAGCAGACCGCGTTTCAGATCGTTACCAGACAGCTTGACTTTACAGTTGTTCGCCAGGGCCATGAAATCCCCTGTTGCTTCGGCAATCACGACTATGTATACCAGGCTCATGCTGATGATAGCCGACAGGCTGAAGCTCATACCGTATTCCATGATGGCCGGGCTGCCCACCCACTCAGCGCGTGCAATCTGGTCAAGGTCAACCATGCCCATTGACAGGGCCACCAGATAACCACCGGCCAGGCCAATTACAATGGCAGAAGCGGCGACGGCACCACGGCAGTAAATAGACACCACGATAACGATTGCCAGCGAGATAAATGCCAGGAACAGTTTTGGCATGGTGGCAAATTGCTCGCTGGTATTGGGTGCATCTCCCACCCAGTTCATGGCAACGGGGAGGATGGTCAGGCCGATTAGCGTCACCACCACACCGCTGACCACATTAGGGAACAGCTTGCGAATTTTATCCATGAAAAAGCTGGCTGCCACGACCACGAAAGAGCCGATAAGGGCTGCCCCCATGATACCGCCAACACCGTCAGCGTTACCTATGCTGATGGCAACACCCAGAAAACCGAAACTCGATCCCATGACAACGGGAAGACGGATACCGACAGGGCCAAGGCCAAGACACTGTGCAATGGTGACAATACCGGATGCGAGCAGAGCGGCGTTGATCAGTGTGACGACCTCATCGGTCGGCAGGCCAATAGAGGTACCGACAATCAATGGCACAGCGACAATGCCGCCGATGGAAGCCAGCATATGCTGGATAGCTAAGAGCAGGGTGATGCTGTGTGGTGGTCTCTGGTTTAGCGTATAGAGAAGTTTCATCGTTAGTTCTCCACAATTCATCCGATGAATTGGCTGCGTAGGGTTATAGGTTGTGTTCGCGTCTTTGGTTTTATTAAATTAGGTTTTTTAAGTGTGCAGTGACCTGCCTCTGCCGTACGACAGAGGTAGGTGTGCATCAAATGTTACTTTTCTAATTATGACTTTTAGATTGGTACTGCATGTGTCTGTTTGTAATCAGAGGTACACCAGTTTGGCGACAAAAATCGCGGTCAGTATGTACATGCTGATTGAGACATCTTTGGTTTTGCCTGTGGCGACTTTGAGCACTGTGTAGGTGATGAAACCCAGTGCGATACCGTTGGCGATGGAGAAAGTCAGCGGCATCATCAGCGCTGTGATAGCAGCGGGTGCGGCGTCGGTGAAATCGTTCCATTTCACGTGCTGCATACTGCTCATCATGACGAAGGCAACGTAAATCAGCGCGCCGGCAGTGGCGTAAGCTGGGATCATGCCAGCCAGCGGCGAGAAGAAGATTGCCGCGATAAACAGCAGACCGATCACTATGGCTGACAGTCCGGTACGGCCACCGGCCGCGACACCCGCTGCACTTTCTACATAACTGGTGACAGGCGGACAACCCACACAGGCACCTGCCACGCTGGCGATACTGTCAGCTTTCAGGGCTTTGCTCAGACCTTCAATTTTTCCGGTTTCTTTGTTTCTCAGGTTTGCCCGTTCAGCCACACCCATCAGGGTACCGGCAGTATCGAACATGTTCACAAACAGGAAAGCCAGGATCACGCTGATCATAGAAATGTTCAGGGCGCCGGCAATGTCCATGGCGAACAGGGTCGGAGCCAGACTTGGGGGAGTAGAGATCACCCCGTTGTAGTGGACCAGACCCAGCAGAATACCGATCAGGGTGACACTGAACATACCAATTAGCACGGCACCGAAGACTTTACGCTCACTCAGTACAGCAATGATCAGGAAGCAGATGGCGGCCAGCAGCGCCTGTGGCTGGGTAAAGTCACCCAAACTGACCAGGGTGGCAGGGCTGTCAACTACGATACCGGCGGTTTTCAGGCCGATCAGTCCCAGAAACAGACCCACACCGGCTGTCATGGAAAAACGCAGGCTTTCAGGGATACTTTCGATGATCCATTCGCGGACTTTGTAAAAACTCATCGCAACGAAAAGGATACCGGAAATGAAAACCGCCCCTAAGGCAACTTGCCAGCTGTAGCCCATTTCTCCCACAACAGTGAAAGAGAAAAAGGCGTTCAGCCCCATGCCCGGAGCCAGACCGACAGGCCAGTTTGCAAACAGGCCCATCAGCAAAGTGCCTATTGCAGCACCAATACAGGTTGCAACAAAAATTGCTTCGGCATCCATGCCTGAGGCCGACATGATCTGTGGGTTAACGAAAATGATATAAGCCATGGTGGCAAAAGTTGTAATCCCACCTACGATCTCATTTTTCACGCTGGTGCCGTGAGCTCTGAGTTTAAACAGGCGCTCTAACAGTGAAGCTGAACCAGCTTCAGAACGACCGAGCGTTTCTGTTTTAGAGTTGTTCATGACGACGCTTCCTTTTTTTGCCCGAATGACGATGTGTGCTGGTTGTTTTTTAATGTTTCCAACTTCACCTGCCAGACAGGACTTCCCTCTATGTTTCAGGCCGTCACTTGCTGAAAACCCTGCCGGCCTGATAGCTGCCGGAGACTGCATGGTTTTTGAAGTGATAACTACTTAGCCTGCACTCATTGTATACAATCTTAAAACTCTCTTGCGCGGTGCCCTGACCTGCATCTGACCTCAGGCCAGGGACCCCCCATTGTTCTGCTTGTGTTCCGCTTTGGATCAGCTGCCCCGGTATGTGGAGAAGCTGTAAGGCGACACCAGCAGTGGCACATGATAGTGGCTGCCTGTATCTGCGATACCGAAACGGATGACTACATCGTCCAGAAAGGGAACTGAAGGCAGTTCCACGCCTCTCTGGCGGAAGTAATGGGCAGTTTCGAATACCAGCTCATATTTGCCGGTCTGAAACTCGTTTCCTTCCAGCAAAGGCTGGTCAGTTCTGCCATCAGAATTGGTATGAGTGGTTTTAACCAGAACGAAGTCTGTGCCCTCTTGACGATAAAGCGACACTTTAATCTCCGCTCCAGGTAAGCCTGAGGCTGTGTCAAGCACGTGAGTTGTCAGTTTTCCCATGGATAACCTCGCGCGTTGCGCTCCTTAAGTTGTACAGAAAATAGATTACTTCTTGCATACTAATTGTATGCCTTCTGATGTGTGATCCGTAATCAGTTCGCCACATTGTATTTAACTATGTACACAACTTTACCGATTAGTAAAGGCTTGTGTAACCGAAATGTTAACCCAAAAGTTAGGGTATGTAACCCTTTGTTGTACCTGACTGTTAGCTAACGTATTGATATTAAAGTAGGCAATATGGGGATAACAAGCGGTTAACTTTTTTTGATGAATATTAAAAAATGTTGCGCACATTTTATTTACAAAAATTCTGGATATTGTATACAATCACTGTTATAAATTGATTATCAGATGGTCAGTGTGTTGACCAATTAGGATTTAAAGGAGTCATGTGTGAGTAATGAGTATCCACGCAATCTGATCGGCTATGGTGCAGTACCCCCGCACCCACGTTGGCCAAATGACGCTCGCGTTGCTGTCTCTTTTGTTCTCAACTACGAAGAAGGTGGGGAACGTTGCATTCTTCATGGTGATAGCGAGTCGGAAGCATTTTTGTCTGAGATCCCAGCGGCACAGCCATTTCCGGGTCAGCGTCATATCAGCATGGAATCGATTTATGAATACGGCAGCCGTGCTGGCGTATGGCGCATCCTGCGCTTGTTTAAAGAATACGATGTGCCGCTGACTGTGTTCGGTGTCGCTATGGCACTGGAGCGTCACCCGGATGTAGCGAAAGCGTTTGTCGAAGCCGGCCACGAGATCTGCAGTCATGGTTATCGCTGGATTGATTATCAGCACATTGATGAGTCAGAAGAACGCGATCACATGATGAAAGCGATTGAGATCATCAAAAATCTGACTGGTGAGCGTCCGTACGGCTGGTACACAGGCCGCACCGGCCCGAATACCCGCCGCATTGTGGCGGAAGAGGGCGGTTTTATGTACGACTCTGATGCCTACGATGACGATCTGCCTTACTGGCACGAAGAGGGCCCGAAACCGCAACTGGTGATTCCGTACACTCTGGATACCAATGACATGCGTTTTGCCACAGTACAGGGCTTTAATGCAGGTGATCAATTCTTCAATTATTTAAAAGACACCTTTGACACCCTGTATGAAGAAGGTGCCACAGCACCCAAAATGATGTCAGTGGGTTTGCATTGCCGCCTGATTGGCCGTCCCGGACGTATCGCTGCACTGCGCCGCTTCCTGGATTATGTGAGCCAGCATGACAGGGTCTGGCTGTGCCGCCGAATTGATATTGCCAAGCACTGGCACGAACATCACCCGCACCCAAGTATGAAGGAGTATTAATGATGGCACGTTTTACGTCTTGCCAACCGAGCCAAATGAGCAGGGAAGAGTTTGTCTCTCAATTTGCAGATGTGTATGAACACAGCCCCTGGGTGGCGGAAAAAGTTTACGACAATGGTCTCAGCGATGCTGATGATGACATCAGCACCCTGCATGCACGCATGGCAGACACTTTGCTGTCAGCCAGCAAAGAAGAACAGTTAGCCCTGATTAATGCGCACCCGGATTTAGCCGGAAAAGCCGCAGTGAACGGTGAACTGACCGAAGCGTCCACCGCCGAGCAGGCTGGCGCAGGGATTAGCCAGTGTTCACCAGAAGAATTCGAGAAGTTCAATCGTTATAACGATAGCTACAAAGCACGTTTTCAGTTTCCCTTTATCATGGCGGTGAAAGGGGCCAATCGTTATCAAATCCTTGAATCGTTCGAGGCGCGATTAGGCAATGAAATTGAGGCTGAGTTCGATAAGGCGTTGGAAGAGATCAATAAGATCGCTTTGTTCCGCCTGCAGACAATGTAATCAGGACAGGAATAGTCACCATGAGCACACCAGTGAGACAACTGACGATTGAGCCACTTACCCGCGAAGCATTTGCCCCTTTTGGTGATGTTATTGATAAAGAAGTAAGTGACTACTTTATGATCAATAACGGGTCAACCCGACGTTACCATGCCATGGCCAATGTGGATGTGCAGGAAGAGGGTGGTTCAGCCATCATCAGTATCTTTGAAGCCCAGCCTTTGAGTTATCCTTTACAGATAGCCATGATGGAGAGGCATCCTCTGGGATCTCAGGCTTTTATTCCTTTGCTTGGAAATCCGTACCTGATCCTGGTGGCCCCGGCAGGGGATACACCGGACCCCGCTCAGCTTAAGGCGTTTTACAGTAACGGACGTCAGGGCGTGAATTATGGCAAAGGGGTCTGGCACCACCCGGTTCTGGCTCTGCGCAAGGACGATCAATTTCTGGTTGTCGATCGTGCCGGGCCTGGCAACAACTGCGATGAAGTGTACTTTTCTGACGATGTTCGCATCGAATTATCACTGAGCAGTTTGGAGCAGGAAGCATTAACCGTCGCACTTTGATAAGCCCAAGGCAATTAAAGTTCGCATAACATAACAGGAGTTCGTTATGGATCCACATATGACGGAATGGCTGAATCTGGCAATTCGCTGGGTTCACATGATTGTAGGTATCGCCTGGATTGGTGCCTCATTCTACTTTGTCTGGTTGGAAAACAACCTGAACCGTGTCAATCCGAAAACTGGCTTGTCTGGTGACCTCTGGGCCATTCACGGTGGTGGTATCTACCACCTGGAAAAATACAAACTGGCACCGCCAAGCATGCCTGAAAACCTGCACTGGTTTAAGTGGGAAGCTTATTTCACTTGGATCACAGGTGTTCTGCTGCTGGGTGTGGTGTATTACCTCAATGCGGATATTTATCTGGTCGCGCCGGGATCAGGTCTGAGTGCCACGGCTTCAGTTGCACTGGGTGTGGGCTCTCTGGCAGCTGGCTGGATTATTTACAGCCTGCTGTGTGATTCAGCACTGGGCAAGAAGCCGATGCTGCTGGGTATTATCCTGTTCTTCGGTTTAGTGGCTGCAGCCTATGGCCTGAGCCAGGTGTTCAGTGGGCGTGGTGCTTACATCCATGTTGGTGCGATCATCGGTACTATCATGGTAGGTAACGTATTTTTCGTTATCATGCCGGCTCAGCGTGGTCTGGTAAAAGCCATTGAAGAGAATCGCGAACCGGACCCTGTACTGCCGGCAAAAGGTCTGCTGCGTTCACGTCATAACAACTACCTGACGTTGCCAGTGCTGTTCATCATGATCAGTAATCATTTCCCGAGCACCTATGGCTCAGAATATAACTGGTTGATCCTGGCTGGCCTGGCGGTCTTCAGTATCCTGGTACGCCACTACTTCAATACCCGTCATGGCAGCCAGAAGTTTGCCTGGACAATGCCGGTGGCAGCACTGGGTATGATCGCACTGGCATTTGTGACTTCGCCTTATGCAAGCAAAATGGGTGAAACCTCTGCACCTGCTGCGTCTGCACCTGCTGTAAAAGCAGAGTCAGCGACAGCTCAGGCGGAAACCGACTCGGCACAGCCTGCCAGCAGCGGAGTGAGCTTTGCTCAGGTGAATGAAGTCATTCAGATTCGTTGTTCAGTGTGTCATTCAGCACAACCGACGCACGCTGCGTTCTCGACAGCGCCTGCGGGTGTGATACTGGATACACCGGAAGAAATTAAAGTGAATGCCCCCCGCATTGTTGCGCAGTCGGTACAAACGAAAGTGATGCCGCTGGGTAACCTGACTCAGATGACCGATGATGAGCGCAAGCTGATCGGTACCTGGGTTGAACAGGGCGCGCATCTTTAATCACCCCGGGGGCGAAAGCCCCCACTTTATAGTCCGTTAGCCCAGACATACCCGGTGTTCCAGCTTGGAAACAAGTACGCGAAGTCCATAAACTAGATGGCAATCTGATGGGGTAAGCGTGTTGTGTGGCTCAGGCTGAATCCTGGGTAAGAAGGGCAGATAATCTCCTTTACATATCAATCCATAATATGTGACCAGCCCCATACGTGTTGTATCGGGGCTTTTTTTTGTCTGAGCTTTACGCCGGTCTCGTCAGCAAAATCAGCAATTCATCGTTATTTGCCAGCAGATCGGTGATTGTGCACTGGTCTAACTCCGCCAGAAAGGCGTCTTTGGCTTTCGCCAGATAGGATTTCAGACGGCAGGCTGGAGTGATATGGCAGAACTCGGGGGCGCAATTCACCACTTGCAGCGGTTCCAGATCCCGAACCACCTGACCCACAATGATGTCACTCGCTGGCATCGCCAGACATATCCCGCCATTTTTTCCGCGAACGGTTTTCACATAGCCTAGCTGGCCCAGTTTATTGATGATTTTCACCATATGGTTTCTGGACACAGCGAACGTGTCACTGACGTGGCTGATACTGGTGAGCTCCCCATCTGGCAAGGCACCCAGCAGGATCAAAGCTCTCAATCCGTAGTCAGTAAAGTTGGTCAGTTGCACATTTTTTCCTCTTTCAACACTAGCGGCAAGTGTAATTCCTTTATTGACTGAAAGATATATTTAAGATACAACTTTAAAACATGCATTATAAATACATCTTTAAAGGAAGCCGCTATGCTGAGTCAGAACACCATTGATATCGTTAAATCCACAGCACCGCTTTTAGCCGAAACCGGCCCAAAACTCACCGCACATTTTTATGATCGTATGTTCAGTCATCACCCTGAACTGAAAGATATTTTTAACCTGACGCACCAGGACAGCGGCCGTCAGCGCGAAGCTTTGTTTAACGCGGTGTACGGTTATGCTGCGAATATCGATAATCTTGAAGTGCTGTTGCCCGTGGTGGAGAAAATTGCTCAGAAACATGCCAGCTTCAGCATTACAGCAGAGCAGTACGCGATTGTGGGTGAGCACTTGCTAGGCACCATTGATGAATTGTTCGCACCGGGCCAGGCTGTGCTGGATGCGTGGGCTGAAGCATACGGTTTGTTGTCTACAGTGTTTATTGACCGAGAAGAGGCTATTTACCAGGAAAATGAGGCAAAAACCGGTGGCTGGCGCGGCACGCGGGAATTTGAACTGGTGGAAAAAAAACCAGAAAGCGATGTGATAACCAGTTTTGTGTTTATGCCGACAGATGACCAGCCTGTCGCGACTTATCAACCGGGGCAGTACATTGGCATTTATCTGAAGGCGGATAGTTTTGACAATCAGGAGATACGCCAGTACAGCCTTTCCGGTGCCCCTAATGGTGAGACCTACCGAATTTCAGTCAAACGTGAGGATCTGGGTACTGTGTCATCTTATCTTCACCAGCATCTGAACGAGGGTGATAAAGTTCAGTTGGCAGCACCATCCGGTGACTTTTTCTTCCGTTCTGAAGCTACTCAGCCTGTCGCTCTGATTTCGGCAGGTGTTGGTCTTACACCTATGCTGGCGATGCTGGAAAGCATCAAAGACAACCACCAGGCACCGATTCACTGGTTGCATGCCGCTGAAAACCACCGTCAGCATGCGTTTGGCAGTCATGTAGCAGAGATTGCAAATACTGCAGAGGGTGTCAGCAGCCATGTCTGGTATCGCGAGCCTCAGGGAGCCACCGCAGACTTTGAAGGATTTTTGGATTTGAGCAAACTGGATACGGCTGTCGACTGGCAAAACACCACTTTCTATTTCTGCGGCCCGGTGGGTTTCATGCAGCATGTGGCCAAGCAGCTTAAAGAAAAAGGCGTGAGCGAATCGCAGATGCACTACGAGTGCTTCGGACCGCATAAGGTGTTGTGAGTTTTATCTGATTTGGCAGGAGTTGCCCTGCCATTTTTACTTATCTATTGTCATCAAAGTTGCATATCGGTTGTTTTTTAAAATAAAAAATCATCACATGAGAAATTAAAAAGAAGAGCGCTAGTATTCGAATCCAACCAGTGATGATGAATGTAGAATCAAAGTTAGGGTAGAATAAATATCCGTTCACATGGCTATCAAAAAATATTGAGTAATGCTGAGGCCCAAAGATTAGTGCTGTTATAAAAATAAATGTAAAGCCACACTTTTTTATATTTATGGTGTTTTTTATCAATTTAAGCCCTACAGTTAAACCTGTAATACATTATAACAATGTAGAGTGTGAAATAAATGTTCATTTTTTTTGATTTATTTGTTAAATATGGATTAACTGCGTCAGTAATCGTAACACCATTGGCTATACCTTCAAAAGTGAGCGCGCCAATACCCATTGTTCGCTAAACTTTTTTCAAATCTTGAGCAATAGTTCTGAAAAGAATCAGTTGTCGGGCATTCGGAGTATTGGCGGTATGAACAGTTTTTATTTTAATTTCGATTAGGAAACAAAAGACCCTTTGAAATTCTAAACCACCGTCCTACTTTCGAGGGGGGTATTGTTGCAGTGTTAATGATTAAAAAAAATAAAGCGCTTGCTTGAATCCAACCATTAATTTTAAATGATGTATCTGACAAGGAAAAAAACCAGTAAGACAACACTTTGTTATCAAAGAATATTGAATACTGTTGTGCATTGAAAAAAACATAAACAATAGCCCAAAGAATGAAGTAAGGTGCTTTGTTGTTTTTTGTATAAGACAATGATGCCTTATGTGTTAAATATACTCCCAAAATGCTCATAAAAAAGTAAATTAACATTGTCATTATTTATTCTCGTTTATATACGGTTGGATTGCGTCAGATGCAGTGATTGTGTTGCTTGTTATTTCAAATCCTAGTGCAGAGCTAGACATTGTTTTCCATCCCTTACTGTAATCTTGTTTTGTATAATAAAAAAGTTTGAATTGTTTGGTATTTGGGATATTCGAATTAATGGCAGGTTTAATTGTGTTTTTTAAGCCATAAGCACTGGTTGCCAAGTCAACCGCAGCATAGGCCAGGTTTCCCTCATCTTCTGAATATCCCATGCGTTTTGCTGTCTTTTGGTATTGTTTTTTCAACCAGCCAGTGCCGTCCCCGTATTTTCCGGTATATTGGTTATTCCAGTTCTGATCAAGGTTTCCTGTAATGTTATACGAGTTCTCATAAATGTTATTACCTCCGTGAGCCATCATAGGAACTCCGACGCTGGAACACCATGATGCCCCGGTAAAAGAGAATACTGAGCTGGTTATACACAGGCCATAACCTGCAGTCAGCTCAGGGCGAGAACACGTATGCTCATTTTTTATCCAAACCTTGGATTCCCGCCAATATTACTTGCTCCAAATAGGCAATATTCATGGCAGCTATTTTCTGCTTGCGCCTGATACTCGCCTTTTTACTTGTTTCTAATCGAAGCATGTTAAGAGCCATGTGACGCACACCAGCCAGGAGTTCGGCGGCATTGCCACGATAGATTTGGCAAGCATCTTCATTCATCGTGACATCAAGCACCCAGTGCAACCGATTTTCGATTTCCCAGTGACCTCGGACTGCATTGGCAAAACGTTCGGGGGTGAGCACCGCAGAGCTAATATAGTAGCGGTACTCCAGCGACTCTTTCCCTGCTGAGTCAATACGATAGCCAATAGCAACACCGACGCTTTGAAGCCCTTTCCAATCAGGGAAATCTGTCGTCAACTCCTGCGCTGACATGACGTGGTATTCG